>NZ_JAEUZA010000002.1 GCF_016798245.1 Alkalicoccobacillus gibsonii | reverse complement strand
TCGTGAGGCTTTTTTTATGACCACGCTAGAAGCTCTATGGAACCCCCGGCAGAGCCAGGGGTTTTCAAAACCACTAATAAGACCAAGCCATATGGGAAAGGCTTGGTCTAGTAGTTATTGATTTGGGTGAATGATCTCAGAGGGTTCAGACTCCTGTCCATAGAGATCGACAGTAGTTAGATAATATGAAAGATCTTGGTTATCCTGAGAAATCGTAAAGCTTTTCCGATCATGAGCAGATATACTTCCTACATGCTCATACTCATCAGGGTTCACTTCTTGATAAACTCGATAACCAGCCACTTTATTGTCTCTAACAGCATGCCAAGTTAGAAAAGTTCCTTGAATATTTAAATTCTCCGGCGCATTTGGCTCATCAACTTCAAGGATTGGCTCTTCTTCCACTAATTCCGTGTAAACGACTAAGCGCTCATCATGTGTACCTTCTTCGCGATTAAAGAGACCTGAACACGTAATAAGATTAAGGTTTCTAGAATTGGATGCTCCAAAAATTTGCTCAATAGGAGCTTCTTTTCGATCATAGCTTTCTTTATCTGTGACTTTAAACGTAAGCTCTTCTCCCGAATCACTTACAATGATGACTTCATCACCTGGGACGAGACTTTCCAGGTCAAAGAATATAGCAGGTCCTACCTTACTATCAACATGTCCAGCCATGACTGAGTTTCCAATAGCACCTGGATTTGTTCCTGGTTCAAACCAACCGACGCCATTTACGTCTTCAGGTACCCCCATCTGACCATTATCAAGAATACCAACATCCTCAATCTCGGCCTCTATTTCTAGTGTGGGAATTCTAATTTCTACTGGTGTGATTCCTTCGTCTTTAGCAAGTTGATTCTCTTTTATCTGAGACTGAATGGCTTCTACTTCTTCCAACATGGCTGAGTCTACAAACGTAAATTCCAAATCACTGCCTGGAATCGCAAGTGCTTGCTCTTCATCAGGCTTTTCTTGAGTTTCTACTTTCAGATCAGTTTCGATTGTTGCTACATGATGTTGATCCATCGGAGAAGCAGAAGCTGTATGAAAAGCTACAACTGCGGATAGTAAACATCCCATTGTTAAAAAAGTAGAAAGCCATTTCATCTCCATTCACTCCATTTATTCAAGTCTTTTCTTATGCGTTGTTTTGGTTTTCTTTACGACGGAACAGATACAATCCACCAAGTGCTAAAGCAACCATTCCACTTAACCAAGCCATCATAGAGGATTGATCACTTGCACCACCAAATCCTGTTTGAGGCATTTCTTCTGGCATGGCTTCATCACCAAATTGGTCTGGCATTTGAGCTTTAATCGCTCCACCTAACGTTTCACCAATTCCAAACATAAACGCGTATCCTTCACGATACGTTTTAACGCTCGCTTCATAGTCTTCTTCTACAAATTGATCGAATGTTTTAATCACTTGTTCTTCGTGAGTCCATACAGCATCTTGTGCTGCTTCTTCAGGAAGATTTCCTTCTGTTGCAGTTGCTAGGAATGAGCCAAAATCTTGAGAGAATGTTTTAAGGTGTTCAATTGCTTGATCTCTTGCTTCCTGATCACCTTCAAGAGTGGCAATTGCTAGGTCGCTTTGTGCATTAATATGATCTTGCTGCCACACTGTCTCAAATTGGTCAGCACCTTCAGCACCGTAAATACCTTCGATGGCTGCTTTAAAGTCAGCTGTATGTTCATCTTCTGCCCATGTAACAAAATCAAAGTCTTCTGCTTGTGTATAGCCTTTCTCAAGTTCAAGTGAGGCTAGAGCAAAGTGCTCTCCAGCTAATTGATTTAATGTAGAACGTAATTCAGCGTCAGCTGACTCCACCGATCCGTCAAACATGTCTGGGAACTGTGCCGTAATTGCTCCAGATAAAACCTTACTAATATCAAACATCCGGTCATACCCTACACGGTAGCTTTCATACGACTCCATGTAATCGCCTGCTGCATAGTGATCAAATGTAGCTTGTACATCTTGTTCGTGTGCAACGAGTGCCTCTTCAGCAGCTTCTTTTGGAAGATTTCCTTCTGTTGCTTCATCTAAGAAACTTGAAAATTCGTCAGCAAAGCCTGCAATATTCTGCTCTGCCTCTTCTTTCGCAGAGTCATCTCCGTCCTTAACAGCCTTTACATAATCATCTGTATACCCATTATGAGATTCAAAGATTCGAACAAATTCTGCTGCCCCTTCTTCACCATATAGAGGTTCAAGCGCTGTACCCATATCCTTTACGTTTTCATCAAGTGCCCATTCAACCTCTTCCCAATCAGATGATTCATCATAGGTCTTTTGCATAGATGATGCTGCTAGAATAAAATGCTCAGAAAGTAAATGATCTAAATCTGCTCTGAGATCGGAAGCCCCACTAAATTGACTTTCTCCCCCATCAGCGGCTTGTGCCATCGTCGGAACGACTAGTGCTGCGCCTAACGCAACAGCTGTAAACTTTTTATACATGTGTGTTCTCCCCTTTCAATTTTGTAAATCTACTAGGGTAACGAGAGCCATATCATTTTGGATCACTATTTTTCAAAAAAAGTTTCTAAAATTGTAGAAAAAGCTCCTTATCGTAGACAACAGCCCACGTTCAAAACAGAAAAAAGAGACGAGAATCCTTAGTTCAGGATTCATCGTCTCTTTATAGTTCATATGTATGTTCATATATTGAGACATACATAAACTACGCTTTATTTACTTCCTGATTAGCTAAACTAAGAACTCGATCAATACGTTCAGTTATCTCAGTAGAAATGATGAACTGGTTTTCTTCAGCTCTCTCAATATGCGAGTCTAATACATATGCTCCACTTAAAATGTTTGTTGCACCAAGCGAAGACAAAACGGGTTTAAGGGCATAATCAATCGCTAATAAATGGCCAAATGAGCCACCTAATACAAGGGGTAAAAGTGTTTTACCCTCGAGACCTTTTTGAGGAAGTAAATCAAGAAATGTTTTTAGAATCCCTGAATATGCAGCTTTATATACAGGTGTAATCACTACAACCAAGGATGCTTCCTCTACCTTTTGGTTGGCCTCTTTTACTGAAACACTCGCAAAGTTAGCAGTAATAAGGTCCTCTGCCGGTAATTCGTGAACATAGATAGAACTTGTTTCGTGTCCTTGCTCTTTAAAATAAGCTTCTGACTTCTCTTGAAGTGCCTTTAATCTAGATTGGCGACTGTTTCCACCATAAATAATGGCTACCTTACCCACTTGAATCAATCCTCTCCATTTAAACTTATCTAAGTGATTATTTCTCCTTTAGCATACCTTTCCATATCAATCACTTCAATTATTTCATCCAGATATAATTGATTCTTTTTCCTTAGAATTAGCTAATAATGCTACGTTCTTGGCGGCAATGTGACTCCAATCTTTGTGTAAATTGTAATAGTAACAACGTACAACTGAATCCCCATTTCGAAACTCATTTGTCGCATCTCGTTCAAAGCCCAACCATTCATATAATGTCCAAGCTTTCTCCATTATCTCACCTGTATGAAGGTATAGGCGGCTTGCACCTTTGGCAGCTGCTCTCTCTAAGCTTTCTCTAAGCAACACTTGAGCAACCCCTAATCCTCTGGCATTGGGATGAACTGCAAGTAAACGTATAACTGGTTGATCAATACTCAGTTCCTCTCGGTTGTAGGCCTTGTCACCTGATGCAAACAGCTGTATGCTGCCAACAATCGTTGAACCATGTTTTGCCACCAAAACCTGCTCCACATTAGGGTTATCTAAGGATACTTTTATTTGATTTATATAATTTTCCCAAGCCTCAGGACTTCTAAAAATATCTTCATACTGACGATAGCTATCAACCAAAAGATTGTTCACTGTTTCTTTTTCATGGACAAGTAGCGTACTGACTATAACCGGTTGTTCCATTGTAATAACCTCCTTCTATTCAGCCATTACAGTATAATTGATAACTTACAATGCCGCTAGATTAACAGCTTGGTTTGAACTAGAAATACGCAAAAAAAACGAGCATCCTTTTATAAAAAAAGAATGCTTGTTTCTATTATTATAGATCAGGTAACCAATGCAAGGTTTCATGATAATAGCGTAAAAGCGTCCAACGATCACGTAGATGATACGCTTTAAGTAAGCTTAGCTGAATCAGTTCTTCATCAATTGGGGCCTGTTCCTGATGCCATCCTGCTAATCGTAAAAGTTTACTAATCTCCGCTGGATCTGGCAATTGATCTATAAGTTCAACAAGCTCAATCCGTTCTTGCGTCGACTCTTCTAGCAAGCTTGCTCTGACAATTTCTTTATAAAATTGCGTAATGATGAGTGAAGCACGTGCCACTTTTGCTCCATGAAACAATTGCTTTTTGTTTTCTTCTAAGTAAGTCATTTCCCAGTAGTGTGATAGATGATGTTCTGCTCCTGAAGCGGGGTGGGATGCACCGAAGATCGACATGGCTGTACCTGAAATAAGCAACGCATTCATTAATGCTTCGATGCCATTAAGCTCTCGGTTCCCTATTGCTTCGGCATGCTCAACACAGGAATCTAACGCAGCCTTTGTAAGCTGGTAGACTTCTTGATTAAATGGCTCATCAGCGATTAATGTCCCTGCCTGCCAGTCAGTTAGTGAGGTATATTTTCCAATCATGTCTCCAAAACCAGCAGCAATTAACTCAATAGGAGCCTGCGCAAGAATAGAAAGATCCGCAAATAAGGCAACAGGTGCTAGAGTCTGATATGTGGTTTTAACACCTTTAACAATGATTGGTGCTCCTTTGGAATTAAATCCGTCTACTGAAGGTGCCGTAGGACAAGAGATAAATGGCTTCTCGATCTTTGCACTAACAAATCGCACCACATCATGGATCGTACCTGAACCAACAGCGACTAAACAATCAACGTGTGTGTTTACTTGAATAAGTAAATCAACAATGGTCTGTTCATCTGCAATCACATCGCCCAAGTCGTTCGGAAGTAGGCAATGAACAACTGGTTTAAGCCCTTTTTGCTTCAGCTTATGATCTAGTTCTTTGCCGGCAGCTGCGAAGGTTTGCTCATCAACTACCAAAAGGATGGTCATAATTGGTTGATCCCCTACATAGTCAACAAGAGCATCCAATGCTCCATTAGAAACAACAACAGGATGTGTTTCCTGCTCAAATGCCTGTTCCTGCATGATCGCCTCTACTCGTTCTATTAGTTTCATAGCTCTCTCCTTAGTTCAGCTAGACTTTGAAACGTATGATGTGGCTTTGATCGTTTTGGAGCCTTTTCAAGCATTGCCTCCGTTGTATTACCAGTCATCACAAGGACGGTTCTCATTCCTTGCATATTACCCATTGCAATATCCGTATTCAAACTATCACCTATTACCATACATTGATCTGCAGTGAGTTCAATTTGTTCAAGAGCCGCCTCAACCATAAAGCAAGATGGCTTCCCAATAACAAGTTCCGTTTTCTGACCTGTTGCTGATTCAATTGCACCAATAAACCCAGCTACGTCAATGGCTGGACCATTTTCATCTGGATAGGTCTTGTCACTATTTGTGGCAATGATTCGCGCACCAGCAGATGTTGCACGAAATGCATCATTTAGTTCTTCATACGTAATTTCATCATGCAATGTGATGACAACAAAGTCTGCTTCCTCTGGTTGACTAGCTACGATGACATCATGTTCTTGCATTTCGTCTTTTAAACCTTGGTTTCCAAGTGTCCACACACTAGCAAGCGGATAATGCTTTTTGATAAAACGGGCGGTCACTGTGGAGGAGAAAATAATCTCATTCTTCTCGACTTCAATCCCATGCTCTCTAAGCTTCATCAGACCCGTATCTCTTGAGTGGTTTCCACGATTACTTAGATATACGACTTTCCTTCCACTGTCTTGTATCGCAGAAATGGCCTCCGCACAACCTTGAATTAGTTCCCTCCCTTGGAATACAGTTCCATCTAAATCTATTAATACACCTTTTATGTCATCAAATAGCGACACGATACATCCTCCTTATGATGTGGAAGCTGGACGGTCTTTTGCTTTATCTGCTTCTTGAGCATTCTTCCTTGCTTCTTCTGCATTTTGTTTCATTTCTTCAAGTGACCTTACATGTAAACGAGCAGCCCCTTCACTTTTTTTAGTGGATAGGCGAGGCTCCGTTTCTTTTCTTCGTTTTGCTTCTTTTATGCTTGTTGCATATTGAGGTAACCATCTCTCTCCAGCAATGAGCATATCGTCAACCATTTGCCAAATTTCCGGAGGGGTACAGACTGCCCCGACTAAAGGATCCATTATAAAAGCTTGACGGAGCAATTGATCGTCTCCAGTAATCGCTGCTTGAACGGCTAAGCGTTGAACGGAAATGCTTACCTGACACACGGCTGCACAGCCAAGCGGAAGATCCCCAACCTGAGTCATGTTTATTCCATTTCGGTCTACGTAACCCGGTGCTTCAATCACAGCATCTGCTGGAAGGTTCCTAATCGTCCCTTGATTAATCGTATTAAAGTGTCCACGGTACACTCTTCCTGTCTCAAGTGCTTCTAAAATATAAGAGCCGTGCTCTTCTCCTCGCTCTTCTTCGGTATACTTGAGAGCGGGATCTTTTAGCCAGTTAGGAAAATCGTCCATAAACCAATTTCTTCCCTCGGTACATACTCGTAGATATCCGCCTGTTTCCCCATTAATCCAGCTCCCTAGATCAATCCAGTCTTTAATTTCATTTTCGCGTTTACGATACCAGGGAACGTACTCACTCAGATGCCCATTGGATTCTGTACTGTAGTAACCAAAACGTTTTAGCATATCGATTCGGACTTTCTCCGTTTGACTATACTCTTTGTGAGTTTCAAAAGCTTCTAAAAGCTTCCCGGTTAAATCTTCACCTTTATGCTTGATTTGAATGTACCACGTTTGATGATTAATTCCAGCACAAACAATGTCAACTTCCCGCTTTTCTAAGCCAAACACATCGGCAATTTGCTTGTGGCCCCCTTGTACTCCATGACACAGACCAATGGTATTGACTCCCCCTACTTCGTTACATACCCATGTCAGCATAGCCATTGGATTTGCGTAATTTAAGAGGAGGCAGTCTTCATGTGCTACTTCCTTTATATCCTCGCAAATAGAGAGCATGACAGGAATCCCTCTCTGTCCATACATAATCCCTCCCGCACACAGCGTATCACCCACACACTGATCTACGCCATATTCTAGCGGTATGGAGATGTCTGTTTCGAAGGCTTCTAAACCACCAACACGGATCACATTAAATACATACTTCGCACCCTTTAATGCTTCTCTTCGATCGGTTGTTGATTGAATACTGATCTTATGATTATTTTCCTTAATATCACGCTGACAGAGCTCCGACACCATATCGAGATTCTGTTGATTAATATCTGTAAAAGCAAGTTCAATTTTATTAAATTCTGGAACAGAGAGTAGATCTCGCACAAGTGCTCTCGTGAAACCAATACTACCTGCACCAATAAACGTTACCTTAAACAATGTAAGCACCTCACTTTTTTACTTACATTGTCTCATCAGGTTTTAGATAACGCTTTCATTATTGAAACCTTTATTTAGCTTGTTGTTTGAAATGCTCACTTCTTACCGTTCTAGAATCTGTGTATCTCGATTCTCTCCGATACTGTTTTGGAGTAGATCCTGTCTGTTGTCTAAAGATTGTACTAAAATATTGTTGGGAGTTCATACCAATGTAATGTGGAATTTCTGTAATCGTAATGTTTGTACGTTTTAACAATTCTTTCGCTTTAGTTATACGATGATTAATAAGGTAACCGTTTACAGATGTTCCCATCGCTTTTTTGAAGATACGATGTAAGTATCCTGGATGGAGATGAACAGCATCTGCTACATCCTTCACTCTAATATCCCGATCGTAGTTCTGATGCATGTATTCAATCGACTTTTGGATATAAACATGTTGTTCTGATGTATCGTTCTGTTGCTTAGCAGCTAGCTCAGCCATTCGTATAAAAAGTTGCCCCAATAAGAGCTGTACTGTGAAAACAGATTCATCCTCTTTGCGATCTAACTCTAAAATAAGAGCGTTCAAACACTGGAAAACATCTGACGAATCATGAAACAATAAGTACGACTTTGGCGACTCTGTTAACATCCGTAAGGCATCATGTTCGGAGACTAGATGTCTAAAGGATGGAAATACGGTTTCCAATTCCTCGAAATGGAACTCGATATTGCTCATTCTGCAGCTTTTCCCAGGCTCCACAAAGAGTCTATGAGGTACATCTCCATCAATAAAAATAAATTGCCCCTTTTTTAATTTATGTGTCGTTCCATCTACTTCAATCAAGCATGAGCCTGATAAACAGTACATAATTTCAATGGCCTCATGTGAATGGTTTGGCATATTAAAACCTTCCCACTCCTTATAGTAATAAAAACGAACAACTGGATAATAATCCTGTTCAAGTAAACGGTTATGATAAAAGCTCATGAATAACTCCCCTCCTTTTTTTACTCGCTATAATATAATCGAAAGTCAATATCCTGATTGTAATTACCAAAAGATGAACCAAAAAGTGTCACACCACCAACACATGTTGTACACTCCTGATTTCCAATGCGAAACAGCCAAAATGGACGGTGAATTTCGACATCTGCAATCGTTACATCTGAGATCTTTCTTCCGTCAATGAATGTTCCATTTTGTTTAATTCGTATCATCTTTAATAATCCGTATTGGTTAACAGATCTAGGCCACCAATTTGGCGTATATTTTCCAATACGCTCTCCAAAATCTCCTGGACTTCTCCATGTTCCTATTTCTAGCCCATTCAGCCAAAAGGTAATGTCTGATGGCCAATTTTCGTTTATTGAGGGGGCTTCAGAAGATATTTCAAGTGAAATCTCTAGTTCTTCAACTGTTTTGGATGCTTCTAGAAAGTTAGCAAGCTTATACTCGACAAAGCCTCGATAAAACCAAAGGATTTTTGCGTTCACTCTTTCTGTATCCATAAAGAAACGCGGGTCATCGAATTCACCTATAATTGCTTGTTCTGTAGCAAGTCCACATGTAGGCTCAACATGAAAGTCTGAATAATGCCCAACAGAAACTGTATTTTTGACATAAGTACGCTTCTTAGTTAACAGATTCGGAAAGACAATTTCCAGTTTTTCAACCTTAAGACGACACATTTTTTGTTTGCCAGCTTTACCAGATACCATATCCGTATGAAGAAGACCCGCGACTTCTAGTTTCTTTACATGCTTTGTCATGATTGCACTGCTGACTTGATGAGCATCGGCAAGCTCTTTAATATTCATTGGCTTTTCCCCTACATGTTGCAGGATACTTAACCTAATTTCACTTGCCAACGCTTCATAAACCGGTAATGACTCTTTTGACCAGCTAAGTGCTTTCATACTGCTTCACCTGCATCCTTATCTCTTACACTTTGTTTTCGTTTTCATACAGTATAGCGGGAACAATTCCAAGACGCAATGGAAAAGAGACAGGTTTGCACCCATCTCAGCTTCTCTTCGCCCCTAGTCGAATAACGTGCCATGAAGCCTTTGGCAATTGTGCATGGATCATTCCTTCGTCTAAAGAAGCACCTCCATTAGAATGAGGTCTAACAGCCTCATGTTGAACGGTATTCACTGCTTTTAGATCATTGTTCTCAAGCACAATGTGTTCATTTAACTGATAAGATGAAAAGCTTCTGACGTCAATGGATACATCTAATGGTTCGTTGAGATGACGATTTAATAAAAAGACAGTTAATTCTTCATTCTCCTCATTCCATACCACCGCGGAGTCTAAGTAAGGAATATCAGTAAAGTCTTTTGAATCGTACTTTGGTGAAGATACAACAGGCTGCAGAGAGGTTCCTCGACCAAAAACGGAAACATGCATATACGGATAGAAGATGGTTTGTTTCCAAGCACGTCCACCTGTTTCCGTCATAATAGGAGCAATTACATTAACTAGCTGAGCCATGCAAGCCATCTTTACACGATCTGCATGACGGACGAGTGTCATTAGGATCGATCCTACAAGTAAGGCATCTTCAAACGTATACACATCCTCCAGCTGCGGAGGTGCAATGCCCCATGGTTCAATCTCCTGATCTGCTTGATTTGAGTGAAACCAGACATTCCATTCATCAAAGCTTAAAAACATCGTCTTCTTACTACGTTTCTTTGCTTTAATATAATCACATGTTGCAACCACTGTTTTAATAAATTGATCCATTTCAAGCGTTTTGGCCAAATAGTTAGCTGAATCTCCAGAACGATTTCCATAATATTGATGAAGAGATAAATAATCAACTTCTTCATATGTATGGTCTAAAATTGTCGCTTCCCATTCTGGGAAGGTTGGCATATTTGCATTTGAGCTTCCGCATGCAACAAGCTCAATTGTTGGATCCACAAGCCTCATTGCCTTCGCTGTTTCTAGAGCCAAACGACCATATTCATCAGCTGTTTTATGCCCGACCTGCCAAGGACCATCCATCTCATTACCAAGGCACCAAGTCTTAATGGAATGCGGATCTTTGTATCCATGGCTTTTCCTGAGATCACTCCAGTAACTCCCTCCAGGGTGATTGCAATACTCTAATAGATTTCTAGCCGCATCAATTCCTCTTGTTCCTAAGTTAACAGCCATCATGACCTCGGTATTTGCGAGCTTTGCCCAATCTGCAAATTCATTCGTACCAACATAATTAGGTTCAATGACTCGCCATGCAAGCTCTAGCTTTTTTGGTCGCTCTGCAATTGGTCCAACACCGTCTTCCCAGTTATATGCAGACACCATATTTCCACCTGGATATCTGACGATCGGAACCTGTAGCTCACGAACAAGATCCAAAACATCCTGCCTGAATCCTTGCTCAGTAGACGTTGGATGATCTAGTTCATAAATTCCCCCATATACTGCTCTACCTAGATGCTCAATAAATGATCCATAAAGACGATTATCAATTTCACCAATTTTAAATTCACTGTCAATGGTCACCTTAGCTCGGTTTTGATCTGTCATATGAAACCCTCCAAATTCAGTTTAGTTAGCGCTTTCATAAAATTATATAATTAACAAAAGAGTTAATCATTAACTTTATCATTTCTTTAAATTGAATTATAGACAGTGACCATATATCCGTCAACGATTTTTTACCTTTACATCCTCTAATTGAATACACAAAGTCGAACGTTCTAACAGAACGCCCGACACATGCTCATATTAGATAACTTCTACAGATCCTTTTATGAGCTTTAACGTGTGAACATCATACGTAGAGAGTGTCACTTCATTTGAAATGGTTCCTTCACCTACGATTTCATTTAACTCGTATGTCTCCGGAATGTTTACTACTTGCGTTTCCTCAGTAAAATTCATTAAAAACAAGTAGGTCGTTTCCCCATCTGTTCGAGATTGCAAGCTAACACCCTCAGGTAGCTCAATGCCAATTGGATTTGAGAGCTGATGATCATTTGCGAGTTTTTCATAAAAAGTATCTAAAAAACCAGTTTCTGTTCTTGCTGATATGTGGTAAGCCTGACCTTTTTTATATGTGTTCACCGTTAAGGCAGGTGAATTCTTATAGAAATCCTGCTCATACTGAGCTAAAACCGTAGCCGACGTTGGCTCAACAATTTCACAGAAATCGCTCACTTGATAAGAGAGTCCTTCCCAGTTTACCGATTGCTGATCTGCCTTATACAAACTATCAATCTCATTCACTCTAAGGCCAAGCATTGGGAACAATGGGTTTGGATCACTTTCGATATAACATAAATCATTTGCATCCACGATACCGGACATGTACGTACTTACATACGTGCCTCCTGATTCAACAAACGTAAGAATAGCCTGCGCCGTTTCTCTCTTTAACATATAAAGCATTGGCGCAATCACGATTTCATAAGAACTTAAGTCATAATGCGCAGGAATCACATCCACAGGGATGCCTTTTTTCCAAAAGGCTTGATAGTGCTCCTCACATGTTTTCACGTAATCAAGATGTTTTTTAGCAAATCCTTGCGCTTCATACAACGCCCAGCGGTTCTCCCAATCATAAATAATCGCTACTTTTGCATCAACTGAGGCTCCTGCCACTTCCTTAAGAGAAGCCAATCGACTACCAAGCTCTGCCGCTTCTTTAAATACTCTAGTATTCTCATTCCCATAGTGATCAACAACTGCGCCATGCAGCTTTTCCGAAGAACCTCGTGATTTTCTCCATTGAAAATACATGACGGAGTCTGAACCATGAGCGACCGCTTGTAAGGAGGAGAGAAGGTTCATACCAGGACGCTTTAATTTATTTGTGATCTGCCAATTAACCAGACTTGGTGTACTTTCTAATAATAGAAACGGCTGTCCACCCTTAAGAGAACGATACAGATCATGGACAAAGGCTGTATTTGCCGCAAGCTGCCATGTCTTTTCCCATTCATTATGCCACGCTGGATATGCATCCCATGTAATGACATCCACATAATTAGCGAAGCGGCTGTAATCAAGCCCTTTAAACGGTCCCATATGCGGATTCTCGCCCATAAAGTTTGTTGAAACAGCGATATTTGGAGTTATTTCTTTTAGTGGCTTAATTTCATTACGGTAAAAATCAACCGTTTGATCCGTCAC
Organism: Alkalicoccobacillus gibsonii; assembly: GCF_016798245.1. Taxonomy (GTDB): domain Bacteria; phylum Bacillota; class Bacilli; order Bacillales; family Bacillaceae_D; genus Alkalicoccobacillus; species Alkalicoccobacillus gibsonii. Next base: position 959,016 of record NZ_JAEUZA010000002.1, on the reverse strand, counting down.
AAATCGTTTCCAATCAAGAGTGAGCCCATGAATCTGGTTCTCCCCGATTGACGAAGGAGACTCAATTTGATCCCAATCTGTAAAGGTATGACTCCAAAAGGTTGCCCACCATGCGTGATTTAATTTCTCAAGCTGGTGATCATATTTGTTTTTTAGCCACTCTCTAAATGCCTCTTGGCACAAATCACAATGGCACTCTCCACTGTATTCATTTGAAACATGCCACATAATTAAGGCAGGATGATCCTTATACCTCTCGGCTAGCATCTTATTTAGAGCAGCTGTTTTCTCTCGATAAATGGGGGATGTAAAGCAGTGATTATGCCTTTGCCCATGGAGCTGTTTCTGTCTTTTTTCATTTACTCTTAATACTTCTGGATATTTCTTTGAAAGCCAGGCAGGTCGTGCTCCACTTGGCGTTGATAAGAGAATATGCCCTCCAATGGAAGCCATGTTATCCATCACATCATCTAACCAACCAAACGTGTACGTTCCTTCTTCTGCTTCAATAGCGGCCCAACCAAAAATATTAACAGAAACCGCATTCACATTTGCCAGCTTCATTAACTCAACATCTTTTTGAAGAACCTCAGGATAAGCCTGCCATTGGTCGGGATTATAATCTCCCCCGTACAATAATCCATTAACACTTGGGTGAATCGTTGAAAAACGTTTCAATAAAACCCACTCCTCCACCTGTAAATTAGTTAATACAGTCTTACCGACAGCCCGCCATCAACTTGAATGCATTCTCCTGTAATTTGACGCGATCCTTCTGTTCCAAGGAACAATGCTAACTCGGCAATATCATTTGGTACGGCCACCTGATTTGTTGCATGAAGTGCTCGAACAGTTGAATCTGTCATGGAATTCTGACTTTCGGCTAACCACTTTCGGTAATGTGGTGTGTCTGTGAACCCTGGACAAATTGCATTTACTCTGATCCCTTTTTCACCTAAGCTTAACGCCATACTCCTTGTCATTGCGTTTACCCCTCCTTTAGCTGCCGCATAGATTTCTGCGTCAGGCAAAGTCTGCACAGCATGATTGGAAGATATATTAATAATGCTTGCACCAGATCGCTTATGCATAAGAGGTACAGCATATTTTGAACACAGATAGGTACCACGCAAATCAATATTCATAACAGAGTTCCAGTCCTCAATCGTTGTTCTGTCGATCGACTTAAATAATGTAATTCCCGCATTATTAACAAGAACGTCTATGAAGCCATACGTTTGTTTCACCCATTGAAACAATTTAACGATGCTTTGTTCCTGCTCAACATCCGTTTGATAAAAATAAGCTTCGTGTCCAGCTTCTCTAAGTTTTTTTTCTGCATCGATCCCTTCTTGTTTCTCTTTTGTAGCGAGTATGACAATTGCTCCAGCTTCAGCAAATAATTGAGCAATAGCCTGACCAATTCCTTTACCGGCTCCTGTAATCACAGCTATCTTGGTATGTAGCTTCACTCAAAAACATCTCCTATTGATAACGCTTTCATTTATACTATAGGAGCTTCAGAATACAAGTCAAGCAGTATTTAAGTTAGTTTAATAAATCAGCAACTTATCCAGTCTTATCATTAATCTTTAAGAAAAAACTTGATCTTTCAGTTGTCTCCATGTAAAATAATTCTTGACCGATACATACAGTTCTATATTGGGGCCATAGCTCAGCTGGGAGAGCGCCACGCTGGCAGCGTGGAGGTCAGGGGTTCGAGCCCCCTTGGCTCCATCTACTTAAAACCTTGAGAAATCAAGGTTTTTTTGTTACGAAAACATTTATTCACACTCTCTTAACGTTTCAAGTCTTGTTCCACATCCTATATCATAGTAACATTGAACTAGATTTATAAGTTTGGAGGAACGAAATGAAGAATCTATGGATAGGACTCGGATTGATGATTTGCTTATTTTTAGCTGCGTGTAATGGAACATCAGACACGTCAAATCAGGTAGTTGCTGACACAAATGAAGTAGATGAAGCATCAACATCAGAGGCAGAGCAAACGGAGAACTCATTAGAAGCAGAGGATGAATCTTCACTTGAAATTGAGGAAACCACCAATGAAGAGGAGCAAGTTACATTCTCGGTAAAAGAACTAGAGGCTGTCTTTTACATAGGCATGAATTATACGACATATCTTGATGAAGTAACGGGTGTCTTTGAAATTGAACAAACATACGTAGACGAACATTCAAACGATATGCTCGATGTGTTTGAAGCTTACGATGGGTATTTAGGCATCGTTTATTCCCCTGATGAAGGGATTAAACAATTACTTCATTATCAAGAAGCAAATGAAGCGAGTTCTTATTTTAATTAATTGCGAAAGACCGACACCTGGGTTGATATAGGTGTCGGTCTTTTTTTTATCCTTTGGATTCTTTTAATTCGAAATCTCCCACCGTTTCATTTTCTTTGATAAGCTGACCGCCATTTACCATTTCGTCTATGATTTCATACACTTCAAATGACTCGATACGTCTAGACTCGATAATTCTCTCAGCTACTGCGACTTTTGTAGTGACACCTTCTGCAATTAGTGAGTAGATATCTTCCTCAATCTTTACTTTGTCAGCCATAAGTAAATCCTCCTATTTTTAATTTATCATTACCCGTTTAGACTCATTGAAAACACATATTTTATCTAACGAATGTTTTGTCTCTTAATAGCAGGGTATAGAGCATAAACATCTTACATAGGAGGCACACCTTGACTATAACAAGTAATCGACTCTTAGATGGATTTATTGCAGGGTTGTTAGTAGCTTTTGGATTAACGATGAAGGACTTATTTCTTTATCAAACTGTTAACGGATTACTCACTCTTTATGTGTCGGCTTCCATATCCCTGATTGTTATGATTGTCCTTCCATTTATGCGAGCAAGACCGCCAAAATATCGTCGCCGCTTACGGAACGAATGGCAAAACGAAACAAATACCTGAGTCCATATTAATTGGGACTCAGGTATTTGTCTTTAGAAAAACCGATCTAAGAGATACCAGAAAATGGCACCAACTACTCCGGCTATAACCGATGTGACGACTGTTGCTGCATTAATTGTTCTGTATTTCACTACATCTAAAATCATCCAACCTAAAAAGATGGCAACGCCAAAAATGATCGCTGTATTCATTGTGTTCCCCACTCTGCTTTTTTGTCAGTTTACCAGTTAGGGACTCGCAAGACAATCGTTAAGGGATCAACAGCGACTCTACTTCTTTCAGCAGGTTTTGTGCGGTTGGGACATACTTCTCGTCAACTTCTCCGTCTTTGTTAGTTGGTTCAGAAAATTGATTTACTACTCCACTCACCTGTAGCGGAACAGATCCACTGGTCGCATAGTCGTCAAGATCTTCTTGGTATTCGTGAGCTAAAATAAATGGAGTATCTAAGGTAACAGTGGTCCCTCGTTCTCCAACCTCTCCATACCTTGTGTGAAAAGGAATACGCAACACCGTATACCCGTTATGCTGTTCAATGGTGTAATCAAAATATCCATGGTCATAATCCCAGTTACTCCCAATAGTATATCCTTTTGGTTTGAGTTGTTCTTCAAGAAACCCTAATTTGTATGTCTCTCCTATAATGGCAGATTGCAATGGAATCAAAATCGTACGCTCCTTTTTCTACGTTTGGCTATAGTATCTCTAAAAAGGAGGTATTTATGTGATAGAGGATGTATAGAAGAAAGTATTTAAAAATTAACTATATGTAGAAGAGAGTAGTGCTACTCTCTGTCAGCTAAGTTCAGTCATTATTTTACGAGTAATCGATCGCGCATGCAGATACCTTCTAAGAAACGAATATCTTCTCGGATACACGCTTTTAGTACAACACAGCTTGTATGATGGTATTCTGATCTTAGCTTTTTTAACTCAATAGTGAACATAGTAAGATCATGTTGTTTAATCATTATGTCCCACTCCCACTTTTAGTTACCGTTGATATCACTATTCCCCCATTTCATTTTCTTACACATGTTTTTTACGTAAACCACATATTAGATTGTGCGATTCAATTGGTGTACACTAGTCATATTCAATACTTTATGAAGAAGGGATTACATCTAGATGTTGAAGAATGCTGAAGGACTTGGGATCGTTGTAGGACTAGTCGTGGGAATGCTCATAGGTATTTTCACAGATAATATTGCACTTGGAATTGGCATAGGTATTGCTATTGGTGTTATTGGAACCGTGTTTTTTTCTAGAAAAAAAGACAATGATTAATTATACATGATAAAAAAACGACAGGCTGCATAATCCGCAGCTTGTCGTTTTTTTCTTAAAGACGTTTTTCCAACTCTTCTTTTTCTTTCTCATATCCTTGTTTACCAAGAAGTGCAAACATGTTACGTTTGTAATCCTCAACACCAGGTTGGTTAAATGGATTTACTCCCAACAAATAGCCACTAATTCCGCATGCTTTTTCAAAGAAATAAACAAGATATCCAAAGTGATACTCATTTAATTCAGGGATATTCACAACAAGGTTTGGCACACCGCCGTCTGTGTGAGCAAGCATTGTTCCTTGGAATGCTTTTTTATTCACGAAGTCCATCGTTTGACCAGAGATATAATTTAATCCATCAAGATCCGTTTCAGCCTTCTCGATTACGATCTCCTCGCGTACAGATTGTACATTTAAAATCGTTTCGAAAATGTTTCGACGACCATCTTGAACGTATTGACCCATTGAATGTAGATCCGTTGAGAAGTCTACAGATGCCGGGAACAATCCCTTATGATCTTTCCCTTCACTTTCTCCAAACAATTGCTTCCACCATTCAGATACAAAGTGTAGAGAAGGCTCGTAATTTACAAAAAGCTCTGTTGTTTTTCCTTTGTTATAAAGAAGGTTGCGAATGGCAGCGTATTGATACGCTTCGTTCTCTTCTAGGCTCGGGTTGCTGTAAGCTGTTCTTGCTGCTGCAGCACCTTCCATCATAGACTGAATGTTTAATCCGCTTACTGCGATTGGTAGGAGACCAACTGCTGTTAAAACAGAGAAACGTCCACCTACATCATCCGGAATGACAAATGACTCGTAGCCTTCTTCAGTCGCTAATGTTTTAAGTGCACCTCGTTTGCTATCTGTAGTAGCATAGATGCGTTTACGAGCTTCTGCTTTTCCATACTTTTGTTCAAGAAACTCACGGAAGATACGGAAGGCAATAGCTGGTTCTGTTGTTGTTCCTGACTTTGAAATCACGTTTACAGAAACATCCTTATCACCTAAAACATCAAACAAGTCTTTAACATAAGTAGAGCTGATGTTTTGTCCAACAAAAAAGATTTGTGGAGATTTACGGTCTTCTGAAGAGAGCGTATTGTAGAAGCTATGCGTAAGTGCCTCAATCGCTGCACGTGCGCCCAAATAAGAACCACCAATTCCAACAACAAGGAGGACATCCGAGTCTTGACGAATTTTCTCTGCTGCTTTTTCAATGCGAGCAAATTCTTCTTTGTCGTAGTTTACAGGTAGATCAATCCACCCTAAATAATCGTTTCCTACACCGGTTCCATTATGTAAGGAATCATGTGCTGCCTCAACTGCTGGGGCTAAGTTCTTTACTTCTTGTTCATTGAAGAAGGATAATGCTTGTGAATACTTAAATGATACGTTCTCCATGTGTGAAGAACCTCCCTCGCTAACTAATATGTACCTATCATTACTTTACCGAACACCAGTATAAAAGACAAGAACAACAAATGGTAGTAACGGCGGGAGACTATTCCCGCCATCAGTTCTACAATGCGTCTGTTAGGATTTTAGCTGTTTTGTCTTTATCAAGTACTCTATAACGACCAAATTCACCATTCGCTGCAGCGATGCCAGCCATACGGTCAACCTGAGATTCATCAATATCATAGTCAGCCAAACGGTTTGGAGCTCCTAAGCTTGTCCAGAATTCACTTAGCTTTTGAATTCCTTCTTCAGCAACTTCTTGATCTGATTTACCCTCTGGGTCTACACCAAACACTCTTGTTGCAAGTTGGACATGTGGTTTTGGATTATCATCAATACTATTTCTTAACCAATGCGGGAAGATAATAGCCAGTCCACCTGCATGAGGGATATCAGAAACTGCAGACACCGCATGTTCGATATTGTGAGAACCCCAGTCTCCTCTCGCTCCCATTTGCGTCACTCCATTAAGAGCCATTGTTCCGCAATAAAGAATCGTTCCACGATGCTCAAGGTTGTCTAAGTCATCTAGAAGCTTTGGAGCAGTCTCCATCACAGTTGTTAAAATGGATTCACAAATACGGTCTTGAAGTGGCGTGTTTTCTACGCGGTTAAAATAAGCTTCAAGAACGTGGCTCATCATATCAACCATGCCGTAGACAGTTTGGTCTCTTGGAACAGACACTGTATTCTTAGGATCAAGGATTGAGAATGTTGGGAATGAGTGAGGACTCCCCCAACCAATTTTTTCATTTGTATCCCAGTTTGTAATAACAGATCCTGCATTCATCTCAGAGCCTGTTGCAGCTAGCGTTAAGATCGTTCCAAAAGGAAGAGCTCCTGTAGCTGTTTCTTTCTTCGTAATAATATCCCAGATATCTCCGTCAAACTTTGCTCCTACCGCAATTGCTTTAGTCGCATCAATGACACTACCGCCGCCAACAGCTAGGATAAAGTCAATGTCATTCTCCAGGCAAAGCTCAATGCCACGACGTACTGTCTTTAGTCGAGGATTTGGTTCAATTCCTGCAAGTTCTGTAACTGTTGCTCCTGCTTTTTCTAGCTGAGTTAATGCTTTATCGTATAAGCCATTTTTCTTAATGCTACCGCCACCATATACAAGCAGGATCTTTGCGTCCTTTGGTAATTGAGCAGCAAGCTCATCTGTTTGGTCAATACCGTAAATTAGTTTTGTTGGATTATAAAACGTAAATGTTTCCATGAATGATTGCCTCCTTCTTTCTACAGATAATCCTAATCAGTTCTGTTGTGTATGTAAAGAAACTTGCTCCAAGCATAGTGTGACCCACCATTTTGAGAAGTACTCATGATGATGCATAATTTTATCCTTAGTATCTCAACCTAACACAGAAGCACACCCTCACATCGACGGTTGTGCAAATCCTACAACAACGGAGGTGATTGATGTGAGTGGCATTCAACGTACTGCTCTTGTACTAGCTATTATTGGAGCAATCAACTGGGGACTTATTGGTTTTTTCCGATTTGACTTAGTCGCTGCCCTATTTGGCGGTCAAGCAGCTGGCTTTTCAAGAGTGATCTATGCACTTGTTGGCTTAGCCGGGCTATATTGTATTTCAATTTTGTTTAAGCCCGATGCAGAAATTGAGCGAATTCCTGAAACGGAACGTTAATGGATACATGGCATGAGGCCGGAACATAACTTTGATGATGCGAGTAAAACACGAATATAGCACCAAATTCGCTACAGGAGAATCCCTCGCTTTCCACGGGAGCGGCCTCAGCCCCTTTCGCGGGAAAAGCGCCGCTACAGTGTCTTCACCGCGTTCTGTTCCGTAGGAGTCTCGGGTTCTCCCTCCGCTTGTTCGAATAAATTACGAATGGTGAATGATTCTTCATTTGAATCATTCACCATTTTTTTTTTTAGTGATGTCCCAGCCCTATCTTTATTGGCATCAAAAAAAACTTCTGCGTATGAACGCAGAAGCTTTTTCAGATTAAAGCTTATTTTTTTGCACGTTTGTTAAGATCAGCTTGGATCTCATTAGATTGCTTTAACCATTCTTTTAGCTTGTCTTCAAGCGTGTTAAAGCCTTGTTGCTTTTGTTGCTGTTGTTGTGGCTTACGAGAACCGCCACCAAAGTTACCGCCACCGCCGCTTGGACGTGGTTTGCTCGCTGGACGAGCCGGTGCTTCCTGAGTCGCACGGATTGATAAAGAAATTTTTCCAGAGTTCTCATCAACAGAGATAACTTTAACTTTCACTTCATCTCCAACTGTAAGAACATCATTGATGTCCTTAACAAAACCGTGAGCCACCTCCGAAATGTGTACTAATCCTTGTTTTTGCTCGTCAATTGCAACGAAAGCACCAAAAGGTTTAATACCTGTGATTTTTCCTTCGATGATACTTCCTACTTCATAATTAGCCATGCACATACATCTCCCAACTATTTTTTAACCTTTTGATTTTAACATAGGTTTTGGATTTATGCAAAAAACGATTGTGTAAGCACCTATGAAACATTCACGTTTTTTTAACCTATAGACGCAATGGTTCTCAATTAAACATTTCGCTCTTTTTCAAGTCGACCTTTTCTTAATGATACTTTCTCTAGTTTGAGGTCCAGATCGCGTTTTAGCTGCTCCCGTTTATAGCCTTGGTGTTTTTCTAGTAGCGTAATGACTTGACCTGCTTTCCCCACTCGGCCTGTTCTTCCTGCACGGTGTAAATAAGAATCAGCCTCAGCCGGAGCATCCAATTGGATAATATGTGTCACATTTTCAACATCGAGTCCACGCGCAGCAATATCTGTCGCAACTAAAATGTGTAGATCCCCTTGTCTAAATGCTTTCAAAACCTTTTCGCGGTCTTGTTTCGTATGATCTGAAGACAATGCTGCCGCTTTAATTCCTCGATACTTTAACTTCTCAGTTGTCTCTGCTAATCGCTCTAATTGATTAACAAACACGATTCCTTTTTCAATGCTTTCTGCGTGAATCAGCTTGCGAACCGTATCTATTTTGTCTCGTGCTTCACATTCAAGATACATATGAGCCACATTCTCATTATTAACAAGTTCACCAGAAGCTTCTATTTGAACAGTGAATGGAGCAAATAAAGCTGTTTTCTCCGTTAAATTCTCAGGAATCGTTGCTGATACAAATAGAAATTGCTTGTCCCGTCCAATTCGTTTGGATATTTCCGACACAGCATCCCATGAAGATTTTTCAGCAAGCATTCGATCCGCTTCGTCTACGGTCACCGTCGCTACATCGTTTACTTTTAGCTTTTTCATTTGCATAAGCTCAAGTAAGCGGCCAGGAGTACCGACAACTAAATGAGGCTTTTGTTTTTTTAACTTGTCAATTTGACGATTCACATTCGCTCCACCAATAAAAGCTCCAATATCAAACGGCTCATTCCCGATAAGCTCTTTTGCCACACCAACAATTTGCATTGCAAGTTCTTGAGTTGGTGCCAGAACAATCCCTTGAATCGCTTTTTTTGAAGGATCAAGCTTACTTAAAATAGGTAGTAGATAAGCCATTGTTTTACCTGTACCCGTTTGAGACCGAGCGATTAAGCTTTGACCTTCTAATGCCTCAGGAATCATCTTTTCCTGAATATCTGTAGGTTCAGTAATGTTCATCTCTTTTAATGCCTGTTGCAAGAAATCAGGCAATGCCTGAAAGGTAAATCGTGTACTCATTTCATTTGCCACACTTTCGTATCTATTTTTTCATTTCAATTCTTTGTAGTCTTAGTGCCTGTTCTTCTGATAGTACACCTAAATGATCAATGAAAGCTTGTCCAAATGTACCATAGCCTTGTTCTTGTGAAACATTGTACGCGTTCTCAGCTGCCACACCGTAATACGAAACAGCCTGTGCACATGCTTTTACATAGTCAGGTTTTTCAGCCGTTGCAGCAAAGGCTGCGACTACCCCACCAAGTAAGCATCCTGTTCCCACGACTTTCGTTAACCATTCGTGACCATTCGAGACCGTATACGTTTCTGTGCCATCCGTAATGACGTCCACTTCTCCAGTTAGAACGGCTATACATGAAAAAGATGTTGCAACTTGCTTAGCAATCGCTTCTTTGTCACCATCTGATGACCCATCAACGCCTTTCACTACACCTTGGGCACCAACAAGAGCGGAGAGCTCCCCAGCATTTCCTCTAACAATTGTCACATCAACCTTTGATAAGATTTTCTGACAGACCTCTGTGCGAAACGGTGTTGCACCTGCTCCCACTGGGTCAAGTATAACTGGCTTTCCAGCTTGATTTGCCGATTGACCTGCGATGATCATGGCTTCTGTTAGTTCATTTGAAGGTGTACCAATATTTAATAATAAAGCTCCTGCCGCTTGAGCCATGTCTCCTACTTCCTCTTTTGCATAAGCCATCACAGGAGATGCACCTAAAGCGAGAAGTCCATTTGCTGTATATGTGGTCACAACCATGTTGGTCATGCAATGAATGAGTGGATTTTGTTGTTTCAATTGATTAAGCATCTCTAATCAGCTCCCTACTTCTATCGTATCCGTTTCTACACATGAAGAAACCACTTATTGGCTCAACCAATAAGTAGCTTCAGTCGTCTTATGCATATTTTGTTAAAAAACGATCCAATCTAGTCATTGCTTCCTGTAATTGTTCCATTGACGTTGCATAAGAGCATCGAATATACCCTTCTCCACCTTCACCAAATACATGGCCAGGTACAACGGCTACACGTTCTTCAAGAAGAAGCTTCTCTGCAAATTCCTCTGAGGTAAACCCTGTATTCTTGATAGAAGGAAACGCATAAAAAGCACCACCTGGAGAATGACAAGATAAACCGATTTCAGCAAATGTCTTCACTAAATAGTTCCGTCTCTGACGATAGGAATTACGCATTTGTTCTACGTCTTCCATGCCATTTTCTAACGCTTCAATAGCTCCGTATTGAGCCATCGTTGGTGCACACATTAATGTGTACTGATGGATCTTCAGCATCGCACCTAGTATATCAGGCGGCGCCATAACAAATCCTAATCTCCAACCAGTCATCGCAAACGATTTCGAAAATCCAGAGATCAGAATGGTACGATCCTTCATACCATCAAGCTCTGCGATACTTACATGTGGTTCATCATAAGAAAGCTCAGCATAAATTTCATCGGAGAATACAAGTAGATTATGTTCCTCACAAAGCTTCGCTATACTTATTAAGTCTTCTCTACCAATCGTCGATCCGGTTGGATTATTCGGAAAACAGATCATTAAAGCCTTTGTTCTAGGAGTAATTGCCTCTTTAATCTGCTCAGATGTCACTTTAAACTGGTCTTCAATTCCCGTTCTAATGGGTACAGGTACGCCACCGGCCATTGAAACAAGTGAACGATAGGAGACAAAGGTTGGTTCAACAATAATCACTTCATCGCCTGGATTTAAAATGGCACGCATGCCAATATCAATCGCTTCACTAGCTCCTACAGTCACCAAGACTTCTGTATCTGGGTCATAGGAAACGGAAAAGCGCGTTTCCATATAATCACATATGGCGCGGCGTAGCTCAGGAACACCTGCATTGGCAGAATACGAGGTAAAGCCTCTTTCAAGTGATGAGATACTTGCTTCTCGTATTTTCCAAGGTGTGGTAAAGTCAGGTTCACCCACACCAAGAGACACAACGTTCTCCATTGTTGAGGCTAAATCAAAGAATCGACGAATGCCTGAAGGTGGAATATCCTGTACTCGATCTGATAGTCTAGATGTTCGGTTTAAGCTAATTGAACTCATGGAGACACCACCATACGGCGATCTTGATCAGGTTCAGCAAATACAACCCCATCATGCTTATACTTTTTCAGTTGGAAGTGAGTTGTAGTGGAAATAACTGAATCAATTGTTGAAAGTTTCTCTGAAACAAAGCGAGCACTTTCGGACATCGTTTTGCTTTCAATAACAACAGACAAATCATAAGCACCAGACATTAGATACAATGCTTGAACTTCCGGAAAGCGGTAAATCCGTTCTGCCACTTCATCAAAACCAACCCCACGTTTTGGAGTGACTTTTACATCTATAACAGCTGTAACACCTTCTTGGTTGCGGACCTTTGTCCAATCAATGACAGCTGAATAACTAAGGATAATTCGATCCTTTTCTAGTTGAAGGAGATATTGCTTTACTTCTTCTTCAGTGGCCTCTACCATCTTAGCTAAGATTGGTATTTCTACTCGGCCATTTGACTCGATAATTTGAAGAATTTCAATTGCTTTTTGATCCATAATGATGTCCCCTTCCTACCCAAGGATGTGATCTCTACATTTCGTCTATCATAACATAGTGGACACATTTGCCGAACATTCTTTTTTACCATTCTTTTCGTTCTTTTATCATAATGGAGGTGTTACCCATCGAAAAAACATCGAAGTCAAAAAATAAAACTGCGTTAATCATTATTGATATGATCAACTCAATGGATTTCGAAGATTCGGATCAATTATATGAACATGCGCTCCCTTGCGCAGAACAAATCGCTGATTTAAAAAGAAGAACAAAAGATGCTGGGATTCCCACGATTTATGTAAATGATAATTATGGAAAATGGCAATCAGACTTTAAAGAAATTGTAGGATTTATTATAGATGAGGACAAAAAAGGAAGACCAATTACAGAACTACTCAAACCTGCCGATGAGGATTATTTCGTGCTAAAACCTAAATTCTCAGGCTTCTTTGCTACGCCGCTTCATTTGTTACTTGAGCACCTTATGGTTGAGACAGTAATTTTAACTGGAGTAGCCGGAAATATGTGTGTGCATTTCACAGCTAACGATGCGTATATGCGCGACTATAAAATCTATGTTCCAGAGGACTGCACAGCATCAAACACAACATCCGCAAACGAAGAAGCCATGCATTTAATCCGAGATGTGCTAAAAGGAAGCATTACTCCGTCCTCGCGTCTAACGTTTAAAGGGGATACAACGGGAGACATTGTTGAAGAGGATGAATCATAAATGGCCTAATCCAAAAATTAAAAATCAATTAGAAAAATGGCGCATGATTCAACGATTGAATCATGCGCCATTTTTGTTTTTAGTAAAACGAGCGGAAGGAGAACCCGAGACTCCTACGGAACAGAACGTGGTGAAGACACTGTAGCGGCGCTTTTTCCGCGGAAGGGGCTGAGGCCGTTCCCGTGGAAAGCGAGGGATTCTCCTGCAGCGGCTAGATTGCTATGTTCATGTTTTACCAACAGCATTAATTTTATTTCCTACCCTCTTATTAATAAATCTCTCGTAACGTAGCTTTATCTTGACTCAACCAATATTTCATTAACTTTTTTGCACCATTCAGATCATGCAGCTTTGCTTGCCCACATTGTTTTTCTGTTGCAGCTGGCACTTCATCAATATCAATGGAATACTTCATTGTTTCCTCAAGTACATCAATAATATCATCTACGGACGGGGTTCCGTGCATAATAAGGTAAAAGCCTGTTTGGCAACCCATTGGCGACAAATCGACTACATCAAAATGATCATGTGGTTCAGCAAAACGACGAATGTTTAAAGCAAGCAAATGCTCCATTGTATGGATGACATCTGGCTTCATTGCTCCTTTGTTTGGCTGGATGAACCTGATATCGAACTTCCGTACCTCTCCATCTGACCCGACCTTAATAGTTCCACATGGACGAACGAAAGGGGCGCTTACGATGGTATGATCTAACTCAAAGCTTTCTACTGTTGGCAAGCTACTCACTCCTTTAGCATTATTTGAACAGTATATCTAGAATCCTCTTAAATGTCACTTGCCCTGTTTAAGGAAACTTTGTTCTTTTAGCGGGAGAGCATGTCGTTCTGCGTATTGTTGAATTTCATTTATGTAGGTAACAGGTTTAAAACGTTGCAACTTTAAGCGTATACTATTTGATGTTTGCACTAACACAATGGTTTGTCGTTCATTTTGAATAAGAAGGATTTGTTTAATTGATTCAACATGTACCTTTCTTTGGAATAGCTTTACCCCAAACAAATAACAAGATAGAACAAGCCAGTCTTCTTCAATCTGTAATGTGTAAGAGATAAATAGTGCCAATACAAATACCGCAGCTAAAATAAAAAATAGTATTCTTAACCTATCGTCTTGATACATTGCGTATAGTAACGATAAGAGTAAAAGGACAATCCATAAAAACTTTGGTTCCTTTGCCTTATAAAGCATAATACCCCTCTCCTTCTGTATGATTTTCCGCTTTTAATTATACAGGAGTTTAGAGTAAGAGAAAGAAGGGGATTTAAATCAGAGAATTCATCTCAATTTAAACTATAAGGATGATGTATATGCGCAAAAGAGAAAGTTCATTTTCAAAGCAGCTTATAACCAAGCTAAAGACAGATCCGATTCCAGATTGGTCAGCAACGCTTGCCTATTATTTTATGCTATCTATTTTTCCATTGATCATTTTTCTGCTAGCTATTATTCCTTTCTTTAATTTAGACACAAGCGTAATTGAAGGATTTATCGGCGATTATTTGCCTGAGGAGATTGGATCTTTATTTTCTGAAACGATTATTGAGACGGTAAATCAGCCATCTGGTGGTCTATTATCATTTGGTATCCTAGCAACGATTTGGTCGGCTTCAAACGGATTAAATGCTTTAATACGTGCGATCAATCGCTCGTATGATATTGAAGAAACACGGAATTTTGTTAAGATGCGTCTTTTATCCATTATTTTAACGATCGGAATGATTGTTACGATTGTGATTACACTGATCATGCCTGTATTTGGTAATGTCATTATTAATTTCTTAGAAACGTATTTGGCCATGCCGAATTCTACAGCAAATTTATTAAATTTGTTGCGTTATCCTATTGGGGTCGTCTTCATGATCTTACTTGTTACGTTAATCTATTGGATTGCTCCAAATGTCCGCTTAAAAGTTAAAGAAGTTCTGATTGGTGCTGTTGTTGCAACGATTGGTTGGCAACTTGTCTCTTTCTTCTTCTCACTATATATTACTAACTTCGCCAACTACTCAGCTACATACGGTAGTCTTGGTGGCGTCATTATCCTGATGCTTTGGTTCTTTATTACAGGCATCATGCTCGTTTTAGGTGGCCAAATTAACGCAGTCATTTATCAAAGAAAACGATTTGTATAAGATTTTTTCAAGATCATGTATAGGACACGCTTTATTGGGTAACGATGGTAGCAGGTCTTAACCTAGACAAAAGGAGTTGTCCATACATGAACAAATCAGAACTTATTCAAGCTGTAGCTGAACGTTCCGAACTAACTAAAAAGGATGCAGGCTCAGCTATACAAGCGGCTTTTGACATTATTTCTGAAACCCTTGAAAAGGGAGAAACCGTACAATTGATTGGTTTCGGAAACTTTGAAGTAAGAGAACGCGCTGCTCGTAAAGGGCGTAACCCACAAACGGGTGAAGAAATTAGCATTGCCGCAACAAAAACTCCAGCGTTTAAAGCAGGAAAACAATTAAAAGATGCAGTGAAGTAAGTCATGTAAAAACAAAAAAGCCAATGGATAGCATATCCGTTGGCTTTTTGTCTGTTAAATTATGTGTGAGAGACAACAAGTCGTGTTAACGTTCGTGCCATTGCTCCCGTTGCACCAGCTGGTCCGTTTGCTGTTGCCTTATCCTGCCATGCGGTACCTGCAATATCTAAATGAACCCAAGGAGTATCCTCAACAAATTCACCGATAAATAATCCTGCAGTTATACTACCGCCTGCGCGTCCTGGCGCGTTGTTTAAGTCAGCAACGTTACTTGTTGCAAGCATCTTCTTGTATGGCTTATGGCTTGGTAGTTGCCAGATCCACTCACCTGCTACCTCAGAAGCTTCTGTGACCTTTTTCATCCAGGCGTCATTATTTGTGATGGCACCAGTTGTATAGTCACCAAGCGCCACAACAACCGCCCCTGTCAACGTAGCAACATCAACGAGGTAATCTACACCTAGCTGGCGTGCATATGCTACAGCATCAGCCAAGATTAAACGACCTTCCGCATCCGTATTGCGAATTTCGATGGTTTTTCCTGTCATTGCTCGAACAACATCACCTGGTTTTAGTGCTGATCCATTGATCATGTTCTCAGCTGAAGGGATAACCGCAACTACATTTACATCTGGTTTAAGCTGTCCAATAGATTCCATTGCGCCAAGTACTGCACCTGCGCCACCCATATCCATCTTCATCTCATGCATACCTGCTGCTGGCTTAAGCGAAATACCACCTGCATCAAATGTAATCCCTTTTCCAACGAGACCGATGGCGTTTTCCCATTTGTCAGTACCTTGATATGTTAGTACGATAAGCTTGGCAGGTTGATCACTTCCTGCTGTTACCGCAAGTAGTGCTCCCATTCCAAGTCGCTTCATATCTTCCTCTTCAAGTACTTCAAGCTTGAAGCCATATTTGTCAGCAAGCTTCTCAGCTTCACCTGCAAGATCAGTCGGTGTTAACAAGTTGGCAGGCGTATTTACGAGCGTTCTTGTGTAGTTCGCTCCTGTTGCATAAGCCCTACCTTCAGTAGCAGCTTCTACAAGCTGATCTGCTGATTCTGAGTAGAACGTAATCGATTCAAGCTGTTTGTCAGGCTTATTTGACTTTTCTTTATAATCAACGACTTCATATGTACTTAATGCTAAGCCTTCACCAAAAAGAAAAGCAATTTCTTGTGATGAAAGAGAATCGTTTGTAAACGCATCTAGGCTAATAGCCAGATTGGTTACACGATCAGCCTTCGCTTTCTTACCAATCTTACCAGCAAGCTCACGGATATCTTCTGCAGTTAATTCGTCTTTAGATCCTAGACCAAGAGTCAGAATGGTCGGTGTATTCGCTTGCCCAAATGTAAAGAAGGAGCGTAACTCACCTTTATCTGTAGAAAGCAATCCTTGCTTCTTTAATTCATCTAATTGTCCATTAATCATCGTATTGACTGTGGCCGCTCCTGAATCAAGATGACCGTTTTTTGACAGACCCACAACAAGTACGTCATGTGTTGTTTCTTTTGAAAACTGTCCAGCTTGTGTATACAAAAAAATCCCTCCTTATTGTTACACTAGTATAACATGTTTTGCCGAAAAACAGCGTAATTGAATGATGACTATCTTTTTTATGTATAGGGTGACTATGATATAATGACAGTATTCGTTACGTGAGTTTGTTTTGTTGGAAAGGACGTTATTGATAACATGGAGATCTTTCTGAACTACCCCTTGTGGTCAGCACTTATTGCAATTATTACGGCTCAATTTATTAAAATTCCCCTTGCCTTTATTGCAACCAGAAAACTCAATTTCGAGCTATTCACTAGCACAGGAGGAATGCCTAGTTCTCATTCCGCCGCAGTGACCGCTTTATCGACTGCCGTGGCGATTGAGCTTGGACTTGATTCACCTGTATTTGCTGCAACAGCCATTCTCGGAATTATTGTTATGTTTGATGCAACAGGTGTAAGACGGCACGCGGGATATCATGCAACAGTCTTAAATCAACTCGTCGCTGATTTTAATAAATTAGTTGATGAAGTAAAGACTTGGCCAAAAAAAGAAGACTCGGAAAAACTTAAAGAGCTATTAGGTCATCAACCCATTGAAGTGTTCTTTGGTGCACTACTTGGTATCTTCTTAACATTAGGTTTGTATAACTGGATTTTCTAAGTATTACACTCCGATACCTCTAGGCAAGGTCTTGAGGTAATCTAAATAAAAAACTGCTGGTGCTATCAATTGATAGCACCAGCAGTTTAAAGACCTAAGCTGGTCTATGTCTATTATGGATCAATTTGTTCCCTAAATACTTGTACCGCTTCGTCCTCATTCATTGCGTCAAGCTCCTCTTGACTTAAAGAGCCTGATCCCTCTTCAACGATAAAGACATCAAGATCTTTTTTACCCCATCGCTCGTATACATCATCTACTGTGTGATAGAACAGATCAATTTTGTTCCCTTTGATCGCCGAACCTGTGTCCGCCACCACTCCATATCCATATCCTGGAATATATAAAACAGTCCCGATTGGGAAAACCGATGTGTCTGCAGCAATCGTTGAAAAAACATCTCGCGTCACAGGTACACCTGAATATGTAATACCGTACGCTGCATCCCCAGGAATCTTTCCTGTTGATTCGTATCCTGCTGTATAACCAGTAGCTTCAACGTGATGCGTAGGATACTTTGACCAATCTTCTAATTCGTCAAGATCCTTCTCGCCTTGCCCATGTGCGGTTACTCTCTCTGACAGAGTTGCATGTGCCGTCTCATAGCGAGGTAAACTCTTCTCTTGTAAAAGCACTTGTTTGTGTTGATACTCTTCTGCTTTGTAAGTTACATCTTTGGCTTTTAAAACCTCTGATTGAAACCACGTGTTGACCTGACTCGCTTGTACTCCTGATACTGTTGTGAAGGTTGCCCATATCGCACTTACGAGCAATAAGCTCATTATGATTCGAATGGTATTCATTCCTGTATGATGCCGTTTTGGCCTATTCAAGAATATTCACTCCTCTCACAAAACAGCTTCTCCAAAATTTAGAAGAAGTATGCATGCGAGAGAATGAAGGGATTAGAACATTTGATAGCCTCTAACACGTAACATTTTAATAACAATACCTGCAATAATAGAACCAACCATTCCAAACGTTAAAACGAGATGGTCCACAACTTTCAAGTTCATTAATGCACTTCCCAAGTTTTGTAGTTCAAGAACTGGTTGGGTTAAGTAACTTCCAAACGGACTTTGATTCACAATGATAAGAACTACAAGTGGATAGATAAACGCCATCAACCACGTTGAACGAAGTAACATATTTAGCAAGAAACCGATTCCAAAAAACATAACTAAAAAGATAAGCATAGAAATTACTAGCTGGGGTATATTCATTCATTCCTCACTCCTTGTCTGCTTCTATAGTTTACATAAATGAATGAAACACCGTCAATCCAATGTTAAAAGAAACATCAAAGAACATAAGACAAATGAGTAAAACACTATAGAAAACACGAAGATAGCACCAAATTCGCTACAGGAGAAGCCTTCGCACCCACGAGAACGGCTTCAGCCCCTTCCGCGGGAAAAGCACCGCTACAGTGTCTTCACCGCGTTCTGTTCCGTAGGATTCTTCGGTTCTCCCTCTGCTTGTTTTAATAAAATCACGAATGGCGAATGATTCGATTGTAGAATCATTCGCCATTTTCGTATTAATCTTTAGTTATGTTCCATGCTCTCATTAAACATAATTACTTATTAAAATGGCTTTTTCCCTTTTTTAAGGGTAAGGCCCACTCCACCTAGCATAAACAGATAGCGGTTATCGATCATTTTCTTCATGAAGTTTGCTGTTCCGCCGTAAAGCTTACGGGATCCTACTGCGCCAATCGCTTCTTTGCCACCGAGTGATGCAACCGTTCCTTTAATATCTGGTTTAAACGTTTTAAGTTGTCCACCACCGTTTACTAAAGATTGTAGGTTGCTTGCACATACTTCAGCCATTTGCATCGCAATTTGAGCCGTTGGCGGGTATGGACGATTAATCTCTTCATTAATGATCAACGCACAGTCTCCAATAACAAAGATGTTGTCATGTCCTGGTGCACGAAGATCTGGTTCTACTTTAATACGTCCACGCATATTGTCAAAGCCTGAACGTTCAATGATTGAGCTTCCGCGTACTCCTGTTGCCCAAACAACTGTTGATGCTTTAATTTCTTCCCCTTCACCAACAACCACTCCAGAAGCTGTTACTTCTTTAATTGGTGTATTAATTTTGAATTCAACTCCACGACTCTCGAGTAGATTCATCGCGTATTCAACGAGTTCTGGATCAAATCCCGGAAGAGCTGTTGGAGCTGCTTCTACAACGTACAGCTTCACTTTATCACGCGCGATATCATATTGCTTACAAAGCTCAGGTACACGTTCAGATAACTCTCCAATAAACTCAATACCTGTGAACCCAGCTCCAGCTACAACAAACGTTAAAAGACCTTCTTCTTTTTCTACTTGGTTGTTGTACTTCGCAAAACAGTTATCAATATGATCTTTAATTTGTCTTGCACCATTCACTGTCCATTTACTGTAAGCATGCTCTTTCACTCCAGGAACACCAAAGGTTTCAGCTTCTGCACCAAGTCCTACAACAAGGTAGTCAAACTCCAACTCGCCGTCCTTTAAAAGAACTTTTTTGTCCTCTGTCTTAATTTCGACCACTTCATCTTGTACAAAATTCACTTTGCGAAAGTCTACTACACTATCGATTGACATTCTTGTTCTCTCAGGCTGCATTGTTCCAGCCGCAGGTTCATGTAACCAAGTTGTTTGATAGTGGTAGTCATGCTTGTTTACTAGAGTAATCTTTGCTTCATTGTCTCCCATTTTCTTCTGGAGTCTTGTTGCAGTAATCATTCCACCGTACCCAGCACCAAGAATAACAATATGTGGCTTATTCACAGTATCACGTCCATTACTATATTTTTTGTCAGTCTAAACTTTGTGATCCATTTCACGAACTTATACATAGTCATACTTTCGTCTAAAAATAGACACAAATTATCTACATCCTATGATATGTGTTTTCTCTATACTTTTCAACATTTTTCGTGCAATTTATGAAAGATCTTCTGACATTCGAAAGTCCTCTTTTATATCGTATAAAAAAGATGAATCAATTATGACTGAAAAAGATTCTCATTCTTTGTTTTTCCTGTGAACTAAAGCTATAATGGGTAAGGCAGATATTAATTCGGAGGTGTCCATTCTATGTCAGAGCAAGAAGAGTTATATGACATTACAATTATTGGAGGAGGGCCAACTGGTTTATTCGCTGCCTTTTACGCAGGAATGCGAAAAGCAAAGGTGAAAATCATTGAAAGCATGCCGCAACTCGGCGGACAGCTTTCAGCTCTTTATCCTGAAAAATATATATACGACGTAGCAGGTTTTCCTAAGGTAAAGGCACAGGATCTTGTTGAGCAGTTAACAATTCAGGCACAACAATTTAACCCTGATATTGTTCTTGAACAAGCTGTTAAACACCTGACTAAACAGGAAGATGAAACCTTTACCATCGAAACCGATAAAGAAACACATTATTCTAAAGCGATTATTATTACCGCTGGTGCTGGTGCATTCCAACCACGTCGCCTTCAATTAGAAGGAGCAGAAGCGTACGAATCAACCAATCTTCATTATTTTATTAAAGATCTTAATGCATTTGCAGGCAAACGAGTAGTCGTTTTAGGTGGAGGCGATTCTGCTCTAGACTGGTCACTCATGCTTGAACCACTTGCTAAGGAAGTAACAATTGTTCACCGGAGAGATAAATTCCGCGCACACGAGCATAGTGTTCAGCTCTTAGAAGAATCAAATGTAAATGTTATGACTCCTTACGAGATTACTGGATTAAATGGTGAGGATGGCGTCATCACACAAGTAGAATTAAGTGAAGTAAAAGGTGAAGGCAAACAAACCATTGATGTTGATGCATTGATTGTAAACTATGGATTTGTTTCCTCTCTAGGTCCAATTAAAGAATGGGGTCTTGAAATAGAGAAGAACTCCATCGTTGTTAATTCTAAGATGGAAACAAATATCAAAGGCATCTATGGAGCTGGAGACATTTGTACGTATGATGGAAAAGTTAAATTAATTGCTACTGGTTTTGGTGAAGCACCTACAGCAGTGAATAATGCAAAAGCATATATTGATCCAAAAGCCCGTCTACATCCGGGACATAGTACAAGTTTATTTTAAGTAGTATGTAACATGAAAAGCCTGACGCGTTGATAGATTAATGCGTCAGGCTTTTCTTTATAGTAATGCTTTAATTAATGGGTGATCTTCCTCAAGACCTGTAACTTGTAATAACGTTTCTTTTTTGCCTTTTTCTTTTAAGAGCTTTTGAAGCTCCTGGCTTTCTGAGTCATCAGCGACATCAAAATGTAAGGCAGCCTTTATTGCCTCGATTAGAACGGTTGGCATTTCACCTTGCTCTATCAGCATTCTAGCTGGCTTCACTAAACGGTCGTTAAATCCTAATTTACGAATTGGACCTCGTCCTACTCGGACAATATCATCAGACAAGTATGGATTCTCAAAACGGTTAATAATCTTTAAGATGTATGCTTCATGCTCTGATTGATCAAAACCGTATTCTTTTACAAGAACAAGCTTTGTTTCATTTAATCCGTCTACCACCTTCTGCTTAACCTCTTGATCATCCATCGCTTCTTTAATTGTTGTAAGCCCTTTTTGATACCCAAAGTAAGCAGCTAGTGCATGTCCCGTATTCACTGTAAATAGTTTGCGCTCAATAAACGGGATTAAATCATCGACATATGTTACCCCTTCAATTGAGGAATTCGCGCCTTTAAGAGAAGGCTTTTCAACCACCCATTCAAAGAATGGCTCAACTGAAACAACCAATGGATCTTCATTTTTTTGATTCGGGACGATCCGATCTACCGCAGCATCAGCAAAGCCCGTTTTTTCAAGTACTTTAGCCCAGTCTGCTTCAGATACTAGATCCTTTGTATATTCAGCTAAAGTAGAGGTTGCACGGATGGCATTTTCACATGCAACTACATCAACAGGACCAGCATCGTTTGAACGCTGCGTTAAGCCTTTTGCTAGAACAGGAGCGATAAACTTTAAGATCGTTGGGCCAACTGCAGTTGTAATTAAATCAGCTGTAGCAATTTCTTTTATTAACGCGGCCTCATCTTCATTACTGTTCAAACCTCGAACACCTGTAATATGCTCCTTGCCACCTTCTTCACTAGCAAGTGTAACCGTATATTCGTTACGTGCATTCAATTCATTAATAATCGCTTCATTTACATCCGCAAAAATAACTTCATAACCGGCTCTATTTAAAAGGGCGCCAATAAAACCGCGCCCAATATTTCCTGCTCCAAAGTGAACAGCCTTCATTATTCATTCACCTCTGAGAAAAAGGACAATACTTCATCTGACGACTTAGACTCTAAAAGTTTTTGAACATTTTCTTCTTCAGAACAAGCAATGGCAATTTTCGAAAGAATATCTAAGTGCTCATTTCCTTTACCAGCAATCCCAATGACAATCCGAACGTCGTTGCCATCCCAATCTATTGGATCATTGTATAGAAGGATCGAAATGCCAGATTCCTTTACTTCTCCTTTAGCCTCTTCTGTTCCATGAGGGATCGCCAGCATATTCCCCATAAATGTAGAAGTTAATTCTTCACGTTCGTGCATTTTTGCTACGTACTCACTCGTTACGTATCCACGATCAGCCAGAAGTGTACCTGCTTCCTCAATCGCTTCTTGTTTACTTTTTGCTTGCGCGCCTACTACGATATTGTCTTGTTTCAGAATTGAATTTGTCATGATTTAAGCACTCCTTTTTGTACTAGCTTTTGTATATATTCAAAACAATGTTGACTAAGCAGATTCTTAATCTCCTCCGCATCTCCATTTTCCATCAAACGCGTGTGTTCCTCGTTTGAGATCAGCATTACACTAAGGCTGCTAAGTAAATCAAGCAGCTGCTGATTTGCATGACTTGGAGCAAGCATTAAGATGACTCTTTTCACAACAATAGGCTTGTCGCCCATTGAAGCAAGTGGCTCTTCTGCATCTAGTCGAATCATTGTAAAGACCGGTTTTAACACGTGCTCTGTACGCGTGTGAAATAACGCTAAATGTGTATCGGGTATGCCAAGACCACCCAACCGCTCTCTTTGCAGGAGAGCTTCAAAAACAGGGACTGCGTCAGTCAGACTTCCAGACTGCTCTAGCTCTGTACAAAGATGTGCAAGAGCCTCGTCCATTACTTTACCCTGATTCAATGAAAATGAATCTAAAATCTGCGTAATCTCAGTACTTAACATCGATAACTCTTCAAAAAAAGTACTAGAGATTTGCTTGCTATCTACACGCTTTTGTTTAAAAGCAGAACGACTAACAATTGGGCGTTTTTGCCCGATAAGTTGAATCTGTTTTCGAATTTGTTCTGTTTCTTCCTTCGATAAAAAGGGCTTAACTAAAAAGTAAGGTTCCACCTGTGGCAATGGAATGGTTGAAATGATTAGATCATAAAAACGTGCTTCTTGTTTATTAAAATCAAATAGTGACACTTGATCTATCTGTTCAATTTCTGGGAATTCATTTTCTAAACGGCTGGCTAAAAGCTTTGAGGATCCAATACCGCTAGAGCATATAACGATAGCCTTAAGCGGTGTATGCTGGTTTTGACGTTCAATAGCTGAGCCAAAATGCATCACGAGAAACCCAATTTCTTCTTCAGGGATGGTTAAAGGATTAAAGACATGCTGAGATACGTCCTTAACTGCTGAATAAAGGTCGGCATCATTTTGTTTAATACGGTCAAGTAACGGGTTATGAATTTTCATTCCGTGGTTCATTCGATATAACGCAGGCTCCAGATGTGAAATAAGCCCTGGATAAAGCGAATCGTCTTCAAACACTACATTCAGCTTACTTTCCATCAGTTTAATCATTCGATCCGCATAATAGGAAAGCTCAGCATACTCCTCATTATTGAACAGATGGTACTCACGCTGAATCTTTGCTCCACGTAAATGCATAACAATGTACCCGATTTCTTCTTCAGGAATGGTAATGGAAAATAGACCTTCTAATGAATGTGCCAATTCTTTTGCTAAACCATAAACGGTTTCTTGCTTGAGCGCCTGTAAATGATCAGCATCCATTTGCACATTCTCACCTTGTTGAATGCGTTCAATGGCAAGTGCCAGGTGAACAATAAGACCAATGTATGAAGTATCAGCCATTTGTCCATTCGAATGCGTACGAAGATCCTCAACAGCTGCTTGCACCTGTTGGATTTTCTTCGTATCAACAATGCCAAGCAGTCGATCTGAAATGGACTTGGACAGAGAATGGTCTGGAGTCTCAGAATGAAATGAGTGATAAAAGGACGTTTCACTTATATTTTCAGTGATTAAGCTACTTAAGCTTCTCCTAATATCCGTTTCTGACCCCTCCACTTCTACTCCATAGCCCCTACGTCTGATTAATGTTAAATGAAATGAAGAGAGCCATTCTTCGACTTTCGTCAAATCATGGCTGACTGTTGCAACTGTTACATTCAGTTCATCGGCAAGCGTAAATAATTTGATTGGTTCTTGTTTTTCAAGAAGAGCGACAAGTAAAAGCAGCTGTCGTTCCTCAGGTGTATAATCACTTGGCTCCATTGAAGATAAATCAGCATCTAATCGCTTAATATCTTTATCATCACCAATTAAATAAAACCCTTTTTTGGCATCCTTTTGTAACGTGAGACGATACTCATTTACAATACTGCCGAGTCCCTTTAAATCACGTTGAACGGTTCTCGTACTAACATCGAGGATAGAGGCTAGTTCATGTAGATCATGTGGGCTTTGTTCACTAAGCAAAAGCTTTAACAATTGCCTTTCTCTGGCCGGAATATACATGAAGTCTAGCCTCCTCTCTTTGTCAATTTTATTTTAAGCGATCAATCAATTCATCGTACTTAGGACTATTCATAAAGTTCTCAACAGAGATATGCTCAGCATTTGGTTGCTTTGATTTTGCTCGTTCTGTTAAATCTTTATGAGTGACAACGACATCTGCATCGTCTGGGATGTTAGAAATCGATGTGTTTGAAACAGCCACATCAAGATCCGCTTTCTTTACTTTATTTTTAAGAATAGAAGCACCCATTGCACTTGATCCCATGCCTGCATCACACGCAAAGATGATTTTTTGAATGTCTTCTTTCGCTTTTTGACCACCAGAGCTTCCTTCTGATGCTTCTGGTGTATCAGCTTGACTATTCTTCAACTCTTCAATGATTTCATTGTAGCGTGGGCTGTTCATGAAATTATCAACCGAGACGTGAATAGCATCACCTTTTTTAGACTTTGCACGATCCGTTAGATCTTTATGAGTAATGACTAGATCTGCATCATCCGGTATGTTTGAGATTGACGTATTTGTTACTTCAGTATCAAGATTTGCTTTCTTCACTCGGTCACGCATGATCGAAGCACCCATCGCACTTGATCCCATGCCTGCATCACATGCAAAAACAATTTTATTTACATGAGCGTATGAGTTTGTATTTGTTTTTGTTGCTTCAGAAGCTGTTAAAGAAGAAGAAACCTTGCTCTTTTTCCCCTTCATTGCTTCCATTTTACCTGTTGCTTCAGCAATGTCGTCTTCGCCTTTGCGATCGAGTTTGAGGATTAAAGATGCAATGGCGAATGATACGGCTGTGGCTGCAAGTACACCTAGTAATACGTTAATACGATCACCTGGATATGCCAAGCCTATGATAGGTAAAATACTACCTGGTGATGCTGGACTTACAAGACCTACATCTAATGAACTGAAGACAAATACTCCAGTCATTCCTCCAAAGATAACTGCAAGGAACATAAGTGGTTTCATAAGGACGTAAGGGAAATAAATTTCGTGTATTCCACCAACAAAGTGAATTAAACCAGCACCGTAAGACGAAGCTTTTGAAGCACCCTTACCAAAGATCATAAATGCTAATAACACTCCAAAACCAGGACCCGGGTTTGCTTCGAGTAGATAAAAAATCGACTTTCCTGTTTCTCTGACTTGATCAATGGAAATTGGAGTAAGAATTCCATGGTTAATGGCGTTATTTAAGAACATAACCTTAGCAGGCTCTATAAAGATACTAGCTAAAGGAAGTAATCCCCAGCCAATAATTGTTTCAGCACCTAGCCCCATTACTGTAGTTAATCCTGACACAAGTGGCGCGACAGCTAAAGAACCAAAGCAAGCTAAAATTGCAGCTAGAATACCAGCTGAAAAGTTATTAACAAGCATTTCGAATCCTTGTTTTACCTTACCATCTAGCGCTTGGTCAACCTTTTTGATTAAATAACCACCTAAAGGCCCCATAACCATCGCTCCGATGAACATTGGAACATCTGTAGCGGCAATAACCCCCATTGCTGCTGTTGCTCCAACCACACCACCTCTAAAGTCATGAAGCATTCTACCACCAGTGAAGGCAATTAATAATGGTAAAAGATACGTAATCATTGGACTAACCATAGCTTCTAAGAACGAAACAGCATCAGCTGGAGACGTTCCCTCACCATAATAAGCTGTTACACCTGCAAAGATAGCAGTGATAATCCCCCATGCAATAAATGCACCGATATTCGGCATGATCATGCTACTAAGAAAACTACCGAACTTTTGAACCTTTGAACGAATGCTGGTCTTTTCTGCCATCATTGTTCCTCCTTTTTCTATATAAAAATGAATAAATGCGATTCTTACATTTAGTTTAATCGCTTGAAAACGCTTCATTCAACCAATTGTTCACACAAATTCGTCACAATTAGGTGCGACAACATTTAATAAGTACTGAGATATGTATCTTTCTTACGTTTCCCTATCACCCTTAAAACAAACATCAAAAAAGACCATTTAACAAAAAACTGTTAAATGGTCTGACTTTATCTATTTAAACTTGAGTTAACAATCCCCTGGTGTCCCAGCATTTGTAGCTGTTCTAAATGATGTACCGCAACCACACGAGGCGATGGCATTTGGATTATCAATCGTAAATCCTCCACCCATCATGTTTTGTTTATAATCAATAACTAACCCTTTAATGACCGGTGCGCTTTCTTCATCAACCAAAACGGACAATCCATTAATCTCAAACTTTTGATCCTTAGGAGCCTGTTCATTATCAAAACCCATGCCATAGGAAAGACCGCTGCATCCGCCACCTTTTACGCCTACGCGTAGCATTAACGAATCGTCTTCTTCGGCTTTCATCATTTCTTTAATATGCCCAACCGCTGCATCTGTTAATGTAATCATGGTCATCCTCCTATCGTTTTCTCTACATTTATTATAGTACGATAGATACACAATCTCAACCAACTGAACTCTTCTTGGCCATCTTGGTAAAATAACAGGTGTGCAACTTGTCAAGTTCTTGACTAAAGCGGAGGACCTCGGGATGACTAAGACCAAATTTTTCTGCTGCTTCAAGCATCTTTTGCCTCATACGTTCTATTCGTTCTTCAAATGAATCACTCTGACAAACCGTACACAATATGATCCCCTCTTTTCATAAGGCCATTAAAAAGATAACGAATTACGCCTATTCTACTAAAATATCCCTATTAGTGCAAATTAATTATAAAAATTAATTACTGAATATGGGCTTCCCTTTACTTAAATTCGACTCAAATAAGCACAAACCTTTAAATCATGGAACGTGGGTAGTATAATAGTTTAAGATTACACATTTTCATGTTTAGTATATAGATTGTAATCCAGCTGACAGGCGATAGCTGTCAACTAGAGAGCAGGAGATGAATCGGATGAGTATATTGTTAACTGATACAAAGCTAGAAGGTATCAAAGAGAAGGTCTTGCACGGAGAACGTTTAACAATTGAAGATGGTCTATATTTATATGAAACACCTGATCTACTTGGAGTCGCTCAGCTTGCGAACCAAGTAAATCTAAAGAAAAATGGGGACAATGTATACTTTATTCAAAACATGTACATTAACCCAACTAATGTATGCGAAGCTTCATGTAGCTTCTGCGGATTTAAGCGTAAGCCTGGGCAGGAAGGTGCTTACACAATGGATTCTGAAGCTCTTCTAAACTATGTTGGCGAGCGTTGGAATGATAACATCCGCGAGTTTCATATTGTGGGTGGGCATAATGTCGAGGTAGGATTTGAGTATTATCTTGATACGATTCGCACATTGAAAAAGCATTATCCTTCTGCAACGATCAAGGCTTACACTGGAGCTGAAATTGAATTCTTTTCTCGCATTTCCGGTCTTAGCATGAAGGGCGTGCTAGAAGAGCTAATCAAAGCTGGTCTTGATACACTCCCTGGTGGTGGAGCAGAGATTTTAACTGAAAACTACCGCGCTAAGATGAGTCCTGATAAAGCTTCTACTGACCAATGGCTTGAAGCTCATGAAATTGCACACTCTTTAGGACTACGTACACATGCAACGATGTTATATGGTTCGATTGAATCAACAGAAGAACGTTTGATTCATATGGATCGTGTTCGTCAGCTGCAGGACCGTACAAACGGGTTTATGGTATTCATTCCATTAGCCATGCAGCCTCGTAGTGTGAAAGCAAGCTTAAAACGCAGAACATCTGCATTTGATGACATGCGCACACTTGCGATCAGTCGCCTGATGCTTGATAACTTTGATCATATCAAAGCGTACTGGATTAACATTGGTGTTCAATTAACACAAATGGCACTAACATTTGGATCAAGTGATATTCACGGAACATTGATTGAAGAACGCATCTCCCACTCTGTTGGAGCGCTAACTTCATCAGGTATTACGCGTGATGAATTAATTCACTTAATCAAGAGTGCGAACAAAACACCGATTGAGCGAGATACATTCTATAATGTGGTGAAGACGTACTAATAAAAAAAGCCTGAGGCACAACTAAAAATTAATTAAAAAATGGCGAATGATTCTATTGCAGAATCATTCGCCATTTGTAATTTTATTTGAACAAGCGGAGGGAGAACCTGAGACTCCTACGGAACAGAACGCGGTGAAGACACTGTAGCGGCGCTTTTTCCGCGGAAGGGGCTGAGGCCGTTCCCGTGGAAAGCGAAGGATTCTTCTGCAGCGGATATTGTGCTATGTTCGTGCTTTAATCGCACATTAATGTTATATGTTGACCGCTTCTTTTATTTTATCACCCATTCACCTTCAAAAATGGTTTCAGCCGCCCCGTTCATCAAGACCTCTCCATTATCTAACCATGTTATAAATAGATCGCCGCCGAGTAAGTGAACAGTCACTTCTTGATTGCGAGGAGAATGACCATTTAATACACAAGCCACAACTGCTGCGCACGCTCCTGTTCCACATGCTTGCGTAATGCCAGTGCCACGTTCCCACACTCTGAATTGAAGTTCATCTTCCTTTAACACTTGAACATACTCAACGTTTACCCATTCAGGAAAACGCTCATGCTTTTCAAGCGATGGTCCTACCTGCATTAATGGAATCGAGTGAATGTCCTCTGTAAAAATAACGGCATGGGGATTTCCCATGGAGACTGCTGTGACATCTACACTTACCTCTCCAAGATCAATCGTTTCATTAATGACTTGATCAACAGCCGCTCCAATCATCGGTATCTCCGATCGACTCAGTCTTGGTTTTCCCATGTTTACTGTAACCGTTGGCACTTGATTGGTCTCATCCGGATGGACCGTTGCCTCAACCAGTCCGCCTTTTGTTTCAATTGTAAATACCGTTTCATTAACATACCCATGCTCATATGCAAACTTCGCAACACAGCGTAACCCATTTCCGCAGTTCATCGCTTCGGACCCATCATTATTAAATACACGCATGCTTACCTTTGCCACATCTGATGGTCCAATCAAAATCATGCCATCAGATCCAATCCCTCTATTCTTGTCAGCCAATTGAATTGCAAGCTTAGGCATTGACTCCTCTGCGATGGTTTCTTTGAATAAATCAATATAAATATAGCTGTTACCTAACCCATGCATTTTTGTAAATTTCATGACGATCGGTCCTCCCTAAGTACTTGGTTTGTCCAAAGATAATCTTCATCTGCTTCAAGAATAACTAATCGCCCATGACAGCATGGTAGATTCAATTGCTTTTTAATTCCTTCTTTTGCTTCTTCCAATTCTTTCATTTTCATGTGTGTGAGTACTTGATCCTCCCCACAAAAAGGGCATTCGTGCAAATAAATATCCTGGTATTGCTTTTCATAGGGCCATGAATGAGAAAACGGAATAACTGGCATACTGTGACCTCCCCGTCTATTCGTAAAAAAACTCCTAGTATTCACTAGAAGTCGAAAGTTAAAACATTGGGTTCTCTTCAAGAAATACATATATATTTGCAACGAGCTCATCTGCTGTTTCACCAGAGACGTACTCACCATTTACAAGGGCAAATGGTTCCATCGCACAGGCTCCACAATGACTTAAGCACCCGTAATCAACAATATCGAGATTCGGATCTTTTTCAAGCTGTTCCATCGCACTTTGTGAGACACTTGCTAAATTGCTGAAACAGAACTCTATAATTGGTCTCATGTCTTTCACCTCAAATTTCTACCTATAGACTACCTCCTAGGAAAAAAGAAGTCAACGACTAGAAACTAATGTCGAAATCAACCTTGTTTTCTCATAAAATCGTCTGTATAATTTAAAAATGACCGGGGTCATTTAAGGAGAGAATGAAGTGAAACAAGTTAAAAAGGTAGAAACCAAAGAAAAAATTGAAAACGCTGCAATTGCTCTTTTTAGAGAGAAAGGGTTTGATCGTACAACCGTTCAGGAGATTACATCAGCCGCCCATGTAGCAAAAGGAACCTTTTTTAACTACTTTCCGACAAAAGATTCCATCATGCACTCCCTTGCAAAAGAACGATTAACAAGTGTAATGAAGCATATCCAACAATACCCTAGAAATCAGTTACAGTTGTCTAACCGCATTCATTCGTATTTATATTTTATTCTTGATGAATATGATCAACATCCTACACTAACGATTCAAATGTGGAAGTTCGTCGTTGATAGTGAGCATTTGCTCTTATCTCACTGGCGAGAATTACTACAAGAAGCACTAAACAAACAAGAGCTGACGCCTGGAACGGACATTGATCTTTGGGCACATATCATCCATTCTCATGTATCCTATGGAATTCAATTGTACGCGAAAGAACCCACACGGATCCGATTATTAACTCGCGTAATGGCATTGGTCGAAGCAAGCTTGTCTGCCGTTATGGTGAAAAGGAGTAAACCTCATATGGAAAAACTAGTGATTCTTGGAGCTGGGTACGGTGGCATGCGTGTAATGCAACGTCTCCTACCCAATGACTTGCCTGACAAAGTGGAAATTACATTGATTGACCGCTTGCCATACCACTGCTTAAAAACAGAATATTATGCTCTTGCAGCAGGAACGGCTGCGGACCATCACCTGCGTGTAGCCTTTCCAGAAGACTCTCGCTTAAAAGTAAAATATGCTAACATCGAATCCATCGAACTTGAGGATAAAGCCATTGTTCTCGACAGCGGCGAATCTGTCCCATTTGATAAGTTGATTATTGGTCTTGGCTGCGAGGACAAGTACCATGGTGTCCCTGGTGCTAAAGAGAACGCCTATAGCATTCAAACGATGGAAGCCACTCGCAAAACATACGAAGCCTTAAACAACGTCCGCCCTGAAGGAGTTGTATCCATTGTCGGAGGTGGATTGAGTGGCGTCGAGCTAGCAAGTGAGCTTCGCGAAAGTCGTCCAGACCTTACGATTAAACTCTTTGACCGAGGCGAAATGATCTTATCCTCCTTCCCTAAAAAGCTAAGTACTTACGTACAAGGCTGGTTCGAGGATCATGGTGTAGAAATCGTAAACAAATCGAATATTACAAAAGTAGAACCAAACGCCATCTATAATCATGATGAAAGAGTCGATGTAGACGCCGTTATCTGGACAGCTGGGATTCAGCCTGTTAAAGTCGTACGCGATTTAGACATCGCTAAAGACTCTTCTGGACGCGTTGAATTAACACCACAGCACTTTCTCCCTGGAAACGAAGACGTTTTTGTAGTAGGTGACTGTGCGAGCCTGCCTCATGCTCCAAGTGCTCAACTCGCAGAGGGGCAGGCCGAACAAATTGTACAAATCCTAAAAGCTCAATGGAACAACGAAGCACTTCCAGCAGAGCTACCTAAAATAAAGTTAAAAGGAGTACTTGGCTCCCTTGGCAAAAAGCACGGATTTGGGTTAATGGGCGAACGCACATTGCTCGGACGAGTGCCGCGCGTACTCAAAAGTGGCGTGCTTTGGATGTACAAGTATCACTCCGGTTGATCGTTGAGATGAGTAGTAGACACTGTCTGCTGCTCTTTTTTTGTGTGGTGAGGAGGGGGGCTTTGTGATTGCGGCGGAATCCTTGCTAATGATTAAAAGTTCCTTGGTAACATTCGCATACTTCTTGGTAACTTCGTACTTCTTGCTTAGGTGTTGGATCTTCTTGCTATGCTCCAGAAAGGTCTTGGTATTCTCCTCAGGCTTCTTGCTATTGGAGCTCGCTTCTTGGTGAGGAGCAGCGTTTTCTTGCTATCAGGGGGTGATTCTTGGTAGCACTCCCTCTGCTCTTACTACTTTTTGCATTTCGCTTGGTAACGTCCTTACCTTCTTAATAAATCTTTAAGAGGTCTTGCTCCTCTCCGCATAGTTCTTGCTAACGCCATGTTTCTTGCTTAGGTGGTGTTAAATCTCCCTGCCATGCTCCAAAAAAGTCTTGATCTTCCCTTCTCCCCATAAAAAAACCACGATTTACATCGCGGCTTCAACTTTGGCTGAGACGGTTTTTAAGTTGGGGTTTCCTTCTGCGATCACTTCACCGTTTAACACAACGAGTGGGTAAAAGTACTCGTCGTTTAAGATCGCTTCTGAAAAGGATTTGTGTTCTTCGTTATCAGTAGTTTGTTCGATATCTACATAGAGAACGGCTAGGTCTGCGTTCGGAAATTTGCGGTTGAGTGCGGCTTCTAGCCATTCTTTTGTTTCAATTGCGCTTGGCAGGTGTACGCAGCTTGCGCACTTTTGTTCTGCTCCATATATAGTCAGTTGTAATCCGATCGTTCTCACTTCCTCTCCTATGAAGCGTACCGAATAATGTGAAAAGATTCAATAAAAGAATCTCGCTCTCGTGGAGATTGAGAACTTTTCTCGAAAAAAACGTCAAGATCATGGATTTTTTCTGCTATGACGATTATAATAGGGTCAGAAAGGAGTGTTGACCCATGGAAACAAGTACTGATATGTTAGAAGAAGTACAAGAAGTATTGGAGAAGCTTCGTCCTTTTTTACTTCGTGACGGTGGAGATGTTGAGTTAGTAGGTATTGAAGACGGGATTGTTCGTGTTCGTCTACTAGGCGCTTGCGGTTCTTGCCCAAGTTCAACGATTACACTTAAGGCGGGTATTGAACGCGCGCTTCTTGAGGAAGTACCTGGAGTAAAAGAGCTAGAGCAAGTATTTTAATAAAGATGAAACGCCTGGTCCTCGGACCAGGCGTTTTTTTACATCATAAATTGATCAAACATTTGCTCAGCTGCTTCGTAACTTTCAAAGATGGCATCATCTTCTTCAATGGAGTGATAATAATCATACAGAAGCAATGATAAGATAGATGGATCCATTGGATCTCTTGCAATCGTTGCCTCCTGAATGGTTGCAACGGTTGGTGTGTGAGGGTTTCTATAAATAATATAGACAGATTGACCTTCATAAAGGTTATTAATGTTTAACATCTCATCCACCTCCAGCCTATTTTCGTTCAGCCGTAGTTTATGTGATGTTTCTGTCATTTATGCCTTTTATGTCTAGTTTTTTGTAATTAGTTTAACTCCATGTTCAGCTGGCTTTAATACATCCACTTCAATGCCTTTAAATGCTTGTGTTAATGTGTGAGCTACCTGAGCACCCATACCTTCTTTTGTGATACAGAGAATGGTTGGTCCTGCTCCACTTAATGCAGCTCCGTAGATATCCTCTTCTGCTTCGGCAAACGAAATCACCTTTTCCATAAGCGGAATGAGTTGTTTACGATAGGGTTGATGGTACAGATCTTGAGCCATCATCTCTCCAACGAGCTCCCAGTCCCGTGTTAATGCTGCGGCTGTGAGTACATTTCCTACGCTACCCGCTTGAACTGCTTCTGAAAAGTTGAGTTTCTCTGGAAGTACGCCGCGTGCCGTTTTTGTCAGTACTTCTTCGGTTGGGATGAGAAAAACCAAGTCAATCTTTGGTATTCCAGCTTGAACCACTCGAGTCCAATCCTGATGATGGGTTCCAATCACCAATCCCCCATACACTGAGGCTGCTACGTTATCTGGATGACCCTCCCAAACACTAGCGATACGAGTTTTTTGCTCTGCTGTAACCTCTTCGTTTGAGAAATAACAAGCGAGCTCAATTCCTGCTACAATTGCCGCAGCACTACTACCTAGTCCTCGTGCAAGCGGGATGTTACTAGTCATTTTCACATGGCAAGGCGGAAGATTAACGTTTAGTTGTTCAGCTGTCTGTTTTGCTACTTTACACACTAAATTATCAACACCAGCTGGAATTCCCTTTAAATCCTTTGATTCTGAAGAAAAAAACCAATCGGCGGCACGTGTGACCTCAAGTTCAAGGTAACGACTAACAGCAAGCCCAATGGAATCAAAGCCCGGTCCCAGGTTCGCTGTACTGCCTGGGACCTTAATTTGAAACGATTGTGTTTTCATTATTGAGTCACACCTTGTTTTAAATGAGCAAGGAATGCATCCTTTTCATTTGGAAGAAGGGTTGGCTTCACTTTCACACTGTCGATTGCAGTTGCAGGGTCTTTTAGACCGTTTCCTGTTAATACGCAAACAACTTTAGATCCTTGCTTAATTTCGCCGGAATCGATTTGTTTTTTCAGACCTGCTAGTGAAGCGGCTGAGGCTGGTTCACAAAAAACGCCTTCTTTCGTTGCAAGCGTTTGGTAGGCTTCAATGATTTCTTCGTCTGTCACGAAATCAATTTTCCCATTCGATTCCTCTACTGCATTTACGGCTTTATCCCAGCTTGCTGGGTTTCCAATTCGAATAGCTGTAGCAATGGTTTCAGGGTCTTCGATCACTTCATTACGGACAATGGCTGCTGCTCCTTCTGCTTCAAAGCCTCTCATCTCTGGAAGTCCTGTGCCTTTTGCTTCGTGGTATTCTTTAAAGCCTTTCCAGTATGCTGTGATATTCCCCGCATTCCCAACTGGAATACATAACACATCCGGCGCTTGTCCGAGTGCATCACATACTTCAAAGGCTGCTGTTTTTTGACCTTCAATTCGATAAGGGTTCACTGAGTTAACAAGCGTGATTGGCTCAACCTCACTGATTGAACGAACGATATCAAGTGCGTGGTCAAAGTTCCCTTGAATTTCAAGAACTTCAGCACCATACATTACAGCTTGAGCAAGCTTGCCCAGTGCAATTTTGCCCTCGGGGATAACAACGATGCAACGAAGTCCCGCGCGCGCGCCATATGCTGCAGCAGCTGCTGATGTATTACCGGTAGACGCACAAATAATGGCTTTACTACCCTCTTCCTTAGCTTTAGCTACGGCCATAACCATTCCTCTGTCCTTAAACGACCCAGTTGGATTGGCACCCTCGTATTTTACGTGAATGTCGACTCCCCACTCTTTGGACAATCGTTCTAATGGGACAAGCGGTGTATTCCCCTCTGACAAAGAAAGGGCAGGCGTTTCCTCCGATACCGGTAAAAATTCTGCGTATTCTTTAATAAGACCATTCCATTTACTCATCTTTTAATTTCCCCCTTCAACGCAATAGCTGCTTTCAACTGATTCAACAACTTCTACGTTTTTCAGCCGTTCAATTAACCCATCAAATGTCTGTTTACTCGTTTTATGTGTAACGACAATAATTTCAGCAAGTTCTTCGCCTTCAACTGGTAGCTGTAAAAGCTTTTCAAAGCTGACGTCAAATTCAGCAAATAATGCAGTAATCGCTGAAAATGTCCCCGTCTGATCCAATACCCTTAATCGGATAAAGTACTGGGAAGAGATCTCCTGCGCTTCTTTTAATGTCTTTTCATTCATTGGAGCGAGAACACTCTTTCCGTTCACGCCAAGTCTCATGTTTTTCATTACGGTCACAAGATCGGAGACAACGGCTGTTGCAGTTGGCAAGGAGCCGGCACCTGGTCCATAAAACATCGTTTCTCCTACCGCTTCACCATGAATATAAACGGCGTTGTACTCATTGTGTACAGATGAAAGCGGATGTTCATTTGGTAAAAGCGTTGGACGGACGCTGACATCAATTTTCCCGTCCGTGCGGTCAGCAATCCCAATCAATTTCATTGTATAGCCAAGGCGTTCTGCATAGTGAAGGTCAGCATCAGAGATACTGCTAATTCCCTCAACGGACACATCCGTTAAACTGATTGGGGCAGAAAAACCAAGCGTAGCGAGGATGGCCATTTTACGAGCTGCATCTAGACCTTCAACATCTGATGTTGGATCACTCTCTGCAAATCCTAGATCCTGCGCTTGTTTTAGAACTTCTTCATAAGAACTACCTTCTGTACTCATTTTCGTTAATATATAGTTTGTTGTTCCATTTACGATTCCCATTATTTTTTTAATTCGGTCAGCAGACAATCCATCTGATAAACTACGTAAAATTGGAATTCCACCAGCTACACTGGCTTCATAATATAAGTCACACTGATTTTCAACCGCTGACTTTAGTAGCTGCGCACCATGAATAGCCATTAAATCCTTATTAGCAGTGACTACATGTTTTTTTTGATTAAGAGCAGCCAATAACCAATCCTTTGTTTGCTCGACTCCTCCAATCACTTCAACGATAATATCAATCTCTTGATCTTGGATCACTTCGTAAGGATCTTCTGTTAACAGCGCGTCTTGAATTAAACTCTCACGTAATTTTTGTTTGTCTCGTACTAGAACCTTTTTTATCTCTACAGGACAGCCTACTTGATGCTGTAATTCCTTTTGGTGGCGAGTAATAATGGACGCCACCCCTGTTCCTACTGTTCCTAGACCAAGAAGTCCTACTTTTACTGACTCTGCCACATCTCCCACTCCCAACTGTCTCCTTAAAAATACAAATGTTTATCTATAAAGGACATTATAGACCTGATTGTCGCTTAAAACAAGAACCTTCTGAAAGTTTACAAGAGATTAAAATCCTTCAAAAAAAAATAAAAACCGTTCCTAACGTAATGGAAGCGGTTTTGAATCTTTACAACCAGTCAACTCTCGGAAAACCAGTTGGCGTATTGGGCATCGGACGTACATCTGCAAATCGATGCAGAAAAATCTCATTCTCTTTTTCCTGTTCAACTAGCTGTAAAAAGGTTTGACCAAGCTTTTGTTGATCGATTGGTATTTGACAACGGTAATAGTCCTCTACAAGTTCAAAATAATGAACAGGATATAACAACCGGGCAAACATAAGTCGCCAGCTTGTAGAAGAAAGTGGCTGGTACCTTTGATATCCCTCTAAAAAGTCTGTTGCTTGTGACCACTGAGTCGAGCGCGACAGCTGACTTCGTCGGCCCCTTAGCCATTCAGCTAGATCTCTTGCAGGATGATCAAATACAAACGCTGTTGGAGGTTTAATCATGGATCCGTTTCCTGATAGTTGAATCCACGCACGCTCAGAAAATCTCCGGTGGCAAAGGGTTCCTTCTATCGATTCACTTCCAGCACCGTCCAATGTGGTATCCGTCACGTATTGAATAGCATTTTCTGATAGACCCATGAAGTATGGATAGGTTGTTAAAAATGTTTCATCTACAGCGGTTCTTGGTCCTTGCATGTACAGTTCTTCATACCAGTTCTCAAGTTGTTCAAGTCTTGTTGTCCATATTGGCCCCCACTGTCCAAACAATTCCTGCTGTCTCACTCTGGGCTGAATCTGTCTTCCAAAATGGTGCCATGATGCCAAGAGTTCCCCTATACCTCTTTCGTCAATTGGCATAGGTTGGGCACGTGTTTGATTTGGCAATGGTAATTGACAAAGATACATTTCTGACCCTTCAATCAAGCTCGTATTTGTTCCTTGAGCAGTTTGAATCAATTCCGGTACGGAAACATCTCCTGCCTCTCTAAGAAAAGAGATAAATGTAAGCATATCTGCTTCATTTGAAGCACTCTCATCCTTTGGGAACAATATATATGGAACGCCTCCAGCTTCAAAACATTCATACCCGTCTAGCTTAAACCGCTTTTCACTATATAACCGATAACTATCATAAATGTTCCGTTCAAACATTGTTTCCCTCCTCCTGAGATTTTTCATTATAGATAGTCTATGACCCAGTTGTATAAAATGTGTGCAGGAATCAAACACTATGGCATCCAATGATCCATTCATAAGGAGAGGCATTTATGAGAAACGTTTGCTCACAAAAAGAGCTATCAGATAAAGCAAGAGAATGGCTTATATTTAGAGGCGTTACTATTGATGATATGGCTGAGCTAGTTCACTTTTTACAAAAAGCATATCATCCGAACCTCTCAATGGAGTTGTGCAAGGAAAATGTGGAACGAGTCCTCTCTAAGCGAGAGGTACAAAATGCAATCATTACAGGCATTCAGTTGGACATTTTAACAGAGAAAAACATGCTCGAGGCTCCTTTGCAAGGCATTCTAGAGCGTGATGAAGGTCTATACGGAATTGATGAAGTCATCGCACTTTCCATTGTTAATGTGTACGGCTCCATTGGCTTTACAAACTACGGATATGTTGACAAACTAAAGCCCGGCATTTTAAAGAAGTTAAACGAGAAAAAAGAAGGTGTTTGTCACACCTTCCTGGATGATATTGTAGGAGCCATTGCAGCAGCTGCATCCAGCCGTTTGGCACATCGAATGGAAGCCGATCTTACTGATCAAACGTCCACTGTGAAAGAGCTTGAAGTGTAACTGTTGGTTTTACTGGCAATTGAGGCAAATCAGCTTCTGTTGTGACACCTGAGAGTACAAGCATTGTATCTATTCCAGCGTTTAGTCCGGCCATTATGTCTGTTCGATAGTTATCGCCAACCATAATCGTTTCACTCGCGCCTAACCCTAATTTGCGAAGAGCCTGGGTCATGATCAGTGCTTCTGGCTTTCCAACAAACATGGGCTTTATCCCTGAAGCTGATGCAATGGCAGCAACGATTGATCCGTTTCCGGGGACAAGCCCTTCTTCGGTGGGCAACGCATGATCTTGATTTGTTGCAATAAATGTAGCACCTTGCTGGATAAGAAGAGAAGCTTGTTTGATTTTCTGATAGGTTAATTTTCTGTCTAACCCAACGACCACAAAATCAACATTCTCTGTTGCTTCAACAAGCCCGGCATGACGGCATGCTTCTCTTATCCCCGCTTCCCCAATTACATAAATACGAGCCTCTGATTTTTGGTTTCGGATGTACGAAGCCGTTGCCATAGCAGAGGTATAAACATGTTCCGGTGTAGCGGGAATAGATAATTTACGCAAGTGAGCAGCTGCTATTTCCGGGGTCTTTGTTGAATTATTTGTAACAAATAAGTAAGGAAGCTCTCTGCGTTTCAGTTCGTTCACAAACTCTATCGCTTCAGGTATTACCTCTCCGCCTCGATACATCGTCCCATCTAAATCAATCAAGTATCCTTTGTATGTCATGGTTACATTCCTTTCATGAGAAAAACCGTCCAGTGGACGGCTTACTTTAGTGTTGATTGCTTATTAATTTTATAAACACAGTGTGCATCTCCGTTTTCAGCCATACACGCTGTACGTTCTACATTTTCAGTGTAGAGTAATTCCTTGAACAACTTCTTTTCACATGTACAGGCAATAGGATACGCTTTAGCCACATGTGCAATCGGACAATTATATTCAATAAATTCGTAAGAACCATCCTCGTTCTCCGTCCACTGAACCATATATCCCTGTTCATTTTGAATATCAGCTAATGCTCGAATTCGTTCTTTTAACGTCCCTGTTACACTTGGTTCATATGATTCATGTAAACGATTGTGTCGCTTCTCAAATAACTGATTCACAGCATTTGCACCATATAAATCCCGCAGATCATCTAAGAAACCGAGTGACAGCTGGCTATAATTTCGTGGGAAATTCTCGTTTCCTTTTTCAGTTAAATAGTATTTATGAACGGGCCGTCCCATGGTTTGACGAACCAATCGGGAGGTAATTAATTGCTCAACTTCTAACCCTCGCAAATGACGTCTTACGGCCATCTCCGTTATTTTAAGCATTTCAGAGAGCTCAGCTGTTGTCAGCTCATGCTTTCGTTTTAATAGGGTTAACACAACTGAACGAGTTGACATTGATTGGTCTCTCATTCTGTCCACCACCTTACGTTTATTGTAAGCGATGGGCATTCTTTTTGTAAACGAACAGGACTTGCCTACTCTTTAGGTAAAAAAGCAGACACTGGTCCTAACTCATTTTCCAAATAGCTGCGAACATTCTCCGGAAATGCTTTTAGCGAACCACTTTGCGCATGGAGAAGTTGATAAAGACCGTTATGATTAATCGTTCCCGAAGTTTGAATGATCTCTTTTCTGACTTGAAGGATCTCCTTTAAGGATTCTCCTTGCGTATGCTCAATGACTCGTTCATCGACTAAGATATCTACAATATCTGCATAGCTTCCTGGGTCGCGCATAATAAACCCATCAATCATACTATTTCCTACGTCAATAATTGCTTCAATCATGAGGTAGCAAACACGCTCTAAAGCTAAATCCTCTATAATTGAATCACGTTCCTTTAGCGAATCGAATGTTGGAAAAAGTGACTCCATATAGGTTAAAGTCGTTTCAATCTTTGTACGGTCTACAAAATACATCCTATATCCCAATCCTTTCTTGTAAGCGCAGTCAACCAATCATAAAATAAAGCATTTTGGATACCCTATGGCTTAAGGGAGGGCTTCCATTGAAAAAGCAAACAGATACAGAATATCATGACTTTAAAAACGTTGAAGCCATGCATAATTACGTGACTGCCGAGGCCACTCCTGAAGGTCCTTACGGGTCTCCGATAGGAAAAGATACACCTGTGGAAGGTAAAAGTACGCCTTGGAGAGAAGACCAACGTACCTATAGCGCATTTAATTATGTAAATAAAGATGCCCACCAGCATACGCCAAGGAAGTATCCTGGACATCATCCACCACATGATTCATAAAGAGGGTTATTTACCCTCTTTTTGTTTATGTTTATTCCCTTTATCTGAACGTTTTTTAATACGCTTCACAACAAAATACGCGCATCCAAAATTACAATACTCGTAAAGATAATCAGGCAACGTACTGATTTTGGAATCGTACGTTGATTTCTTATGCTTGTCTTCGAAAAACCCTCTCAGGCGTAACTGATTGTAGCCCCAATCTCCTACAATATAGTCGTATTTATTTAATATATCGCTATATCGCGACTTAAAGGCTTCTTCATCCCAGCCATCTTTAATATCTTCAACGACTTCAAATTGAAGTTCCTGAATCGTAACCAACGCGTATACACCTCACGTTTCATTTTTTCCATTGTATCATAAGCATTAGGAAGCAGGAAATGTCGGGTTTTGTAAAAGTAGAACAACGTTTTAACCATTAAAAAGACGGACACATTGTATAAATGAATGTCCGCCTTCTATTAATTATGAATTCACGGTTGTTCCATCTTGAACTTTTCTAGCTTCTTCGTTTACTTGTGCCTGATTCACTTGTTCGTCAGCGTGATAAGATGAACGAACGAGTGGTCCTGCTTCACAATGACTAAATCCTTTACTCATTGCGATCTCACGAAGCTCTGCAAATTCATCTGGGTGATAATATTTTTGTACTTTAAGATGCTTTTTAGTCGGTTGTAAGTATTGGCCAATGGTCATAATATTTACATTGTTTGCTCTAAGATCATCCATTGTCTCAATAATTTCTTCTTTCGTTTCCCCCAGCCCAATCATTAAACTCGATTTTGTTGGAATATCATCATGCATTTCTTTTGCACGACGCAGGAATTCCAATGTACGATCATATGTCGCACGAGCTCGAACTCTTGGAGATAATCGGCGAACCGTTTCAATGTTGTGGTTCATAATATTTGGTCTGGCATCCATCAGCGTCTTCAGACTGTTTTCATTTCCAAGCATGTCTGAAGGAAGCACTTCTATGGTACAGAACGGATTTTTGCGACGAATAGCTCGTACCGTTTCTGCAAAAACCTCGGCTCCCCCGTCTTTCAAGTCATCTCTAGCTACTGCGGTGATTACGACATGCTTAAGACCCATATCACTAACCGAGTCTGCCACACGTTCTGGCTCTTGTAGATCTAATTCTGTAGGGAGGCCTGTCTTCACGGCACAAAATCGACAGGCACGCGTACAGATGTCACCTAAAATCATAAATGTAGCTGTTTTTCGAACTGCCCAACATTCATGAATATTAGGACATCTTGCTTCCTCACATACCGTATGTAATTTTTTCTCTCTCATCATTTTCTTTAAGTTTGTATAAGATTCATTGGTATTAAGCTTAATTTTAAGCCATTCTGGTTTTCGGACATGCTCTTCTTTCTTTGCCACTCTATCCACCATCCTTACTAATCATATCAACTTTAAGTCTATTCCCTTCTTACTTTATCATGAGTAAACCATTTAGCCAAACCCCTCTTATTAAAAATTCCCAATCATTCACTAATATATTTTTTACGTTGAAGCTTACACTACCCGTATAACGCTTGATTGAAAGGAGCAGCCAAACGTGTCTCCAAAACGATTTTTTTTATTATGTCTTCTTCTTTTTATATGTGTACAAGCGCTGCTTCCTCACTCAGGACTTGCAGCAGAACAATCCGATACTACGTATGAAGATCGGATGAATTTGTACAAAAAAACAGAAACGTTAACAAACGTCCCTTGGTACTATCTTGCAGCTGTAGATACGTATGAAAGAGGATTACGTAAAGCCTTGAGAGATCGGGATGAGGAAAAGGGATTAATCTCTATTTTTTATTCGCCCTCACAGTGGGCTGGTGCAACAAACCCTGACTTGGATGATTCAAACCCACTTTCCATTAGTATATTTGGTGGAGTGGGAATGGATGGGGATGGAGACGGGATTGCAGATCGTTTTAACGATGCAGACCTCCTCTTTACCTTCGCTCATTTCTTAGAGAAGTACGGCTTTAAGGAAGAAGATATGCGTATTGCATTATGGGAATATTACAAACGTGAACAATCTGTTAATATAGTCCAATCTCATGCAAAAACGTATAAAGCGTTTGGTACACTTGATCTTCATGAACACAGCTTTGTAATGCCACTCCACGCCAATTATAGCTACCGCAGTACATGGGGGGCGAAGCGAGGCTGGGGCGGGCGAAGAATTCATGAGGGAACCGATTTGTTTGCCGGATACGGAGTACCTATCCAGTCTACCTCTTATGGTACAGTTGAATTAATTGGCTGGAATAATTACGGTGGCTGGCGTGTAGGTATACGTGATTTAGATAACATCTATCATTATTACGCTCATCTCAGTGGGTTTGAAAAAGGAATTAAAAAAGGAGATGTAGTGAAGCCTGGTCAAGTTGTAGGCTATTGTGGTAGCTCCGGCTATGGAAAACCAGGAACTCAAGGAAAGTTCCCTCCTCACCTCCATTATGGAATGTATCGGGACAATGGGGTTACAGAGTGGTCATTTGAC
This sequence comes from Alkalicoccobacillus gibsonii, assembly GCF_016798245.1. GTDB lineage: Bacteria > Bacillota > Bacilli > Bacillales > Bacillaceae_D > Alkalicoccobacillus > Alkalicoccobacillus gibsonii. Next base: position 914,951 of record NZ_JAEUZA010000002.1, on the reverse strand, counting down.
CCTTATCCATTACTTAAAAGCTGGGAAAGACAGGCTTATAAGAACAAAAAGAAATCTTGAAAAAAGCCTCTAGGAATCGCTTTTCCTAGAGGCTTTTTGTTATTTATTTTGAGCTTCTTTCCGTTTGGTTGCTTTTTTAGCATTCACAATACTGAATACTAAACCGCCCCAAATAATGGTTGTACTTAGTATAAGCATGACAATTGCACTGGTACTCATTCGTCATCCTTCCCTTCTTGAATCTCTTTTACAGTTAGTTGGTTCTTTCCTGTTTGCCATTTTAATGCTGAGATGACAAATCCAAAGACGATCGCAAGTACCGCAACACTCCAGCCAAATGTAAGTAAGAAGCTTGTTTCAAGTTCACCATAATTACTTGTAAGGTTTGTATATAGGTTCTGAACAAACATAATTCCCAAGATAATTGGTGTAACAACCATTAAGCAGAATGTCCACCAGCTACCGATTTTAAAGTCTGATACACGGTTTGTATGATCTTTAATTTCAGGAAGCTTGCGGAATACCCAACCCATAGCAACAACAGTAACTAAACCTGATACCGCAATACCAAAGTTATTAATAAAGTAATCAACCGCATCAAGAATATTCACACCATTTTGAGTAGCAAATACTAGTGAAATTAATGCAGATAATCCACCACCAACGATAACCGCTTTTGTACGAGTCACGTTGAATTTATCTTGAATCCCTGCTACATAGGTTTCTACGATCGAGATAAGTGATGTAATCCCAGCCAGTACTAAACATCCAAAAAATAAGAAACCAAAGAATTCATTAAATCCTGGGAATGTATTAATAATCTGTGGAAATACAACAAAGGCAAGTCCAACTCCGCCTGCTGCCACTTCATCAATTCCTACCCCACTTGATACCGCCATGAATCCAAGTACCGCAAAAACCCCAATACCCGCGAGAATCTCAAAACCGGAGTTACTAAATGCCGTAATAAATGCATTATTATTAATATCCGCTTTCTTCGGTAAATAACTTGAGTACGTGATCATAATCGCAAAAGCAACAGATAAACTAAAGAAGATGTGTCCGTAAGCCGCTACCCAGACACTCGGGTTTTTTAACCCTTCCCAATCAGGTCTGAAAAATGCATCTAATCCAACACTAGCTCCTTCAAGCGTTAATGCACGAATAACGATACATAAAAACATAAGAATCAAGGTAGGAATTAGAATGCGGTTTGCTAGTTCAATTCCTTTTTTAACACCTTTAAACAAAATGGCTAATGTAGTAGCCCAAACGATAATCAAGGGAATCAATACTCCAGGAACAAGCGAACCGAAATAACCGACTCCTTCTTCAACCTTTAGAAAATCGTTAAATAAAAATCCTTCTGGGTTGTCTCCCCAGCTTAAGCTGAACGAAAAATACGTATAAGAAATGGCCCAGGCAATGATGACGGAATAATAAGTAGATATAACAAATGCGATAGCAATCTGCCACCAGCCCATCCATTCAGCTTTCCTATTAATACGAGCATATGTTAATGGAGATGATCCACGGAACCTTTGACCCATTGTGAATTCCATAATTAAAATTGGAATACCCGCAGTTAATAATGCAAAGAGATACGGAATTAAAAAAGCGCCTCCTCCATTCTCATATGCAACATACGGGAATCTCCAAATATTCCCTAATCCTACTGCAGAACCAATTGCAGCTAATACGAATCCGGCTCTGGACCCCCATTGTTCTCTTTCTGCCATACTGTTTGAACTCCCTTCAACTTGTTCACAGATCAGGTCACTTTAGTCAAAATGATCTGACAATTCAAATTAGACATATTGTAGGAAAAATCGTCATTTTCTTAACACAATGTCAATTATTCATTATAGGCATGCGTCTTACAGTTGTCAAAGTAAGTTATACCCAAATAAAAGATTTGTCGAGTTATGTTTAAAAATAATTAAGTTAGGGAAAAGGGTCTATTTCTCATAATCTTTTGTATACTTCGCTAGATTAGTGTGAGAGAATGAACTAACAGCTTCACGATGGGCTGAATCGGTATCGAGGAGTGTGCCCCATGTACAAAGTTATTCGTACTGTAAAAGGGGTAACAGAGACTCTGAAGGATTCAAACAGCCATTTGGATAAAACCTTTACGGATTCTGTTGCCGCAGAATTGTTGGCAAAGAAACTGAACGCAAATTCGTTGTTGAGGGCTGATCAATGGAGAGTACAACAGGTTAGATAATCTAGTAAATGAGTGGCTGCTTATTTATTCGATCATTTAACTAGACTATCATAAAAAGCGCGCATGCTACTTGCATGCGCGCTTTATTTGTTTGTCAGTCAACTATTTTTTGCTTGTACCTTTTTGATCACAACCGCAACTAGAATTAGAACTACAATTGTTATAACTAAAGTGATAACCGTTCCAAGTAGTGGCAAGAGGAAAAATCCAAACGCTGCAACAACTGCAGCTATAATCGCATATGGAAGCTGAGTCATTACGTGGTCGATGTGATGACTTCCAGAACCCGCAGCAGATAAAATGGTGGTATCTGAGATTGGAGATACATGATCTCCAAAAATGGATCCAGCCATAACAGCAGCTAGCATTGGTAGAAGCAATGAACTGTCCACAGTTGCTCCCATATCTCCAGCGATCGGGAGAAGAATGGCAAAGGTTCCCCATGATGTTCCAGTTGAAACTGCAGAGATACCTGCAATAGCAAATAACATAAGCGGAAGTAAAAATGGTGGAATTCCGTTGCTTACAAGAGATGCAAGATAAGCACCTGTTCCGAGATCACCAATGATTGAACTAATCGTCCATGCTAAAAGCAAGATACAAACAGCAGGGAGCATCGATTTAAATCCAGCTTTTGCCACAACAAATACGTCTTTTGAAGCAGGTTTTGTAAAAATTGTACAAATTAATGTAGTCAAAAATCCAACAATGGCTCCATATAATAAGGAACGGGAGATGTCTGTGAACTCAAAAATACTCATCATGTTCACAGCAACGCCTTCATCTCTGGCTCCTGATATACCAGTCGTAATCATGAACCCTACAGTTACGATGACAAGAGTAACAATCGGGAGAATAAGGTAGCTAATCTTCCCTTGTTGTTCACCAGCTCCTGTCTCTGCAGATCCCTCTGGCTCCCCTTTAGATAAATCATAGAGGACGCCTTCACGAATGGCTAAATCTTCGTGCTTTTTCATAAGACCAATATCAAACTTGTACAAGGCAACGACAAATACCATGGCTAACGCAGTCATTGCATATAGGTTCATAGGAATCATTGAAAGAAAGGCTTGAAATGCACTATAATCGGTTACTTCGTTTTTCTCCAACACTCCAGCGATGATCGTGATAATATATGCACCCCAGCTAGATAATGGTGCAATCACACAAATCGGCGCTGCTGTGGAATCCACATAGTAAGCAAGCTTTGCACGTGAGATACGATGACGGTCCGTAACCGGGCGACTGACATTTCCAACGGTTAAACTATTAAAATAATCATCAATAAAAATGATAAACCCTAACACGATTGGAAGAAGCTGAGCTCCCTTACGTGTCTTAATCCGTTTTACAGCCCACTCTCCAAAAGCAGTACTTCCTCCTGAAAAAGAAATAAAGGAAGCGACCATGCCAAGTAAAATAAGAAAGAGTAATATGAAAAACTCCCAGTCGTTAATCGCAAAACCGCTTTCTACGATTCCATTTGCGATTCCTCCAAAAGTAACGGGTTCTGCGATCTCATAACTAAAAAATAATGAACTAACAATGTGAACAATCTCTGTCGCTGCTTTAGGGATTGAGAAATCATAAAGCATGAGCGCTCCAAGTATAATGCTCACTCCTAGTGATAATAGAACCTTTCTCGTTAGGATAACGAGTATAAGTGCAAGAAGTGGGGGTATAATCGAGTAAACATCCATATAACCAATTTTCCTCTCTATCGTTTAAATAAAAATAAGAGCCATCATGGATATCCCATGATGGCTCTCTATATGCACAAACGCCCATTCCATGTTGATAGTCCTCCACAGTTTATATACTGTGACAGTCCAGTAGTTGTTCACCACTGACCCAACAAAAAGAATTTGCCACCCTTCCTGTTTCGGCGAAGCTTCCTTTCCATTTGCATCATCGTTGCCACTCCACAAATGTACTTTTAAGATTCGCGCCTCTACCTCACTCGACATGAGGTTTATACTATTTAGTTTAGTCAACTTGTATACCTTAACACACACAAATCATTCTATCAACAGGCTTTAGAATTGATCTAATCTACTGATTCTTCCGTTTCTTCAATTTCTTCAGGAGTAACAACTGGTGCTGGCATAATTGCGCCTCCCCCACCTTGCATGTAGTAATTAGGAACTGGTCCATTAATGACTGAAAAGCCAACAGGTAAAGTAACGCTAATGGCTTCTGTGGTCACAGCAAATGGAATCACTACTTCAACTTCGATGTCTACATCTATATTTAAGGAGATTCTTGTACTATTTATATTCACTGGTTCTACTTTATCACTCATATTCACCTTTACATGGCTAATCGTTTGCAGTCTAACAGGGATAGATGGACCAAGCTCAGCGAGTAGCGAGTTATTTAAGGCTCGACCTAGTGGAATTTCATAGAGAATGACGCGATCCTCGCCAATGACTTCGCCTTCTGGTCCTGTTTTTAACTCGTTAAGCTGATGGTGGACCTCCGTTAGCGTTTCTCCTAAGATTCGATTATATTCCCCTGCATCAAAGCTAAGCATCGTTACATAGCCACTATCATCTTTATCTATAATTAATAGCTCATCCATGTTTATGGTCTGCCCTAACTTTTGATTTAGCGCACCTTCGAGTGAATGAGTCGCAATGTTTTTCAACTCCATTTCGGCAATCTGCACAATGACTGGTCGAATCTTTTTATCAATTAACCAGATTCCCTGATAAGTCATTAAACTAAAGATGAGTATGGATAATAGAAGTACATATCGAAAAGGCAGCGGCCCTTTTTGTCTCGTTCGTCGTATGGGTCGTCGATTGAACATGCCAAAAACCCCCTCCTACTAAACTGTATGCAAGAAGATGGGGGTTTTGACCTTTTACTTTATACAACCTTAGACTCGTTCGTATACTTCATACTGATGCTTGTGCTTATTCTTTTCATCCACAACGCCCTCACGACTCGAAACAAGCTTCCACTCTTCCTCTGGTACTTCAGGGAAAAAGGTATCTCCATTAAACACACCTTCAATTCGAGTAATATACATTCGATCAGCATCGTCCATAAAAAGTTTAAAAAGCTCTGTCCCTCCAATAACAAACGTTTCTTCATCTGGATGAAATAACGCTTTTGCCTCATCAATGGTATGTACCACTTCACAGCCATCTGCAACGTAGTCTTTATTACGGGTCACTATAATATTGCGTCGATGAGGCAAAGGCCTCTTATCAAGAGAATCAAAGGTTTTACGTCCCATTACGATGGTGTGATGTTTTGTTGTATCTTTAAAGAATTGAAAATCAGCAGGCAAGTGCCATGGCAAATCGTTATTTTTTCCAATTGCTCGTTCTTCATCCATTGCAAAAATATAAGAAATCATCTTTGGTTCCCCCTGTCATATGGCTTGTCCATTACCTGATGAGTAAGGAAAAATCCTTACTCATCAGGTGTTATTCCATGTAGCAAAAGCATGGCATCTTTACCGATCGTTCCTTTTTTTACCCCTTTTTCTTCAGCTGCTAAGGTTACAGATTCAAGAGGTGCCGCAAGCAACTGATCAATCGTACGGACACCTACTGCACGCCCAGCTAAGATACCTCGATCTTTTAACTTTTCATTTAATAAAGCAACATCTAATGCTCCACACATAATGTAGCCATCCTCACCGGTTACGGCCATAAAGTTTGTTTTAGGTAACTTAACAGTAATAGCTGTAAACCCTATACCCTCAATGGTTATTGGTTGAACCTCTATCATCCAGAACACCCCTTTCTCCACATTCTATGGAGAGAGGGCGCCGACGGTTCCTTAATTATTGTTGGTTTAACTTCCAGGCGAGGATATCTCTTAAGAATTCAGGCATCAGATAATTTTTGTCTTCTGAATCTGTTAATTCAGGATATAAGAATCCAAATGTATACATATCAAGTGTAGCTAGGCTGTACGTTGCTTTAGGATCAATTGGTTTACCTAGCACTGATATACTTACGACCTTCTCCTCATCGTCTGGATCTAATATGACAGAAATACCGGTATAAATCATTTTCCCTAACACCTGACCACGAAAGCCAAATCCTTTTAACTCTAAATTTATTAATTTTAAGCTCGAGGCTCGTTCAATTGTTGTCCAAAGTTCACTTCCTGAAAGCTGAATGACACAAGGGTTGATTGGGTGAGGACATATTCGATGAATAGCTCCACGGGTCAGTTGTCCCTTAGGTAAATCACTCAATAACACACCAGCATTCATCATCCCAATGGACTCACCACACCATTCCGTGACCCCATCACATAAGAGTCTCGTAGCCGTCGTCTCTCTATACCAGTCAACTGGCAGTGGCTCAGGTAACGTTGCCAATGGTTGCTTTAGAATGTCTTCAGATCGCTTACGAGCATGTTCTAAGTATTGAATGGTATCAGGATCTGCAACCATTTCCTTCGTTTCATGTAAGATCGCTTGTGATGATGTTAGTCGATGATCTAGATTAAAGGTTAACGTCACTTCACCAAGATAATGACCGTGCTTACCCGCTTGAACGATAAGCGTGTTACCGACACGCTTGCCCTGATCTATCACATGATGAGTATGAGCGCCAATGATTACATCAATTCCATCAATCTCTTCAGCAATTTGTTCATCTTTAAACAATCCAAGATGAGAAAGTAAAATGATCGCATCTACCTGAGGTTGGAGCTTTTCAATTTCTTTTTTAATACAAGTTGTTAGGTCAACAACGGTCCAGCCAAGCTTCTCGTAAAAGTGTGAAAGCGGCGCAGTGACACCGAATAGGCCAATTCGTAATCCACCTTCCATTACCTTTATGGACGATGGTATCGACCATGAAGGCTGAGTGCCATCCTCATTTAATAAGTTTGCAAGTAGGATTGGAAACGACGCTTTTTCGTAAAGTGTATCTAATTGATGTTTAGAAAATGTAACGCCCTCGTTGTTACCAATTGTCGCAAAGTCAACACCAGCTATGTTTAGTAGCTCCATGTTGGCCATTCCTTCTGTAGCCTCAGTAATCGGATTACTTCGATCTGCATGATCTCCTAAATCCAAAAATAAAGAATCCTTCGTACGATGTTCCTTTACATAGCGAACAATTCCTGGCCACTGATTAAAATCACTGTGTATATCATTCGTATGAAAAAGAGTGAGAACCTTTTCTCTCATGTTGATCCCCCTCCTACTCTAACCATTCAGCCCTTGAATAATAAGACGAATAGCAATGATCACCATAAAAATTCGTAAAATAAAGATCAAGCGATCACTTGAGATTCGACGATTAATGGCTGCACCTAGCTGTCCACCAAACCATGCTCCCGGCACTAGTGCAAGAGCATAGAGCCAGTTCACATGACCCGCAGCCATGTGTGAAATGGAACCGATAAATGCAGATACTAAAATGACAAACATCGATGTCGCAACAGCAAAATGCGCTGGAAAGCCAAATAAAATAATCATGATAGGCACCATCAGCGCGCCTCCACCTACACCAAATAAGCTTGAGATAATGCCTACAAAAAAACTAAGGACGATTGCGAAAACAGGCTGATAGCCGTATGTAAATTCGTTTCCGCTTGGATCCAGGACTGTTCGCTTAAATCCTTTTGGACGTAGCTTCATTGGTTTTAAATACTTGCGCACAAAAAAAGTAAAAGCAACTACTAGCATAAAAATGCCGAAGTATAAAAGAAAATCATCCGTGTTGACGGTTCGGTTAATAATAACCCCACAGATGGCTCCAGGAATAATGCCAATAGAGAAGATGGCTCCACTTTTAAAATCAATCGTTTTTTGTTTCGCGTAAGCAACCGTTGATGAAATTCCAGTGAAGATCATGATTAATAAAGAGGTACCGGCAGCAACTTGAGGTGTCACATCATTTAAAATGGATAACACACCATTTAGAGACAAGAGTGCTGGTACAACAATAATTCCACCACCAAGACCCATTAAGCTACCGACCGTACCTGCTGCCAATCCAATGACAACTAACAAAAACCAGCTCATGTAACAACCCTTCTTACTTTTTCATATCGTTTTACACTCAAAATAAATCCAATTGTCGTGGGGCTAACCCTTCGTACGTAATCCCAAGCATATCAATCAATTGCCTAGCATTATCCGCTGCGTCCCCACCAGAATTGTTGTTAAAAATGACGTAAATATCCTTACTTTGCGTGTGTAATGTTAACACATGCTTGCGCCATTCTTCTAACTCTTCTTTATTATAACGATATAAGTACCGAACTTCACGCCATTTTCCGTCTTTTGTATCATTCCAACCATATGTATTTCTTCCGTGGAGACGTACTAATGTTTTGAGTTCATTTGTTGGATGGAGCACAGTTGGAATCGAACCTACTCCAGCCTGCGGTTCATCACAAATTGAATGAATGAAATCCTCCTGCTCCATGAATTCAAGAGTACGCTCCCTCATAGTCCCACTAAACCAGCTTTGGTGTCTAAACTCAAGTGCGACAGGATAACCTGCGAGCTTTTCCTTTACATAGCGTACCCACTGAACGTTCTCTTTACGACAATCAAACCAAGGTGGAAATTGACATAGCACCATAGCAAGCTTTGAACCAATCGGCTGCAAAGACTCGATATATGCCGCAAACATTGATTCCTTATCATCAAAAGGAGCAAAGCCTGTCTGATGCCCAGTCATCCCTTGATAGGCTTTCACAATAAATGAAAACGAATCAGGTGTCTCATGCGCCCACTTCTCCATCGACCGTTTCGGCTGAACCGCATAAAAAGAAGAATCCAACTCTACAATTGGAAAGTAGCCTGCATAGGTGGAAAGCTTATCAGCTGCCCTCGTTCCTTCATATAAAGAATCGTGATCTCCCCAGCCTGTTAATCCGATGTAGATCATGTTGGTAGCTCCTTAACTCTTTTTTAGATTGAACTAGAAGAAGCGAATCCTTAAGGACTCGCTCATTTTTCACTTATGGTATGTATTATATTTTATGATAATACTCTTTTTTAAGTGAAGCAAGCTTGAAGCAATTAAGAAGTTTAATCCCCTTCTATGCATCTCATGTTAAATGTAATTCAACTTGTTTAGTAACAGCAGTGAAGGGTAACATGGTTACTAGTCAGGGTTAATGTTAGGAGGTACATATGAAGGACTATAGTTTAATGATCCTTGGAACCTTTTTCTTTGCGTTTTCTGTTTCTATTTTTGCCATGCCCAATTCCCTTGCTGAGGGAGGCGTAGCAGGGCTAGCGCTTTTATTTTATTTTGGGTTAGGTTGGTCGCCCGCATTAGTGACTCTACTTACAAACGGAATTATTTTACTTATAGGTTATCGTTACCTTCCACGGTCAATGATTGTGAAATCAATCGTAACTGTACCCTTGTTTTCTTTATTTCTGTTCCTTCTTGAGGATTTAGCAAATCCAATTAATGATCCTCTATTAGCCGCTCTTTATTCAGGCGTCTTTACCGGCATTGGGTTTGGGTTTATCTTTCGTTCAGGAAGCACAATGAGTGGGTCGTCAACCATTGCTAAGATGCTAAATTATAAGTTTGGTTGGGACTTAACCGGCACGAACTTTGTTCTTGATACGCTAGTTGTTTTAGCTGGAATCTTTGTGATTGGACCCCTCTTAACCATGTACACGGTCGTCGCACTGTTTATTGGAAAGCGAGTAACAGACTATGTATTAGAAGGCTTTGAATCAAAGAAGATCGTACATATTTTCTCAAAAAATCATGAATCCATCGCCCGCTCAATCCAAAAGAATTTAGGGGCACATGCAACAATCCTACAAGGCAAAAATTACGATGTGAATGAAGAAGAAAACTTAATTTATGTTGTCGTTAAAAAGCAACAGCTGTTTTTCTTAAAAAAGCTGATTCGTGAATTGGATCTTGATGCTTTCACAGTTGTACATACGGTTAAAGATGTCAGTGGCGGTTCCTTTAATAAAGCCCACCACCCAACTCAAGTGACATTTAGTTCAGATAAAAAGGAAAAAGAGTTTTATAAGGAACAGGCAGAAGAATAAGCAATGACAAGAGGACCGTGAGAAATGAATTCTCACGGTCCTCTTTTTCACAAAATAAATTTAATGAAACTCCCCAAATCAACCAATAATTTGGATATAATGGAAGCGGAAAACTTGTTTTAAAGGAGCATTTGTATGAAAAAGATTGCTATTGGATTATCCATTATCATGATTTCTAGTTTAACTGCAGGATTGTTTATGCAGCAGAAAGTTATGACTTCATTACCTGAGCAAACTCAAACTGAAAAACTAGAAGAGCAGGTTCAACTGACAGAGGACCAAGAACCCACTCTCTCAGTTACAAATCAAAAAGTAGATTATTCAATTAACCAAGATGAATTATCAGTAACATTTGATCAAGGTGAAAATTGGATAGTCGTTCCTATTGAACCACAATCCCTTTTTGTTGGAGAGTATAGTGGGAGTCAAGAGGAATTAATACACAAAAGTTACATGTTAACAAATCAAAGATCCATTTTTATGTACGCTGTTCATGAGGACAATGGTCTATCTGTTCGAACCGTATCAACAACTGATCAAGGTCAATCGTGGCAGGATTCACTCGTTACTGACTCAATACCGTATCTTCGGTATCGAAAAATGGAGTTAGTAAATGATACATTTGGATATCTCATCTTTACCGGGGACAAAACGATGTCGAGTGAAATGACATATATCTATCTAACTTATGATGGAGGCGTTAGCTGGACATCAGTTGATATTCCAGACACGCTCCGTCTTGTAGCTGATGGTGGCTTTGTGGACGAGTCTACAGGATTCGTATCTTACGGAATCATTAATCCTGATGCTCCAGACTTTTATGTAACCAACGATGCCGGAAGCAGTTGGATCGAGGCAGATATTCGTGTTCCAGAAGAGTATGAAGCGATTTTTGTTCAAGCAGAAATGCCCTTTTTAAAAAACGATCAATTGCTTCTCCATTTAAATCAAGGACCAAACGGTGATTATTTAGGCGGCCTTGTAAAGGGAGAGTTTTCTTCTAACGATAACGGATTGACGTGGGAATTTAATAGGGAGGTCGATCCTGATGAAAACGAATAAACCATGGCGTACCATTTTAGCCCTATGTTTCTTACTCTTCTCTCTCGGACTATTTTTCCTGCAGATTGGCTATCTATTTGTGCCTCGCTTATTAAGCAGAGAAGTAGAATATATTCACACTCTCCTTTTTTATTGGATAAATTGTGTATGCATAATCAGTTTAGCCGTCTCTTTTCTATTTTATTTTAATCGATCAAAAAAATGGCTGCTTACTGGTGGAACAGCTGTGACTCTGTTCCTCGCTTTAAATGGCTATTTCATTTATTCTACCAGTCAAAACGTTCATAGCACTTTAAGCTTCTCACCAGATGGTTCGAACACCCTTGTACTGAAGCAGGATATTCAAAAGGGAGAAATGATCTATTACCGAGATTACTATTATATCTTAGCAAGACCACTTCAACGACTTTCTACAAATAACGAAAAGATAAATGTTAAGTGGCTTGCAAACGATATCGCTGCAGTCACATACCAGGACTCAGATCAAAACACACAGCAGCATATCGCTACATATGGAGATCGAGGGGACGGAATCTCTTATTATGATGTCGGAGCTCAAATTCACGGGGAATGGCAAAGTGGAGATACGAGGGTGACTAGTGGTCCTGAAGGCATTTATCTTGAAGAAGATGGTCAGACACACCATTTTGATTGGGAACACACCCAACAGTATGGTACTTTAGCACTTGTTTTAAAAGATAATGAACAGGCAGCATGGGTCATTGCCTTAGCTGATGATTTTGTCGCTCAATTAGAAGCACCAGCTTCTCAGCCTGGTCATATCGTACTTTATCCAAGTTCACTGAATGAACGTGAGGCTAAAAGCCTTGAAAAGACAAGTGATTAAAGAATTAAAAAAGCGAGCCCAAGAAGGACTCGCTTTTTCTATTTCCTAATTATCCGATTGAACCTTCCATTTCAAAGCTGATCAGACGGTTCATCTCAACTGCATATTCCATTGGAAGTTCTTTAGTGAATGGCTCGATGAAGCCCATAACGATCATCTCTGTTGCTTCTTGCTCAGAGATACCACGGCTCATTAGGTAGAAGAGTTGATCTTCTGATACTTTTGATACCGTTGCTTCGTGCTCAAGCGTAATGTTGTTATTTAGGATTTCATTGTAAGGAATCGTATCGGATGTGGATTGGTTATCCATGATTAGTGTATCACACTCAATCTTGGATTTTGATCCTTCCGAGCGACGCCCAAAGTGGCAAATTCCACGATATGTTACTTTACCACCATGCTTAGAAATCGACTTAGATACGATCGTAGAAGAACAGTTTGGTGCAAGGTGAGTGACTTTCGCTCCTGCATCCTGGTGCTGTCCTTTACCAGCGATAGCGATAGAAAGGATTGTTCCTTTTGCTCCTTCTCCACGCATAATAACAGCTGGATACTTCATTGTTAATTTAGATCCGATGTTTCCATCAACCCATTCCATAGTTGCTCCAGCATCTGCAACCGCACGTTTTGTAACGAGGTTAAAGATGTTTGGTGCCCAGTTCTGGATGGTTGTGTAACGACAATATGCATTGTCCTTAACAATGATCTCAACAACGGCACTGTGAAGTGAGTTTGTTGTATAAACAGGCGCTGTACAGCCCTCAACGTAGTGAACAGAGCTATCTTCATCAGCGATGATTAACGTACGCTCGAACTGACCCATGTTCTCAGAGTTAATACGGAAGTAAGCTTGTAGAGGCGTTTCCGTTTTAACACCTTTAGGTACATAGATGAATGATCCACCAGACCATACAGCTGAGTTTAGTGCAGCAAACTTGTTATCCGCTGGAGGAATAATCGTTCCAAAATGCTTTTTGAAGATGTCTTCATTTTCACGAAGAGCCGAATCTGTATCCTTGAAAATGATTCCAAGATCCGTAAGCTCTTGCTTCATGTTGTGATAAACAACCTCAGATTCATACTGTGCAGATACACCAGCAAGATACTTTTGCTCTGCTTCAGGAATTCCAAGCTTATCAAACGTGTTTTTAATTTCCTCTGGTACTTCATCCCAAGAACGCTCTGTCTGCTCAGACGCTTTTACGTAATACGTAATGTCATCAAAGTCTAGCTCTGAAAGATCGCCACCCCACTGAGGCATAGGCATTTTGTAGAAAAGCTCAAGAGATTTCAGACGGAAGTCTAGCATCCACTGCGGCTCTTCCTTCATACGTGAAATTTCTTCAACGATTTCTTTTGTTAGGCCACGTCCAGAGCGGAAGATCGATACATCACGGTCTGAAAATCCATATTTATATTCACCAATATCAGGCATTTTCTTTGCCATTGTGAATCCCTCCTAATGAGAATCAACTTGCTTATTTGTCTTTCTCGTTCAGCCCTTGTTCCATTGCCTTCCAGGCAAGAGTAGCACACTTAATGCGAGCAGGGAATTTAGTAACCCCCTGTAATGCTTCAATGTCACCCAAATCAAACAAGTCTTCATCATAGTCCTTACCAAGCATCATGTTAGAGAAGATCTCAGACATCTTTAATGCATCTTCGACTTTCATGCCTTTAATGGCTTGAGTCATCATCGATGCAGATGCCATACTGATTGAACAGCCTTCTCCTTCAAATTTAGCGGCTTCAACCTGTCCATCTTCCACTTTCATTTGAATTTGAACACGATCTCCACAAGTAGGATTATTTAAGTTCACGGTTAATGTATCATCAGAGAACACACCCTGGTTACGAGGGTTCTTATAGTGATCCATAATCACCTGACGATAGAGCGTGTCGAGATTATTAGAAGCCATCACCGAAATACTCCTTTGTTTGAACTAATCCATCTTTTAAAGCGTCAATGTCTTCCTTTGTATTGTACACGTAGTAGCTGGCACGTGCAGTTGCAGAAACCTTAAGCCACTTCATTAAAAGCTGTGCACAATGATGTCCGGCCCGAACCGCAATGCCTTCAGCATCAAGTACTGTTGCAATATCATGCGGGTGGATATCATCTAATTGGAAAGTCACTACACCGGCCCGTTCTTTTGGACCAAAGATCGTTAATCCGTCAATTTCTGATAAGCGCTCAAATGAATAAGAGACAAGCTCTTGCTCGTGAGCCTTAATCGTATCAAGCCCTAAATCCCCTATAAAATCAATGGCTGCACCAAGTCCAATTGCTCCAGCGATAATTGGTGTACCACCTTCGAACTTCCACGGAAGCTCTTTCCATGTGGATTCATATAACCCAACAAAGTCAATCATTTCGCCACCGAACTCATACGGTTCCATGTTCTGAAGCAATTGCTTCTTCCCATATAATACACCGATTCCGGTAGGTCCACCAAGCTTATGTCCTGAAAAAGCATAGAAATCGCAATCCAATTCCTGGACATTTACTTTCATGTGCGGCGCACCTTGTGCCCCGTCCACTACCATGACAGCTCCGTGTTTATGAGCTAACTGCGTTAATTCTTTAATTGGGTTAATCGTTCCAAGTACGTTCGACACCTGCATGACAGATACAATCTTTGTATTTGACGTAATCGTCGTCTGTGCCTCGTTCATATCAATTGTGCCATCCTCAAGTAGTGTTAAATACTTTAGGGTTGCACCTGTCGCTTTAGCTACTTGCTGCCAAGGAATGATATTACTATGATGCTCCATCGGAGTGATTACAATCTCATCACCTTCCGTTAGATTCGCTGTTCCGTAACATCTAGCAACAAGGTTAAGCGCCGTTGTGGTCCCACGAGTAAAGATGATTTCTTCAGTAGAAGCCGCACCAAGAAAAGCGCGAACCTTTTCTCTTGCTCCCTCATACTCATCCGTTGCGATGGTACCAAGTGTATGAACGCCTCTGTGTACATTTGAATTATAGCGACGATAATAATCATCCAGCTTCTCAATCACGGTATAAGGCTTTTGAGAAGTGGCTGCACTGTCAAGGTAAACGAGTGGCTTACCATTGACATGTTGATCAAGAAGCGGGAAAAGCTTCTTGATTTCAGCCGCATGCATTACTTCACTTTCCTTTCAATCGCTTCACGTAGACGTTCTTTTACGGAATCGATTGGCAGTTCGTTTACAACAGGGGCAAGGAACCCGTGAATAACCAAGCGCTCTGCTTCTTTACGAGGAATTCCACGACTCATCAAGTAGAACATTTGAAGTGGATCAATACGTCCAACCGATGCAGCGTGACCTGCCGTTACATCATCTTCGTCAATTAGAAGGATTGGATTAGCGTCCCCTCTTGCCTTCTCACTAAGCATTAGAATACGTTCTGTTTGCTCACCGTTTGATTTAGATGCGCCATGCTCGATTTTAGAAATACCATTAAAAATAGTAGAAGCAGATTCTTTCATTACACCATGCTTTAAAATTTGTCCGTCAGAGTTTTTACCGTGATGGAAAATCGTTGTTGTGATGTTCTGTTTTTGAGAACCTGTTCCGACTGTTACAGATTTCGTATCAGCTGTAGAACCATCACCAATCAGGTGAGTTGTATTCTCAGCCACCGTATTTCCGTTGTTCATTAGACCAAGAGCCCATTCTAGACGGCCATCTCGAGCTACATGTCCGCGACGTACAATATACGAAGTGACTTGATCATCCAAGTTATCTACTGCACCAAAGGATACACGTGCGTTCGCACCAACGTGTACTTCAGCAATAATGTTTGCAAGAGAAGCTTTATCCCCTGTAGATGAATAGTTCTCAACGTAAGTCACAGAGCTGTTATCTTCAGCCACAATCACCACGTGGTTAAACAACCCACCATCTGCTTGGTTTTGCGCATAAACAGCTTGTAATGGAAGCTCTACTTCTACGTTTCTTGGAACGTAGACAAATACTCCACCAGCCATAAGGGCTGCATTAATAGCTGTTAAGCGGTTTTCCGTAGAATCAACCACTTCAGTAAAGAGGTATTTCTTTAATAGATCTGAGTGTTCTTGTACTGCTGTGCGTAGATCTGTGAAGATAACACCCTGCTTAGCAAGTTCATCCGATACTTTACTGAATGTTGTATCTCCATTTTCTTGTACGATGACGTTTTGTACATCTTTCTCAATGAGAGCCTGGATGCTCTCAGGAAGAGCGTCAAGAGATGTCACTACTTTATTCTCAACTAGTTCATGTGTAAAAGAAGTGAAGTTCCACTTTTCGATCTTTGTTTTATCTGGTTTAGGCAATTCAAGCGATTCCACTTGAGAAACGGCGTTTATACGCAGTTCATTCAGCCATTTTGGTTCGTTCAGTTCATTAGATAATGTTTGGACAGCATCCTGCCAAACTTGTACGTTTGTCTCAACTGGCATATATACCCACCCTTTATTGTTGATCTACTTTTATTATGCTTCCTGATTTACGCGCTCGTCTTCAATACCAAGCTCTGCTTTGATCCAGTCATAACCTTCTGCTTCAAGACGCTCTGCAAGCTCTGGACCACCAGATTTAACAATACGTCCTTGCATCATAACGTGGACTTTATCAGGAGTAATGTAGTCCAACAGACGTTGGTAGTGAGTAATAATTAAGCAACCGAAATCTTCTCCGCGCATTTCGTTTACACCTTTAGATACAACTTTAAGTGCATCAATATCAAGACCAGAGTCAATTTCATCTAAAATCGCAATTTTAGGCTCAAGCATAAGAAGTTGAAGAATTTCGTTACGTTTTTTCTCTCCACCTGAGAATCCTTCGTTAAGGTAACGTTGAGAGAAAGACTGATCCATATCTAGTACGTCCATTTTTGAATCCATTTTACGGATGAATTTCATAAGAGAAATTTCTTCGCCTTCTTCTTTTCCAGCATTAATTGCTGAACGAAGGAAGTCTGCATTTGTAATCCCACTGATTTCACTTGGGTACTGCATTGCAAGGAAAAGACCAGCTTGTGCACGCTCGTCCACTTCCATTTCACGCACATCTTCACCATCTAAGTGGATGGATCCACTTGTGATTTCATACTTAGGATGACCCATGATTGCAGAAGCTAACGTTGATTTACCTGTACCGTTTGGCCCCATGATTGCATGGATTTCTCCACCTTTTACGTCTAAGCTAAAGTCTCTTAGAATGTGCTTTCCTTCTATTGAAACGTTCAAATTCTCAATTTTTAAATGTGATGCTGCCATTTTCACTACCTCCAATGTATGTGCTGTACAAACAAAATTCACACAGCCGTTCAATTTACTTATTATCATTCTATTCTCATTCTAATCTTATAACAAATCCAACTTGAGTTCAAGGCGTCAAGCCTACTTGCGAAACTTCATTATAACAAAAAAAGTAGCAACACCAAAGGGTGCTGCTAGATCTAACTCTTATTATTGAAACGCTTGTTTCGATGAATTGTTTCCAAGCTTCTGAATGGCCTCTTGCACAAGGGTTACGCCTTGACTCATTGCAGCTCCGCCACCAAATGCTGCAGCTACTCCGACTGATTCAAGAATTTCATCTTCACTGCATCCTTGATCCAGGCATCCTTTTGTGTGATAGATAATGCAATACTCATCCTGAGAATAGACACTAATTCCAAGGGCTATTAATTGCTTACCCTTTTTCGTTAACGTACCTTCTTCAAAACAAGACTCTGTAAACTTATTATAGCTTTTTGCGATGTGAGGGAGCTTCTGTGTAAATGAATGGAGCCCTTCTTTATAAGTGTGAAGTGCCTCTTGAATCGTATTATTCTGGTTAGATTGTTGCTGTTCCATGAGCCTCAAACTCCTTCTACTTTTAAATTCGTATGTCAGTAGTATGAGCGGGAGGATGAGAAGTTATGCGATGAAAAAAGAGAGTTGGACATAGCAGTAAAGCGGATGGCAAAACACGAACAAAGCAATGCATCCGCTTCAGGAGAATCCCTCGCACCCACAAGAACGGCCTCAGCTCCTTTCGCGGAAAAAGCACCGCTACAGTGTCTTCGCCTCGCACTATTTCCGCAGGAGTCTACGTTTACACTTTCGCTAAATAACAGTAAAAAGACTAATGATCCCTAAAGAATCATTAGTCTAGTCATTTCAAAATAACTTACTGAACCGGCAATACAGCACCTTCGTACTTTTCTTCAATGAAGTCTTGAATTTCTTGTGAGTGAAGCACTTCTACTAATTTTTGAATGTCTTCACGTTCTTCATCACCAGCACGAACAACAATTAAGTTACCAAATGGATTGTCTGTGCCGCTTGACTCCGTGATCAATCCGTCCTCTGAAGGGTTAAGATCAATCTCAAGTGCATAGTTCGCATTGATGATTAGCGCATCACCTTCATTGTTTTGATATAACTGTGGTAATAGCGATGCATCTACATCATTTCTAAATTCAAGGTTTTTAGGGTTCTCTTCAATATCGTCCAATGTTGCATCATAGCCAACACCTTCAGTTAATGTAATTAATCCTTCTTGTGCAAGTAATTGAAGAGAACGCCCTTCTTCTGCAGGGTTATTACTAAAAATAATAAGTCCACCTTCTGGAATATCATCCACACTATCATATTCCGAAGAATATAATGCGTAAGGCTCAATATGAATCGCATCTCCAGCTACTGCAAAATCATATCCAAACTCTTCCGTTTGCTTATCTAGGTAAGGCTGATGCTGAAAATAGTTTGCATCAATATCTCCATCTTCAAGTGCGATGTTAGGAATGTTATAATCTTCCGCAACAATAATATCTAAAGCAATTCCATCGTCCTCAAGGATCGTTGCAGCTTCTTCAAGAATTTCAGTGTGTGGAATGTTTGAAGCTGTAATACGAATTGTGTCTTCATCACCTGAACCACAAGCTGCAAGTGCAAGAATAATACTAGATGTTCCAACCGTACCTAAGATTTTTTTCATTTCCTATTCCCCCGTCCATTCGTTTAGCGTTTATCTGTTTTATATGTGAGAAAGTCGCCGATCCACTGTACAACAAACACTACCAGTAGAATGACAACCGTAGCCACCAATGTTACATCACCATTATTACGTTGGAACCCTTCTTGATAAGCGAGTGTTCCAAGTCCTCCACCACCAACAATTCCGGCCATTGCCGTATAACCAATCATTGCGATCGTTGTTACTGTAATACCTGAAATAAGTGCGGGTGTTGACTCTGGTAGTAGTACCTTGAAAATAATGGTTGAAGAGGTCGCTCCCATAGATTGGGCTGCTTCAATTACACCTCGATCGATTTCTCTTAGAGCAATCTCAACCATACGAGCATAGAACGGAGCCGCTCCAATAATAAGTGCAGGTAGTGCAGCGGTTGGGCCAAGAATGGTTCCAACGATTAACTTTGTAAATGGGATAATTAAAATTAACAAGATAACAAATGGTATGGATCGAGTAATGTTCACGTAGGCACCAATCACCGTGTTTATCGGTTTATTGGCCCATAAATTACCCTTACCAGTTAAATATAACAGTAATCCGAGCAGAATACCAAGAATAAATGTAGCGATTAAAGAAATTCCTGTCATATAGATGGTTTCAAGGGTTGCATCCCAGATGCGATCCCAACGAACATTTGGAAATAATGCCTCAGTCACGGCGTAACACCTCCGCTTCAACCTCTTTGGTCATGATATAGTCTAATGCTTTTTTCTTTTCTACTTCATCACCGGTAATTTGAATAAAAAGAGTTCCATAAGATCCACCTTGAACCTTTGTAATTTTACCGTGAAGAATGGATACATCAATTTTAAATGTACGAATCAGTTCTGAGATTAATGGTCGCTCTGCGCTTGTTCCTGAGAAGGTAAGCTGAACAATATCTCCAGATCCTGCATCACTTAACAGCTCTTGAATTGTTTCTTCTGTATCATCCTGTTCCGTAATTTGTTTTAGGAACTCTTTTGTCATTTCTTCCTTAGGGTGACGGAACACATCAAGTACAGGTCCCTTTTCAACAATTTGTCCATTTTCCATTACAGCTACTTCTGAACAAATCTTACGAATAACATGCATTTCGTGGGTAATCAATACAATCGTCAGCTTAAGCTTTTGATTAATATCAACTAACAAATCTAAGATCGATTCAGTTGTCTTTGGATCAAGTGCTGAAGTGGCTTCATCACATAAGAGCACTTTCGGGTTATTTGCGAGTGCTCTTGCGATCCCCACACGTTGCTTTTGCCCTCCACTCAGCTGTGAGGGATAACTTGTATCTCTTCCTTCTAGCCCAACAAGCTTAATTAATTCCTTGACTCGTTGATCTTTTTCAGTCCCTTTTACTCCTGCAATCTCAAGAGGAAATGCGATGTTATCATATACCGTGCGAGACCATAGTAGGTTAAAATGTTGAAAAATCATTCCCATTTCTTGTCGCGATTTACGAAGCTCTTTTTTTGATAGCTTCGAAATGTCTTCCCCATCTATGTTTACTTCACCACTTGTAGGACGCTCTAACATGTTCAACATACGAATGAGTGTACTCTTTCCTGCACCACTATAACCAATGATGCCAAAGATACCGCCTTTTTCAATCGTTAAGTCGACACCATCTACAGCGGTGACGGCTCCACTTTTTAATTCAAAGACTTTCTTTAATCCTTTAAGTGTTATCACAAGCGAAATCCTCACTTTCTAATCGTATAAACAAAAAAACCTCATGCAGATAAGCAGAAGGTTTTCATTTATCCCTCTCTCATCTATCAAAGTAACACTTGTTACTTTGCTGGAATTAGCACCTGCAGAATCTTTGAGATTCCGTGGTTGCCGGGCATCATAGGGCCAGTCCCTCCGCCACTCTTGATAAGAGTTTATTTAATTTGTACTAAGTTGGGAAAATCATAGCATGCAATCATAAACTGGTCAACTTTTTTCAACAACTAAAGGGGCTGGAATATCTTTCTGCTTTCGTCCGAAGACAAAATAGAAGTAAACAGAGCCAATTAAATAGAGACACGCCGTAATCGTAAAGACAATCGCGTAGCCTGTATACGAACCATACATAAGCACAATACCCATCGATACCGGCCCCATGATGGCCCATCCTAATTGAAAGACCATTTGGCCTAATGAATTGGCAAGACCACGCATAGAGGGGTCAACCAATCGCATCATGAGTGCTGAGTGAATCGGGTTTCCTGCATTCATTAAGGCCTGCCTGAACAGAAATCCAATTACAGCAAGCCAGAGAATTTCCGTATAGGCACTTAACAAAAGAAAAGGGAGTGAGCCAATTTGGAGTAAGACAACCGCTTTAACCTCTCCAAACCGCTTTACAACACTCGGTCCAATCATCATGGCGACAGCTGTCATCCCTTGTCCGAGCGCCAATATTATGCCAACAAGTGAATAGCTTACATCAAAGCGATCCGTAAAATAAAGATTTAAATAAGGGATGACGAGTCCTGAACCAAAGCCAATTAACAGACTCGCTAGCGCAAACAAGACAATTAACTTTAATGAGTCTTTTTTTTCGGCTAACTGCTTAAATCCAGACAAGCGTCCGGCTGAAAATGTAGTAACTTTTCGTTTTTCTTTTATTTTAAAGAGTGGAATTAACCCAAAACAAACGATTGTCACTCCAATTAAAAGTGTAATTCTTACGCTCTCAAGCATCGATATCCCGAACCACGTATGTAATGAATCTGTTAAGACTCCACCAAGCAAGTTCCCAATAACGTTTGCCGCCATCATCATTGCTGCATTTAAACTGAACAAATGAACCCGTTCCGACTCCTTTGAGTTTTCTGCAAGAAGCGGAATAGACGTTACTTGGACAAATGCCATAAAAAATCCTGTAATAAAGGCTCCAAGAATTAATAAATCCTCTGCCACACCGATACTGCGCAGAACCAAACTTGCTGCAACCACCACAGAACCAATTAAAATTAAACGCTTTCGTCCAAGCCGATCGCTAAGTAACCCCACCGGTAACAAAGCAATTGCTGTAGCCGTTGCCTGCATGGCAATCACTCGACCGTTTACATCATCAGCGTATCCAAGCTCTCGTATATAATAATTATAAATAACCATAAAAATGCCCATTCCTACATTTAGCATAAAAGACGCCAAGAGAAATAGACGAATGTTCAGATTGTATCCTTTCATTTTTGTTGACCAATCCTTTGTAAATTGAGCCATTTGCTCTCTCCTATACCTTCTATTTCGTTTCCCTAAGTAATCATATACGAACTTCCATAGAAAGAGAAGGGATAACGAACAAAAAAACCCTTCAACATTGAAGGGTTTTTCGTTACCTATTAGTCTTCGCTAATCATAGTATTGTACTCGTCAGCAGACATTAGCTTGTCTACTTCGCCTGCATCCTTAGGTTCAACAACAATCATCCATGCTTTTTCGTAAGGTGACTCATTTACAAACTCTGGAGAGTCATCTAAGTTCTCATTGATCTCAACAACTTTACCGCTTATCGGAGCGTATAATTCAGATACAGTTTTCACTGACTCAACACTACCAAATGGCTCGTCCGCTTCGATTTCGTCGCCAACCTCTGGAAGTTCAACGAATACGATATCTCCAAGCTCTGATTGAGCAAAGTCTGTGATTCCAATACGGACTTTGTCTCCTTCTGTTTTAACCCACTCATGTTCCTCTGAATACTTAAGTTCTGCTGGTAAATTGTTCGTCATGTCATAACCCCTCCATCAACTTGTTCCAATCTGCATTTATTATAACTGAACTTCCTTATAAAAAAAATGAGTTAGTTCCAGATTTGTTCAAATTGTTCTTCTTTAAATCCAAGTGTCACTTTCTCACCATCTGTTGTAATCGGTCGTTTAATCAGCATTCCATCAGAAGAAAGCACATCTAACATTTCGTCTTCATTCATTGATGCAAGCTTATCTTTTAGTCCTAATTCCCTATACTTTTGACCACTCGTATTAAAAAATTTCTTTAGCTCAAGTCCACTCTTGCTATGCAAATCCTTTAATGTTTCTTTTGAAGGCGGATTTTCAACAATATGTATTGAATTCACATCAACCTTATGATCCTCTAACCATTTTTTTGCTTTGCGACAGGTTCCACATTTCGGATACTGATAAAATGTCACACTCATGTTTGTTCCCTCCCAAAATGATTCTTACTGCTATTATGTCCGATTTACGATACCTCTACAATCGATACGCATTTTGATGGATAAAAACCGTCAACATTTTTCAAACTAAAGACGTATGGCCAGTTTGATAAAAGAAGGAGGCTACATCATGCAACAGCAACAACAAGGAACTCAATCGAATCAGCAGCAAGGGTTTATGCAGGAACCACCACAGGTTATCTCTGTGAAGGATCATCTTTACCTTAATGACATGCTCTCATGGAACCTGCTTGCGATGAAGAAAGCGAATTTCTATGCTTCTTATTGTCAGGACACAGAAATTAAAGAAGCGATCACGCAAGCGGGACAGATGCATCAGCGCCATTATGAGCGTTTGTTAAATCACTTGAAACCAACAACTGAACAACCAACTGTACAATAATTTGAAGGGAGAATTCAGATGAAAATCCAAAATCAAGAAACATCATTTCCTAAGGATACACAAATGACGGATCGTGAATTTATAACGGATATGCTGACAACTGAGAAGTACATCACACATTCGTATGATGTTGCTGAAAATGAAGTCAGTCATTCAGAGCTTTATCAGGACGTGAACTCAATTTATCAAGAGTCTCAGGATTGTCAACGCAAGCTGTATGATGTCATGTTTAGAAAAGGGTTGTATGCGATTGATAGTGAATCGCCACAGAAATTACAACAAAGCTACCAGCAATTTTCTGGGTACTCCAACCAGTTCCCTTACTCTGGCACACATTAAGTAAACAAAGGACAAGTCGGGGCATAACTCAAAGGTGAACGATAATATGGCGAATGATTCCACGAGCGAATCATTCGCCATTCGTATTTTCGCCAAAAGAGCGTAAGGAGAACCCGACACTCCTACGGGATAGTACGTGGTGAAGACACTGTAGCGGCGCCTTTCCGCGAAAGGGGCTGAGGCCGTACCCGTGGAAAGGGAGAGATTCTCGTGGAGCGGAATTGTTGCTATGGTCGTGACTTTATGAGTGGTTCACTGTTATGTCCACTCTAATTCGTTTAATTCCTAAATAATCTAATTATTTTTATTGACACCATTTAACATACGTCCTATAGTTAGTTACATGAGTAATGAACCAAGGAGGTTACGATGTCTCATTCGATCGATGACAGTCAGCCGATCTTCCAACAAATTGCAAGACGGATCTCAGACGATATTATTAACGGCACTACTAAAGAGGGCGAACAAGTCCCTTCAACGAACCAATTCGCCAAACATTATCAGATTAACCCAGCCACTGCAGCTAAAGGAATTAACCTTCTTGTAGAGCAGGAGATTTTATTTAAAAAAAGAGGTGTCGGAATGTTTGTTGCAGAGGGAGCCAAAGAGATTTTACTGAAAGAGCGTAAAGTAGAGTTTTACAAGCGATATATTGTTCCATTGCTACAGGAAGCTGAGTATCTTCAGCTTAGCAAAGCCCAGATTAAGCAGTTAATTGATGAAGGGGGAAATGAGAAATGACGAATCAAGTGAACGTCAATCAAGTCTCAAAAAAAATCGAGAAAAACCAGATTCTTTCAGACATTCATTGTTCGTTTAAAGAGGATGTCATCTACGGATTGTTAGGAAGAAATGGAGCAGGTAAAACCACCTTGTTGAACATTATTTCAGGAAAAACCCTTCCGGATTCTGGAGAGGTCACCGTTAATGGTCATCAGCCTTTTAACCACTTTGATACGCTAAATCAGATTTGTTTTATTCGTGAAAGTAAGAACTTTAAACCAAGCCTTTCAATCAAAACCATTCTAAAGACAATGCCTGCCTTTTACCCAAACTGGAATGCTGAAAAAGCTCTTGAGCTACTTGAGATCTTTCATCTGCCTCATCATAAAAAAGTGTCCCAGCTTTCAAAAGGAATGGAGTCAGCTCTTGGCATTACTGTTGGTATTGCTAGCAGATCACCATTAACCATTTTTGATGAACCATACATCGGCATGGATGCTCATGCACGCCAGCAATTTTATGAGGTATTACTTGAGGATTATTCGGAATATCCTCGAACGATCATCCTATCCACTCACCTTATTGATGAAGTTAGTGATTTGTTCCAAGAAATCTATTTCATGAAAAAAGGACAGATTTCTATGCATCAAACAGTCGATCAGCTTCAAGAACGGTCGTTCCTCATTAATGGGCCAAAGGAAGCAATTGAAGCTCTTGCGACAAAAGGGAAAGTCCTGGATCGTTCAAGTTTCATGGGAGATTACAGCATCACTCTATATATCGAAGACGCGGAAGAGTTAGCAAATCTTCATATCCCTGCTAGTTGCTCCAGACAAAAGCTATCTTTACAGCAATTAATGGTTTATTTAACAAATCATAAGGAGGAATCATTCACATGAACCAATTGATTGCACAACTACGTATATTTACCTCCGAGCTAGTAAAAGGAGCAATGATCTTCTGGACCATTTTACTTGCTATCATCATTGGTGCATACCTCATCGCTTTTTTGGGAGGAGTTCCCAACATGCTTGTTGTAACGAATGTACCGATCGTAGTCTTTGTCGCCATTACAGCTTTTCGTCTCATAAAGGATGATCTAGATTACTCAATACATCTTGGAATAACACGAAACCTATTTTCATTTGCAAGCATCCTTTACATTGTTGCTGTATCCATTCTCTTTAATCTTTTCCACCAATTCATTATCTTAATATCTTCCTTACTTCAAGGATCTATTTTGAAAGATACCTTAACCTTTTTCTCTTGGTCTAACATTTTAAGTAACGACTCTGGATATGTATTTAATTTTGGTCTAGATCTTTTATTAACAGTACTAGTAGGTTTTCTACTCTTTTTTATGGCTAGCTTATTAACTAGATTTGGGCAATTAGCTGTTTATATCTTTTTACTCGCTATCATCCTTGCACTGTTTAGCCCTTCTGTCCATCAAACCTTATTTGATGTAATTCTTGCTTTTTATCAAGGCTCAGACCCTTTTCTAATATGGGGAATGATAAGTGCTATCATATTGTTGCCACTACTCAGCTTCTTTACTTTACAGAAGGCTTCTGCATGAAAAAAAGAAACTGGTTTTCTCCTATAGGAGGAGCCAGTTTCTTTTTTCATTATAAATTGCCTTCCACTACACCACAAGCTACTCGGTCACCCGCATCTCCTGTTGACAATGATTCTTCGTCTGGCCCGCTCTCGTCTTGCTCACTAGACTGATATCGATCAGGGATATGGCCGAAGTTATCAGGACCTTCATGAATCATCACTGATGTTTCACCTGCTATATCTTCTACATTTAATCGGTCGTAGCTAAAGGTCACTTGTGCAGTTCCGTCCTCATTCACATAAAGTGGAGGGAAGTCTCCCGCGTGCTCACCATGATCTAACCCTTCAGGATTATAGTGTCCTTCAGCCGATGTAAAGGCCCCCTCACTGTGATCATGCTCACAGCTTGGTGCTTCGTGTAAATGAAATCCGTGATACCCAGGCTCCATTCCATTCACCGTAGCCTCTACAAATAATTTTCCATCTGGTGAAAGGATGAAGTCAACTATACCAACTGAATCCCCTTCATCACTCATCAATTCGGCCGAGGCTTCCGGTTCATTTCCTTCCGACACCTCAATATCTGATTCAGGTTCAAATGCATCCGATGCCGGCTCTTCTTCCCCGCAAGCGACTAAACCAAGACTGACTGTCACTCCAACTAAGATCGTTGCTATTCGTTTCATTAAACCCTCTCCCCCATTTATGTATAGTTTTCTATAACCGTTATGAGGGGATCGTAAAACATTTACTTCTTGGGAAAATCTAAAAAAGGACTCGGTCCGATGCACCGAGTCCTTAGTTGGCTTGTTATTGAAGAATTTCTGATAATGGCGGAACCACTTGTTTTTTTCTAGAAACAACACCAGGAAGGCTTGCAACATGATTCTCTAATGTTACATTAAATGCCTTTTCAACCGCATCTGTAGAGGTTCCAAGGGCAAGAATCACTGAATCATTTGCAAGGATGTCTGTAATGACTAGAACAAACAAGTCTAATCCTTTTTCAGAAATCACTTGATCAAGCGTTGCTTCAATCTCAGATTGACGAGCCAAAACATCTTTCACATCAACCGTATTAACTTGGGCAATCTCAACCTTTTTCTCTCCCATTGCAAATTCCTTTGCATCTAAAGAAATTAGTTCTTTCACTGTTTTTTGGCTTAAGTCTGCTCCTGCTTTAAGCATGTCCAAGCCGTACACTTGGCTATCTACTTCTGCAATGGCTTCAAGTTCTTTTGCCGCAGCCACATCTTGATCCGTGCATGTTGGCGATTTGAATAGAAGAGAATCAGAAATAATCGCTGAAAGCATCAATCCAGCAAGTTCCTTTGTTACTTCTACTTTGTTTTCTTTAAACAATTTCAATAGAATGGTTGCTGTACATCCAACTGGCTCTGCACGATAATAGAGCGCTTCATTTGTTTCAAAGTTTGCAATTCGGTGGTGGTCAATGACTTCAACCACACGTACATCTTCAATGTCATTCGCACTTTGTTGCTTTTCATTATGATCAACAAGAATCACGTCTGATACTTCATTTGCTACCGTATCAACTAGGCGTGGGGCTTCTGTGTTAAAGTAATCTAGCGCAAACGCTGTTTCTCCGTTCACTTCACCTAAACGAACCGCTTCTACATCTACTCCTAACTTCTTTTTAAGCTCTGCATATACAATGGCAGAAGTAATTGTGTCTGTATCTGGATTTTTATGACCAAAAACCAATTGTTTACTCATAACTCTCTCCCTTTTTATCCAACTTGATAAATGTTAATGTCCATATGATCATACCAAATCTTTTCCTTTAGGGAAACCAGTTGAGAAAGGGAAAATGAAAAAATCTGTCGGAATACTTTGATTTTAATTAGTTAAAAGAAATTCTTCGCGTAGAATGGCATAATAATATTCGTCCCACCAATCATTCTGATGAGGAATACACTTTTTAAAGTGCCCTTCTCTTCTCATCCCTATCTTCTCCATGACATTATAAGATGCTGGGTTTTCAGGCTGACATGTAGCAATGATTCGATGTACATTCATATGTTTGAAGGCATGTGTGACTAAGGCAAGGGCCGCTTCCGTTGCAAACCCTTGATTGTAATAGGTAGGGTTAAAGATCCATCCGATCTCATACGTGAAATCACCAAAACACGGAGCAAAGGTAAGATGTCCGATTAACGTATCCGTGCGATTTAAAACAACAGCAACATGACTAGCACCTTTCGAAGAATGCTTATTGACAAACTCCTTTGCCTGATCCTCAGATAGAGGATCCTCCGGTATAAAATGCATGACATTTGCATCCTTTGTATATGCAAAGAGATCCTTCCAATCACTCTCCTGGAATGTTCGAATTATTAACCTTTTCGATTTTATATTCATATCATTTTCTCTCTTTCCTAGAAAATATAACAAAAAAAGAAATAGTCGAATCTTGACGAATGTGATATGATAGCTTGTATTATTTAGAACTATTTATTTAATCGCACAATTTAAATAGTCTGAATTTACACATTAGTAAATGTACACATTTTATTTAGAATGTTGGGGGAAATCATTATGAATCCAGTTGTTGTCACCATGATCTTGCTTCTAGTCCTTGCTTTAGGAGAGCTTATTTCCATTTTAACTAAAGCTCGCGTTCCTATGCTGCTGGCTTCGCTAATGATTTATTTAGTTCTTTTATGGACAGGTATTGTTCCAGCCGGTTTAATGTCAGATTCTTTGTTAAAAACATTTGGCTCTCTTGCTATCGCACCATTAATTGTACATCTAGGGACACTCATTCCTTTTTCACAAATTAAAGGTCAAGTGAAACCAATCGTCATTGCAGTGACTAGTTCCCTATTTGCAGTTGGGCTTGTTCTATTAATTGTTACAGCACTCTTCGATTATACAACGGCCGTATCTGGAGCTGGACCAGTTGTTGGTGGGATTGTAGCATTTTTATTAACAAGTGAAAAACTAACTCAAATTGGTCTAGGTGCTCTTGCCGTCCTACCTGCACTTATTTTAGCCATTCATAAATTAGCTGGCATTCCATTTGCCTCGTATTTTTTGAAAAAACATGCATTATCTATTAAGGCTTCAATTAGGAACGGATCGTATAAAGGGTCAGCATCCGAGTCAGCGAATCCACATGCAGAAGAAACGAGAAAATCACTACTACCTGCTAAGTTCCAAACACCGGTTGTTCTACTTGCACAATTATTTATCGCAGGTTCCATTGCCATTGGACTTGATGCATTAACAGGGATTAACTACTCTATTTTCTGTTTAATTATTGGTATTGTGGGAACCTATTTCGGCGTGTTGCAACCACAGATGCTGAACAAGGCCAATTCAACAGGTATTTTTATGGCAAGCTTAATGCTTGTTGTGATCGCGTCAATGGACCAAGTCACACCTGATGTATTCTTTAGTTACCTTCCACAAGTCTTTACCATTTGTCTAATTGGTACAGTAGGTGTCATTATTGGCGGGTTCATCATGTCAAAGCTATTCAAATATGAAAAGAACCTTGGGATCCCTGTTGCACTCACTGCATTGTTTGGTTTTCCTGCAGACTACATCCTTTGCGAGGAAGTCGCAAGAGAAGTCGGCGAAAACGAAGAAGAGCGTGCAGCCATTATGAACGGAATGGTAACCCCTATGTTAATGGGTGGTTTCGCAACCGTTACAACCGGTTCCATAGTGATTGCGAGTATTTTGGTAGAGACGTTATAAAAGATTGAAGTTGCCGGATGAATCAATGATTCATCCGGTTTTTATATTGGTGAAGCTAAGTATTCGTTGGAACTGCGCGAGCTTTAGGCTTATGTGCGCGGGACCCTTTAGGTTTGCGCGTCTTCCCTCCTCTTGTGTGCAACCTTCCTCTGTTCCGCGCGACTCTACTTGACTTCTGATTAATTTCATAGTTGGGAAAATTACTTAAAAACCCTTTTTCTAGCATTTTGACGATATAATAGAGACTATTACAAATAGTTGGAGGGAATTCTTTGAAACGATCAAATCTACTTATTAAAACGACAGTAGCCGCTACCATTCTATTAACTAGTACATCCTTTTTGACAGAAGCAATGCTTGCACATGGAAATCACGTAAGTTCCTCTTCTTTAATTCATTCACCCTATGATCGTTTGACTGCGAACGCGTCCCATGATTGGTCATATTCTGGTCCAACAGGTCCTGAGTTTTGGGGAGAGCTTGACTCTGAATTTAAAGCCTGCTCTAATGGCACGCAGCAATCCCCAATTGCACTAGACCCAACCGATGTTGGCGATGAAAAATGGAGCTTGGACCTAGATTATGCCAAAACAGAGTTTTCCATTGAAAACAATGGTCATACCATTCAAGCCAATGTGGTTGAAAAAAAAGGACAGCCTTCCAATCAATTAACACTTGGCGACTCCACATATGAACTGGTTCAATTTCATTTTCACTCACCGAGTGAGCATACGCTAGCAGGAGAGTCTTATGAAATGGAAGTACACCTTGTTCATAAAGATGAGCAAGACAATCTTGCTGTGTTAGGCGTATTAATGGAAGAAGGAGAAAAAAACAAAGCTTTAAAAGATATGTGGAAGAAGATGCCGACTAGTGTCGGAACTTCAACTAAAACCATTAAGTTAAATCCTAGTGAGCTGGTTCCTACTGATCTATCAACTTTTCAATATGACGGTTCGCTTACTACCCCGCCTTGCTCTGAAGGTGTGAAGTGGAGTGTGAGTGACTCTTCAATTACACTCTCTTCGGAACAGCTTCAAGCTTTTCAAGATTTGTACCCGAATAACTATCGCCCAATTCAAGATTTAGGGGATCGTGAAGTTGGTTTTCATTATTAAAATTAAATAGCTCATCGCTTTGTGCTGCGATGAGCTTTTTTGTATGTTCATACCCAATGAGAAGGTTGTTGAAGATGTTTTGGTAATATAGTTGCCTCATTACCGATAGCAGCATTCATTTGAGCCTGAGTTAAAAAAAGAGCACCTGTAAAATCTGCTCCGCACACGTCTGCATCTCGGAAGTCAGCTCCTAACAACTCTGCACTGGTGAAATTAGCTCCACGTAGATCAGCAGCAATAAAAAAGACACCTCTTAATTTAGCACCTTTAAAGTTATGCCTTTTTAACTGAGCTCCCATAAATTCAAATGCCGCTCTCTGAATTCTTGGTTCATTTGCTTTTGCATATGCAACAAGCTCTCCAGCTTCTGAGAGATAATCACTGATCTCCGAGCGAATAACAGTAAGATCAAGTGTAAGAATTGTCTCTGGATCTTTGTAAGTATAGGCATCTATTTTATTGAATGCCTTCATAAGCTGCGTATGGATCGGCTTTGTTTCCTCTCTTTTGAGAGCTTCATCTAAATAGGCAAGCATCTCTTGGAGTTGTTGAATAATCGGGAACACTTCAAACATTTCTTCCGATGATTTTTCGTGCCAGCTAACATTCTTATAAATCGTTTGTGACACCTTCTGACCCGCTCCAAAACATTCATATACGGTGCAGCCCTTGTACCCTTCTTCTCTGAGATTAGAATGAATGGTACACATATAATGTTCATTCAAGTTGTGGCAGGGAACTCCTCCCGCTTTGTCTTTAGCAAAATCAGTCGATTTTAAGTAAGGAAGTGCCACACAACATAAGCCAAAGCACTGTGAACAATCTGATTTTAGTTCGGTTATTGTCATCATTTGGATCACCATCTTTCTAACTCTCACTCTTGAATAGTATACCAAATTCATCCAATAATCTATAAGAAACACAGTTTGATCTAGGGAAGATTATTAATGGTCTTCCTTATTTATTGACAATTGGATGAATCCATACTATATTTCTTGATACATCAACTATTGATGGGTCAATTATTAAAACACAGCTGTTCATTTATCCACCTTCAATTGTTAAAAACAAAAATGAGAATTCGCTAAAACCTAAGGAGAGTTAAAATGCAAAATTTAAATAGATATTTCGATCTTTTTGACGAATCAAGAACGAGTGAAAAATCGTTTGATGAGTTAAATCTTTTGTTTACGGATGATCTTACATTTGTTCTAAATGGCTTTGAAAAACATGGAATTGATCAATGGAAACAGTTTGTAATAATGATCTTCCAAGAAAACGTTGACTTAAAGCATATGTTTGAAGGATGGGTTTTCGATGAAAAGGAAGGCATGTATGTTACACAATGGGCAGTATGCGGTAAACGAAAAACAGGTGAAGTGTACACTCAAACAGGTAAAGATTTTGCGAAATTAGACAGCAAAGGTCGAATTTGTTACCTCGCTAACGTTCCTGACAACGTAGATATGTTTTCTAATTTTGAAAAATAAGACAAACTCTCTTAGCTTGAAAAAACCCCTAACATCTCAAATGAGATCTTAGGGGTTTTCCAGGTGATTCAAATGGAGACGGTGGGAATCGAACCCACGTCCAGAAACAACGACACTTACGCTTCTACGAGCGTAGTTACTGTATTAGCATTTCGCCGTCATCTCAGCCCAGCAACAGGCTTTGATACGGCTAGTCCGATTATTCTCTTCCTCCCCCTTCAGACTGCAGGGGAAAAGGCGTAGCCCACTTAGAGTGAGTCCCAGGTCCTACCACATGGGCGATGGAGGGTGGAACCGCAAAAGAGCTGTTACGCTGCTACTGCGAAGTTGTTGTTTTCTTTGCCAGTTAATTGGCTTTGGCGTTTTAACGTGGCCGACCCCCACGACTCGCAACGCAAGCACGACCTGTTCCTGTCGAATCCAAAACGTCCCCGTGTCAGAAAAAGTTCCGAGTTCTAGTGCCTCGGAACTCTAATAGTAACATAATTAACGTACAAAATCCACAAGTGTACTATCCGTTAAATCTTTCCTTCAGTGCTCGATCAACTTCGCGTTTAGCGTCCTGACGACGAAGGGTATCGCGCTTATCGTAGTTCTTTTTCCCTTTTGCTACTCCTAGTAATACTTTTGCAAAGCCATTTTTGATGTAGACTTTAAGAGGTACTAGTGAATAGCCTTGCTGCTGTGTTTGACCAATCAGCTGACTGATCTCTTTTTTCTTCAGCAACAGCTTACGAGCGCGTGTTGGCTCGTGATTAAATCGGTTTCCCTGCTCATATTCAGCAATGTGTGCATTATGGAGGTATACCTCTCCATTACGGATGCGGGCAAATGAATCTTTAAGGTTCATTCGTCCTGCACGCATGGATTTGATTTCTGTTCCTTGAAGAACCATTCCAGCTTCAAATGTTTCTTCAATAAAATAATCATGTCTAGCTTTTTTATTTTGAGCGATTACATTGTCATCTGTTTTTGGTTTTGCCATTGTCCGCACCTCAAATTCTCTTCGTTCATCTATCTTAGCAAAGGCTTTAAGTGAACGTCAATTGGGGCTACTAGCTATGAACGCTTTTTCCGTTTCCCTTTTTTGCGCTTTGCTCCTGGAGCATTTTCATAAAATGGCTTTTTCTTTTTACGATTGCCTGTTGAAGACGAACCCTCACCAGGTTTTCTGTCTCTCGATCCAGCTGTTTTAAGAGGTTTACGTGCATTCTTTCCAGGACGTTGCTTCCGTTTTCCACCGTCAATCACTTTCGGACGACTTTTTGGAGCACGTGGCGCTCGTGCTTTCATACCTGTCAGTTCAAAGTCTATGGATGCTTCCTCCACATTCACTTGGACCACACGAATTTCTACCTCATCACCAATACGGAACATCTTGCCTGTCCGTTCTCCGATCATAGCAAATTGCTTTTCATCGTAATGGTAGTAGTCATCTGTTAAATAGCTAACGTGAACAAGTCCTTCAATTGTGTTTTCAAGCTCTACAAATAGTCCGAAGTTCGTGACACCACTAACAATTCCCTCAAACACTTCACCGATCTTATCTTCCATGTACTGAGCCTTTTTCGCGCTGTCCGTATCACGCTCGGCTTCTACAGCACGGCGCTCCATTTCAGAAGAGTGCTTTGTAATTTCAGGTAGCTTTTCTCTCCAGTATTCTTGAGTAGCCGTATCAATTTTTCCTTTAATTAAATACGTACGAATCAAGCGGTGTACGATTAAGTCAGGATAACGACGAATTGGCGAGGTGAAGTGAGTATAGAATTCTGTTGATAAACCAAAGTGACCAACACTGTTCGGATCATATTTCGCCTGCTGCATAGAACGAAGCATTAACGTATTGATGACTGCTTCCTCCGGCTCACCTTTTACTTCAGCTAAAAGCTTTTGCAATGCGCGTGGGTGTACAGTATTAGCTGTTCCGCGTACGACATATCCGAAAGTCGTGATAAACTCCATGAACTTTTCAAGCTTCTCTGTTTTAGGATCCTCGTGAATACGGTACACGAATGGTAGGTCCAGACGGTGGAAATGCTCAGCTATCGTTTCGTTTGCTGCAAGCATAAATTCTTCTATTAGCTTTTCAGCCACAGAACGCTCACGGATGGCTACATCAACTGGCTTACTTTCTTCATCCACAATCACCTTTGCTTCTTTAAAATCGAAGTCAATGGCACCACGCTCTGTACGCTTGTTACGCAAGATAGCCGCAAGCTTTTCCATGCGTTCAAAAAATGGAATCAGTTCTTTATACTTTTCACGAACCTCATCATCAGTGTTTAACAGAATTGAATTAACATCTTTATAGGTCATACGCTCAGTTGTGCGAATCACACTTTCAAATATATCATGATTTACGACTTTCCCTTGAGAATCAAATTCCATTTCACAAGATAGAGTTAACCGGTCCACCTGAGGATTTAACGAGCAAATCCCATTTGAAAGACGGTGCGGAATCATTGGAATGACTCGGTCAACTAAATACACACTTGTTCCACGCTCAGCTGCTTCCACATCAATTGGAGAGCCTTCTGTTACATAATGAGTGACATCCGCAATGTGAACGCCTAGAACATAGTTCCCATTATCGAGCTGCTTTACTTGAACGGCATCATCTAAGTCTTTCGCATCTGCGCCATCGATGGTTACAATTGTCTCTCCGCGCAAATCACGTCGACCCTCAATTGCAGCAGGATCAATGGTCTCGCCAACATCTTCTGCTTGCTTTAATGCTTCATCCGGGAAGGCTAAAGGAATGCCATGCTTATAAATGATACTTAGAATATCCATTCCAGGATCATTTTTGTGACCGAGTACTTGCTTTACTTCCCCTTCAGCACCGGCGCGGCCTTTTGGATACTTTGTGATCTCGATGACTACTTTGTGACCAGCGACTGCTCCTTTTTCTTTTCCTTTAGGAATCAAAATGTCATCTGGAATTCGCTTGTCATCAGCTTTCACCATGCCATAGGCTTCGTAATCAATATATTCACCGACAATATCGGTAGACCCGCGCTCAACGATCCGGATGATTTTTCCTTCTTGCCTTGAACCAGAGGATTTCGAGTGCAAACGAACAAGAACGGTATCACCATTCATTGCACCTTCCATGTCTTCTGCGCTGACGTAGATATCGGTTTCCCCTTGTTCCTCAGGAATAACAAATCCAAAACCTTTTGCATGCGCTTGAAGTCTACCGCGAGTCAGGTTCATTTTCTCAGGAACACCATATCGATTTGTCCTTGTCTGCACAAGAATCCCTCTGCGTTCCATTTCGTTTAATACTTTAACAAGCTCTTTAAATTCATCACTATCTCTAGTGGGAAACGCCACTTCTAATTCTGAGACAGATAGCGGCTTTTCTGCTACATCTTTAAAATAGTGAGTGAGTTTAACGATTAATTCTTCATTCATTTTTTCTTGCTCCTTTCGTTTCTTCCATTTGCCATTTCTATCTGTCCCTGTCCCAAGCTATTGATTCCAATCACATGATTCAAGAAAGTCCAGAACATCCTGATGGAGTTGCTCCTTCTCTTCACCAAGTGTAATGACGTGACCTGAATGCTCATACCACTTCAATTGTTTTTTAACTGACTCAGCTTCATCATGAATAATGTTTGCGCTATTTGTGTCAATCATGCCATCGTTTCTTGCTTGTACAACAAATAATGGCGAATATATAAAGTCTAACTGACTTCTTACATCGTCCATTAACTCTTTTAATTTAAATAGTGTATTCATTGGAAGCTGTTTGAAGGCGTTCATTTCCTCTTGGATTTCAGTTTCGGATTTTTGTTCGCGTTTTTTGTACGCTTCTGCGTACTCAAGCATACCATTATAAATGGCATCCTCTGTTTTGGCTCTTACCGGTGCACACATTGATACGATACCCTTTACAGGTAAAGTGTAACCGATTTTTAAGGAGAATACCCCTCCGAGTGATAAACCGCAAACAGCAATCTCGTCATAGCCTTTATCTTTTAAAAATTGATATCCAGCTTCAACGTCACTCCACCAGTTTTCAGGGCCTGTTTGAACCAGCTCTTCGGGTGGAACTCCGTGCCCCTTATAAAGCGGAGCATACGAGGTGTAACCTTCCTTTTGTAGATAACGGCCAATCATACGTACATCTGCTGTTGTACCAGTAAAGCCATGCAGGAGTAAGACTGCTCGCTTACCCCCTTCAAAGAAAAATGGCTTAGGTGCTACTAATTTCATGTTGTTCATCCTTTCGATCGATCTGACCCAATAAGAAATCATGGATAAGAATCATCAATTGATCCTTTTCAAATCCATGACAAATCATATGACGTCCATCTTTTAAATAATGAATGTGTTTCTCCTCGGATGCAATGGTTCGAAATAAAAATTCTGAGCTTTTTCTGGGAACTAAAGCATCCCTTTCACCCTGAATGATGAGAACGGGCGTATGCACATGACGAATATATGGTCGAATCTTTTTTACGGCTGTCATAAACTGACGAACGGCATTCATTGGTGTATGCGTCATCTTGTGTGTGTACAGGTCAACAAGCTGATCCGGTTCTGCCTGCCCTGTTAACCTGGTATGAACAGCCGCTCTCACACTTTCAAACAGCATAGGAGGATTCAAATAATAGGCTGCCGCACTTAAAAGAACCAGTTTCTTTATCTCATATTTGGCCGCAAGATAACAAGCCAAAAGACCGCCCATTGAAAATCCTATGACATATACTTCTTCACACCGTTTGATGAGTTCAAGCGCTGCAACCTCCACCATATAAAGCCACTCTTGATAGGTTACCTCCCGTAAGTCCTCGTCTGGACCATGCCCCGGTAACGTAGGAGCGTATACAAGCCAACCTTTTTGTTTTCTTAAGGATTCAGCAATCGGTTCGATTTCCCACGGTTCCCCCGTAAAGCCATGAATACAAAGACAACCGATCATGATTTCTCCACTCCTTTTTCATAAAATCACTATTTTATGTTTAGAGCCTCTGATACGAGTTGATATGAACGGAGGCGATCCGAAAATGAATGGATATTACATAGAATCAAAAATTCATCCATTCCATAACGGTCAGCAAGTGTACGTAACTGATTACTTACCGTTTCTGGTGAACCAATGATCGTTCGCGTCCGGTTATGTATCATACGCTTATGGTCTTCATCTGTATACTGATACTCGCTTGCTTCTTTAATAGAAGGTATACGGCTATCCAGCCCTTTTTCTACACGAAGCAGCCAAAGATCCTGACTGCTCGCTAAGCGCTCGGCCTCTTCATCAGTATCGGCACAAACCACAAATACAGCAGCAAGCATTTGTGGAGTTTTGGACCACTCATTTGGTGTGAAATGGTCTCGATACGTTTGCATCGCCTGCTCTCCACGTGCTGACTTAATAAAATGTCCAAATACATAGCCAAGCCCACGTTTAGCCGCTTGCTTCGCACTATTTTCGCCTAACCCTAATATCCAAAGTGGTGGTGTACTTTCTATAATCGGAGCTGCTTTAACCCCTGCATTCGGATGGGTACGTGGTAGGGTGTCTCTGACATAATGAATGAGGTCATCCATCTGTCTCCAAAATTCATCTAAGCTTCGAGGTGTGCCATCCACCAGTGCACGGCGCAACGCCGGGGTCCCACCTGGGGATCGCCCAAGGCCAACATCAACCCGGCCTGGAAAAATCGATTCAAGCTGTTTTGTTACTTCAGCTACTTTAAAAGGGCTATATTGAGGAAGCAATATGCCCCCAGATCCGACTCGAATATTCTCTGTATGAGCAGCAATGGCAGCGATTAAAATTTCAGGCGCCGTACTTTGCATGCCTTTTGTTCCGTGATGTTCAGCAAACCAATATCTAGTATACCCCAGCTCCTCAGCCAGCGTAGCCATCTTTATTGTTTCCTGCATTTTTTCCGTTACAGTCTGACCTTTAGACAGAGGGACTTGATCTAACACACCAAGTTTAATCATTCTACATTCGCCTCCCTCCATCTATTGTATCCTTTTAAATTTATTTTCCCTATTTTTCTGCTTTCCACACCTCGCGCGCAGGAGTTATTGTTTCACTTCACGCTCTAACGTTTCACTTTTGCCCTCTATCGTTTCACCTCATGCCCCAACGTTTCGCTTATCTCCCCATCTACAAAAAAAGCAGTGAGCATCCACCGACGCTCACTGCTCTTACCACTTATACAGTTAACCCTTCCAACTGCACAGATACTTCCTTAGGTCGATAGGTCGCAACCACTTCACCCTTCGCGTCTGTAAAGAACATGACGGAACGCTCTTGTTCTATCGTGACAGAATACGTACGACCGAGAACTGGACTCGTTACTTCAACGTCTACATCCCCGGCACACTCGGATACAAAGATATATAAGTCACCATGTTCAAATGACAGCCTGCGTCCATAGATACCTGGATGATCGCCACCTTTTTCCCATATCAGCTCTTCTCCTATAGATGCTTGTTGAAGTGCATATCTGTATAAAGCTTTCACCGTTTCAACTCGGTCATTCAGCTCTACAGGTAAAGGACTCCAAATGAATGTTCCTTGCCCGATTGTTAGTGTTTTTACAGAAGCAGATTTTGTATCATTAAGCTGCTCCTTAGACAATTCAGCAATCTTTCGTTCACCAAAGCTGACTGGAAGTGTCTTTTCCCCTAGAATTAACGACTCTTCACGCAACACGTTTAAGAGAGTTGACTTACCTAGCTCGTCTTTCAGTCTTTCAGTCGTTTTCCAGCCTTCATTTAATCGAAGTGGTCCTGTGTATAGAACCGTACCTCCTTGATCCACGTACTCGAGGAGCTGATTAAATGCTTCCTCGCTAAAATTATGCGCGCTTGGAACAATAACAAGCTTCGGCTTATCCTTATTCAAGTCGTGTAAATGATACTCACTAAATCCTCGCGCATGAACATTACATTCATACGATAGCGTACGCACTGCTTTTGTTGTTGCTTCAAACGCAAGCTTACGAGTTGAGAAATCATTTGAATAAGGATATACGACAGCCACTTCTTCAAGTTTGCGATTAATGAAGAGCTCTTTTGCCTCATTTATAAAAGCGCCAAAATCATAGGATACATCAGCTTCAGGCTTCTCAGTTCCATCCGCGCGAAGTGCTCCAATATTAGACTCATTCACATTATCCATATAGAAGTTTGTATTCCAAAGCCACTGTACTGCACCGGCTCCGCCTGTTGAAAATGCATACGCATATTTACGCTCTAAAATATTTCTCAGCTCTTCCTCAGAGCGTTTTGCACGGCCATCCGGTTGCTCTAGATACATAATGCCTGTTTCCTGTACTAGGTTCGGTTTGGAAGGTGTTTTTGTAAACACCCCATCCCACACAAGATGATCCATTTGCCACCACGTGTGATTCGTCGTGTAATCAACAACGGACTCATAGAAGAAAGGAGTTGGACGTTGAGAACGTAATGCCTCGTCTTGACCAACCGTGATTAAGCGA
Organism: Alkalicoccobacillus gibsonii; assembly: GCF_016798245.1. Lineage (GTDB taxonomy): Bacteria > Bacillota > Bacilli > Bacillales > Bacillaceae_D > Alkalicoccobacillus > Alkalicoccobacillus gibsonii. The sequence goes on along the minus strand of NZ_JAEUZA010000002.1, from coordinate 874,824 downwards.
TCGCTATTAATTGCTTGAATCGTTTTTGATAAATCCTGTGCCCATTGGTTATGCATAGCCATTGTAAATAAAGTGTAGTCTCGCCAAATTAAATTCTTAGCCGGCGTTCTCATATCTTGTACATCAAAGTTCATGTCTTCAGGTTCGGGAGGAGTGATCTCTTCAAAGCTTGGCAACTCAACAGATGAGTAGTTCCATGCTTCTTGAACCTTACGAATTGTACCGTACTTCTCTTTGGTCCACTGCTGAAATGCTTTTATTTCGAACGAATCTCTAGCTGAACGTGGTCCAGAGAAAATTCGTTTAGGATCAAACATTGACGGCTCGTTAATTAAGTCCCAATGTAAGTGCGTAGCCTTTTTGTATCTAGAAACAATCGCTGCAATAAATCGTTTTTGTGCGTCCAAACTTCTAGGATCGAGATAAGGATTTTTCCCTTCCCACATCTCTGGTGTAAACGCAAAGAATGTGAAGCACAGGTCGAGGTCGTTCTTTTTAGCAGTTAACACAAACGCATCGATTGCACGAAGCACTTCTTCATACGGATGACCATCAACATACATAATTTGTCTCCACGCAGTCCAAATACCTGATCGGATATGATTAATGCCCGCCTGCCTCATCTGGTCCATGTCTTGGTCCCACACAAGTGCATTCGGCATAAAGAGGAATTTCCTCGCCACATCCGATGTCATGTAGGTCATACCAACAATCGGAAATGGTTTGCCATCCTTCTCAAAATAATCTCGACCCGCAACTAGCGGAGCACCTTCTTGCAGTAAGGTTTCCGAGAATCCCCAAAATCCTTGGTTAAAATGGATAACCTCTCCCGTTGATGAAATGGCTTTAACATGGATGGTGTAGAAGCCCTCCTCCACCTGAAACGGCATCGTTCTTCTGAGACTTGACCATTCTCTCGACTCATCAAACGTAACTACCTCCTGAAAACGAATTTCATCTGATCCATCTTTTAAGACATGCAGCTGCATTGTCCATTGCTTCCCTTTCAAATGAGCCAGGCTTTGTAATTGTATCGTTAGTGTTGGCGTTTCCCCTGGATAATAACTGGCATACCCAGGCTTCACCCAAATTTCTGTTACACCTTCAGACGTATAGCTAGCAACCTCATTAAGCAGCTCTACTCCGTGCTCCCAAAACAGATCATCCGTCCGTTGATTGATGAAGATCCAACGGCTACCAGCAAATAAACCCTTTGTATTTTCAATTAACACAACGGGTGCAGAGATCTCTCTACCTTCCTCTGAGATCCCTTTAAGCATCGGGTAGATGTGAGCATCCATCGGTCCACTTGAACCATTTTCATGTGGCTGGTCATCCTGTTTTGTTGGATGTAAGACAAACCCATATGTCGGTTGAATAGAGAATGCTTTCTCATAGCCATCAAGTAGAGGTCGATCAGATGAACTAACCAATTCCCGTACCTTAGTGCTATTAACCTGCAGAGCTTCATGAATATTGAGATGCTGGTGGTAGGATGTTTGCTCTACTTCAATCTTCCACTCATCATTTTCTTTATAGACAGGGAAGCGAAAAGGAATCTCTCCTAGATGGACGAGCCCTCCTCCTCCTTTAAGAAAACGCAGGATTGTATGCCAATGCTCTTTCGGAAAATAGGAACCGTGTAAATGCACAAGGGTCTGATAGTTGCCACTCGCAAGCGCCTTCTCCAACTGATCTGTGTTTGCAATGTCTTGTAGGCTAGCAAGTTGGCTGTCAGATGGGCGCACGCCATCAAATGGAAACGTAGAATCATAGAAAAACAAAGTACTCATGATAGAACCCCTTTACGACTAGTTTTTCACAGCACCTTCAGTAAGACCTGCGATAAAGTAACGACTGAATAAAATAAATACGATTAAGATAGGAAGTGTTGCCATAAATGTTCCTGCTAGAATCATTGAGTAGTCGGTATAAAATACGTCGTTTAACGTACGTAAGGCAATTTGAATGGTGTGTACACTGCGATCTTTTAATACAACCAACGGCCAGAGGAAATCGTTCCACGTATTCATAAATGTCACGATTCCAAGTGTGGCAAGTCCAGGTTTTACAGTAGGAAGCACAATATTCCAGTACGTTCTGAATGTACTGCAACCATCCATTCTTGCCGCTTCTAGTAGCTCATCAGGAATAGCAGATGAAATGTACTGCCGCATCCAAAAGACTCCAAAGGCACTAACCATCGCTGGCACAATGACCGCTTGTAGCGTATCAATCCATCCAAGACTACTAATGATCATAAAGGATGGAATCAACCCTAGTTGAGGTGGAATCATCATCGTTGCTAGTAGGAAAACAAACAAGAGATTCTTACCTTCAAACTGAAGCTTTGAAAAAGCAAATCCAGCAAGGGAACAAAAGAATAAAACAGATAGTGTGACGGCTGATGAAATAAAAAACGAATTAAACATTGCTCCAAAAAAATCGATACGGTCAAACACATTCATTGCGTTCTCGATAAAATGAGTTCCCGGTAACATTGCCGGTGGGAACTGATTAACAGAAGAGGTCGTGTTTGAACCGATTACAAACATCCAGTAAAAAGGGAACAGCGATAATAAGGAACTGATGACCAAAAAGGTATACAACAACACTTTAGGCCCTTTTCTTTGTCCAACTTCTTTCATAGTCATGCCACTCCTTTTATGCAGACTTTATCCGTTTGGTTAAGAACATATTTAAAAGCGAAACAAGGATGATGATGAGGAACAGAACCCATGCTATAGCGGCTGCATATCCAAATGAAAATCGCTCAAATGCTTCTTGATATAAGTAAAGTGTCATCGTTAGACCTTGAGACTCTGAGCCAGCACCAAAGATTAATGGCTCTGTGAATACTTGCATTCCACCGATGGATGATAATAGAACGGTAAAGATGATAATTGGTCGTACCATTGGAATGGTGATATAAAAGAACTGCTGTACTTTTGTAGCCCCATCAATAGTCGCTGCTTCATATAAGTCTTTTGGAATACTTTGTAGACCTGCTAGATAAATAATCGTGTTATAACCGACCCATCTCCACATGACCATTAGAGAGATCGCAACATGCGTTCCAAAATAGGAACCTTTCCAGTTAACCGGATCGATCCCAATCAGACTAAACACATAGTTAATAATTCCATATTGAGTACCAAAAATAGCTGAGAATACGATCGTTACCGCAACAATTGACGTAACGTTTGGCATAAACACAGCCAATCTGAACAAACTTTTTCCTTTTAAGAAGGCTTGGTTTAAAATAAACGCCAAAATCAATGCGACAAACAGCTGCGGAATCGTTGAAAGTGCCCATATACTAAACGTGTTTCCGACCGATTTCCAAAAGAGCGGATCGTTTGTAAATAATCCTACATAGTTTGCAAATCCAATAAATTCTCGTTCGCCGAGAATGTTCCATTTATGAAAAGATAGATATGCTGTGAAAATAAGAGGAAACATCCCAAATACACCAAACAGTATAAAGAACGGAGAAATATATAGATAACCCGAGATTCGGTCACGAACACGCTGGTTGTATTTTCTCTTTGGTGCGCGGGGTGCAGGTGGCGTTGCTTGTTGCACGTTTGTTGGTGTGCCCATCATCTTCATCCTTTCTAATTTTCATAAGAAACAGCGTAAGATCTCTCCTACGCTGTTATCCATCCTGTTAACGAGAAACCTGTCTATCTACCTCTTCTAAGGCTTTATCCCAGGCTGCTTCAGGAGTAGAAACCCCATCTGCAATGGAACCAAGTGCATCCTGCATAATAGTATTAATAGGTGCTGTCATTGGAGCACGGTACACATCTTGAACTAAAGTGGCTGCTTCAGCATAGATCGCACCAATATCTTTACGGATAAAGAACTCATCATCTAGCTCCTGAATGGCAGGATCATCATAAATACCCGGTGTAGATGGGAAATTTCCATTTTCTTTGAAAATATCAAGCTGGTTCTCTGGTGACATTAACCACGTAATAAATGCGTACGCTTCCTCTGGATGATCACTCTGCTTTGGTACAGTAAGGAATGAACCTCCCCAGTTCCCCGAACCCTCAGGCATTAAAGCGATATCCCAAAGACCTGATGTGTCTGGAGCATCATTTTTAATATTTTGAAGCATCCAAGGTGGTAAGAAAACTGACGCGAAATCTCCATTTGCAAGAGCCGCTCCCCACTCTGGTGTACCTCGTTCAATATTTGCTTGAATATCCATGGCTTCAACAGATTTGTCCCAAGCCTTTTGAATTTGAGGACTGTCTTCAAGGATTAGTGTTCCATCTGTCTCAAAGTATTGCTTATCTCCTTGTTCTCTAATTGCAGAGTACATATCTGCTACATCACTGAACATAAAGGAACCTGTTTCTTCTTTTAATTGTTTGCCTGCCTCAATATATTGATCCCACGTTCCAAGTACTTGATTCACTTCTTCAGGGTCAGTTGGCAAGCCTGCTTCTTCAAACAAATCAACTCGGTAAGCCATTGCCATCGGTCCAATGTCCGTTGGAATTCCAATAACCGATCCATCATCAGAGGAAGCTCGCTTCCACTTCCAGTCAAGGTAATCTCCCTCTAAATCACTCGCACCATATTCTGATAAGTCATAAAATAAATCGCTACTTTCTTTAATTCTTTCTAAGTATCCTTCATCCACCCCTGAGATGTCAGGAGCTCCCGAACCTGCTGCAAGTGCTGTAATTAAGTTTTGGTGAGCATCTGCATATTCTGCTTCTTGAATATCAATCTTAATTCCTGGGTTTTCTTCTTCATATTGTTTAGCTTTTTCTGCAAAGCCCATTCCTGGCCATAGCCACATGGTTAAAGTGACATCTCCACCACTGTCACTTCCACCTCCACCAGAACTTGATCCTGATGAACACGCTGCCAAACTAACTGCGAGTCCTGCACTGCCTAAGACTAATAACGATTTTTGAGTAAGCTTTTTCATAATGACTCCCCCTATTTGTTATTTTTGTTATCTTAAGTTGTTATTTATAACTAAAACATATCACTACTAACGATTAATGTAAACGCTTAATTTTATGAGAATAAAAAATCGATGAGCGTATGCTCATCGATTCCTTGGTACATCAACGGATTCTCTTAACAACATGTCACCCGCAATCAATATTTTCTCAGAAGGATATTCAGAGTGCTGTAATCTCCAAACCAACCGTTCCACCGCACGCTGTCCAATCATCTGTTTTAAAACCCGAACAGTAGTGAGTAAAGGCTTTCTACTTTCTTCTTCATCCAATAGATCAAACCCAGTAACCGATACGTCTTTTGGACACGCATAGCCGTTTTTATTGAGTAAATTGATTACACGCCGAGCGATGTGATCATTTGCACACACAAATGCAGTGGGAAATTCCACTCTGTGTCGCTTCCATGAATCTATTTCACCTTGAATCGCTATCTCCATATCATCATCATACTTAACATCCAGTAATGTCGAAGACCGATCTAGTCCAGCTTGTTCAACAGATGTTCGATATCCTAACCATCGATCAAAAAAACTAGTTGAATACTTTACTTCCCCGACAAAAGCCAAGCGCTTATGCCCTAAACCAATCAAATGATCAGTGACCCGTTCAACGCCATTTCGATTGTTCATAAACAAACTGTCCGCGCGCATCAACTTATCCTCGTGATCGATCATAACTATCGGTAATCCGTAATCAGATAAAGACACAAGTGTTTGTTCATCAAGTGTCCCTAACGTAATAATCCCAATTAAATTCGTTAGATCGACTTTTTTTGTTAAGTCCATTTCGTTAGAGATAACGATCATCCCGGCTTTTTTAGACTGAATACTAGCAGACACACCTTGAAACACCGCTCCCCAATACGTATAGGTGATGTTTTGGTAATGCTGGTTCGGCAAGAACACAAGGATATAGCCGTTTTCAACTTCTACTTTTTCATTATTTAAACCCTGGTTAGAATTCGCTCCTTCTTTTAAATAACCTAATTGCTTCGCTGCAAATAATATTTTCTTTCTTGTTGCTTCACTTACACCCGGTTTACTGTTTAACGTTTTTGAAACCACATACTTTGATACTCCTACCGTATCAGCAATAACTTGCATGGTTATCTTTCTATGGCCCATTCTTCCACCCCGTCGACATTCACTTTTGTTATCTTTGTTAGCATTATAACAGAAAAATTAGCACAAACGTTTAAATTAATGGAATAACGATATAAAGCAATGGAATAAATACAACCAAAAGGCCTGTACTCACCAACCAGTTTGAATTTGCCAAATCAACATCAAGTTGATAAAGCTGAGGAGGTACTAAAGCAGAAACAGCTGTAGGCATCATACATAAGATAAGGATAACGTGAATGATGTATCCGTCCTTTAAACTTCCTAGTCCAAATAATAGCGCCGTGCTCACTACAAGAAAAGGAACAATTAATCCTTTAACAAGTGATAGTGTGAGACTTAATTTAAGATGCTCCCGTACCGATTGAATTCTCATTGAAAAACCTACGGGAATGAGTAGGAGAATTGCGGTAATCGGAACTAGAACCTGAATGAATAGACCATAACCATCGATTCGTTCCAGTCCAGAGACATTTAACATACCTCCTATAACAATGGAGAAGAATGTAACCATAATAAATGGATCACGAATAATGGAGCGCCATCCTTTATGTACACCTTCATCTTGAGAAACTCCGTATCTTTTAGCTATTGGGTAACAAACCGTATAATAAAATAATTCCTCAAAAAGTCTAAACAGCGCAACATAAGCCAAGCTTTCTTCACCCAGAAGCAGCACACAAAATAGCGAGCCAAATGTCCCTAAATTTATAAAGGATCCTGTCACAAACATCGCGCCTGTTTGTGATCGACTAAGTGAAAAAACTCTTGATAATAAAACGCCTAAAAGGCCGCCCAGCGCAATTGTCAGCACACCAAGAAGTGGTAGAAAAAGAAGAAGTCCATCTGTTAGTTCAGCATACCAAAAAGCACCTATTAGAATGATGGGGTTCATCCCTAATAAAACCACTCGTATACAGTAAAATAAGACACGCGATAAAGGAAACCAGCTTGGCGTATATTGATGATCAGCCATCATGCGGAGCAATCTACCAATCACCAAACCTAAAACAATCACACTTATCGCAAATAATAGTTGATTGATTCCTATCCCCTCCTAATTATATAATAGTTGGAAGAAAAGATCTAAAAAAGAGAAAATTGGGGGTGGGATGTTGAAATCAGCATTACTTATGCTTGATATTCAAAACGGTTTTGCAAAAGCAGGAGAATTCAGTGATGTTATAACCCGTAATCAACTACTTGCTAATCACTTTCAAGAGCAACAACAAATTGTCGTTATGACAAGGCATGTAGATCAGCATATAAAGAGTCTAATAAAGGACCAAACACCTAATGGCGAATTAGATGCTTCGCTTCATCCATTCGCTCATAAAGTGATTGAGAAACAGCAGCCTAGCGCTTTTTTACAAACAGAACTTGATGAATATTTAAAAACAAATCAAATTACACATCTTGTTGTTACTGGTTTTAATGTAGAATTCTGTTGTTTGTTTAATAGTATCATTGCCCATGAAAAGGGGTATCATGTGACTTTTATTGAAGATGCCTCTGCTACGGTTAACACCGATCACACCTATGACATGCCTGGATTGGATATCCGTGACTTCATTGCAACGATACTCGATTGGTCTGGGACCATTCAAGTGATGGATACAGATGAATACATAGGTTAAATACAAAGAACCACTCCCATTATCGCAATTGAAATGGAGTGGTTCAGTTTAGATCTATTACAAGAAGTAACCAAGAGCAACAGCCAAAATAAAGAATAGAACGGCTAGAACGATCGTTGCTCTATGAAGAACTAAGTCTACTCCTCTGGCTTTTTGTTTACCTAGTAGCTGCTCAGCTCCACCGGAGATTGCTCCAGACAAACCAGCACTCTTACCTGATTGAAGTACAACAACGGTAATTAAAGCGATTGAAACAATCACTAATAAAACCATAAGTGTTAATTGCAAAAAATCCACCTCCAAGCACATTTTACGCTAATTTTAATCTACCATAACCACGTAATCAATTCAATCTACTTTAGTAAAAATTGTTTATAAGTCATATAGTAGCTAATTTCCACGACATTCTACAGCAAATCATCTATTTCCCGAGCAATAGTTACATTTCCCCTATCATTCATTAGAAAAAAGCTTGAGCTATAACTATAAAATACGAAAATGGCAAATAGTTCGATTACATAATCATTCGCCATTTGTGATTTTATTTGCACAAGCGGAGGGAGAACCCGAGACTCCTACGGAACAGAACGCGGTGAAGACACTGTAGCGGCGTTTTTCCCGCGAAAGAGGCTGAGGCCGTTCCCGTGGAAAGCGAGGGATTCTCCTGTAGCGGATTTATTGCTATGTACGTGTTTTGCTAACTATATTAACGTTATGTCCCTGCTTCATTAGAAAAACCCACTCACCGCTGTGAGTGGGTTTCACTTGAAATTACTTAGAAAGATTGTAGAAAGACTTACGTCCGCCGTATACAGATACGTCAGCAAGCTCGTCTTCGATACGAATCAATTGGTTGTATTTCGCTACGCGGTCTGTACGAGACGGTGCACCCGTTTTAATTTGACCAGCGTTTGTAGCAACTGCGATATCAGCAATTGTTGCATCTTCTGTTTCACCAGAACGGTGAGAGATAACCGCTGTGTAACCAGCACGTTTAGCCATTTCGATCGCTTCAAATGTTTCAGTAAGCGTACCAATTTGGTTAACTTTGATAAGGATTGAGTTAGAGATTCCTTTTTCAATCCCTTCAGCAAGCTTTTCAGTGTTCGTAACAAACAAGTCATCACCAACAAGCTGTACTTTGTCTCCAAGCTTTTCAGTTAGAAGCTTGTGACCTTCCCAGTCGTTTTCGTCTAGGCCATCTTCAATTGAGATGATTGGGTATTTAGAAACAAGATCTTCGTAGAAAGTAACAAGCTCTTCAGAAGATAATACTTTACCTTCACCAGAAAGATGGTATTTACCGTCTTCTTTGTTGAATAGCTCAGAAGAAGCAACGTCCATTGCAAGTTGCACTTCTTCGCCTGGCTTATAACCAGCTTTTTCGATTGCTTCAATAATCGTCTGAAGCGCTTCTTCGTTTGAAGATAGGTTAGGAGCGAATCCACCCTCATCTCCTACTGCAGTGTTGTAGCCTTTAGATTTAAGAACTGATTTAAGGTTGTGGAAGATTTCCGCACCAATTTGAACAGCGTGCTTGAAGCTATCAGCTCCAACAGGCATGATCATGAATTCTTGAATATCTACGTTGTTATCAGCGTGCTCTCCACCATTGATGATGTTCATCATTGGTACTGGAAGAGTTTTCGCGCTGAATCCACCAAGGTATACGTATAAAGGAATACCAAGTGCTTTAGCAGCTGCATGAGCAACAGCCATAGATACACCAAGGATTGCGTTAGCACCTAATTTAGCTTTGTTTTTTGTACCGTCAAGCTCAAGAAGAAGCTTATCGATTCCTAGTTGGTCCATTGCGTCAACACCAATTAATTTTGGTGCAATTACATCGTTTACGTTAGCAACAGCTGTTAAAACACCTTTACCCATGAAGCGGTCTCCGCCATCACGAAGTTCTACTGCTTCGTATTCTCCTGTTGATGCGCCACTTGGTACAAGGGCACGTCCCATTGCTCCAGATTCTACATATACTTCTACTTCTACTGTTGGGTTACCACGTGAATCAAGAACTTCACGAGCATGAATATCAGTAATCATAGTCAAGCTAATCATCTCCCTTAATGGTTTGTTTATTTTATTAACGTCTTTCCAGTCATTTCTTCTGGTTGTTTTGCATCGAGTAGTTGAAGAACAGTTGGTGCAAGGTCAGCTAAAATACCGTCCTCACGTAGTGTAACGCCCTTTTCAGTTACAATGACTGGCACACGGTTTGTTGTGTGAGCTGTCATTGGATTCCCTTCAAGTGTAACGACTTCGTCAGCATTCCCGTGATCAGCGGTAATGATGGCCGCGCCACCTTTTTCAAGGATTGCGTCTACTACTTTTCCAAGACATTCATCTACTGCCTCAATGGCTTTAATCGTCGGTTCAAGCTTTCCTGAATGGCCGACCATGTCAGGATTTGCGAAGTTTAAGATAATCGCGTCATGCTTGTCCGCTTCGATTTCAGAAACCAATGCATCGGTTACTTCATATGCACTCATTTCAGGTTGTAAATCATAGGTTGCTACTTTTGGTGAGTCGATTAAAATACGAGATTCACCAGGGAATTCCTGCTCACGGCCACCGCTAAAGAAAAACGTAACGTGAGGGTATTTTTCTGTTTCAGCAATCCGAAGCTGACGAAGATTTTGTTGAGAAAGAACTTCTCCAAGAGTGTTATCAAGATTTGTTGGTTTGAAGGCTACAAATCCATCAACGGACTCACTAAACTTTGTTAAGCACACAAAGTGTAGGTTCTTTGGAAATTTCTCTCCACGGTCAAATCCTCTAAAGTCTTCGTTTGTGAATACTTGAGATAATTGAATGGCACGGTCTGGTCGGAAGTTAAAGAAAATGACAGCATCGTTATCCTGAACAGTAGCTACTGGTTTACCTTCTTTGTCCGTCAACACAGAAGGAATCACAAACTCATCATGGATTTCGTTTTTGTAATTATCTTCAAGTACGTCTAGAGCATTCTCATATGAAGGTCCTTCACCATATACCATGGCGCGGTATGATTTCTCTAAACGGTCCCAACGCTTGTCGCGGTCCATTGCATAATAACGGCCATGAACTGTAGCAAGCTCGCCAATGCCTACCTCATTAAGCTTTTCTTGGAGCGAACGCAGATAGGTTTCCGCACTTGTCGGTGCTACATCGCGTCCATCGAGAAAGCCGTGAATGTACACTTTTTTCACATTCTTACGCTTCGCTAATTCCAGTAGTGCGAATAAGTGCTCAATGTGACTGTGAATGCCTCCGTCAGACAACAAGCCATATAAATGAAGAGCGGTTCCCTTTTCATTTACATGATCAATAGCATCAAGGAAAGTTTGATTTTCAAAAAACTCACCTTCACGGATAGCAAGATTCACTCTTGTTAAACTTTGATAAACGATACGGCCAGCACCAATATTTAAGTGTCCAACCTCAGAGTTACCCATTTGACCATCAGGTAAGCCAACCGCTTCCCCATCTGCTTTAAGAGTGGCATGAGGGAATTCGTTGTAATACCGGTCAAAATTAGGTTTTTTCGCCTGCTCTACCGCGTTGCCTTTGGTTTCGTCCCTTAAACCAAAGCCATCTAGGATAATCAGAGCAACGGGTTTCTTACTCATTTTACCGCCTCCAGAAGCTCAAGGAATGAAGCTGGCTCAAGGCTCGCTCCTCCAACTAAAGCTCCATCAATATCAGTTTGTGCCATGTATTCAGCAATGTTAGCAGGTTTTACGCTACCTCCATACTGGATACGAACAGCGTCAGATACTTCATGTGTGAACGCTTCTGCAACAACGGTACGGATGTATCCGCAGCCTTCGTTTGCATCTTCAGAAGATGAAGATTTCCCAGTTCCAATTGCCCAAACTGGCTCATAAGCGATAACCGTGTTTTTCACTTGCTCTTCAGAAAGTCCCTCAAGACCTTTTGTGATTTGCTCGTGAAGAACATCATTTGTACGGTTTGCTTCTTTCTCTTCTAATGTTTCACCGCAGCAAAGAATTGGAGTGACTCCTTGCTCGTGTGCAGCATGAACTTTTTTGTTGATAAGTTCATCTGTTTCTCCAAACAATTCTCTACGTTCAGAGTGGCCTAAAACCACATAGTGAACACCTAGATCAGCAAGTGCTGATGGGCTAATTTCACCAGTGAATGCTCCACTTGTTTCAAAGTAAGCATTTTGAGCTCCTACTTTTAATTCTGTACCTTCTGCTGCTTCTACTAAGCTTTGTAGGAATAGAGCAGGTGCACAAACAACTGAATCAACTGACTCAGAGCTAGGTAGCTTTGCTTTTACTTCTTCGGCAAAAGATTTTGCTTCAGAAAGTGTTTTGTTCATTTTCCAGTTACCTGCAATAATTGGTTTACGCATGGTTCATCACCTCTCGTAATTAATTACTCTTTATCTGAAAGAGCGACAACGCCTGGAAGGTCTTTCCCTTCCATAAACTCTAATGACGCGCCTCCACCAGTAGAGATATGGCTCATCTTATCTGCCAGTCCAAACATTTCAACAGCAGCAGCTGAATCTCCTCCACCAATGACGGAATACGTTTCAGAGCTATCTGCAAGAGCTGTAGCTACAGCCTTTGTCCCTTTAGCGAATGCTTCAATTTCAAACACACCCATAGGTCCATTCCAGATTACAAGCGCAGATTCAGAAACCACACTCTTGTATGTATCTTGAGTTTTTGGACCAATATCTAATGCTTCCCAATCAGATGGAATTTCACTAATTGGCACAATTTTTGTATTAGCATCATTTGAGAAATCATCAGCTACTAGTACATCTTGTGGCATATAGAAGTTCACGCCATTTTTCTTCGCTTTTTCCATGAAGGTTTTAGCAAGATCGATTTTGTCTTCTTCAAGTAGAGATAATCCAACTTCATGACCTAATGCTTTTACGAATGTATAAGCAAGTCCGCCACCAATAATTAAATTGTCTACTTTATCAAGAAGATGGTCAATAACACCAATCTTGTCTTTTACTTTAGCTCCACCGATAATGGCTGTGAATGGGCGCTTAGGCTCAGTTAAAGCTTGTCCAAGCACTTCAAGTTCTTTTTCCATTAAGAAACCAGCTGCGGAAGGAAGGTGTTTTGCAATTCCTTCAGTAGAAGCATGAGCACGGTGAGCTGCACCAAATGCATCATTTACATAAAAATCAGCTAGAGAAGCAAATTCTTTTGCAAGCTCAGCATCATTTTTCTCTTCACCAGCATAGAAACGTACGTTTTCAAGCAATAGAATGTCACCATTCTCAAGCTTATTAACAGCTGCTTCAGCTACTTCGCCACGAGCTTCAGTACTCGCTGCTACTGGCTTACCTAAAAGCTCAGATAAACGATCTGCAACTGGCTTAAGACGAAGTTCTTCAACTACTTCACCTTTAGGACGTCCTAAGTGACTAGCAAGAATCACTTTTGCCCCTTGGTCTACTAAGTGCTTAATTGTTGGAAGAGCCGCTTTAATACGAGTTTCATCCGTGATCGCCCCGTCTTTCATTGGAACATTAAAATCTACACGCACAAATACGCGCTTCCCAGTTAGTGTTACGTCTTGAAGGGTTTGTTTATTCATAACGAACCTCCTCCTATTCATATATTGTGACAAGCGGAAAGGGGAGTCAGATTCTGGACCCTCCTCCCCTTCTATTCCGCTCGCTTAATTATAGCCCTTTGCTAGCGATGTATTCAACTAAGTCAACGACACGGTTTGAGAAACCAGTTTCGTTATCATACCAAGAGATAACTTTAACCATGTTACCTTCCATAACCATTGTAGAAAGTGCGTCGATTGTAGAAGAATGAGTGTTACCATTGTAATCTTGAGATACTAATGGATCTTCAGAGTATCCAAGGATTCCTTTTAGGTTACCTTCAGCAGCTTCTTTAAGAGCAGCGTTTACTTCTTCAGCTGTTACTTCTTTATCAAGTTCAACCACAAGGTCTACTAGAGATACGTTTGGTGTAGGAACACGCATTGCAGCTCCGTTAAGTTTACCTTTAAGTTCAGGAAGAACTAATGCTACTGCTTTAGCAGCTCCAGTTGAAGTTGGGATGATGTTTTCAGCTGCAGCACGCGCACGACGGTAGTCTTTGTGCGGAAGATCAAGGATTTGTTGGTCATTCGTGTAAGAGTGAACAGTGTTCATAAGTCCACGACGGATACCAAATTGATCATTTAATACTTTCGCGAATGGTGCTAAGCAGTTTGTTGTGCAAGATGCGTTAGAGATAACGTCATGGCTTGCTGGATCGTATTTGTCTTCGTTAACACCTACAACAACTGTGATATCCTCATCAGATGCTGGTGCAGAGATGATTACTTTTTTAGCTCCTGCTTCGATGTGCTTCGCAGCGTCAGCACGCTTCGTGAAGAAACCAGTAGACTCGATTACAACTTCTACTCCGTGCTTATCCCATCCGATTTCAGCTGGGTTACGCTCAGCCGAAACTTTGATTTCTTGACCATTAACAACTAAAGAGTTGTCTTTTACTTGAATGTCAGCATCAAGGATACCGTGAACCGTGTCATGCTTAAGTAAATGTGCAAGCATGTTTGCATCCGTTAAATCGTTGATTGCTACTACCTCTACGTTAGGGTTGTTAAGAGCCGTGCGGAATACGTTACGTCCAATACGACCAAAACCGTTAATACCAATTTTTGTTGCCATGTTAAATTCCTCCTGACTTCTATTAAAAAGCTTAATCTATCAAAAAGGGCAAAACCCTTTTCTTCCTATTCATCGTGAAGCAACCCTCTAGCGGCAGCTTCATCTGTAATGAGAACATCACTTGGTCGATGCTTCATGTAAGCTGCAATGGCGTTTGCCTTAGAAGCGCCTCCTGCAACAGAAATCACATGCTTTCCTGCATCTAGCTCATCCAATTGAAGACCAATCGTTCGCTGTTTGTGAATGATCTCTCCTGTTTGGTTAAAATAATAACCAAAGGCCTCTGCTACTGCGTGTTCCCGTTTTAGTTTGTTCATAAACGGTTCTTCTGAGCTTCGCCTCGCCGCCATTCTAGTAGCATCACCAATTCCGTGAAGCAAAATTCGAGATGTTTTAATTAAATCCAGAATTTCCTTAACAGAAGGCTCAAGTACTAATGAAGAATATGCTTCCTCACTTAACTGATCTGGAACATGCATGAGCCTGTATTCAGCTCCCGCTCGATCAGCAAATTCCGCGCTAATGGTGTTGGCTTGATTTTCAACTCGTTCTCCGAGTCCACCTCTAGCTGGAACAAAAATCGATTGACTCACCTTTGGATCAGGTGTCATCATTTGTGCCACAGCAGCAAGCGTCGTTCCACCCATTACTGCAACAACTGAGCTTGGAATAATGATTGATTTAAGTTCACGGACACAAGCCTGCCCCATTTCTTGCTTAACCCAATCTTCTTCGTCACTATTTCCTGGCACAATAACAACCTTTGTCACGCCAAGCTTTTGTTCAAGCTCCGTTTCAAGGGCACGTAACCCGAGAATTTCTTTCATCATTTCCTCAAGCTGAACAAGAACAGTTTCTCCTTCTCTTGTTAAACTCATTCCCGCCGTATTAAATGAAATAAGGCGTTGGTCCTTCAGAAAGGTGACTTCACCTCGAACCACTCGTTCGGAAAGCTGAAGGTTTACTGCTAGCGACCTTCGTCCAATCGGTTGTTTAAGATGAACAAACTGTAGCATTCTGTATCGCTTCTGCATGGTTTCTACTAAATCAGGTACTAACTGTTTTTGGATATTGACCAGCTTTCTCAACATTTAGCAACACCTCTTCCTCGGATAGGGACCGATAACGTCCCGCGATGACATTTTATGTCCCGACTTAAGCATACGAAACGTTTGCTACAAGGTCATCATACCAATCGTTCACGAATATGACAAGTTTTTTACCCTAGTTTTTTTCATTTGATAAATTGTGAGCTCGATTAGTAGACTGGATTGCATCGTTTAACTTATCGTATGAAAGGATTCCTTCATCGGCAACTTGTCCATTAATCGTCACCACAGGAATTCGAAACATATACGTTTCTAGTAATTCATCGTCCTGATAAATATCGAGGGTACGATAGGTAAGACCTAATTGATCTAACACCTTCTTTCCTTTCTCACATAATGAACAATGATCTTTTGAGTAGTAAATAATCTCCATGACCATGCCTCCCATCTGTTTGCTCCTATTTACAGTATACCAAACAAAGTTTTCATATTTAAGCGGTTTAACTTCTTTTAGAAACGGAAATGATGAATAGAGGATTTACGCAATGAATAGGGAATGTATATGTGTAGAGTGGTTTTTATTTGACCTTCTCTGACCTAATAGGTATGATGTACATAACAGCAATGCAAGAGCTGACAAACAGTAAAATGAATCTAAATTACATTTCACAGGAGGAATGATCCATGAATCTCATCCCTACAGTTATTGAACAAACAAACCGCGGCGAGCGCGCGTATGATATCTACTCTCGTCTTTTAAAAGATCGTATCATCATGCTAGGAAGTGCAATTGACGACAACGTAGCAAACTCAATCGTTGCACAGCTTTTATTCCTACAAGCGGAGGATCCAGATAAAGATATCTCCCTTTACATTAACAGCCCAGGTGGTTCCATCACAGCTGGAATGGCAATCTACGACACAATGAACTTTATCAAACCAGATGTATCAACAATCTGCATCGGTATGGCTGCATCAATGGGTTCATTCCTACTCGCAGCCGGAGCAAAAGGAAAACGACTTGCTCTTCCTAACAGTGAAGTTATGATTCACCAGCCGTTAGGTGGAACACAAGGTCAAGCATCTGATATTGAAATCCACGCTCGTCGTATCATCGAAATGCGTGAGAAGCTAAACGAAATTCTATCAGAGCGCACTGGTCAATCCATTGACATCATCTCTCGTGATACTGATCGTGATAACTTCATGACTGCTGAACGTGCGAAAGAATACGGTCTAATTGACCAAGTCATCTCTTCTCCAGCTGATCAGAAATAAGAATGATGAAAAAGCAGCCTTTGAGGCTGCTTTTTTGTGTGGGCAGGTCGTATGTTGGTGCTGGGATTAGTTATGTGATCTTGTGTTTACTCCCTACAACCCGCTACCAGGATGGCTGACACGCTTTCCTGGGGGACAAGGTCAGCCATCCTGTCCGCTAGATGAAAGGACCTAGAGTTTTAGGTGAGCTAACATCGTATCAGATGGTTCTATCGTTGCGCATTCCACAGCTTTTTGAGCACGCACCCTGCTTTTTTGCGCATTTTACCGTTTTTTGAGCACGTACACCGTTTTTTTGCGCATTCTATCGTTTTTTGAGCACGTATACCGATTTTCTGCACATCCAGTTATCTCAGAACCTCCATACCAAGCGGACGGGATGGCCGACCGACTCCTTAGGGATAAAAAGGCAGGGTTGAAATGATTCTGGCGCTAGCCGGAATTAGTTCGACGCCTTCCCTAGGAAAGCGTGTCGGCCAGCTCGGGAGCGAATTCATTGCACAGCATCAAAATCCCCAGCTCTATCACTCATTAACAGCAGCACAAAAAAAGCAGCCCACACGGCTGCTTTTCCCTTAAGCGTTCTGAATATAATCAACTAGCGTATCTAATGCTTCTTGTTCGTCGTGTCCATCTGTACTAATCACAACTGTTGCGTTGTGCCTAATGGCTAAGCTCATAATACCCATGATGCTTTTTGCATTTGCTACCTTTCCATCCTTCTCAATATTGACAACGGATGTAAAACGATTCGCTTCCTGTACAAACATGGCTGCTGGTCTTGCTTGCAAGCCTCCTTTAATGGCAACCTTCACTTCCGACTTAAGCATAACGAGTCCCCCTTTGATTAAAGTATATTCAGCTATTTATCATGTCTCCTGATCGTATCTTCTCGGCAATCTCATCAATCTTCTTTAATCTGTGATTAATACCAGATTTGCTTACTTTTCCGCCCTCAAGCATGTCCCCAAGTTCTTTGAGCGTCACATCCTGATGAGTCAATCGCAATGTAGCAATGTCCCTTAATTTCGGTGGCAATTGGTCCAAGCCAATCGTCCGCTGAATCAAACGGATATTCTCTACTTGCCTAAGAGCTGCACCAACCGTTTTATTAAGGTTAGCTGTTTCACAATTGACAAGTCGATTCACAGAGTTTCTCATATCCTTAAGTATTCGGACGTCTTCAAAGTAAAGTAACGCCTGATGCGCACCGATAATACTTAAAAACTCTGTAATCTTTTCACTTTCTTTAATGTAAACAATAAATCCTTTTTTCCGCTCAAGTGGCTTAGCTCGTAATCCATATTCGTTCATTAATTCACATAACGATTGATTATGTTCTTCTGATGAAGAGAAAATTTCTAAATGGTAAGACGAGGTTTCCGGATGATTCACCGAACCACCCGCTAAAAAAGCTCCCCTCATATATGCTCGCTTTCGCTGCTCCGTATGAAGAAATTCAGGCGCGACTGAACGAATCAGTGTGAACCCCTCGCCAATAATACCTAACTTTTCCATTAAAGGCTTTGCCCCTCGTGATACTCTTACCAAATAGACATTGTTCTTTTTCAACCTCATTTTTTTCCGAACGAGTAATTCAATAAAAATTTCCGGAAACAATTGTTTTAAAAGCGTATAAATTCGCCTAGCAATTGCAGCATTCTCGGTGGTAATATCCAATCCAACCTGCTGCCTTGCAAACGAGAGTGAACCATTCATACGAACGAGTGCAGCCAGCTCAGCTGAAGCTTGTGGAGTAGCGGGATCAAGCTGAGTTAATTCTTTTTTTACTTTAGCTGCAAAAGACATTTTGTCCCCCCCTTTCAGATGAATCTTAGTTAAGTCAGGGGCACATCCAAGCTCCCTGATCGAAGAATGGCCTCTGATACCATTTGCGCATTATGTCTTAATTGGCCATCCTGCTCTAATACAAAATCATCACAGATAATATTGACACCCATGTCTTGAAGGCGTTCATGATCTACCGTAACCGGAAATGCAATCTCCTCTTCATATCGTGCTCGCACGTTTTGAGAAATGATTGAACCATTTATCAAAATGTCATCAACTAAATGTGGACCACAATGAGAGATCAACCCGTTTAAGTGGTCAGAAGCGGAATATCCATCTGTTTCACCCAATTGAGTCATCGCATTGCAGATGTACATTTTCCGTGCCTGAGATGCTCGAATCGCTTCAACAATGCCAGGTACGAGTAGATTCGGTAGAACACTTGTATATAAGCTGCCAGGACCTAGCACAATAAGGTCTGCATTCTTAATTGCTTCAAGACTTTCAGGTAAAGGCTCAATGACTTCAGGTGTTAAAAAGACTCGCTTTATCGGCTTACGGGCCTTAGGAATTTTTGATTCGCCCGTTACAATTGAACCATCTTCCATCTCTGCATGAAGGACGATACTTTGATTCGCAGCTGGAAGAACCGTTCCGCGTACATTTAGTACTCGACTCACAGCAACAATGCCTTGATGAAAATCTCCAGTAATGGATGTCATTCCAGCAAGAAGCAAGTTTCCTAATGAATGTCCTGATAACCCACTTCCGTTTTCAAACCGATGCTGAAACAGCTCTTCAACCAATGGTTCCACTTCAGCTAAAGCAGTTAATACGTTTCGCACGTCTCCTGGTGGTGGAATATCTAGTTCTTTGCGTAAAATCCCTGAACTCCCTCCATCATCAGCTACGGTTACAATGGCTGTGATATTAACTGGGAATGTTTTGAGACCACGTAATAGAACCGATAAACCAGTACCTCCCCCTATGACAACCACATTCTTACTCACAGGTTAAGGACCTTTCGCTTAGCGATATCACGGTGGCTTGCATGAACCTCATAATCCGCCTCAAATTGTTTAGCGAAATGCTCTACTAGTGTGACGGAACGGTGCTGACCACCTGTACAGCCGATGCCAATCACAACTTGGCTTTTGCCCTCTCTTTTGTATTGAGGAAGCATAAAATCAAGCAGATCAGTTAATTTATCCACAAACTGTTGGGTTTCAGACCACTTGAGTACATAGGATGAAACTTCTTCATCTAAACCTGTTTGCGGACGCATATGCTCAATATAGTGTGGGTTTGGCAGGAATCGAACATCAAATACGAGGTCTGCGTCAATCGGGATCCCATACTTAAAACCAAACGATAAAAGCTGAATGGAAAATGATTGCCTAGCATTAGAAGAGAAACGCTGAATAAGGCGATCACGTAATTCTACTGGCTTTAAATCTGTCGTATCAATAATCAATTGAGCACGACCTTTTAACTCTTCAAGCATCTCTCTTTCAAGACGGATGCCTTCAAGAGGCAAGCCATTTTTAGCTAAAGGATGGGTTCTTCTCGATTCCTTATATCGCTGTACCAGCTTGTTATCTTTTGATTCAAGAAACAAAATTTGAACGGCTGGTTTCATATGGCTGTTACTTAACTGATCAACCGCTTCAAATAAATGATCAAAGAAACGCTGCCCACGTAAGTCCATGACAAGCGCTACTTTGTTCATCTTTCCACTAGCTCCTTCTACTAGATCCATGAACTTCGGGAGCAATGCAGGAGGAAGATTATCTACACAGAAATAACCTAAATCCTCAAAGCTCTGAACAGCAACGGTTTTCCCCGCTCCTGACATTCCCGTAATTATGACAATCTCAATGGTTTGTTCTGTCTCTCCCATTCATTAACACCCTTTTCTATTCTGGCTTCGGTTGTGCAGAAGGGTCTAGGCGCGACCGTAATAGCTTATAATCCGGTGTATAGTAAAACGTGCCATATTGAACGCCTTGACCGTTTAAGGCATGTTCAATGATGAACTTGTCTCCCTCTGCCATTGGCAAATGAGCCACCTCTTCGCAAGGCCACCATTTTAATTCCCCTTCAGGAGATTGCTCGAGCAAGGTTCCTGAATAGGCTTCTGCTTTAAATGTAAACAACATCCACTCTGAGAGTGTTTCATTGTTTTCTTCTATTACAATGGTGTATACACCATTTAATTCTGGATGACTGACGGATAAGCCTGTTTCTTCCCTAATTTCTCTTGTGGACGATTCTTTAATGGATTCTCCAGATTCCATTTTCCCTCCTGGAGCGACCCACCAGCCTCGACTTGGCTTTTGGAGAAGAAGTACTTGATCATTTGTTACAAGTACGCAATTTGTAACCCTTTGCAATTCGATCACCTCATTGTCTATACATCATAAGTATACATTTATTTTAGGACTGCTACAATTATTCAAGGGACGAATTAAAGGATTTGACAAAAAAAAGGGCACGAGCTTTGAAAGCTCGTGCTAAAGATATATAAAAAGGGGGTCAATTACTTAAACATATTGTAACAGTAATATATTTCATGACTGTTACAGAATGATTAAGAAGGAATTACGAAACCCTTGGCGCGCAAGGGTTTCAGGGTTAGTCCTTTTTTAAAAATTGACTAATCCATACCGTCTTTTTGACTACTTTTTATACAACAGTTTGGCAATTCGTCACGGATTGACTTTTTCAGCAAGACTTTCGATGTAATGTTGCACATTTTGCGCTGCAACACTTCCATCACCAGTTGCCGTTACAATTTGACGAAGAGATTTCTCACGTACATCTCCAGCTGCAAAAATACCAGGGATTTTTGTTTCCATCTCTTCATTAGTTACAATGTATCCTTCTTCATTCAAGATACCTAAGTTCTTCACACTTTCATTAAGTGGAAGCAAGCCAATGTAAATGAATACGCCATCTGTTTTGAACTCAGAGACTTCATCTGTTTTTGTATTTTTCAGTTTGACACTTCCAACTTTGCCGCCTTCTTCATCGATCTCAGTGACTACATGGTTCCAGATGAATTCGACTTTATCATTATCAAATGCACGTTGTTGTAAGATCTTTTGAGCGCGTAACTCATCACGACGGTGAATCACGGTTACCTTTGAAGCGAATCGCGTTAAATAAACCGCTTCTTCCACAGCAGAGTCTCCACCACCTACTACAACAAGTTCGCGATTTTTGAAGAATGCTCCATCACAAACTGCACAGTAGGATACACCGCGTCCTCCAAGCTCTTTTTCACCAGGCACGCCAATTTTCTTGTATTCCGCACCTGTGGTAACGATCACAGCACGAGCGTGGTATTCTTTTGATCCCGCAATCACTCGTTTAGTGTCGCCTTCATCTATAATTTCCTTAATATCTCCATATGCATATTCAGCACCGAATTTCTTTGCATGCTCGAACATTTTTGTTGAAAGATCTGGTCCTAAAATATGATCAAAACCAGGATAGTTTTCAACTTCTTCTGTATTAGCCATTTGCCCACCTGGAACACCTCGTTCAAGCATTAATGTGCTTAATTGTGCACGAGATGTATATACAGCTGCAGTCATTCCTGCAGGACCTGCTCCG
This sequence comes from Alkalicoccobacillus gibsonii, assembly GCF_016798245.1. GTDB lineage: Bacteria > Bacillota > Bacilli > Bacillales > Bacillaceae_D > Alkalicoccobacillus > Alkalicoccobacillus gibsonii. The sequence continues at coordinate 852,660 of NZ_JAEUZA010000002.1, read as the reverse complement.
GCAATAATGACATCATAAATGGTTTCTTCACTCATGGTCCGTACCCTCCTAAAATACACGTTAGAACGTATGTGTGTCTATCGTATCCAAATCACTGTAAACTGTCTATTGATCTGCTCATATACTCTGTGGCCATAGACGGAAGCTTACTTCGCTTGTATCTGAACGAGCGAGATCTGCTAATCTTTCCTCTGTTTCAGTATGTCCCTTTTTGATTGCCTTTTTCCATAAAGTAATCGCTCGTTCCTGTTTTCCGAGTTGGAATTGGGCAACACCAAGGCAATCGTACAGCTCTGGATCAAGATCGAAGGTTAATGTATCCACTTCTGCTAATCGTCTCTCTGCTTCCTGATACTCACCCAACGCACACAGAACTCGCGCTAATTTTAAGTAATGATCTGTATCCATCGGGTAAACCTGAGAAAGAACTTTCGCGTAGGATTTAGCTTCATTTATTTCACCGAGCTCCTGATTAAATAGAGCAAGATTACATAAGGCAAATAAGTTGCCTTTGTCCTCAGTAAGCACATGCTTAGAGATCGAAAAAGCTTTACCAATTTGACCTGATCTGAAGTACGCTTCGGCTAAATGATTAAAGGCTGCCCAACAGCTTGGATAATCCTCTACCATTTCTTTTAATACAGGAATGGCCTGTTCGGGCTTGTTTTGCTTTAGAAAAGATCCAGCAGTAGTATGGCCAGAAATCAGACTTTCAATCTCTTCTGACTCATCCTCCATTGCGAGTTCCTCTTCCTTAAGCATTTCCAGTAACTCCTCAGCACCTTCAAGGCGAGATTCAGCTGTAGTCTCCTTTAGATAGGTTTTCACCGATTGCTCCGCTAACAAAAATTGACCTAAATAAGCATAGTTATTGGCCATAAAAAAGTAGCATTCAGGATAATCCTTCGTCACAGCTAACACATCACGAAGAATATCATTTGAACGCTCATATTCACTAAGCTCTGATAATACAGCAGCTAATTGAATTTGAAAAACAGGTTCTTTATCTGTCAGCTTAACCGCGCGTTCAAACAATGTCACGGCACGCTTTAGATTCTTTTTTTTATAGGCATCGATGCCTCTATGAAAGAAGTAATCTCCATTTTGTAGGAATGGGATTACATTGGTATGTTTTTTTCGATAAACCGATACATCCATATAGACTGCTTTCCCTCCAGATGTCTTCTATGTGCTTTCCCAGTATACATCATCTGTATGAAAAATGGGAGAGAAGCGCACGGATTGCATGACAATTAAACGAAGATTCTTTCCAGAGTCTATAATTGTTTGAAGCTTGCCCTTTATTCCCACAATAATTTCCATGTTTCGGTTTTTTAAAGTGGTGGAATATAAAGGTCAGAGATGGTGCACCCTCTCAAGATTCGACACAAATAAATAAAGCTATCCTGCTATCCTTGAGATGTGATTTGCTTTATACAGAAAGGATGCGAACGTGTGAATCTGTTCATTCGATTTGTTTTAGGCATTTATGCTTTTCTCACACTTCTTTTAACAGCAAGTGTCTTGTTAACTGTAACAGACACGTACAATCCTATTGATGCTTGGCTAACTGCTCAACAAGCGAATGAAGGGTTTTGGATTATTATTGGGATTTTGAGCTTCATCGGATTGTTATCCCTAATCTTTTTAATTCAAGCATTTTCAATGAAACGTTCATCGCATTCTAAGTATGTTGCACCTACAGATATCGGAGTCATCGGCATATCTAAAGCATCGATTGAATCTACAGTGCTAACAATTATTAGAAGATTTGATGGGCTACGATCTGTTAAAGTTGATGCGAATATTTTATCAAAGTCTCAACAGGTTTTGGTCAATGTCCGTTATACTCCGTTTGGGACAAGTCCAGTACAAGAAAATGCAAAAAAACTTCAAGAAACAATAAAAACAGAACTTGAGAAGTGGCTAGAGATTCCTGTAAAAGAAGTAAAAATTGCGATTGAAAATGAACCCTATACTTCAAAAAAACAGGAACGCGTCATATAAGGAGGAAGCGTAATGAATCCGGAAACTTTCATGCGCTATCGTGGGCGCATTCTAGGATTACTTATCGCCATCGTCTTTAGTATATTATATTTGACGATTGGCTTTGGCTATACAGTAGCCGTTGCTATTTTTGTTTTGATTGGTTACTTAATAGGTAAGTGGATTGATGGGGACTTAGATGTAAGTACCTACATCCAAGCATTATTCAGTCGAAGAGATTAATAAAAAGGGAGATGCGAGATATGGAAACGAACGTAAAATCAACTGAAAAAACAGCAGCACAATTACAGAAAGAACAAGAACAACAATCATCAGAACAAACAAATCGTGAAAAATTAACGTATGATGATGAAGTCATCAAAAAAATCACTGCACTTGCTACAAATGAAGTATCGGGGATTCTAGGAATGAGCGGGAACCTTTTCCAAGGAGTGAGAGAAACATTTGGAGGGGATGAAAAGATTACAAAAGGAATTCATGCTGATGTTGGCGAAAAACAAGTTGCAATCGACATTGAAGTCTATGTGGAATACGGTAAAAATATCCCTAGTATCTACCGCGAAGTAAAAGAAAGTGTAAGCAAAAACATTCATAACATGACAGGACTTGAGCTTGTTGAGTTTAATATGAATGTAGACGATGTCTACACTCGTGAAGAATTTGAAAGCAAAAAATCAAATTCAAGCTCTTCTAACTCTGGAAGAGTTGAATAATAACTAGAGAGCGTACACTCCTTATGGGGCGTACGCTCTCTTATCTTATTTATGATCGAGCCTTTAAGATATCGGTGACTTCACTAAACGACACCTTCTGTTCTCTGAGTAACACAAAAAGGTGATACAAAAGATCGGCGGCTTCGTTTGTAAGCTCTTCGCGGTCACGATTCTTTGCTGCAATAATCACTTCCGCTGATTCCTCGCCTACTTTTTTAAGGATCTTGTCGACGCCCTTTTCAAATAAATACGTGGTATAGGCACCCTCTGGTCGTTCTACTTCTCTTTGGGCAATGATTCGTTCAAGTTCGGAAAGAATGGCAACTGAATCCGTTTCATTAACAGCTACTTCTTGATTCTCTAAAGAAGACGAGAAGCAAGTATACGTACCTTTATGACATGCAGGGCCCTCAGGTGTCACGAGCACTAGTAATGCATCTTGATCACAATCGTACCGAATATCTTGGATTTTTTGCGTGTTTCCAGAGGTTTCTCCTTTATGCCATAGTTCTTGTCTAGAACGGCTGAAAAACCAGGTTTCTTTTGTTTCAAGTGACTTTGTTAGTGATTCTTGATTCATGTAAGCAAGAGTTAATACTTCTTTGCTTGCTGCATCTTGAACAATGGCTGGCACAAGACCTTTTTCATCAAATTGAATCGTTTCTATGTTCATCGAATGGACAGCCCTTCCTCTTTAAGATAGCTTTTCACTTCTGCTACAGATGTTTCCTTATAATGAAAAATTGACGCTGCAAGAGCGGCATCAGCCTGTCCTTCCTTAAAAGCATCTAAAAAGTGTTCCTTCCCCCCTGCCCCGCCTGATGCAATGACAGGTACAGTTACCGCTTCATTCACTTTCTGAAGAAGTGGAAGGTCAAACCCTGTTTTCGCTCCGTCTTGATCCATACTCGTGAGTAATATCTCACCTGCACCAAGTGTGACCGCATGCTTAGCCCACTTAGATACTTCCCACTCGGTTGCTTTTCGACCTCCATGTGTGTATACACGCCAGGATTTGAGTTCTGGATCGTATTTTGCATCAATCGCAACGACAATACATTGAGCACCAAAGAAGTCAGCACCTTCTTTAATTAACTCCGGTCTTAAAACAGCTGCTGTATTAAGGGAAACCTTATCCGCTCCCGCACGGAGCACTCGCTTCATATCAGCAAGTGTACGAATCCCTCCTCCAACTGTGAAAGGAATGGCTAGTTTCCCGGCTACTTCTTCAACCACTTCAATCATCGTCTCGTGACCTTCATGAGAAGCAGAAATATCAAGGAAAACAAGCTCGTCTGCCCCTTGCTCGTCGTAAAAAGCAGCAAGCTCAACCGGATCTCCAGCATCTCTCAAGCCAACAAATTGTATGCCTTTTACAACTCGTCCTTCCTTCACGTCTAAGCATGGAATAATTCGTTTTGTCAGCATCTCATTACCCCTTTCTTTCCAGGGCTTCTTCAAGCGTAAAACGGTTCGTATATAAGGCTTTTCCGACAATTGCTCCGTCAATGCCTGATGATTGTTTCACTGCCAGCTTATCCAGATCTTCTAGTGTACTGACTCCACCAGATGCAATGACAGCTGCACCACTTGCTATGGCTAAAGCTTCAATGGCTTCTGTATTTGGTCCTGACAACATCCCATCACGAGCAATGTCAGTAAAAATAAAAGTCTGTGCACCAAAGCGAACCATTTCACGAGCCAAGTCCTCTGCTTTTACTTCCGATGTTTCAAGCCATCCTTCTGTTGCTACGTACCCATCTCTTGCATCAATTCCAATGACAATTCGATCCCCACCATATGTAGCAAGCATCTCTTTCGTAAAATCAGGATTTTGAACAGCAACACTTCCAAGAATGACTCGATCTACACCGCGCTCCAAATAATAAGCAACATCCTCTGCCGAGCGAATCCCACCACCAATTTGCACACGCGCATCTAATTCTTTTGCCACACGCACAACATATTCATGATTGACTCGTTGTTTGGCCTTTGCACCATCAAGATCGACCATATGGATCCATTTGGCCCCAGCTTCGGCAAAAGATTTCGCCATCTCAAATGGAGAATCCCCGTACACTGTCTCTTGGTCGTAATCTCCTTGGACCAAGCGAACACATTTCCCATCCCTCATATCAATCGCAGGATAAATAATGAATTCAGTCAAATTGTTTCACCCCTTTTTCAACCAAGAGTCCAAAATTCTTTAATAATTCCATTCCGACCTGGCTACTTTTCTCTGGATGGAATTGCGTACCGACAACAGAACCTCGACCAACGATGGCAGGAACGTCCTGATGGTAGTCAGAGGTCGCAAGCAGGATGTCCTGATCTTCTGTTTGAACCGCGTACGAATGAACAAAGTAAACATAACCCGGTTCGACTTCATGAAGAATCGCATGATCCTGATGAAATTGGAGCTGATTCCATCCCATATGTGGAATCTTATAAGGCTCACCCTCACTCGTCACACCTGAGAATTTCATAACCTTACCAGGTAATAAACCCAAGCCTAGTGTTTGTCGATGTTCTTCGCTTTCGTCAAACAACAGCTGCATGCCAAGACAGATGCCCATTAAAGGTTTTTCGTCTGCTGCCCATTGTTTAAGGAATTCGCTCTTACCTGTTTCATTTAAAATCTCCATTGCATCGGGAAACGCACCGACACCAGGTAAAAGTAATCCATCCGTTTTGCTAAGCTCTTCTATATCCTCTGAGATGAGGTAAGGCAGGCCAATTCGCTCCAATGCCTTACTGACACTATGCAAATTACCCATGCCATAATCAACAATTCCTATCATCTACAACATTCCTTTCGACGAAGGGACTCCTTTTACACGCGGATCAATCATTGTTGCATCATCTAACGCACGTGCTAATGCTTTAAACACAGCCTCAATCATGTGGTGTGTGTTATGACCATAGTGCACAATCACATGTAGATTCATTCGTGCCTCTAACGCAAATTTCCACAGAAACTCATGAACAAGCTCTGTATCAAATGTTCCTACTTTTTGAGAAGGAAACTCTGCTCTAAACTCTAAATGCGGACGATTACTTAAATCGACAACAACTTGTGCCAACGTTTCATCCATAGGAATAAATGCATTTCCGTAACGCTTAATTCCTTTTTTCGTTCCGAGTGCTTCCTTTACAACCTGCCCGAGACAGATCCCAATATCCTCTGTTGTATGATGGTCATCCACATCTGTATCACCATTTGCTTGCACAGACAAATTAAATTGACCATGCTTCGCAAAAAGATCCAGCATATGGTTCATAAAAGGAACACCTGTATCTAGTGTAGTTGTTCCTTCTCCGTCGATATCAAGAGCTAATTTAATTTGAGTTTCTCCCGTGTTACGCTCAATTGAAGCGTTGCGTTTTTCTTCAGTCATTCTGCTCATCTCCTAAACGAATCTCTACTGCGCGTGCGTGTGCTTCTAAACCTTCTAATCTGGCAAGTGTTGTGATGGCATCTGCCTGAGCTAATAATGCTTCTTTTGAATAGGAGAGCACGCTAGACTTTTTCACAAAATCATCTACACTTAATGGGCTTGAAAAACGCGCAGTGCCTTCTGTTGGTAATACGTGGTTTGGTCCAGCAAAATAATCACCAATTGGTTCTGTTGTATATGGGCCTAAGAAAATGGCTCCAGCATGGCGAATCTTGCCTAGCTGTTCCATTGGATTCTGAACAATGATTTCTAGGTGCTCAGGAGCAATTCGATTGACGGTATCAATTGATTCTTCTAAGTCTTTCGTGACATAGATCTTACCTTGCCCCTCAATTGATGCACGTGCGATCGCTTCTTTCGGTAATGAGCTGAGCTGTAGCTCAACTTGATTTGACACTTCTTCAGCCAGCTCTTCTGAATCTGTCACTAATATAGCCGTGGCTAACTCATCATGTTCTGCTTGTGAAAGAAGATCAGCTGCCACATGAGACGGAATCGCTGTTTCATCCGCTAGTACAGTAATATCACTTGGTCCAGCGATCATATCAATGTCCACAACGCCGTACACTGCACGCTTGGCAAGCGCAACATAGATATTACCTGGGCCCGTAATTTTATCAACAGGTGCAATCGTTTCTGTTCCGTAGGCAAGCGCTGCAACCGCTTGGGCGCCACCAATTTTATAGATTTCTTTTACACCTAATTCATTCGCTGTAACTAGTACCCCAGCTGGGAGCTTACCGTCTTTTTGTACGGGAGAGACCATTGCGATCTCCCCTACTCCTGCCACCTGAGCCGGAATGATATTCATCATAATGCTTGAAGGATAAGCGGCCTTTCCACCCGGTACATACACTCCTACTCGATCAAGCGGTGTGACTTTTTGTCCAAGCATGACGCCATCTGCTTTCGTTGTCATCCAAGACTGCGTCACTTGTCTTTGATGGAAATCACGAATTCGATGAATCGCTTCACGAATCGCTTCGATTACGTTTGGCTCAATGTGTTGATAGGCTTCCTCAAGTTCAGTGGGCTCAACCTTTAACTGCGTGAGTTCAGCTCCGTCAAGCTCTCGGGTATAGCGAAACAATGCATCATCACCATTATCTCGGACTTCCTTAATAATGGAGTCAACAATTTTTTGTTCCTTTTCTCTCCCGACCTCTACCGTTCGCTTAAACGTTGTAGATTGATCAACTCTTTGAATCTTCATCCGTTGTCCCCCTCCACCACATCAAACAATCGCTCTACCATTCGATCAATTTGCTCCGCTTTCATCCGATAGCTTACAGGGTTCACAATAAATCTCGACGTAATTGGTTCAATGGTTTCAAGCTCGACCAGTCCGTTATCACGTAACGTTTGACCCGATGAAACGATATCTACAATTCGATCAGCTAATCCGATTAGAGGTGCCAGTTCAATTGATCCATTTAGCTTAATGATCTCAACCTGTTCACCTTGTTTCTTAAAATAATGAGCAGCTAGATTCGGATATTTTGAAGCAACCTTTGGATTGATCTCCTGCTTTTGATAACCCGGCAAGCCCGCCACGGCCATATAACACTCGCTAATTTTTAAATCAAGTACCTCATACACATCACGTTCTTCTTCAATCATGACATCTTTCCCTGCCACACCTACATCCGCCACGCCATGCTCTACATAGGTTGGCACATCCATTGGCTTCGCTAAGATGAATCTTAGATTCTCTTCTGGAACTTCAATAATTAATTTTCTTGAATCATCAAATTCTTCGGGAAGCTGATATCCTGCTTTGCGCAGAAGGTCTAAGGCTTCTTCAAAAATACGGCCCTTTGGCATCGCAATGGTTAATGAATCACTCATCAGCTTGACCTCCCTGCTTTGATTTTCCAATGACATAGAGAATGTCATCGTAATCCTCACTCATTTGATCCACATTTGCAATCCCATTTAAATCTTGAAGAACAACAATCTGTCCCTCTTCTCTTAATTGACGCGCTTGGCCAATCGCTTCCGCTCGTCTTTCTCGACTAAAGATGACACATGTCCGATTTTCAGTTGGGGCGATTTGTCCAACTGCTTCTGCTAACAGATCCAAGCGAATCCCAAACCCTATTGCTTGAGCAGGACGATTGAATTGCTGTAGCAACTCATCATAGCGCCCTCCACTCCCAAGTGGAACACCGAGCTCCTGACTATAGACTTCAAATACCGTACCAGTATAGTAGCTCATATGAAGGACAAGATTTAAATCCATCGTTATAAACGAGTCGAGTCCATATTCCTTTAACACAGTCCAAAGTTCCTGTAATTCCTCAAGTGCTGCTTTGCCTTGTTCGGATTCAACAAGCTTCCAGGCTTGTTCAAATAACTCATTTCCACCACGCAGCTTAAGTAAACCGAACAGCCTCTTCTTATCAATAGAAGAAAGCTGAAGTCCTTTAACATGCGACCTGAATCCAACGTAATTTTTTTCATATAGGAAACGACGAAGTACCTCTGCACGTTCCGTATTCCCTACAATCTCAAGAAGAAGTGCGTCAACAAAGCCAACATGTCCTATGGCCAGTTTAAACTGCTGTAATCCAGTTCTTTTTAATGATTCAATTAAGAGAGCAATCGTTTCAGCATCCGCACTCACTGAGCCATCACCGATTAACTCCGCACCTACTTGCTCAAACTCAGCCGGACGACCGCCATCATATTGCTGTGCTCTAAATAAGTTGGAGTGATAGCCTAAACGAATGGGATAAGCCGTTTGTTTTAAGCTTGAAGAAACAAGTCGTGCAATCGGTGCTGTCATATCTGGACGAAGCACCAATGAATAACCTTGTTTATCCATCAGCTTAAACAGTTGTTGATCCAAAATAGCCGATTTTGCTCCAATTGTATCGTAATATTCAACGGTTGGCGTCTCAACCATTTGATAGCCCCAACCCTTCATCTCATTCACAATCTCAGTTCGTAAATACGTTTTTGTTTCGTACAGCTCTGGCAACGTGTCTCTCATGCCAAGAGGTTTCTCAAACATGAATAACTTTGACAATATTCGCACCCCACTATGTATCAATTCATCTAATTTTCAGTATATCATACGGTTTTGCTTTAGTTCGCTAAATCAATAGCGAAGTAAAGGATTTATTGATAGTTTACATCGCTCTTCCTTGTGCGTCAACCAATTCGTGTCATTGCGAGTGCGCAAATGTAGAAATAATAGTCAATTCACTCACAATAAAAAAGGAAGGGACTGGGACATAACAGTAAATCGCTCACGAAAACACGAAAATAGCAAGATATCCGCTACAGGAGAATCCTTCGCTTTCCACGGGAACAACCTCAGCCCCTTTCGCGGAAAAGCGCCGCTACAGTGTCTTCACCGCGTTCTGTTCCGTAGGAGTCTCAGGTTCTCCTTCCGCTTGTTTCGCAAAAACACGAATGGCGAATGATTCGCTCATTGAATCATTCGCCATTTTCTCGTTTATTTTGAGTTATGTCTCAGGCTCATCCTCTTATAATCTATGTTCATTCAGTTCGTTGAAATCGTAGCATCAACAGATTCTAACGCTTGTTTAAAATCAGCCAAGATATCTTCCGGATCTTCAATTCCACATGAAACGCGGATTAGTCCTTCTGAGATTCCCATAGCCGCACGTTCTTCTGGAGTACATTCCACATGACTAGTTGTTCGTGCTGGACCGACGGTTGTTTCGACTGATCCTAGATTTGCCGCTCGATTGGCAAATTCAAGCCTCGGCAATAACTCTCGCACTGTGTCGATTCCACCTTTAACAGCAAAACTCAGCATGCCTCCATATCCCTTCATCTGACTTTTCGCAATCTCATGATTGGGGTGAGTCTCGAGCCCTGGATAAAAGACAGACTCAACCAAATCACTTTGTTCAAGGAATGTTGCTAGTTTCATCGCATTTTCCGCTTGGCGTTTTACACGCAAATCCAAAGTTTTCATTCCTCTGAGTAATAAGTAGGCAGCCCATGGATCCATGGTGGCGCCATTAATCTCACGGTAATGATAGATTGCCTCTACCAATTCTTCATCATTACCAACCACTACTCCCCCAAGTGCATCTGCATGTCCTCCAAGAAACTTAGTGGCGCTATGAATGACTATATCTGCTCCGAGCGTCAGTGGGTTTTGATTAATAGGTGTCGCAAACGTATTATCCACAACGACAAGTGCCCCTGAGGCTTTTGCACATTGAGCTGTACGCTTGATATCTGTAATCTTTACGGTTGGATTTGTAGGGGTTTCAAGGTATAGAAGAGTACACCCTTTTGCAATTTCCTTTTCAATTTGTTCATGATTTCCCGTTTCACAAAAGGCAACCTCAATTTGCAGCCTTGGAAGAAACTCAGTGAATAGCTTGTTTGTTCCACCATACGTATCTTTAATGGTTACTACACGATCTCCTGGTACTAAAAAGGTATAAAGCGTATTACTAACAGCCGCCATTCCAGTGGAGAAGCTAGTTCCAGCCTTTGCCCCTTCAAGCAGCTTCACCTTATCTTCAAATGCTTGTACGGTAGGATTTGTATTTCGTCCGTAGATATGCCCTTTTTTCTTTCCAATGGCTACGTCATACCACTCGTCCATATCGTCATACCCAAAAGCCACACTTGGAATCACTGGAACTTGAGTTGCTCCATGTACTAAGTAGTCCTTCTCTCCACCCCAAACAGCTTTTGTACCAATTCGTGCCTCATCAAAACGACTCATTTAACCTCTCCCTTCTTTATCATTCCATATGATTGAGGGTGGGACATAACATTAAATCAATCACTTAAATACGAACATCGCAACAAATCCGCTACAGGAGAATCCCTCGCTTTCCACGGGTACGGCCTCAGCCCCTTCCGCGGAAAAATCGCCGCTACAGGGTCTTCACCACGTACTATTCCGTAGGAGTCTCAGGTTCTCCCTACGCTCGTATTGCAAAAACACCAATCGCGAATAATTTGCTCGTTAAATCATTCGCCATTTTCTAATTGATTTTGAGTTATGTCCCAAGCTCTTTATTTTACGATGCGGTGTGGATATCTGGTTGCTTACAAACAAGTTCTCTTGGGAACTCCGCAAAGGTTTCACATCCACTTTTCGTCAGTCGAATCGATTCACTAATCTCAACTCCAAAATGATCAAACCACATGCCTGGAATGACATGAAAGGTCATGTTCTCTTGGAGTACCGTTGTATCTCCCCTTCGAAGGCTTGCTGTATGCTCGCCCCAATCAGGAGGATAGTTCAGCCCCATTGCGTAACCGAGTCTCGATTCTTTATCCAATCCATGCCGAGCTATACTTTTTCGCCAAACCGCTTCTACTTCTCCACAGGTCATACCTGGTTTTGTAGCCTCTAAGGTTTCATTTAGTCCTTCAATCACAATCTTTGAAAGCTCAGAAATGTGTGGATCTGGTTGACCAACAACAAGTGTGCGAGCAAGCGGAGAATGATACCGCTTATAACACCCTGCAATTTCTAAAATAACGGTTTCACCTTGCTTATATGTTCCATCTGTCCAGGTTAAATGAGGTGAGGATGTTTTAATTCCTGATGGAAGCAGTGGAACGATGGCAGGATAATCTCCCCCATACTCTTCTGTTCCTGATATTTGAGTTTGATAGATCGTTGCTGCGACATCACATTCACGTACACCGACTTGAATGGCGTCCATTCCTGCCTGCATAGAGCGCTCAACAATACGCGCTGCCCGCCTCATGTACTCAATTTCTTGATCAGACTTTATGAGTCGTACCCAGTTGACTAGGTTCGTTGCATCCTTTAAATGTCCAAGTGGCAGATGCTGCTTTAGATGCTGATAACAGGAGGCTGTGAAGTAGTACTGATCCATCTCTACTCCAACAACTCGGTTTCCTTGGCCAATCTCTGTTAAGAATTGTGCAACAAAGTCCATTGGATGCTTACTTAAAGACTGAACATATTCTTCTGGATACGAAATAATGTGGTCATGATGTAACCAAGCCGTTTGTTTAGCACCATTTGCATCCTGTGAACGTCCAATCCAAAGGGGCTGTGCTTCATCTATAATCACCACAACCAGCTGATGTACGTAAAAGGACCAGCCATCGTACCCAGTTAGATAATTCATATTGGCAGGATCGGTTAATAGGAGAACCTCAATTCCTGATGCCTCCATCCTTTGTTTTGTTTTTCTTAATCGATCCTGATATTCTTCCATCGTGAATGAAAGCATCCTCATTCCTCCTTTAAAGTAACAAGCGCATCAAATAATAGACTTAATCATCTGAATACTTAAATTATATGCAAGGAGTTCATCTATGAACAATCACCAAAATGTAAGAAGTTCTAAACCAACTTGTAGTCAAACGAACAAAAAAGCATGAATTCCATCTGTCTTTATGAAAGATAATCTTTCATCGAGCTTAGATCTTTTTTTGCATTCTCCAAATTCGAATACTAAGCTCGAGTAAAAAAACATCATCTGGGTTTGCTAGAGACAGCTGTGTTAGCGATTCAATTTTTCGTAACCGATACAACAAGGATTGTCTGTGCAAATGGAGAACTCGAGCTGTTTGACTAATTTTACTTTGATTACGGTGATAGGTTGTAAAGGTACCTATCAGATCCATATTTCGCTTAAGATCGTACTGATATAAAGGCTTAATGACTTCTAGTACAACGTCATATAGCTCCGCATCATCTCCCATTGCTTGTAATACTCGATCGACACGAGTATCTGAATAAAACACTCGACGTGATCGATCATTTCGTCGTTTGCCAATTTGTAGAGCTTGGAATGCTTGTTCATAGCTTTGCGAAAATGTGGATAACGTGCCTCCACCATCACCAATTCCCCAATCCATATTCACACTTGGAAAGAGATTGATGAATCGACGGTTCATTAAGTCTAAAAAACTGTGGACTGTCTCGCGTTCAGCATCTTCAGTTACTTCTAAAAAAATAATCAGTTGATTATTTTGGAAGGTAGACATGGCTTGATGATGAATTGATTTGGCTACATGATTCACTTCTTTTTCAACGTAATGCTCCAGACTAACAGACCACGCCTCCTGTGAGGTATTTCCGAAAAACGAATGAGTAACGTCAGGATAACCAACAATCGCCACGTATGGCAAATCCAAATGATACCCTAACGTTTTTGCTCGAGTCTGCATTTCTTCTTCTGAGCGAAAAAGATCCTTTGCAAGCTCCCATACAAAGTGGTTCTTTACCTTTGCTTGAGTCTCCAGCACTGCATTCTCACGTAAAAACCAAAAGGCTGCAGCTGTACCAATATGCTCTAGAACGATAAAAAATGTATCTGGAACAGATGTTGGATTGTGATCAAGGATCATATAGACATAACCTTGTGCCGTTTGTTTTGCTTGTGAGATGGGCAAGCGTAAAAATGCACCTAAAGAGGTTGACCCAGATTGAACTTTTGTTAAAAGAGGATGGTCATGACCTCCAGGGATAGGCTGTGCAAGTGTATCCGCTTGTTCTTTCATTAGAGTAATCCAACTCGATTGGTCTTTTATGATTAACGTACTTGCTCCCATTAGTTCCCCGTTAGCATCTGTAATGTAAGTAGGCAAGTGTAACTCATCGCTTATATATTGAGTTAATTGTGAGAGCGTGCCGCCCCCTAGAACAATTGATAATAGCTCTTGTCCAATCGTTTGTAATTCTTCGATATATCCTTTTTTTACATCCATAATTTTTGTTGTGATCGATTGGGTCACATCAGCAAATCGCACTTCCCATGGCAAACATACAATCGGGAAACCGTGCTTTTCAGCCAAGTCCATACAAGGCTGATCAATGTCCATTATATATCTACCTGTTGCGACTCCAAGCCCTGATGCACCTGATTGAATGACATCTTCTACAAACTCATGAAACCGCTCTGGTTCCTGCGCGTATCCAATTCCCGTCGTTAACACCATTTCATTTTTACGCACAAAGTTTTCAACAGGTGCCTCCGTTATCGATACCCATTCAACGACACGCTCTTGTAGACTTGGATATGCTGTTTTTACAGCAGATGTTTTTAAAATGTCTAATTCAATGATTTCTTTCATTGTAAGCAACGATTTCACCCCCCTGAAACAAAACTAAGGTTCATCACTAGTTCTTGATTTTGTAGGGGAATTCCTTTATTACAAACTACTTTTTGACAAAATTGATACAAAAAAAGGCATAGCCATTGACTGCTATGCCTTTTCAGGACGAGGAAGCTGTTTAATCACTTGCATAGGGTTTCCACCTACAAATGTATAGGGCTCAACATCGCGATGAACGAGAGTACACGCTGAAACAATGGCACCGTCGCCAATAGTCACTCCAGGTAAAATGGTACTGTTTGCACCAATCATTACTTCATCGCCAATCTTAACCTCACCTAAGCGATATTCCTTAATTAAATATTCATGAGCAAGCAATGTTGTATTGTAACCAATCACCGAATTACGTCCGATCGAGATCTTTTCAGGGAACATAACGTCCATCATCACCATTAAAGCAACAGCCGTTTCCTCCCCCACCTTCATCCGTAAGCCATGGCGGTAAAGCCAATTTTTCATACCAAGCCACGGCGTGTATCGAGCGAGCTGAATCACAACAAAATTCTTCATGACCTTTAAAAAAGGAACTGTTTTATAGATATGCCACAAAGAATTAGCCGACGGAACTGGATAGCGTTCCGTTTTTCGACTCACGACTGTGTCACTCCAACGATATCAAGCAAGTCATCCATTGTGTGCAGAATGTAATCGGGGTTAAAGGATTTAAGATATTCTTCTCCTTTAATGGCCCAACCTACTGCAGCCGTTGTCACACCTGCATTTTTGCCACCAAGTATGTCGTGGGAATTGTCCCCCACCATAATTGCTTCCTCAGGTGTGGACCCAAGTGCTTCTAGAGCTTTCATTAGTGGTTCTGGATCTGGTTTAGCTTTTGTCACATCATCTAATCCAATGACTACATCAAAAAAGGCATCAAGTCCTTTAAGCTTTAGTCCCATATGAGCCGTTTTGTTTTTCTTTGTTGTAACAATCGCCATCTTAAAGCCTAAGTCATATAGCTTTCGGAGTCCTTCATACACTCCCGGATAATCTTCTACAAGCTCATCATGATGCTTATGATTGTGAGCACGATACGTTTCAACCATTTCTTCCCAGCGTTCAGCATCAATCGATCTGAACGTATCTTGGAGGGTAGGTCCAATAAAAGGCAGGACGGTTTCGCGTGTATACTCATTCGGTCGATAATGACCCAGCGTATGCAAAAATGAAGCGATAATTAATTCATTTGTATTAATAAGAGTTCCGTCTAAATCAAACAACAGTGTCGTTTTCTTCATCTAACCTTCCTTTCTACTTCTTCTTATTCTTTTTTACTGGCTTGTCTTCGTCAAGATATCCAGGCGGACGAACGACAAAGCGACGGTATACAATGAGAGCAACTGCACCCACTACGAGCACAACCGAAATCAATTGCGCTACTCTTAGAACATCCCCAATTAACAAGTAGTCTAAGCGGATGCCTTCGATAAAGAATCGTGCGATCGAATACCAGATTACATAAATTAAGAATAGCTCACCTAAACGTAGGTTTACGCGGCGAAGCCATAACAGAAGAGCCACTCCGATAAAGCTTAAGATGGATTCATATAAAAAGGTCGGGTGATAGTAGGTACCATTAATGTACATTTGATCAATAATGAACGTTGGCAGATGTAGATTTTCTAAAAAGGCTCTACTAACTTCTCCGCCGTATACTTCTTGGTTCATAAAGTTACCCCAACGCCCAATCGCCTGTCCGAGTAAAATACTTGGTGCTGCCACATCCGCAAGCTTCCAGAAGGAAATGCCTCGCTTACGAGCAAATACAATGGCGGTAATGACAGAACCGATTAATGCTCCATGAATCGCAATGCCACCTTCCCAAATATAGAAAACGCGAATAGGATCGTCAGCGAATTGATCCCATCTGAAAATAACATAGTAAATACGTGCAGAGATAATCGCAATAGGCAAGGCAAACAATAAGAGATCTGCAAAGATATCTTTAGGAAGACCCCTTCTTACACTTTCCCTAGATGCTAGAATGTATCCAAATAACACGCCTAGCCCAATAATGACGCCGTACCAATAAATTGTAATTGGCCCCAATTCAAAAAATACTCGATTTAATGCTTGTATGTTTTCATCCATGTCTACACCTCATTTAGCCGCTTTAATTGATTAGTACTCATCGCGGTCTCCATCTTGAATCACTTCTGTTAAACGCTCTGAGAATTCCTGCGCCGCATTAAATCCTAGACGTTTCAGTCTAAAGTTCATAGCTGCTACTTCTATAATGACGGCCAGGTTTCGCCCTGGTCGAACCGGAACAGTCAGTTTAGGTATTTCCGCATCAAAGATCTTCAACGTTTCCTCATCCAATCCCAAACGATCATACGCTTTTCCTTGGTCCCAGTTTTCAAGGTTGATACACAAGCTGATTCGTTTAAATGGACGTACAGCCCCTGCCCCAAACAATGTCATGACGTTAATGATACCGAGACCACGAATTTCAAGCAGATGTCGAATTAATTCTGGCGGATGTCCTATTAACGTATCCTCATTCTGTTGTCTAATCTCTACTGAGTCATCAGCGACAAGACGGTGACCTCTTCTTACTAAATCGAGGGCTGTTTCACTTTTCCCGACTCCACTACTTCCTGTGATCAACACACCAATGCCATAAATATCAACCAATACTCCGTGCATCGCCGTTAAGGGAGCAAGTCTACCTTCAAGGAAGTTGGTCAGTCGACTACTTAGCTGAGTCGTTGTATGTGTCGAGCGAAGAACAGGAACACCTACCTCTTCGGCAGCTTCAACTAGTTCTTTAGGTGCTTCCAATCCTCTTGAAAGGATGACACCCGGCGTGTCGTAGGTGCATAGCTTTAGCATCCGTTCTTTTTTCTCTTGATCACTCAATTGTTTAAAAAAGGACAATTCCGTTCGTCCAATTAACTGGAGCCTTCGCGCTGGATAATATGTAAAAAAACCGGCCATCTCAATACCAGGACGAGAGATATCACTCGTTGTTATCGGGCGATAGATTCCTTCTTCACCGGCTACTAGCTCAAATTGAAACTTTTCTAACAAGTCATTTGCAGTCACTTTTGCCATTCCTGTCCAACCCCTTCAGAAGCTTCATTCTTCACACTTATGTACTAACCCATTTTAGCACGTTTTGAGTATAAACATTCAAGTAACCGCTAAAAGAAAAACGACGAATCATCCAAATGATTGGACGATCCGTCGACATACTACGAATTCGCAGATTTGATTGGGTTGATGAGAAGTGTTTGAAAGATTGTTAAGATCAAAGCAGCGAGTAAAGCTAACCCAAATCCGTTGATCACAAAAGCATCACCCATAAACCATGATGCCAAGTACAGTGTAATGCCATTGATAACGAGTAAAAACAATCCTAACGTCAGGATCGTCGCTGGTAATGTAAACAAAATAAGAATTGGGCGAACTGTTACGTTTAAGATGGCAAGTACTAAACTAGCTACAAAGGCGGCCCCATAACCAGTTAGAGTGACACCTTCAAATAAAAAATCAATTAAGAGTAAAACAAATGCATTTAATATCAAGCTTACAAGAAATTTAATCATCAAACATTTCCTCTTCATTCGGCACCACAAGGGCCATAATAATGTAGATCAAAAGCGCTGTTCCAGACGTGAAAAATACAAGCAATGCCCAAATAATTCGCAGTAGGGAGACATCAAAGTTGTATTGCTCAGCAATACCTCCACAAACCCCAGCTAGTTTTCGGTCATTTTGCGACCGGTATAATTTCTTCATCCTTCATCCCTCCTATTTAAAAGCGGTCTGCCAGCTAACCTGGCAGACCCCAATCATTATTCTTAGTCTAGATCTTTTGCTTTAATAGAGCCAGTATTAGATACAGCACTTACCTTTACGCGCGGAGAAGCACTTGGGTTTCCAACAAAATGCAAGGAGCGGTTAGCAAAGTCCTTCTTCTCCTCTAACACTTCAGAATCAGCCATTGCGTTTGAAACGCCGCCGACATTCGTTTTAAATTTGCCTTCAAGACGAATGGATGATGGAACGTTGATATGAATGGTTCCAGTTGTTGTTTTTAACTCAGCAAATCCTGCCTCATCCAGCGATTCAAGCTCATATGTTAGCGTTCCATTAATTGCTTCAATATCAGCATCTTGAATCTTCCCGCCTACAAACACAGTCCCATTTAAAGTTTTTGCATCAACAAGATGAATGGTTGAATCCTTTAATTGAATGCTCCCATTTACCGTTTCTACGTTTGCTTTCTTCGCCTTCACATCTTCAAAGGTTAACGCACCATTTAAGGTATTGACATCAAGCGTGTCAACTTCTAGATGTGAAGCTGTAATTTCTCCGTTAAAGCTGTACAACTTCACACGATCATAGCTTGATTTAGGGACATAGATCGTTGTTTTAACTTTAAGTGACTTCACTTTTGAATGGAAAGTAAGTTTCTTATCTTCTACAGCAAAAGCTGTTTCTTGAAGGAAGATACGTCGTGCCTCTTCTGAATCCTTTACACGGTAAACGTGAGCTTGGCATTCAACTCGGATATCAGACTCTTCCCATGGAACCAATGTAATTGCCCCATTTTCAAGTGAGACATCAATCACTTCTGGTGTTTCATCTCGGTGATGGAAGGTATGATCCACTACCACATGAGAACCAAAGTTGAAATCAAAATCAGCTTCTTTAATTTTCTTAAAGGCTGTTTCAACGAAGTCGGTAAACTTTGTTGCATAAGAGCTAGCTTCAGACTTCGTTTTGTTTTCTCTTGATTCATTCCCTTTTTCCCAGTTCACTTCTGTTGAAAGCTGAGTGGAGCTTGATGTTGAGTCGTCCTTTTCAATCGCTTGAAGTAACTTAATTCCCTCTTCAGCAGTTACCTTACCATCTTCGATCATCTTCAGGATCATTTTTTTCTCTTCCATACTTTCACTCCTCCAGGTACATTTAGTTATTCTTACTAGTCTATACGAGGCTTCAGGCAGAAATGTTTCAAGGAATTAAGATTGTTGTTGTAATTCTTTTTGCTCGAGTCTAACACGCATTCTCTCTTTGTCCCGTTTTAAGATTGGATCCAAGTATTGACCGGTGTAAGATGCCGACACAGCTGCAACCTCTTCAGGTGTTCCTTCTGCGACAATCGTTCCGCCTTTATCTCCACCTTCAGGGCCAAGATCAATAATATGATCAACGGTTTTAATGACATCAAGATTATGCTCTATAACAAGAACTGTATCACCATTATCAACCAATCGCTGTAATACATGCAAGAGATGTCCGATGTCCTCTGTATGCAAACCAGTAGTCGGTTCATCTAAAATATAAAGGGTACGACCCGTCGCCCTTTTATGAAGTTGAGAAGCTAACTTCACCCGTTGCGCTTCTCCACCGGAAATGGTCGTTGCCGGCTGACCAAGACGGATATAGCCAAGCCCTACATCAACCAAGGTCTGAATCTTACGTTTGATTTTAGGAATGTTTGTAAAGAATTCAAGGCCTTCTTCTACTGTCATTTCTAGAACATCCGCAATTGTTTTCCCTTTGTACGTAATTTCAAGCGTTTCCCGGTTATAACGTTTTCCATCACAAACCTCACAAGGAACATAGACGTCAGGAAGAAAATGCATCTCGATACGAATGATTCCGTCTCCACGACATGCTTCGCAACGTCCACCTTTTACGTTAAAACTAAAACGACCTTTTTTGTACCCTCGCACTTTTGCTTCATTCGTCATGGCAAACACATCACGAATATCATCAAACACACCCGTATATGTGGCTGGGTTTGAACGCGGTGTTCGACCAATGGCTGATTGATCAATATCAATGACTTTATCAATTTCATTGATGCCTGTAATCTCTTTATGTGCGCCCGGCTTTTCTTTAGCACGGTGGATCGAGTGAGCCAGTGACTTATGGACAATCTCATTAACCAATGTACTTTTCCCTGAACCGGATACACCTGTAACGGCAGCGAATACACCAAGTGGAAAGCTGACTGTCACATTTTTTAAATTGTTTTCCGTTGCATTTTTAACAGTGAAATTACGTCCCGTTAACTCTCTTCTCTTCTCTGGAACAGGGATAAACCTTTTCCCAGATAGATATTGTCCTGTTAACGATTGATCATCGTTCATAATCTCATTAGGTGTTCCAGCAGCAGTGATCGTTCCACCATGAACCCCAGCTCCTGGTCCAACATCTATGATGTAGTCAGCTGCAATCATTGTGTCTTCATCATGTTCAACAACAATGAGTGTGTTACCTAGATCACGCATATGCTCAAGGGCCCGAATCAAACGATCATTATCTCGTTGATGTAGACCAATAGAAGGTTCATCAAGAATATACAGAACACCCATCAATGAAGATCCAATTTGAGTAGCTAGGCGAATACGCTGTGCTTCTCCACCAGAGAGTGTTCCGGCAGCACGTGAGAAGGTCAGGTAATCAAGCCCAACATTAATAAGAAACTCAGCTCGATCATGAATTTCCTTTAAGATTAACGCACCGATTGATTTTTCCTTGGGCGTAAGGTCTAAAT
The DNA here is from genome assembly GCF_016798245.1 of Alkalicoccobacillus gibsonii. GTDB lineage: Bacteria > Bacillota > Bacilli > Bacillales > Bacillaceae_D > Alkalicoccobacillus > Alkalicoccobacillus gibsonii. The sequence continues at coordinate 831,859 of NZ_JAEUZA010000002.1, read as the reverse complement.
GCGTAATGAAGTGTTGAGCATCCTTAATGGACATTTTTGTTACTTCACCAATATGTTTTTCATTTACTTTAACAGCTAATGCTTCTTTCTTTAATCGATATCCTTTACACGTTGGACAAGGCTTTTGGCGCATATAGCCTTCCATTTGCTCACGAATGTAATCAGAGCTTGTCTCATGATAACGGCGAGAAATGTTTTTCAAGACTCCCTCAAACTCAATTGTTCCTTCACGAACGCGTCCGAAGTCATTCTCATAATGAAAAAAGATTTTTTCCTTTCCACTGCCTTTAAGGATTTTATCCATTTGGGCAGCCGGTAGCTTTTCAACCGGCGTGTCCATATCAATACCAAAGTGGTCACACACTGCTTCAAGTAACTGCGGATAGTATTGAGAGCTTATTGGTTCCCAAGGGGCGATCGCATGCTCTCTTAACGTTCTTGAAGGATCTGGAATCACTAAATCAACATCTACTTCAAGCTTTGTACCAAGACCATCGCAGCTTCCACAAGCACCGTATGGACTGTTAAATGAAAATAAACGAGGCTCAAGCTCTGGAATCGAAAATCCACAGATTGGACACGCATAATGTTGACTAAACAGAATCTCTTCTCCGTCGATAACATCTACAAGCACACGTCCATCAGCGAGCTGAAGCGCCGTTTCCAAAGAGTCAGCAAGACGGCTGTTAATTCCTTCTTTGATTACAACACGGTCAATGACCACTTCAATTGTATGTTTTTTATTTTTCTCCAGTTCAATCTCTTCTGCAACCTCATGCATTTCTCCATCGATTCGAACACGCACATAGCCTTGCTTTTTTAAATCCTCAAGAACTTTAACATGTGTCCCTTTTCGTCCAGATACAAGCGGAGCAAGGATTTGCATTTTTGTCCGTTCAGGAAAGCCTATTAACCGGTCCACCATTTCTTGAATCGTTTGTGATGATATTTCAATTCCATGGTCTGGGCAATAAGGGCGCCCAATACGAGCAAATAACAAACGCAGATAATCATAGATTTCAGTCACTGTACCGACTGTAGATCTTGGGTTACGACTAGTGGTTTTTTGATCGATCGAAATCGCTGGAGACAAGCCATCAATCGAATCAACATCCGGCTTGTCCATCTGTCCTAAAAATTGTCTGGCATACGCAGACAGAGATTCAACGTACCGTCTCTGTCCCTCTGCGTAAATTGTATCAAAAGCGAGTGATGATTTTCCCGAACCGGACAAGCCTGTTAAAACAACAAGCTTATCGCGTGGGATCGTCACATCGATATCCTTTAAATTGTTGGAACGAGCTCCTTTTACAATGATATTTTCCTGTGCCATGTGCTCACCCTTCCGCTTTCATTTGAATCACAACATCTCGTAATTCTGCCGCTCGTTCGAAGTTAAGATCTTTAGCTGCTTGCTTCATTTCAGCTTCAAGACGCTCGATCATAGCCGCCTTCTCTTGTTTGCTTAGCTTTGTTTTAGGTGCAGCTGATGCAGCATAATCCTCTGTATCCTCCGCAGCATACGTTGCTTGAATGACCTCAGGTACTTTCTTTTTAATCGTTTGAGGCGTGATCCCGTGCTCTTCATTAAATGCCTTTTGAATCGTTCGTCTACGCTGGGTCTCATCTAAGGCGACTCTCATAGAATTGGTAATCTTGTTTGCGTACATAATCACGTGTCCATTCGCATTACGTGCAGCACGTCCGATTGTTTGGATCAGCGATCGTTCCGCTCTTAAGAAGCCTTCCTTATCGGCATCAAGAATGGTTACAAGAGACACTTCAGGGATATCAAGACCCTCTCGGAGTAAGTTAATCCCAACTAGTACATCAAATGTACCTAAACGAAGCTGCCTTAAGATTTCAATTCGCTCAAGGGTCTTTATTTCAGAATGAAGATATCTTACCTTAATGCCAAGCTCCTTTAAGTAATCCGTTAAGTCTTCAGACATTTTTTTCGTTAAGGTTGTTACTAATACACGCTCATCCCGAGCCATACGATCATGAATTTCACCAACAAGGTCATCAATTTGACCTTCAATCGGCCGAACATCAATCGTTGGATCAAGTAATCCAGTTGGTCGGATAATTTGCTGAACCATATCCGGCGTTTTTTCAAGCTCATAAGGTCCTGGAGTAGCCGATACATAGACCACTTGATTAACCTTTTCTTCAAATTCCTCAAACCGTAATGGTCGGTTATCTAGTGCAGATGGCAAACGAAAACCATGATTCACTAAAATTTCTTTACGCGCTTTATCTCCATTAAACATTCCACGAACCTGTGGAAGCGTGACATGCGACTCATCCATAATTAATAAGTAGTCATCTGGAAGGAAATCCATCAATGTATATGGAGTTGCACCAGCTTCTCGTAATGTCAGATGACGTGAATAGTTCTCAATTCCTGAACAGAACCCCATCTCAGCCATCATCTCTAAGTCATATCTCGTGCGTTGCTCCAAGCGTTGAGCTTCAAGCAATTTCCCTTCTTCTTGCATTTTTTTAAGCTGTTCCTCAAGCTCAGCCTCAATGTTTGCCATCGCGCGCTTTAATTTTTCTTCACGCGTAACGAAGTGGGATGCAGGAAAGATCGCTACATGCTTCCGCTCGCCTCTTACTTCTCCTGTAAGGGCGTCTACTTCAGTAATTCGATCAATCTCATCTCCAAAAAGCTCAACTCGAATACACTGCTCGTCACGAGAAGCCGGGAAAATTTCCACTACGTCTCCACGTACGCGGAATGTACCACGAGTAAAATTAATGTCATTGCGGTCATATTGAATGTCAACCAGCTTACGTAGGAGCTCATTTCGGTCAAGCTCCATCCCTACCCGGAGTGATAATACAAGGTCTCTATACTCCGTCGGAGAACCTAGACCATAAATGCATGAAACACTCGCAACAATGATGACATCGTTACGTTCGAACAATGAGCTTGTTGCAGAGTGTCTAAGCTTATCAATTTCATCATTAATACTTGCATCTTTCTCTATAAATGTATCTGAGCTCGGCACATATGCTTCCGGCTGATAATAATCGTAATAACTAACAAAGTACTCCACGGCGTTATTCGGAAAAAATTCCTTAAACTCACTATATAACTGACCAGCAAGTGTTTTATTATGAGCCATAATTAGTGTTGGCTTATTCACCTGCTTAATCACGTTTGACATGGTGAACGTCTTACCGGTACCCGTTGCTCCAAGTAACGTTTGAAACTTTTCACCACTATTTAGCTTCTCAACAATCGTCTTAATTGCTTCTGGCTGATCACCCTGAGGTTCATAATCAGAAACAAGTTCAAATTCTTTCTGTTCCACAAGCCAGCCTCCTAATCGAACATATGATCACATATTCAAGTATATCATAACTAGATGAAATAAACATAAAAAAGCGAACGTTCGTACCCCCATTATTGTAGCCAATGTCTGACACTCACATACTCTATAAACCATCAATACCCGTTTCTTCAAAGAATAAAAATGGCAAAACTTTTTACTGGACGAATTCTGATAGGTGAGCTATGATATGGATTATTGAAATGAAAAAAGAATATGGATCTTCGGGGCAGGTGTAATTCCTGACCGGCGGTGACGTTTTAATAAACGAAGCCCGCGACTCCAGCTGCTTGCAGCTTGGACTGATCTGGTGTAAATCCAGAGCCGACGGTTAAAGTCCGGATGGGAGAAGATAATAGATAGGCACATGTTTTTAGTGTACCTATTTAAAGATGCATGCTTATTTGTGCTTTTTCTGACTTCAATTCCCGATTGTCTACTAAGTTGATCGGGTTAATCAGAACAAGCGAGATCCATGCATCTTTTTTATTTCTTACGAACGATCCCATATTCAAACTAAAAGGGGTTTGAATAATGGAACAAACAGGACTGAAATCAAAAAACACGTTTTGGCTTATCGTCATAGGCGCTGCCTTCTGGGGAGTGAATCCGCTCTTTCGAGTGTTACTTCTCGATACATTAACATCCGCACAGATTGTGTTTATTGAACACATCTTACTTGCTTTTATTACAATTCCAATTCTTTGGTTTAATCGTCGTGAATTAAAAGGCCTGAAGAAGAGTCACATTGGTGCGTTGCTTTTTATTTCGTGGGGAGGCTCAGCCTTAGCTACTTTGTTATTTACGGCTGGTTTAACGTACGGAAATATTAATGCTGTCTTATTACTTCAAAAAATGCAGCCGCTATTTGCGATTATACTCGCACGTATTCTATTAAAAGAGTTGTTTCCAAAACACTTTACACCACTCGTTATTGTTGCATTAATTGGAACCTACTTTTTAACATTTGGCTTCTCGCTACCAATTGGTCACATGGATGAAGTCATCCAGATGGGAAGCATTCTTTCATTAGCTGCTGCAGCTCTTTGGGGCGGGTCAACTGTAATGGGTCGGTTATTGTTAAAGCAAATGAAGTTTGAAACAGTCACTTCCTTACGATTTGTATTAGCTATTCCATTTATTACAGTCATTATGCTCATTCAAAATGCTGCTTGGACACTACCTAGTGATTCTGTTAGTATGACGTTAATTGGCGTGAACCTATTAGTATCAGCATTACTACCAGGATTGTTCAGTATGCTTCTTTATTACAAAGGATTGACGAATACAAAAGCAAGTGTCGCAACTTTAGCCGAGTTAAGCTTTCCAATGACAGGGATGATTGTGAACTGGCTTGTCTTTCAAGAGAGTGTCACTGCTGCTCAATTTACAGGATTCATCTTAATATGGGTTGTGCTCTTTACAATCTCTAAGCAACGCGAGATTATTGCTCCAGTTGCAAAGGATCCTGCACCCTTATTATCAAAAACATCTTAGCAAAAAAGCCAGAATGGACCGGGTCCAATCTGGCTTTATGTTTGTTCTTCTGCATAATAACGAATGGCCGCTTCAAGTGCCCTTCCTTTATTTATTGGAACACCGTAATAGACAAGTACGCCCTCTAGTGCACCTAAAACAGCAAGGATGTTCTCTCTTCGACAGCTGTATCCCATTGTTCCAATTCGCCAAATCTTTCCGTGGAGAGGCCCAAACGAACTGGCAATTTCTATGCCAAACATCTCAAGTAAGGTGTGTCTCACTTCATCGGCTTCGACACCTTCAGGCACTCTAATACATGTAACGGTCGGCAGTTTAACTGCATCGTCTCCAAATCGCTCTAATCCCATTTCGTCAAGGCCAATCATTAAGGCTTTTTCATGGTAAGCATGACGTTTAAAACGTTCCTCTAACCCTTCTTCTAACACAAGACGTAATCCTTCACGTAATGCATAAAGCATGGAAGTCGCTTCGGTGTGATGATTTAATCGACGTGGTCCCCAATAGTCCTGAAGCATGGATAAGTCAAAGTAATTACTCCGTATAAACTGTTGATTGGTCGCTTTAAGCTCTTCCTCTGTCGCAATTCCTCGTTCTACTTTCTTGCGTTTAGCAATTCGTTCTTCTACTCGTTTGTTGTAGGTTAAAGGAGCCAGACCAGAAGGAACGGATAAGCATTTTTGAGTTCCCGCAATTAAACCATCGATGCACCATTCATCCACTTTAACATCTGCTCCACCAATAGAAGCTACGGCGTCGACGATAAATAAGATCTCTTGCTTGCGACATGCCTCGCCTACTTCTTTTAATGGTTGCATACGCCCAGTTGATGTTTCAGCATGAACAAGTGCGACAATATCAGGGTTAACCTCATTCATCGCTTCAATAATTTCCGCTGGTTCAAATACACGTCCCCACTCTTTTTCAATGACTTTAACCGTCGCCCCATATCGTTCGCAGATTTCAATTAATAGATTTCCAAAGCGACCATAGACGGGGACAAGAACAACATCTCCAGGGTGAATCACACTACAAAGCATGGCCTCAATGCCTGATCGTGATGTCCCATCCACCGGAAAAGCCCATTGATTCTTTGTTTGAAATAATTGTCGCAGCATCTCCATCACTTCATTCATAACCTTCGTAAATGCTGGATCAAATTGACCAACGATTGGAGTCGACATCACACGCAATACTCTCGGATCAACCTCGACAGGTCCCGGTGTTAAAATCGTTCGCAAGGGAGTTGATAAATCTTGATACATGAATTGATACCCTCCTATTCGTAAGCTAATGAATAAAGTTGTGCTTTTAAAAGCTTAAGTCCTTTTTCAAGTGCTTCTGGGTCTGTCCATTCAAGAGGAGAATGACTAATTCCTTTTTCACTTGGTACAAATAAAAGCAATGTTGGACAGGTTAATCCAAAAACTTGTGCGTCGTGTCCTGCTCCGCTCACCATTCGTTCAGACGTGAACCCAAGCGTATCTGCATGAGATAACACTTGTTCAACAAACAGATCGCTCAAGTGGACTGGCTCGATCTGTAACCAACAATCTCGTTTCATCTCCATCTGATTTTGTTTTGCTACTTCTTCAAATTGCTCAACGATCGTTTCAAATTGATCTAAGATACCTGTTTGTGCGTGCCTGACATCTAAGCTACACTCGACACTACCAGCAATAACATTCGGTACATTCGGAGAGGCGACTAGACGACCAACCGTCGCCACGAGTGTGGGATCAAGTTGTTCGGCCGCATTCGTGATATAAGTGATAAATTCAGCTGTTAATCGCATCGCATCTTTTCGCATCGTCATGGGTGTTGTTCCTGCATGATTACTCTCACCGCTAAACTGAATCATATAGCGCCTTTGCCCCACAATGTCGCTCACAACCCCAACGTCTTTTTTCTTATGTTCAAGAAGAATGCCTTGTTCAATATGAAGCTCAATAAATGCCTGAATTGTTTCAGCTGTGGACTGTGTTTCAACGCTTTCTCCGAATCCAGCATCCTTCATCGCTTGCTGAAGAGAGACCCCCTCGGAATCAATGAACGAGTGTGCCGTTTCCAGATCACTCTGACCAGTCACCCATTTTGATCCCCAGAATGTAAAGGGAAATCGACTTCCTTCCTCTTCTGCTAAAGAGACGACTTCAATCGTTCGTTTCGGAGGACCATGCTCTGCGTATAGCTCACTGGCAGCCAAGAAACTAGCTAGCACTCCATACGCACCATCAAACTGCCCCCCATCTTGAACCGTATCAATATGGGAGCCTGTCAAAATAATGGAGTCTGGTTCATCTGTACCGATATAACGTCCAAATAAATTACCAACCTCATCAAAACGAACCGTAAATCCGCGTTGGATCATTTGTTTTTGTAAGGCAAGCTGAGCTTCTAGCCAAGACTCTGAATACAGAAGTCTTGTTACACCCCCGTTATCCGTTTTTCCATAGGATGCTAACCACTTTATCCAATCACTTATTGATTGCTCTGGATGAACCGACTGTAGTTGTGCGATCGTTATCGTCCTCCTTCACTCCACTTAATCTATTAGATTTATCATACCGATTTCTAATCAGCAGTACATTGGTGATAACACCAAATAATGCATCATTCTTTAGACAGAATAACCAAATATAAAAGCTGAAAAAAAGGCCTCACTCTGGCCTCTGTTTTTTCTTTAAGATTCATGAACATTTCTAATTGTTGATTCTTTATCGTCCCCCGCTCCCCTCTATTAATTGTTGAATCGACCTGATAATCCCACCGTAACCTGTACACCGACAAAGGTTGCCTGACAACGCGTCTTTAATCTGTTCCTCAGTGGGATGTGGATGAGTGGTAAGAAGTGCATCAATAGCCATGACCATACCTGGTGTACAGTACCCACATTGAAATCCACCGTGCTTAAGCATCGCTTCTTGAACCGGATGAAGCTCTTCACCCGTTGCCACATTCTCAATCGTTGTGACTGATCTTCCCTCTACTTGATAGGCCATCGTCAGACAAGAAGCAGAAAGTTTCCCGTCAATGTGCACTGCACAAGCACCACATCGGCCAATCCCACATGATCGCTTTGTGCCTGTTATTCCACAGTCTTCTCGTAAAACGTCTAATAACAATTTCGTTGGTTGGATCTCTTTTTGAATGTATTTTTCATTTACCTGAAAGTGAACGGTCATCTCACCTGCATCTTGTTTGTTAATGGAGTGACTCATGTATGCACCTCCCTTTGCTGTAGAGAGTGTAAAATGAACTCAGGAGAGATTGGCAATTTGTGAATTCTTACGCCAATGGCCTCGTATACGGCACTTGCAATAGCTGGTGCAACACCAACTGTGCCTATTTCTCCTACACCCCTCGGTCCATAAAGGTCATCCTCTGGCAAATCTTCAATCGGAATGGTTTTCATCTTAAAAGGAAGATCAGAAAGTCCGGGCATTAAATACGTATCAAGATTTGTTGTCTCATACTGGCCGTCTTGCATTAGAGCTTCTTCCATTAAGGTGTAACCCACAGCCATACTTCCTCCGCCTTCGATTTGACCAATGTATCCGTTCCGGTTTACGATCGGTCCTGCGGCCACTGCTTGTTCAAGCTGTATTAGTTTTACTTTTCCGGTAAGTACATTTACTTCTACGCCTGCTAGTACACCGCTGTACGAATACAAAAAATGACCAGAATCAATCGGGTCCGGTGTGGTTGGAAAGTCAAAGCGTGTATCAATCACAAGATCTTCCTTTAATTCAGCAGCAAGCTCGGAATAGGAGAGGGTAAGGCGTCGACCGTCCTTCCCTTTCACCCACATACCTTGTTTACCTACTGTTAGCATTGTTTTATCGATTCCTGTTTTTATTGCAGCACATGAGATGAGCTTCTCTTTAAATGGCTGCTTTAGCTTTTGGAGTGCGTGCCACACCATGCTTGTTCCTCTTGATGCTGTTGTTGATCCTGAAGTAGGAACATGAGCCGTATCACCGATCACTATCGATAAATCATCTACATGACAGCCTATCTCCTCTAATGCCAATGTTTCAATGACTGCTAGAATGCCTTGCCCAGCTTCTTCAAATCCGAAGGCAAGCTCAATCTTTCCATTTCTTTTTAATGAGATTCTCCCTCCAGCCGGGTCAAGTCTTCCATAGCCTAATCCTCCTCCGTGCATTGTAATAGCTGTTCCAAAGCCTCGGACAAGATACGAAGTAGGGGATTTGGTTGTGATTTGTTGATTCTGATGCAACTGGTGAATCGCTTTAAGAACTTGTGCTGCACCATCCGTTTCAGCAATACGTTGTCCAAGTGGTCCCAAGTCGTGCGCTTTGCGAAGGTTTCGTTGTCTGAAAACGAACGGATCCATTTTCAGCTTTTGGGCTAAACGATCCATTTGACCTTCTAAGGCAAACGTAACCTGATTCCCACCGAACCCTCGAAATTCACCTGCTACACCATTGTTTGTAAAGATTGAATAGCCTTTTGTTTTAACAGCTGGGATCACATAAGGACCGGTCGCATGCTCTACTGAAAAGTCAAGAACGGCTGGGCCAAGCGTAGCGTACGCGCCTGTATCTGCTTTTATCGTCGTTTCTTGTGCGAGAATCTTTCCATCTTTATCAACAGCCGTTTTCATTGTAATAATCATCGGATGGCGCTTGATGCTACTCCGAATGGATTCCTGTCTAGTTTGGTGAATATGAATGGGTCGCTTTGTTGCTAATGCGAGTAATGCGCCATAGGGTTGAATATTCAACTCATCTTTACCTCCAAATGATCCGCCCATTGGTGATGAGACAATTCGAATCGCTGATTGAGGCATATTTAAAATTCGCGATAATTGGAACTGATCTTTAAAGCCATGCTGCGTCCCAACATATACCGTAAGCTCCCCATTTTCTTCAGGAACAATGACGCCTCCCTCTGTCTCCATATATCCGTGGAGCTGTCTCGGAAGCTCATACGTTTGTTCGACCATATGAACTGCCTTTGAAAAAGCCTCTTCTACATTTCCTCTTGTGTGACCAGCTTCATGAAGGATATTGCCACTTGGATGGAGGGCTGGATAGGATGAATCAAGAGCCTTTTCTAACGTATCGATTACCGGAAGAGGTTCATAGTCTACTTCGATACACGTTAACGCGTAGGCTGCAATTTCTTTAGTTTCAGCTGCGACACATGCAATGGCGTCTCCCACATACCGTACTCGGTCCCAGCAGAGAACTGGCTGATCAGGCACGATGATTCCAAACCCATTCAAGCCAGGTACATCTTTATATGTTAAGACGGCATGCACACCTGGAATCTGACTAGCCTTTTCTGTATGGATAGCACGAATCTTGGCATGTGCATGAGCGCTTCGCAGGATCTTGCCATATAACATTCCTGGCATCTTTAGATCAGTCAGATAGGTTAAACGACCAGTCACCTTTGCCTTCCCATCCGGACGAATTCGATTTCTCATATCTGTCTTTTCCATCTTCATATGCCCTCCTATCGTTACGATGACTGAATAAGCTCTTTAAACTGATGGTAGAACAAATTCGTTGCCACCATTTGAAGATAAGAAACTGATGAAAATGCGTTCCCACTAAAAGTAATATCTGACTGCAAGCCTGTTTTTACTTGTTCCAAATCTAGAGTACCCATTGCCGAAGCCTCGATGACCGATTGAGAGGCTTGTAATCGTTGAGGTGGATGATCACTACCGGATACAATAAGCCGGGCAAATTGAAAGGTCTTTGTATCATCCCATGTTAAACACATAGCGACTGTAACAATGGAAGGAAAAAACGCCTCCCTTCTTCCGACTTTTTCATAAAACCAGTATTGATTTTTAGATTCTAAAACAATAGGGATATGAACAGCGACTAACAATGCAGAGTCTACATCGTGTAAATACTCCTCTAGAGGCATGGTCGAATACCCGCTTGCATTGTACGTGGTAACTGTTGCTTCTAAAGCAAGTAACGCAGGCAACGTATCACCAATTCCGTAGACAACATTACCTCCAAGAGTACCCTGATTACGAATAGCCGGGGCACCAATGGTTGAGATTGCTTTCGCAACGAGTGGTGCGCCCTCTATAAAAAGGGGATGATGGAGACATTGGCTTAACGTGACATTTGCTCCTACGCTGATGGTACCTTCTATCGTTTCTTCAATTCCTTGTAAGGCTGAGATTAGATGCAAGCTAATGAGGTGAGGAGCAAGAATACCTAGCTTTTCTCTTTTCATTTGAATGAACGTCCCACCCGCAACAAACTCAGCATCTACTCCATACGTTTCTTTGTATTGCCAAGCCTCCTCTACCGTTTGAGGTAGCCAAACACTTGGTGGTCGAGGGATCATCTCCTCCATTTGCATTCGCTCAGCTCCCTTTTTTTGCAACAAACTGCCTATAATCTGATGGGGTATCAATATCTATTAAATCTTCTACTTCAATGAAAGTACCTTTTGCTAAAAGTGACGGAGTACGAATGAATTGACCCGCTCCCCGATCACCCTTTAAATCATTAAACTGCGAAAATAGTTGCTTTGAGAATAGAATAGGTGGTTGTGGGATTCCATTTAAACGGCTAGCTACAAATAAATGATGCTCAGATTGTTTATAGCTACTAATGATGTGGTTTAGATCGTCTTTAGTTAGTTGAGGCTGGTCGGCAAGTAAGATCATGACTGCATCGGCAGCAAGCTGTTCACACGCTTCAATTCCACTTCTTACCGAATACGATTGCCCCCTCCAAGCTTCGGGACAAACGATGATTGACCATTTGTGCGACCATTCTGATTGGCTATACTCTTTTGGGGCCCATAGACAATGATTGGTCGGATTTGTGACGACAATGGTGTGATTGACGTCCGATTGGAGAGACGATGACAATACACTTCCTGCAATGGTCCCGCCATCAATAGGCAAAGTAAGCTTATCTCGCCCCATACGCTTACTTTGTCCTGCGGCAAGAATGATGCTAATAATCTTCATCCGACAAGCTCTTTATTTACAGCTGATGGATTTGAACGAACGATTTGAATAAGCTCGGCAACAATACTTACAGCAATTTCTGTAGCACCTTGTGCACCAATTGAAAGTCCAACAGGTGAGCGGACATCCGTTGGCACCTCTTGTTGTTCTAGTAAACGTGCGGTTCGTTTAGCTGATCCCAGTACCCCTAAAAAGGCAAGTCTCCTGCCCCTAAGTAGCTTAAGCAGTGTTTGATCATGCTCAAAGTGATGAGTCATGAGGATAATGAAATCATTTGAACACACATCTAATGTCTGAACGACTTCATGAGGAAATCCGTGCAACATCTTTATCGCCTTTGGAAACCGTTCAACCGTACACAAGCTTTGGCGCCAATCAGATACAATGACGTTAAACCCAGTGTCCGCGGCCAGGCTAACAAGTGGGAGCGCATCCTCGCCCGCTCCAAACAGGAGTAACCGTGGCTTCGCACTGATTTGTTGTGTGAAGATGGGATTGCCTTCATGTGTGGACACTCTATTACTTATTTTTCCTGAGGAGCTAGCTTGATAGATTAAATTTTCAATCTCAAGAAAAGACAAATGTGATGCTTTTCCAAACGGTTCTTCTCCTTCTGGAATACATAGATAACTGTTTAATAAAAGGTCTTTAACCAAAAGAACTTCTTTTCCACTTTGAACTAGACTTTTAACTCGTTGTAAATGCGTGAGGTAAAGAGAATCGATTCTCTCAAGTAGAACATGAATAATGCCGTTGCATCCTGCACTAGCGCCAAACGATAAGTCATCTTCAGTACTCATATCATAAACGACTATCTGTGAACCCTCTCCTCGTTTAACACGTTCAATCAGGTCCTGTTCAAGGCAGCCGGCGCTTATGAAACCTAATGACTCCCCGTCCCCTTGAATCAACATACATGACGATTCTTTTTTATAGGCCGAACCTTCTACTTGAACAATTGTTGCAAGAAACGCTGGCAACTTTAGTTGATCTAGGTGATCTAACATGACATGTATATCATCCATACCAAATCCTCCTATCAATTTCCCTAACTTCCGCGATATACTTGATAGCCCCAGGGCGAAACAAGAAGTGGAATATGGTAGTGCGCTTGATCGGTTGCCAGAAATACTCGAGTTACGATCCATTCTGAAAAATGTGGGTCCTCTTCAATTAAGCGATGGTGCCTAAAGTAAGCTCCTGTGGCGTAATGAATTTCGTATTCACCTTCAATAAATTGTTCAGATGATAGAAGTGGTTGATCCAGTCGACCATCTACATTTGTTTGATGAGTTGAGATCAGCCGTTTCTTCGTTTTTGATTCAAGAATGTACACCTCTACATGCATCCCTTCGGCTGGGCATCCTCTTGTTAAATCAAGAACATGAGTCGTTACTGTTGTCATTTACTTACACCCTCTTGAGACTGTTGTATTTGCCTGTTATAAGCATCTTCTCTCGTTACGGTAAACAACTGAAATCCATAAGGTGGCCTTGGCTCTGTATAGACTTTTCCATCTGATCCTGGAATGTCTTCTACAATGAGGTCCCACGTGTGGTTCTGTGATTCAAAGGACACATGTTTGAGCTGAGGGAACGTTGATATAATCGTGCACCCTATTTCATAAATTAAATGCTGTATCGATTTTGTTTCCGTTTGGTCAAAAATAGATGCTGCAAGATCTCGAATTTGCTCGGCTGCTACATATGTGCCCGGTTGATCCCCAAGCGCATCATGCTCATGTTCATATACCCAATGAATATCTAAGTAGATAAACAAAGGACGATTCGAATCTTCGGGTAACGTAGTGTACTCATCTCTTATAAAGCCAGAAAAGGAATTCCCTTGTACTTTGATGAGTTGGAGATTTTTTAGGCTACTTTGTTGTTTTGTTATTTCGTACGATTGGTCTGTGCGCTCGATGAGGAGAGAAGCCTGAGATTGCTCGTTGTTTGACTGTTTAAAAACGAGCTCACTGGCAAGACGTTCTTCATCATTTAAGACATCCATCTTTTCAAATGAAAGAAGATCTCCTGTAAGTTCTACTGATGAGATTTGATGGTATTTATTTAAAAAGGCTTTAGCAACATAATCTAGGAACCCCTCCATAGTTGAGCCGTTAAAGGACCCCAGGTGACGCTGAATGAAGTTTTTCATTGAATCAGTTGCCACAACTAACGAATTATCCCCTTCTGAAAAGGACGGACGAAAGGCTTCGCCTGCTACCTTGACTTGTATATTTGTCGCGAATAAAATATTGGACCTTCCTTTAAAAGACGATTCAGGAATCTCTTTTATTCCTACAAGAGGAGGAAGATACGTTCGATAAGCGAGTACGCTCCCTTTTCCATAAGCAACTTCATGTTGAGACTGTGTCATACCTAACACCCTTTCTGAATCGTACTAATATTCCGTCAAATGTAGTAGAAAATAAACAGCTTAAATTCATTTAAGCTGTTAACCACTTGCCTGTTCTTGATTGAATGGGTCCACTCTCTCGTGAGAAAACATTGACCCCTGATGCAAGAACCGCTTCAATTCGCGCATCAAATCGTTCATTCGTGTAGAGCGAAAGAGGATGTTTCGCATACATGTTTTCAAGGGTCACTTCATGTGGCTGTAGAGAGACAAAAACAAGATCCGCATCTTTCCCTTCCTCAATTGAACCTTTCTGATGACTAAGTCCAAACCGTTCTGCCGGATGTTTTGCCGTCCAGTTCACGACATGAGAAAAGTCTATATTCTCCTCAAGAGCAAACTGAAGGGCACCAAGTAATGTGACTCCTCCGCCATTAATGCCTCCCCATGCATCAAAGATTGAATAGGTCGATGCATCTTTTAGCTCGGCCGCGCATGGTGAATGATCCGATGTTAAAAAGTCAATCCTGCCTTCTTTCATTGCCTGACGAAGATGTAGATGATCCTCCTTCTTTCTAAGTGGTGGTGCACACTTTGCAAGATTCTTCTTATCAACTAATGCTTCATGCGAAAACAGTAAATAATGAGGACATGTTTCAAGAGATATGTTCATCCCTTGTGCTTTTGCCTGTTCGATTTTTGAAACGGCAGCCACACTGCTTATGTGTACAAAATGAAGAGGACAGCCTGTGATTTTTGCAAAGTGTATCGCTCGTTCTACTGCTTCAACTTCTGCTTCAATCGGACGTGATGCTAAGTAATCATCGTAAGAATATCTATGTTCATTCTTCATTTTTTCAGTTAAAAAGGTTGTCATTGGCCCGCTTTCCGCATGAAGGGCAAGCACCTTACCAAGCTCCGCAATCCGGTCCATTCCTTCAATTAAGTCTTTATCCCCGACCGATTCAAATTCCTTGTTTCCAGTTGGAGAAAGAAAGGCTTTAAAACCCAAGCAGCCTGCTTTGGACAGTCCAGCAAGTTCTTGTAAATTCCCCGGAACCAGTCCTCCCCAGAGACCAAAATCTACAATTGATTTTTCTTCGCCTAGTTTCGCTTTATTAAACAAATCTTTTTCTGTAATGGTAGAGGGAATGCCGTTTAAGGGCATATCAACAAACGTTGTGGTTCCGCCTGCTGCAAACATACTCGATCCTGTTTCAAATCCTTCCCAGAACGCACGGCCCGGTTCATTTAAATGAACGTGTACATCAACTGCTCCTGGAAACACGTACTGACCCTTTGCATCAAATTCCTTTACACCTTGTTCTGAGATGTGCTCGGAAAGCTCAGCAATGACTCCATCTTTAATGCCGATTTCACTTTCTATGATCCCTGTTTCCAAAACAACTTTTGCATTCCGTATGACGACATCGTACATGTTACTCCTCCTAGTTCCACACCCACGATAAAGTACATTGATCGTAGCACTGATCTCTATTTTTCGGGTGTCCTTATCAGATTATCTTCCAACCTTTTTTATTTACTCTTGGATAATCTCCTTCAGACGAAATAAAGCAATTTTGTCTACCTCAGCTAAAGCTGTCGCAAACTCTGTTTCAGCTGAGTGATGGATCCGGCTTTCCATTTCATTATAGATTTCCTGCTTATGTTTTCCTTTTACAGCTAGGATAAATGGGAATGGAAATGTCTCCATATATCGTTTATTTAGCTGGTTAAAACGTTTATATTCTTCTTCTGTTAATTCAGTAAGACCAGCTTGACTTTGCTCTGCCTTTGACGAATCAGTCATCTGAATCTTTTCTCCAAGATTCGGGTGTGCACACAGTAGCTTTATTTTGGTATCTTGATCTCTTTGACGGACTTCTAGCTGCATCGTTTCATACAGAGATTGAAACGATTGAAAAGGTCGATTGCTTACTACTTGTTCAGCTACCCAAGGGGAATGCTCATAGATCCCTTTAAGAGTTTCAACAAATTCTTCAGGTGAACAGTGATTAAGCTGATCAAGTGTTTGTTTGCTCACTGACATCGTACCTTTCTGCTTTGATTTCCATTAGTCTACGAAACCAAGTCCCTTCTGTCATTGGTGATTCTAACTAAATATTTAAAACAAACAGTCATTTCTTCCAGAACGAATCTGACTATGCTACGATGATGAAAAATATGTTCATTGGGAGAGAGAGATGAAGCTACAAACCATCCTTACACGCGAACCATTTACTCAGCTTTCCGTTCTTGCAGGCGAATCCGGACTCAACCACGACATAAACCATGTCACAATGATGGATGCGCCAGATATTTTACCATACTTAAAAGCAAACGATCTTCTTGTCACAACGGGCTATCATTTTAAAGACAAGCCTGAGGAAATGGTTCATTTAATTGAAGAAATGAGTAAAAGACATTGTGCAGGGCTTTTTGTTAAAACGGAGCGCTTTATCCAGACACTCCCACAACGAGTCATCGATCATGCAAATACACTTGAGTTTCCAATTCTTAAACTTCCAACAGACTGGTCTCTTGGTGATACAGTCAATCAATTGCTATCTATTATTTTAGATAAACGAACAAATGAGCTTCGTCACGCCATTGATACTCATCGTCAATTTACGTTGCAAATCATGAACGGAAAAGGACTGAATACATTACTTGCTCGATTAAGCGGGCTCATCCAACATCCGGTTACGTTAACAAACTCTTATTTAACACCAATTGCCGGACAAGAATATTTACTTAAGTCAATGCCTTATTTAACAGATCTCGCTCAGTACGGATATCTACTGCTTCCAAAATCAACGGAAGTTTCTTTTTGTGATGTAGCGACTAAACAAGAACTAACCGTTTATCCCGTACATAAGCATACAAATCAACCAGATCTGTTATTTATCCGAGACTCCATTGCACCCTCAGATCACGTTAGTCGACTCACCATTGAACAAGCTGTAAATGTATTATCCTTTGAACGGATACGGGAAGAAGCGATTAAACAAACCACTCGTCGAATCCGTAACGAATTCTTTTCAAGCTTTCTTGATCAGACCTATTCGAGTACAAAGGAAATGGAAAATAGAGCAAGTGAGTTTGGTTTGCCTGTCGAACAAGAATACATCTGCGCAGTAGGAGAGTTGGATC
Source organism: Alkalicoccobacillus gibsonii (assembly GCF_016798245.1). Taxonomy (GTDB): domain Bacteria; phylum Bacillota; class Bacilli; order Bacillales; family Bacillaceae_D; genus Alkalicoccobacillus; species Alkalicoccobacillus gibsonii. Next base: position 814,531 of record NZ_JAEUZA010000002.1, on the reverse strand, counting down.
CCTTGCATGACATGTGGAGCGATCAAAGTCACCACAAAGAAATGGATCAGCTCTATGACTTTCTTGAAAATGAGCTACAATCATTAGCTGTCCCTTGTTACCTCTTTACAAAAGGTGAGCAGCTTATTCTGCTTCTTTCTGTGAATGACTTAATTGATGATACACAGGCATTTTGTGAGTCTTTCTTAGAGCTTCTTCAATTACGATTATCCCGTTTTTACGAAATGACGGTCTCTTTTGGGGTCAGTCACGTTTGTTCATCCTTTTTTGCTGTACATCAAGGCTTTGAAGAAGCACAAAAAGCATTGTTTCAACATAGTGGCTGGCGACAACCTTCGTCCATCCACTTCTTTCAATCAACTGATATCAGTGGCTTACTTAGGATGATTCCCGAAAAAGAATTGATTGCCTATTACCATCAGACATATAAGCAATTAAGGCTGGATCACTTAGATGAGGATCAAACGTTGCTTCAAACATTATTTATGTATATGGAGTGCCAGTGTCAGATCTCAGAAACCGCGAAACAGCTTTTTGTTCATCGAAACACAGTGGTTTATCGCTTGGAAAAGTGTGAGGAATTATTACAAACTTCATTAAAGGATCCAGAGTTCACGTTGCAAGTACGCACTGCTATGAGAATTAAGCAATTAATTGAATCATAAATGTCATAAAAAAACGAACCAGCCTACGTGAGGCGGTTCGTTTTTTTATGAATCTTATTCTTTTACAACTCGTTTTTTCATCTTCATCAGTAACTCATAGACTAATGGAACAATTAACAATGTGAGTAAGGTTGAACTTGTTAATCCTCCAATAACAGTCACTCCAAGTCCTTTAGAGATTAAACCTCCGCCTTCAAATCCAAAGGCTAATGGGAGAAGTGCACCAATTGTGGCGATGGCAGTCATCAGAATTGGACGTAGTCGCGTAGATCCTGCTTCAAGAAGTGCTTCTCTTGTTGACAAGCCTTCGTTTTCTTGGTGAATGACTCGGTCAATTAACACGATTGCATTTGTAACAACAATCCCAATTAACATGAGCGCACCAATCATAGATGATACACTAATTGTCTCACCCGCAATGAGTAAGGCGACAAGTGCGCCAATTACGGTAAATGGCAGTGAAAATAGGATTGCAAATGGAGCCAACCCTCCACCAAATGTTAAGACAAGGACAAAGTAGACAATCGCAATGGCCGCAAGCATGGCTAGACCAAGCTGAGTAAATGATTCCTCAATATCAGCAGACACCCCGCCCATTGATACGTCTACACCAGTTGGTAGTTCAAGCTCATCTAGTTCAGATTGCACGGATGTCGCAACTGACCCAATATCATTACTTGTGATTTTACCTGATGCGTCTGCATAAATATCGCCATTTCGTTTTGAGATCGTATCTGGAGTTGTTCCTTCCTCCACATTAACCACATCACGAATCGCTATTTCTTCTCCTAGTGCAGTAAGAATGGTTTTGTCCAGTAATTCATCAATATTTTCAAATGACTCTTCCTCTGATTCAACAAACACATCAAGCTCTGCTCCATCTTCGTTGATGGTTGTGAGTACTTCACGTTGTCCCTGATTTGAAAGAGCAAGACCCACTTGTGCAGCTGTTAACCCATTTTTACTTAGCTCATCTGCATCAGCAATTAAATTAAACTGCTCATATTGTTCAGATAGACTTGTATCCACATCCGAAAGATCCTCTTGCTCGGTTAACAGTTGTTCTACTTCTTTAACAACCGGTTCAATGACTTCAATTGATGGGCCACTTACCTGCACAGCAAGCTCACTTGAGCCTCCTGACATCCCAGTAAAGTCTTGATTTGCCCAAGTACCTTTCTCCGTTATTGTCGCTAATTCATCCATAACCTTTTCTTGCTCATCTACAAATCCTTCGAAATCATCCGCATACTCCACAAAGAAAATAGAGGAGTTAGATGGACCAAAGCTCATAGGATTGTCTCCACCTATAGATAATTGAATCAGCTCCACACCCTCACGTTCGGTAAGAAATGTCTCTGCTTCTCCAGCAATCTCTTCTACTTCAGCTAGAGTCTGGCCTGGCTCTGGATTGTAGGTAATGTATAACGCTTTTTCCTCATCCGCTGGTAGGAAGCTAACTCCAACTGCAGGGACTAAGAACAAACTTCCAATTAATAGAGCAATAGCCACAATGGAAGTAATCCATTTATGATTCAGTGACCAATTCAACACATGCTTATATCCATTGGAAAGTCGACTTGGCTTTTCTTCATGTGACATGTTACTTTTACTCAAGCCTTTTTTAAACATTGAATGAGCCATCATAGGCACAATCGTAATAGCTACTAATAGTGAAGCAAGTAGCGCAAAGACAACGGTTAATGCGAATGGAAGAAAGAGTTCACCAACCATTCCTTCTACTAACCCTAGTGGCAAGAAAACAGAGATTGTAACGATAGTTGACGAAAGAATTGGCATAAACATTTCTTTTGTCGCATCAACAATTAACGCCTTACCTTTAAGCGGTTCGTCTGCCATGCCCATTCGCCTAAATATATTTTCGATTACAACGATCGAATCATCTATCACACGTCCAATAGCCACGGTCATAGCTCCAAGCGTCATGACATTTAACGTAATATCCATTTGATTTAAAAGGAGTATCGCAATCAACAGTGATAATGGAATCGAGATGACTGAGATGATTGTTGTTTTCACATTTCGTAAAAACAGCAAAATGATGATCATCGCGAATAATGCACCGAACAATGCTTTACTAATCATTGTTTCAACCGATTCTTTGATTGGTTCTCCTAAATCTAGCGTTGAAACAATCTCAAGTCCATCATACTTTTCCTCTAAATCAGCGGCTGCTTCAAGTGCTTGATCAACGACATCAACTGTATTCGCATCCGCCGTACTGACAATTTGAATACCTATTGCATCTTTTCCATTTGTTCTAGAAATAGAGCTTGATTCATTTACAACCTCTATATCTGCAAGATCCCCAAGTGCAATTGTTGGGATTTCTAGATCAACTGGTAGACCTTGTTCTCCAGCTGCAGGCATCCCTGCCCCCTCACCTAATTCCATATCCATAGATGGCTGTTGCTCTCCTGCTCCACCTGGACTGATTGGAATGGCGATTGATTCTAAATCTTCAATCGTGTTTACATCACCATCAATAACAACAGATTGTTCTTGATCTCCGAATGTATACAAACCAAGTGGGAAGGTTACATCTGAGCCTTGAATGATTTGTAGGACTGTTTCTTCATCTAACCCGTTTGCTGCAAGTTCGTCCTCGTCGAATCGAAGTTGAACTTCTTTTACGGACTGTCCACTTAAACTAACAGATGCTACACCATCTAATCCTTCTAAAGTTGGTGCTACTTCATTTTCAATTAAATCAGTCAGTTCAGTAAGAGAATCCTCTCCAGACGCACTTAGTGTCAGTACTGGAAAAGCCGTTAAGCTTAACCTAGAAATGGATGGGTCTGTAACGCCATCAGGAAATTCCTCACCGTCTAACGCGTCTTTCACTTCTGTTAGTGCTTCATCCATATCCTTACTAAATCGATACTCAATTTGGATCGAGGAAGCATTTTGAAACGAACTAGAGGTGACATTAGAAACACCATTTAACCCTTCCACTTTTTGTTCTATCGGTTGCGTCACCTTATCTACAACCTCCTCAGGTGTAGCACCTGGATACGTTGTTGAGATCGTAATGATCGGTGTATTAATGTTTGGGATGGTTTCCATTTTCATATTCAAACCAGAATAAAGACCGGCTACTACAACCATGATAGTCAGTAACCACAAAGCAAACTTATTCCTTAACGAAAACTCAATAATCTTCTTCATTGTTTTCTGTTTCCCCCTCTTTCTCTTCTTGACTTCCAATTACTTAAGCGTATATAATTTGACCACCTAGTCATTACTCACCTTATGTTAGTTGACCGGATAGTCATAAGTCAAGAATAAATCATAAAAGGAGTTGAAAACATGGCTGAGAAAAATAAGCTAATCATTGAAAATGCAATTAAACTATTTTCAACAAATAGTATTTCATCCACATCGATTCAAGATATTGCGACTGAAAGTGGAATCTCTAAAGGGGCTTTTTACTTACACTTCAAATCGAAAGACGCCTTAGTTGTTGCTATTATTGACTATTATTCCGATTTAATAACCAGTTGTATTCAAAAGAGTGACTATGATGATCTTGCCCCTAGAAAACAATACAACCAAAAACTTACTGACCTATTTGAATTCATTATTCAACACAAGGATTTTATTCTCGTTCAAATGAAAGATCCTTCTATTCCACTTACAGATGAGATGAAGTCGAGTCTCAAACGTGTGACTTATAAAATGACTCAGTTCCATCAAACGTATTTAACTGAGATGTACGGTCATCAAATTAAGCCTTTCCTATGGGACTTAACACTGATTATTGATGGGTTATTTCATTCATACACTAAATTTTTAATTCATGCACCTGTTGTCGAAATTCGCATACTTGTACCCTATATTTTGGAGAGAGTTGATTCAATTGTTGAAGGCTTAAAGCCAGATGATGCCCTTTTGAAAGAGGAGCAAATAGCTGCAGCATTATCCGACTTTTTTGAAGTGGATGATTCGATCTCCGTTTCAGCTACTCTTCATGAAATTCGAAACGTAATTAGAGATTCCGAAAAAAAAGATGAACTTTTTATATCCATAGACATGCTTGAAGAAGAATCACAAAAAACTCAACCACGTTTACCAATTATTCAAGGGATGTTATTAAACTTGCGCAATGAACCTGGAATACAGAAGCTAATTCAAAGGCTTGTCACCCACTATCAGCTTAATGACTCTTTATTCAATGACTAATCAGTCATCATTTTAAAAGTCTCGATGAATTGCTCATAATGTTTTTCAACTTCTTTTAAGTTAGGTATGGCTTGTAACAACTCTTGAATGGTATATACTTTCCCTCCCTTTACTAGGAATGATATTTGCTGTGTTGCTTTTATATCTAGTAGAGGGTTTTCTTTTAATACAACGATATCTGCCACAGTACCCACTTTAATCGCCCCTATATCCTTGCGTTTTAGAGCGCTAGCCGCATGAATGGTTGCTGCTCGAATGGCCTCAATTGGAGAAAACCCAGCTTCAACAAATAACTCAAGTTCGCGATGAAGAGCCATACCAGGAAATGTCCAAACCCCCGCCGGTGTGTCCGTTCCAGCAACCACACGTCCTCCCATACTTGAATAGGCCTTTGCAATTGCCTGAATATGAGTTGTTTGGATTCCCATTCTTTTTAAGCTTTCTGTGTATTGAGCGATATGTTGCCACTGGTTTATTAATGACTGGCCCTTGTCGTATATTCCTTTGATCACCTCATGTCTAGGTTCCCACTTATGTCTAGACTGCTTCTGTTGATCGTATAAGACAAGTGTCGGACAAAGAATCGCCTCATGTGTTAAAAGCATATCACAAACGTTTTGAATGTTTTCATCATTTGGCTGATTCCAATCAATGTTTTCCCATTGTTCCTCTGAGGACTGTATAGTCCAATTGGGATATACAGCTTGAAGAACCCCTGCAGCATGTTCAAACCATTTTACGCCAAGTGCAGCCGCATCTAATGCCGTCACGGATGGCGAATGCAACAGATCAGCGCTTACTTCCTTTCCATACATCCCTGCTTCTTCTACAACGGCTTGAATTAGTTCCTTTTTTAAAAGTCCATACACTTTAATAAAATCAGCACCGGCTTGAATTTGACGTTTAACTTCTTTCTTTGCTAACTCTACTGTATCTACATTAATACTCCATGGACTAGTCTCCCCCCATAAGCCAGGTGGCCCATCGATGATGCGATCAGCAGAAATAACTCTTGGAGTGGGATCAGAGCTATCTGCTTGAATTAGAGGCTGAAGCTCTAATATATTCCCTCCAGTGTTTCGAACAGTTGTCACACCAGATGCTGTAAAGAATGGTGCAAAGGCTTCTTTAATATGTACATGCATGTCAATGAGACCAGGTATAACATATTGGCCATTCAGGTCAATTCGTTTAAACTGAGAATTCTCCTGGATGGTCGTAGCGATCTCATGTACGAATCCACCTTTGATTGAAATATTAGTTCTTTGAATGACTCCTGCTTCTACATCTACTAATTGAGCATTTTCTAGAATGATAGACAACGCTTCAACTCCTTTCTATTAACCTTTCATACGTGTATGAGGCCATTATGTTTCAGAGCATAAAAAAAGACTTTGAGCGTAACACTCAAAGCCTCTTGCTTATGTAACTGAGTTGGATAAGGATACATCTTTCTTTACTAATAATACGCCAAGCTGATGATGCTCGCTGTCATACAGGGCGCCTTGTTCAAAGCGGATCTCTTGATCGTAATCAAGTACGTCCAATTTACAAAAAGCAGAATTGGCTTGAAGCGCTTCATAGAAGCTTGTCTCATCAACCACTTTACGACCATTTACTTTCACGATCGTTTCTCCAACTTTTAAATCCAATTTTTCAGCTAGACTTCCAGGCAATACACCAAGTATTGTGCATCCTTCCTTTTGTTCAACATACATTGGTAATCCTTGTTTGTCACGATTCCTTGCTAGATGCCATAGATATTCTCTACCAATGATTGCTGCACCGGCGACAATGTATGCAATCCACCCAATGAATAAGGACGAAATGGATAGGAGAAGTAATGCAATTCCTAAAATGAATACCTGTCTTCCTGCAGAACGAATGGCATTCGCCGGAAGTGAAGACGTAACCTTTTGTTTAAATCCAATGAAGAACGGAATGAGCAATGGCTGTAGTTCTAAACCTGCAACCGGAAGAACTGGCCAGTACTCAAACATTGGAATGATGCCATCTGGAATAAACACAATAAGTGGTAGAAACCAGATTCGTTCAGATAGATGAAAACCAATCCACTTTCCCCTTGATGCTCTCTCTAATCTAGGCGAAGTGTAAACCGTTCCATTTTTTTGAATCAGGATTCCCTCAGCAATAACTAGCAAACCGAGTAATAGTGATAAAAACGGTATAAGCTTGTCCACTTGCATGATATCTATGTATTCAGCTATAAACGCATGATCTCCCGTAAGTGGGGTTACAGCTAGAGCGATCATTGTCAGTCCAACAATATAGGATGGGGATAACCACCTAATCTGAAATGTAAGCATCAGTAGAAGCATAATGATCATCATGATCGCTAGTGCCTGCCACTCCAACACAAACCCAACACCTATTAAAAGAACAGACAAACATAAACCTATAAGTAAAGCTGGCCAAAAGGGCACAATAAAATCCGCCAATCGACGATAAACCCTTGTATGAAAAGAAGACCGTTCTTTTTTTACACGTTTTGAAGCGATAATGTATACGAGTAGCAATCCAAAATAAGTGATCGGATTTGCAAAGAAACTAGCTAATGCGATTAAGATCGTTTGAACGATTTCCATTGACGCCCTCCCCCAGCTTATATGTTCTACACATTTTATAAAAAGACTGCCACCTTGGAAGCTTGAATCTGCACCCTCTTTCAGGAGCATACAGAAAACATGATCCCAGCTTTCCAATAGGGACAGTCTTTCACCTGTGCTTATCTGTTACTCACGATGGAAGCTACTTAGTTCGTTTGTTCAATTGCCACATCAATCGCTTTTTGTAACTGTGAATCATTCTCTGCTTTACGAATTTCCTCTACAATGCGTTCTTGTAGAGCAGTAGCCGTTTCTTGATTAATTTCTCCATTTGCTTCAATGCCTTCATCTTCTTGGAAAGACTTAACTGCATCAACTGTTTGTTGATCAAAGTAGCCGTCTTCTCGACCTGGATCATAATCCAGTCCTTTAAGAATAAATTGAGCATTTTTAACTTGTTCTCCAAGTGAATCAAACACAATTGGAGCATCTTCTTCAACAGATACAGCCGTTGAGAAGAAGTATTCAGGCTGACTAACTTCAATGGTTGGTGTAACCCCTTCTTGGTTAATGCTGTTACCATCTGGCGTTAACCATCTCATCATCGTCAGTTTTAAATCACTGCCATCGCCTAAATCAACCGTTTGTTGAACTGTTCCTTTACCAAAGGTTGTATTCCCTACGAGGTCATATCCGCCTGATTCTTTTAATGCAGCTGCTAAAATTTCAGATGCAGAAGCACTTCGCTCATCAATTAAACCAATAATTGGGTAGTCTTTAGCTTCTTTTAACTTTGATGTATACCCTGTGCGAGCTCCATCCCGATCCTCCGTTTGAACAATGGCTTTTTCATCTGGAATAAGTTCATCCCCGATTTGCTCAACCGCGTTTAAGTAGCCACCTGGGTTTCCTCGGACATCAATAATTAGAGCATCCATACCATCCTGTTCTAATTGCTGAAGCTGATCTTTAAAGTTAATTGCTGTGTCTTCAGAGAAGGACGTGATTTCAAGCAGTCCAATGGTTTGACCATCTTGTTCGAATGTTTGCGTTCGAACCGTCTCAATTGGAATGGTATCACGTTCAACAGGTACATCTAAAAGTTCAGAGCTACCATCTCTTTCAATCGTTAGTCGAACCGTAGTCCCTTTTTCACCACGGATCTTAAGAACTGCTTCGTTTACGGATAACCCTTCAATATTTTCACCATCAATTTCAATGATGCGGTCGTTCGCTTGTAAGCCTGCTTGCTCTGCTGGTGAGTCACGGAAAGGGGATACGATTGTAACCTTCCCATTAATCATGCTTACCTCAGCACCAATTCCTTGAAATTCAGAGCCAAGCGACTCAACGAACTCATTGGCTGTTTCTTGATCCATATAATCTGAAAATGGATCTCCAAGTTCATCAATCATTCCGGAAATTGCCCCTTCAATCAGATCCTGACGATCAACTTCTTCCACATATCGATCCTCAATCGTATTCAAGGCTTTTTCAAACTTTTTCATTAACTCATCATCATTAAGTTCAACGATTTCGCTTTCTGGTGAGTCGTTGCGATCCGAATTGCTTTGGGAAGCATTTGTCATAAATAGTCCAGTTAGATAATAACTCCCCGCCCCTAATATCATTACAAGTATTACAACAATAAACAAGCGTTTACTGTTCACCTTCACCACTCCCATGTATTGAAACATCAACAAGCCTGCCATCATCATATGCATTGCCTGTACACATTATGTCGCTACTCGATTACTACCATTTTAGACAATCAATACTATGAAGTCAAAGCTGTTTTGAGAGCTTACATGTAATTTCATAATCAATCGTTAAGCACCGCAATCCTAAAAAATGCAGCTCGTGTACAGCAGTCAAACGTCCAGGATCTTCGGTTGCGCGCACATGAAAATATTCCTCAATCGGAACCCTAATCGTCCACTTCCCGATCGTCACATACACCCCTTCGTCGCCTAACGAACCAGGCTCACGAAAGCTTGTTAAGATCAGGCCATCTGATTCATCATGCTGAGGACGAAGAATACCTGTCATAACGGAATAAGGCAGGGGCAAAGCAATATCCATGTACGTTTTTTCTTTAGTAGCGTAATACGCATAAAAAGCGACAAATATTTCTTCCTTTGTCTCATAGTCTTTCCGTATCCATGCTCTAACTGGATGTCTCCCATCAATGGTCTCATCGATTGGATAGATAACAGCTTCCATCCTTTGTGGTTTTGGATGCTTCGTTGCTGCTCTTAAGTAAAGCTGTCCTATTTTACCTGTAACCCAATGATAGGGCCTTGATAGAGGATAATAGATTCCATGCCACCTTGTTGTAGCGGACATATCATAATGATTTGTTTGCTCATAAAACTTTCGAATAGATGGATCAACTTTTATTGGGGAGAAATTGGCTCGTTCAAAAGCAGTGAACGACTCAACCAATCCATCTACTGTTTCGTTTTTATTTAAAATGCGTGTGTCCTGTAAAAAATGATCTCCCACTTTCCTCTTTCCACGAAGGCGACTAAGTCTAAATTGACCAAACGAATATAGTGGGCGGGGTTTTATGAATGCCCAACCAATTAAGATCAGAAAGCTGTAGCCAAACGCTTGTGCATAACCATGATAGAGCACCATCTGATCAATTGTGATAAAGGTCGTCTCCACTGAAACACCTGCACTATAGAATCCAGATAAGACCATGGCAGCAACCGAAATAAGTGTAGCTGTAAGTATTAACGTACGAGCCAATCGATGTTCCTGCACCTTTATTAACACACGAAACGTCTCGAATGCGAGCCAGAACATCGCAAAAACATAGATACCTACAAACATGAAATCAGCCAATCCACCTATCGTAATTCCTATTCCAACAAGTAGGGGTCCTATCATGAGTAGGCCAGCTAATAAACCATACCCACGAATTTGAACGTTGTGACGGAAAGCAAATCGACCAACTAACCCCACCACAATCGGAACGATTAAACTAGAATAGTGAAAATGAACAGCAGTCAACAATACAATGACAGGTGAAAATGGCAAACCTTCTATACCAGCTTGACTTAGAAATAGCCAGAAACCACCTAAAATCATATAGATATAGGCTGCATCTATAGCGTTCTCTTCCATTCGCACAAATCCTCTAGACGAGGCACGAGCAATGCCAATACAGGCAACCCAACAAGTGAAGAGTAACCAACAGAAAGCGAGTGTTCCTGAGAGAGCTCCTGTTCCAATAAATAAACTTCCAGCTCCTACTATGGAGAAAAGTGGTTGCAACCTTATAAACCAATCCCGTTTATCCTTCTGCCGATACGTTAACTCAGTGACCAAAGGAAACAAAACCAGAATAGAGAAACTTAAAAGAAGTTTAATGGACTGATCATATCCAAACCAGATTGCAAACATTGCCCAAATGATGCATCCAAAAATCACTCGTTTACTCATCACATCAAACGCTCCTAATAAAAAATAAAAAAACAAGCATGGTTCACATTTCTAGTGTATCACCCATAAATGATGAAAAGGAAATGTAACCCACGCTTGTTTTACTTATTAACGATTATTTATTATCTAGATACATAGTTTAACGGATTAACAGAATTCGACTTTGCCCCGTTCCAGTTACCTTCATGAACCTCGAAGTGTAAATGAGCGCCATAGGATTGACCAGTATTACCCATCAAACCGATTTGTTGAGATTGTGATACTTTTTGACCAGCACTTACATCAATACGCTCCATGTGACCGTATAATGTTGTAACTGTACGACCATCAACCACGTGAGTAATAATGACTGTGTTACCATAGCCATTCATCCAGCCAGCTGAAGAAACCGTTCCTTCCTTCGCTGCGATAATTGGTACATCTCCTGTACGGCCATTCTTACCGAAATCAATACCATGGTGCATTTTTCCCCAGCGAGTACCATACGTAGAAGTTACCGAACCAGTTGTAGGTCTTACAAAACCAGACGTTGATTTTTGTGATGCTTCACTACTAGTAGTCTCATTTTTCACCTGTGGCTGCGAAGATTTTGAGCTAGATGATGATCCAGAACTCGTGTTACTATTTGCACTTGTGTTGCTATTTGAGCTTGCAGATGCATTTGAACTACTTTGTGTTGTTGATTCTTGTTTAGGGGCAGCTTGCTCAGCTTGTGCTTTTGCCGCTTCTTCTTGACGCTTCTTCTCTTCTTCTTCTTGACGTTTCTTCTCTTCAGCTAAACGTTTTTGTTCTTCTTCCCAAGCAGCTAATTCACTTTCAAACGCCGCTTCTTGTTGAGCAAGAATTTCATCTTCGTTTTCAATTTCACCTAGTTCAGCTTCAAGCGTTTCTTCTTTAGACTGAAGATCTCCACGCTTGCTATCTTTTTCAGCACGTTGTTTCTCTAGATCAGCTTTCAACGTTTCCAAGTCTGCTAGGTGTCCTTCAAGCTTACTAAGTTCGTCTTCTACTTCCGCTTTAGCAGCTTCTAGATCTTCATGATCCTGAATGTGCGCATCAAGAATAGATTTATCTTGATTAGCAATCGTGCTAAGCGCGTTCATGCGGTCAAGCAAATCACCAAAATCTTTTGCACCTAAGATGACTTCTAGGTAATTTACTTCGCCGCCTGATTGATACATGTTTTTCGCACGGTCTTTTAATAATTCATCCCGTTCAGCAATACGTTCTTCTAATTCTTTAATTTCTTCTTTAAGCTTTTCGATGTGAGCTTCTACTTCTGCAATCTCATCTTCCTTTGAAGAGATTTTATCAGCAGTATCTGCTTCTTCCTTTTCAAGCTTATTAATTTCGTTACTTAGTGCTTCCATTTCTTGCTTTAAATCAGCAACCTCTGCTTCTTTTTGTCTAGCAAGTTCTTGATTCTCTCCACGTTCGCTTTGAACATCAGCAATTTTGCTTCTTAAATCTTCATTTGCATAGGCTGTATTACCAAGCCCTCCAAAACCAATTGAACCGAGTGCCATAACCGCGGCAAGTGTCACGTAACCAAACTTCTTCATTAAATCGTTTCCTCCTTAAGTGATCTGCATCTACTAGTGCATCGATTTCGCTTATACTTTTAGGAATTTACGTACTGACATCACACTGCCCCATGCTCCGATAAACAATCCAACCGCAAGCAATAATAAGGCTATTTGTAACATATAAGGATATACAGGTAGTAAAGCAAAGAAATTACCTTCAATTTGTGTTCCATAATTATCGTATAAAAACTTATATCCATAAATGACAAGCAGTATTGGGATTAGTGAGCCAATTAAACCAAGTAGCAGTCCTTCTACTAAGAAAGGCCATCTGATAAAACCATTTGTTGCCCCTACTAGTTTCATAATCCGAATCTCATTTCGTCTCGCCACAATGGTTAATTTAATCGTGTTAGCTATTAAAAACATGGCTGTCAGCATTAATGCGATGACAAGTCCTAAACCTATATAACGACCGATGTCTGTAATTTGTAGCAATCGATCTACAAAATCTTGTCCATAAGCAACACTCTCTACATTGCTTAATCCTTCAATTTCTGCAGCAACTGTTTCAATTGATTGTGGGTTAGCAGCTTCTATAACAAACATGTCGTTTAGAGGATTTTCTTCTCGAACGGATTCAAATGCCTGTCCACCGTCTCCTAAACTATCTATCAAGTTACTTAATCCTTCATCTTTGCCGAGAAACGCTATTTCTTTCACATCGGTTATATCTTCAATGCTTGCTCTTAGTTCATCTTGTTGCTCTTCGCTTGCTGTTAACTCTATATAGGCTCTAATTTCAACGTCGTCTTCAACCTGTGTTGCCATATGATTCATATTAAGAATAAGTAAGAGAAAAATTCCTACTACTAGGAGCATAACAGTGACTGCACTAATTGAGGCAAAGGTCATCCAGCCGTTACGTCCTAAATTCTTTGTTCCTTCTTTCAAATGGCGACCGACGGTTCTAAATTTCATAACCGTAGTTCCCCCTTACTTCATCACGTACAACTCGACCATTTTCAATGGCAATAACTCTTCGTTTTAACGTGTTTACAATGCTTTTATTGTGGGTAGCCATAATAATAGTAGTCCCACGATGGCTAATATCATCTAAAATGTCCATGATGCCCCATGCAGTATCAGGGTCAAGATTTCCCGTAGGCTCATCGGCAATTAAAACTTCTGGTCGATTTACAATGGCTCTTGCAATGGCAACACGCTGTTGCTCGCCTCCAGAAAGTTCATCTGGTAAAAACTTTGCTTTGCCTTTTAACTTAACTATATCGAGCACTTCCATCACTCGACGTTTAATTGAGGCGCGTGGTTCTTCTATCACTTCGAGTGCAAAAGCGACATTTTCATAGACAGTTAGCGTTGGAAGGAGTTTAAAGTCCTGAAAGATTACTCCAATCTTACGTCTAAGCTTTGGTACATGTCTTTCTTTAATACTATTAAGCTTGGTTTGATCAATCATTACTTCGCCTTTTGTAGCTTTCTCTTCTCTATATAACAAGCGGATAAACGTTGATTTACCTGCTCCACTTGGTCCTACTATGTAAACAAATTCACCTTTATCTATTTTTAAAGTCATTCCATTAATTGCTTTAACGTTATTAGAATAGACTTTCCATACATCTTTTAATTCGATCATGAATCAATCACTTCCTTGCTGTATTACATAAAGATCTTGTAGAAAAAACACTATTTCTATAAGCTTCTGTCGTATTGCTTGTTCATTATACCATTCATCAATCGTTCATATCATTACAGTTTTATTTCAGTTTGTGACAAATAGGTAGGCTACGCCTAGGATTGATAGTCTAAAGACCTATTTATTCTAACTGCAATTGGAAGCTTATCCATAAACTATATTTAGAGACTCTCGAAGTCGAATGGTGCATTACATTTGTTTTTTAAACCCCTCACCCAGTACCTCCGTTGCATTTGAAACAATAACAAAAGCGTTAGGATCTGCTAACCGGACCACTTCTTTCAATTTTGTCACTTCATGTTGGTTAACAACACACATTAGTACCGGTCTCTCTTCGCTTGTATATCCTCCTTGTGCACTAAGTTTTGTTACCCCACGATCAATATCACGAAGGATCGATTGAGTCACCTTCTCTTCATGCTGAGAGATAATATAAGCGATCTTCGCATACCCAAGTCCCATTTGCACCAAATCGATCGTTTTACCTGTTACAAAAAGCGAAATTAACGCGTAGAGAGCGAGTTCCAGCCCAAACACAATGGCTGAAGAAATAACGACCAGTCCATCTATTAAGGCCACAGCGAAACCAGATGTTAATCCCGTATACTTTTGTAAAATTTGGGCTGCTAGATCGGTCCCACCCGTGCTTGCTCTAGCTCTAAATGCTAATCCCAGTCCTGCTCCAACACCTATTCCACCAAAAATGGCACCGAGTAGAGGATCGGTAAATCCAACGTCCCAATTTCGAGTTAGAAACACAACAAATGGAAGAAACAATGTTCCAACTAATGTTTTCATTCCATAAGATAATCCGCCGAGTAGCAATAATCCTGCAATAAAAAGTGGTATATTTAATGACCATTGTATGTAAGCTGGCTCAATTCCAGTTAAATTGGTGACAATTGTACTGATTCCACTTACCCCTCCTGGAGCAATCTGATTTGGCAGTAAAAACAGGTTAAATGCAAGAGCTACAATCGCTGAGCCAGATAAAATATAGACATAATCAATAACGATACGACGCCAATCATTCATACACAAAACCCCTTTTAACAATGAGTAATAGGAAAAGTCCCGATGTAGTATAGCACTGCAGTAACCCTATGTAAACGCGGCTTTAGTGACGCGTTAGCAGAGTAACGCAAAAAAAAACAGGACTGGGACATAACAGTAAAAATCACCCACGAAAACACGAACACAGCAAAATAACCGCTACAGGAGAATCCTTCGCACCCACAAGAACGGCCTCAGCCCCTTCCGCGGAAAAAACGCCGCTACAGTGTCTTTACCACGTTCTGTTCCGTAGGAGTCTCAGGTTCTCCCACCGCTCGTTTAGAAAAAAACGAATGGCGAATGATTCGCTAATTGAATCATTCGCCATTTTCTTGTTTATTTTTGAGTTATGTCCCAGCCTGTTTTGCTTTATAGTGCTAGGGATGAACGAAGATATGCATCAATAAATGGATCAAGATCTCCATCCATTACTGAGCTCGTATTCCCAATCTCATGATTCGTACGGTGATCTTTCACCATGCTGTACGGATGGAAAACATACGACCTGATCTGACTTCCCCACCCAATGTCTTTTTGCTCTCCACGAATTTCAGCTAATTCTTGCTGCTGTTCTTCAATCTTTAACTGATAAAGCTTTGCTTTCATCATTTTCATGGCTTGTTCACGGTTTTTGATCTGTGAACGTTCGTTTTGACACGTTACTACTGTGTTTGTAGGAATGTGCGTGATCCGTACGGCTGAATCGGTTGTATTAATATGCTGACCACCAGCCCCGCTCGCACGATACGTATCAACTTTAAGATCTTCCGTCGCCACTTCAATTTCTACATTTTCATCAAGCTCAGGCATCACTTCACATGAAACAAATGATGTATGTCTGCGACCTGATGAATCAAATGGAGAAATGCGGACAAGGCGGTGTACACCCTTTTCAGCTTTTAAATACCCATACGCGTTGTGGCCTTTAATAAGCAGTGTCACACTTTTTACACCCGCCTCGTCGCCAGGCAGATAGTTCATTGTTTCAACTTTAAAGCCCTTTTGATCTGCCCATCTTGTGTACATGCGAAGCAGCATGGAAGCCCAATCCTGAGACTCTGTCCCACCTGCACCTGGATGTAACTCCAAAATGGCGTTGTTTTTGTCATAAGGCTCACTTAGTAATAATTGCAACTCAAATTGATCAATGGTTTGAGAGAGTTCCCTTACTCCGTTTGCGAGCTCTGCCTCAAGCTCCTTATCAGACTCTTCCTTCACAAGTTCGTAAGAGACCTCAAGATCCTCATACGTTGACTCCATTGAAAGGAATGTATCTACTTGTTCTTTTAACCCGTTAGACTCGTTAATAACTCCTTGAGCAGTATCCTGGTCGTTCCAGAAATCCGGGTCAGTCATCTTTTCCTCTAATTCGGCAATACGTTCTTGCTTCTCATCAAGGTCAAAGAGACCCCCTGAAGTTTGTAATTCGCTTCTCAATTGAAGCAAGCTCTTGCTTAATTTCTACCATATCCATTGCGTATGACCCCCACAATTACCGTACCTGAATCTTATTGATTTTGGCCGCAGCAATTTTTATATTTTTTCCCGCTCCCGCAAATACACGGGTCATTCCTTCCAATCACTTCACCTTTTTGAATCGGACGTTTCTTTGGTTTCTTATCGCCTTCATCGGCGCTCTGTTGTACGGCTTTTCCTTCAGCCACTTTTTGACGCTCAAGGTTTTGTTGCACCTGTGCCTTCATAATATACATCGACACTTCTTCTTCAATAGCCGAAATCATCGCTTCAAACATCTCAAAGCCTTCAAAACGATATTCTCGTAAAGGATCATTTTGACCATATGCACGTAAGTGAATTCCTTGACGTAATTGGTCCATTTGGTCAATATGGTTCATCCATTTACGATCGACTGTGCGAAGCAAAATAACCTTCTCAAATTCTCGCATATTTTCAGGTGTGAACTGTTCTTCCTTCGCTTTATACGCTTGAAGTACTTTAGCTTGTACAATTTCAATGATCTCTGGCGTATCTTTTCCTTTTAGTTCTTGCTCTGTGAGTTCATCTTCACTTAGAAGTTGAGTGTTCATATAAGTGACAATCGCAGACAGATCCCAGTCTTCTTGAACTTCTGCTTCTGGTGTATGAAGCGTGACAACACGTTCGACCACAGATTTCATCATGTCTTCAACGATCTTGCTTAGGTTATCTGATTCAAGTAGCTCAAGTCTCTGTTTGTAAATAATTTCACGCTGTTCACGCATGACATCATCATACTGAAGAATTTGTTTACGTGCGTCAAAGTTATTTCCTTCTACACGTTTTTGAGCGGTTTCTACAGCCTTAGAAACAATTTTACTTTCAATCGGCTGATCCTCTTCCATTCCGAGTCGTTCCATCATCGATCTCATGTTATCTGATCCAAAGCGACGCATGAGTTCATCTTCCATGGAAAGATAAAATTGAGAAGAACCTGCATCCCCTTGACGTCCAGCACGACCACGAAGCTGGTTATCAATTCGTCTACTTTCATGACGCTCTGTTCCGAGTACATGGAGACCACCAAGATCAAGAACACCCTCACCTAGCTTGATGTCTGTTCCACGTCCAGCCATATTGGTAGCGATTGTAACGGCACCCTTCTGACCAGCATTTTCAATAATTTCCGCTTCACGCTCATGGTTTTTTGCGTTTAAGACATGGTGCGGGATCCGACGTTGCTTTAAATGTTTTGAAACGAGCTCAGAGGTCTCAACACTAACCGTACCTACAAGTACAGGCTGACCTGTTTGATGAAGCTCTTCAATTTTTAACACAACCGCACGGAATTTTGCTTCCATCGTTTTATAAATTAAATCTGCTTTATCATCCCTTGAAATCGGGCGGTTTGTTGGAACAACCATAACATCCATTCCGTAAATATTGCGGAATTCCTCTTCCTCTGTTTTGGCAGTACCCGTCATTCCCGCGAGCTTTTGATACATTCTAAAATAGTTTTGGAATGTAATTGAAGCAAGGGTCATGCTTTCTTTCTGAATCTGCATACCTTCTTTTGCTTCAATCGCTTGGTGAAGACCATCACTGTAGCGACGCCCCTTCATAAGACGACCTGTGAATTGGTCAACAATAACCACTTCGCCATCTTCTATGACATAGTCCTGATCGCGTTGCATCACGACGTGTGCTTTCAACGATTGATTTAAATGGTGGTTTAATTGAACATGCTTTTGGTCGTAGAGGTTTTCAATACGGAATGCACGCTCAGCTTTGTTGACGCCATCCTCTGTTAATTGAACCGTTTTTGCTTTTTCATCGAGTGTATAATCTGTATCAGCTTTTAACATACGGATAAAAGAGTTAGCTTGTACATAAAGCTGAGTTGATTTTTCAACCGAACCTGAAATGATAAGCGGTGTTCTCGCTTCATCAACTAAAATGGAATCGACCTCATCCACTAAAGCAAAAAACAATGGTCTTTGTACCATTTGTTCTTTAAACAGAACCATGTTATCTCTTAAGTAATCAAATCCTAATTCATTATTTGTACTATACGTAACATCCGCAGCATAGGCTTCTTGTTTTTCTTCCTTAGATAGTCCTGTTTCATTCAAGCCAACTTCAAGTCCTAAGAAGTTGAAGATTTGGCCGTACTTTTCCATATCACGGCGAGCAAGATAGTTATTCACCGTTACAAGATGAACACCTTTTCCAGCTAATGCATTTAAATAAACCGCCATGGTTCCAACGAGCGTTTTCCCTTCACCCGTTTTCATTTCAGAGATGTTTCCTTGATGAAGACCAATGGCACCTAGAACTTGAACTCGATACGGAAATTCATTAATAACGCGGCCTGCCGCTTCCCTTGCCACCGCAAATGCCTCAACTAATAACTCGTCGAGCGTTTCACCGTCTTCAATTCGTTTCTTAAATGTAACAGTCTTTTGTTTAAGTTCATCATCAGACAATTTTTTCATATCGTCTGCTAGAGCTTCTATTTTATCAACAATTCGTTCGTTTTTTTTCAATTGCTTCTGACTTGGATCACCAATGACCTTTTTTAATAGACCTATCATGGAACTCGTCCTCTCTTCCTTTTGCCTACTTCTTCATCTAAGGCAAATCACACTACAGTTAAAGCCTATTTTATCAGTTTAAATGAAGCCTTACAAGATGGTAGGCTGCCAACCTCAAAAAGGACACGAGTTTCCTCGCGTCCTCTACATTCTATGTTTAGGCTTCTGGCTCAATCAATCCGTACTTTCCATCCTTGCGACGGTAAACAACACTAGTGTCTCCACCCTCAGCATTTGAAAAGACAAAGAAGTTATGGCCTAGCATGTCCATTTGTAAAATAGCCTCTTCAGCATCCATTGGCTTAAGATTAAAGCGTTTTGTACGAACCACTTCAAGCTCATCATCGGATTCTACTTCTTGTGGTTCACCCTCTAACGGCTCAAGTTCATTCTTAAACATATATTTCAGACTGCCTTCCTGTCTGAACTTACGGTTAACCTTTGTTTTATGTTTGCGAATTTGTCGTTCGAGCTTTTCAATGACCTTGTCAATTGCTGCATACATGTCGGAATGACTTTCTTCACCACGTAATAAAAGCTGTGGCATCGGAATGGTTACTTCAATTGCTTGTTGGCTGTTAATCACTGATAGCTTGACATTGACATCCGCAACCGGAGTTGTGTCAAAATAACGCTCAAGCTTACCTACCTTTTTTTCTACGTAGTCGCGAAGAGCTGGAGTTACTTCGATGTTCTCGCCACGAATATTATAATTCATTAAGAACGCCTCCTTTATATCTATACATTAACATATACCCTTAACAAATGCTCACATAAACATTATGAAAAATTTAGAAAACTCACAAAACAAAAAAACCTGCCCGAAGACAGGTTTTGTAGTTATTTAGCAATGATTCATTTCCTAAACCCAGGAATGTGAATTAAAGCTTTTCGACATTAGAAGCTTGAGGTCCACGAGCACCTTCAACGATTTCGAACTCAACTTCTTGACCTTCGTCAAGAGATTTGAATCCTTCTGCATTGATAGCTGAGAAGTGTACGAATACGTCATCCCCATCTTCACGTTCGATGAAACCAAATCCTTTTTCTGCATTAAACCATTTTACTTTTCCTTGCATGCTTCACATTCCCTTCGTAACTTAATTCATGTGGTCTTTCCACGCTTTTAATATATCAGTGCACTATGTTAATGTCAAACGCTATAGCAAGGCTAAAATCGTCTAAGTTTGAGGATTCCTGACGATTTTCAAAATAACTTCTGGTAACGCTTTCTTTTATATCAAGGGTTTCACACGTTTTTTCATCTTATTTACATGTTCTAAGACACTAGCAAAAAATGTCGAAAAGTTTTCGTAGATTTATAGAAAAATAGAATTTTGAAATATGAGACCTTTTACCTGTTGGTTTATATTGGGTATGTTTGGTACCATGTTACATGTTGAAAGTTGGTTTGATTTTCATATTATAGGGTAATTGAAAAAGGTATTTATGTCTGAGATTAATTAACAACATGGGGGAATTAACATGAAAAAGATCAAATGGCTAGTAACAGGATTAGCGTGCACTGTAGCTTTGGTTGCATGCGGCAGCAATGATGCAACAACAGAGGAGAACGATGACGCTAACAGTGAGACAGAAGTAGCAGCTAGTGACGAAGGTACTCAAGAAGATGCAACTGAAGAGACTGAAGAAGAAAACAGCACGGAAGATGCTAAGTCAATTCTTGAGCAATCCATTAATGTAATGAATGATGTTGAAAGCTTCAGCATGGACTTTACAATGGATCAGGACATTGAAATGGAAGGCGAGGAACCACTTAAAACGTCAACCAATTTAAAAATGGACGCCATTCAGAAACCACTTTCTTTCTATCAAGTTGTTCAAACACCAGATCCAATGACTGGTGAAGTATTAGATATGGAGCAATATTTTGTAGATGGTGAAATCTATACGTATGAGCCTACTCAAGACATGTGGATTAAAATGTCTGGAGATTTAATTGGTATGAATGACATCGAAGATTTAGAAATGTCACCAGATGAGCAGCTTGAAACACTACTCAACTTTGCTGATGATATTACTGTTGAAGAAGATGGCGATCGTTATGCATTAACAATTAACGGATCAGGAAACGATTTGAAGGACCTAGCTCAAGAATTAGCAAATGCTGAAACGGATGCCACAATGCAAGCTGAAACGGATCAGCTTTTCGAAGGGATGAACATTTCTAAACTCGATTATGTCCTTTATATCAATAAGGAAACTTACTATCAAGAAGAGATGAAAATGAACCTTGATATGGAAATGGATTCTGAAGGCGATTCAATTAAGATTTCTCAAGTTTCAAACGGTATTTTTGATAAATTTAATGAGATTGATGAAATAACTGTGCCAAGTGAAGCGCTTGATAACGCAGTTGAAATGACTGAAGAAGATCTTGGCAGCATGGGCGGAGAATGGGAATCAACAGAAGAAGAAAGCGATAACGAGTAATTCAAAAAGCGTGGAGACCAGATAACTGATTTCCACGCTTTTGTTATACGCCTCTTTTATCAAAGAAAGCTCCGTCTGTCATGCCTTCATATGGTTGCTCGTACTTTCGACCTGTCTCTTTCTTAAGGTGAAGCTGATGCAAATCATTTCGAATGAGTTGTTGAAGTATAAGGAGATTCGCTTGAAAGGTTTTATTTTGCTTGATAACCTCATCTCTCAACTCATCCATTGCTGGGTCCTTCGAGTCATCCGCTAACTGCTCAATCAGTCTTCCTCGTTCGATTAAGCCCTCATCTAATGTCTGTATAAAAGCCATTCGCTCATCATCACCTGACGGAAGACCTGAATCAACATGTTTTTGGAGCTCAGCCGTCTGTTTAAAGAGCTGAGTTAAAATTGACATTAGGCCTGTCCGCCAGACCCATGTCGCTTTTGACGGTCAATTTGAATAACCTGCTTCCAGGTATCTCGAAATTCTATAACAAATCCTTCTGCATCCTTTAATGCCTGCTGGTCGTTTTTCACATTAGCATCAATGAGTTTTGAAAGAATAAATTCATACATTCTGTTCATATTCTTTCCTACTTCATCCTCTGCTTTTAACGTTACCATTAACTCGCGAATAATATTTTGTGCTTTAGTTAAGTACATATTTCTTCGTTCAACATCGTTCTCAACCATCGCTTTGTCGGCTTGATGAATGAATTTTAAGCAGCCATTATAAAGCATTAGTGTAAGCTCTCCTGGACTTGCTGTATTTAATGCATTTTGTTTATATGCTGATTGCATTGTTGATACGGCCATCTCATTCCAACTCCTCTTCTAATTAAAATCAACCATTACCCATCAGCTGCGACATAAGCATGTCCCCTTGGTTGTTTGCTCGTTGGACTGCCGCCTCCATGGCATTAAACTGTGCCCAATACCGTTTTTCTTTTTGTTCTAATCTCATCTCAAACGTTTTAATTCGTTTATCGATATCATTTAACTCGCGACCAATCGCAAATTGATGATTCTGTGCGTACCCAGCACCACCTGCTGTTTTGGAAATCGAATCAACAGTTGTAGAAATCGAGTTTCGGAGCCTTCTGGCAATTCCTTGCTCCCCTGGCGTTGCACCATCAGCATTAAAAAGATCAAACACCCCATCAGGGTCCTTCTCAATCGCCGCCCTTAGCTTGTCCTCATTAATCTCCAATTTGCCTCTCGACATATAGTCGCTCGACGTCGTAATCCCAATTGCAGATAAATGGGTAAACTCAGTATCTGTTCCTGTATTCACTGGCTGATACAGTACTTGGCGCATTTGATCAAAGCTTCCTCTAAGCAATGGATCATTACGCAGATGACCTGCTCGTGCTTTTTCTTCCCAGCGCTCCGCTTCCTTATCAGATAGTCCGTCACGCTCTTCCTCCGTTAACGGATCAAAGTCACGATTACGTGTTTCTGTTAACTTTCCATTTACATGCTCAAGAAGTTCATTGTATTTTTTAACAAACTCTTTGACTGTGTCGACTACAGAATCTACGTCTGTTGAAGCATTTAAAGTAACAGCTTTTCCTTCAGTAAATGTATCTTTAAGTGTAACCGTCATACCGCTGATGGTGAAGGTATTTGTGCGGCGTTCGGTTTCGAGACCGTTGACAGTGAAGGAGGCGTTGGAGCCTGATTTTTCGTTTTCATTCTTCAGTTTAAGAGTCTCTGTCATAAACGAACCTGAAAAGACCATTTCTTTCCCTGCATTATAAACCCCAGTCTCCTTACGCGTAACTGAGATCTGCCCCGTATGATCGTCAAAAAACATATTGACTCCAGCGTTTGAATCATTAAAACTCTTCATCACAGAATCAAGTGATTGGGAGTCCGTGAAAAGAAATCTTGCATGAACGGTTTCATTCTTATCGTTCACAGTGTCTACGCCAGCCGTTGTATATTCTTGAGTATATTCTATTGTTATATTATCTTTAGGTTCCAATCCTTCTTTAAAAGTAATTTGTCCGGTCTTTTCATTTACTTCGTAGTCAGCATCACTAATTGTTGCATCTTTGGTTTTTATTACTACATCACTAATATTTTTAACCCCAACATTAAAGACAGCCTTAGGCTTTGCTCCCTCAGCAGGCGCTGTGTAAGTGAAAGCTTTTTCGGCTTTTTCTGCGGCATAGGTAACATCCACTGTAGCATTGCTATTAAATCCTTCATGAAATGAAAGTTTATCACCACTGATTCTTACTTGACCTTCACCAAGCTCAGTAACCTCATCACCGACCACTTCCATTGTTTTTCCGTTAATTTTTACTACTATACTCTCTTTGTCTAAAGGTGAAGCTTTTAACTGGGCTTCTTTTTCACCAGCTTTAAGTGAGAACTTTTCGTTACGGATTCCACCTGTTTTCCATTCGAAACCTTCAGCAAATGAACCATTAAGGTCTTTTAATGAAGATGTAGACGTTTTAAGTTCTGCATCACTTTTAAAAACTGAACCTACACTTTTATTAGATGCCGATGTAGCCAACCGCTCCACTTTCGATATCGAAAACGATGTATTCCCAATATTCGAACTTGCTGTCGCTGTTATTAAGTCTGAATTTGAACTCTGTACCGTTCTTTTTTTCATGACAGAGCTTCTCATCATTGTATCAAAAATCGAGTCACTGAATGTGCGTAGTTTAAGGTTGATTTCACGATAATCTTCCATCTTCCATTCAAGTGTCGATTGTTTTTTCACTATTTTATTTAGAGGCATCCGTTCTGCTCTCATTAAGTCTTTTACGATTTGATCAATATCCATTCCTGTAGCCATACCGCTCAAACGCATCAATTGTATTCACCTCGTAAGTTTTATTCGCTATCTTTAATATCGGCTTTCTAAATGAGAGCTTAAGTGAAAACAAAAAAAGAGCGTCACTTTTTATGCGCTCTCTTATACTCGTTCATCTACAATTAGTCCAGCGTTTTTTAACATAGATGCAACCATATCGAGAAATTCCTCTGGTGGAATCTCTTTTACGACTTCTTTTGTTTGCTGGTCTACTACTTGAACATAAATCCGGTCTAAATCTTTGTGCATGTTAAATTTAATTGAAGTTGGAGTGGTGCTAAGTAAATCATTCATACTATCAATTTGATTGTCTATCGTTGATTCCGTGATCGCTTGTTGACTAAATGGTGCGCTTACCCTGTTTTGTTCTGGTGGTTTTTGCTTTAGGTCCGACTTCACAACAGGTTGAGATCGAACGACATCTGGAATAGCTGAATTTGAATGAATGTCCATGTTCACATACTCCTCATTAGTAGACTGTAATTGCATCTACTAGCTTTATCGGACACCCATATCATTCGCTTAAGACTTACCTATCAATATGCAACTTTGGTAGGACTTCTTTCAATTGGTCTAGAGACAGTTGATTGACCGCTTCGGTATTTTCTTGTTGAATCGCTAAATAAATTTCTTTTCTATGTATATCAATGTGTCTTGGGGCATTGATTCCTAGCTTTACTTGCTCTCCTTCAATTGCCAAGATTGATATAGAAATGTCTTCACCAATTTGAATATGTTCGTTCTTCTTTCGTGTGAGTACTAGCATATTACTCACTCCCCTTTTTAACAGGTTCAAACAGTGCATGCTTTGTATGATAAATTGAATCATTTGTAAACACTTGTTTTCCAATCTTTGAAACCGTATTAATGATTACTGGAGCTTGAAGATTTGCAGTTGTTTGATCGAACGGATTTTGAACAGTTAATAGAACGTAAACAGCAACGTCTGCTTCTTGCTTGATTTCAAGCTGAGTGATGGTTGATTCGGATAATTCAACTTGATAATCAGGCATATATTGAAAAGGGGAAACCGTAATAAAGGCTACTTCTGGGGTTTGGACAGATTGCAACACATAGAAAGGTGTGCCTTTGTCAAATGGAAGTAATACAAAGGTTTTTAGGTTCTCAAAAGCAGGTAACCCAGTAGGCATGTTAATCAATTCATCTTCAGAAATCGTTACCTCACCGAAATATTTTGATTGTATATTCAAATCACTCATCCTTTTTTTCTTGTCATCCTCTAAAGTATAGGGAAACAAACCGATAACAATCAAGAGAAGATTCATTCATAAGTAAATTCCAAAAAAGTTCATTATTTTGAAAAAAGTTGAAGGGTTTTGGCGTCTTATGTTGAATCTACTACTATAGCCCTGTAATTTACGCATTACAAAAGGAGTACACCTCGTGACTATTACCTCACTTTCAAACCAATACCAGCACTCTGCGCACTTGTTCTGTTATGATTCCTGGCGTATTCCAAGCTCATTCTATTCATATGAGGATAATTGTTTATTCACGGGCGAAATGCAAGAAACGTTTAGAGTAGGATCGAACCACTCTGCAAGCCTATTTGTTCAGTGCGAGCAGAAATCCCATTCGTTACTCGTTATTGCGCATGTTAGAAAAGAATTTTACCAAAGCCCACAATTTATTCAGTCCCTGTCAGACGCGTTTTCGGCACTCGACAGAGTCAGCTCACAACCATTGAATGTTTGTGGAATCATCATCTACGATCCAACACATCGCATAATTGTTAAGACCTTCAACTATCTTGATTCTACTGACGTCCGTGAATTTATGGTGTATCCATTCTTCCCTCTTGAAACCATTCCTGTTAAGTCCCCGCCACCAGATTTAACACTATCTTTCGAGAGAGTGATTGGAAACACGCGACAACCTTATTTGTTTGATGACTTACAGGTAACAGCAGAATCAGCATTGAACATGGCATCACACTTTTATCGTTCTATCCTCGGGCTGTAGGTGATGGTCCGATAATTATTGTTTGAGTATTCTTTATTATCGGATATTGGTTTGGATCGATAAGAAACAGCAGCCTACTCTCCTATGGCTGCTGTTTCTTTTTTTATGCTTGGTCTATTTTGAATGAAATCGATGGTTGCTGAACCATCTGTTGGGTGATCGTCCACTTAGGTATATCCAACTTAACCGGGGTAGGAGTTACTTGGATGGAAAGCTCTGAATTTGGTGCGTCTATTTGGAGTTTTCCTGGTTGCACTTGTATCTTCACACGATCAATTGAATGCGGCATATATGCAATCGTGCTTGAGGGAGGTGCTGCTTGATTCTGCTGCTCTGCTAGTCTTGCAAATGTAACGCCTCGTTCGATTCTCGTCAATTGCTTTCCTTCTTGAGCCTTTGCCGCTACATATTCACTCGCTGACGCTTGACCTTTTGCTGCCCATTCAGCAGCTAACTGAGTCGTTGGCTTTAAATTTGCTTCCGCAAAAGCCTTTGTCTGATCGATAAATAATGTCGCTGCTTCTTGGCTGATCTTAAGCGTGTCTGAACCGCTTTTATGAATCTTTAAATCAGCTGGCCCTTGTTCCATTTTCATAGATGGTCGAGAGGTTCTCATCTGTAGCTTAGCATCAGTGGTTTGAATCTGAATTTGACTCGTGATCATACCAACCTACCTTAAGAAGTCCATAAGGGAAGGTTGAATGATACGAGCGCCTGAAGACATAGCAATACGATGAACATTTTCAGCCATAATTAAATTCATGATCGTTTCTTCAATATCCACATCTTCATTGTTTGTCATCATCTTTTTTAAATTTGCATCTTGATCTTCTAGTCGATTGGTCATCATTTCAATACGATTTAATCGTACACCTACTTCCGACCTCTCTGATACGAAATTAGAGTGATGCTGATCGATACTTGTAATAAAAGACGTCAGATCTTCCCCTGTTGTGTTAGGGTCCTTTAAGATCGCTTCTAAACGAGTGATCTCTCCAAATAATTCTGCGGAAAAAAGGTCACTTCCCTGAACATTAACTGGAATGTGAATGCCTTTATTTACTTCAATTGTTACATCCTGTGTGTTCATGGAGATCGCTCGGTTCTCAATAGTGGCTAGCTGGTTTACCTCTACTTCTTCTATGGTTCCACCATTTGCTGGACTGCTGAAAGTGATAGAGGGATTCTCCTCGTCTTCGAAGTTGATTGTAAGTAACACACGATCGTCTTCATCCAACTCCTGACCGATCTGACGTATATCTTGAAAAACATACGTCCCATCTTCACCTTCTACAAAACGAAAGCTTTGATTGTTGTACACAACCGTGTACTCTTCAGCATTTGCCCCCTCTAAAAGAGGGCCGATTCCCATTGCAATGACGGCATCCTTCTGAATAGGTGCTGTGTCTGTATTCGCTCCATTAAATAAATAGCGATTATCTACTTTAGAATTCCCGAGATCCTGCATATATTGTTTAAGCTGACCGATCTCTTTTGCTATATTATCGCGTTGTCCTTCATCGTACGTATCATTCGATGCTTGAATGGTTAGATCTGAGATTCGCTTTAAAATCTGCGCTCCCTGATCTAATACGCCTTCTGAATGGTCTAGCCAGTTTTGGGCTTCTGATATGTTTCGTTTAAACTGACTAATCTCGGCTGAAGCTTGTCTGTGCTGTAAACCCTTCATCGCAATAACCGGGTCTTGAGATACACGCGTAATCCGCTTTCCAGTTGTTAATTGATCCTGTAGCTTTCCTAACTGCGAATATCCTTGGTTAATATGCCTCATTGTATTAGCTGAAAGCATTTGTTGAGTAACTCTCATTTTAAATCCTCCCTTCTATCGTCCGACGACGCCCATTCCATTAATGATGCGATCTAGCATTTCATCCGTCACAGTGATCATTTTCGCTGCGGCATTATATGCGTGTTGGAATTGAATCATATTTGTTAGTTCTTCATCCATTGACACATTACTAACCTCTTGCCGACGACTATCAATGGAAAAGAGAAGCAAATCTGAATTGACATAGTTTTGTGCTGCTTGTTTCCCTTTTGTACCTAGCTGTCCAATAAAATCACGATAAAACGTACCAATTTGTTTAGATTCTTCGCCAAATGTTACTTTTACATCTCGTATAGAAGAGATAAGCTGTGCATTTGTATGGTTGCCTGTAATCGCCTTTGGCACGCCCTCTTTAAAGTTTGTCGCATCATTTAGAAACGCTTGAATGGCTGCATAATCCACTGGCGAACCGTTAAGTAGGCTCTGATAAGCAGAAGGATCTTCAAGTGACTCTACATTTACCCCAAGAGATGCAATGTTGTTAGCATTCGCTAGAATCTCTTGATTGACTGAGAATGAAAAAGGCATTCCATCATCGGAAAAATCAAAGAAATTTCCACCAAGCTCCATTTGACCATTGGCGCTAGGAGATTTGTATCCAATAGAATGGACCGCATTTACCTCACGAGCAAAGGCTTGAGCTACTTCAGTTAGTTGATTTAGAGCCCATACATAGTCTCCCTCTATGGATTCTGCGCCACCTTCTTCACTTACATATCCAAATGCCTTAATCAGGCCGGACCATTCACCTTTAGCTAGATTTTCAGCTGTCATTTCAACTGTTTCTGAGCTCTTTGTAATTGTGATGCCGGCAACAGCACCAAAATCGGAATTGTCTTCATACTGAATCGAAACCTCAGCCAGATCACTAGGATTGTTATATGTAACAAGATTCACTTTGTTTCCGTTCGCACCTAGCATTGTGATGGTCGCAGCCCCTTCAGCAACCGGACTAGCTTGACCACCACTTGGTGAACGGGTTACAGAAATCTCCATCAGGTTTGATAGCTCATCAATTAAGGCATCTTGTTTATCGTATAGATCATTGGGAATATAACCATGAGGTTCTACACTTCGAATCTGAACATTAATTTGATTAATGGCATCTAAGAGAGCATTCACTTCTCTACTAGTCGCATCAATTTCTTCTTTAATTTGACCTCGTGTTTCTACAAGATCACGAGCCACCCCGTTAAAGCTCTCCACAATCGTATTCGCTTCCTCTTTTAAAACGCTTTGGTTTTCTTTACCTGAGGCAAGATCACTCCAAGCATTCCAAAATTGATTAAGCTGCTTTGAAATATTACTTGATTGCGCTTCAAGTTCTGGTGACTTGAAGGTTTCATTAAAAATGTCTTCCATCCGTTCAAAACTTTTGTACGATGCGTGCCAAAATCCAGAATCACTAGCTCTGCTTCTAAATTGGACATCTAAAAATTGATCACGAACTCTCTGAACGGATCCACCTTCGACCCCTGTCCCAATCTGACCAGGAATAGATGGCTGATTCATTCCTGCTGTAGGAAATGCACTGGTTGGACTTAAGTTTACACGTTGTCTTGAAAAGCCCGGTGTATTCGAATTTGCAATATTATGAGCGGTTGTTTGCAGACCATATCGTTGTGCATTCATTCCACGTTTTGCTGTTTCTAATCCAAAGAATGTAGATGACATACATGCCTCCTTCTTTCATTATGCTTTTGAATCAAATGTTGAATAGCTAGAACTTTTTTCGAGTTCTTGATGCTTTGCATTATATTGAAAATCCTCTGCTGACGGTGTCAATAAATCTAATGATAAATGAACGTATTGAAGAGCATCTTGGATAAGCTGTTGGTTTTGGTCGTTAACCATTTTTATAGTAGAGAGTATCTCGGCTAGTTCCTGAGTTAATTCTGTTAACACAGCTTTTTCTTCCCCATCCACATGCTCAAGAATATATGAAAGTGTATCCTCAACTGGTGATACCTGTAATGAATGGAGAAGAGCTTTGACCGCTTTTACACGATTATCTTCACTGAGCTGGATCCTACGCACAGTTTTTGATTCATCTTGTACAGCCGCTTGCAAGGTTTTAATGTCTTGTTTTATCAAGCTTTCTTTTTTCTTTTCGGCAATGAAAAGTAGCTGCTGATGAAGGTCAATTAAATCTTGAAGACGACGTGTCAATTCTTGAATCAACATCCTTTAGACACCCCTATTGCTTCCAGTAGTCATAAAAACGCTCTGCTACTTTTTTTGCATCTACCTTGTATTCGCCAGATTCAATCTGTTTTTTTAGAGCCTCTACTCGTTCCGCACGTTTCGCTTCTTCTTTTTTACTTACTTGAAGATCGAGCGCTTCAGATGATATTTGAATTTGGTCTTTCTTTTGAGAATTAGCAGACGAGGAATCGTCTTGTCCATTAACCTTCGATTGACGTGAAGCGGATGTTGCCTGGATTGATGAATATGGATTAATTTTCATCATCAAACCTCCCTTTCGTTGAACTACTATTCTATAGAAACTGATTTAATCTACTTTGTTGTGCTTGTTGTTCAGAAGTCTTTTCCTCGTGGTTTTTCTGACTTAGCGAGGCTATTTCTCCTTCTAATTCTTGTTTGCAGGGCTTGCATAATCGATTCATTTGAATCAACGTCCCACATGATTCACAAGGGTATCCTAAGTTAGGAAAAGACGTAACAATTAGACGTCCTTCTCTTATAAACTGGCGGATTTTTTTCTCTGCTACTCCAGTATGTTCACAGACCTCCACTAACGTTGCCATGCGATTTTGCTTCTTTCTCATATATAAAGATACACTTTTATAATCCTCTTCCTGTTTGCGATAACAGGGGGTACAAATTGGTCTTAGATTTTGAACAAATAACGATCCACATTCTGTACAATTCGCTAAGTTATTCACGAAAACACTCCCTACTTACATGTTACCTTGCTACGGTTAAAGAAGCGACCGTTTCGGCACCGGCTTCTTTTAATGATTTGGCAGCCTGTCGCACTGTTGTGCCTGTAGTATAAATATCGTCTATTAGCACAACTTTTTTTAATAGGTCTTTTTCAGCGATTTCTTTTACATAAAAAGGACTATGCCCTACTAGCGCAATTCGTTCCTCTCTCGACTTCTTACTCTGCTTGTCACGTTCCGATCGTCCTAATATAAGCGTTCGACAACGCCAATTTTGAATCATGAGATCAACCTGGTTAAAGGTCCGATTTTCTAAGCTCTTTTGGCTTAAAGGAATAGGAACGACGGTGTACTCAGCATAATTACTTTTATAGTGCTTGTATAGTAGATTTCCGAAGTAAGAAGCGGCAACTGCATCACCTTTGAATTTAAATTGAGTAAACCATTCTTTTAAAAATGAGTTATATTCTAGGATGGAGTGGTTTCCTTCTAGTAGATCTTTAGTCTCGGTTCCTTTGGTCCACCTTATACAATCATAGCAAGTTCCATTCTTTTGTAATCGTATGCTGATCTTCTCCAATGAGCGTGAGCATAGCTGACATCGCTCTCCAGCAATCCGTTCTACTCCTTTGGAACATTCATCACATAATGGATTCGGGTGTTTCTTCATTAATAATAATGACCAACTCGGCTTATCGTAATAAGTAGTTAAACACTTCAAACATCGATTCAATGATCCATCTCCTCTGCATTCATCTTCTTAATATGATCGACTGCATTCCTCATAGCCCTAGTCTTTCCGTAGTGAAAAAAAACGACATCCCCTGTCGGAAAATCCTTATGCCTCCCAACTCTACCAGCCATTTGTACAAGAGCAGATTCCGTAAATAAGTCTGCTTCTGCACCAATCACCGCAATATCAACTTTTGGAATCGTAATCCCTCGCTCTAAAATGGTTGTAGTAAGTACAATCGGAATTTTTGATTGTCGGAAGGCCTCTACATGCTGATGCCGATCTGTTGATGCCGAGTGAACAGCGGCATGTGAAATGTTCTTTTTTTGTAAAATGGAGGATATTTGATGGAGGACTCGAATAGACGGAACAAATACGAGTGCAGGGGCATTGTGCTGGTGATGGTCAGCGATCCAATTAAATATTGTAGAAGGTAAGCGCTCTTTCAGCACTTTCTTGTGCCAAGGTCCACACCATTCCAATCTAGGTACAGGAAGATCGAAACCGTGATAACGTCTAGCAATACGCGTCACTTGCAAATGCGGGGTCTCTCGTAATGCTTTTGATGGGGTCGCACTCAATAAGATCATAGATGCATTTTCTTTTTGTGCTTGTTTCACTCCATATTGTAAGCTTTCATCATAGGTATACGGGAACGCATCCACTTCGTCTACGATGACCACGTCAAATGCCTGATAGAACCTAAGAACCTGATGAGTGGTAGCGATGATTAGAGGGGCCGTTGGATTCACCTTGGTTTGTCCACCGTATAATGCTGATAGTGTGACCTCTGGGAATACGTGTTCAAAACGTGGAGCTAACTCTTTTACAACATCTGTACGTGGCGTAGCAATTAGGACTCTTTTCCCCTCTAACAAAGCGGTTTCCACCCCTTTAAAGAGCACTTCCGTTTTACCAGATCCACATACTGCCCAGACCAGAAGGGAGGTACGATTTTGTATGGCTTGAATGACTCGGTCAGATGCATGTTGTTGTCCTTTTGACAAGGTTCCTTGCCAGGTAAGAGGAGCTGCCGGAATGGTGTAGCTTGGAGGAGAAGCGTTCCAACTATATAAAGAGGTAGTTGAGGAGATTTTCCCTAATGCAAGACAGTGTCTGCAATAGCAGATGTCTGAAGAGAATAAAGGAGATTGATAGTAACCAAACAATGAGGAAGTTTGATTGCCACAGCGTTGACATTGAGTGTATGATCCATTCACAATAATGCCCGGTGATTGTTTAAGGTAACCAGCTTGTTCGTGTGCTTCGAGAATGTCTTTAGAGAAGGGGATCTCTTTTTCAGTTAGCCTTCGCCCGGCTAAATGCCGGCGCAAAGGCTCCCAAGGTACGACGACCTCCTGATTTTTAGGGCAAAGGCTTCACACTCCTAGTTTTCGTTTCGCCAACCGATTCCAAGACTACCTTCCCCAAGATGCGTTCCAATAACAGGTCCAAAAAAGCTAATTGTTACCTCAGCCTCTGGGTGTGTTTCACTTAACATTTTGCGAATTTCTTCCGCTTTATCTGGACGATTTGCATGAATCACCGTAATTTCTGCGATACCCTTTTGCTGTGCTGATTCCTTTAGCAGCTCAACGATACGAGAGAGGGCCTTCTTTTCTGTTCGTACCTTTTCATATGGCACAATTTCTGCTTCCTCAAAATGAAGGATCGGTTTAATCTTTAACATATTCCCGACAATTCGTTGGGCTCCACTTAATCGACCACCTCGGTGAAGGTGATTTAAATCATCCACCATAAAATAAGCAGATACTTGTTGTTTTAGTTGATCTAGACGAGTGATAATCTCGTTAGCAGACTTCCCCTCATCAGCAAGCTTTGCAGCTTCTATCACAAAGTACCCTTGAGGTGAACAGCTAATCTCAGTGTCGAACCCAGCAACCTGAATTCCGTCTACCATATCTGCCGCACTTAATGCAGTTTGATAGGTTCCACTTATTTTTGAAGACAAGTGGATCGTGACAATGTCTTCATATCCTTCTGCTTTTAGTTGTTCAAATAACTCAACAAATCGACCAATTGCCGGCTGTGACGTTGTTGGTAGAACATCTGTTGCCGCCATTTCCTCATAAAATTGATCCGTACCCAAATCAACAAGCTCCTGATAGGCTTCATTTCCAATCACTACATTTAACGGAATGATGTGAATATCATACTCGTCCACATGTTCTTTTGTCATATACGCTGTACTATCTGTAACGATCGCTGTTTTTTTCATATCGTTCCTCGCTTTTAGTATGAAAATCCTAATCTTATCCTAATGTACCTTGATTTATCACTTGTTTCAAGACAATCGACAAGAAAAGAGAGAATTCAATGACGCTTGAATTCTCTCTCTACTCCCCTTATCGAACAACCACGTACCCTTTTTTAATCGCTTCTACTACAGCTTGTGTACGGTCATTCACGTTCATCTTTTGTAAGATGTTACTTACATGGTTTTTAACTGTTTTCTCACTGATGTACAATGTTTCACCAATCGCACGGTTACTTTGACCATCTGTCATTAACTGAAGCACTTCACACTCGCGACGAGTTAAAATGTGTAATGGCTTGCGGTACTCAACTTCTCTAAAACCGATTGATTCTTCATGCTCTTCGTCTTCTTTGGCAAGTCTACGATATTCTTTAATGAGGTTATGAGTAACCTTAGGATGAATATAAGCCCCACCAGAAGCAACAACCTTCACTGCCTCAATTAATGCTTCTGCATCCATTTCCTTAAGAAGATATCCGGAAGCTCCTGTTTTCAAAACATGAGTTACATAGGTTTCGTCATCATGTATAGATAAGATTAATACCTTTACATGAGGAAAGGCTTTTACCAAATCTCTTGTTGCCTCTACACCATTCAATTTTGGCATATTAATATCCATTAGAATGACATCTGGGCTATGCTGTCTTACTAAAGATACAGCTTCCTCTCCATCTTCTCCATCTGCTACAACTTCAAAATTATTTTCTAGTGCAAGAATTCGTTTCACACCTTCTCTGAAAAGCTGGTGATCGTCGATAATAACGATTCTTATGTTTTTTTGTTCTGCTTCATTCATTGGTATCACCTCTCTGGAAACCCTCTTTGTAATCGAATCATTTGTTATTTGAGCAATAATTGTTATTTAATTGATTGGAATATGAATAAAAACAGTTGTACCCATCTTTAATTTTGAATTAATTTTAAGTTCACCCTTCAACATATTCACTCGTTCCTTCATTCCAAGTAACCCAAACGAACCTTCCTTTTGCTGCTCGGGATCGAATCCAGTGCCATCATCACGAACAATGATAATGACCATTGTTGGTTTAATTTCAATCTTCACTTGAATTTCTTTTGGATTCGCGTGCTTGTAGGCATTTTGGACAGCCTCTTGAACGAGACGGAACATGGCGACTTCAAAGTGCTGAGATAACCGGTGTTCCTTACCAAAATGACGGAAGGCAACGGGAATGTTGTGTCGCTCTTCAAACGTTGTTAAATATTTTGATAACGTTGGAACTAACCCTAAATCGTCTAATGCCATAGGACGCAAATCATAGATAATTCGCCTAACCTCCGCAAGTGATGCCTTCACCATTTTTCTAAGATCACGTATCTCAAATAATGCGGCATCCATGCCATCTTCTAGAAATACGCGCTCTACAAGCTCTGATCGCAGTAAAACATTTGCCATCGTCTGAGCCGGTCCATCATGAATCTCACGAGAAAGTCTTCGTCTCTCTTCCTCTTGTGCTTCAATAATCTGTAAACCAAAAGCTTGTTTTTCTCTTGCATCTTTAAGCGCTTCCCCAACCTGTTGCAGGTCACTTGTTAAGAAGTTATATACAACCGTCATTTGCACAGCTAGCTGCTCAGCATGCTCAATGGTTTCATTGAGATTAATTAATCTTCGCTCGATATCATCCCTTTTCTCCCTTAGCTGTGTTTCTTCTTGATGAAGAACGGCTAATTTCACTTGATATTCATTCGCTTGTTCATAAACAGCTTGAACTTCCTCACTACTATATCGGTTAAATGCTCGACTAACTTCAGCTAATCGATTTCTGGCAAACTTCGAATGCATTTCTGTTTTATCATGCTTCTCTATAATGTCAGCTACTTTTATCCGTACATCTTTTAATTGACTTTGTAAGGTCTCATACTCTTGTCTGGACGTTTCGCCGATGTTAAATATCTTTTCGCGGCTTGTCCCTACAGAGTCCAACGTATGAGTAATAATGTCATCTAGCATATTCTTATTTGCAATCAGTAGTCTCACTCACCTTTAGCGCTTTAAAGGAAAATCTAGGACCTAGTACCTGACCCATTCCCTTGCGCCCTTCTACTTTATTAGCTATCCTAATCATACAACACTAAAGTATAAGTTGTTCTCTTAATTTTTACCAAAAATCGATTATATTAGTCTTTATCTAGTCGATTTAACAGTGTTATCGTAACAGACCATTATTACATGCTGATTTCGGCTATTTGTAAAACTATGAAAAAAATATAGAGGAGAAGATCAATGCACCCTACTTATCTGACCACACATGATAATAGGTCACATGAACTCATCATCCAGAAGTCCCGCTTCATCTCACACTTTAAGCATACGCCATCTGAAGCAGAGGCCCAAGATTTCATATTAGAGATTAAAAAAAGACATGCTAATGCAAATCACAATTGTTCTGCATATGTGATAGGAGAAAATAACGATCTTCAAAAAGCGAATGATGATGGAGAACCTTCAGGTACAGCTGGCGTTCCTATGCTAGAAGTCTTAAAAAAAAGAAACGTCCGAAATACAACCGTTGTAGTG
This sequence comes from Alkalicoccobacillus gibsonii, assembly GCF_016798245.1. Lineage (GTDB taxonomy): Bacteria > Bacillota > Bacilli > Bacillales > Bacillaceae_D > Alkalicoccobacillus > Alkalicoccobacillus gibsonii. The sequence continues at coordinate 777,756 of NZ_JAEUZA010000002.1, read as the reverse complement.
ACTCGCTATTTTGGCGGGATCAAGCTTGGTGCTGGTGGATTGATTCGAGCGTATGGCCGATCTGTAAGTGACGGATTAGATTCCGTGGGGATGATTCAACGTCTACTTGTCCACGAAATGACGATTTCTTTTGATTATGGTTGGCAAGGTAAAATGGAGAATGAGCTTAGACATTCTTCCTACCAAATTAAAACATTTGATTACGCTGAGAATGTTCAAGTAACTCTTTATGTTGAGCCATCTGATCTGCCTGCATTTAAAGTATGGATTATTAACTTAACAAATGCTCAGGCACAAATAAAAGAAGGAACAATGACATACTTGGACCTGGACTATTCTACGTAAGTTGCTGAATCATTATTCTCACAGCTGTCTCCATCTCTCTCATTGAAAGACTCGGACTTTTTGTCTTAAGTCGCATATCATGGGAATAAGGAATATGAACAAAACCAGCTGGATGATCTAAGCCGCGTTCTTTTAACGAATGCAACATGCTATACATGACCTTGTTGCAAAGATATGTACCAGCAGTGTTGGAAATACTTGCTGGAATGTCTTGTTCGTGTAGAGCCTGCACAAAAGCATGAATGGGTAGAGTGGAGAAGTAGCCGGCTGGACCCTCAGGAACAATTGCTTCATCTTCTAATTTTACTCCTTTGTTATCAACAGCTCCGCCTTGAACATTGATTGCAATACGCTCGGGTGTAATGCTTGAGCGACCTGCTGCAAGTCCTAGCATCATAACTGCGTCTGGTGATAACTCGCCCTCCGTTTCAAGCAATACTTTTGCCGATTCATCAAATGCAACCGGAAGAATCTTGCTCTTAACAATGTAGTTTCCAATCTGTTCGCCATCTAATGCACGAGCAATATGATCAGTAGGATTAGATGGATGATCTAAAAACGGTTCGAAACCAGTTAATAATAAAGTTTTCATCGCATAAATGGTCCTTTCTATCTCTGTGTATCTTTATGTAAGATTGTGAGTATCACTATTCTACGACTCTTTTTAGTTAAAAAGCAAGATATTTTCGGAAACGAAGGAACATGCAAAAACCGCGAGGCAATAGCGCTCGCGGTTTTTAACGTCTTTAAGATTTACTGTCAAATGCATCTCTTAATCCATCACCGATAAAGTTGATGGCTAGGACAACTAATAGAATACTTAGTCCTGGTGGAAGCCATGTTTCCGGATTACTCCGCAACACCCTAATACTTTGAGCCTCTGATAGCATATTTCCCCAAGTTGGAGTTGGTTGCGGGATCCCTGCCCCGATAAAACTCAATCCGGATTCAATAATAATCATAATGGCCATCATAATCGTGGCATTAACGATAATCGGACCCACAGCATTTGGAATAAAATGCTTGCGAATGATTCGAAAATCGGAACAGCCAATACTTCTAGCACTCATAATGAAATCTTTCTCTCTTATTGAAAGGAAGGTTCCTCTGAGAACCCTAGCGATATTCGGCCAGTTTGTTAATGCCATAACGAGAATAAATATCGTAATACTCATACGTTCTAGAATAGAAACGACAGTTAACACCATTAATAGAAATGGGAAGATTAGAATCAGATCCGTTAGGCGCATAATGATTCCATCAATCCACTTACCGTAATATCCGGCAATGGCTCCTAGTGTTCCCCCTACAATGACCGTAGATAGCATCGAGAAAAACCCGATTAATAAGGAAATTCTTGCTCCATATACGAGTCTCGAGAAATTATCTCTGCCCGATCCATCTGTACCTAGAATATGTTCAGCACTCGCTCGCTGTTCTATATTTAGTAAGTCTGCTCGAGTTGGATCATGGGTGGCAATAAGGTCTGCGAAAATAGCTACAATAACCATTAAGACCATAATAATAACTCCGGCAATGGCAAGCTTGTTTTTCAAAAAGCGCTTTAAGGCTAATTGAAAAGGACTTAAACTTTTTCCTTCGTCAGGTAATTTTTGTTCTACAATTATATCCGGTTGTCTAGATAGTTCAGGCTCCATGAAAATTCACCTCAATCATAACGAATTCGTGGATCAGCCACTGCATATAACACGTCAGCAAGCAGGTTCCCAATCAAAGTAGTCATAGCAAGAATTAGATTAATTCCCATAATGACCGGATAATCACGGTTCTGGATGGAGCCAACAAACAGTGTACCTAACCCCGGATAGTTAAATACCGTTTCAACTAGTACGGCCCCACTTAATAACGTCCCGAATTCTAATCCGAGTAAAGTAATGATTGGGATAAGGGCATTTCGTAATGTATGTTTATACAAAACGGAACGATTTCCTAGTCCTTTTGCTCTTGCTGTACGAATAAAGTCACTTCCACGAAGCTCTAGCATTTCCGTTCTCATGTATCTCATGTAAATAGCAGTACTCGCTAGTCCCAATGTAAAGCCTGGTAGAATCATATGTTTTAACTTGCTCGCAATGTAATCTAACCCTTCTAGATTCGGAGCTGAAATGGAACCTTGAGAGGGTAGCCAACCTAAGCCAAATGAAAAAATATAGATTCCAAGTAAGGCTGCAAAGAAATTGGGAATCGCTAGACCAATAAAAGCAAACGTTGTAGCAGAATAGTCTGCGATTGAATATGGCTTCCTACTGGAGTAAATCCCAATTGGAATGGAAATGATTAAGGTTATGAATAAAGAGAAGATAGATAGATTTAGTGTATTCTCAAGTCTACCTCCGATTAGATCAGAAACTGATCTTCCGGTATGATGCATTGACATTCCTAAGTCACCTGTTACTGCACGTTTTGCCCAATTAAAATATTGAATATGTAAGGGGTCATTTAAGCCAAGCGCTTCTCTCCGCTCCTCAAGAACTTCACGAGGAATATTCGGATCTAAATTTTCACCACTTAATGCATCACCTGGTGCCAAATACGCCATAAAAAATACAACGATACTTGCCAAGATGACCATTGGAATAAATTGAAGCACTCTGCGAATGATATACTTCGTCAATGCTGTTCACCTCTTTTATAATGAGAAGACGTATGGTATTCTCCATACGTCTCTCTGTTGGTGTACTACTCAGTCCACTGCCATAAGTGAGTGTCATCTTTAAACGTAAACGGTTTGATGGTTACTCCAGTCAGCTTGCTGTTCCAAGCATGAATTTCATTTTCCGAATAAACTGGTAAAACCGGTAGCTCATCTACAAAGTTTTGAGCCCACTCAACATACTTCTCTTGGCGATATTCTTGCTCAAAGGCAAACTCTGGGTTAACTGCATCATCTAGCAATTGATCAGATGCTTCGTTTTCCCATCTAGGATAGTTATATGGTGCTGTTGATTTATAAAGTGATGCCGGATCCGGGTCACCTGAAGATAACGACCAACCAGCTAAGTACAAGTCAACATCGTTATTATTTTTTTCAACAAGTTCAAAGTGAGCTGGTGCTTCACGTGGTGTTTTAAGATCCACTTTTAGGCCAACTTCTTCAAGATCCTGTTGAATGATTGGTGCCATTTTCTCACGTGTTTCATTTCCAACTGGGTAATCAAGGTTTAGGACAAGCTCATTTCCATCTGGATCTTCACGGAAGCCATCTCCATTTGTATCTTCGTAACCCGCTGCATCTAGAACCTCTTTAGCTTTCTCAGGATCGTATTCGTATCCTTCGATCGCATCTGGATTATACGCCCATGAAGCTTCTGGGAACGGAGCATCAAGAACGCTTCCACGTCCTCCAAGAAGACCATTTCCTTTTTCTGCATCACCTACAATTCCTTGACGGTTAAAGGCGTAAGCAATCGCTTGTCTTAACTCTTTACTATCAAGCTTTTCGTTTACTTCCCATGTAGATTTATCTGTTAACGATTCATCCGGCCCATGGTGAAGCTTGAAGCCCATATATTGATAGCCTAGTTGTGGCTGCTCAAATAATTCAACACCATCAATATCTTCAATTGTCGCTGCATCTTGTGGAGCAAGATCACGTGGGATGTAATCTAATTCACCATTTTCAAGCATTCCAGCTGCAACCGATTGACCAACAATCTTCCATGTAATCGTATCTAGATGAGGTGCACCAGCATAGTAATCTTCATTCGCTTCAAGAATATATTGTTCACCTTCCATATATTCTTTTAACTTAAAGGCACCTGTTCCAATAACAGCTCCGCCATCACGAGATTCTGCTACTTCAGGAATCTCAGAAACAGGGATATCGGCAAACACATGCTCAGGGATAATCGCAAGCGCTGTATCAGCTAAGGCTTTAACACTAGCTTCCTTGAATTTGAACGTGACTGTATAGTCGTCGACCTTTTCAATACCTTCAAACTCATCAGCCTCACCTGAGCTATACTCCTCGTAACCTACTAAGCTATCTACATACTCAACACGTACTCCACCAGCCGTGACGTAGTCCGGGTCTGCTAGACTCGTAAAAGTGAAAACAACGTCATCAGCAGTAAAGTCTTCGCCATCATGCCACTTAACATCCTGACGTAGGTTGTAAGTTAGCTCGGTATTATCATCACTAAACTCCCAATCTTCAGCAAGCTTAGGTATAAACCCGAACTCTTTGTCCTGGCTCACAAGTCCTTCATGTGTAATGTCTAAAATATGTGCATCGTATAAAGCCGTATAAAAAATAGGATTAAATAAATTCTCAGGAGGTGAGAACATAGCTAGATTCACGTTACCGCCTTCTACGGGACCACCTTGTTCTTCGCTATCTCCACCACCATCAGACGTGCCGCCGCCTGTATCAGAAGGACTATCTACTGTATCACCAGAGCAGGCTCCAAGAATAAGCCCTAAAGAAAGTGCACCACTTATGACGTACCAAGAATGTTTGTTTTTCATCAAATCCCCCTCACTTTTTCGTTACCATATTTTGCGCATACATCGTACCTGAAACCTTTAAACCCTCACCTCCTTAAAGCATAAAAGTGATTTAATTGGCCTTTGCTTCATGAGTATCCGTTGAATACAGATGACAGGCTGTCATCTGTCCATTGCCTTGGTCAACTAATACCGGTCTTTCTTCCCGACACCGATCATGAACATGTGGACACCGAGTATGAAAGGCACATCCTTTAGGAGGATTAGCCGGGCTAGGAAGTTCACCTGTTAATGCTACTTTTTCACGTTTTACAGTAACATCAGTAGATGGGACAGCTGCTATTAGCGCTTGTGTATACGGATGAAGCGGCTGTTTGTAAAGGGTATGCTTATCCGCAATTTCAACAATCCGCCCTAAATACATAACTGCCACTCTATCGCTGATATGCTTCACAACGCTTAAATCGTGCGCGATGAACATGTACGTTAAGTTGAATTCTTTTTGTAAGTCTTGCATTAAGTTCAACACCTGTGACTGAACAGATACATCTAAGGCTGATACAGGCTCATCCCCGATAATAAATTCAGGATTTGTACTTAGTGCTCTTGCAATTCCAATCCGTTGACGCTGTCCACCAGAGAACTCATGAGGATATTTCGAATAGGCTTCACGAGGTAGCCCGACTTTCTCCAACAGCTCTAGTGCCTTATCCTTTCGACCTTGTTTACTAGAGATGGTCTTATGTACAAGTAAAGGTTCTTCTAGTAGCTCCCCAATACTCATTCGTGGATTTAAGGATGCGTAGGGATCTTGGAACACCATCTGCATATCTCTACGTAATTTTCTCGCTTCATAATTCTTAATAGTACCAAAATTCTGTTCATTGAAGATGATCTCGCCCTCAGTAGGATCAATGAGCTTTAATACCATTCGACCAAGTGTGGACTTGCCGGAACCAGACTCGCCAACAATCCCTAATGTTTCTCCCTTGTAAATGGTAAAACTTACATCATCAACGGCTTTTACATCGCCAACCTTACGTTGTAAAATTCCTTTATTAATAGGGAAGTATTTCTTTAACCCCTTTACCTCAACTAAAGGTTGTTTTTTGATTGTCATACTCCCACCGCCTCTTCTTTATAAAGAACACAACGAACTGAACGATGTTGCTCCAGGTCTATTAGTGGAGGCATACTTGCTGTGCATTCATCTGTTGCATGCGGGCATCTTGGAGCAAAACGACAACCTTCTGGAAACCTATGGGCCGCTGGTACCGTTCCAGGTATAGCATCCAACCGTTCTTTTTGTTCATCATCAATCTTTGGCATACTATTCAAAAGGCCAACAGTGTATGGATGTTTCGGATTTGTAAAGAGCTCATAGGCGGTTGCTTGTTCAACAACCTGTCCCGCATACATGACCAACACGCGATCAGCCATCTCCGCTACCACACCCAAATCATGAGTGATTAAAAGAATCGACGATTGAAACTCTTCTTTTACCTTAATCATAAGGTCAAGTATTTGCTGTTGAATCGTCACATCTAATGCGGTTGTTGGTTCATCAGCAATAAGAAGTTTCGGGTTACATGCCATAGCTATTGCGATCATGACCCTTTGTCTCATTCCACCTGACAATTGATGTGGAAACTCTTTGAGCATTTCCTCAGCTCGACCAAACCCAACTAGTTTTAACAGACGAATCGTTTCTTCCTTAGCAGCTTTTTTAGAAATCTTTTTGTGCTTAATTAAGGTCTCAGCAATTTGATTGCCTATTGTAAACACAGGATTAAGAGATGTCATCGGCTCTTGAAAGATCATCGACATATCGTTTCCTCTTATTTGATCTAGCTTACGATCAGATAACCCGATTAACTCTTCACCTTCTAATTTCACAGATCCCTCAATTTTAGCTGGAGGTGAAAATAATAAGCCCATGATGGTTAAGGATGTAACACTTTTCCCACTCCCTGACTCTCCAACAACCGCTAATGTCTCACCTTTGTTCACCTGAAAGCTAATATCATCAACAGCCTTCACTAACCTTGTTTTATTTGGCTCAAAATAGGTTTTTAAATGACTAACCTGAAGAAGTGGCTTTGACATCCTGTCCCCCCTTACATCTCACATATATTCTATTAATCTGTAATATATGAAAATGAATCCTTATATTGTTTTAATTCAATACTTAAATCGGATGTAATAATTCCGTTAATTGATGCTAACTTTTTATTAACAAACTGAATGAGGTCTTCTTTATTTCTAAAATAAGCCTGAACGATGAGATCGTACTGTCCTGAAAAAGCTGCCGTAAAACGTACCTCTGGTAGATGACTTAATTCTTCAGCTACTTTGTCCTGTTGACCAAGCTGTGTTTTAACCCAGATAATCACTTGAACCTCTAGCCCTACACTTGCTGGATCCATATGAATCATAAATTGAAAGTACTTTTTTTCAAGCATCTTTTTCACACGCATACGAACCGTTCCTTCACTCACTTGTAAACTAGACGCGATTCGAGTAAAAGCAGATTTACCATTTGTTTGTAAATGCATTAATATCGCACGATCCATTGCATCAATCTTTTCCATATACCCTCCTTCCAGTTAAACCTTTACTCTTTTTAACAAAATCTTGAATTGTTTTTTAAATTATAATAGATTTTCACACAGTACGCAATATTCTTTTTATTTAAATAGTATTTCTTTAGTAAATTTTCTGACAACATAACTTTAACTCCCTATTTTTCGTATGAAAGCACTTACCTTAATACGATATATGCCCTAGATTTAGTTAGAGATACGAATCTTTTAAGTTACAAACAAACTAGAAATCCGAAATACTTTTCTAAAATAAAAAAAAGAGCTTGGATTAAATCCAAACTCTTCTTTCTAGTATTAGTTAGCTTTTTCGGCTGTATCAGCTGTTAAACCTAACTCATTCAAGTATACGCCAGTACCTGACGCATCAGCTGGTGCAAAGTTAACAACGCGGTTGTTGACCGCTGTTAATTGAGAACGGTAAAGAGTAGGGAATGCCGGAACTTGTTCAACCATATATTCCTGCCATTCACTATAAATTTCTTGTCTCTTTTCAGTATCAAGTGCTTCTTTTGAAGTACCTTGAGCTAGTAATTCATTGTTCTTTTCGTCAGTCCAACGAGTATAGTTATAAGCTGCTTCTTCTCCCCAAAGACCTGTTGGGTCAACATCAGAACCTACACCCCAAGCTCCTTGATACACATCAATGGCTTGATCCGAAGCTTTAAGACGATCATAGAACGTGTTAAATTCTTGTAAACGACCATCCAGTAATTCTACGTTGATTCCAACTGCTTTCCAAGCTTGAACATAATAGTTTGCCAGTGGTTCAGCTGTATCACCGCCACTCATAGAAGCAAAGTTCAGTGTTAATTTTTCTCCATTTGGATCTTCACGAAGGCCATCACCATCAACATCTTCATATCCAGCGTCGTCTAAAATTTGTTCTGCCTTTTCAGGATCATACGTATATCCTTCAATGGTTTCATCATGATATGCAGGGTGGGATGGTGGAATTAAAGTTGTACCAGCCCATCTTAAGCCATCATAAAATTGATTCGCTACAGTAGAATTATCTACGGCATAAGCCATCGCTTTACGTAGGTTAATATCAGACACTGCCTTATCAGGATCTGTTACGTTTTTATTATCTTCCATTGTACCCATTTGGAATCCAATGTACGTGTATGCAGGCTCAATAATACCTAGCATTTCTACGTTTGTTAGCTTCTCATAGTTGTCAGCATATTGATCACCAGGATAAATAGCAATATCTACATCTCCGTTTTCAAGTGATTGTGTGATAACTTGAGGATTTACTACTGAAAGCACTACTTCATCTAGATTTGGTTCTCCACGCCAGTAGTCAGGATTCTTCTTAAATACAACAGCTTCCCCAGGTGTGATAGAATCAATAACAAATGGACCAAAACCAATTGGATTTTGTCTTACTTCTGGTGATGAATCCATGTCTGCAACTGGAATATCTTCAAAAATATGCTTAGGCATTGCATACGTCCAAATCCCGCTTGCAAGTAGGGATGGATTTGCTTCAGTAAACGTAATTTCTAATGTTTTATCATCAATAATATTTAATCCAGAAATATCTTCTGCTTCACCTTCACGATATTCGTTAAAGCCTTGAACATTTGAAGCTTCTGTAAAACGAACACCTTCGTATCCTTCATCACCTAATACTTCGAATGAGAACGCCCAATCCTCAGCTGTTACTGGTTCTCCATCAGACCAGTTAACATTGTCTCCGATCGTGAATGTAAAGACATCTCCTTCATCATTCACTTCAAAAGTTGCTGCACCATCTTGAGTGTACATATAGTTTTCATCTACGCTAACTAAACTCTCCTCAAACCAGTCTAAGATTTGTGCATCGTATGTGCCTTGGTAGAAGTTAGGATGTAATGTTCCTTCAAATGGTGTATCTGTAACTAAAGCTACATTCAAAGTTCCACCATCGATCATCTCTTCTCCGTTCTCTCCCTTAACTGTTTCAAAATCATCGATAGAGAATAATGCATCTTCTGATTCTTCCGTGTCACCTGCGTCAGATGTTCCACCATTATCGGAGTTGTTATCTCCACCTGAATCTGATTCACCACTGCACGCTGCTAAAGCTAAGATAACTGCAGTTGTTGAAGCTAGCATAACTGTTTTTTTCTTCGTACGATCAAACCTTTTCATACCTTGACTCCTCCTTTTTTATCCTCTTCTTTGTTTTGCGTCAGTCGCACGCTTAAGCGCTTGTCCGACATTATTTATACACAGCATCAATATGAAAATTAATAATGATGCAGGTAACCATATCCAAGGTCTTAACTCTAATACTTGCGGGTTTCTAGCATATCCCACTAATGTACCTAAACTAGGGGTTGATTCAGGAAAACCAAAACCTAAGAATGACAAACTAACTTCAATACCTATATTTGCTGCTAGATTAAGTGTCATAGTTACTATAATAATAGACATAACGTTTGGCAAAATATGTCCAAAAAGTATTTTTAGATGTGAAGAGCCCAAAGTTCTTGCAGCATGAACATACTCAAGAGAAGTCTCTTGCATGGCTTTCGCTCTTATAATCCTCGCGATCCCCATCCAAAGAAAAATAGACATAATTAAAGAAAATGTAGGAACATCATATTTAGGCACAATTGTTACAAATACAATAATGATCATAAGTGTAGGCAACGATTGGAAGAAATCAAGTATTCTCATTAACGTGTTATCTACCCAACCACCAAAGTACCCAGCGGACAAGCCGACAAGTATACCAGTGATTCCACTAATAAGAGTAACTAGGATTCCCACAGAAAGGGAATTACGCGTACCAATAATTAACTGTCCAAAAATGTCTCGGCCTCCATAATCAGTCCCTAACCAGAACTGAGCTGAAGGTGGTTCATACATCGCAAACAAATCTACTGTAACAATTTGATCTTTATCTAAGATTATAGATACTCCATAGACAGCCAGCGCGAGCAAAGCAACAATTAGAAACGAAACTAAAGCTATTTTATCGCGGATAATTTCCCGCCAAATGATACGGAAACCAGAGGGTGTTTTTTCCTCTGTTGCCGTGGTAACACTCTTAGCCAAAACAATTCACCCCAGCTCAATATTATTTAATTCTTATTCTTGGATCTACAATACTCATAATGATATCTGACAATAATCCACCAATAATAAAGGCAAATCCAAACAATAGAACAATCGCCGTAACCACGCTAAAATCCCGCGTAAGAATTGACTGTACAAAAAGTTGCCCCATCCCAGGATACGTAAAAATTGATTCTACAAATATCGATCCAGATATCAGTAAGGTAATTTCGTAGCCAAAAAGAGCTGCGATTGGCATTAAAGAATTTCTTAAAATATGGTTATTATATAGTCGCTTCTCTGTTACACCCTTTGATCTAGCCAATTTAACGAAATCTTTCTGCTTAGTGTCAATAATTTCACTACGCAAATATTGGACGGTACCAGTTAAACCAATTAAAGCGATTGAGAATGATGGTAGAATCAAATGATAGATTTTACTTAGAATGTAATCCCATGTGCCTGGTACAAGACCCGGTGCAACACTTCCTCCCGTAGGAAACCATCTAAGCATAAACCCGAATACTAAGAGCATGAGTAATGCAAAAATGAATAAAGGAGTCGCAAAACCGATATACGTATAGCCAGTAATAATACGATCTCTTACAGTGTCATGATATTTACCGCTCCATATACCTAAAGGAATACCCATTAAATAGATTAGAATTGTAGAAAATAAAGAAAGCCAAACTGTATTCCATATTCTTGACCCAATTAAATCAGTTACAGCTACTTTTTGAGTGAACGAATTACCAAAATCCCCTTGAAGTGCTCCTATGATCCAATCTTTATATTGAATATACCAAGGGTTATCAATACCCATTCTTTCTCTTAATTCCTGAACCGCTTCTGCAGATAAGTCTGGATCATTAATTAGTCCAGTTAACGCATCTCCTGGCATCGCTTTAGCCATTAAAAAAACAAGTATAGATAAGAGAAAAACTTGTGGGATCGCAACAAGTAATCGTCTAACAATAAATTTCCACATATTAATTACCCTTTCCAGGCAAAGCAGCTAGATGAGTATCTGAAATTCGCTGCAAGTCGAAAACCTGTCCTTCTTCATCAAAATAATCGTTAAATGATTCTTCATATTGTCGTGACACTTCTTTTCGCATGGCATCACGTTCATCACGACTATCTGGATTGATATCCGGAATAGCCGAAAGTAATCGTTTAGTATAAATATGTTGAGGATTGTTAAAGATATCGTCGCTTGTCCCTTCTTCAACAAAACGACCTTTATACATAATGCCAATTCGGTCACAGATATGACGAATGATTCCTAAATCATGACTGATAAATAGATATGTTAGGTTTAACTCTTGTTGAATTTCTTGCATGAAATTTAACACTTGCGCCTGTACAGATACATCTAATGCAGATACAGGTTCATCCGCAATAATTAGCTTCGGTTTAAGGGCAATCGCACGAGCAATACCTATACGCTGCCTTTGACCACCAGAGAACTCATGCGGATATTTATAAATGCTTTCAGGGTTTAAGCCCACCTTTTCGAGCAATTCTTTCACACGTTCTTTTTCTTGAACCTTCGTCAGTTTTTCAAAATTACGCAAAGGTTCAGCAATGATATCAATGACTCGTTTTTTGGGATTTAAAGAAGAGTAAGGATCTTGAAAGATCATTTGAATATCTTTTCGGTAATCAAACCCACTTTTTAATCCCTTAGTGATATCTTGACCGTCAAATAGTACTTTTCCACCAGTAATTTCATTTAGTCCGATAACGGCTCTTCCTGAAGTTGTTTTTCCTGATCCAGATTCGCCTACCAGCCCATAAGTTTGGCCAGGTTCTAGATTAAACGACACTCCATTTACTGCCTTAACATGTCCAACTGTCCGCTTAAGAATTCCAGCCTTAATCGGAAAATGTACTTTTAAATCATTAACTTCCAGTAACGCCATGACCAGCTGCCTCCTCAACCTTATCAGGAAATTCAAAATGCTTATAACATGTACATCTCACAAAGTGTCCAGGTGAGATTTCATGTAACTCCGGATTCTCTTCATGTGCTGAATCAGCAACCCATGGAATCCTCGGTGCAAAACGACAACCTGTTCGAGGAAGCTTCTGTAATGAAGGTACAATCCCTTGAATGACGTGTAATTTTGTTTTTGCTTCATGTCCGTGTGGAACAGAGTTTAATAACGAACGAGTATATGGATGCTTTGGATTCTTAAACAACTCACTTACGGGAGCAATTTCAACGATTTGTCCAGCATACATAACGGCCACTCGGTCTGCCATTTCAGCGACAACACCTAAATCGTGTGTAATTAAGATAACTCCACTATTTGTTTCATTTTTCAGTCTCTTAATTAAAGAAAGAATTTGAGCTTGAATTGTTACATCCAACGCTGTAGTAGGCTCGTCCGCGATCAGAAACTCTGGATCACATGCGATCGCAATTGCAATGACAATACGTTGCCTCATCCCACCAGACAGTTCATGCGGGAACTGATCGTACACATATTCCGGTCTAGGTATACCCACTTGATTAATCAAGTCAAGTACTTTTGCTTTTCTTTCTTTTTTCCCAAGTTTGGTATGCAAATAGAGCATCTCACCAATTTGCTCACCAACTACCTTTAACGGGTTTAGAGCTGTTAACGGATCCTGGAAGATCATGCCGATCTCTTCTCCGCGTAACTTATTCATCTTTTTCTCAGAAAGCGAAGCAATATTCTGACCTTTATAATTAATCTCTCCGTCGATCTTTGAATTTAACTTGTCGTGTAGTCCCATAATTGAGAAAGCTAATGCACTCTTACCCGAACCAGACTCCCCAACAATTCCTAAGATCTCATTCTTGTTTACACTAAGCGATACATCATCCACCGCCGCATAATATTCGTCATTAATCCGGAAAGAGGTTGATAGATTCTTAATGTTTAATAATCCGTTATCCAAGTAATCCACCCCGATATTTGTAAATGTGGTTATTTTCAAATAATTTAGCTTCTATTAAGCCATATAAGAGAACGTATCTTTATATTTCTTTAATTCAATACTTACATCTGCTGAAACAATTCCGTCTAATTTTGCAAGTTCCTTATTCACAAAATGAACGAGATCTTCGTTACTTTTAAAGTACGCTTGTAAAATTAAGTCATGCCTTCCCGAGAATGCAGCGACAAAGCGAACTTCTGGGTACTGATTCAAATGCTTAGCTACCGCTTCCTGCTGACCCAGCTTTGTTGTAATACCAATGATCGCTTGTACTTGCAAGCCAATCGCATCAGGTTCGATATGAATGATAAACTCAAACACTTTCTCTTGTAGCATTCGACTAATCCTAGTACGGATCGTCCCTTCACTTACTTCAATTTGCTTAGCGATTTCTGTATACGGCCTTTTACCGTTTTCTTGCAGTAACTTAAGGATGGCAAAGTCCACGTCATCCAATTTCACCATACGACCACTCACTTTGCACTAATATATTTAGTAGCTTAATACTTTAAAAACTACGTTTAATAGATTTATACGAGAATTTTTTGCAAATTTCGTAATTAGTATTTTTTTATTATAAAAGGTTCGTACAAGGAATGCAATATTCAATCTTTTTAAAATAGTATTTTTTATTGGAAGATTTTCTGACTAGTTATATAAATTTCTAGAAAATCGTACTCCTTTCAATCATTTTTTGATTATCCTTTCGAATCTGGAGGATTAATTTACTTTATGCTACGAATTCACAACTCAGAATCTCAATGTAGCTAAACAAGATATTATATAAGAATAACAATTGAAATTTAAGCAAATGTTAACCCTTTGTAACAACGTTTGTTTTCGTAATTTTACGTGTTTCTTCATTATAATGTGAAAAATAAATTTTCAATTATGAAGGATTGATTTTAATGCAGTTAATTAAAACTAGTTAAAAAGAACTAATTCGTGAGATTTGACGAAATTTGGAGGGATATCTCTTAACTTTTTGGTTAAATAAAACGATAATAGTCATAGGTGACTAGTTATATAGGTTCCCTAATTACTATAATTTATGAAGAGGTGAGATTCATTAACATTCGTCATGTTGTCACAGGCACTTCACCCATTGTTTTAGCTTTTATGATGTCTTCAGTCCCATTTCAATCTGCCTTAGCTAATTCAACGTATAAAGTCACTCAATATGATCTTGACTTTAACAATGTCGTCGAAAAACAAGTGAAGGCAAACGCCCAAACGGATAAGAACTATGATGTGTATATCCATTCGGATGGCGTAAACCTCGATGCTGGTGGTAAGTCTGGAACATCTAAGGGAGCTTGGAATGTACGCGGTGGAGCGAATTCACAGTCATGGAAAGTTGGTCAAACAAGTAATGGCCAAAAGCTAACGATTCTGGGCAGCAAGAAAGCAAATGATGGATCGACTTGGTATCAAATCAAGTACGATCGTACATGGAAGAATGCGAGTCCCCAAGATGTAGCTCATTATCTTAATCCAAACAATGTTAAACCCGAAACGAGTAGTTTTTACCAATTTTTAAACCTTAGTGAAACGGCAAATTTAAGTGCACAGTCCATCAATAACCAGCTTTTAAATGGAAAAGGATCCTTATCTGGTCAAGGACAAGCCTTTATCGATGCTGCGAGAACAAATGGAGTCAATGAGATTTATCTTGTGTCTCACGCACTACTTGAAACTGGTAATGGAACCTCATCGCTCGCTAAAGGGATTAGTTATAACGGTAAAACAGTTTATAATATGTATGGAATTGGTGCGTATGATGGAAATGCTGAACAAGCTGGTGCAGCTTATGCCTATAATCAAGGCTGGTTTACAAAAGAATCTGCGATCATTGGTGGAGCTAAATTTGTTGGTAACAACTACATATCTAAGGGACAAAATACGCTCTATAAAATGCGTTGGAATCCTGATGCACCGGCCACCCATCAATACGCCACAGATATCGGATGGGCCGAAAAGCAAACGTCCAGAATGGCTAGCATGTACAACTTGGTTGATGATTACACCCTTCATTACGACATCCCTCAATACAAAAATCAACCAGGTACAGCCCCTGATTACACGAAGATTGATGACGACCAAAAGAAAGATGGAACTCCAGGCACAACAACGGCAAACTTAAATGTTCGCTCTGAGCCAAGCACAAGTGGTAACCGATTAACGTTATTACCAAGTGGCACAAAGTTGACGATTATTAGTAAAAAAGATGGATGGTATCAAATCCATGCAAATGGCATCGATGGATGGGTTTCTGCTGAGTTTGTAAAAGTGAATGCAGAATCACAACCAAGTACACCAAAACCAGGAAACGATCAAGCTGATCCGAGTAAACAAACAGTCATAGGATCTGGTACAACAACCGCTCGTTTAAACCTTCGCTCATCTAACAAGATTGAAGCGACTAATATCATCACAACACTTAATCAAAATCAAAAGGTTGATGTGCTCGAGAAGAATGGTAGCTGGCTAAAGGTTTCCGCATCTGGCAAAACTGGCTGGGTTTCTGCTCAATATGTAAGAACAACAGATACCGGTACAGCGAAACCTTCTACACCTAACCAGGATGTGAAGCCAGGCGATAAAGTCATTTCGACCGGAACGACTACTGCTCGCTTAAATCTTCGTTCTTCTAACAAGATCGACTCTAAGAACATTGTTACAACACTTAACAATAATCAAAAAGTCGATATTTTAGAGAAAAGTGGTAGCTGGTTAAAAGTGAATGCGGCTGGCAAAACGGGGTGGGTTTCCGCTCAATACGTAAAAACAACAGACACTGGTACAGCCAAACCTTCTACACCTATCCAAGATACAAAACCTGGAGATAAAGTCATTTCAACCGGAACGACTACTGCTCGTCTAAATCTCCGTTCATCTAACAAAATTGACTCAAAGAATATTGTTACAACACTTAATAACAATCAAAAAGTCGATATTTTAGAGAAAAGTGGTAGCTGGTTAAAAGTGAATGCCGCTGGTAAAACAGGGTGGGTTTCCGCTCAGTATGTGAAGACTAATTCTTCTTCATCTACACCAAGTAAGCCTGCTTCTCCTTCTGTTGAGAAGGCGACTGGTACTGGCACGACCACTGCTCGCTTAAACCTTCGCTCTTCTGCCAAGGTTGCACCGAACAATCTGGTTACGACGCTTAACAATAATCAGAAGGTCGACATTTTAGAAAAGAGTGGTAGCTGGTTAAAAGTGAATGCGGCTGGCAAAACGGGCTGGGTCTCTGCTCAGTATGTGAAGACTGGTTCTACTTCATCTACACCAAGTAAACCTGCTTCTCCTTCTGTTGAGAAGGCGACTGGTACTGGGACAACGACTGTCCGCTTAAACCTTCGCTCTTCTGCCAAGGTTGCACCGGATAATCTGGTTACGACGCTTAACAATAATCAAAAAGTCGATATCCTAGAGAAAAGTGGTAGCTGGTTAAAAGTAAATGCGGCTGGCAAGACCGGCTGGGTTTCTGCTCAGTATGTGAAGACTGGTTCTACTTCATCTACACCAAGTAAACCTGCTTCTCCTTCGGTTGAGAAGGCGACTGGTACTGGGACCACCACTGCTCGCTTAAACCTTCGCTCTTCTGCCAAGGTTGCACCGAACAATCTGGTCACAACGCTTAACAATAATCAGAAGGTCGATATTTTAGAGAAGAGTGGTAGCTGGTTAAAAGTGAATGCGGCTGGCAAAACGGGCTGGGTCTCTGCTCAGTATGTGAAGACTGGTTCTACTTCTTCAGCACCATCTGCACCTAAACAAGAAGCAAAACAAGAAACAAAAGCAACGACTAGTAAATCAGGTACAACAACAGATCGCTTAAACCTTCGTTCTTCTGCTAAGGTCGCTTCAGACAATTTCATTATTACGTTGGCTAAAGATACGAAAGTAGAGATTCTTGAAAAGAAAGGCGATTGGTACCAAGTAAAGGCTGATGGTAAAACAGGTTGGGTTTCAGCTGAATTTATTAAAGAAAATTAATTTGACATCAAAAACACGCATCCGATGAGATGCGTGTTTTTTGGTTATGCTCTTTGTTGAATTCGTTCTCTCTTTGTTGATTTCGTTCTCTCTTTGTTGATTTCGTTCTCTCTTTGTTGATTTCGTTCTCTCTTTGTTGATTTCCACCTCTCTTCGTCGATTCTACTCTCTCTTCGTTGATTTCCAATTCTCTTCGTCGATTCCACTCTCTCTTCGTCGATTCCCACCATCAAAAAAAGGCAGGATGCACAGCACCCTAACCTTTCTCCTCACTCATATCTCTTCACAAGCTGCATTTTTCCCAATGCCTTTCGTAATGGTTTTCGTTGCTTTCCAATGAGACCAATTCCTTCAGCGAATATTAAAATGCCAAACAGAATGACGACAAGGAATACAAGGGAAACCCAGTTTGCTGTTTGAGAAAACAGCACCGCAACTCCCCCAAATAAGAACGAAATTCCATAAATAATTAAAACGGTTTTTCTATGTCCAAATCCCATCGCAAGCAAACAATGATGTAGGTGTCCTTTGTCCGCTGTCCCAATGCTTTGGTGATTGAGTGTGCGTCTAATGACCGCAAAGGTTGTATCAATTAAAGGTACAGCTAAGATTAATAAAGGTACGATTAAGCTAAACATTGTGACACTCTTAAATAATCCCATCATGGAGATAACTGCCATTGCATATCCTAAGAACATTGATCCTGTATCTCCCATAAAAATCTTCGCAGGATAGAAATTATAGAGTAAAAATCCTGTTGTACTTCCGAGTAAAGATAATGAAAGCACAATGACACTCGCATACGCGATTGGATGCCCAAGAGCCATCACTAGCATCGTTAAAACGGCAATGGTCGTCACACCTGCAGCTAATCCATCTAACCCATCAATCAAGTTTACAGAATTGATAATGGCTACGATCCATAAAACAGTGACAAGAAAACTCAAGATACCAAACTCAAGATTGCCGACAAATGGAATCTGAATATATTCAATTCGAATTCCAGAAGAAGCTGCACAAATCGCAGCAAGTGTTTGTCCACCAAACTTTGTTTTAGCGCCTAATGCAAACTTATCATCGACTAGGCCTACAGTGGCAAGAATCAAAGCCCCACCGACTAAGAATAACATGTCATCTTTTGCTTCTCCAAGCTGAGGCCATAGGACTGAAACTCCAGCAGCTACACCAATCATAATGGCAATACCGCCAATTCTCGGCATATTTCCCTTATGTACTTTCCTGTGATCTGGTTTATCAACAAATCCCCACTTCTTTGCGAGAATGATGACGATCGGAACGGTTGCGATTGTTACGATAAACGCTGCTAGTAACCCAAGTATATACGTTTGCATTCTGATTCACCTCAACCCAATTTTCATTCTTCGTTTATTGTTCAATTTCTTCGTGATGGCACTCTATACCCAAACAATAGCAAAGCAATTGGGTACTGTGCGCAGATTTACAAACGTTTAACCAAGGGTTTAGAATAGCGTATATTTCGTTTACAATTTCTTAAAACCGTGCCAAGCATAGCTCGCAAAAACATAACATGCCCTCCAAAGAGGAAGACCCTCATTATCCCTATATATACGCCAATTCCGCTTAGCCGTTTTAAGCTTGTTACTTGAAATAGAGGTTGATACCTTCCTGTAGCGAGCAAGCTCCTCATCAAGTCCATAAGCCTGATAACCACTTTTTAATATGGTTAACCACAAAACAAAGTCCTGCCTTGTTTTTATTGTTGGCATTTGTACCTTTCCTAACACGTCAATATTTAACATAACCGTTAAACAACCGATAATCGTGTTTTTTAATAGTTGATCATACGTAATGACTTCAGGAGCAGGTACGACCTTATCTCGTAATTCTCCATTCTCCTTCATGATTCGGTAACTGGTGAAGCTAAACACATGGTTATTGGCCTCCATAAATGCCACTTGCTTCTCGAGTTTTTCAGGTAGCCAAAGATCATCACTATCTAAAAAAGCCACATATTTTCCATTCGCACGATTAATTCCTTCATTCCTAGCTCCTGCTGCACCTTGGTTACGCTCTAATTGAATGACATGAATTCTGGAGTCTTGCTTTGCATACACCCCCGCAACCTCCATACTTTTATCCGTAGATCCATCATCAACAAGGAAAAGCTCCCAGTGAGGGTATGTTTGCTTTTGAATGGAGAGAATCGTCTCCTCCAAGAATTTCTCCGAATTATATACAGGTGTGACAACTGATACTAGTGGCTCCATCATCCCTTTGCTCCTCCCGCAATTTCCTCAAGTACCCAATGATCACCGGGCTTAGAGTAGGTAAAAGCAACTGAACCTGCATCTGTCGAATTCCAGATTACAGATACCCCCTCTGATTGAAATTCATCAGCAATCATCGGATTCACAGGATCTATCGTTAGAAGTGAATCAAGCTCAGGCACGTCTTCACCATTAATCCATTGCTTTGTTTTCCTAACCATTTCAGAGCTCATATAAAGCTTTAATTCCTGTTCCAATTGCCTCGTTGAACGATCCGTTTGTTTTAATTGTTTTGCTTTAAAACGCGTTGCCTCATGATTTAATCGGATTGCCATGATGTCTTCCTCATTCACCGTTACAGTAGGTAATTCTCCAGAGATGGATGGTCCAATGTCCTTACCATCATCTAAAAAAAAGAATCCACTAATAAATAAAAGAACAAACGGAAGCCAAAGTAACGTGTACCATTTTTTCATCTCTGTTGTTCCCTCCTCAGTCAGGTCGTAAAAAAAAGGGGATAGAGTACACGTATGATACGTGTACTCTATCCCCTCACTCGCTTATTGATAAAAAGAGTAGGTCTCCCCCAAGCCCTTCTTAATATCCATATGCGGTGTCCAGCCCATTTGAGCTTTTGCTTTATGATTGGTTAAATAACTATGTTTAATATCTCCCTTACGTTCCTCTTTTATTTGTTTCTCTAGTTGAAATCCAGCTACCTGTTCCATCAGATCAATCGTTTCAAGTAAGGAAGTTGCTTTTCCTGTACTAATATTAAAAACATCATTATACGATTCATCACTTGCTAATAGATTGGCCTCGACAATATCTGAGACATGAACAAAGTCTCTTGTCTGCTCGCCATCCCCAAAGATCGTGAATAACTGCTTTTTCAGTGCACTGTTCATTAATACACAGATCACGCCGCCTTCACCTTTAGGATCCTGGTACCTTCCATACACATTGGCATAACGGAAAATTGTATATGGAATTCCGTATAATGCAGCATAAATTCGGATGTATTCCTCCGGATTATATTTTGAGATCCCATACATGGATAATGGACGAATCGGATGTTCTTCATCCACCCCCAAATACTCCGGTGTCCCATAGATAGCTGCAGACGATGGATAGATTAAGCGACATCCAGGGACCGTAAGACATGCTTCAAGTACATTAATCGTACCAAGAATATTGATGGATGCATCATTTAACGGGTCTTTAATGGCCGATTGTACGTCGATCTGTGCGGCATGGTGATTAATTAAATCTGGTTTTTCCTTTTTTACAATCTCTATAAAAGCTTCTGTGCGGATATCCTCACCGTATACTGTACATTCACTTAACCATTCGAACTCTGTGTCTGCGGCTTTGCGATCTACCACAACTACTTGATCACCGCGTTTGAGATAGGCCTCAACTAAGTTTCTGCCGATGAAGCCTGCTCCCCCTGTTAGAAGTACCTTCATAACTCTCTCCCTCTAATTCAATTTTCATACGCCCGATAGAATCATAATAAAAGCCAAGATCCTTCATTACTTGCGGCTCAAACAGATTTCTCCCATCTATCACAATAGGCGATGCTAATTCTTGTTTCAATTCTTCTAAATTTAGTTCTTTAAATTCTTTCCAGTCTGTTATAAACATCACAGCATCTGCGCCACGAACGGCTTCGCGCCATGACTCTGAAAATGTTACATGAGGCAAGTAACTAGCTGCCTCTTTCATTGCAATCGGATCATAAGCCACTACATTGGCTCCTGCTGACATCAGCATTGGAATAATATCTCGAGCGGGTGCTGCACGCATGTCGTCTGTATTTGGTTTAAATGCCAATCCTAGTACGGCAATTTGCTTCCCTTTTAATCCAGCACCACCAAAGGCACGCTCCACTTTCTGAACCAGTCGTTCCCGTTGTTCAAAGTTGACTTTCTCAACTGCAGGAACAATTTTAAGTGAATACCCTGCGCGCTCGCCCATTTGTATAAACGCCTGGGTGTCTTTAGGAAAACACGATCCCCCGTACCCTATACCTGCGCCAAGAAAGGCAGTGCCAATCCTAGGGTCTAGTCCCATGACTTCAGCTACCTTTGTCACATCAGCATCTAATTGTTCACAGACATTCGCCACTTCATTTATAAAACTAATCTTGGTTGCTAAAAAAGCGTTTGATGCATATTTGCTCATCTCTGATGTAGCAAGATCTGTAATCACTATTTTTGTATCAAAGGGACGATGAAGCTCAACTAATAAATCTTCAGCTCGTTTTGATTCAACCCCAAGCACTGCACGTTCCATATTCATCGTATCATAAATGGCTGATCCCTCACGTAAAAACTCGGGATTTGACGCAACATCAAATGCCATTTTACCACAATAATCCTGGATCCAGCTCTTAATCTTTTGTCCTGTTCCAACTGGTACCGTGCTTTTTGTGACGATTACTTTATACGATGTAAGATGAGTCCCAATTTCCTTTGCTACTGCTTCTATAAATGAGAGGTTTGCTGATCCATCTTTATTAGCTGGTGTTCCAACAGCAATCACAATTAATTCCGCTTCACGCATCGCTTCAGCAAGATTGTCAGTAAAGTGTAAACGCCCCTTTTGTTGATTGGATACAAGTAATTCTTCAATTCCTGGTTCGTAAATCGGAGAACGACCTTGCTTAAGCTGATCAACCTTTTTCATATCCTTATCTACACACGTAACATAATGTCCAACTTCACTATAGCAGACTCCTGAAACAAGCCCTACGTATCCAGTTCCAACGATACATATCTTCATTGTTTCACCCCAACCTTTCTTGGTCTCAATGATTCATGTGTCAGTTTGTCTTTTCCAAGTATTCTGCGCTTTCCAAGCTCAGCACAGAGAATCGTTATCATAACAATCACCCAAAACCGGGGTGAAACGAAGTCAGAACGATAAAGCGACGTAATGCCTAAGTGAAACCATAGAACCACTGCGTACTGATAGTACACATCTTGATTTCGCCTTTTATATAAGTGAACAAAAAAGAGGATAAACGCAAGGAGAAACGCACCGCCTCCGATTAATCCGTGTTCAAACAATAAGTCTACAAACACATTATTGGATGTGGCACTCAATTTAGAACCGTAGGCTAGAAATTTCGTCTCAGCTAAAAACTCGTAGCTGCCTGGACCAAAACCAAATAGTGCATTCACCCATGAATAGTCAAACATCCATACAAAAGGATAAACTAGCATGTACAGACGGCTATGATTCGTTACGTCGAATAGGACATCAAAGCGTCCAATGATCGGCATCAACAGCTCTAATACAAGAACCCACTTCCACCAGATGAGAAGTCCAATAGGAATAAGTGATGCACCTGTAATAGCCATAACTTTTTTCCACGGAATTTTTCTTGATGTGATAACAATCCATAAAGCGAAGAGTCCAACAATTAACAAGTTCGCATAGCCACTAATGGAAAATGAAAAAAATAATACAAACATAACAGGTAGCAACCATTGCCACACATATGAACGTTTCCGCTTATAAAGCATAAATCCAATAATCAATCCATCCATTAGAAAAGGAACAAGAAAGCTTGGCTCCTCAGTTAAAGACGTTAATCTGAAGTTAACGAGAACTTCGGATTGTACGCTATGTACTGCCGATCTTGTTTGAAGATCAGGCATCGGATACCCAATCGATAAATGAAGAAACTGCCAAATCCCAAAGAAAACCAAAATCCCAATTCCCGATAAATACGCTTTTCCAATTAAATTAAGATCACTCTTGGTCATCCTACTCACAAGTAAAAGAAACATCACCATCAATCCAATATAAATGCCGCCATTTATCATCCTCCTGGGCATCGATTGCTGGTAGTATTGGACAAACTCTTGTGACAGGATGTAGTTCAGATTATACGTGGCTGCACCTACAGCCATGACAGCGGGTACTAGGAGGGCCCAAATCATCCAGCTTTTTGGTTCCTTTAATTCGTTAGGCACGTTTTTGGATGGCTTCCACTGCGAAAACCAAACAAGAATGAGTAAACATAAAACAATAAAACTCGTTAAAACGGATGTAGCAATCGGCAACGCTTTTTGATACTGACTAACAACTGCAAACGGAGCAAAGAAAGCCAGAATTAGCAAGGCGACCGTTTGTAACTTAAATTGATACGGTTGTATGGTGTTTTTTAGTTGTGTCATCATAGTCTGGGTTTCCTTGTCTTTTTAGGCTGTCATCATCATAGCACGCCACAATTACCACTTTTGTTAAGTGACCGTAAAGATTACTTAAAGATCTCATCTCAATAGGTATAAAAAGTCGGTTTCCATGAAACCTCATACACATGAACTATCTATAGCTTTGCCGAAACAAAAGGATTTAACCGCTACCTCGTGCTCCTTTACCTTCTTTACAAACGAAATGAGACCAGCTTGCATGCTTTAAAAAAGTGGGTATACTTAAATTCGAACCTATATGAAGGGAGCAAGACCGTTGACATATACAATAGGTATCACGATCCTATCTTCTCTACTTTTCTTAAGCGCATGTGGACAAGAGCCTTTAGTCATCCGAAGCACACTTGAGGGTGATCAATATGTTCGCAATAACATTGACTCATTTACAACAGATACCTTTAATCAACTCATGTCATCTGAACAACCAGTTGATGAAACAGATATTAATCAGTTACGAGAGATCATTAGCGAGAACGAACAGACTCGTTATACACGATACAATGACGAGCTTTACCGCTATGATCCTGCTGGAGACTTGCTTTATTACACAAAGTGGACAGAAGAAAACGGAGAATACAAGCTAGCTGCTCTTGAGTTTCCTGAGTGACATATATACAAATAAGGAAGGTCCGAACATAGCAATTCATCCGCTACAGGAGGCTCGGGTTCACACCCGCTCGTTTTGTTAAAAATAAGAATGGCGAATGATTCAATCGTAGAATCATTCGCCATTTTTTCATTGATTTTTTGTTTGCTTCTATTTCGCTGCTTTTTCAGAAAAGCTTAGTGACACTGCTTTTGCATACGTTCGAATAGGACGCTTAACATGCCTAATCTTTTTTGCAAATAATGCGGTTAGTAGAATAAGATCAACTGGCTTACGATATAAAGCAGCAAACAATGCCCCTTTACTGATCATTGTCCGTTCATCTAAACGTGAGGCTTGAGTCGGTTTTAAGTGATAGACAATCACTTCAGGCAAGTAGCTAATGGTGTAGCCCGCTCTGTATAATGCAAAAAGAAAGATGTTCTCTTCCCCGCTAGGATGCTTCGCTCCAGCACCAAAGCTTTCGTTAAAAGCTAAATATTCCTGATCGATTGTTTGTGTATCCACAAAGATTTCAATTGATGACTTTCGAAATAAGTCCCTTGAACGTACCCGGACTGCTTCCTCTGTAGGATAAGACTTATACGTTTGATTTGTAGTTGGGTCGAAGATTTGAAAACAAACAACCTGTGCCTGATGTTGAGAGAAAAAGCACTCCACTTTTTCAACGGCATGAGGAGGGTACCAGCAATCATCATCTGAAAAGGTCACATAGCGCCCTTTTATCACTTGTAACCCCTCATTCCGAGCATAGGACAAGCCTCGTTTAGATAACTTTACTTGCTGATGTAAAAACGATCGACTAGAAAGCAAGTCTGCCACGTCCTCGTGATGATCCTGTGATACAACAATAACTTCAAACTCAAGACTTGTTTGGTTTTCTAGGCTATCAAATAACCGATTTAATTCAGGTACCCTTGTGCCAAGTGTCGGAACAATAATGCTTAACATATCGTATCCCCCATCCATCTTTTAAAATAAGCGTTCATAGGCCCTTACACAATTTTCTATGGAAAATGTTGAGGCTCTTTCTTTTAGTACAGCTTCGGGCTGCGGATGATCAAGTGCATATGTAATGGCATCTGCCATTTTTTCTACCTCTCCCACAGGCACAAGCGTCCCCAGTTTTCCATCCTCAAGAATCTCAGCAGGTCCACTTGGACAATCCGTTGCAACAACCGTTGTACCCATCGCAAATGCTTCAATTAACACATTGCCAAACCCTTCCCACGCAGAAGATAGGACAAACAGATCCGCTTGCTTCATATACGGATACGGATTGGTTTTAAACCCTACAAAGTCAACTAAATCATCCAGTTTAAGCTTTGAAGCAAGCTCCTGAAGCGAATCCATTTCCGGACCGTCCCCTACAAGAAGAAGCCTAACCTCCTTTTCCTCACAAACGCTTTTAAAGGCATGAAGAAGGGTTGGGTAATCCTTTTGAACATGAAGCCTGCCGACTGAAACAAGAACCTTCTTTCCCTCATCAAACCACGGGTGATGCACCAGCTTTGCCCCGTTCTCAAGTAGTTCAGGTGTCACTATGGGGTTATAGATTACATGTACCTTTTCACTTGATACTCGTGAGACCTCTCGAATATCCTCAGCTACCCCTTTTGACACACAAACAATATCATCAGCAAAACGGTACATGAGTGATATACCACGCTTAACATGTTTAAATTGTGGGAGCTGCCGCGCCTGCTCCGATATATTCACGTGACTGCTGACGATTATTTTTGTTTTAACTCGTGTTAATTTTTTAGCAGCTAACACAATTAAGTTAATATAATCCTTCGCAGAAATCAGGATGTCAGGTTGGTGTACCTTTAAATAACTGCGAATGGCCAGCAAGCTTGAACGTAGATTCGCCTTATTTAAATGAATGAGGTTTACACCGTCTGGAACTTCATCTACGTACTCACCCTTTAGCTGTACAACAAGCAAATCGACTTTATAGCCTTTATCAAGTAATCCATTGATCAAGTGGAGAGTCAAACGCTCAACGCCTCCCCCTTCAAGAGAATATAAAATAAACGCAATCTTCTTCATGTCTCTAGCCTCTTTTCCGGATGCCCATACGTTTTTTTACTAAAGCTCTTACACCTAATACATCAAATGCTAATATAAATACCGCATAAAAGAGTAATCCTGTTGAGACTTGTACAACCAACCAAATAATCCCCGTCTGCTCTCGCATAAACCAAAGCGCCGCTCCCATCACTAGGGATGCACACAAAATCTTAACAAAATCTTTACCCGGGAATGGAAATTCGCGAATAGAAAGATTCATAAAAACCAGGCTTAATCCAATGGCTACTACGTACGCAATCACCGTTGCAACGGCTGCACCTCGTAAACCGAAGTCTGGAATAAGCAAAATGGTGAACACCACATTTAGCACAGCTGCAAGAAGCACAGGAATGACTTGAATGGACGTACGTTTATGTAAATGAAAGATAATATCTACGGCATATAGTTTCATTCCTTTTAAGAAAGCCCCTATAGCAATGATTGGCATAATGAGCAACGCTTCTTCTCGAAAACCCTCACCAAGCATCAAGCCAACAACATTGGGAGTGAGGACCAACAGTCCAACCATTGCGGGCAAGGCAATGAGTAAAAGCAGTCCTGTATTCTCTCTTACTTGGACTAACGCTTCTTTTTCGCCCTTCTGTTCCATCGTTCGCACAGCCAGTGGAAAAGCCGCTAAGTTAATGACAAGCATTAACGTAAAAATCGTCTGCTCCGTTAAATCATATGTGGCTGAATAGGTTCCATTGGGTCCAACCCCAAGCATCGCACTAATAATAAATCGATCCGAATTATGAATGATCACTCCAAGCAGTAGTGTTAAAGCAAGTGGCACACCATACCCTGCAAAACCTTTAACAATGGAAGGATCATAGGAGGAAGGCCGTATGCCTGCTCCCCATTTTTTATAGGTCGGCCAAGCGAGCGTCACAACAAATGCGATAATTAATCCCCACAGTAGACCTAGTTCATCAAAGCCTGCCACTATCAGAACCACACCAAATACGAGAGCCAGGACTGAACGCAGGAACGAGAGATATCCGTAGAGCTTAGGATTAAACTCCGAGCGAAGCAGATTCAAGTTCATCTGGTACCAGGACTGACACCAAGAAAGAACAAGAGCGAGCACAATGTGAATCCATCCGAGCCCTTCAAATAAAAAATAGAGAGGTAACACGGCCACTGCACTAAAAAAAGCTAATGCTAGAAAACAAAGCTTCACTGTATCTAAAAATGGTCGCTCTCCCTGATACTGCGGGTAATAGCGAAGCAAGCTCACCTTAAGCCATTCAAAGACAACAGCATTGATCATGGCGGCAATGGCAAAAACCAACGCATACCTGCCGTACTCAACGTCTGATAACAACCTCGTATATACAGCAATCGCTGCAAACCCGACCAACGCCGGTATTCCGTGGGAAAGCAAATAAGCAAACGCATGTCTAGCTAACAACCGACTTCCTCCTCTAACAAACAACCTGTATCACCCAGTATGGTCACAAACTGATTGTAGCAGAATCCCCCAACGAAAAAAAAGCGCCTCCCAGTTAAGGGAAGCGCAGGATCTTTACAGCATTTACAGAGGGTTTACAATCCTCATATTCACTTTATATTACGGCTTTAAAATATCCTCGAGCTGAAGATATTCCTTCATCTTCTTAATAAGCTCAGGCTTTAACTCATCACGTTGCATTGCAAATTCAAGAGTCGTCATCACGAATCCAAGCTTCTCGCCCACATCGTAACGTTTCCCTTCAAAGTCATATGCAAACACTGGTTGAGCTTCATTTAAGCGTTGAATCGCATCCGTTAATTGAATCTCACCACCAGCACCTGTTTGTTGATCTTCAAGGTATGTAAAGATCTCAGGCGTAAGCAAATAACGACCTAAAATAGCAAGATTTGATGGAGCCGTTCCAAGCTCTGGCTTCTCCACAAACTGGTTCACTTTATACAAGCGGCCATCCTGGCTAATGGGATCAATAATCCCATAACGATCCGTCACATTCTCAGGAACCTGCTGAACTCCAATGATGGAAGAACCAGTCTCATCATATTGCTCGATCAGCTGCTGTAAGCAAGGCTTCTGGTTCTGAACAATATCATCACCTAAAAGCACAGCAAACGGCTCATCCCCGATGAACTTACGCGCACACCAAACCGCGTGTCCAAGACCCTTTGCTTCCTTCTGACGAATGTAATGAATATCAACCTTAGAGGCTTCCTGAACCTTCTCCAAGAGCTCAAACTTTTCCTTCTCAATCAAGTTCTGCTCTAATTCAAACGCATGATCAAAATGATCCTCAATCGCACGCTTTCCTTTACCTGTTACGATGATGATGTCTTCGATGCCGGATTGAATTGCTTCTTCAATAATATATTGAATTGTCGGCTTATCGACAATTGGTAGCATTTCTTTTGGCATAGCTTTTGTTGCAGGAAGAAAACGAGTACCAAGTCCCGCAGCAGGGATAATAGCTTTTCTTACTTTTTTCATGGTTTGCCTCCTAGGTTACAATTCCAATATTGTCTATCATATCACACTTCATGAAATGACAAAATCTTTAAGTTAAGCCTTTTCTAAAGACTTTCATTTTTAAATAGTTCACTCTTAATTTTTGAAGTGGAGATTCCAGATGTACGTGGTAAATAAACAACTTCACAACTTTCTTTTAAGAAGTCGAATTCACCCTCCCAGTCATCTCCCATAACAAAAATATCTACATTATATTTACTTACGTCAGCTAGTTTTTGTTCCCAATCTTTCTCAGGAATAACTTTATCGACATATCGAATTGCTTCGACAATCAATTTTCGACTTTCATAATCATGATAAGCTTCTTTATTTTTTAATGCATTAAACTGATCTGTAGAGATGGCTACAATTAAATAATCACCTAAGTCCTTAGCTCTCTTTAAAAGATTAATATGACCTTTATGCAACAAATCAAAGGTTCCATATGTTATTACCTTCTTCATGCTACACCTCCTCCACTCATCCTTTGGCTCGTACACGGTTTAATTTATTGATTAACCATTTAACAATTGTATTATGCTTGTACCTTCTCCACGAAGTCTTAAGGAAATCTGAATTTCGAATAGGTGCCAATACATTCAACTTTCTTTTAGAAAGCTTTTTATCTAACAATATAATTTCATTATAAATGCGTTGACTATTTTGATGATCAACGTACTTAAAATAGTTCTTTTTCTTTTTGAAATCAGATTCATTTTCCTTAAATCCAAGATTTGAGGAATGTTTAAGTTTACTAATTAATTCAGCATTCGTATATGCCACGTCTCCAAACAGTTCCTTCTTAAAATCCATATAACTTCCCTGATATTGATTATACTTCTCTAAATCAAAGTGATAAAAAATAACTGGTTTTGATTGATAGTACATTTCCCAAGCAACACTAGAGTAATCTGTAATTAATACACTCGCGCGCATAATTAGCTCGTTGACACTCTCATCACCAAATTCCATAACGCGTATGTGACCACTCGATTGAACAAACGTGGAAACATAAGGCATGAATTTAGGATGAACATAGAAATTTAATAATAGGTTCTCCTCTTTCAAAAATTCATGAAGGCTGGCTGATTGTAGTAGTTGATTATACTCTTGATAATAATCCGAACGTATGAATTGATCTTCTTCAACTTCTTCTAACCAATTACGCCATGTAGGCATAAGTAATATTTCTTTTTTTTCACTTTCGCCCTTTAGTTGTGATTTATCTTCTAGAACGTCCCATCTTGCAAGACCGGTCACCATGATCTGATCTGTGTTATAACCAAAGTTAGATCTAATAATTTCTTTTTCATAATCTGAAGATGCCACAAACAATTCTGCTGAGTTTTGAGTATCGTAATTAAATGTTGAGTCGACTTTTTTTAATCCAAGAACACCATGTTGTAAAAAAACGAACTTTTTAGCTGTGATTACTTTCTTGAATACTCCGCGCGAAACTCTCCATGCATATCCGTGGCCTTTTGCTTCAGATGAAATAATGAGCTTAGATGACATTAAAAGCAAAAGATGTTTGAATGACATAAAATATATAACCTTGTCTTTGTACGCTGCCAGTTGTTTTTCATCCTTAGCGCCTTTTTTTATGACATAGTATACCTTTTTCTTAGGATACTTCTCATAGCAGTACCTAAAAAAGTAAAAACTATTATCTTGCGCTGTCTCGGAGAACTTCTCATGAATTAACCATACAGAAGATTTCGGAATGAATTTATAAATAATACCGTAGAAGAAATAAGCAGTGTATTCCATTATCTTATGCTTTGGTTCTTCAAATTCACCCTTTTTTCGATAGGTAATGCTTAGCCCACCGTTAACAGTAACATAAGGATAGACCATATAATTCTGATCAGTTATCAATGTGAATTTTTTCATGAGATGTCTTAACTTCTTAAGGACTAGATAGTGATCACATATCACACGTATGTCTTCAACGTTGGCAGCTGACGTTTGAATGCTCACGTAAAAGTCCCAGTAAAAAGAATCTAGTGACAACTCAGATAACTGTATACGACTACACAATCGACTCTTTTGTTGATCTGAAGACTTTATAGTAACAGGAAGTGTAATTATTGTTTCTTCGTTATCTCTTTTAATTAAACTCAGACTAATAAATGTGAGATCTTGATCTTTATTTAAAGAACGAACAGAAAAATCCAAATACAGAATTCCTTTTGACATGTTCAGTTTATGGATTGAGACCTTTGCAGATTTTGTAATTAATTCATTTGAATCAATGGTATTCATAGAGGCTTCACCTATTTAGAGAAAGTTTTAACTGTGATTACAAATCTTAAAAGTACTTTTAAGATGAGTACAGCAATAAAAAAAAGTAAATAATATTCTACAAATAAATAGCCTGTTAGATAACTAAGTAAAAGCGCAAGTAGAATAGTTACAAAAAATCCAGGTAACCCCAATATAAAACCTGTGAATTCAAAAAGTATAGATTTATTTCTAATTTTTTGTACTGGATCTTCTTGTTCCATCTTTGTGTGAGTGAGATCATAAGATAATGGCAAAAGCAGTGACATCACAATGCTGATAACCGTAAAATATAATAGAAGTAGGCCCCAGTTCGGTATAGGTAAATAATCTGTTAGAACCAAATACGCAACAACAAATGAAATAAATACAGGTAATGTAGCCGCTCTAATTAACATATCGATAAAATAGCCCAATTTTGAAGTTCTATTTGTCATTCTTGCTAGTTCCCCATCCACACAATCAAGAAGGTATCCAATGTTATATGAAAGAAAAGCTAACATAAAACTTACTGGAGTCGCTAAAACCATACATAAACCTGATAACAAAACAAAAAACAAACTTAACCAACTAACCGTATTTGGAGAGAATTTCAACCTATTTAAAAGTAAAGTAATGTAAATTGATATTCGTCTTAAGACATACCATGACCACAAGTCCTCTTTAGGGCTATATGGTTGTACTTGACGTCTTAATTCAATGATCTCTTTAGAATCAAAGAAAAAAGTAGATAATTTTTC
This sequence comes from Alkalicoccobacillus gibsonii, assembly GCF_016798245.1. Classification (GTDB taxonomy): domain Bacteria; phylum Bacillota; class Bacilli; order Bacillales; family Bacillaceae_D; genus Alkalicoccobacillus; species Alkalicoccobacillus gibsonii. The sequence continues at coordinate 745,667 of NZ_JAEUZA010000002.1, read as the reverse complement.
AGAAGACAAGGGTGACAACTCCTTCTTAACATTTGCTTCGTTTAATTGCTAAAATATACGTTCAACTGTTTCTTTAGCAGAACATCCTTTGTCTAAATAACAAAACCGTTCTGTAAATGGTTGAAGATTGGGGTGGGGTACATAATCACCTTTTTTTATTTCAAGAATAACTTGTTGCGTATTCATTGCTATTGGCCCCGGAGCTTCTTTTTCCAAGTTGAAATAAAATCCTCTTATTTTCCCTCGATATAGTTCGATATCATACGTATAGAATATTATCGGTCTCTTTAAGAGTGCGAAATCAAAGAAAACAGAAGAATAGTCGGTAATCAAGACGTCACTCATTAAATATAAATCAGTAATATCTACTCCTGACGAAAAATCAAAAACAAAGTCGCTATGAGCTTTTAAATCAAAACTCTCAGATACAAATGAATGCATTCTTAAAATGATGACATACTCATCACCTAACTCCTGCTTCATTACGTTTAAGTCAAGCTGAAGCTTGAATTTGTACTTGCCGGGTTTATAATACTCATGATCTCTCCATGTGGGAGCATATAAAATTACTTTTTTATCTTTTGGAAGATTGTACTTTTGTTTTAAATCATTAATATCCTTGTTGTTATTCCTTTTGATAAGGTCATCATTCCGAGGATAGCCCACTTCAACCACTTCGCCTTGATATTGGAATGCTCGCTTAAAAATATCTGTGGAGTATTTATTAGGAGATAGAAGGAAATCCCAGTTTTTTGCCTCTTCATGAAATCCTTTAATGTAAGATTCACGATCTGTACCTGGCATATGCACTTCTTCCATATCTGCTACTAGACGCTTTAAAGGAGTTCCATGCCATGTTTGGATGTAAGTGGTATGTGCAGGTTTGAGTATCCATGAGGGCATACGACTATTTGTCACCCAAAAACCTGCTCGAGACATTTTAACAAACCACTTTAAAGAAAATCGTTCGACATAAGGAATACCTGCTTCGTCAAATAAAGCTTTGTTTTGTTTATTTACACTCCAGAGTAAATCATAGTTCTTATTATGCTCAACCATATACTCATATATTGCTTTTGGATTACAGCTGTATTGCTTCCCTGAAAAGCTCTCAAACATAACGACTTTTTTTTGCGCTGGAAGAAAGGATAAGAATAACATTACACACGTAGATATCCTTCTAGCCAATGGAAACTGTTTTAATCGTTCAATTATTGCTCTCATGATGTTCTCCTTTACTCTCCTATTCAAAAAGAAACCCCTGTCACTGAAAGTAACAAGAGGTTTATGGCTCTTTAAAAATCTTCTTGCTTCTTAGCAAAGATACCCACTTTTTTCGGTTTTTTAACTTCTCCTTCAGACTTTGCCTTATTAATAACAACAAGTACAGTTCTAAGAAGAATAATAAAATCGAGCCAAATGGAGTAATTTCGAATATAATGCAAATCAAATTTAAGCTTTTTGTCTACATTTGTTGTATATTTCCCCATAACTTGCGCATAGCCAGTAATTCCTGGCTTAACCGTGTTTCGATAGTTAAACCATTTATTATCCTTTTGGAATTGGTCTGCGAAGAAATCTCTCTCTGGTCTTGGTCCTACTAAAGACATATCTCCAACAAGCACATTAATTAATTGTGGAAGTTCATCAATACGTGTTTTTCGCATAAAACGTCCAATTTTCGTAATGCGATTATCTCCAGATTGAGCTAGCGTTGGGCCAGTTTGTTCTTCGGCATTTTCTACCATTGATCGGAATTTTAGAATGTGAAATTGTTTATGGTCCTTGCCAATTCGCTCTTGTTTAAAGAAAATAGATCCACCATCTTCAATTTTTATGGTAATTGCAGCGATTAAAGAGACAGGTAATGTAGCAACCAAAATCGCTAATGATAGCACAATATCCATGAGACGTTTCATGGCTAACTGAGCTACAGGAAGAGTAAACGGCTTGACTTGCATTACCATTGTGTCGTCAAGTGTTGTGACTGATGTATTCATAACAAGCAATTCATTGACTGTTGGTACAATATAAACAAGCTTATTATTTTTCATCGCATGGAAAATAATTCGGTTCTTTTTCTCATCTTCAAGAGAGGAACTTAAGAAGATAAAATCATAATTTAGAAGTTGTGTTTTAAGTTGTTGAACATTTGACTTCATATCATAATACTTAGCTCTTCCATTGTTCGAGAGAAACTGAGAAAGGTTATCTTCCATTTCATGGAACTCGGATTCTGCTCCAATAAACATTAGCTTACCTTTTTTTGAGAGTTGATTATACTTCGTATATAATACCTTCCATGTAAGCATTAATCCAAATGCAAACACATGTGCCAAAATAATAACAAGTCGCGGTAATGCAAACTCTCGAAACAAGAAAGAAGCAGTCATCGTTAACAACATAATAAATGTCAAAGACACAGCCAGTTTACGTATAATGTCCCAAACATCATATTGCACGAGTCGGTCTACCTCATATATACAGATAAAAACAACACTAATTAGCAAGATCCATGGAATAACGGACATAAAAGCTTCAATATTTCGTGGTGCTGTACTTTTGTATCTTACAGTAAAAGCCAAAACGTATGCCATTATTATAATAAAGAGATCTATACAAATCGTGAACCCTCGAGCAAACTTATTGGGAAAGATATTTAGCATATAAATAACCCCTAGATTCATAGTCTAAGGGTTATTTTAACACAGTATTTACAGAAAGCCTCTTCTTTTTTACAATTTCCATTAAAACTTCACAGTTGACTATAAAACGGGTATAAACAAATAAAATCAATACGAGCAAAGCTATCTTAATAAATCTATAATTTATAATTTAGAAACAATGTGGTAATGGCTCTCAATGATTAACCTATTCATTTTAATATGGTAAAATTATAAAAACCACTAATGCAAAATGATGGTTGAAAACTCTGCATCTTGAAAGGAAAATTCAATGAATACTAATTTCCCAGAATGTACGAACATTTTTGTAGTGAACAGAATTGTTGAGAATATAACAGGTTTAAATCAAGCGATGTTGCAAAGAGCAAGATTATTTTACGAGCATAAAGGACAAGAAACTAAAATACTCACATTAAGATTTGATCCATCTCATTACATTAACCTTGAAGAGGAACTATATTCGAAAAAGAAAATAAATGAAGGGATACAAATCTTAAATCTATATGAATTTTTTAAAGGCCAAACTAACAAAGAACTTCCTAGAGTAGTGCACCCTTTAGATGAGACTACTTACAACATCGAAAAAAATAAAAATGCATATAGACTCTATAAAAACGGGCTTTACATTAAGTATATGAAGTATTCTGATAGCAATGAGTTAGTTAAAGTTGATTACTTCAATGAAAATAGATATTGTTACAAAACTGAAGAATTTGATAATAAAGGCTACCTATCCAGAGTTGTTTATAACGATTACTCTAATCGGAAACCTCGTCAAGAACTTTACTATCGACCGGATGGAACATGTTATCTCTCTAAATGGTTTGAGTGGAATGATGAGCAAAAAAAGAATAAATTATTAAGAATTATACGTTTTAATAAAAACGGCGAAACTTTAAAAATTTTACATTCAGAAGATGAGTTAAAACACCATTTCTTTGATTGTGTGCTTGAAAAAAGCAGGAGTCCTATCTTCATGATAGCTGAAGCCCGTTCCATAGATAAATTGGTACTGAATTACACACAAGAAAATCTCTACAAAATTTTTGTTCTACACACAATGCATTTAGAAGATCCTAACAATGTCGACTCTCTATTCAACAGTAATCATAAAGTGATGCTGAACTCTGTCGACAGAATGGATGGATTGGTTATTCTTACTCATAAACAACGTCAAGATATAGAAAATAGAGTAGGACAAAAAGATCAAATAACTGTCATCCCACATGCGTTTCAAAGTAATAGTCCAGAAATCCCTAAAGCACAATCATACGATCCGAAAAAGATTGTTATGGTAGCAAGGCTTAATGCGCAAAAATCTCATGATCATGCAATTAAAGCTTTAGCTAAAGCTAAACATGAGGTTCCAGACATTAAACTTGTTTTAGTAGGGGATGGAGAAAACAAAGAAAATATTAAGCATCTTATAGAGGAATTAGGAGTAGAAGATAATGTTGAAATGGTTGGTTTCTCCCATAATCCTTCTATCTACTATCAAGAGGCTGCTTTTTCAATCTTAACTAGTGATTACGAAGGTTTTGGTTTAGTCCTATTAGAAAGCCTTGTTAATGGATGCCCTGTTGTAAGTTACGACTTAAAGTATGGTCCAAGTGATATTATTAAAGATGGAATGAATGGCCTTCTAGTTGAAAATAAAAACATTGAGCAATTAGCTGACAAAATGATTGAATTACTCCGTGACAATAATTTGTTGACAAAGCTACGTCGAAACGCGAATGTGTCGATGCTTACTGAATTCAATGAAGATACTTTTGTTAACAATTGGTCTAACTTGTACAACTCTATTCTATTAAAGAAATAAAAAAAGAAGTGGACAGCTCTCTGTCTACTTCTTTTTTCGTACAAGTCTATTTTTCTCGACTTACTATTTCACTGAAGATTCTCTCACTATTTAAGTTATCTACATATTTAAAGTATTCTTCACGTTTTTCAACATAAGTAGGATTCTCTTTAAAACCATTTCTCACATATGAATTAATGAGATGTATTAATTCATTAGGTGTTTTAGCCATATCTCCAAATCGTTCATTTTCAATATCCATGTAGGCTCCTTGATACTTCATGTACTTCGGAAGATCAAAGTAGTAAAAAAGAACGGGTTTTTTTAGATAGTACATTTCCCAAGCTACACTTGAGTAATCAGTGATCAGCATGTGTGAACGCATGATTAATTCATTGATACGATCCTGTCCGAATTGTAGTACTTTTATTTTAGAGTCCTCCGAGGAGAAATTTTTCACATAAGGCATGAACTTTGGATGTACATAGAAATTTAAAGTTAAATTATTGGATGTTAGCGTTTCTACCAGTTCTTTTGAGTTTAGCAGATCATTGTAAGAACGATAGTATTGCGAATTTAGAAACTGACCCTCATCAACTTCTTCTAACCAGTTTCTCCATGTCGGCATAAAGATAATTTCTTTATGCTCATTTACTTTATTTTCTAATACATCCCATCTTGCTAAACCAGTGACAATAAGTCTTTTTTCAGGATATCCGAAATGCTCTTTAACTATTTTTTTTTCAAATTCTGAAGAGACTACAAAAAGTTCAGCAGAGTTTGCTCCTCTATAGTTAAAAGTAGAATCTACTTTTTTCAAACCTAATACTCCATGTTGAAGGAATACATATTTCTTTTTATCTACATAGTTTCTAATTGGCCCCTGCGATACTCGCCAAGCGTAGCCGTGTCCTTTAGCTTCAGATGATATTATTAATTTAGACTCAAGAATCAATTTAATGTGTTTATAAGACATAAAATACACAACTCTATCCATGTATGGCGCTAGGTTATTTACGTCCTCTGATCCCTCTTTAATAACATAGTATACATCTTTTTCGGGTCTGTTCTCATAACAATACTTAAAGAAGTAAAAACTATTGTCTTGTGCAGTTTCTGATAACTTTTCATGGATTAACCAAGCTTGATTCTTTTTATTTTTTGATTTCTTTAACTTAAATGATAAAAAAGCCAAGTATTCAATAATCTTGTGCTTATTTGATTCAAATTCTCCTTTTAACCTGTACGTTAAACTCACTGATTGGTCCCTTGTAATATACGGATAAACCAAGTAGCCTTCTTTTGTTTTGTACGTATTAGTGAATGCACCATGTTTTAATTTTTTGGCGATGATTTTATTTGTATTCTTTAATCGTTTTGAGAACAATGCTGATTCTTCAACTTTATACTCCACATAAAAATCCCAATAGAACTGCTCTAGATTTAATTCATCAATTGAGGTTGTTAAAGAAACAATCTTTTTGTTTCCTTCCTGCTTTACAAGTTGTACTGGAATTTCACGTATTTCATCACTTTTTCTTAATTTTACTATTAATTTTGTAACCTCATAAGTAAAAGATTCATTTGATCTTACTTCAACAGATAATTTTAATTTTCCCTTTTTAGAAAGCTTCACATTTTTTAAAGACGAGAAGATTCTATACTTCTCCTTATAGTAATTTACTTGTTCAGCAAAAACAAATGAGTATTCATTATCTGTGGTTAGATATGGCGCTACGATAAACTCTTCTGCTAGGTGAATTTTATTAAACATACTCTCAAAATGACTTAATCCATTTATATTATAGGCCCCTACTCTCATTCTTTCATTGAATAATTCTGAATGCTGAATGTCTGCAAACAAATCCCATCTGCCCTTTAAACTTAAAGGATCTTGAAATTGGTCTATTTTTAAAGATATCCTGACATGATTATCATCGAGGCAAGTAGAATCTGTCTTAAGTTCCACTTTATCTGGTGACCTTCTTTTCTTTAAATAAAATGAGTAGTCTTGAGAAAAATGAATGGCCTCTTTTTTAAAAATGAAGCTAATCTCTTGTCCTTCAGTTTTAAAGTCTTCAACTGATAACTCTCCACGTAACGTTTGATTTTTATAGGCTTCTTCTTTTAACTTAACTTTAAAAGAGAAATCACTTGGATTAAACAAATCAAGTTTGTACTTATGATTAAGATCAATTTCTCTTTCCAAACTTATAGCATTAAAATTAATAATCTTAATTAATGAACCCATTTTTATAATTAAATAACCCTTAAAGATTTGCTCTGATTTTAGTTTACTAAAATCCTTTTTTTTGACCAGAAAGCCTTTTTGAGTTTCATCAAATTCAACTTTAACATACTTAACAGTTTCTTCTCCCTCAAAGACTAAAAGTGCTTCATCATAGTAGTCACATAAAGTTTCAAGTGTATAAAAGCAGATCTTATTATCAATGTATTCTATTTCTGATATTGAATAAGAAAAGTGTACCTTTTGGGAACTAGTAGAAAGAACCGTTAAATAATCTGCAATACGAATTTCTAATTGGTGATTATTGTTAATATAAAGAACGGCACTTATATTCTTTTTATTAATAATAGGCTTTAGATGTCTTGTAGTTTGTGAAGCTAAAGGCGCATTTGAATAGGCTAATGGTTGAATTTGTGATTTAAATCTCTTTCTATAGCTTACATATAGCTTCCACTCACCGATTTTTAATTTCTTTAGTTCAGTATGAGACACCAAAATTTCAAAAAAGTTATTTGTTTTTTTTATATCACAGTTAAGATTAACACTATTAATATCTTTTGCGATTAGATTAATATTTTTTATATGAGATGAATTTTGTAATAGTACTCGTAAGTATTCCCCATCCCACTTTATTTCATGGACGCTTAACATACTACCTTCTCTCCTTTGAACGTTACATTAATATGTATGCTATCATACCTACTCTGTATCAACTATGGTAATATTAGTAATTTACTTTATGTTATCCCTAACTATAGTCCTTTAACATTAGTAATTAAAATACAAAAGATAGTTTTTGAAGGTAAATAACCTTTAGATTATTTATCTAAAGGTTATTTATCATATCTATTTTGCTTCGTATAACTTAATCATATCAATGATATCTCCTTCTGCCTCAACCTTCCCTTTTTTTAATACGATAGCACGATCACATATTTTTTTTAATGGTCCCATACTGTGTGAAACAATAACAATTGTCTTTCCACTTTTTTTCATTTCGATCATCTTTTTATTACACTTTTCTCGAAAATCTTTATCACCCACAGCTAACACTTCATCAATTAATACAATATCAGTGTCAATATGGACAGCAATTGAAAAACCTAACCTTGCTTTCATACCGGAAGAATAGAATTTAACGGGTGTGTTTATGAATTCGTCCAGTTCTGCAAATTCCACAATTTGGGGAAGAATTTCTTGTATTTTTTCTTTTTTTAAACCATATATCGCACAATTCAATCTAATATTTTCTAAACCCGATAGGTCTCCGCTGAGCCCTGCACTTAGTTCAATTAAAGGCATTAAAGTCCCATTTAACTCAATTGTACCTTGGTCAGGAACAATTACACCGGAAATCACTTTAAACAAAGTACTCTTTCCAGCGCCATTTTTTCCTATTATAGCGTATCCTTCACCTTTTTTTACTTCGAACGATACGTCTTCTAATGCTTGAAATTTATCGACTGATTTTTCTTTTTTAAATATGGAGATTAATTGTCCTTTTAACGTTTTTTCAGTTGGTTTTCTGAAAGCTTTTTTAACATTCTTAACCACTAATGCACTTGTCATTAAATAACTTCTCCAATCTTTTTACTCATTATCTTAAAGAATTTCCAGCCTACAAAGAAAATGAATAATGAAAAAATGACTGTATAAGTAATCATTCCCCATGATGGTGTAAGTTCTCCGCCATGAAAAATCCAACGATATATGGTTAATATGGTCACCATAGGGTTAAGTTGGAACAGAATAAAGTAACCACCTAATTGCTCTTTAACTTGAATTAGTGGATACATCACAGCAGATAAATACATCCACCCTCTCATTAATAATCCAACTATAAACTCGACATCTCTGAAGTAAACATTTACACATGAGAATATAAATACAATACCTAACAAGAGTATGGTTTGTAGGACAATAACTAATGGTAAAACAGCTATTCCAACTAATGGTATTGACCCATTAATATAAAGTGAATATGCGGCAACTAAAACTAAAGATATTAACAGATTTACTAAGCTAGAAAATGTTATCGTTAACGGAAACAGTTCTCTAGGAAAATAAATTTTCTTAATTAATGAGCCATTCGCTGTAAGACTCTTTGTTCCTCTTGATACTGAATGTTGTGTGTACATAAAAGGAATTAAACCCGAAACTAAAAAAAGAGTATAATTTTCAATTGAAACTCTTGCAATAACCATAAAAACTAAAGTAAAAATCAACATTAGGCCTAATGGTTCTAGTAGTGTCCAGAAATACCCGAAAAATGTATTACGATACCTTACACGCAGTTCCTTATGCACAAGAAAATATAAAAGTTCTTTATATCGAAAAATTTCTCTCATTAAATCTCAACCTAACTTAGTTTGGAGTTTTTACATACAATGTTATATCATCAATTAAACCTTTTGTCACTTTCCTGCTGGCTTTTCTGATTGATTAACCAATATTCCTTTTTAAAATGGGCTGAAAAACTCCCAAAACCTCTAAAAAAGTGAAGACAAAAAAATGTGAAGATACCCGGCACAAAATACTTTATTCCATTTTTTTTTGCTAACTCAATTGTAGATAAAGCTGCTGCAAGTAGATAAAGAAAAATCATACTCATAAAACACCATCTAGCTACAGGGTGAAGTATAGCCGCAATCGTGACTAAAACTCCGAATGAGAATGCATACAAAGGTGCTTTATGACGCCGTCTTAAACTGCCCGGACTCACACGGTTAGCCATAATATTCCACACGCCATCACCTAACGATTTTTTTATCAAACCACTAAGAGATGGTCTTACATAATAGGTTGATTGAATAGACGTAGAGAGATAAAATTGTCCGCCTTTGTCTTTCATACGTTTATGAAATTCAATATCTTCATTTCGTTTCAGATGCTCATTAAAGTAACCTACTGTCTCAAATACCTCTTTTTTATAGGCACCATAAGGCACAGTATCAACAAATCCTTCCCATACGTCTTTTGTCGTACGGAATTTGGAATTGCCAACTCCAAAGCGATGGGAATAAACGTATTGATTGATCTCCCCTTGGAATCCTTCCCCTTTTGATACGATGATTCCACCTACACAATCTACTTCTGGTTTTCTATTAATTAAGTGTATATAATTCTCGAGAAAATCGTCAGGTACTAATGTATGACCATCTACTCTAAGGATGTAATTTCCTCTAGAGGCTTTAATTCCTAGATTCCAGCCAGGTGGTAATGTTTTCTGCGGGTTCGATATGACCCTTATAAAGTCTTTATTCTTTTTTAGTATTGGTTCTATTACTTCTAGCGTTTTATCCTCTGATTGCCCATCTACAATAATAATCTCATATTGATTCCTGTTTAAGGTTTGATTAATTAGCTTTTCAAGCAACTCCGCAATATAACTTTCTTCATTTCTAGTAACAACTAATACAGAAATCGTAACATTAGACAAAATCCTACACCTTCTTTTCTAAAACAAGCGCTTTTTAAAAACCTTTCTTTAATGGAACGTTAGTTATATAATAAATTAGATCTTTATACTCAGAAAGGAATGTTCATCCTGAAAAATTTAGCATTTGTTTTAACAATTATTTTGTCAATTGGAATCATCGCTTTCGGATACATATCTTATCAAAACAAACTTAATGATTTAGCAACTAATGCCGAAACAGACGTTACTAATAATACCACAAATTCATCAAATGAAATAATAGAGACGGAAGAAAGTCACTCGTTCGGTGGGATACTTGGTGATACGTATGAGAATCTTGAATCAAATGAGCTTAACATTGTTTTCTTTGGTTCCAGTGCGCTTGAGTCTGTTCAAGACGAATCGACTGAAGTAGATATCTGGCCTGATCTACTCGTACAAGCAATCGAAAGTGATAGCCATCCGGTCCGTCATGAAATTATCAACGTAGAGTCGCAGTCAACTTTAGATATCCTGAATTCTTCTGACATTGATTTACTTATGAGATCAAATCCTGATATTGTTTTCTTAGAGTCATTAACTTTAAATGATAATGGTTTACTTCTTATTGAAGAATCTGAGGATAATTTGAATTTACTCTTAACTCAATTAAATGAAGAATTACCTAATAGTAAAATTATTTTATACCCATCTAATCCACTCTTGAACCCGGTACAATATTTAACACAAATCCAATCTTTAAATCAGTTTGCTGAAGAAAATTCTATTTTATACGCTAATCACTGGGGAACTTTTCCAGAAGTCACAGACCCTCAAATAGAAGAATACTCTAAGAGTGGTATCCTTAGCGAAAAAGGTCATCAGGAGTTAGCCGAATTTATGGAAGAGTTCCTAACTAAGTAATAATCAATCGTATAGATGTCGTTAAATTCAGCTATGAATTTTAGATTCATGGCTTTTTTTGTTGTATACTGTCTAAATTTTTCAAGCTACAAAATGTCCTATAATCCCCCTCCCAAAAGTTTATATTTTTCGACAAAAAGACTTGTCCACATGACAACAACCGACTGGGACGGCTTTTTCGTTCATTTATACACAGGTTGTGTATAATATCTATATATTGTTTTTTTGATGTTTATCTTATACTATATGTGGTATAGTTCTTTAAAGATTGATTGGAAAAGGAACGTGATATGAGATGCAAATCATATACGATTCAAAGACTGGTAATGTGAAACGGTTTGCGGATAAGCTTCCTTTTGGGGACAAGCAACCAATACATCAAGATACACACATAGATCAGCCCTTCATCCTCATTACGTATACGACTGGCTTTGGTAATGTGCCAGAGAGTACAGAGGCGTTTCTAGCAAAGAATGCAGACTTCTTGGTAGGTGTTGCAGCAAGCGGGAATCGGATATGGGGGGCAAATTTTGCGAAGAGTGCAGATACGATTTCTGCACGGTACAACATTCCTGTGTTCAGGAAATTTGAGTTAAGCGGCACGTCATCAGACGTAGAAGGATTTACACAGGAGGTCAATCATGCTACTACAAAAACAAAACAGCATTCCACGTTGGGTTGAGTTAAACAACCAAATTATGATTCGCAAGGAAGGTCAATTTCAGTTTGATAAGGATTTAGAGGCTGTACATAGCTATTTTGTTGATTACATCAATCAAAATACAGTCTTTTTCCATGATCTTGAGGAAAAGATTAAGTATCTTGTTGAGAACGACTACTACGAGGCACACATCATTGAGATGTACACAATGGAAGAGATTAAGGAAGTCTATCAGCTTGCTTATGATAAGAAATTCCGCTTCCCTTCTTTTATGAGTGCATTTAAGTTCTACAATGATTATGCGCTAAAAACAAATGATAAGAAGAAGATTCTTGAGCGCTACGAAGACCGTATTTCGATCGTAGCTTTGTTTTTTGCTAAGGGCGATGTGGCCAAAGCGAAGCAATATGTTGAGACAATGATTAATCAAGAGTACCAGCCAAGTACCCCATCATTCTTGAATGCGGGTCGTAAGCGTCGTGGAGAGCTTGTTAGTTGTTTCCTTCTGGAAGTAAATGATTCGTTAAATGATATTTCAAAAGCGATTGATATTTCAATGCAGCTATCTAAGCTAGGTGGCGGTGTGTCTCTGAACCTTTCTAAGCTTCGTGCGAAGGGTGAGGCGATTAAAGATGTTGAGAATGCGACAAAAGGTGTCGTTGGTGTGATGAAGCTTCTTGATAACGCGTTTCGTTATGCTGATCAAATGGGACAGCGTCAAGGATCTGGAGCTGCTTATTTAAATGTTTTCCATAGTGATATTAATGATTTCCTTGATACACGTAAGATCTCAGCGGATGAGGACGTTCGCGTAAAGACTTTATCAATTGGTGTGGTTATTCCTGATAAGTTCGTAGAGCTTGCTCGTGAGGATAAGGATGCATATGTATTCTATCCACACACCATTTACAAGGAATATGGCATTCACATGGATGAGATGGACATGAATGAGATGTACGATAAGCTTGTAGACAACCCGCGCGTTCGTAAGGATAAGATGAACCCACGTCGTTTGCTACAAAAGCTAGCAATCCTACGTTCAGAGTCCGGCTATCCTTATATTATGTTTGCTGATAATGTGAATAACGCACACGCAAACAATCATATTAGTAAAGTGAAATTCTCTAATCTTTGCTCTGAGGTTCTTCAAGCCTCTCAAGTATCAACATATGGTGATTACAATGAAGAGGATGAGATTGGTTTAGATATCTCATGTAACCTTGGATCGATTAACATCATGAATGTCATGAAAAACAAATCTCTTGAGCAAACTGTTGCCATTGCCACAGATTCTCTGACTCATGTGTCTGAAACGACAAACATTCCAAATGCTCCGGCTGTCCTGCGGGCAAATCACGCGATGCGTTCAATTGGACTTGGTGCAATGAACCTTCACGGTTATCTTGCTCAGAATCAGATTGCTTATGAAAGTGAAGAAGCGCGCGATTTTGCGAACACATTCTTTATGATGATGAACTTCTACTCCATCAAACGTTCAAACGAGATTGCCAAAGCAACAGGACAAACGTATCATCAGTTTGAGGGATCTACGTATGCTGACGGAAGCTACTTTACTAAATATCTTGAGAATGACTATTCTCCACAATTTGAGAAGATTGCTACGTTATTTGAAGGTATGCATGTTCCAACAAAAGAAGACTGGGCACAGCTTGCGGAGAGCGTAAAGACAGATGGCTTGTATCACAGCTATCGTTTATGTATCGCTCCAACTGGTTCGATTTCTTACGTACAATCTAGTACAGCATCTGTTATGCCAATTATGGAGCGTATGGAGGAGCGTACGTACGGTAACAGTAAAACGTACTATCCAATGCCAGGACTTGCACCTTCAAACTGGTTCTTCTATAAAGAAGCCTATGATATGGACATGTTCAAGGTAGTTGATATGATTTCAACCATCCAAGAGCACGTTGACCAAGGAATTAGCTTTACGTTATTCCTAAAAGATACGATGACGACTCGTGATTTGAATCGCATCGATTTATATGCTCACCACAAGGGCATCAAAACAATCTACTATGCAAGAACAAAAGACACTGGCCAAGAAGGCTGCCTATCTTGCGTCGTATAAAATAGAAGCAAATATCCATCAAAGAGGTGGCCCTGTCACCTCTTTTGTTATGTAAATCGAACTAAAGGAGATACACAATCATGAGCAGAGTATTTGATGCAGCAAACTGGTCAAAGCACGAGGACGACTTTACACAAATGTTCTATAACCAAAATGTGAAGCAGTTCTGGCTTCCTGAGGAAGTCGCTTTAAACGGAGACCTTCTAACTTGGAAGTATCTAGAGGAAACTGAGAAAGATGCTTATATGAAGGTTCTAGCAGGATTAACCTTACTTGATACGGAGCAAGGAAACACAGGGATGCCAATTATTGCCGATCACGTAGAAGGTCACCAGCGTAAAGCCGTGCTTAACTTTATGGCAATGATGGAGAATGCGGTGCACGCGAAGTCATACAGTAATATCTTCATGACACTGGCTCCAACTGAGACAATTAATGAAGTATTTGATTGGGTTAAAGAAAATCGTTTCCTTCAGAAAAAAGCAAACATGATTGTTGGAATCTATGAAAACATTCAAGCAAATGATGAAATCTCTCTATATAAAGGGATGGTTGCATCTGTTTATCTAGAGAGTTTCCTTTTCTATAGTGGATTCTATTATCCTCTTTACTTTTACGGACAAGGGAAATTGATGCAGAGTGGCGAGATTATCAACCTGATCTTACGTGATGAAGCAATTCACGGCGTGTACATTGGCTTACTTGCACAAGAAATCTACAATAAACAGACGCCTGAAGTACAGCTTGAATTACAAGGATACGCACACGAGCTCCTTAAATCACTATACGACAACGAGCTAGCTTACACAGAAGATGTCTACGATCAAGTTGGCCTTTCGTATGATGTAAAGAAATTCATTCGCTACAATGCAAACAAAGCGTTAATGAACCTTGGCTTTGATGCTTACTTCGAGGAAGAAGAAATTAATCCAATTATCTTAAATGGACTAGATACAAAAACGAAGTCTCATGACTTCTTCTCGATGAAGGGGAATGGCTACAAGAAAGCAACGGTTGAACCTGTTCGAGACGACGATTTTATTTTTGATACGCAAAAGTAGGCACTATGCCTCTTTTGCGTCTTACTTTTGTGGATTCAGGAAGGAAGAGTACAAATGGGAAAAATGGATGAGCAAATCCTAGTTGCCCCCCGAGAGTCCGTCTTTCAATCTGAGACGTTAACATTTCAAGGGTTAACTGGTGAAAAAACAACAACAGATGCCATTATGAAGCAAATTAAAGAAACGTATAAAGAAATGCGCCGCGGTGACGCAGAGGAAGATCCTAGCTTTAAACAGCCAATTCCTTATGTAGTCATTCGTCGCGGAGACGAGTTCTTTGCATATGAACGCTTAGCTGGAGGCGGAGAATCTCGTCTACATAATAAGCTATCTCTAGGCTTTGGTGGGCACATGAATCATATCGAAGCAGATAACTTTGATGAAGTGCTCCGAATCAACACAGATCGCGAATTAGATGAAGAGCTTGAGCTAGCAGAGGAGGATAAGGTATCAATCGAAACCATTGGATTAATTAACGATGATGAATCCGAGGTTGGTCGTGTGCATATCGGAATCCTTTCTGTACTAGATTTGAAGGACACAGCTCAAGTCAGTGTAAAAGAAACGGATCAAATTGCGGGACATTGGATGAAGCTAGAACAATTAGCGGATCAAGAGCAATATGATCGCATGGAGACATGGTCTCAGTTTGTGGTTGATTTGTTGAAGAAATAAATAGACAAAAAGAACAGATCCTGAGCACAGGATCTGTTCTTTTTTCAAACAAATAGTTATCTTTTAGGCGCTCTATATCCTGCATTCTCAGCTTCCGATTCCGAACAAAAATATTTTACGACATTTGTTGTTCGATCATAATAAGTGCTTCCAGGTACATGATAAATACCACTTTCACTTCCCTTGATATCACAACTTGCAGATTCATCTGAAGTGTCTTGACTGGTTTCACTTTTGTCGTTGTTACTCTCTTCTTGAACATTTGCCTTTACTTCTTCAATTTCTGATTCTTTCGATTTAATCTCCTTGCTAAGTGTTTCATTTTCTTTTTCAAGTGTCGAAACTTGAGAACCTAGCTTTTCTTTCTCTTCTACTAGTTTCTCTTTCTCACTTTCTAAGTCCTCGTTTTTGAGTACTAAGGTATCAATTTCAGCTTCGTACTCCTGGATCTTGTCTTCTAATTCTTCAATTGATGTTTGACTGGCAATCTCTTCTTCAAGCTCTTTATTTCTCTCTTCTGCTTCAACTAATTTTTCTTTTAGTTCATCATTCTCTTCATTTAATTCAGATATCTGTTCATTTTGCTCATCTGTTATGGTTTGTAATTCCTCTAAATCTGGGCCAGCAGATACACTTTGAACCTCGCCACACCCACTTAGCACCATAACTAATATGATTGCCGCAAATACAGATTTCCACGTGAATCTTGTCGTGTTCATTTCACTCTTTTCCTCGTCTCTATGTAATATTATCTAACACCTATCTATCATAGAGCGAGTGTATGAGATTGCATATAGTTTCGACAAAAGCTCTCATATATCCCTATGCTTAACATTGATAGAGATGACAAAAAAAGCAAACTACCAGTATTGATAGTTCGCTTCATACATTTAGAATTTATTAAACTATGTTCACTTCGCCAATCTCTTCACTACCGCAGCCAAAAGCTCAGCCCTCTCGACCAACGTCTCGATCTCCAGGTATTCTCCTTCATTGTGTTGATTCCCGCCTTTTGGTCCGAGTCCATCAATGGTTGCGATGCCCATCGCTGATGTGAAGGAGGCATCTGATCCGCCGCCGGTTGAGATATCCGTGATCGGTAGACCAATCTCTTCGCCTACCTCTTTAATCGTATCAAGTAACTCGATGGTCTGAGTGTTTTTCTCCATTGGTGGACGTGTGATTCCGCCCTCTAACTTAATGGAGGTGCCATCAACATCTGGAGTGGCGCAGATTTCTTCGATTTTCTTTGCAAGCGGTTCTGCTTGCTCCATTTTTGTGATGCGAATATCGATCTCTCCTGTAGCTTTAGGCGCAACCGTGTTAACGGAGGAGCCCCCGTTAATAAGTCCCACATTTACGCTAATGCCATTTTCATGATCAGAAAGAGCGTGAAGCTTAATGACTTTATGAGAAAGTTCTTCTATCGCACTACGGCCTTTTTCAGGCTCAATTCCAGAATGGGCTGCTCGACCACTGACTTCCATTTTATAAAGTCCGCCCCCACGTCGTGATGATACTAGCGATCCGTCTGTTCTCGCAGGTTCCATTACGAGAGCGTATTTCATTCCACTGGCATGTTTTTCTATCACAGCTCTTCCTGCCGGTGCGCCAATTTCTTCATCACTTGTAAATAGAATCTTAACTGATTTTAAAGCGTCCGCGTGCTCTTGTAGCAACGCTTTTACTGCAAATAATGTTGTGACGTGACTTCCTTTCATATCAATCACACCTGGTCCGTAGGCAATACCCTCTTTTATTGTGAAAGGTCTTTCTTTAGCTGTGCCTTTGCCAAACACGGTATCCATATGTAAAACAAGTAGCGTTGTCGGGTCTGTTGCTTCTTTATGAGACACGATTAGTTGGTTTCCAAATTCTTTTTCTTCATTAACGTGAGTGTCAAAGTCTAGTTCATTAAACTCCTGTTGTAAGATTCGGACGATTTCATCGACACCTTGTTTATTATAGGAGCCGCTGTCAACATTAACTAGCTTCTCTAACAGCTCCAGCATGGCTGTTTCTTTAGATTGTAGATACTCTTTCACACTAACCACTCCTATCTATTCTTCTTCTATTCTATCATATTGAGAAGAATAGAAAAAAGCTGCCTTACGATCGACCAGTCTACCTAGACTCATCATTCGTAAGACAGCTTCACACCCTAGAAAAAGCTAAGCGTAATCTTAATCCAACCAACAATCGCAACCCATAACGGCAAACTGAGTAAAGTCCCCCAGAAGACACCTTCAAAGAAATTCCCTTCATGCTCCATCATGACTCCCCCTTTTATAAGGAGTTTAGACAATTATATGCAGCTCTATTCATATTAGTATTGAAGTTTACGTCGGTTTGTATAATTTCTCTGGCCTTCCTACCACACCGTATGTGACGTCACTTTTTGCGTCACCACGTTCAACTAATGAGGCCAAATAGCGTCGTGCGGTTGACCGACTTACGCCAAACGCTTCGACTACTAATTCGGTCGTCGCTTCCCCACGCGCTTGAATGAATGCCAGTATTTTATGATAGGTTATGTGGTCAATTCCTTTTGCGAAAGGAGCTTGAGAAGGTTCTCCTTGTTCATTACCTAGAAAGAGCTGATCAATATTTTTCTGGTCTAATTTTTTTTGCTCATTTGTCCAATAAGTAATAGTGGACCTGAACTGCTTGTACCGAGTAAGCATTTCTTTAAATCGCTTAAACATCACTGGCTTTGTCAAATAATCAAACACACCGTACCTTAATGTCTCTACAATCATTTGAACATCTTGTTCCGCGCTAATCATAATGACATCTACTTCTGGGTACTCTACTTTCAGTGTAGGCAAAAACTCTACCCCGTTTACATCAGGAAGGTAAATATCTAAAATAACAAGCTGTGGTTTATAGACATCTAGTAGCGTGTCAATTTCTTCTTTGGATGTAGCAACACCCACAACTTTAAAGTCTCCCACCTTTTCAACAAATCGCTTATTAATTTCTGCTACCTTCATATCATCTTCAATGATGAGTACATCTATCTCATGAGACTGTTCCATAGTCTGACTCCTTTCATCCTGTATTCTCTTCTAGTGGAATGGTTACTTCAATGGATGTTACTGCGTCTTCCTTTGAATCAACTGTTAAAGTCCCATTTAACTCGCGCACCATTGATTGAATCATCCGCATCCCGTATCCATGGTTGCCTTCTGTCTTTGAAGAGTAACCAGATTGGATGATGGATTCAAGCGAGCGCTCTCCAAATCCTGTCCCCCAGTCACTCACTGATACAATCAATGCACCTTCCTTAAACGTAAACGTAACATTGATTTTTTTTCGAACAGCTTCTGGCTTAAGCACCGTCTCTATTGCATTATCTATGGCATTCCCGAGTAATATCAGTAATGGACGTCGCTGATTTTGGCTCAGTTGAATTGAATCTGAGGGCAGATGAATGGTCCACTCAATCCCCTTCTCTTCAGCCTGATGCTGTTTTCCGATGAGCAAAGATTGAAGCCACGCATCACTTTTATTCGCTTTTAAGCCATTCATTTTTATTTCGTGTGAATGTGCTTCCTCGTTTATATAGTCTATGGCCTCTTGATAGGATTCAAGCTGCAGGAGTCCGGATAGCACATGAAGTTTATTTGAAAATTCATGTGTTTGCGCCCGTAATACATCGGCATATGCTTCGGTTTGACTTAGTTGTTCGGTTAATTCTAGAAACTCTGATGTATCTCGTAAGCCAAACACTGTCCCTACCCATTCATTTGTAGCATTCTTAATTGGCACTTTCTGCACAACAATCCCTTTCGCAATGGTAATGGCTTCATAATCTCTCATCGTATCATCACTTTGTGCAAGCAGCTCCGCTAAGACATGCGAATGAATGAGCTCTGATAACGATCGATCGATATAGGTTTGTGTTGGATCAAGGCCTAACAGCTTTTTTGCGCGACCATTCATTAAGGTGATTGTATTTTTCTCGTTAATGGCCACTAATCCCTCACCAAATGATTCAACAATCGCTTGTTTTTCTTCATACAGACGACCGATTTCCTTTGGTTCCATGCCGAGTGTAGCACGCTTTAATCCTTTTGTGATTGCAAATGTTCCTAATGCACCAAGTCCCAATGTACCGAGTCCTACAAATAGAATGACTCTTTCGTAGGCAAGTGCTGTTGCGTTAATGCTATCAGCTAAAAAACCAACAGATACAAAACCGACTACTTCTCCTTCAATGAAAACTGGTGCCTTTCCACGAATGGATAGACCTAAAGAGCCTTCTGCCTTCGAAATAATCGAACGTCCTTCTTGTAAGACTGGTTCATTGTCTCCGCCAACAGCTGGCTTACCAATTCTAGAGGAGTCAGGGTGGTAATACCGTAAACCCTCTTCATTAGCAATTGTTATGAATTCGGCTTCACTCACTTCAAAAACATCATTTACGGTTTGATACATTTCTTCTGCTGGGTGATCAGATTGAAACGCATCCAAAACGGTTTGATTAATAGCTACGGTTTCAGCCAAATCTAGCGCTCGCTGTCCTATTTCTTTTTCTAGTGCCTCTTCAATCATCTTTTGAGAGGAAAACCCTAATATACATATAATTAAAAGGATAAATGTAAAGATTAATAGCATTAATTTTGTTTGAAAGCGCATAAATAAAACCTCTCTATAAATAACCGAGTCTTTAATGAATAGTATACCACTCATTCTCTTCAGTCTGGACAGAACAAAAAAGAAGAGCCCCTTATAGGGACTCTCCACTGAACCTGCTGACGTTACTCCGTCAGACCGCACATGTGCAGGTGGTTCTGAGTGTCACGACGTCTCGTAACACGGGTAAACCTCGTACAATCAACGTTCACTGAACCACCTCCTTTCGATTGGTTTAAGTATACTAGCGCTTGTCCTATTTGTAAAGTTTTATTTTTCTGAATATTTACATTGTATTCATTAAAAAAATTTGGTTTAAATCAATCGTAACTTGGGAACTATATTAATAAGATCAATCGAGGGAACTAATCTCCGACTTGATTAAAGCAAATAAAAAAAGACAAGGTATGTCCCTGTCTTTGTAACGTATGAGTTTAACGTACTAAATGTTAACGAATGCGTTGTAACGAATCATTTACCTGTACCCCTATAATATGAAAATATAGGGCCGAAGTCAACTATTTATTCGCGTTGTTCTATCATTTTCTGACAGAAACAGATTCCACGAAGGGCGTAACCATGTTACGGCCTTTTTCTGTTAGAGCTAAGCTAGGCTTGACTTCTCCGGTTGTTAAGTCCTTATTAATGGTTCCAATTAACTTACGAACTTTTAATAGATCGATTAGCTCGCTGGCGGAATTTGCCGGAATCGAGAACTTAAGTGAATATTGATTACGAAGCCACGGTGCACCAAGGTATAAATCGCTATCCCCATATTTCTTTTCCCACTCATCGATAAACTGAAGGGATTGTTCTACATATGCATCTAACTCATACTCTTGTTCCTCTAATTTAAGGAATGTTCCTAAATCCTCACTATGATGAGAGTAATTTGTAATATCCGTATGTTTAGGCGCTGCCTCAGATAAATAAAATAGTTCTACTCGTTTACCTTTATACATAAGTCTACTCATAATGGGTACCATGTCACTGTCTGCGGTGACAAATACATAACAAGAAATGCTTTCATCCTTAAATGTACTTTCAATGGCATCAATACAAAGTTCAATGTCAGAGGAGTTTTTTCTAGAATCTCCGTCTTTATCATTGGAATAAACGTGTTTAATTTGAATACGTTGTTTTTGTAGATCCGTTAAACTTGAACGAATGCGTTGAAAGTCGGCATAGGCTCGGAATGTACGGACTCGGTCCTGGCCATAGCGTTCCCATAGGCATTGGAACAAGTTTTTACTTTTTTCTTCATGGTTTGGATTATGATTATAGCGATTCATTAACGTCCAGTAGACATTGTCATAATCGACAAAGATGGCTACATTATCATCTGGTAAGTGTGTATCGTAAGTAGAGTGTAGTAATGCATCTAGTTTTTTGATGAATTGTTCATTGGATTGATCTTTCATTGTTGGTGTTGCTCCCTTCTTGTTCTAGTAACAAGGTATTCTGATTTTTATAAAGTCATTTTTGTAAAATGGTTCCCATTAATTACGTAATTGTGTATGATGAAAAGGCTCAAATATCAATGAAAAGGAGAATGATACCTATGTCTACTTCTCGCATTCTCAAATGGATTACAGGTGGCGGTGAAGCAATCCTTGCGATACCTTTTATAGGTGGGCTTTTAGTGATTTCCAGCTATTATACTGTATTACCTTTAATGCTAGCCCTGCACATCACAACATTAATTCTATCCAATAAAGATGGTGGCGATACGTACCCAAGTATTTTAGGGATTGTGACCTCTTGTATTGCCTGGATTCCAATCGTCGGGTTTATTATGCATATGATTACCGCCATCCTGCTCTTAATTAATGCAGGCAAACGTGATTCAGCAAGCGTAAAAGAGATGAACGGTCCTCTGTAAGGTACATATGGCTGATGTGGAGACGAATATCCTTCTAGATATTCGTCTCGTTTTGTATTACCCGTGGAATCCTCTATCTTCATTGATTGCGGAGATTTTCTCCATCTCTTCATCAGTTAAATCAAAGTCAAAAATATCTGCGTTCGATTCAATTCGTTCTTCTTTACTTGATTTAGGAATTGGGATGATGCCTCGTTGGACATTCCAACGAAGAATAACCTGAGCCGTTTCCTTGTTGTATTTCTCTGCTATATCTGTAAGCAATGGATGCTCGAGTAATCTCCCTCTCATAAGCGGGGACCATGACTCCAAGACAATCTCATGCTCCTGACAAAATGACTGTAGACCTTCTTGTGACAGTAAGGGATGAAGCTCCACTTGGTTTAAAACAGGCTTGATTTTCGCTGTTTTGAACAATTGTTTAAGATCTTCTTCAGAGAAGTTACTCACTCCAATTGATGTGATCTTTCCTTCGTTTACAAGCTCTTCAAGCGCCCTCCAGCTTTCTGCATTTTCTTCTTCCGTTCCCGGCCAATGAATTAATACTAGATCAATCGTATGTAATCCTAATTTTTCATAGCTTGCAAGAACGGCTTGCCTTGTTTTCTCATAGCCTAGTTCTGTTTTCCATACCTTTGTTGTAATAAAAATCTCATCCTCTGGAATTCCTTGAACAACCGCTTCTCGAATCGCTTCTCCAACTGCCTGTTCGTTCTCATACATCGCAGCCGTATCAATTAAGCGATAACCATACCTTAATGCTTTATGCACTGCTAATGATGCTTCCTCGTCGGTCATTTTATATACGCCAAGGCCAAAGATTGGGATTGCATGACCATCAGATAATGAAATGGTTGTTTGCAGGGATGTCATCGTGTGAGCCACCTCGATTTTTTAATAGTTGATCTAATTATGTATGAATACTTCCTTATATACCCGTTATCTAAAAACAGTAACTTAAATACTACTAATTCCATAAAGAAAGGATAATCCCTGCAAAAAAATAACGTTAGGCTCATTTGCCCAACGTCATTTCACTAGCTTATCCAGTCCATCCTGTCATTTGCGCATAAATCAGAAACATTGCTCCCACAGCCATATAAATGATGAATAATGGAAGGAAAAAGCGAACCCACTTTGCCCAACTGATCCCTGCAATCACGAGTGCTGCCATAAAGTACCCCGAAGTAGGAAAAAGAATGTGTGCAAACCCATCTCCAAACTGAAAGGCTAGAATGGCTGTTTGTCTCGTTACACCTAACATATCAGATAAAGGAGCCATAATTGGCATGGTAACAAGCGCTTGCCCGCTACCTGATGGGATAAAGAAATTAATCACTAGTTGTACACCCATCATGCCAATGGCACTTAACGTACTAGGAAAATGTCCAACCACCGACCCAAGCGCATAAACGAGTGTATCCATGATTTGGCCATCTTCAAGCACGATCGCCACCGAGCGAGCAATACCAATGATGATGGCCCCCATTAATACTTCTCGAAATCCTTCCGTATAAGCCTCACAGATTTTCGTCAAGGAAAGCCCGGCGATCAATCCAACAATAATCCCCATAAAGATAAAGAGTCCCGACATTTCAAGCATAAACCATCCTAGCTGTGTTACTCCGTAAAAGACTACAGCAGCAAAGATTGGTAAGGATAGAATAGCGAACAACTGACGTTTGTTCATATCCTTTAACGGTTGATTCAGTGCATCCTTATAAGTGCGGCGATTGGTTTTGTCTTCATCGTATGTAAAACTTTGAACAGTATCCTTCTTTACTTTCCGCGCATATCGCATGACATACACGCTTCCAATGATGACAATGACTACTAAGACGATTAGCCTTAATTGAAAACCAGAATAAATTTCTAATCCGGCAATTTGCTGTGAGATTCCAACTGTTCCAGGATTCATAACCGCTGCTGTAAAGCCAAGTGCTGTTGATATTAACGCAATCGCTGCTGTAGTCATTGAATCGTAGCCTAAGGAAATGCATAGTGGAATTAATACAGGTATGTATACTAATGATAGTTCAGGTGTGCCTATTGTTGTAGAAATTACAGCAAACAACGAGATGAGCACAGGAATAATGAGAATACTCTGATTTTTGAATGTGCGAGCGAGTCGATCTACCCCAATCTCAATGATCTCTGTTCGACGAAGCACCATAAATGTCCCACCAATAATAAAAGTAAAAAAAATAATCTCACTTGCATCCTGCATGCCTCGTGGGATAGCTAACATAAAATCCATGAATGATAAGGGTGATGCTTCGATCTCGGTAAACGAATCAGGATCAATCGATTCTCTTCCATTTGGACCAGCAACACGCTCAAATGAACCTGCTGGAACAATATACGTTAATATCGCTGCGACTCCGCTAATTAAAAATAATAAAACGTAGATATGTGGCATACTCCAACTGTTTTTCTTTTTTATCTTTAATGGCGTAACCTTTTGCGGCTCCATCCTCCCACTCCTTTAATACAAATTATCACTCATTTTAGCGTAGAGGGTTTTATGGTGCATTGGATGGTTCGCACAAAGGATACTGTCTTCTTTAGTACATTTATCTAAAAGGTTTGGTAGGGCACCGAACTCCGCTTACCTCAGCCTTATTCTACCCGTTAGAAGATCTAACAATAAAAAAGAGTGGGTCATAATGTTAATATGGATAGCCACACACGAACATAGCACCAAATCCGCTTCAGGAGAATCCCTCGCTTGTTTTGTGAAAAAACGAATGGCGAATGATTCGATTGTAGAATCATTCGCCATTTTCGTATTGATCGTTAATTATCTTCCAGCCTCTTAGCTTATTATACTTTCTCAACAATCAATGGAACAACCTTCCCTGCGTTCACATCAATTAGTCCATGATCCGTGATCTTTAATGCTGGGCTAACTGGTAATGAAAGTGTGCTCATCGACATGATCGGGTTATAGTGCTTGTAGCCAAGCTCTCGTAATGCAACACAGAGCTGTCTCACTTGTGCGGCTAGTTGTTCAAGAGGCTCTTCCGTCAGAATTCCCCCAACAGGAAGGGGCACTCTAGCTTGAACCTTCCCTTCCCACACTACACAAATTCCGCCTTGCATTGAAATGACTTCATTGGCTGCCTGCTTCATATCTTCAATGTTTTCACCCACAACAAGTAGGTTGTGATTATCATGGGAGTAGGTCGTAGCAACAGCACCGTGTTTAATGATATCGCCTGTGATTAAACCATGTGCTCTGGTTCCACCTTTTCCATACCGTTCAAATGTAGCAATTAATAAGTGCTCGGTGTCCTGCCATTGTAGAAGGCCATCCTGAACGTCAATCGACTCGTGTACTTCAGCTGTAAATGTGGATCCATCTTGTACCTTCATGATTCGGGCCGTGCAAGTACCATCCTCTTTGTTTACATGTACATCGAAGTCTTCTGACGTTAATGGTTCAAGCTGAACACTTTTGTAAAAGTCTTCAGGAAACTGCCTTTCACCGACTTTGTTATCTCCGTTTTGATTAGCTAAGACACCTGTTTTGTAAACAGCTGCAAGTTCAAATGCCTCTAGGTTGGAAAGCAAACAAAAATCAGCTATTTTTCCTGGTGCAATGACCCCTCGATCCTGCAATTTCATTCGTTTAGCAGGTGTGTACGTACTGGCATAAATCACATCTTCTGCTTTCATACCCATACTCATTGCTTTTTTGACAATATGATTTAAGTGGCCCTTCTCTTCAAGAGCATCAGCCATCACATCATCTGTGATAAAACAGAAATGCTCACTTACATCGTGCTCGCATAAGTACTCAATGACCTCAGGTGTCATTGATTTCTCTTGAATCTCAATAAACATTCCTGCTTCTATTCGAGCTTTCATACCTTCTATCGTCTGATGTGTATGATCAGAATCTACACCAGCAAAAATCATTCTGTGCAAGTCTGTATCTAAAAGCTTCGGTACATGACCTTCTATAATGGTCTCAGGGTAATGAGTTCTCATGTGTTTGAGAAGCTGTTTGGTTTTATTGTCTCCCTTAGAGATAACATCAACATAGTTCATGATCTCGCCTAGGCAAATGATCTGATCTAATGTCATTAAATGATCAATATCTTCAATTTCAATCGAACCACCTGTTGTTTCCATTGAGGTTGCAGGTACGGAGCTTGGAATCGAGTAAAACATATCGACTTCACATTGCTTACTCGCTTCAATCATTTCCGTTACACCTTTTACCCCAAAAACGTTTGCCATCTCGTGCGGCTCAGGCACAATAGTCGTCACTCCATTTTTCATTAGTGCATCTGAAAATGTAGCGGGTGTGACCATCGTACTTTCAATGTGAAGGTGGATATCAATAAGACCAGGCACCATGTAATAACCGTGACCAGAAACATGATGCTCCGCTTGAAAATAACTCGTATCCTTCTCACCAATGTACATGAATCGTCCGTCTTTAATCGCAACATTGGCTGTTTTAAAGCTCTTTTCATAACTGTTAAAAACTTTTACATGTTCAATGAGTGTATCAATTTGCATGGTATGATCCCTCCGCTCCATTAATCAACTAAGACAAGCTTTTCTTTTGGAAAGTGAACCGTTATCTGTTCGCCAGAAGTAAAGGCCTGTGCGCTTTCTTGATTAATCGTGAAGTCGCCAAGATCTGTTTGAACAACATACTGGTGGCTACGGCCAAGGAACGTACTCACTGTTATACGACCATTCACTTGGTTTGGAGCGAGCGACTCTCCTTTATAAGGAAGAATACTAAGATAATCTGGACGAATGGCCCCAATCATACTTTGTGGACTAGCTGCCTGCTTCGCTTCTGCCACATGAAATTCCATGCCTTGTGCTTTCATAACAAATCCACCTTCAGCTTCCTTCTTATCTGAAAATGAAATAAAGTTCTTAAACCCAATGAAATCTGCGATGAACTTTGTTTTTGGATACGAATAAATAGTAGACGGTTGATCCAATTGTTCAATAATCCCTTTGTTCATAATGGCTACTTGATCAGAAATGGAGAAGCACTCTTCCTGGTCATGGGAAACATAAACGGTTGTAATGCCAAGCTCTTGTTGGATCCGACGAATCTCTACACGCATGCTTTCACGCAGGTTCGCATCAAGGTTACTTAATGGCTCATCAAATAATAGAAGGTCTGGCTTTATGACAAGCGCTCTTGCAATGGCCACACGCTGTTTTTGCCCACCTGATAGCTCTTGTGGAAAACGTTGCTCAAAGCCTGAAAGGTTAACAACTTCAAGCATTTCCTGCACAAGTTTTTTTGTTTCTGCACTTGTTTTTTTACGAAGTCTTAATCCGAATGCAACATTATCAAACACGGTCATGTGCGGAAATAACGCATAGTTTTGAAACACGAAGCCAAAGTTTCGTTTACTCACTGGAACACGAGTGAAGTCTTTATTTTTAAAGGTAAAGCGTCCTTCTTTTGCTTCTAAGAAACCAGCAATTAAACGAAGGGTCGTTGTTTTTCCACATCCACTTGGTCCTAGTAGAGACACTAATTTTCCTTCTTCTATATCTAAATGAAAGTCCTTCAAAATGTCTTGTTTTTGATAGGCAACTGAAATTTGATCTAATGTAAGTAAAGCCATTTGATGATTCCTCCATTATCGTTTTGTAAAGTATGCGACACCCATTAATCGTTCAATGAAGAACATTAAACCAGCCGTCAAAATCATTAATAGAACAGATACAGCGGCAATCGTTGGATCAAAGTAATTCTCAACGTACGTCAGCATCTGAATCGGTAGCGTACTGAAGCCCGGTCCTGTCATAAATACAGAGATGTCTACGTTGTTAAACGATTCAAGAAATGCAATCAACACTGCTGCAATAATCCCAGAACGAATATTTGGGAGAACAATCTTAAAGAATGTTTCCACATGACCAGCGCCCAAACTTAAAGCTGCTTCTTCAATAGAGAAGTCGAAGTTAGATAAGCTGGATGAAATCACGCGGATAATAAACGGCAACATAATAATCGTATGACCGATGAAAAGCCCAGCATAGACTGGCAGTCCATAAGATACGATGATGTATCGTAAAAAGGTAAAACCAAGAACAATCCCTGGTATTAATACTGGCGAGATAAAAATAGCATTTAACAGCTGTTTTCCTTTAAAGTCATATCGACTTAATGCATAAGCTGCTGGTATTCCTAAAAGCAATGCCATCAAGTTTCCAGCGAGTGAAACAAGAATAGATATTTTAAAGGTTTCTAAAAACATCGAGACTTTAAAGATGTTTTCATACCAATTAAGTGAGAAGCCCTCTGGTGGAAACTTCAAAACACTGCCTGGTTCAAAGGAAGTGATAGAGATGATCACCAGTGGTCCAATTAGGAAGGCAAAAACCAACCATGTGACAAGGGCTAAGACCCAGTTTTTCTTCATCAACCTCTACCCCCTCGGATTTAATTTCAGTGCAATTTTGTTAATGATTAAGATGAATAGCACCGTAACAGCGATCATAATGACACTTACAATTGATGCAACATGCCAGTCATTTAAGGTCACAGCATTTTGATATAGAAATGTTGAGATTACACGCTGATTTCCACCGAGTAAAGCAGGTGTCGTGTAAGCCGTAAAGCTTCCTACAAAAACAAGTGTGCAGCCAATCATTAGTCCTGGTACACATAGTGGCAGAAGAATCTTTCGGAAAATCGTTACCTTCGAAGCCCCTAAGCTTTCTGCGGCCTCAAGTAAATTACGATCGACATTCTCTAAGATCCCAACCAGTGTCACGATCATTAGTGGAAGAAACAAGTGAACCAACCCAATATTCACAGCGATTGGTGTATACATAATCTCAAGTGGCTCTGAACGAATGCCTACTCCTAGTAAAAATTGATTCAGTAGTCCATTTCGACCAAGAATGATCATCCAGCTGAACGAGCGAACCACCGGACTAACCAGTAATGGAAACACAGCAAGTAAAAGCATCAGTGCTTTTGTACGTGCGCGCAGTCCTGAAATATAGTAAGCTGCTGGGAATCCAAGAACAATACAGAAAACAGTTGTTAATAGACTGACTCGAATGGTTGTCCAAAGAATCTCCATAAAGTATGCATTTTGAAAGAAGTTTAGATATCCTTGAAAGGAAAAGCTTCCTGCATCAGAAAACGTTCCTGCAAACGTTAATGCTAATGGAACGATCATAAACAGAGTTAAGAACAACACACCTGGTAGCAATAATAAGTAAATATATTTTTTCTTCACGTTGTTCCCTCCTCCATCGGTATGCGGATTGTTTGAACAAACAGGTCAAGAAAAGCATCTGCATCGACTTCAAGGCTGACCTCGACATTAGGTGGTTGTCCAAGGCGATTTTGAAAATCACAGACCGTTTGGCCATCACAGATTCGACTTGTTGTTTCTACATCTACATACAGGTGTTTCTTTTTCACTACATTCGGTTGAATGGCTACAGCTACAGCAAGTGGATCGTGCATCGCACACGCTTTTACCCCATTGCGTTCAATATAGCGTTTCATATAATCTGACGTACTTTGTCTGATGTACGCTCCGTACTTTGTTCCATCAAGCTGCTTTAAGTGTTCTTCCGTCAATAGTGCTTTTCGAGTCACATCAAGTCCCACTTGAGTGAGCTTTTTAAAGCCCGCGTCCAAGACAATCTTAGCCGCCTCTGGATCGACAAACATGTTGTATTCGGCGACTGGTGTGATGTTTCCCATCTCACTCACAACACCACCCATAAAAACAACCTCTTCCACATAGTCTGGAAGCTCGGGACATCGTTGAACGGCTTCTGCCAAATTCGTTAGTGGTCCAGTCATGATAAAAGTCAAAGGCTTCTCAGATGACTTAGCAAGTTCAATCATATAGTTCGGGGCATAGGCATCCTCTGGCGTTTTTGATGGGACCATGTCTGACAATGCTCCACCAATTCCGTCAGTCCCGTGAATTCGGTGTTCAAAATGCGTTGCTCTCTTTAAAGGCTGATTGGCACCGGGTACAACTGGTATGTTGATCTCGCCAGTTAATTCTACAATTTTGCATGTGTTTAACGTTGCTGTTTCAAGAGAGACATTTCCGTTAACCGTTGTGATTGCAGTGACGTCAACCTCTTTTGAATGAATGGCCAGTAGTAAGCCAAGCGCATCATCTACACCTGTATCCACATCAATAAGTACATTCCGAGTCATTTTATTCACCTCTACAAACAAGAAGGCGCCCGACAATTCGTATCCGGCGCCCTATGTCTTTTTAATTACTTCGCAATCTCTTGATTCCAGCGTTCAATCCAGCCTGCGGAGTTTTCATTTACTTCAGCCATGTCCAATTGATTTAATCCATCAATTACATCTTGACCATACGTAATGCCTTCAGCTTCTTCATCTGTTAACTCAACTGTTGTATTAACTGGAGAATCAATTTTTGCTTTAGCTGTTGTTTCTTGAATGTCCTTACTTAATTGGAAATTGATGAATTCTTCAGCTAACTCTTTGTTTTTACTATCCTTGACAATGTTCACTGTGTTCATGACAGCATAG
Source organism: Alkalicoccobacillus gibsonii (assembly GCF_016798245.1). GTDB lineage: Bacteria > Bacillota > Bacilli > Bacillales > Bacillaceae_D > Alkalicoccobacillus > Alkalicoccobacillus gibsonii. The sequence continues at coordinate 715,068 of NZ_JAEUZA010000002.1, read as the reverse complement.
CCACCTTCACTAGGTGCTACAAATTTCGCCGCTGGAATCGCTTCTTTTAGATCGTTAAAGTACATCTCCATAAAAGGTCCTGCTGCAATTTCACCTTGAGTGAACATGTTAACGAAATCAGATGTTTTATCGTACTCTTTTACAATGTTTGGAGATAGCTCTTCAAGCTTTGCGAATGCTGCATCTTCATTAAACGATTCTTCACCAGCTACTTTTGAAGCAGCATCTAAGAACATTGGACCAGTTGTTGTTGTAATTCCAGGGATGGTTAGGTTGTTCGCAAGGTTTGAGTTCCAAAGATCTGCCCAAGAACTGATCTCTCCATCGATTTCATCAGCGTTATATGCAATACCAAATTGGCCGATTGTATATGCTGGACCATAGTCTTCACCAAGTGGAGCTTTTGCAATATCATAGATTTCTTCTAAGTTTGGAATGTTGCTGCGATCAATCTTTTCAAACAAGTCATCATTAATGGCTTGTTGTGCATAAAAGTCAGACAGATAAACGACATCAATATCAGCTGTACCTTGACGGATCTTATTTAAACGCTCTGCGTTGTTTCCTATATCTAAAACAATTTCAACGTTATGTTCTTTTTCAAAGGGTGCGTATACTTCTTCTCTAAAAAAGTCTTCAGAGAATCCCCAAGTTGAAACAACTAATTTAGTTGGGGAGCCGGTTGAACCTTGCGAATCATCAGAACCTCCACAAGCAGTAAGAGCGATAGTCGATAAAGCAACGATTGTTGATGCACCAAGCAATTTTTTCATTTTTATACCCTCCGAATGATACGATTTTGGTTTATGAAGAATAGGATTCCCAGCTCAAGCTAAAAGTTCCCATAAAAAAAAAGAAAAAGACACTCTCGCAGAATAATCGTGCATTCTACAAGAGTCCCTTTTCCTTGTGTACAAAGATTCGGTTACGCTTGTCTATCGTATGACGGTTCCTTCTTCAGATAGATCCGAACAAGAAATCCTTATTTTAGAATGATGTTCGTAAATGCCCACTGTGTTCTTGCATCAAAATCACGCAGTACAACATCGACAGGTACATCAGTCTGTTCATTTAATTTTTGTAAGAGCTTCTTCTTATATAGAAGGGATAATTGAAAATCCACTTCTTGTTTTAAACTCGGTACCTCTCCTTCAAGAGCAGTAGAACGCGGTGAACGTCGATGCTTTGCTTGAAAGGTAATAATATCGTTCTCGATGGTTACTTTGAGTAAAGTAGTTCCCACTCCGAACATTTCCTTCGATACCTCATTATAAAGATGCGCTAGTAACTTCTTTGTTTCATTTGATTGCAATATCACACCATCACCTACTATGAGGATAATGAAAATCACTTACAAGTCATATTATACATAAGATTTGATAGTTGGGCAAGATAATGTTCGGATTTATTCTTAATTTAAAGTCAAAACAAGAGTTTTTACGACTTTTTATGCGCAAAAGACGGAAATTGAATGACATATACAACCATTCGTATTCATATGCTATACAGGAAAAAGAAACTTGTACAAATTTTGCAAATAATATATACAAGTTCCTATGATTTCGCTAGAGTGAAAGAGAATAAAAGAATGAAAGAGAGGTGAGCAAACGACAACGTAAGAAAGAGTATGATACTTATGAAAGATTAGTTTATTGGAGGTATACATATGGGTTATATCATCGCGTACTTAATTGTGTTCTTACTAGCTGCTACTCCTTTCTTTGAAGCCCCTGCAATTATTCCAGTTGGTTATGTTGCCGGATTAAATCCTTACCTAACTTCGATCATCGCGTTTATTGGAAACGTATTAACCGTGTTACTTGTTATCGTTTTTGTGGAAGCCATTCAAGCTTGGCGAGAAAAAAGACGAATTAAAAAAGGCAAACCTGAAAAAACGAAAAAGAGCGAGCGTGCTCAACGCGTCTTTAATAAGTATGGGTTACCGGGATTATGTTTGATTGGCCCAACCGTTGGAAGTCACCTTACTGCTATCATTGCGATGTCGTTAAGTGGAAGCAAGATCAAAACTGCTATATGGATGACTATCTCACTTGTCGTTTGGTGTGTAGGGATGGCTCTATTTACGCACTATGGTTTCTCAAGATTATTTGAAAATAATGATGTAACCAATACGTTACGTGACTTTATTGAAAACTATTAATCGCTCAGTGGGTAAGGTGTTCTATGAACATTTTATCCACTGTTTTTAGGTTGGTGGATGTATTTGATGCTTATCTCGATGTATTTGATGCTTGAACCGATGTATTCGCCTTTTTCTCGATGTATTCTACATCTAACGTGATGCAACAAAGCTATCTTTCTTACTATCCTCTCTCTTCTTCTTGCTAACATTCGCTCAGAGAAAAGAGCGTGGGACATAACAGTAAATGACTCACGAAAACACGAACTTAGCAATATATCCGCTACAGGAGAATCCTTCGCTTTCCACGGGAACGGCCTCAGCCCCTTTCGCGGAAAGGGCGCCGCTACAGTGTCTTCACCGCGTTCTGTTCCGTAGGAGTCTCAGGTTCTCCCTCCGCTTGTTTCACAAAAACACGAAAGGCGAATGATTCGCTCATTGAATCATTCGCCATTTTTCTATTTTTGAATTATGTCCCAAGCTCGCGCTTACATTCATTCCTACTTAACGATCTATTTTAAAATAGACCCATGTATTTTTTCTTCTTAACGCGCAATGGTTCTTCCGCATAGATGCTGTAATCATTAATGAGTCGTTCCGCGTTCTGCTCAAAGTACGTAGCGTTTGAGCCATCCCCTTGTCTAAACAAGGTATCAAATGCTTTGGTAAAGTCACTACTCCTTGATTTTGATTGTAGTGAGGACGACATAAGAAAGTGAACAAGACGATTTTCAATTAACTGTTCTGAGAACTTTCGAGTATAACCACTAACTCTTCCAGTGAAGCTTGAGGCATTCAACTGTGCAAGAGCTCCACCTTTGATTAACTTATATAGTAAATCTGGTTGCTCAATGATCTCCTTGTGACGTTCGGGGTGTGCCAGGATTGGCTTAACCCCTTTTAACTGCAAATTATATAGAATCTCTGAGATACGAGGGTGAAGTCTTTCTCCCCCTAATGTAATAAGCATATATTGAGTATCATTTAATGTAAGGAGCTCGCCTCTCTCATAGGCACCAGATAGATCATCATCAAGCTGTATACTTTGACCAGGAACCACACGTATGGCTAATTTCTCATCTTTTGCTACATCATTTAAATGACTAACTCGCTCTCTTATATCTGTCGGTAGGATTGTATCTTGATGCAAACGAAATATAGGTGCAGCGATTAATGTTTTCACTCCACTCTCTTCGGACTTCTGAAGGAGCTTAATCGCTTCTGTTTCACTTGGTGATTGCTCGGTAAGGTCAGGCAAAATATTCACTAAGTAATCAATCATAAATCTCTTTATCCTCCTTCTCTACTACACTCCCTAGTAGCGTTGACGATCGATCATAAAAGTATGTATAGAATATTATAACGAACAATTCGTTCTTCATCAAGAACAAGAGGTCACATAATATAACTCATTATGAAAAAAAATGCACACCAAAAATTTACTTTACATGATAAAATATGATAAATCACAGAAAAGGAGTTTCCATATGAAGAAAATCAATCTAATTGCACGTCTTCTTTTCATTTTAGGTATTGTTTCATTATGTATAGGTGGCGTAATTGGTCTAATCTTTACATACCACTGGATGAACATTGGAGCGATCGTCCAATTTTTCGGTTCATATTTATTTGTATTACTCTCAATTGCATTCATCTTTCTTCTTATAGGTTTTATTCTATTCGGAATTAGTGAAATGATTGAACAGCAGACCTTAACAAATCAACTTCTAGCGAAACATGAAAAAATCAATCTCACACATTTCCATGAGAAATTGATTAGCGAGCATCAACCAACACCACAACCTAAAGAATCAACTGTAGGCTTTCATTTTCCAGATTCAGACGCACCACCGCTGCATCATTCCATTCGAACAAAACGGTTAATGAACGTTGACTGGTATACAGCGGATTCAGATCCTCATTGGATTAGTCATATGGTTGATAAACTGGGCGAAAAGGTACATACCATTACAGCTCTCCCTCAGAGCGATTGGTATGCTGCGACAACATCGTCAAACACACATCTTGTTAAAATTGACCGAGACCGAACAAATGAAGCAGTCCGCTTTGAGTGGACGGATTATCCTGACCTATCCGAGTGGTGGAACACGTACCAAGCAAAGCAATCTGATAACAAATAGATTAAAAAACACCCCATTTTATTGGATCTCTCCATAAAATGGGGTGTTTCTTTTAAATTAAACCTGTGAAGCTGGTTCCATGTCTGACTGATCTTGATCTTCTTCTCTTTCTTTTGAAGCAACCTTCTGATCACGGAAGTCTTCTCCAGGCTTGCTACGTTTCATAAAGAATGAAAGCACAAGAGCAATGAGTGCTACAAACACCGTTAATAGGAAAGCATCATTAATTCCTTCAACAGTGGCTTGATTCACAAGGTCTTGACCAGCTAAGCCTGAACCTGCTAATTCACCGATATGAGTTGTCGTGCGTGTTGACATAATCGTAACCAATAATGCCGATCCAATGGCACCGGATACTTGCTGCAAGGTATTGTTCATAGCTGTACCGTGCGGATTGTATCTTGCTGGTAGTTGGTTAAGTCCGTTTGTCATAACCGGCATCATCACCATAGACATCCCAAACATTCTCGCTGTATAAAGTAGCATTAACGTTGTATACGTTGTATCCATTGTTAAACGGCTAAACATATAGGACGTTAAGATCGTGATTGTAAGTCCTGTTACTGCAAGTACTCTCGCTCCATACTTATCAAACAGCTTCCCAGTAATCGGAGACATAATCCCCATCAATAAGGCCCCTGGTAATAAAAGTAGCCCAGAATCTAGTGGAGAGATTCCACGAATCGTTTGCACATATAAAGGTAATAACAGCATGGCTCCAAACATCGCCATCGTTAGTGTAATTGAAATGATGGACGATAAGGCAAACATTGGGTAACGATAAATTCGGAACTCAAGCATCGGTACATCTAGCTTTAATTGACGAAGGATAAACACTAGTAATGCAATTCCTCCTACAATCAACGTAAGATATACTTCAGTCGCACTCCAGCCTTTGTCCCCTGCCGTACCAAATCCGTAAAGAATACCACCGAAACCAATACTTGAAAGAACAACAGATAATCCATCCAGCTTAATTGGCATTGATTCCTTCTTATCATGTAAGAGGAAGATTGCGACCAATAAAATAATCAATGCAATCGGGAACGTTACATAAAAAAGCATTTTCCATGAATAATGTTCAATTAAGAATCCAGATAACGTCGGACCAATCGCTGGAGCAAAGATCATAACAAGACCAAAGATCCCCATGGCCGCTCCACGTTTTTCAATCGGGAAGCCGTTCAAAAGAACATTCATAAGTAACGGCATCATAATGGCTGAACCTGAAGCTTGAACAACACGCGCAGATAATAGCACTGGGAAATTCCATGAAAGAACGGCCATCAAACTCCCAAGTGTAAACAAGCTAATAGCTGTAAGGAACAATCCACGTACCGAGAACTTTTGAATCAAAAATGCGGTAATCGGAATCAAAATGCCGTTTACAAGCATATACCCTGTAGCCAACCATTGAACGGTTGAAGCCGTTACGTCAAAGTCTTTCATAATAGATGGTAACGCTACATTAAGTAATGTTTCATTTAAAAGTGAAATAAAAGCTCCTAATAGCAAAATTGCAATAATGCCATAAGGAGGACGTTTCGTTTTTTCTAATGTTGTTGTCATTTATACCCCTCCATAACGACTGTTCATTTTTTTATACCAGTGTTATACTGAACATATATTACTCCTGTCTTTTCTAAAAAGCAACAATAGATTCTTGCTTTTTTTATCTAATTATTGGACTCTTATAAATGAAGAGAAGAGGACAAAGAGGTGACAAATGAACAACCGCAGACAAGACGTAATTGAAAGCGCTCATCAAGTATTTGCCGAGAAAGGATTCCGTGCCGCTTCCATTCAACACATCTTGGATCGAAGCTCCATTTCTAAAGGGACCTTATATAAATATTTCTCATCTAAAAGTGATATTATTCTAGCTGTATTTCAATGGCTTAATCATAAAATTGAAGAAGCAAGAAATGAAGTATTGCTCTATCGTGATCCTAAGGATCTTGAAACGTTGAAAGAGCAAGTTATTCTTCAGATTAAGCTATTAGAAGACTATAAGATGTTCGCACTGTTTCAGGAAATCTTCTTTTCTGATGACTTAGAACTCAAGCAATACATCCGTCAGCATCAACTTTATGAATTAAAATGGATGCACCACCGGCTAAAGGATATTTTTGAGGAGGAATCTGCTCCATACTTACTGGATTGTGCAGTGATGGTAACGGGTATGCTGTATATGCATTTTAGATATCATAGTCATGCACCGGGTCAACCGGGGCGAGATCGGGAAGCAGTCGTTCATTATTGCATAAATCGATTAGTGGAGTTAGTCACTCAAGTAACAAAAAGCAAGGAGCAGCTCTTAGATCCTGTGTTACTTGATCATTGGGCACCTGAAGCGACAAAGAAGATGGATACATTAAAGGAATCAGTAGAAAATGACTTATTCCAACTAAAGCAAGCCATTATGAAGTGGTCAAATGAAGACGAACAAAAAAAGCACAAGGAACGATTGGACTTTCTCAGTGATGAGCTTGTCCAACAAACCGAACCCCGTACTTTTTTAATAGAGAGTATTATTGAATCGCTTAACTTAGGTGCAAATCCTAAGTGGCAACAGCAGCTTGATCAGTTTAAGGTATCTGTTTCTGCATACCTTACAGAATGTTTATAAGTCCCAGAAGGTATCAAAGTCTACTTTATAATTCATGTCTTGAAGCGTAATGATGATCCGTCTTGCGCTTCTTACACTTGGCTCCCTGTCTTCCTTACAAAGTCTGCGCACCGTTTCACGACTCACTCCGCACATATTGGCCATCCGTTGTTGTGTAATTTCATGTTGAGACAAGAATTCAGCAAAAGGAGTCTCAGGTTGAGTTGTCTGATACATTCATAGCACCTCCACGTTTTTAGTCTGTCAATGAATCTTTATACATTGATTATAACGCGGTTTTATTGATTATGGACGAGCGACCTATGACTTTGTAGTTGGGAAAATGAGCATTCAAGAAGAACATCATAGCCGAAAAGTCTTAGGAAAGTAACAAAAAAAAAGACCGATATTCATTTGAATTCGGTCTCTTTACCTTACGTATTCATCACTTCTTGAACTTCAGCAAAAGTAGGCATACCTGTTTGAGCACCAAACCTCATAATGGATAAGCCTGCAGCTACGTTGGCAAACTCGATTGCATCCGCTACATTTGCTCCGCCTGCTAGCTTATATGCGAGTGCCCCATTAAACGTATCTCCCGCTCCCGTTGTATCAACAACCTCTACTAGACGGCCTTTTACTGCTCTTGAGATCGCATCTTCTTTTTCGATATATTGAACACCTTTACTACCAAGAGTCACAATGACACCTTGTACTCCTTCTTTTAAAAGTGAGTCCATTCCTTCTTTGACACTTGTTTGCTTTGTTAAATACATAAGCTCTGTTTCATTTGGTGTAAGATAATCCACATTTGAAAGCAATGTATCACTTAGTGGCTGAGCTGGCGCGGGGTTTAGAATGACTTTTACTCCAAAACCAGCTGCAACCTCAGCTGTATATTCAACGATCTCAAGCGGAATCTCAAGCTGAAGAATGATTAAATCGGCAGCTTGTATCACAGCTTTAGCCGCATCGATTTGTGATTTTGTTATAGCAAAATTTGCACCAGGAACAATAATGATCTGATTGTCCTCTTCGGCTACCGTAATTTGAGCCATACCTGTTGTTTCATTATCAATCACTTGAATCCACTCTGTATTAACCTTCTCGTCTTGAAGCTGCTTGAGAAGTACTTTACCTGTTGGGTCATGACCAATTGCTCCAACCATGCTAACAGCCGCTCCAAGCCTCGCACAAGCAACTGCCTGATTGGCACCCTTTCCTCCTGGAAGCTGATCAAAACTCACTCCAGAAATGGTTTCTCCCTTCTTGGGAAAACGAGTGGCTCGCGTGACCATATCCATATTTATACTACCAATTACAACAACCTTAGGCTGATTTGTCTCCACTTTATAAGTCACCTGCTCTTTCATTTTTCACCCATAAAGAATACCATACTCTTTCCCGCCCGCCTATCCAACGCTTGCGTCATGGGACTGTCACATAGACTGACAAATATCCTAAGTAAGATCTGCTACACTAGAAGGATGTAGATGTATGAGGTGAATGATGAAACGTAAAATCGCAGTTCTTTGTTTTTTTGTTTTAATTGGCGTATTTGTGTACATGTATCGGTTGAACTTACTTGACTGGTTGCAGGATTATGGTCAGCGCTCGGTCCTCCTAACGACAATGGCCGCAACATTATTTGCCCTATTTCCCGTCATTCCTTACCCTATTATTGGGGGCATTCTTGGAGTCATATTCGGACCAGCACTCGGAAGCTTTGTGACATGGGTGGGTTCTTCCCTTGCGTCTATCATTATGTTCATCGCCATCCGTTTTGGGTTTAAGGACTGGGGGCGACGGATGCTCTCGCGTTATAAATCCGTGGAGAAGCTCACTGAGATTTTTGAACGTAACGCATTTATGACTATATTTATAAGCAGATTAATTCCCGTCATTCCATCGATCGTTGCAAATGCTTATTTTGCTTTAAGCAATGTGTCACTTAGGGTCTATGCATTGGCTTCCACCCTTGGAAAGATACCATCAATGATTCTTTTCGCCACAGTCGGAAATGCGCTGCTGACCAATCCTGGTGACTTATTGTTCGTTGGGTTGTACTACGGTGGATTTTTGCTTGTTGTTTATAGCTTTTATCGCATTTGGAGAAGAAGAGGGAAAGAAATCTAGCGAAAAAGGGCGTAACCTGTGTGGTATCGCCCTTTTTACATTAAAGTTGTTTCTTCTTATCGAGCATAAGTAATGTTCGATACAAGACAGATGTTGCTGTTTGCACGTCTTCCTTACTTGTCCATTCCTTAGGATTATGGCTAATTCCATCTTTAGAGCGGGCAAAAATCATACCCATTGGCCATTTTCCCGTAAACTGCATGCCATCATGACCCGCACCACTCGGTAATGTTACCGGATCTATGCCTTCCTCAATCAAACTTTCTTTGATCGTCTGCTGGATCGCCTCTGCACAAGGAGCAGGAGAGATTCGTTGCAGTTCTTCAATTTCCAACGTAAGCTGTCGTTCCTTTGCAATGGTCTCAGCAGCCTCTCTGATTTTCGCTTCTGCCTGATTTCGTATGTCCTCGTGCACATGTCTTAGATCAAGAGTCCATTCACTATATCCTGGGATCACGTTTGTTCCGCCTGGCTTCACTTGAATTTGACCGACAGTTGCAACTAGATCTGGAGTGGAACGAGCAATTCGTTCAATTTCCGCAATGATTAAACTGGCACCCACTAGCGCATCCCGGCGTTGCTTCATTGGCGTTGATCCTGCATGTCCAGCTTCACCTGTACATTTAAGCCGGAGCCAACAAGGTCCTGCTATGCCACTTACAACTCCCGCTGCAACACCTGCTTGCTCGAGTATCTTCCCTTGCTCAATATGTAATTCAATATAAGCACGCACGTTATTTAATGCCGCCTCTGCAATGGAATCAGGATGATATCCTTGTTGTTCCATTGCTTCTTTAATGCTTACTCCATCTGCATCGTTCATTTCAAGCTCGTCCAGCGTTAGAATGCCAGCAACCGCCCGACTTCCAATCATCCCTAAGCCGAACCTGGAGCCTTCTTCATCTTTAAAAGCCATAACCTTTACTGTATGAGATAGTTCAATGCCCTGTTCATTCAAGGATTCAAGAACTTCAATACCCGCCAATACACCGAGTGGACCATCAAAATTCCCTCCATTTGGCACACTATCAACATGAGAACCAACTAAGATGGTCTCATCCGTTTTCCCTTTTTTCACGCCAAACAGATTTCCTACAGCGTCGTACCCTGTCTCAAGACCGGCTTCCTTCATAAAAGACCTTACGCGTTCGTTCGCTTTTGCTTCAAGTTCCGTATAGGAATACCTTGTTACTCCCCCATCACTTGTTGCTCCGATTTCTGCCAGTGACATAAGTCGGCTCCAAATACGTTCTGCTTTTACATTGCTCATGTGCTTAATCCCTCATTTCTACAAACAAAACAAATAATATGAATGTTCAATTTTTTATTAGTGTAGCATGTTTTTATTCAAATAGATAAGAAGACGGTTCTACTTTAAATAAGCGCAAATAAAATGTAACAGGTATTTTTCAGGAGAGGTGATCATTATGAATTCCTTGTGTCAGCAATGCGCGTGGATTTTAAAAGGCAAGGGAAGCGAGGAGAATGGGTATTGTTCAATTTCGATCCCAAGATCAATCAAAGCAACGATTCAAGGTCGCCCGGCTCAAGCACCCATTCGTGCTGGTGTTACATTTGAATCTTTTGATCAACAAGGCAACGCGTTAAATCTTGGAGAAATTGTTCTTAAACAAGAAGAAATTCAACCATTTATACATGTACTTATTACGCACCGTATTCAACTAAGTGCACTGCACAACCATTGGATTTATGATGACCCTACATTGTTCTACGTTCACTTCCAATCCGTTGAACCCCCACTTACCTTCTGTACAAAAGTGGCTGAAGCACTCAAGCAAATTGTTGTGTAACAATTAAACGAGCTGTGTCATAACACTAATGCGGATAGCAAAACACAAACATAGCACAAAATCCGCTACAGGAGAATCCCTCCCTTTCCGTGGGTACGGCCTCAGCCACTTCCGTGGAAAACCGCCACTACAGTGTCTTCACCACGTACTGTATCCACAGGAGTGTCGGGTTCTCCTTCCGCTCGTCTTACTAAAACATAAAAACACGAATGGCGAATGATTCGCTCGTTGAATCATTCGCCATTTTTTCGTTGATTTTTTGTTTTATCCCGCACTCTTCTACTTTTATTACTTTAAACGCTCATCCTCACGAAGATGCCCGGAGCGGTTCACTTTTGTATCCAAGTACTTTTTATTAAACTCCGATACATCACCCCATAGAGGCATTCTTCCTTTAAGAGGTAGTCCAGCATTCTGAAGAGCTTCTACCTTCTTCGGATTATTTGTCAGTAACGTTACCGGTTTTGAACGCAGTGTGTGTAGAACTTTGATGACATCATCATAGTTTCTAGAATCATCCACAAACCCAAGAGCATGGTTAGCTTCAACCGTATCTAGACCTTCTTCCTGTAAGATGTATGCCATGGCTTTACTGAACAACCCGATGCCACGTCCTTCATGATTAGCTAGGTAAAATAAGGCGCCTGTGCCATGTTCAGCAATCATCTTCATTGATTGCTTTAACTGGAACCCACAATCACACCTCTTGCTTCCAAAGATATCGCCCGTGTGACAGATGGAATGCATCCGAATAATGGCATCCTCATCAAAGGCAAAGTCTCCATAGGTTAGCACACTTGATTGCTGAAACTCGGCAAGATTATCACCAGAAAGCTTTTCAAGCATCCGGTCGAAATCCTCCGTAACCTCCTGGCAATGCAACCAGCAGTACCACTGGAAGGTCACTGTTTCTCCATATAAGTTAACCGGAAGCTGGATGGGACCCACTAGATAAATCGCCCCTTCTTCCAATGGGATCATTTGAACCTTTTCTTCTATACTTGATAATCCTCGACTGTCTATTTTTGTGTCACTCATGAGGGTGTTGCTCCTTCTTGTTGATTTTATTAGGTTGTAGTTGTCTATATTAGTATGGTTATCAGAATGTACGTTTATCATACTGTATGTCCTGATTACTGGCTAGTAGACACTTTTATGAAACCTAGTTTCAACAAAGAGGCGACACAACCAAGTTAAACTAATTTATGAAGGTTAATCATATCCTTTAATGCTGCACTTGCTGCTCCCGTTGGGCTTGATGCCCCACCCAATACAAATAAATCTCCCATTTCCTTTGTAGAAAAGATAATTCCTTTATTTGTTCCATGAACACTAGCTAATGGATGATTCTTCGGTAACCACTCAGGCTTCACGGATAAAACAAGTTGCCGGGCTTCGTAGGCTGCCCTCGCCACTAATCGAATGGTATATCCCGTTGTTGTGGCATCATCCACTTCCTTTTGTGTCACATCGGTTATTCCTTGAATGGAAACGTCATTTAAATGAAATGCCCCTTCGAACAAGCTATTCGCAAGGATGACTAATTTACTCGCACTGTCGATTCCTTTTATATCGTTGTCAGGGTTGGATTCTGCAATTCGGAGCTTCTGAGCTTTTTGAAGCGACTCCGAAAACGCTTGGCCCGAATCCATCATATGTGAGAGAACAAAGTTACTTGTGCCATTTAATACAGCTGCAAGCTCTGTCAGCGTTGTCCCTGCTAAACAATAATCAGCCATATCATACGTAGGTAAGGCCGCTGCCACGGCTCCACTAAATTTGATTATTTTATTCTTAGAAGTAGCTAAGTCCATGAGTTCTTGGAAATGATGAAGCAGTGCTCCCTTTGAGACAGTCACAATATGCAGTCCATCGTGTAAAGCTTGTTTCATATATGTATAACCAGGCTCCCCGTGAGCATGATGAGAAGGAGTGCATTCAACCAGGAGATCGCCTTCAAACGTATACTCTGTTTGAAGAGGAATGTCTTTCGCTTGAGCATACGCTACTATTCCTCTTGAACCAAGTTCATTTTCAAGCATCCATTCCAGGTCCAAGCCGTTCTGGTCTTCAAGCAACCCTTCTCTTCCAATGATTCCCACAACCTGTAGATCTAACTGATATTTTGCCTTATACTCAACTTTTTTACTTATTATAAGTTCGATTAGTGCACGACTGACTGAACCAAAACCACTAAGATAGATCTTCAATTGCGCTCCCCTTTTCCGAATAGACTAAGAAATTATGATTCGATGTATCATTTTACTTGTGATATTTTGCTTCATCATGGATGATAGACTAAAGAGAGTTCACTATTCAAAAGGAGTTCTACACATGAGTACAACAGTTCCCTCGAATTCGCTTCAGATCCTTCTGCGAGCATCTAAAGAAACAATACCAAAAGCAAGGCAGCATCTAAAGGACTGGAAAGAGGTCGGAAACCAGATTCCTGATAAAGAAATACGCGAACAAGCAACGTGGACTATTAGCGATAAGACCTTTCACTGTGAAGGTGGCAGCATACTCGGCTTTTTAGCTGGTGAGAATCAGGATGCGTATATCAAATTTATGGTTGCTTATCAAAGTATCTGTGATTATTTAGACACACTTTGTGATAAAAACGATCGGCACAACCAGGACGATTTCCGCTCTATTCATCATGCCTTATTAGACAGTTTGAGTCCAGGAGAGCCCTTCTATGACTACTATGAACACCGTCAGCCGTTTGACGACGGAGGATACTTAAAGAAACTTGTCACGACATGTCGTGACACCATTGAAACCTTCCCCGGGTTCGCTACTATGCAAGAAGATATGAAAGAAGTATCTCAGTTCTATATTGATTTCCAGGTATATAAGCACGTTGAAAAGAGCTTAAGAGAACCACTTCTTATGCACTTTTATGAAACAAACAAACATCTCGCTCCTTCCATGCGTTGGTATGAATTTGCATGTGGGACAGCCTCGACCCTAGGCTTGTACTGTCTAGCTGCATATGCAGCAAAAGGCATCCGAACAAAAGAGGAATCCAAACAAATCAAGGAAGCTTATTTCCCATGGTTGCAAGGACTTCATATTATGTTGGATTATTTTATCGACCAAGAAGAGGACCGGGCTGAGGATGAAATGAATTTCACTAACTACTATGAGAATCGGGACGATCTTGTGAAAAGAGTTCAATTACTTGATCAAGAAGCGACCACCAGGTTAAAAAAATTGCCAGATGCCTCCTTCCACCTTTTAATCAAACGTGGACTGTACGCCATTTACCTCGCTGATTCTAAAGTGAAGGCAAATCCTCGCATGCAAAAGGATGCAAAAGTCTTACTAAAACTCGGCGGAATGCCCGCGAAATTTTTCTATTATAATAAGTGGATGTTCAAACGCAAAACATAAAAAAGACGAATCCTCATATAAGGGGATTCGTCTTTCACGTTTTTAATTACTCTTTCGGTCCTTCGTAAGCATAACGTCCACGATAAGGTTTAGTAATATATTCATTCTCTTCTACGATTTTATTTAACATCACATAAAGAGAGCTTTCATTATATACAATATTATTACGCTCTAATTCAGCACCAATTTCTTTTGCATTTAAAGAAAGATTAGAATTTTTTAAAGTTTTTACAATAAATGGTTCAATAATATCGCGTTTTGCGCGTACTGGTCTTTGTTGATCTCTAGGTAAAACATCCGGTTTAATCTCAGAATAAGAAGACGATTCTGACGTTCCATCTCGTAAGTCAAGCTCGCGTAAACGTGTATAAATCACGTTAAACTCCTCTGCGCTTGCTTTTCGTTCTTCATAAATTTGTTCCATTCGTTGTTTTAAGGCATCTCTCTCGGTGTACAAAATGATTCTATTCTCCCTTCGCTATCCACTTCTTTTTATTTTACCTAAAAATGATCATAAGATAAATATAAAAGTAACGAATATTAAATAGAAAAATTATCCAATTACTAAAGAATTGTACAACTAAGAAGATTTCTTTAAATTCAATCGTTTAACAACAAGGCTCGTTCCTTTTTTAGAAACAACCCAATCTGTCGGGATCGTTGGAATATAAGAGATCGTTTCTTGTAGGATCGTTTCCACAACGGGTATTACTAAAGGGGATTCAGCCTTATCAACAGATTCGTATACCTTCCGCAATGCAAATAAAACAGCGTTTATCTCAACAACTAAAAGGATTTTCTCTTCTTCATTTACAAAGAAATACTCTTTAACACCTTCGCGCAACTGTTCAATACTTACACAAAGATTTGAAAGATACTCTTGATACTCCCTAACTACTTCATAAAGAAACGCATTGGCATTTTCAAAAGAGTCCTCATCTCTAGAATAACGTCTCATGAAACTCGCAAACGTCTTTAGAAAATGAGTGTGGCCCTTCGCTTCAGCTAATGCCTTTGCAATACAGGAAGCAAATGAAAGAGCTTCTTCCCTGATCATTATTAATTACTCCTTTTTCATGCCCAGTTCGTACAACAAATAGACCACGAATGACATTCAAGGTCTATGAACATGGCCAAGTGCTCATCCAGGATTTATAAAGTACATTCACTCAAACACTAATCCCTTCTACCTTTTTTATCGGCTTGTTAAAGGGGATTGTTGAGTTTTGATTCTTGGATGAAAGGAACGAAGCGTTTGTTTGTTATTGATGCTAGTAGAATCTCACTGATAGACGGGAATAGTTTGATCGTTTGCAAAGAGTGAAGCGGAGCCCAAACAACATCTGTTTGATGCGGATCTGGTGCATTCGGTAAAGAAGGAGTTTGTTCTGAATCCATTTCACAAAGAAAGAACAGCTGAAGTGATGCAACATCGCCATAACGGAACGAAGCTAGATTCGGAAGATACTCATACACAGTGATAAGCTCTCCAACACTCACATCGATACATGCTTCTTCTTTTACCTCTCGCTTTACTGCATCCTTTATCGATTCACCAGGCTCTACGCCACCTCCGGGAAGATTATAGTGAATCCCGTGTTCATCTTGATATTCAATTAATAAGAGTGCTTGATCCTTTAGAATGATGGCACCGGCACGAGTGCGAAATGGAGTTGGCATGGCGGGGCTCCTTTTGTCAAAGTAAAAAATATAAGCTTATGTTCAAATCGAACATAAGCAATTTAGTAGTATTTCAATTTATAGAAGCTCATTTCCTTTATCTAACAGATTAAAAGTAGGTTCTAGGTCAGCGCTGAAAAATACTAATGCACAAACAAAAACGACCAAAGAAAGTTTTTTCATCTTAATCCTCCAAGAGATTTAGATTTTTTGGTGAACTATATGCTTTTTTTAGATATTCTAAAGCACTTTGAAATTGATTGTTTCTTTCAAAATATATAGAAATTTCTTCTGACATTTCATTGTATTCAAAAAACATCTCTTGTTCTTTTAACAGCTCTAGTCCTTCATTAACCATATTTAAATCATTTTTTTCATATAAACCCCTAGTTATCATGCATTTTGCAATATGTTCTTCTATTCCTAGCTCGAGTGATTTTTCTTCTGCTTGGTCTAATAACTGTTTTGCTTCTTTTGTCTCCCCAAGTCTATATAAAGTATTTGCTAAGTTGTAAATAGCTTGTGCTTCAGAAATGGCGTTTAAATAGCTTCTCTGGTTAAGACATAATCGCAAAAAGTATTTAGCTTCCTCTAACTTATGTTGTCTAATCCTATTTAAACCCAAACCCCTTAATATAATAACATGTGTTTCCGGAAAAAATTTGGATCGTTCATAAATAGAATCGTAATATGAATCAGCTTTTACATATTGGTTCAATTCAGTAGCAACATATGCCAATAACATATTACAATTTAAGAAACGTTCTTCATACTTTTCATCAGTACTAAATATATCCAATGCTCTATTTATGTATTCAACAGCTCTAGCATAATCGTCCATTCTGTAGTAACAGAACCCAAGTCGGGAATAAAATTCTCCCTTCTCATATCTACTTTTTAAACAAGGTATGTACTTTTCAGCTATATGATATAATCTAATGGCCGAATGATATCTTCTACTATAACTCTCAAATTGCGCTGTCATGAAGTAATAAAGATATGTTAAATGTTCATCAGTAGCATTAGCTTCAGCCAAAAGTTTATCTAATTCCTCGCTAGATAGACGCTTATCTACGTTTCCTCTAATCATAAAATCATGTCGCAGTGTAACTAATTTATGATGCATTAAAACCTTATCATTTTTAGCCATATTTTTAATAAGTCTATCTGTTACTTCTTTCAACTCATTTGCTTGTTCAATGTCTCTCGCTACGATACAGCTGTACCACTCAACTAATTTTGCCCCGACTATTTCATGAGGAGTTAGCGTTTTTTGCATTTTCTCACCCTCTTTCACTTCATGTATTATATGCATTCCTACCTTACATTTATATACTTTTCAAGCATTTCCCAACTCAACTTTTGATAGTTTTCAGGTATAAGGGCTCTTTTTTGCAATTCGTAAAACCGCCTCAATAACGAAGCTTCTCTACCGCTTTCACAACTTCATCTAAATGTACGCAATTCGTATCAATATCAGGGTTTACTTGATGTGAACCCATTAAGATCGTTCGCATCCCTAAGCTTTTTGCCGGTACGATATCCTTAGTGAGATCATCACCAACAAAGATTGCTTGTTCAGGCTGTACCTCTAATTTTCCCAACCCGTGCAAGAATATGGCCGGGTCTGGCTTTTTGATCCCTAGCTCACCTGAGGTGACGATGATATCCATGTAGGAAGTGATGCCAAGTGAGTCTATTTTGCTTCGCTGGTAAAAGTCACGGCCGTTTGTGATAATGCCTATTTTAAAATGTTTCTGCTTTAATTCGTTTAACATCCGTGTTAAGCCTGGAAAGGCGACACTCTCCTTTGGAAACTGATGATTTAAATTCTCTAGCATATCCTCCATTAAAGAATGCTGTAATGAAAACTGAAGACGAAGCTTTTGATAGACTTCTTTCTTTGGCATAACGATCTCATGTAATCGAGTGAACTCAGTGATAAATAATTCCCTATCCTCTACATAAGTTGAAAGCTTAAAAAGCTTATATTGTCTGGCAGCAAAGTGAAGCAAGGTTTGGTGTTTGTCCAGCAAGGTCTGATCTAAATCGAATAAAATCGTGTTTCTCATCATGACATCCCTCCAACTTCTTTTACCATATCATGGGTGAACTATAACAAAAACATTTCTCTTGCTTTTTATTTAGTATAGGGGGTAAACTATCTGTATAGATATTAGTTTAGGGGGTGAACTAGTTTGAACAAGCCTAAGCTTTCTGAGGCCATAACACTTTTTTCTGAGATCTTATCCTACGGACAGCAGACGCTTTTTAAGGAAATCTCATCAAAGAACCTTAAAGTACTCTCTGTTGAGCAAATTGACTTACTGAGCCTTCTTGCTTCCAGAGGTCCTTTGAACTCCACTCAAATTGCATCATTCTTAGGGCTGCATAAAAGTGCAATTTCTTCACGCTTGAAGAAATTAGAGGAACTCGGGTTGATTACTCTTAGAAAGTCGGATGAAGATTTTAGAGTGAAATTCGCGGAGCTAACGAGTGAGGGCGAAGTGGAAATCCAAACCTGCCAAGAAGTGATGCTTGAATACTTTGGGAACCTTTTTAGTGATTTTAAAGAGGAAGATTTAACGTACTTTATCAAGATGCTGGGACTGGTAAAGGATCGATTATTAACAGAGAATCCAGATCAAAAATAACGATTTAGGTGAGGAGAACGAATGAAAACCATCTTACGCTTTAAATGGGGAGTAGCTTCCGCACTACTTGTGCTAGCTGTTTTATTATTTATCACTGCACCTCCACTTGCAGATTTAGTTGAGGAAAAAGGTTCTGTTCAGCTGGACGAAAACTATAGCTCCAGTCAGGCTTCGGCTATTCTTGATGCAGCAGGAGAAAATGAACAAACCATCAGTGTCGTCGTTGAGTTCGACGATGCGTTAACAGGAAATGAAGAGGCCGTTCAATCTTTAATTGATAACATCGAGGCACGATCATTTGATGCGCCAGTTGAAGTGTTATCTCTCTTCGAATCAGATGAGATTCGCGATCAAGTGGTATCTGAGGATGAAAGTGTCGCCTTAATTCTGATTACCATTGACGGTACAAATGATGATGTGATTGCGATTGGAGATGAACTAACCGATCTATCAATCGAAAATGGAAATGTGTATGTAACTGGAGAAGCGCTTTTGAACCATGATGTGGATGTCACCTCACAAGAGGGCCTAGCTAAAACAGAGCTTATTACTGTCATTCTTATCTTTGTTCTATTGCTTGTTGTCTTTAGAGCCGTTGTCACGCCGCTTGTCCCTTTGCTTTCAGTCGGAATTACATATGTGATTAGTCAATCCATTGTTTCGTTTTTAGCAGATTGGTTTGATTTTCCGATTTCAAATTATACGCAAATCTTTTTAGTGGCTGTTCTGTTTGGGATTGGGACTGATTATTGTATTTTACTCCTCAGTCGATACAAAGAAGAGCTTGCAGCTGGTCATGATACACAAACAGCAATCTTAAACACGTATCGCACAGCGGGTAAAACGTTGTTCTTTAGTGGGCTAGCTGTGTTCATTGGATTCGCAGCCATTGGTTTTGCTGACTTTACCATTTATCAATCAGCTGTTGGTGTAGCTGTTGGTATTGCCGTGTTGCTGCTTGTATTGTATACGTTCGTTCCATTCTTAATGGCAGTCTTAAAGCAAAAGCTATTTTGGCCATCTAAAAAAGTAGGATCACATGCGGATAACAAGCTATGGGGATGGTTAGGCAAACTGTCAATCTTCAGACCTGTTGTCTCACTTATTATTGTAGCCGTCATTACGATTCCTTTTATCTTCATTTACAATGATGAGATATCCTTTAACAACGTAGATGAAATTAGTGCAGATGCGGACTCTGTAAAAGGTCTGAGAGTGATTGAAACTGGATTCGGAATCGGAAATGCGCTTCCAGTTCAGGTTGTATTAAATAGCGATGAAGACATTGTGACGCCAGAAATACTTGCTAATATTGAAGCCTTATCACGATTCATTGCAGGAATGGATGAGGTAGATAAAGTAATTGGAATTACCCGCCCAGCAGGAGAAGAGCTTGAGGATCTGTATGTGGATCATCAGCTAGCTCAGCTCGGAGACGGACTTGAGGAAGCTGTAGATGGAACAGAGGAGCTTGAAGATGGTTTAACTCAAGTATCTGATCAATTACGTCAAATAAGTGAACAGGTATCAGGCAGCACAGGAGGCCAGTCTAACGGCTCTTTATCGGAAGCTGCAGCTGGGCTTGATCAAATAAACGAACAAATCGGTGGAATTTCCGAGCAGCTTCAACAAACACAGGACGTGCAAACGGCCGCTGCTCAATTAGCTGGTATTCAAGAAGGTCTTACACAAGTAAGCACAGGCTTATCAAATGGTGCAGCAGAGCTTGAAGGAGCGAGCGCACAGGTAGGTGAGCTCTCTGGAGGATTAGTTCAATTAGCTGATGCGGTTGATGATATCTCAGATGGAGTGTCAGAGCTTCGAAATGGCTTAGAAGATTCTGTGAGCTTTGCAAATGAGGTAGCCGCTGCAGATTATGTCCGCGGCACAGGGGTCTACATTCCAGATGAGTTGCTTTCAAACGAAGAGTTTGAAGACGTGATTGATATGTATACCTTCTCAGATCGCCAAGGGCTGACACTTGATGTCAATCTAAAAGCGGATCCTTATTCTATCGAAGGAATTGAGGCAACAAGAGAAGTGAAAGAGGCGGTTTCCCAATTCGTACAGGGTACACCTCTTGAAGAGATGCAAATTGAATTTGCTGGTGTATCGAGTATTAATAGTGACTTAGAAGAGATCTCTTCTGCTGACTTCACTCGAACGGTAACGATCATTATGGTTGGTCTATTCATTACATTGATGATCCTGCTTCGTTCATGGACACAGCCTATAGTCATCATCGCTGGTCTGCTGCTTGCTTACTATACCTCTCTTGGTATTGCCGAGCTTGTCTTTGTGCACATCATGGGTTATGCCGGATTAAGCTGGGCCGTTCCATTCTTCGGCTTTGTCATGCTTGTTGCACTTGGGGTAGATTACTCGATCTTCTTATTCGATCGGTACCAAGAGGAAAAGAAATTAGGTGTACGTGAAGGATTGATGAAGTCGATGGTTAAAATGGGTTCTGTTATCATCACTGCAGCGATCATTCTCTCTGGAACGTTCGGAGCCATGATGCCATCCGGTGTACTATCCCTTATGCAAATCGGAACGGTTGTTGTGAGTGGATTAATGCTGTTTGGCTTAGTCATTCTTCCGCTATTCATCCCAGCTGTTATTAGCTTAGGAGAAGCGAAAGAGAAAAAGTAGAGTAAAAATGAAGAACCAGTGAGCGAATGGCTCACTGGTTCTTTTTTAGTATGTGCTGGTAAGTAAACTTACGGCTATTATGGAAAGAACGATATATCCAACAAAAAATAAAATCATTAAACCCTGCAGAATAATACTAATAATAGCTAATACTTTTGTGACTCCTTTAATACGTGCATAGCCAGGATGATCTACATCCTTAATCCATTTTAACGCAATAATTGATAGAATAAATCCCAGGATCGCTATTGGTAAGGTGCCTACAACCATGACCAGAGCGCCAAGCACCGTTGTACTTTGTTGTTGCTCGGATAAGGCAGAGTCTGGACCATCATACCTTGTAACTTCTTGTGTTTCTACTTCATCATATTGGGACATGTTCACTAACTTCCTTTTCGATTAATTTAGAGTTTGAATATAAAAGTATGCAACCACAACCAAAGCAGCAATAACGGCTAATATCACTAACGTGCATCCACATCCCATGCCTCCGCCTCTGCGTCTGTAGCCACCACCGTATCGATCGTTTCCGTAGCCACCATAGCCACGGTTTCCTCCAAACATACCTCCCCTTGAGCTTTTACTACTACCTCCTGTTGTAATTCGCTTTGTTCCCCTGGAGGATGGACGTGAAGATGGACGCCGACTGGATGATCCTCTGCTTGACGAGCCTCGACTCGATGAACCCCTACTTGAACCTCTACTTGATGAACCTCTGCCTGATGACCTTCTCGACATGCCTTCTCACCTCAATAAACTCATTTTTTTGCGTGCTTCCTCACTTTGTTTTATTGACCAAAATTTTCTTTTCAAACCTCTTTTTTAGTTCTCTTACTAAGTAGTACGGATAATTGTGTTGATTGGTTTCATAAAATGGCGCATAGAGATGAGAGATTAAAGTTTGAGGAGGACAGTGACTAGAGGGGTTTCTTGGTTTTGTTGACCTTATGCGCGGGTCACTCTTTTTCTGCGCGACTTTGATCTCCTCATGCGCGACCCGCTCTCGTTTGGCGCGACTTCCACACTCTCATGCGCGTCCCTCTCCCTTTTGGCGCGACTTCCACACTCTCATGCGCGTCCCTCTCCCTTTTGGCGCGACTTCCTTCCTCTTAAGCGCGACTCTACCCACCCTAAGTGCGCTCAACCAAAAAAGCCCGCATTAGCGGACTTCTTTAGTAGATTGGCGTTTAATCAATTTTGGTTCATAGATAATGGACTCAATTGGTTCTGGCTGTGGCAGCCTTTGATTTTCAATTAATTGAATAATCATTTCTGCTGCACGCTCTCCCATTTCAAGTTTGGGATGTTGTATCGTTGTAAGTTTAACTTCTGTTGCCGTTGCTAGGTTCGAGTCATCAAACCCAACAATGGATAGATCATCAGGCACACTTAACTCGTGCGAGCGAAGGACGTCTAATAGATCCACAACAAGCTGGTCGTTGTAAGCAACCAGTCCCGTTGGCTTACGTGTACCATCCTTTAGAATACGTTCTAATTCTGCCTTTGGTTTATCTTTCTTCTCTTCTGAATCATAATCAATGATGTTATCAGGTGAAATGGGAAGCTGATGCGCTCTATGTGCTTTAATATAGCCTTTTTTCCGCTTAGCTCCTTGGCGGTCATCCGTTTTGAAAAAGCCTAAAATATCCGTATGACCTTGTTTAATTAAATGCTCTGTTTGAAGATAGCCACCTTTTTCATCATCCAAAATAAGACAAAGTGGATCAAGCTCATCATAAAAAGCATTAATCATCACATATGGAATGTTAGCGCGTTCAAGACTGAAGTAATAATTAATATTTGGATTTGAACGAGCACTTTTGGTTGGCTCAATGATCGCTGCATCTACTCCCAATGATAAAATGCTTTCAAGCACCTTTTTCTCCGTTTCTACATTATTATTCGTGCTGTACAAGCTAACCTGGTACCCTTTTTGTGCTAAGTACGGTTCTGCCCCACGAATAATGAGAGGAAAAATATAATCAGAGATATAGGTAGTGATGATCGCAATGTTTTTGGGACTATTTACAGTTAATTTCTCAATGGTTCGATCGGCACAGTATGTACCAGAACCTTGAGAGCGGTAAAGCCAACCATCCTTCACTAAGTCCCCTATGGCAATTCGGACCGTATGACGGCTGACGCCAAATTCCTTCATAAACATACTTTCTGATCCTATCTTTTTATGAGGAGTGTAGGTGCCATCAAGAATACGTGACTTTACCACTTCAATGATCTTGCTATACTTTGTCTGCATATGGTTGTCCTCAATTCTCTGTTCACTTATACGAATAGGCTACCATACTTTGTGAATCGGAACAATTCGCTTATCTGCTGAATTTATAGGCAAGTTCATTCCATTTCAATTCATTCTCAATGCCTTGGATGGTTGTATGCTCGTTAATGACAACTGCTTCAATTCCAACAAGCTTCGCCCAATCTAGCAATTGCTCTGTTGTAATTTTGTACGACATGACCGTATGATGTGCGCCACCAGCGTGAATCCAGGCTTCGGCTGAGGTTTCAAGTGAAGGCTTCGGCTTCCAAAGTACCTTTGCCACAGGTAGTAACGGTGTCTCATGCTCAGGTGCCACAGCTGTTACTTCATTAATAACTAGACGGAACCGATCACCTAAATGAATGATAGATGCGACTAGTGCTTCACCTTCCATACTGTCAAACACCATACGTGCCGGGTCAGATTTTCCTCCTATTGATAGAGGATGAACTTCGATCTTCGGTTTCCCTGAAGCGATGGTTGGACATACCTCAAGCATATGGGAACCGAGGATCATTTCGTTTCCTTCTTCAAAATGGTATGTGTAATCCTCCATAAACGATGTTTGTTCACCGTCGGCCATTAGCTTTATCATCCGCAAGAGAGCAGCTGTTTTCCAATCACCCTCTCCTCCAAATCCGTAGCCTTGCTGCATCAATCGTTGAACAGCCAGACCTGGAAGCTGAGTTAACCCGTGTAATGTATCAAAGTTTGTTGTAAACCCTCCAAAGTTTCCTTCCTCCAGAAAACGTTTTAAACCGAGTTCAATACGTGCCTGCTCTAAAATGGCTTGTTTATCAGCGTTCGGATCAATGTCGTATTCCTGCTCATACACTGAATATAACTGCTCAACCTCTTCGTCCGTAATGGATTCCACTACTTCTACAAGATCTCCAATTCCGTACCCTTGTACGGACCAACCAAATGTTAATTGAGCCTCAACCTTATCTCCTTCTGTTACAGCTACCTCATTCATGTTATCTCCAAAGCGTGCGATGCGTATGGATTTACTTTGAATCGCGGCAGCCGTTGTTTTCATCCACGTACCCATTCTCTCTTGAACACGTTCATCGGCCCAGTATCCGGCAATGACCTTTCGTGGGAGCTTCATTCTTGCACCAATAAAGCCAAATTCACGATCACCATGAGCAGACTGATTTAAGTTCATAAAGTCCATATCAATGGAATCCCACGGGATCTCCCGGTTAAATTGAGTGTGCAGGTGAAGGAGCGGCTTTGTTAGTAAATGTAATCCACCAATCCACATTTTAGCTGGGGAAAATGTATGCATCCATGCAATAATCCCTCCGCATGTTTCATCTGCATTGGCATCAGCACAAAGCTTGGTAATGCCTTCAGGATTTGTTGCGACGTCCTTTAGCTTAATCGTAAAAGATATCGCCTTACTTTCATTTAATGCTTCAACCATTTGGCGGGAATGATTTTGAACCTCACGAATGGCTTCCTCACCGTATAGAGGCTGTCCCCCTGTAACAAACCAATATTCAATCGTTTTTTGTTGTGTCATTTTGTTTCCTCCTCAGTTGTTTGTATGTGCAGGTGTTGAATCATTTTTGGCCTTTAATGCTTTTAATCGTTTCATGACATCGTTCTCTCCACGACCAAAATAATCATGAAGCGTTGAGTATTCTTTATATAGCTCAGCATAGGTGGAGACGTTTTCAGGAATTGGTTTAAAGGTTTCCTCTCGTACCCGACTCATCGATTGCGCAGCATCGGTTATTGAGTTATACCCACCATATGTTGCTCCAGCTGCAACGGCTGCGAACATCGCTGCACCAAGCGCAGGTGTTTGTGAGGCTGCACTAACCTTAATTTCAACATTTGTTACATCTGCATAGATCTGCATAAGTAATTTATTTTTCTGTGGTAACCCACCGCATGCATACACTTCGTTAATTTCAATTCCATTTGATTGAAAGGCATCAATAATCTTTTTTGTTCCAAAAGCCGTAGCTTCAAGCAACGTCCGGTAAATCTCTTCTGGTTTTGAATGTAGAGTTAAACCTACGATTAATCCACTTAACTCAGTATCAACGAGAACAGACCGATTTCCATTCCACCAATCAAGCGCAAGCAACCCTGTTTTACCTGGAGCATAATTAGCTGCTTTTTCTTCCAGATAAGCGTGGATATTCATTCCTGCTTCCTGCGCTGCTTTTTCCACTTGTTCTGACACTCCATGTCGCACAAACCAAGCGAAAATATCCCCAACCGCAGATTGGCCTGCTTCATAGCCAAAGTATCCAGGAATAATCCCATCTTCAACGACACCGCACATACCTTCCACTTCTTTTTCTTCCTCACCAAGTACCACATGACAAATGGACGTTCCCATCGCCATCACTAATTTTCCTGGCGTTACAACGCCAACACCCGGAGCTGCAGCATGCGCATCAACGTTCCCCACTGCAACAGCCGTACCTGGAAGCAATCCCATTTGCGCAGCCATTTCCTCTGTCAGCCCACCAGCTTTCGTACCAAGTGGAACAATCTCTCCCCGCAGCTTAGTAGATGCTACTTTTTCCAGACGAGGGTCAAGCGCTTTGAAAAAGCCCTCACTCGGATAGCCGTCTTGTTTATGCCAAATGGCCTTGTATCCAGCTGTGCAGCTATTACGAACAATCGAACCTGTCATTTGTGCAATGACCCAGTCCGTGGCTTCAAGAAATAGATCAGCTTCCTCATACATCCCCGGATCTTCATTTAGTACTTGCCAAATCTTTGCAATCATCCACTCTGATGAGATCTTCCCTCCGTATCGTGCAAGGAAGGCTTCTCCTCGCTCTTTGGCAATCCGATTGATCTCGTTTGCTTCATCCTGAGCTGCGTGATGCTTCCATAGCTTTAACCAGCTATGCGGACGGTCTTTTAGCTCGTCTTTTAAACAAAGCGGTGTTCCTACTTCGTCAACTGGAAGCATTGTACACGCCGTAAAGTCAATGCCTACACCAATCACATCTTCCGCATTCACCCCAGCTTGCTTTAATACAGCAGGTACGGAAGTCGTTAGTACCTCGATATAATCGCTCGGATGCTGAAGTGCCCACTCTGATTCAAGGGGCTGATTGGTTGATGGAAGCGTGCGATCAATGACCCCATGACGATAGGGTGTTACATGTTCACTCACTTCTGTTCCATCTACTACATTTACTAACACAGCTCGTCCTGATTCTGTCCCAAAATCCAATCCTATTGTATACGTACTCATTGGTTTCCTCCTTTAGTTTCGTTGACCATAGTAAGCGTCTTTTCCATGTTTCCTAAGAAAATGTTTATCCAAAAGGTCCTGCTGCATATGATTGGCATTTGGGTTAAGAGCGAGTGTGTTTGTCGCCATTTTTGCCGTTTCTTCTAATACCACTGCATTGTGCAAAGCTTCCATAGCGTCCTTTCCCCAGGCGAATGGAGCGTGCGCATGGACAAGCACACCAGGCATGTGGTCGTATCGCTTTTCTGCAAATGTTTCTACAATCACATGCCCTGTTTCCGCCTCATACGCTCCCTTAATTTCTTCTTCAGTCATAGGTCTGGTGCATGGAATCTCCCCGTAAAAATAGTCTGCGTGGGTCGTTCCAAACGCTGGAATTCCCCTACCTGCCTGGGCCCAGCTTGTCGCATGAGGAGAATGAGTATGCACGATCCCACCAATTTCAGGGAAAGCACGATACAGCACCACATGGGTTGGTGTATCCGACGAAGGATTCAACTCACCCTCAACCACATTACCCATTAGATCAACCACGACTAAATCTTCTTTCTTCAACACGTCATACTCGACGCCACTTGGCTTAATAACCACTAATCCACTTTCGCGATCAATACCACTCACGTTTCCCCATGTGAATGTAACCATGCCATGCTTTGGTAAAGCCAAATTGGCATTGAGCACCTGTTGCTTTAAATCATCCAGCATTCTTTTTCTCCTCCTATCCTTATACGTACAAGTATCTATAATAAGAAGCGATTAAGACCGCTTCTTATTCATAATGTCAAAGGCAACTGCCGCTAATAGAACAAGTCCTTTGATTGCTTGCTGCCAATCAATACCTAATCCAAGAATGGACATTCCATTGTTCATGACACCCATAACAAGTCCACCAATGACGGCACCAATGATGGATCCTACACCACCATATGCTGAGGCGCCTCCGATAAAACTTGCCGCAATGGCATCAAGCTCAAACAAGTTTCCTGCTCGTGGCGTGGCCGCATTAAGTCTGGCAGCAAAGATCAAACCGGATAGCGCTGCGAGCACACCCATATTCACAAACACCATAAAGGTGACACGCTTTGTTTTAATACCAGATAGTGATGCGGCCTTCTCGTTTCCACCTACTGCATAGATGTGTCGACCGATGACTGTCTTTTTCATAACAAAAGAATAAAAGGCAATGAGTACAATCAATAGAATTAGTATATTTGGGATCCCACGATAATCCGCTAGAATGTACGTAAACACTCCAATAACCGCTGCCATTCCAACTATTTTTAAGAGAAACAAAGACCTGGGAAGAGCATCAAACCCATTCTTTAGTTGTTTTCTTCTTGCTCGTACTTCAAGAAAGACAAGCATTCCAATTAGTACAACTCCTATGATTAGTGACAACAAGTGAATGGTAGAACCGTTAAATACATCTGGTAAAAACCCAGCACTTAATTGCTGAAACGCAGGAGGGAACGGAGCAATGGATTGTCCTTGGAGCATAATCAATGTAATCCCCCGGAAGATCAACATTCCAGCAAGAGTGACGATAAAGGCAGGTATCTTCACATAGGCAACCCAAAATCCTTGCCATGCCCCAACTATCGCTCCCATCAATAAACAAAGAACAACGGTAAAGAAAGGATCCATGTTCATTTGAATCATTAGAATGGCTGATAAGGCACCGATAAACGCTGCGATTGAACCTACAGACAGGTCAATATGTCCTGTGATGATAACTAACACCATGCCAATCGCAAGAATGAGAATGTAGCTATTTTGCAAGATTAGATTCGTAATATTCAGAGGCTGCAACAGAACGCCATCTGTGAGAATTTGAAACAGTAGCATAATAAGAAGCAACGCAAAGGTCATACTATATTGCCTAATATTAGTTTGGACGATCTTTAGAAATGTCTTCATGGAAAGTCACCTCCCGTGTCATCAGCCTCATTAAATCCTCTTGGTTTAACTGTTCACCCTGAACCTCACCAGTCATTCTTCCTTTATTCATGGCATACACGCGACTACACATGCCAATTAATTCTGGAAGCTCAGAGGAAATGATAAGAATTCCCTTCCCTTTTTGAGCCAGCTCTTGAATGATCGTATAAATCTCGTATTTCGCTCCCACATCAATGCCTCGTGTCGGCTCATCTAGTATTAAAACGTCCGGATCAGAAAGGATCCACTTACTTAAAACGACTTTCTGTTGGTTCCCACCACTCAGATTCCCTGTTTCTTGTTGAATAGAAGGTGTCTTGATGTTCATTTTCTTTCTAAAATCTTCTGCTACCTTCACTTCTTCCGTTCCATTGATCAAGGTCTTGTTAGACAATTTGTCTAAGCTTGCAAGCGAAATGTTCTCTTTTACATCGTTCATTAAAATGAGCCCATATGATTTCCGATCCTCTGTTGCATAGGCAAGACCTGCTTGAATGGCTTCACTAACAGAAGAAAATGAAGTGGGTTCGTTGTTTAAAAGGAGCTCGCCACTTATCTTTGAGCCGTACGATCCACCAAACAGGCTCATGGCAAGCTCCGTACGTCCCGCTCCCATTAATCCTGCTATGCCTACAATTTCTCCTCTCTTCACATGAAACGCCGCATCAAAGATAATCTGGCGTTCACGCTGAATTGGATGAAAGACATTCCAGTTCCTTACCTCAAGGATCGTCTCACCAGGTGTACCTGAATACTCTGGATACCTGCTAGAAAGACTTCTACCTACCATTCCGCGAATGATTCGATCCTCATTCACTTCATCCTTTTTCACATCAAGCGTTTCAATGGTTTGCCCATCGCGAATAATGGTCACTTGATCGGCAATTTGCTTAATTTCATTTAACTTGTGTGAGATGATAATGGAGGTAATTCCTTCATGCTTAAGCTCAAGCAAAAGCTTTAATAAGTTTTGGCTATCTGTTTCATTAAGAGAGGCGGTCGGTTCATCTAATATGAGAAGCTTTACGTCCTTTGCTAGAGCTTTGGCAATTTCCACTAACTGTTGCTTCCCTACCCCAATATGCTTTATCTTGGTCTGAACGGGCTCTAGCAGATTCACTCGTGTAAGGAGCTCTTCAGACAACTTACTTGTCTGATCCCAATCTACTAGCCCGTATCGACCGCGCTCATTTCCTAGAAAGATATTTTCAGAGATTGATAGCTCCGGGATAAGAGCCAGCTCTTGGTGGATAATTGCAATGCCTTTTTCCTCGCTCTGTCTGACATCCTTAAACTGACAAGGCTCGTCTTGAAAATAGATGTCACCCTCATAGCTTCCATATGCATAGACCCCACTTAACACCTTCATTAAAGTAGATTTGCCTGCTCCGTTCTCACCACATAAAGCGTGAATATCACCTTGTTTCACTTGGAGATTCACATGATCAAGTGCCTTTACACCAGGAAACTGCTTTGTGATATTCTTCATATCTAGAAGAATGTTTGACATGTCCCTCTCTCCCTTTTCTGAGTGAGCGGTTCTACTCCTTTAGAACCGCTCAATGAGTAGGTGCTAATTAAGCTGGTCTGCTGTGTAATAGTCACTTTCAATCAGAATCTCTTCGTAGTTATCAATATCTACGACAACAGGTGACTCCAGGAATGAAGGAACTACTTTTACATTGTTGTCGTAGGTATCAGTGTCATTCACCTCAGGTTCCTCATTGTTCAGAACGGACTCAGTCATCTCCACCGCTTTTTCAGCTAAGACCCTTGTATCTTTAAACACGGTCATTGATTGTTCTCCTGCAATAATGGCATTAACGGACGGAATATCCGCATCTTGACCTGTAATAATAGGCATATCATCTGCCGTGTATCCAACGCTCTTTAATGAGGCAAGTACACCAATACTTAAAAGATCTGCTGGAGCTAAAACAGCGTGTAACTCTTCGCCACCACCATAATTTGAGCTTAGTAGATTATCCATTCGACTTTGTGCAGTTGCGCCGTCCCATCGTAAAATAGAAATTTGGTTAAAATCAGTTTGACCACTGCCTACTACTAATTTCCCTTCATCTAAATAAGGTTGAAGAACAGACATCGCCCCATTAAAGAAGAAGTGAGCATTATTGTCATCAGGAGAACCTGCAAACAATTCGATGTTAAAAGGACCTGCTTCATTTTCTAAATCGAGCTGGTCAACAATGTACTGACCTTGCATGACACCAACCTCATAGTTATCAAAGGTTGCATAATAATCTACATGCTCTGAATTCATGATTAAACGGTCATATGAAATGACCGGAATGTCTTCTGCATTTGCACTTTCCAATACACTCGTAAGGGCTTCTCCATCTACTGAAGCAATGACTAATGCATCGACACCTAACGTAATCATGTTCTCAATTTGAGATACTTGATTTTCCACTACATCCTCGGCATATTGAAGCTCTGTTTTATACCCTAATTCTTCAAAGTAATCGACCATATTATTCCCGTCTGCAATCCAACGTTCTGAAGATTGCGTTGGCATGGAAATACCAACTGTTAACTCTTCTTCACCTCCGCCGTCTCCACCAGAACTCCCCTCAGAACAAGCAGCTACCATTACCCCACCGACTATCATTAACCCTACTAAGCCCAGCTTTTTCATAAAAACTCATCCCCCTAATTGGTTGTCCTCCGAATGATAGCGCTATCATTTGTACGGACATTATCGGCTTCATTTTCGATTGGATCGGTTCTCAACTAAACTAGTACGTACAACCAATATAAATCGATTAGCCAAAAAATACAATAACATCACCTAATTATTTTTCGACATGGTGCCAATATACAAGCTTGATCAACAGATTTTATGAAAGGTGAAGGAAAGTTATTCCTTTGTAGAAGTAGAAAAACCCAATGAATCTGTAGTCTGACAGATTCGTTGGGTTGGGATCATCTTTCAATCTTTAAACGTTAAGTGTGTTGCTTGTGTTCTTCCCTCTTTTTTCTTTGATCTCACTTCTAAGAGTGAATACCACACACGCAATTCCAGCCAGAATAAATAAGGCAGAGATTGGATTCGTAAAGAAATCGGCTGCATTTCCTGATGTCATGAGGGCTCTTCTCATATATGTTTCAAGTAATGGTCCAAGAATAAATCCAAGAATCATCGGAGCGATAGGGAATCCATTCCGAACAAGGAAAAATCCTACGACCCCAAACAAAATCATCACCCAAATATCAAAAATGGAGCTATTGGTCGTATAGGCGCCTACGACCGTCAAAACAAAGATAACTGGAAACAGGTATTGCTTTGGAACTGTTAATACCCGAGTAAAAAGCTTCATCCCAAACAACTGATACAAGAATACCAATACCATCGCGACAAAAAAGGCAATAAACACGACGTA
Organism: Alkalicoccobacillus gibsonii; assembly: GCF_016798245.1. Taxonomy (GTDB): domain Bacteria; phylum Bacillota; class Bacilli; order Bacillales; family Bacillaceae_D; genus Alkalicoccobacillus; species Alkalicoccobacillus gibsonii. The sequence goes on along the minus strand of NZ_JAEUZA010000002.1, from coordinate 683,001 downwards.
CACAATGTCGGGGTTACTCGTAAAGAATAACGGTCCTGGTTGGAGTCCATGAATCATAAAACCACCTAAAAGAATCGCCGTAACCGTGTCACCTGGAATCCCGAGAGATAGCATGGGAATAAGAGAACCCCCGACACTTGCCGTGTTTGCTGATTCTGAGGCGTAGATTCCTTCTGGGGCACCTTTTCCAAATCGTTCTGATGTCTTAGAAGCCTGCTTTGCCTGTGCATACGCAACTAAATTTGATGTCCCACTACCAAGCCCTGGTAAGATCCCGAAGGCAATTCCGATTAGTGATGAACGTAAAAGATTCCACCAGTTTTTGATGATTTCCGTAAGCGAGAAAGCAAACCCTTTTGCCTTAAGGTCGATATCCTGACTTTTAGAGTCTCCAAGAATCTCAATTAATAGTTGCGAGATTGCGAATAATCCCATAATTAAAGGCAGAAGTTCAAATCCTCCCTTTAACTCAAGAATTCCGAGCGTATAGCGTTGCAGCCCATCAATTGGAGCAAAGCCAACAAGTCCTGCCGCCAGTCCAAGAAATCCGGCTGTCACTCCTTTTAACATACTCCCCTTCGCAAGGACCGCTACAAGTGAAAGGGCAAAGAAAATTAATGCAAAGAATTCAAATGGCCCCATCTTTACAGCGAGTCTTGAAATAACGGGAGAGATCGTCACAAGAGCAATGAAGCTTAATGCTCCCCCTACTAAAGAAGCGATAACCCCTATTCCAAGCGCCCGTAATGGCTCACCATTTTTAGACATTGGGTATGCGTCAAAGGTTGTTGCAATAGAAGATGGAGTTCCTGGTATCCCGAGTAAAGTCGAGGCAACAAGTCCTCCCGATACACCACCCAAGTGTAAACAAATTAAAAAGGCGATTCCAGGTACCGGGTCCATCCCAAAGGTAAAGGGTACAAAGAGCGCCATACCCATGGTTGCTGTTAATCCTGGCACTGTTCCAAATATCAATCCAATTAGCACACCTAGTGCCATAAGCAGGATGACGAACGGAGTGAAGGATGCAGATAAACTTTGAATAAATACGTCCATGTTGCTCCTCCTTTATAGAAGCCCTGCAGGTAAAATGACATTCAGTAATTGTGAAAACACCACATAAATGATAACGGTTACAACAAAGCCATTAATTAAACTTTTCCAAATGGTTGCTTTGTCTTTCTCTTTTGTCAGGTACCAAGTTAAGAAGCTGAGGAATACAAATGTACTGATGATATACCCAATAACATTAAACAACAAAGCATATGCAAGTAGCGCAATAAAGCTAATGACCATTCGCTTACTGTTCTCGTTTAATTTAAAGGTAAGTTGTTTAGCACCCTCGCTCTTATAGAAGGCGAGCCCAATTCCACATAAAATAAGGGCAATCGAGACTACCCTAGGCAATAGCCTTGGTCCCGGATCATCCGCTAGCATCATAAAAGACATGGTGAATGTATTCAAAAACATGAGTAACCCGAGCCCTGCGATCACCATACCCATGACCCGTTCTTGTGTTAGATTCATCCCCATCACGCCTTATCATTCAATATCAGAAAAAAGTTCATCTGCAATAAGCTGAGCTTTCTCCATTTCTTCCTGAGAAAATAACCGTGCTTCCTCTGCATTCATTAATGTGTGCTGCTGGAACGTCTTTTCGAGTTCCTCGTTGTAGTCCTCATCCTGTGCAAGCTGTTCTGTTGCATCATTCCATTGTTGAACAATCTCATCAGGCATATCCTTAGGTCCATACAAGGAATGAACAATAGGGAATTGAACGTCATATCCCTGCTCCACTGTTGTCTCAAGCTCTGGAGCCAGTTCATCTCGTTCATCCGATAGTACACCTAACGCTCTAAAATCTCCGGACTCAATGTAATTTAATACATTTCCAACACCTGTTACAGCAAGATCGATCTGTCCTCCAAGAAGTCCTGTCATCCGATCCGACTCGCTACCTACATCAAGAATTTTAATTTCTGTACCAGACTCAATTCCTAATAGCTCTCCCATAAAGTGAGTGGTTCCTCCGATCTGTGAACCATAAATGACTTCATTAGGGTTTTCCTTCGCGTAGTCTACGAGGTCATCGAGTGTTTCATAGGGTGAATTGGCACTAACAACGAAGACCTGGTTAACAGATGAGAAAGTGCCGATAGCTGTCAATTCATCTGTGCTGTACTCCAATTGACGTACGGCATGGCCTGTATGAAGGGCTTGATGATTAAAAAGGAGGCTGTATCCATCTTTATCTGAGGAACGAACATTTTCAAAAGCAAGAGCTCCACCAGCGGTTGCTTGATTCACAACCACAATATTAGCACCAAGGTACTTTGGTAAATGCTTGGCCATCACACGAGCGGCTGTATCTGTTTGCCCCCCTGGACTCGCAGGCACATAAATCTCAATGGTCTTATTTGGATAGTTGGCGATATCAGCTTCTGTTGCCTGTTTCCCTTCAGAAGAGGAACAGGCAGCAAGGAATAGAAGACCTATTCCAAGTGCTGCCACACCCACGTGCTTCCGCATGCGTTTCCCTCCCTATCCTCTTGTTTGGGACGTTCGATCCTGCAGCTGGTGAACAGATACATCGCCCCAGCTTAGATCAGGCACTCGATATTTTTCAATCTTATTCCAATCAAGATCTACCCCAATCCCTGCAATTTTTCTATCAGGTAAACGTAGGAACCCGTTCTCGTACTGAATTTTGTCGGTTACGATATCATCAATATAGAGCTCTGGACCTGTTGGGTCAGATGTATAATTTAAATGTGGTAGCGCGCTTCCAAAATGAGCCATAGCGGATGTACCGATAGAAAGCTCTTGAGTTGTTCCGATTAAGACGCTTTTCCCTGCCACTTCAGCTGCATATGCGGCTTTTCTTGCGGCTGTTAGTCCACCGATAAAGACAGGAGCAATGTTAAAGATATCAACGGAATCTTTTTTGATCATTTCATATTGTTGTCTTGGACTCCATACATGCTCACTTACAGGAAATTCACATTGAAGTCTAAAATGATTTAACCCTTCAAAGTCATTCCAGAATGCTGGGCTTTCTACTAATTCAAAGTGATATTTAGATAGACGTTTTGTAGCCCTAAGCGCATCCTTCCAATCAAGTAAGTGACTAAAATCCAAGGACTTAATCGTTACTTTTCCAGCAAATTCGGAATAGACCCTGTCGAGGAATGCTTCATCTGCGTCCACGTTTTTCCCAACATAGAGGCGGAATGTATCAAATCCTTGTTCAAGTCTGTTTCGTACAATTTCAATGTTCTCATCCACTTCATCCATAAAGCGATGGCGGAAGATTGGATAGCATACTTTAAATTTCTCGCGTTGGCGTCCACCTAGTAGATCAGACATAGACACTCCTAAGTATTTTGAACATACGTCATATAGAGCGGTATCTACGCCGTTTCGAATAAAACTACCTTTTTCATAATAATAAAGCGCTTGCGGAAAATTCAAATCGAGCTCGCGGTTGATATCTGCTGTATCAAAAGGATTTTTACCAATTAAAATGGAATCAAGTGTAGCCTCTAGATCCTTCATATCAACTGAATAACGAGGTAGGTGGGAGAAATCGGACATTTCGCCGATTCCCACCGCTCCTTCGTCTGTTTTAAGCTGAACAATGACGTGTTTGTTCACGAATCCAGTATGACGCGGAACACCAACTGCAGTAAGTTTAACTTTTGAAATCTTCATTATAGATCCCCCTCATTTATCCTTTGATAAAAACGGTTTTAACTTCTGTAAAGAATTCAATGGCAGCTGTTCCTTGCTCACGTGAATGTGAGCTTGATTGCTTCATTCCACCAAATGGTGCCTGTAGTTCAACTCCAGCACTTTCTGCATTAATTCGGACAAGCCCTGCATCGATGTCCTCGATAAATGTCATCATGCGAGCAATGTTTGTTGTGAAAATCGATGCACTTAAACCAAATTTCGTATCATTTGCCACTTCAATCGCTTGCTCAAGGCCATCTACCTTAATTAAAGCGAGAACCGGTCCAAAAATCTCCTCTTGAGCGATACTCATCTTCGTATCAACTTCATCAAAGATAGCAGGCTCAACATAATACCCGTCTCCTAGCTTTCCATCTTCTAGGCGGCGACCACCGAATAATAGGTTGGCTCCTTCTTCCTTCCCTTTTTCAATATAAGAAAGTACTGTATCAAGCTGCCCCTTACTTACACTTGGTCCCATCCATGTATCAGAATCAAGCCCGTCTCCTACTTTTAATTCACTCACTTTTGCAACTAATTTCTCTTTAAATGTTTCATAGACTGCTTGATCGACGATAACACGACTTGTGGCTGTACACTTTTGTCCTGTTGATTTTAATCCTCCACTTATCGTTGCATCTACGGCTAGATCTAAGTCCGCATCATCCGCTACAATAACAGGGTTCTTTCCACCCATTTCAAGCTGATACTTTCCACCTCTAGCAAGAACAGCTTGGCCAACCTGCTGCCCAACACCGTCAGAACCAGTGAATGTAACGCCATCTACCTGCTCATGATTAGCGAGACCCTGACCGATAATTGAACCGGAGCCAGTGATATAGTTCACGACACCTTCAGGAAATCCAGCTTCAGCAAAGCACTCTACAACTTTAGCCGCTGTGATTGACGCTTCTGACGCTGGTTTAAGAACAACAGTGTTTCCGTAGATTAATGCTGGAGCCATCTTCCAAATCGGAATCGCTACCGGAAAGTTCCAAGGGGTAATAACTCCTACAACTCCAAGAGCCTTACGGGTTGTGAACATAAAGGCCTCAGCGTCTGTAGAAGGAATGACGTCTCCAACCTTTCGCATCCCTTCACCCGCATAATACCTTAGAATCGCTACTCCGCGAGCGGTTTCTCCCTTTGCCTCTGGTAGGGTTTTACCCATCTCCTTGGTCATAACTTCAGCAACTTCATCTGTTCTTGCTTCAAGGATATCCGCTACTTTATAGAGGTAAGCTCCACGAGCCGCACCTGTTAACTTACGCCACTTTTTTTGAGCCGTTGCTGCTGATTGTACGGCTTGATTAAGATCTTCCGCCGTTGATTTTTGGAACCGTCCTACCACTTCTTTTGCACGAGCCGGATTCACACTTTCTCCTACTTCTCCTGATGCTCCTTGTACCCACTCACCATTAATGTAATTGCTAAACGTCACTGCTTCTGACATGTTCCACACCATCCTTTATGAATTTTGAGTTGTTTTCAAACCCCATGTTTCAAGTAATGCTTCAACTTCTGCATGATCAGATTCATTTAATGCCGCTACCGGCTCACGTGTTTTGCCAGCCGTTAAACCAACGGCTTCCATGGCCTCTTTAATCACAACTACATTGTTTCCATTATTATATTTGGCACGTAAGTCTTCAAACGGAAGAACATGCTCCCAAACATCCCATGCAGCCTCCCAATTGTTTGCTCTGAGCGCCTCTAGCAATTCAAATGACTTACTAGGAAGGATGTTGACTAGACCTGAAGTAAAGCCAACCGCTCCAGCATTCCAGTAATACGGAGCCCACTTTTCAGCAGTTCCACAAATCCAAGCTACGTTATGTGAGGCTGGTACCTCACGTACGAGTTTGGTGAATCGCGGCAAGTCATTGATTGCATACTTTACTCCAACAAGTTTGTCGAGTGGCGCGAGTTCCTTTAAGACATCATCTGATACATTTGGATCTTTAAAATAAACAATAGCTGGCAAATCGACTTGCTCAATAATGGAGCGGAAATAATTAGCTGCTCCTTTCGATGTAATATATGGATGGACAGGCATGTGAATCATAATGGCGTCTGCGCCAGCTTCTTTAGCAAAGTTACCAAGCTCCACCGCCGTTGGGACAGCATAACCAACACCAGCTACAACTAGTGCTCGACCATTCACGTACTCTACAACTCTCTTAGTCTCTTCTTTTGCTTCGTCCATTGATAATGCGTAGAACTCACTTGTGTTTCCACATGGCACAACAACCTCAAGTTTATTCTCCATTAAGAAATCAATATTCTCCTTCACTCCCTCCCAATTCACACTCAAATCATCATGAAAAGCAGTAATTGGGATCGCCGAAATCGTTTCTAACCTTTTGGCAAATGTTTTATAATCCATGTCGTCCTCCTTTTGTATGCGTTATCATTTTATTTAATAGAAGCTTAGCTCCTATTGTTCCTTTTGATGAGACAGAATGAATTCTGTCGTTCGTAAAATATGCTGCTTCATTAACCTCTCAGCAAGATCACCATCTCGACTCTTGATGGCTTGGAAGATAGCTGAATGCTCTTCATATCCCTCAATGATTTCTTTATGATAAGAAAGAGCCCGTTTTCGGAATGCATGATCAAATGCTTTGACGTTGTTTAGCATATTCTTAATCATTGCATTTTCTGCAAAATGAACAATCATTTCGTGGAAGGCTGTATTGTGTCGCACTAACGCTTCCGCATCCTCGTCTTCTTTTAATTCCTTCATCGTGTCAATCTGATCCTCTAACAGCGCTAACTCCGAGTCATTCATTTTCATCGCAGCTAATCGACAACATAATCCTTCGATTGATGCACGGAGCAATAGAATCTCCTCGATTGAGGTATTGGCGTACTCTGATACATAGGTTCCTTTTCGCGGAATCGTCTGGACAAATCCTTCATTTCCAAGAATACGAAAAGCTTCTTTAATTGGCGTTGTACTTATACCCATTAACTGAGATAGCTCACGTTCTTTCAAATGATCTCCAGGCATAAAGTATCCACTAACAATCGCCTCTTTAATTTTCTCTACGGCAATCTCGCGCAAGGACTTAACACTTTCAATCCCTGAGCTAAAAAAGTCCGCTGTATCCATCTGCTTTTTCATGATGACTCCTCCAATGATATCTGATATATCAATGACTATCGACGAAGTCCGAATCTGTCAACGTCTGATCATTTACGAATTGAGATCTAAGAACCTACCTGATATATCAGATATTATATTTATAATAATTCTGATAATAAGGTGTGTCAATACATAAACAAAAAAGATTATGCGCTTACATTGGTTCACCATATCCCTTATAGTGAAGGAAATGATGTCTAAAGGAGTGGCAGAATGACGTTTTTACTCATTTTTACTGGCCTCATATGTTTCATTGGTCTTATCGTTTCAATTATCTATGTAAATATTGTTGATCAAAATTACAGTAGTGAAAAAAGCTTCCGAAACCTGTCCTGGATCTACCTTTTGCTCATTCCTATCGCAATACTGATTGTCATTGGATTGGCTTATGTGTTTTTGTCTTAACCAAAAAAATGCCGCTTCGGGAGAATACTCGCTTTCCGTGGGTACGGCCTCATCCACTTACGCAGAAAATCACTGCTACAGAGTCTTCACCGCGTACTGTATCCACAGGAGTCTCGCATTCACCCTCCGCTTATATCTTAAAAAAAGACAAGGCAAATGATTCACTCATCAAATCATTTGCCTTGTACCTATTTTCTTAGCTCTCTTACTTACTATTTATTTTGATACAAACGAATGATTTTCTCCATATGGATTGTCATTTGTTCCTGTGCATGAGTCATTAGGGTGCTTAAATGTACTTGTTGGTTTTCTTTAACCGTGTCTGCAATGGTGCTCACTGCTGTTAATGAGATTTCTGTATTAACATTAATCTTCCTGATACCATAATCAATCGCTTTTAAAACTTGATCCTCTGGCGTGCCCGATCCTCCGTGAAGAACTAATGGAATTTGAACCTTCTCAGCAATTTCCTCGAGCAAATCAAATTGAAGCTTTGGCTCACCTTTATACATTCCATGAACGGTTCCAATGGAAGCAGCAAGAAAGTCAACGCCTGTTTCTGAGACAAATCGTGCAGCCTCTGTTGGATCTGTTAATCGGCCATCTCCCTCCTCTTCATCTGAGAAGTCTCCTTTTTCCATTGAACCAATCTCCGCTTCAACATGTACACCATGGGCATGTGCGAGCTCAACAACCTCTTTAGTTAATCTGATATTTTCTTCTAATGAATGAGGTGATCCATCAAACATCACAGATGTAAACCCAGCTGTGAGCGCTCTCTTGATGGTCTCTAATTCATAACTATGATCTAAATGCAAGGCCACAGGAACACTTGCAAGCTCTGCTAGTTTTATTGTGAATGCAGCAAACGCTTCCAAATTCATGTAATCTTTATACCGCTCTCCGTACGCAATTAATACTCCTTGATTGGCTTGTTCAGCCGCTTGAATCGCTGCTTGTACCGTTTCCGCATTGTAGCAATTAAAGGCAGCAATTGCCGCATGTTCTTGCTCCGCTTTTACTAAAAGTTCCTTTGTCGAGATAAACATAAAGACCCCTCCATAATGTAGTTTTATTACAATAATCCTTATGATAACGCTACATTCGACATTATTCAACTAAATTTATGTAGTAAAACAAACAAAAAGTCTTGTGTAAGCGATTTTATTGTAGTAATATTACTACGAACACGGAGGTGATTAGACGTTGTCCAGTTTTCAACAACGTATTGAATCGAAAAAAGAATCCATTACTGCTTCTGAACGAAAAATTATTCAACAACTAAATCAACATGATAAACCATTCTTACTTTCTATGAATGAGTTATCTCTATTAAGTAATGTAAGTGAGCCTAGTGTTGTGAGGTTATATCGCAAGCTTGGTTATGCAAGTTATCAAGAACTAAAGGTTGCTCTCGCCCAAGAGCTTGCTGAATCTAAATCAAACGCGACCGAAACAAATGATATCCAAGTGGGTGATCAAGCAGATGTTGTCTTTGAAAAGATTTCTGATCAAATTAGCTCTGCCTTATCAATGACTCAAGATCAGTTAAATGTCTCAACGATTGAACAAGCCATCCTTGCTCTGCAACAAGCAAAACGCCTTTATTTCTTTGGACAAGGCTTATCAGGGACCATTGCGGAAGATGGTGCTCATAAATTTATGCGTTTAGGTGAGACCACCCTCTCAGTCAAAGACCCTCACTACCAAGCGATTTATGCAAGCCATATGAACGAGCAGGATGTTGTTGTAGCCATCTCGCACTCTGGTGAAACCGTTGACATTATTGATGTGGTTGAGATCGCTAAGAACAACGGAGCCAAAATCATCGTCATTACATCAAATCGGAATACGACACTTGCAAGCATGGCGACTTTTCTTCTATTAACTCAAGCGGCTGAAACAACAAAGCGCTCTGATGCCATGGTTTCAAGGATTGTACAGCTTACACTCATTGATACATTGTATACACGTATGGTTGCTCTCGGAGGCGAACGATTAACAAGCAGAGTAAACCAGTCAAGACTTGCCGTAACACGAATGAAAAAATAAGCTTCCAAATGGAAGCGCTCATAAAATGGAAAGTAACTTCAAGAGGTGACGCATATGCTTACAGGAACAGGTTTAATTATTGGTTTTATCGTAGCTTTGATTGTGCTTTTTGTTCTTATTATTAAATTAAAGTGGGATGCATTTATTGCCTTACTGGTTGTAGCTATTGGAATTGGTCTCATTTCGAATATTGGTGTCAGGGAATTACCCGGAGTCATTGCAGATGGCTTCGGAGGAACATTAGCAGGGGTCGGGATACTGATCGGTCTTGGAATTATCTTCGGTCAATTCCTTGCTGCCTCTGGTGCCATTGAGAAAATTGCTTCATCAATGATTCGAGCATTTGGAGTGAAACGATCTCCTCTTGCCTTATCTGCAACCGCAACCACAGTGGCGATTCCCGTTTTCTTTGATGCTGCTTTTATCATCTTAAACAAACTGGTTCAAAGCTTATCCATTAAAACAAAGATTTCACTTGCAACATTTGTTGCGATCCTGGCTATCGGTTTGATTGTTTCACACAGCTTAATTATTCCAACACCAGGTCCACTGATTGTTGCTGACAATACCGGTTCTGAAATTGGCGTCTTCTTCCTTTACGGCTTACTTGTTGCCATTCCTGCCACGCTAGTCGGTGGTGTACTTTATGGTAAATTCATCGGCAAACGTATACCAAACGGAGATCGTCTAAGTGATGTCACTGAGGAAATGGAAGAAACAGAACAAGTATCAACTGGGAAAGAAATGCCTACATGGCTTGCTTATTCCATGCTTGCCTTACCAATTGTTTTGATTCTATCAAACACGTTAATGAATGTTGTTTTCATAGAGAATCCTGAACATATCATTCCTACGTTCTTTGCTTTTATTGGCGATAAAAATACAGCCTTACTCATTAGTGTCATTACTGCACTCTTTGTGTTCAGACCTTATCTAAAAGAAGATTCAAAGACTGTTATGACACAAGCATTTGAGTCCTCCGGTATGATCTTGTTAATAACTGGTGCAGGTGGTGCTTTCGGTAAAGTTGTTCAAGAAACAGGGATTGGTGATTTATTAATCGGAATGATGCAGGGCTTGAATATGCCTGTACTCTTACTTGCTTTCCTATTCGCTCAATTACTACGCGCAGCACTTGGAAGCGCTACAGTTGCACTAATTACAACGTCTTCAATCCTAGGACCGATGGCAGTAGAACTAGGTGCATCTCCAGTGTTACTCGGACTAGCAATCTGTGCAGGTGGTATTGGATTATCCTTACCAAACGATTCCGGCTTCTGGGTTGTTAGTAAATTCGGACGTCTGTCTATGATGGAAACGCTACGTGTGTGGAGCTTAGGTGGTTTCATAGCAGGACTGACAGCTTTAGGTTTTATCTACTTTTTAACAATGTTCCAAACCGTATTACCAGGTTTATAGAATAAGAGAGAGATTATATAAAAAAGGATGGAGATATACATGAACAAACGCGTTGGATTTATTGGACTAGGTATTATGGGAAGCCCTATGGCACGTAATTTACTACAAAAAGGATTTCAAGTAACGGTATTTGACTTAAATCAAGGCGCCGTTGATCAGTTAGCAACTGAAGGCGCAACACCTGCAACCTCAGGTAAGGAAGTTGCCCAAAACAGCGACTGCGTCATTACCATGTTACCTAAAGGCGAGCATGTTCGTATGGCTGTATTTGGCGATAACGGTGTCATGGAAGGCGCATCTAAAGATTTAATTATTGTGGATATGAGCTCTGTCTCTCCTGTAGATTCTAAAGAAATGGCAATTCTAGCTGCAGCACAGGGTGTTCATTTCTTAGATGCTCCTGTAAGTGGTGGAGAACCAAAAGCCATCGATGGCACACTCGCTATCATGGTTGGTGGAGAGTCAGCACAGTTTGAAGAAGTAAAGCCAGTGCTACAAGCGATGGGTTCAGACATCGTTTTAGTTGGAGACAGCGGCTGCGGAACAACGGCCAAACTTGCAAATCAAATTATCGTTAACTTAAATATCGCTGCTGTATCTGAAGCGCTAACGCTTGCTTCTAAGGCTGGAATTGATATTGATAAAATGTACCAAGCCATCCGAGGAGGACTCGCTGGAAGTACTGTAATGGATGCAAAGATTCCAATGATCCTTGACCGTAACTTTAAAGCAGGCGGAAGAGTCGATATTAACTTAAAAGATCTGACAAATGTGATGAATACCGCGCATGAATTGTCTGTTCCACTGCCTTTATCAAGTCAGCTACTTGAGATTTTCCATTCGTTAAAAGCAGATGGAAAGGAAGCCTTGGATCACGCAAGCATCGTGCAGCATTATGAGAAGATGGCAAACGTAACTGTAGAAAGAAAGGAGCAATAAGTATGCAAAACCTAAAAGCTTCCGAACGACTAGACCAGATTCCTTCAATTAATAGAGAGGTTGTTCAAGATCTTTTATCAAAAGAACTAGCAAATTCAGCTTATAAAATTGTCGTACTTGATGATGATCCAACCGGTATCCAGACGGTACACGGTGTGTCGGTTTATACGGATTGGACAAAAAGCTCCATTCAAGCTGGGTTTCGTGAAGAGAATCGAATCTTCTTCCTACTAACTAACTCACGCGGATTCACTTCTGCTGAAACAACAAAGGCTCATACTGAGATTGCAGAAAGAGTACAAGCTGTTTCAGAAGAGGAAAACGTTCCTTATGTTTTAATTAGCCGAGGAGACTCTACCCTTCGCGGGCACTACCCACTTGAGACTGTTACGTTAAAGGATTCAATTGAAGCTGCTTCTTCTAGTCGATTTGATGGAGAAGTGATTATTCCCTTCTTTAAAGAAGGAGGTCGCCTAACCATTGATAACGTTCATTACGTACAGTACGGAGATGACCTCGTCCCTGCTGGAGAAACAGAATTTGCTAAAGATCGTACATTCAGCTTCCACTCTTCTCATCTTGGAGAGTGGGTCGAAGAAAAAACAAAAGGCGAATTCAAAAAGGAAGATTGTATCTACATTACGCTTGAGACGTTAAGAGCAAACGATGTAGAAGCTGTTAAAAACCAACTACTTGCTGCAACCGATTTTCAAAAAATCATTGTCAATGCAGTGGATTACGTAGATGTTGAAGTCTTTGTTACAGCCTTCCTCCAAGCTTTAAAAGAAGGCAAGCAATTTCTATGCCGTAGCGCCTCAGCCTTAACAAAGGTTATTGGTGGAGTAACAGATAAAGCCCTATTAACACGCGATGAGTTAATCACAGAAGACACAAATCATGGCGGATTAATTGTTGTAGGTTCTCATGTTCAGAAAACAACCGAGCAACTCAATGACCTGATTGCGAGCGGTCTAGTGGAAGCGATTGAGTTCGACGTTCACCTTGTACTGGATGATGACGCATTTGCCAAAGAAATTGAGCGAGTTCGTACAACGATTGAACAATTGATTACCTCAGGAAAATCGGTAGTTTATTACACTAGACGTGAGCGATTAGATCTCGGTGATAACCGTCAAGAAGAAGAGTTACAGCTTTCTGTAAAAATTTCCGATGCTGTCACTAGCATTGTTAGCGACTTAACCGTCCAACCGAACTACATTGTCGCAAAAGGCGGCATCACTTCTAGCAGCGTCGGTACAACCGGTCTATCGGTGAAACGTGCAGAAGTCGCCGGACAAATTAAGCCAGGCATCCCTGTATGGAAAACAGGTCCAGAAAGCAAATTCCCAGGATGTGCATACATTGTGTTCCCTGGAAATGTCGGACAAGCTGAGACACTAAAAGAAGCCGTTGCCGTGTTGGAAGGGAAATAAAGAGAGGAATGAGGAGAACCGCGGAGAGACCGCGGTTTTTTTTGATGAACGGTCTGGGGAACGTATTGATGGCTATCGCTTCGATCCCGTTGCTTATCGCATGGATTTTTCTTCTATCACATCAATCTAGATGCCTATCGCATGGTTCTTCCTTCTATCGCATCAATCCAGATGTCTATCGCATGGATTTCCCATCTATCGCATTAATCCAGATGCCTATCGCATAGACTTTCCTTCTATCACATCAATTCCGCTGCCTATCGAATGGATCTTCCTCTATCACATCAATCCAGATGCCTATCGCATGGATCTTCCTTCTATCGCATCCATCCAGATGCCTATCGCATGGATCTCCTTTCTATCACACCAATCCCAGATGCCTATCGGATAGATTTCCCTTCTATCCCACCAATCCAGATGCCTATCGCATGAATCTCCCTTCTATCGCATCCATCCCGCTACCTATCGTATGAATCTCCTTTCTATCACACCAATCCAGATGCCTATCGCATGGATTTCCCTTCTATCGCATGGATCTTTTCTCTATCGCTCCGATTCCACCCCTACCACTCCAAACCCCAACCAAAAAACCACCACCTCATCCAGAAGTAGTGGTTCAAATCTTATAACGTACGGTCTTCTTCTAAGTAAAGCATCAGCTGACGAGCCCAGATCCTGTATCCCAGATCATTTGGATGCAAGCCGTCTGCTAACGTTTGCTCAAGCATTAATCCTTCTTTTTCAAAATCAATTAACATCGCACCATACATATCTGCATAGTTCCAGCCTTGGCTGAGGATGTAATCCTCAGTGCTTTCTAGGTACTCTTGATAATTCAGTCCGATGTCATTATAATCTGTGTCGAGCTTTGTTGTAGCAGGGTTAGGTGATGTGAGCAAAATTTTACTTGTTGGTAGAGCTTGTTGTATTTGCTCGACAGCCATTCGTATGGATTCATTTGTATTTTTTAATGGTTCGTTCTTTCTATGGCTATTTAAAATGGAACTTTCTATAATGATAAAATTAGGTTCTTCCTTAATCATTTGCTCAAAACTTCCGTTATCCAGAAGGTTCTGAATGGTCGCTCCGTTTACTCCATAATTACTGAGTTTGCTTTTTTCGAGCACTGCCTGAGTCTGTTGAATGGAACGTGTCATAAGACTAGGCCAATTTTTCGAGGTCGAGCTTGCGCCTTTCCCATTTGTTACACTACTTCCTATTACTGCAATTTGAACGTGATCATGCGTTAACGCCCAATAGTGTAGATAATCTAAATAACTAACTTCCCCGTTCTCTGGATTCAATTGGTCTATTTTTTCAGCAAGTTCTTCATCATCTGCTGCAACTGCCTGTCCGTCTAGGTTTTGAATAATATTAAGAATGAGAAGAGATAGTCCAGCAAAAGCAAGTAACGCAATACCGATTCGTTTCAAGCTGACGCCCCCTTAACACATATTTTCACATGATTATACCATATTACCCCACGATAAGTTGGTTAAAGCTTTGTAAAGATTGAACTTTTTCATTAAAATAAACGTTTGTTTAACGATTGTTTTGCTTACCTTTACTCTATATTCTCCGTTTCCCAAAGCCTCTTCCCTGTTTGGTAATCTTGTTGCATTTGTTCTTCTGGTACCATACTTCCTCCTGTTGCCCAAACTAAATGAGTAGCGGCTTTAGCGTGTTGAACCGCATGATCCTTCTGTAATTGAATCAGCCCAGCAAGTCCCGCAACGGCCGATGGCTCAAGCTGAATTTTTTCTGTATCCATTAACAAGGCTTGCAGCTTATAAAGCATTGAATCCTCTGCCGTCATGATACCTGAGATAAGCGGCTCCATCAGCAATGGTTTGATTATCAATCCCAAAATCCTGCACAGATATGCGGTCATGGTAACCTGTCATCATTCCAAGCACCATACACGGAGAATGTGTAGGTTCAACAAAAAAGCATTGAACATGCTCACCAAACTCCTGCTTTAATCCATAGGTGACGCCACCTGGACCACCACCTACTCCACATGGAAGATAGACATGTAATGGACGCTCTGCACTTACTTCAATCCCTTGTTCTGCAAGCTGACCCGCAAGGCGCTTAGCCGCTGTTGCATAGCCAACAAAAAGGGTTGTTGAATTCTCATCGTCTACAAAGTGAGTGGTAGGATCGGCTTCCGCTTGTTTTCTTCCTTCCTCTACCGCTTTACTATAGTCTGAAGTGTACTCAATGACTTCCACTCCTCGCGTGCGAAGTAAATCTTTTTTCCACTGCTTTGCATCTGCGGACATATGAACCGTAACCTGAAATCCTAGTGCCGCTCCCATCACACCAATGCTTAACCCTAAGTTTCCAGTAGAACCAACGGCTATCTTATGAGAAGAGAAAAAAGAACGGAATGATTCATCCGCCAATATTGAGTAGTCATCTGATTCCCTCAACATGCCATGTTGGAAGGCTAGCTTCTCAGCATGCGCTAATACCTCATAAATCCCACCTCGTGCTTTAATGGATCCTGAAATCGGTAATTGGTGATCGCATTTAAGCCACAGGTTTCCAGGATTTTTGCCAAACTGTTTTTCAATTTCTTGCTCGGCAAGCACTACTCGCTGAATAGGTGATTCAATCAACCCTTGATTTGCTTGTGTATCAGGAAAAACACTTGCTAAAAAAGGAGCGAATCGTCTTAAACGTTGCTCTGCTTCTTCTATAGTAAGATGGATCGGTTCATGATTCGATTTCCTATCATTAATCCATGTTATAGGTTCTGTTTTCATTAGCTGCTGCAGGTGTGGAAAGTCCTTCATCCATTGTTCAATATCTTTACCTAAAATCACACGACTCATCTAATCAACCTCCATATAAAAACTGAAACCCTTTTTATGTACATACAGTATATAGGTAGAACCTACCTAAAGAGAAGGAAGTGGTCTTTGTGAAAAAATTAATCATTAGCCTTTGTATACTCGGCTTTGCCTTAACCGGCTGTACTGGTAGCGAAGAAGTAGCAGCGGAGTTGTCTGATGTTCCTTCTGCCATCGAAGAAAAAGTCGATCATACCTTACGTTTACAACTTATTTATGGAAAAAATCGAGATAAGCCATATGTCATTTATCAATCAGATCAAAAGGTTGACTACGTAGTTGATATCACTGATGATACGTACACGCTGAAACTAACCGAAACATCTGAGGAAGCTCCTGAGGAAGGTTCTTTACACATTTTTCAGATCAATACAAGTGATACCGACATCATTAGTGTCTACCTTAACGATATCGAAACAGCATTTGATGTAGTGGAGACATAATGCCAAAACAAGAGCACTCCACAAAGCGGAATGCTCTCGTTCTATCATTCGTTAATTATCAGCCACAACTTGTCCAGCATAATGTTCTTCTTTCTCCTTAACCCTCGCTTCTTGTAATCGTGGATTACGAATCATGATGGCTAGAATAAAGGATACTAAGCATAGAGCTGCGATGATCATAAAGGTTGGGACAAACCCGCCCATTACTGTAAAAATCATTGATCCTGCAAGAGCACCAATTCCAAAGCCTTGATAAATCACACCGTAATTACGACTTTGATTTTTAAGACCGAAGTAATCGGAGACAATGGCTGGGAAGATGGTAATGTTGCCACCAAAGCTAAAGGCAATGACTGCCACACAAACAAAGAATAGTCCAAAGTTTAACTCGGCGAAGCTTAGAACAGCAACGGCTAGTGCTGTGATTAGTAGTGTCCCTGCAATGATGTGCATACGTTCCATTTTATCTGAAAGGGCCCCAAGTACGACACGTCCTGTGGTGTTAAAGATGGCAACTAATGCAACAGCATTAGCCGCTGTTTCTGGACTAAGACCAGCAAGACTTTCGCCTGCATCCTTTACAACACCAATTAAGTACAATCCACTCATACACGCAGTGAAGAAGATGATAAAAAGCATGTAGGACTGTTTTGTTTTTAACATTTCTTTTACGGTAAAGTCTTTTAATTGTTTGTCGTTCGTAACAGCCGCTACTACTTTAGCTTCTTTGACGAAAATAGCTCCACCTACGATTAAGGCAAGCGCGCATAACCCCCAAAGTAAAAAGGTTTGCGTCACTCCAAAAGAAGTCAAAAATGCTCCATTTATATATCGGAATAGGAAGCTTCCTGTTCCAAAGGCTCCTACTGAAATACCTGATATAAGTCCTTTGCGTTCAGGAAACCACTTAATTAAGTTAGACAATGACGAGATATAAGCAGTACCGTTTGCAAAACCAACAACGACTCCTGCAAGAATGTAAAGCATCCATAGTGATGAGACAAAGGAGCTTAAGATTAGTCCTAAACCAAGCGTTATCCCTGAGAACATTAAAAGCTTGCGTATCCCCATTTTCTCTTGAATTTTACTAGAGAATAATGTGGCAAAGGCTAATGCAAAGCTTGTAATTGAAAACGTAACAGTGACTGCATTTAAGTTCCAGCCGTTCAATTCGGCTAAGGGTTGATTAAATAAACTCCATGTATAAATCGTTCCGAGTCCCATTTGTACGAGAACGGTTCCAAAAATGATCCATAGTCGGTTAGTCTTTGTTGTATTCATTGTAGGTTCCCTCTTTTCATCCGGTAGTAACATGTCTCTTTAGCTAAAGTCTAGCACCGGATGATGAGGGCGTACGCAGGTTAGAATGAACTGCATAGAAATAAGCATGAATGGTTTCTATAGTCGCATCAGCTGTTTGAATTCTTTTGCTTTCCCACGGCTTACAGGAATCTCTGCCTTAAACTGATGGAATTTTAGAAGATAGGTATTATGAAACCATGGCACAATTTCATGGATTTTTGTAATATTCACCGAGTATGAGCGGTGACAGCGATAAAATAAGTCCTCTGGCATCTCTGCTTGAAAAACAGAGATCGTCGATGGGATTGAATACACATCATCCTTCGTATAAATGAGTGTTTGTTTTTCACTCGCTTCCGCATAATAGATGTCCTCTACGGGAATCACATAAATTTTATCGTCTTTCCAGCCATTTATTCGCTGAATCACGTTTGTTGGGATTTGTTTTACAGCCTGGTCATTTCCCTTTAGAAAATGAGCTTCCAGCTTTGACAGCATCGCCGCTACACGCTTTTCACTATAAGGTTTTAAGATGTAATCAAACGCCTCAAGTTCAAACGCTTTAACCGCATACTCCTTATAGGCCGTCGTGAAAATGATCGCAGGTTTCGTTTCAAATTTACTAATGTGACCAGCAAGCATCATGCCGTCCAGAGATGGGATATTAATGTCCAAAAAGATGGCGTCGGGTTCATGGTCCTGCAAATACTTCAGCACCTCAAGTCCATCTTCAAAGCAAGCTAACACATCAATTTGACTATGTGTTTCAATTAAATATTGCAGCTCTTTTTGAGCAGGTATTTCGTCTTCTACGATGATTGCTTTCATTTAGTCTCCGTCCTTTTTACTACATCAAAATAGATCAACGTACCAGGATTTTGTCTGCTAACCACCAAGCCTTCGCCGTAGATCAGCTTCACTCGCTGATGTACATTTGAAAGTCCAATTGATTTAGCTGAAACCTTGTCTGTATAAAGCTGGTCAATGATTTCTTGGCTAATTCCAACCCCTGTATCCATCACAGTGATCCGTACGGTATCTCCTAAATCCTTTACACGAATGGTCACTTCTCCTTGTTGTTTCCCTTTTTGTACTCCATGATTAATCGCATTTTCAACTAACGGTTGAATTAACAGACTGGGAATTCGTACATCGACTGGATCAATATCATAGTGTACCTTCAGCCTACTTCCAAACCGCGCTTTTTCAATTTCCACATAATCCTGTACCTGCTCAAGCGCCTGAGAAACATCAATCATTTCATCGGTCAGTTCAAGATTATAACGTAAGTATCCCGACAGATTAATAATTAACTCCCTAGCATGACTTGGATCTGTACGTGTTGTTGAAGCAATTGCATTCAGTGCATTAAAAAGAAAATGCGGATTTATCGTCGCTTGAAGAGCCTTCAATTCCGCTTGTTCTGCTCCAGCACGGATTTGTTCAATACGTGAGATTTCCATTAAGGTAGAGATAATTTGCGCGAGACCGATTGCCATGGTCTGCAAGGAATCCGTAATTTTGTTCGCTTTTTGATAATAAATCTTAAGGGATCCAGTGACCTCATTATGCTCTTTAAATGGAATGATGAGTAGACATTGAATTTGAGGTGTATGATGATCGGCAACCTGATTCCGAATCGTAATTTCACCACTTCGGATCGATTGTTTGGTCAGCTCACTGTTTATTTTACTTCCAGCAGTGTACCGTTCTTCCCCGTAACCAACATAAGCAAGCACATGATGAGTATCGGTAATAGCAACAGCATCTGCTTCTATATCATCTTTAATGATCCGACAGATTGTGTGGAGTGAGTCCTGATTAATCGACCGGAAATAAGGTAGCGTTTTGTTTGCAATCTCAAGCGCCATCTTGGATTGCTCCGCAGCCACACGGTCCTTCTCTCCTTCAATATTTAATACAAGCAGAATAATTAATCCAATGCTTACTTCTCCCAAAATCATAGGAATAGCAATGATGGACACAATTTCCACTCCAAGTTCAAATGGTTCGGCCAACAGCAGGATTAAGCCCATCGTTAGCATTTCACAGAACATGCCTACCGCAATACCAACGAGCCACCAGTTCTTTTTCTTCACTTTTAAATGAACAATCCCAGCCATGATCCCTGCAGTGATACTTGTGATTAAACACGGAATAGCCGTGACCCCACCGATATCAATTACATACCGGTGTACGCCCGAAACAACACCCGTAATAATACCCACCCAGGGTCCAAACAAAATCCCCCCTGCAACAATCGCAATCGTCCGCACATTAACAAGGGACCCTTCTACTTCAATTCCAGAATACGTTCCAAACAAGGCGAACGCACAAAATACAAACGTAACAACGGTTAATTCACGCGGGGTTGATAACTTATCTTTCTGCAATAATTCCCGGAAGCCAGGGATTTTCGTCAGGAAATACAAACAAATTAACAGTAATGCTGCGCGTTCAAGTAAATGGATAAACATTTCTAGATACGAGTTCATGATCGTCTCCTCTAAAACTAATCTATCCAGTTTATCAGATTTTATCTTTGTAAACCTAATCATTATGGACAGGGCTAGTTGGATTCATATAAAAAAGCAGCAAGCATCTCTCAATGCTTACTGCTTTCCTGTTTATTTTGAGGTTGGAGCTAGTTCTACTGCATCCTTATAGGCTGCGATTAAGCTGCGCTCGTCTGCAATATTTTTACCTGCAATATCAAATGCGGTTCCGTGGTCTACTGATGTACGAATGATTCCACCTTTTAGACCAACTGTGATGTTCACTCCAGCTTCAAGCCCCATCACCTTGATTGGAACGTGACCCTGATCGTGATAGCACGCTACCACCATGTCAAAATCTCCACGTGCCGCACGGAAAAACAACGTATCAGCAGGATAAGGGCCTTCTACATTAATCCCTTCCTTTTGCGCTTGTTTGATGGCAGGGATCAGCTTCTCTTCCTCTTCCCCTTCGCCAAACAATCCGTTTTCACCCGCATGAGGATTGATTCCACATACAGCAATGCGTGGGGTTTGAACACCTGCATTTTTTAAAGTTTCATCAGCAAGTGTGATGACCTTATGCGTACGTTCTGGATTGATCATATCAATCGCTTTTCGTAATCCTACATGCGTGGTTAAGTGAATTACTTTTAATGTAGGTGCAGAAAGCATCATTGAGAAATCCTTTGTACCTGTTAGCTCAGCTAAAATTTCTGTATGACCCGGATACATATGTCCTGCTTTTTGCATCGCTTCTTTGTTAAGTGGTGCTGTACAAATCGCATGAATTTTTGATTCCTTTGCTAACTCAACTGCCTTTTCCACATAACGAAAGGCTGCATTTCCTGCTTCTTCACTCACTTGACCAAATGGAAGATCCTTTGGTAAAAGCTTGAGATCTAATACTTCAATCGTTCCCGGTTCAAAGACACATTCTGTTGGATCCTTTACAGGAACGACATTTAATTCAGTTTTTGTGATCGCAACAGCACGCTCCATCAGCTCGTAATCTCCAATGACTAGTGGACGACCACTTTGAAAAAGCTCGCCGGAAGCAAAGGCTTTAGAAATAATTTCGGGTCCAACTCCTGCTGCATCTCCCATAGTAATACCGATAATTGGATTCTTCATTTTATCGCACCCTCCATAAAAAATTGATAAATCTTGCTAAATGTATGCTCTGTACCAAATGCTCCGGCTTTTGTAATCGCGTAGGTACCCTCAAGCGAGCCCGTAAACATTGAGATCGGGATGCCAGTTTCAAACTCATCGATTAGATTGAGCTGACTGATGTCGATACGTTTACATAGTGCTTTCGCTGTATCTCCACCAGTCATGATGATCGCTTGAAACGAATACGTTTGAACAAGGTTTTCTCCAACTGCTGCAAGTAGTGCAACAATACGCTTACTGATGACAGAGAGTGGAATGTTTTTCTCTTGCGCATACGAATACACTACATCAATTTCATGTCGCTCTGTCCCAGAATAGATAACAGGAATTTTTTGATCTCTCAGAGTTGCATGCGCCTCTTTGTTTACTCGTTCGAATTCCGTTGCTCTAACAAACTCATCCTCATCTACCGCTTTTAAGGCGTCCATTTTTATACCAACAGCTTGTTCCTGAATCAGTAGATGCTGTACCTGTTTACGGCTAATATCACTCATACTTCCAATAAGGTATAGGATCGGTTGTGTTGGTTTTGTTCGCTTAACCTCGCGTTTTCCTCCATTACTTTCGATTGTTAATGCAGAGGAAAGACCTGCAGAGCCTGCGAGAAGAATTTGATCAGTAGATCCTTGTGCAAACTGGGCGATCGTCTTTAAAGTGTGAGAGCTTGTTGCGTCACAGATGAAAACACATCCTTTTGCAGAGTGATTCTGCTTAAGCCATGCCTCGATCTTGCTTTGGCTTTTAGTCCATAATTCCTCTGGGACCTCTACAAGCTCTCCTTTAAACTGTCTTCCGATATGATCAGCAATTCGTGAATCCTTGACCGGGTCAGCCTCGTTTAACGCAAATTCTGTTTCACCAATTGGCGTCCCATCTACGTATAAAAGCCCCTCACTAACTGTTCGTCTACTTTCCGGAAAACTAGGAGTTAACAACACATAATCTGGTTCGTTTAGCTTGATTAGCTCAGCAAGCTCCGCTCCAACATTTCCGCGTAAGGTCGAATCCACCTTTTTGAATAAAAGCTGCGGTTGATACGGCTCTAAAACGTGTAAGGATGCTTTTATGGATTCTCTGGCTTCATGCTCGCTCATCGCCCGACTATCGGTATCAATCACTACAGCTTCTAACGATTCAACCGTTTGTTGTTCTACATTATTAAGCCAGACAGCCGTTTTCAGCCCACTTTTGGCAAGCTGAACCCCGCTATCATTTGCTCCTGTTATATCATCCGCTATAATTGCGACTTTCATTATGTTCACTCCTCTGATGTTACAGGGCCTTGCTTCCTTTCTAATCGTTTAGCTAAAAAGCCAACAAAGATCGGAAGTAAAATGGCCGTTGTTACGACACTGGCTGCTACTTGTACAGTAGCAAGTTCTACGTTGTACGCAAAAGCTGTACTTGCTGTAGCAATGGCGGCTGGAGTAGCAACAGCATTACCTGCTGTTGATCCTTCTGCGGCACCAATGAGTGGGTTCCATTTAAAGATTTTAAATGCCCAATAGCCTGTAATCCCTGTTATTAAAACAACCAATACACCAAGGAAAATACCAGGTAAGCCACCTTCTACGATAGAGGAGAAGCTGATGTTCATACCTAAGGCAAATGCAAAGAATGGGATCAGCACATCTGCTCCCTTACCAAGGAAGGTTCTCATATCTCCATCAATATTCCCAAGGATGAAACCGATAAGAATCGGTAAAAGAACACCTATAAAGGCTGTAATTTCAAAGAATCCGCCTTGAAGACCAACAGCTCCAAGAACAGATAGCGTTAACATTGTGAACAAAGGTCCATCATTCATCGCAAGCACAGAGTATGCTGCTTTGTCTTCACTTTTTCCGTACTGTCCTGCAAGCGCAACATACAATCCACCATTTGAATTTGTCATGGCCGCAATAACAGCAATTGGGGCAAGTCCAAGGAATAGGCCTTCTGCACCGCCTGCCAGAAGGAAAATAATTGCACCAACAGCTCCCCCAAAAATCCATTTAACCATTAATAGCGTGAATCCCTTTCCAAAAGAAACACCAAAACTTTTTATGTTAATTTGCGATCCTGCACAGAGAAGAAATAAGGCAATTAGTGTTGAGGCACCGTTTACAAAAAGTGCTTCAGTAAAGTTTCCAATCCGTAACGCTTGAGGCATAACCGTATTAATAAGGGCTCCAAGTAATAGAGGAACAACCATCATTCCACCTGGGATTTTCTCGATTGATTGTTTTAGTCTCATCAGCTTACCAACTTTCTGTTCTATTTTGCAATACTTTTTTTCTAGAAAATAATTCAGCAAACGTTTACAGTCATAAATATACACCCATTATTAAAAAAAACAATAAAAAAACTAAAATAAGTTGCTAAATGCAACACTATTTTAGTTTTCTCCAGATGGTTGTACGATTCACATTAAGTCGTTTAGCTGTTTTAGATTGATTAAATCCTTCCTCCTTTAACACTCGTTGAATGATTTCACTTTCCATTTCATCAAGCGTTTTACTTAGATCCAAACAAATAACGCCATCTTGTTCATGATTTAGTTGTTTCACCTCAAGATGAATATGCGAAGCTTGTGCTTGTTCAACTTCCTGAAAAATAAGGTCTCTAAATGATACAAGTGAGTGCCTTTGACATAGCTCTTGCATTTCAGCTGCTTTGTTTTTAAGTCCTATAACTTGCTTGCCAAATCGGCTGTTAGCCCGAGAAATAAACGTACGGATAAAGCTAGGGTCCTGTTCAAGCCTCGCAGTCAGTGACGGCAATTCCAAAATTCTGTCTCCAAACCAGTCCTTCTTCACATCATGATTACAAAAGAAAACAACTGGCGCCTTATACCTTGTTGCAGCATCTATCCATTCTTTTTGCTTTGACTCAGACAATGTATGAAGATGTGAGAAAAATAGTGGCATCTGCGTCTGAAATAACTCGCCCATTTCAACCTGTTTTCGCAAGTCACACTCCAACGCCCACCGGTTCGCTAAAAAGGCTTCTGTCACACAGCGTTCGCCAGACCCTTCTTCTGCCAGAATAAGAATTGGATCGTTACTCTCAACCAGTTGGTTAAATCGATCTACCAATTCTGATTTTGTTCCTAGAACTAACGGGAGGGTAAGTCCATCTGTTTGAAACGGACTACAGAAGCTCGGAATGACTTGTTCGATTTCCCGAATGTAGATGATGAAGTAACCTTTTTTCCCTAATGGTTGGACTTTTAATTGATAAGGTTTCTCCTCAGCATATAACGTATGAGTCCGTTCATCTGAAGGCATTTTATTCTCTAACCGTTCAAATAACTGTTTTACTAAATGACTCACATCTACTTGGTGTCCGAGCCTTTTTAATGCGTTATTTTTAAAGCGTATTTCCTTGCCTCTTACCACTAAAAAGGATTCATCCATTTCTGTAGCTAACGTCTTAAACAATTCCTTCTCTTCATCATGAAAAAGATGCACTTGGCGAATGGTCTCAGCCTGTTCAAATGCTTGCTTAACGGATTCAACCCCCGATGTGATTAAAATCCCTTCCACGCCATAACGCTGTGCAAAATCGTTTGTAACTGTGTCTCCAATAATAACCCTACGTCCTGACGCTTTCGCCTTGATGACGGCCGGTTCAGCTTCAGCCGCAGAATGAATGGACGTAATGGGAACTTCGATTCCAAGCAACTGAGAAATTTCGTTAAAATCACTTGAAATGTTCTCAAAGGCAATGATCTCAGCTTCTTCCTTATCATCCTGAATTAATAACAAGGTTCGTAAGATATCATAGCCTGAGATTGGAATTTCAACGACCTGCTTATCTGTATGAGCCTTAATGACATTAGCTGTTCCTCCACGACTAATATAGAGATCTGTTTTGTCGTCTACCTTCTGGATAATTGGAATAGCTTCTTGCAGATCAGCAAGGTACACATTATATGTGAAAGGCTGTTGTTTTTGGATCACGCGTTTGACTGTTTTTTGAAGTCCTTCGTAAGGCGCGATAACGGTTATATGCATGTCTTTCATCTTTATCAACCCCCATTCTTCTTAGTATAGCGAATTCATCGGTAAAGTACGAGAATGGATAAAAGGCGAAACAGGTTTCACCTCGCCTGTTTCGCCCTCCTATTATTGAATCATTCCACTTGCCTTGGATTTCTCTGCTGTTGCTTGGATTCGTTTGTGTAGTGGCTTCTTCAAAAGAAGTCCAAACGCAATGGCACCTATCCAGAATAAAAACAAAAAGCCCAGATTTGTCCAAACAATAGATGGGACAACTCCTCCAACAGCTTCTCGTAACAATCCAACCGCATACGTAAACGGAAGGAACGGATGAATGGCCTGGAAGAAGGATGGCGCCACTTGAATAGGGAATGTGCCACCCCCACCTGAGAGCTGCAGCACCATTAAGATGATTCCAATCGCTTTACCGATATTCCCAAAAACAGATACTAGCGTATAGACCATGGTCATGAAGACTTGGCTTATAAGAATACCGAATAAGACATAGAGGATCTTATTATCTACGTACGCGCCAAGGATAAAGATGTTTCCAAGTGTCACAATTAATCCTTGTCCAACACCTACAACAAGGAATGTAACCAGACGACCAAAGTACACATGGACAAAATTAAATCTGTTTTCCGGATCTTCTACGTCGGCTCTTAATAGATTCGCAAGCAACAATGCCCCAACCCACAGCGCTAAGGATGTGTAGAAGGGTGAGCTTGCTGACCCGTAGTTCGGAATCGGAAATTTACGGTCTTCGTTTAATATGACTGGATCAGCAAAGAATTCACTCTCTGCTTGTACGTCGTTCTTTAATAACTCAATGATTTCTCCTAAGTCATAGTCTTCATCAAAATCGCGAATTCGATCGGCAGCTTCCTTTACTGCGTCCTCCATATCAGGGAGTTGGTTCCGGACCACATCGGCAATTTTGTGAACGGATTCTTCTGCTTCTGGCAAACGGTTTTGTACGAGATCTGATAGCTTACGAATCTGATCCTCTGCCCCAGGCAAATCATTTCGAACAAAATCTGCCGCACGGTGTATTTGATCCTCTACATGACTAAGATCATTTTGAACAAAGTCACTCGCTTTATTGATGACATCAATTGCATTAGGCAAGTCCTTGTTGATCGCTTCTGCAACTTCATGTACACGCGTACCAATCTCAGGCATCGCCTCGCGAATTTGCAGAAGCTCTTCCTGCCCGTAATCTGCAATACCAGCAGCATCGTCTAAGATTCCTTCTACGTTCGGCAGCATTTCCGTTGCTTCTGTTAAATTATCAGAAGCGGTTTGCGCCGTTTCACGAATTTGTCCGAGCGCTGAGTTAATCGTGTCAGCACCACCTGATTCAAAACGAGAACGAGCGGCTGAACTGCGTTCGTTTGCTGCGTTTGCTCGTTTGTCTAACTCGTTTAGTACATCCTCAGCTGGTTGTTCACCATTTTCAAGAGCATTCTGCACCTTCTGTACTGATTCCTGTGTGGAAACAAGCTCCGTTCTTAAGGATTGTAATTGACCAATCTGATCTGCTAACGGATTTCCAGGCAGGAATTCCTCAAGCTCTTGATACAAGCTAATGGTTTGATCAAGCATTGAGATTGCGGAAGTTAGTCGGTCATTCAAGTTTGCTGCATTTTGAATGGCTTCTTCTGATGGCTCCGCGTCAC
The DNA here is from genome assembly GCF_016798245.1 of Alkalicoccobacillus gibsonii. GTDB lineage: Bacteria > Bacillota > Bacilli > Bacillales > Bacillaceae_D > Alkalicoccobacillus > Alkalicoccobacillus gibsonii. The sequence goes on along the minus strand of NZ_JAEUZA010000002.1, from coordinate 655,937 downwards.
GTAATGCACCTGTAAGCTGAGCCACAGCTGAGGTTGTTTGCTCTACCAGTCGCAAATTTTGTTCAATGGCTGGTGTAATCGCCGCAAACGCCTCATCATTTTCATCTAAAAAGCTTTGGAATCGATTAACATAATCTAATCCTTGATCGGCTACATCTTCTACGATCGGAAGAGCAGCCTGCGCCCGACCGATCACATCTTGCGCTTTCTCTACTTGCTCAAGCGCAGTATCTAGTTCTGTTGCAATTTCATCAAAGCGACGATCCACTTCTTGAACAGCATTTGCTGCCTGCTGAATCTCTGGAATGCGTTGTTGTAGCTCTAGTACACGGTCTCCAGCTTGTCTAATTTCAGGGAAGCGCTCTTCAAGCTCTAGAATTTGGTCTCCTGCTTCATTAATCTCAGGAATCCGCTTTTCTAGATCCACGATTTTTTGTCCCTGCTCGCGAATTTCCGGAAGAGCTTCTTCAAGGCGTATAGCTTGATCACCTAGTTCGCTTATCTCAGGCAATCGATTTTCTAATTCAAAAATTTGATTCTCGATATTTCGAATCGTCGGCAGCTCTTGTTCAAGTTGTACACCAATCTCGTTAAATTCTTCAAAAATGGCCTCTGTCGCTGTCTGAACGAAATTCTCGTTAATGTCCTCAACAATTGTTGAAGCTCCAGCAGACGTCATTTTTGGTGCAATCGCATTAATTTTCTCGTTCACACTATAATCAAGCTCCGGTTTTTCCGGCGAGTCAGTCAAAACACTACTAATCTTCTCAGAGAAGTCAGACGGGATGTGAATGCTTGCATAATAATCCCCGTGAATCACACCTCGTTCGGCTTCCTCTTTAGAGACAAACGTCCATCCCAATTTATCATTGTCGGCTAATTGATCCACGAGTTCTTCTCCCACGTTAAAGGGCTCACCGCGGACCTCGGCTCCTTCGTCCTCGTTTGTAACGGCAATGGCAAGTTCTGATGTGTTCCCATAAGGATCCCATGTTGCCTTTAAATTAAACCATGCATATAAAGAGGGTAAGATCATTAATCCGATAAGTAAAAGCATAACAATTGGAGTTCCCTTAATGTTTCTCCAATCCTGTTTGATCACTTCTAAGATGCGTTTCATGCAAACATTATCCTTTCCTATGTAAGCGAACAATATAAAAAACAGCGCCCAGGATCCTGGCCTTGACGCTATTCATAGATAGTATACGACACTTCTTCCCGCTTACTCATAAAGGGGATTATACCACATGGGTACAAGAAGGGAATCCCTTAAAAATTACATATTTTTACGGAAATCGTACATAATTGATTGCATCTATAAAGACATATTGATCTGAGCCTGTGTCATAGCCATCTGTCACATCAATCACCACAAGCTCAGGTGTTACGCGCGTGATAAAACCAACGATAAAATTCGTATCTGTCGCAATCTCCACGCGAGATTCAAGCCTGTTAGAAAGCTCTTGATAAAAATACGGCTTATACACTGAGTCAACCTCCTCTCTACCGTTTACGTACGGATTGATTCAACTTTAGCGATACGAACAAAGATCTCTGTATCCAATGAATCCATAAGAACGACATAATCCTTTTTCACACTTACAACGCGACCAGAAACATAGCCAAACGTTGTAAGCACTTCTACGTTCGCGCCAACAAGTAAGGTTAGTAACCTTTTTCTAGTGGTCGTTTTGTCAATGGACGATGGCCAAAGCAGGATGATGAAGAATGTTTTAAGCAAGAACCACATACGGATAAAAAACATGTTCTCCCTCCTTTCACAATCTTCTTTAGTAAATGTAAAACGAGAGAATTTGCTTGTTTCAATGTCCTTGTGGTTCCAAAATTCCATGCTCGCCTGCTTAAATAAAGGAGGTTTCCTCATTGAATCATCTGCTTGTCGTCATACTCTATCGCCCTCCCTTTCACACAGTATTTACAACTCTCGCTTCTATACGTACGCTTCAGCTAGAGTCCATTTGGCTTATTCATTCTCCTTCAGAAACGTTACCTTCTCTGCCTGATGACGTTCATCTTCTAGAAGTGAAACCGGAGGAACTCGGTAAACAGTTGAATACACTAATACACTCTAGACAAAAGGTCGATTCTGCTTTGGTTCTTTTCTCGGGTGTCCAGACTCTCATTCATGAAGACACGACTGTTATGGTCAGCGGGAACGAGGAACAAGTATGGCTCCAAAACCAAGCATGGACTCGCTCCCCTTTTCCTGGGACTCGTTATATTCCGTTTAAAGAAGCATTTCTTGCCTATTGGCTGAACCAGTTACCAAAGGACATGACTTTTCAGCCGTTAAAGGCTCCAACTCAAAGAAGACTACCCATCACAGAGCGCGCAAAGCTAGAGTTTGCGGGAACATATGAACAGCCAAATGAACAGCTAACCTGTTCAGTGACCGTGCTTATCGCTCATTACAATCATGTAAATACAGTTGATGCTGCCATCGCCTCATGTTTGGTGGGAAGGTTTGTTCCGGAGCAAATCCTTGTTATTGATGATGCATCGACCGATTCCTCCAAGGAACATCTTGCAACATGGGAGCATCCAACTCTTCACATTCATTTTTTAAAACAAAATGGCGGGAAAGCCCGTGCCTTAAATGCTGGATTGCCCTATATCCGCACTCCGTTTATCTTAGAGCTTGATCCTGATGATTGGCTTGACCCTGATGCATTCACAAAAATGAGGGAGAGCATTCTATCTTGGCCTGAGCAGTCGCCTCTTCTGTACGGGAATTTCAGGAGATGGAATAGCTCTGAGCATGAGTTACAGTACAAGGGCATTGCCAAGGGACGGCCTATTTATTCAAAGGCAGAGTTACTAGCCTATCGACATCCACTTGGTCCGCGGTTGTATCGCACCTCTTCATTAAAAAAGATTGGTGGCTTTCCAGAACTCAACTACGCGGATGGACGACTTTACGAGGATGTAGCCGTTATGTATAAGCTTCTTGAGGAAGGTTCTTTCCATTATGTGGACCAGACTTTCTACAATGTGCGGAACCATCAAGATAGCATCACGCAAAAAAACCATGCCATGTGGAATGGTTTCTTAACGCATTTAAAAAATCTCGACTAGGCTAGGAGCGAATGGTATAACGACACTAAGTATCTTTCCATATGATTCCAGCTATACTGTTCTTCCATGATTCTTCTGCCATTCCCCCCTACTCTTTGGAGGGTAGAACGATCTTCATTTAGCTTTTGAAGTAGAGCCGCATACTCTGCGGCGCTTGCCTCTTTTTCATTTATAACAAACCCACATTCATGAACCTTTAGAAACTGCTCCATCTGCACGCATTGATTAACGATTGGTGGAATCCCGCGTTCAAGATAGCTGAACAGCTTGTTAGGTAGCGAATACTCGCGATTGAGAGAGTTGTGCACATCCACATCAATCCACCCGACATCAACTGTATCGAGCATAGATGGAAGCTCTTCAAACGGTACCCAGCCACTCCAGCTCATTCGTTCTGAGTCTGTTTGGTCAGGCGGACCCCCGATTACCTTGATGTGAAGATTCCACTTACTCGTTAACCGATGAATCTCATAAAGCTTATCCATACTGCCCTTCTCGTGATGCATAGCTCCGACATAACCTAACACTAGAGGTGCGTCTGTAGTCTCCCTCTCCTGCCAAGTAGAAAGCAGCGGTGCATTGTATAAAACAAGTGTACGAACATTTGAACATAAGCGTTGGATCTCTGACTCAATCTTCGGCGAAACTGTAATCACCGCATCAACCGTTTGATACATTTCTCTTAAAAACAGCTTAAGCTGTTGCTGTCTTAGTCGACTGATGGAGCGATCTCGTGGGTCGAGGTCAAGCTCATGGCTGTCATAAATGATCCGGCAGTGTTTCTCCTTATCTTTTAGCTGTCTTTTAATCATAATCGCCTCATAACAGGAGCTTTGTTCGTGTGCATGATAGATGTCAGCACATTCACGTACTCCGAGCTCTCTTAACTTTGACGGAAATGGATCCACTTGACCTGTTTGAAGGTAATGAAGCTGATGAGCAATTGGTTTTGATGATAACTTCTGTTCATAAGTGACAAATCGAACTCCCTCATATTGAAAAGTCGATTCTAAAAATGTATCCTCTAGCAGATTTCCACTTGGCTCAAACAAATATCCTTGCTTTCTCGGTACAATCAGTGTGACACAAAACCCATTTCGCACCAGACTTTTCGCCTCTTTATAAAAGATTCTTGCGTCCAAAAACGGATGCTCCGACACTAGAAAGCAGACCTTTCCCCTCAATTGCAACCATCCTCCTCTAACTTCCTACCCAAGACCCCGAGCAAACGTCGTGGCATGAACAAGCTAGATACATATTATTTATTATCGAATGATAAGTAGAGCAAAATGGTGCGTTCGATAGGAGGATAATATGAACATACTCACTGTCATTGGGGCACGCCCCCAGTTTGTTAAGGCATGTATGCTATCAATTTGCTTTTTGAATGATCCTGATATGAATGAAATAGTTGTTCATACGGGACAACATTATGATGCCAACATGTCTGATATCTTTTTTGATCAGCTTCAAATGCAAAAGCCACATTATCATCTTGGTGTTGGCTCAGGAACACACGCAGAACAAACCGGAGCCATGCTTGTTAAAATTGAAGCCATTCTCCTTAAAGAAAAACCAGATGCAGTGCTCGTTTATGGCGATACAAACTCTACACTTGCTGCAAGTCTGGCTGCTTCAAAGCTACACATCCCCATCATCCATGTGGAAGCTGGTCTCAGAAGCTTTAACAGAAGGATGCCTGAGGAAATCAATCGTCTTTTAACCGATCATTTATCTTCATTACTCTTTTGCCCTTCACAAGTTGCTGCTGATCAGCTTGCGAAAGAAGGCATTCAAAAAGGCGTCTACAACACAGGCGATATTATGTATGATGCGGTTCTTCACCACAGGTACGAAGCCATTAAGCAATCAACTATTTTACTAAAACACGGACTCATTCCAAAGAAATATTATGCAGCTACCATTCATCGTGCAGAAAATACGGATTCCCCTAAGAAGCTCACTGCCATCATGAATGCTTTTGCCCAAGTAGACCTTCCTGTGATCTTACCTCTTCACCCAAGAACGAAAAAAATGCTGACCGAGCTTAAACTGGCTAAGGCAAAAAATATTCACCTGATTGATCCCCTTCATTATTTTGATATGCTTTCTCTGATGAGTCAGGCTAAAGCGATTTTGACCGATTCAGGTGGGATTCAAAAAGAAGCGTATATGCTTAAAGTCCCATGTGTAACATTACGGGATGAAACAGAATGGACAGACACTGTGCGAACAGGCTGGAATCAGCTTGTTGATGCTAGTGCGGAAAAAGACATCATTGAAGCAGTTAAGAATGTAACGATTCCTACCTCTCACCCATCACTATTCGGGGACGGACAGTCCGCCAAGCAGATGTGCGAGCTGATTAAGAAGCATTTAAGTAGCACGTAATCCGCTCCAGTGGAAACTTCGCTAAATTAAGCGAACAAAAGAAGAGCCTGAGACAAAACTAAAAATCAATTTAAAAATGGCGAATGATTCTACGATCGAATCATTCGCCATTCGTGTTTTTTGGATTATTTAGTAAGAAGAGCGGAAGGAGAACCCGAGACTCCTACGGAACAGAACGCGGTGAAGACACTGTAGCGGCGCTTTTTCCGCGAAAGGGGCTGAGGCCGTTCTTGTGGGTGCGAGGGATTCTCCTGAAGCGGATGTATTGCTATGTTCGTGTTTTGCTATCCGCATTGATGTTATGTCCCACCTTCTATTTTACATTATTAAGTTATATCCCCACCTCAATTAAAGATAAAAACTCGGAGACTGCTTAGATAAAAGAGTTTGGTAGATCTGGAGCATACGCTTCTCCATTTGCTCCCAGCTATATAGCTTTTCCATAACTGCCCGTGCATTTGCGCTCATTTGCTCAAGCACTTTTCGATTGCTGTGAAGATATAAAACGGCCTCCGCATAATCAGCGCCCGTTGCATGCTGCTTATTTAAAACAATTCCGCATTGGTGTGTTTGAATGAATTGTTCCATGTCGTGCAGCTTGTTGACAATGACTGGGATGCCATTGTTTAAATAGCTAAAAAATTTATTCGGCAGTGCATACGAACGGTTCAACGAGTGGTTCAGATCTTCAAAGTCAATCCACCCAATATCAATGTCTGTCATCTCAGAAGCAATTTGCTCGAACGGAACCCATCCTGTTAGATGAATATAGTCGTTCACATTTTCTGGGATGTCGAGCGTCTGATGATGCAGCACCCCACCAATGATTTTGAAGGTAAACTCATCGATTTCCTTCGCTGCATGTTCTGTCATTTCAAAGATCTTGTCACTGCTTCCTTTTTTCTTATCTGCAATGTGACCCTCATATCCAACCGTTAGCTTTTGGTCATGCGTGATTTTTGGTTTGTAGGCTGCATGTAATGGTGGAGAGTTATATAGAATATCAATCGGAAGAAGAGGCTGCTTGGTAATGTAATAGGCTTTAATAGAAGGTGAGACGGTAATGAGATGGTCAATTTCTTTTAACAGATCATCAAGAAGCTTGCCCATGGCTACAAGTCGCGGGTTCATGTCAAACGGATCAGGAATCAGGTCATGACTATCAAAAATAAGTGGTACCGACACCCCAGCTTGTGCGAGCTTTCGTTTAATACCTACACCTGCAAATAATGAACCAACCTCATGCGCGTGATACACATCTGCCTTTTCCTTTAATCCCAGCTCAACAAGCGGGTTCGTGAAAAGCATGGCCGGGTCTTTAATCTGCTCATGCATATGCTCCACCGTCGGTTTGAACGTTTCAAAATCATAAGTGACAATCTCAATTCCTTCATAGGTGAAGCGTTTTTCTAAAAGTTCTGATTCAAAGGGTTCTTTGTTCACTTTGAACAGCTTCCCCTTAATCCGAGGTACAATCATAACCACATCATAGCCGTTTTTCTTAAGTGACTTTGCTTCCTTCTGAAATATACGAGTATCTAAAAAAGAGTGCGTATGAACAAGAATACATACTTTCGGCATATGATTCCTCCCTCCAATTCGTTAGGTGATAATCTCTTTTATTTCTTTCATTTTTTGAATAAGCTGATTGGCACGAATAGACGTTGTGTGTGTACGGTGAATAAAATCGTACCCGCTTTTCACAATGACTTGTCGCTCTTTCTCATGAGTTACATAATACTCAACAACCGCTCGGACGGTGCTCTCAGTTGCTTCCGCAAAGTGAACTCCTGGTACAAAACCAAGATCCTCGAGCTCCGTAAAGCTAGGTGCCACTAAAAGAGTGCTACTCGCAAGCGCTTCATAATATTTTTTCACTGGATAGACATGAATCGAAGGACAGGTAATAAAAAGCTTCGACTGATTGATTAATTGCGCGTAGGAGTGCCCAACCGGTGCAGAGGTCTCAAGGGGAAAATGGTCATACCCTGGATGTGGCCTCGTTGTAAACTCAGGGTGTGTGCGGAAGATCTTCTCTACATGTTGTCTAAATGGATACACCTCGTTCATTTGACCAAGCAAAAGGATACCCAGCTGCTTTTTACAGTTTCGATCATAAAAGACGGATGGTTCAACAAAGTGAGGAAACCACTCTGTTCGATTGGCATATTCAGGGTATGTCTTCATGCAGGCATCCCTTGTCACACTAAACAAAAACGTGTGACGATGCTTTTTTAAAAATGATCTTCTTTCCTCTTTAAACCTGTGAACATCGTTTATAAACACCGCCGAAGGGATGCCTACCTCATGTAACCCGTGAATGACCGGCTCAAAACGAGGACCAATATCTTGAACGATTAAGATAAAATCAGGCTTCCATGCCAAGCTCTTAAGTATTTGGCGAATATGACCAGATTGTCTCCACGTAACAAGCTCCACTTTCCTTGCAAGCTCCTGTTCAAGATAAAAGTAATTACGATCAAGATACGTAGAAGTATCCTTTGCAATCCACAGAACCTTCACAACTCTCCCTCCCAACCAGCCTTATTCATGGTATGTCTATGCTGCTTTTATGGCTTCAACCATGACCCTTGTTCACAAAAAAACTCGACATTCAAACGAATGTCGAGTTTTTTATCCATTCCGTTCCAATTCATCAACGTATCTCTTCGCCTCTGCTAAAGAAATTGGATGAACGGTACGCAGTTCTTTAATGGCTTTAATCTTTTGCCCCTCGCGTAGCAATTGGCGTAATCGATTATTTAACGGTACGTCTTGCGAGATTCTCCGCTCCGTCTCTTCCGATTGTTCATGAGTGGAGCGATCTGCTTGATTTGCGCGAAGATTTTTAATCACAATCCATTGAGTGACAACAACAATAGCTAATATAAGAATAATAACACGTTCCATTTATTTCACACCCTCCTCCCCTTATCGTAGCAAATCTTTGGGCTTAAGAGGAAGCGGAAGATTTCTGATCAACCTTGTCGTCAACAAACTGAAGGTCGTCTTGAATGTCCTGCCCAAGCAGCTTCTGCACCCGCGCACGTGCCTGAGCCTTGGTTGAATCATCAATATACGCAGCTACCAAAAGAAGTGCACCCGTTAAGGCCACTATATCATCCGTGTATCCAATGATTGGTGTCATGTCAGGAATAAAATCGATTGGCATAATAAAATAACCAAGTGCACCCAGAATCGTAGACCTTGCCTTTAATGGAAGATCTGGTTTCCTAAATGTATAGTAAAGCAAAAAGACAGTATAGATTCCCGCTGCGCCAATCTTCTTAGCGTATTTTCTAACTTTCATCCAAAAGGACTCTTCTGAAAACTCATCCTGGTACGCGGCAAGATTGTTCGGGTCCTCCAATTCAGAACGTTTCTTCATTGAAACACACCTCCATTCTTACTATACCCGAATGACCTGCAGCGAACACCTTATAATTCCCGTACCCCATGACCAGCCCGACTTACATAGAATTCAGGAATATAGCCAATCTCGTCCTGATACTGCCTCTCTACCAGCTCACGGAAATCTGTTAGGTTATCCTGGTGAACAAGGCTTACCGTGCATCCTCCAAAGCCCGCACCTGTCATTCTGGATCCGATGCATCCAGGTGTATTCTGTTGAATTCGCACGAGCGTATCGAGTTCATATCCGGTGACTTCGTAATCGGCGGCAAGCGATTGATGTGAAGCGTTCATAAGCTCTCCAAATGCATGTAAATCTCCTGAACGTAACACTTCTATCGCATCGACCACTCGTTGATTCTCCATTACCACATGATTTACTCGTTTACTGAGCATATGGTCCTCGATAAAATCTTTGCATTCGTTCCAGGAAGCAGTGGTCAGATCGCTTAAGGTTTCAAGCATCACACCCCCATCCTGAAGAACACGAAGGGCTCCTTCACATTCACTTCGCCTTTCGTTATATGCGGAATCAGCGAGTGTTCGCTGTTTGTTTGTGTTCGTAATCACCATGTGATAGGTTCCAAGCTCCAATGGCACATGGTCATACATCAAACTAGCTGTATTTAAAAAAATGGCTTGATCTTTTTTGCCCATTCCTACAGCGAATTGATCCATGATCCCACTTTTAACTCCTATAAAATGATTCTCTACAGCCTGACACACCTTGGCGAGTTCAACAATAGGCCAATGAGCACCCGTTATTTCTGAAACTGCGAAGGCTGTAGCCATTTCGAGCGAAGCCGACGATGAAAGCCCAGCTCCATTGGGTATGGTTCCTTTGACTAAGATCTCTGCACCAGGAAGCTGAAATCCCTCTTCCTTAAATGCCGCGAGAACACCTTTTATGTAATTACCCCATCCGTGTGCTTCGTCATAATTGAGTTCCTTTCCACTAAACTCAACTCTTTCTTTCGCGTTCACGCTGGTTAAATAGAATTTCTCATCTGTCCGAAGTCGAATCACCATATATGTACCAAGCTCAAGTGCAGCAGGAAAGACAAATCCTCCATTGTAGTCTGTATGTTCACCAAGTAAGTTGACACGACCAGGTGCAAAGAAAATTCGCTCTGGCGCAAGGCCATTGTAGGTCGCCTCAAACTCACGGTGTAGGTTCATTAATTCTTGCATTGTTGTCCACTCCTCAACATCCCAATAAAAAGTAAGCGCTTACCATAATAAGAATATCAAGTTATAATGACAAAAGAAACAAATAACACTTTACTAGATCAAAATAAATAATCGGATTAAATCTTCATACTTTTGATATACTGTATAAATGCTCTTTTCCCATTTTGTTTTTAGTAGGTGACGTATGTTTAAGAATGTACATTGGTTAACGATCTTTTTTGTTGCTGCAGCAACAGCTATCTGCGGCGAGCTGCGTATTGCCCCTTTTGGTACTGAATTTCGCTTTGGGCTAGGAAGTAGTGCATTCTTTTTGCTTCTTTTATTATTTCCTTATTTACCTTATATATGGACTGGCTTCGTAACTGGACTAGTTGTCGTTATTTTCCGCACACTCACTAGCAGCCTGTTTATCAATGATCCATCCATGTTCATTGATGCATGGAACATTCATTTTTCAGCCTTCTTTTATTATCTTGTTTTTGGGATTGGGATGTTCTTTCTTCCAAAGAAGCTACCTGATAAAAAGCTTTTGTTATTCGGGCTTTTTGTGATTGGTGTGGATGTTTTATCAAATATTGCAGAGATAAACGCTAGATTCTTTTTTCTACAGACAAACCCTCTGCTTACAACTGAATGGTTAACCTTAGTTGTTGTAGCAGCCATCCGAGTGTACTTTGTGCTGGGGCTGTACGTCGGGTTGAAAATGCAGCAGATGAGCGCGGTTCATGCCGAGCAGCAAAAACGCTTTGAGCAAACATTAACTGTAAGCTCCACCTTGTATGGAGAAAGCTTCTATATGAAGAAAATGATGAATGATATTGAATCTATAACCGGTAAGAGTTATCGCTTGTATCAAAAGCTTCAAGATCTTAATCTGCCGGCCCCAGCCCGTGAAGCTCTCTTTGTTTCTGAAAATATCCATGAGATTAAAAAGGATGCACAAAGGGTGACATCAGGGTTAATGAAGCTGCATGATAATAATAAAATCTTTACTACGCTTGATTTGTCTGAGGTCATTCACTACGTGGTAATCGGAAATCAATCATATAGCACGTGGTTAAATAAAGAGATTGAATTTACAACCGACTTATTAACGGATTATAAAACGGATCAGCATTTAGCCTTACTTAGTGTGTTAAATAATCTTACCTCTAATGCAGTGGAAGCCATTTCTGAGTCTGGCACCATCTTTATTCAGGTTTCGGAAAAAGGTGATCAAACACTATTCACCGTAACAGATGATGGACAGGGCATTAAAGAACAGGATGTTGACTTTGTATTCGAGGCTGGTTACACAACGAAGTATCATATGAATGGCGAAGCCTCTACAGGAATTGGCCTATCGCATGTCAAACACGTTGCCGCCTCGTTTGACGGGGCCATCGAAGTGACCTCACCTGTAACGGGCGGGGCACAATTTGTCCTAACTCTCCCAACTTACCGATTAAAACAGGAGGACTCATCATGATTTCGTATTGTATTATTGACGATCATAAAGCAACCCGACGTATGATTGAACAAATTATTGAGGATGCAATGCTTGGCACGGTCGTGGGCAGCTCCTCTGGTGGATCTGAGGGAATTGAACTGGTGTTAAGCACAAATCCACATATGGTTCTAATTGATCTACTAATGCCAGAACTAGACGGGATTGGGATGATTTCTGAGCTTAAGGCCAGAGGGTATAACGGCAAGTTTGTGATGATCTCACAGATTGATAACAAGGATATGGTTGGAGAAGCCTATAAGATGGGGGTTGAATTCTTTATTCATAAACCGATTAATATGATTGAGGTTGAATCGGTTTTAAATCGGATCAATATGCAGTTCACAGTCGATCGCTCCCTTCTTCAAATCCGCCAATCTCTTGCGAACCTAGAACAAGTACAGCCTATGATGCTTCCATCAACAAAAAGCCACTCTGCCCGAGATACCGCTCAGAATCTATTAATGGATATGGGGCTTCTGGGCGAGCGTGGGTCACAGGACTTGCTACAGGCAATTGAACTGTTAATTGAACTCGAGCTCCCTACCTTCCCTCCATTAAAAACGTTATATTCCTTGTTAGCTAAGGAACGTGAGCCTGATGTGGACCCGGTCCGTGAGAGTAAAGCGATTGAGCAACGAATCCGTCGAACTGTCGCTATTGCGTTATCAAATATGGCTTCAGTCGGTTTGACTGACTACGCCAACCCAAGGTTTGAATATTATGCCCCGCTGTTTTTTGATTTTCAGGATGTGCGTTTGCGCATGCAGGAGCTTGAGAAAGAAACGGAACAAAGTCGTGTGAAAACAAACGTGAAGAAATTTATCCAGGTGCTCTTCTGGGAAACCCAGGAGAAAATGAAAGGAGCTCAAAGCTAAGGCTTTGGCTCCTTTTTTTATACGTATTTCGCTTCGAATCTGCGAGCAATTAAAGACAAGGTGTAATTCACAATAAAGTACATCATCGCGACGATGAAGAGGACTTCAATGACGATGTTTGATTGCCCCCCATAAAGAATACGCGCATGGTGCATAAGCTCTGGAAGAGTGATGACAACCGCAAGCGAAGTATCCTTAAGTAAAGCGATAAACTGACTAACTGTCGGTGGTACCATCCGTCTTAACGCCTGCGGCAAAATGATATGCCACAAGGTTCTTGTGTAGGATAACCCGGACGAGCGAGCAGCTTCAATTTGTCCCTTATCTATGGAGTTTAAGCCACTTCGGACAATCTCTGAAATGAGCGCTCCTTCAAACACAGTTAAACCAACTACTGCCGCAGTGATCACACTCATGTCGATTCCTACTTCAGGCAAAGCAAAGTAAATAAAGAATAAGATTAAAAGCAATGGCAGGTTACGAATCGTATCAACCCAAACCGCCACAAGCTGTGATAGTACCGGGATCTTTGCATAACGAATCACGGCTAGTATAATTCCGGTTATAAAGCTAAAGACAATAGCTAGTCCAGCTACTTGAAGAGTAACAAGGAAGCCCTCGAATAAATAGCTAAGATTGGATGCTGTTAATGCTTCACCAAAATTCATTTATTCCCCTCCTAGTAGCTTCTTGATACTCTTTTTTCTAGGTAACGAACGCCAAAGCTAAGCGGAATCGTTAACACCAAGTAAAAGAGACCAACAAAAATATATGTGCTAAATGCTGCAAATGTCTGGCTATTGATTAAATCGCCATAATACATAAGATCCAATCCCCCTACAACACCGAGGATCGACGAGTTTTTAACAAGGTTTAATGTTTGGTTGCCAAGCGGCGGAATCACCATTTTTACGGCCTGTGGTAAAATGACATGCCACATCGCCTGTAGGTAATTAAGACCCGATGAACGCGCTGCTTCCATTTGCCCTTTTGCAATCGACTTAATTCCCGCACGTATCGCCTCTGCAATGAAGGCTGCCGTGTAAACAATTAACCCAAGCGTACCAGCATGGAACCCTCCTAAACGAAAGCCCATATAGAACACAAAGACAATTAGCAAGAGCGGGATGTTACGAATAAATTCAACATAAATCGCACCAACGATGTTTAATGGCTTAAACGGAGCAATTCGGAAAATCGCAATAATGGCGCCAAGCACAAAGCTCCCGATCAATGCTAAAAAGCTAGCAAAAAGAGTAATCTTAAACCCTTCTAAAAACATATCAAAGTAATTAATGAGAATTGAAAAATTAATCATGACTAAACCTCCCGCTTGATAAACAAGGTAAGAGCTTCACACTCTCACCTTGTTCAAAAGTCTTATTCGCCCTCAGGAGACTCCCCAATCCACTCTTCATAAATCGCGTCATATTCGCCGGATTCTTTAAGATCCGCTAGGACTTCGTTTACTTTCTCTGTGAACTCGTCATCGCCTTTTTTAATAGCAATACCGTATGGCTCATCAGTGAAGGTTCCACCAACAACCTCATAGTTATCATCTTGTTCAGCCATTCCGTAAAGGATGGAGTTATCTGTTGTCAGCGCTTGACCTTGTCCTGCTTTCAGTGCAAGGAATGCTTCCTGGTAGTTTTCAAGCTCAAGAACTGTCGCTTCTGGCTTCAGCTCAAGTAAGTTTGCTCCAGATGTTGCCCCTTTTACAGCAAGAACCGTTGTATCACCGTCTACATCATCAATGCTTTGGATGTCACTGCCTTTTTCAACAAGCAATGATTGACCCGCTTCAAAGTACACATCAGAGAAGTTAACCTCTTTTGCACGCTCTTCTGAGATCGTCATTGTTGCGATGATCGCATCAATTTTTCCGTTATTTAAAAGTGGGATACGTGTTTTAGATGTCACTTCCACAAATTCAATCTTTTCTTCGTCCCCTAAAATGTCTCCAGCAATGGCTTTAGCGATATCAATATCAAACCCATTGACTTCACCAGAAGCTGGATCCTTTAAACCAAAAAGATTCGTATCGAATTTTACACCGACTACAAATTTGTCACGATCTTCAATCTTGGCAAGTGTGCTCTCGCCGCCTTCTTCAGATGCTTCCCCTGAGTTTCCACCACATGCTGCTAACGCGAGTACCATTGCACCTGCTACTGAACCGATCAACCACTTTTTCATATTCATTACCCCTCTCAATGTATAAGATTAATGTAATAAACGACTGAGGAAATTGCGTGAACGTTCTTCACGTGGATTTGAGAAAAACTCAGCCGGAGATGCTTCTTCTACAACACGACCTTCATCCATAAAAATGATGCGGTCTGCTACTTCTTTGGCAAATCCCATTTCGTGTGTGACCACAACCATGGTCATTCCTTCTTTAGCCAGTGTCTTCATAACTTCAAGCACTTCTCCGATCATTTCTGGATCCAGAGCTGATGTAGGCTCGTCAAACAGCATGACCTGAGGCTTCATCGCAAGTCCACGCGCGATCGCTACACGCTGCTGCTGTCCGCCGGAAAGCTGCGAAGGATAAGATTCTGCTTTTTCAGGAATCCCTACTTTTTCGAGATACTGCATCGCCGTTTGTTTCGCTTCTTGATCAGATTTCTTCAGCACTTTTTTTGGAGCTAACGTAATATTCTCAATTATCTTTTTATGAGGATACAAGTTAAAGTGCTGGAACACCATGCCGATGTCACGACGCATTTTATTGATATTGACTTTTTTATCATGAAGAGCAAACCCATTCACATTAAGCTGCCCGTCAGTAATTAATTCAAGACGATTGATACAACGAAGCATGGTACTTTTACCGGATCCAGATGGACCAAGGACAACCACAACTTCTCCTTTTTCGATCTCTATGTTCACGTCCTTTAACACGTGAAAATCACCATAGTACTTGTTCACATTCTTAAAAGAGATCAATACTCTCCCCCCAAACCTTTTATAATGACAAAAAGTTACTTAATGGCATCCTACAGAGATGACTATGTAATCCTACATAAACCTACAGAAAAAACACTGTCAGATAATCTAACACAGTTTACTTTTTAAGTGCTTTCAAGGGAATAAAAGGATAATAATTAGAGAGCGCAGGTATTATTTTGTTGCGCTTCGGCTGTCGCTACCAGAATGGGGGCCGCTTTCCATGGGCGGGCGGTGAACTAAACCGGCTTCGCCAGGTTCATTTCTCCTTTGCCCTTTCCTCCCATAGGAGTCGGCCTCCCCATTCCTTCCGCTTTGTTTTGAGGATTTATGAGTTTTGGGAAATAGATATACGTAGGCATAATTTAATTTTGTGCCTTGATTGTTGATTTTAATCTCTCTTTGTTGATTCCATCCTCTCTTTGTTGATTCTGCCTTCTCTTTGTTGATTTTTACCCACTAAGCTCTGTAACTTCGCCGAAATTCACAGCGTGAAGCACATTGATTTGTGTAAACAGTGGAAAAGTCGGCTTTAGATTCTCATTCATTCAGTTAGGTAGTGCATTTAACGTATGGGCAAGTGAGCCTACGCTCTGAGTTTGAACTCCGGCCGTCGCTACCGGAATGGGGCCCGCTTTCCAGGTAGCGTAAGCCGAAGCATCAAATCCTTCTATAAGAACTGACATCTTCTTAAGGTGGCAGTCCTTTCATCGTTGATTCCGTCCTCTCTTTGTTGATTCCGCGCTTTCTTCGTCGATTCCATCCCCTCTTCGTCGATTCCGCTCTCTCTTCGTCGATTCCGCGCTTTCTTCGTTGATTCCGCTCTCTCTTCGTCGATTCCATCCCCTCTTCGTTGATTCCGCTCTCTCTTCGTCGATTCCATCCCCTCTTCGTTGATTCCGCGCTTTCTTCGTCGATTCCATCCCCTCTTCGTCGATTCCGCTCTCTCTTCGTCGATTCCGCGCTTTCTTCGTTGATTCCGCGCTTTCTTCGTCGATTCCATCCCCTCTTCGTTGATTCCGCTCTCTCTTCGTCGATTCCATCCCCTCTTCGTCGATTCCATCCCCTCTTCGTCGATTCCTCACTCTCTTCGTCGATCCCGCTCTCTCTTCGTCGATTTCTCGCTCTCTTTGTCGATTCCAACTCAGCACCGGGTGTTCGCCAAAACTCACTATCACTGTCTAGTCCTCTAAATAAGAGTAAGGGCCATTCATAGCGGACCGGAAGAGCGTAGCCTGGTTAGTTCAGCCTCTCCCAATCCCAAGGATTGAGTTTCGCTCTGCACGGGAGCGAAGCCGAAGCATCAAAAAAACTGCCATCCTCTATAGGTGGCAGTTCCCCAATTAAATCCTATTCATCCAAACCAGCAATAAATCGTTTAAACGCTCTTACCCCCGCCTCGTCTTGTTTAAAAACTCCACAGTGGCTCAAGGCTTGTGAGAAGATGTGTCCGACTTCTTCTTTTAATAGATGTAATGCTTCTTCCTTCGCTACAGATGCGTGTCTGTTCATTAATTCACCAAGCCATGTAGCATGTTTCGAAAGCTCTGGATATTCAGCTAGCTTTTTAATCGATTGATTAGACACCATCACCTCTGCTAGCTGCAGAAGTTCTTGCTTCAGACGTCCTGGCAGAATCGCTAGCCCCATGACTTCGATTAATCCGATGTTTTCTTTTTTAATCGGATGCACTTCCGCATGAGGGTGGAACAGGCCGAGTGGGTGCTCTTCCGTCGTCCGGTTGTTACGTAGCACCAAGTCTAGCTCATAATTCTCTCCCCGACGACGCGCAATCGGAGTAATTGTGTTATGTGGCTCTCCGTCTGTTTCTTGATCAATCTCAGCTTCAAGATCTGTATACTTCCGCCACTGATCCAGAATATACGCACCCGCTACTTCTAGACGGTGACGGTCACTCGCTTGTAGACGAATGACAGACAGTGGCCATTTTAAGAGGCTTGCTTTTACCTCAGGATAGTAAGGCATTGTAAAGGTATCAAGCTCTTCCGCTCGTGCCATCGGAAACTCGTAATGTCCCGCTTGATAATGATCATGCGTTAAAATCGATCCTCCAACAATCGGCAGGTCTGCATTGGAACCAATAAAATAATGCGGAAACTTCTCTACAAATTCAAGCAAGCGCCCAAACGTCTGTTGTGTAATTTGCATCGGCCGCTTTTCTTCAGAGAGAACAATCGCGTGTTGATGATAGTACACATAAGGCGAAAACTGCATCAGCCACGATTCTCCTCCAAGTTCAATTGGAACCTGGCGAAGCGTTTGTCGAGCCGGGTGATTCAATCGACCTGCATACCCAACGTTTTCTTTATGAAGCAGTCCATCCGGATAGGAGCTTGCTGCAAGTGTTCGACTTTTAGCAATGTCTTTAGGGTCAAGCTCGGGCTTAGAAAGATTAATTGTTACCTCAAGCTCGCCATACGGCTGCTCGGAAGTCCAAGATTCATTTAAAGCGACTCGGTCCATACGAATATAGTTTGTATCTTTTGATAGCTCATAGAAAGCGGCTGTTGCTTCAGCTGCTCCCTTCGTGTTGTATGTGTCGTAAAAGGAGGCTGTCACCGCGCTCGGCCAAGGGGTTACGCATCCCATGATCTTTGTATCAAACAAGTCACGTTGAATCACTGAATCCTCAAGCAACGCATGCTCTATCGCCCATGCAGTAATAGGCGCAAGGATTTCAGCCACTTCCCACTCTTCAGAAATAGCAATCTTTTCAGGGTGTGCCTCATCTAACTGCAACACTTCAAGTAGTCGATTTCTTGCATATTCCTGGTCGCCAGCGCCTAGGAGACCCTTTTCTGTTGCGAATGCCAGTAAGCGTTCGATTGATTGTTGAATCGTCAAGACAAACTCTCCTCTCGCTTTCGATCACGTAAGCTCATGTACGCCTGCCCCTGCATCACTAACGTAAAACTCAGGAGATAGGCCAATCTCTTCCTCGTATTTCGTCGCAACATCTTGGAAAAAGGTATCAAGCGAATCCTCATGTACCAGACTGACTGTACATCCCCCAAATCCAGCACCTGTCATCCTTGAACCGATGCATCCAGGTACCTGTTGCTGAACATGGACTAAGGTATCAAGCTCTCTTCCTGTTACCTCATAATCCTCGGCAAGCGATGCGTGAGATTGATCCATTAACGTCCCAAACGTCTTTAGGTCACCATTCTTTAAAACGCGTACCGCTTCTTTTACTCGCTTGTTTTCTGATAGCACATGCGAGACTCGATTGCGAATGATTGCGTCATCTATCTTATCTTTATGCGCATGCCATTCCGTTTCTGAACACTCACTTAATGATTCGATCTGAAGTCCAAGCTCTCTCAATTGTCTTAAGCCTTCCTCACACTCTGATCGACGTTCATTGTACTTAGAGTCAGCAAGCTCTCTGCGTTTATTTGTATTCGTGACAACCACCTTATAATTACCTAAAACAAGAGGTACTTTTTCATAGGTAAGAGTAGCTGTATCAATAAAGAGTGCATGGTCTTTTTCACCAAGTCCAACGGCAAATTGATCCATAATCCCACTGTTCACGCCCATAAACTGATTCTCAACAAGCTGACATAGTTTAGCCAGCTCCACTCGGGACAGACCCGCTCCCGTTAGTTCAGATACCATATAGGCTGTGACCATTTCAAGAGAAGCTGATGAAGACAAGCCTGCTCCGTTCGGGATATTACCCGATACGTAAAGATTTGCTCCCTTTAATGAGTAGCCCTTTTCTTGAAAGGCATGTAGAACCCCTTTAATGTAATTCCCCCATGTGTGAGATTCATTGTATGTGAGATCCTCACCACTAAATTCAACCTGGTTCTCCATGTTCCCACTAACCAATTTGAACATCCCATCTGTACGTTGCGTTACGGCCATATAGGTTCCTTGAGTAAGAGCTGCCGGAAATACAAAGCCTCCATTATAATCCGTATGCTCACCAATTAAGTTCACTCGTCCCGGGGCGAAAAAAACGCGTTCCGGCGCTTTCCCTTCAAAGTGTTCGCTAAACTCTCTTGCTACTTGTTCCTTCTCAGACAATGAAATCAATCCTCCATCAATTCAAAGAATGCAGGAGTAAACCTTACTCCCGCATGTCCTTGTTCTATTTTTTTAAGATCATGTATTGATATGGATCCATTTTGAGAGTGTTATGTACGCTCTCATCAGTAAGCATATTTGTATAGTTCTCTTCTTGAGGTAGCTGGAGCGTTTGCGCTTGGTCCGTAAAGTTCATGACAAACACATAATCTGTCTGCCCATCGGTACGCTTTTGAACGCTTACTCCTTCTGGGATTTCAGTGTTAAGCACACGATTTAATGTACATTCTTTTGCAAGTTCTTGATAAAAATCATCGTAGAAACGTTGTTCATTGGATGAGGCAATGTAGTAAGCCTTTCCATTTCCAACTTGGTTAACCGTCACGGCTGGTCTTTGATCATATCCACCTGATTCAAACCGAGCGAGTACGTCGGCATCAACCGCATGAATACGCTCACAATAATCCGTCACCTGATACATTTGGCTATCTGTTTTGAGAACGATATCATGATTCGGATACAGACTATCAATCTCCTCAGCCCACACTCCTAATAGATTCTTTAGCGGACCTGGAAACCCTCCTAAAAAGCATAAATCATTTTCATCAACAATACCACTCCAATATGTTGCGATAAATGTTCCGCCTGCCTTAACAAAGGCTTCAATTCGCTCAGCAACACCTGGCCTAATCATATAAAGCATTGGACCTACAAGCACCTTGTACGTTGAGAAGTCTTTATCCATTGTAATAATGTCTGTCGGAATGCCTTGCTTCCAAAAGCTATGATAATGAGCCTGACACTGCTCAGAATATTTCTTATTTACATTATTTAACGCCTGCGCATCATCAATAGCCCATTGGTTTTCCCAGTCAAAGATGACAGCCACTTCGGGTTTAATGCTTGTTCCGGCAATCGGCTGAATTTTATCTAGTTCAGCGCCAAGCTTAGATACCTCTTGGAAAACTCGTGTGTGCTCCGAACCTGAATGATCCACAACCGCTCCGTGGAATTTCTCAGATGCGCCACGTCCCTGCCTCCACTGGAAGTAAAGGATGGAATCCGCACCGTGTGCAACAGACTGCACAGCAGATAAGGCGTGTACACCATCTTCTTTTCGTTTATTAATATCATGCCAGTTTACGAGACTTGGTGTGTTCTCCATGATCAAAAACGGCTGACCGTCTTTTAATGAACGATAGAGGTCATGAACAAATCCAACATCCGATGCTAGTTTTGTTGTCGTTTGCCCTTCAATATGCCAAGGTGGATATGCATCCCATGTGACAACGTCCATAACACTTGCAAATTTGTTGTATTCGATCCCAAGAAACGGTCTCATATGCGGGTAATTCCCCATAAAGTTTGTTGTGACAGGTATACTTGCGTCAGCTTTACGCAATGGTACGATTTCTTCTTTAAAGAAATCAATGGTTTGGTCACTGACAAATCGACGCCAATCTAGATTCTGACCGTGGACCATACTCTCACCATGAGGAGCTGGAGATTCAATTTGAGACCAGTCGTTAAAACGATGGCTCCAAAATCCTGTCCACCATGCTTGGTTCAACTGTTCTAAATCATTATTGTATTTCTTTTTTAGCCATGTACGGAAGGCATCCTGACACAAGTCACAATGACACTCGCCACCATATTCATTTGAGATATGCCACATGATGAGAGCCGGGTGATGAGCATATCGTTCAGCTAGCTTTTCATTCATAATTCGTACTTTTTCGCGGTAGACAGGGGACGTGAAGCAATGATTATGACGCAGCCCATGTAAATTACGGACACGGTTTTTCTCTACTCGAAGAACCTCCGGGTATTTCTGCGACATCCAAGCTGGGCGTGCGCCACTTGGTGTTGCTAGAATGACGTGACTACCCTCCTCCGCTAACCGGTCCATGATTTCATCTAGCCAACCAAAATGAAATTCTCCTTCTGTACGCTCAATGGCACTCCAACCAAAGATATTTAACGAGAATGTATTTGTATTTGCAAGCTTCATCAGGCGATAATCTTCCTCGATGATCTCTGGCATATGAAGCCATTGATCCGGATTATAATCTCCTCCATGCATAAAGCCCTTAACGTTTTTGTGCACAAGTGGATAACGCATCGTATCACTTCCTATCGTAAAATTCGTTTAACCCTTTGTTCCGCCTTGAGTTAAACCTGAAACAAACTGCTTTTGAACAATTAAGAATAAAACGGTGACTGGAACCGCAATCAACAACGCTCCCGCTGCAAACGTGGTGTAACTCGCACCCATTGGATCAGACACTAAGTTATATAACCCGATTGGCAACGTGTACATTTCTGGTGTACGGACAATCACACTTGCTAGGATAAAGTCGCCTAGCGGACCTGTGAACGAGTTAATCGCCACAACCGCAAGAATTGGTTTAGCAAGCGGCATAATAATTTGAAGGAAAATCCTGAAGTGACTCGCTCCATCCATACGGGCAGACTCATCAAGATCCTTTGGAATGGAATCCAAATATCCCTTCATTAAATAGGTATTCATCGGAATTTGCCCACCTGCATAGATCAAAATCAATAAGAAGTGGCTGTTAATTAACCCAAGCATTTGCGCAAGAACAAAGATCGCAATGAGTGCTGAGAATTGCGGAATCATTTGTAAAAGCAAGAACAGCATTAAGCCATTTTTTCTCCCTTTAAAACGAAAGCGAGAAAACGCATAGCCCGTAAAGCTAACGAGAACTAGCGTCAATGCCATCGTAGCCAGCCCAATTTTCATCGAGTTCATATACCATTGCAGATAGAGAATTCGATTCGATGTAAACAGCTCCACATAATGCGCGAGCGTTGGATTTTTTGGAATCATAGACGTACTAATTAAGCTGTTCCCTGGATTAAAGGATGCACCAATCGCCCAAAGAAGAGGATATAAAATCGCTACGACAACGACTACAAGTACCGCGTACGTCGCACTCACACGAAGCCTAGTTGATTGTTTAGTATTCATGCTACATCATATCCTCCTCTTTAAACGAATTCGTGCGCTTAAACTGCCACAGAGCAATCGCAATAACAAAGATTGATAGCAAAATCGTAATGGCTGCAGCCAGTGCGTATTGAGAGGACTGCATCGTCAGTTTGTAGATCCACGAAACGAGAATATCGGTACCACCTGCAGTCGATCCGGAAACTGGTGGTCCACCGCCATTAAATAGATAGATAATGTTAAAGTTGTTGAAGTTAAACGTATATTGCGTGATTAAAATCGGCGCAATCGAATACAAAACCAGTGGCAGAGTAATTAAGCGAAACTTACTCATTACACCTGCTCCATCAATCGTCGCCGCTTCATATAAGTCCTGCGGGATCGATTGCAGCACCCCAGTAGTCATGATGAATACGAAAGGAAATCCGAGCCAGGTTTGCATAAAAATTAGTGCGACCTTACTCCAAAATGGATCAGTCAGCCATGGCTTTGGATCAATCCCAATAAACGCGAAGATATCGTTATTAATCGCTCCAAACGTATCATTAAATAAACCTGCAAAGATTAGAATCGTAACAAATCCCGGGACAGCCCAAGGAAGAATGAGAATCGTACGGAAAAGACTCTTAAGCTTAATTTCCTTCTGATTCACAAGAACAGCAAGCCAGATCCCTACTGCACATTGCAGGGTTGTGGCAACAAGCGTCCAGATGATGGTCCAGCCAAGGACATCAAAGAATGTAGAACGCCAAATATCCACGGTAAAGATGTTTGTAAAGTTTTGCAGCCCAACCCAATCAAACAAATTCGCTGGAGGCGAATGATAGAGATCATAGTTTGTAAAAGCCAATGCAAAACTAAATAAAATCGGAAACACTACGGTGAAGATAAGTAGGAAAAAACCTGGTGTACTCATTAAATAAGGAAAGCCCTGATCTAAAAGCATATGATACTGCGCACGAACCGAGTTTAGTGGAATACCTTTGTCACGATTCCGACCATTCACGTACGCATCCTTCATCATAAAGTAGTAGATCATAATACCAATTGCTGCAACGATGACAGCAATAATCCCTTCCGCTAATAAGAAAACAGAGTTATCTCTAGGTGTCTGAACACCCAGCGTAAACAAACCCCAAAATCCCATGTTAAACAAATCTTTGAACACAATGATAAAAGCTACACCAAGAACAAAAAACACAGATCCTTTTGCTATTTGACGATTATAAAACTGTCCGAATCCTGGAATGATGGACAGAGCCAGCGCTCGTTTTCGATGTTTAGTTGAAACCTCGCGTTGAACCTCGTATTCGATCAATTCACACACCTTCTTATGTTGGTTTCATGTGAGCAAGAAGACGTAAGTGAGATCACTTACGTCTATACTGCGCTCCTTACATTATCTTGAATGGTTCGCTTCAATTTGTGATTTAATGGTTTCAACGGCTTCATCAAATGCCTGACTAACGTCTCCACGATCTGTCGCAATGAGTCCCAGTGCATTATCAATTGGCGTCCAAACCTCTGCCATTTCCGGAACGTTAGGTGTGAGTGTTGCATACAAGCTTTGCTCCGACATCGCTGCTGCATTTTCATTATCCGTTACAAGCGGATCCTCCATTAGCTCAATAATCGGTGGAACCTCCTGTGTGATTTCAAAGCGTTTTTTCGAGTTTTCAAAGTTTGTCAGGAACTCAACAAACTCCTCAGCAAGGTCAGCATTATTAGAATAAGATGAAACATTGTAGCTCTTCACCCCAAGGAATGAGCTCATGTTCTCCCCGTTAGATAGCTTCGGAAGTGGGGCGACTCCATAATCAACTCCGGCTTCTGCATATGGACTAAAAGACCAAGGCCCCGAGATTACCGCCGCTGCTTTTTGTTCAGTGAATAAAGAATCCAACACGTTAATCCCCTGCTCGCCAATAATTCCAGCTGGGAACAGTCCTTCCTCAAAGAACGTTTTAATGTATTCGCCACCTTCAACCGCGCCTTCGTTGTTTAAACCAATGTCCGTCACATCATAGTTACCATCAGCATCCTGCGGGAACACATAGCCACCATATCCTCCGATGACACTTTGCGCGTAGTAGATACTATCCCATTTCGCAAGGAAGCCATACTGCCCATCCTTTGTAGCCTCTGTTGAAAAGTCATGCCAGTCATCTAACGTTTCAGGTAGATTGTTCTCGTCAACAAGCTCTTTATTATAGAAAAGCACGGATGTTTCAACAGCCTTTGGAAGTCCATAAACTTTTCCATCTACCATCTGTGATAGCATCGTTTCCTCTGTAAATGTACTTGTAACCTCATCCGACACCGTTAGTTCCTTAAGCAACCCTTCTGTAACGGCAGTCCCAATCTGGTCATGAGGAATTGTAATGACATCAGGACCACTACCAGATGGACCATCTAAACGTAAATCCTCTATTTGAGTCGCGAGTCCTTTTTCAATTACTTCAATCTCAACATCGTGCTCTTTTTCAAACTGCTCCACCGCATCTGTAATCCCATCAGACTTCTGTATATCTTCCCAAACAATCAATTTATCTGTGCCAGTCGAAGCCTCATCGGTTGTAGTCCCATCGTCCTCACCAGGTCCACACGCAGTTAAAGCAACTGCCACAGCGGTTAACGCACTCACATGTAGAAATTTATTCTTTTTCATTTTTGTATCCCCCTAAGTTTCTTTAAAGTAAAAAGAAAACGCTTTCTAGGTGTAGAATATCAATTTTTAATTAAATAGTAAATAGTTTTTATTAAATAATTTAAGTAAAATACTTTACTTCTTGTCAGTTGAGTGACGTTGCGTGAGCACTGGCCAGGTCTCGCGCACCGCACGCTCATTCCCGCGCACTTTCCCCTCATCTCGCTCACCTCACTCCCATTCCCGCGCACTTTCACCCCATCTCGCGCACCGCACGCCCATTCCCGCGCACTTCCCCCTCATCTCGCGCACCTCGCCCACCTTCCCGCGCATTTCCTCCTCACCTCGCGCACCTCACTCCCATTCCCGCGCGTCCTCACCCCATCTCGCGCACCTCCCCTCCATTCCCGCGCGTCCTCACCCCATCTCGCGCACCGCACGCCCATTCCCGCGCACTTCCCCCTCATCTCGCGCACCTCGCCCACCTTCCCGCGCATTTCCTCCTCACCTCGCGCACCTCACACCC
Organism: Alkalicoccobacillus gibsonii; assembly: GCF_016798245.1. Lineage (GTDB taxonomy): Bacteria > Bacillota > Bacilli > Bacillales > Bacillaceae_D > Alkalicoccobacillus > Alkalicoccobacillus gibsonii. The sequence continues at coordinate 630,335 of NZ_JAEUZA010000002.1, read as the reverse complement.
GTTCCCGCGCACTCCTCGTCCCAGCACAAACAAAAAAAGAGCCACCCTCATAAGGTGGCTCCCTGCTCTAATCGTTCCGCGCGTTCGATTGTACTTTTCCTAAAAACAGGAGTGGATGAGATGTATACGGTTTTTGCAATCGTTCGCTTATCCACTAACCGCTCCATCATCAAATCCATTGCTGTTTCACACAATACATTTGTATGAATGCGATAGGTGGTTAAAGGAGGTGATACATATTTGGACACATGGCTATCGTTAATGCTAAATAGGCTTACCCGGCTTGGCAGGTCGAATCCACGCTCGTTCAACGCTTGTAGGCAACCAACCGCAAGCGTATCACTTGCAATGCAAAAGGCGGACGGGAGGTTATCCCCGAGCTTGTCGATTGCTTGCTGCATCAGCTTATAACCCTGCTCCACTGAAAATCGGTTCCCTATAAAAATGGCAGATTCCTCTAGCACATTAAACCGATCGGCATAGAGCCTGAAGGATGTTTCACGAATATCCGGCAACCGCATATCTCGATCAATGTCAAAGTCGTCTCCGCCAATGAAACCAACAGATGTGTGATCATTGTCCACATAAAATTCAACCATCCGCTCAATGATGTGTGACAAGTTCGGCTTCACCGAATCAAATCGTTCTTCATCAGGGGACGTATCAATAAATACGACATTTGGAGCGATCTGATACAAGTGATCAAGCTCACCCTTCGTAAAACGACCAATGGCGAGTATTCCTTCAGTGGCTGCATCAACTGCTTCAACGCCGTCTTCGATTGTATAGAGCTTTAGATTAATGCTTCTTGCTTCAGCTTGTTCATGAATACCTTCACGTATCTCTTGAAAATAAACATCTTCAAGCTCTTCTTGAGCGGTAAACCAATACATAAAAGCAATTTTCTTCAACGAATGCTTAAATGCCTTCTTTTTGTATCCGAGTTGATCTGCTGCTTCGTAAATCTTTTCGCGCGTTTTTTCCGTCACTGAGAGATTTGGATCCTGGTTTAACACTCTCGACACTGTAGCAATCGACATTCCTACTTTGTTCGCGATATCCTGAATGGTCACTGCCATATAAACACCTCACCGCTCTTTTTTGATCTCCCCCTATTATAAACATAATATTCATTTAGTAAAATATTTTATTGACTGAATTCTTCTCGTTTCTTCCGGCTATACGCATAATTCCCTTCATACATCGTCAAACGTCCATTTTCTAGCCAGCTTGTTTTGGGAAACAGTTTATTTAAAAAGTACCGATCGTGCGATATGCAGAGAATGGTTCCTTCAAACTCAGCTAGTGCATCTTCTAACACTTCTCTTGAATCGATATCCAAATGATTGGTCGGCTCATCAAGTAAAAGAAGATTGTGGCGGTTGTGAATAAGCTGAGCCATACGCAGCCTCATACGTTCTCCACCACTTAAGCTTTTCACCTTTTTAAACACATCCTGACCATAGAAGAGAAACTTAGCAAGCTCTGATCGGGCTTCGCCTTCAGTCATCACCACATGATCTCTTAGAGCATCAATCACTCGTTGCGCGCCACTTCCCTCCAGACCGTGCTGAGACAGATAACCAATTGAGACATTTGCACCGACTTTACATATACCAGCATCCGGCTGCAGCTCTTCTAAGATTAATTTAAAAAGAGTTGATTTACCCGCTCCGTTTTCCCCAACAATCGCCAATCGATCCTGATACGAAAGGGTTAGATTTATGTTCTTTAGTACGTCACGATCGGAAAATTGTTTTGAAACAGAATCAAGCTGAATCACGTCCGTTCCACTTCTAGTTCCCTGCTCAAAATCAAGCTGAACCTGTTTCCGATTCATCACTGGCTTCTTCACACGTTCTATTCGGTTCATCGCCTTTTCCATACTTTTTGCTTGGCGGTGCATTCCGGCATTTGGTGGATTCGCGCGGTTGGCCCACTCTTTTAGACGCTTAATCGTCTCACGCATTTTCTTCAGCTTTTTCTGTTGATCCTGATATTGTTGGAATTCAAGTAATAGTCGTTGCTCCCGCTCCTCCACAAATCCAGAGTAATTCGTCTCGTAAAAGGATAATTCTCCACCATCCATTTCAACGATTCGAGTTACCGTCTCATCTAAAAATGCTCGGTCATGCGAGATGATAACAACCGTTCCTGCATATTGATTCACCCATTCGGTTAACCATTCTGTAGCAGCCAGATCAAGATGATTGGTTGGTTCATCAAGCAGGAGTAAATCAGGCTTTGTTAACAAAAGCATAGCCAGACCAGCTTTTGTACGTTCGCCTCCGCTTAATTCATTCCATTTATTCGAAAGCAACGACTGAATACCTAATCCCGCGCTTACTCTTCGGATATCTGCATCCATTTCATAGCCGCCTTTTTCAGCGAACTCTACCTGAAGGGTTCCATATTTCTCCAAACAGCGCTCCAATGCTTTAGAATCAGTAAGCTCCTGAAGCTGCGCCTCCATTTGACGCATAATTTTTTCCTTCTCAACTAACTCTGAAAACACATGCTTTAGTTGCTCCTGTAAGCTTCTATCCTCAATAATATCGGGTTGCTGTTCGAGTGCCCCTTTTGTGGTGCCTTTTTTCCAACCAACTGTTCCGCTTGCTGGTTCTGTGATGCCTGCGATGATATGAAGGAGGCTTGTTTTCCCTTCTCCATTTCGACCCACTAGACCTACTCGCTCCCCTAGTTTTAGTTCAAGCGATAGCTTTTCAAAAATCACGTGTACTCCGTATGTTTGTGATACATCCTTCATATAAAAAATAGTCATTTCGTTCTCTCCTTCTCATTTGAGAAAGAGACAATTGTGCATACCAAAAAAGGTGGCAGAGCGTCTCTGCCACCTTCACCGTCTGTGGGCATATGTCTCTTCCGTTGGGATTTCCTATACAGTTACCTTAGTAAATTGGACAGACTGATCCAATTTCGTAACTGTTGTGGAAAAAAGAGCCCGACAAATCAACAAAAATGCCAAGAAATCAGACTCACTCCCAATCGAACGATTCATACTACCCACCTCCTATCACTCATTTCTTTTATCTTACCGAACTGATAATCATTTGTAAACAATAACCTTTTCTTATGAAACAATCCAGTCGATTGTTCCTATAATGAGGCCCCATAGTGGAATGTTAATGAGAATGCCATAGAACAATCCACGGGCAAATCCTCTTTCCTGTACCATCGTGAATCCCTCCTTATTTGTTTTACATCATACCCGAAGTCTTTATGTTTCGAACAAGTTTGGGAGGATTTACACGATTTTTTGCGAAGTGAATTATTTGTTTACATCTTGATCTACATACCAATCAATGGTCTCACGAAGTCCCACCCTAAAATCGCGAATCGGCTCCCATCCCAGCTCTTCTCTAATCTTCGATGCATCAATTGCATATCTCAAATCATGCCCTAACCGGTCCGGCACACTTTCAATCTGACTTAATGGAACCTGCATGAGAGTTAGAATTTCTTCAACTAAATCTTTGTTGCTCCATTCATTGCTTGCACCGATATTGTACACACTACCGGGACGACCTTTATGAAGAACACGATCGATGGCCGTACAATGATCATACACATGAAGCCAGTCGCGAACGTTTTGGCCATCACCATATAAAGGAATTTTCTCTCCTTTTAATGCTTGATTAATTACAACGGGGATCAATTTTTCCGGATATTGATTCGGTCCATAATTGTTGGAACAGCGCGTAATCCGTGTATCCATTCCATACGTTTCATAGTACGATCTGACAAAGAAATCAGCACTGGCCTTGCTGGAGGCATATGGACTATTTGGTGCGAGAGGGGTTTCTTCTGTAAAGTATCCATCGCTCCCAAGTGTTCCATATACTTCATCCGTCGAGATGTGTACAAAGGTTTTTACGTCTTGGGCACGTGCACATTCAAGCAAATTCTGAGTGCCAAGAACGTTCGTCTCCACAAATGTGCTAGGTGCATCAATACTTCGATCTACATGCGTCTCAGCGGCAAAATGTACCACCGCATCAAGAGTATTGCTTGAAAGGATATGCGCCATTTGCCCTTTATCGCGAATATCGGCTTTGATGAATTGATATCCGTCTACATCCGCAACGGATGCGAGATTCGCTACATTTCCTGCATAGGTTAATGAGTCAACATTTACAATTTGATAGTTTGGATATTCTCGCAACATATATCGAATAAAGTGACTGCCAATAAACCCGGCACCACCAGTTACTAAAAGTCTCATACAATCCCTTCCTCCTTCAACACCTCACAAAGCATTGGCAGCTGTTGATCTTTCTCTGAAAGAATCGGTGAAGATCTGGGCCACGTTATCCCCAGCTCAGGGTCCGCCCAATTCACTCCTCGCTCCATTTCTCGATTATACAGCTGATCCACCTTATACAAAACCTGTGTATGTGGAGAAAGTGTGCAGAACCCATGAGCAAACCCTTTTGGAACAAGTAATTGCTGATGGCTCTCTGCACGTAATGTAACCGCGATCCATTTTTTAAATGTAGAAGAATTTGGACGGAGATCGACAACCACATCGTAGATTTCCCCTGTTAAAACCCGTATCAGCTTCGTCTGCGGGGCTTCACCTTTTTGAAAATGAAGCCCTCTTAACACACCAGACTGAATGGAATACGAGTGATTATCTTGAATAAAAGATACCGAAATTCCTGCTCTGTTCCACGCTTCCTGTTGATAACTTTCCAAAAAGAAACCTCGCTTATCCAGATGAATAGTCGGCTGAATTAGTTTTACTCCTTCCAATCCAAGCTCAATCACCTTCATATTGTAACAACCTCATAGGTTCGACTCAGGATCGGATCGAGATCAATTGGTGCAGCCACCTGATGTGCTTGAGCCAGAGACTCATGAGTTCCTGCGTCAATCCATTCTCCTTGAACATACTGATACCCTAGCTTATTGTTTGATAGATAAGCCAAGTTCACATCCGTAATCTCTAACTCTCCTCTAGCTGAAGGAAGCAATGTCTCAATAATGTCAAAAACAGAAGAATGATAGAGGTAGAGTCCAGTTACTACGTCATTTGATAAAGGCAGCAAAGGTTTCTCATCGATCGCTTTCATCACTCCGTCTTCAATCGTCGCCACTCCAAACCGTTCCGGATCGTCCACCTTTTTTAACATGACCATTGCATCGTACCGTTCTTCGCTCTGAAAATGGCTTACCGCACTTGCGATTGGCTCAGTAAACAAGTTATCCCCAAGCAACACGGTCACCTGCTCAGACCCGACAAATCCCTTTGCCAACCGTAGCGCATCCGCAATCCCACCAGGCGACTCCTGCACTCGGTACGTTATATTCATCCCGTACCGTTTTCCATTCCCAAGCAAACCAAGGATCGGCGCTCCATCACGCTTCCCCACAATCACTAATACATCAAGAATGCCCGCTTCCTTTAGCCTAGCAAGCCCGTGCATAATCATCGGGTAACGCCCCACTGGCAGCATATGCTTATTAATCGTTGCCGTCAGCGGAAGCAGCCGCGAACCCGTACCTCCTGCCAAAATGACACCTTTCATGAATTAATCCCTCCTACACTTATCCGTTAGAAGTAGCTTATGCAATTTGGGCGCAGGGGGTACGTTAGTAAGAAGATTGGAAGCCATATCAAGAGGAGTTGAGCTTTTAATAAGAAGATTTAGAGCGTATGTAAGAACGTTTCCCATCATACATCCATCCAGCCCGTATTTACATCGTGTTAAACACCGTTAGTAAGAAGAATAACTTGTTTACCAAGACGCGACATAAAAAAAACTCCGACCACAAAGTCGGAGCTTCCATCTTATTTATAAACCGGAATATCTAGGTTCAATGTGTAAGAACCGATTCCTTGGTACAGATTGTACATGCTGTGAACTTGCTTAGAAGCCCAGCCAATATCAGTTGCATATTGGTGCGAGGCACGGCCATTTCGAACCATTGCATCAGGATTCCAACGCATTTTGTATAATGAATTCTGACCAGATTTCACATAGCTATTGCCAATGAACGCTGCTCCACCAACGATTGACTTGTATGGTGTTGTCCAGCCTTGGTCATACGCGTATTTTGTACCACATTCGATTGGGCAGCTATCTTTTGCACCAATCCCGTACATGTTGTAAACCGTAACGCCGTTGTATTTCACGCCTTTAGCTAGAGTGGACGAGCCATTCCCTGTCTCAAGTAGCGCGTGAGATAATAAGTAGACATCATTGATTCCGTGTGTACGTCCAGCATCAATAAATGCCTTCCCTTGTCCTGCAAGAATTCCTTTTCCGCGTAAGTAGTTGTTAAGAGCCGTTTCACTTGCTCCACTTGTTTTTGCTAAATCAAGGAATTGGAATTGCTGAACCTTATCATTTATAAAGTTATTCGGGTCTAAATAGTAGATAATATCTTGTTTCTTTGCATCGACCCAGAACAATTGATACCAGCTACCGCTTGTCCCACGGATGGAAAGTCTTTTTCCATTAGCCAATTGATCAACAACAGGATAGTTGGTCCCAGGACCGCTGCGGACGTTTAGTAAAGATGCATTAACAGTGTACGTGTTACCACTTTTCTTCACGTAGTCCTTGTGCACATACTGTGAGTAGCGATCCGTTTGTGCATTCGCTCCATACTGCATGTTGGCTGCTTGGTCTAGAGTGATGTTGTAGCTTGATTTAGTATCTAGTTTTTCTGAAAGATCATTTACATGAATCCAAGCAGTTTTCCCATTTAACGTACCTCGATACCACGTGTCGTTTCCTACTTTTTCAGTTAAGTTGGTAACGAATTCTTTATCTTTCTGGTTGGATAAATTAAATACTACATCCTTCGAACCACCCCATGCTTTTGTATAAGACTTTCCTGTCCCATTTACGTAGAATGTGTGTTTCTTCTTATCAGTTGTAGTATGAGAATATGAACGAATATCCGAGCTTTTAACCCAACCAACTGTACCTTTTGTAGCGCTAGGATTTTTACTAATGAGATAGTACGTATCTCCATTATATTGAGCTTGTTGCTTAATATAATATACTGTATCTAGCAAATCTGAGAGCTTTAATGTACTAGAGTTTCCAAGGTCTTTATATACTGTTGCGCTACGATATAAATGCCCTAATCTACTGGTTGACTGCTTGTCTGACACTTTATTATCGTTTAAATCGCTGCTCTTAATAAATACAGTGCGATTATTTAACGTTCCGCGATACCACGTATCATTTCCTACTTTTTCAGTTAAGTTTACTTCTAGCTTCTTACCTTTATGATTGGAAAGATTACTATAAACCTCGTCTTTTGATCCACCCCATGCTTTAGTATAGGCTTTACCTGTACCTTTTACATATAGAGTAGTCTTATTTTTATTTGTAGTTGAATGGGCAAATGAGCGAATATCAGAACTTCTCACCCAGCCTACTGTACCTTTAGATGAACTTGGTTGCGTACTAATTAAGTAGTAAGTATCCCCATTATATGTCGCTTGTTGCTTGATGTAGTAAACTGTATCTAATAGATTAGATAGTTTTAATGTACCTGAACTTCCAAGATCTTTGTACACAGTTGCACTGCGATACAGATGACCTAATCTACTGGTAGATGTTTTCTTTCCAGTGACAGCTTTTTCACTAACATCAGAACTCTTTATCCAAACAGTCTTGTTATTTAGAGTCCCTCGAAACCATGTATCATTTCCTGCTTTTTCAGTTAAATGAACATGAAATTCTTGGCCTTTTTGATTGGAAAGGTTACTGTAAACTTCATCTCTTGATCCACCAGACGCTTTTGTATAGGCCTTACCTGAGCCATTTACATAATACGTGCTTTTATTTTTATGGGTGGTTGTGTGCGTATAGGAGCGAATATCAGAGCTCTTCACCCATCCAACCGTTCCTTTTGTAGCACTTGGTTCTTTACTTATCAAGTAGAAAGTCTCACCTTGATAAGTAGCTTGTTGCTTAATGTAATAGACCGTGTCAAGTAAGTCAGAAAGTTTTAAAGTGCTTGTTTGGTCTAAATCTTTATACACAGTTGCACTTCGATAAAGATGACCCAATCGACTCGTCGACTTTTTAACCGGTTCTTCCATCACTCGCATTGAGAACATCATCATTGGGCTCTCTTCAAGCTCTTCAAGAACAATCTCTTTTTCGTCTGTTGCTTCTTCCTTAGTTACAACGTCTTCTTCCTCTGTTGCTTCTTCTTCAGTCACAACATCTTCTTCCTCTGTTGCTTCTTCTTCAGCTACAACGTCTTCTTCCTCTGTTGCTTCTTCTTCAGCTACAACATCTTCTTCCTCTGTTGCTTCTTCTTCTGTTACAACATCTTCTTCCTCTGTTGCTTCTTCTTCAGTCACAACATCTTCTTCCTCTTCAGTTACAACGTCTTCTATTGCTTCTTCTTCAGTCACAGCTTCCTCTTCTTCAGTCGCCATTTCTTCGTTTGCAGCTTTCTCTTCTTCTAAAAGAAGAGTGAGACAGTCTTTAAGAGTCAAAACGTCCTCTTCTGTCAATTCAAGCTGATCTAGATCAAAATCCTCAAGATCTTCCTCTTTGATTTCATCCAGATCGAACATATCCGACAAGCATGCATTTACATGATCAAGCTCATATGTATCGTCTTCAATGTCAATCGGCACCTCGAAATTGTCGGGATCACTTGTTTCAACAGTAGACTCTGCAAGCGCAGCATATGGTGACAAAAGGTTAAACACAAGCAAAAAAGCAACAAACAAACTGAATATCTTTTTCATATCAAACTCCTTCCGTTTACTAGTAATAAAGATGCATATCTTAAAAACCAGTCCAATTATACTACAGAAATTGGCATTTGGTCAGGAAAAATGTGAAAAAAGATCAAACAAAATGTTTGATTTTTTAACTACTGTGTAAAATATGCAGTCTGCCATTATATCGGTCATACATTGTGTTTCTTTACACTTTCAGGAAAAAAGATATAAAAAAACACAGCTCCGTTTAGGAACTGCGCGTTCTCTTCTTTCTAGACAACCACCAAACCATGAGTAGAATTCCAATTAATCCACCAGCCGTATCAATCACTACATCTCCAATTAACCCTTGGCGCTCTGCACTAAAGTATTGTCTCGTCTCATCAATACTCGCATAAATCAGCACCGTAAAGAAGGTAATGAGCGCGGCCACTCTTACTCGAACAAAAAAAGCGAGTAACCGAGTTGCAAGAAATCCAACCAGTGCGAACACTGTTACATGAGAGGCTTTTCGAATAAAAAATTCTAAGAATCCTGCAACGCCATTCGCTTCAATGCTTCTAACCTGATAGCCATATGTAAATGAAATTTTGTTTAAAAATGTATCCTCTAACCAGTGAATTGGCAGCTTATTTAATGTAGGCCTAATATCCTGATTCGAATAAGGCTGGGAGGTTGAGTAATAAATAAGCCCTATGACACCAAATAGAAGCGCTGCTGTAATAAATAGCTTCGTTCGTTCTTTCAATCGATCACCGTACTTTCTTTATCTAATTCTTACTTATTGTACCAGTAATCAAGAAAGGATGGTGAAGAATGACAGAAAACTTCTTAGACATCAAAAAACCTCGTTTCTAATAGACGAGGTCTGATTCATCCTATTTACCTTGCAATGAGCACGGGGATCTTTGCATGCTTCGCTAACTTGTGACTAACACTCCCAAGTACAAGCGTCTGCAAGTCGTTTCTGCCACGACTTCCGACAACTAAACAGTCGTAATCATGTTCCTTTAAATAAAGTAGAACCATTCGAGCCGGCTCCCCACGTAAATAAAAGCTAGATGAAGAAATCCCCTCATGATGCAGATAATCCATACTCTCTGCTACCATTCGTTTGGAGAGCGCGTCTGCTTCCCGATTATCACTATACCGGAGGATTTGAGAATTATCTTTTACATCGACACAATACACAAGATCAATATGAACCTCAGACTTATACGGTTCAACCATTTTTACTGCTTTTTCTAACCCTTTTCTAGCATGCACTGATCCGTCCGTTGCCACCAGTATTCGCTTAAACATTTTACACGCCCCAATCACTTTCATTTTGAAGTTGAATAACTGGTCATACACTTTATATATACCCGATTTCTCGTTTTTTACACACAAGACTTGAGAGGAGCATTACTAAGAAGTTCAAAAGATTTATTAAGGAAAATTGAATTTTAACTAAGAACAAAAGACACTTAGCAAGGAGAACGAGCATCTACGTAAAAAACTAGACATGCCTATTAAGAAACAAGGTCCATTAGCAAGACAGAAAGTCCCGTTAATAAGAATCACCCCCATTATCAAGAGATTTCGGAACGATAGTAAGAACTTTTATACCTTCATTCAGAACAAATCATCCATTACCAAGAAGCACGCCCAAACCACATAAAAAAGCACACCAACAAAATGTTGATGTGCTCAATTCAAACGATTAACCTGTAATAATTGGACCTACTGGACCATCAGCAAAGCGATGGATCGTTACGTGTCCAGCACTGTTTAATTCGTTTGGTGCGTTAACGATTGTGACTGGGAATGTGGATAAGTTGTTGATTGTAAAGGTATCACCAGCCGCGTAACTTTGTACACGGACAATGGTTAACTGACCACCGCCTGCATCTGAATTCGTACCAGGGGCTGCTGGAACAGCTCCACCGTTAACGATTAATGCGAATACTGGGTTAGCAGGTGTTGTGGCCGCTGTGTTAATCGTAACACTAATATAGTAAAGACCAGCCGTTACGAACGTGAACGTACCAGTTGCCGCAGTATACGTTACACCAGATAATGCAAATGGATTCAGAGCTGTTACAACTCCACCAACTGCAACCGTTTGAGGCTGCATATTACTGTTAAAGAACGGCTGTAACGTTGAGCCCGTTGGACCTGTGGCCCCTGTTGCTCCGGTTAACCCTGTCGCTCCCGTTGCTCCGGTTGGGCCAGTTGCTCCCGTTACTCCCGTTGGGCCGGTTGCTCCCGTTACTCCTGTCGCTCCCGTTGGGCCAGTTGCTCCCGTTACTCCCGTTGCTCCTGTCGCTCCCGTTGGGCCAGTTGCTCCCGTCGCTCCCGTTGGGCCAGTTGCTCCCGTCGCTCCTGTTACTCCTGTCGCTCCCGTTGCTCCTGTTACTCCTGTTGCTCCTGTTACTCCTGTTGCTCCGGTTGGGCCGGTCGCTCCCGTTAGACCAGTTGCACCTGTTAATCCAGTTGGGCCTGTTACTCCTGTCGGGCCTGTTTCCCCAGTTGGACCCGTAGGACCGGTTGGACCCGTAGGACCCGTCGCTCCCGTTACTCCTGCTCCTGTTCCTGCTGGACCGGTTGCTCCCGTTGCTCCTGTAGGTCCGGTCGCTCCTGTGGCTCCGGTTGCTCCGGTTGGGCCAGTTACTCCCTCACCTGTTGCCCCCGTTGCTCCTGTCGCTCCCGTTGGACCAGTTACTCCTGTGGCTCCGGTTGGTCCTGGTTCTCCTGTTGCTCCAGTCGGACCTGTTGGACCCGTTGCTCCTGTAACTCCAGCTCCTGTTCCTGCTGGGCCGGTCGCTCCCGTTGCCCCAGTTGGTCCGGTTGGTCCTGTCGCTCCAGTCGCTCCAGTCGGACCGGTTGGACCGGTTGCCCCTGTCGCACCCGTTGGGCCGGTTGGGCCGGTTGGGCCGGTTGCTCCTGTTCCTGAAGGTCCACTTGGGACAAATCCAGCAGAAGACGAAATCATAGCGACATCATCAATAACAATGTCCGATCCTACAATTGTAGAAGAAATACTAAAAATAATGGTTGCTGAGACTGCTCCCACTGGCGCAATTGGTGTTGTTTCATACACGGATAACCATGTGTCATTTTCAACAACCGGCAAGCCAGAAGTCTCAATAACTACCGAAGTAGCTGCCCCTACAGCATTAAAGGCTGCATCAAAGAATTGTACAGTTAAAACAACCTGTGGAGATGGTAATCCACTTGTTCTTGCAAGCGAAGCTAAAACCTCGAAACTGTCTCCAGCTTCAATCGGTACATTTTGAGAAAGACTACTTCCCACAATCGGTGGTAATTGAACGGCATTAAAGCCAGTATGACTAAATGCGGACGTGATGAATCCGTTAACGGAAACCCACGGGGTAAGAACACCCGTTTCGAATCCACCATTAACAATCTTGTTAATAATCAAAGCTTCCCCTCCTATCTCAAACTAAGAAATGTGGAGCTTATGTATAGTATTGAGGTAAGGGAGAAAGGGAATAGCAAGTACCCACATTTATCAAATAATTGATCAATCCGTCTAGATTAAAGCCTGACTCCGGACCCAGGACCAACTGGAATTCCGAGTGTATAGAAAAGAATAAGCAATAACGTCATTCCGGTTAAAATACAAATGGCGTACGGAAGAGTCAGTGAAATAAACGATCCAAACCCTGCATCCTTATTATATTTCCGGATAAACTCCAGTGTGATCATCGTGTAAGCAGAAAGAGGTGTAATCATACTTGTCGATGAATCCCCAACCCGATACGCCATTTGTGTAAATGCCGGATCATACCCAAGCTGAATGAACATCGGAATAAAGATTGGCGCAAAGATTGCCCACTGACCTGATCCACTCGTAATCACTAGATTCATTAATGAAGTCATTAGGATAAATAAAATAATGAGTCCAATTCCCGTAAAATTCACTGCCTCTAAAAAGTCCGTTCCATTCACTGAGACCCAAAGACCAATTCCAGACCATTGGAAAAATGCCGTAAACTGACCAATAAAGAATACTAAAACTATGAAGTTACGCATGCTGCCAATTGCTTCTCCCATATAGTGAGCGACATCTTTCATCCCTTTAATTCGCTTCATTTTTAAACCATATGTAATTCCAATCAAAGCAAACAAGATTAAGAGATACACAACAATTCCATCTAAAAATGGAGAAGGAACCAATCCACCTTCTTCATTTAATAAGATACTATTTGGAACAAACATCCCTACACCAAGAATCGCAATGTAGATCAAAGCGACCAAACCCGTCAGCTTTAACGCTTGTGTCTCTTCCTTTGACACCGGCTCCGTTGATTCTACAACATCACCTGTATAAGCTCCCAAGCGTGGTTCTGTTAACTTACGTGTCAGTGTTCCCCCAATGACTGTACACAGAAGCGCTCCAGCCACCATGAAATAATAGTTACTAATTGGCGTAACCGTTCCTGTCATATCTAATACAGCCATCGCCTCATTTGTAATCCCAGCAAGCAACGGCTCATTTGACGTAATCAAGATACCTGTCGCATATCCACTCGACACCCCAACAAACCCAGTGACGACACCAGCTACCGGATGACGACCAAGTGAATAATAAATAATTCCCGCAAGCGGCGGAACGATCAAGTAAGCAGAATCAGCTGCCACCGTCGCAAAGTTCCCCATAAAAAAGATCGCATATGGCACAAGCCACACAGGTGCCGCCATCATCAGCTTTTTAATAAAAGCAGACAAAAGCCCCACGCGCTCAGCCAAGCCAATCCCAAGCATAATCGTCAGCACAAGTCCAAGCGGCGCAAATCCCGTAAAGTTCTGCACAAGTGTGCCCGTCATAAACGTAACCCCGTCACCACTAAGCAAGCTACGAATCTCGGTCACCTCACCCGTTGCCGGATTCGTCACCGTCACACCCGTCAGCGCAAAAACAGTTGATAACACAAACAACAACCCAATCAACATCAAAAAGATCGTGATCGGTTGCGGTAGCACATTCCCTACCTTCTCCACGCCCGCAAGCGCACGCTGAAATACCCTCTTCATCATATCAACTGCTCCTCCTCACCCCTGTTAGATAACCTAACATTCTGATAAATCAATCAATAGTTTTCTATTCTATAGGGAGATGAGGCAGATTGCAAATAATATTCGACAGGATTCTAGGAGAATCATAGATAAAAAGAGACTTACCAAGGAAGATACGGAAGATAATAAGGAAAAAAGACATTTTACTAAGAAACTCAAACCCTTACCAAGAACAATGCAACATTCACCAAGCCCAGAGACATCTCCACCAAGAATGAACCCCTCATACCAAGGAAAACGGATCTCTTATCAAGGTGAGACCTCTATCACCAAGGAGTAAAGCACGCTTAGTAAGAGGACTACAGTTAACATTAAGAACGATTGAACCTTTACCAAGAAGCGAGCACTTTTTGAGAAAAAGAGACAAATTAAAACGGCATTTAATTGAATTCTAAAAACACCTTTAGATACATTCGGATCGTGGAGGATTTGCCAAGAAGTTCCTAAATCATAATAAGGAAAAAGGACATTTTACTAAGAAACTCAAACCCTTACCAACAACTATGCAACATTCACCAAGCCCAGAGACATCCCTACCAAGAATCAACACCTCATACCAAGGAAGACAGATCTCTTACCAAGATGAGACCTCTATTACCAAGGAGCAAAGCACGCTTAGTAAGAAAAATGTAGTTAAAACTAAGAACAATCAATGATCAATCAAGAAACTTTGAAATTTCAACTGAAACTCATGATGAGAAAAACAGAAAACTATGTTCGAAACAACAATAAGAGGAGTATTAACTAACATGCAGAAATGAAGAGACTCACGGAGTAATGAAAGAACAGAATGATGATACATTTATCTCGGATAAAAGCAAACACAATAATGCAATTAGGTAACAATTGTACTTAATATATCTAAAACCTCTTCCATCGTTTCATCCGGTACTTCTTCAATTACCTTTATATACTTTTTGCGTGACCGAACATCAAGACTCTTAATATGATGGACAAGAATAACTCCTGTCGTTTGAAGAGAATCTGGCAGTTCGACCTCAAAAGGATTGCCTCGAATAGTATTTGTGATTGGACATAATAAGGCAAAAGGAGTGACCGTATTAAATGCTTCAGGGGAAATGACTAACGCAGGACGATATCCTGCTTGCTCGCGTCCGCTTTGCGGATCGAAATTAATCATAATGATGTCCCCCCGTTTAAGTCTCATTACCACATCTCATCCCCCTCCGGTTTTCCCCAATTAAGTTCTTTATGCTCTTTCTCTGGGTCATATTTTTCTAAAAGTTCATTTAATGTCTGTTTTTTTCTAGCCTTTCTGATAACGATGGTGTTATTAACTAGCTCGAGATCAAGTGTAGTACCATTTTCAATGCCTAATATCTTTTTAAAAGATGCAGGAATTCTGACTCCGGAGCTATTTCCCCATTTTTGCAAAACCGTTGATTCCTTGCTTGGCTGAGTAGCATTCATCATACGCATTTCTTTCCTTCCTTGGGATTTATCGCTCATAAACATAACCTCCTTATTTGTATATCTTTATGTATATACATTATGAAGGGTATCCTTTTATAGTTCAAAATATAATTGAATGAGTAAACATACCTTGAAAGTGCTTGTACTCTTGTTTGAGCTGTATTCTATATTTATCTTTAACTGATAGAACACTAAAGTGCTCCTTAAAATCATTTAGATTACGTTCAATTGAAATGTATTTGTGGGTACCTTCAATGCTTCTCACATACTGAATTTGTCCTAATGTTTTGATGACTTTCTGCTTAAATTTAATAAAATTACTAAAGGTTAAAAGGTCGCAGTCTAGTATATCGAGATAGTGCTGATTTATTTGTTTATGGATGAATAGAGGTGCCCTTACTGTTTCCTGCTTTAGAATGACTCCTGTAATCTTTTTATGAGCATGTCTATTATAAAATTGCGTTTTATCGGGGTGGATCGTAAGCTCGTACTGCTGTGCAATTGTAACGATTCGATTTAGAAAAGAGGGGGTAAATGCACGGTTTGAAGAAAAGGTAAGGTCATCTACATAAATACTGAACTTCATATTTCTTGAATGAGCCAATGCGTTCACACCATTGAAAAAATCAAAATAAACTAAGTAGCTTAAAATAGAGCTTGTCGGAAAGCCCTGTGGCAACCTTGCTACTTCATTTTCATTTTTATAAGTGACCAGCAATGTCATAATCTTTGCCACATCTTCACTCATTTTGAATTTATCTTTAAAGAACTTGTACACAAAGGCTTCAGAAGTGGAAGGGAAGAAGTTCTTGATATCCATCGTGCAAATGTGCGAATGACTGTTATGATAACACGCATTGCTTAGGGCATTTTTTTGCTTAACTCCAGAATGTAAGTATGTAGGGAAATTAATTCCTTGAAGAAGCTGGTTAATTTTTCGGAGGATTCTTTTGTACTGTTTAGAGGGATTCAATAATGTGCGCGTTTTATTATTTTTTGTTAAGGAAAATTCAGTACAAGTAAAATGCAAATCAAGATGCTTAAAAAATGCTGGACTGTCTATCCCGAGAATAGCAGCCAATCTCTTTTTACTCTTTAACTGATAAAAAGCATGATTTTCCGGTATTCTCATGAATATCACCTTATTCTTTTGATATAAAAGATTAGAGATCATATCAATAATTCTTAATACGAACCTTGAAACAATGTTAAAGACTTCAGTGAATAATCGACTAAGAAGCGTTCGAATGAAAACATCAATAAGAACTGATCTTAATTTTGTCTTTTTTCTCCCATGCTTCTCTTTCCTACTCGGTCTTGTTTCAAGGTAATGGTTCCGGTCTCTACCAATAGATTTATCATCCATAGGCTAGTTCCTCCTTCCTAACTATGTAAGGCTCAAGCATACTGAACCTCCTCTGCTAATTGTTAGTGGAATGAAACTAATTGGGTAACCATTTTTCTCTAATCTTCGTAGCTCTGCGTATCTAGGCATACTTAATCCTATTTGGCAGCATTAATAATAATTGATGATTTGTTTTCTGCCTCTTAGGCATGTGTCGACTGATTAAGTTGAGCCTTACTATACATATGGTGCCTATTTGCTTATCACGTGCTTTAATAAACTCCCGGCTATTCCAATACATTGTACGGACCGTTATCACAAGAGCATTCAGCCATTCAGTCGACGCTTCCTAGAGGACATTTCGAACAGTTCATCTCGCTTATCCTAGGAATAAGCTATAATTTCGCAGAATTTTCCCAATTAAATGACCGTAATAAGATTCTACCTAAATCTGTATAAGTTTACAAGTAATTAGTATTTAAGCAAAGACCTTTTAACTTCACTATGCTCAACTTTCTCCCCACATCTATATCCTCGGATTAATCGTCCAAGACAAGCCAAACATCAGAAACTGAAACACAATCAAAAACAGGCACAAAAACAATCCCCACATTGCGAGCACATTTCTTCTCCTCTTAAATAGCAGCGATATCATCCCAAGTACCACCCCATAAGCCGGTGAGTAGAACATAAATGCGGAGCTCCCAGATGTATTTGTGAGAATAATAAAGTTTATTAAAATAAGATTAACGACGGCTACTAAGAACGCTCCAAAGCCAAAAAAGTCAGCCACTCGATGTCTTTTACTGATCGCCATAATGAGTCTCCCCCACTTCAATATTTCGCACCTGTTCAACATCGATTAACTTCCTTAGATCCTCTACAGACCCTGTAACCGTCGCTCCATAAACGGATACACCGTTTTCTTCAATGTAATGAATTCGTTCATCAATGAATAACTTGTTCGTGCTAAATAATGACTCCGTAAAGTCTTGATGTTCTGATAATGAATTCAACGCTTGAATAAATGCATCGGAACGATTGTTTTCACTTAAAAATACAGTTGACCAATAATTCATCGTAGAAACTGGAAAGCCAAATGGTCTCTTCACAACGTTCGTTCCTTCAATCGAGTCATCTCTCCCTGTATCCACTGCAATCCATACAGGGTCAGCTTCATTTGGTAGAAAGTTCGAGACCTCGTCTACCGAATAAACTTCATCAAAGGAAATATGCACTTCAGCCACATAGCTATCTGGCAAACTCAAAAGGATCTCTGTTCCGGGGGAATCAATCATCCCGCCTTTATATGGATGAATAAAGGTAGGTCCGCTTATTTGCCTATCCACAATTGGCTGCATAGCATAGCTTCTTTCCTTCACGTCAGTCAGTTCATTAAAAGACATAGCATATGAATAATCTCCAGTGTGATAATCTGTTTGACCAATCCGTTTGCTCATCTCTAAATCTAAGTCGATCGTAAACATCCCAATTTGACTCTCAATGTTAAAGATATCTGTATTTGGTTTCGTTAAATAAATGGCATTCAACGTGACTTCAATATAATTGTTTGCCCGATCACTTATTCCGTAGTAGATATAAGAACCTAATGTCATAAGTGGAAGAATTAATAAGAGGACACTTAAACTACTGACTACATTTGTTACATTGGCACGAAGCCTCTCTTTCTTGATCAATTTCTTTTGTTTGTTCACAGGCATCCCTTCAAACTGAGAAGTCACCTGCTCTATTTTCTTTTCATATATTGATTTATGGTCATCTTCCTTCATGTGGATCGCTCCCTTCAATCATCTCAATCATTTTTCTTCTCCCTCGATAGATATGACTTTTTAACGTGTTCAACTTCAAGTTTAAGATCTCTGCTGCTTCTCTTTCTTTTAATTGGTGAAAGTCACATAAGATGATGGCATGTTTCTCATATGAGGATAACGCTTCAAGATAGTGAATTAATTCTTGAAGCCCTTCTTTTTGTAAATAGGTTTCCTCAGGAGATGAACCGCTTTCAAATCCTTCGGTCATACGCTTCGTCACGTGGTCACTTACAACCATTTTTTTATTTCGCCTCGCGAGATCAATGAACGCATGATACCCAACCTTAAAAAGCCACGGCTTCACCTCATATATGTCTGAACTCCTCATTTCTAAGAAAGCACGATAAAACGTCTCATGCGCCAGATCCTCAGCCTGATGGTGATCATTAGAAAGAAAATACAGATAACGATAAAGATCATTAAAATAATCGAGATAGATCTGATCTAAATCCATGATGATCCTCCTCTACACTTAACCCACGAAACAAACGTATAAATAGTTGCAGGCATTTCAAGAAAATAATTATGTATATTCCTTATTCAACCAATTGAGGGGTTTTAAACATGTTCCTTACATTCAATCAACATTCGACACCACCCGTCATTCAAGGTATAGTAAGACATAACCTACATAAAGGAGGATTGTTAAAAATGATGCCATCCGGAAGATTACGCCAGCAAACATTGAACAAGAACTAATTAAATCGTTCAATGGCTCTATTTTCACAAATAGAGTAAACGGGAGTAGTCTGCACATTTTTAATGATCTTCTACGGATAAAAAAAGGCAGAATTCATCTGCCTTTTTCCTATACTCGTTTACTCCTCCACAGACAGCGAATGTCTGTGTTTTTTAGTAAAACTAATACTGGAGGACAAACATATGAATACACAAAAACTAAAACAACTAGCAGCGAACAAGGGATTAAATATCCTTGAGAGCAGCATCAAACTCAACGAATCAGGAGTCGACTTTCAAGTAGCCTATGCGACCGATCAGCAAGGAGATCAGTGGATTTTGCGTTTGCCCCGCCGACCTGAGTCCAGGAGACATTCCATTAAGGAGAAAAAAGCATTAGAAATCATTCAAAGCCAAGTAAGCTTCGAGGTGCCTCATTGGCAGATCTTTTCTGATGAATTAATTGCCTATAAACAACTAAAAGGCCAACCCGCAGCGACGATCGACTTGGAAAAACAACAATATAAATGGACCTTTGATGAAACGAATGTCCCAACGGCTTATTATCAATCACTCGGGAAAGCATTAGCAAACTTACATGCTCTACCTCAAAAATCTTTTCATGAAATAGGTGTAGAGAATCTTCACCCTAGTGAACTTAGAACTTCAATGAAAAAACGAATGGACCGAGTAAACAGTCAATATGAGATTAATCCTGCAAGATGGGAACGTTGGCAAGCATGGTTAGCAAATGACTTAATGTGGCCCTCCGACGTTGGAGTAAAGCATGGTGATCTGCATCCAGGACACCTGATCGTTAACAACCAGAATCAAGTTACAGGAATTATCGATTGGACAGAAGTAGGAATTGGCGACGTATCTGTGGACTTTTTGTCTCATCAACTTCTTTTTGGGAAAGAAGGACTAGCCAAGTTAATTAATGCTTACGATAACGCAGGCGGACGAACGTGGTCGCGAATGGAGGAGCATATTGTGGAGCTGTTAACGACGAGTGGGATTACTGTTGCGGAGTATGCAGAGGTGTCTGGTCTTCAGGAGATGCGGGAGACGGCGGCGTATATGTTGGCAGCGGAAGAATAGTCAATTGGACTGGACGATTTAATCGTCCAGTCTTTTTAATGTAAAAATAAAAAGACTCCGGAAAACCGGAGTCTTAAAGTTGGATAAAAGATTATCCAAGAAGTTGAAGAACTTGTTGTGGAGCTTGGTTTGCTTGAGCAAGCATAGACTGAGAAGCTTGAGAAAGAATGTTGTTCTTAGTGAACTCCATGATTTCTTTCGCCATGTCAACGTCACGTACACGAGACTCAGCAGCTTGAAGATTCTCAGAAGAGTTGTTCAAGTTAGAGATTGTATGCTCTAAGCGGTTTTGAACAGCCCCTAGGTTTGAACGTTCAGATGAAACTGTCTCAATTGCTTTATTGATTGTTTCAATTGCAGCAGAAGCACTTTCATGAGTAGAAAGATCTAGAGAAGCTTCAGCTTTAATATCATTCGAACCATTTGTAACATTATTCTCGCTTGCAAAGCCTTCTTGACCAACATTTCCAGTTAACCCAAGTGCAGAAGCTCGCATGTCATTAATGTTCAGATTCATAGATTGACCTTTATTTGCGCCAATTTGGAATTTAACTTGGAATCCTGAACCTTGGGCACCTGAACCTATTACCTGTTCTACGTTTGCAACAGTATCAGTAGCAGTTGTGATTCCAATTTCAGCTAGTGGGTTATTAGTTCCTTCTGTAAGAGAAATGTCTTTTCCAGTTTCAGAAATAAATTGAACTTTATTATCTGTAGAAAGACTAGCAGTTACCTTACCACTTAATCCTGCATCTTGTAGAGCAGCATTCAAGTCTTTAATTAATTCTTGACTTGCAGCCTTTGCAACATTAGCGTCATTATCATTAGTTGCATATGTTTTGCCCTCTTTTAATGTTACAGTTACAGGACTTTCGCTCCCAACTTTAATATCAAAAGAAGATCCTGCGGCAATAGTCTTAGCGGTTGCTTCTAAAGCAGTCCCACCCTCAATACCATGACGTTCAATAGTAGATGGTTTACCAACATCGCTCTTGCTTCCTGCTGTAGTAATTACATCATTAGTATCGGTAAACTTAATTTCACTTGTAGTTCCTGAAGATTTAGTAGTGAAAGATAGACTATATTCGTTTGTTCCAGCATTGTCTTCAACGTTGATTTTAATATCAACTAGATCACTAAGCTTTTTCCCGCCAGCTGTTAAATCTTTCAATTTAGTAGCTAATTCAGTTGCATTTGCTTCGGCAGTGCTTGCAACTACTGGTGGTGTTGCACCAGCGTCTGCAGCTGTACCAACAGTGAGACTAGAAACATCAAATGTAGTTCCATCAACAGTAACTTTTACTCCTGCTAAGTTTAATGCTCCTTCAGTTAAAACATTACCATCAACAGATGCAGTAGTAGCTTTAGTTATCTTACTTCCATCAGAGCTATCTAGACCACCATTAAGTACTTTTTGAGTGTTAAACTCTGTAGTATTACCAATACGGTTAATCTCAGAAGTTAAGTTATCAATTTCCTTTTGGATTTCGTTACGGTCAGACTCTGTATTCGTACCATTTGAAGCTTGTGTTGCAAGCTCACGCATACGTTGAAGTATTGAATGAGTCTCACTTAAAGCACCTTCAGCAGTTTGAATTAAAGAGATACCGTCTTGAGCATTACTACTAGCTTGATCTAGACCACGTACTTGAGCACGCATTTTTTCAGAGATTGCAAGACCAGCAGCGTCATCTCCTGCACGGTTGATGCGAAGACCTGAAGAAAGTTTTTCTTGAGCTTTTGCTCCGTTTGCTTGGTTGGCACCAAGTTGACGGTGCGCGTTCATTGCGGATAGATTGTGGTTAATAATCATGTGTTGTTCCTCCTTGAGTTTTGACCCGTTACACATCCTTGTGTTGGGTTGTTGTTATGGTTTAACAGCCATTTCTGGCGTGTTATTTTTTATATCGGATCATCCTGGAGAATGTTTAAGTATCTTTCTTATATTTTTTTCAATATAAAAACTGCAATATAAAGATTGCGGTTTTGATACTTGTTATTCTTTTAGTTATTTCCCCGTCGGCGGCTTCCCAAGAACGTCCTTATCAAACCGCTCCGGAATCAACACCTTATACATCAACACACCAAGATCTCCGTTGTCATTCTCATGGCTGAAGTAATCCACATACCCCTTACGCTTATACATATCCAGTAGCCATGGATGTTTGCGGCCTGAGGTGCCAAGCACGTAAGCTGGTACTTTGAACGTGTTGATGAGTAGCTCGTTCTCCACATACTCCATTAGCTTGTTGCCGACTCCTTGTCCACTGAGGTCAGGGGCGGTCGCAAACCACCAGACAAAGGGATACCCTGAAACGGGCGTGGTACTCTCCCATGGGAATCGGATTGTAATCGTTGAGATGAGACGGCCATCTCTTTCAAGCACAACGGCTGTGGATTTATCTATATTTTCAGTGACCATCTCAAGCGTAGCGCGAGTTGATGGCCAGTCAATGCCCATATCAGCAAGTGGCTTAAAGGCTGTATTCATTAATTCAAGAAAAGCAGGCGCATCTTCTTTCGTTGCGATGCGGAAAATATCGTTGCTCATGGTGGGTCCTCCAATTTCAATATACGTACTTATGTATCCTACCAAGTTAGCGTGTCCAACCACAAGAAAAGGCAACCATCCGAGTGGGTGGCTGCTCATTTTGTTACTGGTCGGTTTGGTTCTTTTCTTTTTGTTTGGCTTCAAATAATTGGTAGGCGAGCATAAGGAGTAAACCGCCATAAATACAGTATCTTACAACTGGTTCGCCGATTATAGAAATAACATCTGCAATTTCCAGGATTCCCACTACGATGATAAGGACTACTAATATGATTCTAGTTATGGAAAGTTTCCGCATGTGCTCACCTTCTTAATGTATGTATATTTCAATTCCCTGTTCTTTAAAAGGGAAAACATGGATTACAATTTGGTTTCTTTACTTTCTTTAATCTACAACTATTTACTCATTATAAAATTCATGTATAATTGGAAACTTCGTTAATAAGTAGTTCATGGAGGTTTTAATGGAATTTCTAGGTTTTATTTTATTATTAGTGGGTTTGGTTGCAATTATCAGTGCAGTTTTTCCACTGATCAAGGACATTAAAGAGAAACAAAAAAAGGCTAGTTCTAAATCAATGACCCGTATGGGGATTGGTATTGTAGCCATAATCTTAGCATTCATTTTCATACCGGGTAATGAAAATGAAGAGGTCGAAACAGCTAAAGCTGATTCACCAGAATCTAATGAAGAAGAGTTATCGCTCGAGGAGCGTATACATTTATCAGCAGAAGATGCTTTCGGTGAAGTAGATGACATTGTTTACAATCAATTTGATGATTTTGTATTAGTAAAAGTAGTTGGACCTGAAAATTTAACCAATAATCTCACTAAACAATCATGGTACAAAAAACAACTTGAAGTACTAGAAGATTTAAAAGAAGAGGAAGACATCAAACAAATAGATTTTAACATCGTATCTACAATGGTTGATCGATTCGGTAATAAGAGCGATGACATCGTGATGAAAACATCATTCAGTCAAGAAACACGCGAAAAAATCAATTTTGATAACGTCTTATTCGAGAACGTACCAAATATTGCAGATGAGTATTGGAATCATCCTGCGTTTGATGAGTAGTGTTGTGTTTATGTAAGAATGTATCTATTAAATGGAGGCTTACATGTTAGTTTATCTTATCTTAATTATTTTATTGGCAAGTATCTTATTTCCTTTGTTTGGAATATACACGATTATTCGATATTGGAAAATGAAAAACAAAAGATTAAAAGGCTTTCTCTACGTAGGTATTGGTATTGCTTTGTATGCAATAGCAATTCTTCTAATCCAGTATCAAGAACCATCAACAGCAGCTGCTATTGATGGTTCTTTTTTAATTAAAGTACTGAGAAGCATCATGCATATCTTGAAAACGTTCAAACTTTTGTAACCCTTCATTAGGAGTTTCTAAGACACCTAAGAAACCATCACTTGCTAAGAAAACATATAATACTTGATTTGACTCTTCATTTAGATAAGCCTCTAAAATGTGATATTTTCCTGTAAAGGCTTCTACAAAATCGTTGTATGTCATCCCTTTATAAAAGACTTCTTCGAGTTCACTCATAGTATATGTAACTTCTGCTTGATCTTCTATATACGAATCATATAACTCATCAATTTGATCTTGTGTTAACTCAGGAATACTTGTGCCCCCATCTTAGCCATTTCCACTTGTTTCGACTTCTTGAACCTTAGCTTCTTCAATACTATTTGTACATGCAGTTAAAGCGAAAAACGCTATACAAATCAAATATAAACTTCTTTTCAATAAAATCCCCACTCATTCTGTTAAAATAATTTCCAATCATACAGCGTGAGGTCATGAATTACAAACAGTTTGTTAATTAACAACTTACAACAAAAAATCCACCGTCCCACTGGACAGCAGACCCTTAAATTGACTCATCTCTTCACCCTTACATCAGTAAATATGTCACTTGCATCGTCACTTGTTGAAGAAAATTCAGATATAATTGCTCCATTTTTACCAGCTTGAAACCAGTGAAGCGTGTTCGGGTCAATGGTATATTGTTCACCAGGACGTAAAATGATCTCGCGCTTGGCCGTATAATTGACGGTATCCTTGTTAGGAGGCTCAATGTCTGATTCCTTCTTCTCTTCGCCTTCCACGAATAAGTGCACTCGACCGGAACGACAACGAAACGTTTCCTGCTTTCCTGGTTGGCCATTTTGATTTGGGTGTTTATGTTCTGGACACGTTTGAGAAGGAAACAGAACAAGCTCCTTAGCACAGTATCTATCCGTATTAATATAGGTAAACAACTGGAGTCCGACCGTGAACTGTTGGCCAAGTCCGAAGTCAGTAACCTCCACTTTTAACTTCTCTGTTTCTGTTAGTTTTATCCCATGTTCCTTTAATTGATTGATCGTCATTTCGACAACGTTATTAGATTGCATAGGATCTACTCCCCTTCTCACATCCCTTTTGTAAAGTTGATTCCAGATAAGTCAGCTTCTGCTTCTTCTCGTTCTTCGTTATCCTGTTCTTTTTCATGCTCCTTCACTACTGGCTTCCATACCGAAAGCATTACTCCGGTAATCACACTACCTATAGTTAGGCACAAGACAAAAGACCAAGGGTGAATCATAAGTGGGACAACAAACAGTCCCCCATGAGGAACGGTACTTCCTACTCCCAGTACCATTGAGAGTCCCCCTCCAATGGCTGAACCGATCGAACAAGAAGCCACTACTCGGATAAGGTCTCTAGCAGCAATTGGAATCACACCCTCTGTGATCATACAAATTCCCATTGGTACTGCTGCTTTTAACGCTTCTTTCTCGGTTTTCGTGTACTTATAACGTGTTAATACGAATGAAAGTGCAATTCCAAATACAGGAACCATGGATCCTATAAATTTAACAGCCTGAGGCTCATAAATTCCATCTACTAACAAGCCATCTGCAAATAAAGACGCCGTTTTATTAACTGGCCCACCAAAATCAAAACTAGACATTGCACCAAGAATCGTACCCATTACAAACCGTGAACTGCCCTGCATACTCTGAAGAAAACTCAGTAAAAATGTCTGTAAGCCAGCAATCGGTTGACCAACGATCGTCAGCATTAAAATCCCGCAGATAACGGTTGCTAACAATGGTATGATCATGATAGGCATGAGACCAATCATGCTTGTAGGTACTTTAATATACTTCTTAATGGCTACCACTACATACCCTACTAAGAATCCTCCTACAATTCCTCCAATAAAACCAGTTGAAATCTGAACGGCTACATAGCCAATCACTAAACCTGGGGCAAAAGCTGGACGGTCGGCAATGGACATCGCGATAGCAGCTGTAAATAATGGCACAACCAAACCCATTCCCCAGCCACCTATTTGATTTAAATAAAACGGAATGGTACCTGCGTTTTGGGCAACATCTGTCCCACCAAAAATCTGAGCTAACGCAATACATAACCCTGATGCAACAATCAATGGAATCATGTATGAAATTCCCGTTAATAGATGCTTTTTTATTACTTTCCCCGTATGTTTCATGCTATCCTCCTAGTTTGAGGCATTTAATTCAGTCTCAATCTTGGTCATAAGTGCTTTTGGTGATTTAATAGCAATATGTGTTGGGATATGAATGACTTGTTTTTCTTTAAACCGATCTCTTCCTGAGATACTTATATCTGCTGCAATGATTACTACATCGGCTTCAGCGATATCCTTTAAAGACAATTCATCCTCCGTTCCAATCGTACCTTGAGTTTCAATTTTCACTTGATGTCCAGCATCTTTAGCCGCTTGAACAAGTTTTTCTTTAGCAAGGAAAGTATGAGCAATCCCAGCTGTGCATGCTGCCACCCCGACGATTTTCATTATGAGACCTCCTTAAGAAAGTGCTTCAATTATTTCTTCCTTATCATTGGAATATAGAACAATGTAACAAGTCTTTTCGTTTGCCAAAGAGCTAGCTACCTTAGCCAGTAATTTAAGATGGGTATTTTGATGATCAGACTCTGGTACCGCAAAGAGAATAATTGTTTTTACGGGCTGATCATCTAAGCTTTCCCACTCAATCACATCAACCATTCTTCCTATTGCTATTGCAGCTTCATTTACGTGAATGGATTTTCCATGCGGAATAGCAATACCACTACCAATCCCCGTTGGTCCCAGCTTTTCTCTTTCTAAAACATCTTCTAAAAAACCTTGTTTTGAGGTAACCATCCCGGATGCTGCTAACTGCTCGATTAGTTGTTCAAGCACCTGA
Organism: Alkalicoccobacillus gibsonii; assembly: GCF_016798245.1. GTDB lineage: Bacteria > Bacillota > Bacilli > Bacillales > Bacillaceae_D > Alkalicoccobacillus > Alkalicoccobacillus gibsonii. The sequence continues at coordinate 603,337 of NZ_JAEUZA010000002.1, read as the reverse complement.
TTTTTTGTTTGCGCTTTCATATCAAATTGAATAAAATTTGATTGCAGTATAGTGGTTAACTCCATATTTAAAATTCACCCAAATGATATAAGTGTGCTTTATCAGTGGAACCAAACAAATCCATTTTTTGACGGAGTACTTCTTTAGCAGCTTCATTTGCTTCTGGAAACAGAATATCTGGTTCGAAATCATTCGGTTTCTCTTCAAGTGTCTTTCGTAACTGATTGAAGAAGCCTCTTTTCATATCACTAGATAAATTAATCTTAGCAATACCGAATTTAGTTGAGTTCCGAATATCCTCATCTGGGTTATCTGACCCACCATGTAGTACAAGTGGGATATTTACTAATTCATGAATTTTTTCTAGCCTATCAAGTTGAATTTTAGGTTTTAAATTCTTCGGGTAGAATCCATGCGACGTACCAATCGCAACCGCAAGTGTATCGCACCCCGTACGTTCTACAAATTCTCTCGCCTCTTCTGGTTCAGTATACAGAATATGATCAGCTCCACCTTCTGAGCTACCATCATTATTTCCAATTGTACCCAGCTCAGCTTCTACCGATATACCAACCGAATGAGCAAGTTCCACTCCTCGTTTAGTCAGTTCAATATTTTCTTCAAATGAGAGGTGGGAGGCATCTATCATGACTGACGTATACCCATTTTTAATCGCTCTTGCTATATCCTCTATACTCCCACCATGATCAAGATGAATGACGACTGGCACCGTTGATTTATAAGCAGCCTCTCTTGCATAGGCTACAAACTCATCTCCAACAAGTGCTAACTCATTTGGGTGAATTTGTAGGATGGCCGGAGATTTTTTCTCCTCAGCCGTTTCTATAATTGCTCTAAGTAGCTCACTATTTGAAACGTTATAAGATCCCACTGCAAATTTATGTTCATAGGCCACTTTCAATAAATCCTTCATTGTCATTAACATAGATATCCTCCTACTTTTTCTACATATTTAAAGACTCAATAAATGATTGATAGCTTTTCCCCTGCAATAGATGTGTAATTCCTTTTTCTGAACGCATGAATTGATAAATCTCTCTGAAAATAGATTCATAAAATATGGTATCCTTCTCACTTAACAAAAGAAGAAATACGATTTGTACGGAACGAGTCCCCCAATGGATACACCGCTTGTTTACACAAACATAAATTTCAGAACGCGGAACATCTGCAGAAACAAGTGGATGAGGAATCGCGATCTTATTCCCTACTTCTGTAGTCGACAAGCTTTCTCTATCTTGAATGGAAGATAGATAGGTTTGCACATTTGCTTGTTTGACGAATTCCTCTAACAGCCTCTTTTTTGAATGCTCATCCGTAAGGAAAAAATTATGAAGACTCACTCGCTCTCTTAATTCACCGAAGTGTAATCCAGCTTTTAATCGATTAATATCACTTGTACGCAAAAGTTCTTCAGTCATTAAAATATGTTTTTGGGTCAAAGCAATCGGCTTGGTAGAAATGATGACTTTCACGTTTTCAGGAATACGCCCGATCTTTTCCAGCCTATAAATACCTTCAATAGATAAATTCAAGATGGATTGTTCCAGCTTTTGACGCATCAAAGTGGCCATAATGTTTGTACCATTGTGTACGATGGCTGCTTGAACTGGCTCAGCGTTCATCCGATCGATAGCTGTTTGAAGATGAAGAGCTAAGTATCCAACTTCTTCTTCAGGAATAGAAAAAGAAAGACTGTGACTTAGAGACTTTGCTAAGACCACTGCCATTTGATAAGCCTGAATAAATTGCTCTTTGATTTGCGGAAGAAGGTTGTTATACACATCAACGTGATGACGCAGGGAATCATATGCCTTCCCTAGATGTTGCTGCAAACCTTCAATTAACTGAGTATCAATTAATAATGGATATCCATATTGCTGTCCCAATTGTTCTAGCGATTCCCTTAAGCATAATGAGAGCTTAATTTGATGATCTCTCTTCTTCCATGACATAGGATTTGAATAAATCTTCAATCCATTAAGGTGAAGGCTTAGCCAGGATCTTTCATCATGATTATTTACTCCTAAGAGAATGAGAAGGGCATCAGCTAGTTGGTCCTCATCAGCCAGATGTGTCGCTTGCTCAAATTGTGTAATCGGGAACTGAGTTTGTCGATGAAAGATTGTCGTTAAAACCACTACCAACCTTGCCCATCTTTTTATATCTAATTGAATGTGCCGACTAGTTAAAATCTCATCCATTTGTTGAACAATTTGTGTGAGATCTGACTTAGTTAACCAACCTTCAAAGAAAGCGGTAAGCCCGGAAATCGTTTCATCCTTAGATGCATATTCATCCTTGATTAGTGAAATAAACCAACTTCGTTTTGATGATTCGGACCCACATAATCTAACCCCTAAGAAGGGCCGCGTTTGCAGTGTTATCTGTGTTTGATCTGTAATACTACATATGATTCTTTGTATGTCTGCATTCACCGTCTGGGTGGACACCTGTAACTGTTCCGCAAGCTCCTCTGAGGAAACCCAACTGTCTTGCTCCATAAGTCTTTTACTCACATATGCCGCTCGTTCAACAAATTCTAAATAAAGTGATTCCTTAATCTCATCGATAATTCCTTGTAATTTGTATCCATTTCTAGTGCTAGATACAATTAATGAACCTTTTAAATGATGTTCATTCACAAAGCGAACATCTTCTCGTATCGTTCGTTTACTCACACCTAAGTTTTCAGCTAAAGCTTTACCACTTAAATATTCTCCCTCTCTGTCATTTAACAAATGAAGCAGTTTAACGTGGCGTGCCTTCAACTTATTCACCTCCTAAACAAAGTGTAAAATGAGTCCTCGTTACCCGCTAGAATGAATCGTTTCCTAAATAAAAAGGAAACGCTTTCACAAGGGCTTGTACTACCTTTCTTTACTACTAAATATAAATGTAATCTTTCAGAAAATACCATATATCTATTGATTAAGCTTTCTAATTAGTTGATGGGATATTATTTGACTGTAATTCCTGCTCTAACAAGTCGATATAAAAGAGTACAGCTTCAATTGTGATCGTATTGAGAGGATGAACGTAAGATGAATCAGCTAGAACGTTTAGTACATGCGGCAGAGGATATTCAAACAGTATTTGGTAAGGATATTCTAATTGCTATTACAGACCGTGAGAAGTTTCTTCAGTTTTTACCTAGCTCGGAAATTGACCTAGATATTCCAATAGGAAGTCCATTAGCTCAAGACGACCCGAATGCACGGAAGGTCTTTGCGGGAGAGTATACAGCTGAACGTTTGCCAAAAGAGGTTTATGGGGTTCCTGTGTTTGTTCGAGCCTTTCCAATTAAAGATGAGACAGGTCAAGTGATTGGTCAGTTTGCCGCGGTTCGTTCGTTGGAATCAAAACGACAGCTAGATGAATATATGCAAACTATTGGAGGCATTATCAATGGTCTACAAGAGGCTTCAAAGGTTGTCGCCGATCATTCAAAACAATTGGCTGAATCAAGTGTACAGATTTCTCATCAATCGACTCAGTCTTTAACTTTAACAAATCAAACAGTAGAATCGGCAGAGGAAATTGCCAACATCCAACGACAAACGAAGGTGCTTGGCTTAAATGCTTCCATTGAAGCAGCTCGTGCCGGAGAAGCGGGTGCAGGTTTTGCCGTTGTTGCAGGAGAAGTACGAAAGTTATCAGATGAAACAACAAAAACCACAAGTAACATCAACGACTCTCTCAAAGATATTCAAGAACATATGAAAGCACTTGTGTCGAGCGTAGGGAAAATTAAGCAGGCTTCTGATGAGCAGTCAGGACTCGTCACTGACTTTGGCCAGCTAATTAACGATCTCGAACAGGTAAGCTCAGAGATGAAATCGTATTTTGAAAAAGTGAGTGCAAATTAATAGAGGGGAGCCTTCTTTTCCATTGTGGAGGAAGGCTTTTTTAAGCATTGGCCCCTTTTTTCGCGCATCCTACCTCTTTTTCACACACCGCCCTCCCTATTCCCACGCACCTAGCCACACAACACACAAAAAAAGCCACCACCACCCCGCCACAATGCCACGCATTGCAAACGAAAATGATCATGACTTCAACTCCACCAAAATTCCTCTACCCTTTAACCGCTCCTTGCGTCATCCCCTGCACGATCTGCTTCTCCATAAATAAATAGAAGAGAATCGTTGGGATTAAGACGATGGTCAAGGCTGCCATTTGAGCTGTGTAATTTGTTGAGTGCTGTCCTGCAAAGTTTGCTAGTCCGAGTGGCAGGGTTCGAAGTGCATCGTCGTTGATGAGGACTAGTGCAAAGCTGAATTCGTTCCAGTTGTTAATGAAGTTAATAATAATAGCGGTTGCGAGCACTGGGCGTGTCATTGGCAAAATGATTGACCAGAATATGCGAAACACTCCTGCGCCATCCATGATTGCGGATTCTTCTATTTCCTTAGGGAAGGATTTCATAAAGCTTGTTAGTAAGAAGATGGTAATGGATAGGTTAAATGCAATGTATGGAAAGATTAAAGCAAGGTGCGTATCAATAAATCCTATTTTTTGCATGAGGATAAACATCGGCACGAGTGTTGCGTGAATAGGTACCAGAAGTCCTAGGATAAAAAAGGAGTATAGTACTTTTTGGCCTCTGAATGTAAATCGGGCTAGGAAGTAGGAGGCCAATGCGCCAAAAAGAACGGTTAGGAATACGGCCACCACTCCGACAAAGACACTGTTAAAGAAGTAGGTGTTGATGTTCGCTGTAACCCACGCTTCTATATAATTTGTCCAGACCCATTCTGTAGGCAGGCCAAAAGGGTTTAAGGCAAAGTCCTGGCCTGATTTAAATGAGTTCATGATCATCCAGACAATGGGATAGGCGTTCACAATCGCAAAGGCAATGAGAATAACATAAATGAAGGAGCGGCGAGCGATTTTTTTTGCTCTTGCTGTTTTTTCATTTATCGGAGATTTTTGTGTAGTTTCAATTTGCATGGTGTGCCTCCTTTTAAACCGGCTTTCGGTTCCCACGTTTTTTGAGTAAGACATTTGCTAGGATGATCATTACGATACTAAAGACAAAGATAAGAACAGAGATCGCACTTCCGTACCCGTATCTCAAGCCCTGGAAGGTTTCTGTGTACATATATGTAGCCATTACCTCTGTTGAATTCGCCGGTCCTCCACCTGTCATCACGTAAATGAGGTCAAAGGTCTTTAAGCTTCCACTTATGCAAAGAATCACAGCGATGATAATGACACCCCAAATGGATGGTAAGGTGACATAGCGTGTTTTTTGCCATTCGGTTGCTCCATCCAAGTCCGCTGCTTCAAGGATATCTCTTGGTACGGTTTGTAAGGCAGATAAGAAGATAATGAAATAAAGTCCAACAAACTGCCAGATGATCACAACAGCAATCGCGTACATGGCATAGTCAGGATTTCCGAGCCAGTTCTGAGCCAGTGCACTCAAGCCCAGGTTATCTAATAGGTTGTTCAATAAGCCTTGTTCCACGTTAAAAATCAGGCGCCATGTGAGTGAAATAACAACCGTCGATATCACAACAGGTAAGAATGCGATCGTTCGGAAGAATTTAGCCCCTTTAATTTTCTGATTAAGAAGTAAAGCAAGCACGAGCGCAATTGGGATCTGCCCGAATACAGATGCCGCTACGACAATAAGGTTATTTTGAACGGATAGCCAGAATACAGAGTCATTTAAAATCGCTTTAAAATTTGCAAGGCCAACATACTGCATTGCAGAAAATCCATTCCACGACATAAATGAGTAGTAGAAGGAGATAAAGATTGGAATGATGCTAAAGATACAATATATAAGTAGAGCCGGTATGACACCAAGGGCAATTTTCCAGTTACTCTTGATTAAATGCATAGGCTTCCTTCCCTTCACGCAAATTTGAAAGCGTTTACTATTTGTATTGTAAAGGGAACGTGTAAGCTCAAAAATCCTAAAAGCTACGATAATATCTATTTTTTTCGTAGATCATGAGATGCATTTAGGCGGCGGTATTCGGTTGGCGTGACACCGACTTGCTTCTTAAAAACCTGGACAAAATATTTATACTCCTTGTAGCCCACGTACTCCGCTATCTCAAAGACCTTATTAGATGTTTCCAGTAAAAGCTTAGATGCCTTATTAATTCTTAATCCATTAAGGTACTCAGAAAAACTTCTACCCGTTTCCTGTTTAAAAAGCATACTGAAGTAATTTGGACTGATGTAATGCTGTTCGGCTACATCAGAGGCACGCAAATCTTGCTGATAGTTCTTATCGATATAACGCTTTATGTTTTCGATAATCCAGTGCACTCCCTCTGAATCTTTTAATTGATTAAATAAGTTTAGAACATCCGTTTCAAAATCGTGTTTCAGGCTTCTTAATTCTTTGTTCTCGAAAAGGTTCAACTCCACTTGATCAAATGACTTGTTTGGCAATCGATCTTGGAGCTGTTGTTTTAGGGTTAGTACGAGCTTCTGATAAAGTGGTAAAGCTTTTTGCGGCGAATATTTTTCTAAGACAGAGCATGTGTAGGTGATACCGGATTTGATTTCCTTCTCATCCTGCTTTAACAAGGCTGCGATTATTTGGCCACCGGCTTCTTTAGGATAGGAGCTTATTTCTTGATTCTCTAAAATGGTTGTTGCCACCTTCTTCACGAGATTCAGTAACTCATCCACATTTACTGGCTTCAGTAAATAATCCTCTACCCCTATTCGAATCGCCTTGCGTGCATATTCAAATTCATCGTACCCACTAATAATGATCATCTTGATATCTGGATAGTTGCTTACAACATGTTCTGCTAATTGAAGGCCATCCATCTCAGGCATAGAGATATCCGTTAAAATTAAGTCAACTTTATCCCTGTTGAGCACCTCCAACGCCTTCTTACCATTAAAAGCTGTTCCAATTACCTCTACACCAATACTTTGCCAATCAATGGTTTCCTTAAGCCCCTGACAAATGACTGGTTCATCATCAACAATGAGCATCTTTACTGTCATTCTCGGTCCTCCTCTATGATTTGATTAGGGATCGTAATTTGGACATGTGTGCCTTGTTCACTTTGAATCGCTCTCAACCCGTAAGGCGCTCCAAACTTATTTTCTAAGCGTTCGTGTATATTTTTTAATGCAAATCCATTCTGTTCAGTCTGTTGCTTTAACGAGTCATTAAATGCATCAACCCCCATAGAGAGGCCACCTCCATTGTCGATCACATCAATCACGATCAAATCACCTGAACGAAATGCACGAATACGTATCACGTTATTCTCATCTATCTCTTCAAATCCGTGTTGGAGGCTATTCTCCACCAATGGCTGTAGAATGAGCTTTAATACGAGATTTTTTTCAATCCCAGCTTCCATATAGGCTGAAAAAGTCAACATTCCTCCTAGACGTCTTTTCTGTAACTGGAGATAGCTCTGTACATACGTCATTTCGTCTTTAAGAGGAATGAGCAGTTTCCCTTGGCTTAAGCTAATTCGAAATAGTCGGGATAAGTCCTCAATACTTTGGCCGGTCTCATTCGCCTGCTCTAGACGGGCGGTCCATCGAATCATATCTAATGTGTTATAAAGAAAATGAGGATTAATTTGACTTTGAAGCGCTTTCAATTCAGACTCTTTATGTTGAATTTCAAGCTTATATTTTGTCCCAATTAAGTATTGAATGTGACTTACTGCTTTATTAAAACGAGAGCCCAATTGACCAATTTCATCCTTAGAACGAACCTGAACCTGGGCAGAAAAATCCCCATCCTCAAGGCGTTTTGTTTCACGTGTTAAATCAGTAATGGGTCTAATAATCGTTAACATGAACCCCAAAAATGCGATCACTCCAACGACACCAGAACCAATCATAATCATCTGCATCATCGTACGGATATGACTAAATTCATTGAGTATATACTTCTCACTCACTGTTGAGACAAGATATAGATCTCTTCCTTTTACCTTACGTGTCACAGCATAATAAGCTTCTCCGTTTTCATCGTATGTAAAGAGTCCAGACTCTTCTTTTACCTGTTGAATCACCTGTTCATTTGGATACCGCTGTCCAACAAGCTGCTTATCTTGATGAGAAAGAACGAGTCCATCCTGTTGCAGTAACACCATCTCATCATTTGGATTCATGTATCCATTTGTCATGTATGAAAAAAGCTCTTGTTCATCTAGTCGGATCCTCACCTGCCCGATTGGTTCTGTAATATCGAATAGATTATTAATGACTCGAAAAAGAGAAATCATCTGATAGTCTTCCGGCACCCAGCCCCCGCGCTCCATCTGATAGGGATCAGTCCACAGAATTTTCCCTTGAAGAGTCTGAGCAATCTCCTCCCACTCTTGCTCATCTCCAGAAATTCGCTCCCCAAGATGAAGCTGCGTCCCATTTACCCCTTCAAGGTAGGCGGAGTTCACATAATGCTTGTTGTTCAGGTGAAAGGTAAAAAAGCCTCGGATATGGTCTTGGAGTCGTTGTACTTCTTCAGGATCACTATCGGCCTCATCCACAGACATCGTCATGTACCGCCTGAATTCTTCGCTATAAATGATATAACTTGAGAGCTCCTCCATTCCCCTCATTACTTCCAGCAAGTTATGCTCAATGTGCCGGAGATTCTGTTCGTTTCGTTCAATGACCTGTTTCTCTAAAATCGAATTTGACTGGTAGTAAACGAGGAAACTGATTGTTAACGCAGGAATAAAGATTAACGATAATAGAATCAGGAAAGACTTCCACCTTAAGCTCCAATCTTGAAACCGTATCCATCTTTTCATCGATCGACAGTCCTTTTATTTGAAGTAGTGAAAAAAGCAGTGCATTTCTCTGAAAGAATGCCCTGCCTTATTCATTACTATAGCATTATTGTGTGTTTACAGCATTTTGAATATTTTGTGCGGCTTCCTCTGGTGTAGAGCGTCCAATCGTAATCGCTTGTAGTTCATTTTGGAGAACATTATTCACAGCTTGAGGTAGAACTGCATCGTATACAGGAGCCGGTGGTGATTGTCTTGAAAGCTCTAGCATATCAAGGAATAGAGGCTCTAGCTCTGCATCACCTGGCATTTCTACATCTGCTGCAACTACTCGGTTCACACCAATTAATTCTTGGTAGAAATCTTCACTGAACATCCATTGTAAAAAGGTTTCGGCCGCCTCGCGTTTCTCCCCTTCTAAGTCTGCATTTAACGACCAAGCATTTCCATAGACTGTAGAAATCGTTGCCGTATCACCTAAAGGAAATGGAGCAATACCAACATTCATGTCTTCTGGCTTATTCGTTAGGATACTGATCGCTCCCCAGTTCCCATCAATCACCATCGCAGAACGTTCCTGCAAAAAGTACTCAATCATCTGATTATCATCAATCGTGTTCAGATCTTCGTTAAATGCCCCAATATCCACTAACTCATCAATTACGCCAAGTGCTTCAACAAATTCATCATCCGTAAAGGATTTTTCTCCTGCAAGTACTTGAGGAATAAAATCGTTACCTGTAAACCTGTCAGCAATCGTTGAAATATAGACGGATTGTAATACCCAAGAGGCAGAATTTCCTAAAGCAATCGGAGTCACCTCATCCTCTTTTAAATCACTGATTAGCTCCTTAAACTCATCATACGTGGTGGGGAACTCGTCATAGCCTAAGTCATTTAGCATATCTACATTGTAGTAAACAAAGCTTGTTGGATTCTGAACAGATGGAATCGCATAGGTTTCACCATCAAACGTAAAGTCAGCAATCGCCTCTTCGTCTAACAATCCGTTCCCTGTCCAGTTATCTAAAATGTTATTAATGGATCCAACCGCGTTTCCATCAACAAGTGGCTCAAGCTCCGTACCTGGCCAAACCTGGAAAATGTCTGGAAGCTGCCCCCCAGCCGCCTGAGTATTTAATCGCGTGCGGTAATCCGCGTGAGGTGTTGTCTCTATGTTTAATTGAATATCATCATGCTCATTATTAAACTGCTCCACACGATCCATCGTTAGCTTAAAATCATCTCGATCCGGATTGGCAGACGCCCAAAAACTAAGCTCAACCACATCACTATTATTCGTCCCGCTCGCTTCTTCATTATTGTCCCCACAAGCAGCAAGTAAAGTAGAAGCACACACAGCCATTCCAACATACACATATTTTTTCAAGCTCTATTCCCCCTCTTAATGAAATCGCTTTCAAAAATAGTATGACAGGTTTCTCTGATTTAAAAAGACTAGAGATTTAACATTATATCTGATTATTTATGGAGGTGGGTGTTGATTAGGGAGGCGTTGTGCTTTTGTTTTGTGCACCTGCACCTCATATACCGTATGGATCTCGGGCCCTATCACATCTATCCTTCCTCCATCGCATGGATCTCGGGCTCTATTACATCAATCTGTGCTCCATCGCATGGATCTTGAGCCCTATCACATCGATCCCTCCTCCATCGCATGGATCTTATGCTCTACCACATGGATCCCTCCTCCATCGCATGGATCTTATGCTCTACCACATGGATCCCTCCTCCATCGCATGGATCTCGGGCTCTACTTTACCGGAAAAATGGTGTAGCTTCACGCTTCTTTCATAAAAAGCCATTAATCTACTTCCTAGCTAAGGCTTTCCCTATTCCTATTTTGTAAGCACTCTCCATGATTCCCTCGTTAAACAAACGTTTATTTAACAAATAAATAGATTATTGTAATCGCAACCATCTTACTCTACGTAAGTGTCATGTCAGACTTAGGATGCACTTTTAAGACCAGATCTTAAAATACCTTTCATTCGTCATGATGCTTTCGTTATACTTTTCGTGGAAGTGCCCACACATTCTTACAGATGAAACCAAATTTAACCTTACTTTATCTTAATAATTAGATTCACTGTTTTTTTAAGGAGATGAACCACTATTTTTTATTATCGTTTAACATTCACTAATGGAAGTAAATATTATTTTAAGTCAACTACTTATCTTGAAACCCCGCATCGAATTATCCACTTTGCCATTGATAATGGGTTTATGTACAAAAATGATCGAATGCTCATCCGAACAGCCCGGCGTGTTCGCTCGGATCAGGTCACTGAGCCGGTCAAACTTATTTAAATAAAATTGGGCACTTCCACACAGAAAAACCAGCCTACTCAACAGAGGCTGGTTTCTGTTTCCCTTATGCAGCTTGCGCTTCCTCAATAATCTCCACTAGCACACCCTTCACAATTAACCGCTGCTCTCCTGACAATGTGCATGTAATCAGTGTAATTTCTGGGTCCTCTGAATCATCCAGCACGTCTGTTTGAGTCGGTTCCACAATCGAAATGCTGTTCACTTCATACACATACGTTTTTCCGTCAGCAGTTAGACGAACTTCATCGCCATCGCTAACGTTTGATAGTTGTCTGAAATGACGATCGCCCCGATACCCTCTGTGTCCGGCAATGCTGAAGTTTCCGTCTTCTGGTGCTTGATTTGGATTAATTTGAGTTAGTGCAAGGGCAAGGTTCTCTTCTGTTGTTTCCCCGAGCACATATTGCTCGAGTTCAATGGAAGGAATCTCTAATGTCTTAACCTCTTCTAATTCTTCCTGTGTCCACTCCGTAGTGAGTTCCTGGCTTGAGCCATGTAACAGATCCACTTCTAGCGAGGCAAGTGCCCCTTCAAGTGCCGATACACCCTTTGTTTGCTGCCACTCATGGTAGAGAGGAATGGAGACAAACACCATTCCCACTACGATGAGGGCCAATCCAATCAAGGACTTTCCTTTTCTCAAGATAGTTCCCTACTTTCCGGTTACTTTTCTTGAACGTTTGCTTTGAATCATGACTCCTGCTCCAATTAGGATCAGCAACATTCCTGCAAAAAGATACATGATGTAAGCTTGCTCTCCCGTTTGAGGAAGTGTACCTGCTTTTGACCCTGATACAGGAGTGGCTGCTCCTGACTTCGGACCGTTCACTACAGGAACGATGTTATTCTGACCGTTGTTCCCTGTATTATTTGATGGAGCTGGTGGGTTCGTAGGTTCTCCAGGTGTTCCTGGCGTTCCCGGTGTCCCTGGGCTACCTGGCTCTCCCGGTTCTCCCGGCTCCCCTGGTTCTCCTGGGCTACCTGGCTCCCCTGGTTCTCCTGGCTCCCCTGGGCTACCCGGCTCTCCTGGCTCCCCTGGTTCTCCCGGTTCTCCCGGTTCCCCTGGCTCTCCTGGGCTACCTGGCTCTCCTGGCTCTCCTGGCTCTCCTGGCTCTCCCGGTTCTCCTGGCTCTCCCGGTTCTCCTGGCTCTCCCGGTTCTCCCGGCTCTCCTGGCTCTCCTGGTTCACACGGTTTTCCTGGATTACCCGGCTCTCCTGGTTCTCCCGGTTCTCCTGGCTCCCCTGGTTCTCCCGGCTCCCCTGGTTCTCCCGGATTACCCGGTTCTCCCGGAACGCAAGGTTCTTCTGGTACTTCTGGTGTACGTGCATTTGTAATGATGCGTTCAATCACTTCAGTGCTGCCCACCCCAACCTCAATGACATGAGGAGTTGGGTCTAGCTCGTAACCTGTTGGTGCTTGTGTTTCGATTAACACATAGGTTCCTGGTGCGAGTTGTTCTTGGAATTCTCCCTTTTCATCCGTTTGAAGATCGCCCTTGATGATGGTTCCATCAGCATATTCTAAACGGAAAATCGCTCCTTCTAGTGTGCGCTCTTCGTCGTCCTCATCCACTTTTACAATCTTTACTGTTCCTGGTTGTAGTGTATTTAAAAATGTCTTTTCTACAATGGTTTGCTGGTTCTTTTCGATTGTAAATGTGATTGGTGTTTCGTCTAGTTCATAGTTCTCTGGTGCTTTGGTTTCGACTAGTTGATAGCTTCCTGGTGCAAGCTGATCAAGCTTAAGCTGACCATTTTCATCTGTCACTAAGCCTGTTTCAAGCTCTTCACCATCTCCATCAAACAATGTAAATTCAGCGCCTGCAAGCGTTACGCTAGGATCAACCGAATCTACCTTCTCCAATACAAATGATCCTGGAGTAAGTGTATTTTCTGCTTGCAACACGAGTGCAGCATTCTGGCTTTTCACAACTTCAAAAGCAATTGGTTCTTCATCAAGTACATACCCGACTGGGGATCCAATTTCAACAAATTGATAGCTGCCTGGCTTCAAATCACTTACGGCGATGCGTCCGTTCTCATCTGTTGTTAGTGATTCAATGACCACATCTCCTTCAGATGTTTCCAAACGGAACTCTGCTCCCTCAAGTACTGAACCATCCACGCTATCTACTTTTTCAAGGACAACGCCGCCACTCGCCAGTGTGTTCTCAGCTGTGATAACAACCGCTTCTTCTTGACCTTTTTCCACAACCACTTCATATTCTGCTTCTTCTAGCACATAGTGCTCAGGTGCTTTCGTTTCCACAAAATAGTACGTACCCGGAACAAGGTCATCCACCACGATGCGACCAAACTCATTTGTTACTAGATTTTCATGAATCGTCTCGCGCTCAGCATTTTCTAACGTAAATTCTGCTCCAGCCAGTGTTACTTCTGGATTATCAGCATCTACCTTCACAAGCGCAACAGAACCAGGCGCAAGCGTATTGGTAAATGTCTTTTCAGCCACGGTTTGCTGGCCTTTTTCAATCGTAAAAATGATTGGTGTTTCGTCTAAGACATAATTCGTTGGTGCTTTAGTTTCAACTAATTGATAATCACCCGGAGGTAGGTTCTCAATCGTTAACTGACCAAATTCATCGGTTGTGAGACCTGTTTGTAGCTCTTCACCTGACTCATCAAGTAGCTTGAATTCTGCCCCAACAAGTGTCAGCGACTTATCAACAGAATCTACTTTAGATAATGTAAATGACCCTGGTGTTAATGTGTTCTCCTTCGCAAGCGTCGGTACCTCAGCTTGACTGCGCTCAACTGTTACTGGAATTGGCTTTGCATCCAGCTCATAGCCAAACGGTGCTTCGATTTCCACCACCACGTACTCACCTGGTAATACATTTGCGAAGGTGACGACGCCTTCTTCATTTGTTACTTCTGTAGCGACTATAGCCCCATTTTCATCTTGAAGCTCAAAAACCGCTCCAGGAAGGACGATAGAAGTATCGAGACTGTCGGTTTTCACTAATGACACCTGACCGCGAATCAGCTCATTGGTGACCGGCACTTTTTCAATCGTTGTTTTCTCACTACGTTTAATTTCAAACGGAATTGGAGTAGCATCTAATTCAAAATCCGTTGGTGCTGCTGTTTCTACAAAGTAGTAGCTTCCTGGTGCAAGACCTTCCACAACTAGTTTGCCTTCCTCGTTTGTCACAAGATTTTCTTGTACTTGTGTACCTTCTGCATCAAACAAGCTAAATTCGGCTCCAGCGAGTGTCTCGCTTGAATCATGTTTGTTCACTTTGATCAATTCAACCGATCCTGGAACAAGCGTGTTTGTTGCTTTGACCACTCTCACTTCTTCTTGACTCTTTGTAATCTCAAATGGATATGGCTCATCACTCAGTACATAGTCAGCTGGTGCCTTGATCTCTACAAACTGATACGATCCTGGCTTCAGACCTTCTACAACGATTCGACCATTGCTATCTGTGATCAATGACTTTTCAATCACTTTTCCATCTGATGTTTCTAAACGGAACTCTGCATCCTTCAATTTTTCACCTGATCCATCGTCTTCTTTTTCAAGAACAACAGATCCAGTCTTCAACTTATTTTCAGCCGTTACTGCAGCTACATCCTGCTGACCTTTTTCAACCTTCACTTCAATCTTCGTTGCATCTAACTCATAATCAGTCGGTGCCTTTGTCTCTACAAAATAGTAGGTACCCGGCGGAAGATCTCCAACCACAATCCGACCGTTCTCATCCGTCACAAGATCCTGCTTAACGATCTCGTCATCCGCATTTACAAGCTTAAATTCAGCTCCAGCTAACACAACGGTTTCATCATCCGCATCGACCTTCACTAAGGCAACGGAGCCTGGTTTTAATGTGTTAGTTACTGGAACAACTTCGATTTTCACTTGCCCACGATCGATTGTAAACGGAATGTGCTCACTGTTCTCTAGGTAAAAGTCAGGTGCACTCGTTTCAACAAAATAATAATCCCCAGGCTTTAGATCATGAACCTCAAGCTGCCCGTTTTCATTCGTAACAAGCTCAGTTTGAAGCTCCTCTCCATTACTTGTGTAGAGGCTAAATACAGCTCCTGCAAGTGCTGTACCATCCTTGTTATCCACTTTTTCAAGTAATACGGATCCTGGTGTCAGGTAGTTCTTCACTTTTGTCTCAAACTGAATCTTCGTTTTGTGACTTGGTTTAATTTCAAACGCAATCGGGTCTTTCAACTTCTCATAATTTGCAGGTGCTTGCGTTTCAACCAGCTCGTATTTCCCTGGTGCAAGACCTGTAATTTCAAGGTGTCCGGCTGCGTTGGTCTCAAGACCTTCACGTACCGTATCTCCATTTTCATCCACTAGCTTAAAGACCGCTCCGGCAAGAGGCGTCTTGTCGTCTCCATCCACCTTCTTGATTTTCACACTTCCTGTAACGAGTGTGTTCTTCTTATCAGGTAGCTTAAGTGTTTTTGTTTCTCCAGCTTTTACCGTAAAGTCAATTGGTGTGGCATCAAGCTGATAGTGTTGTGGTGCTTGTGTTTCAATCAATTGATAGTTGCCTGGACGAAGATTTGTCAGCTCAACGATACCATCAACGTTAGACTTTACATTCTCCTGTACCACTTGACCGTCTTTTGTAACGAGCTTAAAGACCGCTCCTTCTAGTCCTTCGCCAGTCACTGAATCGACCTTCTTCATTTTTGCGGAACCTTTTAGAACTTCGTTGGTTTTCTGAACCTTAACCACTTCTGTTTGGAAATCATCAATTCTAAACTCAACTGGATCCTCATTTAAAATGTAGCCGGTTGGTGCTTTGGTTTCGATAAAACGGTAGTCACCTACTTCAAGATCCTCGTAGCGTAGCGTTCCGTTTTCTACCTTAAGCCCTTCAGCTACTACTTTCCATGAGCCTTCATCTCTGTGCTCTAGGGTAAACTCTGCCCCATCTAGCTTTTCTTTTGTCTCTTGGTCTACTTTCTTTAACTCTACATGTCTTGTAATCTTCTTGTTTTCAACGGTAAGCTTCTTGTGGCCGTCGATCTTCACGACCTCTTGATCTTGAATGCCAATCACATAGCCTTCAGGTGCTTGCTCCTCAAGTAAAATGTAATTGTCATAACGAAGATTTGTGAAGCGTGCAATTCCGTCTTCGTCCGTTACAACGCTACGGATTGCGATACGTCCCTCACTATCGTAAAGCGTGAACTTGGCCCCGGATAATGTATCTCCAGTCTCAGCGTCAACCTTCTTCACTTCAAGGCTGCCACGTTCTCCACTTCCCGTACCGCCACCTGTCGTGATTTGTACTTTAATGCTTTTGCTAGATTCAACAGTTTCCGTTGTGATCTTCTCACCATTAAACTTCGCTTTATTCGTAATGGTCTCACCATTATCAGCGTTAATGTAAGACTGATACTCTAAGATGTAAGCCGAAGTAATTTGGTTTTTAAATGATAGATCAAAGCGTTGAGATCCATCCTCTTTTGTTTCAATCGTAAGCTCATAGTCCTTACCTTTTTCAAGCAAAGCCCCTTTTGAGACGTTTCCATTTGTCGCTACATTCGTTGAATACAGCTTAAAGGAATCCTCTAGTAAAATCTGATTGCTTCCTTGCTCGTCATTTACCACCGCATTAGAAACCGTGGACTGCGCAAAGTTAATATCAATCTTCCAATTGATGACCTTTCCACTTTGTGCGCCCGTCTTATTGACGTAGCTTCCACCATGGTTAACACTTACACGAGCATCTAGGTTAACTGCTTTCCCGTTATCACTCGTGACAACAGCACGGTTGTCATATGTGTTCTTGATTAATTGATCTTTCAAATCTGTTTTGTACTCAATCCAGTAAGCTCCCGTTTGCTCTCCCTTAAAGGTAACAACAAACTTCTGGTTACTCACTGAGATTTCGTAATCTTTACCTACTTGAAGCTCTCTACCTTTTTTCGCTCCATTCCACCAGCCTTCAAGCTCCAATTGATACACTTTAATTGAATCTGTTAAAAGCTGCTGGTTCCCTTGAATTTCATCTGTGACCACGATGTTATTCTGCTTACGTAAATCGTAGTTCACACCGATATTCCATGTAATTTCTTTTGTTTGTGCATTGTATTGACCATTCTTAAATCCGTTGTTTCTGGTGTACTCATCTGGCCATATAGTGGATGAAGCTTCTTTCTCAAATGAGACACCCTTATCATTTTTCCAGCTTACTTTAGCCGTATTTTTAAAATGGTTTGTTCCTTCCTTTAACAGCTCGTAGCGGAAATCTGTAATATACGAAATGTCATGCTGATCTTCAATTGATTCTTTAAAGCTAAGAGTGTATCCATTATCCTCATTGACGGTCAATGTGTAGTCGTCACCTTTTTTAAGGGTTTTACCTGTTTTTACATTCTTCACTGTAAACGTATCTTCATGAAGAGTTAACCCTTTGTGATCAAATACATCTTGAATGGTCACTTCATTCATTTTGTGTGAATCGCGGTTAATACTCACGTGCCAATTGGCAGTTTTATTTTTGTAATCAACATTGTTATTCCACTTGTTAATAACAACATGGTTAATCCCTTGATTCGAATCCTTAGATTTGTCTCCTACCGTTACTTTGTTATGGATATTTCCACTATCAATAACTCGATCATTTGATTTTGTCTGATAAGTGATTTTGTAGGCTTGGTTAATATCCTCTGTAAACTGTAGATCGAATCCATTTCCTTTAGGTGTAACGGTATAGTTTGAAGCTACTTTCTTAACAGACTCACGGCCATCCGCATCAATCTCGATCTGTTCCACTTTAATCGTGTCTTCAATTAGTCCATGAGTGGTTGAAAATTCATCCTTCAATAAGGCATCTGCTTGAGAAATGATGCGCTCATTGTAGTTGTATTTAATCTCCCATGTGATCGTTTGAGTATTCGGATTGTAGTTTGCGCTGCGCTTCTCAAGTGGTTGACCACGTTTAGTCCCTACCGTCGCCTGTGCCTTCAAATCATTTTGATTCGAGCTTGTTAAGACAACATTATTTTTGTAAGACGTCGCTTCGTTATCTGTAATCGCCGTGTCATACACCACTCGATACGCATGCTTCAGCTCTTCCTTAAACGTAATCTCAAATGTGTCTTCGTTCACCGAATACTTACTTGCATCCAGCTCTTCTCCCTGATTCACACTGCCATCTACGTTCACATTTAACTTGTAAACTTTCACTGTACCAGGTGAGAGTGCTAGATTATCTTCCAAGAAATCCTTCAAAACGGCATTTTGTAGAGTGGACATCGACTTATTAAAATCAACGGTCCAGCGAATACTTTGTGCATTGTACGCTCGATCTGCCACACCTTTTTTATCAATCTCTGCTCCACCAGGCGTTCCGATTAAAACAGGGAATTTTGCAATGACTTCTTCAAAGATCTTAAAAACGATCTCGCGTTCCACTGTACCTTCAAGCTTTTCCTTGATTTTTGTTTGGAAATACAATGTACCTTTTATATTTGATAATTGTTCAATGGATTCATTAAATGTCACAACGACTGTGTTATCCATCGCCAATGTGAACGTCCCTACACTATCGCCATCGAAGTCTAAGTTACCCGACACTTCGTTAAAGACTTCAAACTCTTCTGGCAATTTAAATGTGAAGGTAGACCCGCTCGCATAGCCATGTCCGTTTGGCAATGCCCAGTCCATATAGATGTTCGCTACACTTCCGCGTACTGGACGGTAGTCTGGGTTTTCATCACGATGGATTGGTTCTCCATCAGCATTTTTCAGCTCAACGTTTGTGATAATATTTTCAGTGATTTCAGTTACAACAGCTGAGATCGAAACTTCTTCGTCTTCAGCCTCTTCTGACCCTTGTTCTTCCTTTGTTGCTTCAGCTGACACTTCTTCTCCAGCTTCTTCCGTTACTTCTTCTTCAGCTGCTTCTTCCTGCTCTTCTTCCTTTACTTCCTCTTCAGCTGATTCTTCCTGTTCTTCCTCTTTTACTTCTTCTTCAGCCGCTTCTTCCTGCTCTTCCTCTTTTACTTCCTCTTCAGCTGCTTCTTCCTGTTCTTCTTCTTTTACTTCCTCTTCAGCTGCTTCTTCCTGCTCTTCTTCTTTCACATCTTCTTCAACGACTTCTTCTTCAGCGGCCTCTTCAGACTGCTCTTCAGTTACGTCCTCTGTTGCCTCTTCTTCAACAGCTTCTTCCTCAACCACTTCTTCAAATGCAACGTTCAGCTTTTGTTCAGCCGTACTCAATCGGAAGGAAAGCTCCTGTGCACCACTAAGCTCTTCTACCTTTTCCTGGTTCCATTCGGAGTCCAAGCTGACAACGCCTTCAACATTTTCCTCTTGAGGGAGAACGGTTAATGCAATCGCCTGGTTCACTACTTCGTAGGCACCAATGACGGCTCCATCTTGTGTATGTATATCACCTGATGTTTCTCCTGTCAGAGTCACTTCTTGCGGAACCTCTACTTGCTCAGTTCCATCACTTTCACTTGCCTCGCCAGAAACCTTGATCAGTGTTTTAAATGCATCAACTTTTGAGACGGTTTGCTCCTGTAATGAACTCTCATCCCCATTTACCAAATCAACTTCGACCTTAAGCTCGTTCTGATTGTCTGATGACTCAGCCAACGCAATTCCTGAGCTTGCTAGTACCGGTTGAAAGACAAAAAGGATTGCGAGTAGGAGTATCATCCCTTTTTTCTTCATAAATATTCCTCCTTATTCAGTTTTCAGACCTATTATAATCGCACAAAATTCACCAGAGTAGCATTACTTTTGAACTTGTAATAATAAGTAGTTTAGACATATACATATTTTTTATTTCTAAGCCGATTTGCTCACCTCCTCCACATTTCCTCCGCATTTTACAGATCTTACTAATCAGGCACTATAGACCGATACTATAGACCCATTCGAGAAAAACATAAAAAAAGAACGAATTCTGATCAGATTATCCTCGAAACCGGGACCATCCTCTCAAAATTTAGAACCGAATTAATCTATTCATTTTTAAGCCGATATATTCCATAATTCGAATTCATTCGGATCAAACAACATGAGAAAGAGAGTGATAGGTGGTTGAGAACAATTAGAGGGAAGTTATTTAGTGTATTTGGAGCTATGCTTATTTTATTTGTGGGGTTATCCGTCTATTTGGTCGTTGCCCTTATTCAAACGGATAAGCGTATGGAGACGATGCAGAATGTAGACTTTGAATTAGTAGTGCTTCAAGAACAAATGGCAAGCAGCATGAATGATCGCTTAGCATTGATCAGAGGCTATTTTATGTTTGGAGAGGCTGACTTTTTAGATCGATTTGATGCGGTGAATGAACGAATTACTGAGACGAAGGAGCAATTAGTCGCCTTGTCTTCAAATGAACAGTTACTCTCAACCATTGAGAAATCAGAGCAATGGCTAGATATTATTGAAAATGAAGTTCTACCTGTTTACCAAGCTGGTGACGAGGAAGCTGCCAGTGAGATCATGCGCAATTCAACAACGATGATCGCGCGGGATGTCACAAGTAATTTTCAAGAGCTAGCCGAAAATCGTCGTGCAAATATGGAAGCAAGCTTTGATGCAAATGAAGCAGAATTCCAACGCATGCAGATACTCGTGATCAGTATTGTAAGTTTCTCAGCTCTCATAATGATTGGCTTAATTTTGTGGCTTGCCAGATCGATTACCCGACCATTAAAGCAACTAGTAAGCGAAGCCGACCTCATTGCAAATGCTGACCTTTCCAATCCGCCTGTTGAGATCAGGACAAAAGATGAGCTCTCTCTACTCGGTTCCTCTTTTAACGAAATGAAAGCCTCACTCCAACAACTCATTGGACAAACAAGAAGCGTTGCAGAAAATGTCGCAGCTACTTCTGAAGAGCTTTCAGCAAGCTCCGAGGAAACGTCAGCCGCAACGAATCAAATTGCGGATACGGTACAATCCTTAACACATACAGCCGATACAAGCGTGACTCTTTCTAGCCAAAGTATGAAGGCATCCACACTCATGGAAGAAAAAGCACAGCATATCACACAAGCAACACAATTAATGAAAGCAGATTCTCAGGAAATGGGCACGCGTTCGAAAGAAGGACGAGATACGGTTGCACAAGCCATCCAGCAAATCGAGTCCATCAATCAAACGGTCGCATCGTCATCTAAGACAATGAATCAGCTTGATGAGCAAGTTACAGAAATTAGCACCATTTTAGAATTAATTACATCCATATCTGATCAAACCAACCTATTATCGTTAAACGCAGCCATTGAAGCCGCTAGAGCCGGTGAAAGTGGCAAAGGCTTTGCCGTTGTGGCCGGAGAAGTACGTAGCTTGGCCGAGCAATCGAAAGAATCCGTAACGAAGATCGAAGCGATGATCAAGGGCATCCAGCAACAAGCCAAATCAGCTGCGACCGATATGCAAAAAGGAACAAGTGAAGTTGAAAAAGGCACACAGATGATTAAAGGCGTCGACCGATCCTTCGAAGCCATCTCCGCCTCTATCGACAAAGTCACAAACCAAATCCAAACCGTCTTCGCCTCAGCTGAAGACATCGCCAAACAAACCACACAATTAAAAAGCCACATCACCCAAATGAACCAAGCCTCCGAATCCACGCTCGCCGGCACCGAAGACGCCGCTGCAAGCACCGAAGAGCAGCTCGCTGCCATGGAAGAAGTCGCCTCCTCCGCACAAGGACTCGCCGACTTGGCTGGAGATTTGAGAGATGAGATTTCGCGGTTTAAGGTGTAGAGCGTAGAAAGAAGTTGAGATGGATGGTCCTCCTGCCGTTGTTGGTGGGGGGATTTTGTTGTGCAGGGACTGTGGAGGGTGCGCGGGATTGAGTTGGGTGCGCGCGAGGTCCTTCGATAGTGCGCGACTTTGGTGTAAGTTGGCGCGAGGTCCTTCGATAGTGCACGACTTTGGTGTAAGTTGGCGCGAGGTCCTTCGATAGTGCGCGACTTTGCCTTAAATGAGCTCGGAAATCAGGGTCTGGGCTTCTCGATATATTTTCCGTTGAACCGATGTATTCAGGTTTTTCTCGATGTATTTTCTGTTGAACCGATGTATCTGATCTTTTCCTTATGTATTTTCCGCTGAACCGATGTATTTGATCTTTTCCCGATGTATTTTCCGCTGAACCGATGTATTTGGGTTTTCTTCGATGTATTTCCTCTCAATCCGATGTATTCACCTTTTCCTCGATGTATTTCCCCTCAACTCCGATGTATCCACCTTTTCCTCGATGTATTTATCCTCAACTCCGATGTATTCACCTTTTCCTCGATGTATTTCCCCTCAACTCCGATGTATCCACCTTTTCCTCGATGTATTTCCCCTCAATCCCGATGTATCCACCTTTTCCTCGATGTATTTCCCCTCAATCCCGATGTATCCTCCCGCTTCTTCTTGCTATCATCCTTTACTTTTCTCAAAACGAATTCCCGCACAACAAAAAAGACGCGGAATTTCCAATCCACGCCAGTTCAGTATATCGATTCCCCATTCCATCCGAGTCGATTCCTCTCTATCCCGAATCGCTGTCGTGTGAACGTTCGCCCTTTGAAAGATTACTAAGAGGAACGAAAACAAAGAAATATATGAGATTAGACAAAAGTAGGCAAAGGACGAATCCGAAAAATTGAATGGACATGCCATCACTGGTGAAAGTGACAGGTATGACAAAGTCCTTCTGCAGTAGACTTCCTAATGCCAGCATAACAAAATAAACAAATATGATTATTACAAGCTGTGTGAAAAACGTTGATATGCGGACTGTAACCTCTCCTTCCATAAAAGCTCTACTTACACATTATATAAAATTCATTAATAAAAACACCGCCATACTCACTATCGTCAAAAATTGAGTTGTACCAAAAGCTATTTTCATTGCTGAGCCTTGGATTCGCTTATATAACATAAAGCTTAAAATAACAGTGGAACAGAGAAGGAGTAACAATGCAATTACGTAGAAATCAAATATCATAAAAACTAATCCACTTACCAGAAAAGCAGCGCCAACTAAGCACTGTTTATTTAACATATCTGTCCACCCCACACTAAATCATTTCCTTCAATTGTAACAGAAGATCTCCCGCCTCACCGATCTATTCTAGTCCCCAACCGGCTCCATCGCTCGCAGTTCCTCCTCTGTAAATTGAACGGTCCAAATATCGTCAGCGTCAAACATCACCATCTCCCCTTGATAAATAAACTCTGCTTGCCATTGGCCAATACTCGAAATCGTTATGAGACCATCTGAATTTCGTACAGTGGGTTCAACTAACTCCACCCACGCAACTCCACCGCCTCCATTTAATCCTGAAGTGACTCGAACGGGTTCAAAGTCGTCATCTGAAGGGTCAACATCAAAACGGATCATTCGATAAAGCTCATAATCAGGGAGGTCCTTATCCGGTTCTTTAAGTAGAATGCCAAAAAAATCACCCTCCTCCCCATCGGAGTGGTGTAGCACATCAAAATCAGAAATGCCCTCTGCCTGGTACTCTTCAATATAAGCAAGTAGTCCCTCAATCTGGTTCTCATTTAAATTGGCAACTCGATCCTCAATGTCTTCAGTGTAAAAGTCTATAGCAAACTCTTCCTCAAACTCATCAAGACTCTTCCCACTACAACCAATCAATAAAATCGATAGTAGTACAACCCCACACACCTGTTTCATCAAACTCCTCCTTTCACTCCCTCTACCCTTTTATTGATAAATGAACCAATTAATTGTTAATATCTGAGTCAAAAATGTTAAGTTCACTTTCAATTGCCCTCATAGCTATTCATTCATTAATACGAAAGCAACATAAAAAAGCACACTCCCACAGAGGAATGTGCTTATCTCATTTTTAATATCCTTTTATCGAATCGACAATATCCCGTGGATACACCGCTCGTTTGATCCAGCGAATATCATCAGAACTTAGTTCGAACCATTCTCCTTTTACTCGTTTTTCCGACCAATACTGGTGAAAGAGTGTTTCTGTTCTATGATAGTTCTTGCTCTGCAATGTATGGATGAGAGTGATGGTTCCTGGCATGATCGTGCCAAAGTTATTTCGGATTCGCTTCTCGACATCGATCGCTTTACCGACCTTAATTAGATCACTGCTAGAATCCCTAACAAAATAAATATACCCCGCATCCGTACTTTGAGAGTCATACCGCTCGCGAATAAGTCCAAGATCATGCCATTCTTGTACGGGAGGCTTGTCCTTTTTATAGCGAGAAACGAAATGCGTACAGCCTTTCCAAATGAAAAAGCAAGCTACTGCCACCGCAACAAATTCCATCATCTCACTCATGCATTCCCACCTCAACCTGTTGATTCATCACACATGGCGAGTAAACTCTATTAATCTGGTGAAAGCCTGTCCTCTTTTTGTGTGTAACAAAATGCCGCTGCGCTTTGATCACTCGACTAGGGCTTGTCCCTCTTGCCTTTAAGCTTTGACGCTCAAAAATGGTGGAAATCACAGGATAATGATTTTCTCCTGTGCTCAAAAGTCCATTTAAATAAATGGTTTCACATGGCAGGACTGCAAACAACTCTCTCGCCACTCGTACCAAACAGCTATAAACATACGATTCATAGAGCTCAATTCGATGCGTTTTAGGAAAATCTCGATAGCGAATGTGTCCTCGCTTCGTTGTATATTCGAGTTTAGCTGGAATCATTTCGTCTATCGGATGGAGAAAGATGTCACACTCCACTGTTTCTGCATCATATGTATGGAAGCTATAGGCCCTAGCAATTGAAACATTCTGATGAAATGTTGCATAATCCCTCACAACACCTCGCCACACGTCCAAGTCACCATTCACGACTTGCTGAACAAATGGAAGATTTGTCTCCCACTCAAGGTAAAGCTTTTGATCTATTTTACCTGCTTGTCCCTTTTTATGTTTCCAATACATCGACTTCACCTTATGAAGTCCAAGTACTTTTTCAAAGAATGCCGGCCTATAGGCTTGAAGTTTCATCGCCCATTCCGCCTCACCGGGTCCCATCTGTCCCTGTTGAAATGGCTTTAACGCCTTCTGCTGCCAATCAATCGTTTCACAGCAATCCTTATGGAACTCCACTAATTGTTTGAGGAATCCTTCCTGTGTAGCCGTTATCTTACTATTCATATTTATCACCTGAGCGTAGCTTTTGTAAAAATGGTTAATTTATACATTCGTTCAACAAAAAAAGAGTCAGGCGCTTCCGAAAGAAGTTCCTGACTTTACTCATAAAACATCTGAAAAGGAAAAAAGAACACCACCAACGTCACCACAAGCAATCCCAGATAAACATAAAAGCGAATCGTCTTCTTAAACTCTCTCATCTTTATCACTTTAATCAACAGAGCAATGGAGAATAGCCCTCGAAACAAATAAGAGACTACAGTATAGGTTGTATTTGCATGAAAGTCATCCCAGCTATTTAAAGCAGACACAGTCGCATAGACTGCATACATAACAACGATCCCAAACCACAGCCAACCCTCCACAAACAAATAACGATCCTTCCTTCTCTCTACCATCTCTTGTCCCAATTAAACCACCCCAAACGATTTGTTGTATCATTCTCAACCTACTGTTTGTCTCGCATCCACTCTCCGTGCGCTTCATCTATGCGATCAATTCGAATGAGTGAGTCCGTGATTTCATCGCCTTCTGACCCAATAACGATCGTATCCTCATCTTCAAAATAGGCTTCAAACACTCCATTAAAGTCCCCTTCAGATGGATCTAGAAGCTTCAAAACAAATGAACTTTCCTCACCTGAGACATCGATCTCTAGCTCAAAGCCCTCGTCTGTATCTCTAATCTGATAGCCTTCCTGGCTTTCCGAATCCGGTACTTTATGTACCAGACTAACCGTTTGATCGTCAGTAAAGGTTAAGTACCGGTTCTGTTTCTCTCCATCGGAAACAGATTGCCAGGATCCAATAATCTGCTCCTCATGATCCACACCACAAGCTGTTAGTACGCTCATGATGAACACACCACCAAGTATTGAGCTCCATCTCTTTCTCATACAACACGCCCCTAAGATCGTCTTACTACCCCCATACCCCCTGACAATCGTTATGAATCTCCTTAATTACCTTATTCTGTATAAAAATAAAAAGCCACCTCACTAACTGAGATCGCTCTTCACCACGGAAAGTACCCTAAAACATAAAGACAGTATCCAATATAGCCACCAATAAGCAAAATGAGTAAACCTAACACACCTTTCCACCCTAAATCAGCAAGGCCACCACCATAGTTCCGGTTCACTCCGTCACTAAAGTTTCCACCTGGATTCCGCTTCTGTTCCTCAAACCGAAGGCGCTCTCTTTTTTCTTCTGGTGTTTCTTTCTCTTGGTATGCCATAGAATAACCACCTTCTTTTGTCTACTAGCCGCTTAATCCAACTCTGCACGTGCCTCTTCAATACTATCTACTCTTATCAGTGTATCTCCCTGATTGTCACCAATAATTATTGTATCATTGTCATCAAAAGTACCTTCAAGAATCGGATGATAGGATTCGTTTCTTGGATGTGCAATCTCAAGAGTAAACGTGTCATCAGCCGTGTCTATGATCCGATACTCCTCCGTGCCACTTCTACCTGGCCCAATTCCTTCATCGATTGTCACCGTCTGATCTTCAGCTATGACTAAAAAAGAATCCATCTTCTCACCATCAGACACGACCTGCCAGGTGCCAATCGCCCGCTCCTCATTCGACACACTACATGCTGTTAGTATGCTACATAATAGAATTGCACCAAGTAGGTATTTCAACTTTTCTTTCACATAAGCACCTCCCATATAATCCCATACCCGCTTACAATCGTTACCAATCATGAGTAGTTATATAGTGGAAGCTTGTATCTTACTATACATATATTGTAACAAACATTTAGCTTTCAAGATATAAGAATGTTCAGAATTTAAATGTCTTAATTCTTATAAAGTCCAATACTAAACAAGTTAAAAATAAGCACACTCCTACTAAGAGATATGCTTACCTATCCTCTTTAAATATCATGCTTAAAAATGTGCCTGATTCAATTACCAAGATCCTCCTTCCATTTAATCACTTTTTCTTTTTAACTGTCGTATAAGTTAGCATCGCTAATGAAAAGACCACAACTCCGATTAGAAAATAAATAAAGATGTCAAAAGTCAGCGTACTCATAATACCACTCACCTCCACCATTACTTTATTTAACATATAACCCAATAATATAAATATCAAACAATTATGTTTCTGTATCAAAAACCGATCCATACAAAACTGGCTCCTGCTCCCTCCTCACATACAAAGGATGCCTCGGATGTCCATCACGGGTAGTCGCCAAACAATAAACCTCCTTCTCCTTAAGTAACTCTAACACCGCCCGATCCCGCTGCATCCGATTCCCCATTGTCCCCCAGGCAGCCACGATTAGATCAGTCCCATGTACAGCCGCTAAGATTGCGGCATCATTCTCCGTACCCACAGGCTCCGGATGAACGAAGACGTGTTCAGGTTTGGTTGAACGCAATGCAAACAAGTTAACTACTTCAAGTCCACCATACCCCCAGTACTTCGCGAACCCAACACATCTACGAATCGTCGGGTCATCCTCCGTTCCATCCGCCGTGCTTGGATTCAGCATCACAAAAACGACCTTACCCGTATTGTTCTTCCACACTCGGCTTAAAAGATAACGATAGGTTCCAGTCGGATCCAGAATGGCATCTGTTGAAATATAGGTCATCTAACTACCATCTCCTTTTACAGCTAATGATGGATTGTATTCATCTAAGATGGTAAAAAGAAGAAGAGTTGTAGAAATAATCCCTTTCATAACGTATGATGATAGATATATAGACTTGGTGTGAGGGATGTTATGAAAAATAGTTATTTTGCCATACTGGTTGTTGTGTTGTTAAGCTCCATTCCGGTGATGTACTTGATCAACGAACATAATATGAGCAAGAAAGCAGAAGAATCACGAGTTGCGTATGAGCAACAGATGAAGGAAGAGGAAAACGAAGAGCAAAATCAACGAGACGAAGTAGAATCGAATCAAATGAACAGCTTAATCGACTATCTGAGATTTCTGTCTCTTGAAAAAGAGGAGATTGTACTCTCTGTGTTTGGTAGTAGTGTGACCGAAGGAGAAAGAGCAACGGATGATAGCAGTCATTGGAGCGGATTGTTTGTGAATCACCTTGAAGAAGAGGAAGACATTTCTCCAATTACACTTGAAAATAACGGGCAGAACGGAGCTACATCGAGAACGCTGGTTAACGAGAACCTAGTTGACGAAGTGATCGAAACCAATCCTGACGTGGTATTAATCGAACCACCTGTTATACCGAACTATGAATCTAATTTCTCACCAGAAGAAACGGGCAGCGACACCATGTATCTAGTGAGAGAAATTGAGGACAACCTGCCAGATACGTTAATTATTATCCAATCTTCAAATATCACAGCCTTAGAAGACCTTAATCTCATAGGCTATTCCTATGAGGACTATAACAATTACCTCGATGAAATAACCGAAGAAACGAACCTGAATTACGTTGACGTGTATTCAGGAATGGAAGAGCGAATGGAAAGTGAAGGTGTGGATGACGTAAGCGAGCTTCTGGCTGATGAAGTTCATCCAAATGACTTGGGGTATAGTTACTGGTTTGAGATCTTAGTTGATTATGCGAGTTCAACAGCTTTAGTTGAAGAATAAATCGTTACCACCACCTGACGGATTGTTGGGTGGTGGGTTTTTAGGTTAAGTAATGTTTTCTTAGCAAATTATATAGTTGTTTAATTCACAGTTGGCGCAAACTCAGAAACAATTTAACGATGCTAACTCGCAGACTGTTACGTTAAAACGAGAGTTAAACCTTATTCATAGTGATCAGTCCACTCCTGCTAGCTTTGAGGTGCAGGGGCAGACAAGGGTGAATTTGATTGGTGATGAAAAATATTATCACATGGTTCAAAAGGGATGAGCTATAGTAGTACACGTCTAACATGTTTTATATAATTGAGGGTAATGGATAAAACTTTATAACCAATGTAAGGGATTTTGGTTTCTATGGTTCTAAATCGCAATACATGAAACGAGTTAACGGAATAGGCTCATTTGCAAATGATGAGTTGGTAAAAGATCTTAACAAATTTGCCGAAGATGGATGAGAAGTAATTAATTCAGTACCTGTAGCTTTTCGAGGTGACGACGGAATTACAGAGAAAACAAGCACAGATGTCTATTTATTAAAAAAGAAATTAGTTTAAAATTAATTAAGCTCTCTACATGGAGAGCTTTTTATTATGGAGGGAAGTGAGAGAAGTGGATGGATCAATAGTGATTATTCTTGGTTTAATTTCATTCTCATTGCTAATTGTGAATGGTCTTTGAGATTTGTTCATCAAGAAAAAAAATCTAGAAATAAGTAACCCTTCTCGGTATCCTTAGAAAAAAAGGGGGACTTATGGCGAATATACCAGCTATTTGTAGAAGTTGTAAGTTTTTTTTGGCATCACTTTTCAATAGTGAATATATTCATCAAACAACATTAAAAAACAATATAATTTCATCATGCCCGAGGTGCGGTGGTATTGCCGATGTTCTTGAAGGCACTTTTGCAGTAACTGAAGGAAATATTAAAGTAAGATCTGCTCCTGCAGCCACACGATTTGCTTTGCGTCAATTAGAGAATTTATCAATACAAGTCATAAATGAACAAGTTGATTTGGAGCAATTTGAATCTGAAGCGAAACATAATTCTTTAGTTAAAGAAATAATTTATTTGTTACCTAAAGATAGAAAAGAATAAATAGGTTTACTTAAATTTGTTGGGCAGGTGGTTTTAACAATACTGGGTCTGTCAGCAATAGCAATCACGATCAATACTGGCGATGTGATTCAGAACATATATTATTATAAGCAACAAGAACTGGAACGAAGTGATTTTGTCCCTAAAACCGAAGAGGAACGAGATCATCAAAGATCTAACGTAATTGAAGTAGATTTTAAAAACGAACCAAAATTAAACTGCTCCTCGTTTATAGCTTTAATATTATTCTATTAATGTAGTATAATTTAGCGCTTTGTGTCATAAAATAAAACATATGATATAAAGGAGCGTGGATGTGTTGAATGAGGACGAGCTGATGATTTACGTATTCGAGAAATTGAAAGATGAAGATATAAGATACACAAATCAATTGTTTGAAGATTACAGACTTACAGCTGAGGATAAAGTCTCATTATCTAACTTATTGTTGGAGTTAGGTAAGATGGATGTCCTTGTAAAGGCGGAACCTTTCTTCCGACTACCTGATGGGGATATTAGAGTTGATTGGGTTAGATTAGGGAAACTCTACGACGAATCAAAAAAAACGGTCTAAGAATTATGAATATGATTTAATGCTCTCCAGTTGGAGGGCTTTTTATTATGCAAAGAAGAGACATAAGATTAATTAATTTTTACTGAATTTGAAAGCGAAACTACATCCTATGGTATTATTATCCTATCAAACTATAGGGAGAATGGTACCCATGTTAACAATCCGTACCAAAGAACAATTAAAAAAAGCTAAAAAAATGAAAGTTGAAGAATTCGTAGTGATTGGAAAGCTCGCCGAGGACTTAAAGAAAGCCGAACAAATTAAAAATCTAAGCAAAAAAAGTGTAATCATCTTAGGTGCTGCAGTTGGAGCTGGGGCTGCAGCTGCTCCGTTTACATTTGGTTCATCAATGGCAGTATCGACAGTTATTGCAGGTGCTGCGACAGGTGGACTTACAGCTGCAACGATTAGTGCCGCTATAACAGTCGGTGGAATCGCTTTGGTGTTTTCAATATATAAAAATTACGAAGAAATTGATGCTAAAGTTGGGGGAAACCTTTTACAGTTTAGATTACGTAAAAAACAGAAATAAACAAACGATAAAGCATCCCAAATGGGGTGCTTTTTATTATGCAGAGAAAAGGGGAGCATTATGGAGCAAATATCATTCTATCTAAACTGGGAAAGTCTTGAGGTAGCACGTCCGTACTTGTTTAAGCCTGTTAAGTTTTTTGGATTTATTATTAGTTCTCATGTTAACCGATGTTGCCACTGGAATTTTGAAAGCCATCAAGAACAAGGACTTGCGTAGTCGGTCAAAACTGCGAATTATTAATAACTAAGCTCCACCACCAAAAAGAAAACCCAACTAACCCTAATGGCGTGTCTTTTCATCATGTACTCATTAACGTAATTGGCTCACCCCATCTCATTCATAATTCTCATAAATCATAAAATATATGAGTGTATTTATTATATAAATGAGGAGCGTTATAGATGACAGCTGTGGATCAACTTATAACAAATGCCGTATCTTTTAAAAGACAAGGGAAGTTTGAAGAAGCAAAACAGTGTTATATTGATGCTCTAGAATATAACCCTCATGATCTCATGAGTTACGTAGGATTAGGTAAGATCGCTCACTTACTTAATGAACAAGGTTTGGCCATTAATTGCTATTTAGCTGCTGCTCATTTACAAATTGCACCTGTAAAAAAAGCAATCAAAGACAATTCTTTGCCATTACCATTAAAAATACAATATGATCAAATTCCAGCTGATGTAATGAAACAATTACCTCATAAATCAGCATTTATTATTTTGATTGATGCGAACACACCTCGACATTTAGCTCATTCCTTAATAGATTTATCAGAAGACTTTTTGGCTAAAAATCCAGGTATAAAGAAGTTCAGTGAGATCTATAGAGCGCATATCCTGGGAGATGGAAGCTATCAATCAACCTTAAAAAAATGGGACATCACACAAGATCATCAAATTGAAATGGATGAGAAATCTTATCTACTCGAAGGAAGAGACTTCCTTATAAAGTACTTGAATTGGGGGCAATTAGATTCTATGGATGTGTTAAGTCTTTACTTTAGATAATAACAAGAAAAAAACACCATCAGCCGTTTTAGCTGATGGTGTTTCACTGTAAAACCCCCTCGGAATACTCTCCCACATTTATGGAATTAGAAACATATTTTGTTTTATAATCAATAAAAAGGGTAACGACATACTAAGATATATCTTAGGAGGAGATCAAATGGCTTCTTTTAAACAGAGAGCACATCATTCACGGTACATGAGTATTTTAACCAGCATAATGGTTATGCCAATTATTGCTATTCTAGCCTTCTTAGATGTAATACCTGTCTCCACAACTGTAGCTTGGTTTGCTCTTGTAGCATTTTTCGTTAGCTTAATCATATTCTTTGTGATCTTCAAAGGCAGACACCAAGTAAAATGATACGTATTAGAGACATTCATACCAGATATCTTTCTTCAACTCTTACAAGAAAAATAAAGCCCTCCATACTCCGGATCATACATTACAGGCTCTTTCCGATTCTGCACATGAAAGGCCACATTCCTCCCAGCCTCGACTCCAACTCGGTTATACCCCTCCTGTGTGTAGTGAATTCCATCGTCTTTCATCAGGTTCAATTTATCCGAAGTCATTCCTGCATAGAGAGTGGACACCAGCGTTGCATGTGGGTATGTATTACAAAAGTCCGTTTGAATCTGAATCATCGACTTATAGAGGTCCGTCCCTTCTTTATTCCCGATGCGAATCATGTAACAGCGCTCCACTCCATGCACAAGCATCTCTTCAATCATGTTTGTAAGCTTCGACACATAATCGCTCTTTGGCATAAGCGCATCCGTTTCTCCCTGGCACCACACCATGAATACATGTCTAGTCTCATAGCCATTTGAACCTAGCCACTCTTTCGCAGTACGAAGCCGTTTAATCGCATCATCTAAATAAGGTGTGCCCGGCTGCCATTCATCAATTGAACTCCCACCCTTTGATGCAGACACTGCTACAATAGGAATTTGAGTAATTAAATAATACTCATTTACGAAAGCTGAAACCAAGGATCCCGTCTTGATCGTCTCCGTAATGCCGTCTTCCTTGTTCTCAGCTACACCAAAAGGTTCAATCAAGGGATAGAGCTTGGTCGGATCCGTAACCGCACGAAATTCATATCCATGCCCTTCCGCCACACCTGGTGCTTCCTCCGCATTCCCTCTTCCTGCAATATTCGACTGCCCCATAAACAAAACAAGATCTACTTTCATTGCGTCTCATCCCCTCATCTATTAGTCGATCTCATCCATCGGAAAACCAAATCGGTAGCCATTCCCCACCGCAAATTCACAACACAGTCTAATCTTTTCTTTCATTTCTTCTGTAAATAAGTACTTCTCATGCGTAAAAATGATTAAGTCTTTCTCTGCAGCTTGTAACAGCTTAAGCTGACCCTCCACATCTGGGACATGTTCCAGACGCATATCCGTTCGATAAAACGTAAGATCCCTTGCCTGATCCCTCATTCGCCCGTACCGTTTCAACTCATCACGCTGCTCTGCACCTAGATCATAACTATGCCGATTGTCCTCTGCAGAAAGCAGTCCATTCACACCATGTTCGGAATGATCCTTAAACGCTGAAACTGCCTCCGCATTCCCCTCATAAAAATGCGTGCGCACAACACGATCAATCGCAGCTGCCCCTCCAGTAATTCGGGTTAACTCCCTAAGAACTCGCGCGTAATCATTCTTCACCTGATCATACGTAGCAGACTCATAGCGCGACCGCACATTCTCCGCATGAAACCCCCACCTCAACCAATGAACATGTTCCTGGAACTCTCTCGCATACTTCTCAGGAACCTGAGTAAGATCAAATGATTGATCTGCCGACTCATAAAACACATATCCACTATGCACCATGCCGTATTGAAGATGCATGTCTCTTAAGAAAGATAAAACCGGTTGATCGAACATACTTGTGTAGGTTGATGAATGACATGCTAAATCCTCAAATACTGTAATAATATCGTCCGCAGAGATATGCATAAATGGTTTCATTACATTCAACCCCTCATTCAGAAAGCGCCATCAAAAATATCTTGATTACTTCTAACACAACCAACTACACTGTAAGTACAGTGTAACGGATAAGGAGGAATGGATCATGTATTTGCTGACAACTTGTACGACGATTCTGTCTCTAATCTACGCAATCTCCCTGTGGAACATACTAATCGAAATGGAACCCGTAGCTGCTCCACTGTTTTCAATCACACTAATTTCAGTGATCCTGAGCCTCATTAACAAAAAGCATAAGTGGTTATTAGTCGCAATAAATGCAGTTCTACTTCTCATACCACTATTGTACTTTTTCTTCGGATACATCTTCTTTGCCAATCCATAAATTTCAAACAGGTAGAAGGGTTTTGTCTAACCATAGCGAATAAAAGAAGATATGTAAACGCTTAACTAAAACTTGGAGGGTACACCCATGACATCATCTACTCACGACTTCTCATCAAAACATCTCCTCATCTTCGGAGATAGCATTGCACACGGTAATGAAAATAACCTAAAATCATTCGCCACAATGGCTGCAGACAAACTATCCTTGCCCTACACCAATTATGCAAGAGGCGGCGCAACGATTACAAGTATCCCAGAATTCGAAAATGACCTACATATCCATATTGAAAAAGCACTCTCCGAAGGCGCAAAAGCTGACTACATCGTTTTCAACGGTATGACCAATGACATCGTTGGATCACGCAATGCTCCACTTGGAGAAATAACAGAAGGCTACAACAACGAGTTTGATGAGAGCACATTCTGCGGAGGATTTGAATCCATTTGTAAAAAATTTAAAACAAACTGGCTCGGCGCCAAAGTTCTTTATGTCCGTCCTCACAATATGAAATCCAGAGAGGCAGACAAGCAAATTGCATTCGGAGACAAAGCACTGGAAATCTGCCGGAAGTGGAGTATTCCGTACGTTGATCTGTATACTGAAGGCGGGTTGAACACACATATAGAAGAAATGAATAATGCCTACACCATTAACCAGGACGGTACTCACCCGAACACAGAGGGGTATGAATTATTTTATGTGAATCCAGTTGTGGCGAGGTTGACGGGATTGTAATGAATACACCATTTAGATAAAAATACGAAGGACAACTCATTTCAAAGAAAAATGAGTTGTCCTTTTTACATTGAGACACGATTTTGCTCTTCATAATTTAGAATAATATTAGAAAAGAACTGAGCAATTAGTGATAGTATCAAAGAAACACTTTATTTAAATTAAGGAGATTGTATGGCTGATACATTTAAATCCTTTTTCTTCACATTTATATTAGCTCCCTCCATTCTTGGAGCAGGGGCTGCACTTACATATGAGATCCTACCATTCTTATGGAGCCTTATTACATTTAATGAGTTTGGCTTAGCATTTAAAAACGTAGGGATTAGTTTTCTTGTAGGGTACGTTATGTACTTCATTTATCTTGCGTATAAAGCAGCTAGTTATAAACTCAGTAAAATGAAAAGCGATTAGGGTAGTGTTTGGAATTCAGGAGGATGCAATGCATGCAGCTAGAGAATATTAAACAACTAGAACACTTTACATTAGGCAAATCGTATGTGGTAAAACAAATGCAGTACACAGAAGACCTTGTGATCGAGAACGACCTAGGAGAACGAAAACGTCTTGATTTAAAGGCAACAACCTTTAGTGAGGTTGACCGAATAGAATTGGAATGGTTAGGTAGTTATTTTGATATTATAAGCGATAAAAAAGAAACACCTATCGTGCGGCAGACTAGTAAACAAAAAAGAGCAGTCACACAGCTAAAAGTAGGATATTGGGTGTCTCTGGTTCTAGTATGTATGGCAGTCGTGCCCATCATGATTGTTTTTTTCCGTATCCCTAACGCATGGATGGAACAGAATCCTTTTTTCATCATCGACTTGCTTTACTTTGTGTTACGTTTCATTTGTGCAGGAGTGATTGGTGGGGCCATCTTCTCGGTATATGAGCGATTCAGTTTGTATTATAAAAGAAAACAGTCAGGGCTGCCGATGAAAACATTACGAATGGAAGAAACGTAAATGGATCTTAACATAAGAACTTTCTACAGATGTCCTGTTTGTGGATATCCAGGTTTAGATGAGCCTCCATACGATACATTTGGTTGTAGCAGCTTTGACATTTGTTCCTGTTGCGGGTTTCAGTTTGGAGTAGATGACGATGATCACGATGAGAATAATGAACCTATTATTTATTCAAAGGAAGAACTATATACTCATTACAGAAACGCTTGGATAGCAAGTGGAGCTAAACCTATTTCGGAGGATTTCCCTGAAAGACTATTAAAGACAAATGGTTCACTTAAAGATCATATCTTAAAAGATCAGTTAAAGAGTATGACCAAAGAACCTTTGTCATAAGCTCTGGAGGCGGTATAGATGGACCTAGATAGAGTGAAAGAAACATTTATTAAGCATGCTTTAATTCATGAGGAAACAGAGGAAACG
Source organism: Alkalicoccobacillus gibsonii (assembly GCF_016798245.1). GTDB lineage: Bacteria > Bacillota > Bacilli > Bacillales > Bacillaceae_D > Alkalicoccobacillus > Alkalicoccobacillus gibsonii. The sequence continues at coordinate 566,827 of NZ_JAEUZA010000002.1, read as the reverse complement.
GGAAACTATAGAAGAGGGAACAAGTCATCTAAGATTCTCTTTACCTTATTTGAGAAAATCAAACGTGACCCAGTAAATGGTCCTATTATTGTAGACAACCTCTTGAATGAAACAAATCCAAGTGTTCTTATTTGGACAAGTGTGATATCCATACAAATGAACCATCGCAAAAAACACTCAATTGCTATTCTCAGAAGACTCTCTAAAGATCACAGCATAGGTCAACAACGGTTTAATGCTAAAATGACTCTTAGAGAGTTTGGATAAAGCAAATAACCTCTCAGATTTGATGAGAGGTTATTTGTTTTTCTGTTACATTTCATTCCTTTTTAACTAGAGTGTTATTGTAAGAAACTCACGATCTAATAAGGTTAAATCGTAAAGATCCTTAATATCATCCCATTTAAGTTGTTTTTTTATTGCTATCTCTAAGTTCTCTTATCCACTTAAACATGTAAACATTTCTAATACTCCACTTTCTTGTAGAGCGTGGTTCAAATACTGATATAAGATATCCAAGCATATCTTTTCTTCAATTGTTCCTTTTTCCTGAAATCTTAAAGGTAACGCGTTCGTTTCAGCGGAAACCTGGTAATCATAAGAAAAATGTATACTTAACGATTCCTTTCTTTTTAGAAGATCATTATAGTTATTCTCAAAGAACAAGTACGAAGACATTTCATTTGTTGTATACTTTTCTATCATTGAAGATCGTTCGACATTTCCTTTAGGCAATTTAACTGGTGAAGCGATATAAATACATTGTGTCATTAAAATTCCACCACACTATTTAGAGTTTAAGATGTTATAAATTCGTATTACATCCCAAATGTCTCAATCAAACTCCCTCTAATAATTAATCGATCCTCAGGGTCTTTCGCTCCAATTGGGGTACAGGTTACTAAAGTCACCACAGCTTCCCCAGTATCCTCTAGAACACTTACATCAGATTGGTGGACAACAAACACGTCATCAACGACAAATACATACTGACCATAACGAGAGATCACATCGATCGTGTCACCTTGCTCTACCTCACCCAGCCGGTTAAATAGTTTTCCGTCCGTAACTGAACGATGTCCTGCGATGGAAACGTTTGATGTTCCTACTTGATCAAAGCTTGTGATACTTCCTAATCCTCTGTCCAAATTTTCGTTACTAGCTCCTTCAAAGATCGCTAATTCCAGATCAATTGCTTCTAGTCTCAGGATACCCACCACACTCGTGTCTCCAATACCTTGCAGCCCATTATTAGACACATCAAGCGTATGATCCTCATTTTCATCGACGTCAATCGATGATAGCAGCTCAAATTCTTTCACTAAATCCGCTTGTTCTCCTGCAAAGTAGAATGCTTCTAGCTTTGGATAAAGCAGCAAGCTCACCCCAACTATAACTAACATTACAATGAATAGTTTTCTTATCACAGACTATCCTCTTTTCTACGAAAAGCCACCTCTAGGATACCCTAGAGATGGACTCTACCTTTTACGCTTCCTTGCGCTTTTTACGACCGACTGATAAGCCTAATGCACCAAGCAATGCAGTAATACCTAGCACAGTCATCCACACTGGATATGCTTCACCTGTTTGCGGTAAGCTCTCTTTGTTTTGTTCTTTTACTTCTGAAGTATTTTTTTGATCTTTTAAATCTGTATTCAGCACAAGATCACTTTTTGTAGATTCAGGTTTCTTTTCTTCGTTTGTTGGATTAATGGCATCCTTCGTGCTCTCATTATCTTCAACCGATTCAATTGTTTTCTGACCTGATTCCACCTTCGTGCCATCTGTTGGATTTGTACTTACGTCAGTACCTGACTCATTCGTATCCTCAATATCACGATCTGATTGATTCTCTTCAGGCTTTTGGCCATCCTCGTTGCTTACTGGTGTTTCACTGTCAGGCTCATCATCTTTGCCTGCTTCATTACTACCTTCTTCTATAGAGTCGTCTGGTCCTTCTTCCGTTCCATTTTCGGCTGATGCCTCATCGGAGTCTTCTCTATCCGTTTCTGGACCCTCTTCTACAACGTCATCCGCACCATCTTCCGTTCCATTATCAACTGGTGTTTCTTCAGACTCTTCCTGTGAATCAGTGTCTTCTTCCTCTTCTACAGGAATCTCAACCTCAATATCCTCTACAATAACCGTACTAGTCTCACCACCACTTGGTAGCTCAGACCCTCCTACAGACTCACCACTTGATGTGACAAAAGAGATGGCAGCAATTTCATACTCACCTGGATTAAACTGAGTGCGATCAAACTCAATGACATAACGCTCATTTACAACCTCAGCTGCAAATGGAGCCAAAAAGCCTACACGTAATCCAGCGATGGACATTCCGCTTGCTACGGCTTCTTTCCGGATGGTCCCTTCAGAAGTGACAGTGTGACCTGTTTCTTTATTCTTTAATGTAACAATCACCTTATCAAATTCTGATACGTCACCATCTATTTCCACCTCTACTGCTACTTTATCTGCGCTAGATGCTTTAACAAACGTAGCTTGTTTCACTTTTGGTGCTACAGGAGTGACGGCTTCTTCCTCTTCTGTTTCTTCTTCAAGTTCCTCGTCTCCCCAAACTAGTGGTACCGTTATTACCCCAACAAAGATACTGCCATTTGGGCCGTATAGTGCAAAGCGAACGTAGGCAGCTGATTGACCTTTTTTAATTCCTTCAACTGTCAGTGAGTCATCATCCAACATAAACATACTTTCAGTACCCTTAATTGGATCCTCAATTGTTAGTTCAGTTGCATCATCATCCATCATGACAGGATCTAGTGTTATTTCCTGGCTGTTCATCTTTATAGTCTCAATATGAGACAAAGCACGAATATCAGAAATTTGATTGTGGTGGAGTATGATGTCCGTAAGCTTTGTATTAGCGAACATACTTACATCTGTTAGATTAGACTCAGACGCATTTAGTGATCTAAGACTATTGATAGAAGCAATCATATCTAAATCAGATTGTTTGACCACTCCTCCAACCGCTAACACTTCAAGATTCTTAAAACGGACGAGACTTTGAATGTCTTTTACATCTGTATGCCTGATATCTAAACTAGTTAGACTTTCATTCGAATGAAGTAAATCTAAATCTTTAAAATTACTGTACTTAGCTGAAAAAGTTGTTAACGTCATCTCACTAAGAACAGACCAATCTTTTACAATCGATTCTATATAAAGTTCATTAATAGATTTTCCTCGTAAAAACTCAAGATTATCTATCTCAACACCCATCAAACCAAATGAAGTTAAATTCTTACTATTTTTTAAAGGAGACCAGTCTTTTGCTTTGACACCTTCTAAATCTAGATGAGTTAGGTTTTCAGTATGCGCCAAAAACGATAAATCAACAGTGTTATCAACAGAATAAGTAGAACCGATATGCAATGACGTTAAATCATGTAGCATGGATTCAGTTACTATACCGTCATATGGATAATCCCAACTAAGAGTTTTATTATTTTTTAGCTCTTCAATCACATAAACACGTACATTTTTGTCCTCTAAGAAATTATCACCATCAATCTCTTGCTCGGACGCAGGCAGAAGTTCTTCTTCATATTCGCCATCTTTGATATATGTATCTTCATCTGTTTCCTCTTGGTGAATCTCATCTTCAATAATCTCAAACTCTAATTCTTCTAACTGTTCTAGTGGTTCTTCTTCAGATTGAAACTCTTCATCAACTTCTTCTATCAGTTCCTTAGCGTCCACATCATCTTCAAGGTCTTCTGCTTGCTCATCAATCTCTTCATTCTCGCCTTTATCCAATTGCTCAACCGGTTCAATTTCCACCCCTTCCACCGATTCTGCGTTTGCAGATAGTGGTGCTACAACTGGTCCTAAGGCTAGTAAAGTCGCTACTGTAAGTTTTGCTGCTTTTTTCAAATAGTTCATCTCCTAGTTGTTCATTGATGTAATATTAAATATTAGAATTCTACCAATTCTATATTCCATTTCATTAATAATATCGGGATATTAAAGTATATTTTTTAGTTATTTACCAATTGATGTTTAGAATGAATTACCTTCTCCAGAACCGTCTCCTTCTTTTCACTTTAAACTCAATCACATTATCTCTCTTAGGGTGTTCCAGCGTGTGATAATTTCTTGGACACTCATACCAACGGAAGGATTCTCTTTAAAATACGCTTCATTCATTCCTGCTTCTGATGCAGAAATGGTATTCGTTAAAATTCGTTCATATTTGTCTTCTTCTTCTTTTAATGAATCGATTTCCTCCCAGAACTTATCTGTCTGGCAATAATCCATTGAATAAGCCCTCGCATCTCGTTCAACGAAGCAATCAATATACTCACTAGCAGAAGTATACGAAGTCGCATAATATAAATCCGGATAATAAATGTATTGATGAGCATGTCTCATTTCATGTGAAAGAATACTAATTAAATAATAATGGTCAAGAAGCTCAATATGATTCCGATCCGGATGATAGAAACCACCCATTCCACCTGGAAGTTCGTAACTTCTAGGATAGATGGAGACTGTAGGATATACCTTCAAATTCTCTGCAATCCGGTTATAGTTTTCGTACAGAGTACTCTGTGTAAAATGATCGAGCCTTCCGTTAACCTTAATCTTGAATCGCGCATTCGAGAAGAGGTTTTGATCAGACATCGGGTTATATGTAAGTGTACCGCTTGCAAACAGCTGCTTCGCTTCATCGTAAGTGTTAAGCATCTTCTCACTCATCTAAACAAGTCCCCTAATATAATTCGAATGAAATTCTTTGCTTTTTAGAATCTTTTTCGTCTCATCTTCTATGATGGATTCAATTCACGATCGGAAAACTGATTGAATTCATCAGTTGTTCTAAGAGTTCTAATGAGCTTTTCTTTTAAACTCACTAAGATCATATGGTTCAGTGTCCCTGTCTGATCAAAGACTTTCTTTATCAGCCTTAATGAGCTAGAGTGCGTGAGAATGTGCACGTGTAGTTCCTTTCGCAAGCGTTTTTCTTTTGTATTGAAGATATTCTTTTTAGGTGTAGTTGCTTGTTCCCTTAGGTCCCTTTTAAACACAGGGGATTTAGTATCGTTTCTTTCAATCGTCAAAGGTTTGATTGCGACTTCTGGTTGAATAGACACTTCCGGCTTAACTTCAATTTTCGGCTTAATTGGGGGCCTCACTGTTCTCTTTTTCCATTTATTGACAGGCTTCGAATTCTTAATTGTTCGCTTTCTTTTCTTACGGTTTGTTCGTTCCAATGCTTCTAAAAAAGGGGCTCGAATCACAAAAAGATGGACTATGGAAATGACCCAGCTAATCAATAAAACCATACTCCAAGTTCCGGAGGTAGGGGCAAAAAAAAAGAGGAATAGAATTGAGGTATACAACACACCATACACTTTCCATCTAAAACGCCTTGCCATAAACCCAACATAGAAAAAAGCAAGAAAACTAGTTAATCCAAACGGAACGAGTGACAGTGACAACCACCAGCTATGAACCATTCTCCAGAAAAACCTATGCATATATATGTTCACCCCACTAGACTAAGAGGCCACCAAAATAACAGGTCTTAATAACTTGTAATTATCCAAATTATACTATAAAACTCAGTGGAAAAAACGTACCAAAATTAATTCTTGTGAGACTGCCTGAGAGGGTAACTCGTTATTTTGTCACCGTATCTAGTAAAGCCCCTCATTTAATATGAGGGGCTTTTTACTAGATTATCATTCAGTAGTGCTATACTCTTGAAGAAATCTCTTTAATGCATCTTTCCAATGAGGCATTTCTTTAATATTATTTAACCTCAAATTCATCTGGTCAAACACTGAGTAAGCCGGTCTTTTAGCTGGCCTAGGAAATTCCTCAGATGTTAGAGGATTTACTTTTACTGATTTATTACTTAATTTAAATATCTCTTTAGCAAACTCATACCAACTACAACTTCCATTGTTTGCCACATGATATGTACCGTACTTTTCAGTTTTGACAAGTTCATTAATAACATGTGCCAAATCAACTGTGTAAGTAGGGCTTCCTACTTGGTCACTTACTACACCAAGCTCATCTTTCTGCTCTGATAGTTTAAGCATCGTTTTTACAAAGTTGTTTCCATTCAAACCAAACACCCAGGAAGTACGTACGATAAAAAATTTATTGCTTAAATCTTTTACGTATTGTTCACCTGCAAGTTTAGATCTCCCGTATATGCCTAAAGGCGAGATTGCTTCGAATTCATTAATAGGTTCTCTAGCTTCACCATTAAAAACATAATCAGTACTAACATATACCAACTTCGATCCGCAGCAATCCGCTTCAATTGCTATATTTCTACTACCTATTGCATTTATTAGAAATGCAGATTCTTGATCGTTTTCTGCATTATCTACTGCTGTATAGGCTGCAGAATGAATTACTATATCTGGTTTAATTTCAGTAAAAACTTCTTTTACTTTCTCTTGATTCGTGATATCAAGTTCTTCTCGATTTAACCCGAATACTTCGTAGCCTTGCTCAGCAAATTGCTTAACAAGATCATTACCTAATTGTCCTCCAGCCCCTGTAATTAAGACCTTTTTAGACATTTAGTTTACCTTCGTATTGTTTAGCATAATAGTCCATATAGTCACCGGACTTAATACGCTCCCACCACTCACGATTATCTAAATACCATTGAATCGTTTCCTTAATACCTGTCTCAAACGTATATTTAGGCTTCCACCCAAGTTCAGACGTTAATTTCTCTGGATCGATTCCGTAACGACGATCATGCCCTAATCTATCTTCTACGTAAGTGATAAGGTCTTTAGAAGCACCTAGCGCTTCAATAATGGTCTCGACAATTTGGATGTTTGTACGTTCATTATGACCACCTACATTGTATACTTCTCCCGATTCACCTTCATGTAATACAAGGTCAATGGCTGAACAATGATCTTCTACATGCAGCCAGTCCCTAATATTTTGCCCATCACCATAAACAGGAAGTGGCTTCCCTTCAAGTGCATTTGAGATCATTAATGGAATTAATTTTTCCGGGAATTGAAGTGGACCATAGTTATTTGAGCATCTTGTAATGTTTACGTTCAAACCAAATGTTTCGTAGTAGGCTCTAACTAATAAATCTGAGCCTGCTTTACTTGATGAATAAGGGCTGTTTGGTTGTAACGGTGTATCCTCAGTAAAGTAGCCTTCTTTACCTAAAGAACCATATACTTCATCTGTGGAAACTTGTACATATTTAGTAAGATTTTGTTCCTTCGCTACGTCTAAAAGTACTTGAGTTCCAACTACGTTAGTTTGAACGAAAATACTTGGGTTACTGATACTACGATCTACATGTGATTCAGCGGCAAAGTTAATAATGGTATCTATCTTATTCTCTTCAACAAGACTTGTAATTAGTGCTTTATCACAAATATCCGCTTTAACAAATTTATAATTAGTATGTTCTTCGATATCAGTCAAGTTCTCTAAGTTACCTGCATAAGTTAAAAGATCTACATTCAGAAATTGATAAGTTGGATATTTACGTACCATATATTTAACAAAGTTACTTCCTATAAATCCAGCCCCACCAGTAATTAATATGTTCATTTACTTATTCCCCTATCTCGAAGTTATTGTCTGCATTTTTAAACAAAGGGTGTTTGCTATCTTTATCTGATAAGATTGGCTCTGAAACGGGCCAGTCAATATTTAAGTTTTGATCATCCCAAGCAATACCACGATCGTTTTCTTGGGAATATAGTTCATCAACTTTATATTGTACTTCTGTATCAGGTGTCAATGTACAAAAACCATGTGCAAATCCTTTTGGCACTAGTAATTGTCGTTTATTTTCAGAAGTTAATATAAACCCTTGCCATTGACCGTATGTAGATGACCCCTTACGAATATCAAGAATCACATCGTAAATAGCTCCACTAGTAACTCGAACCAATTTGGTTTGAGCCTTAGGTGCAAGTTGATAATGTAATCCTCTTAAAGTACCAGCTAATTGAGATAATGAGTGATTATCTTGTATGAACTCTATATCTATTCCTAAAGAGGTGAATGTATCCTTGTTATAGCTCTCCATAAAGAATCCACGGTGATCTCCAAATACGTTTGGCTCAAGCAGGAATGCATCTTCGAACTTTGTTTCAACTTTTTTCATCCTTTTAAGCCCCCTACTAAAACGTCTACTTCTATTTGATCAGCAAGTTTAATTAGATATTTCCCGTACTCATTTTTCTTTAAAGGTTCTGCTAGGTGTAAGAGTTGTTCTCGCGAAATATATCCTTTACGATATGCAATTTCTTCTAAACAAGCGACCTTTAAACTCTGACGTTGTTCAATCGTTTCAATGAATGTCGATGCCTCAAGCAGAGATTCATGCGTTCCAGTATCCAACCATGCAAAGCCACGTCCTAAGAGCTCAACATGCAAGTCACCTCTTTGAAGATAAGCTTCATTAATTGAAGTAATTTCAAGCTCTCCTCGCTCAGACGGAACAATATTCTTTGCAATATCTACTACATCATTATCATAAAAATATAGCCCTGTTACAGCGTACGAAGACTTAGGCTGATTAGGTTTTTCCTCAATAGAAATAGCTCTTCCACTATGATCAAATTCCACTACGCCAAAACGTTCTGGATCTTTAACATTATAGCCAAAAACAGTAGCACCATTTGATCGACTTGATGCTCTTTCAAGCATTTTAGTAAAGCCATGTCCATAATAAATATTATCGCCTAATACCAAAGCTACAGAGTCATCACCAATAAAATCTTCTCCAATAATAAAAGCTTGAGCAAGACCATCCGGACTTGGTTGTACAGCATAACTCAATGTAAGTCCTAGCGATTCACCATCGCCTAATAACTGTTCGAATCTTGGTGTATCTTCAGGCGTGGAGATAATAAGAATCTCTTTAATACCTGCCAGCATCAATACAGATAACGGATAATAGATCATTGGTTTATCATAGATTGGTAATAACTGTTTTGATACGGATCGAGTTAAAGGATATAGCCTTGTGCCACTTCCACCTGCTAGTATTATGCCTTTCATAAGTAGCCTCCTATTAATTTTTATTTCTTAAGAATAAACTTTCATATTCTGATACGATTTTTTCCCAGGAATACTCATTGAGTATCCGATTTTTAGCCTTATTTGATAGTTCAATTATTTTTTCCGTTGAAAGCGCATCTGCTAATTCTACTTGCTTAGACAAGTTTTTAAATTGTTTGTTAAAGTAGATTGCTCCATTACCTCCAACCTCTATATTGAAATTAACATCCAACAAAAGATTTAATTTTGTAGATGCCAGTGCTTCTAGTAGTGAAGGGTTAGTACCGCCAACTTCATGACCGTGTATATAGCAATAAGCTTGTTCACGGATTTTTTTAAGTAATTCTTGGTCATACACAGTCCCCACAAATTTAATTCTATTATCTAAATTAAAATTTGTTTTGTTAATCAAGTCATTATAAAAATCATTTTCCTCAACATTAGTAATTATAACTAGATCTTTTTTGCTATTTGAATTAATAAATTCACTTATCATAAGCTCATAATTATTCTCAGGAACAAATCTGCCTACTACTAAAAAGTAATCATTTTGCACTATCTTATGTTTCCTTTTCCAATTAGAAAATATCTGATCATCATTTTTCATGGTTGAGGAAATAACGTTGGCACCATATGCGATAAACGTTGTTTTAGGATTATATAAAGAGTACTCACGTTTAATATATTCTTCTATACCTCTAGAATCACATATTAAAAGATCAGAGTGTTTGACCATTAATTTTTCAGATAGTTTCCAGTATTTCCTGATTGGAAAACTCCACTTGCTTCTTTTCCATTCGTGACCATCTGGATTAACGTAAAGTTTAACACCCAACTTCTGTAATTTTTTTTTGTACTTTTTTATAAATGGTCCAATTCTACAAGCTAGAACATAAATAATAGCATTATCTAATTTATTAACTTCAATATATTTTATAGTTGCCTTAAGAGCTCTAATGTCATAAAGAACCGCCCTTGAACTTCCAGTGTTTGGAACCTCTATATTATAGCACCTCACATTATTATGCTGAAACTCACTATTAGAATTTGATATACATGCTACATGATAGTTAATTTCGTTTGTCGTTTTCATCTTTGTTAAATACTCGACAAATGTTTCAAATCCTCCGTATTTAGCAGGTATACCTTTTGAGCCTATTATAAAAACATCAGTTTGTTTCATTATTATTTAATACCTCTTCATATAGTTTTTTTATTTCTAAACTATGATTATCAAAATATATTTCTTCAGATAATTGAATTCCAGCAGCCCAATCGTTAATTTTAGTCGGGTCTTTAAGTATAGAGATTATTAATTCTTCTAAGTCATTTATTCGAAAAATTAATTTTTTATTATACTCTAATATATCTTTCATTCCGACGTTTTCAGAAATTACAACTGGTATACCTCTTACTAAAGCCTCTAAACCAGTAAACCCAAAGGTTTCTTTCCAAATACTCGGTACAACGAGTAAGTCAATATTTTCAAATATAGTATCTATATCTTTAGGATCAAAGTTCCCGTGGTATTTAACATTTTCGGTAGACTCACCACTGCATCCAAAGATGTTAAGTTCCCAATTATTATATCCACGTTCGAGAACATTTTGAAGATTCTTTAATAATATTGGCAACCCTTTGAAATCACCTTTAGGACCAATAAAACCAAATTTAACTTTTGAATTAATCATTAAATTAAGGTAATTATTCCACGGTTTTTTCGAAATATCTGAATTAGTAACCGGAATTATTTTACTTTTAGAAGGATTAATATATTTACTATATACATCTCTGGCAGTTGTACTATTAAAATGGAAAACGTCCACATTACTTAATAATTTCTTATAGTATTCTCTTAAATGAACATATTCTACCGCATATTTTGTATAGTCAATATTATGTTTCGAATTAATATTGTTTATAACAAATTTTTTACTATATAATAATTTTAGTTTAGACTTATATCTATCCAGTATTTTTAAAGATTTAATTAGACGATATGTTTTGGATTGAGTTCTTTGTATTTTTTTTGTGGAAGGCGCATTTTTGTTACATTTAACACAACTTAAGCCATCATTAAAGTCCTCGCAAACTTTATCTTCATAATTAAATAGATTTACTTTTGGACATATTCCAAAGTAATCATGAGAAGTAAATATAACTTTAACATTATTTCTCTTTGCAGCAATTAACAATTCTTCATGAACACCCATTAATGTATGAATATGTAATATATCTGGTTTCATCAGTGAAAAAAAATCATTATATACACTTATGTTTCCAGACTTCATAAAATCTTTTGGAGCCTTAATACCCCTCATAACAGGAACTGGTAAAGGATTTAAAATTTCATATACTTTTATCTTTTTATAACTTTTGTTTTTTTTTATGAACATTTTCGAACGATTGATAGCACCTGGAAAAAGTATAGAAATATCATTTCCGTCATCACATTGTTTAGATATTAGATCGTAAGCATATTTGGTCAAACCGCCCGACCTGAATGGTGGATTTCCCAGTGTATAATGAATTATCTTCATATTAGTATCAACCTAACTAATTTAAATTTATTCTAGCCCTCTTTTTTAATCTATCTGTTATCCTTTTTCTGTTAAGATCATCAATATAATTGTGGTGGTCTCTTATCGAATTTGCTCTTTCAATTTTGTATTCATCAAGACCATCTCTCCATTTATCTAATTCTTTAATAAGTTGTTCATAATTATAAACTTTAGGCCCTGGAGTAAAGCTAAGATAATCACCATGAAAACTTCTATCCTCTAATAGATATTCGTCTAAATCAAAAGGTGCAAATATCATTGGTTTATCTAAGGATAAGAAGTCCCAGAAAACGCTTGAATAATCGGTTATTAATAAATCAACACTTGGTAAAGTGAAGTTGATGTCTATTTCAGGTTCTAAGAAAATGATATTTGAAAGTTTTTGGTTTATAGTTGTATCAGAATGGTAAAAATGCATCTTCATCAGAAAGATTATAGAGTTCATTTTTAAATACTCATTTAATTTTACTAAATTTAGAAATTCAATAACATTTAAATTCCCTTCACCTTCTCCACGATGCGTAGGAAAGTAAGCAATAATTTTCTCATTAGTATGTTTAGATTTTAGATTTGTTATATATTCACTACTTAAGTGTCCATTAATGATATCCGCTCTTGGTGTACCATCAACAAATACTTGATCATATTTGAGTCTAAATGAAGACATCCTTATTTTTTTTGCATAGTCACTTGAAACAAATGCTATATCTGTTGAACATGATGTTGGAAAGATTCTATCTCTAAACTTTTTAAGTGAATTTAATAAGTAACTATTGTACTTACTAGACTTGATATGGTCAAAACAAACCTTCTTCGTTGGATATCCATGCCATAATTGCACTTTTTTTGTAGTGCCCAAAGCATACCATGTAACATCATAAATTCCAGTTGACAACAATGCATATTTAGCTCTTGAACAAGACCAATATCCCATAAAAGAATTAATTAAATAAGCTTTACCACCGTTTCTTATTATTTCTTCTCTAATTTCATTAGAATGAGTGATCCAAATCACTTCTATAAATTCTTCATTTTCTTTTATATATTCGTAAAGATACCTAGTATTATCTGAGTATCTCTCCCCAAACCATGAACCAAAAACCCATATATTCTTTTTTACAGGTATAAGATACGACAGAAAATATAGTACTGAAGTAGTAGCGACTTTCAAAATTTGCAGCATTTAGCTAATTCCTTTATTATTTTTATTTTCTTTAAACTCATTCGCAAAAATACCAATTAATGCAAAGAGAAAGATTAGGATTTCCACGTCCTGAATATAAGGCAAAAATATAAAATTCACTAAAGTAAATACTATTAGTAGAATTACAATAAAGTAGTTAAATTTAAAATAGTTTTGATGTTTGGTTATTAACCCCTTTATTGCTGAGTACATTATTACAGCAATAAAACCAATATACACCAACATTCCAAGTAAACCTAATTCGAACCACAACAGATAGTAACTTGACTCTGTTAAATTAGGATAATTAAAGTTTTGAAGTGCTTTTGGTCCATTGTTACCTAACCCTAATCCACTCATATTCTCATAAGCTAATTCTTTAGAAGCTTCCATAGAATCTAGATGCCCTACAGCTGATGTATCTTCTAATGTAACTGTCCGTATTACATAAGTTGAGATAATTTTAAAGATACCGTAGTCTTTAAATATATCAAAAATTAAAGTTACAAGAGCTATTGAAAATACAGAAAATAAAAAAGGCATCTTTTTAATTTTAATCTTTTTGTTATAGATTAGATTCACTATTACATATATCCCTATAACAGAAACAAGTGAGACCCACGTGCTTCTAGAAAAAGTTAATAATAAAGCAATCAGGGAAATTGCCGTTCCTAGTTGATAGATTAAAGTATTTTTGAACAATTTTTTTCTATATGCAAATGAAACAATTAATATTAAAGCAATGTAGTAAGCAAAAGTATTTGGGTATACAAATGTTGCGGTTACTCTTTGAAAATTGTCTATTGCGTTCAAGAAAAATACATGACTCAATCTACCATCTTCAGAAGGATATCCAATTCTAACTAAGAAGTCTGATTTCAAAATAACTGCTTGTAAAATTCCATATAAAGATATTATTACACTAATTATGAACAAACCTTTTATCAAAGGTACTAATTCACTAATTTTGATATTAATATTTTTATAAATGTAATACGCAATCATAGGTTCTACATACAATCTCATATGATATAGTGCATAACTTGGATTATCTGCGATTATCACATATGTTAAATTAATTAATATAAATAGGAAAAGAACAAGCGAAGATTTGCTAATTCTGTAGTTATTACTCTTAAAAAAACTCAACAATATAAACACATATAATATTATTAATATTAGTTCTTTCCAATAACCTGAAAAAGGAATATTACCAAGTAGAACAGTAAAAACCAGATAGTGAAAAGGTAACAAGTATAGTAAAGCTTTCCATAAAATATTCATTACATAAGCACCTTTTATTGAATATTTTTATTTCTACCACTTTTATTCAAATATCCATCTTTAAGTCCCTTGATTCGGGACAATTTAAAATCAGATGATGGTATTTTTAAAATATTCTTTAATTCTCCATATAAATTAGCAATATGCATTTCCCACAAAAATTTCCCGTTAAAATTTTTATTTAACATAAGTATCTTATTTCTAGTACAATAATATGTTTTTCTTTTATTGTAGGTTTTTTTATCTGAATCAGTATTTCTTTTCACTTCAAATTTTTGGTTATATATAACTGAGTAACCATTTAAATTTGCTCTTAAGCAAAAATCATCTTCATCAGAATACATAAAGAAACCTTCATCTAAATCCCCGATTTTTTCAACTAATTCTGTTCTAAAGAGCATTGAACACCCTAAGATTCTTAAAACTGGAGTAAAAGTTGAATTGTCCCTATTAAGTCCAATTTCATGCTCTATTTTATCCCACCATCTTGAACCATCATATATTGATTGAATATTACCATAAGTTTTATCGACAATTTTAGGCCCTATAATTCCGATTTTCTTATCATTTTCCATTACATCAACAAAGTTATCTAAAAGTGAACGCTGTTCATGAATTGTATCGTTATTAACAATATATATATAATCTGCATTACACTTTTGAGCATAATTAATGCCAATGTTATTTCCACCGGTGTATCCAAGATTCTTTTCATTTAAGATAATTTTATGATTTGAGAATCTTTCTCTTAATAGTTCACCTGATTTATCCTGAGAATTATTATCTAAAATAACTATTCTAAAGTTATCGTAGGTTTGCTTTTCCAAACTTTCAACACATTTTACTGTTGATTCATAGTCATTCCAGTTAAGAACAATAATAAATACATTAGGTCTTTTCATATTATTTAATCCTTGTTAAATTATTTGCTTCTATTTCAATTCTCATCTCTCTAACGCTTTTACTTGAGTCATATACTTTTAAAAACTCTTCATAATCCTTCGAAGTATCAATTTCAATAAAATCGCCTTCAATAAAAAGAGGAATTAATCTCTCGCCATTGTTTACTAACAAATTAAATAGATCATGCATAACGAATTGATTACTTTCTTTATTTAAAGTTGATTTTATTTTTTCATCTTTAGAAAAAATAAAATCCAATGCTTCAACTAATTTTTTAACGCCTTTACCTTGAAACTTTGAAAGACCTATGTATTGTGCCTCTGCATCAGAATACTTGTTTGGTACTCCTCCAATATCAATTATTGATCCTTCATTTGAAGTTTTAAACACCTTAGCATCTTCAAGTGGATTATCTAATCTACTAGACCAATAGTCTCTCCAGTTTCTATCTGCAACAATTGTTATTTCTGATTCTACTTCATTCAATCTATTTAAGACTGAATCATCATAAATAATATCACCATAACTAATTATCACGCTTTCTGTTTCTAATAATTCATTTCTTGCCTTATATAGAGAATATACTAAGTTAGTTGTTTCATATAGTTCATTATGAATCTTTTTCCCATTAATATAATCTAGTTTCTCTGATTTATAACCAGTTATTATAAGTAGATTCTCTAGAAGATTCGAATTATTTAGTTTTTCAAGTTGATAGTCTACCAGTGTAGTCTCGCCAATACTAACTTGACATTTTGGTTTCTCAAAAGTATATGGTAAAAGTCTTGTTCCTTTACCAGCCAATAATAGAATAGTAGTCGTTGTCATCAAATCATCCTTTCAAGTATAATTAAGGTCAAAAATGAAACTAAGATCATAACGGTCGATCTATCGAGCAATAATTTTTTCAACTCAAAATATGTTAGCAGCATATATATAAATAAAATAAATAAAACAGTTATTAATAGTGAAATAGCAGCACCTTCGAGACCATAATGCGGAATTAAAATAATATTGGATAATGCGTTGATTACCAATGCTACGCTAACTGCTCCAGCTCTTAGTTTTTGTCTATTTGAAATAGTTAGTATTGTGCCATATTGTGAACTAAAAAATCTTATCATTAGCACAACGGCCATTATTTTTAAAACGTTAGAAGAGGCGGCATATTCAATTCCAAAAAGTAATGTAATGATATTGTATGAAAATAAATATAATATTGAGCTAATCAAAAAACCACAAGATAACGTGTAAAGTCGCATTTTTTTAGATAAACTAATTAATTTACTCTTGTTACCCTTTACAGATGAAAACCTTGGTAGAAAGACACTATTAAATACATTAACAAGAATTATACCTCCTGCTAATATTCTAGCTGGTCCTTGATATAACCCAACATTCTCATCTCCTAAAAAACTTTTAATTAGTATTGTATCTACTTGCATATACAATGTGCCAATCAAAATATGTATCATATAAGGGAAATTAGTACTTAAAGTTCCTAGAAGGATCTTTTTCTTAACTAGTCTAAACTTATTGAAGTTATATTCTTTTCTAAAAATATAGTGTGAGTAAATTAGACCTAAACATTTTGTAAAAAGAAATGTCAAAGTTATTACCTGAATGTCCTTAGATATTAATGTAATTGGAATGATAGTTATAACGTGTATAGCAGTAGATATTGTACTTACTTTTGTTTCTAATTTAAATTTGTCAATAGCCCTGTATCCAAAACAAAAAAATTGATTAAACGAATCAAATGTCAAAGCCAAAATAATTACTGTAAATAGATAATTCCCCGAAGATATAAATACCGAAAAAATCAATATAATTGACGATAAGACTACTTTTGATATGAAGGATATGTTAATTATTTCAGCTGTTTTTGTTGGGTTCTTTGTCAAATCTTTTATAAGAGTTATACTATAACCGTAGTCAATTAACAGAACGACTATAGTTGCAACGGAGTAATAAAACATAAAATTACCAAAAGTTTCAACATTAACGACTCTTGCAAGTATAATAAAAAAAACAATACTGGACATTGCTTTTAATGTAAGACTTAAAAACATATAGAAACTATCCTTAAACAATTTCCCAACCCCTGTTAATAAATTTATAAGATTAATGAGCTGAGTTTTTAGGAGGGTATGCCATCTTAAATACTGTCTTAATGATTAGATATAGATCATATGAAATCCGTCTGTTTTCAATATAAAATAGATCTAATTCTACCATTTCTTCAAATCCGATAGCGTTTCTTTGACCGGCTTGCCATACACCGGTACAACCTGGAATAACCTCTAATCTTTGCTTTTGGTAAGCAGTATAATCATTTACTTCTCTTGGTAAAGGTGGTCTAGGTCCAACTAAGCTCATGTCGCCCTTTAACACGTTAATAAGTTGAGGTAATTCATCAATACTTGTTTTTCTTATAAATTTTCCGATTGAAGTTATCCTAGGGTCGCTTTTCATTTTAAACATCGCACCACTAACTTCATTTTTTTCAAGGAGATCTTCTAATAAATCTTCTGCATTACTAACCATTGATCTAAATTTATACATTTTAAAATGCTTCCCGTTTTTACCAACCCTTGTTTGAACAAAAAAAACAGTTCCTCTTCTATCCTCTACCTTAATCATAATAGAAACCATAATTAACACAGGTAATAAAATTAGTAATCCTAAAGAGGATAATATAATATCTAATAACCGTTTAAAAACGCCGTAACCATATGGAGTTGATACTGTAATTTTCTTTTGTTCATTTGACTTTTCGTCAATGAAATTCACGTGTAAACCTCCTATCTTCTTTATAGATATCAAAACTTATCTTTATTTAAAAAAACTAAAAAGTTTCTTTTTCTTCTTAATAAACTCTGGAGGGTTTACCGAGATAAATTCATTTTTCAAAACTTGTTTAGCATTTTCATTAAATTGATTACATAGTTCTGTACCAAAGTGTTCTTTTAGTAGATCAAAGCTTTCACGCATTCTGAAGGTGCGAGCTTTTAGATTGTGGGCATCTGATGCAAGTATATGAGCCAAGTTAGATTCAATAATCTGCAGGGTGAATGACTGTATTTTTTTACCGAAATGACCAGTTAAACTTGACGAGGTTATTTGTGTGAGTGCCCCATTTTTAACAAATTCAAATAATTTATGCGGGTTGTCTATAAATATCTTATTTCGCTCCGGGTGAGCTATTATAGGAGTATACCCTCCTACTGCCAATTCATAAAAAATTCTTTCACTATAACTTGGAATAGAAGTGGTTGGGAATTCTATTAACACATATCGTCCATCTCCAGTAAGTGGAACAGATTTCCCTAAAGCTAAGTGTTCGATCAAATCTCCAAATAATCTAATTTCTTGCCCAGGTAGCAACTCTAGTGGAATATTATATAATTCTAGCTTCTCTTGTAAAACATTCAGACTTCTAGTCATATCTTCAGTAGTAGTTTCAAAATAGGGATGAGCATGATGTGGAGTTACAATAATTGTAGTAATTCCTTCTTCAACAGCAACTTCTGCCATTTTCACACTCTGCTCAACTGAATCAGAACCATCATCTAAATTCGGAAGGATGTGGCAGTGGCAATCTATCAAACGAAACTCTCCTTTAATATTTTCCTAAGAATAGTAATAATAACTTTTTTCATCCGTAGGTTTATTGTTTAATATTACTCCAAGTAAATTTGCTTTAGTTTTAATCAGAAGATCTTTAGTTTTAATTAATTCTTCTCTATCAGTTTTACCGCTCGAAGCAACTAGTAAAGTCCCATCCGTTTTATTTGATAATAATTGAGCATCTGTAACAGCCATGACTGGTGGCGCATCGAAGAATACTATGTCGAAAAATTCAAAAGCTTCTTTAATCACAATTTCCATCATTTTCGAATCTAATAACTCTGCTGGATTTGGAGGAATTGGTCCGCACGTAAGCACTGAAAGGTTACTTATTGAGGTTTCTTGAAATGTATCCTCAAGTTTAGATTGTTTCGTGAGTACGTTAGTTAGTCCTCTTGTATTTGGTAAAGCAAAAGTGTAATGGGCAGTGGGTCTACGCATGTCTGCATCTACAATAAGAACCCTATTACCATTTTGAGCCATTACTATTGCTAGATTTGCTACAGTGGTAGATTTACCTTCACCTGGACCTGCTGAAGTTACAACTAAGCTTCTAATTTTTTTATCTATAGATGAATATTCAATGTTTGTTCGAATTGTTCGATATTGTTCTGTTATTGGCGAATTTCTTTGAGAATCAGTAATTAAATTTCGTTGTGTTTTATTTCTAGAACCTGTTTTATTTTGTTTTTTATGTCGAGATCTAGTTGCCATATTTTTACCAACCCCTATGTAGATTTCTTTGTATCATCATTAAAACTGTCCATATTAGATATTGCTCCTAAGACAGGTAAGTCAAGAGCATCTTCTAAGTCCTTCTCTGTCTTAATAGTTGTATCAAGAAACTCTAGTAAAAATGCTAAGCCAATACCAAAAACAAGACCCACTACAGCTGATATTAGGATATTCGCTAAAGGGTTTGGGCTTATTGGTTTGATATCATCCCCTACAGTTGCTGGCGAGAGAATATTAACATTATCAACATTCATAATCTCTGGAATTTCTGCTTCAAAAATCTCTGCTAAAGTGTTTGCTAACAATGCAGAATTATCTGGAGATACATCTTCTACCGTAATATTAATAACTTGAGAGTCGTTAGCAGTACTTACAGTAATCATATTATCTAGCTCAACAATACTTAAATCTAAGCCAGTGGTTTCAATTACTGGTTCCAAGATTCTAGCATTTTTAATTATTTCATTATATGTATTGATAAGTTCTATATTTGTCCTGATTTCATTTTGGGTAAAACCTTGTTCTAAATTTGTATTATTTTGTGTAATTAGTAATTGAGTACTACTTTCATATACTGGTGTTAAAAAAAAGAAGCTTACTATAGCAGCTAATGCCATTGCAATAATTGGTAAAATGATAAGTAGCTTAAATCGCCTTTTAAGCGTCTTAAGCATGTCTTTTAGACTAATCGTTTCTTCCATTCGTTTTGAAGACCCCCTAAATTTAGTAACTTTTTTATGACTAAACTGGATTATATCATAGTTTCATCTGACATATCGACTAATTTTTCACTTGTTAAACTTTAAAAGTTTAATTATACTGATTAAGCATAGGTAAATTATAGGTGAAATTTCCTATAATCAAATTGAGAAGGGCGTTTGATTAAATGAAAAAGGGTTTTAAGATCGCTTTTATTATCGTAGGTTTAATATTTTTGGTAGGTGTTGGTTTTGCGTATTATGTTTATGATTCTATACGTGACACAGCAAATGCCATTCATGAGCCCATTGGTGACCGTCAATTACAATCACGTGAAGTTAATATTAATGATTCTGAGCCTGTTTCATTCCTTATTGCAGGTATTGATGCAAGAGGAGACGATCTGTCTGGTCGATCTGATACTATGATACTAGTTACTGTAAACCCCTCACAGCATTCAATGAAAATGCTAAGTATCCCACGCGATACTCGCACTGAAATTATTGGTAAGGGAACTGTTGAAAAAATTAACCATGCCTATGCATATGGTGGACCAGCAATGGCAATGGACTCTGTTGAAAATTTATTTAATGTGAGTATTGATCACTATGTAACCATTAATATGGAAGGATTTAAAGAGCTAATAGATGCACTTGGTGGCGTAACCGTTAATAATGATTTTGCATTTAATAGTAGAGGCTATGATTTCCCAGAAGGTACACAGTTCTTAAATGGTGAGGAAGCACTAATTTATACAAGGATGAGATACGAGGATCCCCGTGGAGATTTTGGAAGAACATCACGACAAAGAGAGATCGTCGAAGCTGTCATTAAAGAAGCTGCACAGTTTAGCTCAATAACAAAAGCTAACGAAATGCTCGATGTGGTAGGTGGTTCTGTTAAAACTGATATGTCACTCGATGATATGTGGACACTTCAAAATAATTACCGCGATGCAATAGGTACTGTGGATCAACTAGAATTTGATTACACAACTCCAATGATTGATGGAGTTTCCTACGTAGTTTTAAGTGATGAAACTATTGCTGATATTAGTAGCGAATTGCGTGAACACTTGGAGTTGGATTAAAATAATAGATAAAAGCCCTTTAGCTTCTGCTATGGGGCTTTTATCTTACAAAAAGTTATGTTTTATCGTTTCTATTAAATAATTTTAAGGATTTAAACATTTATCAATCAGGAACTTCACTACCTCTTCGTTTTTTCCCACATATAATACACTCATCGGTGTAATAACTGTATTTGTGCTTCTTTTGAAATCTACATTTAAACCATGCTTTTAGTTTCAATTTTATTACACCCTCTTCTATTTATTTTTATAACGTTCATAAAGAATACTTACCTTATTCTACATGAATCGTCTAAATCCTTTGTTGAGTCAGGGTGTGAAATTTCTTAAGATATTGTGATTCATTACCCTAATTCTCAAAACGTAAACGCTAACTGTGGGTGGGAGGAATTTGACGATTGATCGAGAAGTTGTTTTGAACGACCTTTTGAGGAGTGATTTTTGTATGTGTGGGATTCAACTCTAGCTATTCATTAAGGGATCAGGATTTGCCTAATCAACGCCTAGCCTTACAAAAAAGGATGGAGGGTAACTTACTTCAGGATGAACGCATTATTGGCGTCTTTTATGGAGGGTCAATTGGAACGGGTACTACAGACATCTATTCTGACATTGATGTGCGTATTGTTGTGAGGGATGAGCATTATGAACGCTATCGATTGGCTAAACGAGAGCGAGCTAAATGTTGGGGAGACGTGCTCTTTTTGAGGATCTGCCTTGGACGAATTATAGTGTGGCTCACTATGATTCTTTTTTAAAGGTAGATTAATTTTATTATCGAAACCAGGATAAACCAGGATCTAGTGGCCTCGGTATGGGTTCTTGTATGAGCTCGTTGCGGAGTCGAGGAAGCTGCGGTATGAGCCAAGTGTCGGAGAAGTTGATATGTTGCGGATGAAATTTCTCGCACATTCTCATGAGGTTTACCGACGTGCGAATCGTGGTGAATGGAATTATGCACTCAATTGTCTGAATCGCTTACGGATGATTGTTGTGACAGCATGGTATATGGATAAAAGTTTACAGCCAAATACACTGGGAGATTGGGCCAAATATGAGGGAGCGCATAGTTTGTTAGATAAGTCGCAGCTTGAGATATTGGCTGATTGGGATGGTTGTCGTGATAGTGATGATGTGATGTGCAAGGTGAGACAGATGTTCGATGAGTTTAAGACTGTGCACCGGAATTTGTGTGCGTGTGTTGGGATTGATGAGGAGCGCAAGATGATGGATCGGGTGATCGGGATGGTTCTTTAGAGTTGTTTGTATTCTATGTGAGCTCTGTTTTTGCGTTTTAGTTGGTTCATAAAGGGTAAGGTGTAAATAAAAAGGATGTGTTTGTTATAGACGATCCGAAAAAGATTAAGGACCCAAAAGCTCCATCTCAGAAAAAGATGTTCATTGCAAGTACGCTCGGGGTAATAAGCGGGGCTATCATATACACCTATTTCCTTTAACATTAAACCAATCTGGTGAGAGCGCCAGATTGGTTTTCCTGTTTTAAGTGAACTTGAGCTTGAAAGAAATAAGAAGTAAGGAATAAAAATAAACATTTTTATCACTGCATTGGAGTTTGTGGTGTTATTCAAGGAGAATTGGGATCGAGAGGTTTCTTTCTTTACAAAGACTCCCCTCTCCCTCTCAGATTTAATCCTCCTGAGCTTTTCTGGGCCAGCACAAAATAATGACCACAGAAATGACAAGTGAAAACAGAGGAAATATAACATTCCAAGAGGTGAAGCCGATATCACTTCCAGGGTAATAATATCTGCTATGCCAAATTTCATACAGTAGATTTAGAAGTAAAGTTACGATAGGAGCAACCCACATCTTTTTGAGAAGAATTGATACGAGCACTCCTATTCCAATAACAATTGATGGGACAATATATAATTGCATTAGAAACGGATCTATGGCCTCAATCATGCTCAATTCGTAAGCTCACCTCTATTTCATTTATTTGCATCTAACATTATCCTTCAGTATCCATGTGTTCAACTGACTATTTGTTAAGATTGCGTGTTAATTGTTTGAGTTTCTTAATCAGGTTTTGTTTTTAAGCTCAATGAAATAAGGAATAAAAATGTTCATTTTTATAACCACATTGAAGTTTGTGGGGGTATTCAAGAAGAACTGGGCTCGGAGCAAGAACTTCGGGTGTTTTACCAAGCTGGGTGAAGCGTTAGCAAGATAAATGGAGGTTTTAGTAAGCCTGGAGCGAGTTCTATCAAGAAGCAGGGTGCGTTACCAAGGTTGGAGCTCCTATTAACAAGATTGGACCTCTGTTATCAAGGCCTCAGCGACTCATAACAAGAACCCTCTCCGCCTTAGCAAGAGCTTTGCCCTCTTTACCAAGAATTCGCTCCCGCACAAAAACCCCCTCCGACACCGTCAGAGGGGGTTAAATAAACGTTTAATTAAAAGCGTTTTGCACCGATGTAGCGCGGTTTCCAGTAGCTGTTGTCCATGCTTGTTATCGTCACGCCTGAGCTTGATCCGGAGTGGATGAACTGGTTGTTTCCGATGTAGATTCCGTTATGTGATGGGCCTGCTTTGTATGTTTCGAAAAAGACAACGTCTCCTACTTGTAGAGAGGATACGCTTTTTCCAGCACTGTATTGTGATGCTGCAGTTCTTGGAACTGAGATGCCTTGTTGTTTGAAGACATATTGAATGAATCCGCTGCAGTCAAATCCAGATGGTGTGCCGCCGCCCCATACGTATGGCGTACCGATATGCTTAGATGCTTCGGCTACGATGTTTGTTACAGTTGCACCTAAGTTATTGTTGTTTGAAACTGTTTCGCTTTTCACTTCGGTGTTTGGCTTGTACGTTGAGCCTTGTCCTAGTTTAGTAAATGTTTTTGGTCCTGCAATTCCGTCTGCTGTTAGTCCGTTGGCACTTTGGAATTTGCGCACGGCATCGCGTGTGTCATTTCCGTAGTATCCTGTTGGATTTTGGTTGAATACGCCAACTGAGCGAAGTTGTGATTGAAGCTCAGTTACAGCTGCTCCTCTGCTTCCTACACGTAGGATGCTAGATGTTGCAGATGGACTAGAGTTTGTGTTTTTTGTTGTTTGGTTTGATGGTGCTGGTGCTTTTGAGCCACCTGTGTTATTTAATGCGGCAAAGGTTTGCGGTCCTGCAATTCCATCTACTTGTAGGTTCTTACTACGTTGGAATGAGGTTACTGCGTCCTTTGTCGCATTATCGAACTGGCCGTTTGGTTCTTTGTTTAAGAAACCTGCTGAACGTAATTGAGATTGAAGCTGTTTTACTTGGTTACCGCTTGATCCTACACGTAGGATTCCTGAGTAGGAAACATTTGTGCTCGAAGACGGGGACGATGAAGTTGCTTTTTGAGACGATGATCCGCCTTTAAGCGCACCAATTGTTTTCGGTCCAGCAATTCCATCTGCGGAGAGTCCATTGGCTTTTTGGAACTTACGAACGGCATCCGTTGTGATGGTTCCGTAGTATCCTGTTGATTTTTCGTATGTAAAGAAACCTTTTGACTTTAATTCATCTTGAAGCTGAGTAACGTCTGAGTGACTCATCCCTTGGCGAAGTGTCTGATCTCCGAGTGCTGCGTCTGCAACGGTTGGAGCGGCAAGTACGATTCCAGTAGCGACAGTTGTTGTTAATACGGCCTTTTTCATCTTAGTTGCTTGGTTCAAAAAAAGAACCTCCTCTAATCTAGTTTATATAGTATGTTTCGGCTGCGTGAGTCTACTGCGTCTAAAGTCCTATTTATTCCCGCATAAAATTCTTACAAAATAAGGGATTAAACTCGAATATAAACTAAATTTTACACGAATTTTGTCTTTCAATCTATCATTGTAACGAAACTGTAATATTACAATTTCAATTGGATTGAGAGCTTTCATGTCGGGATTTATCAAACATATGGACGCACTAAAAAATCCCCCAGCGAGGGGGCTGTGACGCTCGTCTTTATTTATTCTTTATATTTGATATGACCAGCTAGAGCATAAAGTGCTAGAGTGGAGGCAAAATGTGAGGAAATATCATTTGCGTCCTGCTGAGGGTAGACTTCAACAAAATCCATTCCAACAAGTCCTCTTGATGCAAACTCATAGACAAGTGTTAGTAATTCATAGCTTGTCAAACCGTTCACGTCAGCGGGTCCCCCAGGATTAAAGGCCACATCTAACACATCGCTGCAAATAGATAGGTATACAAAATCAACATTGGCACTAGCCATTTCGTATAACTCTCCCGCAAATTCTCGTAAGTCAGAAGCTTCACGAATTTGGTTGACAGTAACCGTTTTTGCGCCAGCTTCTTTTGCGTAACGTCCGGTTGCAGGCTTGTTACGTGGTCCGTGAATCCCTGTGTGAATTAAGCTTTCATTCACAACACCATCCAGCTCGTATAATCTAGCAAATGGTGTGGAGCGAGCATACTTTTCACCCTCATGATGGGGCATATTGTCATAATGTGTATCTAGGTGTAAAATACCAATTTTCTTATCGGGGTACGCTTCGGTTAAGCCTTGGACTATCGGATACGTAATCCCATGATCACCACCAAGTGCAATAGGAAAAGCCTTTGTATTCCAGACATCCTTCGCAAACGCAGCAATACGGTTCATCGTCTCTTCTACATCAGCCGGGACTACATCCACATCCCCTAGATCTGCTAGCGTTAAATGTTCAAACACATCTAGATGATCGAGCTCCGGTAAATAACCCGAGTAACGACCCGAGCATAAGCGCATGACCTTAGGGCCGAGCTCACATCCTGTGTAATCTCCCCAGGTTACCGCACCTTCCCATGGCACGCCATAAATCAGAACATCCGCCTCTTCATAGGAATCCGTTGTTCCATTAATCGCTCCTAGAAAGGGCGGGGTATTTCCATAAAGCATTGAATTGTTGGTAGACATCCACTCATCCTTTCCTACAAACTCTTTGCTCATTACCCGCTAAGTTCTTTTTTTAAACGTTTGTTTAATAAAAAATGGTGCGGAACCTGTGAGGTCCGCACCATTTATAGATCAGGTAAAGTTTTGCAGAAATGCTTGGCATCTGTGTGCTTTATTGAGCGCGCTGAGAAATTGATTGTGTGAGATGTCAAAGAAAACTTTGGTACGATCTCGGAACGTAATCTGCGTCCCATTCTTCCCTTCTTGCATTTTCTCATCAATGGCTACTACATGCCTCGAGAAAAACCACTCGCATTTCGGATTGGAAGGTGAATGTGTGGGGGCTGCAATAATTCCAAGCCCCTCACTTATTAATATAGGTGGCTTAGACTTAATGCCTAAGCTTGCCACGCTAAATTTTGAGCGACCATCGTAGCTTGATCCATTGGTTAAGCAGGCTGTTTTGATTAACTGAAGAGGCGTCTGACTGACGTGGTATGTGGTGTCTTCTTCCATTACTACGGCTGAATACTCCATATCGTATTGAGGTTTAATAAGTAGCGTTTTAGAACTAATAGCATAATCGTCAACATAATGAGTATTCGAGTTCAAATAGTTATTTTTCATTAGTAGGATTCCTCCTCAGATTTTATTTTGAATTGATACGTTTCTTTGAAAACCAGAAAGGATAAACGTTCATTCATCTGTAAATTCTGAGGTGATTTTTCGGAAAACGCAGACCGTACAATCCCCGTTTCCTCTTTTTGCCCACATGCACAAAACGTCAATCTCTCTTAATCTAAACCTACCGCGGAATCCATAGAAAGCGCGCTTTCAGTTAGGTCAATAAGATGAATTCTAGTTTTGATCACGTGCTCACTCAGTACACACCACTTATTAAGAGTCAAATTAAAAGGTTAAGTCTCATGCACCAATACGAAGAAGCTTTCCAAGTGGCAATGATTGCCCTTTGGGACGCTCATCAGCGTTTCACTCCGGAAAAAGGAGAGTTTGCTGCATTTGCACATTTGCGTGTACGGGGCGATCTCATTTCGTATGTACGTAAGGAGATTCGTATGGCAGAACGATTTGTTCTGACGGATGAATCCTCAGAACATCTGCTTGAGAATCTTTCTATAGAAGACGAATATGAGAGCAGTGGCTTTTATTTCACTCCTTTCTTGAACCAATTATCACCACGCGAATTGCTCTATGTGGAACAGGTGCTTATTCAAGGAAAAAGCATCAAATCCGTGGCTTGTGAACAACAGGTAACCGTGAACACTGTTGCAAGCTGGAGCAAAACGGCGCGTCGCAAATTACGAGAGATGGGTTCCATCCTCGGAGATCCACGAAAAATGATGGATTAACTTTCATTTTGTCGCTTCACCTAAAATTATACTAATCTGATTGGTATCATGCAATCTATTTAGTCTAAATATTCTGCCAAATTATCTAACAATAGAAATCATGGATCGTATACCCTACCCCATGAATCGTTTGGATCACGCTAGGTGCCCCATCTTTTGGAGGTAGTTTCTTTCGAATGTTACTAATGTGGACCATGACTGTTTTAGAATCATAGAGCTTCTCCTCTTCCCATACATGGTAGAAAAGCTGGTCTGTGCTAAAGACCGTATTCGGCCGATGCGCAAGGAACGTAAGGAGCTTAAATTCTTGGGCTGACAGATCAATCTGCTTATTGTAATGCTGGACTTTCTGTGAGATTAAATCAATAAAAAGATCGTCAAGCTGGAGCTCACACTGAAGCTGGTCCCGTGTTCTCCTGTAATGATTCAAGTGTGCTTTTATACGTGATAGCAACTCGTCATAGGGGACTGGTGTTGAAAGAAAGTCATTAGCCCCCGCTTCGACTACTTTCTGCATCGTGCACGACTCTCCAAGGGTCATAATGATTGGAATAAGCGTCTGCTCGCGAAGGAGTGTACATAATTCTAGAGGCTCCCTTTCAATGACCGTTTCACCGATAATAATGAGCTTTGGTTCAAGCATGTGCATCACTTTTTCAAGCATTAGGTCACTTCGTTGTCTGATGAGAATGAAGTGTTCACCTCTTGCATCTTGGTCCAACTTGTCGTACAAATCATCACTATCATCAATAAGAAGAATTTGCTCCCTTGCCATCGTTCTCTTCCCTCGCTTCTATTTTTTTATAGTATACGTGGTAAAGAAGGATTTTCATAGCAATAACAAGGACTTTTGTCACAAAATATTTGCCTAACATCATAGGAAAAAGACCCCTGTATATACAACAGGGGTCTTCAACCATCTATTCGTCTGATTGCTCGTCCGATTCGACCGAGCCACCTTCCATGCGTTCATCATCATTATCCATTAACTGTTCATCCGATGTTTCCGTTTCGAACCCCTCTTGATCCTCAGCCGATTCGGGCTCATCAAAGGTTGCCGGATCTTCAATGCTATCGCGGTCGCTATTATTTGAAGATGGTGTATCTTGTCCATCATCATCTCCACATGCGCTTAGAACAGCTACAGATAAAAAGGCTGCGGCTAGAATGCCTGTTGACTTATTCATACGTTGACCTCCCGCAGTGCGTAGTTGTTTTGATCAGAATACATCTTACCAACACCTGCGCCAGTCGTCTATTAAACAAGCCCTACTTATACATTCTTTTGCAGGAGTACACGGACTCCCACAATGCTCATGTCCAATGAATCACGAAGGATGACTTAAGTAAGTGACAATTAACTGTTTTGTTGCAGGGCAAATGTCATGTCTGCTTCCACAGCCACTTCACCGTTTACCGTCGCTACACCATGCGCCTTAGCGACAGGTCCTTTTAGGCGAGTAATCTCTACTTCCAAACGAAGCTGATCACCAGGCTTCACCTGACGTTTGAAACGACATTTTTCAATGCCACCAAACAAACCAATTTTCCCTTTGTTCTCTTCCTTTGTTAGAATGGATACGGCTCCCGTTTGTGCAAGGGCCTCTAGAATAAGTACTCCTGGCATGACAGGATAGTCCGGGAAATGCCCGTTAAAAAATTCTTCATTTGCGGTTACATTTTTGATCGTAACGGCACGTTTGCCCTCTTCAACTTCATCCACACGGTCAATCAGTAAAAACGGATAGCGGTGCGGAATAATCTCTTTAATTTGTTCGATTGTTAACATCGTCAACATCCTCTCATACTTGTTATCATTGGAATTATATCATATTCAGATTCTAAGCGTTTTTAGGTGAAAAGATGTTTGGAATCAAGTACGATAAGCCTATAAACGAAAAAGGGAGCGATGACATTGGCTAGTTTTCACGGACACTTTGTACCAGAATCACTTGGCATTCAAACCGGACTACAAATTATTCTTCCCGAACACACGCAACAAACACAACCTAGAAGAACCCTCTACCTCCTACATGGACGAGGTGATAACGAAACCAACTGGGTTAGACGCACCGCAATTGAACGCTACGCGGACACTTTTGGAATCGCTATCATTATGCCAAATGCTGATACTAGCTTTTACACAGACATGGTCTACGGCAAAAACTATTGGACCTACATCTCAGAAGAACTTCCACACATCGTCAACACTCATTTTAAAATCGAAACCAATCCAGAGCACACCTACGTCGCCGGCCTCTCCATGGGAGGATACGGAGCATTTAAGCTCGCACTAAACCACCCAGAACGGTTCAAAGCTGCTGCAAGCTTCTCAGGAGCAGTCGATGTCCGAGGCTTATTGGGCGCCGTACCAGAAGACCAACAAGACGAACGCGAACGCAGCTTAACTGCCATCTTCGGCCGCGATCCCGATCTCGATGCAATCGGAGCCGACCTCTTTTCTCTTGTAACAAAGCACCAGCAAGCAGGACGTGCGCTGCCTGATCTTTATCAATACTGCGGCACCGATGACTTCTTGTACGACATGAATATTAAATTCCGTGATCATTTGAAGGATAGCGGAGTTGATGCGTATTACGAGGAAGAAAAAGCAGATCATACGTGGGATTACTGGGATTATTGTATTGAATCGTTTTTGGGTAAGATTTGTAAGTGAGGATTAAATGAGGAGACAACGCTTAGGCGTTGTTTTTTTGTTTGTGGGTGGAGGTTCTTGGTTGGGTCGGTTTTTAGCTTGGTATTGTGGTCAGAGTTCTTGGTGTTTGGCTCTAGGTTCTTGGTATGGAGGGTGTGGGCTTGGTGTTTTCATTTTTGTCTTGGTATGGAGGGTCTGTTCTTGGTGGAAGTTGCTGCGGGCTTGATTAGTTGGCGATTTTTCTTGATATAGCTCGTGTGGCTCTTGGTAATGAGGGGTTCGGCTTGGTATTGGTTCTGTTTGTCTTGGTATTAGGCTTGGAGTTCAATGCTCTTTGAAAAATGACCATTTTTCATCGTTATTTGGCTTCGGTTCTTGATTGGGTCGGTTTTTAGCTTGGTATGGTGCTGAGAGTTCTTGGTGTTTGGCTCTAGGTTCTTGGTATGGAGGGTGCGGGCTTGGTGTTTTCACTTTTGTCTTAGTGTGGAGGGTCCTTTCTTGGTGGAAGTAGCTGCGGGCTTAATTATTTGGCGATTTTTCTTGATGTAGCTTGCGTGGCTCTTGGTAATGAGGGGTTCGGCTTGGTATTGGTTCTGTTTGTCTTGGTATTAGGTTCCGAGTCCAATGCTCTTTGAAAAAATGGACTTTTTTCATCCTTATTTGACTTTGGTTCTTGATTGGGTCGGTTTTTAGCTTGGTATGGTGCTGAGAGTTCTTGGTGTTTGGCTCTAGGTTCTTGGTATGGAGGGTGTGGGCTTGGTGTTTTCATTTTTGTCTTGGTGTGGAGGGTCCTTTCTTGGTGGAAGTTGCTGCGGGCTTGATTAGTTGGAGATTTTTCTTGATGTAGCTCGTGAGGCTCTTGGTAATGAGGGGTTCGGCTTGGTATTGGTTCTGTTTGTCTTGGTATTAGGCTTGGAGTCCAATGCTCTTTGAAAAACGACCATTTTTCATCGTTATTTGGCTTTGGTTCTTGGTTGGGTCGGTTTTTAGCTTGGTATTGTGGTCAGAGTTCTTAATGTCTGGCTCCAGGTTCTTGGTATGGAGGGTGCGGGCTTGGTGTTGGTTCTGTTTGTCTTGGTATTAGGCTTGGAGTCCAATGCTCTTTGAAAAATGACCATTTTTCATCCTTATTTGACTTTAAATCTTGGTTTTTTATATCTTGTTCAGTGTACCACCTCCCTCACCCACCCCATATCAGTAAAAAAAGGTTTTTTCTTCCTCATCTCTTTCAATCCCTTGCCACACCCGCACCTCCCCATTATCTCATCGCCTATTTTCACTTTTCCCTCCAAATACTGGTTGCACTTTTATACATCATGGTGTACTATGCAAGTAATACACCATAACAGAACAGGGAGTGGAGAAAATGGGAGATCAGCTATCTCGGCCTTTGGTTGTCGAGAATGTTAGTAAGAGTTTAGGTGGAAAGAAGATTATTAAGAACATGTCTTTCTCAGTTGAAGCGGGGAAAATTTACGGCTTTCTTGGGCCAAATGGCTCCGGGAAAACAACGACAATTCGGATGATTGTTAGCTTAATTAGTATGGATGAGGGCGATGTAAAGATTGGTGGTCACAGCATCCGCACAGAACGAGAGCAGGCACTCTCCAAGATTGGAGCCATTGTTGAGAACCCGGACCTCTATGAATATATGTCTGGTCGCAAAAATCTCATGCATTTCGCACGGATGTCCAAACAAAAGATTTCTCCTGAACGTATTCAAGAAGTGATTAACATGGTTGAGCTTGACCATGCGATTGATAAAAAGGTTAAAACGTACTCTCTCGGGATGAAGCAGCGTCTTGGAATTGCGCTCTCCATCTTGCATGAACCTAGTATTTTAATTTTGGATGAACCAACAAATGGACTTGATCCAAAAGGGATCCGTGAATTACGTTCGTACCTTAAAGATCTTGCACGCAATGCCGGGGTTGCGATTCTTGTATCGTCCCACCTCTTATCAGAGATTGAGTTAATGTGTGACCGCGCCATCGTCATCAAGGCGGGGCAAGTGATTAATGAGCTTGCGGTAAGTGAACAGGAGCAAGGGGATCAGCAGGAAGTGGCCGCGGTATTTGAAGTCACTCAACCGAAAAAAGCTGAAGAAATCTTAGCGCAATACGGGACGGTGCGTAAAGATGAGAAAAATCTAGTGCTTGAAGCTACAACGATCGAGCAGGTTCCTTCTATCGTAATGGCTCTCGTAAAAAACGAGATTGGGATTTATCATGTGTCCTATAAGAAATCACTCGAAGATACGTATCATTCGTTAACAGAAAAGGAAGTGATGTAGATGTTTCTTTCATTAATGCAGAATGAGTGGACGAAAGCCTATTATCGGAATAAATTCTTGATTTTTGGAATTGTGATGCTGTTCTTAGTAGCTGCTGGTGCAGGGATTTCCTACTTTTTTAGTACCTATGATTTTGGTGAGCCGGTTACCCCCATCACGACTTTAGAATTTGCAGTGAATTCATTAAATAATTTATCGATGATCGTTTTAATTTTCACTACCATCGTACTAATCTCAAGTGTCACGAGCGAGTACAAGAGTGGTACAATGAAACAGCTGTTAATCCGCCCAATTAGTCGAACAAGTATTTTGCTTTCAAAATGGGTTACGACGTTTTTAATCAGTGTTCTCTTTTTGCTCATACTTGCGCTTATAAGCTTCCTCATTGGCAGTGTTTTATTTGAAAATGAAGCTTCGTTTGCAGATTCAATCGCGACGCTCGGCTTATGGATACTCTATAATATTCCAACCATTTTCTTCTATCTGGTCTTTGGCCTTTGTATTGCTGTTGCGACTCGAAATTCAGCGTTATCCATTTCTTCTGTTATTGTTTTATACTTTATTGGAACGACGATTACGTTTTTCCTTCTACGGTTTGATTGGGTTAAATACTTAATTACAGCAAACCTCACTCTTCAAGAATATAGTTCGAATGAATACTTGAACTTTGGAAGCGAACCGATCATGGGAAGTATGAGTCTTGGCTTTTCACTTGGTGTCATCGCCGTGTACTCCATCATTCTTCTTGTTATTGCTCATCTTGTCTTTAAAAAGAAAGACGTTTTATCATAAAATCTTCTTAGCTAAACAGAAAGGGGTGATCTCTAGGTGACGATTGAGTTTGACCCGTCAAAGCCGATTTATCGGCAAATAGCGGATTACTATTATCAGAAAATCAGTAATGGCGAACTCCGCCCTGGGGATAAACTTCCCTCGGTCAGAGAAACGGCCCAGTCCTTACGCGTGAATCCAAATACCGCTTCACGGTCCTATCTTGAAATGGATCGTGAGGGGGTTACGTTTACGAAAAGAGGACAGGGAACTTTTGTAACAGAGGACGAAGAGGTGGTAAGAGAATTGAGAGTACAATTGGCACAATCTCACATTCAGGAACTCATTGATTACCTGCATAAGCTAGGATTTTCCGACAACCAAATTAAAGATCAACTTCATTCGTTGCTTGAGGCACAGGAGGACGAGTCAGATGCAGAAAATTGAAATCACTCAACTTTCCAAATCATATGGTCGAAAAGAAGTGCTCCGAGATCTGAATCTAACGCTTGCGGGCAACCGTATCTATGGAATCATTGGAGAGAATGGAACCGGAAAATCCACGCTCCTCCGCATGATCAGTGGACTTGCACGCCCATCAAAAGGAAGCATTTCGGTTAATGGCCATACCACAGCAGAAGGTCGCCGGAGCCAGGTTGCGTATCTTTCCGACCAAGAGATGCTTGATGGCTTTTCAACGCTCGAATACCAAATTCAATTCCATGAAAAAATGATTCCAAACTTCCAAGTGAATCGTGTGTACGAAATGCTTGATATGATTAAGCTGCCGGTTGATGGAAAAATAAAAAATTTATCCAAAGGTCATCGCAACCTCTTTAACCTTGTGCTGACACTCGCGAACCCAGCACCCGTTCTCATTATGGATGAACCGCTCTCAGGGATTGATACGAACAAAAAAGAGGATCTCTTGCAGTTGCTCTCATCTTTTACTTTGGATGAAGAACGATTGATTTTATTCGCCACGCACGAATACGATGAGATCGAATTTTTAATTGATGGATTGATCATCATTAAAGGCTCAAGCATTGCTTATTTTACGGAGGATTTAGAAGAAACGCGAATCGAGCATGGTAAAACAGTTCAAGAAATCTTTAAGGAGGTGAGCAAATGACCTCGTTCATGACACTACTGAAGCGTGATCTAAGATTGCAAGTGCCGATGATGTTGATTTATTCTGCGGTGTTGGTGTTGATTGCGGGAGGGTTTACTCTGTTGGCGATGGAAGTAAACGCAGGGGCATTCGGTTTTCTTCTATTTATATTTATTGCTCAATTTTTATTTTTAGGGATCGCCTTACCCATAAATGCAATTTGGAAAGAATGGCGGATGAAAACAGTGGCTCACTGGCTAATGCTCCCGGCTTCTGTTCATAAAAAGATCTGGAGTAAGACAATATCAGTCGTCATCTGGACCATTTATATAGCAAGTCTTGTTTTCGTTCTTTGGGCTTTAACAGGTTTGATAGGTCAAACAGTCATTCATACTGGCACCTATGATCTACTGAAATTTGTGCTAAATAGCGAGCTTATCTATTTCATTCCTGCCCTACTAATTTATTTTACTCTTGGAACATTCCCATATTTCTTGGGAGTAATTATGGTAAAAGGTGAGGGAGGTTGGAAAGGTCCTATCTTTGCAGGTCTGATTATCTTTTTTTTCGTAGTCATTTATCCTTTGCTGACTCTGTATAACCCTCTTAACATTTTTGAGGTTGGACCCATTTATATGGACTTTAACTTTACTCAAGGTGAGTTTTCTTTTAGTGATAGCGACTTTACCTTCAGCACAACTGGAGACTCCACAGAAGCCTTCACTTATGTGAGTAATTTAATTTTTGATTTTCTCCTTTATGTAGGCATTTATTTTTTGTCGTGGTGGTACCTTGCTAGAAAAGTGGAGATATGATTGTTGAGGCTGTCCGGGTGGGCAGTCTTTTTTTGGTGTAGTTCGCAGAGGTGTGGATCCATTGGTCTCATTGTTGATTTTGTATACTCTTTGTTGATATCTTCCTCTCATTGTTGATTCAGCTTACTCATCGTTGATATCTTCTTCTCATTGTTGATTCAGCCTCCTCTTTATTGATTCCGTCCACTCATTGTTGATTCAGCCTCCTCTTTGTTGATTCTTTCCTCTCATTGTTGATTCAGCCTCCTCTTTGTTGATTCTGTCCTCTCTCCGTCGATTCCCCCGCTCCCCCCGTCGATTCTCCCGTTCCCCCCATCGATTCACACGCGCCCTCCACCAATCCCGCTCCCCCTCCCACACACACCAAAAAAGACTAACGCACGCGTTAGTCTTCTACACCCTTCATCAGGTCGACGATGTGGTACCATGTGTCGAGCTTGAATACTTCGAAGGGATCCTGTCCTCCGATGGTGCCGTAGCCTACCATCATTCCGAGGAAGAGGGAGGCACCGATGAGGGTGAGGATGATATATAGTCGCAGCCAAATGGGCAGGATGCGGATCCGGCCTTTTTTGACACGGGCTGGTTTTTCGGCCTTCTGCTGAGTTTTTTGTTCAGCTTTCTTCTTAGCTTTGGCTTCGCGAATTTCCGCCCGGGTTATGGTTTTGGCTTTGGTTTGTTTTTTGAGCGCTTCAGTTGTCTTTTTTTCGGACTTCTGAGGCTTTTCTTGGTTCTTGTTCATGTATCTCTCTCCAGTCGAGCAACGTTTGCAATTAGCGACGGATACCGTTGACGAGGCCAGCCATTTCGTCAGCGATGGATAGGGAACGAGCATTTAGTTGATAGTGACGCTGCGTCAGCATCAGGTCACTCATTTCTTTGGCCATGTCGACGTTTGATCCTTCAAGGGCTCCTTGTTGGATGAGCTGATCCGAGGCTGCAATGGGTTGCATTCGGTTGTCTCCGTCAGGCATGAGGAAATCGGTGTTACCCGCTGCCTCTAGCAGCTGAGGTTTTTCTACTTCAACTAATCCGATTTCTCCAATGGCGGCTGTTGTCCCGTCTTGAAGGATGGCTTCAAGCTGACCATTTGAATTCATTTGTAGCGATTCAAATGTGTAGGGAACCGTCATTCGCTCACCGTTATTATCCAGTAGGTAAAAGCCATTTTCGTTTGCAAGAACTAGCTCTTGATCATTGTTTGGGTTTTCCGTTAAAAAGAAAGCTCCTTCGCGAGTCAATCTTGTTTCGGATCCTCCATTATCATTTCTCTCCACCTGAAAGAAATGATAGCCGTTTGTAAGCGCAAAATCAAGCATTCGTCCAGTTTGCATCGCAATGCCCGGGTCATTAGATAGACGAGTTTGGGCAATTTTTGCACCTGAACCAACACGTAGGCCAGGAGGGGTTAATCGGTTGCCCTCCGTTGGTTGGTTCGTGTATTCCTGGTTTAGAAGATCAGAAAACGTCACATCTCTTCTTTTATAGCCAGCCGTTTCACTATTGGACACGTTGTTTGAAATGGTATCCAGCTTACTTTGAAGCTGTCCCATTGTGACTGATGCAATGTTGGATGAAATATTCATGAACAATCTCCTTTATGAGCCTTGGTGTTAGCCAATTCTGCCTACTTCGTTCACTGCTTTATCTAAGCTTTGATCGTACGCCTGCAATACTTTTTGATTCGCCTCAAATGTACGCATTGCACTCATCATATCTGCCATCGTCTGGTTCGAGTCTACATTCGACTGTTCCACAAAACGTTGGCGAATTTGAAAATCAAAGGCATTCGCTGGCAGCTCTTCTTCCGCGCGTAAGAGTCCATTTCCTTCTTTTACAAGGGTCTGTGCATCTTCTGCATAGGCAATGCCAATCTGACCAAGGTTCGCACCTTCAGAGTTTGTGATTGTACCTTGCTCATTGATTAAAAATTCCTCGTTCTCAACCTGAATGGGTTGCCCTGCTCCGTTTAACACGGGAAAGCCTTCTGTTGTCACAAGCTGCCCAGAATCACTAACCGCAAATTGACCGTTGCGCGTGTAACGAGGTGTCCCGTCATCCCCTTGCACCGTAAAGAAAAGCATAGGGCGAGCACCCGCATCACCTTCAGGAAGCACGCCATCAAGTAACGCAAAGTCCGTGCTGTTTCCCGATTCTAAGAGAGATCCCTGGATGAAGTTTGGAGTGGCCTCCTGCATATATGTACCCGTGGAAAGGGAGCCGATCTGGTACCCTCTCCCCGTTACTGTATTTACATTTCGTGCTTCTAAAAGCATCTCAGGGAAGGACCTTATGCTTGCTTGATCCGCTTTATATCCTGGTGTTTGGGCATTTGCCAAATTGTTTGTTAGCATTTCCTGACGTTGTTGCTGAGTCAGCATTCCGGCTGCTGCTCCGTATAAACCACGTAGCATGACAACTCTCCTCTCAGATTAGACGCGAGCTCGTTTCTTACTCATTTTATCTAGGTTCTCTAAAATTAATCCAGTACCCTTCGCTACACAATGCATTGGGTCTTCTGCCACAAGAACTGGTACCTTAAGCTCTTCAGCAAGGAGTTCATCAATTCCGTGTAGTAGGGCTCCTCCACCGGTTAAAATAACTCCGCGATCAATGATGTCTGCAGATAACTCAGGTGGTGTTTTTTCAAGTACTTCTTTTGCAGCTTGTACAATGTAAGAAGCTGATTCAGTAAGAGCTCCTTGAATTTCTTCTGTACGTACCGTAATGGTTCTTGGAAGACCACTTACAAGGTCACGCCCGCGAATCTCGAGTTCCTCTTGACGTCCGCCTGGGAATACGGTGGCTACGGTTTTCTTAATATTCTCAGCTGTACGCACACCAATTAACAGCTTGTACTGCTTTTTAATGTACGTTAAAATTTCAGAATCAAAACGGTCCCCAGCCACTTTAATTGATGAGGCGGTGACGATATCACCCATTGAAAGAACAGCAACATCTGTTGTTCCACCGCCTATATCAATGACCATGTTTCCGCTAGGTTGAAAAATATCCATACCGGCGCCAATTGCTGCGACCTTAGGCTCTTCTTCTAGATAGACATCCTTCCCGCCGCTACGCTCAGCCGCTTGACGGATCGCCTTTTGCTCAACAGATGTAATGTTGGTTGGGCAGCAGATTAAAATACGAGGCTTTGAGAACATGCTTCTTACTTTAATCTTATCTAGAAAATGCTTCAGCATCGATTCAGTTAAATCAAAATCAGCAATAACACCATCTTGCATTGGACGGATCGCCACAATATTCCCAGGAGTACGTCCTACCATCCGATATGCTTCCTCACCTACAGCTAATACGCTTTTCGAAGAGGTTTCCATAGCCACAACAGATGGCTCATCAAGGACAATTCCACTTCCCTTTACAAAAATAAGTACGTTCGCCGTTCCTAAATCAATTCCAATATCTCGACCAAACATGATTCGTTCCTCCCTATAATTCGAACAATATGTCATCATTTACAATTTTCTAAAGGCTATCGTCTCTTCTTACCAGCATCTGACTGAGTCACCCTTACAAAGTTGCAAACATGCATAGTCGCGGGGCGGTACTCAAAATGTGCTCGAGTCCAGATTGACAGGCCTATATACCTAATTGTAGATTTTATCATATAATGTTCTATAAGGGATGATTTTGGGGAAATTTATTGACGAGATTTTACAATTAAATGGTCCGAAACATCTACAGTCTTCCGATACTTCACTTTCGTCGCTTCCCCACCGCGCAAATGGCGAATCGATTTGTGATACTCCAGGATGTCTTTCACCTCATTTGCCAGCTCCGCATTAATTTCGGGCAGACGCTCCGTGAGATCCTTGTGTACAGTACTTTTTGAGACTCCAAACTCTTTTGCAATCGTCCTCACCGTTTTTCGAGTCTCAACAATGTACCTGCCTATCTTGATAGTTCGCTCTTTGATGTAATCATGCACACGACTCGCCTCCCTAATTCTGTGTTGGTGATTGGTACAGTTTATTAGGGAGTGGATATAGATATACCACCTTATTATAAGGACGAGCGCGGTTTCTGCGTGTACGAGCTTACAACAGACGCAGGACGTGTATCATAATTAACTTACAGACTTCAGACCTATAACAGAAACAAGAATAACTGTGATGAACAGAACCCTTTTCCAATCACGAGATTCCCCGTAAAAAAGCATCCCAATTAAAGCTCCACCAAACGCTCCAATCCCAGTCCAGACCGCATATACAGTCCCCATCGGAAGCGAATTCATCGCATAAGACAATAAAGCGAAACTAGCCGCAAACCCTAGGATCAAACCGATGATCGGCTTCATGCCAGGCTTATTCTTCAACTGGTTCATCATCGTTACACCAAATAACTCACACAAACCAGCCAATATTAAACTAATCCATACCATGTTCGCTCACACTCCCTGTATCGGCCTCTTTTGTCACCATCTTTAGCCCAACCACCCCAATTAAAAGAGTGATAATAAACAATAACTTCAGCGCAGGTAGCGGCTGTGAAAAGACCAGCGTATCCACCGCAACCGAACCAACCGTACCCAGCCCCACAAACACCGCATACGCCGTTGCCACCGGAAGCACCTTAGTCGCCTGAATCAGCAGCAGAAAACTACAGATGATTGCCAAAATCGTGAGACTCCACTCAAAAACAGACGTCGCCTTATTTAATCCCATCACCCAGCCCACCTCAAACATGGCCCCGATGATTAATAACATCCAATTTCTCATCCTACTCTCTCCTCTCTCCACACACGAAAAAGCCCGGAAGATCCGCACGTATAACGCGTGCAATCATCTCCCGGGCTTTTGTCCCTCCGTGTCACAGCCTGAGCTGTGCGCCCCCTCTCGGACCAGACCTGCAGCACAGTGGCAACAGCGGAACCCTAGGGGGCTTTTTATATCTGGCTATTATAACGTAGGATAGCGGGGAGATCAATGGGTTGGTGGAGAGGGGGTTCTTGGTAAGTGTGCGGTAGTTCTTGGTGTTGGTGCTGGGGGGCTTGGTATTGGTCTCCTTCTTCTTGATATTGAGGGGACGAGCTTGGTATGGCCCACGCACTTCTTGCTATCGACCCTCTCTTCTTGATCGGACCCCCGCTTTTTCTTGATGACTTTTGGATTCTTCTTGGTAGGGGCTCTAGGTTCTTGGTCTTTTTCCCGTTCTTCTTGCTGTTGCCTCAGAAGTCCTTACTAAAATAAAAAATGTTCATTTTTTTCCTTATGTCCTTGGAGGTTCTTGGTTTGGGTGGGATTCTTCTTGGTATGTACTGCGCGGGCCTTGGTATTGAGCTCTTTCTTCTTGGTATCGAGGGAGCGAGCTTGGTATGGACTCCGCACTTCTTACTATCGACCCTCTCTTCTTGATTGGACCCTCGCTTTTTCTTGATTCATTTTGTGTTCTTCTTGATAAGGGGTCTAGGTTCTTGGTCTTTTTGCCATTCTTCTTGCTTTTGCCTCAGAAGTCCTTACTAACATAAAAAAATGGCCATTTTTTTCCTTATGTCCTTGGAGGGTCTTGGTTTGAGTGGGGTTCTTCTTGGTGTGGCCTGCGCCGGGCTTGGTGTTGGGCTCTTTCTTCTTGGTATCTAGGGTGCGAGCTTGGTAATGTCCCCGCACTTCTTACTATCGATCCTCTCTTCTTGATTGGACCCCCGCTTTTTCTTGATGACTTTTGTGTTCTTCTTGGTAAGGGGTCTAGGTTCTTGATCTTTTTCCAGTTCTTCTTGCTTTTGCCTGAGAAGTCCTTACTAAAATAAAAAATGTTCATTTTTTTCCTTATGTCAGTGGAGGTTCTTGGTTTGGGTAGGATTCTTCTTGGTGTGCACTGCGCCGGGTTTGGTGTTGGGCTCTTTCTTCTTGGTATGGAGGGGCCGAGCTTGGTATGGTCACTGCACTTCTTGCTATCGACCCTCTCCTCTTGATTGGACCCCCGCTTTTTCTTGATGAATTTTGGATTCTTCTTGGTAATGGGTCTAGGTTCTTGATCTTTTTGCCGTTCTTCTTGCTGTTGCCTCAGAAGTTCTTACTAACATAAAAAATGTTCATTTTTTTCCTTATGTCCTTTGAGGTTCTTGGTTTGGGTGGGGTTCTTCTTGGTATGGCCTGCGCCGGCCTTGGTATTGGGCTCTTT
Source organism: Alkalicoccobacillus gibsonii (assembly GCF_016798245.1). GTDB lineage: Bacteria > Bacillota > Bacilli > Bacillales > Bacillaceae_D > Alkalicoccobacillus > Alkalicoccobacillus gibsonii. The sequence continues at coordinate 525,652 of NZ_JAEUZA010000002.1, read as the reverse complement.
CTTCTTGATATGGCCCCTCTTCTTCTTACTAACCAGCTCAGCCTCAAAATTCCTTCCATACATCGCAAAATTTCTCGCTCGTTTTAAAGGGATTCACCTTCCTGAATAGAATACTACTTAACGAAAGGAGTTGATGGTTTGATTGTTCTTAAGGAACGAAAACGTCCTGTTCGGATTGCGCAGCTTGAGGCGCTTTTAAGGCGTATCCCGAATCAGCACGAGAAGGTGCCTAATATTAAGAAGGAGCTGGTTCGTCGGAGGGTTGGGTATCAGGGGGAGCAGTCGCTCAATTATTATTTTAGTTTTATGAATGATCCTCAGATGTTTTTGCTTCATGATCTTCGGTTGCTTGGGTCGAATCGGTCATATTTTCAGATTGATACGCTTTTAGTTAGTAAGTCATTTATCGCGATACTAGAGGTTAAAAATTACTCGGGCTCTATTTATTTTGATCCTGATACCTATCAGGTCTATCGTACGTCTACTACACATGATGATGAAATCCTCACAAATCCTCTTCTACAGATTCAGACGCAAAAGCTGCTGCTAAGAGACTGGTTAACTGCAAATAATTGGCCGCTCCTGCCGATTGCGAAGCTAGTTGTGTTTAGTGATCCCTCCACAAAAATCGTTTCTACTCCAAACAATCTCCAGATGCTTAAACAAGTCGTTACGGCTCCCGCGCTTCTTTCAAAGGTTGAGAGTCTTCAGTCTACGTTTTCAAAGGATTATTTAACTGATAGTGGGCTCGACAAGCTCACTCAACAGCTTATCCACATGCATGTTCCTCCTCCTTCTTCTGATGTTCTTCATGATTTTCGTATTTCTGCTACGACCATTATTTCCGGAGTGTATTGTCCGTCGTGCCAGCGTCCAACATTAATGCGAGGGGTGGTGGTTGGGAAATGGTTTTGTCCTGATTGCTTAATTTCATCTAAGCACGCGCATCTTTCGGCTCTAGAAGATTATTTCCTTCTATTAAATCAACGTGTGTCGACAAGTGAGATTCATGCGTTCCTGCAAACGTCGAACCGGCAACAGGCGTATGATTTGGTGAATAAGCTTTCTCTTCTTCGTGTTGGTGAGTTTCGTGCGAGGCGCTATGAGTTAATGTATCCACTCAGCATGCCATAAAAAAACCACCGCAACCCTTATGGATTACAGTGGTATTTATGGGAGATTTAAGTGTTAGAAGATTCGCTTGGTACAAGGCCTGATTGGTCTTGATCCGTTGCGTTATCATCTGAGTCCTTAGACTTGTCAGCGTCTTCTTTGTCATCTTCTTTATCGGCGTTTTCTTTGTCAGCGTCTTCGTCTTTGCCTTGTTCAGGTGCTGGTGTTTCTTTTTCAGCTTCTGCTTCAGCATCTTCTGAGTCTTTCGCTTGTTCAAGCTTTTCACCGAAGAAGTCTTCTGGGTTTAATGCTTCGCCTTCGCTGTCACGGATTTCAAAGTGTACGTGTACGCCGGCTTGTTCGTTATAAACGTTACGTCCTGCTGCACCTAGCTTGTCGCCTTGGTTCACAGTGTCGCCTTCTTCAACTGAAAGTGTTGCTAAGCTGCTATAATGCGTTTTAAATCCATCATCATGCGTAACTTCAACAACATTTCCAAGTGTAGAGTCTTGTGCTGCTTTTGTTACTTTACCACTTAGGGATGCAATGACATCAAAGCCTTCTTCAGATGTTGCTCCAAAGTCTACCCCTTTGTTCATGCGGTACGTGTTGCTGTAGTAAACAAGTGATGCTTGCTGCTCTTCAGCTGATGCAGATTCATCGTAAAAGTGTCCAATGATTTCTGCTTTTGAATCATCAAGTGTTGGTAGTGCTACGACTTCTGATGTTGATTGAACTGGTACTGCTTCTTCATCCGTTGGATCAAAGCCTAGTTGAAAATCGTTCGTTGGTTCTTCCGTACCCTCTTGCTCTAGTGGTGTTCCTAAGTTTTGACCTTGGAAGTAAAAGACGGAGCTAAGAATACCTGCTGCTGCTACTAGATAGACTGCTGGCAAAACCCAGCGTTTACGTAAGATTCGTTGTGCATTTGACCACTTGCTTTCGTTATTAGAAGATCGATTGTTATCTTCTTTCATTTCTCATCACCTCAGCAACCATTCTGAACAGATTGCTAGAAATATATACATGGTGTGAAAAAAATTTTGAGATTCTTTTCGTAGCAGGGCTCTTTCTCCCTCTACTAATCAACAGACTTATTCACAGATCCACAGACTTTTCCCCAATTCAGTAGTTTTATCCACAGAAAAGAAAGCCTAGATCCTTAAAACTCCTAAGAATCCAGACTTTGTCCTGTGGATTACTTTAAACGGGCTGTGACCTTCTCTGCAAAATGATTGATTCCTGCGATTTCAATGCCTTGATAGTAATGCTCGACAATCTTGTCGTACGTTTTTCCGTCCTTCGCCATACCGTCTGCGCCATATTGGCTCATTCCAACGCCGTGTCCCCAGCCTTTTGTCTCAATCGTTACCACACCATTTGCTCGTGTCCAGGTGAAGTCCGAGGAATCTAGGGCTAGTTTTTCACGAACATCACGCCCAGTTAGCTTTTTCTCACCAACTGTTACAGAAGCCACTCTTCCACCGTTTGTTCGTTCTGTGATTGGTGCAATCGTGCCGTCAGATGGCAGACTGACCTCTAATTTTTGCTGAAATTCAGCATCCGTTACTTCTTTTTTAGCTGTAAAACGCGGAGAATCCTGATCCCAAGGGCTTTCTACGCTTCGAAGATAAGGAATTGGATTACTCCAGTAGTCCTCTGAGTTCTCGGTATATCCATTACTTGTGGAGAAAAATTGGGCCGAAATGGGTTCGTCTTCGTATGTTAGGATTTCACCAGCCGTCTCGTTTACTGCTTGTTTGATTCGGTTGTTATAGTTCTCGAAGTCTTGTCCCCATTTCTCCCGAAGTTCGTCTTGGTCTTGATATACTTGATGTGTGATGGTGTCCGTCACAATGGCGCCCTCTGGTACTTTTGTACTTTCACTACTCAGAATTTGCTTTAAAATATATGTTCGTGCTGCCAGCGCTTGAGCTTTTAAAGCTTCCATTTCAAAAGAAGGCGACATTTCTGATGATACGACCCCTGCAACGTATTCTTCTAGAGGCACCTGCTCAACCACGTTCTTTTTACTGCGAAACACCCCGACTTCAATGGTAGAAGCAACCTCTTCAGCTTCTTTATCCACAGTTTCGTCCCCCGATGGCTTTATTTCTTTTGTTGCTGCGCTGATTGATGGTCCATCTTCTGAGAAAAACGCAACCATTACAGAAGGGATTATCAATACAGCGACAAACAATATAACAAACGACCAAGCAAACCGCTTCAAACGCATCCCTCCATTGCCACTAAACTAACGCTACTCTTTATCGTATGTTGTTTAAAAGACAAGTAGAACGAAAAGAATAGAGACATTCACCGAGATGAATGTCTCTATTCCTTAAAAAATGCTGTCGTTTGGTATCATTTCCTAGGCAATAACCTAGTTTGTAGACGTATTAAGTGTTAACGGAGCTGTTTCTTCAAGAGCAACTGCTTCTTCTTCGACAACTTCCTGCACTTCTTCTACACGCTCTACGTCTCCACCTAATGCAGCTAACTTACCTGCAAGGTTCACGTATCCACGGTCGATGTGCTTAAGTTCCGTTACTCGAGTAACTCCTTCTGAGACCAATCCTGCAATAACAAGCGCAGCTCCCGCACGTAAGTCGGTTGATGCGACCTCAGCACCTTGCAAATTGTTTGGTCCAGAAATGATTGCGGAGCGTCCTTCGATCTTAATGTTACTGTTCATACGACGGAATTCCTCAACATGCATAAAACGGTTTTCAAATACCGTTTCTGTGATGACACTTGTACCCTCTGCTTGTAAAAGAAGAGCCATCATTTGTGCTTGCATATCTGTCGGGAACCCTGGATGAGGCATTGTTTTAAGATCTACTGCTTTAAGCTTTTCAGGTCCTACAACACGTAGCCCATTTTCTACTTCAGTGATTTCTACGCCCATTTCTTCCATCTTCGCAATAAGTGGACGTAAGTGCTCAGCTACAGCTCCTTCTACAATTACATCACCTTGAGTAATTGCTGCTGCAACCATGAATGTACCTGCTTCAATACGGTCAGGAATCACTGTATGATCAGCAGCTACTAATTTTTCTACACCTTCAATGCGGATCACTCCAGTACCAGCTCCACGTACCTTTGCACCCATCGCATTTAGGTAATTGGCAAGACAAACGATCTCAGGCTCTTCTGCCACGTTTTCAAGGATTGTTGTTCCTTCAGCTAGAACAGCAGCCATAATGATATTTTCAGTCGCACCTACACTTGGGAAATCAAGATAGATCTTAGCTCCCTGCAAGCGACCATCAATGCTTGCTTCAATGAATCCATTTCCGATTTCTACCGTTGCGCCCATTGCTTCAAAGCCTTTTAGATGTTGATCAATTGGTCTTGATCCAATTGCACAACCACCTGGAAGAGCAATACGTGCTTTTCCAACGCGCGCGAGGAGAGGTCCCATTACAAGGAATGAAGCTCTCATTTTGCGAACATACTCAAAAGGTGCTTCTGTTGCGAGTTCTTTTGTTGCATCAACGATAAACTTTCCGTTCTCATACGTTACATCAGCGTTTAGATTCTTTAATACTTCTTTCATTGTATATACATCAGCGAGTGCCGGTACTTCGTGAATCACACCAGTACCCTCTTCAGCTAAAATAGATGCAGCGATCACAGGTAATACAGCGTTCTTTGCGCCCTCTACCTTGACGGATCCGCGTAGCTTGTTGCCACCTCGGACAATAATTTTTTCCAACATAGTCCCCTCCGCGTCAAGTTTTTGTCTCTTCTATATTATCAATATTCAGTCGTAATAATAGGCGTTCCTATTGTCACAGTTGTCCCTTCGCCCAAAGCTTTATCACTTCTCAGAGCAATCTGGACATTCATCGTTTGGTCTCCTGTATTCAGTTGGTCCTTCCACACAGTAGTATATGCGGATACCGAGACAAACGTTTCTTCTGTTAGTGCTTCTACCTCTTTTGCATCAAGTTTTTCCATGTACACATGAGCTTGATCCAACAGAGAATCATTTTTGTTAGTAAGGGCATCCTGCGTGCCTTGTACTTGTGTAAAAAGCGATGCCGTGTCCATTGAAAATAGCAGCAAGCGATCTTGTAATTGCTCCTCCAGCTTGTATGTATGCCAATCAGTCGCACGTGTACCAACTAATTTATACGTGGAAGCCAGTGTATGGGTTCCGTTTTCCGGGTACGCCATCAAACGTATGGATTCCGTTACTCCACCTTCAGAAGTCAATTGAAACTCAGCTGTCCATTCTGTTGCGCTAGTATCATAATACGTTTGGTTCCAGCCCTCAAGCTGATCACGAAGCTTATGTACGTGTTCTTGGAACATTTTTTCTGATTCTATTGTTCCTTGGACGTCTCTTGCAAGCACCTGCCAAAAACCCAGAGCCATTTCACCGTATTCAACTAGTTCGAGGATCGTTTCAATTGGTTGAATGTCCCGTTCAGCTTGCGTATTGTCCGAGTTAGTATAAAACACCACTGCAGAAGACATAATAAGTAAGCTCAACAGACCTTTCATCCATCCCATGAAAACCGCCCCTTTTTCGTTAAACTGTTATTACTAACAGTTTGACCGTTACAAGGCTAAGCATACATGGAAGTTAGAGTCACCTTTCGACAGCATTACCACAAATATTGAAGCAATCTCGATGCTTGAAGGTAATCAAGAAAAAAGCGGCTTACTAGGTATGCAAGTGCTAGAGCTGTGAGTAGTCTGAGCATAATTGCTTGGGGTCCTTTTGGTTCCCTTACAAACAGATCAAACCGAAAGCTTTGCAATGCCCACCAGGATAGCCCCAGGAACATAAGATTCACAACAATCTGAATCAGTGCGTCCTGCCCAAAACCATCAGTCACCTTCAAAACTCCTTTTCTTACAGAATGAATCGCTGTAAGATTATTTGCCGTACATGTTAAAGCAAGTGTTTAAAATGGATTATATGATGAAACAATCCACACTCAACTATAACGGAATTCTTCTAAAAAAGCTACATCAATTCTTTGTTGAATTCTAAAATAATGTTTAAAAGTTGACAAAATGAGACACGCTCTGTTTCTTTACACAAAAAACGTGACTATCTTCCCTCTCTTCTGTTACCCTAAAGTCCTTATATTTAATCATAAAATTCAAAAAAGACGTGTGAACAGGTGTCACATCGCCTTTTTTGATCCTATTTTTTTATGAAGCCTTGTTCTTTTGCAAGAATTCTAGCAACACGAGGTGCGTGCCAAAGGAGTGGCAGCATTAGAATGGATACAGGAACAGCTGCAATTACAACAAATGATTGCAAGGCTCCAATTCCTCCGCCACCAATATTTATTAAGATAATGGCAATAACCGCCATAATGACAGCCCAGAATACACGCACAGGTTTAGGAGGGTTGCCCACTCCTGTTACACTCATTGCGAGTGAATAAGACATTGAATCAACAGTGGTTACAACAAACAACGTAGTAAGTAATAAGAAGACAAACGGCATAATTGTACCGAATGGCATCTGATGAGCAATCGCAATGATGGCTGCTGGTAGACCATTTTCAAAAAGTGGTCCACTAATACTACCTGCATTGTTTAACTCATAATGAATTCCGCTTCCTCCAAGCACTGTAAACCAAATGTTTGTGATAATTGGTGTTAATACAGCGACCACAAGAAAAATTTCTCGAATGGTACGTCCACGTGATACGCGAGCAACTAGTAAAGCAACAAGCGGACCGAATCCAATAAACCAGCCAAAGAAAAACAAGGTCCATGATCCTAACCACGCATTATCGCCTCTAAACGTACTCATCGTTACGAATTCGTTTAAATAGAATCCTGTGGATGAAATAAATGAATCTACAAGGAACCCACCTGGTCCAAATACGAGTAAGATCACAGCAATAACTAAAGCTGCTCGTACGTTAAGACTACTAAGAATTTGAATTCCTTTTTCAATACCAGTGATTGTAGAAAGCAGAACTACTGAACTTAATGCTAGTATAATGATCACTTGTGTCATAAATGTGTTCGGCCAACCAAACAGCACATTGACACCGTAACTCACTTGTAACCCTAAAAATCCAATCGGACCAATGGTTCCAGCGGCCGCTCCGATAATACAGACAACATCTGCTACCGTTCCCCAGGCACTATTCTTAATCTTTTCTCCGAATATCGGATAAAGCAAGGTGCGCGGCTTTAGTGGCATGCCTCGATGATTATGGGCATACATAATCACGATACAGCTAATGGCACCATACACCGACCATGCGGTGAATCCCCAGGATAAGAAACTTTGAGCGAGCGCCGGGGCAACAGCGGCTTGTGTCCCACTCTCAATTCCATCAAATACTGGTGGCATATCGATAAAATAATACATCGGTTCTGATGCAGCCCAGAACACCCCACCTGCACCGAGTCCAGTCGTTACAATAATGGCTAAATATTTGTAAAAACTCATCTCCGGTTTCTTCAAATTCCCTAACACCACATTACCACTCGAAGAAAAAGCAATGTAGGCGCCTACTAAAAACGTAGCTATCAATAAAACTTGCCAATACGGACCAAAATATCGAATTGCTAGATCAAACCCAGCATCTACATATTTCGACGTCCAACTTACATTAAATAAAGAGAATAAGACAAATGCCAGCAACAATCCCCCGCTAATCAGGAACACTGGCCAGTTCAACATCTCTTTCGTCTTACTCCAATCTCTGCGATTCATGAATGTCCTCCAGTTGATTTTCGTAATAAGCAACCATCGTATCATACTTACCCCGAATGAATATTTTGAATCCTTTTTTATGTCGAATTGAGGAGAATTTTATCAAAGTAATATTAAAGAAGCTTATGTAAAAAGGGAAAGAGGTGCTTTTAGTATGACCTTGAAAGAAAGAGTTATTCCGTGGAAACTTCAGCAATTAAGAGCCATTGAAAGGCGAATGCTCGCCGTGCCCGCTAAACTTAAGGAAGATCTGAATTTGTATGAATCTGGCTATCGAGGTGAGCAGAATTTGGATTATCATCTAAGCTTCTTGCAAGGCGAGGAGTTTGAGGTACTGCACGATTTGAGATTGCGTGGAGAAAATGGTTTTTATTTTCAGATCGATTGCCTGGTGGTGACGCCGCATGTTCTGGTGATTGTAGAGGTGAAGAATATGGTCGGGCGGTTTCAGTTTCGGGACGAGTTGGGACAAATGGTGCGGGTGTGGAAGGGCGAAGAGGTTGTTATGCCTAATCCACTGAATCAGATTTGGCGGCAACAAAGTCAACTTTCGGGGTGGTTAGTGGCTCGACGCTTCCCACTAATTCCAATCGAATCACTTGTGGTATTTTCAAACCCTTCAACAATCATTCAATCAACAGAAGAGGGGAAACAATCTTTAAGTAGAGTGATTCATGCAGAGGGAATTGTCCCAAGACTTGAGAAGATTTCTAAGAAGTTCAGCCATAATGGAAGAAAACAACTGCCCCCTTCTACTTATAGAAAACTGGCCGAAAAGTTAGTCCAATCACATACCCCGCTTTATTCTTCTATCCTTGAATTGTACAATCTCCACCCTCAGAATCTTATTAAAGGCGTGTTCTGTTCTGAATGTAATAAGCCACATATGATTCGACAATCCAAAAGTGGACGGTGGACTTGTACACACTGTAATAAAAATTCGAAAACAGCCTATGTACAAGCGCTGGAAGACTACTATCTTCTTATCAAACCGACTATATCTAATCAAGAATTAAGGGACTACTTGCAGATTGATTCGAGTGCCGTTGCCTACCAATTATTAAAAAAACTTGATGTAAAACGAACACACAAAAATAAGCATTGTTATTACCATCTCACTATTCCACTTAGATTAAAGTAAAAAAGTATTGAGATTGTATTTAACATGTGGCAGAGGCATATGTGTTGCAACACATTGTATTTAATGCGGTTTGCAGACCAGAGAGTAACCTGGGATAAGTTCCGGGAGCTATCTCATCAATTTTCGTGGCGGTTCACGTTGATCTCTGCTCCATCGCATGGATTTGTGGTCCTATCGCATTAATTTGTGGTCCATCGCATGGATCCCCGGGGCTATCGCATTAATCACTGCTCCATCGCATGAATCCCCGGGGCTATCACATCAATCTCTGCTCCATCACTTGCATCCCCGCTCCTATCACATCAATCTCTGCTCCATCACTTGCATCCCCTCTCCTATCACATCAATCTCTGCTCCATCACATGCATCCCCGCTCCTATCACATTAATCTCTGCTCCATCACATGCATCCCCGCTCCTATCACATCGATCTCTGCTCCATCACATGCATCCCCTCTCCTATCACATCGATCTCTGCTCCATCACATGCATCCCCTCTCCTCCCCCCACCCCCAAAACAAAAAAAACTGCCCTCACAGGCAGTTTTTTCCTTATTCTACATTCCTTATTTCCCAGCGACCTTCAAGCGGTTGATGGCACGTTCGAGGGCGGCTTTGGCACGGACGGTGTTGATGCCGTCTTGGCTTCCGGCGTTTACTCGTTTTTCGGCGCGTTCTTTGGCTTGTTGGGCGCGGTCGACGTCGATATCAGACGGTCGTTCGGATGCTTCTGCTAAAATGGTAACCTTATCCGGTCGTACTTCTACGAATCCGCCGCTGACCGCGATTCTGTCTTCGGATGAGCCTTTTTTCATTCGGGCTACGCCGATGGCAAGTGGCGAAACGAGCGGGATATGGTTTGGTAAGATACCAAGTTCACCTTCAACAGTTCGAACAACCACCATGTCGACGTCACCTTCGTATACAGTGCCGTCTGGTGTGACGACGCTGGCTTGAACAGTTGGCATTAAATCCCCTCCTTTTCAGCAGGTCGTGGCATTACGCCATTTGGCCTGCTTTTTCAACCACTTCTTCAATGCGGCCAACTAGACGGAATGCGTCTTCTGGCAGATCATCGTATTTTCCTGAAAGGATTTCGCTGAATCCTTTGATTGTTTCTTTAAGTGGTACGTACGAACCTTTTTGACCAGTGAACTGCTCCGCTACGTGGAAGTTCTGGCTTAGGAAGAACTGGATACGACGCGCACGTGCAACGACAAGCTTGTCATCCTCAGATAGCTCTTCCATTCCTAGGATCGCGATAATATCTTGAAGCTCACGGTACTTCTGAAGTGTCTGCTGAACGCGACGAGCGACAGAGTAATGCTCTTCTCCTACTACTTCTGGAGAAAGCGCGCGAGATGTTGATGCTAATGGATCCACAGCTGGGTAAATACCCATTTCCGTTAGCTTACGCTCAAGGTTTGTTGTTGCATCCAAGTGAGCGAACGCTGTTGCTGGTGCCGGATCCGTGTAGTCATCGGCAGGTACGAAAATGGCTTGGATCGATGTAACAGATCCTTTTTTCGTACTTGTGATACGCTCTTGTAATTGACCCATCTCAGTTGCTAGTGTCGGCTGGTAACCAACGGCAGATGGAAGACGTCCAAGTAGGGCAGAAACCTCTGAACCTGCTTGTGTAAAGCGGAAGATGTTATCAATGAAAAGTAGTACGTCTGCGCCTTGCTCATCACGGAAGTACTCTGCCATTGTTAATCCACTTAGTGCTACACGCATACGGGCACCAGGTGGCTCGTTCATTTGACCGAATACCATGGCTGTTTTCTTGATAACGCCGGCATCTGTCATCTCGTGGTATAAGTCATTTCCTTCACGAGTACGCTCTCCAACACCAGCGAATACAGAGATCCCGCCGTGCTCTTGAGCAACGTTGTTGATAAGCTCTTGGATTAGAACGGTTTTACCAACTCCCGCTCCTCCAAATAGTCCAACCTTACCACCCTTAGTATAAGGAGCAAGTAAGTCTACTACTTTGATTCCTGTTTCAAGGATCTCCGTTGCAGTTGTTAACTCATCAAAAGCAGGTGCTTCGCGGTGAATTGGGTCACGACGAACGCCACTTTCTACTGGGTCTTTGAACTTAAGATCAATCTCGTCACCTAGTACGTTGAATACACGACCAAGTGTCGCTTCCCCAACTGGTACAGAGATTGGTGCACCTGTGTCAACAACGTCTGTTCCACGAACAAGACCGTCTGTTGAGCTCATTGCAATCGTACGAACAGTATTGTTACCAAGGTGAAGGGCAACTTCTAAGGTTACGGAAACTTCAACCGCACCTGATGCGCCACCTTGTTGATTTACGGTTAAGGCATTGTTAATTAAAGGAAGGTTGCCATCGACAAATTGTACGTCAACAACAGGTCCTGTAATTTGAATAATACGCCCTGTGCTCATCTTTTTCCCTCCTATTTAGATCGGCTTCCTATCTACTCGAGAGCGGCTGCTCCACCGACAATTTCTGTGATTTCCTGCGTAATAGCCGCCTGACGTGCACGGTTATAGGAAAGTGTTAAGTCATCAATCATAGAGTTTGCATTATCCGTTGCAGAACTCATCGCTGTCATTCTTGCGCCAAATTCACTGGCCTTTCCATCAAGCAGTGCACCAAAGATTAGGCTCTCTGCATATTGAGGCAGCAATTGGTCAAGAATGGCTTGTTCATTCGGCTCATAAATGTACGACGCACCCGCGCCTGACTGTTCATCCTCAAGACCCGCAAGCGGCAAGACTTTGCTTTCTGTAGGGATTTGAGAAATCGGGTTCACGAAGTGGTTATGCCAAATGTATAACTCATCAAAGACTTGATCAGCAAACATTTCAACAGTCGTACTTGTTAGGTTCTTAATATCACTGAACTCCGGTTGGTCTGCTACTTGAATCATCTCTTGGATAATTGGAAGTCCACGTCCTTTTAAAAGATCACGGCCAATCCGTCCAATGACGATTAATGCATACTCATCCGTAGAGTTATGTCGCTCGTTAAGGGTTTTTGTAAGTCTACGAATTAGATTACTGTTATATCCGCCGGCAAGACCCGTATCAGATGTGATAACGATGTAACCTGTTTTCTTTACCGGACGTTGCTCAAGCAATGGGTGTGTTGCATCAGAGCCACTAGCAGCCATACTTGAAACCACTTCACGAATCTTTTTCACGTAAGGGTCAAAGGACTGTGCCTTTTCCTGCGCACGGTTTAGCTTAGAAGCTGCAACCATTTGCATCGCCCGTGTGATTTGTTTCGTTTTCTTAGTGGAAGTAATCCGGTTTTTTATATCACGCAATGAAGCCATTCATTTCACCACCTTTATTCAAAACTTGGGTCTGGATCGCCTTAGCTCTCAGAAACGTTAAATCCTTTTTTGAACTCTTGAATTGCTGCTCTAAATTCGCCATCATCAGGTAGGTTACCAGTCGTGCGAATATGATCAAGCAAGTCTTTTTTGTTGTGGTCAAAGAATGTAAATAGTTCTGCTTCAAAACGAAGAACATCTTTAACTGGAATATCATCTAAGTATCCATTAACAAGCGAGAAGAGAATAGCAACTTGCTTTTCAACTGGAACTGGTTTGTTTAGGTCCTGCTTTAAGATCTCAACTGTACGTACCCCACGGTTCAGCTTCGCTTGTGTTGCAGCGTCAAGGTCTGATCCGAATTGAGAGAATGCCTCTAGCTCACGGTATGAAGCAAGATCAAGACGTAGCGTACCTGCTACCTTTTTCATTGCTTTAATTTGAGCAGATCCACCTACACGGGATACAGAGATACCCGGGTTAACGGCTGGACGTACACCAGAGTAGAATAGGTCTGATTGTAAGAAGACCTGTCCGTCTGTGATAGAGATTACGTTTGTTGGAATGTATGCTGATACGTCACCAGCCTGTGTTTCGATAAATGGTAGAGCTGTAATTGAACCAGCGCCTTTATCGTCACTTAGCTTCGCTGCACGCTCAAGTAAGCGAGAGTGAAGGTAGAATACATCCCCCGGGAATGCCTCACGACCTGGAGGACGACGTAGCAATAGGGACATTTCACGGTAAGCTGCCGCTTGTTTAGAAAGATCATCATAGATCACAAGTACGTGCTTGCCGTTATACATGAACTCCTCTGCCATTGTTACCCCAGTGTAAGGAGAAAGGAAAAGCATTGGTGCTGGGTCAGATGCACCAGCTGAAACAACGATTGTGTAATCAAGCGCACCACGTTGACGAAGTGTTTCTACAACGTTTGAAACGGTTGATTCTTTTTGACCGATCGCAACGTATACGCAGATCATGTCTTGGTCTTTTTGGTTCAGGATTGTATCAATCGCAATTGATGTTTTTCCTGTTTGACGGTCACCGATGATCAACTCACGCTGACCACGGCCGATTGGAATCATGGAATCAATTGATTTAATCCCTGTTTGAAGTGGTTCGTGAACTGACTTACGATCCATTACGCCAGGTGCGTTTCCTTCAATTGGGCGACTCTTCGTTGTGTTGATTGGACCAAGTCCATCAATCGGCTGTCCGAGTGAGTTCACAACACGTCCAAGAAGCTCTTCTCCAACTGGAACCTCCATGATACGACCAGTACGCTTAACCTCGTCACCTTCACGAATACCAAGGTAAGGACCAAGAATGATAATACCAATCGTGTTCTCTTCCAGGTTCTGAGCCATACCCATCACGCCATTTGAGAACTCAAGTAATTCACCAGCCATTACATTCTCAAGACCATGAGCGAACGCAATTCCATCCCCAACGCGGATAACTGTACCTACGTCTTGAACTTCAACATTTGCTTCATAGTTCTCAATTTGCTGCTTAATCAGCGAGCTAATTTCTTCAGCTTTAATGCTGCTCATTTTGATTCACCCCTCACTATTTGCTACCGATTTCCTGCTAACAGGTTTCGTTCTAGACGGTTTAATTGACCTTTAATGCTACCGTCATATATGCGATCGCCGATGCGAACTCTTAGTCCACCAATCAGCTCCGTGTCTACTTTATTTGTTGCGATGAGACGGCTTTTCTCTGCTTTTGGAGCAAAGATGATCTCAACTTGCTTTAATTCTTCATCTGTTAAAGGCTTCGCAGAGTATACAGTCGCTTCTGCGATATTTAACAAATCATGATGTAATTGCTTGTAGGCATGAGCCAAAGCTTGAACGGTCGAAAAGCGTTGACGCTCAAGTAGAAGCAGCAATGTGTTCAATACGTCTTGCCCCACTTTACCTGAGAAGCTGTTTCGAATGACGTTCTGCTTTGCTTTAAGTGTTACCTTTGGATGTTGAATCGTCTTTTCAAGCTCAGGCGTGCTTTTTAAAACGGATTGGATTAATTCTAGCTCTTCGCCCGTTTGTTCAAGTGTACCTTTTGACTGAGCCAATTGAAAAAGAGCAACCGCGTAACGATTTGCTACCGCTTGGTTGCTCATAGCTCTTCGCCCGCTTGTTTAAGATAGTCTTGAATCAACTGTTCTTGAGCCTTTTCATCCAATTCTTTCTCAATAACCTTCTGGGCAATTAAGACTGATAAAGACGCGACCTGTTCGCGAAGAGCCACAACGGCCTGGTCTTTCTCATTTTGGATTTCAGCAATTGCTGTTTCTTTCATACGCTGAGCTTCTTCTCTTGAGGCCTTTACAATATCCTGCCCCTGCTGCTCACCTAGTTTTTTTGCATTGTCAATAATTCCTTGTGCTTCTTTTTTCGCATTGTTCAGTTCAATACGTTGTTGCTCTAACAGATCTTCTGCATCTTTGCGATTGCGTTCAGCAGAGTCAATCTGGTCATTAACAAGCTGTTCCCGCTGCTCCATAATGCCAAGTAAAGGCTTAAGCGCGAATTTGCTTATTAACGCTAAAAGGATAAGGAATCCACCCATTTGAAGGGCTATCGATCCCCATGGAATTTCTAAACCAGCCATTTTATTCGCTCCTTTCATCGCTATACATAAGGAATGGCGAAGGTTCAGCTAGTGAACGCAGTCGCCACCTTATAAAGTCGTTTAAATTAACCACCAATACCAAATAGAATTAGGATCGAGATAACGATTGAAATGATTGGAACGGCCTCAGCTAGTGGCACACCAATAAACATTAGTGTTTGAAGCGTACCTTTCAGTTCTGGTTGACGAGTAACCCCTTCAAGTGTTGCTTTAACAATGATTGCAACTGCGATCGCTCCACCAACAGCTGCCAAACCTGCTGCAAGTGCAGCACCTAGAAATAACATAATAGATGTCCTCCCAAATAATAGTTTTAGTTTGTATATAATTTGTCCGAAAAACGGACGCTGGTAACCAAATTAATGTGCTTCTACCTTATGAGACATATAAACCATTGTCAGCATAACAAAGATATAAGCTTGAAGTGACCCGATAAAGACACTAAATGCCTGCCAAATAACAAGCGGTACAATAGATGTAATGACTGATCCTGCTACAGCTAGAGGACCTGCATCAACAATCCCAAACCCTGACATACCAAACGTTACAATAAGTACCATCAAGATTTCTTTTGCGTAAATATTACCAAACAAACGCATACCAAGAGTCAGAGTGTTCGCAATTTCCTCTATAATTTTAAATGGAAGAAGGAACCAAACTGGAGTCACAAACCCTTTTAAATATCCTTTCACTCCGTTAAAACGGATGCCGTAAATGTTTGTAAGTAACACAACAAATACTGCTAGAGAAAGAGCCATTGCCGGGTCAGATGTTGGTGATTTCCACCAAACTTCATGTGTACTCTGGTTATAGATTTCAAATGGGATACCAAGCATGTTACTAACGAAGACATAGAACAAAAGCGTAACCGCAAGAGCAATAAAACGTCCTCCAGATTTCCAGCTCATGTTGGCTTTAATGATTCCTCGACAGAAGTCCACTACCCACTCAAGAAAGTTTTGCAACTTCCCAGGTCGAATAGATAAGTTGCGGGTTCCTACAAAGAAGAGGGTAAAAATAATTAAACTCGCAACGAAAGACATTAATACGGTCGAGGCATGGAAAGTTATCCCATATACTTCCCATTTGGCCATTACGTGATCCACACACCATCACCTCTCTTTAAGAATTACTTTGAACAAGCTGTCAAGTAACAGCATGACATACACTGATGAAAAGCCTGCCAGAACATATAAGACACGAAGCCATTCTGGAAAGATCATTGCGGTATAAATAATGATGACTGGGCACAAAATTCTAGCGACAAAACTTATACCAACTACCATGGATAGCTTCTTGTTTTGCTTAATTGCAACATGGCCAACAATTTTTGCATCCAGATAATTGAGTAATAGATTCATAGTTCCTGCAATTTGGCCTATGAGGAAACTTAAAAATAGAATACGATACGAGCTTACAATAAGCCCAATCATGCAAATAGCGGCGCATACTCCAAGTATCGTCGCGTATCTTTTCATATTCGTTTCCATAGCATCTACCATGTTAATCGTCTCCTAAATGTGGCCGGATCAATTGAAACGTTCCATAACAGCCTGTTAGGAGCCCTAAAAGTAGAAAGATTATTAAAAATAATGGCTTTGTCCCAATTTGAGAATCTAACCATAACCCAAAAAATAATCCTCCGACTGTTCCGCCTATTAAGCATGACGTAATCATGGAAACAAGACCTGCCGTTTTTAAGAGGGTAGATTTTCCTTTTGGCATAGTGCCTCCTCGAGCAAAAACCGTGCGTCAGTTTCGACCAATATGTAACCCTTATCATTTGTCCCTAGTTATCGTACAATAGCGAAACCCTTGTGTCAACGGTGTTTTACCTTCAAACAGAAGAGGTCACCAAAGTTCTTCACAATTGTTCACACTTTAGCCATATTGCCTGTAAGATTTCCCAAAAAGACACTTCTTAAGAATACGTTGCTTTAGAAAAAAACTCAAGAGAAAACGCTTTCTCTTGAGTGCTTTTTATTCCTTCTCTTCTTCTATTTGGATCATGGACTCGATAATATCCTGCTGCCCCTCTTGTTTTGCATACACAAGAGCCTTGTAAGTTCCAGGTGGCAGGCTTACTTGAGTAACCTCACCTTGAATCATTCCCCGGTCGGAATGATCACGTGTTTCGAGATAAGATAGAAATTGAAAGGTATCCGGATCATAGAGTGCAATTCCTGATTCTTCTGCGCCTCCAGGTAAATAGTACTCGTATCTGTACGTATTTGGCTTATCTCCGTGAGCAAATTGGAACGCCATCACACGCGGATAGTCCGGTTCTTCCATAAATAGAATGTATGGAACGAAAATATCTTCTTTTCCACCCGTGACTCGGATTTGATCGTAATGAATGCCTTCGCCTAAAATAGAAGGCATTAAATCCAATGAAAGCGTTACTTCCTCTTTCTCTTTCGGTTTCAATGTAACAGCTGGTGGCGCCTGCCATTCCATCCCATCAAGTAGCACGAAGGGTGGATCTATGTGATACGTGTTGGTTTGATCACTTTGATTTTCAATGGTAATGGTGACAGAACGCTTTTCTCGTATATCCGTTTTAGAATATTTCCCAAATGTAATCGCTGCCGGATAAACGAGCGTGTCGAGCGCTAACGCCTTATCTACCTGCAGGCGACCTGCCCCCTGCTCATGTGGGGCATATCGTTCGTTTTCCTTGTTCATTAGAGATTTCGCAGAGTTCATTAATGCTGCCTTGATTTGTTCAGGTGTCCAGTCCGGATGAGCCTGTACAAGGAGAGCCGCTGCACCAGCCACGTGTGGCGCAGACATGCTTGTGCCATCGAGACCCGTATACCCACCAGGGACCGTGCTATCAATGCTCATTCCTGGTGCGACTAGATCAGGCTTCACTTCCCATGAAAAGGTCACAGGTCCTCTGGAGCTGAAAGGCGCCAAAAAGTCCTGCTCTTTTCGATAGACCGTTCGAATAATGGGTGTATGTGTGGAATCAAGCTCTTCTAGCAGCCACTCTCCATCTTCCTGACTAAGTGTTCCTGCAGGTATTTGTTGAGGGCTCTCCGTCCCGCCTGCGAATGAACCTGATGTGTTGTTATAAATTAACACGCCAATTGCTCCTGCTTCTTTGGCGGCTTTTATTTTTTCTTCAAAGGAGATGCGACCTCGTTTTACGAGAACAACTTTTCCGTTTGCATCTAGACCGTTATAGTCATCCTCTAATCCAAATGCCGCATCAACATATTGAAAATCACGTCTTAACGTCCAACGGTCCGTTCCTTTTAACGCATGTAGCGGCAACTCTTTGTCCTTACCTGGAATAGTAATATAAGGGGTTTGCATCGGTGGAGCTGAGGCCCCAACGGAAATTGCCTTTTCAGCGGTTCCCGGTGATCCAACCGTCCACATTGCCGGACCGCTATTCCCACTCGAGGTCACAGCAACGACACCTTCCTCTACTGCTTTATCAAGTGCCAAACTGGTGGGCCAATCCGGTCCATTCACTGTGTTCCCAAGTGAGAGATTCAATACATCCACACCATCTGATACCGCTTTTTCAATTGCTTCAATGACCTGTTCTGTTGTTCCCTGTCCACCCGGACCAAGCGCACGGTACGCGTAGATCTCCGCTTCTGGCGCTACTCCTTGCACCCGTCCATTTGCTCCTATAATGCCTGCCACATGAGTACCATGCAACGTAGGTGGCCCTTGAGAAACAAGCGTCTCCATTGGGTCATCGTCCGAATCAATGAGATCATAACCGCCCTTAAAATTACGCATAAGATCAGGGTGAGTATAATCAATGCCCGTATCAATGACCGCTACCTTCACACCTTCGCCCGTTAACCGATGACCATCCGCATCTAGCATTCCGCGTACAGATCCTGCTCCAATAAAGGGAACACTCTCTTCAAGCGCCGCATGATACGTCGCAATTTCATCCACGCGCTCAACATGAGGAAGTGACTTCACCCGATCCACCTCTGTAGAAGGAAGACTCATTGAAAAACCATGATATAAAGCGGAAAAGGTTTTTCGAATCGAACTACTCGGTATCTGGGCCGACACCTCCGCCTTCACCTGATCCAATTTGCCATCTTCAGCTGCAACAATCACAATCGTCTCTTCCGCCGGTTCTCCCACAGATGTTTGCGCAGGTAAATTAGGATACAGCACTTCTGCTTCCGCCTGCACTGGCATCAAGACGCTCAAAATCAATAGTAGCCATACACAACGCTTCTTCAAACACTCACCTCCCATGCCTTTTGTATTCTAAATAGTATGAGGGAAAGTGTCATTCCTTATGCACAAAAAAAAGACCCAAACGCAATAAGTGCGTCTGAATCCTCTTTATTATGAATGCTTATTTTGTACCGAAAAGACGGTCACCAGCATCACCAAGACCCGGAACAATATATCCATGATCATCAAGTTTTTCATCCATTGCTGCTAAGTACACATCCACATCAGGGTGCGCTTCATTTAAAGCCTTAACCCCTTCAGGTGCAGCAACAAGACACATTAGCTTAATGCTTGTAGCTCCGCGCTTCTTAATTGCTGAAATCGCATCAATTGCAGATCCACCCGTCGCAAGCATCGGATCAATGACAATAAAGTCACGCTCCTCTACATCCTTAGGTAGCTTCACATAATACTCAACTGGCTTTAGTGTCTTTGGATCACGGTATAATCCAACGTGACCTACCTTAGCCGCAGGAATCATACGTAAAATTCCGTCAGTCATCCCAAGACCCGCACGCAAAATCGGTACCACACCAAGCTTCTTACCAGCAATACGATTCGCCTTCGCAGGACCAACCGGTGTTTCCACCATTGTCTCCTCAAGTGATAAATCGCGTGTAATCTCAAAAGCCATCAGCGCCGCAACTTCCTCTACCAGCTCACGAAACTCCTTCGTGCCCGTTTCTTTATCACGAATATATGATAATTTATGCTGAATGAGAGGGTGATCGAAAACAAATACTTTACTCATGGCCATCGCTCCTTAATTTGAACTTTCCTTAAAGCATTCTAGCGGAAACAAGCTCCTTGTTCAAGTAGTAATCCTTAAATGCCTATGGAGAATGGGGTAGGTGTAGGGTTTAACTAAATAATGTGGAGGTTTTTACATATTTGTGTGGGGTGGGGGTTCTTGGTTTTGGTTTGATTCTTCTTGGTTTAGGATCCGCGGGGCTTGGTATTGAGCTCTGGCTTCTTGGTAATGACCCTGACATCTTGGTCCGAGCACCGCACGTCTTGCTATTAGTCCCCTCTTCTTGATGGAACCCCCGCTTTCTCTTGGTGAGTTTGGCGTTCTTCTTGGTAAGGGGTTTGGGTTCTTGGCTTTGGTGCCGTTCTTCTTGGCCCCGTCCCAGATGTTCTGACTAAAATAAAAAATGTTCATTTTTTTCCTTATTTCATTTCTGTTCTAACGCCCTACGCCTCTCCCACTAAAAAACCTCCTCCCAGAACGGGAGGAGGCACATTCAGATCTTATAGGTTCGGATACATCGGATACTTCGCTGTTAGATCAGCTACGCGCGTGCGCACTTGCTCGGCGACTTCTTCGTTGTCGACGTTTTTAAGTGTGAGGGCGATTAGTTTTCCGACTTCTTCCATTGCTTCTTCGTCAAATCCGCGAGAAGTCACAGCAGCTGTTCCTAGACGGATACCGCTTGTCACAAATGGGCTTTGTGGATCGAATGGAATCGTGTTTTTGTTTGTTGTAATCCCAACATGGTCAAGTGCTTTTTCAGCTACTTTTCCTGTTAGTTCTAGCGATTGAAGGTCCATTAGTAATAAGTGGTTGTCTGAACCGCCAGATACTAGATTGATGCCTTCAGATTGAAGCACTTCACCAAGACGTTTTGAGTTGTTGATGATATTTTGTGCGTATGTTTTAAATTCTGGTTGTAGGGCCTCACCAAATGCAACAGCTTTTGCTGAGATCACGTGCATAAGTGGTCCGCCTTGGATACCAGGGAAGATTGATTTATTTAGGGCTTTCCCGAACTTTTCGCCCATTTCTTCGTTTGTAAGAATAACTCCGCCACGAGGTCCTCGCAAAGTTTTGTGCGTTGTTGATGTAACAAAGTGCGCGTGTGGTACTGGATTTTGGTGCAGGCCAGCTGCAACAAGTCCGGCAATGTGCGCCATGTCTACCATTAGGTATGCGCCAACTTCATCAGCGATTTCACGGAATTTGGCAAAGTCAATTTCACGTGGGTATGCACTCGCACCAGCCACGATCATTTTTGGTTTGTGTTCAACTGCAAGCTCACGTACGACATCGTAATCAATGCGGTGCGTTTCTTGGTCTACGCCGTACTCGATAAAGTTGTATTGAACGCCACTAAAGTTCACTGGGCTACCGTGAGTTAGGTGTCCACCGTGAGATAAGTTCATTCCTAGAACCGTATCTCCTTGCTCAAGAACAGTGAAGTAAACAGCCATGTTCGCCTGAGCTCCTGAGTGGGGCTGGACGTTTGCGTATGCAGATCCGAAGATTTCATTTACTCGTTCTTGAGCAATTTCTTCTACGATGTCTACATATTCACAACCACCATAATAGCGGCGCCCTGGGTAACCTTCTGCATATTTGTTTGTTAATACAGAACCCTGAGCCTCCATTACTGCTTCACTAACAAAGTTCTCTGATGCAATTAATTCAATTTTGTCGCGCTGACGGCCTAGCTCCAAATTAATCGCTTCTAGAATTTTAGGATCTTGCTTCTTTAGATTCTCCATTACCCATTCCCCTCTCAAAAACCGCTCTCATTCGGTTTTAGACTGTTTCTAATTAGATTCATCTATATACTATCATAGATTTCAGCTTATTTCCGTAACATTTACGGACTTTTCTATAAATCATTCTGTTTTTCCTTATTCGTAAACAGCCCGTACGCCACCAATGAGCTTTGGACGGGTGATTGCCATTGTGACATGAGCCGCACCAATTTCTTTTACTTGGCTTCTGACCGGAACAACCACTGATTTTAAATGCATTCCGATAAATGTGTCACCGATATCGATTCCGGCATCTGCGCGAATCGTTTCAACTAAAACGGGGTTTTCCATTTGCGAGAAAGCGTACTCTGCCATTGCTCCTCCCGCTTTGCGAACAGGCACAGCAGACACAGGCTCGTACATACGTGCTTGCGCGGTTTCTGCATCAACAACAAGCGCACGATTTAGATGCTCACAGCATTGAAACGCAAGCGCCACACCCGTTTTCTTTTGATAAGCAAGAAGCGTTTCGTAAATCGCAATCGCCGCTTCCTTCGATCCGTTTGTTCCAATATGTTCACCAATGACTTCGCTTGTACTTGTTCCAATGACAAGTAAGTCATCAGATGTGAGTGGTTTTGCATGGTGCAGGTCTTCTAATAGCTTCGCAAGTGATAATGTGATTGTTTCAGATAATGAACTCATCTGTATCTCCTAGCACTCGTAGTTTGAAATTTTCCCAATACGATTGGCATGGCGACCGCCTTCAAATTCGGTTGTTAGCCATACGCGCACGATTTCTAAAGCTACTCCAGGTCCAACAACGCGCTCGCCCATTGCTAGCATGTTGCTGTCATTATGCTCACGAGTCACTTTTGCTGTAAATAAGTCGTGAACAAGTGCGCAGCGGATGCCCTTTACCTTGTTCGCGGAAATGGACATGCCAATGCCTGTCCCACAAATTAAAATGCCGCGATCAAATGTGCCATCGGCTACCTTTTCAGCTGCCGGAAAGGCGTAATCTGCATAATCAACAGAAACAGTTGAATCTGGACCAAAATCCTCATATTCATGTCCTAGCTCTTTGATTAATGATTTGATACTATCTTTTAACTCAAATCCTGCGTGATCTGAAGCAATCGCGATTTTCATAAAGGTTCCCACCCTCGTTAGATTTAAAAAAACGCCTAAATCTGTTTAGGCGCTTTTCTTCTGTATCTATATTGTAAACCTTTCGATCGTGGTCTTCAATCTCTTCGCTTGAATTGATAGTTCATGCGCTGCTTTTGCGGTATCTGCAATAGTGGTTGTTTGATCATTAGCAAGCTCAGTGACACTTGTTGAATCACGAGATGTTTCTTCAGCAATTGCAGCCACTTCCTCAGATGCCCTTGAGGTAATTTGAATCGCTTCCATCTGCTTATCAACCATTCCGGTGATTTCTGAAATGACGGCAGCTACTTCGTCCACCGCACGGGTCATTTCCTTCATCGTACGACTTGTTTCCTCACCTTGCTTTGATTGTTCGTTAGCCTCAGCCACTTGTTCGCTGATTTGGCGTACGACATTTTTCACTTCTGATTGCATGGTATGTACAAGCTCCGTAATGCTTGCTACTGCTTGCGCGCTTTCATCCGCCAGTTTCCGAACTTCCTCAGCTACAACCGCAAATCCTTTACCTTGCTCGCCTGCTCGTGCCGCTTCAATCGACGCATTTAATGCAAGGAGGTTTGTTTGGCCAGCTATTTCCCCTACAAGCGAAATGATCTGCTCCACTTCTCCTGCTTGGTTTTCTAGTTTTTTTACCGCACCAAGAGAGGCTTGGTTGTTTTCTGCTAGCAAACGAATGCCCTCTACTAAATTCTTAATGACACTTCTGCTTTCATTAAGATTATTGACAAGCTGTTTTGAGGACGTGCGGGATTGATCTGCTCGGCCTTTTACTTGCTCTGCAATGTGCTTTGCCTCGTTCATTGAGACCGCATTTTTGCGGCTAACTTCTGCTGAACCCACCGCTGCTTCTGAGATGGATTGGAGCGTTTCCTCCATTTGTAACACCCGCGAGGAGGCAAGCTCAGAGGAGTTTGTCATGTAGCTCACTCGTTCCTCCGTTGCTATAAAACTTGAATCAATGTCCTGTACCATTCTACGCAGGTTCATAAGCATCTCATTGTACGCTTCGCCAAGTGCACGTATCTCGTCGTCTGAGCCTGTAATGATTACATCCTCTTGAATATCTCCTGCTGCGGCTTTTCTGGCAGAGGCCTCTAAGCGGTTCAGCGGCTTGGTGATGTAGCCAGCTGCAAAAAAGCAGAGAATCCCTGTCCAGAGGACACCTGCAACTAACGTAAGAATCGTAAATACTTCACTATTAATCCCAATCCACTCAGCTAAGTAATCGGATAACACAAAGATAAATAATGCGCTAATTCCATATGTAACTAGTGCCAAGCCGCTTACGCCAAGGACTAGCTTTTTTCGGAGACTAAATCGATATGATGGTTTTTCCTGTTCCAACTCAACATCCCCTTATGCTCACTTATTCCATTTTTGAAGGAACCTTTCAATGCTTTGATCAAGCTCTTGTGCGACTTGATCATACTCTTCTTTTGGTCCGCCGATCGGATCGCCAATATCTCCACCCGTTTCAACGTACCCTTTTAACGTGTAAACCTTCTCTGTTGCTTCTGGATGCCTAATGCTGAGCATGTCTTTGTGACTAGTCGTCATTGTTAAGATAATGTCAGCCCAATCAATTAATTCAGCCGTCACTGGCTGTGAAACGTGTTGGTGGCTAATTCCTCGCTCTGCAAGAACGAGCGCCGTTCCTTCTGACATTGGAATCCCTGGCCAAGCTGTGACTCCTGCTGATTGAACAGAAAGCTGATCCCCTGCTTTTTCTTTTAACAGGTATTCAGCCATTGGGCTCCGACACGTGTTTCCTGTGCATACGAATAAAACATTTTTCAAGATGGACATCCCCTTTTTCATTTTGTATCCCACAAAATAAAGTATTGTCCTTATTCTAACATCTCTTGCACATTAAAGCGGAAACATAATCTTGATCCCAAACCCAATTAGAATACAACCTCCAAGAAGCTCACCATAAATGCCAATATACTTTTGGAATTTTGCCCCGATTAATAACCCAAGCCACGATAGCACCATGCTGACGAATCCAATCAACGCAACGGTTAGAATGGTTTTTGCCCCAAGAATACCAAAGCTTAACCCTGCTGAAAAGCTATCAAGGCTTACACTGACCGCAAAGGCCATGAGTCCCCAGCCAACTGGCTTTAAAAAGGAGTTATCCTCTGTTGAAAAGGCAGAGAGAATCATCTGCAGGCCAATTAATAAAAGCAGACCTCCACCGATATAAATGGCCACCATATCAAAGTAGGTAGAAAGCCATTTACCGGTAGCCATTCCGAGGAGCGGCATTGCCACATGGAACAACCCAATGGTTAAACCAATCCGAAAAATCTGGCGGCCACGCAGCCCAAGCATTCCCATACCAAGCGTGACTGAAAAGGCATCCATTCCAAGTGCTGCTGACATAATTAATATCGTCACAAATTCACTCATTGTTTACTCACTCCTTGAACATGCTACTTGAATGTATGCATGGACAAGGAAAAATAGACAACCTATCTGATGAAGGAGATGACACAACAAAAAAATAGGGCTGAGACATAACATTAATGCAGATAGTAAAACACGAACAGAGCACGATACCCGCTTCAGGAGAATCCTTCGCTTTCCGCGGACACGGCTTCAGCCTCATCCGTGGAAGATCACCACTACTGAGTCTTCAGACACGTGTTTTTTCCGCAGGAGTCTCAGGTTCTCCCTTCGCTCGTTTTTAAAAACACAAATAGCGAATGATTCTGCAATTGAATCATTCGCCTTTTTCTTATTTATTATTTAATCATCCGTCCACCGGCAGCTTTTTCGAGTCGGTTCATAACAGCTGCTCCTACTCCGTTCTCGTCAAAGACTTCGGAGAAAATGACGTCGATCTCTTGATCATCAAATGCTCTAAGCCCGTTGTAAAGGAGAGCGGCCGTTGCCTTTAGGTCTCCATCTGAGCCACAGGCGTAGACAAAGTCAGCATCGTAGTGATTCGCCCGTTCTTCCGTAGTAAGGACTCCAACACGTTTTCCCTCGGCACGCGCTTTGGTCGCAAGCTCTTGGATTAGCGCCCGGTCACGAACTAGCGTTAAGCTTCCTTTTGGTGCGTAGTGAGTATATTTCATACCTGGTGACTTTGGTGCTTGTCCATCATCCATAAGTGCTCCGTCCAGTTCTACATGCCCACATACTTCTGTAAGCTCTTCCCTCGTAATGCCACCGGGTCTAAGAATCATTGGCACCTCGCCACTAATATCAAGAACCGTGGACTCTACGCCAACACCTGTGGCTCCACCGTCCACAACACCGGCTATTCGGCCTTCAAGATCTGTCCATACATGGTCGGCCGTAGTTGGACTTGGTCTACCTGAAAGGTTCGCACTTGGTGCAGCAACTGGTACACCTGACTTCTCAAGAAGCTCGCGCGCAACTGGATGAGAAGGCATTCGGATAGCGACAGTTGAAAGCCCCGCTGTGACATTTGTAGGCACCTTGTCATTTGCATGAAAGATGAGCGTAAGCGGCCCAGGCCAATACGCGTCCATCAGCTTTTCAGCAATGAGGGGAATTTCTGTAACCAACTCATTTAGCCCGTCACGGTTCGCAATATGAACAATAAGTGGATTGTCATTCGGGCGGCCCTTTGCTTTAAAAATATCGGTAACCGCCTGTGGGTCTAACGCATTTCCTCCAAGACCATACACCGTCTCCGTCGGAAAAGCCACCACGTGTCCATCTTTGATTAAATTTGC
Organism: Alkalicoccobacillus gibsonii; assembly: GCF_016798245.1. Classification (GTDB taxonomy): domain Bacteria; phylum Bacillota; class Bacilli; order Bacillales; family Bacillaceae_D; genus Alkalicoccobacillus; species Alkalicoccobacillus gibsonii. The sequence continues at coordinate 499,155 of NZ_JAEUZA010000002.1, read as the reverse complement.
CGCTTCTTGTAGATTCATTTCTATATTCTGAAGATTTGCTGACTTATTCACATTCCATCGTTTTGTCTGTATATAACTCATAGCACAGCTCCTATCCCCCTTATTTTGTGATTTGGATTGCCATTTGTCAAATTTGTCTGCGTATTCTGCATTAACCCTGTTATATCAACGGTTTCAGTCTACTAAATTCGTAGTGAGAATTAAATAAAAACGTCTGTTCTCCTAACATGAATAAGGTTACCCACACCTGTGGATAACCTGTAGATAAGCCGTCAGTTCTTCGTTTTATTCACATGATTGTTCAAGTAATTCACAGGCAAAAATCGACACGTTTTTATTTTCAGATTGTTTAAAATGTGATAATCGTTGTATCTCATGTGGCACATGTTCAAGCTTCATTTGTCTAAAATTTAGTTGTTCAAAAAACACACCAGCTTGTCTCGTTAATAAATAGACTTCTTTTAACTCTAGCTTACGACCATACGCCAAGGCAGCCTCTAGAAAGCCCATCCCTTTTGCAGGCGTAAAATAATCGGTTTCAAGCACAAGAGATCGTAGCAACCCGTACTCACCAGCTGGTTCAAGACCAATGATTCCTACAATCTCATTATCTATGGTTTCAGCTACTAAAAAGTAGTTGGTAATGTTTCTCGCATCGTCCTCATGAAGCCCTGCACGTGCAAGCAGTCGTTGAATAGGAAGTAGATCGTGATCTCTAGCCTGTCTAAATACCATTGTCATTCAGATACGCCCCTTTTTAGGTCTTTGCACCATCCTATGCGGGGCTTGTCTCGCGTATTACTGATTTGTCGCAACGGTCGTCGTATCATCACCAAACAGACTATCAAACAATCCTTTAAAGAAATCGACGAAGAAGAATGAAACCTCTACATCCTCGTCCGACTCTTCTACTACTTCAACCTCTTCTACTTCTTCTTGTGGCACCGCATTGCTTTGATCCATATCAATAAAGCATAAAGGCGGGAACAACACGCACCACCAGTTTTCCCCAAGACCCTCGCCAAGTGTAATTAACACGGCTTGATATTCTCCAGCAGGATAGACAAGGTTACCATACAGCTTTGTTGGAAAATCAACTTGCTCAAAATCAACGTGGTAGTCTTGATTCAGTCCTTTAGCTGCAAGCTCAGCTTCCACAATCGCTTCCACTTCAGAGAGCTTTGATTCAATCAGTTCCATTGCTTCCTGCTTTGATTCAATTCCCGTTACCCATTCAGTGATGGAGGCATTCACCTGATCACGAATGTCACGCTTTAACTTTTGATCTGCTACAGAATCGCTATTTGCAAGGATACGCAAACGAATGGCATCCTCTTGACTCACTTCTTGATGAAACGCAGCAACTGCTTGGTTTCCTTGGTCTTCCCAGCTTATGATTAACACGAAAAAAGAGAATAATAGATAAATAATAGCTTGTGGTTTCATGACCAGCACCATCCCTTCCTCCCTATTGTGGTCGGGATAGTCCGGCTCTAAACCTATAACTCTTCGACAAAATCTCCGTATGCTAGAACGATCCGATCCTTCTTATTAATATCGAAACGCACCTCAGTTGTTGTACGTGGAAAAGCTGCTTGTAGCATCTGTCTCACTGCTTCGCCCTGCCCTGCTCCCACTTCAAATGCAACTAGAGCCTGTGGCTTAGCAACCTTTTTTAATTGCTGCGTTAGCTTCCGGTAGCAATCAAGACCATCAGTGCCTGCAAATAATGCAAGCTCCGGCTCATGCTCCCGCACGTGAACAGCAAGTGTCAGCCGGTCTGATTCAGGGATATACGGCGGGTTGGATACGATGATATCAAACGTTTGGCCTGTTTGAATAAAAGGCTCTAATAGATCCCCTTGGTAAAAGCTGATCTTTGCCCCATGCGTAGCTGCGTTTTTCTTCGCCATAGCCAGCGCTTTTTCCGAGATATCGACGGCTGTAAGGTTTAGTGATCTGTCTTCAAGCGTTAGTGTAGTCGCAATAATGCCACTGCCCGTTCCAACATCAACTGCATCAAGTGTAGTAGCATCCGGAAACACAGCTTTTCTCCGTTCAAGTACTGCGATGATGAGTTCCTCTGTTTCCGGTCTTGGAATCAATACATCACTCGATACCTGAAACGGGCGACCATAAAATTCTTCATGTCCGATTAAATGTTGAACCGGGTGGCCTTTTCCAAGCATGTGGACATCCTGTTGATACGCGTGAAACAGGTCATCTGGCAGCACGTCGTGGAATCTCGCAAATAAACCTGCACGATCAACACCTAGGTGATGGCGGAGCAGCCATTCACCAGCCATTGTCTCCACGTCTCTCTCCTCCAAAAAAGAAGAAGCCCAACGGAGGGCTTCATGTATGGTTTGGCTCATCTTAATCTTCTGCCCGCTGCATAAGCTCAGATTGTTCTTCCATAATCAGTTGATCAATAATTTCATCCAGCTTCCCTTGCAAAATTTGCTCCAGCTTTTGCAACGTCAAGCCAATACGGTGATCTGTTACCCGGCTTTGTGGGAAATTGTACGTACGGATCCGCTCAGAACGATCTCCTGTACCAACTGCTGTTTTACGCGTTTCATCATATTCAGCTTGGATTTCACGATTGATCTTATCAAATACACGCGCACGTAGGATTTTCATCGCTTTTTCCTTGTTTTTAATCTGAGATTTCTCATCCTGCATAGAAACCACAGTACTCGTTGGCAAGTGAGTTAAACGAACCGCTGACATCGTTGTATTTACACTTTGTCCACCCGGGCCACTCGAAGCGAATGTATCCACACGAATATCCTTCTCATGAATTTCAACCTCAACCTCTTCCGCCTCAGGAAGAACAGCAACCGTTGCTGTAGATGTATGAATACGACCGCCAGACTCTGTAGAAGGAACACGCTGCACACGGTGTGCTCCGTTTTCATACTTAAGCTTAGAATACGCACCATTTCCATTCACCATGAAAATGATCTCCTTGTATCCACCAAGCTCTGTCGTTGTCGCTTCCATCACTTCAATCTTCCAGCCTTGTGCCTCTGCGAAGCGGTGGTACATTTTATACAGGTCCCCCGCAAACAGCTGTGCTTCGTCTCCACCGGCTGCACCACGAATCTCGACGATAACGTTTTTATCATCATTCGGATCCTTAGGCAGAAGTAAAATACGCAGACGTTCCTCGAGTTCCTGAGATTGAGACGAAAGCTCGGAGATTTCCTCTTTCACCATCGCGTACATCTCATCATCCAGCTTCTCTTCAATCATCGCCTTCGCATCTTTTAACTGCTCCGACACATCCTTGTATTCACGGTACGCTTGAACTGTATCCTCAAGCCCAGACTGCTCCTTGGAGTACTCGCGTAGACGCTTTGTATCACTAATAATATCTGGATCACTTAATAATTCATTTAACCGATCATATCTGTCCTCTAAAGACTGCAAACGATCAAACATGTCTTCACCTCATAATCTAATATCCGTACATAGCATAACGTTCTAAGTATAGTATATAGGCACCCCCCGGTCAATGTGACCCCGAGGCTTGCCGGTCTTTTTTGTACCAGATATAGGCGTCGATAAGCTCAAATAGAGCGAGGGCTGAGAGGAGAACTGTGAGGAGGAGCATTCTCCAGAGTGGTACCTCAATTAGAAGCCACAATAAAACAATGATCGCCCCAACAAAAATCGGGAAAAGCTTTGACAGCTTAAAGCGCCTTTCTGGAATTTGCTTTCCCGGACCAAAATTTGTACCCTTCCCAATTTTACCAGCTACAAAAATCACAACGCTTATAAACAATGCATAAAAGAAACTTCCATTTATAAGGTAGATTGTCGCAATGAGCCAAATTGATAATAAAATCGAATACGTTTTTTCGCTAACCATTAAGTGTCTCCTTGTTATGTAGCTCGTGTTTTTCTTTTTTGTACCAGAGGTAGGAATCGATGAAGTGAAACAAGACAATTAAAGTAAACAATATAGATGCAAGAACAGTTCGAGTCAAAGACAAATTATTCATTCCAGGGATCCATAGCATAATGAGAAAAATAGCCCAGATAACAATTAAAACTTTTGCAGCGGTAAATTGCTTCTTTGCTGATGATCCCCATAAACCGAATTTACCCAGGTAACCCAATGTTGCTCCCAATGTCGTCGCACAAGCTAAAATAAGTGCATAGATCCACCCCGTATCTAACACAATTAGTACTACGAAAACCAGGATAGGGATAAGATAAAGATGATGTTTCTCCTTAATCATAACTACACCTCCTGTCCCTTATACGTTTTCCTTCGACTTACGTTCCACTTCTGCTAGTTCGCGCTGTTCTTTTTTGTGCCATACGTAGGCATCGAGAAGTTCAAAAATAGCAAATGCTGCGATGAGAGAGGTTGCCACAATGAGGCGCCACTGTGGTAGCTCTAAATCTCTTACCCAGAACATAATAATGATACAAATCCAAACGAAAAAAGAGATAAGTGAATTCTTTAACCTCTTACTTGCCCACTCCCCCCAGACCCCTGCTTGAATATGGTGACCTAATGCAGCGGCAAGAAAGGCGACAACAGTAATAATCGATGTTGCAAGCCAACTTAGTCCAAAAATGCTTAACAGACAAAAAATTAAGATTGGAAAGATAATGACTTGGTACTTCTGATCGATCACACGAACACCCCCAATGTACCCCGACTATACAGGATTCCAAATTATAGTACAAATAGAAAGATCAATTTTAGGTGGGAGTGGTTGGGTGGTGGTGTCGGACTTTTAGCTTGTTATCGTTAAGGGTTCTTGGTTGTGCTCTGGTTCTTCTTGCTTTCGCTCTCAATCTTCTTGGTGTGAGAGGTTTGGGGCTTGGTATTGAGGGCACGAGCTTGGTAACCCGCTCTTCCTCCTTGTTATCAGGACCTGCCTCTTGATGGAATCGGCTCTCGGCTTGGTAAAAATACTGTTTTCCTTGCTAACGCTCTTTTCTTCTTGATTCATTTAGCTTAGCTCGTGGTATGGAGCTCTTTCTTCTTGCTAACGCTGGGGTTCTTGGTTGGGTTCCTATTCTTCTTGATTTCTCTCTCATTCTTCTTGGTATGGGAGCTTTGGGGCTTGGTATCAGTTTATTGAGCTTGGTAACTCACTCTTCCTCCTTGTTATCAACACCTGCTTCTTGATGGAATCGGCTCTCAGTTTGGTAAAAATCCTGTTTTCCTTGCTAACGCTCTTTTCTTCTTGATTCATTTAGCTTAGCTCTTGGTATGGAGCCCTTTCTTCTTGCTAACGCTGGGATTCTTGGTTGGGCTCCTATTCTTCTTACTTACGCTCTCATTCTTCTTGATATGGGTGCTTTGGGGCTTGGTATCGAGGGCACGAGCTTGATAACCCGCTCTCTCCCCTTGTTATCAGCACCTACTTCTTGATGGGATCGGCTCTGCGCTTGGTAAAAATTCTGTTTTCCTTGCTAACGCTCTTTTCTTCTTAATTCATTTAGCTTAGCTCTTGGTATGGAGCTCTTTCTTCTTGCTAACGCCCGGGTTCTTGGTTTTACTCGTATTCCCCCTCTCACTTTCTCCGTCCCTCCCACACACAAAAAAGCCAGAGCATTCCGCTCTGGCTTCCTCTCAATCTTTATTCTGCTTTTTTAATGGCTAATACGTTCTCTGTACCTGACTCAACTTCTCCAGACTTTAGAAGCTGGATGAATTCATCTTCGGCTAGGTTGGTGAACACGATTGGTGTGATGATGGATGCGGCTTTTTCAGAGATAATGTCTGTGTCAAAGCGTAGTAATTCTTGGCCTTGTGTGACTTTGTCTCCTTGTTCGACTAGTGCTTTGAAGCCTTCTCCTTTTAGATGGACGGTATCAATTCCAACGTGGATCAGGATTTCTTTGCCTGATTCGTCTACGAGTCCAAGGGCGTGCTTGGTTGGGAAGAAGTTCACGACGGTCCCTGTAATTGGAGAGCGTACGATTCCTTCTGTTGGTTTGATGGCAAATCCGTCTCCCATCATTTTTCCGGCAAATACGTTGTCCGGTACATCTGTAATCGGAAGGATTTCTCCTGTGATCGGAAGGGTAAATGTGAATTCGCCTTCGGTTGTTGGTCCTGCTTCTACAACGGTTTCGACTTCTTCAATTGGCGTTGGTGTCTTGCCTGAGATGATGTCGTTGATTTGTCCTTTTAGTTGATCGGATTTTGGTCCGAAAATGGCTTGGATGTTTTGGCCAACTTGCATGACACCAGATGCCCCAAGTTTTTTCAAACGATCTTTTTCAACTTGATCAACGTCTTTTACTGATACGCGCAGACGTGTGATACATGCGTCAAGGTTTGCAATGTTTTCTTTGTTTCCTAGTGCTTTTAGTACTTCGTAAGGTAGATCTCCTACTGGTGCTGAAGATGTTTCGGCATCATCGCCTTCTTCATCTTCTTCACGTCCTGGTGTCATCAGGTTGAACTTCAGAATCGCAAAACGGAATAGTACGTAGTAGATCACTGAGAATCCAAGACCTACGATGATCACCCACCACCAGTCTGTACGGTTCGGTAAGACTCCGTAAAGAAGGAAGTCGATGACTCCACCAGAGAAGCTCATGCCGATTTTTACATCTAAAAGATACATAAGTAAGAATGATAGACCGGCGATCAATGTGTGAATCACAAAAAGAATGGGTGCAACAAATAAGAATGAGAACTCAAGTGGTTCTGTAATTCCTGTTAAGAAAGCTGTCAGTGCTGCTGATCCCATAAGACCGGCAACGACTTTTTTGTGCTTAGGTTTTGCACAGTGATAGATGGCAAGTGCTGCTGCTGGTAGACCAAACATCATGAACGGGAATTTACCAACCATGAACGTTCCTGCTGTTGGTTCAACGCCGTCGCGAATTTGAGCGAAGAACATTGCTTGGTCTCCTTTAACCATTTCACCTGCTGCATTCACATAGGTTCCAAACTCAAACCAGAATGGTGAGTAGAAAATGTGGTGCAATCCAAAAGGAATCAGAGCACGCTCTATCACACCGAAAATGTAGACGCTAAGCGCTGGGCTTGCTTCGGTCATGAAGTATGAGAACGAGTTAAGTCCTGTTTGAATGAAAGGCCAGATAAAGTGAAGAATGACCCCCATAAAGATGGCAAAGAATGCTGTAGCAATTGGTACAAATCGTTTACCAGCAAAGAAGCCTAAGTATTGAGGCAAGCTGATGTTGTAATATTTATTAAAGGTAAATGAAGCGAGTAAGCCGGCGATTACCCCGCCGAACACGCCTGTTGATAGTGTTGGAATACCGAGTACACTCGCATAAGCCGGGTCAGCTCCAACCATCTCTGGCGTAATGCCACCCATTGTACTCATGGTTACGTTAATAATTAAAAATCCAATAATAGCGGCAAGTCCTGCTACCCCGTCTCCGTTAGAGAGTCCGATGGCTACCCCAACCGCAAATAGTAGTGGAAGGTTCGCAAAGACAATGTCTCCTGTTTCAAGCATTAATGTTGAAATCATCGAGAAAACGTCATTTCCTAAAAACGGTAATGCGCTTAAAATATCAGGGTTCTGCATCGCATCACCAAAAGCGAGTAAGATCCCAGCTGCTGGTAATAACGCAACCGGAAGCATTAATGCACGACCCATACGTTGTAACACGCCAAAGGCTTGTTTAAACATCATGTATTCCTCCTAATCATATTGTAAAATCCACATAAAAAAGGCATGAGGGAAAGAACGCTCGTGACCAGAAAAGGATAGACTCCTCCTGTGGGCCATTCGAACGTTTTCTTTCTCTCATGCCTGCATCACCAGTCACACGTTTAAGAAAACGGTAAGTATTAATTTTGAGTTAGACGTTGCAAGTGAAGCGTCAAGTACACCGCTTCTCCCTCAGGAATTTGTTTCTTGAGAGATTGTTGCATGACTTTTATGAGATTCCATGACAGATTATAGCACACTGGATATTCTTTTTGCAAGACTTCCTTAAGCGCTTCCATCGGATCAAGATATTTTTCATCTTCAATTCGTTCAATCGCAAAATGAAGATGACGAACAAGTCGCAAGTAGTTGATTTCCGTGCGATCGACTTTTATTTGAAGTCGCTGCTCAATGATATCAACGAGCTGAGAAATCAAACGAGTATGTGCGTTTACATCTTGCAGGCTACGATTTGTGATCCCACTATGAATGTGTAGAGCTATGAATCCAATCTCACTATCCGGCAGGAGCACGTCCAGTTTTTCGTATACAAATTCACGAATGTCTGTTGCCACTTTAAATTCCTTTGGATAAGCTAGCTCTGTTTCTTTTAAAAATGGATTCACAATCGCTTGTCCTTGTTTAATTCGCTTGATTGCATAGAATAAGTGATCGGTTAAAGCAACGTGAATATGCTCAAAGAGCCTTGTGGTAAGCTTTTCTTCAATCAATTCAATGACATCGTTCATCAACGCTAAAAAGCCTTCATCTATATAGTGCATTAATTGCTGATATTGTTTTTGCTCAGATTCTTCTTTTAACACAAAGAACTTCTCCGCTTGTTCTCTGCCGACTTCATCTCCTGAAGATTTCCCGAAGCCTAAGCCTTTTCCGATGAGGACGACTTCATCATAGTCAGGGTGGCTCGCAACCAACACATTATTATTTAGTACTTTCTTGACAATGAGCATGACGCAAAAGCCCCCTCTAATCCTAAAAAGACTGTTCTCATCATACGAAACGAGACACCGTTCGTCAATCCTGTTGTTTTCCTTGTTTGATCAACCTGGCGTTAGGGAATCCTTTCAGATAGATTATAATGATGGTGGAGGTGAGCGGATGAAGTATGTAATTATCGGCGGAGATGCAGCTGGAATGAGCGCGGCGATGCAGATTGTACGTAATGATGAGGACGCAGAGGTTACTGTGTTAGAGAGTGGCACCTATTATTCATACGCGCAGTGTGGATTGCCCTATCTATTAAGTGGAGTCGTTGAAGAAGCGGACCATCTAGTGGCACGTGATGTGGAGACATTTCGCGAAAAACACGGAATTGATGCGCGAGTGAACCACAGAGTTACAGGGGTTGATCCAAAGCAAAAAACGGTATGTGGTGATGGATTTGAGGTTCCCTACGACAAGCTACTGATCGCAACAGGCGCGAGACCCATCGTACCAGATTGGGACGGAATGGATCTTGGACGGATCCACACATTAAAAACCATCCCTGATGCACTCGGAATTATGAATAACCTTGGTGATGAAGTGAAGCATGTAACCATTGTTGGAGGCGGGTATATCGGCCTTGAGGTTGCCGAGAACTTAGCGTTGCTCGGTAAAAAGGTAACGATCATTAATCGTTCTGAGCGACTAGGTGCTGATTTTGAGAAAAGTATGTCCTCTCTTATCCAGGATGAGGCTACTAAGCATGGAGTTGAGCTCGTATTAGGAGCAACTGTTACAGGATTCTCTGGGGATACAGATGGAAATGTCCAAACCGTACAGACGTCTGAGCAGACCATTAATACAGATCTTGTTATTGTAGCTGTTGGCGTCACACCCAACACTGATTTCCTAGATGGAACAGGTATCCATCTCTCGCCCAAGGGAGCGATCAAGGTAAATTCTTATCTGGAATCAAGTGTATCGTGCATTTACGCAGCTGGAGATTGCGCTACTCAATATCATAGATTAAAGCAAATTGATGACTTTCTTCCACTAGGTACACATGCCAACAAACAAGGTCGGCTTGCAGGTCTTAACATGATTGGTCATGCACGTCCGTTCCAGGGAGTCGTCGGTACAGCAATTATGCAGTTTTTTGATTTAACCTTAGCACGAACAGGTCTTTCTTCAAGGGAAGCGCAGGAGCTGAAGTTTCCATGTGTGATTTCTGAAACAGAAACCTCAACAAGTGCTGCTTATCATCCGAATGCAGAGCGAATCCATAGTTTACTCGTCTATCACCGTGATACGGAACAGGTTCTAGGTGGTCAATTTATCGGCAAAACTGGCGTCGATAAGCGAGTGGATGTGCTAGCGACCGCCCTTTATTACTCGGTGACGATGGAACAAATCGAGAACTTGGATCTTTCCTACGCCCCGCCGTACAACAGTGTCTGGGATCCAATTCAACAAACGGCACGGAGACGGTAATCCAAAAAAACCTGGCACGCTGCCAGGTTTTTCTCTCTATAAATGAGTAGGCGTAGTTTCTTCGTCTGTATTAAAAAACTGAGCCGGCTCGTCTGGTACTTGATGACAGTGTCGGCATCTAGGCTCATAGGACTCCGACGCTCCAACTAAGATGATTGGATCGTTGTAAGAAGCTGGTTCTCCGTTAATTAATCGTTGGGTTCTACTCGCTGATGCTGCACAGCTTGCGCAAACTGCCTGAAGCTTAGTGACTTGTTCAGCCAAAGCCATTAATTGCATCGTTGGTCCAAATGGTTCACCTCGGAAGTCGAGATCAAGGCCTGCACAGATCACACGAATCCCACGATCAGCTAGTTCACTTGCGGTGTCAATAATGGCCGCATCAAAAAATTGAACCTCATCAATTGCAACAACCACTGTATCTTCATCCACTGATTGAAGCAGATCCATTGCCGTTGCAACAGGTTCGGCCCATACTTTATTTCCGTTATGTGAAACCACTTCTTCGACACTATATCGATTATCAAGTAATGGCTTAAAAACTTGAGCTTTTAATTTTCCGAATCCGACACGACGAACACGACGGATCAACTCTTCTGATTTGCCCGAAAACATCCCACCGCAAATCACTTCGATTCGACCTTCCTGGTTATGACTGTTCATTTGAACCCACCTTACTTTGTTCTTTCCCCATACGATATCGTACTTTACCGACTATGTATAGGGTTCGCCTAAAGTTATAAGCTATGTATAGACAGAAAAAAAGCAGGCAAGTATGTCTGCCTGCTATATTTCTTATAGGTTGTATTTCTTTTTGAAACGGTCAACACGTCCGCCAACATCATTAAGCTTCTGCTTACCAGTGTAGAACGGGTGTGAATCAGAGCTGATCTCAACTTTAAGAAGTGGGTATGTGTTACCATCTTCCCATTCGATTGTTTCAGCAGATCCTTTAGTAGAACCACTCAAAAATTTGAAGCCAGTGCTTGTGTCTAAAAAGACAACCTTTTGGTAATTAGGATGGATATCCTGTTTCATAATCTTTCATCTCCTTTTGCCCTGAATCTCTTCGAAACAGAGTTAGTTCGCACACGCAAGAATTATATCAATTTCGACAGACAAATGCAATATCGTTTTTCTTATGATTTTGAGCTGACTGGGCGTTTGCGTACACCCTTCATGTCTTGATCAAGAGATTCAAAGAACTCATCATTTGTTTTTGTGCTCTTCACGCGTTTAATGAACTGATCTACATACTCTGCTGAATCGTTCATTGTCTTACGGATTGTCCAAAGCTTATCTAGCTGCGATTTATCAATCAGTAACTCTTCTTTACGTGTACCAGAGCGACGAATATCAATCGACGGGAAGATCCGACGTTCAGATAGCTTACGATCTAGATGAAGCTCCATGTTTCCTGTCCCTTTAAATTCCTCGTAGATGACATCATCCATACGAGAGCCCGTTTCAATAAGAGCCGTTGCTAGAATGGTTAAGCTGCCACCCTCTTCAATATTACGTGCTGCCCCAAAGAATCGTTTCGGACGATGGAATGCAGCAGGGTCAATCCCCCCTGAAAGTGTACGTCCACTTGGCGGGATATGCAGGTTATACGCACGCGCAAGACGTGTAATACTATCCATTAGGATCACAACATCTTTTTTGTGTTCAACGAGTCGCATCGCACGCTCAAGGACAAGTTCAGCTACCTTAATATGATTTTCAGGCACCTCATCAAAGGTAGAACTAATCACTTCACCTTTTACAGAACGCTCAATATCCGTTACTTCCTCTGGACGCTCATCAATGAGTAGAACCATCAGTTCAACATCAGGATGATTATCCGCTATGCTATTGGCTACTTCCTTCATTAAGGACGTTTTCCCTGCTTTAGGAGGAGCAACGATCAATCCACGTTGACCGAAGCCAATTGGAGAAATAATATCGATGATACGAGAAGACACTCGACCCGGTTTGGACTCAAGTTCAATTTTCACTTCAGGGTATAATGGTGTTAAAGCCGGGAAATACGGACGGTCCTTAGATGTTTCTGGTGCTTTCCCGTTAACTGCTTCAACATGAAGTAACCCGTGGAATCGCTCATTTTCTTTAGGTGGACGAACTTTCCCAGATACCTTATCCCCTTTACGTAAATCAAAGCGACGAATTTGTGAAGCAGAAATATAGATATCTTCTACACTTGGCTTGTACGCAATTGGTCGAAGGAAACCAAATCCTTCGTTTGGAACAATATCTAACACACCTTCCATAAACATAAGACCATCCTTTTCAGCCTGGCCTTTTAAAATGGAAAAGATTAATTCTCTTTTTGTGAGTTTACTATAATAGGAAACTTTAAACTCCTTCGCAAGTTCATAGAGTTCCTTTAATTTTAATTTTTCAAGCTCGGCAATGTGGACACTCATTCTTACACCACGTTTCTAGTATTTTTCGTTTATTCTTTGAAAGCGCTTATTTGAATGTATTTCTTAAAAACTCATAACAAAATAGACCATAAAACTACTTACTTAAAGAAAGCTTGTACGTAAAGTTGGAAATGTTTTTAACGTTCTAGTCAATTTGGGAGTTTGTATACGTCATCCATTAATCTATATAGGAGAATTCGTGGAGAAATCCATTCGCGGTTCATGTATGGTAGCGAGTATATTCTTTTATAATACCCCAAAACATACTAAATATTCAATACCCAACAAAAAAATAGGAGAGAGCAAATAAAAAGAACCAACAGAAACTCTGCTGGTTCTAGTATCAAACTCGTCTATCGAATAACGAGGTCTGGTTTTTTCTTCATACTATGTGTTCCTTCAACAAAACGAATTGTTCCAGATTTAGCACGCATAACAATCGATTGGGTATCGGCATTTTTCCCTTTATAGCGAACGCCTTTTAGAAGTTCGCCATCGGTTACGCCGGTCGCAGCGAAAATACAATCATCTCCACCCACTAGATCATCCATCATAAAGACTTTATCGATGTCTGTGATTCCCATCTTATGGCAGCGTTCAATTTCAGCGTCATTTTGCGGAAGCAAGCGACCTTGTAGTTCACCACCAAGGCATTTCAACCCTGCTGCTGCAATAACTCCCTCCGGCGCACCACCTGATCCAAGCATGATATCCACACCTGTATCACCAAAAGCCGTATTAATTGCTGCGGCAACATCACCGTCAGAAAGAAGTTTGATTCTGGCGCCTGCCTCGCGAATTTCTTGGATCATCTTTGTATGTCGCTCACGATTCAAGATTGTGACCACAAGATCTTCAATGTCCTTGTTTTTCGCTTTTGCTACAGCTCGAAGATTGTCAATAACAGGTGCATCGATGTCAACAAGACCAACAGACTCTGGACCTACCGCAATCTTTTCCATATACATATCTGGTGCGTTTAATAGCTGGCCATTGTCAGCCACTGCTAACACGGCGAGTGCATTCCACTGACCATACGCAACGATATTGGTTCCTTCTAATGGATCAACTGCAACGTCCACGCGCGGACCATAGCCGTTCCCAAGCTTTTCACCTATGTAAAGCATTGGGGCTTCATCCATTTCCCCTTCACCGATCACAACCGTACCTTTCATTGGGATGGTATCAAACACATCGCGCATTGCTTCTGTTGCCGCACGATCCGCTTCTTCTTTATTACCTCTTCCCATCCAACGTCCTGACGCAAGGGCTGCAGCCTCCGTCACACGCACTAGCTCCATTGACAAACTTCTCTCCATAACCAGACTCCTCCCCAAATGCGTACATCATCTATTAGCTTTTCACTTGCTCACGTTCTTCTTCTGACATTTCTTCACGCCAGATTCGAGCACCTAACCCTACAAGTTTTTCTTCTAGATTCTCATATCCGCGGTCCACGTGTTCTAGACCTGAAAGTTCTGTTACACCATTAGCCATCAAACCTGCGATTAATAACGCAGCCCCGGCTCTCAAGTCGCTTGCTCTTACTTTAGCTCCTTGAAGTTCAGTTGCCCCATTAATAATGGCGGACCGGCCTTCTACCTTTACATCCGCTCCCATTCGACGAATTTCATCGATATGTTTAAAGCGTGCATTGTAAATAGTGTCGGTTACAATACTGGTTCCTTTAGCTTGTGTAAGCAAGGTTGTGAAAGGTTGTTGCAAATCAGTCGGAAATCCTGGGTAGACAAGTGTTTTAATATCCACTCCCGTTTTTTCTTTATGATTTTCAATTAGAACCTGGTCATCTCGCTCTTCAACATTAACTCCCATTTCTCGTAGTTTCGCAATCAACGACTCTACGTGATACGGAATGATATTATCAACAACCACTTTTTGACCAATTGCTGCAGCAAGAATCATATAGGTTCCCGCTTCAATTCGGTCAGGAATAATGGTATGACGACATCCATGCAGCGATTCAACACCATCTATACGAATGACATTGGTTCCAGCTCCCTTGATTTTCGCCCCCATATTTGTAAGCAGCGTAGCAACGTCAATGATTTCTGGTTCTTTGGCTGCATTTTCAATCACTGTCTGCCCTTTAGCTAGAACAGCAGCTAACATGATATTAATGGTTGCCCCAACACTGACGACATCAAGGTAAATTCTGGCACCTTTGAGTTCATCCGCACGCAAATAAATGGCACCTTGTTCATTGGTTACTTTGGCGCCAAGTGCTTCAAACCCTTTTATATGTTGATCAATTGGACGTGGGCCTAAGTTACAGCCACCAGGTAGTCCAATGACTGCCTTCTTAAATTTTCCGAGCATTGCTCCCATTAAATAATAGGACGCACGTAATTGTTTTACTCGTCCATTAGGAAGTGGCATCGAAAACATCTCTTCTGGATGAATGGTCATCTCGTGGTCACTTAGCTCGACGCTTCCACCAATTTCCTTTAAAAGCTCTGAGAGCAACTCTACATCTGAAATATTTGGTAAGTTATCAATTGTCACAGGGCTGTCAGCTAGTATCGCTGCTGGAATTAGAGCCACTGCACTATTTTTTGCTCCGCCAATTTGTACGGTTCCTTCTAAAGGGTAACCGCCTTCAATCATTAATTTATCCATGATCGCATCCCTTCTTTCCTCGTTCCGTCCTTCTAACCAGTATAGCCAGTTTCATCCTTATTATAAAAGCTGACCATGACATAAACTGGGCAGAAGGACGGACCAAATTCGCCCTAAGCTCAGTGGTCCGCCATCTGTCATGAATTATTTATTGCGATTATCCCAGTCAGCAAGGAATTTTTCAATCCCTTGATCAGTTAGTGGGTGTTTAGTCAGTTGTTTAATAACATTAAGCGGGATTGTTGCAATATGAGCACCTCTAATTGCTGCCTCCGTTACGTGAACCGGATGACGAACAGATGCTGCAATGATTTCTGTCGGTAGCTTGTGCGTCTCAAAAATCGCTGCAATTTGATCAATAAGGTCAAGTCCGTCATGGCCAATATCATCAAGTCTACCAAGGAATGGAGATACATATGTTGCTCCTGCACGTGCTGCAAGCAAAGCTTGTACTGCCGAGAAAACAAGCGTTACATTTGTTTTAATTCCTAGCTCAGAAAAAGCATGAACAGCTTTAAGACCATCTGGAGTCATTGGAACTTTAACTGTGATGTTTGGAGCAATCGCAGCAAGCTCTTTTCCTTCACTAATCATTGTTTCAGCGTCCAGTGCAATCACTTCAGCACTTACAGATTCTGAAACAAGATCTGTAATTTCACGCAGGCGATCGTGGAAATCTACGCCTTCTTTAGCAACAAGTGAAGGGTTTGTTGTAACTCCTGAAAGAATGCCTAACTCTTTTGCTTCACGAATCTCGTCAATATTTGCTGTATCGATGAAGAATTTCATTAAGAACACATCGCTTTCTAAAGTAGTTTAACTTGATTGTTTGAAAAATCGACAAAAGCAGTTCCAAAAGAACTGCTTTTATCATTGTGCATGATTATGCCTTGTTTGAAGAACCAAATTCTTGCATTTTGCCAGCAACTGTTGCTTTGATAGCATCTCTAGCAGGTCCAAGATATTTACGTGGATCATACTCGTCCGGCTTAGCAGCAAGTGTTTCACGAACTGCTTTCGCTGATGAGATTTGGCTTTCTGTATTTACATTGATTTTGGCATGACCAAACTCAATCGCTTTTTTAATATCGTTTGTTGGAATTCCAGTACCACCGTGAAGAACAAGTGGAATACCTACAAGACCATCAATTGTTTTCATGTGATCAAAACCAAGGTTTGGTTCACCTTTGTAAGGACCATGAACAGAACCTAGTGCAGGAGCAAAGCAATCAACGCCTGTTGCTTCTACAAGCTCTTTACATTCTTCAGGAATTGCGTAAGCTGCTTCAGCATCGTCAACGATTAGATCGTCTTCTTGTCCGCCAATACGGCCAAGCTCAGCTTCTACAGAAACTCCTACTGCGTGAGCCATTTGAACAACACGTTTAGTTAGCTCAATGTTTTCTTCTAGTGGATGGTGAGATCCATCAATCATAACAGAAGTGAATCCAGCACGGATTGCGCGCGCGCAGCTTTCAAGACTTGAACCGTGGTCAAGGTGAATGGCTACAGGAACTTCTACTTCATACTCTTCCATAAGAGACTCAACCAATTTAACGATGGTTTTGAATCCACCCATGTAACGAGCAGCACCTTCAGAAACACCAAGAATAACTGGAGAGTTTTCTTCTTTGGCTGCTTGAAGAATCGCTTGAGTAAACTCAAGGTTGTTTACGTTAAACTGTCCAACAGCATAACCTTCTGATTTTGCTTTGTTCAGCATGTCTGTCATTGAAACTAAAGGCATAATGATGATCCTCCTACTATATATTGCAGATTTTCTTACATCAGAGCGTCAAAATTAACCACTTGCTACTGCATACGTGAAGGTGCAGATACCTCATTTGCATGATGAATCCACAGAGCTTGTCCACTATGTAGAAATAGTTGAACCAATCACGTCTTGGTTACATTTTGTGTTCTTTTGATCGAATCCATTATAGCATATTATGAGTCAAAAACACGTTTTTTACGCCTTAGTTTCTATGATTTTTTAGAAAGTTACCGCGTGAAAGCCCTTCAATTTTACAAATGCTCCCGAATGACTTGTCTAACATCATCAATATCAAACGGTTTTGAAAAGTAACTAACCGCTCCTAGCTCGATCGCTTCGTTAATTAAATTTAATTCACCATATGCGGTCATCATAATTACTTTTATATCAGGATGCGTCACTTTGATTCTTCGGAGAATCTCCAAGCCATCCATGCCAGGAATCTTCATATCAAGTAGAATGAGTTCCGGGTTCTCTTCTTTAACAATACTTAGTGCCTGGACGCCGTTTGCTGCTTGATAAACGGCATAACCATCTTTCTGCAAAATTTCGTTAAGAAGCACACGTATGCCATATTGGTCGTCTACCACCAGTAATTTTTTCAATTTTCAACCTCCTTATGCGCTAGTCATTGTTTAGAGATAAAGAACTATTTTCGGTGTTCTCGATAAGGAATCCTGCTTTTGTTTGCATTTTGTTAAAATAAATCGAAAATTGTTTATACAAGCGCAGGTTTGGGAACTTTGTTACAATAGCAACACAGAAAAAATCGATTCAAAGGAGAATCCATATGCTTCGTATATTTACCACTCAAGTCACAGGAGCCACAAAAGCTCTTTTACATAAAGAAGAAGACATTGAAGACGCCGCACGACTCTTATGCCAGGCTCTCGCATCGGACGATCATGTCTACATTGCCGCATTCGGTGAAATGAAAGCCATTGAAGCAGAAGCCGTACACGGACACGAAGCGCTACCTAACGTTCACTCTCTAGACGAATACGGCCTCGACTCTGTAACAGAGCGTGATCGTGTTGTGCTCACAACTCGTTTCTCACACGACGAAGAAGCCGTGCAGCTTGCCCGTAAACTAGCCAGACGCGGAATTCCTTTTCTCTCTATTACTACCATAACAGAGAATGACGAAGCTTCTCTAGTCTCATACAGTGATCTAACACTTGATTTAAATCTGCATCAAGGTCTGGTCCCAGATGAAGACGGCACACGCGTGGGGTATCCCGCCTCCTTACTCGGCTTGCATGCTTACTTTTTACTGGCGCTGACCGTGCGGGAGATTTTGGCTGAGGTTGGGTGAAGGGTAGTGTTTGAGTAATCTGTATACCACGTGCCTTGAAGAGATCTGAAGAATTTGGCGAGCTAACTTATTAGTAAGTGGATGGTTTACCAAACTCGAAAGATCGTGGAGTGTAACTATATGAGCATCTTTAGAGGAAAATGAGCAGTTCAAACAGCTCCAGTACCCAAACTTAATGTTTCGAACCATGTTAATTTGATTGCACTTAGGACACTCCACCCCCATTTTTAGATCAGATATCGAAAGTTGATATTCCTTTAGAATATTCAATTGCTCTGGGGCATGCGATTCGCTGAGTGAAGAAACGAGAGAATGAAGCTGTTTTTCGGAGAATCTCACTTGAGAGTAGTTTGCTTGAAGGCTCTCTAATTTTTCAGGTAAAAATTCAGAACGGATAATAGCACTTCTTTGAGCAGTTGGTAGACCTTTGGTTTCAATGATGGCAGAAGGATTAGAGAACACAGCTAGAGCAATAATCGGTACTAGAGGATAATTTTTTTCGAGGAGAAATTGATTGAGTTGCAATTTTTGTCTATGGATTTGCGATAACAGATTAGGTAATCCCTCAGTTACATCATTTACTTTTCGTAAGATTTGCTTTGAGCCCTCATCAAAATAAATATGTCCTGAGTAGTGCTTTACCTCAACGATGACTATAAAATTTTTGTTTAATAGGATGGTATCTAGCTGAAAGAAAGTTTGTTGAATGCCTTTGAGTCGGAGATCGTGCATTACAATAACTTCATTAGGGATGAATTGAAGGAAATAGTCCAAAGACTGTTCTCCTTGAAACCCAATTTCTCGCAGATGTAAATCTTGTCTAATTCTTTTATAGGTAGGATGGTTGTTGGGGATTCTCTTATGGAGAGCTCGTAATTTCTCTAACCTTACAGGGTTCTCCCTACTTTTAACGATAATTGCTATCACCTCTGTTTAGAGTAAGTATCATACCTAAATTTCGGTTAACGTTTATAGAAATCCTGCATGAAAACTAAAATTTATTATTAAAGCTGCAACTGCGCGTTGCAGCTTTTTAAATATGATGGCTTGATCTGTTTGATTGATTATTTGCTCGCACCTCACCTTCATCTCCGCGCACTTTTCACTCAGCTCGCGCACCTCACCTCCATTCCCGCGCACTTCCATCCTCACTCGCGCACCCTCTCTTCATTCCCGCGCACTTCCACCCTCACTCGCGCACCTACTCTTCATTCCCGCGCACTTTCACCTCTGCTCGCGCACCTCATCCTCATTCCCGCGCACTTCCACTCCAACTCGCGCACTTCACCTTCATTCCCGCGCACTTTCACTCAGCCACCCCTCCCCAACAAAAAAAAGAGCGCAGATCCACCCTGCGCTCTTCCTTCATTATTTCACGGATGCTTTGATAAATTCTCTGAACAACGGCTGCGGGCGCGTTGGTCTTGAGACGAATTCTGGGTGGAACTGAGATGCGACAAAGTATGGGTGGTCAGCTAGCTCGATGATTTCTACAAGGCGGCCGTCTGGGCTTGTCCCTGAGAAGATGAAGCCTTCTGCTTCCATTTGTGCGCGGTATTCGTTGTTGAATTCATAGCGGTGACGGTGGCGTTCGTACACGACTTGTTCGCCGTATGCATCGCGTGCCACAGATCCGTCTTGTAGCTTACACGCATAAAGTCCAAGGCGAAGG
This sequence comes from Alkalicoccobacillus gibsonii, assembly GCF_016798245.1. Classification (GTDB taxonomy): domain Bacteria; phylum Bacillota; class Bacilli; order Bacillales; family Bacillaceae_D; genus Alkalicoccobacillus; species Alkalicoccobacillus gibsonii. The sequence goes on along the minus strand of NZ_JAEUZA010000002.1, from coordinate 479,225 downwards.
GTTCCTCCTAGGTCTTCTACGTCCTTTTGTTCTGGTAAAAGGTCAATGATTGGATATGGTGTGTCTGGGTTTAACTCAGCTGAGTTGGCTCCTTCAAGGCCTAACACGTTACGTGCGTATTCAACGGATGCAAGCTGCATGCCTAGGCAAATGCCGAGGAACGGAACTTTGTTTTCACGTGCATAACGGATAGCGGTGATTTTGCCTTCAATTCCACGATCACCAAATCCACCTGGTACTAACACACCGTCTACTTCTTGTAGGCGATCCGCTACGTTTTCATCCGTGATTTCTTCTGCATTAATCCATTCAATTTTGATATCCGCGTCATAAGCATAGCCTGCGTGACGCAACGCTTCTGCGACTGAAAGGTATGCATCTGGAAGGGATACATATTTTCCAACTAGACCGATACGAACGGTTTTCTTCAGATTACGAACGCGATCAACTAGCTCTTCCCACTCGGTCATATCTGCTTGTTTTGTTTCTAGTTTTAAATGATCACATACGATGTCATCTAGTTTTTGTTTTTGAAGGGCAAGTGTTACTTGATATAACACGTCTGCGTCTTCTGCTTCAATGACTGCTTCTTTACGGATGTCACAGAACAAAGCGATTTTCTCTTTCATATCTTGTGGTACTGGACGCTCTGTACGAACAACAATGACGTTTGGCTGAATGCCTAGAGAACGAAGCTCTTTCACGCTGTGTTGTGTTGGTTTTGATTTCATTTCACCTGCTGCTGCAAGGTAAGGAATCAATGTACAGTGAACATACATCACATTCTCATGACCTACATCACTCTTGATTTGGCGGATCGCTTCAAGGAACGGTAAGCTCTCGATATCCCCAACGGTTCCACCAATTTCAGTGATGACTACGTCTGCACTCGTTTCTCTTGCTGCGCGGAAAACACGTTCTTTGATTTCGTTTGTAATATGCGGAATGACTTGAACTGTTCCACCAAGGTAATCTCCACGACGCTCTTTTTTCAGAACGGTTGAGTAGATTTTTCCTGTTGTTACGTTACTGTTTTGACTTAGGTTGATATCAATAAAACGCTCGTAGTGACCAAGATCCAGGTCCGTTTCAGCACCATCATCTGTAACGAATACTTCACCGTGCTGATATGGACTCATGGTTCCAGGGTCTACGTTAATGTATGGGTCAAACTTTTGAATCGTTACGCTTAGTCCTCTGTTCTTCAGGAGTCTACCTAATGAGGCTGCTGTGATTCCTTTTCCAAGTGATGATACGACGCCGCCTGTAACGAAAATATACTTTGTTGCCATGCCTGATCTCTCCTTTTTATTGCCTGCCATGTTGGCTGCATCTTCTCTTATGATTCCTTGGAAGCCAGATATAAAACAAAAAAAACAAAAGCGGCGGACTCCCTATATACAGGGGGGCACACGCTTTTGTTTCTCAATCATCTATGTCAGTTCATTATACTATTTCTTAAGCCCAAGCATGATTCTACATAGAAATTGTGGATAAGTCAACCCTTTGTCTTAACGATCTTCCTCTTCTTCATCAAACGACTCTTCATCGTCTTCTTCGTCAAGTTCTTCATCGTCGTCCTCTTCGAAGCCATCCAGGTCTTTTTCCTCAAAATCGTCTTCAGAGTCTTCTTCGTTAGAGATCTCATCTAATTCGTCCTCAAGATCTTCAAACTCATCCTCTTCAGAGTCATCTAATTCGCTATCATCAACTAGATCTAAATCATCTTCATCATCAAATGATTTTTTCTTTTTCTTTTTCGGCGCTGCTGCTGGAACTGGCTCTTCGATTTGATCAATTGGGTACCATGCTTTTAGGCCCCAACGGTTTTCTCCAAGTGTAATGAAGCGACCGTCCGTGTTTAGATCTGTGTAAAGAAAAGAGATACGCTCTTTCACTTCAGCTTTGCTTAATCCTTTAATTTTCGCAATTTCATCAACTAGAGCATAGTATTCGATTGGTTGCTTTTTTTCTTGCATTAAAGCAAAGGTAATTTCTATCATTGATAGTTCTGATATTTCATCAGCCGTTAGTGTGTTTATGTTCAAACCGGGCACGCCCTTTCACCGTTATCTATAAGATCCAAATCATCTATCACATTTTAAGATCATCTTTTTCATTATAAACATATTTTCATAAAATATGCTAGAGCTTCCTTTGTTCCATCCGTAATCATGTTGAAATGAGCTGTTTAATTTGCATATCAATGTACTCTTCCAAGGTAAAATGCCTTCTCAAAGCCCATCTACGGAAGGTCCACATTTGGCCTGCAACTAAAATATTATGTGTAACGAGCTTCATTTCTTTATCTGATAGATTCAAAACGTTCTCTTTTTTGCAGTCAGCCAAAATTTCCTCCATCATCTCTACCATTTCCGTTTCTTTCTTAAGCACATATGGAAGTGTTTCTTTTGGTAGTGATTTGGTTTCCTGGTACATAACAAGTACTTCTTCCTGCATGGAGTCAATGACCAGGAAGTATGCACGAATCGCTTCTTTTAACCTTTGTAATGCTGGACCTGTTGTGTGCAATTGCTTTTTCAAGCGCTCGGTTACTTCATCGTAAATTGCGTCACAGACAAGATAAAGCACATCTTCCTTCTTCCCAATATATTCATAGAGTGTACCAATACTAAATCCTGATTCTTTTGCAATTTCCCTCGTTGTGGTCCGGTGGAAGCCTTTTTCAATAAATAGTCGCACAGCTCCTTTAATTATTTGCTCGCGACGTTTATGTATGAGTTGTTGATCCTTCACTAGACTTGGGACGTTTTTCTTTTCCATCAGGCAACAGTCTCCCTCTCACCTATTTGCCTATATTCTACCATGAGACTTCTCCTGAATTCAAAAAGCGTTATTCATGATTTCTAGTTCATTTGGACATAGTAAAGAAAAACGTATGCAAGGAGAACCTCATGAAGATTGCACTTACGATTGCTATACTGCTTATTGCTGTCATTGTTTACCTTCGAATTGACTTTCTCGTCGGATTAGCAAGATTACGCAAGCAGCATCAGCCAGAGATTCAAGACGAACGCCACACAAGTACCTTCCTTCTTGCAACGGGCGAGGATTTTTTTGAGAAGCTTTTTGCTGATATTGAAGCAAGTCGCCATCACGTCCATATGATTTTTTATATTTTTAAAGAAGATCATATCGGAACGCGATTAATCGAGCTCTTAGAGAAAAAGGCCAACGAAGGAATTGATATTAAGCTACTTGTCGATTGGGTCGGTAGTAAGCTTTCCCGAAAAACGATTAAACGATTACAGGAAGCAGGAATCGTTTTTGCAAAAAGTCACACTCCTAGATTTCCTACATTCTTTTTCTCCTTAAACCATAGAAACCATAGAAAAATCACTGTTATTGACGGGAAGATCGGATATCTAGGCGGTTTTAATGTAGGAGACGAATACCTCGGTCGAAATCCAAGGTTTGGTTTCTGGCGTGACTTTCATATGCGCTTTGAAGGAGATGGGGTACAGGATCTGCAGGATCAATTTTTTGCTGATCTAGCGCTTGCAGGGATTAATAATCAGCAGAAAAAAAGTGACTATCCTGTGCTGGAAAAGGGACCGCACCCCGTTCGCTTCTTTACGACAAATGGTACGGGTCTTGAATCTCTACTTTTAGAGAGACTTAAGGAAGCAAAGCACTCCATTCTACTTGGCTCCCCGTATTATGTGCCAGGAGAAACGGTTCAAGAAGCATTGATTCAGGCTTCTCAAAACGGAATTGAAATCAGCCTTCTTCTCCCGCAAAAGTCTGATCACCCACTTGTTAAGGAAGGATCAATGGGATATATCCAGCGTCTGATTGAGTCGGGTGTCTCGGTTTATCATTATGATCAAGGCTTCTACCACGCAAAAGCCCTGGTCATTGACCAGAGCTTTGGATGGATTAGTACGGCAAATTTAGATAAACGCAGCTTTCATTTAAATAGCGAAATGACTTGCTTGCTTGAAAACGAAGCAACTGTAAGTGTTGTCGTAACACGTATGCTCCGCGATATAGAGATTTCTGAGAAACTCACCACTCAGTCTTTAAAGCAGCGTGGCCTCTACAGCAAAGCCAAGGAACAGCTTGCTGGTATGGTTTCAGGATTACTTTAGAACACAAACACATCAAGCAAAAACCATACGATGAGAACAGTTTGGATAAAGGCCTTTGCCAGTGTTCCGCTTAAGAAAGCGAGGAACGAGGCAAAGGCTATTTTTAGGGCATTGTTCATGTTACGGAAAACAATCAGCTCAACGATCAGAACAAGGGCAAATGGTACAAGAATGACTCCAAATGGAGGGATAACAAAGGCACCGACAATCACTCCAATAATCCCTGCCCATTCTCCCCATTTTGAGCCTCCGTACTTTTTAACAAAATACCTGCTGGCCAGTAAATCAGCCACAAATAAAACAATGGTCAGAATTGCTGCAATCGTCCAGAAAACCCAGCTGAGCGAACCTCCAGAAACTCCAAATTGGTAAATGAGAAAACCAACCCAAAGAACAAGAACAGATGGGACGATCGGAAAGATCAAGCCTACATATCCGAGAATAAAGCAGGCAACAATGAGTATCCACCAAACAATATCCATTGGGTTCTTACATTTTCTCTGGTGCGCTCACACCTAGAAGAGCGAGTGCACTTTGTAGCGTAATTTGTGTAGATTTCATCAATGCAAGACGGGCCTTACTTTTTTCAGGAGCGTCTGCATCTAGCACTCGTTCTGCATTGTAGAAGCTATGCAGAGCAGAAGCTAAATCATGTACGTAGTTAGCAACCTTATGCGGTGTACGCTTGGCAGCAGCATCCGCTACAACAGCTGGGAAATCTCCTATTGCTTTTAGAAGCTCATATTCTTTTTCAGAATCAATTGGCGAAAGATCTGTATCCAGGTTATAGCTTAACCCTAGCTCTTCCCCTTGACGAAGCATGCTACAAACACGTGCATGAGCATACTGTGCGTAGAATACAGGATTTTCATTTGATTTCGATACAGCTAGATCCATATCGAACTCAAGCTGTGTATCCAAGCTTCTCATCGCGAAGAAATAACGAGTCGCATCAAGGCCCACTTCCTCCATCAACTCACGAAGCGTCACGGCTTTCCCTGTACGCTTACTCATCTTCACTTTTTCTCCGCCTTGAACAAGACTCACCATTTGCGTAATTTGAATATCAAGCTTCTCACGATTGTAGCCAAGTGCTTCAACCGCTGCTTTCATTCTCGCAATGTATCCGTGGTGATCTGCACCCATCATGTCGATTAATCGGTCGTAGCCACGGTTAAACTTATCTTCATGATACGCGATGTCAGGAAGGAGATACGTGTAGCTACCATCCTTCTTAATAAGAACGCGGTCTTTGTCATCCCCATACTTTGTTGTACGAAGCCAAGTTGCCCCGTCTTCTTCGTAAATTTCATCCTGCTTACGAAGAACATCAAGAGTCCGATCAATCACGCCAGATTCATACAGAGACATCTCAGAGAACCATGTGTCGAACTCCACACGATAATCAGCCAGGTCAATCTTAATCTTTTCAAGTGCTTTGTTTAAGCCATATGTGCGGAATGCTTTTAAACGCTCTTCATCTGCAAGCTTCAGATACGCGTCTCCCTCAGCCGTCGCAAGCTCCTGGCCCATTTCAATAATGTCCTTGCCGTGGTAGCCGTCCTCAGGCATCTCGGCGTCCATTCCAAGTGCTTGCTTGTAGCGAGCCTCCACAGAATAAGCAAGGTTGTTGATTTGATTACCGGCATCATTAATGTAGTACTCGCGACCCATTTGGTAGCCTGCCTTATCCATAATTTTGCACATGGCATCACCAACAGCTGCCCCGCGCGCGTGCCCAAGGTGCAGAGTACCTGTTGGATTGGCAGATACGTATTCAACTAGAATCTTTTCACCTTTACCAGCGTCACATTCGCCGTATGTATCAGGCTTAGACAGTACGTCTTTAATGACATCACGTAAAAACGAGTTATCCATGTAGAAGTTGATAAATCCTGGACCGGCAATATTGATTTCTGACACAGATGCCTTTTCCTTGTTTAGGCGCTCTGTAATTTGCTCGGCAATTTGCTTAGGAGCCTTTTTGGCCACACGAGCAAGCTGCATCGCGATGTTTGTTGCATAGTCCCCATGTGACTTTTCCTTAGGTGTTTCAAGTAAAATATCAGGAACGTCCTGTGCCTCACAAAGTCCCGATTCTACGATCGCTGTTTTGAGTTCTTCCTTTAACAGTTGCTTAATTTGTTCAACGCTGTTCATCTGCTTGTACTCCTCTAATCAAAATGTAATTTAGTCGTCTGCTTCTTCTAATTTTAGCCGAATCTCATGACTGCCAGTCTCCTGACCTGCAATCCAGAAACGATAGCGAATGTAAATGCGTCCTCTCGGTTTTTGAAAGGTCGGCCATTGGACAAGCACAACCTCTGTCTCCGCTTTTGTTTCCCAGGAGACCTCAGAAGTAACATACCTGCCAAACGTTTCTTTATTCGAAACAAAGGTCTGTCGCATTAAGACATCCCCTTGACGGATCAAGGTTAATTCTTCCCCGTCCCACTTCATTGTGGTCTGGACACTCTCATCCACACCAAACTTCTCCGTAAACCTCAAATAATCCTGTGTCCCCTTATGATATAGCTCACCATCAGTTGTGAATTCATACGAGTCCAGCTCGCCTTGAAGCTCTATATTGGTTTGAAACGTTAAACGCAATCGTCGTTTTATCGGTTTATTCATGTGACGCACACCTTTCTCTCTTCCAAGTTTAGCGAGTTTGCCGGGCACATGCAAGATACCTATTATACATGAAAAGGTTTAACAATTAGAAAAAAAGTGAATACACCCCATGTAAGCTAAAATTAAAGGAGGCATTTCTCATGAGTAACGGAACTGGAGACAAAATCAAAGGCGCAGTCAACAAAGCAAAAGGTGAAGTGAAGGATCAAGCTGGAAATGCTACAAACAACCAATCCCTACAAGCAAAAGGGAAAAAAGATAAAGTAAAAGGGAATGTTCAAGAAGGCGTTGGGAAAGCGAAAGACGCTGAATAAATAGATTTTGAGGAAAAACCGATGCGGATGCGTCGGTTTTTTTGTGCGTGGGGGGCGTTTAGAGGGCCTGGTCTATCACTCGGATCTTAGCTCTATCGCTTCGATTCTAGGGCCTATCGCTCCAATCCGAGCTCTATCACTCCAATCTTAGAGCCTATCGCTCCAATCCGAGCTCTATCACTCCAATCTTAGGGTCTATCGCTCCAATCCGAGCTCTATCACTCCAATCTTAGGGTCCATCGCTCTAATACGAGCTCTATCGTTTCTATCTGCCCTCACACTCCCCCCTACCTTTGACAATCCCTCTCCCCTCTTGCATCATGAATCTACAGACCATAAAAGAAGGTGCATTCAGATGAAAAAGGTAAAAACCAATGCGAGCAGGCTTTTAGATCAACAGAACATCCCTTATTCCATCCTTCAATATGAAACGTCTGATGGAAAAATTGACGGGGTCTCAGTTGCCCACAAAACGAATCAAAATCCTGATCACGTCTACAAAACACTGGTCATACAAGGATCGAGCAAGCAGTATTACGTGTTGCTTGTAAAGGTAGCTGACGAGCTGCACCTAAAAAATGCAGCGAAGGCTGTGAATGAGAAGCAGCTCACAATGATTCCAGTAAAGGACATTCAGAGCGTCACCGGCTACATTCGTGGCGGGTGCTCTCCCATTGGGATGAAGCGGACACTGCCAACCATCATAGATGAAAGTGCGACCACTCTCAGTGACATCATCATTAGTGGCGGGAAAATCGGCGTTCAGCTCAAACTCCCAGTTGAATCTCTGATTTCAATTACACACGCAACCATTGCTCCTCTCGCCAAATAAAAAAGCCATGCGCGCGGCATGGCTTTTCTCTTACTTCAATAGATCTCCGACAAACTTAGGCAACGCGAAGGCTGCTTTGTGAAGGTCTTTTGTGTAGTATTTTGTTTCGATGTCATGGAAGCGGTCTTCACTGACTTCTAAAGGATCTTTTGTTTTACTTCCAATTGTAAATGTCCATAGACCACTTGGGTACGTTGGAATGTTCGCTGTGTAGACACGTGTAATTGGGAAGATTTCTTTAATGTCAGAGTAGACATTACGGATTAGGTCCTGCTGGAACCAAGGGTTGTCCGTTTGAGCCACAAATACACCGTCTTCTTTAAGCGCTTTTGAGATCCCCTCGTAGAAACCTTTCTCAAATAACTTTACAGCTGGTCCAACAGGCTCTGTAGAGTCAACCATGATAACATCATATTCGCTCTCAGATTTAGCGATATGCATAAAGCCATCGGCAATTTGCACATCTACACGCTCGTCATCAAGTGCACCGGCAATCGTCGGAAGGTACTTTTTCGAGTATTCAACCACCTTACCGTCAATTTCCACAAGTGTCGCCTTCTCCACAGATGGGTGCTTTAGTACTTCACGAATAACGCCTCCGTCACCGCCACCTACAACGAGGACGTGCTTTGGATTTGGATGGGTGAATAACGGGACATGAGCAACCATTTCGTGATAAACGAACTCATCCTTCTCGGTTGTCATAACCATACCATCTAATACAAGCATGTTGCCGAATTCTTCAGTCTCAATCATATCAAGCTGTTGAAATTCTGTTTTTTCTGTATGTAACGTACGCTTAATCTTAGCCGTAATTCCAAAACGTTCTGTTTGTTTTTCTGTGTACCATAATTCCATGCGAATCACCTCGTCTTTATTTGCGTGTAACACAGCAAGTATAGCGGAAAAAACGTTTCATGCCAATTCAGCATTTCTTCATGTTTAAAAATCAGCAGAACAACCCATCCTGTATGTATTCAACATACATTGGAGGTGCATGGCTATGCAGGTTGTTCTAAGTCGGAAGAAAACGAGACGGTTACGCTTTTTACGCTTTATGGTTCGCTCAGTATTACTTGCTCTTATTCTATCAGGTTTGTTTATTCTTGGGCTGCTTTCCTATACTCGTATGCAAGGTCCGCCTCCTATTCAAGTTCCGGAGACAACCGTTTTTTACGGGTCAGACGGGTCTGTGATTGGAGAAGAACATGGTGGTCAAAACCGGTACTGGATTCCATTTGACGAGGTCTCGCCTTTTGTTAGTCAAGCAACTGTTTCAATAGAGGACCGAAAATTCTATGATCACTTCGGCTTTGATTTGTGGCGTATTGGTGGTGCCATTGTTGCAAATATTAAAGCTGGCTCAAGCGCTCAGGGAGCAAGCACAATTACGCAGCAGTACGCACGGAATCTCTATCTCTCTCATGAAAAAACATGGACACGAAAATGGAATGAACTGATGTATTCTCTTAGACTTGAAATGAATTATAGCAAGGAAGAAATTCTTGAAGGTTATTTAAATACAGTGTATTACGGTCATGGAGCCTATGGGATTGAAGCAGCTTCTGGCTTCTTTTTTGATAAATCAGCAGCTGATTTATCTCTTGCAGAAGCGGCGATGCTTGCCGGGGTCCCAAAAGGACCGAGCTACTATTCACCAGTCATCGATTATGACCGTGCCAAAGCACGGCAGGAGCTTATCCTTTCAAGCATGGTTGAAAATGGTTATATTACACAGGACGAGGCAGACACCGCTAAAGCCGAGGAGCTTATTTTTGTGCAGGCAGCAGATGCAGACACGGAGGTCATCGCTCCCTATTTCCAAGACGTTGTCACAAATCAGTTAACTTCCATCTTAGATGTGACGGAGGATGAACTGGCCACAGCTGGGTACCATATCTATACAACACTTGATCCCACTATGCAAAAAGTCGCTGAGGACTGGGTGGACCAGGAAATGCCAGACACCGATTTGCAAACATCTCTTGTCGCGATCGATCCAAGGTCGGGTGGAGTACGGGCAATGGTTGGCGGAGTAGATTATGCAGAGAGCAGCTATAATCGCGCAACGCAAAGTAAACGTGAGCCTGGTTCGACCATTAAGCCACTTCTTTATTACGAGGCCCTGCAGCATGGATTCACGGCTGCTTCAACCTTTGTAAGTGAGCCAACCGACTTTACGTTTGACGAAGGCAGACAGACTTATTCACCAAGGAATTTTAATCAGCATTATGCCAATGATTTTATTACGATGCAGCAGGCACTTGCCGTTTCCGATAACATCTTTGCAATTAAAACGCATTTGTTCATCGGACCGGACAAGCTTGTTGATATTGCCGAAACCTTAGGGCTTGGTACATTTAAGGATGTCCCTTCTCTCGCACTGGGTTCTCAGGCTGTCAGCTTACTTGACTTGACGAACAGCTATGTCCCTTTTGCCAATGAAGGAATGTACGGCGAGCCGCAATTCATTGTAAAAGTGGAGGATTCGGACGGCGAGATTTTATATGAACAGGAGCCCGGGTTAACCGAAGCACTTGACCCCGTATCAAGCTTTTTGATGACAGAGATGATGACCGGTATGTTCGATCCAGCCTTAAACGGCTATACGTCGGTAACAGGAAGTTCGGTCGTCCCGCTTTTGCATCGACCAGTTGCTGGAAAGTCAGGTTCAACCCCAAATGATAGCTGGATGGTCGGATTCACTCCTCAGCTTGTGACAGGAGTCTGGGTTGGTCATGATAAAGGACAAAAGCTAGATCAATATGCTGAGGGACCCATTTCCAAAAAAATCTGGGCGAACTTTACCGAGCAGGCATTGGAAGGGCAATTAAAACTACCTTTCCATGTTCCTCAAGATGTGGTTCAGGTTGAGGTTCATCCTGAGAGTGGCTTGCTTGCAAATGATTCGTGTCCAGGCGGGGTTCCAATGTTCTTTAAAGCAGGAACCGAGCCTACTTCAGCTTGTGCGAGTCCGGAAGAAGAAAAGAAAATGGAAGATGCGAAGCATGAAAAGGAACGATTTATTGACCGGTTTAAGAAATGGTTTGGTGGCCAAGATGACCACTAAAAACGAGGTGAAATAGCTTGAGCACACGTACACGAATTGCTTTAATCATTGCTCTTTCCACTACATTTGGGCAAACCCTGATCTTCCTCGTTGCATCAATCCTCACCGGGAATTGGAAGCTCCTCGTATGGAGCTCCTCTTTCGGTGTACTTGTCGGCATTCCGGTTTTACTCATTGTTATGAGACAGATTCGATTGAAAAAAGCATAATCAACCGTATGACAATCGCCCGCTTTGCATACCTATAAAGAGAACTTCAGAATAGAACATGCTACACTATGCATACATCCATATCGATGAGGAGTGATCAAATGACAACGTATAAACATAGAAGTGAAATACCTGAAGAAGAAAAGTGGAATTTAACAGATCTATACGCCACAGAAGCTGATTGGCATAGTGATTTGAAAAAAGTTGAAGTACTCGCACAGGAGCTTGCAGGCTTTGATGGAAACATTACAGATGGACAATCCTTATATGAGTTCCTGAAAAAGCAGGAGGATTTAAGCTTTATATTCACAAAGGTTTTTGCCTACTCCATGTTCAGTACAGACATTGATACACGTGACTCCAACGCCCAATCGTTAAAAGACCGCGCAACACAGGTCAGCGTAAAGGTCGGTTCTGCTACTTCATTCTTTATGCCTTTTCTACTTACCTTGGATGAAGCAACGCTTAAGGCATACATAAATGAAGTGAAGGAGCTTGAGTACTTTGAAGAAGACTTGTGGGATTCCTTCCGTTACAAGGCACATGTTCTAACAAAGGAAAAAGAAGAAATCCTTTCCGCACTTGGAGAAGCGCTCTCCTCTCCGGACCGCACATATGGCATGCTAAATAACGCGGACATTGAATTCGGCCAAGTGACCAACGACGACGGTGAAAAAGTGGAAATGACTAGAGGGATGTATTCGAAGCTCATTGAAGATGAAGACCGTGAAAAGCGGAAGGAAGCGTATAAGGCGTACTATAAACCTTATGTTCAGTTGAGCAATACCATTGCTTCTACCTTATCATCAGCAGTCAAAAATAACGTAACACTATCTAAGCTGCGCAACTATGACTCTGCTCTTAGCAAGTCGTTATTTGGTGATCAGGTTCCAACAGAAGTGTATGACAACCTGATTGCAACAGCTAAGAAAAACCTTGAGCCTTATCACCGGTACACGGCGATTCGTAAAGAGATCTTAGGCTTAGACGAACTGCGTCAATATGATTTAAATGTCTCACTTGTGAGCGGCGCCAAAAAAGACATCTCATATGAGGAAGCCTATGACACGATGTTAACTGCACTTGCTCCTCTTGGAGAAGAGTACATTCAAACACTTCGTGACTTTAAAGAAAAACGATACATCGACGTTCGTGAAACGCCGGCAAAACGTTCAGGCGCCTACAATATGGGAGTGTATGGGGCTCATCCATTTGTCCTGCTTAATCATCACGATGACCTAGATAGTCTTTTCACGCTTGCTCATGAAATGGGACACGCAATGCACAGTCACTACTCAAGTAAGCACCAGCCACAAATTACAGCAAACTACACCATTTTTGTAGCTGAAGTGGCATCTACTGTAAATGAAGTACTTTTGATTCATCATTTACTTGAGCACTCAAAAGATAAAGAGATGCGTAAGTATTTGTTGAATCATTTTATTGATCAATTCCGTGGGACTTTCTTTACACAGGTGATGTTTGCTGACTTTGAAAAGCAGACGCATGAACTCGCTGAACAAGGGGAACCGCTAAATGCAGAAGCATTTAACGCCATTTACGAAAAGCTATTCCGTGAATACAACGGTCCGGACATTGTGTTTGATGAGGAAGTTAAATACGGCTGGTCGCGTATTCCTCACTTCTACCGCCCGTTTTATGTTTACAAATATTCAACCGGCTTCGCTTCTTCCATTCAAATTGCCAAACGCATTTTGAACAAAGAAGAAGGCGCTCTTGAAGACTATCTGACGTTCTTGAAAAGTGGAAGCTCTGAATACCCACTTGAATTACTGAAGAAAGCGGGCGTAGACTTAACAACCCCTGAACCGATTGAATCGGCACTGGAATACCTGGGAGAAATCGTTTCGGAATTCGAATCACTATAAATTAGAAAATGCCTGCAGACAATGAGATATCTGCAGGCATTTTCTATATAGCTGAGCAACTTCTTATCTCCCAAGAAGCGGCGATAACACTAGCACTCCAACAAGCACACCTAAAATAAAGATCCCTACATACCTTCGCTTCACAACGTCTCTCCCCCACATAAAGAAAAGAGCTATCGCTAGCTCCTTTTCCTTAGTCTTTTGCTAATGCCACATGCAGCTCTTCTTCTGAGCGATTCCACATGTCTTCGTTATGGTTTTTAAGGAATTCTGCAAGGAGTACACGGGATTTCTTGTCCATGTCATCCACTAAAATTTTTCCTTTTAATGATTTATCCATCTTATTTACATGCTCCGGCATGCTCTTGTAACCACGTCTAATCTCTGTATCAACTAGCATTTCACAACCAGCTACACCACCGTAATAGGGCTTACCTTCTTTTGTTGAGATCGTCACCCATACCAGCCAATACAGCTTACCATTTGGCACTTTATCTTTTTCCTTCAGGAATTTAATTCGCTTTTCTACAGCAGATCGTGCATGAAGCGCTCCTAGATCCACAAATACTTCTTCCTCTGCTGGATCCACAAACACAGGCGTAATATTGTCTAAGTTTAACGTCCCAACGCCATACCCACCATGACCATCAGTGGAGTCCCCACTTAAGATTGTAAAACCATCTGTTTTCTTTTTTAAGTTCTTATTATTTAAAAGATCCATTTGAACGAACCCCTTTCGTAAATCAGCCGTTTGTCTTTTCTTTAGTTTAACATACCCTAACCCAAATGAACTATCACCAGACTTGCGCAAATGTCGACAGGTTCCTCTAAACAATGACAAGAGCATATAAGAGTTATATCGAATAATTAGAAGCATATACGACTTGAATAGAAATAATATAAAATATTTATAAAATATGAAAAAATATATGGAAATTTCAAGACTATCAGACTATAATCATTTCAGCAGTATCAATATATTTCCTTGGGAGGAAAATGATGAAACGTTTTGTATCGATGTTTTTAGTGATTGCACTATTATTCTTGGCGGTACCATCAGTTGGATTTGCTGCAGTAACGGATGAAGAGTTAGAAGGACTGTTAGTAGAGAAAAATATTACGCGGGAACAACTTGATTACTATCTATCAGAGTTTTTCGAATCATCAGTTGATGAATTTGAGACTATAGATGATTTAGACTGGTTTATTTGGGTTTTAGATGGTGAAGACTCCGATGGAACCCCTTATCTTGAATACATTTTGGACTACTTTGAAATTACATACGATGAATTAGTAGCGCTTTTATCTGAGAATAATAAGGTAATTAGTGATTTCACATTCAACGAGGAACTAGAATACTATTTATGGGATCATTACGAATGGGACTTTGATTGGGACGAAGAATGGACAGAGGAAGAAGAATGGGAAGAGATTTCATTCGATGGTCTTTTTGACGAGATTGGTCTATCCGATAAAGAGTTAGAAGCATTATTCGAGCATTTGATTAAAGTTGTTGAACAAAATCCTGAAGCAGTTGACCAATTGTTAGCTCTTGCTGAGCGTATGGAAGCTTTCGGTGATTTTGAATCTTCTGCAGAGTTAACCGCAGAAGAGATTGCCGAGCTATTTGCCATTGGTAATGAGTTGATTAAAGTCTTACAGATAAACCCTGAGTTTTATTTAGCAAAACCAGGTGAACAAAAGCCAATTAGCTTCGCTGATTTATTAAAACTAACTGAGCTTAAAGGATACGATTTACTTGTTGTACTCTATGATCTTGAAGGAAATAAGCTAGCTGATTTTATCATTACAGCAGAACTCTTTAACGGCAACACACTTGGTAAGGTTGGAGAAGATATAGGTGACACTGGCGCAATCGTAGAAGATGTCGTAGAAAACAAACCGACAACTGAAAACAAACCCGCTCCTACCCCTGCTGCACCTGCTAAAACAAAAGCTGAAAAAGAGGAAAAGGTAGCGAAGGAAAACAAAACGGCTCCTGCAAAGCAAAGCGAGCCTAAAAAAGACAATACGCCTTCTAAGAAAGTAACTAAAACCGTAGATGGTGCAAAAATGCCTAAGACTGCGACTGATTATCCGCTGTACACGTTCATTGGTCTTGGAATGACATTAGTTGGATTCATCTTATTCCGTCGCTTTAAAATGGCATCATGAGTAGACACGTAAATAGGACGAAACGCTCTAACAAGCGTTTCATCCTTCTTTTTTTAACTGCGGCTCTTGTTGTCTTTGGTTTATGGTTTTCAACTACGAATGCATACAAGTTTGCAAAAGGATATTTCTTGTTTAAAACCGATCAAGTGGTTAGTGCTGAAGCGCCCAAGGAGGAAAAACCTTCTACTGAGGAACCTGTAGACGAACCGGCTGAACCAATTGATTGGTGGCCGGAGCAAGGTGAACTCATGGGCGAAATTGAAATTCCTGTTCTAAACGCTACTCTCCCTATCTATCATGGAACGGAAGATAACGAGCTTGACCAGGGTGTCGGTCATTTTGCACAGAGCGTACTTCCTGGTGATCCCGATAACTCTGTTTTGTCCGGACATCGTGATACCGTCTTTCGAAAGCTTGGTGAGGTTGGAGAAGGCGATACATTAATTGTCCGCACACGAATCGGTGAATATACGTATAAGATCTTCAGAGAACGTATTGTGGACGAGGATGATCGCACAGTGATTGTATCTACTGAGGATGCGCAGCTTACTCTCACTACTTGTTATCCCTTCGACTTTGTCGGTGCTGCTCCTGATCGATACGTGCTTGAAGCAGAATTGATCGATACGACTCTTTATCCGGAACTTGTTGATTTTGAATCATAAGGTCATCTGCTATACTAGAGGCAGTTGAGGAGAAGGAGGATTAGACATGCCAATTGTAACGGTTAAAATGCTAGAAGGTCGTAATGATGATCAAAAGCGCGAACTGATTGAACAGGTGACAAGCGCAGTTGTAGAGACAGTCGATGCACCTCCAGAAAACGTAACAGTCATCATTGAAGAGATGAAGCATGAGCACTATGGAAAAGCTGGGAAAC
This sequence comes from Alkalicoccobacillus gibsonii, assembly GCF_016798245.1. GTDB lineage: Bacteria > Bacillota > Bacilli > Bacillales > Bacillaceae_D > Alkalicoccobacillus > Alkalicoccobacillus gibsonii. The sequence goes on along the minus strand of NZ_JAEUZA010000002.1, from coordinate 463,110 downwards.
GTCCAGCGATTGCAGATCAATAAGCAAAAAGAAGGTCCCCTGACTTCCATCAGGTGACCTTCTTTTTATCTCTTTTTATATAATGGTGGGAACAGAACCACACCACGAAAATAATAACAAACATTGTATACCCTGCACTTGGCTTTTCAATCGTAAGCCAAAGCATTAGCGGGATACCAGCACCAAACAATACCCAAAACAACACAACAAAACTGAAGAACTTCATGGGTCTCACCCTTCACGTTGTCAAAAGTCTACTTTTACTATATAAAAAGATGACACGCGTTGACATCGTAAAGCTGCTAAAAAACATGTGAGATTATGTCAGTCTCCTTTTATTGAACCAGCTTCTCCAATTGTTGTTTATAATCGATCGCTTTTTCAAATTCCTCATCCGTGAATTTTTGTTTTGGTTTCACAGAGATCACCTTCTGCTTAAGCTCTTCGCCTTCTAGATGATCAAAATACAACAGCGTTGATAAAAGCTCTAGGAACCTTGAGCTTTGCTCATTTAAGCTTGTCGTAACAGGTGTCGCATCGGGCATATCAATTGTAGATAACGAAAGAAATTGAGTCCCTTCTTCAGACAAACGATAGCGGTACTGATAATAATGTCCCTTGTCTTCTCGCACCTCATCAAGTAATCCAAGGTTCGTTAATTCTTCTACCCGAAGACTTAGCTCCTCTGAGTACGGTCCGTAGACATGAAACGTATACCGTTCCCTAAACGGTAGACTCAGCTTCTTCTCTATGTAAATCATCTTTTGTAGCTTCTTACGGCCGACCACTTCCCCTGCTTGTGAGAAAAATGTCATGAGCTTCGCATGTTCATCCAGCATGTATGTGCAACTCCTTCACCCTTCTTTGTTTAACAGCATGTGTATCTCTCTCTTTTCTTCTTCAAACTCGTCCATTGCTTCAAGCCAATCCCCAGGATAATAGAGCTTATGGTCCGTTCGTTTTTTTCCGGAGATGGATTCAACTACATCCGATTGTCTGGATAGCTCTCTTAGCTTCCCGTTTGGTAGAATGAGATGAATGGGTACTCGTTCCTCTTCTTCCCCAGGACGATAAAAGTCATACGGTAGGTCTGATGAAGAATCCACTACTAAGTAATAGTCTGGATCAAGTCCAGCTGTTGCAAAAAGTTCACGCAGTCGTGCCCAATCCCCCATTTGAATGTTTGGATTCACTTCCACGTATTTAAACAACCGACGATTCATGAACCTGACACAAAGATCCTTCAAAATCTCATCCTGCTCTTCTTGCCATATTTGAAAATAGTAGAGAACAACCGCTTCGTCAAGACGCAAATAGTCCTTTAATGTAGGTTTACCATCAAAGAAGGAAAATAAGTGTACAGGGGCCTGGCTAAACTCATAGCCCTGTTTATACAGCCATTTTGCCCGTTGAAAGATCTTACTTAAAATCACTTCTGCACTTCGTGTTACAGGGTGAAAATAGACCTGCCAATACATCTGGTAGCGGCTCATGATGTAGTCTTCTACGGCATGCATACCACTTTGTTTGATCACCACTTGATCCTCTGTAGGTCTCATGACCCGCAAGATCCGCTCCATATCAAAATGACCATAGCTTACACCAATGTTATACGCATCTCGCTGCAAGTAATCCATCCGATCCGCATCAATCTGACTTGAAATCATACTGGTCACAAGCTTGTTCGGTGAAGTTTTCTCGATCACTTCTGCTACATCTTTTGCGAATGTCGGACTTACTGACGTTAACACTTCATTAACCTCTGTATCACCAAGGATAATCGCTCTTGTCCATTCCTCATGATCAGAGTGGAACACTTTTTCAAACGAATGAGAAAAAGGACCATGACCAATATCATGTAGTAATGCGGCAGCTAGAGCTAAAAGCCTGTCCTCTTCGTTCCAATGAGGACGCCCTTGAAAGACATTAATCATTCTTCGGGTGATCTCATAAACGCCAAGCGAATGTGTGAAACGAGTATGCTCCGCCCCGTGAAAGGTCATATAGCTTGTCCCAAGTTGCCGTACACGTCTAAGACGCTGAAATTCTTTTGTTCCGATTAATGCCCAAATGACCTTATCCCGCACATGTATATATCTGTGAACAGGATCTTTAAATACCTTCTCTTCATCAAGCATACCCTGATACGATTCTGTCATGGCCGTTTCTCTCCATTTATGTCGATAATAGATTTATTATACATGAGCAAGGGCGATCATGAAATGAAAAACCAAGACAACATCTAACAATTGTCTTGGTTTTTATTCATGTTCTTAAGAGGTAGCTTGCATCTCTTCATCTTCGTCAATGTGACCATTTTTGCGTTCACCATGATCCACGATTACAGCACATACAGCATCACCAGTAATGTTAACCGACGTTCTCATCATATCTAGAATACGGTCAACCCCAATAACAAGAGCGATACCTTCTGGTGGAAGACCAACAGACGTTAAGACCATCGCTAGCATGATCATTCCTACACCAGGTACTCCTGCTGTACCGATACTTGCTAAAGTGGCTGTTAACACGATTGTTAATAAGTCAGGCACTCCTAGAGTAATTCCATAAACTTGGGCAATAAAGACAGTCGCAATTGCCTGCATAATCGCTGTTCCATCCATGTTAATAGTCGCTCCAAGCGGTTGCACAAAGCTTGATACCTGCTTAGATACACCTAGATTTTCTTGTGCAGATTTCATAGATAATGGCAGCGTCCCGTTACTACTAGATAAGCTGAATCCCATCGCAATCGCTGGGAAGAATCCTTTGTAAAATTTAACAGGGTTCATCTTACCGAAGACCGCTACTGCTCCTCCGTATGTCACAATGCTATGAATAATTAGAGCGCCAATTACACAAAGCATATACATACCGAGTGATCTCATCGCACCAATTCCTGCATCTCCTAATGCAGAGGCAATAAGTGCACCTGCGCCGTATGGAGCAACCTTCATAATGACTCCAACAAGGTACATCATGATTTCATTTCCTTGTTCAAACAGCTTGGTTACACCTTTCACCTTATCTCCTAAGATCGCAAGGGCAATCCCCACAAATAACGAAAATGCGATGATTTGAAGCATCTCTCCAGAAGCCATTGCTTCAATAGGATTAGATGGAATAATATTTGTGATCGTCTCCATTATTGGTGGGGCTTCCTCTGCTGAATAGCTCTCATCCCCTTGACCAAGTAAACCCTCGTCTCCCGGTTGTACAATTAATGCAATAGATAAGCCGATTGCTAATGCAATCGCTGTAGTAATTAAGAAGAATCCAACGGTTTTCCCACCAATTCTCCCCAGCTTCTTTGGGTCGCCCATTCCAGCCGCTCCAAGCGCAATAGAGAAGAATACTAATGGCACCACAATCATCATAATTAAGTTAAGAAAAATCGTACCAACTGGATCGAAAAAATATGTATTTACATATTGAAAAGCATCCGGTGCAAAAAGATTAAAGATAATACCAGTTACCGCACCGACTACAAGTCCGATCAGTATTTTTACCGTTAAGTTCATATCGTTTCTCCCTTCACCAATGAATAGATTATTCATTGATACCCTCTTTTAAATAAAATGAAACATTTTTCCATTTGATTCATCAATCGACTTTTAAAAAGATAGTTGCCATTGTATAACACACCTTAACAGTCAATCAATGTAAAATAATGCCTATCTCTCCTGTGATGGAGACTTTAGAACATGGTATAATAGGCTAATGACCGTTAAGAAAAAGGGAGAAATTTTTTATGAATTCAGTCAGAAATCAGCAGGATTTTGTCAAAACCTGGCGATATTTTGATCATACAAAAAATGGTTCAGACTATATAGCGCTTCAATCCTTTGCATTTGACGACATGTTATGTCAGTCAGTGGGAGACAACGGGAGCGCAGCGTTCAGGGCATGGATACACCACGATACCGTTGTGTTAGGAACTCAAGATTCAAGGCTTCCATATATTCAAGAAGGCATTCACTTTCTCGCTCCAGAATATCGAGCGATCGTAAGAAACTCTGGTGGGCTTGCTGTTATGTTGGACGAGGGAGTGCTTAACCTATCACTCATTTTTCAGGAGAGTAAGGGCTGGTCGATTAATGCAGGGTACGACTTGATGGTTGAGCTCATTCGATCGATGTTTCCAGCATTTCGTGAAAAAATAGAGGCGCGCGAGATTGTTGGATCGTATTGCCCAGGCAGTTACGATCTTAGTATCAACAATCAAAAGTTTGCAGGTATCTCACAAAGGCGGACTAGGGGTGGAGTTGCCGTACAGATCTATCTGTGTGTAACCGGAAGCGGTTCTGATCGCGCTGAGGTGATCAGGCAATTCTATGAAGAGGCGTTAAAAGACGGAGAGGCTCGCTATGAGGTTCCAGAGATTCGTCCTGAGACAATGGCCTCTCTTGAGGAACTAACTGGTGAGGCGCTCACTGTGCCTGGTGTCCTTGGCCTTGCTCTTCACGCGATGGAGCAACTAGGAGCAACGATTAATCCTTCAGAACCAAACGAAGACGAACAGCGAGTATTTGAACAACAGCTTAAACGGGTGACAGAGCGCCACGTGCGTTGTCTTACGCCATAGAAAAAACGCAGCGAGTGGATCGCTGCGTTTTTTTCGTTTCATTATACAGTTACACGTTGGTTGATCGCTTGCATCGCTGTGATTAAGCTTAATTTAAAGACATCATCAGCGTCACATCCACGTGAAAGATCGTTCACTGGCTTGTTTAAGCCTTGTAAAATCGGTCCAATCGCATCGTATCCACCTAGACGTTGAGCAATTTTGTAACCTAGGTTACCTGACTCAAGACTTGGGAAGATGAATACATTTGCTTGTCCTTGAAGTGGTGAGTTCGGAGCTTTCTTTTGAGCAACAGCCGGAACAAATGCTGCATCAAATTGGAATTCTCCATCAATCACTAAGTCAGGACGTGCTGCTTGAGCAATCTTCGTTGCTTCTGATACTTTTTGAGTCTCTTGTGAAGACGCAGATCCAAGTGTTGAGAAGCTAAGCATCGCTACTTTTGGATCAATATCAAACAATTTCGCTGTTTCAGCCGTTGCAATGGCGATTTCAGAAAGTTCTTCAGCATTTGGAGCAATGTTAATCGCGCAATCACCAAACACAAACTTTTGATCTTCTTTCACCATGACAAATACTCCAGACGTACGCTTGATACCTGGTTGTGTTTTAATGATTTGAAGAGCAGGACGTACTGTGTCACCTGTTGAGTGAGCTGCACCACTTACAAGTCCTTCTGCTTTATCCATGTAGACAAGCATTGTTCCAAAGTAGTTCACATCAAGAAGGACCTTGCGTGCACTCTCTTCGGTTTCTTTTCCTTTGCGACGAGCAACAAATGCTTCTACCATCGCATCGAATTCTGCATAATCTGCTGGGTTCTCTATTGTAATGTCTGAAGAAAGTTCAATTCCTTCTTTCGTTGCTACTTCTTTAATGGCTTCTGGCGCTCCAATTAAAATTGGCTTCACTACACGCTCTTCTGTCAATCTGACAGCTGCCTTTAAAATACGTTCGTCCGTACCTTCTGGAAATACAATGGTTGGCTGATGTTGTTGGACCTGTTCTTTAATTTGAGTAAACAAATCGCTCATGCCAAACCCCCCTTTACTTTATTCATACCCGTTATACCCTTAGCATACCCCTGTTTCCTTTAAAAAGGAACAGGCATACACAAGATTGTCATTTTTGCAACTAAAAAAAGCAAGAGAAAGAATACGCTTACAGCCACGTGGCATTTGGCGTACATCGCTTACAATTATTTTTTTCGAAAAGGCGCCTTTTTATGTGCGCCTTGCCTCAAAAGATGTATTCCCAATTGGAAGTATGATAATGTAAAGAAGGATTAGTTTGTGATTGGACTTAGGAGGTAAGCAAAATGAATGAAGCAGCAAAAACATTGGATGGTTGGTATGTACTACATGATTTCCGAAGAATAGACTGGACTTCATGGAAGCAAGTACCAAGCGAAGAACGTGAACAAATTATAAGTGAACTACAGACACTCCTTTCTAATTGGGAAGAAGCCATCTCGTCAGAATCTGGAACACATACGGTGTACTCCATCCTTGGTCAAAAAGCTGACCTGATGATTATGCTTATGCGTCCAACCATGAAAGAACTAAACGAACTTGAAAACGCCTTTAATAAAACAAGATTTGCTGAGTATACACTTCCGTCATATTCCTACGTGTCGGTTGTTGAGCTTAGTAACTACCTTGCCGGCGACAGTGATGAGGATCCATATCAAAATCCTCACGTGCGCTCAAGATTGTACCCTACATTAACTGATGCCCCTTACGTGTGTTTCTATCCAATGGATAAACGCCGCGAAGGCAATGATAATTGGTACATGCTAGATATGGACGAGCGTCGCTCCCTAATGCGCAGTCATGGAATGATTGGCCGTGGCTATGCCGGAAAAGTAAAACAAATCATCTCTGGATCCGTTGGTTTCGACGATTGGGAATGGGGCGTTACGCTATTTGCTGAAGATGTCCTGCAATTTAAGAAGCTTGTGTATGAGATGCGTTTCGACGAAGTATCGGCGCGCTACGGAGAGTTTGGATCGTTCTACGTGGGTTCTTTACTAAAGAAAGATCAGCTGTCAAAGTATCTTTATGTATAAGGATTAGGGATAGAAATAAAAAAGCGAGCCATGGGGCTCGCTTTTTTATTTGGGATGGGTGTGCGGGAGTAGAGTCTTTTGGCGCGACCTTGCATGGCTTGTGCGCGACTCCCTTCCTTTTTGCTCGACTTTGCTCCGTCCGTGCGCGACCTCCTCCCTTTCTGCTCGACTTTGCTCCGATCATGCGCGACCTTCTCCCTTTCTGCTCGACTTTGCTCCGTCCGTGCGCGACCTCCTCCCTTTCTGCTCGACTTCGCTTCGACCTTGCTCGACCTTTCCTCTTTTTGCGCGACTTCGCTCCGTCCGTGCGCGACCTCCTCCCTTTCTGCTCGACTTTGCTCCGTCCGTGCGCGAACTCCTCCCTTTCTGCTCGACTTTGCTCCGTCCGTGCGCGACCTCCTCCCTTTCTGCTCGACTTCGCTTCGACCTTGCGCGACCTCCTCTTCCCTTCCAAACAAAAAAGACCACCGAGATTTCTCTCAGTGGTCTTCAACCTTATTTCGTCTCTAACTCTGCCAGCTTCGCGTTCGGGCGAATGACTACAAAGTATGTTTGAATGATCATAAAGACGTTTCCGATTACCCAATATAGGGAAAGGGCTGATGGTAGGGTTACACCGGCAATGATGATCATAACAGGCATTACGTAAAGTAAGATGTTCATTGGGTTTGGCATACCTTCTACAGTTGGCATTTGCTGCATTTGGCTCATCGACATTTTAAACTGGAAGAAGGTCGTGATTGCCGCAATAACAGGTAACACGTAGTCAGGTTGTCCTAGGTTAAACCATAGGAATTCATGTGCTCTGATTTCTTCAGTACGAATAATCGCAAAGTAGAACGCCATGATGATTGGGAATTGCACAAGGATCGGCAAACATCCAGCTAAAGGATTTACCCCATGCTTTTGATACAAGCCCATCATTTCTCTTTGTACTTCTTGTTGTGCTTTTGGATCTCCCTTTTTCTTTTTCATTCTTTCTTGAATTTCTTGCATCTCTGGACGTAGCAATTGCATTTTACGTGTACTCTTTTGTTGCTTTAATACAAGCGGTAGTAATACACAACGGATCAAAATCGTTGTTATGATAATAGACAGGCCATAATTGTTATTAAAAAATACGGCTACCGTTGTAATGAGCCAAGACATTGGATATACGAAAAAGTGGCTCCAAAATCCTTCTGTTTCAGATGTTATAGGTGCTTGCTCCATTGGTGAACACGCAGACAAAACAACCATTAATAAGACCATTGTTAACATGATAATATGTGACTTCTTCAAAATGAAAATTCCTCCTTGTTGGTTATACGCAATTGATATTAAGCTGCTACCACAAAGGATGGAGCTTCATCATCAGAGGCATATTGATCATAAATCGACGGTATCTTCGGACGATAGGTGACCGACATAGGACAAACAGGTGGATCGATTCTAGAGCTATAAATTGTTACGAGTCGTTCTTTCAGTTGATTCGATCTAATTTTGTGATGACTGAATGCAAGATTAATTCTAGCAAATGCTGCCAGCATATATAATCCAATTAATAAGATCGCACCAATCATCATCATCTCTAAAAGTAATTCAATCACACCTGTTCACCTCCTACCCTTTATGCAATAGTCTCATCGTACCACACTTGTCCTACGTTCTCAAAATGCTTTTTTACCTTTAGGCTATTTTTTTGAAAGCGATAACGCAGCTTTGATTCCTTTGAATAATGAATTGCTACCATACATAATGACGCCACCTTTGTAAACATTTGCGGCAAATAAGCTAAAGACAATGATCGAGACAATCATGACCCCAAAGGAAAGAATGACTTCCCATAAAGGAATGGCTAATAATCCAAGGCGCAGGAACATAATAATCGGTGAAAAGAATGGAATCCATGAAGTGACCGTAACCAACATTGATTCTGGGTTGTTTAAACCAAAGATTGCAATAAAAAATGCAATCATCACCATATAAATAAGTGGTTGAATCAATGTGTTCACATCTTCTACGCGGCTTACTAAAGAACCAAGCATCGCTGCAATACTCCCATACAACAGGAAGCCAAGAACTAAGAAAATGAGCGCGTATCCCACTAAGTCATAAGGAATTGAAGATCCAAGAAGTTCCGATATAAAGCTGCCTTCCGTTGACCCTCTAATTAATAGACCTAGTCCTACACCGATTAAAAGTACAACAAGTTGAAGCAAGGCAGTTAACCCTATCCCTACAATCTTTCCAAACATCTGCACGATTGGATGAACACTCGATACAAGAATCTCCATGACACGCGAGGATTTTTCCGTAGCTACCTCCGTCGCAATCATCGTTCCATACACAATGACAGCTATATAAATAACGAACAGGAGTACATACACGATCGTCTGCGCTTGAAACGTTTCTTCCTCTGAACGTTCAGGAGTTAGAGAAGCCTCTGCAGATTCTGTATCAAAAGAAATTGGAGCATAAATGGCTGCCAACTCCGACTCATCAAGACCCAGCTCTAGTGTTGCCACCGATTCTTTCACACGTTGAACCGTTGTTTCTACTTCACTTGCCACACTAGCTGACACATCATTGGCATATAGTAAGGCTGATAATTGCCCGGACTCATCCGTTTGTAAGCTAAGTACGTAATCTGATTCAGTTTCTTCAAGAACCTCGCTTGGCTCTCCCTGTTGCGTTGATTCATTTGTCGCTTCGAATTCTTGAGCAGATAACTCTTGTGTCACGATTTCTGTAAATTCCTCTTGATCCCCTATAACCGCAATGGATTCTGCACCATCCCCATCACCAGAAAAAGCGTCAAAGATTCGATCAACATTTAAGAAGCCTGCGATAACAATAATTGTAATTAAGGTCGTAATCATAAACGCTTTTGTCTTTAAACGGTTTGAGAACGTATGCATTGTGACTGTCCAAAAATTATTCATATGAGGTCCCTACTTTCTCGACGAATATGTCGTGCAAGCTCGGTTCTTCTACTTCAAAGCGTTCCACAAATCCTTTTTGTGTGATTTGGTTAAACAATGATTTTGCTGTCTCCATACCATCTACTTGAATGCGTGCTCCATTTGGGAAGGCTTCAAATTTCGTGACACCTGGTTGTTCCCGCAAGAAATCAAGTGCATAGTCGGCACGAATCAGTACATTTTTCTTCCCAAAATCTTGTTTGATTTCTTTCAGCTTCCCATGAACAACAGGTTTCCCTTTGTGCATGATACAGAGATGCTCACATAACTCCTCCACATGCTCCATTCGGTGACTCGAAAAGATAATGGTTGAACCTGCTTCTTTCAGATTAATGACTGCTTTTTTCAAAAGATCAACATTCAAAGGATCCAATCCACTAAATGGTTCATCTAGAATAACCAACTCTGGATTGTGCAGGATCGCCGCAATAAATTGGATTTTTTGCTGGTTTCCTTTTGAAAGCTCTTCAATCTTTTTGTTTTCATATTCAGGCACCTTAAAACTCTCCAACCATTGTTTGGTTGCTTTTAAGATTTCGGGCTTTTTCATGCCTTTTAATCGTCCTAAGTAAAGGAGCTGTTCCTTTACTGTCAGCTTCGGATAAAGTCCTCTTTCTTCGGGCAAATATCCAACTAAACTTGTGCGGCTATAATCAATCTTTTGACCATCCCACGTAATTTTTCCGTCAGATGGGTCAAGGAGGCCAAGGATCATACGGAACGTTGTTGTTTTCCCCGCTCCATTAGCACCTAGCATCCCAAAGATCTCTCCTTTAGGTACATGAATCGAAATGTCTCTCACCGCTTGATGCTGACCGAACTGCTTTGACACGTGATCAATGGATAAAGTCATACGCTCACTCCTTCATTTCCTTCTAGTTTTACTCTTAATATCTCAGTGATGTTAAGAGCTTGAATCTGTTGAATTTCATAACGCGCTGCTGTTAATGCTTCTTCCGTTACAAATCGATCTTCTGTTAGGAGCATGGAGGTATTTCCTGTGGTTTGCACTCGCTTCACTCCTGGAACGCTTGAAAGTCCTGGTGCGTGTTCAACCCAAATGTAGGCATACTGTTCACTAAGTGAATCCTTTTCAAATGGACCCTCAAGCTCTCCTTTTTTCAGTATGTGAATGTAGTCTGCCATCTCCCCAATCTCACTTGGCGTATGAGTCGAAAACAAAATCGTCCGCTCTTCATCCTCCTCCAGATACGAGATCCACTCTCTCTTTAATTGCTCCTGCCCGCTAATATCCACACCAGCAAGTGGTTCATCCATGACTAGTAGCTTTGATGGCCTGGATAACGCTAATGCGGTCATCGCTTTTTTTCGCATACCGACAGAGAGTTTATCAAGCTTCTTCTTTAAGGGAAGGTCGAACTCGTGAACTAGCCGGTTAAAGAGCTCGTGATCCCACCCCTTATAAGCAAGCTGTTCTAGATCTGCTAAATCCTTTAAAGAAAAGAAAGAGTGGGCTTGCATTTCCTGAGGCATATAGGAGAGCTTTTGCTTCCATTCTTCCTTATTCGAATTCTCACCAAACCGAACAATCTTGCCTGAATCCATGTGAATGTAACCTGAGATCAAGTGAAGCAACGTTGTCTTACCGGAGCCATTATCCCCCACTAGTGCATGGATACATCCTGGATCGAGTGACATCTCTTCAACATTAATGACGGACTGTTGATCAATGCTTTTCTTTACGTGAGTCAGTGTTAATGGTTTCATATGTGGCACCCCTATTCTTTTAAAAGATTCGTAAACAAATTCACAAGTTCCTTATCTGAGTAGTTATGCTGTCTGCCCGTTTGAATGGCTTGTTTGAATCCTTTAGCCACCGTTTCCTCTTTTGCCGATTGTTTTGCGCCGGTATCTACTTCTGCTACAAAGGTTCCTTTTCCTTGCAAGGTTCGGATCAGTCCCTTCTCCTCAAGATTATGATAGGCACGTTTTGTTGTAATCACGCTGCAGGCCAAATCCTTAGATAATGCTCGGATCGACGGAAGACTCGCTCCCTGCTCTAGGTGTCCAGAAACAATCAATGCCTTTAACTGTTCTTCAATCTGATAGTAAATGGGCGAACGACTCGATTCATCTAAATGAATGGGAAGCTTCATCTAGTGACCTCCCTTCTAAATCTATACATGATAATCTACCTTTTTCATGAAGTGATTCATGTAGTAATACGTAACAATTGTTGAACCTACTCCTAGTACAATGGAAACAATCAAAGTTGGAATCAAATGCTCACTAGAAAAATAAATGAGCCAACCAAAGATTCCGTTTCCACTGAATCTAACTAAAGCAATTAGTAGTGCTAAGAAGAAAGCGTAAAAAATGAAGCAAAACACAACTATATATTTCACCGTATACGTTGCACCAGGTTCGCTCATCGGCATTAATACCCCAATCGATATCGTGACCATATTCCAAATGATAAGCCACAGGGGAAACTGTTCTAACGAAATCCATTCACTTAATACAGGCGTTGAAAAATAAATAATTAACATGTGACCGGTACTCACTAAAATAGATATTAAAAGATAAAGATAGATCCTCGATTTCAAGATTGCTTTTTCACTAAATGGCATCGTTCGTAGTACGACCATAAGTGGCGCAGCGTACAACCCACCTTTAAGAGTTTGCATCTTAAACGCTTTTGATCGTGTGTACATAACAATAGAAGCGGAATAGCCTAAAAATATAAAATCAATTGCAAGAGCTAATGGACGATTTCCGTTTATAAAATCAAATTCTCCTGAGAAGATAAACATTGAAAAAAATACAAATGTGACAGTCGTAAACAATATAAAATTCAAGATATTGAGCGCTTTTATACTTTTCAACTCAAACATCATCAACTTCCAAACCTGCTGCCTCTCCGACATAGCCATCCTCCTAATATTTAGTGTTATAGTGTGTATATCTTTATATACACTATAACAGTGTGCACATAAAATGTGCAAGGGTATTTTTTATTTTTTTACAATTCATATTTTCTTCTTTTGATTCATACAGTTAGAGGGATGTTGATTTAAAGTCATACGGAGGTGTGAGATGGCTGTTATTAAGGCATCTTCAAGTGATATTGATGTGCTGGCTCGTTTGATGAGAGCAGAGGCTGAGGGTGAAGGCGAACAGGGGATGTTGATGGCAGGTAATGTAATGGTGAATCGGGCACGAGTGGGTTGCTTAGACTTTGCCAACGTCAATACCATCCCCCAGGTTGCCTACCAGTCTCCTGGTGGTTTTGAGGCGGTTCAAAAGAGTTACTTTTATCAAAGAGCTCGGGAACGAGACAAACGTTTGGCTAAGCGGTTAATTAATGGAGAACGGTTTTATCCAGCTGATAATGCTCTGTGGTTTTTCAAACCCGCAGGTGATTGTCCAGCAACATGGTATGGTCAGGTGAACTCGGGAAGGTATAAGTCACATTGCTTTTTTATCCCTACTCAGGCTGAATGCTCAGAAGTCTATTCAACTTACTAATTACTTAAGGAGGCATCTGTATGTATCAACAACCATGGAACTATCAGAATGGCTATTATGATCAGGGGTATTATCGTCAACAGCCTCAACAGGGCCAGCAAGGACAACAGGGTCCTGAGCCGTATTTCTCGGCACAGAACTACCAAACACCAGGTTTTGCCCAACAAGCTCAAGCAGGCGCTACACCAGCAGAGGGCGGAGCATCGCTTCCAATTGAACAATCATTTATTGAAAATATCCTTCGATTAAATCGGGGAAAAAATGTCGTTGTTCATCAGACGTTTGAGAACAATGATGAGTGGAATGCACGCGTGTTTCGAGGACGCCTAGAGGAAGCTGGTCGAGATCACATTATTGTCAGTAACCCAGAAACCGGAGAGAGCTATCTTCTTCTTATGGTTAATTTAGATTGGGTGACCTTTGATGAACCGATTACGTATGCGTATCCATATGGGCAACAGAGCTCTGATATCGGAACGTATTCCCCTCGGTAATACAGAAAAATAGCGAACGTTCCATCAATGTGGAAGGTTCGCTATTTTTATTTAGGAAAGAGTACGTACGGCAAACGTACCAATTAAAATCCAACCTATAATGAACGCCAGGCCTCCAATCGGTGTAATCGCTCCAAGCTTTGTAATGCCAGTGAGTGCCATCACGTAGAGACTGCCTGAGAAGAAAATGATCCCAATTAGAAATGCCCAACCAGCTCCAGTTAAAAGAGCAGAAGACGTCATTTTCATTCCTACTAGAGCAACGACGATGATCCCTAAGCCGTGGATCATATGATATTGAACTCCTGTCTGATAATTTTTTAGCATTCTTTCTGAAATTCTCGGCTCAAGTCCGTGGGCACCAAACGCTCCGATCCCAACTCCAAGCGCCATTACAATGCTTCCTATGAGTAAAAATAACTTAACCATCTATAATCGTCCTCTCTTGTCTTTCCTTTAAGAGTACCACATCTTTTAACGCAAACTTTTCATTCCTTCAAACTGTCATTGAATCCTCATTTCTATTAGTATAAAAGAATGGAGGTGTTCGCATACATATGAAAAATGTCATGGTACGACCTTATACAGCCGCTGATTATCCAGCGTTATTAACCATTCAACAAGAAGCCTTCCCTCCTCCTTTTCCAGAGGAGCTATGGTGGCAGAAGGATCACATTCAAAGCCATGTGGATACCTTTCCAGAAGGAGGACTGCTTGCAGAAGTAGATGGTGTTCCTGCTGGATCAGCTACTTCGCTTATCATCACCTTTGACAGCAAACCCCATACGTGGGATGAGGTATCTGATTCAGGTTACATACGAAAGAGTCATGACCCGAATGGAGACTCTCTATATGGCATCGACTTATGCGTGAGACCCACAATGCGCGGAAAAGGTGTAGCTCAGGCTCTTTACGAGGCACGTAAGCACACCGTTCGTAAACTGGGCCTTAAACGATTTATTGCGGCGTGTCGCATACCTGATTTTCATCAATGTGCCCACGCTCTTTCGGTTGAAGAATATGTTCAAGCCGTTGTTTTGGGTGAACGCACCGATTTAGTACTCACGTTTATGTTAAAGCAAGGGCTACGTCCTATCTCCGTTCTGCCAAACTATGTAGAAGACGACGAGTCGCATCATTATGCGGTTTTAGTGGAGTGGAATCCTTCATAAGCTTTGATCTCTACGTCTTTTTTTCATGACCATAATGTCAATTAAGAGCTGACAGTTTAAATTAAACTGATCAAATCGAATAGCTGTCAGCTCTTGGATTTGCTTTAAGCGATACGATAATGTATTTGGATGAATGAATAACTGCTCCGACGTTGACTTAACTCGACAGTTATTTAATAAATAGAGTTCTATGGTTTTAATAAATTCGGTTTGACTGGTTGAATCTTTATGTTCAAGAATCACCAAATCGGGATTTCGATAATTTGAATCCTCCTGGACACCAGCCAATACATCAATGTATCGAAGCATTCCTAGCTGTGAGAATTCGCGACGATCCACCGGCTGCTCTCCTAGTAGGTCTGCTACCTTCGTCACTTCTAGGGCTTCGTTATATCCTCGTGCTAATTCACTTACATTTAAGCAGGACCTACTAATTCCCATCCACATATTTGAATATGCCTCATCTGACATTTCTTGTTTCAGGGCATTTAACATACTGATGATTGAAAAAGGTGTTGGTTGCTCCCCCGTTAAGATAATGACATGTCCGTTGAAGCTTAAAACATAGCTATTCGGCAATGCGAGCTTTCTTAGGGCTTCCACTCTTTTTGATAACGGAGCTCCATCTTCTTGAACAAATACCGTAACAACCTGTAGTCTTGTGTACGGAATTCCCTCTTTATAGGCCCGTTCCTGTAGTGTTCGCTTGGATGTGATCTTCCCGCTTAAGGCTGCTTGATAGACATCATCCACCGATTTACTTTTAGAGAGCTTAATTACCTGATTCTCGTGCATGGTTTTTGCCAGATGCTCTACTGCCCCTTCAAAGAAAGCAAACTCGGATTCTGTTAATGGATTCTGGTATTCTTGGAGCCAAATGTAGCCTTGAATTTCATGTTGGTAACGAATGGTCTTCACAATTCTCGTATTTAACCCAATCTCATCAATTGGTCCCACTGTAAAACGATCTTCGTTTTCCTGAAGCTTCTCAATAATCCCTCTTGCAAGGAACGTATCATAAATATGCTGCGGACATTTTTTCGAGAAGATCGTCTGTTGGTTGGCGAGGTCAAATTGATTGATATGATAGGAATGATAGGCAGCTAATGAAAAGTCAGAGCTTTCAAGAACAATTGGTCGCTTTAATTCTTTGCTTGTAAAATCAATAATCTCGCTCATTTCAGATAATGTTTCAAGCTGACTTAGAGACTTGTCCATCCCACGATCCCCCTACACCATGTTTACCCTAATCATACTTTGATTGATTCCTATTGTATAGAGGATGAAAGCGCTCCTCTATATAAAAAAAGAGTGGGACATGACATAATATCACTTACGAAAACACGAACCTATCCACAAATCCGCTCCAGGAGAATCCCTCCCACCCGCGCGTTACGGCCTCAGCCCCTTTTGCGGGTATCGTTGCTACAGTGTCTTCACCACGTACTATCCCGTAGGAGTGTCGGGTTCTCCTTACGCTCGTTTTGCAAAAAAATAGCGAATGATTTGCTCGTTCAATCATCCGCTATTTTTGCGTTTATTTTTAGTTATGTTCCAAATCTTTTTCCCTATTATGATAATCGTTTCACTTCATCAAATTGCTCTAAAACCTTTGGCGTCGGTGATGCTGTTAGTAAGCTTACTACATAAATCATCAGTACACTGACAGCAAATCCAGGGATAATCTCATATAGTACCTCACCTAAACCAAATTCCTTCCAAAGAACAACGGTAATCGCTCCTGAAATCATTCCAGTAAGTGCCCCCCACGTATTCATTCTACGCCAGAACAAGCTTAGCAGAACAACCGGGCCGAATGATGCTCCAAATCCTGCCCACGCATAGCCGACCATTTCCAATATAGATTCTGGCTGAACCCAAGCAATACTTAAAGAGAAACCCGTCACAATAAAAACAGATAAACGACCAACAAAGACTAACTCCTTTTCAGAAGCTGAGCGTTTAAAGAATGTTTTGTACAAATCATCCGTGAGTGAGCTTGACGTCACAAGCAGTTGCGAAGAAATCGTACTCATAACCGCTGCAAGTAACGCAGATAAGATGAACCCTGTAATAATGGGATGGAATAAAATCGTTCCAAGCTGAATAAATATCGTCTCTGAGTCAGCAATCGTCATCCCTTGCTGGCTATAATAAGCCAATCCAATGAGTCCAGTAAACACCGCTCCCAGCAAGGAAATAATCATCCAACTCATCCCAATATGTCTTGCCTTTTTGGCTCCTTTTGAAGACGTTAAGGCCATAAATCGCACAATAATATGTGGCTGGCCAAAATAGCCTAACCCCCACCCCAGAAAGGAAATAATGCCCAATGCGCTTGCGCCGGTAAATAGATTAAGCATACTAGGGTCAATGGTACGCACTTCACTTACCACCTCATTAGGTCCCCCGATGGTAATAAGTGTGACAATCGGTACTAGAATGAGTGCTGTCATCATAATGATCCCTTGCACGACATCAGTCCAACTGGCCGCTAAAAATCCACCAATCAACGTATAGATCAGTGTCACGCCAACTAATACAAGGACGCCGGTTGAATAGCTAAAGCCTAAAATCTCGTTAAAAATAACGCCACCAGCAACCATTCCCGAGGCAATATAAAAGACAAAAAAGAGTAAGATTACAAGACTTGAAAAGATTCGAAGCACTCTCGTCCGATCTCCAAATCGATTTTCAAAATACCCTGGTATGGTGATCGAGTTGTTCGCTACTTCTGTAAATGTTCGTAATCGTGGTGCCACATACAACCAGTTGATATAGGCTCCAAGTGTTAAACCAATTGCAATCCAAGATGCACGAAATCCTTGATCAAAAATAGCTCCAGGTAACCCCATTAAAAGCCAACCACTCATATCTGATGCTCCTGCACTAAGTGCTGCAACACCAGGCGTTAGTCCTCTGCCACCAAGCATGTAATCTGAATGAGACGTTGTACGTTTGTACGCATAATAACCAATCAGGATCATTGCCATCATGTATACAATAATTGAACCTATTAAATATGAACTCACATAATCCCTCCAGTTAAACAATCTCAATTAGTATACCAAAAGAACGAGACAGATTAAATCCGACTCGTTCCCCGTAATTAAATTGACTTAGTAGGTTTCGCTTACTGTTTTAGCGTTCATGTGTAATGTTAGGTAATCTGGTCCGCCTGCTTTTGAATCTGTCCCAGACATCTTGAAGCCACCAAATGGATGGTATCCAACGATTGCACCTGTGCAGTTGCGGTTAAAGTAGAGATTTCCTACATGGAATTCCTGCTTTGCACGCTCAATATGTGCACGGTTGTTTGTAATGACCGCACCTGTTAAGCCATACTCTGTATTGTTTGCTACCTGAAGTGCCTCATCAAAGCTCGCAACCTTTGAAAACGCTAGAACTGGTCCGAAGATCTCTTCTTGCATAATCTTTGCTTCTGCATCTACGTCTGCAAAGATCGTTGGCTGGATGAAGAATCCTTTTGAATCATCACCCGTCCCCCCACTAACAAGACGCCCTTCTTCTTTTCCAATCTCAATATAACCCATGATTTTTTCATAGGAAGCCGCATCAATAACTGGTCCCATGTACGTGGAATGGCTTTCCGGATTCCCTGTAATTTGTTCTTCTGTAATCTCAACAACACGTTCTACCACCGCATCATATACATCCGCATGTACTACTGCTCTTGAGCCAGCTGAACATTTCTGACCGGCAAAACCAAAGGCAGACGTAAAGATCGACTGTGCAGCAAGCTCCACATCCCCGTCTTTATCCACAATGATTGTATCTTTTCCACCCATCTCTGCAATCACTTGTTTTAAGTGCTGCTGTCCAGGCTGCACCACGGCTGCACGTTCAAAAATACGTGTACCAACTTCACGAGATCCTGTAAATGTGATAATACTTGTTTTCGGATGATCAACAAGCGTATCTCCTACCTCAGATCCACTTCCAGGCACAAAGTTAATGACACCTTTTGGTACGCCCGCTTCTTCTAATACATCCACAAAAAGAGCCGCAATAATTGGGGTAGCACTTGCTGGCTTTAAGACAACCGTGTTCCCTGAAACAAGTGGTGCTACTGTGATTCCAGCCATAATGGCAAAAAGGAAGTTCCAAGGTGGAATAGACACTGTCACACCAGTTGGCGTATAGATGTACTGGTTGTACTCTCCCTCGCGACTGTTAATCGGTTTTCCATTTGCAAGCTCAATCATTTGTCTTGCATAATATTCAAGAAAGTCAATCGCCTCTGCCGTATCCGCATCAGCCTCTTTCCATGGCTTCCCTGCTTCTTTAACAAGCAACGCAGAAAACTCATGCTTTTTGCGACGGATACTAGCTGCTGCACGAAATAGGATATTGGCGCGTTCCTCAGCTTTTGTATATCTCCACGTTTCAAATGCTGTCGCTGCTGCCTCTATCGCTTTCTCTGCTAGCTCCTTTGTTGCTTTTGATACACTGCCGATCACTTCATCCTTTTTCGCCGGATTGTATGAAACGATCTTCGCATCTGTCGTAATACGCTCACCATTAATAATGAGTGGATATTCTTTACCCAACCATTCTTTATTGACTGTTTTAAGAGCTTTCTTAAAAGCCTCTTGGTTCTCTTTCAGGCTGAAATCTGTAAATGGTTCGTGTCTATAAGGTGTAGTCATGTGATCGTCTCCTTACTTATTTTTTCGTTAGTCCTTTTAATGCAAAGCTGATATTAGACGGTTTTTCTGCAAGCCGTCTCATAAAATATCCATACCAGTCATCACCATAGGGCATGTAAATGCGAACGTTATATCCTTCATCCTTGAGTTCTTGTTGTGTCTTCGTTCGCATTCCGTATAACATTTGAAATTCAAATCGATCCTTTGGTATCCCCTGACTCTCCACAAATTCCTTGGTGAAGTCGACCATGTGATCGTCATGCGTAGCAATAGCAGTATAATGACCACTTGTCAGCTGCCTTTTGATTAATTGTTTAAAATTTTCTCGGATATCGGCCTTCTCCGTATGGGCCACTTGAGCAGATTCCTTGTATGCTCCTTTTACCAAGCGAATAAAAGGCGAGAGATCATCTAAATTTGCTAGATCTTCCTCTGACCGGTACAGATACGCTTGAATCACTGTTCCAACAAGATCGTATTGCTCTTTTAATTCTCGGAATAATTCAAGCGTGGCTTCACATCTTGACTCATTTTCCATATCAATTGTGACTAAAACCCGATGCATTGAAGCTACCTCTAAAATCTTTTGCATGTTCTCACGAGCCAAGTCCTGACTAATATCCAGTCCGAGCGACGTGAGCTTAACCGAAACTTGTGTTTGGATTGCATTCGTCGCAATCGTTTGGATGGTACGAATACATTCCTGCGTACGTTCACGTGCAACGGCCTCGTCCATAACAAACTCACCTAAATGATCAACAGTTACCTGAATGCCTTTTTTATTTAACTGCTCGATGTGCGGAATACATGACTCAAAATCAATGCCACCAATGATATTACCGGTGGCAAGGGATTTCCCCCACCTTTTGGCCATAAAATTTAACCCGCGATTTTTAGATAAAAACAGGAAAAAATCTCTACTCAAAGCGTCCATCTGTGAACACCTCATCCTTCTCCTTTACTGCTTTCATTGTATAAGAAAGCGCTATAACGTAACAATATTCGCACAATACAACGTTTTCATGACTATTTTGTGGTTTAGCCACAAAGATTCTATTCTATGAAAGATAGTCTGACAGAATATGTTGAAAAAGACAGAGACAGAACTTCTAGTGGAAAACAAAAAAGACTAATGACTCTGTTTGCAGAAGAAGTCATTAGTCTTTCATTGATCTTAGTTAAGCTATAGTTAGAAATCGAATAGGCTACCTGGTTTTTGATCGCTTGTTGGGGAGGGGGAAGCGGGTTGAATAGGTGTTACTGGTTGTGGGGGAATAGGCTGTGGCTCCACCAAAGGAGAAGCTACCTTTCCTGTTTGATTTATGCTTGGTTGATCTTTTAATAATTGACAATAGCCTTCAATCACCGATGTATATTCACGTACAGCTTGTTGATCATTTTGCTTGACCGCCGTTTGAAGCAAGGCCAGCTGTTCTTCCATTTTGGCAACAACTCGGTTAGCTGAAATGTTCATACGTCTCACCTCTTTCCTTGTAAGTGTAGCACAAAAAAAGGACTGCCCAAAGAATTGGACAATCCATCATTCAACCGTCTGAAGACATGATCGCTTTTATGCCTGCAATGTTGATACCTTTTTGAATATAAGCCTTTACCGTATTCAATCGCTCAATATCAAAGAGTGAAAACATTCGCTGGTTTCCTTCGTTACGATCCGGCTTTACAAGCCCTTGTTCCTCATAGTATCGAATTTGACGTGCGGATAAATCGGTCATCTCCATCACAACTCGAATGGGGAAGCACGCTTGTCTAGGCGGGATGTCATGACTCACAACCCTTTCCTCCTCTATCTATTTACTTTATTTGCTCTTAGCCAGATGAACATACACATCTCTCAAAGAGGTAAACCCCATCACATCTGCCTTTTGTACATTTTCCCGCCATAGCTTAGCAGCAAGAATGGCATCTGACATAGCGTGATGGCGATTTGAGGTCTCGATCTGATAAAACGCACAGCACTCATCAAGCGTCACCAATTCTTCGTTTGGTGCGACCACACGAGTTAAAAAGGAAGTATCAACAAGACGGTGCTGAAACGTCAGACGTAACGTTTGCCAGGTCGCATGAGACATAAATCGTTTCTCGTGGCTGGCATGATGGGCAACAAGTGTGGCATCCCCTACAAATTGATAAAATGACATTAATACATCAGCAAGGGCTGGCGACGCTTCTAATTCTTCCATCGTTAATCCGGTCAAAGCAAGGATCTCGTCAGACGGTTTTTTTTTAGGTTGGATGGTCGAATAGAATGTAGACTCTTCTAAGATCGTTGGCCCCTTCATTTTGATCGCACCTATCGATAAAATGCTATCTCCTACATCTGGATTAAATCCGCTTGTTTCAAGGTCAAATACGACAAATGGTAGATCCATGAGTGGGGTGTCGAGTACATCATGTTGTTTTAATTGACGTTGAATTTCGCGAACATGAGCCAATTGATTCGCTGCTGATTGCTGTTGAGAAGACGTATAAATGCCAGGACTTAACTTAGTCGATAGCTGCTTCACAAGCTGAATCATGTTATTCATCATAATGAATGACTACTCCCTACTATTTTTTCGACCATATGGTAAAGCTCTCGTCCTTCTTTAATCCACTCTTTAAGCTGTTTTTTTTCATTTGCATCAAGTTTATTGACATCCACATGATGAATCTTTTCATAGGACTGGATTGTTGATTGCCAGACGATGCGTTTTTCTAAGAGCCTGCGATAGGATTCTTGATATGCTTGAATATCTCGGCAGCGATTCGGCAGCTCCTCAAATCGTTTAAGGGTTTCAGGTGCTGTAATTTCTTCTTGAATAGCAAGAAGTCTTAGTCCATTTACGTATGGAAATAGCGCTAATTGCTTTAAATCAAAGGTACCTTTGTGATCTCCTTCCGTTTCAGTCAGCAATTGACCAAATAAACCAATCCCGTTCCGCATTCGTCCTGTATTATTTTTAAAGCGTTGAAGGAGTTGTTTATTTTGACGGACTTCATTAAAGAGGGTTTCCTTTAGTTCGCTTAGAAAATGTTCAGGACCGAGTATGGCTCTGCCATCAAAAAAAGTTAATACATACCGCATATGTTCCCATGTATCTTCTCTTAACCATCCCAATAGCTGTTCTTTAAAACTCTCTCTTGATTTACACCATCTGAGGTTCGAAGCCATCACATTTCCATCACAGCGTTCATAACCAACTGATTCTAGCGCTTCTACGATTTCTTCTCCAAGTTTTAGAAAATACGATTGATTTTCCTTATGTTCATCATCTTCTTGTTCAAAGATGATGGCATGATCTTGATCACTCCACTGAAGCTGCTCTGCGCGACCCGCACTTCCCATTACAAAGAAAGTAAAGTGAGCAGGAACCTTGCCCCGCTCACTTTCTGTTTTTTCAATGGCAATTTGAATCGTCTCCCGCATTAACTTTTCATGGAGCCCATGAAGATTCTCTACTGTCAGATCCAGTTGTTTCATATCTGACAGCCGTTTACGATACAATTCGTCTAACCTGCGTTGCCATTTGTTATGATCATCATGAATTGGTTGCCCAGTCATTCAGAACTCCTTATGCACCTGTTTTTTTCTTATCAAGTTGCTCTTGCATGCTTTCAGGATAACCGTAGCTTCCGTGCTCACTAATATCAAGTCCCATGATCTCTTCTTCTTCTGTTACGCGAAGTCCTCCAAGAACTGCTTTAATACCAAGAAGGATTACATATGAAGCGATAAAAGCAAAGGCCCCGCATGCGACTACGCTGATAATTTGGACACCTAGTTGAGAGAGTCCACCACCATAGAACAAACCAGCTGAACCACCATTCATATCTGCAAGTTCAGGTGTTGCGAAGAATCCTGTAGAAATCGTCCCCCATACACCAGCAACCCCATGTACAGATAAAGCAAAGATTGGATCGTCAATTCGAGCCTTATCAAACATCTTCATACTGAAGAATACGATTAATCCACCGATGATCCCAATGATCACCGCTGCCCAAGGAGCAACAAAGGCACAAGATGCCGTAATAGCTACAAGACCTGCAAGTGCACCATTTAACATCGTTGGAACATCTGACTTACCAGTTACTGCGTAAACAATGAACAAGGCAGCAATCGCACCCGCACCAGCTGCAAGCTGAGTGTTTAATGCAACATAACCGAAGAATCCGTCAGCAACTCCACCTGTACTACCTGCGTTGAAACCGAACCAACCTACCCATAGAATAAGTACACCTAATGCCGTAAATACTTGGTTATGACCATAAATTTCATTTGCAGAACCGTCTTTATTGAAACGTCCAAGACGTGGTTTTAATAAAATGGTTGCAGCGAGTGCCGCCATCGCACCTGTTAAGTGAACAACCGTTGATCCAGCAAAGTCTTGCTTTCCTAGTTCAGATAACCAACCTTGATCGCTCCAGATCCAGTGTGCAACGATTGGATAGACAAGAGCTGAGAATAGAACAGCGAACAGTACATAGGCTGCTAGCTTTCCACGTTCAGCAAATCCACCAAATGCAATCGTTAATGCGATTGCCGCAAACGTTAGCTGGAAGAAGAAATCAACTGCACCAGTTGTTCCTTCTGCATCGAAGCTAGTAAAATCTCCGAAGAAGAAATTAGATAAACCGATAATGGCATTTCCATCTCCATATATAAATCCATACCCGACAGCCCAAAAGACTAAGGAAGCAATACCGACTGTAAAAATGGTTTTACCAGCAATATGACCTGCATTCTTCATTCGTGTTGAACCTGCTTCAAGTAAGATAAATCCACCTTGCATAAAAAGGACTAAAATTGCAGCAACCGTTAACCAAACATTATTCATTAGAAAAATTGGATCGTTCAAATTCTTTCTCCCCCTTCAATCGTTTACTTGCGTAAAGATAGTTAACATCTCTTGTTACCCCTAATTATACGTGTCCGTTAACTGATGGCTACTTAGTTGGAAGATAACCTTACACTATTTCTATTCTTCTGAAATAACTGATTATTGTGGTTTTGTTGATGTGAAGCACTCGTATCCGCTTACATTATGCAAATATAAACAGGTATGATTCGCTCGATTTCAAGCCACATTAAATGATGGATCGCATGGGTCCTATCAAAAGGAGGCGCACACAATGAATAGCTTACCGAATCAACATCAGCCAAACCAAATGCAATCTGAACAGATTCCACCACAACTGAATCATGGAGGTCACGAACTTTTTGACAGCCACGAAATCATTGCCGGGATGATCAATGTACTCGACCAATTTATGATCTTTCGCTCGTTCATGAAGGACCAAACCTTGGTAGATATCCTTGATCGTCAATACACTTTCATTGAGAGCCAATATAATCTAATTGTTGAAGCTTTCAGTACAGGACAGAAGCCTTCTGGTTCAACAGGCGTCTATAAAATGACTCAGCCACATGATGTTGTTTATGGAATTACGCCTTCGCAACCAAAAAAGCCGAACCAGTCCTTACAAGATGTAAAGGAAACCGGATTATCTGCTCATATGTTAGGTTTGCTTAAATCGGAAGCATCCTTGATGGGAATGGCGGCCACCGAGATTACAAATCCCGTTGTACGCCGTGTCATTGCCGATTCGATCCCGAACTTTATTGAAATGGCCTATGAAGTGTTCCTTTACCAGAACAAGCATGGCTACTATCAAGTGCCGCAACTCGCAGCAAAAGATGCCCAAGCCATGACTCAGGCCTATGCACCAGCCACACAGCCCGTGCAAATGCCTACTCCAAAGTCCAGCCAAATGCTTCAATAAAGGGAAAAGAAAAACGAGCCTTTGGCTCGTTTTTTTGCGATTAGGGTGATTGAGTGGGCGGGGTGGGGTCTGGATTGATGGCACGCGAATGTGGCCTAGGCTCGCGCGCTTTGAGTTCTTCCCGTGCACTTGTGGCACCGACTCGCGCACTTCGGCTTCCTCTCGCGCACCAGCATCCCGGTCTCGCTCACTTCGGCTTCATCTCGCGCACCCGCATCCCGGTCTCGCGCACTTCGGCTTCCTCCCGCGCACCCGTATCCCGGTCTCGCTCACTTTGGCTTCATCTCGCGCATCCGTATCCCGGTCTCGCTCACTTTGGCTTCATCTCGCGCATCAGCATCCCGATCTCGCGCACTTCGTCTTCCTCCCGCGCACTCAGACATTGACCTCGCGCACTTTCCTTTCCTCCCGCGCACCTCGCTTCCCTCTCACAGCTCCTTCTTGCTTCCATCCCCATTCTTCTTAATTCCTTCATGAAACTTCTTGCTATTCATAAATAAGTTCTTGATATCAAAGGGCCTTTCTTGACTCATCTACTTTTCTTCTTGGTATTCAAACCTGCTTCTGAGTAAAGGTGTCTGTTTTCTGATTAAGCCATTCATTCCTCTTACTAAGGCTCCTCAGTTCTTGATTATTTTACAGGTTTCCTTGGTACTCTCCATCTTCTTCTTGCTAACGAACATCGTGATTCGCTTCAGGCTTCTTGGCGAACCATTTGATTAAAAATGGTAGCGCGGCGAATAGACAGAGCACGCGGAGCATTTGTAGTGTTGCAACAAGTGTTGAGTCTAGGTTTAGTGAGAGTGCGGTTGCTGCCATTTCTGCAGCACCCGCTGGCACGATGCCAAGAAGTGATTCGTTAAAGGATGTGGAGGTTAAGGCATAAAATAAGCCTGCTAATAAAATGCTTATACCAAAATAAATGGTTAGAGCGAATGCACTTACTTTTCCTATCCTTTTCAAATCTCGCGCAGTCTCCCGGTCAAAGCGAGTACCTAATATCGCTCCCATTAATCCTTGCGCCACTCCTGGTATGACTGAGTGCATCGATATGTCGGGTAAGACAAATGTGTGAGCGATAAAGCCCAGGCCGATGCTCACAAAAACGATTGCACCTGGAAATGGGATTCGAACCCCGACCCAGGTGGATAGTAAGGCAACCACAAGCACGCAAAGCAAGACGGAAGTAAAGCTTAAAACAGTAATGGAGTCTGTTGGCTGGGTGAAGATTTGTTTTTCTACATCTGTCAGTAGTCCAGCAAAAAAAGGAATCGCAAGTACAAACAACGTAATTCTCGTTGTGTGGAAGGCGGCTACGATACGTTGGTCTGCTCCATATTCGTCACTTATTGCAATGACTTCTGAAGCACCACCCGGTAAACAACAGAAGAAGGCTGTATTTTTATCAAGGCCAGACCACTTATGGAAGTACCTACCTAACACGACCCCAAAGATAATGGTAAGCACAATCGATAGGAGCAATGGCAAAATGAGTTGTTTGTAGGTGACAAATCGCTCGAGAACAACGGTAAACCCAATATTTGTTCCGATAATGGCGATAATATAAGAGAAATATTGCTTTGAAAAAACAATTCTAGCTCCAGCAAGAGACCAGACAATCCCACACACTAGAGCTCCGAGTAACCAGCCTGCGGGCACAGATAAGGCATTAAAGACGGCCCCTACAAGGATCGCTACTACGATGTAAATAATTTTTAACAAGCTGCTCCCTCCCTTTTATAGCTCCCAATCAATTGGCTGTTTGCCTTGATCTTTTAACCAATGATTGATTTTGGAGAAGGGTTGGCTTCCAAAAAATCCACGTCGCGCTGAAAACGGACTTGGGTGGGGCGAGGTGAGTATGTAATGTTTGGCGTCCTTTATTCTTTCCCCTTTTTCTTGTGCGTGTTTACCCCAAAGGACAAAGCATACTGGTTCCTCTCTTTGATCTAATGCATCAATGACGGCATCCGTGAATTGTTCCCAGCCACGTCCTTTGTGAGAGGCAGGCTCTCCACGTCGAACGGTTAGTACATTATTCAACATCAGCACACCTTGTTTTGCCCACGAGGTTAAGTTCCCATGGTTCGGAGGCTCAATGGTTAGGTCACTTTGAAGCTCTTTATAAATATTTTTTAAGGATGGTGGAATGGGGACTTCTGGTTTGACAGAGAAGCTTAACCCATGCGCCTGGTTAGGACCGTGATAAGGATCTTGGCCGATGATGACTACTTTGACATCATGGAAGTCGGTTAAATGTAGGGCGTTAAAGATTTCATCCATTGGCGGATAAATGGTTCGAGTTTGATATTCGTCTTTTAAGAATTCTCGTAATGTAAGATAATAGTCTTTTTCAAATTCGGATGCGACTTGTTCTTGCCAACCGTTCTGTAGGATCTTCATGTTGTGCTGCACCTCTTTTTCTACTCTTTCTTTTATTGTATCACGAGAATGAAACCATCAAAAAAACGCAACAGACATCATGCGACATCTGCTGCGTTTGGTTTTTTTAAAAGAATAGATGCGCCATTAAAACAATGACAGGTAAGGTAACAATTGTACGAACAAGGAAAATTAAAACCAAGTCCAAAAAGTTAACTGGTAGTTTTGAGGCTAGAAGTAAGCCACCTGTTTCAGAAAGATAAATTAACTGAGTAACAGACAAACAGGCAATGATAAAACGAGTCATTTCACTTTCAATTCCACCCGCAAGAAGCGCTGGAAGAAGCATGTCTGCAAAACCTATCACCATTGTTTGCCCTGCCGCTGCAGCTTCTGGAACCTGCATCCATTGAAGGACTGGAACAAACGGTGCACCAAGCCAAGTGAAGACCGGAGTAAGTTCTGCAACAATTAGTGCTAATGTACCAACAGCCATTACAACTGGAATAACGCCTAACCACATATCTAGTACATTTTGAAATCCACTTTTTGCGTGCTCAGATAGCTTTGGTGTACGATCTGCAACACCCATCGCTCTATTGAATCCGACTGCAAACAGGTTTGTTCCTTTAGGAAATACTTCATCCTCAGATTCGCGTCCGTCAATATACGTATCTGCTTTACGTGAAAGTGGCGGAATTCGCGGAGTGATGATAGCCGCTGCAAGACCTGCAATAACGATCGTTAAATAATACTGCCAAAACATATGTGATAGATTTACGTATTCTAAGATAACGATCGTAAACGTAATAGACACAACAGAGAATGTAGTTGATACAATAGCCGCTTCTCTTTTTGTATAGTGTCCTTGCTCATACTGTTGGTTACTTAAAAGGACACCAACGGTTCCATCACCCATCCAAGATGCCAGGCAATCCACTGATGAACGACCAGGTAATCGGAATAACGGGCGCATTAATTTGTTTAAAAGTGCACCAAGCATTTCAAGTAATCCAAAGTTTAAAAGCAAGGGCAATAACAGTCCTGCAAAGAAGAAGACAGCAAACAATACGGGAAGAAGGTCACCGAACACGACCATTCCAGTATCTGCACTCCATACGGCCTCAGGACCAAATTCAAAGTATGTCATGATTCCAAAAATGGCTCCAAGTACACGAATAACAAACCAGAATGGACCAACAACAAACAATCTTTTTAGAAAATCATTTTCCATAAATGACTGCGGCTTTAAGAGAGTAACAAAAATCGTCATAATCACAGAGATTAATAACACTGCTAAAACGATTGTAGGCATCGCTGTGCCTAATACATCAGAAAGCAGGTTAGCCATAAAGGCAACGGGAAGTGTAATCTCTCCATCTCCATTTTCAAGTGGAATCATGAATAAAAAGACCCCAAGCAAAGAAGGAATGAGAAAGATCAATAGATTACGTATTGAAAAGTAATTCTTTGAATCCAATGAATTCATATATATAAACCCCTTATCGTATAATGACGGTGGACTGTTAGGTTTTCTACCTACGTTTCTAACGTCCCTCAATAATTATACATACAAATTAATATTTAGCCAGTCTTTTCACCAAAAAAGTTCGTACAAAGATATGGTAATTTAATTCGTTCTTCAAACTGCTTGTTTACCTCATTTACCTCCTTAAACTTAATCCCTATAGGTTTCGTCATCAACTAGAAGATATCCTTCAATAATGCTACACGTCTTTTAATCTTTAACTAAGAGTAAAGGTAGCTGATTGGTTATTACTGCAGCTACTTTTTAATGCAACTGTCCCTGTCGATCTAGTTGGTCATTGTTATGAGTGTGAAAGGTCATGTAAGGATAGCAAAAAGCCTGAGGCATATGTGTTTACTCCTCAGGCTTCCCTATTATGAAGATTTACGATTTAGCAATTCTTCCTCTTGATCTTCTTCTAATGCTGTATCTTCGTCGGTTCCAGTGGGTTCTTTTAAATCAACCTCTTCGTCCTCATCGTTTTGATCGTCCTCTTCTTCTACATCAAGGTCCTGTTTGAATGAAGACGTATTTGATAGCTTAAAAGTTGATATTTCTTCTAGTAAGCTGTTTGCAAGCTCTGTTAGAACCTCAGCTGATGAGGCAACTTCCTGCATCGCCGCTAATTGCTCTTCTGTTGAAGCCGCAGCTTCCTCCGTACTTTCAACATTTGCTTTTGCTTGTACATCCATGGCTGTCATATACTCGTTTAACTTCATTGTCTGTTGAGCAATTCCTTGAGTGGCTGCCGACACCGCCATCATTTGACTGTTGACCTCATTAATGGATTCAGAGATGTGCTCAAATGAAGTGCCCACTTCATCCATTAACTGTGTTCCTTGTGAGACTTCTTCTGTTCCTTTTTGCATTTCTGTTGTCGCTGTCTTAGCGTCTCGCTGAATTGCATGGATCATTTGCTCGATTTGACTAGCTGAGTTCTTCGATTCTTCTGCTAGCTTACGTACTTCATCAGCTACAACAGCAAATCCTCTTCCATGCTCTCCCGCTCTTGCAGCTTCAATCGCTGCGTTCAAGGCAAGCAAATTTGTCTGTTCAGATATAGAAGTAATTAACTCTAGAATATCACCAATTTCCTTTGATCTTCTATCAAGCTCTCCCATGACTTCAGCTGATTTTTCCACTGTGAGTTGGATATCCTTCATTTGACCAACCGCTTGTCCAATTAGATTTCTACCGGACGAAGATCGCTCTTCCATTTTCATCGAAGCTTCTATGGCTGTTGCAGTAGCAAACGTAATTTGTTCTACACTTTCAGTCATAGCACCTGCTGCCTGCAGACTGTTTCTTGAAGTCTCGGAACTAGATTCAGCCGAGCTATTAAGCGACTGGACCGTTCCAGCAATTTGATTGGTCGCTGCTGACGTTTCTTCTGAGCTTGCAGATAACTGCTCTGCTGTTGCAGCTACGTTTTCTGACATACTGGCCGTAGTCCCGATAAGGCCTCGTAGTGAGTCTCTCATTTTATTAAATGAATCGGCGAGTGTATCGAACTCGTCCTTCGTTTTTACTTTAATTGGTTCACCTGTTAAGTCGCCTCCGCTAATTGAATCGGCTTCTTTTACTAGTTGTTTAAGTGGAGTTGAGATCGTTGAAGATATACGCAAAGCAAGAACAATCATAATAATGGTTAAGGCAATCGCAATAATTAGTACAATTAATTGAAGCTGTTCTCCTGCTTGCTGTGTCTCAGTAATACTTGCAGCCATAGAGTTCCGTTCATTTTCAGACATTTCTTGAAATTGATTTGTTAAATTCCTTGCAATAGGTGTAGAGCGCAGATTCATCATCGATTCTGCTAGATCAGAGTTACCATTCTGGTACATCGGAAACACTTCTCCTGTTAGCACACCTTCCCAAGCATGTGTATAGGTTAATGTATCGACGAGAGATTCATCATTTCCTGCTAGTTTTAAAAGCTCTTCTTCAAGAACAGCCGCTTCTTCGCTTAGCGCATCAAACTGTTCTAGGTATTCGTCGTGACCAAAGAGAAGGTATCCTCTTGAGGCTGCTAAACGCTCTGTAATGTTAAAAGCCATCTGCTCTTTAGCAAGCAATAATGGAAATTCTTTCTTTTCCATATTTTGTAGCCGCTCATTCGATAAATAAAGTGTACTTACGCTGTAGACAGAGAACGCTAAAAACGCCACGATGATAATCGAAAAAATCCGTAAAAGCCTTCCTTTAACACTTTTCAATGATTTCCCACTCCCTAATATCATTAGCCGATTTACAAAACGTTTACATCTTTTAATCATATCGGCACAAAGTCCCGGTATTTTGAGCTTTTTATCCTTATTTTTTCATATTTGTTATGAGCAAGAGGTAATTAATTGTCCAGTTTCTTTTCATTCATGGTTATACTTTAGTATAATGAAGGTAGTTCTATAGGATAAGGGGAGTTTACGCGATATGAAACGGTATAAAGCACTAACAATTGCCGGCTCTGATACAAGTGGCGGCGCAGGAATTCAAGCTGATCTTAAAACATTTCAGGAGCTAGGTGTGTATGGGATGAATGCACTGACAACCATCGTTGCTCAAAATCCGCATTCAGGATGGGCTCATGAAGTCTTCCCAATCGACCCTGCTGTAACTGAAAAACAAATAGAAACCGTTCTAGCAGGTATTGGCATTGACGCAGCTAAAACTGGAATGCTTGGTTCAATTGACATCATTGAGCTAGTTGCTAAAAAGGTTGAGCAGTACAACATCACGAACTTAGTAGTGGATCCCGTAATGGTATGTAAGGGTGCAGATGAGGCACTTAACCCAGAAACGGATTCGTGCTTACGCGAGGTACTTGTTCCAAAAGCATATGTGGTGACGCCTAACTTATTTGAAGCATCACAGCTTACAGGAAACGGTCCAATTACTACCGTTGATCAAATGAAAGAAGCGGCGGCTGCTATTTTTGATCTAGGCGCTAAAAATGTTGTGATTAAAGGTGGAAGCAAGCTGGATCATTTAAGCGCAGTTGATGTATTTTACGATGGTCAAGACATGCAGCTACTTGAATCTGAGGAGATTAGCACAACGTACACACATGGTGCTGGCTGTACGTTTGCAGCAGCAATTACTGCAGAGCTTGCAAAAGGTGCATCCGTTCAAGAAGCTGTTCATAAAGCAAAGAATTTTATTACAGCTGCCATCAAACATGGTGTTGAGCTGAATCAATATGTAGGATCTGTTAGCCACGGTGCTTTTAACGGAACTTATACTTGATAAAAAACACCTCCGACTTCCTTCTATCAGGAATGTCGGAGGTGTTTTTTTATCATTTATGCTGTTCAAGCTTTAATCGTTGCAGTCGCAAAGCATTTAAGACAACAGAGACTGAGCTAAAGGCCATCGCAGCTCCTGCTACCCATGGTGCTAGGAAGCCTGCTGCTGCAATAGGAATTCCTAAACTGTTATAAGCTAAAGCCCAGAATAAGTTTTGGCGAATATTACGGATGGTTCTTTTACTTACGACGATTGTATCAGCTATCCGCTGCAGATCTCCACGGACAAGCGTAATATCTGCTGCTTCAATCGCTACATCTGTCCCCGTTCCAACAGCTATTCCAATGTCTGCTGTCGCTAAAGCAGGTGCATCATTTATTCCATCACCCACCATGACCACTTTTTTTCCTTGCTCTTGTAGTCGCTTAACGGCTTCTGCTTTTTCCTCTGGCAAAACTTCGGCAATGACCTCATCAATACCTGCAGCGTTTGCTATGGCGGTAGCCGTCTGTTTGTTGTCACCAGTTACCATATAAACATCCAGACCCATCTCTTTTAATCTTTGAATCGCTGTCGCCGATGTATCTTTAATTGTATCAGCAACAGCCAGCACACCACGAAGCGTACCATCTACGGCTATCAGCATTGCTGTTTTTCCTTCTACTTCAAGAGAATTCATCAGCTCAAGTGTCACTCCAGTTTGTACGTCATGCTGAGCCATCAATCTGCGAGTTCCAATTAAGACGTTGCGCCCTGACACTTCCGCTTCCACACCAAAACCGGTGATAGCCTTAAAGTGTCTAACCTCTAATAGTAAAAGGTCCCGACTCTGAGCTGCTGTTACAATCGCTGTCGCTAATGGGTGCTCCGAGTGTGCTTCAACCGAGGCCGCTAGTTGAAGAATGTCGTTCTCTGATTCATCTCCAAACGAGCGCACGTCTGTTAGCTCAGGTACACCATTTGTTATTGTGCCTGTTTTATCAAGAAGGATCGTATCAGCAAGATAAGCTGTCTCAAGCTGCTCTCCCCCTCTAAACAAAATACCGTATTCAGCCGCTCTTCCTGAACCAGCCATAATGGATGTAGGTGTTGCAAGACCAAGCGCACAAGGACAAGCGATTACAAGGACGGAGATAAACACTTCAAGAGCTGTGCCGAATTCTCCAGGTCTGTAGGCAAAATACCAGATCAAAAAGGTGATCACAGCAATCGCTACAACAATCGGAACAAATACTCCAGAAATCCGATCGGCCATTCGTTGGATTGGCGCTTTTGACGTTTGTGCCTGCTCAACAATTTGAACAATTTGAGACAGAACGGTCTCTTTACCAATTTGCTCCGCCCTCACCTGAAGGGATCCATTTGAATTTAGGGTTGAGCCTAATACTTTATCTCCTACCCCTTTATCGACCGGAACACTTTCACCAGTCAACATCGATTCATCAATAGCTGCATGCCCTTGAATAATCGTTCCATCTACGGGGATTTTCTCACCAGGCTTCACAAAAATAAGATCATCTACTTTGACCTCATGCAATGGGACAATCTTCTCAACTCCGTCTCTGTACACACGCGCTGTTTTCGCTTGTAGCCCTAGAAGCTTCTTAATTGCATCCGAGGAGCGTCCCTTTGCTTTGGCTTCAAATAACTTCCCTAGAATAATTAACGTAATGAGAACGGCACTTGTTTCAAAATAAAGATCAACCATATGATGAGTGGTACCAATTGATTGAAATGCTAGATAGACACTATAAAAATACGCCGCCGAAGTCCCCATCGCAACAAGCACATCCATATTTGCACTGCCGCTTCGTAAAGCTTTATAAGCACCTTTGTAAAATGGGTAACCAATGACAAATTGAACAGGTGTGGCTAAGACAAGCTGAAACCATGGGTTCATAAATATGTCTGGCAGCCATATAAAAGAAGTCCAGGTAAAGTGACTCACCATCGCCCATAAAAGTGGAAACGATAGGACTGCAGACACCCAGAATCGTATGGCTTGTTTTTTAATTTCCTGTTGTTTGTGATCCGGGGCATCAACGTCATCTTCTTTTTGCTTTAATGTAAATCCGAGCTTTTGAATGGCTTCCTGCATATTTGAAACAGATACCTGCCCCGTATGATATTGGACTGTCGCTGTTTCCATCGCGAGATTAACCGTTGCCGTGCTAATTCCATCAAGCCGTGACAATCGCTTTTCAATTCGAGTTGAACACGCCGCGCACGACATGCCCATGACCTCAAATTCTGCTGTTTCTTCAACAGCTCCATACCCTAAAGCGGTAATTTTCTCGTAAAGATCATTAGGCTCAACGATTGAGCGATCGTAGGATACGTGAGCTACTTCCAGCGTACTGTTGACTTGAACCTCATCCACGCCTTCCATTCGCTTTAGCCCTTTTTCAATACGATTCGCACACGCCGCACAAGTCATCCCTGACACTTGTATTGTTAAATCTTGATGTTTCACCCCGAAACCCCCTTTATGAAAAAAAGAGCCGCATGTATAACGACTCTTGCTTTGTTATTGTGTTACATCGTATCCTTGGTCTTCAATTGTTTCCACAATTTTAGTTAGAGGAGCTTTTGTTTCATCAAATTGAACATCTACCTTTGCATCATTTAGATGAACAGTTACAGAAGCTACACCATCTAGCTGTCCTACACTTTCTTCAACTGCCTGTACACAATGCTGACACGACATGCCTTGAACGTGCAATGTTTGATTTTCCATGTTCATTCCTCCTCTTGTTCTATAATAGTAGTTTACTATACCCTATGGGGGTAATCAAGAGATCTGCACAAAAAAAGACTAATGATCCTATTACAGAATCATTAGCCCACTTCTTTATCAATACATGTTTATCTAACAATTAGAATTTAGACTGATACGTAGAGATTTCCCAATCGTGAACAGTCATGCGGAATTCATCCCACTCGCCACGCTTTAGACTAAGGTACTCATTAAACGCATGCTCACCCAATGTCTTTTGACCAATGTCACCTGTTTCAAAACGCTCAAGAGCTTGTTCAAGGCTTGTTGGAAGGTTATCAATCCCACGTTCTTCGATTTCTGCAGGCGTCATGCTGAAGATATCTGCATCAATAGAAGCAGGAGCTGCCAGCTCACGATCTACACCATCTAGACCAGCAGATGCAATAACAGCAAATGCTAGGTAAGGGTTCGCAGTTGGATCCGGGCAACGGATTTCAACGCGTGTTCCTGCTCCACGAGTAGCTGGAATACGAATTAATGCAGAGCGGTTTGAAGCAGACCAAGCAATATAACATGGTGCTTCGTAACCTGGAACTAAACGCTTGTAAGAGTTAACAAGCGGATTTGTTACCGCAACAAAGTCTTTTACGTTGTCAATTAATCCAGCAATAAAGCTATAAGCTGTTGATGAAAGACCAAGCTTATTTGAATCATCATAGAATGAATTTTCTTGCTTTTCGTCATCGAAAAGGGAAATATTCACGTGCATTCCGTTACCATTTGCCCCGGCAAGTGGTTTCGGCATAAATGTTGCATGCAATCCAAACTGCTTAGCCACCGTTTTAACTACCCATTTGTACGTTGTTGCTGCGTCAGCAGAAGCTAAAGCATCCGCATATTTGAAGTTGATCTCATGCTGACCTTCTGCAACCTCATGGTGAGAAGCTTCAATTGTGAAACCAAGCATTTTCAAAGCTTTATAGATCGCTAAGCGAACTTTCTCTCCATCATCCTTAGGAGATGGCTCAAAGTATCCACCTACGTCTTGTGTGCGTTGAGTTGGTAAACCATACTCATCCGTTTCAAATAAGAAGAATTCAAGCTCAGGTCCAACACTGATAGAGAAACCTTTATCTTTTGCTCTCTTCACTGTCTTTTTTAATACGTTACGAGGATCTCCCTCAAAATCGGACCCGTCAGGCTTTTTTACACTACATAGGAAGCGTGCTTCAGAATATCCTTCCTCCTCTGTCCAAGGTAAGACAGCAAAAGTTGTAATATCCGGTACTAGATACAAGTCAGATTGATTGATAGGTGTAAATCCTGTGATTGAAGACCCATCAAACATTGTTTGTCCGTTCACTGCTTGATCAAGTTGTCTAGCTGTAATGGTTACGTGTTTTAATGTACCTTCTAAGTCCACAAACTGCATGTGTAAAAGTTCTACACTTTTCTTCTCAATTGTTTCCTTGATTGTTTCCAAGATGCTTTCTCTAGTTGGTGCATTTACCGACATCCCCACACACTTCCTTTTCATGTAATCTTTTATAACACATTCTTGTTATCTTTTACTTTATGATTGAAGAGCTTCCAATGCAATCGATATGTCAGATTATCTTACAAGGAAATCTTTTGGTAAAAGTCGGCAAACACTTGCTATAAAAGAGAGTAAGCGCTTTATCAGTCTAATTTAAACTTTCTAAATATTCCTTAGAAAGGGAATTCGCAAGCGAATTCCCTTTAAAGTGCTTATACAGTTTCGTAAGGCTCTGTCGCCTGCGGAGCTTTGCGAACAAGTGCCATGATTCCAGCGATTACATAAAGAATGGCAGGAATCACTGAGACAATTCCGATTACCCCGCCTACTAAGAAAAGGATACCAGCCAGTTTGGTTTTCTTTTTCACAAAGATTGTTGCAATGATTCCTAGAATTCCTGCAATAATCCAAGAAACAATTAACCCCGTCATAAATGAAGGAACGCTATCTACTAAACCCATAACCATCTCAACGTCCGCCTCAGTGAGTGTAGGATCATTTGCCATTTCTTGATTAAATTCTTCTTGGAATTGCGCACTATCTGCAGAGGTAAAGAATGTATTTATTGAGACTGCAGATAGGATCCCTAATAACAATAAGACACTACTAATAATACCTAATACTAATTCGCCAGTTCGTTTCATATTCTCACTCCTATTATTTAATGAAATTAATATACGATTGGACTTTCTTCCTTTGGTTTACGCACAAATGCCAAAATTCCCGCTATAAAGAATAAAATTGCTGGAATAAAAATCAAGTACCAAATAGCTATGAGACTTATAATAGCTGCTAACACCCACATGATCCCTGATACGATCGGCATTTTCTTTACAAACACTGTCGCTAAAATTCCTAAGATCACGGAAACTAGAAGAGCCATTACAATCATCCATCCATTTGCGACAAAGAAATTCACCAGTTCATCAACCCCCATATCAGCACCCGTTGGATTAACTTCCGGATCCTGTAGCATTTCCTCTAATTGGGCTTGGCCCTCGGGCGAAGAAATAACAAATGTGGTTAAAGTGAAAAGGATGAATCCTATTCCCATCATAATGCTTCCAATAATCCCTAGTACTCGTTCTGCTGTTCTTTTCACGTCTTGCTCCTTTCTGCACCTTATGTACACATCATTTCCATTGTATTACATCATGTATTTATTCGTAAACGATTAAGAGTAGAATGATTACCTATTCCTTTATAAAAAAGCCTCTTCAGGAACAAAGTCCTAAAGAGGCGATTCAAACTTATTTATTATATGCGTGTTTCTTCGGCTTACGGCTTTGACCTTGGCTTGAGTTGTTGCTTCCACCACGATATTCGCGACGACCGCCACTTCCACCACGGTTATCACCACCACGACCACCTTGACGACGACGGTCATCTTGACGGTAACGTGATCTTCCACCACTACCGCCGCCATCGCGACGAGGTTTTTTCGAACGAAGTGGTGCTTCATCTGTTAGACGAACAGGTGTCGCATCCGGTTCTTTTGTTAAAAGTTTTAATGCAGCAGATAAAGCAGTTGTTGCATCTGTTTCTTTTAATAGTTCTTCAGCCGCTCCGCGATAAGAGTCTGCACTGTTTTCAACTTCAGTCAATGCACGTAATTGCTCAAGTGCAAGCTTTTGTTGACCTTCGATTGCTTGTTGAAGAGTTGGGGCACTGTGGCGAACCATTTTCTTCTTAGACAAACGCTCGATTGCTTTGATGTGGTCTCTTTCACGTGGTGTACCAAACGTTACAGCGATACCTGAACGTCCTGCACGTCCTGTACGACCAATACGGTGTACATAGCTTTCAGGATCTTGTGGAAGATCAAAGTTATACACATGAGATACTCCACTGATATCTAATCCACGAGCGGCTACATCTGTCGCTACAAGAACATCAATTAGGCCGGTTTTAAATTTACGAAGAACACTATCACGCTTCGCTTGGTTTAAGTCACCGTGAATACCTTCTGCACGGTAGCCGCGTTTGATTAATGCTTCAGACAATTCGTCTACACGACGCTTTGTACGTCCGAATACAATTGCAAGTTCAGGGACTTGGATATCAATCAGACGAGTTAAGGCATCAAACTTCTCACGCTCATACAACTCAATGTATTGCTGTTCGATGTTTTCCATCGTTACTTCTTTTGATTTCACTGCAATCACTTCAGGGGAATCCATAAAAGTAGTAGCTAGCTTTTCAATACGCTTAGGCATTGTAGCTGAGAATAGAAGTGTTTGACGCTCAGATGGAGTTTCTTTCAAGATCGTTTCGATATCTTCAATGAATCCCATGTTTAGCATTTCATCTGCTTCATCAAGTACAACTGTGTCCACTTGATCAAGAAGAATCGTTTTACGGCGCATATGATCCATAAGACGACCTGGTGTCGCTACAACAATGTGAGGGTTTTGTTTTAAATCACGGATTTGCTTACGCATATCTTGACCACCGTATACGGTAACAGTGCGAACACCTTTTTTACGGCCAAATTTAATTAGTGATTCTGCAACCTGATTAGCAAGTTCTCTTGTTGGAGCAATGACAAGCCCTTGAACTTCGCGCTTCTCAGTATTAATTCTTTCAACTAAAGGAACACCAAATGCTCCTGTTTTCCCTGTTCCTGTTTGTGCTTGACCAATAATATCTTTTCCAAGTAATGCTGTAGGAATCGTTGCTTCTTGGATTGGTGTAGCCTGGTCAAATCCCATACCTGTTACTGCCTGAACAACTTGCTCGCTCAGATTAAAATCATAAAATGTTGCCAAATGACAAATCTCCTTTTGGGCACCCTTCCGATGGTGACACGTTAGTCAGCCTTTCATCTCCACTTAGAGACGCGTAATCTATAACGCAGAAAGACCATACCCCCTAACAACCTGGATATGGTCGTCTGCCTGAATATATGTGTCGCCTACATCCCAAGGCGCTTGTAGTTTTTTTTCCATTCATAATCATATCACGGGTTTTTGCTTAAATCAATGGCACTTAAAGATTAACAAGCACCATCCACCTCATGTAAATGCATACATTCTAGCTTAGCCTAAAGAAAAAAGAAATATTCGATTGGAACAAAAAAGCCGGATACCTCAATTAGAGGCACCCGACATAAAAATTATGATTCAGATGGATAAGTCGTTAAAAATTGTTCAAAGACTTCATTTTCAGCAGCACCCACCAGACGCTGTTCTTCTACCCCATTTTTAAAGTGAACCAGGGTAGGTGTTGATTGAATGTTGTAGTCATCCCAGCCTTGTTCAAATTCACGTAAGTTGTATTGAGGAATATCCTCACCCAACTCTTCTGCAATTTCGTTAAGTCTTGGCGTTGCTTCTCGACAATGCGGGCATTCAGATGCGTAGAAATACACCGTAAATGTTTCTTCATTATTTAAACGCTCCTCTAGCTCATCCGGCAGAATTGCATTTTGATAGTTCGGATCGTCTACAATTTCCATTGTTGCAGGTAGAAGTTCGTCCTTACCGAACTGATTATCACCTACGGACTCCATTTTTTGTTTATTTGCAGTTACTGTTAAAATGGCAAGTAAAGCAAATACCACAACGATAATGCCCCCAAAAATAGCAATCTTTTTCATTAGATCAACCCCTAGATTTCTTTAAAATAGTCACGCTTGTAATAAGAATAATTAGGAATGCCGTTCCCGCTAAAAATGGAATCGTAACAAACCCAAACCAATTAATATATTCTCCCGTGCAGGGAACTCGTCCACATCCTGGCCCAGAACCAACTGTATCAGGAAGCTTTTGAAGCGTGTAATGATAAATGGAAATACATAATCCTATTCCGGATAAGACGGCTGCATATATAGCTGAACTCGCTTCTTTTCGGATCACGCCAATCAGTAAAATGATGACTAATGGGTACATTAAGATGCGCTGATACCAGCATAATGTACAAGGTTCAAAATGACGAATCTCAGAAAAATACAATGAACCTAAAGTAGCTATAAAGGATGTTCCCCATGCAAATAACATCAAATTCTCAACAGCTTTTTTCATATCGTACCCTCTCACCTAATTCATATTAAAATCACACTTTACAATTTATCAATTTCCAATGAACTTGTCACTACATTTGTTACAAGTTTAACAAAAATGAAATGATCTCATATACATGTTTTTGTCACATTTAGCCAAACTATTCCTAGACACGATAACGGGAGGCTACTAGAAATGAGCGACTTACCAAAACAACCACTTGAAAATACGTATTGGCGAAAAGATGCTGCCATGCCTACATTTGATTCCTTATCAGAAAGTGTAACTGTAGATGTTGCGATTATTGGCGGAGGAATTTCAGGATTAACTACCGCATACTTACTAAGCCAAGAAGGCAAAAAAGTGGCTCTTCTTGAAGCAGACCGACTTTGTGAAGGAACAACCGGTCATACAACAGCTAAAATAACCGCGCAGCACGGGGCGATCTACGATGAATTTGTGAATCACCTAGGTGTAGGTGGTGCGAAAACGTATTACGAGGCGAATCAGCGTGCGGTTGATTTTGTTCGTGAACTTGTAGAGGAACATAACATTCCATGTCAATTTGAGATGGAGGATGCCTACCTGTATGCAACGACAGATCAAGGAGTCGAAAAGCTCCGAAAAGAAAAAGAAGCCTATGAGGCACTCGATATTCCTCATGAATGGCATGAGTCCATCCCTTTAAACATTCCGGTAAAAGCAGCGCTTTGCATGAGAAATCAGGCTCAATTCCATCCTTTAAAGTATATGGCTTTTTTAGCGAATGATATCGTTAAAAATGGTGGAAAAATCTTTGAACATACGGTTGCACTCGATGTAAATCATGATGCGAAACCAACCATTTTAACGAAAAATGGCTTCCCTGTCACCGCTTCTTCTATCGTAGCCGCCTCTCACTTCCCTTTTATCGACAAAGGCGGATTATATTTCACTCGAATGAAAGCGGACCGTTCATACATTATATCTGGTGTGACACAAGAGTCATGGCCAGGTGGGATGTATTTACATGTTGATCGACCTAGTCGTTCAATAAGAGCTTGTACAAACGAGGTAGGCGAAACAACCATTCTTATCGGTGGGGAGCATCATAAAGCCGGACAGGGCGGGGATACAAGATCTTATTACGAGGCGCTCGAATCATATGCCAAAGCACACTTTGATTCCTTTGATCTTACGTATGAGTGGTCAGCCCAGGATCTACAGACGCTGGACAAGGTCCCTTATATCGGGCGGTTGTCACCGGTTCATACCGACCTATTTGTTGCAACAGGCTACAGAAAATGGGGTATGACAGGAGGCACAAATGCCGCCATCATTCTCGCTAACGTCATTGCCCATGGTTCAGACAAGTATGAAGATATCTTTTTACCGAGTCGTGTTCATGCAGATCCAAGTATTCGTCATTTTCTAAAGGAAAACATAAACGTGGCAGCAGAGCTTATTAAAGGAAAAGTAAGTCCAGATGAACAAAGTATTGAAAGCTTAAGAAATGGTGAAGGCGCCGCTGTTCACTACAATGGTCAAAAAGCCGGTGCATGCAGAACAAGTGATGGTGAGCTCTATATTGTAGATACTACCTGCACACATATCGGGTGTGAAGTTGGATGGAACAAAGCCGATCAAACATGGGATTGTCCTTGTCACGGCTCTCGCTTCTCATACTCCGGAGATGTCATCGAAGGACCAGCTAAGAAGCCACTCACTCTCCTATCCCCTAAAAAATCTTCTTAGTTCAACCTGCTAGCTAGCGATTCATATCATCGCTAGCTTTTTTCATGTAAAATAACGTGTAGATTATATTTAAAATGGATAAGGAGTGACCATACATGGATGGAAAAAAACGAGCAAACATTCAAGCAGGTCTGCGTGTTGAAATTGTTCTGAAACAAGATCAACGCACTGGCAAACGAACAGAAGGTGTCGTAAAAGATATTTTAACGAACTCACCCACCCATCCGCACGGCATTAAAGTTCGCTTAGCGGACGGACAAGTTGGAAGAGTGCAGGCTATTCTAGGTTAACAGGGCTAGCGAACGTTTTGGGACGATCGTCTAACAACAAGCTCTGGGATTAGTTCACACCCGCTATGCGTATGCTCCGGTTTCTCTATTAAGTGAACGAGTTCGTCTACTAAGGTTTTTGCCAGTCGTTCAACCGGAACACCTACTGCAGAGATTGGAACGTCTGTTTCTTCGAATTGCGGAATGTTGTCATAGGAAATAAGAGATACGTCTTCTGGGACCTTAAGTCCAGATTGATGCAACGCTCGATAGGTTCCTATGGCAATATCATAACTTGAGCAAATCATCGAATTGGGTATCGGCTGTTCTTTAAGATACTTCCTCACTTCCCTCAACGCGTCTCCTACATCCAACCCATTTGTTTGAATAAACAACGGCTCCATTGAGTTCTTTTCCATTGCTCGTGCAAACCCTTTTTCTTTCGCCTGTTGTCTCCGGCCTGAACCTCCAATCACACCAACATAGGCGATGGATTGATTTTGGCAGCGTACAAGTTCCTGAACAGCAAGCTCCATAGCCAATTCATGTTTAACTCCAATCGTTGGAAATTGATTAACACTCGGCACGCCATATGATAGTAACGGGACATCGAGTGTTTTTGGAAGCTGATCTTGAGGAAGATCCTCCTCAAACAATAACATCCCGTCTACTCTCATTTTTGAGAAAAGGTCAATTGAATCTAATGCGTCATTAATTGATAGCAACATTTGTTTATGTTGTTTTTTCATTTGCACGTTTACCTGACTAGCAAGCTCTGATAATGCTAAGCGGTTAATTTCCGGCCAAACGAGACCAATCGTGTTTGTCCGTTTGGTTACAAGATATTTAGCAGAATAATTGGGTGTGTATCCTAATTCATTAGCCTTTTCAAGAATAAACTGCTTCGTGTCTGGTTTCACTAAAGGGCTGTCATTTAAAGCTTTTGAGACTGTTGAATAGCTTACATTTGTCGCTTTCGCTATATCTTTTATCGTTATTTTCATCTGTCTATTCCGCCCTTTTTCAACAAGTTCTCTCTTCATTCTATTAAATTCACAAAAAAATAACAACGTTTTCATTGATTTTGATAACGCTTTCTCTTAAGCTAATAACAACGTTGTTATTTTAACTTAGGAGGAGAAAGGAACATGAAAAGCCGAACTACACTTTTCGTTGTAAGCGCTCTACTTTTTATATTAACAGCTTGTTCAAGCCCCGTAGCGCAATCAACAGACACAACTGTGTTACGCCTGGCTCACAATATGAACCAATCACACCCTATCCATCAATCATTAACTCATTTTGCAGAGGTTGCCGAGGAAAAGAGTAATGGCTCGTTGGTTTTTGAATTCTATCCAAACGAACAGCTCGGATCAGAACGTGAAGTCATTGAGTTAACACAAACCGGTGCAGTTGATGTGACAAAGGTAAGTGCGACTGCTCTTGAAAGCTTTTCACCCGTTTATGCGCTTTTCAGTGTACCTTATTTGTTTGAAGATCAAGACCACTACTACGAAGTGATGGAAAGTGAAATTGCTACTGACATCTATGATTCTACATCAGAGAACGGGTTCTTTGGGTTAACTTTCTATGATGCAGGGGTCCGAAACATGTATACCGTGAATCAGCCAATTAAAGAGCCCGAGGATTTAGCTGGTCTTAAAATACGTGTTCAGCCAAGTGAAACAGCCATTCAAATGACAAGGTTAATGGGTGGCGCACCAACTCCGATGGGGTTTGGAGAAGTATACACAGCTCTTCAACAAGGTGTTATTGATGGAACGGAAAATAATGAAACCGCATTAATTTCTACAAATCACGGAGAAGTCGCAAAGGAGTACTCTTATACAGAGCATGCC
Organism: Alkalicoccobacillus gibsonii; assembly: GCF_016798245.1. GTDB lineage: Bacteria > Bacillota > Bacilli > Bacillales > Bacillaceae_D > Alkalicoccobacillus > Alkalicoccobacillus gibsonii. Next base: position 418,616 of record NZ_JAEUZA010000002.1, on the reverse strand, counting down.
ATTGTCCCTGACCTTCTTATTTTTAGCAAAAACCGTTGGGATAGTTTCACAGAAGAAGAGCAACAAATTCTAAGAGAAGCTGCCATTGAATCCTCACAGTTTCATAAAGAGCTTTGGGCCGAGGAGATTAATCATTCCATTGAAGCAGCAAAGGAATTAGGCGTTACATTTCACGAGGACGTTAATAAAGACGCATTTCGTGAACTAGTTGAACCAATGCATGAGCAGGTTCGCAATAATCCGGATCTGACTCCTTATTATGACAGAATTCAAAAAATGAGTGGAGGAAGTGATTGAACATGATTAATTCCATCAATAGAGTTCTTGGTAAAGTCATCATCTTCCTATCCTCAACCATGTTTGGGGTCATGGTACTCGTTGCTGTTTGGCAGGTTGTCAGTCGCTACCTTTTAAATTCTCCAAGTACCTTCTCAGAGGAATTCCTACGCTATTCACTTATTTGGGTCACGATGATTGGAGGCGCATATGCCTTTCACATTAAGAAGCATATTGCAATTGATATGTTTGTAGAGCGTTTCTCTACAGGTATTCAAAAACGAATCCGACAATGCGCTCTCATTTTTCTAGTACTCTTCTCTCTTATTGTGATGGTGTATGGCGGGATCCAGATTGTCTCATTAACGGTGACACAACAAACCGTCTCCCTAGGCATTCCGATGGGCTATGTGTATCTATCTCTACCAGTCTCAGGAGTACTTATTACTTGGTTTACATTAGTAGAGCTCATCACCGGTTCAAACGGTGCAACAAATGAGACTATCGAAGAAGATTTGTCCATTCATTAACAATACATATTAGATAAGGATGATCAACATGGCTCTTCTAGCAGGCATAAGTCTAGTGGTTGTGTTTATACTACTACTTCTTATTGGTGTTCCCATTGCCATTAGTATTGCAGGGGCATCCATTGTCACGATGTTTTTGATTGCACCTTTTGATGTGGCTATTTTCACATCCGCACAGAAACTAGTGACTGGCATTGATAGTTTTACGTTACTTGCAGTTCCGTTCTTTTTGCTTACTGGTATTATCATGAATCAGGGTGGGATTGCCTTACGTTTGGTTAACGTGGCTAAGCTACTCACCGGTAAGCTACCAGGGTCATTAGCTCAAACAAACATTGTTGGTAATATGCTGTTTGGTTCGATTGCAGGTTCATCTGTTGCCTCGGCCGCAGCCATTGGTAAGGTAATGAATCCACTTCAGGCAAAAGAAGGGTATGACCGTAAATTCTCTGCTGCCGTAAATATTGCGTCAGCTCCTGTTGGTTTGATCATACCCCCTACCGGTTTATTTATTATCTATTCTTTAGTCAGCGGAGGTACATCGATTGCAGCACTATTTTTAGCAGGGTATCTACCAGGAATTCTATGGGGACTTGCTATTATGGTGGTCGCCTTTATTATCGCCAAGAAAAAAGGTTACATCGCTTCAGCTGCAACAAAAGTAGATTCTCCATTAAAAGTCATTTGGGATGCGGTTCCAAGTCTGTTTCTCATCTTCATTATTATCGGAGGAATTATTGCAGGTATTTTTACAGCGACTGAGGCCTCTGCAATTTCCATTGTTTATTCACTTATTCTATCTTTTATCTATAAAGGGATTACGATTAAACAACTACCAGGCATCTTTAGAGAAGCTGTAGAGCTTACAGTTGTCATTATGTTCTTAATCGGTACCTCTGCCATGTTATCTCTTGTCATGGCTTTCACAGGAATACCGGATGCATTAAGTTCTTCCATCTTAACGCTAACTGAGAATCCAATTCTCATCTTGCTGTTAATTAATCTGATTCTTTTACTTATTGGAACGGTGATGGATGTAACACCAGCTATTTTAATTTTCACACCGATTTTCTTACCGGTTGTAACCGAATTTGGAATGGATCCAGTCCATTTTGGTGTCATTCTTATCTTTAACTTATGTATCGGTAACATTACCCCACCAAGTGGTAGTGCTTTGTTTGTTGGGAGTACGGTTGGTCGAGTAAAAATTGAAGAAGTGGTACGACCACTCGTCCCTTTTTATATTGCTGTTATTTGTGTGTTGATGATTGTGACTATGATCCCTTCTATCAGCACATGGTTACCTGAGCTTTTCGGTTTAATGTAACACTTACTCAAAGGAGAGAATTCATATGAATATTCAGCACGCTTATCAGTTCGCCCTAAAAGAGAAAAATGAGGCTCATGTAACATTCTACAATGAAGAATCCCAATTGTTTGCACATATCTATGTGCTAGAGCAAGATCTATTTCGAGTTCTTTTTGAAAAACAAGAGGGACTACAGCTTCCTACAACATGGAGTATTGCACCTGGTGAATCCGATGTCGAACTCACCGGGCGACCACGAAAAGAAACAACTGGATTTTCATGCCCAACCTATTCGTATCATGAAACGGAATCAACCTTTGAAGTAAGCACTGAAACGTTAAAAGCCACGATTGAAAAGGAAGGCTTTAGAATTACATGGTCAAGAAAAGATACGAATGTTTGGGTTGTTTTCGCGGAGGATCGAGAGACTCAAGCGTATAACTTTAACGGCGAACTCGGTTCAACGATTAAACACTATTTGCGCAGAGAGATTACAGAACAATACTTTGGACTAGGTGAGCGAACGGGTTCATTAAACCGCCACCATGGACGGTACCGGAATATCACCATAGATGCGATGGGATATGATGCCGAATTCTCCGATCCCTTGTACAAGCATATTCCGTTTTACATTACGCGTAATCCCAAAAGCGGCTTCTCGTATGGGCTGTTTTACGACAATCTGGCACCAGGATATTTTGATTTGGGTCGAGAACTCGATAATTATCACTCCTTATACCGCTACTTTGAAGCCGAAAGTGGTGACCTGGATTATTATATGGTCGCTGGTCCAACGGTACGTGACGTTGTTCAAACCTACACGTGGATGACAGGTACAACCGCGATGCCACCTAAATGGAGTCTTGGGTATTCTGGTTCAACGATGAGTTATACAGATGCACCGAATGCACAAGAGCAGTTGCAACAGTTCATTAAACACTGCGAGGAACATGACATTCTATGTGACTCTTTTCAGCTTTCATCAGGTTATACGTCCATTGATGACAAGCGCTATGTGTTTCATTGGAATAAAGAAAAGTTTCCAGATGCAAAACAGCTTGCTGCCGATTTTAAAGCAAAAGGACTAAGACTTGCTGCGAATATTAAACCCGCATTCCTTGAGAGCCATCCGAAATATAAAGAACTAGAGAACAAGAACTTTTTCATTCAAAATGAGCACGGTGAAACAGAACTCGCTCAGTTCTGGGATGGCGGTGGAGCGTATCTTGATTTCACGAATCCTGATGCATTTAACTGGTGGAAGGATCAAGTGAAGGAACAATTACTTGCCTATGGCATTGAGTCAACATGGAATGATAATAATGAATACGAGATCTGGAATCATGGTGCGAGCGTACATGGATTTGGTGACCGACAAGACTTTCAAACGATCCGTGCCGTGTTCCCGCTTTTAATGATGAAGGCTTCGTTTGAAGCACAGGAAGAACACAATCAAAATCAGCGCCCTTTCCTTATCTCCCGTTCAGGCGCACCAGGCATGCAACGGTATGTTCAGACATGGACTGGAGATAACCGGACAGAATGGAAAACAATTCGCTATAACATTAAGACAGGACTTGGTTTAACCTTATCAGGCATTCATAATATCGGTCATGACGTAGGTGGCTTCGCTGGTCCAAAACCCGATGAAGAGCTATTTGTACGCTGGGTTCAGAACGGCGTATTCCACCCTCGTTTTACGATTCATTCGTGGAATGAAGACGAAACTGTTAATGAACCTTGGATGTATAAAGAAGCTACACCTGCGATCAGAAAGCTGATTCAGTTACGATCCATGCTGACACCTTATTGGTATACCGCTTTTTATCAATCTCATACTCAGCATGAGCCTATCATGAAACCAACTTTCCTAGACTTTGAGGATGACCAAAAGAGTTGGGAAGAAAACGATGACTTCTTAGTAGGACCTTCCTTACTTGTTGCATCTGTTGTCGAGCCAGATATGACAGAAAGAAAGGTTTACGCACCAATCCATGCAGGTGGATGGTTTGACTTTTATCGCGGAACACATGTAGAAGGTGGCTCGTACGTAACACTACCTGCACCTCTTGACGAAACGCCTTTACTTGTTAAAGCCGGAGCCATCATTCCGATTAACGAGGCACCGCGGACATTTAAGGAAAAGGATAACGATGAACGTGCCTTCCTCTTATATCCATCTAAAGAAAATGCGCAAGTGAGTTATACTCTGTACGAGGATGATGGGATTTCACGTCATGTTAAAGAATCTCACGCAACAGTGACAGTGACGATGGAAACAACAGACGAGTCTATTTTAATAACGACTGACGTTTCCGAAATGGGCTACAACCTACCCTATAAAAAAGCACGCTTCAGAGTAAAAACAGGTGATGCGCGCAAGCTTTACGTAAATGGTCAATTAATTAAAAACAACGAACAAGTATCAATTTAAGCTGTTATCAGTTAAGTCCGGGGATCATCCTCGGACTTTTTTCTCATCATTTTTTTAATTTGTGCAACCTTTCTCTGGCTACTCCGTATATTCAGACATAAGACCTACACATTAGACATTTCTATATAAAGGAAGGAGTGATACTATGGAAAGGGATGGAATTATATCTCTTTCATTTTACTGGGACATCGTAAGGGGGGATTAGCATGGAGAACATTGAACAAATTTACTTATACGGGTTAATCGCAGGTGGTGTCTTAACACTCGTTTACATCTTAGTAAGCGACATCTTAGATGGCTTGTTCGAATTTATCCCAGACGGTTGGTTTAACCCTACTTTACTTCTTTCGTTTGTCACGTTTGTAAGTGCCGGTGGGTATCTTCTTGAAACGTTGACTTCGATTAATAGTGTCGTCATCTTGATTTTGTCAGCCCTTGTCTCATTGGTTCTTGTCTTACTACTTAACATTTTTGTCTTAATTCCATTATCTAACGCAGAAGAGTCAAATGCTTACACAGAAGATGACTTGATCGGCCGACCAGGGCATGTGATTGTCTCCATTCCTCAAGATGGATTTGGAGAAGTGATTCTCTATGATTCAGGAGGAAATGTCTCTAAAACGGCTAAATCCTTTGACGACGTGGAGATTGCTTCCGGCACAGACATCTTTGTGATTGACATTAAAGAAGGCGTTGCGTACGTATCAGTCAAAGAGAAAGAGCTATTATTTTAATTTACCTTAGGAGGAATTTTATTGGATACTTTTATTAGTCCGACCATTATTGTTATTGCAGCAGCTGCTGCTATTGTTCTTGCTTTAATCGGGGTATTTGTGACAAAGTACCGTACAGCCGGTCCTGATGAAGCGTTAATCGTTACAGGTAGTTACTTAGGTGGAAAAAACGTAAACATAGACGGATCAGGAAACCGTATTAAAATCGTTCGCGGTGGTGGTACGTTTGTAATGCCTGTTTTTCAACAAGCCAAACCTCTTAGTCTACTTTCTAGTAAACTAGACGTACAAACACCCGAAGTATACACAGAGCAAGGTGTACCCGTTATTGCTGATGGTACAGCGATTATTAAAATTGGTGGTTCCATTAGTGAAATCGCGACAGCTGCTGAGCAATTCCTAGGTAAAACACGTGAGGATCGTGAAAACGAAGCAAAAGAAGTTTTAGAAGGTCACTTACGCTCCATCTTAGGTTCGATGACTGTTGAAGAAATCTACAAAAACAGAGAGCGTTTCTCTCAAGAAGTACAAAAGGTTGCTTCACAGGATTTAGCGAAGATGGGTCTAATCATCGTTTCATTTACAATTAAAGATCTTAGAGATACAAACGGATACTTAGAATCATTAGGGAAACCAAGAATTGCACAAGTAAAACGTGACGCAGATATTGCGACGGCTGATGCACAAATGGAAACACGTATTAAGCAAGCGGAAGCAAATAAACTAGCACAGCGTTCTGAGCTTGAGCGTGCAACAGAAATTGCCGAAGCCGAAAAAGATAACCAGCTAAAAGTGGCTGAATACCGTACGGAGCAAGAAAAAGCGAAAGCCCTTGCTGACCAATCGTACCACCTACAAGAAGCTCGCTCGAAGCAAGAAGTAACCGAGCAGCAAATGCAAGTTCAAATCATCGAGCGTCAAAAGCAAATTGAACTAGAAGAGAAAGAGATTCAAAGACGTGAACGTCAATACGATTCAGAAGTGAAGAAAAAAGCCGATGCCGATCGTTATGCGGTTGAGCAAGCTGCAGCGGCTGCGAAAAGTAAGCAATTAGCTGAAGCAGATGCAGATAAGTACCGGGTTGAAGCGATGGCAAAAGCCGACGCTGAAAAAGTTCGTGTAGATGGTTTAGCACGTGCGGAAGCGGATCGTGCACAAGGGGAAGCAGAAGTAATTCGTCTGAAAGGTCTTGCAGAAGCCGAAGCGAAAGAGAAAATTGCAGAGGCCTTTGAAGGATACGGTCAGGCTGCTATGCTTGATATGATCGTAAACATGCTTCCTGATTATGCGAAACAAGTGGCAGCTCCACTTTCTAACATTGATCAAATCACGGTTGTTGATACAGGTGGCAACGGCGAGAACAGTGGTGCCAACAAAGTCACTGGATACGCTACAGACTTGATGAGCACACTGCAACATTCTCTAAAAGCTTCTTCTGGCATTGATATGAAAGAGCTAATTGAGAACTTCTCAGGTAAAGGAAACGTTCGCTCTTCTATTGAAGAACTAACAAACGAAGTCAAACGCTCAAAACCAAGCGAAGAAACACAAGTGGAAACGAGCGAAGATGTAACTGAAGAGAAATAATGATTCCAAAAAGAGCGGTCACTTTATGTGCTCGCTCTTTTTTTATGTTTTGTGGTAGGACACCGCTACCGTGATGGCTGACACGCTTTCCTGGGGGGCGTTGAACTAAACCGGCCTTCGCCGGTGTATTTCAACCCTGCCCTTTTTTCCCCTTAGGAGTCGGTCAGCCATCCCGTCCGCTTGGATTTGCTCATCTAACTTTTTGATCTATTGTTTCGCTGACATGTAGTAATGGACTTTAAGGTAATTTTTATATGTTTTTATTCCAACCAGACAAAAAGACAGAGACGTTTCAGTATGCGATGCCCCTGTTCTTATAAATTTATTGATAAGTATCTAGATGCTTTAAAGCTGGTTTGTAACCATATTTTTAAGAGTTAAATTTCATGATCAAATTAGATTATTTTCCACAAATACAGCGGACGGAATGGCCGACCGACTCCTGTGGGGTGAAAAGGCAGGGGTGAAATGACCTTTGGCGTAGCCAAGGTTAGTTCACCGCCCTCCCTAGGAAAGCGTGCCTGTCATTCCGGGAGCGGCGTCTTTCCACTACACACAAAAAAGCGACTTTTCACGATATCCGCTCTTTTTATGCAGTTCTAAATTAAATTTCAAGACGTAATTAGATCATTCCCACAACCCCAGCGGACGGAATGGCCGACCGACTCCTGTGGGGTGAAAAGGCGAAATTGAAATAACACTGGCGTTAGCCAGTTTTAGTTCAATGCCCCCCTAGGAAAGCGTGTCGGCCATCACAGTAGCGGTATCCTTCCATTACCATATACTTTGACTACACACCAAAAAGGCGAACATCAGGATGTACCGCCTTACCTCATCAATTTTTCATTAAATCACATATAAAGAAATTGCATCTGCCATTCCGGGAGCGGCGTCCTTCCACCACATACCTTCCCACTACACACGAAAAAGGCGAACATCCAAAGTGTCCGCTTTTCTCGTGTTATCAATCTTCCCGCTGTATAAACAACACCTTCAAATAGTTACTTTCCTTATACTGATTTAGATACGGATAATCCACTGGTACTGTAAATTCTTCGAGAATGGTGTAGTCAACCTTTTGACTTTTAAATGCCTGCTCTACAAACGTTTTAAACTTGCGCATACCTAGTACACTGTTATTCGTTGAGGCGACAATGACTCCGTTTTCCTCGGTAATGGCAATCGCTTGACTCAGCAATGCTGGATAGTCCTTCGCTACGCTGAACGTTTGCTTTTTCGATCTAGCAAAGCTAGGTGGATCTAGCACGACTAAATCAAACGCAAGGCTCTTCTTTTGTGCGTACTTGAAATAATCAAACACGTCCATTACATGTATCCGCTGCTGATCTGGGTCTATCTCGTTCATCTGGAATTGCTCAATAGTACGCTCTTTACTTCTAGAGGCCAGATCAACGCTTGTTGTCTCACTTGCCCCTCCCGTTGCTGCAGCAACCGAGAATGCACCTGTATAAGAAAATGTGTTAAGCACAGTTTTTCCCTTGGCATAATGCTCGTGGATTCGCTTACGCACCTCACGTTGATCTAAGAAAATCCCTGTCATTGGCCCATCATTTAAGTAGACCGCATAACTGATCCCATTTTCTAAAATCGCTAATGGTTCTGGCGCTTCTTCTCCACTGACAAAATCATCATCTTCTACATACGTTCCCTTATTCGCAAATCGCTTCTTCTCATAGATTCCGATAAAAGGATAGGTACGCTCTACAGCTTCCATCACCCATTCCTTCATGGAGTAAATACCTTCGCTGTAATATGTAATCACACCAAATTCCGCGTAAAAATCAATCGTGATCCCACCAATGCCGTCTCCTTCTCCGTTAAAAAGACGAAAGGCATTTGTTTTCTCATCTGCAAAAAGCTGTCCGCGCATAGCTACTGCTTTTTGGATTCGTTGCATAAAAAGAGACGCATTGATCTCTTCTTGCTTCTTTGTGCTTAAGACCCAGCCTCGCCCTTTATTTTGCTGACCATAATACCCTTTTGCGACAAACTCACCACGTTCGTCCTCTATCGTTACAAGGTCTCCTTCTTGCAAAGGCTCTTCGGCTTGATCCACCAACTCTTGTTCAATCAACGGAAATCCTTTTTTATATAATGCAGCTAATCGGCTGTCTGCTTGAAGTGTTACGTTTAATCTATCCAAGGTACTCATCCTATCCTTCTCCAACGTTTAAAATCAATTATAGCATGATACAGCAGACTACAACGTAAACGACTGAATCGTGCGCTTCTCGTGGTCTTCTAACTGCTCATATTCTCCATTCGTATATTCATCAATTACGCGATTCCAAAATGCTTGAGCGGGTTTGTTTTCTTTTAATTGAGCGACAACCCAGTTTCCATGCCAACGTTTAAATACTTCAAAGGCTGCTTTCTTACCTACACCTTTTCTTTTGTATGGTTTCAATACAAAGAATTCATTTACTGAATTTGGCGATGAATCAGACGTGGCTTCGAGCAGAACAAAACCAGCCAGCTCATCGTCGACTTTAATAAATAATGCGCGAAGATGCGGCTCCGTCCAATAGCCGTCTAATTTAAACGGTTCAAATCGACCATCCTCTTCAAGCTTTATATCATGTAAGTATTCGCTAAATTCGTAAATATAATATTGCATAAGATTATGCAGGATAGGAGCCTCTTCTTGCTTAACCGGTACAATTTGTACATCCACAGGAATATCCTCCTCTACTTCGGCTCATCATCTACATTCTTTTATTATGCAGAATATCCCTTTAAAAAAACAAGGATTAACATATTTCATTTCCATTAAAAAAAGTGCCTGTGATTCGTGTGTTCACAGGCACTTTTGTTCTGTTTAGTCTTGTTTGAATTGCATGTATACCGTGTGGGTAACCAGGAAGTCACCAATACCGTGTTTTCCATCCGTGCCGCCAAGTCCTGATTGTCGTAATCCTGCATGATACCCTTGAATCGCTTCAAAGTTTTCACGATTTACAAAGGTTTCGCCATATAATAGCTCATCAGCCGCACGCATCGCTTCATGGACATTTTCCGTATAGATAGAAGAGGATAATCCATACTTGGAATCGTTCGCCCATTCAATGGCTTGGTCAAAGGATTGATAGGTCATAATGGGAAGAACCGGTCCGAAGATTTCTTCTTGAATGATCTCTGAATCCTGTTGAACATTGATCAGTAACGTTGGCTCGTAAAAGAATCCTTTATCCGTTTCGGCAGGCTGTCCCCCAGTGAGAAGTTCAGCTCCCGATTCAAGTGCACGTTGAACCATCTCATGTACACCTTCAAGGTGGTCTTTACTAATTAATGGACCAATGTCCGCCTGTTTGTTCTCAAGTGGATTACCATACGTTTTTTCGTTGAATGCTTTTTTCAGCTTTTCAATAAATTCTTCTGATACATCCTCATGAACATACACACGCTCTGCATTGGTACATGCCTGTCCGTTATTCGTCAGACGTGATTCCGTAATGCTTTCTACAGCTAAATCAATATCTGCATGCTTTGTGACAATAGCTGGTGCCTTTCCGCCCAATTCAAGATTCACTTTAGTCATGTTCTGGGCAGCTGCCTCCATCACTTTTGTCCCTGCTCCAACGCTTCCAGTCATTGTAACCATGGCAACCTTAGGATGACTTGCTAGCACATTACCAACAGATGAGCCTTTTCCTGTTACTAGGTTATACACACCTGCCGGCAGCTCTGATTCATCCACAAGCTTCGTGAATGCAACGGCTGTATTCGGTGTTTGTTGACTTGGTTTTAGAACAATTGTACAACCCGTAATTAAGGCAGTTGCTACCTTCCTGGCAAGAATGAACACTGGGAAATTCCAAGGAACAATTCCTCCGACTACTCCAATTGGCTTTCGTTGCATATAAATTTGCTCATTCGGCCGATCACTAGGAACGATTTCACCCTCTATGCGTCTGGCCCATTCAGACATGTAGTAAAAGTAATCAATCGCCGTTTGCACTTCCCCATTAGCGAGTTCGTAATCTTTTCCTTGTTCTTCAATTAACAGCTCAACAAAGTGCTGTTTATTTGCTTCAAGGCGCTGTCCAAGATCACGTACAAGCTTGCCTCGCTCTACCTGCGTTTTCTTGGCCCATGATTTTTGCGCCTCATACGCTGCTTCGATAGCTTGATTGGTTTCTTCTTCTGTTGCATTTGCAATCTTTGAAATGACCTCTTCTGTAGATGGATTCACCACTTCAATAATCTCATCTGACGCTGATTTCATGTATGATCCATTAATATATAGTTGATGGGTATCCATCCAAAACACTCCTTGATAATAGATTGTAGAGTGAGTGTACCCTTTGACTCAGTGGACAAACCTTTTTATCCTTCCTTCACAAAAAATTCATGAGCCACGACGTATTCTTGTCCAGTGAAGTAGTACAATAGAAGATATAGCCATTTTATGAAGGAGGACTTTTCGCATGAAGGACCCCATTAAACAATTTAAAGTGATCGGTTATTTAGAAGGAATGTCTTTTTTACTACTACTTGGTTTAGCTATGCCCCTTAAATACGGTTTAGGTATGGACATGGCCGTAACCATTGTAGGCTCTGCACATGGTGCTTTGTTTGTTCTATATATTGCAGCTATTTTCTATATGATGGTTCGTGTTAGATGGTCGCTGTTCACAGCCCTACTTGCATTTATCGCATCCATAGTTCCATTTGGACCATTTATTTTTGATGCCAAGGTTTTAAAGCAACAAGAAACAACCGCATAATTCGAGAAGCTAAACTAGAACCCCGAAGGTAGATGATTGATTGATCTGCCTTTTGGGTTTATTTTCTTCTATTTCACTTTGTACTACTTCAATAGCTTTTGTCATTTTTACATCATTAAACCACAATTTGAGTGTTTTAATGGTGGTCCACCGGGTACACATAAAGTACAGGAGGCGATACATTATGAAACCAGTTTATAAAGAATTTAAGAATGATGAAGAAGTAGTAAGTGCAGTGAATTCTCTTAAAACGCAAGGTGTTCATGAGGACAACATCTATGTAATTACTCATGATGATGACCGTACAAATCGTGTTGCTGACAACGCGGACGCCAATACGGTTGGTGTAAGTGAGACTGGACTCGGCACGTCTATCAAAAACGTTTTCCGTAAAAAAGGCGATGAGCTTCGTGCGAAGTTTGAGGAGCTAGGTTTCAGCCATGAAGAAGCAGAGTTACTTGAAGACAAGCTTGATCAAGGACAAATTATTCTTGCGATCAAAGATGCTCCAGCAACTGTAACAATCTAAGATTTCCCCCCGTGAAATCCATAGAACAAACAAGCCTCTGAGGATAAACCTCAGAGGCTTGTTACTTTAATTCACAAAGCTTTCCATCTCTTTACGTATTGAAGCGGTTACCCCTGCAAGGGATTCGATTGGTACCGGTTTGCTGAAGTAATATCCTTGAATTTCATCGCAATTCATCTTTTGAAGGAGATCGACCTGTTCCTCAGTTTCAACGCCTTCTGCTGTAACCGTCATCCCTAACTTCTGGGCAAGAGCAATGATAGAAGTCACAATATGATAGTCTTTTGAACCTGTCGTTACGTTCTGAATAAAGACTTTATCAATCTTTATTTTGTTTGCCGGTAGGAGGCGTAAGTAATTGAGCGAAGCATGACTTACACCAAAGTCATCGATCGCTATTTGAAAACCCGCCTCACGTAGTCGTTTTAATTTATCAATTGTAGCTACTTCATTTTTCAGTATGGAATGCTCTGTAATTTCAAGAGCAATGTGACGAGGATCTACATTATGTCTTTTTGTTGTATGTAAGAGTAATGCCTCAAGTCTGTTGGATTCAAGAGTTTTCGTAGAAAGATTAACAGATACCCGAATTTCATCACGATGAATAGAGCGTATCTGTTGACAGACTCGATCTACAACCCACTCATCAATCATTTCAATTAATCCACATTCCTCAGCTACCAGTATAAATTGGTCAGGTGAGATGAATCCAAGCTTAGGACTTACCCAGCGAATCAGCGCCTCATAATGAATAACCTGAGGCGATAATTGAATAATTGGTTGATAATATAATGTAAACTCCTGATTCTCAATTGCTTTCTTCAGCTCACGTTCAAGCATATTCCGGTCAAGCTCAGTACCTGTTCTTTTAGAACATTCGTCATAATGCCTGATCTTATTGCCGCCTAACTGTTTCGCTTCAAACATCGCACGATAGGCCTGCATAATGAGTTGATCCACAGTATCCGTTGACTTCGTAGCTGTAGCAATACCCATACTCGCTGTTACATAAATCTCTAGTTTATTCATTTTGAACGGTGTGGCCAATCCTATTTGTAATTCAGTGGCACAATGAAAAGATGTCTCTTGGTCTACGAGTATAATTAACTCGTCACCTGTTACGCGAGTCATAATAGCATTTTCTTGCAGGATCGATTTTAGACGAGCCGCGATATCAATTACCATTTGTTCAATACGTGCGTGTCCAATTCGATCAATAATGGTACTAAACTGATCTATGTTTATATAAATGAGTGCTAACGATTTGTTGTCATCTAAGCCTTTTAGCTTCTGTTGGACGGATTCTCTGAAATAATCGAAACTAGGTAAACCTGATCTTGCTTCAAACGTTTCTTCTCTTATACTTTCTAATCGTTTTGAATAGACAAGTATATACGTACTCTCTCCATCTTGAAGTGGTAGAGGAACACACATCATTCGTTCAAAATCGGCAGCATGAAGACGCTCAGTATATTGAATAGCCTTTTGCTCGTCCATAGCCCTCATTAGTAACGAAGTAATCCTCTGTGTGCGATAACTTGGAATCACATCCTCCACGTACTTCCCAATTGATTCTTCTGTTAAATAAGTAGATTCATTCTCGCTGACACTAATATATTCATATTGAAACCGACCATCTACATACTTCAGTATATACACGGAATCATATGCATTACGTAGTGCATCGACTAGTTTTTCTAATTGAATATTAGCTTGTATAGTCAAGGTCGATTACTGACTCCTTTCTTCTGCGCCCACAGAAGTCCCTACTTATATATCGTAAAATTGCGTCAATCTTTCAAGTCCTTCGTTCCATTGAATTGAATTATTTCCTTTTTTGAGTTTCATGAAATTCTCTTTGTTTTTTCTTACGGTCTTTAAGAATTTTACGCACCACTGGATAAAGAACAGGTCCCCATCTTAGTGCAAGTCTTATGATTCTTGACATGCTCCCACCTACCTTCTTCTTGTAGAGTTTCGTATTCCCCTAATAAGGTAAATAGAAACATAATCGACTCATTTGAGGTATGATTAAGAGAAACGTACTCGCAATCTTGAAAATTGGTAGGTGATCATATGAATAGATGGGTTTCCACCTCGGAGAAAGCTGCATTCTTGCAGTGGTTCCTTAAGAACCACCGATTAAAAAGCAGAGAAGCCAGAACCTTACTCGATTATTTAGTCAATCATTTACATGTCCTTGAACACATCACCTTTATTTCCACCCTGCCTGCAAGTGGAAAAACTATTGTGATTTCAAGTATGCAATCCGATGAGCCTGGCTTTGTCTATTATGATCAAGCTAAAAAAAGCGAGGATCCATCAAGAGTACTTGGAGAGTTTATGGCACATCCTACAGTTAAGCGCAATCTAATGATCCACTTTTATGGAAGTCATATTCATACGTCCTATCAACAGCTTATTCAAACTCCTATTAAGGAACAATTTCAGAACTACAAACGATTCAAAGGGTACGAGCAGGTCACACAAAGTGTATTAGAGAAGGTTCAAAAGGATACAGATCGAACGACCCTGCTTATGCAGATTGATCAGGCATTGGATGAACGAAATGAGGCAAAATTTAAAGAGTTGAGTCTCCTATTAAAAGAGATGGACCAATCATCAAACTGATTGGTTCATCCGATCAATAGCTTCTAAAGCGTAAGTGAGGAGTAGTGGGGCTACTTTCGTTGAGTAAGGAAGCTGCAAACGTTCTGAGCGTTTATGTGCATCTTTACCAAATGGACCAATATTCAGTGTCGGTATATCAAGTTCTTCAATTTGTTTCAGGGGAAGATCATATCCATTTTTATATAGTGGCATATGACGCACCAGCGACTGATATGCTTGAGTGTCTCCACTGCTTCTACAATAGCTTACATCAGATAGACCTGGGAAAAACGTTTTGATCGCAATTGTCTCTTTTAACTCATCTTTTGCATAGATGGCCAACCGTCCAACCATTTCTGAGAGCTTCGCATCTTTTGCAGAGTCTAAGCTTACATGTGGATAATAAGGCGGTTGAAGCATAACTAAATAAAATGGCGCTCGGTCAAGAAAGTAGTTTGAAAGATCTCGTGCAATGGCAAGAGTTGCTTCCGAATAATCTTCCGTGTCCTTCTGCTCCTGTAAAATCGTTTGATATATCTGTTCAAATTCCTCCCCATATTTATTCATTCCCATTTGGTACATATCTTCTAATGTGAACACTTTTGGTTCTGGTATACCACTTTCAAGTTCAGATGTAACATACGTTTGTGTTGAACGCAGACGTAAAAGACGTTCATAGATCTGTACGCTCGAATGCTTACAGGCTTGAATCATTTTCTCCATGACTTCTTCAGGCTGAGTGGACAATGTCAGGACATTATAGAGTAAGTACGCTTCGTTAGGTGTCTGTACATCATAACTGTCCTTTAAATCACGAATTCTAAGACAGGTCGGTGATGGTGATGTCTCACCAATTGCCTGATCAGCAAACTTCTCTGACCACTCCATCTCTACTGCCAGCTGAGCCGCCATCACGGATGCATTAATTCCTTCGAGTGGTTGACCTACATGTGTTTCTCTGCCTAGGCAATAAATAAAAGGAAGCAGTTTACCTGTTGAACCTGTGTACACATATTTCTGATAATCATTTGGAAAAGCTGAGAAGTTAGGTTCACTGCAAATACACGCATCAAACGTCCATCCCTTTTGTTTCATTTGATAGAGTTCACTTACTGCCGCAAACATGCCTTTTGATAGCTTCTCTTCATCTGGAACCGCCACTAATACAAGGTTTTGACTGATCCCTTTCGCCTCACTTAAATCCTGAAGAACAGACATCTGCATGGCAAGCCCGGCCTTCATATCCATTGTCCCACGACCAAACAAGTAATCTCCTGATTGAAGATCATCCTTTGCATCGACATTTAAATATCCTTCTTGTTCATCCTTGATCGCATCTTCCAGCTGGTCTGGTAAAAAAGCAAACGATTTGTACTGACCAAAATCATCTACACCAACAACATCAAAGTGACTTAATAAAAGGGTTGCATGTTGTGAATTCGGATTCCCTTCCATTAAGGCAATCACTGCTTCCCGGTTTTCTGAGTCACCCGGAATAGGCACCGTCACAATATGATCTGGATGCTCTTTGTAGTAGTCCAAGCGTTTAAGGATCTTCACAATTACATCAGCCATCTCACGTTCTCCAGAGGTTCCTGAAATACTTGGCTGATTTACGAGTTCAATCGTTAATTGCTTGATTCGTTCTGCATGTGCGTAGTATTTAATGGTCTTGTGGTCCAAGCGAACTCCCCCTAAGTCTCCCCATATGTGAAGCAGGTTGTTATAACTAAACGTATGCAAATGTCACCTAGTCGGTTTCATTAAAATATTCCTGTTTGTCCCATCATATCAAGATTGTTTTAAAGTGACGATCCATTTTCGCAATTCTTTTACATTTCATGTGAGGTTATCTTCTGTCTCAAACACTCTTTATTGACAAATTTGCCGTTGACTATTAAAGTTTACTTAACGCAACTTTTAGTCGCTTGTCATACTTTTTTTAACGAAACAAGGTTTTACGCCAAAAGGAGATGTATGATGCAACATAGAGGAAAGTGGATCTACTTTATTATTTTTTTCACACTGGTCTTAACAGGCTGTCAGTCTAACGAGTTTAGAGACAATGACACCCTTTCTGTTGTCACGACAACTGCACAAATTGCCGACCCTCTGCGTATAATTGGAGGCGACCGCATTCATGTTGAGAGTCTAATGGGAACAGGGGTTGACCCTCACCTATACGAGGCTTCACAAGGAGATATTAGTACATTAGAGCAAGCAGATATCCTTTTTTATAATGGTGTTCATCTTGAAGCAAATATGAGCGAGGTCTTCGAACACACCTCGGTTCCGACTCTTGCTTTTGGAAGTGCCGCAGATCCCAATGACTTACTCGAAGATCCGGCTTCAAAAGGCTCACCTGATCCACATATCTGGTTTGATATTGATATCTGGGAAGATGGTATTATCGCTGCAGTTGAAAAGTTAAAAGAACTTTCTCCTGATGATGCCGAGTATTTTGAAGAAAACAAACAAGAATACCTTTTAGAGCTTGAGGAATTAAAGACGTATTCCAAGAATAAACTTGGCTCCATTGATAAAGAAAAACGTGTGCTGGTTACCGCACATGATGCCTTTCAATATTTTGCAAGAATGAACGATCTTGAGGTTGTTGCGCTACAAGGATTAAGTACGGAATCAGAGATTGGGATTTCGGATGTTCAATCAACCGTTCAAACAATTGTTGATCAAGACATTCCATCCGTATTTGTTGAATCAAGCGTAAATAAAGCCGCCATTCAATCGGTTATTGAAGGAGTTAAACGAACAGGACACGATATATCGCTTGGAGGAGAGCTTTATTCCGACGCGATGGGAGAAGAAGGAACAGAGTCAGGCACATATATAGGGATGTATCGCTATAATGTAGATACTATATACGATGCTCTTTCAGGAGGGACATAAGCATGTCGCATGTATTAGAAGTAGATAACGTAAGCGCCGCATATCGAAAAAATAAGGTGTTGGACCAGGTAACATTTGCTGTGGAGCAAGGAACATTAACAGGAATTGTTGGCCCGAATGGTGCGGGGAAATCAACCTTAATTAAAACATTACTACAGCTACACCCCTCTTTAGGTGGGAATGTTACGTTTTTTGGACATTCGTTAAAAGCAGAGAAAACACGTGTAGGTTATGTTCCCCAAAGAGGATCTGTTGATTGGGACTTCCCTACAAATGCGCTAGATGTCGTCATGATGGGGTTATATCAAAAGATTGGCTGGTTTAAATGGCCAATGCGTCGTCACAAAGAAAAAGCGTTTGAAGCATTAGAAAAGGTTGGGATGGGGGCTTTTGCCGAGAGACAGATTAGCCAGCTTTCAGGCGGACAGCAGCAAAGAGTTTTTCTTGCTCGTGCGCTTATTCAAGAAGCAGATCTTTACTTTATGGATGAACCGTTTGCTGGGGTTGATGCATCAACAGAAAAAGCAATCATGACGATCCTGAAGGAACTTAAAAACAATGGTAAAACGGTTCTCGTTGTCCACCACGACCTTCAGACCGTCCAGGATTATTTTGATCAGGTTCTATTGCTAAACAAATCAGTCATTGCTCACGGTCCAACACAGCAGGTGTTTAACGCAGAAACCATTGCGAATGCTTATGGTGGTGCAGTGCGTTGGATGAAGGAGGGAATAAGTAATGGCCATCCTTCTCTCCAGTAATTTTCAGTGGGTTCTACTCAGCACGACACTACTTGGAATTGCTGCTGGAATGTTTGGTACATTGGCTTATTGGAGAAAGCAAAGCTTAATGAGTGATGCACTTTCTCATGCTGCCCTTCCAGGTGTTGTGATTGCCTTTATGATTATGAATGAGAAGAACCTTCCTTTTTTAATACTTGGCGCGGGCATAAGCGCGTTACTTGGTGCCTTTTTCATTCAAGCTATTAAAACCTCAACCCGTATTAAGGAAGATACAGCAATGGGGATGATTCTCTCTGTCTTTTTTGGTGGAGGGATTATGCTCTTAACTATCGCAAATCGTTCCGGCGGTGGAAACCAAAGCGGTCTGGACAGTTTTATCTTTGGTCAGGCGGCCACTATGGTTCAATCAGACGTCTACATGATGGCTGGTCTTGCCGGTCTGGTCATTCTCATTATCATCGTTGCCTTCAAAGAGTGGAAGCTCTTTTTGTTTGATCCTGATTTTGCGAAAGGTCTAGGTTATTCGCTAAAAGGATTAAATGCTGTCTATCTTGCGGTACTTGTTGTTACGATTGTAATCGGGATTCAAGCTGTAGGTGTCATCCTGATGGCAGCACTCCTTATTATTCCGGCTGTGAGTGCAAGATATTGGACCCATTCTTTTAAAACGATGATGGGCTTATCGGCTGCTTTTGGTGGCGTATCTGGTGCTCTTGGTACATTTATTAGTGCCCAAGGAGCCGGATGGCCCACCGGACCTTTTATTGTGCTAGCAGCCTCATGCCTCTTCCTTGTATCCCTTGTGATCGGAAAAGAAAAAGGACTGTTGATCGAATGGCTCGAACATCGTTCTCTGCGGCGTGAGACCGAGCCTAAGGGAGGCAAAGCATGACATATGTAGCTTGGATACTTATTACCGCTTCTTTAGTTGGAATGTCGTGTGGAATGATCGGGGTATTCTTAGTTTTAAGACGGATGGCGATGATGGCAGATGCGATTAGTCATACGGTACTCCTTGGCATCGTACTTGCCTTTATGGTTACACATAGCTTAGAAGGTGTCCATATGCTGATCGGTGCCGCTCTAGCTGGACTATTAACCACTTACCTTGTTCAGTGGTTTCAATCAAAGGGCGTACAGTATGATGCATCAATTGGAGTGGTCTTCACGAGTTTGTTTGCTATCGGGGTCATCTTGGTTTCAACAAGTATCGGGAATACTCACCTTGATATTAAACACACGTTAATGGGAGAGATTGCATTTATCCCATGGAATACAGTTACTCTACCTTTCATCGGGTTTGAAGTGCCTGTCGCAACCTTGACGTTATTCTGCGTGTTCCTTCTTGTGCTCGGGCTTATTTTAGCCTTTTATAAAGAATGGAAGCTCACTGCTTTTGACCCTGCACTTGCTGCAAGTCTTGGTCTGCCCGTGGTTGGACTTCATTACTTATTCATGACACTTGTGTCTTTAACAACGGTTGCCTCCTTTGATGCAGTTGGAGCCATTCTCGTTGTTGCGATGTTGATTACACCGGCAGCTTCTGCCTACTTGTGGACAGAGCGCTTGTCAGTAATGCTCTTACTAAGTGCATTATTCGGTGTGGTTTCTTCAATCGCTGGTTATTACATTGCTGTGTGGTTGGATACCTCCGTATCAGGTTCAATGGCCTTTTCAACAGGAATTGTGTTTGTGATTAGCTTTATCTTCTCTCCAACACACGGGGTTATCTCTAAGTGGATCCGACCACAAAATGTGCAAAAGACTACGTTAAGCAAAAGTACAAATTAAAAAACACGAATGGCGAGTGATTCGATCGTAGAATCATTCGCCATTTTTGTATCGATTATTAGTTATGTCCCACGCTCTTTCTAATTCGTTTCATCCACAGCAAGAAGCGTAGGATGCGTCATAATAATGAAGTCTGCATCCGCTGCTGGAAAGGACGCGACACGGTGAAACCCAATCGATTCGTACAGCTTGATGGCCCGTTGATTAAACGTCGCGACAGACAGTCGTACCCCAGTATTGGGATACGTTTCTTTTAAGAAGGTGACGATCCTTTGAAAAAATTCACGTCCCCTTCCCTGTCCTGTTTGCTTAGGTGCCATTCCAAGACCAATATCAATAAATCGTTCCACGTACATACCCGTTGCTCGACCTTCGGGCACTTGGGCAGAGGTACCAATACAAAAGATGCCAACAAGCTTCCCCTCGCACCGAACGGTATAATAAGGGTTCATCAGAAATTCCTGCATTGCTTCAGCCTGCGCTCGAATATTATAAAAGTCGTAGGGTACCTCGTACTTCCAGTGAATGACCTCCACTGCATCCTCAGGTGTAATGTCTGCAATCACAGCGTTCTCCACGTCGGATCACCTGCCTTATGAGAGTACCCACGTTCTGATCGCATGAGCCACTCCAGCTTCATCATTTGTCGTTGTTACCCAATCAGCTGTATCTTTTACAAGCAGTTGAGCGTTGCCCATTGCCACACCTAGACCTGCCTCTTTAATCATAGCTAAATCATTTAAGCTGTCACCAACAGCCATGACTTGATCCATCGTTAGTCCAAGAAACTCACACACTTTCTTTAGTCCTTGGGCTTTGTTCACCCCAGCTGCGTTGATTTCAAGGTTAGTAGGGCTTGAGTTACTGATCTCTAGCTCTGGGTGCGACTGAAGTTCTTTTAAGATCGTGAGCCTAGTTTCATCATCCATCACATCAAAGCCAAACTTCAACCATTCTGACTGATGAATATCCTCAGGCATTTCGTTTCTCCATACTTTGTCCACTGATGTAGCCCAAGCATGTGTACCATGTTCGTTACGAAGGTCCCACATTTTCTGAACAAACTGGCTATCCAGCTTATTTCTTTCAACGAGGTTTAAGTCACGATCCCAAATCTCGCTCCCGTTTACAGTAACAAGGTACGATGTAAGCTTTAATGTTTCTGCGTGTTCACTCGTTGTCATTAATGAACGTCCTGTACTTAGAACAACATATACGCCTTTATCCTGTGCTTCTTTAATGGCTGCGATATTCTCTTCTGATAAAGTGTGAGCTGAGTTAAGCAATGTTCCGTCAATATCTAATGCAACTAGTTTAATTTCTTTTTTCTCTGTCTGTGTAGTCATGGTAATCTCCTATCTCTTGTGACGATGTTTATAATGAAAGTGTATCCCAGAATGTTAGTAATGTTTCAATGCCCTTGTCATAATTCTCTAAATGGAAATGCTCATTCGGCGCATGGAAATTCTCACTTGGCAATCCGAAGCCCATTAACAAAATAGGGATTGAAAGTACTTGGTCGAACGTTTCAACAACAGGGATCGATCCGCCCATACGTGTGAAAAGAGCCGGTTCTCCGTACACTTTTTCATAGGAATCTGTTGCTGTTTTAAAGGCAGGATGATCCGTTGGTGCAAGGAACGGTTTTCCTTTATCAAATCGAGTGGTGTTTACAGTGACCCCAGGTGGAGTATGAGCCTCTAGATGTTTTTCAATTAGCTCTGAAATGGTATCTGGATCCTGTCCAGGAACAAGTCGACATGTGAT
Source organism: Alkalicoccobacillus gibsonii (assembly GCF_016798245.1). GTDB lineage: Bacteria > Bacillota > Bacilli > Bacillales > Bacillaceae_D > Alkalicoccobacillus > Alkalicoccobacillus gibsonii. The sequence continues at coordinate 396,651 of NZ_JAEUZA010000002.1, read as the reverse complement.
TTTTGCATGTGCAAGAGAAGGAATAACGGTTTTAACGCCTTCTCCTTGAAACCCTCCATAAATACCGTTTACTTCTAGAGTCGGACGCACCCATGTATGTTCGCGTGCAGTGTATCCTGCTTCTCCAAACAGCTCACTCACGTCCAGTTCTGACTTAAGCTCTTCCTCGTAATTTCCAAGCTTTTTGTAGCCTTCTCGCTCTTCTTCAGTTGGCTCAATCACACCATCGTAGAAGCCTTCTACTTGAATTCTTCCCTCTTCATCTCTCAGCGTACTAAGTAATTGGACAAGTGCATGAATGGAGTTTTGTACGGCTCCTCCATACAATCCTGAATGAAGGTCACCCTTTGCCCCTTTTACATCGACTTGGAGACTGCATAAGCCACGCAATCCAGTGCAGACAGCAGGTTTTCCTTTTCCGAGGATCGGTGTATCCGAGATCATTAAAATGTCGGAGGCAAGTAAGTCTTTATGTTCTGATACAAACGCATCTAGACTTGGACTTCCGATTTCTTCTTCTCCTTCGATGAGGAATTTCACATTAAAAGGTAATGTCCCATTCACTTTAAGCATCGCTTCTACTGCTTTCACGTGCATAAAGGTTTGTCCCTTATCATCACTCGCACCACGTGCATAAAGCTTCTCATCGTGAATAACCGGTTCAAAAGGAGGGCTGTCCCACAAATTCACCGGATCAACAGGCTGTACATCATAATGTCCATATACAAGAATAGTGTGTGTATTGTCTGGATGACTCCATTCTCCGTATACAACCGGGTGACCAGGTGTCTCCATTAATTGAGCCGTTGTAAGCCCTGCCCCTTTGAGTGATTCAACCACCCATTCTGCTGCTTTTCTAACGTCTTCTTTGTGGTCTGATAACGCACTGATACTTGGAATACGCAGAAACTCAATAAGCTGATCTAAATGCTGCTGACGGTTGTCACGAATGTACTGGGATACTTGAGATGACATGATAACATCTTCCTTTCGTTGTTCATTATGTAAGTAAATTAAGTGTATCATAGCCTCCCCTAAATGAAACGAGTGTTGCCTATAAATCAAAAAAGCATTTTAGATGGTTACATCGCTCCCATCTAAAATGCCTTTTGTTACATTACAGTTTATCTAAAATTCTCTGGGAAGACAGACAGATCAATTCCCCATAATAGAGGCAGCATTAAGTAGACCGCTGCAATAATTAATACCGTTGCAATGATATTGACGATAAATCCGACACGCACCATTTCAATGATTTTAAGCTTACCCGTCCCAAATATGATAGCATTTGGCGGCGTTCCTACCGGTAGCATGAATGCACAGTTTGCAGCCATTGCACACGGAACCATCACTGCGTACGGATGGATATTTATGGCGACTGCTAGTGCTGCAACAATTGGTAGAATCATTGTAGCCGTTGCTGTATTGGACGTGATTTCGGTTAAAGCCATGATTAGTAAGGTCGAAGCAAGGATAACGATAAAGATATGCATACCATCTAATACTTGAAGCTGCTCACCCATCCAATCAGAAAGCCCAGAGGATGTGAAGCCTGAAGCAATCGCAAGACCCCCTCCAAAGAGTAGAAGCACTCCCCATGGAATGTCTTTTGAGTCTTTCCATTCCAGGATACGAGTTCCAAACTTCTTTGAAGCCGGTAGAAGGAATAAGGCAGCCGTTGCTACCATTGCAATGATTCCATCGGTTAGATCAAGACCCTCAAACCATCTTGTCCAAACCAGTTCTCTTGTTACCCACATTAAAGCCGTGACAACAAAGACAACCAAAACTGTACCCTCTTCAAAGGACATCTTCCCAAGCGCCTTACGTTCTTTCGTAATTACTTCTTTTCCACCAGGTAATCCTTTAATCTTAATTTTAAAGGCAAATCGCCCTAAATAAATCCAAGTGAAAAGAATTAAAAATACAACAACTGGTGCAGCAAAAAGCATCCAAAGGGCAAATGAAAGCTCAACATCAAATAACGCTTTTATCTGTGCAGCAAGAATGATATTTGGCGGTGTTCCAATTAATGTTCCCAATCCACCAATCGTTCCTGCGTACCCAATTCCAAAAATTAAGGCTTTTTCAAATTTAGGAAGTTCTTTCTCCTCCGGCTTACCTTTTAATGCATCTGCTACTTGTGCAGTGATGGCAAGTCCCATTGGGATCATCATCATAACCGCAGCTGTATTTGAGACCCACATTGATAAGAATCCCGTTGCTACCATAAACCCAAGTAAAATCCGTTGCGTACTCGTTCCAATTAACGAAATAATTAATAAGGCCAGTCGTTTATGAAGGTTCCACTTCTCCATTGCTGTCGCGATAAAGAAACCACCCAAGAATAAAAAGATAATATCATTCCCATAAGATGATGCAACTGCACTTGATTCAAGCGCACCTGTTAAAGGCAGTAAAATTATCGGTAATAATGACGTTGCTGGAATTGGCATCGCTTCGGTAATCCACCACGTGGCTACCCAAAGTGTGACCGCTAAGACGGCCTTACCTTCAAAGGACAGCCCATCAGGTTGAAAGAAAAGAAGAGTTAATAAGAAAAGAACAGGTCCAAGTATGAGCCCGACGAGTTGAGGCGTTTTATAAGGTTTCTTTTCTTTGGGTTCTTTATTTGAATTTGGTTTAGGAGCTTGATTATCTGCCCCTTCACCCGAATTCTGTTTGGTTCTCTGTCTGGCAGCTGAATCCTTTTGATAAGCAAATACATTCAACAAACGTTTTGTTTGACGATGTGATTGCCACAAACTTTGCCAAATTCCTTGAGTGAGAGTTTTCATCTATTTATTCCCCCTAATGAAAGCGTTTACTGTATTCTGAAGCATATTTATACGTACGTCCACTAAAAGAAACTAATGATTAGGCTTATGTAACTTTTGAAAGCAATGAGTTACTCTGATAACAGAGACATAAAGTACTCATTGCCTTTTTGACTTAGTCTAAATTGATTAAGTGGCCTTCCCGTTCCTTCATACGATACTCTGCTCTCAACCATTCCTTGTTCTTCTAAGTAACGTAGATATTTTCTAAGAGAAACTCTAGAAATTGCAGAGGCATCTGATAACTCAGCTGTAGAGAACCATCCACTCAATTGATTAATCTCCTGAAAGACTTTTTTGTACGTAGGCTTCGTGATTCCTTTAGGTAGCTCCTCTTGCTCTCCTATAGGCTCTTTACTACGATTTAGAAACAGTTGATCCACTTGTTCTTGCTTTAATGCTTCTGCCTTTAGCTGGTTAAATTGATCAGCATATTGGAGTAGTGCTTCTTTAAATCGGTCAAAATCAAAAGGTTTCATTAAATAGTCAACAGCTCCATAACGAAGAGCTGTTTGAATAGACGACTGATCATTAGCCGAACTTACAACAATCACATCCGTTTCAATTCGCTTTGCCCGAAGCTCTGATACTAAATCTAAACCATTTTCATTATTCACATATAAGTCGAGTAAGATTAATTCAACCTCTTGCTCTTCAATAATCTCCCAAGCTTCCTTGATTGAGCTTGCTGTACCTATTAAAGAAAATCCAGATATCTGTTCAAGATAGATCCTGTTAAACTTCGCAACCATTGGGTCATCTTCAACAATTAAAACGTTAATCATGTTCTACTCCTCGTATTGGCACGATGGCCCTTAATGTAACTCCCCCATCCACATTTGCAGTGAAGGTTAGTTTTCCACATGAATCCTTTATATACGTGTTCATTAAATATAAACCGTATCCTCTTTCTGCTCCCTTTGTGGAGATTCCTTTATCAACTAATTGATCGAGCTGTGATTGAGTTGTTTGTTTCCCATTATCCTTTGCCTGCCAAAGCATCTGTTCTCCATCAAGATCAATCGTTAACTCAATCACAGGATCATCTATGTCTTGAAGAGCTTCAACTGCATTATCCAGGCTGTTACCTATCACCGTGATCAACGCATTTAACTGGTTTGGATCTTTAATTGATGGCCACGAAAATTTCCCAATCAGTTGAACCTTTATTCCTTGGTTTTTAACCATTTTTAGCTTGTTCAGGAGATATCCAACTAATACCGGGTCATTCACATGTCTAGAAATCCACCCCACATCTTCTTGATAATACGTTGATATCGTTTGAATATACGCTTGAAGATCCTCATAAGACTCAGTATGAACCATTGCTGATACCACGTGTAGCTTATTCATAAATTCGTGAGTCTGTAGTCGCAAGGCTTCTGCATAGGACTTCACTCCTGATAATTGATCCATTGCATGTGTGAGTTCCGTTTTGTCTTGAAACGTGACCATCGCCCCTATTCCCTGGTCATTTAACGTAAGGGGGACCCGATTAACAACTAACTCTAGCTCTTGAAGAGACAATTGTTTATTTCGTTGAATCTTTCCGTTTTTGAGTACGTCCTCTAGCTCAAATTCAGGTAAAACAGCGGCCATTTCCTTATGTAATACGTGGTCTGTTTTTCCAGCCTTTTGAAGAATCCTTACAGCAGCCTCGTTAAGTAGAATGATTTTACCATAAGCGTCCACTGCAATGATTCCCTCTTGAACGGAGGATAACATCGCTTCTCTGCTTTCAAGCAATTGCGCAATTTCAACCGGTTCAAGATTTTGCATCGATCGTTTTATTTTTCTTGCGAGTAAAATAGCGCCAATGAGTCCGGCAACTAAGCCAACTAACCCACCAATCCAGACCATAGCCTGACTGCGATACACAGCTGCGTTAATATGATCTGTTAACATCCCTACAGCTACCACTCCTATTTGTTCCCCTGTTTGTTCATTGTAAACAGGAATGAATGTGCGTAGCGATTCGCCTAGTGTTCCCTCTGCAGTCGAAGAATAGGTTTCTCCTTCAAAGGCTCGTTCTACGTCATTCCCTACAAAGCGCTCTCCTATCATCTCCGGTGTAGGATGGGTTAAACGAACACGTTCCATATCGATGACTACGATATATTCTACATTTGTTTCACTTTGAACTTCCTCTGTATATTCTAGTAATCGTGCTTGCGACTCCTCATTTTCAAGTCCTTCTATGACAACTGGTGACCTAGCGAATGAAGTGGCAATTGTCCACACTTTATCCTCAAGAGCAGACCTTGTTGATTTTGCATTATCAATTGCAACAAGTATCCCAGCTAAAGAGAGTGATAATACTAGAACCGTACAAACAAATAACACAATGACCGTCTGTAAACGATAGCTTCTTTTCGTTGATTTTTTATAAGTCATAATCCTTTACTACCTTTCGCAAATAAACCCTCATCACACTATACCAAAGAAAATATTCAGATAATAGAGTTCAAGTGTGAAACAAAATGGAAAAGACGAATGGCCACTCTAAAATGGAATCATTCGTCCTGAACGTTTTATCTTACTATTCCTCTACCACTTAAACACTTGAACCAGCTTTTGCAGCTCTTCAGACAAGACAGAAAGGTTTTCTGCCGAGCTTGCAATTTCCTCCATTGAAGCTAGCTGTTCTTCTGTTGAAGCTGATACGGTTTGCATTTCTTGAGTGTTCTCCTCTGTACTCGCAGAAAGCTCCGCAAACACTTTAGCAAAGTCCCTTGCCCCTGTTGAAACGTGATTCGCTTCATTCGTAACAATGTTAATTTTGTCGACCATGCTACGTATTTGTTGGTCGATCCTTGTAAATGATTTTCCCGCTTCTTCTGCTACCTTGATTCCGTTATCTACCTCTGAACCACCCACCTGCATCGCATCTGTTGCTTGGTTTGCTTGTTTTTCAATTGATACGATCATCTCGTGAATTTGTTCGCTCGCAGCCGCCGATTGCTCAGCAAGCTTTCGAACCTCTTGGGCAACAACCGCAAATCCTTTTCCATGCTCGCCAGCTCTTGCAGCCTCAATGGACGCATTGAGTGCGAGTAGATTCGTTTGTTCTGCAATCTCTTTTATTAGTGAGGTTACTTGATTAATTTCCTTTGAACTATGAGCGAGCTCACTTATACGCTCTGCGACCGCAACGCTTGTTTCTTTTATGATATTCATCTGGTTCATACTCGACTTGATTGCTTGACTACCTGTGGCAACGACATCTTGTACTTGATTTGCTGTAGAGTTGGCGGTAGTAGTTTCATCTGTAATTTGAAGAACAGATTGATAGAGTTGATCCGCTTTTTTGGTACTCGTTTTCATCGATGTCGTCTGCTCATCAGACGAACTCACTACTTCTTGTACAGCTTTTGTGATCTGCTCAGTAGCTTGGGTATTTTGCTGTGAGCTTGCAAGTAACTGTTCAGATGCGGCGGCGACTTGATTGGACTTGTCCAACACTCCTTGAAGCAGCCCAAGAAAAGATACCCTCATTTGTTCAAACGATTGGCTAAGCTGTCCAATCTCATCATGACGTGTATATTTCTTTTCTTTGCTTTCACTAAGGTCTCCGGTTCCAATACGTGCAGCCGTCTTAGTGAGTCGACGAATTGGTTGTACAATGGATAGAACCATACCAGCTGCCATAATTAAACCGAGAACTAAAGTAATACCAATAACAGTAATGGTTGTCCACCATATCGGGTTCACAGCATCATCTATTTCATCCATGAAAAACGTACCAGCAAGCTTCCAGCCCGTTTGTTCATTTGTTAAAAAGCTCATATATTTCTCTTCTGACTCGTAAGTATACGAGAACGAGCCCGCTTCAGATTGATACATTTTTGCAAAAAAGTCTTCCTGTGCAACAGTCCCTAAGTCACTGGTTGGATGAGAGATAAAGCTCTGATTCCGATCTAAAAGAAATAAGTAGCCTTCCTTACCCACGCTACTAGATTCTATCATTGCGGTTAATTGATCAAGCTCTAAATCGATAGCAACAACACCAGATTCATTTTCTAATGCTTTTGCTAACGTAACCGAAACTTTTTTTGTTGCGAGTGACGTGTAAGGAGCTGACACAAAGATATCACCCTTAGACGCTTTAGCCTGCTGATACCATGAACGTTCTCTAACATCAAAAGAATCTGGATATTCAATAGAGGCGGGCTGATAAGTAAAGTTGCCGTTATCCAGCCCAAGCACTACCTGTTCAACTTCATCCTGCGAGAGATTAAATTGCTCTAGAAGGACAGATGCCTCTGTCTCGTTTGCTGGATTATCCAATGATTGATCAGCTAAGGCATCGACAAGCAAATCTAAGTTCTGAGATTGAGAATGTATGTATTGATGAATCATTCCATCCATTAGTTCAATGTTATCTAGTGCATCTTCCATAATCATCGTTTCCGTATTATCTCTTGCACTATGATAGGAGAAATAACCAATGACTAAAGGTGGAACAATCAATATTAAAAGATATGAAATGATTAGCTTCATCCGCAGAGTGAGGCCTTTTTTCTGTTGTTTTTTCTTTTTCGTTCGCATCCAGACGCTCCCCTTTTCAAATTAAAAGCATTCACTTGTTTTTATCGGATTCTTTTATAGAAAAATGAAGGAGTGAATGGAAAAAGAGCATTCATAAACGAAAGCAATTAGGTTCGTTCAATTAAATAAAGAAAGACTAATGACTCTGTATCAGAATCATTAGTCTTTGCTTAGATTATTTGTTCCCATACCTACTCACTATCCTGATACAATCCATGCCTCAAGATATATTGATAGCAGCTTTCTGGTAGGAGGTATCTTGGTTCTCCGCCACGACTAAATTCTTGGCGAATGTATGTAGAGCTGATCTCCATCGCGAGTCCTTTATCAACAAGGTGAAACCGGCCATCATCTGCGTTTCTAAGTAAGGGAGAAGCTGAGATGGTTTTAAGCATATCAATTCCATCACGAGCCATCACAATGAATTGATGCTCTTCCACTAGCTTTTCACCCTTTACCCAACTCCCGTTTCCAATATCCACAAGAATATCGGCACCCATAACAAAGTAGAGCTCATCATCTGGATACTGTTTCTTTAACCGCTGCATCGTGTAGTACGTATACTGCTGACCAATTGATGCATTCATCTCTTCTGTAGACAGGTCGAATCTTGGGTCATCAGCAATGGCCAACTTTACCATCTCTGTTCGATGCTCATCACCGCCCTGAAGACTTTTGTCACGTCGTTCCTTTGCTGAAGGTAAAAATAAGATCTTATCGAGTTTCTTGCGATGGCAAATCGTTGAAGCTGTCCAAAGATGCACATTCGTAATTGGGTCAAATGAAGAACCATATACTCCAATTTTCAAGGGTTCCACCTCATGATTTTATTTATTGTTTGTTGCCTGCTATCATTTGTTCTTTAAGCTCTCGCAGTTCATCTGAGAGGGCGACAGGGTATACCTCTGGAACCTCTAAGCGTAAATACTCTTCCCAAAACGTTGCTTTACTTGATTGATGATAATTGCGAATTTGCGAAAGGTCTGGCTGGGCGTATACCAGTTCACCATTTTCAAAGATTTTTTTATGCAACTCCTCAAAGGTGAATTGGCGAATGACCTTTGACTTCAGTGGATTTGTTGGGTGCTTTAAGACAATTTCTTCCTTCCCTTCAAGCGATTCATGTGCCAGGCAAATGTAATCTCCCTTTGCCATATGGTTATGATCATACAACCGATACACCTTTTTACGACCTGGATTCAACACTTTATCAATGCTTTCGGAAATCTTGATTAATGAAATCCAATCATTCTGTTTATAGGGCTCGCCATCCCCTTTTTCTTCATGCTGGAAAGGACTTCGAGCGACAATCTTATGAACGCCGCCAAGTGCCGGATGATCATATGCTGTGATGAATTTGGTACCGACTCCCCAAATATCGATTTGGGCTCCTTGTTGCTTTAATGAAGCAATCGTTGCCTCATCCAAGTCGTTTGTTGCAGAGATTTTCACGTAGTTGAGACCTTCTTCGTCCAAGCGCTTACGCACCTTCTTAGATAAATAAGCCAAGTCACCACTATCTAATCGAACAGCCACAAGACGCTGTCCCCGTTGTTCCATGTCCTTGGCAATTCGAATCGCATTTGGGAGACCGCTTTCGAGCGTATTCGTTGTGTCGAGTAATAGTATGACTTTCTCTGGAAATGTATCTGCATAGGATTTGAACGCCTCATATTCACTTTCATGAAACATAATATAAACATGCGCCATGGTTCCAGTAATAGGAAGATCAAATGCTTTTCCTGCTTTCACATTACTTGTTGCATCAAATCCGGCGATGTAAGCCATTTTAGCTCCATACACACTTGAATCCCTTCCTTGTGCACGCCTTTTTCCCATTTCAAGCAGCACATCTCCACCTGTCACTGTCACTAATCGAGATCCTTTAGTGAGTAATAGGGATTCAGAGTTGATCGTGTTTAATAACATTGCTTCAATCCATATACATTCCCAAACGGGTGCTTCAATTCGAAGGGTAGGTGTATGAGGGAAGACGAGGTTTCCCTCTTCTATGGAATAAAGATCTCCACTAAAGCGCATCGTTCGTAACTCTTCTAAAAAAGCTTCATCAAAGGCCTCAGGCTGTTGACGCAAATACTCAATATCCTGTTCATTAAAGTACAGATGATCGAGCATCGAAATAAGATGACCTAACCCGCCAAAAGCAACATAGCCACCCAATTCGCCTCTATAATCCCCTACTCCACGAATAAAAGGTGGTTTGCGGTAAAAATCATCATACACTACTTTATTTTTATGGACATTTTGTTTCCACAACGCGTACATCATCGTTATTGCATAATAATCTGCATCAAGAGCATAGTCTTCAGCAGGATTAAAAAATGGAACCATATCGTATTTACTGCCTGAACAGTTCAAGCAAGAATCTTTGCGTTCTTCCCCTTTAGAGAAGTGCGGATGTCCACACGAGGAACATACATGAACAAATCGAAATTCTTTAGGGTCAATAAAATCAAACAACGTTTTACCACGTACCATCAAACGTAACTCCTTCTTGAGACAAGCCCATTCCCAGTCTTGGCCCTCTTTCTTCTCCCTTTATCTTAGCCCTCCCGCTTGGCGCTTGCAACGACTTTCTCTTTTAGAAACGAGTCATTTATTTAATAGATCTAAAGGTTTTTTTATTCTTTGTTCTTATTGATATGACCTATGTTCGATATATCGAACATCACTGATAAAACTTGATATACTAACGTGTTTAACCGAAGAATCTAATTCAATATGAATTGGGAAAACAATCGTACAAATACTGTCTTGTCAAGTGTAGAGCATAATGTTCTGTTTACAGAACAAAACTCAGGCTGTTATAATAGCCACTAACATTAGACATATAAGCGAGGGACTCACACATGATTGGAAAACAAGTGAAAAAATGCAGATTAGACCGAGGACTTTCCTTGTCAGAGTTAGCTGAAAATGCAGGCGTAGCAAAATCCTATTTAAGCTCGATTGAACGGAACATTCAATCCAATCCATCTATTCATTTTCTAGAAAAAATCTCTCTCATCTTAAATGTACCGATCGAGACGCTACTTTATGGAAGTGGTGCGACAAGCGATTTAACCGGGGTAGATAAAGAATGGGTTCAGTTAGTAAAAAACGCCATTGAATCCGGTATCAGTAAAGAACAATTTCGTGAGTTTATTGAATTTAATCGTTGGAAAAAAGAGCAACTCCACCCGTAAGCATCGTTCCGCCACTCCAAAATACCTGTCCCACGGTCTCTAACCTTTATAGACATAAAAAAGGCCGAATTATCGACCTTTTCCCTGCAAATTAATTTATTGTGCATCATTTAAAACTGAACATATCTTTTGGAATGCCCATTCTATTTCATCCTTTGTAATCACGAGCGGAGGAGCCAGTCTAATGACATTTACATGTGTTTCTTTACAAAGCAATCCTTCTTCCTTTAACGTTTCACAGTAGGGTCTTGCTGCCTCTGTTAGTTCCATTCCAATAAATAATCCTCTTCCTCTTATTTCTTTTATGATTGGGCTTTTAATGGTCTTAAGCTTCTCTATTAAATATTCTCCAAGCTCAAAGGATCTTTCAACAAGCTTATCCTCATGAAGAACATCTATTGCGGCAATGGCCACAGCACTAGCTAAAGGATTTCCACCGAATGTTGATCCATGAGAGCCTGGGTCAAACACTCCAAGCACCTCTTTACTACCCACAACCGCTGAAATCGGCATCACCCCACCACCTAACGCCTTTCCTAATATATAAAGGTCTGGAGACACATTGGCCCAATCGCAAGCAAAGAGTTTTCCGGAACGACCTAAACCTGATTGTATTTCATCGGCTATAAAGAGAACCTGATTGTCGCGACAAAGCTCGGTAGCCTTCTCTAAGTATCCATCTGGAGGAATGATCACTCCCGCTTCTCCTTGTATTGGCTCAACTAGAAATGCTGCTGTATGTTCAGTAATTGCTGCTTTTAAAGCCTCGGCATCTCCGTATGGAACTACTTTAATGCCAGGAAGCATTGGACCAAATCCACGCTTATACTCCTCGTTAGATGAGAGTGAAACAGCTGTCATCGTTCGACCATGGAAGTTGTCTTCACAAACGATGATTTCTGCTAGATCCTTCGCTACACCTTTTATATCGTATGCCCATCTTCGTGCAGCCTTAATTGCAGTCTCCACTGCTTCTGCACCAGTATTCATTGGAAGAACCATTTCACAGCCCGAAAGCTCCGCTACCTTTGAGTAAAACATTCCTAATTGATCATTATGGAACGCTCGTGATGTTAATGTAATTTTCTCTGCTTGATCCTTTAAAGCTTGAATGATTTTTGGATGGCAGTGACCATGATTCATCGCAGAATAGGCACTGAGCATATCCATATAATTATTCCCTTCAGGATCACGCACCCACACTCCCTTCCCTTCTGAAAGTACAACTGGAAGCGGGTGATAATTTGTTGCACCAAATTGTTCAGTCTGGTTCATAACGTCTTGTGATCGAGTCATATTAACCCCTCCTTGAACTGATTGGTCCTACCCTTTCATTGTATGATCTTAAAAGCCTTTCAGGCAAGCCCCTTGCAAGCATTATCAACATGTATTAGGTTTAATAAGGGTAGAGAAAGAGGAACATCCAAGATATACCTCAGGGGGGACACATTTATGGAAGCCACTCAAAAGAGAATAAACATAACGTTAAAGGATCATGTGTTATTTTTGTCGACGGTATTTTGCTTTTGGTTTGCTACATATATATACATACCGACTTTTAGTTTGTATTTAGAAACAAAGCAATTTACATACTCTGCGATTGGAATTATTTTGGGGAGCTATGGTGTGACGCAGGTTCTCTTACGGTTTCCTTTAGGCATTCTTTCAGACATTCTGCATCGCCTGAGAAAACAGCTCTACATCGGTGGTTTTGCTGTCGCAATCATAAGTGGGCTTTTACTCATTTTGTTTGATTCCTTTTTCGCGATCTTTACTGCCAGACTGCTTGCTGGGATTACGGCATCCATGTGGGTCATGGCGACCATTCTTTACGCACAGTATTTTCACAGGGGGCAATCTTCTCGAGCAATGGGGACACTACAATTTTTAACCGTTATGCCACAGTTTGTGAGTATGGCACTTGCTGGCATCATTGTTCAATCCTTTGGTTGGATGCTCCCCTTTTGGATCGCTGTACTAGCCTCTGCAGTTGGACTCATTTTGTCCTGTTGGATAAAAGTTGTTCCACAGGAAAGCATTCATCAAGATGAACGAAGATCTTTTAACCATTATGTGCGGGCAACGATTCGAGTCCCTTCCCTTTTTGCTATTACTGGTTTATCAATGATCGGGCACGGTATTCTTTTTATCACCATATTTGGGTTTACGCCATTATATGCAGCTACCATCGGAATTAATGAAGGGACGCTTTTTTGGCTTGTGATGGCGTTTTTTATTCCACATGCCGTTGCCTCCCTTAGCCTTGCTTTTCTGCCGCTACATGATCGGCATACTAGACATATTCTTCTTATTTGTATAATTGCTACAGGGCTTTCTCTTATTCTGATTCCGTTCACTAACACACTTGTCAGCTTAAGTGTCGTCCATGGTATTCTAGGGCTCGCATTAGGATTGTTTTTCCCACTATTACTTGGGAAAATTGCTAGCTTGCCCGTTGATTCATTGCGGACGTCTGTTATGGGATTTTATCAATCCTTTTATGCCCTTGGAATCTTCTTAGGTCCCATCCTTGCAGGAACCGTGGCAGAGTGGTTTGGATTATCGATCATGTTCTGGGGTGGTGCGTTCCTTGCTCTACTTGGAATCCCTTTACTTCTTCATGCTAATCATGAGTCAACGCATCATAAAGAAAAAGGATGGCATAAAACATAAATCACTCACGAAAACACAAACATATAGCGAATGATTCGATCGTTGAATCATTCGCTATTTTTGGGTTTATTTTTAGTTATATCTCAGCCTCTTTCAGCCTTCTACCATAAACCAAGTACCTTCCACCACAGCCCACCAATGCCGAGCCAGACTACAATATGAATCACTGAGATGAGAAAGCCGAGTGACCACCATTTCTGCTGTGTAACATAGCCTGCACCGAAAAAGGCAGGAGCAGGTCCACTACCATAGTGAGTTGTACAACCAAAGAGGTTACTAAAAAAACCAAGGAGTAAGGCTGACAGAACAGGTGGCGCTCCAGCTGCTACAATAACAGAAAGGAATGCTGCATACATCGCACTAACATGCGCCGTATTACTTGCAAAGAAGTAGTGGGAATAGAAATAAACCACAGCTAGAATCACAAGTGTGTACGTCCATCCAAGTCCTTGAACCGCCCCCTGCATGAGCTCACTAAACCAAGGAATCATTCCTAAGCTATTCAGATACTCAGCCATCATGACAAGGACAGAGAACCAAACGAGCGTATCCCAGGCTCCCTCCTCTTTTTTAATATCTGACCAAGACAGCACTTGTGTTACAAGCAAAATAACAAGCCCTATGAATGCTGCAACAGTCGCATCAATCCCAAAGCTTCCTCCTGCTATCCAAAGAACAAGTAAAACGATAAATACGGCAATCATAAACCATTCGTCTCGTTTAATAGCTCCCATTTCTTTTAACTTTTCTACAGCCATCTTTGGTGCTTCTGGTGTTTCTTTTACCTCTGGCGGATACAGCTTATAGATCACAAAAGGAATAATGAGCAAACTAAGTAAGCCTGGTACAAGAGCGGCCAGCATCCAGCCTGTCCATGTAATTTCTGCACCTGTAATACTTCCAGCAATTTGTGCAGCGAGTGGGTTCGCAGCCATCGCTGTTAAAAACATCGCGGAGGTAATCATATCTCCTTGGAAGGATGCCTTTATCAGAAAGGCGCCTACCTTTCTCTCTGTTCCATCCTCTACTCTTGAGCCGTATGCTTCAGACAATGAACGGATAATAGGCATAATGATCCCACCAGCCCTTGCCGTATTTGAAGGCATAGCCGGTGATAGCATGAGATCACTTGCAATTAGTGAGTAAGAGAGACCTAATGTTCGCTTCCCAAATAAACGAACAAATATATAAGCAATCCGAGCTCCTAAACCCGTTTTGATAAATCCTCTTGAAATAAAAAAAGCAATGACAATAAGCCAGATGGTTTTATTTTGAAATCCACTTAACGCTTCTCCAATTTCAAGTGTCTGAGTAAGGACAACAGCTGATAAGCCTATAATCGCTACACTTCCCATCGGCATCGGTTTAATTATAAGCCCGATGATTGTTGCCACAAAGATAGAGAACAGGTGCCATGCTTGTTGATCCAGACCTTGTGGAGCGGGAATAACCCACAGGATCAGTCCAATCGCTAGCGTTATGACTAGTTTTTTATATTTTACTTCCGATGTATGATTCATCTCTTCACTCCGTTACGTACTCATTTAATCGGACAAACTATATCACGTATTAGTGTGTGATAAAAGATGAGCACCATACCTCAACCCCTTTTTAAAGTAAAAAAAATAAGACGTCCAAGCTTTTTAATAAGCTGATCGTCTTACAAAAAAAGCTGATACTATGATGTTTGTTGGATCGGTTCGTTCGCTTCAGCTTCACTTAACACGTGGGTTAACGCATCAAACAGATAGTAGCTTGACACTGTACCAGGATCTAAAAATCCTACTGAATTTGAACCGTATTCTGCTGCCTTTCCTTTTTGAGCTAATAGGTATTTGGACGCTTTTAAAACTGTTTTAGCCTTATCCTCAAAGTTGATTGATGAAAGTGCCTTTTCTTTTTCTGTGAGCTCGGCTATCGCTTCCCATACATCAATTAATGTCTTGTCTCCGCGTTTAGCCTGACCTACTTCCTTCATCTTTTCGACTGCCGCACGAATCGCTTGACTAAACTCATCTAATGAGGCTTCACTTCCATGGAAAGATAAGCCCATTTCTTTAAAGGCGACTCCATATAGCTTTACAGCAGAAGATCCTTCTTTTTTCAACAGCACATCTCCTGTGTATTCAAACACTTCACGTAAGGTCATAAAAGAAGCTGCTCTGAGAGGAGTAATTTCCTCAAATGCACGTACTACATGTTCTCCGTGATCACCATCTCCAACATCTTGATCGATGAGAGAAAGATATTCTCTTACGGACGCTAATTCCTTTTTCGCTTGTTCTATCCATGAAGTTGCAAGTTCTATCGTAAAGACGTTCATATCATCCACTCCTTGAATTTGTGAATATGACTATGTATCCGTCTATACCCTTGTCCCATTGAAAGAAACCCAACTTTACTGAAAAGGAAAAAAAGACGAACACATTCATATGGAGTGTGTTCGTCTCAAAACTCTAATTATCCCTAAGTAATGACCATCAGCTTACTGTAGCATTCATATATAGGGCTTCAATTTTTTCAGTCGGAAGTGGCTTGCTGTAGTAATAACCTTGAATCTCCATTAAATCATTCGTCCTTAAGTAATCAAGCTGATCCTTTGTTTCAATGCCCTCTGCTGTAACATCCATCTTCAAATGCTTCGCCATTGAAATAATAGTAGAAACGATTGCCTTATCGTGCTCACTGGTCAGAATGTCAGCGATAAAGGATCGATCAATCTTCAATCGATTAATCGGAAACTGTTTGAGGTAGTTCAATGAACTGTATCCTGTTCCAAAATCATCTAAGCTGATCTTGACTCCTAATTCGCTTAACCTCTGAAGTGTTTGAGTAGATGTCTTAACATCCATCATCATGCTTTCAGTGATTTCTAGTTCTAAGTATTTTGGTTCTAAGCCTGTTTCATATAAAACGGACTGAATATGTTCATCAAAGTTTAATTGATGAAATTGCTGAGAGGATATGTTTACAGCTACCGGAATCTTAAGTCCACCCGCATCTTGCCATTTTTTCATCTGCATACATGCGCTCTTTAATACCCAGGCACCTACATCGAAAATAAGTCCTGTTTCTTCAGCAACTGACAGAAAGGCGCCTGGTGGTAGTAATCCTTTTTGAGGATGTTGCCATCTCACAAGTGCTTCTAACCCCAAAACATTAGAGCCATCTATTGAGAATTTGGGTTGATAATGCAGAACAAGCTCTTGGTTCACGATTCCTTTTCTTAAATCCGATTCTAGAGTGAGTTTTTCTTCAAGGTGTTCATTTAGCGCTTCGGTATAAATGTGATATCCATTTTTCATGTTTCTTTTCACCTCATATAGTGCTGTATCTGCGTTCCGAAGCAGTACCTCCGCTTCCCTCCCATGTTCAGGATAGATCGCAATGCCTATACTTGCTGAGATATAAAAATCGTGTTCCTTTAAGTGAAAAGGTTTTTGGATGAGCATTAGGATATGAGACGCAAAGGATTCCAGTGAGGGTCCCATTTCTTTTTTGTAGATAAGTACAAATTCGTCGCCTCCAAGCCTCGATAAAATGATGTCTTCACCATCTATAAGCTTCGTTATGCGATTGCTCACTTTTTGTAAAAATAAATCTCCATACATATGACCCAATGAGTCGTTAATCATTTTAAACCGATCTATGTCAAGTGTGAGTACGGCAAATGATTGCTTAGTCCTTTTACACTTTTTCACTGCATCTGCAATTAACTCATTGAATTTCCGTCGATTTGGCAGCCCCGTCAGTTCATCATGGTAAGCCAAATGCTTAATCTGCTTTTCAGTCTGCTTTTGTAAGGTTATATCTTTCATCATAAGATGAGTACCTACAACCTGTTCATCAATCATAACGGGAACGTGCATAAGCGTCAGATAAAGAACCTTCTGATCCGGTCGAGTGAGCATTGTATCATATTTTCTACGTCTGAATTGTCGAAATTCAAATTCTGAGCTCACATCAATAAACCCCAAATTGTGAGCTTGCTTCTGCAAAACTTGTGACGCATCCATTCCCATCATTTCCTGAGCGGCGTCGTTTACATGCTGAATCGTCCCGTCTGCGCTTACAGAGAGAATACCATTTAAATTATGTTCATAGAGAGAACGATACCAGCTTTCCTGACGGGCAATGTTAACGTCCTTTTCTATAAAGCGCTTATTTAAGATCATTCCTACAATCGTTAACCCTAGAGTGAATAGCGTACCGATTGCAATCCAATAGGTAATCCCTTTAGGATTTACATACCCACTACCCAACTCCCCACCTGATTGGAACGATGCAGCTGCCATTCCTGTGTAATGCATACCTGTAATGGCAACGGCCATCACAACTCCACAACCAAGCTTGATGAAAAGAGAGTATCGATTGGTGCCACCAATTGATACGAGAAGCCATAGAGCCGCAAAAGAAGCCAAAGCCGCTATAGCAATTGATAGAGCCACCACACCAAGGTCATATGTAATATCTATTGAGAGTGCAGCCATTCCAACATAATGCATCCCTGAAATTGCAGCAGCCATGAGTATTCCTCCTGCTAACAAAACAAATGAATGCCTTTCTCCTCTTAGGCTGACGACTAATAATGCAATAGCCGATGCACCAATGGCTAGCACTATTGAAAGTAGAACAGTTCCCACATGATAATAGACAGGAACCTGGAAGGAGTACGCAAGCATTCCAATAAAATGCATGGACCATATTCCAATTCCCATTGTAAGAGCCCCGCCTCCTAACCACAAGAACCGTTTTGTCCCCCTGCCATTTTGAATACGTTCAGCTAAGTCTAGAGCTGTATATGAGGCGAGTGTAGCAATAATAAATGATAATAGAACAAGAGGTAGACTGTACGAACCATGAAAATGCTCCATTAGACGTTCTCCTTTGATTTCTCTGAACACATTTGAAATGTTTTTAAGATATTGTCATTTAGTCGTAACAAACAGAACTTTTAGATTGCAACTATAGACCTATTTTACCATATAATCTTGAAACACCATGTATTATTTATCATCATTCTATGTAACGGTTTTCAAATCTTTTAATTGTGGGTAATCTAGTATAGATACTTTGACTTCCATCGCACTAGCAGAGGAGCCAGAACTATGAACCAACGAGTACAATGGATTGATGTTGCTAAAGGAATTGGCATTATTTTAGTTGTTTTAAGTCACGCTCCAGTTAACGACACGTTAAAAAGCTTTCTTTTCGCATTTCACATGCCCTTATTTTTTTATTTATCTGGAATTGTTTTCAAACCTTCATCTTTGACAATCGGTTCATTTATTTGGAAAAAAGCAAGAGGATTACTTCTACCTTATTTTATCTTTTCATTTATCACATATGTTTTCTGGTTTTATGTGACCAGACACTTCCCGTTTAATTCTGGAGATGAAATAGATCCCATCGTTCCGTTTTCAGGAATCTTTATTTCAACACCTGTTGACTACCAGCTTACGTATAATCCAGCCATCTGGTTTTTAACATGTTTGTTTGTTGTAGAAATCCTATTTTATTTCATCTATCGAATCAGTAAAGATAAAAAATGGATTCCCTTCTTCCTGATTGGTTGTGGCGTATTGGGATATGCAAGCTCAATTTATATTGAGTCAAATCAATTGCCATGGAGTATTCTTGTTTCATTAACCGCCGTTGTTTTCTATGGAATGGGTGCATTAACAAAACAGGTTTGGGAAGAGCCTTCATGGAGAAAAACGATTGTTTCAATAGGTATCCTATTTCTCATTACCTATATAGCACAACACTTTAACACCGTAAGGGTAGATATGCGAGGCAATGTTTTTGGAGAAAGCTGGTTCTTTTACTTAGGAGCTCTTTCAGGATCTATTGGGATTATTTTAATCGCTCTAAAGCTTTATCATCTAAAGGTTCTTTCGTTCTTAGGACAATATTCGATTGTCATTTTACTTCTACATTTCCCTGCATTAAATCTCGTGAAGGCAAGTGTTTATTATGGGCTAGGATTTGAAATGAACGAGACGAACACGTTACCGTGGACATTATTTTATACAGTTGTCACATTGTTATTAATGATTCCTTGTATCATCGTGTTAAAGAGAGTACCGATATTACTTGGGAAGGCACGTCCTAAACATAGATAAAATAGAAAGAAGGCGGGACATAACTTTAATTTAGCGAGTAAAACACGAATGTAGCAATTAATACGCTACAGGAGAATCCCTCGCTTTCCACGGGAACGGCCTCAGCCCCTTTCGCGGAAAAAGCACCGCTACAGTGTCTTCACCGCGTTCTGTTCCGTAGGAGTCTCGGGTTCTCCCTCCGCTTGTTCGAATAAAACAAGAATGGCGAATGATTCTGCAATCGAATCATTCGCCATTCGTATTGATATTTAAATATGTCCTAAGCTTTTTTGCTTTTTCATTCTTTATTGTAGCGTTTCTGATTGCTCAGCTACACCTTTTTCACCGTAGAAATAGTTGGTTGGATCCACCGGTTCAAAACCATCCACATCATGGAAACGAAGGAGATCCTGGTATAACACTTCATCTGATAGCTGAAGCTGCTCATCAACCTTTTCTTTTAGTCGGTCCGTTTCAGAATTCGCTTCGACTTCTTCCCCAGTCGATGCATCATATAACGTTCCTTGTACATTCGTGTACTTCGGTGTAATAAAGCTTCCGTCACGGAACGCAATCGTTTCATCATGTTCATCAGAAAATAGATCTGTCCCAAACATTAAATACTTCTGTGCATCAATTCCTTGAAGATGAAGCAATGTCGGCATGACATCAATTTCACCACCGTACGTATGATTCACTCCGCCCTCTACTCCTGGTACGCGGATCATAAGCGGCACACGTTGATTCTGAGCGTTTTGGAAAGGTGTGATCTCTGTGTCAAGCACCTCAGACATCGCACGGTTATGGTTTTCTGAAATGCCTTGGTGATCCCCATAAATCATAATGATCGAGTCATCATATAACCCGGATTCCTTTAATTCATTAAAGAATTCTTCAACTGCTTCATCCAGGTAACGAGCCGTTTGGAAATAGCCATCAACCGTTTTATCTCCAGTTGTACCTCTTTCAAGCGTTGCATCATCCTCATCCAAAATAAATGGATAATGATTGGTTAATGAGATTAAGTGAGCATAGAACGGTTGATCTAAAGACTCAAGCATTGGAATAGATTCCTCATAAAATGGTTTATCCTTTAATCCAAGGTTCACAACGGTTTCATCTTCCATTGAATACGAGCTTGCATCAAAGAAATGATCAATCCCAAATTGCTTATAGATCTGATCGCGATTCCAGAATGATTTGTAATCTCCGTGCAGAACCGCACTTGTGTATCCTTCTTCTTGATTTAAGATCGCTGGAAGTGATTGATAGGTGTTCTGACCTTTGGTTACAAATGCCGACCCTGTAGGCAAACCAAAGATACTGTTATCAAGTGTTAGCTCAGCATCCGCTGTTTTTCCTTGACCCGTCTGATGAAAAAAGTTGTCAAAGTACGTCATATCTTCTTCTCCATGGGCCAGACTGTTTAGAAATGGTGTAACCTCTTCCCCATCCAACTCATAGTCCAATAAGAATGTTTGGAAGCTTTCTAGATGAATTTTAATAATGTTTTTCCCTTCACCCGCTCCAAACAACTCCTCGTTTGGTTCAGCATAATGAGAGGTTGCATAGTGCTTTGCATTCGTTAGGTCATCACTACTTGCATAAGCTCTTTGTGATTCCATTTGTGCTGTTTGAATGCCATCATAAACGGTGTAATTATATAATCCGAGATACTTAACAATATAATTCCGGTCAAATGTCCTAGTTAAAAGCTGCGGACGATCAATCTCAGCAAGCGTTAGATTCACTACGAAAATGGCAATACCAGTGATGATGGCTGTAGATGCCAGGCTTTTTCTAAATTTGATTTCTTTAAATGCTTTATTTTTAATTAACACAAATAAGAGGATAGCTAAGTCAACAAAATAAAGAAAATCATGTGCATACATCGTTGAGAAAATACCATCAGTCATATTGCTTACGTTATCTGTCTGCATTAAGTTGGGTAACGTAAGAAAATCATCAAAGAAACGGTAAAACATAATGTTTGCGTACAACACAATCGTCATGAGTGTACTGAATATCAAAATCCACCAGCCTGCACGTCTTCCTTTGGCAAATAACGCTAAACCAAATAGAATAATTGCTGCACTTAGTGGATTAATAAAAAGCAAAAACTCCTGCATCGTCCCTTTTACACCGAGGTTAAATTCAACCTTATAAGAGACATATGTCTTGATCCAAAGAAAAACTAGAGCAAGCAGAAAAAACCCTTCTTTACTGCCCAATCGTCTTTTATTCATTTCAATCTCTTCTTTCTAAACAAATTCATGAGCTTTATTTTAGGACGAAGCGCCTAAAGTGACAAGTATCAAAATAAGGAGAATTCGTAAGTCTACTGGCTTGTACCCCTAAAATAAGAGGTATTTATCGGTCATTCTTGCGCCAGATCGCTCACTCTCGTACTTACATCTCTCATACGCCTGATTACGTTGGTCTTTTTAATTCAAATGGCTTCTGAATCTGTGCATAATCATGCCCGGCAAGCCTTGCAACAGGATTTAATTGATCAGTCTTGATGTACCCTGTCTCCAGTTCATATACTGCCTCTGAAACATGATAACACACCACTCTCGCAAGGATAAGGTCATTCGCAACGACCCCTTGATCATCACGAATCGGTATATGCTCGTGAAGTGTACATTCGAAGCGGATCTTCGCTTCTAGTATCCCCGGAACTTTTACAATTTCACTTGGTTTTACATGGAATTTAGTTAAATTTAGTTCGCTCTCAAAAGGGGGCAATGAAGCCGCTGTTGCGTTAATGTCTTCTAAGTTTTGTTCATCAGTCAGATGCACAACAAGTTCTTTATGTTTAAGTGCGTTCCGTGCTGTGTCCTTCATCTCTCCATCTCTTCTTGAAACCGAAATAGCAAGAATTGGTGGACTTGATGAAATGATCGTAAAAAAGCTAAATGGCGCTGCATTCACAACCTGTTGATTCTCTGAACATAGTGTGGTTACAAACGCAATCGGTCTTGGCACCACAGAACCAGATAATAATTTGTAATGGTCTTTCGCTGTTAACTCCGTTGACAACAAAGTATGCATTAGTCGTGTTCCTTCTTTCTTAAAACTCGTCATTTTATACCCGTTTAACGATTTTTCTAATCATGTTCGTTTATTTAAAATCTGAAATATAGTTGTAGACTTTGTCTATCTCACCCTCAGAGCCATAGGCATAGGTCACGTCCCAAATCTTATCAACCTTTGTTTCATTTACATGTGCATCTAAATCATGAAATATCCGATGCAAATAGCGGACCGACATCTCATCCTCATGCTCTTCCGAAACTTCTATTAAAACTTTAGCATTCTTCATATCATTAATGGCTTCTGAGGGAGCTAATCCATGTTGACTTAACCACTCCACATCTGCCTTTAGTCCGCGCCATTTGTCCTGTTCAGCTAGACTTGTATGGTCTAATCGTTCTACCGCACCCCATCCAGCTAACGTATTGAGGTTCTCATGTTGTTCCTTTAAGATTTCGCGGACTCGTTCCTCTTCCCCTTCTTGAAAGGCAATTCGTTCCGTTGATGGTTCGTATTCAATGATTCCATTCGATTCTTCTGTTGCTGTTCCGAGTTCACGAGTTGATTCACTCTCAGGCGTTTCCTTTGAAAGTAAACTGTTTTGCGTTAAACCAAGATATATTACAACTGCACATATCAGAGTAATGAAAACTGTAGATCCAACAGCTATTTTTTTCTTCAATGAATTCAGCCCCCAGGCAAACAGAATGTATTCTATCAAATGTATCACAGAGAACCAATTTTTATCAGTAAAAGAAGAAAATCTTAAAAAAGAACACATAAAAGTACGTCATAAATTACAAAAGACTGATGACTCCAACGAATCACCAGTCCTATTTTTCATTTAAATTGCCCGTATCATCCCACCGTCAACTAAGATGGAGCTCCCTGTCATGTAACTTGAAGCATCTGAGGCTAGAAACGCAACGACGTTTGCAAATTCTTCAGGTTGACCATAACGCCCAAGTGGAATGTTTTTACGTGCCTGTTCACGAACTTCTGACTTATCAATTCCTTGCTTGTCTGCTTTTAATTGATCTAAATGATCGACTCGATCTGTAGCAATTCGTCCTGGAGCCACTGTATGCACTAAAATACCATACGGGGCTAGCTCTTCTGCAAGACTTTTAGCTAATCCTTGGATTCCCATTCTAAATGTATTGGAGAGAATTAAACCAGGTATCGGTTGTTTAATGGACGAGGAGGCAATATTTAAGATTCGACCTCCATTTTCCTTTAGATCAGGAAGGACTTCGCGGATTAGTCGAATGTAGCTTAACAAGTTTAATTGAAAGGCTTGCTCCCACTCTTCATCCGAAAAATCCTCAAACCCTCCACCTGGAGGTCCACCAGCATTATTTACAAGAATATCAATGGCGCCAAATTCCTGTCGTGTTTGCTTCACTAATTGCTTGATTTCATTTGAATTGGTGATGTCACATACGCAGTATTCGACTCTGCCCTGATCTAAGTCCTTCAGTTCTTCCTTTACCCTTGCAAGTTTGTCTCCATCTCGACTAGTCAGCATGACGTGTACGCCCTCTTTGACAAACTGTGTAGCCACAGCTTTTCCTAGTCCTTGACTCGATGCAACAACTAAAGCCACTTTCCCTTTAAGACCCAATTCCATAACGATCCCTCCAATTAAATGTGCTCTCATCCTCTATTGTGAAGAAGTTTGTTCAAATAGGCAATCATTCCACTACAAAGAGGTGCGACGTTTGTCCTTCTTCATTTCCGGGTACAACGTACTATGACTTATTAGACGCGGAGGATACCCTTTTGAATCATCAAACAAATGAAGTAAATGAACAGCTTGTAATGGAGGCTCTAGAGCAGAACCTGGCGATGATACGTTTTGATTTGAATCGTCGAGTGACCTACGTGAATCCACTTTTCGCTCAAACGATGGGCTATACAGTCGATCAAATGCTAGGAATGCAGCATCAGAACTTATGCTTTCCTGAGTTTCGAAACGACTTGCGCTATGAACAATTTTGGCGGAGCTTACTATCTGGAGTCAGCTTTCAGGATAAAATTATGAGAATGAGTGCAACCGGTAGCAAGGTTTGGTTAGAGGCTACTTATATGCCAATAAAAGATGAACGTGGGGCTGTGGTTGGTGTGTCAAAGGTTGCTACCAACATCACACAAAGACAGGAAACCGTTACATCTTTTGCTTCGAATCTTCAAAAAATGTCTGAGAGATTGGATCAGCGAGCTGAACTAGGAATTAACCGTAGTCAACATTTGATTACGAGCATTGATCACGTTGCCTCATTATCTACCCAAAACACGGAGACCCTAGTCGGGCTTCAAGATAAAGCAATTGCGATTCAAGGCATTATTAAGACCATCCAAGGCTTTGCCTCACAAACCAATCTGTTAGCTCTAAATGCTGCGATTGAAGCTGCAAGAGCAGGTCAATACGGCAGAGGGTTTGACGTTGTAGCAAAAGAGGTTCGCACGTTATCAAAACGAATTGAGGAATCAGTCATTGAGATTCGTGACAGCATTCAATCAATGACCAATGAAGTTCACACAATATCAGAAGGAACGCATCAAGCGAAGGAATATAGCCTCGAGAATCAAAAACAAGTTCATGTGACCATTACTGATTTTGAGACCTTTTCAAAAGACGCAAGAGAACTTAAAGCTGAAACAAAGACATTACGAGATATTATTTGAATAAAGAAAACAGACTCGCTTTAGTCGGCGAGCCTTTTTAGATTAAATTGGTATGATTTTATAGATGCCATATTGGTCTGTTCCTTGTTCATCTATCACGGAAAAACGAGTTGGATCGAGCTGGAACTGCGTGTGTGCATCTTGTAGGAGAAGAGGTATCGTTAGAACAAGTCCATCTAAGCCTTCCGCATGTGCACACTTTTTAAAACGGTCCACCGTCAGCTGAGTAACAGAGAGGTTTTGCTCTGTCGTTTGAGACGCATCCCATGGGCGAGCTGACCAAAAACGCGAACCCTGTTGAAATAGTGTAGATAGCTCAAGTGCTTCCGTTGCACCCGGCTCAGTAATCGGATCGTATGTAATCGCAAACCGATGTTGATCACGTTTTACATTTTTTCTGACTGTTTTAGCCACGTGATCAAATACGGTAGATTCAAGAGCTGATGCGAAACTGAACAGCTCTTGATGCAGATGGGCAACTTGTCCGCCGAGCGAGAGCTTTTCTTCTGTTTGTTTCATTGGTTTATCACCGTCATAATGATTGATGATACGTGCGATCGTTCCTGCTCGTTTCATTAAAGCCAGTAGCAAGTCAGATGCCGAAACATTTTCATTCGAGCATTCCATTTCAATCACGTTAGTGGGTAAACCGATTTTCTCGTACTCCATCGTTAAATCTGTTGCAAATTGGTTAGCGAGACACGTCGAAATAATAAACACATCTGCTAGCTCGCCACCAATCTTGTCCGGATCCATTTCTTTTGTGAGCAATAGCTCAGCAAGCTCCCCCACTTCTTCTGTTACGCGCGCCAGTCCAGAAAGAGTGCGCCAATACCCTCCAAGACGTCTAATTGATTGATCAATTAACTTTTGATAATCAAGGATGGTTTCTAGTTTGTCACCTATCATATGTCGACCTCCATCTTATGTGTTCTACCCTTTAGTATACAGAAATCTTAGGTGGAGTTGGATTCGGAGTGGTGGAAGCGCCATAATTTATTTGAAGGGGGCTCTTTAGGGATCCCGGTTCATTTTATTAGTTTTATTGCTCGTTCTTATCGTTTCACTTTTCTCTCCAACGTTTCACTTCTCGCCCCTATCGTTTCACTTTCCTCTCCAACGTTTCACTTCTCGCTCCTATTGTTTCACTTTTCCTCCCCCTCTCACCCACCACCTTCAAGCTCACTTGCTTGATATATTCAGCGTTCCGGCATACACTACGTGTACATAAAGGAGGGTTACACCTGTGAATATTGAAATATGGTCAGATTTCGCTTGTCCATTTTGTTATATAGGGAAACGAAAATTAGAGAAAGCACTTGATCAATTTGAGCATCGGGATGATGTAACAATGGAATTTAAAAGCTTTGAGCTTGATCCTCACGCACCGAAGCATACAGATCGTACGATGGCTGAGATTCTTGCCGGGAAGTACCGGATGCCTGTTGAGCAAGCTGAAGCGATGACGGCGAACGTTGCTGCTCAAGCAGCAGACGTTGGTTTGACATATCGGTTTGATACGATGCAGCCGACGAATATGCTCGATGCTCATCGCCTCACTCACTTTGCGAAAACGAAAGGGAAAGCAAATGAGCTTGCAGAGCGCTTGCTTTATGCATACTTCACAGAATCAAAGCATTTGGCATCCATTGATACATTGCTTGAGCTTGCTGCTGATGTTGGGATCGATCCAGAAGAAGCTAGACCGGTTCTTGAGAGTGATCAGTACACGGAAGACGTTCGAAGCGATCATAGTCGCGGAGTCAGTCTTGGTTTGCAAGGCGTTCCATTCTTTGTGATTAACAACACTCATGTTGTTTCAGGTGCACAGCAGCCTGCTGCTTTCTTAGATGCATTAACAAAAGCACACGAAGAAGAAGTCACCCAAAAGAAAAACAACAACCCAGACAATGGATGTAGTGACGGTCTTTGTACTTTTTAAGCAGAAAAGCACCTGCCTTCTTTTTATAGAAGCAGGTGCTTTTTCCTATGTCGCTTTTGAAAACTTATTGGCAAGCAATGTAAAGACAAACGCGCTTAATAGCGAAGCAAGCATGGCTAAAATGAAGCCCCAAAAGTTGTCAGACATTCCAGGTGCAGCAAAGGATGGAACATAGGCTGTTCCTCTTAAATTAAATAACCCTACCACGGCTCCTCCAATTCCTGCAGAAACCAGAGCACCAATGAACACGAGTCGATTAGCAAACATAAAAGGGTACGCAGACTCAACGAAGGTACCAAAGATCATGTTAATTCCAAAGGAAGGCGCTGCTGCAGTTGCTTCGACTTTTCTTCTCGGAAAAATAATATTGGCCAAGTTAATACCCGCAGCCACCATGACAAGTCCAACCATGTCAATGGCGCCAAGAAAGCTGTTCCCCGTGCTTTCCATTTCAAGTAATACAATGGGTAGGATTGCTGCGTGATAAATGCCTCCTAGAATAGCCGGCCAGATTAAAAGCCCTGCCACAATTCCAGCTATGATTGGATTAAAGGCGATCGTTGAGTCAATCGCTATTCGAATCCAATCACCGACTTGCAAAGCAATGGGGCTTAGTACAAAGAAAACGAGCAGCCCAGGTATTAATCCTCCAAACCCGCCTGCAACAATGTTTACTGTAGTAGCAGGGAAATTTAATTTTAGGCATTTTGTAAATAAAAATGGCACCAAGTATCCTGCTCCAATTCCAGCAAGTAAGCCTCCAATGATTCCACCATTCACTGATAGCAACCCTGCAACAATTCCTGCTACGATGGTTACTTCATCTAGATCAGCGATTTGTTTTGCAGCAATGACTGCTACAACGACTGGTAACGCTCCAATCAGAAGGTCGAACACATCACCTAATGGTTCAAGTCCGGGTATCTTACTAAATGCAAGCACAATGGCAAGCGCGATAAACGCGGGAAGCGAGGACGTCATGATTCCACGGAGATTGATCATTTTCGATTTCGTCTGTTCCTCATTCATTTCAGAATGAAGTTTTGGACGATAGCTTGTCCCCCAATGCTTGGACAATGCGGTCATAAATCCAATGGCACGTGTTTTGTTAGATGTCCCTGTTGTTCCTGACTGAGCAATAATATTTGCTCCTACGCTACCGATCTCAGCCATAGATGTACCACCAGTACCCACAACCGGAATACCTGCTGCTGACACGGCTTCAACGACTTTTTGGTTGACCCCACTTGGATCCGCACTCATAGCAATGAGCCCATCTACTTCCCCTTTTTCAACTAACTGAGCAAAATGCTCATCTATATCAACTGCTTTGCGATTGACTTCTTCTAATGTCCCCGAGTATATCTCTTCCAATTCCTGATTGTGATTGTTCCAACCTAGTAGCTTTGCGCTTGATGTACGTTTAATTGAATCCATTGATTGCTCAGTTGATATGAATTGAATTCCTTTAATCTCTATGTTTGCTGCTTGCGCTTGATTTGCTAATTCTCGCATTAGGCGATCTGGCTGACTGCCACCAAGACTATATAGATTCCCTCCACTACTAGCTATGATAAGAACTTGTTTCATTAGTTTCTCTCCGTTCTTTCTAGGGTCAACTATTTCATTATTCTAACAGTTTAACAGAGTAAAGGATTAATTGAAAAGATAAATCTACTTCTTTCGACACGCGTTTTATAGTGCCCAAATGTTGCCCTCCTGCATAAGATAGGGAAGGAGTAAACATTTGTTAGGAGGGGTCAACGCTTGAGGGACTTTATTTTACTGCGTATAAGTGTATTTATATTCCTTGGCGTACTGGCGTTTGTTCAAGTGAAGCAGTATTTATCGCCGGTGGCCATACTCATCGTTTTATTTTCCAGTTCTGCTGCATACTTTTTAATTTGTTACTACCTAGCTATGAAAAGAATTCCACCTTCGTAAAGACGGTTGGATTTTCTACATAGTCAAGAAGGGATAGATGTGAATGGGATTTAAAGTGCCAGTTGAATCAGGAGTAGGTTTGTTTGTTCATGACATTGGTCCAGAGGATGGAAAACCGATTCTGTTCATTCACGGTTGGCCACTTAATCATGGTTGTTTTGAATATCAGTATAACCAGTTACCAAAAGCCGGTTATCGCTGCATAGGACTTGATTTGCGTGGATTTGGTCAATCCGATAAACCATGGTACGGCTATACGTATGATCAGCTAGCCGATGACCTTCGTGTAGTCATTGATACGCTCGGCTTAAATGACGTTACCCTTCTTGGTCACTCAATGGGAGGAGCCATAGCCATACGATACATGGCTAGACACCAAGGGCACCAGATCAGTCAGCTAGCTTTAGTTGCAGCTGCAGCCCCTAGCTTTACCCAAGGACCTGACTATCCGTTTGGTATGACAAAAGAGGAAGTGGACGCCCTGATTTGGCAAACGTACAAGGATCGACCTGCCTTGTTAGCTAAATTTGCAGATTTATTTTTTGAGAAGCCTATCTCTCCTCCATTTAAGCAATGGTTCATTGGACTTGGTCTAGCTGCTACAGGTTACTCCACTGCTTACACGGCTGTTTCATTACGGGATGAAGCACTTTGGGACGACTTAGCTAGTATTCATGTTCCAACGGGAATCTTTCATGGTAAACAAGACAAGATTTGTCCTTTTGAATTTGGTGAAATTCTCCACGCGATGATCTATGGATCAACGTTTTATCCATACCAAGACAGTGGTCATGGATTATTTTATTGCGATCAAGATGCCTTTAATGCTGATTTGTCCACGTTTATTGAACAAAATCGTTAGTATTTTATCTTGACATTCCGTCACTACGGCCTTAAAGTTTCCTTAGGTAAACTTTTTATGACTCGTACACATTTTTTAGTCTAGGAAAAGAAGGAGGATTTTTTGATGAAAAGAAAGGTTTATGCTTTAGCTGGTAGTACGGTTTTTGGCTCGTTGTTTGTTCTAGGCGCATGCAATTCCTCTGAAGGTACAAATTCCCCAACCGAAGAAACACCAGATGGACCAATCGAAATTGTAGCAACCATTGCCCAAATTGCTGAACCTTTAGAAGTGATTGGAGGAGAGCATGTGTCGGTTAAGTCTTTAATGGGGCCAGGCGTTGATCCTCATATGTATGAAGCAACGCAAAGTGATATTGCCACGCTTCAGGATGCAGACTTGATCTTTTATAGTGGCCTTCATCTTGAAGCAAATATGCTAGATGTATTTGCAAATACGAACGTGCCTACTCTCGCGATCTCTGAAGTCATACCAGAATCAGACTTATTGGAGGATGAGGATGGTGGTGCCACGGATCCGCACGTTTGGTTTGATCCTGCTTTATGGACGGTTGCACTAGACGCAGCTGTTGAAGAATTAAAGGTCCATGCGCCAAATCACGCCGATGAATTTGAGAAAAACAAAGTAGCTTACTTTGAAGAGGTTGAGGCGCTTGCGCAGCAGTCAAAGGAATCTCTTGCCTCCATTCCGAGTGAACAACGTGTGCTGGTCACAGCCCATGATGCATTTCAGTATTTTGGTAGAGCGAATGACTTAGAGGTTGTTGCCTTGCAAGGACTGAGTACAGAGTCTGAAATCGGATTATCAGATGTACAGTCGACGATCGATACAATTATTGAAAAGGAAGTTCCCGCCGTCTTCGTTGAATCAAGTATTAGCGACAGTTCTATTCGATCGGTTATTGATGGAGCAGCAAATGCAGGCGTAGATGTTGAGCTCGGAGGTGAGCTTTACTCGGATGCAATGGGTGAGGCAGACACAGAGACTGGAACCTATATTGGAATGTATAAGCATAACGTGTCAACGATTGTAGAGGCATTGTCTGGGGAGTAAAGCGTACTTGTATTAAAAAAGCGGGCATCCTCAATAAAAGGATGCCCGCTTTCTTATTCTTCTTATTAAATCGTAAAGACACTAATAACACCAGTGGCTACAAATAAAATGCTAAGAGCCTGCAGGACAATAGAAATCCACGCAATGACTTTCGTCGCTGTTTTTAACCCGCTGTGCTCCGGTGCCGTTACTTTTCCAATCATCACTAACCCAATAATCGCTGTAACGATTCCTATTACCGGAATAAAAAGACCTAAAATGGCTAAAACCAATGCTCCAGTGGCGGTACCTTGCTGATTTGTTGTCGTTTGTGTTGTCATTCAGAACGCCTCCTTCATTTATTCCAATCGATGTATGTTTACATCGGTTGTATCAGATATGATTCGGTATTCTGAACGCCCCATATAGGTAGGAAGCTGTAATTTCGTAAGGTCTGGTAATCCATTTTGAAGAAACAACGAATCATCTTTATATGTAAGAAGGACTTCTCCTACAATCCACTCGTGATCTCCATATGTTGTGATATCAACAACCTTACACTCATATGCGAAGTATGCATCTAATAGAATGGGTACGTTCACTTTTTCTCCTGGTTCATAAGGAATGTGAAGTGTTTTAAACTTATCCATTGTCGATCCAGACGTCGTTCCTGCTGCTTGAATCCATTCAGAACGCTTTGCTGGCAGAAAGTTCACTCCGAACCCTCCACTCTCCTTCACAAGATTAAATGAATGCGTTTCTTTTCTAAGGGAAATTCCATAAAATCCTGGATCTTGACCAATATACGTATGCCACCCTGCTGCCATGATATTGCTTTGATCTTTGTGAGTTGATGTGACCATGGCGACCATACTAGGATACGTGTGCCAGCCAGGACTACTTGTAGGTTTTCTCAAGATACTCTCTCCCTCACCTAATTGAATAGGTTAATACTATTTACCCCAAACAAATCATTTTCAACCAGACATTTACAAATTCATTTTATTTTTCAAAAGTTACGTCAATCTGTAATACTTCGGAGCGACTTCCAATTCGAATGGGTGGACCCCAGGATCCAAAGCCTGATGAGACAAGAACATGCATCCTGCCTTTTCGCTTGTATCCATAGTCGAGCTCGAATAGACGAGATGTAATGAAGTGATTTGGAGCCATTTGTCCTCGATGTGTGTGGCCAGAAATCATCATGTCAGCTCCAGCTTTCTCCGCCTTTTCTAAATGGTAGGGCTGATGATCTAAAAACAAAATGGGCTTTTCAAGGTCAAGTGGTTTCAAAAGTTCTTCGACCGTTTGACGCCCGCCATATTGAGTACCTTCCGCTGTCTTATCTTTACGTCCAACTACATAGAAGGATTCATTAATTTCAACGGCATCATCCTGCAATAAGTGAATCCCTGCGTCTTTTACCATTTCTACAAATTCTTCAACTGCTCCTCCATAATACTCATGGTTGCCAAGAACAGCGTACACTCCAAGCGGTGCGGTTAATGAACGTAACGTCTCGTTCATCTGATTTCGTTTAAATGGTTCAATATCACCATCTAAAAGATCACCTGGTATAAAGATGATATCTGGCTGGACATTATGTGAGATCTTTATTAATTTCTTAAGGAAGCGATTCCCCTTTATATGACCTAAATGTACATCGGAGGCAACGAGAATTCGTAGCTTTGATTGCGTGCCAGCGTCTTTTTCTATAGTTAAAGAATAAGGACGAATGACCGTGCTCCAATTATTCCGTGATCCCCATAGTAGGAGGATGAACAACAAAGTGGCGACAACAGTACCAATTATTGGAATATGCATAGAAGGTGTCCATCCTAATAAATCAGCTATCCAAAGTGCTAGGTCTAGAATAGGAAAGAGTAAAATCGTATATTGCAGAATCGCAAAGTAGAAGGATCCAATTACTTTTAAAAACCGGCCAACGGGACCTTTAATGGCGAGTGATAAAAGATAGGATAGTGCAACAACATAAAACAGTATCCAATAAATGACCTGACCCATTTGGCTTTCAAGTCCTAACGACTCAAACCATGTGATTCCGTGCCATCCAATATACGTGTTTATTCCTATGTACATAAGCGCGAGTAATACGTAACGTCCGATTTGCATCAATGCTTAGACCTCATCTCTTATTCAATCTTATCTTCTTTTATAGTACATGATTTTAAGAAAAAACAGCTAATGAGAATGATTTAAAAAAACGCTCCTGAGTGTTATGTTCTCAGAAACGTTTTTCATGCATCATATGCTTCTATATTTTTATAGAATGGATGGTAACCACAATGAGATTGCCGGAATGTACGCTACAAGTAGAATAGCGATGATTAAGGCGATCCAGAACGGCCATACTTCTTTGATAAATGCTTCGATCTTTACTTTTGTGATGGCTGCTGTGGTGAACATAATCGTTCCCACAGGTGGTGTGATGGTCCCAACACTTAGACATAGGATAAAGAACAAACCAAAATGAACAGGATCTATTCCAAATGAGTGAACCATTGGTAAGAGGATGGGAGTTAGGATAATGAGTAATACGTTCCCTTCAATTAACGTACCAACCGCTATGAGAAAGATCATAACAACAAATAAGAACATTGCCGGACTGCTGATAAAACCCGTCACGTACTCTGTTAAGAATTGCGGAATTTGTTCCAATGTGAGAACCCAACCGAATGCTGTACCCGCAGCAATGATGATCATGATCGTTGCCGTTAAATTCACTGATTCTTTTAAGGCAGCAAATAAATCTCTGCCTGTCATTTGACGGTAGATTAAAAAGCCTAATAGTAACGCATATAAAACGGCAATGGCTCCAGCTTCTGTTGGGCTAAATACACCAAACCGAATTCCACCGATAATAATAATTGGTAATAAGATAGCAAGAATCGCGTCTTTTGACGCAAATAGAATTTCCTTTGGTTTGGCTGCTGGTTTCTTTTCGACCTCAAACCCACGTTTTTTTGCTAGAAAATGAACAAGGATAAGAAAAATGATGCTAAGCATGATACCCGGAACAATCCCGGCCATGAATAATTTCCCAATTGAAACGTTTCCAATATATCCGTACATAATTAATGCGATACCAGGTGGGATAATTGGCGTAATAAGTGATGTTGCTGCAGTAAGTGCTGTTGAAAATGCAGGCGGATAGTTACGCTTTGTCATTTCTGGCACTAGAACCTTCGATTGCATCGCCGCATCGGCAATGTTTGATCCAGATAGTCCGCCCATCAACACACTTAACAGGACGTTTACTTTAGCTAATCCCCCTGTCATGTGCCCAGTTAGAACCTGAGCAAATCGCAGCATCCGCTCTGTTATTCCTGTATAGTTCATCAAGATTCCCGCAGTTACAAAAAACACAATGGCGAGTAGAGGGAATGATTCAATTCCACTCATCATACGTTGAATTAAGATCTCATTTGCAAAACTATCATTAAAGATAAAGTAAAACGCACAGGCTGCAATCATTGAATAAGCAACCGGTATGTTCATAATCATTAAGGCGAGCATTAATAGGAGTGTAATCGTTAAGATCATAGCTATTCAATTCCTCTCTCTTGATTCACATAGTCTCTATCTTTTCGTATAAAGACGCGAATAAGATGATATAAGACAAGGACAGAACCAACAGGAACAGCAAGTGTGATAAATGTATAGCTGACACCAAGAACAGGTGTAACCTTCGCTACGCCGTGAATGGCAAAAGCCGCTCCCCAATAAACAAACACAACCATTGTTACAACAAAGATAAAGATTAAACGGAACACCTGAAGTCGAAATCTCCATTCTTCAGGTAGCTTTCGAACGAAATAATCAATTCCAACGTGCGAGTTTGTTTTCGTAACTGAGCTTATGCCAACAAATACTAGCCAGATAAATAAAGCAAGGCTTATTTCTTCTGTCCATGTGATCGGATTATTTAGTACAAAGCGAAAAAATACATTCATACTAATCAAACCTATGATCCCGGCTAACGCTGCAGCAGATATAAAATCATCCAGATTGTTTATCACCTTTTTCATGTTGTACCCTCCTTTAATCAAAGTAGTTGGATAAAGCTTGGTGCTTGATATTCGGCTGTATTTTTGGTGGCGCCGATGTTCTTGCTTAGGCTTCAGTTGTTCTTACTGTTACCTCTGTTCTTCTTGGTCCGCACACTTTTCTTCTTTGTAAACGGGGGTGCTTCTTGCTGCTCCTTGCTTTCTTCTTGCTATTGGCCCCTGTTTCTTGGTTGGACTCGCTCCCCGCTTGGTAAATCTTCCGTTCTTCTTGCTAACGCCTTGAGTTTCTTGATTAATTTGGCGTATGGCTTGGTGTAAGGTGTTTTCTTCTTGGCATTTCAATCCAGGTTCATCTTGCTTTTAACCTCGATCCTCAAGTAATTCATCAATCGTTTTTTTTAAGTCAGGGCTCCACTCAGGTGTTACCTCGAAGATTCGTTCAGCTTTTTCCTTGAATGCTTCCTGATCTACTTCGTTGATTATGATGCCTTGTTCTTCAAACAGCTCCAGAACTTCTTCCTCTTGTTCATAGACAATGGCTTTTCCGTATTCCCCTGCCTCGTCACCTGTTGTGCGAAGGATTTCTAATAGATCATCTGGCAAATCATCTAAGAACTCTGTCCCACTTACCCATGGACTCATAATTTTCGTGTGACCGGTTAGAGCTAAGTAATTTGCGACCTCATTCGTTTTAGATGCTTCTAACACCGGAATTGGGTTCTCTGCTCCATCAATGACACCCTGCTGCAGGGAGGCGTACATGTCTCCTAACGGAAGAGGTGTTGGTGAAGCACCTAGGACGCTAAAGGTATTAATGTACATCTGATTATTCGGTACGCGTATTTTCATTCCCCTTAAATCATCTGGAGTTAGTACTTCCCGTGTGGTCATCAGATGTCTTTCACCATAAAGTGTATTCGTAGTTACGACGTCAAAGCCAATCTCCTTTAGTTCCTGACGTTGCTCGTTAAACCAATCTGTTTCTGCTAAATAAAACAAATCGTCTACATCATCAACAATGTATGGAGCCGTCAGCACACCCATATCAGGAACAAAATTCATTAAAAAATCATAGCCCGTAAAAATAATGACGTTACTCCCGAACAAGGCTTGTTCGACCACATCGGCTTCCGAGCCAAGCTGTGAGCTTGGATAAAGGTGAAAATCCAAGCGGCCCTCACTTTGTTCCTCGGCAAGCTCCTTCCATTTATGAGCAACCTGATCGACGGGTTCTCCAGGCTGGTTTCCATATGCTAGATTAACCGTATATACTTTTTCCTCATCCGTTGAGGTTGGTGTGGAACATGCGCTAATAATCGTAAGTAGTAGAATAAAAGAAATAGAATATAGTGCTTTGTACATTAAGGTAGCCTCCTATTCTTAGGTAACGCTTTCATTTTTAAGGGAAGATGAATCAAATGATGATGTTCATTTGATCCATCTCCCTTTCTTATAGCGTGACCATGGCTTTAATCACTTTTGATTCTGGTTTTAACCACTCTTCAAATGTATCGATTAATTCATCAAATTCACAGCGATGCGTGATGTAAGCGTTCATGTCATGTTGTTTTGATTCTAGCAACTGAGCTACATCTTCAAAATCCTTTTTAGCTGCATTTCTACTTCCGAACAATGTTAGTTCTTTTTTGTGAAAGTCCGGATCATGGAAAGTAAGATCTTGTTTGACTAACCCAACATAAACAAGCTTCCCACCAAAACCAACGTAGTCAAAGGCTTGTGTCATTGAGTGAACATTACCTGTCGCATCAAATACAACGGTCGGGAGCGATCCAATCGTCTCTCGTAGATCTGATTCTGTTGGCTTGCTTGAACAGATGGTTTGATCAGCGTGAGCCCATTTTTTACAAAATGTCAGTCGCTCTTCATTGATATCAAGAACATTCACATTTGCTCCTTTTCGTTTAGCAAACGCCATCACTCCAAGACCAATTGGCCCTGCACCGACCACAAGAACATTTTCCCCTGCTTGAAGCTCGGCACGATTAACGGCATGCGCTCCAATGGCAAGTGGCTCAATCAACGCAGCATGATCTAACGATAAATGATTGGTTTTGA
This sequence comes from Alkalicoccobacillus gibsonii, assembly GCF_016798245.1. Classification (GTDB taxonomy): domain Bacteria; phylum Bacillota; class Bacilli; order Bacillales; family Bacillaceae_D; genus Alkalicoccobacillus; species Alkalicoccobacillus gibsonii. The sequence continues at coordinate 359,675 of NZ_JAEUZA010000002.1, read as the reverse complement.
TGACATGTGTTGCTGGAACGGCTATTTTCTCTCTCATGCCTCCATCTGTGTGTACACCAAGTACCTTCAAAGACTCACAACAATTTGTTTTGCCAACAATACAGGCTGAACACGTTCCACAATGTAAATATGGGATAACAGCTACCCTATCCCCTACCTGAAGCTCATTAACATCCTCTCCAACAGCCTCAATCACACCTGAAAGCTCATGTCCAAGTACTCGTGGGTATTCAAAAAAGGGCTGGTTACCTAGGTAGGCATGTAGATCTGTTCCACAAATACCTACACGTTTTATTTGAATAAGAACCTCGCCAGCTTTTATTGTAGGCGCTTTCATATCTTCTCTAAACATAAACTCTTTTGGTTGATTACAGACGATCCCTTTCATCAGTTCCCTCCTGCTCTTCTACTTACTGCGATTCTATCAATTTCGACAAGTTATAGATAGTGCGAAATTTGACCACTTTATACCTTTTATTGATATAATCACAGAGAGGTGATTCTATGAAGCTTGTTCGCAAGTCCATTAATCCTGGTCAGCATTTACCCGTTTCAATGACATTCAAGGAAACAAAAACGCAACGGAATGAACTTCCACACCACATCCATGATTGGAATGAACTGATCTACGTTTATAATGGGGAAGGCACGTTGTTAATTGATCAAACGTTGTATGAAGTAAACTCAGGGGACCTCTTTGTGATTCCCGCTAACATTGTTCACCGAGCATTGCCTTCATCAGAACATTTAATTACCTCTACAGCTATCTTTTTCAGTCCAGCGCTGATACAACAGGCGGCATTTTTGTATGCGCATACAAAGGATACAATCTTTCATCTTGCTAGAACTGAGAAGAACTATCGCTTTCATATGAAGCAATCAACCACCACCGAACTTGAGCACTATTTGTCTCAATTGCATAGAGAGATGAACCAAAGCGTGGTTGATTCTGAAAAAGCGATCTTTTTATGGTTGCAGCTCATTTTGGTGCATCTGAATCGTCATTGTATGAGCAACACAACAACCTTTAAATCAACAAATGAACCTGAATGGATTCGAGAGATCCTATCATACATTGAAAACCATCTTGACCAAAAGCTTGAGCTAGAGGAGCTTGCACGCATCGCATCTATATCAACGGCACACCTGAGCCGGGTGTTTAAAAAGTATTTGGGCATTGGTCTCTCAGACTATATCACATCAAAACGTCTGGCCAAGGCAAAGCATCAGCTGCTCAATACAGACATGAAAATTGAAAATGTAGCTGATTCATGCGGATTTGCAAGTATGCCTCATTTTTATCGAATCTTTAAAAGACATACAGACTTAACACCAGCAGCCTATAGAAAAGCAGAAGCCCTAAATACATAGGCTTCCGCTTCATTAAAATCATTACATTTTTGCTATCAGCTCTTCTTTCATTTGTTTCTTTACGATTTTTGCTGCTGCGATTTTTGTGTTTAAGACTGGTGAGATCACTCTCGTGTATGATCCTTCTTGAATCACTTTCTTTAGCTCTGAGGCCGTTTCACATTGATGTGAGAACTGATTATGAACAGCCCCTAAGTGAATAGGATGATGAGAATCACTACCACATACTACCGGTCGGCTGATAGACTCTGCAAATGCCAACACATTGCGCTCCATCGTCTCTATTCCATGCTCAAATAGGTCCTTCCCGTTAAGATCAAAGGCGTCTAGCCGTTGTAACTGATCCACCGCATGCTGTGTAAGAGGCGTTGTTGAACGCATGGGATGTGCTCCAATCTTTAAAAAGTCAAAGGACTCACCGATTTGGAGGAGCTCCGCAAACGGGATAAATGTGTCTTTGGTTGTATGATCCTCCAGTTGGTTTCTCGTGTAAAGCAGGTCATCTCTATGTCCGATGAACAAAATATGACCTACCTCTCTCACATCAATCTCCATTCCAGTAAATACCTTAAATCCATCCACATCATAGTAGTTCCCTTTGTACTCAAAGCGCTGATCTAACTGTTGGTAGATATCGTAGAAACGGTTAGTATTAAAATGCTCTGTCATCGCCAGAGCATCCAACCCTACTTCTCTCGCATTTAGAACCATTTCCTCAAAAAACGTACGATCAAAATCAACTCGTTTTGCAAGCTTTACGTGTGTATGAAAATCAATATTCATGATTGTCCAATCCTCTCTCAACTTAAAGTGGTACAACATAACCTACTGTATAGATAAGCCCAGTCGCTACAATGGTCCAAACGATAAAATACGTATCTGATTTCGTGTAGGTTAAGTGGGCTAGTTTCAATTTCTTTGAAGCGGAACTCTCAAGCGTATAGCTAAATCCGCGTACTTCAAGCGCTTCAACCGTTGTGCGTGTTCGCTTGGCGGTATTAAGCATCATAGGATAGAAGGCAACAACCGCCATCTTTGCGTAGTAGACAAGATAATAAACGTAGAACCATCCCTTCTTATCCGGCTTTTTTCCTCGCAACCGAAAGGAATGGATAAGATTTTCATATTCTTCAAGTAAAATTGGTAGCATCCGATATCCGTAAGAAACGCCAAATCCAAATTTGGCTGGAACACCAAAGCTAAGGAGTGAGTCACTAAATTTCTCCGGATCAATACTTGTAAATACAGCCATTGTCGCGAGTGAAATGACGAGAAGTTTTAATGTTAAAGGGATAATAGAGACAGCTGCACTAAAGCTCCCACCTAGAAAAATGGCGAGTGTTACAATGTAGAAAAACTGCGAAAAGATTCCGATGGCAAGTAAAATGATTAGCAACGGACTAACCTTTGCTTGGTACGCAAGTATGCCCATAAATACAGATAATCCAAGGAGAATGGTCAGGTTATGAGTAAACCAGGGTAGAATGGTGAAAATCGTACACCAGATAATCAGCATTCGTGGATCAAGCTTTGAGAAGTACGTCTCCCCATGACCGAACGCTGTTCTCATTAATTCAATCTTTACGTTTTCAACCGTCAGCTTATCTAATATATTATGAGATCCATTCACTCTTCTCACCTCTTTCCATACAAGGAAAAATCTTTTCAACAAAATCTTGAATACTCAAACTCACTCGTGATACTCCTAGTTCATGGCACAACGTAACAATTTGCGGCTCCACGAGCGAAGCTTTTTGAAGAAGTGCCTGATCCTCAAACAATAGATGAGGTGGCAGATCAGCTAGTACGTTTCCTTCGTGCATAACAATGACTCTAGTGGCCCATTCGGCAACTAGCTGCATATCGTGAGTAGCAACGACCGCAGTTTTAATTCCTTCGTCAAGATTACCAAGAAGCTTCATCATTTCTTTCCTTGTTGCCATATCTAAGCTTGACGTTGGTTCATCCATTAGCATGATAAGGGGTGTCATCGCCATACCAATGGCAAGCGATGTTCGCCGTTGTTGTCCACCACTTAATAGTCTGCCATCACGCTCAGCAAGCTCCGTTAAGTTAAAGGTTTCCATCACATCGTTAATAAAGTCGCTTCGTCCTTCTACTTTTCTTGTATCTAAAAAGTGAGAGACATCTTTTTTAATCGAGTCTTGGATAAACATCTCTTCAGGCTTTTGATAGATTAGGGCGACACGCTCTGCAATCTTTTCAGGTGATGTCTTTTTTGTCAGCATTCCGTCCGTTATGACATGACCACGGTAAGGCTTAATAATTCCTGAGATTAGTTTGAGTAGTGTTGACTTACCAGCCCCATTACTTCCAACAAGGGCAATCCGTTCATTCTCATAAAGCTTAAGTGACACTCCATCAAGCACTTCTTTTCGCTTTCTAGTAAGAGACTTGTATCCATATTTCACATCTTTTAGCTCTACTAACGCCTCACCTCGAGGATAGACAGGCTGCATTTTTTTCATTCTAGAGAAGCCTGATTGTGTAACATATGGTTGGAGAAGCTCCTTCGCTTGCTTGACTGTAACGGGCAGCGCTCCTGTTGAACCTAGGAGAGAATGAGCTGCCACTGTGACTTGAGGTGGAAAGATATCTCTTTCAGAAAGCTCCTCGACACGGTTTAGGGCCTCGTCAACTGGCTTTTTCCACTTAATAGTTCCATCTTCTAATAGGATGACCTGCTTACAGTAGCTTGCAACAAATTCTGTGTGGTGTTCGATCACAATAATGGTCTTATTGTATTGTTCATTTAGCATTTTCAACTTTTCGTATAATGAAATCGCATGAGCCGGATCTAGCTGTGCAACAGGCTCATCGATAATCATAATGTCGGGATTAAGAGATAAGGCTCCTGCCAATGCCACAAGATGCTTTTGCCCCCCACTTAACTGCCAAATGTATTCATTTGCTATACTCGTTAACCCTAATATCTCAAGAGCTTCCACTCCTCGCTCTTTATAATCGGGGTACCCATAATTTAATGGAGAGAATATTACTTCATCATAGACGGTCGGTCGAACAAGCTGATTCTCAAAGTCCTGATACACGTACGCCACATGCTTTGATAGCTGACCTACATTTGAATCAATTGTGCGTATCCCATTAATCGTAATATCCCCTTCCAAATCACCGACATAATAGAAGGGAATGAGACCATTCATCGCTTTACAAAAAGTAGACTTCCCCGCACCGTTTCCACCAATGATGCCAACAAATTCTCCAGGTTCAATGTCGACTGAAATATCGTTTAGGACCCAGTTTTCTGCGCCAGGATATTTAAACGAAACATCTTTAAAAGAAATCATCCCAAAACTCCTTCGTTCAAATTATGCAGCCTGATCATGTGATTTATTTTCTTTTCTCTTTTTTCTGTTTACTAAAGCGAATAGAGTGTAGCCCACAAGTACAATCACGATACCAATGGCCGAATATCCAATCCATTCGTACCCATCTTCAAACTGACTAATGAAATCAGTTGACCAGAAGGCGAGGCTGATCTCAAGCTCCGCAATAAATTCGCCAATCATTGCGATAAATAATAGAAAGATCGATACAATCATTAGACCAGGCGTGACAAACTGATTCATTTTTGCCTCAACCCTTTTCTCTCTCGGTTTCATACCAAGTAGGGGCTCAATTTTTCCATATAATTTAGGAACTAAATAAAGTGTAGGAATAAGACCGAATAATACACCCGTAATCACCATTTCATTAATGAAGCTAATTCCCTCAAGCATGACAATACTTTCTGGAAGACCTGGCACAGCTTCTAATTCTTCTACTCCAAACCATACCTTTCCGATATCAACCAGTGAGCTTAGGATTTGATCAATTGCAACCCCAACGATCGCGGCAATGCCTAGCTGCCATTTGTTTAACGGATTTCGAATAAGGAGACCCGCTATGTACATAGCCAGTGATAACTGGATAAATGATTCCAGAGCTCCTATTCCATCAAACTTTCCTAGCAGTAAGTCGGCAAAGACAATTTTTCCAACGGCTGCACCGATTGCAACTTGTAACGGATGAAATAAGGCGACGAGAACGAGCGGAATAAATGCAAAGTAAGAAACAGATAAATCAATTGGACCAAATTCAATAGACGGAATGATATTAGCAATCAGTTTTGAAACCCCAAACAATGACATAGAAAGGACAAACACCATCATCTTTTGTGACTGAGTTAATTTTCTTTCCTGATTTAATTCTTGTAACGTATTCACGCTTACCCGCCTCCTCTTATAGTCTTACAAGGCTAGTATAAGCATGAGATATGAAGCAGATATGAAGCATTTGTAAATTTATATCTTTTTTGAAAAAATGATATTTAACTTTCAAAAATGACGTACAATAGCAAGGAAGGAGGAAAGATAATGGTTCATTTTGATGCATACACACTCACAAAAAGCCAACAATCGGTTGCTGACTACCTTAGTAAAAATAATCATTTAATTCCGTACTTAACCGAACTTGAAATAGCACGTGCCTGTTCAGTCAGTGTGGCAACGGTCTCGAGGTTTTGGGAAGCAGTTGGTTATGATAATTTAAAAGCGTTTAAGCGTTCCTACAAGAACTATGAGGCAACAATCACTCCGGCTAAAAAGATGGAAAAGGCTGTAGCAAAGCACGAGGATACCTATTTAAGTGGGATGTTTCAATCTTCCATTGGCTTTTTAGAGGAAACATTAAAACATATATCAATAGAGGATTTTAAGAATAGTGTTTTAGCCATTAGCCAATCACCAACTGTGCATATATACAGCAGCGGACCAGCAGACGGTCTAGCCATGTTTCTCCGCTTCAGACTCCGTCGATTTAATGTAGACGTCACAAAGCTCGCTCAAAGCGGCCATGAAATCTATGAGGATATGATTCATATTGAACCTGGGGACACCATTGTACTGTTTGGTTTTGTTCATTTCTCACCTGAAATTCAAGTTCTACTTGATTATGCGGCTACTCAATCGGTGACAACCATCTTGTTAACAGACTTATTAGTATCACCCATGATTAATCAAGCAACCTATGTGTTATACACAGAACGTGGAGAAGTTGGGGAGTTTCATTCGATGGTTGCTCCTACTGCACTTGTTGAAAGCCTTGTGGTAGCCGCCGGGAAAGAAATCGGACCAGATGCACTGGAGAAGTTACATGAGTTACATACGTTAAGGAAAACATATTCATCTAAACTGCCGAAGAAGTGACCCAATAAAAAGAGCCTCAACTTGAAAACGAGGCTCTTAATTCTTAGGTTGATAACTCTCAACGGCTTTCTGTAGCCTTCTAACTCCTTCATCTATTTCTTCCTCAGTTAAGCTTCCATAGCCTAAAACCATTTGTTTTTTGTGATGTCCTTTTTTAAGTGCGTAATACTCCACTGGATACACAATGACGCCATTCTCTTTGCAATGGTTCACAAAGGATTCATCTACAACTAGGTCTTCCCATTCTACAACCGCATGCATTCCTGCTGCTTGTCCGATAATTTCAAGTGTCTGAAAGGTCCGACCCAGAGCAGCAACTAGGGCTCTACGACGCTTTTCATAGATTCGTTTCATACGGCGAACGTGTTGATCCAGGTGGCCCTCTTCAATAAACCTAGCCATCACCTGTTGCTCGAGTGTAGCCGTGTGACGATCAGAAAACCACTTGAGCTCCTTAAAGCGGTCAATGAGGTGCTTTGGTAAAATGACATAGCCAATTCGTAATGCCGGAGATAGAATTTTACTAAATGTTCCTACATAAATGACACGCTCCGGGTCAAGTCCCTGCATCGAATAAACCGCCGTACCCTCATATGTAAATTCACTATCATAATCATCTTCTACGATATAAGAATCCATCTTACGCACGTACTCCACTAATTGAATTCTACGTTGAATTGGCAAAATAGCGCCAAGCGGGAATTGATGCGATGGAATAACAAATACAAAACTCGGCTTACGCGAAGTTGGTAGTTCATTCGGTTTAATTCCATTTCGATCTGCTTTTATCGGTTCAACCTCGGCTCCTGCTTTGACAAAGATTGTACGCATTTCATCAGTCACTGGATCTTCTACAGCTACGCAGTCTCCTTCTTCCATTAAAAGCTGCGTAATAAGGGACAGTCCTTGAGTGGCTCCTGCGGTAATGACAATTTGCTCTGGATGACAGGATACGCCCCTTGTTCGTGTTAAGTATGTAGTAAGAACCCTACGTAACGTTTCATCACCAAGAGGTGAGCGATAGCCGAATAGATCATCATGAGAATCATAACAAACCTCCTTTGCTAGTCTCCCCCACACCTTCCTTGGAAAATGGTCCATAGCGGGATGGCTCGCTCGAAAATCAATGATCTCGTCGTCTTGTTGCTCCGTTTCAAGCCACTTTGTTAAGTGCTCTTCTCGTTTTTCCATTTCATTAGCCTTGAGAACGACCCCACTCGCTACATATGTACCTGAGCGAGGCTTCACAAAAACATACCCTTCTAAAATCAGCTGGTCATATGCCTCAGTTACTGTATTTCGAGAAACTCCTATCGAGTCAGCTAGTTCTCTCGTAGACGGAAGCTTCTCGTGCTCACCCAATTGTTCGGTTAATATCAGGCTTCGAATTTGTTTATATACTTGCTGCACAAGCAGCACATCTGAATCTCGATCAATTGGAAACCAAAGCACACGTATTCTCCTTTCAAACTGGCACCTTCAAATTAAACTAAACCTGGATCTTATTCAGTCCAGTATAACATGCTACGATATCCTTACAGATAAATTGGAGGGTGTCTTCTATGAAAACAATTGGACTGATTGGCGGCCTGAGCTGGGAATCCACGGCCATTTATTATAAATTTATGAATGAATATGTAAAAAAAGAGTTAGGTGGACTTCATTCGGCTAAAATCGTTTTGCACTCGTTTGATTTTCAAGAAATCGTCAATCTACAGAAACTTGGTCATTGGGACACCGCAACTGAAAAAATGATTGAAGCTGCACAAGCATTAGAAAGAGCCGGTGCTGATTCAATTGTCATTTGTACGAATACAATGCATTTGATGGCTGATGCAGTTCAAGAAGCGGTATCCGTTCCTCTTATCCACATCGTAGATGCTGTGTCCGCTTCGATTAAGAAAGCGAATATTAGTAAAATCGGCTTACTGGGAACGGCATTTACGATGGAGAAGTCGTTCTATAAAGATCGACTGGCTAAGCACGGGATTGAATGCATTGTGCCGTGCGAAGTTGGTCGCGAGACGGCTCACACCATTATTTTTAGTGAGCTATGCCGTGGAGAAATCCGAGAAGATTCCAAACAAAGATATCAACAGCTTATTAACGAACTGGCAGCCAATGGTGCTGAAGGAGTCATCTTAGGATGTACTGAAATTCCTCTGCTCATTAAACAAGAGGACTCTACTCTCCCTGTTTTTGATTCAACAACATTACACGCAGAAGCAGCCATTAAAGCAGCACTTGAAGAACTCCCTGTGTAATCGCTTTACAAAACGACCTGGATAAGGTCGTTTTTTTGTGGATAAAACTGAGTTATCCTCACCTTTATCCACATATCCACGACTGACCAAGCTCTTTTTATCAAAGTTTTTTAAAAGTTGTTCACATAATTAACCTTCTTTTAAGATAGATATCCACAACCTATCCATAGATGATTATTTTACCCTTGAGTGGTAAAGCCTATTACCTATAAAGGTTTTATCGTTGACTCTTAATGGGTACGAAAGAGTTAAACAATCATTATGAACGAGGTGACATCTTTGAGAAAACAACTAACGTTTATTGCAGTCTTAGGACTGCTGCTTATGACAGCCTGTAACGAGGATGGAACGATTGCCGATCCTCATGCAAACGCAAACGACTCTACTGCACAGGAAGAGATGAATCATTCAAGTTCCACAGGAAAACTCCCGCAGAATTTGAAAACGGCCAATAACCCCACCTTTCCTACTGGAAGTGAGGCGATTATCCAAACAAACCATATGGAATCAATGGATCAAGCTGAAGCTGTGATTTCTGGCGCCTATCATACGACGGCTTACTCGGTATCGTATAAACCAACGACTGAGAGTGAAACGGTATGGAATCATAAATGGGTTATCCATGAAGAACTGGAGGATGCGGGTGAGAAACCACTTGAACCAGGTTCTAAAGTCATCTTAAACGCCGATCATATCAAGGGAATGAAAGGAGCTGAAGCAACCATTGAAACAGCGAAGGATACGACCGTATACATGGTAGACTTCATTCCTACAAATGGTGATGATGAAGTGATGAATCATAAATGGGTCATTGAAGATGAATTGACGGCGCCTTAAAAAGAACCTATCGCGAATATAGACTTTTATATCCGCTACAGGAGAATCCCTCGCTTTTCGCGGGTACGGCCTCAGCCACGCACTTGTACCGCAGAAGTCTCGGGTTCTCCTTACGCTAGTCTGATATCAATACAAAAGGCAAATGATTCAATCCAAGAATCATTTGCCTTATTTAATCCATTTTAATTTCTATCCTTTCACATTTTGTGCTTACCTATTCCTTCACAACAATATAAACAGCTTCGTCTACGATTGATACGTTATAGGTTTTCACACAGCCAATGTCAGGAGCTACTGCTTCGCCTTTTCTAAGGTCAATTTTCCAATCATGCATGGGACAGAACACGTACTCACCGCTAACAATTCCATCAGATAAAACACCACCCTTATGTGGACAACGGTTTTCTACGGCAAGCACTTCATCATTCTCTTGACGGAAAAGTGCCAGTTCTAAACAATCAATCGTTACCTTTTTACCAATCCCAACAGATAATTCATGAAGCTGCGCCACGTAAATTGGTTCATTCAGTACTTGAGTCATGCTAATCACTCCTTAGTTGATGACTTCCACTTCTTTTTTCTCATAAAGCGTTGCTTGTTTATCCTTGCTTTCGAGTACTTCATTCCACGGATCCTGTTGACCCGATAAGGCAAGTTCCACACGCTCAATAAGCTGTGCACGGGTTTCTACATCTGCAAGAACCTCTTTGATATGGTCTAGCCCTACTCGTTCAACCCAGTGCGATGTACGCTCTAAGTATCTAGCATCCTCACGGTAGAATTGAAGGAACGAGCTGATAAAGTCAATGACTTCTTGATCTGTAGCTACTTTGGCAAATAAATCACCACCACGCAGATCGACACCACCGTTCCCTCCGACATAGATCTCCCATGCTCCTTCTACGCCAACAACTCCAATATCCTTGATACCTGATTCAGCACAATTACGTGGGCAAGCAGATACAGCCATTTTAACTTTGTGCGGGGTGCTTAATCCTTCGTACTTCTTCTCGATTTGAATACCGAGTCCAATTGAATCCTGTGTTCCAAACCGACAGAAGCTTTCTCCTACACATGTCTTTACTGTTCGAATGGATTTTCCGTACGCATAACCCGAGCGCATACCAAGATCGGTCCATACCTTAGGAAGATCTTCTTTTGCAACTCCAAGTAGGTCAATTCGTTGCCCGCCTGTTACCTTAAGCAATGGCACGTTATATTTATCAGCAACGTCCGCGATTTTTCTGAGCTGATCTGGATTCGTAACGCCTCCATACATTCTTGGTACAACCGAGAAGGTTCCGTCATTTTGAATATTTGCATGTAGTCGTTCATTCACAAATTTTGAAGTGGAATCATCTTTGTACTCAATCGGTTGATTTAAGCCAAGATAGTAGTTCAAAGCAGGTCGACATTTAGAGCAGCCATTCTCAGTAGACCAGCCAAGTACGTTCATCACTTCGCGAACGTAGTTTAAGCCTTTGTCTTTAATTTCAGCAGTTACTTCCTCGTGAGAAAGATCCGTGCATCCACAAATCGGCTCCTTCTGATTTGTTGCTTCTTCTCCGGTTGCATGAGTAAGTAGCTCCGCAACAAGTGGTTTACACCCTCCACAAGAGCGTGAGGCGTTAGTGCATGCTTTAACTTGATCGACCGTCGTTAGCCCTTGATCGTTAATGGCTTTAACGATGTCTCCCTTCGTTACTCCATTACAGCCGCAGATCGTCTCGCTATCAGCCATCGCCACTACAACACTTTCACGTTCATCTGATTCATTTTCAGAAGGCAGGATAGCTACCTTACTCATTTTTGAAATGTCTTGCTCATTCCGCATCATAGTTAGAAGCCGTGGTGAATCAGACGTATCGCCAAACAGCACAGCCCCTATTACTTTGTTGTCTTCAACCACAACCTTTTTAAAGATCCCTTCAAACTCGTCATGGACGCGAATTGATTTCGTATGCTCCCCGTCTTGAAAACGCCCTGCAGAAAACACATCCACCCCTGAAACCTTTAACTGTGTATACACAATGGATCCTTGGTAGCCAGGCTTAGATAACGGCTGATCTGCGCATACATGTTCAGCTAAGGCCTTACCTTGCTCATACAACGGTGCAACAAGTCCGTATACAACACCTGCATGCTCTGCACATTCTCCAACGGCATACACATTTTCAACGGATGTTTGCATATAGTCGTTTACAATGATTGCACGGCTCACTTCAAGCCCCGAGTCTTTGGCTAAAGATACATTCGGCTTAATTCCAACAGCCATTACAACTAAATCGGCATCAAGCTGTGATCCATCTTTAAAACGGACACCATCTACTCGTTTTTTACCAGTTAAACGTTCTGTGTGAGCATTTAAACGAAAGGTCATTCCTTGCTTTTCAAGCTCCTCCTTCAGCATCTTGCCGGCTTGGTCATCTAGTTGTCGTTCCATTAAGTAGTCAGCAATATGAATAACTTCTACTTCCATATTTAAATTTAACAGCCCTCGAGCTGCCTCTAACCCTAATAGACCTCCACCAATGACCGCTGCTTTTTTATAATTCTTCGCGGTATCAATCATCGTTTCGCAGTCTTGAATATTCCTAAACGCAATAACACCTTCTTTATCAGCACCTGGAAGCGGAAGCATAAAAGGGTTTGAACCTGTCGCAAAAATTAAGTGATCGTACGAACGACTTATGCCGTTTTGACTTGTTACCTTTTGGGCAGTAGTATCTACTTTTACAACCGGATCACCTGTGAACAACTCAATTTGATTCTCCGCGTACCATTCGTAACTGTTTAACACAATACTCTCAATACTCGCATCTCCCTGTAACACGGAGGATAAAAGGATGCGGTTATAGTTTGGATGAGGTTCTTCACCAAAGACTGTGATCTCAAATTTATGTGGGTCTTTTTTTATGATCTCCTCTAGTGTTCTAATCCCAGCCATTCCGTTACCGATCAAAATAATCTTTTGCTTCAAGATGTCTCTCTCCTTTTTGTGTATGGTTAAGGTCTACAATGATCCACGTAAAGGTTCTGCGATTTGTACCTGAGTAGGTAGTAACGCCTCCGTTATCTGCTCAACATTTATAGCTGCCACTTGATATACGTCAAATCCAGCCTCCCTTAAACGTAATTCTGTTGAAGGATCGCTACATATAAATGTGCAGATTCTTAATGAGTCCACATTAATACCTGATAAATCGATATATTCAAAAAATTTAAGGTAGTCTTGATACGTAAGAAGACAGATCGTATTAATGTGCTCATCTTCAAATAATCTCGTTAATACCAGCTGATCTCGGTGATTCATTTGAATCGCTTGGCTTAAAAATGGATAAGCATAGACATCTGCACCCTGTTCTTTTAATTGAGATACTTCCTCACAGAAATCAGTAGCTGTAGGTATTAACATTCCTCTTCCACTTAAAGGTTTCTGTTCGAACCAATTAAGCTTTGCTCTTAACTTAACTACTTCGCCAACGAGAATGATGGCAGGGTTTTGGATTTGAGCGAGCTCTGCTTTTGCCACGATCGTTGCGAGTGTCCCCTCCACTGCACGTTGTTTGCTGTACGTGCCCCATTGAACAACTAAAATGGGTGTATCTTTTGACTTTCCATGATGGATAAGTTCGTTTGAGATTGTGGGTAAGTGCTTCATGCCCATATAGAACACGATGGTATCCACAGCGCTTGCAAGTGAGCTCCAGTTCACTGCCGGCTTGCCATCCTTCGTACAGGTATGACCCGTCACGGTTGCAAATGATCCAGAGAGCTTCCTGTACGTAACCGGAACCCCAGCGTACATACTCGCTGCACTCCCCGATGTAATTCCAGGAATGATTTCGTATTTGATCTGATGCTGTGCACAAAGCTCAGCCTCTTCGCCAACTCTACCAAAAACAGAAGGATCGCCGCCCTTAAGACGAACAACGGTTAATCCTTTTTTCGCATGGATTAAAAGCTCCTTTTGGATATCTTCCTGTCTGAGTGTATGCTTACACGGCTGCTTTCCACAATAGACAAGCTTTGCCTCGGGACTTGTTTCCATTAATAAAAATGGATTAACCAGCCGATCAAAAATAACTACGTCCGCTTTTTGCAGTAAGCGAAGTCCTTTAACCGTGATCAAATCAAGATCACCGGGGCCAGCTCCTACAAAATACACTTTGCCTTGTATCAACTAGTCCACTCCTCCCTATCTTTTGTGACATCATAATGGAGATACCTTAATTATTGAGGTGGTTAGTCAGCATTTCTAACAAGGTTTTTCAAACGAAATGCTGTGAGATCTTTTTACGAAGATTGATTTAGAACTACGAAAACCGAAAGGACAAGGGGTTTGCTGACTGATTTTAAGAAGTAAATAGGACCACATCTTCCTCTAATCATTCGAGAATCGTTTTTTTATGAGCACGTCTACAGCTTTTATCTAATAGATGGATCGAATAACATATGCCTTTCTATCGCTTTGATTCACATGCCTATCACATGGATCCTCTCTCCATCGCTTCAATCCATGTCCCTATCACATGGATCCTCCCTCCATCGCTTCGATTCACACGCCTATCACATAAATCCTCTCTTCATCGCTCCAATCTATGCCCCTATCACATGAATCCTCCCTCCATCACTTCAATCCCGCTTCCGCCAAAAACAAAAAAACAGCAAGTCCCTCACAAGGACTTGCTGTTCAATCAGTTAGCTATGCACACCTTTTCCAAGCCAGGATCCTGCAGCTTCGTAAAGGGCTTCTGAAATAGTCGGGTGTGCATGAACCATTGAATCCAGCTCTTCTACCGTTCCTTCCAGATGCATAAAGGCTGTTGGTTCCGCAATCATTTCTGTTACATGTGACCCAACCATGGTGACCCCTAAAATCTCCCCATGTTTCACGTCAGCGATCAGCTTTACAAAGCCTTCTGCTTCTCCCATAGCTAAGGCTTTTCCGTTTGCAGACAAATCGGTTTTCACCACTTTTACATGAAGTCCGCGCTCTGTGGCTTCAGCTTCTGAGATGCCGACACTCGCTACTTCAGGACTCGTGTACACACAACGAGGAATGATCTTTCCTTTGATGGACTCTCGCTCTCCTGCTGCATTCGCTGCTGCTACAAGTCCTTCTGCACTGGCCGCGTGCGCAAGCTGCCAGCCTCCAATGAGATCACCCACTGCATAGATGTTCGGCTGACTTGTTTGCATCATATCGTTCACTTTCACAAATGGTCCATTCATCGCTAGATCGAGCTTTGAAATGGCTGACAGGTTCGGCTTTCTTCCGACGCAGATTAAGAGGTCTTCGGTATCTATCACCTCTGTTTTTCCTTTGTCTGACTCAACCACCACTTGCTGAGTATCGCCCGCTTGCTTTAGCTCTGTCACCTTTGTGTTCGTTAAGATACGGACGCCTTTTTTCTTTAAGGTCTTTGCTAGATGCTTTGAAGCGTCAGGATCTTCGCTCGGTATGATTCGATTGCCCATTTCCACGATGGTTACGTCTACACCAAGACTTGTAAAAATGCAGGCAAACTCCACACCGATAATGCCTCCACCAATGATGATGATAGAATCAGGAATTTTCTCTATATCAAACACCGTGTCACTTGTGTAAAAGCGAGCAGAATCAATGCCTGCAAGCGGTGGTACAAACGGAGTAGAGCCCGTTGCAACAATGATCTTGTCAGCCTTGATCGTTGACTCTTTCTCTTGCCCACTAATTCGCACAGTACCGTCTGCCTCTACTTCTCCAAGTCCGGCAAGGACCTCAATGTTGCCTTGTTTCATTAAATACTCAATGCCTGTGCGTAGCTTTTTGATTACCTGATCTTTTCGTTTTAGCATTTTTTCTAACGATAATGTCACTGGACCTGCTTCAATGCCCCAGTCCTTTGCCTTTTCAATTTGTTCAATGATTTCAGCATGACGCAACAGGGTCTTTGAAGGGATGCAGCCTCTGTTTAAGCAAGTTCCGCCGAGATGACCATATTCTACAAGTGCGACTTTTTTACCGAGCTTCGCTGCACGGATTGCTGCCACATAGCCACCTGGTCCTCCACCTATTACGACGATATCATATGTCGACACATTCTCTCCTCCTTTACGTAAGCAGTTGGTATGGGTTCTCAAGTACTTGCTTGAGCTCGGTTAAAAAGGCCGCTGCTGGAGCACCATCAATAACACGGTGGTCAAATGAAAGACTAAGACTCATCATTGGACGAAGCTCGATTTGACCATTTATTCCTAAAGCTTTTTCCTGTATTCTTCCTACTCCAAGAATTGCAGACTCTGGCTGATTAATGATTGGTGTAAAGGCATCTACTGCATACATCCCAAGATTACTTATGGTAAACGTACCACCACGCATGGAATCTGGACTAAGTTTGCCTTCTCTCGCTGCATTGGCAAGCTGTTTCGCTTCCTCTGTTAACGCTTGTAAGCCCTTGTGGTTTGCATCAGTAATAACCGGTACTACGAGTCCACCCGGGATCGATACAGCTAGACCAATATGAGCATCTTCGTGATAAACGACTTCATCTCCGTCAAGTGAGACATTAATCTCTGGATGACGTACCAACGAATGGGCAACTGCTTTTGCAATGATTTCAGTATAGGATAGGCGCTTGCCTATTTGTTTTTCAATAATTGGAAGCAGTTGTTTCCGAACCTCCATGGATGCGGTCATATCTACTTCACTTGTTAGCGTCACATGTGGTGCAGTAAAGGCACTCTCTGCCATTCGCTTAGCAATCATCTTACGTGTGCCACTTAGCTTCACGCGTTTCGGCTCGCTTGTTGATACCTCGCGATTTGCACTGGCCGCTGTATCAAGATCAGCTGTGTAGATTTTTCCGTTTGAACCCGTGCCTGTAACCTCTTGTAGGTTCAGTCCTTTATCAGCCGCAACCTTACGGGCAAGTGGTGTGGCTTTAATCTTTTCTCCTTGCTCTCCATGAGCTTCCACATCCGCCTTTTGAACTCGACCTCTTGGGCCACTGCCATCTATCTCTTGAAGCGAAAGCCCCTCATCCTTTGCTACTTTTCTTGCAGCAGGTGTGGCACGTACCTTTTCTCCGCTTTCTTGCTTCTGCGGTGCAGCACTATCCTCCTGTCCAACTGGCTTTACCTCATCCGTAGGCTCTGCGTCTGCATCCGAGACACCCGGAGAAGAATCTGGCACGGTCTCGTTCGCTTCTCCAATGTAGCCAATGACGTAATTCACGGGAACTTCCTCATCTTCACCAACATAGCGTTTGAGCAAAATACCTTCTTCATATGCCTCAACCTCAATGTTGATCTTATCAGTCATAATTTCAAACAAAGGCTCTCCGACTTCAACCGACTCGCCTTCTTCTTTAAACCACTCCAGTAGCGTACCTACTTGCATCGTACTGCTTAGCTTCGGCATAAAAATTTCTTTAGGCATGCATTACACCCTCCTTCCTATAGTCCTTTTAGCGTATCTTTTACAGCATCCACAATGTCTTGAACCTGTGGGACAGCTGCTTTTTCAAGCTCAGGATTATACGGAATCGGAACCGCTTTTCCGCCTAATCGTTTGATGGGAGCATCTAAGTAATCAAAGGCCTCGCTCTCTGCAATCATACTTGCAATTTCTCCACCAAAGCCTCCACGTTTAACTGCTTCATGCACAACAATGAGACGGCCTGTCTTTTTCACAGACTCAACGATTGTTTCTTCATCTAGTGGTACGAGTGTACGTGGATCAACGACTTCTACACTAATTCCTTCAGCCTCTAATTGCTCTGCGGCTTCAAGAGATTTGTGCACCATCATCGCTGTTGCAACAATTGTGACATCCTTACCCTCTTTCTTAATGTCTGCTTTTCCAAGCGGAATCGAGTAGGCTTCCTCTGGCACCTCACTTTTTGTGCGGTAGCAAAGCTTGTGCTCATAGAACACAACTGGGTTGTCATCATCCATCGCAGCTTTTAAAAGTCCTTTCGCATCATAGGCCGTAGAAGGTTGAACCACTTTTAACCCTGGAATGTGAGTCATCCATGCTTCTAAGCTTTGTGAATGCTGAGCCGCTGCTCCTGTTCCTGATCCAGCAGGTGTACGCAGGACCATAGGTACCTTTCCTTCGCCACCATACATATATCTCAGCTTGGCAGCTTGGTTGACCATATTATCCATCGCAATTGTAATAAAATCGGAGAATTGAAGCTCTAAGATAGGACGCATACCTGTTAACGCAGCACCGATGGCTGTTCCTGAAATAGCCGCCTCTGAAATGGGTGTATTCCGTATCCGCTCCGGTCCAAATTCTTCAATCATTCCGCGTGTTACACCAAATGCTCCACCATAAACACCGATGTCTTCACCTAAGATAAACACATCTTCGTTTGTGCGCATTTCCTGACTCATTGCTTCTCTGACTGCTTCTAAATACGTTAGCTCTCTCATGGTTGCTCCCTCCTTAGGCATAGATATCCTCCATTAATGTCTCAAGACCTGGCTCGGGACTATTTTTAGCAAATTCAACCGAATCCTCGATCTCCTTCTTCGCCTCATTACGAATGACTTCCGCTTCTTCCTCTGTGAACAGTCCTTGGGCAATGAGTTGCTCCTTGTAGCGTGCAATCGGATCCTTTTCTCTCCACTCTTTTTCTTCTTCTCTTGTACGATACTTTTTGGCATCACTCTTAGAGTGACCTTTCCAACGGTACGTTTTCGCTTCAATAATGGTTGGGCCTCCGCCATTACGTGCAAAATCAACCGCTTCTTGTACAACATTCATCACGTCAAAGACATCATTGCCTTCTACGACATGACCTGGAATCCCATACGCTTCAGCACGCTGTGCGATGTGTTCAATGTTCACCATCTCTTTCACAGGACCTGACATGCCGTATTGATTATTTTCACAGAAGAAGATCACTGGCAGCTTCCATATCGATGCTAGGTTCACTGCTTCATGAAAACTTCCTTCATTTGAAGCACCATCACCAAAGTAACAAAGCACCACTTTCCCTTGGTTTTTCATCTTAGAAGTAAGAGCTGCACCTGTTGCGATTGAGAAACCGCCTCCAACAATCCCATTGGCACCAAGATTCCCTTTACTGACATCGGCAATGTGCATGGATCCACCTTTACCTTTGCAGTAGCCAGTTGTACGACCGAATAATTCAGCCATCATACGATTAACCTCTGCGCCTTTTGCAATACAATGACCATGACCACGGTGTGTACTCGTAATCATGTCGTCCTCATTAAGAACCGCACAAGATCCAACAGCTGTCGCTTCCTGTCCAACAGCAAGGTGAGTCGTCCCGTGGATCATTCCCTTTGCAAAAAACTCATCTACTTTTTCTTCAAAATAGCGAATTAACCACATTTGCTTATATAGGGGAACTAACTTTTCCTTTGAACTAGCAGTATCTTGCTTCAATTCATTCATTATAATAGCCTCCTATTTATCATTTGTTCAGACTTAGAACAAATGTAATTATTAGCGAAAAAAAATGTCCGATTGCTCATTCCCTATTCCCACAAGGTGGGAACAGGGGTAGAGAACATTATCGGTCTTCGTTATCGTGGTCAAACTCTTTGATCACATCACGAGATTGTTTGATATCTTTAAACATACGATAGGGCTTACTGATCACTCGCACTGGTAGCGAGAAGAGAAATCGACTTAAGTCTTCACGATATTCCTGCGTCATTCGTTTTGGCTTTGTCGCCACTCGTTTTTGTGTTTCCTCATAAAATTCTTTATTTAAATCTAGATTAATCTCTAGATCATGACGACACTCTAAGCACTCAATGCTTTTTAATTGGTTGTTCACATAAGTGATCTCATGCGGCACCTCTTCCTTGCAGTGAATGCAGTAAAGATCCGCCTCCATTTGACTTGAATTCATGACACACACCGCCTTTCTTTAGGTGTTAGTGACACTTACTGAAGCGTATCATCTTGTAGCTTACGTAGCTGCCAGATGAACGATTCTTTTGTTTGAGTGACATCACCGTAAGAGATATACTCCCCTTTTTTAATGGCACGATTCACGCGAACGTTCCGATCTACTAAGCCAAGTGGTAACAACTCTTTTTCTTTTGCGTCCTCTGCTTCTAAAATACTTCCATACACTGTAAATCCACCAATACTGTCCAGATGCTCTCCAGCTTCTAGATCTCTTTTAGCAACCGTTACTGTTTCAGCAACAAGTCCCTTCCAAGGAGCAATTGTTGCTTCACCATAGAAATAAGCGCGTGCAACAGAGATTGGTGTTTCAAGACTTGTTAAGTGGTATGGACGATATAGTACATAGTAAGGTCCATCACCCATACTCAAATATTTCATTTCATGATTTACTTCCTCTTGATCAGAAGCAATGATGGCAAAAACACCAGGAGCCACTCCGTTTACAAATTCAACGATTTGCTTGTTTTGTACTTGGCCACCATCTGCTATAGAACGGAACATAGCTGGCAGGTCTTTTACTTCGCCTGTTAAACCGTTCATGCCTGGTTTGTCAGGTAAGAATCCTGTTGCATTTGCGACTGCAGTCATTTCAACCATTGTTTTAGATCCATCCTGGAAAGAAGCAATCATTTTAGGACTTGCTCCTTTTTCAGCAGCCACTTGAGCAACTGAGTCAGGATTTGCTTCAAGGTTAAGTGGGTTGTTTTTCCCTTTACCAAGAGCAATGACCTCAAATCCACTTGCATCCGCTAAGTCGTTTAATTCCATGACTGCTCCTGGCTCATCTCCAGCAGAACCTGTATATACCACACCGCTTGAATCAGCTAGCTGCTTAAGAAGTGGACCAACCGTTACATCTGCCTCAACATTTAGCATAACGATATGCTTCTTATTCATAATGGTATCCCAAGCAATTCTTGAACCGATATCCGGTACACCAGTAGCATCTACAACTACATCTACAGATGGAAGTGATGTAACAAGACTTGAAGAAGACGTGCTAACCACTTTTCCTAAGCTAACTGCGGATTCTGCTTCTTCTAGATTCGTTGTTTCCACAATCTGATCAGCAGCAACTCCCGCTTTTTTGTATGCGTTCACAGCATTCTCCACTTGAATGTCGGCCGTAACAACTACGCGCATACCCTTCATGCCCTCGATCTGTGCAACCATTCCTCTACCCATTTGGCCTGCGCCAACCAAACCTACATTAATGACTTTTCCTTGTTGTTCTAGCTCTGCTAACTTGCGATTAATTCCTAGCATGTGACCACTCCTATGTCTCTCTTTTTTTAGTTAATCTCGATAGATTGCAAGTTTTCCGCCAACCTCAAGCTTTGGAACAGGCTTCTTCTCTACACAAATTGTTCCGGGCAGATCCGATACAGATTGACCGCTAAATTCAATCGTGCAATGACCTAAATCTCTTAATGTTTCGTTGGCTTTTTCTCCTACAAATAAGATTTTGTAGTCGTTCTCTTGAATGCGTAACGTATCCCCAACCGCTACTTCATGTTTGAATTCTGTTTGTTTATGAACAGCTGAGATATTTTTCAAGTCAGCTGGTACGGTTTCGTTAAAAATCACAAGCATATTTTCTTCAAGGAAGATCTCTGTCTGCTCCCCTAATTCAATAAACGATGATTCATAGATGGTTGTTTTTGTTTGTTCCATCTTACACACTCCTTTTAACTCTTATTAAGAATACAATCCAAAGCTAAATAGATACGCAATGATGACTGCTAGTGGACCTGTGATCATACGTGACATTAAGACAGCTGGTACACCGACCTCGATGGTTTCAGGTTGCGCTTCTCCAAGTGTTAAACCAACTGGTACAAAGTCAGCCCCTGCTTGTGGGTTAATCGCAAACAATGCCGGTAAGGCAAGATGCGGTGGAATGTTGCCTCGACCAATTTCAACACCGATTAATACCCCAACCACCTGTGCAATAACAGCTCCTGGTCCAAGTAGCGGAGATAGTAACGGAACTGAACATAAGATGGATAGAATTAAAAGTCCGACAAAGTTTCCAGCAAGTGGTGATACAAAGTTTGCGATAAAGTCACCAATTCCTGTGAACGTGATAATCCCAATTAACATACTTACAAAGGCCATGAACGGGAGAATGTTCTTAATGACTTGGTCAATCGTTTCACGACCAGCCTGATAGAAGACACCAACAACCTTACCGGCTCCTCTACCTACAATCTCAACGATGTTTGCTTTTTTCTTAGGCTGTTGTAGCTTTGCAGCCTTTGCTTTCGCTTCTTCTTTAATGCGGTTTGCTTCATTTTTATCGAGACGACTGGAATCTTCCTTCTCAGCCGCAGCAGCCGTTTGCGGAGTTGCTCCTTCTTCTAGTTTCACATTCGAAACCTTTACGCCAGATACGAAATTATCTTCCTTAATAAATCTCATTAGTGGACCTGATGGAGATGTTGGATTTAGGTTAATTGTTAGGACACCCATCTGCGGATATACTCCACAACGAGCGGTACCACCACAATCAATAACCGCACACGCCATCTCTTCTTTATTTACTGAAGATTTGAACCCGTCAACAGCCTCTGCACCTGTCATATCAGCAATGTGCTGCGCAAGTGGATCAATTCCCCCGCCTGTTACTGACACAACATATTTCTTTTGTTCTGTTGGCTGAATGATAAGTGGTCCGCCCCAGCCGCCGCTACCTTTTTCAACTTTAACTTGTTTGTAGTCTGCCATTTTCATTACCCCCTACGATTCTCTTAAGCTTGTGAGGCAAGTTCTTGCTCTCTCTTTTTAATTAGACGACCTGTGATGATCTCTGTAACAATTCCTCGAATGAGAATGACAATTAGACCTACAATGAAGAATCGAATAGCGAGCGGTCCAAGTGATAGTCCAAGTGTTGTGATACCAGAAGCAATACCCATGTATACAAAAAGCTCTGCAGGGTTACCGTGTGGAAACAGCCCCGTAATCGGGTGAACAAAGGAAACGGCTGAATCATAAAAGGCTGGCTTTTGATGCTCTGGTAGAAATCGTCCGAACGTATAAGCCATCGGATTTGTTAAGAAGAAAACAGCTAGAAACGGGAAGAGTGTATAGCGTAAAATAATGTTTTTTGTACTCTTCTGAGCTAACCGATTAATTCGTTCCTCTCCAACCATTTTGATGATAGCGTTTACAGCGGTGATCAAACAAATCAATGTTGGTATGATTCCGGTCACCATTCCAATAAAGGTAGTGCCGCCCTCTTCAAACATGCCAATAAATCCTTCAGCAAGCTGTACTAAAAAATCCATTTACGCTTCCCCCTATCCTACGAGTGTTTTCTTTCGTTGTTTGTTTATTTGTTCTAGAGATGATTCAATGGCCACGCGGAGTGGATGTTCATGGATCATTTCTTTTACTTCTTGAACTAGGAGTCCGTTAAATGTATGAAATGGAGCAAACCGAGAAAAGACCGTGACACCTGCCATCTTTTGACCGTCTATTACTTTTCCATTTTCATCGGTTACTAGAATAACGATGCTCCCTACCCCAATCCGTTGCTTGTGAATACCTACTCCTAAAAATCCTGAGGAGCGAGTACTCATTTCTTTTAATGTCTTTTGGTAGTTTTTCATCTGGACTCGTGTTAAAACGAGTTGTAAGACCCAGGTGAAAGCAAATAATCCAATGAGCCAACCCCACATACCATCTCACCTCTTTTACATTTGTTCTTAACTGTTACTTATGTTTGTATTATAAAAGCGCTTTCAAGATTCGTCAAGTAGATTTCTAAAAATTTTGTCGAACTCTACTTTTAAATTTGAAAGCGCTTTAGAATATTTAGATTTAAACAAGTTCATGTAATAAAGATTGTGCTGTTGAGTCATCAAGAATTAATACATTAAGATACCCTGTTTTAAGAGCAATGAGGAGACTTTCTACCTTATGCGCTCCTTCTGCTACTCCAACAACCTCTGGAATGTTCTTTAATTCATTTAGATTTAATCCAATGACTCGGTCATTTAATGGATGTTTGATTTGCTCACCGATCACATCATAAAATCTTGATCCGATATCACCAACGACACCTGATTTACGTAAGGAAATTAAATCTTCTTCTTTTAGGTAATCCATTGTACTCATCGTTGAATTCAGGAGAGGGTTTCCGATCCCAACAAGGGCCATCTGTACCTGTCTGCCCTCTTCAAGGACATTTGCAATATCCTCGCTTTCGATTAAGCGTTGCTTAAGGTCTTCACTCTCAACCATCGCAGGAGCGTACAAATATGAACAGGTTCCGTTCACCTTTTGTGCAAGCTGATAGGCAAGTAGATTTGAATGAATGTCTACTAGTTTTCTCCCCATTCCCCCTACTAATGGCACGATATTGAGCTCTGGGCGGTTTTCATAAGGATATTCTTTCACGAGGTTATATAAGGCGGTCCCCCACGATATCCCCATGCTCGTAATCCCTTCTAGGTTCTTACTAACATAATAAGCCGCTGCTTTACCAACTGAGCGTCGAATCATTTCGGGAGTTAAGCCTGCAGTCGGCACAACCATCGCTTCTTTTAAGTTAAACTTTTTTTCCAATTGATGCTCTAGTGTTGCGGTGTGGGCATTCTCATCCTTGATATAGATTTCAACGATGCCTAGCTCTCTCGCTCGATTAAGCATTTTTGAGATGACTGGTCTTGATACAGACATCTTCTTTGCAATTTGAGCTTGTGTCCAGCCATCAAAATAATATAGATTCGCAGCTTTGACGAGTAATCGACGATCTTCCCAGTTACTCATACCATTTCATTCCTTTCTCTTTATTGGTCTAGCTAACTAGAGTATATAACAAATGTTCCTTATCTGCACATACGTCTATGTATCATTAAAAACGTAAATAAATACCAAGTGGTAAGAATAGTCCAAGTAAAATCGTAATTGACAGAAAAACAATAAAAGAGACCGTCGTAAATTTGGTTAAGTCGCCCTTATTTAGATGCATTAAAAAGATCTCAATCATCCCTAGACTCATAATCCCGAATAATAGCTTTGCTCCACGAGCTAATGAAAATGGCATTAATGGAACAAGTAAAATGCCTGTGGCAAGAACCCCTAAAAAAGAGAGTCTCATAAATTGGTGTAGGATAACCGCTTTCTTCGTTTTTCCTCTTTTATAAAATAGAAAGACAAAAATGAATAGAATACATGTAATACTTAAAGCAAGTAAATGGTAGCCAGTGATCAATGGAAAACCTCCTTTAGTTAAGTGTACTTGAACAAGGTTCATTAAACCAATGAACAATCCATAACAAAAAACGAGGATTGGACGTTATAATAAACCACTCATGAAAACACGAACATAGCAACTAATCCGCTACATGAGAATTCCTCCCACCTGCGGGAACGGCCTCAGCCCCTTCCGCGTAAAAGCGCCGCTACAGTGTCTTCACCACGTACTATCCCGTAGGAGTGTCGGGTTCTCCTTTCGCTCATTTTTGCTAAAAAACGAATGGCGAATGATTCACTCATGGAATCATTCGCCATTTTCTCGTTCATTTTGAGTTTTGTTCCAGCCTCGTTAAACATGTTTATTTAATGATCTTAGGCTTCGCTGACCGGTACATGAGGTACAGAATATATGGCGCCCCAATTAGAGCGGTCACAACGCCTGCTGGTAGTTCTTTCGGAGCTAGAACAACCACACCAATCCAATCCGCTGCTGCAAGTAATAATCCACCAATTAAAGCAGATATAACAACGGCCTGTCGGTGATGAGGTCCCACGAGCATCCTAGCAGCATGTGGAGCAAGTAAGCCAATGAATCCTACAGCTCCTACATTCGCTGCAGCGATTGACGCAAGCAGAACCGCAATAACCGCAACATATAATCTTGTCTGCTTAACCTTTAACCCCAGTCCAGTTGAGCTTTCTTCACTAAAAGAAAGTAAGTCTACTTTTCTTCCTTGCCACCAAGCCAACACAAAGAGAATGATGACCGATGGCACCAGCACACGAAGTTCACTCCAACCACGACCGTAGGCACTTCCTGCCATCCAAGTGAGGGCAGGGGCTACAGAAACCTTTGCGTAGACAATTAAAATATTTATGAATGCGGCTCCTGCAGCTGCTACTGCAATCCCAACCAATGTAAGAATCATTGGGTCCAATCCACGTCGCCACGAAACGGCATACACGATGGCTGCTGCCGTTGCCCCTCCTATGACTGCTCCGACCGGAAGCCAGATTCCAGTTAATGCTGGGAAAACGACAATTACTAATAACGCACCGACCCCTGCTCCACTTGTAATTCCGATCACTTGAGGATCTCCTAGTGGATTGCGAATCGTGTTTTGAATTAGACTTCCACTTACGGCGATCGCCATACCGGAAACTCCTGCAATGAGCAAACGCGGCAAACGAAAATCAAACAGGATTTTCTCATGTATGGCTTGTCCTTGACCTATTAATGCTGCCCATACATCAGTTAATGGAATATAAAGACTACCGCTTGTTAAGCTGAGCGTCCATACCGCTAGCATCAAAATAGAAAATATAGTCACAAGCAGGCCAAATGAGCCAATTCGTTTTGAGCCGCCAACACTCATGGACATGTTTGAGCTAAAGCCCTTGCTTCCCTTCACTTGCTTCGACATACGCAGGGCAAGCCAGATAAGCCATGGAGCCCCAATGGCTGCTGTGATCGCTCCAGCCGGTAATTCTCCGTAACTATCAATAAAGCTTCTCGCGATTGTATCTGCTAAAAGGAGAACCACTGAACCCCAGATCGCACTAATCGGCAGGAGCCAGATATGCTTTGAGACACCCATCATTCGAACAAGATGTGGTGCGACTAGACCGATGAATCCAATCGGACCCACGACACTTACGCTTACACAGGCTATTACTACCGCAACGGCCATCGCTAAAAACCGGGTCAGTGCTACATTTTGTCCGAGTGATTTCGATGTTTCTTCTGTCAGTGTTAAAATATCGAGCTGACGCGCCGCAAAACAAACAAGCAAGATACCACCCGCAACCCATGGCCAAGAAAAGCTGGCTCCACTCCAGTCATTTTGGATAAGAGATCCCGAGCCCCAAAGGAAAATACCCTGCACGGTTTGCTGATTTAGCATGATTAGAGCACTTGTTATCGAGGAAAGAACAAGTGTCACAATCATTCCAGAGAGAGCCACACGAATCGGCGTGCTTCTTTTTCCGCCACCAAGTGCAAAAACGGCAGCTGCCGCACCAGCCCCTCCTACCACAGCAATGGGAAAGGAAAACTGCGATTGAAGCGTAGGAAAAAAGATCATTCCTGCCACAACCGCTAAGTACGCACCAGCATTTACACCAAGTGTTGTCTCAGATGCAAGTGGATTTCGCGTCACCGTCTGCATGAGTGCACCTGCCACAGCAAGGGCAGACCCTGCGATGATCCCCATCACCGCTCGTGGAAAACGATTGGACCATACTAAATGGTGCTCCGTAATGTCTTGACGATTAAACAGAGCTCCTACAACATCGCTCACAGAGACATCTGCTCGACCCTGTGTCAAACTAAAGAAAAGTGTCACGATCAAAGCAGCAAGACCACCAATACATAAAATTAGCGGCCTCACACTTTTTTTACCTTGGAGGTCTGAGGCTGCGAGTCCCATTTGTTTAGCAGCCTCAAACTCTCTTTTATTCTTACTCATTGGTAATTGCGTCTACAACCTTTTCTGCATAAACCTGAGCAGAAAGAGGTCCTCCATATGGCCACGCATCGCCACCTAATGGATAGATACGATCCTCTTCAACGAAGTTTAATCCGTTCCAGATCGGGTTATCTTTTAATTGATTATCAATGACATTGTCACTATCCTGAATGATCGTAAAGAAATTTACATCTTCAATAGCAGGAAGTGCTTCAACGTCTGCTGAAGTAAAGCCATATCGCTCAAACTGTGGAGATTGGAATCCGTTCACCATTCCCATTTTTTCAATCATTGGTGCAGCCATTGATGTATCATCATGAAGGCGGAAGGTCACGGCGTTTTGATCACTATATGCCATCGCTACAACAAACTCTTCGCCACCTTTTCCGGCTTCTTCAATTTTTTGTTTAGAGTCTTCAAAAAGATCATCGATTCCAGCAAGAACTTCTTTCGCTTCATCTTCCTTGTCCATGATTGTTGCAATCTCGTTAAATGTCTCAATCATACGATCGTATTGAGTGCCTTCGCCTTCCTCTGGATATGGATCATAGACAAGAGTCGGAGCAATCGCATTTAACTCATCATAGCTTGTCTCCACATTAGACTCTAGGCCTATAATCAGGTCTGGTTCAAGTGCTGTAATCACTTCAAGATTTGGGGTGTTACGCATTCCAATGTCTTCAATTCCCTCTGGCATCTCCATGCCGATATCAACCCACTGTTGCATTCCTTCGATATCAGCAACACCAACGGGTTCTATTCCAAGTGCTAAGAAATCTTCTACGTAACCCCATTCCAGAACGACCACTCTTTCTGGAACTCCTTCAATTTTAGCAGTACCCCTTGTATGTTCAAATGAACGTGTTTCAGTTGTTTCTGTTGCATCGCTTTCATTCGTTGAATCAGCGGTTTCATTTTCTGTCTCTCCATTACCGCACGCAGCAAGCATAACTACGGATGTAGCAACTATTCCAGCAACCCATTTTCCTTTTGTCCAATTCATCCTTCATTGCCCCCATTATATGTAATCGTTTTAAGCAGTAATAAAAATCATTCTCAATTAGAATAGCAAGTTCCCCTGTTCCCGTCAATATGCAGTTTATCATAACAGTGATTAAATCCCTTTTAACTGTAAATGAACTCAAATTCACACCTAAAAGAGAAGTGCTGAAATGACGAATGACAGGACCATCAACTCTCAATAGAGAATGATTGGTCCTGTCATTTTTACTTATTAAAAGAGAAATCGTTCTCAAGCTAGATCAAAGAAACCGGAGTCACCCCATTTTGAAACGCTTCGGTTAACTTTTCACGAACTCCTTTAACATATAAAAGCTTTGTGCTAGATTCATATCGCTTTAACTCCTCCGGAAATTCTTTGACCGCCTCTAATTGGTCATTGATTTCCCCTAACACTTGAACATGAGTAGCCGCTGTCCTGAAGTCACATGGAGGGATTGCATTCTTTTCATGCAAAGCCTTTAAGCACCAATTTAATTTATCAACGTGTGGAACATGAGGATTTCCGTAGTCCTCTGTTGTTCCATCTTTAAAGGTCGCCCGCATGGAAGGCTCTTCGTCTTCTGCACTAAATGAGATTGTACCCTTTTCAAATTCATAATGAAAAATGGGGCCTTCTGTTTCTTTGACTGCATGAGACGCTAAGAATAGTAGGTCTACATCGTCTGTTGTTTTCATTTGAACTGCACATGTATCAAAGGTTTCAATAGGATTCACACGATATAAATCGGCTTCAACATTTTTTACGGATGCACTTGTCTCGATGCCATCACCTAAAATGTAGAACATATTGTGTAGAAAATGAGCGGTTGCATTATTAGCAATGCTATCCATAATATACGTGCCGTCTGGGCTGAACTTTTTGCCAGCCCATGCAGAACGATTAAAGTATTCTTCCGTCCGCGGCCAGAGAACTAACGTCTTCAGTTGAATGGCTCGGCCAAACCGCCCAGCTAATATGTCTTGTTTTAAGGCTTGAATGGACTCCGTAAATGACCAATTAAATCCTACTGCAGCCCACTTCCCTGTATCCCTAGAGACAGACTCCCAAACAGATAGGTCCTTCGGGTCTCCTGTTAATGGCTTTTCGCATAACACATGGCTGCCATGCTCCATTGCGTATACAGCCTGTTTCGTATGCAGGTGAATGGGAGTTGAGATGATGGCTAACTCAGCGTTGTGACTTTCATAAAATGCTTCAATGGTTTTATAAATTGGGATTGATCTTTCTTGGAGAACGTCAAAGAAGCCACTCTTTTCAGCAGCAATTTCAACAACTCCCTCGAGAGTAGCATCCTCGCGTTCCAACAACCAACGCAGATAACTCGCCCCGTATCCATTTATTCCGATTAATACAACATTTGGTTTATTCCCGTTATTCATTTGATATCCTCCCAGCCACTTAAACGCACGGCTTGTTCCTGGGCTTCGATTGCTAGTTCAGACACGCGGAATACATGCTCTTGCGTCATAGCCTGATCTGTTCCATTTTGACAATCCTTTATGAGATCGTAGAAGTATGGCTTACCAACACGCCCTTCTACCGGTACATGCAGTTCTTCTTTATGATCGACAATGTATAGATGGTTACGCTCAGATGTGCGTCCAACATCAAGATATTTGCGAAGCTCAATATATCCATCCGTTCCAAACAGTACAGTCCGTCCATCTCCCCAGTTAGACAAGCCATCAGGTGTAAACCAGTCTACACGAACATACTGTGTAGCTCCGTTGTTTCCAAGCAATGTCGCGTCACCAAAGTCTTCCCAGTCCTCAAACTCAGGATGATGATAATTAGCTATTTTACTGTGCATGACCTTCGCGTCCGTTGCACCTGTATAGATCAGGAATTGATCAAATTGATGGCTCGCAATATCAATGAGGATGCCTCCATTTTTATTTCGATCAAAAAACCAGTCATCTCTTTTTTCTTTACTTAATCTGTGCGGTCCAGATCCCGTCACTTGAAACACACGTCCAATCAAACCGTTGTTCACAAGTACTTCTGCAAGAATTGCTGATTCTACTCCTAAGCGTTCTCCAAAATAGATCGACCAGCTTTTTGTTGAAGCCTCAACAGCCTCTCGAGCCTGCTTCACTTGATCCAACGTTGTAAATCCTGCTTTTGCAGAGAAGAAGTGCTTATCATGAGCGATCACTCGCATTCCAAGTGAAGACCGCTCTGCAGGAATAATGGCTGTCGCAACCATGTCCGATGAATCTTCTAATACCTGTTCAACAGATTCGGCAGCTATAGCTGTCGGGTACTTATCTAAAAGCTTCTGTTGCTTGGCTTTATCCCGATCATATACATGATGAAGGGTTGCGCCTGCACGGCATAACCCTTCCACCATACCAAAGATATGTCCGTGATCCATTCCTACCACAGAAAAAGAAAAAGGCTGATCAATTTGACGGTCTTGTTCAAATGACTGAATGATCTCTTCGATCGTTTCTTTTAATCCCATTGATGAACCTCTCCCTCCTATCTTTTTATACGTGTTCTACAAATCTTTCTTTCATTAACTTAAGAACGTCATCCCCCGGACGATCCCAAAGCTCTTGATTCATAATCTCTACTTCAATCGGTCCATGGTATCCTGCTGCTTCCACTTGCTTTCTCATCCCATAGATATCGATGGCGCCATCACCCATCATGGAACGTCCTTTAAACATATCTAAAATAGGAACCTTCCAGTCAGACACATGGAAACCAAGGATTGATCCTTTTGCAGCTTCAATTCCAGCTGCAAGCTCAGGATCCCACCATACGTGGAATACATCAACGACTACGCCTACTTGTTTTGACTGGTACTTCTGCACAAGTGCGTTTGCCTGCCCGAGTGTATTCACAACCGAACGGTCTGCCGCATACATCGGATGCAATGGCTCAATGCCTAATTTAATACCGTGTTGCTCGGCATGAGGAATGATTGCCTCAATTCCTTCTTCTACCCATCTTCTTGCTTGCGCGAGATCCTTATCCGGAGCTGGTCCACACACTAAAACAAGTGTATCTGTACCAATCTCCGCTGCTTCTTCAATGGCGCGCTTGTTATCATCAATTCGTTTAGCACGTTCCTCTTTAGTCGCTGCAGGGAACATTCCCCCTCGACATAGGCTGGAGACTTTAATTCCGCTTTGCTTTAAATGAGCGGCCGTTTGCTTCACACCGTACTCTGCAAGCTTGTGACGCCAAATTGAAATCCAAGGTACTTCATTTCGTTCACAGCCATCGATTGCTTCTTTAAGTGACCAGTTCTCTGTTGTAATTTGATTTAAGCTAATTTTACTGATGTCTGCCTTGTCACTCATGCGTGTACCTCCTGTTCAATTCCAGCTAGTTGAAGTACTTTATCCATTCGTTTAATGGCAAGCTCCTGGTCTTGAATGAGGTTTGCCTCATCCATTAGCTTAAAGAGCTTCGATAAATGTTGAATGGAACGAGTGCCCTCTGCTCCACCAATCATCTTGAAATGGGATTGATGTCCATTCAAATAAGCCATGAAGACAATTCCCGTTTTGTAAGCATAAGTTGGCGTTTGGAAAATATGACGACTTAGCTCAACTGTTGGCTCTAGAACTCGCTTGTACGTCTCTAGATCCTGATGATCTAGTGCTCGTAAGGCGTGTGCAGCCGCAGGGGCAATGGCATCAAAGATTCCAAGCAGTGCGTGGCTGTATCCTTGCTCATCACCGGCGATCAGTTCTGGATAATTAAAATCATCTCCCGTATACATCCGTACAGATTCTGGTAACAGACGGCGCATTTTGATCTCTTTGTCTTTGTCTAGCAGTGAGATTTTAATGCCGTCTACCTTTGCTTCGTTTTTATGGATCATGTCTAAGCAAATGTCCATGGCCCGATCATAGTCCTCTTCTCCCCAATATCCTTGCAGTGCTGGGTCAAACATTGGTCCAAGCCAATGCAAAATGACTGGTCTAGCCGTTTGACCAAGAATCTGACTATAGACATGAAGATAATCCTCAGGTTTCTTGGCCGTTTTCGCTAATGCTCGGCTTGCCATTAAAATAATTCCACTATCCTGACTTTCAACAAATTCACACTGCTCTGCATAGGCGCGAACAATATCGTCTAATGAATGCTCCACACTTAAATCAAGATGATCCGTGCCTGCACCAGAAGCAATTAAACCACCAGCACGTTTTGCTTCAACAGAGGATTGCTTGATTAACTCCTGTGCACTCTTCCAGGATAAACCCATTCCTCGCTGAGCCGTATCCATCGCTTCGGCTACACCAAAGCCAAGAGACCATAAATGTCTACGGTAGTGAAGCGTCCGCTCCCAATCAATGTCTCCACCAAGTACTGGGTGACTAGAAGACAGGGGATCGGCTACAACATGCGCTGCAGAGTAAGCGGTACGGGAGGAAAATCCTCCCGAACTGCTGAATGCAGATGGTGTCCCTTTTAGTTCATATGTTTCAAGTGTACGATTCTCCGTTGGAAGTTTAACCTGATATCCCATCATACGCCTCCTATAAACTTAAATCTGGTACATCTACCCACTTACGTCCGTGCCAAGCTTCTAAGCCAAGGTCAGAAAGCTGCGTACCTTTTGCGCCTTCAAGTAAATCCCAAGGGAATGCATCATCTTGATGAATATGCTTAAGGAAGAGCTCCCATTGAATTTTGAATCCGTTATCATAGAATTCGTTCTCAGGTACCTGCTCCCACTGCTCCTGGAAGTTGAATGGATTTGGAATATCCGGGTTCCATGTTGGGCGAGGAGTCTGCACACGATGCTGCGTCTTGCAGTCGCGCAGGCCTGCCACTGCACTACCAAGCTTTCCATCCACTTGAATCGTTAATAGATCATCTCGATCCACACGAGTGGTCCACGATGAGTTCGCTTGAATCACGGCTCCACTCTTCATTTCAAAAATAGCGTACGCTGCATCGTCAGCTGTTGCTTTGTACGTTTCACCATTTTCATCTACACGATTTGGGATATGTGTAGCACCTAAGCAAGTAAGTGACTTGATTTCGCCAAACAGGTTATCAATCACATAACGCCAGTGCGCAAACATATCAACAATAATTCCGCCGCCGTCCTCTTCTCTATAATTCCAGCTTGGGCGTTGACCTTCCTGCCAGTCTCCCTCAAATACCCAGTATCCGAAATCAAGTTTTACAGAAAGAATCTCTCCAAAATATCCACTATCAATTAGGCGTTTTAATTTTAACAGTCCTGGTAGGAATAATTTATCTTGCACAACTCCATTTTTCACGCCAGCTTCTCTCGCTAGTTTTGCCAGTTCAAGAGAGCCTTCCACGCTTGTCGCTGTTGGTTTTTCGCAATAGATGTGCTTACCTGCAGCAATCGCTTGCTTAATTCCTTCTGCACGACGATTTGTGGTTTGGGAATCAAAATAGATTACATTATGATCATCAGCAAGGGCCGCTTCAAGATCTGTCCCAATTCGTTCAATTCCGTGTTTATCTGCAAGAGCTTGAAGCTTTGCTTCGTTACGTCCAACAAGGATTGGATCCGGGTAAAGAACATCTCCATTCGCTAGCTTAACTCCACCTTCAG
Organism: Alkalicoccobacillus gibsonii; assembly: GCF_016798245.1. Classification (GTDB taxonomy): domain Bacteria; phylum Bacillota; class Bacilli; order Bacillales; family Bacillaceae_D; genus Alkalicoccobacillus; species Alkalicoccobacillus gibsonii. Next base: position 325,781 of record NZ_JAEUZA010000002.1, on the reverse strand, counting down.
AACGGATCGCCACAATTGAGCGAATTAAATGTTGATTCGTCCCCATTCTACCTGTTACACCATTCATAATAATCCCAATTTTGTGCGTTGCCATGTTTGTTTCCCCTCTCTCCCTTTAATACTTCTTATCATAATTAAAGCGCATACATAAATCTTACTAGATCAGGCGCCAAATTCTCAATTTCGGAAGTGGATTTCTCGACAATTTCTAGCCATATTCACTACATTCTTTGCATATACTTCCTATGGTCAAAACAAAGGAAGGAATGATTCATGTGGATGAGCAGATCCAATGGACAATTACAGATCCGTATGTATATGCAAAAGCATCGGAGCTTGTTGGAGCAATGGCAGAGGTACAAACGACTCATGGTGCTGTTCGAGGAACACTAAAGGAAGTTCAACCTGATCATATTGTTGTTGAAATGGGTGGGACGCCCTTTTACATTCGCACGCAACAGATCGTCTGGTTTTTCCCTGTTTCTTAGACGGAACCAATTTTAATAAGGAACGGAGGATGAATTCATGATTAAACGAATCAATAAGTTAGCCATTGAATTACCTCGTCCAGAACACGGGGATGCAAACGCTGCTGCAGCTGTCCAAGAATTGTTAGGTGGGAAGTTTGGTGAAATGTCTACCTTAAATAATTATATGTTTCAATCCTTTAACTTTCGTGGAAAGTCAAAATTCAAACCCTTCTATGACTTAATTGCTAGTATTACAGCAGAAGAGTTTGGGCACGTTGAACTCGTCGCAAATGCGATTAATCTCGTTTCATATGGAACTACATTCCCTGGTGATCCAGACACAGCACCTCTTCAAAATGGGAAGGACAAACGCTATTCAACACATTTCACGACAACTGCTCAAACGGCTTTTCCGGGGGATGGGATGGGTAGACCATGGAATGGAACGTTTGTAACCAATAGTGGTGCATTAATTGAAGATCTCTTACACAATTATACCTTGGAGATTGGGGCTCGTCATCATAAGATGAGAGTATATGAAATGTCGACAAACCCAACCGTACGAGAACTGTGTGGATACTTACTTGTTAGAGGAGGCACACATATTATTGCCTATGCTAAAGCAATTCAAGTGGCCACAGGCGTTGACATCGGCAAGATGCTTCCTGTTCCTTATCCAGATAATACAAAATTTAGTGAAGCCAACAAGTTTATTGACCAAGGCCTCTATAATGTACTTTACACGTGGGGAGAGCCAGAATACCGGGACATCGCTCAGATCTGGAAAGGTGAAAACCCTGAGACAAAAGAGCCTCTTCGAGTAATTGATGGCGTTCCCGAAGGAGCACCGATTCCTGATTTGGAAGAAACACCTCAGCTCTTTGCTCCAGGGGTGGATCCAGATGACTATGCTAAAATCTTAAAACGACTAAAAGAAAATATCTAATGAATCTGACCAGAAAGAGAGCCGTTCTTTCTGGTTTTTTCCATTTAAAAAACGAAGTAAGCGCGGTCATTTTGCAAACTTTTTCTTTTTGAGTAATATGTCTAGACATCACCCCAAATATGTTTTACTATAACCGCTTGTGCTGATAAAAAAGTTAATTGTGAGGGGTGATGAAATGAATCGTTTACAGGCTTCAAGAAGAACTGTGCTCATCATATTTATGCTTTCCACATTTGCTATTGGAATGACTGAATATGTAGTGACAGGTTTGCTTACTCAATTCTCGAATGATTTAGATGTACCAATTTCAACAACAGGACTACTGCTCAGTGTATACGCATTAGGTGTTGCCGTATTTGGCCCAATTTTGCGTATGATAACCATTAAGTTCTCTACTAAAAGATTACTAATCGTATTCATGGGGATCTTTGTTGTCAGTAATATCATTGCGGCTACTGCACCTAACTTTGAAATGCTCTTAGTATCAAGGCTGTTGTCTGCAACGATGCATGCGCCATTCTTTGGGTTAAGCATGGCTGTAGCGGTTAACATTTCCACCCCTGAGAAACGCACAGCAGCAATTGCCGCTGTACAAGGTGGATTAACCATAGCCATCATGCTTGGTGTTCCATTTGGTTCTTATCTAGGTGGGATCTTTGACTGGAGATATGTATTCTGGTTTATTGCGATCCTTGGAGCCATTGCCTTTATCGGCATTATTCTAACGACACCAAACCACAAACCAATTGACACTCCTAATTTGAAGAAAGAGTTAGGAATGTTTAAAAATAAAAGCGTATTACTTGTCATTGCGATTATTGTCTTTGGATTCTCTGGGGTCTTTACAGCGTATACCTTCAAAGAACCAATGCTACGTGAATTCGCTGGATTTGAAGTGACTGCAATTACGGCTGCCCTCTTCTGTTTTGGAGTTGGTGCAGTGATCGGCAACTTTGCATCAGGGCGTGTGTTACCTAGATTGCTCACAGAACGTTTGATGGGTGCGCTCATCATGCTTGCTGTCGTTTTGGTATCGTTCACGTACCTGTTACAGTTTTCAATTACAGCGTTTGTCATCTGCTTCCTATTCGGTGTTGGAACCTTTGGAACGACACCTCTACTCAATTCAAAAATTATCATTGCAGCAAGAGAAGCCCCATCTCTTTCAGGGACGGTCGCTGCCTCTGTCTTTAATCTCGCTAATGCCATCGGTGCCTTTCTTGGTACCCAGGTACTCGAGGCGACTGGTAGCTATACGACCGTAACATTTGTCGCTGCGAGTTTGATTCTGCTAGGACTTGTGATTACGTTTGTTACGCACAAGGTTGAAGATAAAGCATTGTATGAGTGAGAAAAGAGCTGAGACAAAACATTAGTGTGGATAGCTAAACACGAACATAGCACAATATCCGCTACAGGAGAATCCCTCGCTTTCCACGGGAACGGCCTCAGCCCCTTTCGCGGGAAAAGCGCCGCTAAAGTGTCTTCACCGCGTTCTGTTCCGTAGGAGTCTCGGGTTCTCCTTCCACTTGTTCAAACAAAATCACAAAAGGCGAATGATTCTGCAATCGAATCATTCGCCTTTTTAGTGTTGATTTTTATTTATCCCCAAACTCTTCTCTCTCCTACTCTACTCATGCTACTCATCTGCCCTTCCCACATACGTAGTCCGGTACCGATTGGGTGGTACCCCCACCTGCTTTTTAAACACTCTGTAAAAGGTAGAAAGCGATTCAAAGCCAACCTCAAAACAAATCGTTACTATATCCAAATCCGTTTCCGTCAGCATTTTCTTCACACGGGTTAATCGTACTTCGGTTAGATAACGCATAGGTGTTTGATCATATACTTCCGTGAACATCTGGTTCATGTATCTAGAGCTAATCCCCATCTTCCCAGCCATCTCTTCTATACTTGTAATTTGATAAAAGTTTGAATCAATATATTCCTTTAACCAACTAGACCTGAGTGTATTCGAGTCCAGCTGTGCCATGGACTGGTTGGCTCTCATGAGGATAAAAAGAAGCTGACTAAGCAAAAGCTTAATGCCGAGCTTATACTCGATGCTCTCCTGCGACTGTTCGTACAACATTTTTCTTAGTAATTGTCTAATCTCACTGCTAACAAATAGATTAAGACTCCAGACCTTTGGTTCCTTGAAAACAGGTTTGATCAAAAACTCTCTAGTATCAGCATCTACATGAAGATGCGAGAATTCCAAAATAAGCACCGTCATCTTAGACGCTGCGAGAATCGAATGTTCCGTATGAGGGGGAATGACAATCATGCTATCTGGCTTTAGGGGAGATGTGTGTTCATTTAACTGACACCGACCCTGCCCATCCAGAACATACAAGATTTGATGCGTTTGGTGACTATGAGGCTGAACAAAGTCTTTCTCTTGATGTTTGCTTTCATATAAAATAACATCCTGCAAATTCGGCATACCAACACTCCTAACCACTCTTCTCTCTGGTTCTATCATAGCCGAATAAGCAGGGAACACAAAGCAATTTACTTCTTTTAGATCGTAGTAGATTTTAAGATATGATCCTTTAAAATGCGTGGATTGTTTGTTGTAATGTATACATCCTCATACATTGTGCGGCTTCGATTGACAATAAGTTCATCATCAATCGTCCAGACTCCCACATGTATTCCATTTTCCTGCAAATGCTTAATGAGTGCCGCATCCGCAAAATGGTGCTCAATCATCACATAGTCAGCTGCTACATAATGCAATTGTTCTAAAATGAGGTTAGGGAGCTGACCAATGATAAGTCCTCTATGGGCATGAGGAGCTAACTGTTCAATTCGTTTCACTGATGTATGGTCAAAGGAAGCAAAAATAACTTGCTGCATCATATCAAGTCGATCGACAACCTCCACAACTGCTTCTTCCATACCAATGTAGCGTGAGCCGACTTGCTTTAATTCAATCGTCACTTTCTTATCTGAATCCTTCATCGCAGCAAGCGCCTGTTCCAAGCTTGGGATCCGTTCCCCTGAGAAGGACTCGCGACACCAGCTACCTGCATCAAGCTGAGATAATTCGCTGAACGTAAAATCTCTTACTTCACCTGCTCCGTTTGTTGTTCGCTCCAATGTATGATCATGGATCACCACCGGAATCCCATCCTTACTTAAATGAACATCTAGTTCAATTCCAAAGATCCAGTCATGCTCTAACGCCTTGTAAAAAGCAGCCAAAGTATTTTCCGGGGCATAACTCGACCAACCTCGATGTGCGATACATTTCATCTCATTCATCCTCTCTTATTTCACTCCAGTGTAGGTAAAGGCACGGATAATCTGACGTTGCGCCATAAAAAACACAAACAAAACAGGGATCACTAAAAGCATATTTCCTGCCATTAACGTATTCCAGGACACCCCACCCTCCGTATTTCTCAGCTGAGCAATGCCCACTGGAAGTGTGCGCGCATCATTGTTTGTTGTCATAACAAGCGGCCAGAAGTAATCGTTCCAATGAGTAATGAAGCTAAACAATGCAAACGTAATTAAAGTTGGTTTAGCAAGTGGCACCATGACACGCCACATAATCTTCCATTCGCTCGCATCATCCAGTCTTGCCGCTTCAATTAGTTCGTGAGGAACCTGTTTAAACGACTGCCTTAAGAGAAAGATTCCGAAGGCGCTTGAAGCAAATGGGAGAATTAATGCCCACACCTGATTTAATAGACCCCAGTTACTCATTTGAATATAAACTGGTAGAAAAATTAACTGCGCAGGAATCATTAATGTGATCATAATGAGAGCGAATAAAACCTTCTGCCCACGGAATTGATACCTAGCAAAGGCGTAAGCAGCCGGTACAACCGTGATAAATTGGAAAACAAGGATCCCACCTGTGACGAGCAAGCTATTTGTTAAGTACTGCAGAAACGGACCAGAATTCCAGGCCGAAACAAAGTTCTGCCATTGAAACGAGTCCGGTAACCATTTAGGGGGAAAGGTCATGGCTTCGCCTAATGTTTTAAGAGAGGTTGATACCATCCATAAAAACGGAAATAGAAAAACGAGAGCAAGAAGGACTAGACCCACCACATTGATCGAACGTTTTACTCCATTCATAATAAAGGCTCCTTTCCTTATTGATAATGAACACGACGTGATAAGAGCCAGAAGTAAATCGCCGTAAACACACTAATAATAATTAATAACAAGACACCCGCTGCCGAAGCATAGCCAATTTTAAAGTATTGGAACCCATATTCGTAGATGTAATACACGATCATATTTGTTGAGTTTATGGGACCACCCTGTGTCATAATCGAAATCGTCTCAAATACTTGGAATGACCCTATTAGATTGATAATGACAAGAAAGAAGATGGTTGGTGATAGCATCGGTAACGTAATCTCTCGAAACCGACTAAACCTTGTAGCATCATCTAAATCTGCTGCTTCGTAGACGGACTTTGGAATACTTTGAAGGCCTGCAATAAAAATCAACGTGTTAAAACCAAGCCCCTTCCAAACAGCTACAACTATAAGAGAAAACAAGGACGTCTCTGGCGCGTTCAACCATTGTATGCCGTTTAAGCCAAAAAGATTTAGTGCCCAATTCAACAAGCCATAATCCGGCTCCATCATCCACATCCATAACAACGCAATGGACACTAGTGAGATGACGTGTGGACTAAAGATGGCTCCTTGCAAGAATGTATAGAACCAGCCTTGTTTATTTAACCAAAGGGCAAGGAAGATCGAGAGAATCGTTGTTACACTTACGCTTGCCACGGTGTACACTGAGGTGTTGAGCAAAACCTCTCTAAATTCAGTATCACGAAAAAGCTGCATAAAGTTTTCGAGTCCGATAAAATTCATCTCTGGGCTGATAAAGTTCCAATCATGTAAACTGAGCTGAACTAAATAGCCGATAGGGTAGAGAAAAAACAATCCAAACACAATAAGAGATGGAAGAATCATTAAATAAGGCTGTGCTTTTTGCATCATGCTTCAATGCCCACCTCTTCGTGAACAACATGAGGCTTCGTTATCGCCACCCCATTTTGGTCAAAATAATGGAGATGTCCGCGCGCAACACTAATGTATACCTTATCTCCCATTGAAAGGGGCGGTTCAATGCTTTTAGCGACCATCCCTCCAAAGGACGTTTCAAGCTGGTACAATGTCTCAGATCCTAAGGTTTCGACTGTCTTAATCTCCGCTTTGACAATCGCTTTTTCTCCCGATAGAGCAAGACTTTTGGAAATGGTGACATGCTCTGGACGGAACCCAATTTGATTCACCTCTTGCCCCACATGCTGAAACGACTCAGGCAGTTCATCCATAGTGAACACATTCATAGCAGGAGTGCCAATGAACTGAGCAGCAAAGACATTCGCTGGCTGGTGGTAGATTGTCATCGGTTTATCCATCTGCTGAATCAACCCTTTATGTAGGATGACAATTTCATCACCCATCGACATCGCCTCTGTTTGATCATGTGTGACATACACAAACGTTGTACCCAGGCGTTTATGAAGCTGGATCAGCTCTGTACGCATCTGCCCTCTTAGCTTGGCATCAAGATTAGAAAGAGGCTCATCAAATACAAAGACCTTTGGCTTCTTCACCATCGCTCTTGCAAGTGCCACTCGTTGGCGCTGTCCACCTGAAAGAACCTGTGGCTTTTTTGATAGATAAGGAGTCAGACCCACGATACTAGCAATATCGTGGATCAGCGCCTCCCTTTCTGCTTTTGGTACCTTCTTATTTTTAAGACCGAATTCAATATTCCCTTTAACCGTCATACTTGGGTAGAGGGCATAGTTTTGGAACACCATTGCAATATTTCGTTTACCCGGAGGGAGATGATCGATACGTTGGTCATCGATCCAGATCTCTCCCTCCGACTGCTCCTCAAGTCCCGCGATCATTCTAAGCGTTGTTGACTTCCCGCATCCAGAAGGACCAACAAACACGGTGAATGAACCGTCTTTAATGTGCAAATTCAAGTTGTCAATGACCCGTTCATCTCCAAAGCGTTTGCTGATGTTCTTAAGGGTAATACTAGCCATAGTCCCCTCTCCCTTCCTTAATTATTTCAAGACTGCTTCCGCGCGTTTTTCTGCATTATCTAAGGCATCCTGACTTGTGCCATCCTGTAGGACCGCTCGTGTGATTTCCTCTACTAATGCATTTACGACTTCGGGATAGCCTTCTACCATTGGACGTTCATGCGCATATTCAAGCTGATCAACCGCTGTTTTATATTGAGGAACTTCATCGTACACCTTCTGCATCGCCTCTGTTTCAGATGCAGAGTGTCTACTTGGCAAATAACCTGTAAATTCACTTGCATACGCAGTTTGGTCGGTATCAGTCATCCATTTAATAAATGTCCAAGCGGCCTCTTGTTTTACCTCGTCCAAGCCAGCTGTCATGACAAGATTCGCTCCGCCCGTCGGAACCCCGAACTGCTTGTTTTCAGGCATAAAGGCTGTATCCACCTCATATCCCTGTTCTTTAGCATTTGTCATTAAATACGTAAGGTCAGCTGTTGAGCTGAGCATCATTCCCGACTTTCCATTTACAAAATCCTGCTTCGCTGTATCTCCTGCAACATCTCCAGTAGGAACCTTAATGGAGCCTTCTTCATACATCGCACTTATAAAATCAATGGCTTCCGCTCCTGCCTCACTATTAAATGCAGGCTGACCGTCCTCATCAATCATGGTTCCACCAGCTTGTGTCACAAAGGCTTCGTAGAACCAAATATCAATCGGCATTGTTGCACCCTTCATCGTCCCATCCTCAGACAAAACAGCCGCATATTCCTTAAACTCATCCCATGTCTTTGGACCAGCAGGATCAAGACCCTTTTCCTCGAGAATCGTTGTGTTCAAATATAGGATGGGTGTACTGCGGAGATACGGAAGCGCATAGATCTCATCCTCCACATACGAGTTCCCCATCAACCCTTCATTAAAATCCTCTATATCAAGCCCATCTGCATCAATAAAAGGCTGCAAGCTCTGCGTCATCCCATTTTTGGCAAAGGTCTCAACCGAAGCAATTTCATTCTGTGTGACCTCTGGTGCATCCTTCGCTGCAAAGGCTGCCTGTGTTTTTGCATGAAGCTCATCATATGTACCTTGAAACTCTGCCGTTACTTGAATGGTAGGATGCTCTTCGTTAAACTGAGCCACTAGATTTTCATTGTTCTCTCCAATCTTGTCTCCCCATGCGTACCAATATGTAAGTTCTACAGGCTCATCCGGAGTGGCTCCACTTACAGTATCTGAGGAAGGAGTTGATCCACACCCTGTCATCATAAGTAAAGCAATCGCTGCCGTGCTCCCTATCGTCCAGTACGTTTTCATGTATCTGCCTCCTAGAAATGTTTGATTGGCTTACTAGCTCCTATGCTACGTTCCGATCATTAAGCATCTATGAATGGAAGATAAAGTATTTTTAAAGTCAGTAGGAAAAGCATGTAGAATGTTAAGCAAGGATGTTTGTTGTAAAGGTGACGTGGAGAGGAACAGGCAGATTTTTGTCGGTGATGATCGATGGGGCGTGAGCGTTGGGGTTTTGAGTAAAGGGGGTTAACGTTTTACTTTGGGCTCTATCGTTTCACTTTGTGAGGTTAACGTTTCACCTTAGGGTCTATCGTTTCACTTTACGCGGTTAACGTTTCAATTCCTCACCCCCTCCCTATTTATCTATTGAACTCCCCTCCCGCCCGGTTTATAATGAAATCAACATTTAATGGTCTGACCATATGACAAAATGGGAGTGAGCGGCTTGAAGGTATCGTTATTCATTACGTGTTTGGCAGATGTATTTTATCCAAACGTCGGGAAAGACGTGGTTGAGGTGCTGGAGCGACTACGGTGCACCGTAGACTTCCCTGCAAGTCAAACCTGTTGTGGGCAGCCTGCTTTTAACAGTGGGTATCATAAGGAAACAAAGGAAGTTGCTAAAAAAATGATTCGTGCATTTGAACACTCTGAATATGTTGTGGCGCCTTCTGGTTCCTGTGCTGCGATGCTCCATGAATATCCACATCTCTTTAAGGATGACTCTGGCGTCTGGTTAAAACGCGCCGAAGAACTTGCAGCTAAAACATATGAATTCACTCAGTTTCTAGTAGATGTGCTTGGGGTTGAGGGCGTTGGAGCAGCATGTGAAGCTAAGGCTACATTTCATTCTTCGTGCCATATGACGAGATTACTCGGTGTAAAGGACGCTCCTATGAAGCTCCTCAAGCAGGTGGAGGGACTTGATTATACGGAGCTCCCTGGTAGAGAAACCTGTTGTGGGTTTGGAGGAACATTCTCCGTAAAAATGAAACCGATTTCAGAGCAAATGGTTGATGAGAAGATTGCTCATATTGAAGAAACGGGTTCAAATGTGTTGATTGGGGCCGATTGTGGATGTCTGATGAATATTAGTGGTCGGCTTGAGCGACTCGGGAAACCTGTTCAAGTAAAGCATATTGCTGAAATTTTAAATCAACAAAAGGTGTAAGGAGGATACCGACATGCCAATGAAAATCGGAGACAAACCGTTTTTTGACCGGGTAAATAAGGGGCTTGATGATTCATTTATGAGAGGGTCTGTTGTTTCGGCACAAGAGCGTTTAAAAAATGCAAAAACACGTTCTTCTGATCAGCTAGGCAATTGGGAGGATTGGCGGGAGCAGGCAGAGGAAATCCGCCAGCATACGCTTGAAAACCTAGATTATTATTTAGAACAGCTTGCGACCAATGTAGAGAAAAGCGGTGGAAATATTTTCTTTGCACAAACCGCTCAAGAAGCAAATGACTATATCAAAGATGTAGCACAGAAAAAAGAAGCCAAAAAGATTATCAAATCAAAATCAATGGTTACCGAAGAAATTGGGATGAATCATGCTTTAGAATCGATTGGCTGTGAGGTGATTGAGTCTGATCTAGGTGAGTATATCCTTCAGCTTGATGATCACGATCCTCCGTCTCACATTGTGGCACCTGCTCTTCATAAAAACCGCGATCAAATTCGCGATACGTTTGATACAAAACGTCAATATAGAGGAACGTCTAAGCCCGAAGAGTTAGCATTGTTTGCAAGAGAACAGCTACGCCAGGAATTTTTAACAGCTGATCTTGGAATCACTGGCTGTAATTTCGCAGTTGCTGAGTCAGGTTCTATCGCTTTAGTCACAAATGAAGGAAATGCACATCTAACCGCAGATTTGCCGAACACGCAAATTGCTGTAATGGGAATGGAGCGAATTGTTCCTACATGGGAAGAGCTTGATGTGATGGTAACTATGCTCTGCCGTAGTGCAGTTGGTCAAAACCTGACAAGCTACGTTACAGGTCTCACTGGCCCAAGGCGCGATGGAGAAACAGACGGACCAGAAGAGTTTCATTTGGTCGTAGTCGACAATGGCCGTTCTTCTATTTTAGGAACAGAGTTTCAATCGGTCTTGCAATGTATTCGTTGCGCAGCCTGTATTAATGTGTGCCCGATCTATCGGCACATTGGTGGACACTCGTATGGATCCATTTATCCAGGCCCAATCGGTGCGGTGCTCTCCCCACTACTTGGAGGATACGATGATCATAAGGAGCTTCCATTTGCTTCAAGCCTTTGTGCTGCCTGTACGGATGCATGTCCAGTGAAGATTCCACTCCACTCACTTTTAATCGAGCATCGTCGGAAGATTGTTGAGGACGAAAAATTAAGTACTTGGGGTGAAAAGCTTGCGATGAAAGGCTTTGGTATGGCGATGAGCAACTCAAATCTGTTACGTACGGGTACAAAGCTTGCTCCAAAGCTCATGAAGCCACTCGTAAAGAATGGGAAAATCGTTCGGGGGCCAGGTCCAATGAAACCATGGACAGACATCCGTGACTTCCCAACACCCGCTAACGAGTCCTTCCGAAGCTGGTTTAAGAAAGAAAAAGGAGGTGTAGCGCATGACAACTAAAGAAACCAATCAAGAGATGTTTTTAAATGAGATTGCCAAAAACCTCGGTCGCCCGCGAAAAAAAGCAGTCGAGCGTCCAACGTGGAAAAAACGCCCTCAGTGGGACGTGTCGACGGATGCCAGCCAGGATGAGCTTGTGGCACAGCTTAAAGACCGATGTCTCGCCATTCATACTCAGGTGGAGGAAACCACTCTTGATACACTTTCAACTACTCTTGATAAAGTCCTAAACGATTACGAGGCTTCATCCATTATTCACTGGCAGGATCCCCGCTTTACCGAGTATGGTCTTGATTCCTACTTTGCGTTGCACAAAGAGAAAGGCCATCATGTTCGTGCGTGGGAAACGCAAGATGAACAAGGAAATATCACCTTTGCAGAACATGCGGACGTTGGCATAACGTTTTCTGATATGACGCTTGCTGAGTCTGGAACCGTTACATTACTCCACGATTCCGGGAAGGGGCGATCTGTCAGCTTCCTTCCCAAATCATTTATTGCTATCATTCCTAAAAGCTCACTTGTGCCTCGTATTAGCCAAGCAACTCGGATGCTTCATCAAAAGGTTGAAGCGGGAGAAGCGATTCCCTCCTGTGTGAACTTTGTTTCTGGACCTAGTAACAGTGCTGATATTGAGATGAATTTAGTTGTTGGAGTTCATGGACCCGTTCGCGCTTGCTATATTCTTGTTGAAGATAAATAAAACAAAACGGAGAGACTCAGTTAGTCGACTGAGACCTCTCCATTTTTTTGTTTATATTCAACGAGAAGCTGGTTGATCGTGTCTAAGTGAATCGACATCGCTTCTTTTGCTTTTTCGGTATTTTTTTCTTTTATGGCTTGTGCCACTGCGAGGTGCTGATCCATTAGCTTTTGTTGGATCGAATAGCCTTCGATTACCTTTGCCATCCAGACCTTTGTTACTACACTTGATATTTGAAGAACCTCTGTTAGAAAGGAGTTTCTCGCCATTTCTGCGATCAATCGATGAAACTCTAGATCAAGCTCCAGGAACGTATCATGGTTGCTCGCACGTTGCATCCGCTTAACGACATCATCAAGTCGCACATGATCTTCATCTGTTGACTTTTTCGCTGCCATTTCAGCAAGAATGACTTCAACTCCCACTCTTGCTTCTACAAGCTCAAGAATGTTATCAAAGCTTATTTTTGACATAAGCTCGAGATGCTTTGTAAAAAAGTCACCAAAGCTTTCTGCTACAAAGGTACCCTCTGGCACACGCACGTCAATTAGCCCAAGTGCTGCTAAGGCACGAATGGCTTCTCTTAATGTGCTTCTTCCAACACCAAACATTTCCATAAGCTTTCTTTCACTTGGCAGCTTCCCACCAGGCGGAATCGTCCCATTTATAATTAATTCCATCAGCTGTTGAACAATATTTTGAGACATCGTTGTTTTTTTCACTTGATGAATCTGATCTTCAAGCATGTGCTCACTCCAATGATCTGACCTTAAGACCTTAATGATAACGCACGAGGTTAGAAACAACAAGATGATCAGTGACGCTCTTCTGATGCCTCATCCTTCTCGATTTGGCGGACAACCTGGTCCACTGTTGTTTTTTCCAATGATCGCTCCAGGGCTTGCTGGGCCTCATTAAAGTGCTCACCGATGGAATGCTGTATGTTTCGACCGACAATACATTTTGGGTTCGGATCATCATGAATACTAAACAATTGATTTTCTTTCACAGCTTCTACAGCCTTATACACGTCAAGCAGTGTTACTTCAGACAAATCCTTTGCAAGCTCCGCTCCTGCTTTTCCCGGTCTTGTTTTCACAAGTCCAGCATTCCTGAGCATCCCCATAATTTTGCGAACAACGGCGGGATTCGTATTCACACTTCCTGCTAAGAATTCAGAAGTATTTATTTCTGGTTGATCTTTATCTATATCTAAAAGAGATAACAGATGTATCCCTACTGAAAATCGACTACTAATCGACATATTGCACCATCCATTCTTGTAACAAATGCTATTACAAGTATAGTACAGATTGGTAAGACGAACAATATGTGGGCTTATGAATAGACCACTCAATTCTATTGACAAACACCTAACTTGTAACTATTATAAATACATGTAATAATAACAGTTACAAGTTAATTTAAATCTTAGGAGGCTTCTCATATGAAAACACTAATCACCGGAGCAACTGGTCGTCTCGGTTCTAAAATTGTTCAATCCGTACTTACTCGTATTCCTGCAAGTGAACTTGCAGTCAGTGTTCGTAATCCTGAAAAGGCCTCAGACCTAAAAGAGTTGGGTATAGATGTACGTCAAGCTGACTTTAATGACCCCTCTTCACTTGAAAAAGCTTTTGCTGGTGTTGAACGCCTGCTTCTTATCTCTGCAGATGGAGACAATGAAACAAGAATTAAGCAACACACCCAAGCTGTTGAGGCTGCTAAACAAGCTGGTGTTTCGTTTATCGCTTACACAAGCTTAGCGGATGCAACCGACAGTCAAAATTTGATGGCACCGCCACATGTTGCGACTGAACAAGCAATTAAAGAAACGGGAATTCCGTATTCCTTCTTACGTAACAACTGGTATTTAGAAAATGAAGCGGACAGCATAAAAGCCGCGCTCCAAGGTGCACCATGGATCACTTCAGCTGGTTCAGGTAAAGTTGGCTGGGCACTGCAACAAGATTATGCAGAGGCCGCTGCACGTGTATTAACGGAAGATGGGCACGAGTTTACAACATATGAGCTTTCTGGTCCCCTTTATACGCAGGAAGAACTTGTTGGGCACTTAGAGTCTGTGACTGGAAAAAACATCACCGTTAAGCAGGTTAGCGATGAAGAGTATGCAGAAGCAATGAAACAAGCTGGTGTGCCTGACTTTGCGATTCCGATTGTTGTTGGCATACAAGAAAGCATTCGCGTAGGCAGTCTAGCTACAGAAACAAGTGACTTTGAAGCAGTTCTAGGTCGTCCTGTAACACCCATTGAGGAAGCATTAAAACAACTGGTTTCTTCTTTGTCATAAGATAAGTGACTGTGGGACAAAACATTAAAATAGATAGTAAAACACGAACAGAGCATGATATCCGCTACAGGAGAATCCCTCCCTTTCCGCGGACACGGCTTCAGCCTCATCCGTGGAAGACCACCACTGCTGAGTCTTCAGACACGTGTTTTTCCGCAGGAGTGTCGGGTTCTCCTTCCGCTCGTCTTACAAAAAACCCGAAAACACGAATGGCGAATGATTCGATCGTAGAATCATTCGCCATTTTCTTATTGATTTTTAGTTTTATCTCAGACTCTTTTTTATTACCTTGTAAATGCTGCAGGGACTCCACCATCTACTGTAATCATGCAGCCTGTTGTTTTTTCTGATTTGGACGAAGATAAAAACAGAATGGCATCCGCGATATCCTTTGGAAGAATCATTACACCAAGTGTTGTGCGTTTCTTATAATGATCTTCAAGCTCTTCCGGTTTAATGCCGTATGCTGCGGCACGTTCCTCACGCCATGCTGATCCCCAAATCGCTGAACCTTGTAAGACTGCGTCTGGCAATACCGTATTCACACGGATTCCAAAATCTCCACCCTCTGCAGCAATCGTGCGAGCTAAGTGAGCTTCAAGCGCTTTTACCGAGCTGTACGCAGACACATTTTTCCCTGCATATACCGAATTTTTCGATCCGATAAAGACCATGCTTCCTCCGATGGATTGCTTCTTCATAAGCTTAAAGGCTTCACGAGAAACGAGGAAATAACCTGTTCCAAGCACATTCATATTCAAATTCCATTCCTTTAAGCTTGTTTCATCAAATGGACTCGATGTCGCAAGGCCTGCATTATTAACAAGCATATCTAGTCCACCATATGTGCGGGCAACCTCAGCAAAAGCAGATACAATAGCTGCCTCATCTGTTACATCCATCTTAATGGCAAGCGCTCTCCCCTCGCCGTATTCTTCATTGATCTCAGTAGCAACCTTTTGTGCCCCTTCCAGGTTTAAATCAGCAATGACTACATGTGCACCCTGACTGACGTACTGACGGCATGTTTCACTTCCGATCCCACCTGCTCCACCTGTTACAAAGGCAACCTTACGCGAGAATTCAGCCTCGGCTGGTGCAAGAGATAGCTTATACAACTCAAGTGGCCAGTACTCGATTCCGAAAGATTCCGCTTCATTTAATGATACAAATTGACCAAGTGCTGTTGTTCCTTTCATAACGGAGATTGCACGTGTATAAAGGGCTCCACTTACCTTTGCGTTTGCAAGGCTCTTCCCTGTGTTCACCATTCCAATACCAGGAATTAAAATGACACGCGGAGATGAATCAAACATGATGTCGCCTTCTGACTGGTTTGTTTCAAAATAAGCTTGGTACTCTTCTTTATAGGATTTGATACCTTCCATAAGCTTTTCTGCCAACCCATCTATATCATTAGCATCTGGCTCCCAGCTAATAAAGAGAGGAACACGCTTTGTATGAACCAAGTGGTCAGGGCAAGCCGCACCTACTTGGGATAATTCCTTAGCATCATGGCTGTTTACAAACTCAAGTATGTTCTCACCGTCATCATACGTAAGAAGCGCCTTCTCTTGCTGACTCACCTGTCCACGGATGACCGGCATGACAGCTGATAATAAATCCTTGCGCTCCGCATCAGTTAGAGAACGAACCTTTTCCCCTCCAAATGGAGTATCCTGCTTAGACTGAATATATGCTTCTGCTTCGTTAATGGCAGAAATGGTTCGATCATAGCTCTCTTTTGCCGTGTCCCCCCAAACAACCAGACCGTGCTTCTCCATGAGAACAAGCTCTGCGTTTGGATTGTTTTTCACACCCTCTGCAATCATTTTAGATAGCGTGAATCCAGGGCGAATATAAGGAACCCACACAAAGCGGTCTCCGTAAATTTCTTTTGCAATCTCCTGACCATTATCTGCGCAGCATAAGCTGATGATCGCATCAGGATGTGTGTGATCAACATGTTTAAACGGAAGGAATGCATGTAGCAACGTTTCGATTGATGCACGCGGATGCTTTTGACTTAGCATGCAGTTTTCCAGGTAAGAAACCATTTCAGCATCTGGCATTTCATCTTTTTCAAATAAAGGGTGAATGTCATCTAGGCGCAACCCCGTAAAATTTTGCGCACCCATCGTTGCTAGATCGGATCCGCTTCCTTTCACCCACATCACATCTACTACCCGCCCACGAAAATCAATCTCTGTTGTTTTCATCGACGTGTTCCCACCACCCCAATTACAAACTGCACGGTCTGAACCGATCAGGTTAGAGCGATAAACCAGTTCATCTAACCCTTCTTTTTGTTCTGCTTCTTGTTGATTCCAAAGGTTTTTTACCATTCTACTCAGTCCTTTTCGGTTTGGTTTGACTACACGCGCTTAGATTGTACGTTCTCTTCGTATTCTTTTATATCGTTTAACCAGCTTTCTTTAACTGGAACCTGCTGTCTTTGGCAATACTCATCCCAAATCGCACCAAATGGATATGTCTTAAATTCCTCTAGTAATGCCAATCGCTCTGTAAAATTCCCTTGTTCTTGCAGTTCTTTTAGATGATTGGTTGGCTCTAGTAGAGCATAGAGCAGAGCCTTCACTGTGTTGCGTGTACCAATCGTCCATGCCGCCACGCGATTAATACTCGCATCAAAGAAATCAAGGCCTATGTTTACTCGTTCATGTGCATCTGCACGAATAATTTCATGAGCAATTTCTTTTAGTTCATCATCAAATGTAACAACATGATCACTATCCCAGCGAACAGGGCGTGATACATGAAGTGCTACTTTTTCATTAAATAAAAGTAAGGATGATAGTTTATTAGAAATCGTTTCTGTTGGATGAAAATGTCCTGAATCAAGCAAACACAGCTTGTTATTCTGTTGGGCATAGCTTAGATAAAACTCATGAGACCCAACAACATAGGCTTCTGAACCAATACCAAATAGCTTGCTTTCAACTGCATCTAGGACAAGGCTCTCATCATATTCCTCTGAAAAAATTTCATCTAATGATTCTTTTAATCTCTTTCTGGGCGTTAAACGGTCACTAGGAGTGTCCTTATATCCATCAGGTACCCAAATGTTAACTAAGGAAGGTGTTCCGAGCTCTTCTCCAAAATAGGCAGCAATTTTTCTACTGGCCTTACAATGGTTTATCCAAAACGTACGAATCTCTGGATCAGGATGACTAAGTGTCAGGCCGTCTTCAGCCTTCGGATGTGCAAAAACGGTCGGATTAAAATCCAGTCCAATCCCTTTTTCCTTCGCCCAAGCTATCCAATGCTTAAAATGTTTAGGTTCAATGGCATCACGGTCTACCTCTTCCCCATCTGTCTCTGCATAGATGGCGTGAAGATTCACACGATGTGTTCCAGGGATTAAAGACAACGCTTTGTCTAAGTCTGCTCGTAGCTCTTCTCCATTACGAGCTTTTCCCGGGTAATTTCCCGTAACGTCAATGCCTCCTGAAAGCTCTCTTTTTGTCACCTCAAATCCCGTGATGTCATCTCCTTGCCAGCAATGCACGGAGATTGGGATGGTTGAAAGCTTTTGAAACGCTTCTTCCACATTTACTCCAAAACGCTCGTAATGAGTTTTTGCTTCTACAAACGGTGTGTTAGCCATTAGGAACCTCTCCTTTTTGTGGATTAAACTTTTTTAATGGGAATGATGCCGCTACAAGCTTACGAGCATCAGCTAATGTGTTGATATGACCTGTAGCACGCATCTGAACTAATAGATTGCCTATCGCCGTTGCCTCGACCGGACCTGAAACCACTAATTTTCCCGTAACATTTGCGAGTAGTTGGTTTACATATTCGTTTTGTGCACCGCCACCGATGATGTTCACTTGATCATAAGTCCTGCCATTCATCTCTTCTATTTGGAGTATAGCTGCATGATAGCTCTTAACTAAACTATGAAACACACAGGCTGCTACCTCACCAGACCTGACAGGCACTGCCTGATTATTTTCCATACAAGCCGCTTGAATTTCCTCAATCATATTTACTGGATTCAAAAACCTGTTCTGATCTACATCTATTAGTGAGGGGGCTTTCACTTTCTTGCTTGCTTGGACAAGCTCATCAAAGGAGTACATATCACCATATAAACGCTTGACTTCCTGAATCATCCAAAAACCCATAATGTTCTTTAAGAACCGGAAGCGATAATCTACGCCTCCTTCATTCGTAAAATTATAGGCTTGCGCTTTCTCATCACAAATTGGCTCCGCGTTCTCTACACCAAGCAAAGACCATGTTCCAGAACTTAGGTAGATGGTTTCTTTAGCTTCCGGTATAGCAGCTACTGCAGACGCTGTATCATGTGTAGCTGGAACAATCACTTCAAGATCATAGCCAAACTCCTGAACAAGCTCTGGTCTTAATCCTCCTAGCGAAGTTCCCGGGAGGACCATATCTTCAAATAGGTCAGGACTGATGCCTAAGTACTCAAGTAAAGCGTCATCCCACTTTTTTGAGTAGGCATTTAATAGCTGTGTAGAGGTGGCATTTGTATATTCATTGACCTTCTTCCCTGTCAGCAGATAGTGAAGATAATCTGGAACCATTAAAAAGGATCGAGCCTTCTCCATCACCTCTGGGTTCGACTCTTTTAATGCAGCTAATTGATAGATGGTGTTAAACGGTTGAAACTGAATGCCTGTACGTCTGTAGATATCATCCTTGGAAAGTGTCTCCGCTACTTTTTCCATGATTCCTTCCGTACGTGAATCACGATAAGCAACCACTGGGCCAATTGGCTGGTCCTCTTCATCTAGTAACACATAGTCAACAGCCCACGTATCAACGCCAATCGTTTTAGGCTTTATCGCTTTTTCACGACAGAAATGAATACCTTTCTTTATTTCAGTAAAGAGTTCGTCTACATCCCAGCATAGATGTCCTGAACGATGGATCATCGCATTATCAAATCGGTAAACTTCTTGAAGGTCGATCTTATGTTCCTGAAGCGTACCTACAAGCAACCGGCCACTTGATGCTCCAATATCCACGGCAATATGAGTAGCTGACATCTTTTCAACCCTCCCTTTGTAATCGCTTTCTTACATTGAGTATATAAAAGCCTGCTTTGAATCTCTATGTCCGGAAACACCTAAACCTATGTCCTTATTTGCAAAAAAAAAAGAAGACCTCCGTTAGTTATAGGTCTTCGAGTGATTCACGATATTTCTTAGGTGTCGTTCCATATCTCTTACTGAAAATCCGATAAAAATAACTCACATTATCGTAGCCAACCTGATTCACAATCATTGTAATGGGAAGGTCCGTTTTTGCCATCAGCTCACAGGCAACGGATAAGCGCTTTTCTTGTAAAAGCTCCTTAAATGTTTGATTGGTCATCTGCTTAATGGCTCTACTTAACACATAGTCATGTTGCTTGAGGACCGAGGCAATCTCAGTCAGTGTTGCTGTGCTATAGGACTGATTAATATACGAGAGGATTTCTTGCATCCAGTTTGTGTGCAGGGTGAACATTTCACCGCCTTCAATTTCCTGCTCGTTCTGAGAAATCTCAACAAGAACTAAGCCAACGAGAAGCTTTACCTTTGCCTCCGACACTTGATTCGGATGAAGAATCTCA
Source organism: Alkalicoccobacillus gibsonii (assembly GCF_016798245.1). Classification (GTDB taxonomy): domain Bacteria; phylum Bacillota; class Bacilli; order Bacillales; family Bacillaceae_D; genus Alkalicoccobacillus; species Alkalicoccobacillus gibsonii. Next base: position 305,792 of record NZ_JAEUZA010000002.1, on the reverse strand, counting down.
TGGATAATTGTATGGATATGCGTCTGTAGAGCTTCGTGATTGGCTGTTTTAAAGGTTAGATACTGGCCCTGATACGAATATGTGTAGAGACTATCCATTAGAAATCGATAGATGGGGCCACGAATGTTTAAAAAGGAGAAAATATATTCAAAAAAGCTAGGTTGAATAATAAAGTTGATGATAATATCGTCTTTTTGACAAGGCTCAATTTCATGTTCAATGTGTTGATTTAAAAACATAAGCTCCCCTTCATTTAATTGCATCCGTTTTCCCGCAATCGTTTGAGTGAAGGACCCTTGAAGAACAAAACTCATTTCTATGTAATCATGCTTATGTTTAGGAAACTGTACAAATCGAGTATGCTTCCGAACCATAATTGTTTCATTCTTCGTGAGGAATTTTTTACTTTCCACTGTGGTGAAATGTTCCTGCGTGGAATAGCGTGCATGAGAAACCGTAGGATTGGCGAGAATATCTCGTTCCTCATCCGTTAGTGGCATGAGATGATCAAGGATTTTATTTTTCATAACTTCACCTCTTTGTTTGTTCTCTCCTATGCTTAGCATTCGTCTTTCTCCATTGATAGAAGAAGGAACTTTCACCTGCGATTAATCCTAGAATTAGTACGAGTGTGGCCGTTTCATAATCCGGTGTGGCAAAGAGTACTTTGCTCAGAAGAAATCCAAGGACTACACCAACGATTACAAAAAGATACGTTTTTCGTCTGACAAAAAAATAATTTTTCACAGGACATTACCTCTCATTTTATCAACTACACAATTTATCTGACTTTCAGTTAAGGGATGTGGTGAGTGCTTTTATCCTAACTCGTTTTAGCTTCTTTCGCCACTTACAGCAGGGATTTTTTATTGTTTGTCAGACTTTTTCGCGTTATAGTGGTAAAGATTCAGACTATAGAGAGAATTAAGAGGAGTGGAGAAATGAGAAAGAAAAAGTTATTTGGGTTAGGTGCTGTAATCGTTTCCCTGAGCGCATTGGTTATGGTTGGTTGCGCAAGCGATAATACAGACACAGAAGGAACAGCGAGCACTACAGGGGGAGATCTTGTTGTTGATATGCAATCAGAAGCCGTGACACTCGACCTTCATGGATCAAACGATACAGCATCAAGTAATGTAACCTCTAACATTTTTGAGTCCCTCGTTACTCAAGATGAGGAGCTAAACTTAAAACCTGGTCTTGCCGAAGACTGGAAACAAATAAATGATACGGAGTGGGAATTCTACCTTCGAGAAGGCGTAACGTTTCACGATGGCACTGAGTTCAATGCAGATGCTGTAAAAGCGAACCTTGATCGTGTGCTTGATCCCGAGGTTGCTTCTCCTCGAGCGTTTTTGTTTGAGATGATTAGTGAGGTAGAAGTAGTTGATCCCTATACCGTTCGCATACATACTGAATACCCGTTTGCTCCACTGCCTGCTAACTTAGCTCACTACGGAGCAGCAATGATGAGTCCCGTTGCAATTGAAGCAGATTATCAAGCCATGGCTGATGGCGAAGCACCAGGAAGCTATTTAAATGAACATCCAATCGGGACAGGTTATTTTACATTTGATAGCTGGAATTCAGGACAATCTATTAAGCTTTTAAAAAATGATGACTATTGGGGTGAGCCTGCTAAGGTAGATAGTGTAACCTTCCAAGTCATTCCTGAAGGTGGTACCCGAATTGCCAATCTAGAGACTGGTGCAAGTCACATCGTTAATAACGTAAGTGCAAGTGACTTAAATCGATTTGAAGCGACCGACGGCATTCACGTGAATCAAACAGAAAGTGTTGCCCTTTTGTATCTTGGATTTAACCAGAAAAACGAAGTATTAAGTGATCCACTTGTTCGTGAGGCTTTTTCTTTAGCCATTAATCGTACTGATATTTTAGAAGGAATTTTTAACGGAGTTGGCGTTGAAGCAAAGACTCCACTGGCTCCTAAGATCTTTGGACACGATGATTCAATTGTATTTAACGAATATGATATTGAAAAAGCTAAAGAACTTCTTGCAGAAGCAGGATACGCGGATGGTCTGGACATTACACTTAACACGAGTGACCAGCGTGAAAGAACAGATATAGCTGAGTACATTCAGTCAGCGCTCAGTGAAATTGGTGTAAATGTATCGATCCAAGTTAATGAGTGGGGTGCGTTCCTTGATCTAACGAATCAAGGGGAACAGGAACTCTTTATCTTAAGCTGGTCAACCGTAAATGGTGATGCAGATATGGGCTTATCTCTTTTCCACTCTGCTAACCAAGGAGCACAAGGAAACCGTACATTTGTGGCTCGCGATGACATAGATGAGTTGCTTGAAGAAGCACGTAAGAGCGAAGATGAAGACGAACGCCTTGAGCTTTATAGCGAAATTCAAAAAATGATTGCCGATGATAGTATCATCCAACCACTTATTCATGAGGAATTTTTGGTTGGTGTCAGAGACGAAGTAGAAGGCTTCTGGGAAAGCCCAACTGGCGTCTTGGTTTTACACGATGTATCGATTCAATAGGTAAGTAAATAAGCCTTACATATTCTAAAGAATGTAAGGCTTTTTTGTATTTAAAGTATAGCTTATTTACCATTGTTCAACCTATTTCCTGCAACTCACTCTCAAAAACATGCATCAAATATGCTATGATCGACATAGCCATACTTCTTGATAAATTAAGGAGAATGACTTGGTTTAATCAAGGAAAGATAAACGAACATATAACGAAAATTCTGGAGGAAAACAATGCTTAAACAGGATGATACCTTTGTATTAATTGGGGACAGTATCACTGAAAATGGACGTTTTGAGGATCCACAAGGGATTGGGATTGGATATGCTGCACTTATTCATGATTATTTAATGGTTAAACACCCTGAGCTACACCTTGCCATTTATAACAGAGGAATTAGTGGAAACCGTGTGACAGACCTTGAGGACAGATGGCAGCAGGACGTTTTAGATTTGAACCCGGATTGGGTCTCCATATCAATTGGCGTCAATGATGCTTGGAGTCAAACAAAGCATCCTGATCGAGAACAGGTTTACCCTGAATTGTTCGAAGAAATTTACGATCGACTTCTTAGATATACGTTGGAAAAAACAAATGCTAGGCTAATCTTGATGGAACCTACCATTATTAAAGAAGAATTGGATTCAGAAGAAAATCAAACGTTAAAACCGTATATAGAGGCAGTTCACAGACTTGCCATCAAGTATGATGCAATCCTTGTGCCAACAAATCAAGCGTTTCAAACCTATCTTGAAGCGGAATCAAAGGTTCCTGTTACAACAGATGGTGTACATATGAACTCTAAAGGTGACGTTCTTATGGCTACTACTTGGATTGATGCTTTTAACCAGAGCGATAAATAGAAAAACATGCGGACAGCCTTTTGAAGGCTCGTTCGCATGTTTTTTTATTATTTTTTTATCGATTGACTGGGTACATCTTCTGTTAGTTTTAATTCAAACAGGCCTGCTTCTTTGGCTGATCGAATCGCAATGTAGACAAATGGTCCAAGAATTAAACCCATTACTCCGAAGAATACATATCCAAAGTACATAGATAACACTGTCGGCAATGCGGCAAGTCCAATTGAATCACCAAGTACTTTCGGTTCAATAATTCTTCGTACAATTAAAAGTACAGCCGCCAAGATGATTAGCTGAAGACCTGTATTGGTTCCACCAAGCACCATTGCGAGAATGCCCCATGGTACAAGTATCAACGCTGGCCCCACATAAAGAGGAATAATATCAACTAGCCAAATTAAAATCGACATAATTAAAGCAGATTTAGGTGAGATAAAGAGTAAGCTCACGTATGTCACCACAAATACGCCTACACTTAAAATAAACTGAGCCTTCCAGTATCCTAAGAACACTTTACTCATACGCTGAAAAACATATCTAAGCTTACTCGCAGTTTCCATCTTAAACAGATTAAAGAATAAATCAAGTAGCCTTGGCAGGTCTAAACTAAACAAAAACAAGGTGATAAGATAAACCAATGCCACAAAAAGCATATTAGGTACGGCTGTTAATAAAGACGTAATTCCCGCAAGAATATCAGACGTAATCCCCACCGCCCGATCAAACAGGCCTTCCGACTGCCTCTCAATCTCTCGGACAATTTGGTTTCCTTGTGGAATTTCAGCAATAGTCTGGTTAAAGCTGATAATGAAGTTATCAACAAAGATCTGAACCTCTCGTGCATACTGAGGAAGGTCCAAAGACCAGTCATAGATTGCACGGATGACTCTAGTAAATGTTAAATATAACGCGTAGCCACTTATCATAACAAATAACAAAAAGACAATGGTTACGGGTAGCAATCTCTTCTCTGTTTTCAACTGTTTTTTGAGCATTTTCACGAATGGTTCAAAAATCATCGCAGTCAGTAAGGCAAAAAAGATTGGTGAAAAATAAGAAAAATTAAAATAGACAAACACTGCAATTCCAAGAATAGCAATCAAAGTCAATATACGTTTGACTAGAACTTGATTAAACAATAAGCAACCTCCTGACCACAAATAAAAAAAGGTGATGCCTCATTATTATATCAGTATCGAGAAATGATACACAATTTTTTTCCGCATTTTTGTTTACATCTTTTCTAGTTACATTAAAAAAACTGTCGACTACACCTTAAAAGCGTATCGACAGTCATTGTATGATTTTCAAGCTTAAACAGATGTAGCGCCTTGTCCACCATCTATTCTGTAGTACGATCCTGAAATAAATGAAGCGTCATCGGATGCAAGGAAGGCCATTAAATTTGCAATTTCTTCTGCTGTTGCGTAACGATTTAACGGGACGCTCGCCTCAAATTGTTTTCTCGGATCCTTCGCACCTGTAAGCTCGGCATTCGCTTCAATAGATTTCATCATTTGCGTATCAACACCAGATGGAGCAACAGCATTCACACGGATATTGTTTGGAGCCCCTTCAAGTGCGGCTGTTTTAGTTAAACCGATTACCCCATGCTTTGATGCTACATACAAGCCCATACCTGGTGCACCTAGTAATCCCCCATTGGAAGCGGTATTTACAATGGCTCCACTCTTTTGCTCATTCATAACACGCATCACATGCTTTAAGCCGTAAAAGACACCTTTAAGATTCACATTGATAACAGCTTCAAAGTTCTCCGTTGTTTGATCAACTAAATTGTTGAATTGACCATTAATACCAGCATTGTTTACAAAGACGTCAATTCGTCCGTACTTCTCTTTCGTTTTAGTAACAAATGCTTCAACATCCTCTTCTTTTGCCACATTTCCATCAAGTAAAAGCAAGTCCTTTGCTTCTACGTCTTGTGCCGCTTTTTCAAGCACATCACGTTTTAAGTCAACCAGAGCAAGCTTTGCTCCTTCACTAGCAAATTTCTTAGCCGCCGCAATTCCAATTCCCCCAGCAGCACCTGTAATTAATACTACTTTGTCTTTAAAATCCATTATGACAGCCCCCTAGAGTTTTATTTGTTTTGATACACGAAATAATACTCTGATTTTGTCGAAAAGTGTAGTCTTATGCTTTATCGTCTAAATACTCATTTGGTTCGCGGCTTTGTTCTGCATTGTAATTCTTTGCCTGAGCAAGCCTTCCATTACGGTGTTCCCCGTGATTTGTATTTTCTTTAAATTGATTGTTTGGTTTATGATCTTTTTTAGACATACTCATCCTCTTTTCGTCGTTTTGTGAGTAGTTTTTTCTAAAAATGATATCCTATACATATAAAAATGCCTGGTACATCAAATAGTATCCTTAAGGAAACTATAATACTTTAAAGTGCGTACTGTTACTGACCACATGGGCGTTGTATACTAACTACTGTTAAAAAACTATCTAAACTTACATCTGGAGGAACACAAACATGTCTAACGTTTTATTTATCAAAGCTAACGACCGCCCTGCTGATCAAGCAATCAGCGTTATGATGTATGATGCATTTGTTGCATCTTATAAAGAAGCAAATCCAAACGATACAATCACTGAATTGGATCTTTTCCAAGCTGATCTTCCTTACTACGGTAACGATGCCATTACAGCTAACTACAAAAAGAGCCAAGGCATGGAACTTACAGCTGAAGATCAAAAGTACATTGATCTAACTGAAAAGTACCTTGGTCAATTCTTTGATGCTGATAAAGTTGTGATTGCTACACCACTTTGGAATGGAACCGTTCCAGCACCACTTGTAACGTACATCTCTTATCTTGCTCAAGCTGGTCGTACGTTCAAGTACACTGCTGAAGGTCCGGTTGGACTAGCTGGAGACAAAAAAGTAGCGGTTCTTGCTGCTCGTGGCTCTGACTATGCTCTTGATTTCATGGTTGATGGCGAAATGGCTGTACGTTTCGTTAACAGAAATCTTGCTCTATGGGGAATTCATGAACCAACTGAGCTAATCATCGAAGGACATAACCAGTATCCTGAACGTTCTCAAGAAATTATTGCTGACGGATTAGTTGAAGTCACAAAAGCTGCTGCTTCTTTCTAATTCCAAACAAAAAAGCTGTCCATTGCGGACAGCTTTTTCTTGTTTCATTAATCAAACATTAATGGACGGGCAATTTTGTTAATGGCTGCCCCATCAACCATCAAGGTTTGACCACTTACATAGGACGCCTCGTCAGATACCATAAATAAGCATGCATTTGCAATATCATCAACCGTACCAATACGACCAAATGGTTGAAATTGAAGAGTTTGGTTAAATGCTTCTTCCGGATCCTCAAGGCTTGCAAATGTTTTTTCTAAAAGCGGAGTATCCACTGTGCTTGGACAAACCGCATTCACGCGAATATTGTGAGGCCCTAAGTCTAAAGACATTTGTCTTGTTAAGGCAGTAAGCCCACCCTTTGATGCAGCGTAGGCTGCAAGTCGAGTAATGGTTTTCTCTGCATGCCAGGATGCAATGTTAACAATCGCACCGCCCCCACGCTTCTTCATTTCAGGAATGACATACTTGGAGCAAAGAAACGCACCTGTTAAATTCACACCTAAAATTTGCTGCCACTCTTCAAACGACGTGTCTTCTACTGATTTTCGAACCGTTACAGCTGCATTGTTCACCAAGATATCCACGCCGCCAAAAACCTCCACCGTTTTAGCGATTAGAGCTTTTACTTGTTCTTCCTTACTCACATCCGTTTCTACAAAATGAGCTTCAATATGCGCTTCTGCTAATTCTTGAACAAGCTGTTCCCCTAGCTCTTTGTTCACATCCGCAACAATCACCCGAGCTCCTTCTCTAGTAAATGTTCGAATGATTCCTTCTCCAATTCCTTGACTGGCACCCGTTACAATGGCCACCTTTTGATTAAGTCTCATGAATCTCTCTCCTTATGTAAAAAAGAACCCTAGGTTAACCCAGGGCTCCCTTTCATTAGTTTAAATTGCTAAGGTCTAGCTTGTAGCCGTTCTCGTCATTGCTTTCTCTTTCAGGTGCGTTAAAAACCGTTTCTTTATTAATCTTATGCTTCTCTGCAGCGCGATCTGCAAAAGCATCAGCAATTTCCGTATCTTCATTTAAGACAAATTCAAGTGCGTTAATTTGAGTGCGCAAACGTTGTACCGTACGATCAAGGTAGATATACACTTGTTGATCATACTGAGAAAGATCTCTAAACGTTTTCTCGTCGACCTGCATTTCCTTTACTTTCTTAATGCAATTCACTAATTCGCTTCGTAATTCATTACGCTTTTCTTTAACTACTGAAAGATCTCTCATTTTCACAACATCCTTTCTATTTACACATCATGCTTTTATATTTCCACTTTTCCAACTAATTCTAGTATATCGTGATAACGATTTGTTTTAAAGATATATTTCATTTTCTTTCCTTTCATCTAAAGGTATCACATTATTTCGCTCTTTTTGAGCACAATATAAAAGCTTTAAAAATGCTAAACACTACCGTTTGACATAATACGACAAGAAGATTATGATCTTCTTAACCCGATAAAACTACTAGACATTATCAGTTTACTATTAGTATAGATCTAATTTGAAAAGAGGAATGTATCGTGCAGAACGATTCACATAAACAAATGAATTTAGGCGTCTTTTTGGCTGGTACAGGACATCATGTGGCTTCCTGGAGACACCCTCGTGTCCAGAAAGATGGTTCAATGAACTTTAATTATTTTAAAGAGCTTGCGCAAACAGCTGAAAAAGGAAAGTTTGACCTTCTCTTTTTAGCTGATAGTTTATCAATTAACCCGAAATCTCATCCAAATGTGATGACAAGATTTGAACCTTTTACAATCCTTGGCGCCTTAGCTCAAGCGACATCGAAGATTGGATTGGTAGCTACTGCATCTACTACGTACAGTGAGCCATTCCATATCGCACGACAGTTTGCTTCACTTGATCACTTGTCCGCGGGACGTGCTGGTTGGAACGTGGTGACTTCATCCATTCCAGATACGGCTAAGAACTTTAGCGGTACCGAACATCTTGAGCATAGCCTACGATATGAGCGTGCAGATGAATTTGTAGATGTTGTTCAAGGCCTTTGGGATTCTTGGGAGGAAGAAGCATTCGTACGCAACCAGGAGGCTGGTGTGTTCTTTGACTCTAGTAAGTACCATGAGCTGAATCATGATGGGGACTACTTCCAAGTAAGAGGTCCACTCAATGTGGAGCGTACTCCACAGGGACAGCCCGTTATCGTCCAAGCCGGCTCATCTAAGGACGGCATGGCCCTTGCAGCGAAATATGCTGAAATTATATTCACTGCTCAAAATAATAAGGAAGCTGCACAAGCTTTTTATGCAGATATTAAAAAACAAGTTCAAGAAAATGGTCGCAAAGCGGATGATGTGAAGATCCTCCCTGGAATCTTCCCGATTATCGGAGCAACTGAAGAGGAAGCGAACCAAAAGTATCAAGAATTACAGGATCTCATTCAACCAGAGGTTGGGCTAAGCATTCTATCAACTGCTCTTGGTGGCTTTGACTTATCAGGTTATCCACTTGATGGTCCATTACCAGAGATTGATGTTGAACAATCAAACGCTGTGAAAAGCCGAGCCCAGCTTATTATTGATATGGCTAAGCGCGACGAGTTAACCATTCGCCAGCTTTATCAATATGTTGCTGGGTCACGCGGACATCATATCTTTGTTGGAACGCCTACTCAACTTGCAGACAAGCTGGAGGAATGGTTTAAAGACGGTGCGTGTGATGGATTTAATGTTATGCCTCCACTTCTTCCAGAAGGCTTGGATCAATTTGTGAATGACGTGGTTCCCATCTTGCAGGAACGTGGATTGTTCCGCAAAGAATATCAGGCGCCAACACTAAGAGGAAACCTTGGAATAGATGAACCTCTTAACCGATATACGAATGGGTCAGATCATGAGTCATAATCCTTCTTATCGATTAGCAACTTTAGAGGATGCAGAAGAGATACTTGATCTCACATTACGAGCATACGCACCAATCCGGGAATTAGGAATTCATTTTGCTGCTGCAACGGCTGATCTTGAGCTTGTAAAAGAGAACATCATGAACAATGCATGTTACGTTATGCTACGAGATCATAAAATCCTTGCAACAGCTAGCCTTCGGATGCCCTGGGGCCTGCAGCCTGGCCCCTTTGGTGTACCTCACCTTTGGTGGTTTGCAACAGATCCAACTCATGCACAAAAGGGAGATGGAAGCGACTTTCTTCATTGGATTGAACACTCTGTTGTAGCGGAGCAATTAAAAGCACCTTACCTTTCACTAGGTACCGCAGACAAGCATCCTTGGTTAATTGGGATGTATGAACGTAGAGGGTACGAGCGTGCAGGTAGCGCTGATCTTGGAAAAGGTCACATCACCATCTATCTAAAGAAAACGATTTTGCCGCATCTCATTAAATAAACTACAACGTAGAACACTCAGGAGGATTCACATGAAACGTACACATAAAATTACTCTCGCACTAGGACTAACCAGTATTCTTGCACTAACTGCTTGCGGGTCGGGCGACTCATCTGCTGATGGAGGAGATGAAGCAAAGGTTTTACATGTAGGAGCAACTGGTCAAAGCTACCCGTTCGCCTATAAAGAAGGAGACAAGCTTCAAGGCTTTGACGTTGAAGTCATTGAACATGTAGCTGACAAAATTGGGTACGATGTTGATTGGACATTAATGGAGTTTAGTGGTGTCATGGGTCAGCTTCAAGCAGGAAAGCTTGATACAGTAGCGAACCAAGTAGCAGTTACGGACGAACGTAAAGAGCTTTATGACTTCTCGGATACGTATTCTTATGCTGGCACACAAATCGTTGTCGCTGAAGATAATGATGAAATCAACGGACTTGAAGATTTGGCTGGTAAAGAAGTCGCAGCAGTACTTGGTTCAAATCATGCGAAGAACTTAGAGAGCAAGGATCCAGATGGCAAAATCAATATTCGCACATATGAAACTCAGGAAGGCACACTGAATGATGTGGCATTAGGTCGTGTAGATGCGTACGTAAATGGACGCAGTGTGTTGCTTGCTCAGTTGGAATTAAATGACCTACCACTTAAACTGGTTGGCGATCCAATTGTATATGAAGAAGTAGGATTCCCGTTTTCTAAAGAGAATGCTGAACTTAGAGAAGATGTAAACCAAGCTTTAGAAGAGCTTCGCGCAGATGGTACACTTTCTGAGCTATCAGAGAAGTACTTCAAAGATGATGTGACAGAGCCAATTAGCGAAGAACAAGAGTAATCTGGGGTGTGAGCGATGAATTTTGACTTTGATTATATGATATCTGTCTTTCCCGTCTTATTAAAGGCTCTTCCTTTAACTCTGTTAATGGCCATTGTTTCAATGGTACTTGCCGTAATTATTGGAGGGGTACTGGCTCTCATTACAAAGGGAAAAATCCCAGTGCTTTATCAATTGGCTTCTGTGTATATTTCCTTTTTCCGAGCGGTTCCAACCATTGTACAGCTATTCTTAATCTATTTTGGATTGCCTCAGCTCTTCCCGGCATTCAGCTCTCTGGATGCCTTATCTGCAGCCATCATCGGATTAAGCTTAAAGAACTCTTCCTATTTAGCCGAAATCTTTCGAGCAGCGCTTTACTCTGTTGATGAGGGCCAGCTTGAAGCATGTATGACTGTTGGAATGACTAAAACACAAGCGTATATTCACATTATTATTCCACAAGCGATTCGTAATGCTATTCCCGCAACAGGGAATACATTTATCGGCTTACTAAAGGAAACGGCGCTCGCGTTCACAATCGGTGTAACAGAAATGCTTGCATCTGGGAAAATGGCCGCCGCTTCGACCCTGCGTTTCTTTGAAGCCTATATGGCTGTTGCACTTATTTACTGGGTGTTAGTCATCGGCTATAGCGCACTTCAAAGCTGGTTTGAACGAAAAATTAACAGGCCGTATGTACGTTAGGGGGGTCTATTATGATTGAAGTTAAACAAATAAAAAAACGATTTGGCGAACACGTTGTACTAGATGGGATCGACCTTAATGTTCAAAATGGCGAGGTTGTCGCCGTAATCGGTCCATCTGGTTCGGGTAAATCAACCCTCCTGCGCTGCTTAAATCTCCTTGAACAACCGGAAGCAGGAATGATTCAGGTAGGTAACACACAAATTAATGCAGCGAGCTATACAAAAAAGGAAGCCCATGCTTTGCGTAGAGAATCTGCTATGGTCTTCCAGAACTATAATCTATTTAAAAATAAAACGGTTTTAGAAAATATCGCGGCATCTCTGCGTATTACGAAAAAGATGAGCAAGGCAGATGCTCACAAAATTGCGTTTGATTTACTAGAGCAAGTCGGTTTATCTGATAAAGCACAAGCTTACCCTGTCACCTTATCAGGTGGGCAACAGCAACGAGTTGGGATCGCCCGCGCTCTTGCAGTGAACCCAACTGCTCTTCTTCTGGATGAACCTACCTCTGCACTCGATCCAGAGCTTGTATCTGAGGTCTTACAGGTCATTAGATCGATCGCCAAAAAGGATACAACGATGATTATCGTTACCCACGAATTAGCATTTGCTCGTGAAGTCGCTGATCGCGTCATCTTTATGGCAGACGGACACATCGTTGAAGAGGGCAATGCACGTGAGCTGTTCGACAATCCGAAGCAGGAACGCACGAAACGATTTATTAAACAACTTGATCAAACAGAAGAAGCAGACCGGTAAATACGCCGGTCTTTTGCTATTAGGAGGGGTACTTTTGACAAACTGGACAGCCACTTTGGCAAACCTTGTAGCTCATTCATTGCCGAACGACGTAGCGATTGCATCAGCAAAAAAAGGGTTACTTGATTATCTTGCCTCAAGCCTGACAGCGAATCAGACCGAAACCGGCACGTTGCTCATGAGATGGTTTGATGAAGAAGGTGGGCATGCCGAAGTCCCATTAATCGGGATGCACAAGAACGCGTCTGCAAGGCAAGCAGCATTATATAATGGGTACTTAGGCCATGCGCTGGATCTTGATGATGTGCATACAGACGTACGAGGACATCCAAGCACCGTCATCCTTCCAGCCCTGTTATCTGTTGCTTCAACAGGCTCGTTCAGTGGAAGACGATTTTTAGAAGCATATGCAATTGGTGTTGAGGTTATGGCCCGCTTAGGACTGACTATTGGAGCTCAGCATTATACAAGAGGTTGGCACAACACAGCCACACTCGGAGGTATAGCCGCTGCATGTGCCTGCTCCTATTTACAACGATTCTCAGCAGAAAAGATAGAGCTTGCGATTGGTCTTGCCGCAACACAGAGCTCAGGTATGCGTAACCAGTTCGGAACGGAGGTCAAGCCATTACATGCAGGGTTTGCTGCAGAGCAGGGCTACGTTGCTTCCAAGCTGACAGGCCTAGGTTTAATTGGCTCAAGAAGGACACTGGACGGGGAAAACGGCTTCCTTTCCCTTTACGGAGATGGAACTGATTATGCTGATGCATTAACCTCTGATTGGGGAGACTCCTGGAAGATTTCAAAGCCTGGACTTTGGTTTAAGTTATATTCGTTTTGCTCAGCCGCCTTCCATGCAGCCGATGCATGTCATGAATTACTCAGCCAGGACACCTTTATCTTAGAAGATATCCAAAAGATTGAGGTCATCTATCCTCCTAAAGGCGACGCTGCACTCATTCATACTCACCCTCAAACAGGTGATGAGGGACGGTTCAGTGTCGAGTACATCGTTGCATTGTTCCTTACTAATCGGACAGCTAGCTTATCGGATTTCACTCATGAAGCTATACCGTCATCGATCCGCCAATTGATGAATAAAGTGACGAGACAGTATGATGCTACAATCAAGCCATCGCCCCACGCTGTTCCAAAAGGACGATTTACAATTGTTCGTGTCCACCTAGAAAACGGCAACATTCTCGAATCACGAGTCGACGCACCACTAGGATCTACAGACAAACCACTTTCAATGGATCAGCTTGAACAAAAGCTAGATGATAGCTGCAGCGAGGAACAAGCTGTTCAGATTAAGCAGGCTGTACACGGTCTTGATAAAGCGGCGACGCTCAGTGAGCTCATTGAAGCTGTTCGTTAATCCTCTACTAGATGAAGTCTAAACATTCACTTGTTTCTATCATCTCCCTCTGCTAACATGAAATAATGCTTTAAAGAGGAAAAGAGGACATATACATCATGGCAAACGCAACAGAACAATGGTCATCTAAGCTTGGATTTATTTACGCAACAGCCGGTAGCGCAATTGGTCTTGGCGCGATATGGAAGTTCCCTTACATTGCCGGTCAAAGTGGAGGCGGCGCTTTCTTTCTCGTCTTCCTATTGCTCACACTGTTTTTAGGTGTACCCCTATTAATTGGAGAATACATTCTTGGTCGTCATTCTGGAAAAGACGCCATCTTAACATATAAAACACTGGCCCCGCGATCACCCTTTCAAGTAACTGGGTGGCTTGGGGTTGTCTGCTGTTTTCTCATTCTGTCATTTTACAGTGTGATCGGCGGCTGGTCCCTGTTATATCTCGGATCGTCAGTGTCTGGTCAGCTTTCAAACCTATCATTAAATGAATCGCAGGATTACTTCGGTCGTCTCATTGCAAATCCTGGACTTGCATTAGGCGCTCAGCTTTTCTTTATCCTATTAACGGCACTTGTTGTAGCGAAAGGTGTTCAAAAGGGCATTGAACAAGTCAGCAAGTGGATGATTCCATCCTTACTCGTGTTGTTAGTGATTCTAGCGGCCTATTCTCTAACCCTTGATGGTGCGGCTGAAGGAATTCAATATTTGCTTGCACCTGATTTTTCAGCAGTGGATGGGGAAACGATTCTTTTTGCCTTAGGTCAATCCTTTTTCGCTTTATCTGTTGGGGTATCGGTTATGGTTACCTTTAGCTCCTATGCGTCAAAGCAACAAAACCTTCCTGCCTCAGCGATGACACTGGCTATCATGAATGTATTTGTTGCGTTGCTTGCAGGGCTAGTTATTTTCCCAGGTGTTTTTACATTTGGCTTCCAACCAGATGAAGGACCTGCATTGATCTTTGCCGTTTTACCGGCAATCTTTGAACAAATTGCTTTTGGTCAGATTCTGTTAATTGCATTCTTTGTATTGTTTTTGTTTGCCGCGTTAAGCACAGCCTTCTCACTACTTGAGATTATTGTTGCTGCTTTTGTTCGCGGAAATCAGGACAAGCGCAAACAAGCAAGCTGGATCTTTGGTTTCCTCATCTTTCTAGTTGGGATCCCATCAACATTATCGTACGGCGTACTTGACGACTTCTTTATCGGGGACCGCTCCTTTTTTGACGCGGTCGATTACCTGACAAGTAACGTATTAATGCCACTTGGCGCCTTATTAATCTGTCTATTTATTCCTCGGAAAATAAACAAAGACATCCTGATGCAGGAGTTTCAATCAGGCTCAAATGCTGGCAAAAAACTATTTGTACTCTGGTATGCATTGGTCAAATACGTTGTGCCGTTTGCAATTGTCATTGTTTTTATTGATCAGTTGTTTGGCTTGAATCTCATTACGCTAATATTTGAATAATGATGAAAAGACCCCTTGCAGCTGCAAGGGGTCTTTTGTAAGAATGCTTGCTCAGTTTGCATTCTATTACATCAATCCAGCGGCTATCGCTCCGATCTTCATACCTATCACATCAATCCAACGGCTATCGCTCCGATCTTCATACCTATCACATCAATCCAACGGCTATCACTCCGATTTTCATACCTATCGCATCAATCCAACGGCTATCGCTCCGATCCTCACTCCTATCGCATCAATCCACTTGCTATCCCTCCAATCCTTACCCCCACCCACAAAAAAAGCAATGAACCTCACTTTCAGATTCATCGCCCACACGTTCTTATGATTGTTCATCTAATTCGTTCTTAATCTCCTCTGGGACATCCGATGCGTTTACTTCTTGATAGGTCTTCGCTTCGCCGTTTCTCATTGTGACGGTGAGATACGCTCCCATACGCAACTTTTTCATACCCATAAATTCAATGGTATCACTTTCCCCACCCTCTGTAATACCAAGTGTTTCGTAGTTTCGATTGGTCGCTTCTGGTGGAGCATCGGTGGGCTCAACACCCTCATCTACAATTTTTACGTAATAATCTTCTTCCTGAAAACTAGTAAAGACCATATACCCAGCGACGGCAGCGACGATTACTAAAATAAATGTGATTCCTATTTTTTTCATCATCCAGCACCTCTCTTCTACTTCATAGTTTACTACTTGCACAGAGAGGAACCTATAGATTTTACTTACAGAAACCTTACATCTCTGTTAGGTTTATTAAAATAAGAGCTGGCTCAGATAAATAAAGAAGGTCACGGTAAAACAGCTGGCAATTGTTGAAACGAGTACTGCCTGCGCTGCATACTCCGGATGATTATTATATTCTAAAGCAAAAAGTGCACTATTCCTCGACATTGGGAACGAGCTTGCAATGAGAAGTCCCTGTGCCACAGTACCGTCCAGTCCCATCACCCAGATAATCCCGAGGCCAATCAGTGGAGCTGCCACAAGTCTCCCGACAATCGAAATAAAAAATAAGAGTGAAAATTGCTTCAGTGTCGGGTAGGCGATTTGCGCACCTAACACAATCAAGGCCAGTGCAATAAACCCGTTCGATACCTGCATCATTGGTGTCTGAATAAAGGAAGGAAGCTCCCATGGAACCTGATAAAAAATCAGACCTAGTACAAGGGCATAGATAATAGGTGTTTTAAATAGCTCTGAAAGATTACTCCAGAACCCCGTTGATTTGGTCGATGCTGAAATCATAAGGCCATATGTATACGTAATTAAATTTTGAAACATCAGCACAATTACCTGTACGGAAATACCAAGTGGGTTCCCCGCAAAGACCAATTGACTAACCGGCAATCCGAAATTCCCCGAATTCATTAGTACAATACTATTTTGAAAGGTTGGCGCAAGATTTGAATCGATCTTTAAAAGCTTCACCAACCCCCAGCTAAGGAGAGCCAGTATGATAAATTGAATAACCAGAAATCCCCCAATATCAAGTAACAATCCAGCATCTAGATTACTACTTGAAATATTAACAAACACCACAACCGGTAGAAAAAAGTTTGTTAACAGTTTTGAAAAAGATGCTAAGTGAAATGAAAACTTACGATGAAGTAATGCTCCCGCTAGTAATAAAACAAAGATTGGAAGCATCACTTGAAAGACAATCTCGAGTAAAAAACTCCACATACCCTATCCCTCTTCTATCTCTATTTTTCGAAAAACGAACGAACCGTTTCAGTAGGTACTTCTTGAACAGATTGGTACTCAAACGTTGGCTGTGCACCTTTATCTACTAATAAACAGCGCACCCCTTCATAGAAATCCTGACACTCCATAAAACGGGAGGCCACATGCTTATCTATCTCTAAAGCCTCTTTAAAAGAAGAAAGATTTCTGCCCTTCTTCAAATGAGCGAATGTCACGTGTAACGAAAGCGGCGATCGGTTCTGAAGCTTTTTATAGATCGTTTGCGCGTCGCTTGAAGAGTCTCCTCTTAAAGAATTCATGACCTCTATTAATGACGAATGGGCAAAATGCGTCTCAATGACAGGCGCTAGGTGATGGAGCCGTTCACTTTTTGGAACCGGTATGTTCAGCTCTCGTATGCATTGATCTATGCTTGTGTAAACATCGCTTACTTCTCTCCATTCACTATCTATCAAAATCTCTCTAAGCTTACATATGTCCTCTGATTGGACATATCGGTCAGCCGCACCAATGGCAATGGCATCACCCGCTTGAATGGTTTCTCCAACAAGACCCAGGTACATTCCAATCGATTCAGAGACTTGATTTAAAAAGTATCCTGCACCGACATCCGGAAAAAAGCTAATCGCCGTTTCCGGCATTGCCCATTTGGTTTTTTCAGTTACTATGCGAAAATCTGCTCCGTAAGAAAGACCAACACCGCCTCCCATGACAATCCCGTCCATCAGAGCAATAATTGGTTTAGGGTAATCTGAAATAAGCTGATCAGTATCATATTCCAATTCAAGAAAGGCGATGGATTTGGCTCTACCCTCATGATTATTTCCATTATAATAGAGCTCTTTAATATCTCCACCTGCACAAAAAGCTTTTTCCCCTGCTCCTTCTAACAGGACTAGCATCACGTCATCAAGTGCCTTCCAAGCATGCAGCGTTTCATTAATTGCCTTTACCATACGAGAAGATAGTGAGTTTAGTGACTTTTCTCTATTAAGAGTAATCACCCCGACTCCCGTTTTTGTTACATAGGCTTGGACGTCTGTTGTCATATCAATTCCCCTTCTCTCAAAAAACACATCCTGCTTTGACCTTAGCAGATCTATTAGAAAACGTGCAAGCGCTTAACAACAAAAAAGCCTAACACCCTTTGATGTTAAGCTCTTAAACCGTTCGTCTATACACAAAGAAATAGATTGCTAGAGGCCACCATAACACTGCAAAAATTGGATACACTGCCCAAATGACATCTGGTGAGGTCAGTGCATTTACATTCCAAAAGAAAATCGTTACAAGTAATGCGCCGAATACAGAAAAAAGCATAGGTCGCCTAGCAAATGTCACTGATAAAGGCCACCATAGAATGACAAAGGTTGGAAAGATGAACCATGGAAAGCCTGTTTGGAAATAGATATTTAGCGCAATGTAGTAAAGAATGAATACAAGACTAGCAAGGACAGAGAATGTGACCTCCGCTGCACGTCTACCAGCAAATACAACGAGCGGCCAATACAGTAGTGGTAACCAAGCGTAAAGGATCCAATAATAGTCTGGTGTTTGCACGAGATTAATAGCAAGTAACACAGTAATTAATAGAATTGAAACAATGAGTGCATACCATTTGTGCCCATCAGAAAACTTGAATAACACATTGAGCGGCCACAATAAGAGGAACAACGCAGGATAAATAGCCCAAAGTTCAGTAGGAGTCGTTAACCAGTTCACCACAAAAAGAAAAGCAATGGTAAACAAAGAAGCAACAATGGAGAAAGGGAAAGATCTCATGCTTTTCTACCTCCTTGCTTTAGCCAATGAAAATACATAGACAAAGGCCACCACAAAATCGCGAAGGTCGGATACACAAACCAAATCGTCTGCGGAGAGTATTCTAGATTCATAAATACCATCAAAGCAATGATTAAAGCACTGCCCCAAATGGAGAAGAGAAGATTGAGCTTTGGATGCGTCTTTTTACGTGGTTTTGTTGCTGCAGGCGTTGTTGTCCCTTGTAGTTCAGCCTTAATTTCATCAATGTCGCCGAAATCAACAATGGTTTTGTTAATCGCATCTTCTTCATTTTTGCCCTGCTCCATTAAGTCCTGGGCCTTTTCCTCCAGGTTCATGATGATTTCTTCCTTTACTTGCACCACTTCGTCCGTTTCCGGTAAATCCTGAAACAAACGCTCCACATGCTGCTGGATTTTCTTCATGAATCTAACCCCTCCATAAATAAATTCAATATCTCTTTCATTTCCTTCCACTCATTCATTGTTTCTTTTAAGTAGGCCTTTCCAAGGGTTGTGATCGCATAATACTTACGCTTTCCTCCTTGTGATTGCTGGCCAAAATATGAGGTAATTAAGTCTTTCTTCTCAAGCCTCTGAAACACTGCGTAAAGTGTGGCTTCCTTTATCTCAAACTTTCCTTCGGTTCGCTTGCTGATCTCTTTAGAAATCTCATAGCCATAACGATCCTTTTCAAAAACTAACCGAAGAATGATGGAATCAACATGACCCCTTAACATATCACTACGGATAACAGACACCTGCTTTCATAAGTACTCTACGTGATAGAACTATATGTGATAGAGTAATTATAAAATGGATTACTCTATCTGTCAAAGTAATTTTGCAAGACTTCCCTTTTTATTTTTCCTAATAAAAAAACACCCAGATCAGTCGAAGTAATCTGGGTGTTCCTTCATGTTAAATTAAAAATCAATTCGATCTGGATCTGGCCCAATTCGGCGATTTTGATTCAGTTGATCAATCTGCGCCATATCTTCCGTGCTTAATTCGAAATCAAAGATGTCCGCATTCTCGGCAATTCGCTGTTCATTTGTTGACTTAGGAATCGTGATCACACCGTGTTGAAGGTCCCAGCGCAAGACAATTTGTGCAGGTGTCTTTCCATACTTATCTGCTAAATCCTTTATGAGTTCTTCTTCTAATAGCTCTCCATTCATTAAAGGTGACCATGCTTCTAGTTGAATATTGTGCTCCTGACAAAATGCTAAAAGCTCCTTCTGTGTCAGGCGTGGGTGGAACTCCACTTGATTGATAACAGGCTTAACTGCTGCAGTTTTCATTAATTCTTCTAGATGGTGTATTTGAAAATTACTAACGCCAATCGACTTCACGCGTCCTTGTTTGTATAACTCTTCAAGAGCTTTCCACGCTCCCGTGTATTTTCCCTCCACCGGCCAGTGGATCAAGTATAGGTCAAGATACTCAAGACCTAGCTTTTCAAGGCTTGTCTCATACGCTTGAAGTGCATCTTTATAGCTTAGATCAGCATTCCACACTTTTGATGTGATAAATAAGTCTTCACGACGTAATCCTGTTTCTTCAAGTGCTTCTTTGATGCCTTGTCCTACTCCAGCTTCATTTGCATAGATTGCTGCCGTATCAATGCTTCTGTACCCTTGTTTGATAGCTGTTTTCACAGCTTCAATGAGTGTGTTCCCTTCTTCTACTCGGAATACGCCAAGTCCAAGCCAAGGCATTTTCTCTCCATTATTTAATGTCACCGTTTCTTTTACATGAGTAGTCATACATCATTCCTCCAATGAATTAAGATGCGAGTTTCTCGCTCTTTAGATCTTGTTTTTCCAACTTTGCACTCCAACCAGTTAAAATGACGGCTCCAAGAACCATTACACCACCAACCCATGCCGTATGAATCAGGCCGATTGATTCTGCTACCATTCCTCCGACATAGGAACCAACCGCAATCCCCGCATTAAAAGCAGCGATATTAATTGCAGAGGCGACATCTACAGCACTGGGAACAAATCGTTCAGCGAGCGTGACCACATAGGTTTGTAGCCCAGGTACGTTCATAAAAGCAAACAATCCCATGCCTAAGATTGTGATTAAGCCTGCTATTTGTGCCGTAGCCGTGAAGCTTAAGACAAAAAGAATAATGGCTTGAATCATAAACATATAAAACAGCGCTTGAACAGGACGCTTGTTTGCTACTTTACCTCCAATCATATTTCCTATGGCAATTGCAATCCCATAGATCAGAAGAATAAATGCTACCGTCTGTTCTTTAAAGCCTGTCACATCCTGAAGCAAAGGCGACAGATAGGTGAAAACGACAAAGGTTCCTCCGTATCCAAGTGCGGTGATGACAAAGACAAGAAGTAATCGTCCATTCGTAACTAGCTTTCGTTGGTCTGCAAACGTGGTTCGTGTCCCTTTTCGTAAATCCGATGGGACTAAGAAAAGGTTTGAGATGAATGCTAGAACTCCAATCATCACAATTGCCAGAAAGGCCATTCTCCACCCAAACTGAACACCGATAAACGTCCCAAAGGGTACACCCGTTACGGTCGCTACGGTTAGTCCTGTAAACATAACAGAGATGGCACTTGCCCGTTTTTCTTTCGGTACAAGATCGGCAGCAATTGTTGCTCCAATAGACATAAATACTCCGTGTGATAAGGCAGAGATCACTCTTGCAATGAGCAAGATACTAATCACTGGTGCACTTGCTGCGAGAGCATTTCCAATGATAAACACGATCATAATCCACATCAGAAGTGTCTTTCTCGGAACATTTGATAGTAAAGACGTTAAAACAGGTGCCCCAAACACAACACCTAGTGCATATAGAGAAACGGTTAATCCTGCAGCCGTTGTAGTCACTCCTAAATCAGACGCGATAAGCGGAAGTAATCCGACACTAATAAACTCTGTCGTGCCAATCGCAAAAGCGGTAATCGCTAATGCCATTAAGGCGGCTCGACTTCTTTTTTTATTCATTTCCATGTCTACGTATCCTTTCTTTCTTCTATGCAAACACTCATGAGGTTCACTCTTCGATCGATAAGTGATATTATTACTCGTATTCTAACAAAAGAAAAGTACGTACTTTTTTGTTCGATAGGTACCTTTTGGTTCCTATTTGATGTACCAGGGAGGAAACAACCATGAAACAAAAAAAATATAATATTTCTGTTGAAGCCACACTAGAAGTGATCGGCGGAAAATGGAAATGCGTGATCCTTTGTCACTTAACACATGGTAAAAAGAGAACGAATGAATTACGCAGACTCATGCCAAACATTTCTCAAAAGATGCTGACTGCTCAGCTACGTGAATTAGAAGAGGATGGCGTGATTATTCGCACGCTTTATCATGAGCTGCCTCCACGTGTAGAGTACGAACTAAGCGATTATGGTCGGTCACTGGAAGGCATTCTGAATCTATTATGCGATTGGGGCGAACAGCACATCATCCGTGTGCATGGGAGCAAGGAAGAGTATCTCGAGGATAATATCTTAAACCAGGATTAAAGCAAGAATGTTAGGAGGGCTAGCTTTATGTTTGCCTGTAAGGTACGATGCCGGACAACCGTCTTTCTAAAAGTTGAAGAAGACGAACTGACACTTGAAGAAGCAAAAGCACGATTTAACGAAGTAAAAAAGCAATCCAAAGTCATTTCAGTTAAAAAAATCTATGACTACAAGCATTGGAAAAATGATCACGGAGAAGTTGCCGCCACACTGGAAGTGGACGTGCTCGTGCGTCATGATCCCTATGTCGACTATATGGCTGACTATGAATTAAGAGCCTGTCGCATCATACGAGAGGAGTTCTTCACAGCAGGAACGGCTATACAGGCACTTGATTCGCAGCGTTTTCAACCGTTGCGGAAGCGGCCATTTAGATAGAAAAAGCAGCGAGCTCTTTAGCCCGCTGCTTTTTATTTATTGAGTGCTTCTATAAGTTCCTCTTTTGTTTCGACGTTCATTAAACTGAACGCACTATCCCCGTAATCATCTTCTACTTCTGGATCTGCTCCGTATTCAAGTAGAAGGGCTGCCGGCTCGTACACTCTGTTATACACTGTATAAATAAGCGGTGTTGTTCCATAGTCATCTGGAACATTTGGATCTGCTCCTGCTTCCAACAACACTTCCATTATGTCTAAATCTCCAAGATAAGAAGCTTGATGCAATGGAGTATCACCGTAATAATCTTGTTCGTCCAGGTCCACATCTTCTGCAATCAATCGGTTTACTTCTTCTAAATCTCCATTACTTACCGCATTACCTAGTTCAGTCATTTCATAATCATAGAACCCGTCCTCATATTCCTCGTATTCGGTAATCGTACTCAACTCTGAACCGACCTCAGATAAGACCGTTCCGAACACAACGCCTCCGAAAACTAAACTAATAATAAGACCAACATAAATAGCAATCCCTACAGCCCCCATAATGACAATACCGATAACCACTTTCCCTGCGTCTTCTGTATAAACAGGTTTATCTGTTTCACCCATAAACACACGTACGGACTGAATACGTTTTGGCAGGTTAGGATGCGTTGATAAGACCTCACTTAACCAGACCACTCCATGAGATTCAGTGGAAATTTGCTCAACAAACGCGTCTTCATTCACTTCGGTATACGTTTTTTTACCGATACTTAAAATCGTTAATGCCCGTTTAGCAGCGGCAGGGTTATTTGTAATAAATGCTGCCTCCCGGTCACATGAGTATTCGCAGGAACGACTATATGCCTGAGCTAAGAAAGGAATAAACTGAGCAGGCGCAATCAGGATGTTTTTCCACACATGTCTGCGTCGCACATGGGCAAGCTCATGTGCAATGATAAAATCAAGCTCTTCTTTTCCTTGCTCACGTCCTAAGTCAAAGATTTCCGAGTACAGCACAACCATGTTACGACCCCAGAAACGTGTAGCAAACGCATTCAGAATACCTTCTGATTGAATAACAAACACATCAGGTACCTTTGCAAGCCCCATCTGTTCTGACATGACCTTTACTCGCTCATAGACCTCTGGAAATTGGCGTTCACTAATCCGGACCCCATTGCCCCTGATTGAACCAAGCATCATCATATTAAGGAAAATCATAATGGCAAAAAGAATAAGAGCAATCCCGATCCCGATAATGGAAAAGGCTGCGATCACATACACAAACACACTAAAGATAATAGCTAATACAAAATAAATGGTTTCTCTTGAAGAAGTAATTTTGTTCTGATCCAACGTATTGTTCCTCCTGCTTATACTTATTTCCTTACCATCATATCGGTTAATCTATGAAAATAATAGATAATAATGTCATGAATTAGGTAATTATTTTTATGGTTTCTCGGTCTTTCTGACCAATCTACTAAAATACATCTAGATCTTTTTAAAAGAGTTTGGTACATTTTAAATGATAATGATATTCATTACTAATAACAAGGAGGCAATATCGTGCAAATACATAAACAACTTGGTTTAACAATTATGCTAGGCATTATTCTCGTTCTTGGAGCGTGTAGTGACAATTCTAAAACAGAGTCTACTCCTGAAAATGAAGTGGAATCAGAAACCTCCGCCACAAAAATGTTTGAGTTAAACGGAAGTGAGGTTGAAATTCCAACTAATCCTGAACGCATTGTAACGGATATCTATGCTGGAGAATTTTTTTCTGTTGGGGCAAATGTCGTTGGTGCAGGGTCATGGAGCTTCGGAAATCCCCTTTTTGAGGAACAATTAGCGGAAGTCACCGATATTGGAGATCCAGTAAACCTTGAAACGGTTTTAGAAGCTGAACCAGATCTTATCGTAGTGATGAGTGATGAGAACCTTGATGAGCTAAGTGCGATTGCTCCGACTGTTGTCATTCCATACAATACAACAACGACTACTCAAGATACGGTTACGATGTTTGGAGAAATTGCCGGACGCGAGGAAGAAGCAGAAGAATTTATTGCAGACTTTGAAGAGAAAGCAGCTCAAGGTCGACAAGAGCTTGAAGGAATCATTGAAGAAGGAGCCACGGTTGGTCTTTATGAGATGACAGATAAAGGTGCATTTTGGGTGTTCGGTGATGCAGGAGGCCGTGGCGGTCAGGCATTATACAATGCGTTAGGACTTGAGGCACCTGAGACCATCCAATCAGACATTATTGAAACCGGCGAAATAAAAGAATTATCTATGGAAGTTGTTCCTGATTATGCAGCAGACTATATGTTTATTACCGACTACAATCCTGATGGCACTAGCGATAGTCTTGATCAATTCACTGATTCTGCGATCTGGAAAGACCTTGATGCTGTGGCTAACAACCGTGTGTTTGTAAATGATTTTGATACGTTTTATCCATATAACCCGATTTCTGTTTCGCATCAAATTGATTTGTTTGTTGAGATGATTAAGGAGCGAGCTGCAGAGAACGGAGAATAGTTCCGTCTTTCCTTCGGCTCCTGTACATTGAGCTTTGAATATTGTATGGTTAAGGCAAATCAATCAGAATGTACAAGATCAAAGCTAGGATGTGTCATCATGCGAATTAATAAATTTATTAGTGAAACTGGAAAGTCCTCTCGGCGGGGAGCTGACAAGCTAATTAACAGTGGTCGAGTGACGATTAATGGGAAAGTAGCGAAGCTTGGGGACCAAGTAAACCCTGGTGATAACGTGGTGGTAAACGGGGAGTCCATTAACATTGTAAAGAACAATGTGTATATTGCGTTAAACAAACCCGTTGGAATTACAAGTACATCAGAGAAAAAAGTAAAAGGAAATATCATTGATCTCGTGAATCATCCACTTAAAGTTAACCATGTCGGTCGGTTGGACAAGGATTCAGAAGGTCTCATTTTACTGACAAACGATGGTGACATTGTGAATGAAATTCTTCGCGCAGAAAATCGTCATGAAAAAGAGTATATCGTTTCTGTCGATAAGCCAATCACTCCTGAATTCCTTAAGCAAATGTCTGAAGGTGTTCATATACTCGGAACAAAAACCTTACCTTGTAAGGTGACTCAGCTTTCAAAGTTTGAGTTTGAGATCATCTTAACGCAAGGCTTAAACCGACAAATTCGTAGAATGTGCGAAGAACTGGGCTATGAAGTGTATCGCCTTCAACGTACACGTATCATGAATATTCACTTGAAGAACCTACCTGTTGGTCAATGGCGCGACTTAACCAAAAAAGAACGGACGCAGCTTTTTAAAGAGTTAAATTACGAACCGAGAGAATGGTAGGCAAATGAAAAAAGAAGGCTAGTGACGCTCCTTACAGAGTCACTAGCCTTTTTAATAGTTAAAACCCATCCACAACAACCTTGCCTATCATGCTTCCACTCTCGACCATTTGATGTGCCTGCTTAATCGTTTTTGCTTCGATTGGATGGAGTGTTTCAGTGAGCGTTGTTTGCAAATAACCTTCTTCAATAAGATGGCTCACTTGGTTTAATAGCTCTTGCTGCTTTCTCATATCACTTGTTTCATACATCGCACGTGTGAACATAAACTCCCAGACAAACGTGGCACTTTTGCTTTTTAACACATTTAAATCAAGAGGATCCTTGTTTTCTACAATGGAGCATATTTTCCCTTGAGGCTTAATGATTGTGGCCATAGCATCCCAATGTTGGTCTGTATTACTTAAACAGAAAATGTAATCAACCTCTTCTGATAACTGCTCTTCAAGGGAATGATGATGATTAACAACTGCATCTGCCCCAAGCTTGCGAACCCATGTTGAGGTCTCTTCACGTGATGCTGTTGCCGTCACTTTCAAACCAGCCCACTTTGCCAGTTGAATGGCGATAGAACCCACACCACCTGCTCCCCCAATGATGAGAAGATGCTTATCCTTATTCTGTTCCCTCTGAGCTGGATCAATTGCAAGTCTTTCAAATAACCCCTCCCAGGCTGTAATGGTTGTTAAAGGAAGTGCTGCAGCTTTTGCAAAATCAAGCGTACGTGGCTTCTGCCCCACAATTCGTTCATCCACCAGCTGATATTCGCTGTAAGAGCCTGAGCGGGTAATACTTCCTGCATAATAGACCTCATCTCCTACTCTAAAATCGATGCAGTCCTCACCTACCGCTTCTACGATCCCGCTTGCATCCCATCCAAGAACACGCGGTTCCTCTTCCACGTCATCCTTTGGAGCACGTTGCTTCGTATCTACCGGATTCACCGAAACTGCCATAACTTTAACAAGAAGATCCCGACCAACAGGCTTTGGCTTTTCGAGTTCCACGTCTAAAAAACTTTCCTCATGCTCAATTGGTAAGTACCGTTTCAGTCCAACTGCCCTCATCATTCAATCGTCTCCTTTAAATTCATCTATGTCACTCTATACCCTTGTAATCACTCGTATAACTCTAATGTATCATTTTCCAGAGACGCGTGCCTTGAATGAGATTCAACCACATGAATGATACAGGACATGCATATGCTTGTACAAAGCATCGAGAAAGGAATGGAATGCATGTCACTATCTACACCTTCTTCTGTCGCATCATTGTATGCCCTTCTTTCAATCAGCTTCTGGGGTGTTTCCTTTGTTTCCACCAAGGCTGTTCTTCATACACTTGACCCATTAACGCTCTTAGTTCTTCGCTTCGGTATTGGTGCCTTATTTCTTTTTTTCCTTATCCTTGCCCAGGGAATAAGCTTACGTATTCATCTAAAATATGTACCTCATCTCATCATTCTCGGAGTACTTGGTGTGTTTATTCACCAGCTCCTTCAAGCATCCGCTCTCCTCACCATTGATGCCTCTGCTGCAGGATGGATGATTTCATTTGCACCCATTTTCACGATGTTTCTTTCCATTCTCTTCTTACAAGAACGTCTATCGATGTTTAAAATGGGTGGGGTGGTGCTTGCAGTCATTGGTGTCCTTCTTGTTACTTCAGCAAGAACGGGGCATTCCCTTTCCTTTAGTCTTCAAATTGGGTACTTCCTAATGCTTTCGAGTACGTTTAATTGGGCCGTTTATTCAATCTTACTAAAGAAACTGGCCATTCCCCATCCTTCACTCGTCATTACCTTTTATATGTGTACGATTGGCTTTGTACTCACTCTCCCCTTCCTCTTTCAAACAAAGGGATGGCAGGCGCTTCCTCTTTTATCTGGGTCAGAATGGTTGCATCTAGCCTTTTTAGGGGTATTTGTGTCCGGGGTTTCCTATTGGTTCTGGGCTAAATCCTTAGAAGTCATGGAAGCATCTAAGGTATCTGCTTTTCTGTATCTTGAGCCCCTCACCACGCTTATCGCAGCTGTCCTTTTATTACATGAGGAAATCTTACTCATAAGTGTACTTGGCGGCGTCATAGTTATCTTAGGAGTAATTATTGCAAATCGTCCAGTCTTATCTAACAAATAAGGAGGTTCCAATGGATTACCTTCACCGAATACAACACGTGCTTAAACAGCTAAAATCCTCAACACCAGAAGAGCTGAGGGGGGCTCTCATTTCCTTAAACACAACCATGAAAGATCTCAAACCCTTTTTAAAAATTGATTCACACAAACCCTATTATCGAAAGCTCTTATTTCAAAATGATGAAGTTGAACTACTTCTAATGAACTGGTCTGATCTCTCCTGCGCTCCACATGACCACGGACATTCTTCTGGCTGGATCCAAGTGATCTCTGGTTCAACCCTTAACACGGTGTATAGAGTAGATAAAGGTGATCTGCCTGAAGCTTACTTTTCTCGGGTTGAGCAGAAAGGGTCATTTTTCTTTGCCCCAAGGTATGGGGTTCACAAGATGCGGGCCAAAGAGCAGGAGCTCGTTACACTTCACCTTTACTCCCCGCCAATTAAAGAAATGATTGTCTATGATCTCAAGAAGTGTGCTGCGTGTATGGTATCTGATCAATGCGGCGCTTGGTGGCCCGAGGAGCAACGAGAAAAGGTGAAGGAATGGAAGCTACGTGAGTAAAGGGTGGAGATGACGAACAAGCTCGAGCAATAAAACCACTGTTACTGAAGCAGCGATGGTTGTAAGTAATACTGAAACCGTAGCAAGCTTTGTGTCACCACCATATGTCTCAGCAAATAAACAGATGGTAGGAGCACATGGAGTGGCCGATAAAAGCAACGCAACCGCTACCCATTCAAAAGGTAATCCTAAAAACAGAACAGGAAGAATGAAAATTAGGGGCAAAACAACCAATCTCAGTAGAACAATGAGCCAGGTCAATTTCAAACGCATATAGTGCGTCCATTCACGAAACGGAATGGATGCTGTAAAACATCCAATGACAAGCATAGAAAGAGGGACTGTCATCTCACCTACACTCGATATGGCCTGAAGAATGACGTGCGGGAGAGAAATGGGTAAAAAGAAAAAGCAGAGACCCATGAGTGTAGCCAGTAGTCCTGGATTTTTCCAGAGACCCATGATTCGAGATTGACCCGCCGTTTGATTCATGACCCAAATGCCGTAGGTCCAGATTAAAACAAAATACACCAGGTTAAACACCATGGCTAAAAACAAATAGTCTGGTCCAAGCAACTGTGTCACAATCGCTACACCAATAAACCCTTGGTTTCCAAATAACAAAAGGTTCTGGAACACTCCAGACGTCTCCTTACCTAAGCGTAACCAAGCGGACATCAATCTCACGTATATGGCTGTACTGACTAGAAAGTAGATAGATAGGAGAATTAGCACGCCAATTCCCATACCCACACTTGGGTCAAATGGAACATGTAGGGACGAAATTATTAAACAAGGCAACGTCACATACAACAGTAAGTTGGTAAGCACCGGACGACTCCCTGTGCCAAGCCAACCTATGCGATAAGCAATAAACCCGATCCCAAAGATTAAATACAGTTCAATCACGCGCATCCCCTCCTTCTCTTCTATGATGATCGTTTATCTTATTCAGAAAGGAGGGGTTTGGGATTGAATGATAAAGGAATTGAAAAGAGACCAGGTCATGTGCCTAGTCTCCGTTCTTCTTTCTCATCCCTTTTTGCTCTCGTAATTGTGCCATTTTACCTTGAATACGCTTTGTTTGCGCCTGTGTTGCACTCTGATCCAACTGGATCGAATTAATTTCATTATCTTCTCGCTCTACTACTAAAAGACTGCCTTCCTTTGCCTCGCTCGGTAGGAGCTCCCGCTGTATTAGAAATTCTTTCTCTTGGCTTCCTACTAACAGCACGGCCACATGTTGATCTTCAAAACGATCTAGAACAGCTTTTTCCAAATTAGCTCGTTCCTTTCATTTAAAATTCAGTTTCGACATTTACGATTTGTCCGTCTGTACGAATGGTAATTGTGCCGTTCTCGATTGTACCGAAGACATCTGCTCCCACGTCTTCTACACGGGTTAAGGCGTATTCTCCTGGATGACCATAGCTATTGTTTTCACCTGCTGAGTAAATAGCAATGTCCGGTTGCACTTCATCAAGAAAAAAGTCATTGCTTGATGTGTTTGATCCATGGTGTCCCATAATCAACACCTCACTTTTTAGATCCATTCCTGAATCAACCATTAAGTGTTCTCCAGGTTCTTCAGCATCACCCGTGAAGAGGAACGAAACCTCACCGTATGTAAGCTTTATCGATACAGAATCATTATTTAAATCACCTGTAAGCTCCTCTGACGGGTTTAATACATCGATCAAAAATTCACCCTGCTCATACGATTCACCAGCAATCGGCTCGATGACCTCTGCATCACTTTCTAACAGAGAATCCACTAACCGTTCAAACACTTGAGATGTCGTTTCGTTTCCATCAATCCAAACTGTATGTGGATTGTATATACGGACGATTTCATCTGCATTCCCTATATGATCCGCATGAGGATGGGTCAGGATAAGAAGATCAATTTGGTCAATCTCTTCAAATGATAGATGATCAAAGATGACGTCGCTGTCATGTCTGCCTGTATCAATTAAGATCGTCGTATCATCTGATTGAACAAGTGCACTATCCCCTTGCCCAACATCAAAGATCGTTACAGACGCCTCGCCATCTACCGCAGAAGCAGCGGTTCTCGTTGAGTCTCTTGGAGCATCCGCTGCATTAGTTGCCGTCTCCTCAAACACACCATCTAGTAATTCAAAAAACTCTCCCTCGCTACAGGCGGTTAAACAGATTACAGCAAATAAACTCATACCAATCATTCTACTATTCTTCACTGGTGTCCTCCCATAAGATGTATGTATGAAAATAGAAAGAGGCAAGCTCATCCATTACGAATGGCTTGCCCCATGTCTCGCTTATGCACCTGCATAATCAAAATCAAACTGAGCCTGATGAAGTCGGCTGTACGTCCCTTTTTGCTGGAGAAGCTCCTGGTGCGTCCCTTCTTCTTCAATTCCGTTTTCAGTGACTACAAAAATGCGATCAGCTTCCTTAATCGTTGCAAGTCTGTGCGCAATCACAATCGTTGTGCGTCCAACAGATAGCTCGGCTAGTGCCTGCTGAATGGCTGATTCTGTTTCTGTATCCAGGGCAGACGTCGCCTCATCCAAAATTAAGATGGCTGGATTCTTCAAGAACATACGCGCGATGGAAAGACGCTGCTTTTGACCACCAGATAGCTTCACGCCTCGTTCACCAATTAATGTATCCAAGCCCTCAGGAAGCGATTGAATAATCTTCGTCATTTGAGCTTGCTCGGCCGCCTTCCAAATCTCTTCATCTGTCGCACCAAGCTTGCCATACGCAATATTTTCACGGATGGATGCATCAAACAAGAATACATCCTGTTGAACCACACCAATCTGTTCCCTGAGTGAAGCCATTGTGAGATCATGGATTGACGTTTGATCAATCAGTATCTCTCCACTTTCAACTTCATAAAATCGTGGAAGTAAACTCGTAATCGTCGTTTTTCCTGCTCCGGATGGACCAACAAGCGCAACCGTTTCCCCTGCTTTTATCGAGAAATTAACTCCTTTAAGAACCTTATCTTTGTTCTCATAGCCGAACACTACATCCTTGTAGGTAATCTCTCCCTTTACTTGATCCACATGAATGGCGTCAGGACGATCCTCCTGCTCAGGCTTCATGTTGAGAAGGTCCAGATACCGTCTAAATCCAGCGATCCCTTTAGGATACATCTCCATGACCGCATTCAGCTTTTGGATCGGTCCAATCATTACATTAGCAAGTAGCACAAACGCAACAAACTCTCCATATGTTAACTCACCTTGGATCACAAACCAAGTACCACAAAGCAAAACAAAGATTAAAAGAAACTTCATTAAAATTTGGCTAAAAGCTGTGTGCTTTGCCATGATTTTATAAGATGCTAGTTTCGAGAAACGAAAGTGATTGTTGTTTGTTTGGAATTTATCCATTTCATGCTTTTCATTAACGAATGCTTTCACAACACGAATCCCGGTTACGTTGTTCTCTACACGTGAGTTAAAATCAGCAATGCTTCCGAACAACATGGTCATCGCTACAGACATTTTTTTACCGAAATAATACGTAAATAAAATTAAAAATGGCACAAGTACAAAGGTTAAGATAGCAAGCTTCCAGTTAATCGTCAGCATGATTCCAAACGCACCAAGTAGTGTCATGATTGAAATCGCAAGCTCCTCTGGACCATGGTGAGCGATCTCTCCAATGTCCATTAAGTCATTTGTCAATCGAGACATTAGATGACCCGTCTTTGTATTATCAAAATACTGAACCGATTGATTTTGAATATGGGAGAAAAGGTCCCTTCTCATATCTGTCTCAATGTTAATTCCGAGCTTATGCCCCCAATAGGTGACTACATAATGAAAGCCTCCATTTAGAATATACATGGTGAAGAGACCGATTCCACCCCACAAAATGAGCTGCCAATTGCCCGATGGAAGTAGATTATCTATCACATAATTAATGGCTAAAGGAAACGCAAGCTCAAGAGCTCCCGCTAAAATTCCACATGCCAGTGTAAACGCAAACAGTGCTTTATACGGTTTGTAATACGACATAAATGCTCGTAGCATAATTAACTCCTTCTCCACTATCTGATATTCATTCTCAATTATATAGTGTACGCTACTCCATTATACTTAGCAATCATTACTTTCAGACTGTTTACACAAAAAAGAGTTGGAGAGGGATTGGTGCTGTCGAGGGGTGTTTATCCTGACTCGCGCACTCTCCCCTCATTCCCGCGCATTTTTATCCCAACTCGCGCACCTCTCCCTCATTCCCGCGCACTTTCTCCCCGACTCGCGCACCTCACCTTCATTCCCGCGCACTTTCTCCCCGACTCGCGCACCTCACCTTCATTCCCGCGCACTTTCTCCCCGACTCGCGCACCCACACTTCATTCCCGCGCACTTTCTCCCCGACTCGCGCACCCATCCATCCCAGCCCTACACACAAAAAAAGATAGACCCCCAAGGCCTATCCTCCACTCTCATCTTCTACAATTCTCGTATCACTTCTGTTACTGTCCTCACCAAAAATTCAAGGTCCTCTTCTGTTGATGTGAGGGGCGGGGCTAGTATGAGAACATTACTTCCGTTTGGAATCGTGTCGCTGTTTTTACCGATAATAAGTCCCTTCGCCTGACATGCTACCACTACAGATGTCAACATTGCATCCGGGGCGGGCGTTTTTGTTGATTTGTCGCTCACAAGTTCAATGCCATATAAAAATCCAATACCCCGGACATCCCCTACCATCGGCCATTCTGTTAGCTGTTTTAATTTACCTAGAATTCGATCACCTAGCTCCTCCACTCTTTCTACGATATGATCTCGCTCAATAATCTCAATGGCTTTTAATGCAGCGGCGCATGAGGCAGGGTGGCCTCCGTAGGTAGAGATATGCCTAAAATGATTATCTTCCGACTGTTCTTTAAAGGATTCATAGATACTTCGCTTTACACAGGTAGCTCCTAGAGGAAGGTAACCACTTGTTAAGCCTTTTGCCAGAGTGATAATATCTGGTTTAAAGTTCTCAGCATGTAGATGACCAAACATCCTGCCTGTTCGTCCAAAGCCAGAAACAACTTCATCTAGGATTAACAGTACATTGTACTTGTCACAAATCTCTCTAACCCGGTCATAATACAGCGAGGTCTGCGGATAGAGGACTCCTCCTCCTGAGATAATGGGTTCCATTATAAAAGCGGCAACTGACTCTGGTCCTTCCCAAAGAATTGTTTGCTCTAAATAATCTGCTGCCAGTTCATCATCTCTCAATGGATTTCCAAAGCTTGACCGGTATGCGTAGGGTGGTGGTACATGTAGAAATCCAGGTGCGATAGGGTCGTATTTCATTTTTCGATTGGCCTGCGCAGTAGCACTTAGGGCTCCTAACGAATTCCCGTGGTATGCACGATACCGTGAGATGATCTTATATTTCTCTGGATGCCCCGTCTGCTTATGATGCTGCCTTGCTAACTTAAAGGCTGTTTCATTTGCATCAGATCCGCCATTTGCAAAAAACGTACGATATCCACCTAAAAGCTGATCCAGCTTTTCTGCTAATTCAATCGCCGGCTTATGGCCGAGGGATAGAGGGAAATATGCGAGCTCACTCATTTGTTTGGTCGCTGCATCTATGATTTCTGACTGGCCATGCCCTAGATTCAAACACCAAAGTCCAGAGACCCCGTCCATGTAACGCTGACCCTTTGTATCAAAAAACCAAGAGCCTTCTCCTTTCTCTGCAACCATTGGTTGTTTATCTGGTTGATACCGATGCATTGCATGCCACACGTATTGTTGATCCTTCTCTTCATGCGTTTGACCTGTCATGGGTTTCACCCGAGCAACACTCCCTTCACTTATCTTGATCCTGAAAGCTCTAATACGGTCTCTAGTAACAGATTGACTCCATTCTCGCATTCTTCCCAGGAGGTATACTCATCTTCATCATGACTTTTCCCGCCTGCACTTGGTACAAATATCATGGCAGTAGGCATCATTGTAGAAATAAATTGTGCATCATGCCCTGCACCACTGACCATTCTCTTAAATGAAAGATCGAGAGTTTGAGCTGCTTTCTCAATTCTATGAACGAGGTCAGGATCAAACCAGACTGTCTCCCTAGACCAAAGCTTTTTGACCGATTGCCCACATTCCCCTTGCATTCCGCTTACAATTGCATGAATGATATCTTCCACTTTTTGAAGAATCTCCGCACTTTGATGTCTTGCTTCAAGAGAAAAGACCACTTTATTTGGGATAACCGTATGAATGTTTGGAAAGACGTTGAATCGTCCCATGGTATACACTAAAGTAGGATCAAGCTTACCGAGCTTTTCATGTAAAGCCGTCATGCAACGGTTAGCAGCGGTTAGTGCATCCCGTCTCATCTGTTGAGGTGTTGTTCCTGCATGATTAGATTCTCCTCTAATCTCAATCTCGTAACAGCTCATTCCTACGACACATTCTACTGCACCAATTTTAAGAGACTCGGCCTCCAGAACTGGCCCTTGTTCAATATGAAGCTCAAGGAATGCTTTTCCATGAGTCATACGGTTTTCTACTAAACCTACATAGCCGATATCCTGTAACGCTTCTTGAACAGTGATATCGCTTGTATCTCTAGTATTTAGCATCTTGTCTTTATCAAACTTTCCAGCAATGACTCCGGATGCCATCATCGAAGGCTCAAATCTTGCTCCTTCCTCATTCGTGAAATTGACAACAATAATAGAGCATTCGGGTTGGATATCCTCTTCCACGAGATAGCGTACAACTTCTAGTCCAGCTACTACACCTAGAACACCGTCAAAGCGTCCTCCTTTTTGAACCGAGTCAAGGTGTGATCCAACATAAATGGCGGGTAGATCGGGATTCTTACCTTCTAATTTGCTATACATCACACCCATGTCATCTACAGTCACAACCATCCCTAACACTTCACATTGCTCTTTAAAGTAATTTCTTGCGTTCATATCTTCGTTTGTAAGAGCAAGTCTTGTTACTCCTCGTCTTTCGGTTGCACCAAAAGCAGACAGGTCTTCAAGCGTCTGACGTAATCGTGCTCCATTTATAGCTAGCTTTTGTTGATTCATGTCACCTTCCTCCTATTTGCAAGCTGGACAGAAAGCATAGTAGCAAGATATTTTCTCGAATTAGCATTTCCGATATGAATTAATGTTCGTTCTCCACTTTCGCGTTGGCCAAATTGCACTGTTGTCCCGTTCAAATCATCATTCACGTCCACAATGTCATACCCCTCTTCAAGATGTTGATCTATTAACTGTTTTTCTGATAGAAAATACCCGTACTCTGCCATTCCGCCATCTCCCATCTATGCCTCTTCAGCAAGTTGTTCGATCTCCTCTTCTTCCTCCTCATCAATGACCCATTCCCTTCCTACAGTTAATCCTAAAAATCGTTCATCGCTCGGATCCTCCAGCTCCTCCTGTCTGTATTTTCTAAACCACCAATACTTCGCACTGACGTAATAAAGTAAACCTCCTATCGCAAATCCAACTAAGTAGGAGTAGCTAGGTATGAGGAGTGATACGCCCCCTCCAATCAACCAAGAAAATAATCCAGCAAGGTTTAATCCTTTCCAGTAGTAGTATTGACCGCCTTCCTCATAAAGTTCAGGGACATTCACTCTGCGTTTTCTGAGGATGTAATAATCAACAACAAGAATTCCAACAATCGCCGCTAAAATGCCACCTACAATTAATAAGGCAGGGACAATAATAGAAAAGAGATTCCATGGTTGAACCAAAATACCGATTAAACCAGCAATCATGACACCAATCCAGTGAGGTACTCTTGGACCTCCTACATTAGAAAAGATCGTTGCAGCCGGAATTAAGTTGGATGATGTATTCGTAGACCACTGCGCCAAAGCGATCATTAGCATTAGAATACCTAGAATAACGACATTGCTGGAGGTCTCAACTAATGCATCCACTGGATTTGAGATAAAAACGGCAATGTAGGAAACCGCACCTACTATGACCATACATGTGTGTACTATAGGCATTGCAACAATACTTCCGATTAATTGAGCCTTATTCCGCTTAAACCAGTTGCGTTCATGCTTTGGTGCCTTGATGAACCGTGAAATGGAAGGCATATCTGCGGCTAATGTTCCCCAGAAGCCCATTGTGGCCATTGCAGTAATCGCAAATGCTCCAATCACCGCTGTGCCTGTAGCCGGATTTTCAACCCAGCCCCAAATGTTTCTTCCTGCAGCCTGGGCTTGATCTGATAACACCAGGTACATCCAGCCAGAAATGATCACAATGATCGGAGCCGCTAAGTTAGCAAATTTCTCAATGGCTTTAATGCCAAATGCTGTGTTTAATAGTTGTAGTGCGGCAAAAACAAGGAAGCATAGGAACCATTGATCAATTCCATACAGAATAAATAAAATTGCATTAATGCCTGTTGCTCCAAAAAAGGTATTTACCCCAAACCAACAGGACGCCACAAATCCTCTAATAATAGAGGGGATGTGAGTACCAATCGTGCCAAATGGCGCTCGCATGTAGACAGGAAATGAAAGCCCATGCTCAATTCCAATATCACCTGTCAGTGTCATACAAACTCCAATTCCAACTGATCCAACAAGTGTAGCAAGGATGACTAAATGCAGAGGTATCTGTTGAATGGCATCGCCACCTATGGCGAATGCTGCAAGAACAACTGCCATACTAGTCCAGAGAACAGCAAAACCAAACGAGCTAATTAAACGGTTTTGCTCAGTGACAGGAAACAAATCTGGAGATTTTAAATATTGATTCTTAGCCATTCCTGCTTTCACCCTCTCTTAAATTAGCTTCTCACACATGTTCAACATAGATTTGATTACGTAGCTGCTCGTTGTATTTTGCGCGTTTAATGTACTGACCGTCCCCCGCATTTCCTTTATACGCTTGATCCTGAATGATCACCTTTCCTTTAGATAAAACCGTTCGCACAACTCCCTTTACCTGCTTCCCTTCAAATGCGCTGTAGTCTACTTTCATGTGGTGCGTGTCTGAAGAAATTGTTCGAACGGCAAATGGATCAAAAATGACCAGGTCTGCGTCGGAGCCAATTGCAATGGTTCCCTTCTTTGGATATAAGCCAAACAACTTGGATGCTCGAGTCGAGGTGACGTCAACAAATTGATTTAATGTGATACGCTCCTCTGCAACTCCTTCTGAGTATAAAATGCTCATACGATCCTCAATCATTGGTCCTCCATTAGGGATCTTTGTGAAATCCTCCACACCTAGAGTTTTTTGACCTTTAAAATGAAAGGAGCATTGATCACTACCAATTGTTTGAAGGGCTCCTGTTCGTAAGGCATTCCATAGGACGTCTTGATGTGATTTTTCTCTAAGAGGAGGTGACCATACGTATTTAGCACCTTCAAATTCTGGTTTTCGTAGATCATCAATATCAAGCGTCAAATACTGAGGGCATGTTTCCCCCCATATGTCCGCTCCCGCACGCCGTGCCTCTTCAATTTTTCTAACCGCCTCCTCGCAACTAACATGAACCACGTACAGCTGAGAATCAGCGAGGGCTGTAAGCTGACAGGCACGCCCTGTGGCTTCTCCTTCAACCTCAACCGGTCTAGTCAGTGCGTGATAGATCGGTTCGGTCTGTCCATTTGCTAACGCTTCCTTCGTTAAGTAATCAATGACATCCCCGTTCTCTGCATGTACCATCACTAAGACACCTAATTCCTTTGCCTTTTTTAATGTATGGAACAACGTGGCGTCATCCGCTTGAAAAACATTCTTGTAGGCCATAAACACCTTAAAGGATGAAATGCCTTCTTCGTTAATAACAGAAGGCAGCTGTGCCAACACCTCTTCCGTAGCCTCTCCAATCATTAGGTGAAAACTGTAGTCGATTGCCGCTCTTCCCTTAGATTTTTCATGCCAGGTTTGAATTGCATCTTTTATAGGTTTTTTCTTTTCAGTTAAACAAAAATCAATAATGGTTGTCGTTCCTCCAAATGCTGCTGCAATGGTTCCCGATTCAAAATCATCTGCCGTCACCGTTCCTCCAAATGGCATGTCTAGATGCGTATGGGGATCCACTCCTCCCGGGAAAATATAACACCCTTCCGCGTTGATGATCTCTGCTCCGTCTTCATGTAACCCTGTCCCGATGGCAACAATTTGTTCTCCCTGTACAAGTAGATCTGCTTCAAACGTGTCAGAGGCTGTTACAATAATTCCGTTTTGAATTAACGTACTCATTTATTTTCCTCCTATATATGTTGACGTCTGTAACGTGTTTATTGCATGTTGCCGATCATTCCAAGATAAAGGCGGAAGCCCATTTGCTATCGGTACCATTTCAATGGCTCCTTCTACAGGACAGACGATAGAACAAAGATTGCATCCTACACACTCCTCTTCATTGACAGCCAGATAAGACGCGCCAGAGGCCTCCTTGTATCGACTAATACATTGATGTGCTGTATCTTCACAAGCGATCTGACATTTATTACAGTTGATACAGGTGTCTGTTTGAATCCGGGCAACGATCTGATGATTTAAGTTGACGTTCCCCCAATCTGAATACTTAGGAACAGAGCGACCGATTAGCTCCGACACAGAATCGATCCCTTTGTCATCTAAATAGTTTGATAAGCCATCAATCATATCTTCAACGATTCTAAACCCATGGTGCATCGCAGCTGTACACACTTGAATGGTTGTTGAGCCCATTAACATAAATTCAACAACGTTTTGCCAGTTTGAAATGCCCCCAATCCCTGAAATCGGAACAGTGACTAAGTCATTTCTAGCGCATTCTCCAAGCATGTGTAACGCAATTGGCTTAACTGCGGGACCGCAGTATCCACCGTGCGTTCCTAATCCATCTACGTTTGGGACCGTATTCCACGTATGAATATCAACAGAGGCTAAACTATTAATCGTATTGATCAAGCTGATTGCATCCGCTCCACCTAACACGGCCGCTTCTGCTGTCGCGGTAATATCCGTAATGTTAGGGGTTAGCTTAACAATGACAGGCGTTTGGGCTACCTCCTTCACCCAATAAGTTTGACTTTCAACAAGAGCTGGCACCTGTCCAGAGGCTGCACCCATTCCTCTTTCAGCCATACCGTGCGGACACCCAAAGTTCAATTCCAATCCATCTACTCCAACGGCTTCAACCTTTTTAACAATTTCGTGCCACTTTTCCTGCTTTGGCTCAACCATTAAGGACGCAACGATCGCTCGGTCGGGAAACCGCTTCTTTGTTTCTTCAATTTCTCGTAAGTTAACGTCAAGAGGACGATCACTGATTAACTCGATGTTGTTAAAGCCTGCTACTCTCTGTCCATTAAATGAGACAGCGGCAAATCTTGAGGTCGAATTGATAATTGGCTCGCCTAACGTTTTCCAGACAGCTCCACCCCAACCTGCCTCAAACGCGCGCTGTACCTGATATCCAGAGTTCGTCGGAGGGGCACTTGCTAGCCAAAACGGATTAGGTGAGACGATCCCTGCTAAGTTACTCGTTAAATCAGCCATACTTTACCTCCTCTGCACGTAACGGCTTTCGCTTGTTTAAAAGAAATTTGTGCACACTATATGCCGTTTGCTTTCCTTGCTCAGCAGCCGTTACAACCATTGCCTCTCCTGAACCATTTTTGAAAATAGCATCTCCACAGGCGAAAAGCCCCGGTATCGACGTTTCATAATGTTCGTGATCAACCTCAATCACACCATGGTCTACCTTGATTCCTTCTTGTGTAAGCCATTCGGCATACCTCGTCTGGCCGATTGCACGAATGACGAAATCTACTGGCAACGTCTGACGGCTTCCAGTTGGAATTGTTTTTCGCCTTCCATCTACATCTGCATCTGTTAACTCCATCTCCATATATTCGATCGATTTTACTCTTCCTTCCTGATTACCGATGATTTTAGCAGGGCTTGTTAACCACCTGAATTCAATGCCATCTTGTTTGGCAAACTCATATTCAAAATCATAAGCTGTCATTTCATGTTCCGTTCTTCGGTAAAGGATTTTTACGTTACTCGCTCCCAATCTTTTTGCACAAGTAGCTCCGTCAATGGCTGTGTTCCCTGCCCCAATCACTGCGACTCGTTTCCCAGAAAACTCTTCTGTGAGCTCTTTGTTTTTGGTTGATTTCACAAATTCAATCGCATCGTATACGCCTTCTAATTTTTCTCCTTCGATTTGTAAAAAAGGAACCGATGCCATACCGATAGCTAAAATCACTGCATCATGCTTGTTTCTTAGCTCTGTAAGTTCAATATCTCTGCCTACCTTTGTGTTCGTAAGGATCATTACACCAACTGACTTCACTTGCTCTACTTCCCAGAAAGAGATTCGTTTAGGCAGCCGAAATGAAACAATGCCATACGTATTTAAACCACCAGCTTCTGCTTCTGCTTCATAGATTGTCACCTCATACCCCATAACAGCTAACTCTCTTGCGGCCGAGAGTCCGGCCGGGCCACTGCCTACAATACCGACTGACTGACCTTTACTCCGTCCTGATCTAAATAAAACCTTCTCATTGTGAATAGCCCAATCTGTAGCATAGCGTTGAAGTTTTCCGATCATAATTGGTTTTGTTGATCCATGAAGAACACACGCACCTTCACATAATTCGTCGGTTGGACATACTCTCGCACAGCTTGCTCCTACAGGATTAGCTTCCATGATCGTACGTGCTGAACCAAGTACATTCTCAGTTGTAATCTTCTTAATAAATGTTGGGATATCAATTCCGGTTGGACATGCGGTTATACAGGGGGCATCATAGCAGTACAAGCACCTGTTCGCTTCTTCAACGGCTTCCTGCTTTGACAAAGGAGGTTCTACTTCTTCAAAATTGGTGCGCAACATTTCGGTAAGATTCTCATTCATCGTATCCTCCTATCCAGCTGGCAGCTTTTTCAATTAAATTCATAGTACTACCATAAAAGCTGAATATTCAGTTATCAACGACTTTGTTAGATAATGTGATAGATAAATGATTATTCAAAAATTTTCCGTGGAATTATTAAGGGATCTAACAAACTACTCTCTTTTACTGACAACTTTATGATAGATCTTAAATCTGAGAAAAATGGT
Organism: Alkalicoccobacillus gibsonii; assembly: GCF_016798245.1. Taxonomy (GTDB): domain Bacteria; phylum Bacillota; class Bacilli; order Bacillales; family Bacillaceae_D; genus Alkalicoccobacillus; species Alkalicoccobacillus gibsonii. Next base: position 264,270 of record NZ_JAEUZA010000002.1, on the reverse strand, counting down.
TCACAAAATCATGACATCTAATTTGAATGTAACAGAGTGAGACGTGGTATGATGAAGTATACAACTATTTCGGGGGTGTCAATTTGGGCAAGCGTTTACTACTATTTTTGTTAACCAATATCTTGGTTATGACAACCGTTGTCATTGTTTGGGGACTGATTGTAACGTTCACAGGCATTGGTGAGGGTGGTTTCCGTACAGACAGCGGATTAGGAATTAACTTCGGAGCCTTGATGGTCTTCAGTTTATTGATCGGTTTTGCTGGATCATTCATCTCACTGGCAATGTCTCGTTGGGTTGCTAAGATGATGATGAAAGTGAAGGTGTTAAATCCTGATGAAGCACTATCTCATGAGGAACGTGCGATTGTTGAAAAAGTACATCGTCTATCCCGTGCAGCGGGACTTATGCATATGCCTGAGGTTGGGATCTACCAATCACCAGAGGTTAATGCCTTTGCAACTGGACCGTCTAAAAAGCGTTCGCTTGTAGCTGTTTCATCCGGACTTCTGCAGTCAATGGATGATGACGCAGTTGAAGGTGTTATTGCTCATGAGGTAGCTCACGTAGCAAACGGGGACATGGTTACGATGACACTTCTACAAGGGATTGTGAATACATTTGTTGTGTTCTTATCTCGCGTGATCGCGATGATTGTTTCTCGTTATGTACGACCTGAACTTCAATTCGTTGTTCAATTTGCAACAATCATTATTCTTCAGATTTTGTTCTCGATCCTAGGAAGTATGGTTGTAAGTGCCTACTCTCGTCACCGTGAATTCCACGCTGACCGCGGGGGAGCAGATCTTGCCGGAAATGATAAGATGATTCACGCGCTTCGCTCTCTTCAGCGTCATGTTGATCGTGCAGTCGTGAAGAATGGCCATACTGATGATTCAGCTGTTCAAACAATGAAGATTAACAACAAGGGTGGAATGTCTAAACTATTCTCCACTCACCCAGATTTAAATGACCGTATCGCTCGCCTAGAGCAGCGTTAAAAAAGAAGCGACCCTTTATCTTTAAAAGGTGTCGCTTCTTTTTTATGTAATTAATCAATGAAGAGCGTACTCACACCCATATAGCCGAAATACGCACCAAATCCAATTAAGCAAATACCTGAAAGGATGGACACTCTGCTAATGGCCTTTTGATTCACAAATCTGCGAGCGGTGCTTGATAATATGGCAACCGCAATATCCCAAGCCGAAATTCCAATAAATATGGCCGCGCTGAATAGCCAAATTTGATTCACATCATAAAGAGTGACCGTCTTCGCTAAAACCGACCCATAAATACCAAGCCAAAATAAAATGGTTAAAGGATTCACAACAGAAATTAAGAATCCTGACCAAAAGGATTGAGTTAACGTATGATTGTAGCCAGTTGCTCTAGCTCCACTTACTTCATTAGCCGCCTTTTTGAGCGACTCTGCTCCGGTATAGATCAGTACAAAGGCCCCAAATAACCAGAGGAATACCTTCACACCTTCAATCTCAAGGAAATGAGACACACCTAAAAAGACAATAAGCATGTACAATAAGTCAGCAAACATCGCACCGATCCCGACAACCCACGAATGCAAAAACCCCGCACGAAGCCCCTTCTCTATTTGAGCCGCATTGACAGGTCCAATTGGCGCCGCTAATGAAATGCCAAGCATAATATAACTCAATATAATCATTGGCTATCCCCTTCTCACTCATTCCTTACAGCCTATTCATGAGAGGGAGGTTGTACCACTTCTTTTTACTTCGCTTGAAGTTCTTCTCGTTTCTTTCGTTCAAAAATAAAAGCAGCAATCGTTATGGCAACGACAAAAAATAGACTAAGGTAGAAACCAGGCCGCCCTGTATCTTCAAGTAAAATGCCTGCGATTGCGAGCAACATAAGTAAGATTCCTACGACATTTACGATCTTCCATCCAATGTGTTGTTTAATGATTTTCATGTTTGAAAGTAGAATGCATATCCAGTTAAACAAGATTAAAATCCCTGCAGCAGTCGTGATGTATTCAAAGAGCTTACCAGGTAATACAAGTGCTGCTACAACAGCTAAAATCAGTCCAACCACTGCCAGACCAAGAGAAGCAATAGGCAGATCATGAAATTTCACCTTTTTTTCAAACAGCTTAGGCGCATGTTTTTTCTTAGCCATACTGACAAGTAACGTACTAACACCAAAGAGCGATGCGGTCATAGCTGAAAAACCAGCAACGATGATAGCCGCATTAAACACATGCGGGAAAAAAGGCAGATTATAGCTCGTTAACGCCGTTACAAACGGACTTTCTTTATCTGTAAAATCGGATAGCGCGGTCATGCTTACCGCAAGACCAAGGGACACCATATATAAAATAGCTACCACTGCAAGTAGTACCGTTCCTGCTTTTGGTGCATCCTCTTTAGACTTTAATTGCATCGCCATTAATCCGATCACTTCGATCCCCCCAAATGCATAAAACGCATAGATGAGAGAGCCCCAAAATCCTTTTAAGCCATGAGGAAACAAAGACTGATACGACATGTTCAAAGAGGGGCCAGCTGAATCGCCTTGAATTACATGAAACACGGCAAGACAACCAAGAATAATGAATAAAAAAATGGCAGCTGTTTTTATAACAGAGAGAACATTCTCCACAGAGTCAAACCCTTTAGTCCCAAGGATCACAACACCTATGGAAAGAATAGAATACCCAGCAGCAAATAACCATAGAGGTGTATCCTCAAACCAAAATTGCGACAGGATGGATAGGGCTGTTAGCTGACTACCTATGATTAGAATATTGGACATCCAATAATTCCACCCCGCACCAAAGCCTAGCTTAGGACCAAACGCTACTTCTGCGTAATAGCAAAAGGATCCCTCTTGTGGATCATCTGATGTCAGCTTGGCTAGAGCTAAAAATACAATATACGTACCAATAGCCGCGAGAAAAAAAGCCAACACAATGGATGGCCCTGTCATCGTAATCCCAATACTTGATCCTAGAAAATAACCGGTTCCGATCGTGCATCCAATCCCAAGCAGGGAGAGCTGCCACCATGCGAGGCCTTTTTTTGAGCCTTGCTGTTTTTTCTTTTTTTTATGTTTCTTCACCATAGAATCCGGAACTCCTTGACTGATCTATTGTTGTTCGTTGATCTTATAAGCGTTCCACAAAGCTCCGGTAATATGCGGTGGTATAACGGCACACGAAAAAAGCCTTAAGCTCAAGCCAAGGCAAACCCCTTCTTTTCAATTCATTTCTAGTTTTTCGGTTCTCCATCTGACTCATTCAAAACTGATTCAATATGAACGATCTCATCCTCAATCATTGAAGAGATATGTGCTTCATCCTCTGATACTTTTTCTCTTAACTCCTTCAGAAAATCCAATTCCTTTTGAAACAATTCTCTCTCCGTCTGATCAATCATAGAGATCCTCCTTATGCAGTCCTTGATACCGATATGATATGCAGATGGCCTTTACCATGTTAAAAACAGTATGGTCAAATTGGACAGTTTTATCCCTCAAAAAAAGCCACAGCTCTAGGCTGCGGCCTTACCTTATCCTCTTAATGACCCATCTTCATGAAAAAAGCGGTTAATGTTGCTTTCAACTTCATCATTCTCGATAAGCGGTGGCGCATGGTGTGGTTTGATCCGCGCATCAATGATCACCACGTCAGCACCCCAATGCTTATGCGTAGTCTGTGCGTTGATACCATACATATCATGCGAAGGATTACTACGCGTAAAGGTCACCCAAAGGAAATTATCCTTTGTTTTGCTAACAAATGCACTATCATCAACGAGGATGAGTAGTGGGCATGAATCAAACGTACCCGATTCTGCTAGCTCCTTTGTCAGCTTGTCCATTTCTTGTGCCGTTTGTTCATAGCTTTCAAATGGCTTACATTCAAAGCTCACTACACCGTCTGTAACAAGATGAGCCTGACTGATAGCTGGATGAGCTAGTAGTTCAGGAGGTACATCTTTACACAGTGTACGCTTCTTATCGCCATATGCTGCTAATACAACCTTACTCCCACTATTTAATCCTGTTCCACTATAATCTAGTGTGTCAATTGTTGTATTTGTGTAAAAATGAACATCACGCTTAAAATCCATCCGCTCAATTACATACCGAATGAATGCAAGCTCATCATGCGTTGTAACAGGCTCGTCCTCTTCTGCAGTGATGAAGAGGTATTTTGCTAAGCTTAGCTGCCCAAAACCAAGCACTCGATTAGCAATGGTTAATAACTCTGTTGGCTGCTTTACCTTTTGGTACGGTGTATACCGTTCACTACCGATTGCAAATAGTAATGGATGTACACCCGCCGCATCGACTGCGTGAACTTCTTTTACTCCAGGCAATTCCTGAGTGACGGCTTTACCCGTTAATTCATGAATGATCGCTCCAAAGCTTGTGTCCTCTTGAGGTGGGCGACCAACAACTGTAAACGGCCAAATAGCATTGGGTTTCGCATAAACCTTATGAACCTTTAATACAGGAAATTCATGTACCAAACTATAATAGCCTAAATGATCACCAAATGGCCCTTCTGGCTTTGTCTCATCTGGGTAAATCTCACCCGTAATTACAAAATCGGCATCATGACTGACGCAGTAGCCATCCTCATAGCTGTAACGGAATCGTTTTCCGGCCAAAAGTCCAGCAAATAACGTCTCACTTAATCCTTCAGGTAGTGGCATCACAGCTGATAATGTGTGTGATGGTGGTCCCCCAACGAAGATGCTGACCTTTAAAGGCTCTCCTTTTTTGGCCGCCTCCGTCTGATGTACACCGATTCCTCGCTGGATTTGGTAGTGCAGACCAATTTCTTTATCTTTTTCGTATTCATTCCCAGTGAGTTGCACCCTATACATCCCGATGTTGGCGCTTTTTATACCAGGATTGGTTGGGTCTTCACTATATACCTGTGGCAGTGTAATAAAAGCTCCACCATCCATTGGCCAGGAATGAATGGGCGGTAAATCAGAAATAGAGATCTCTTCAAACCCCGCTCCAGATAAGCTTGATCTCTTTTGCGGTAACGCTTTTAACGCAGCAAACCCCTTGCTCGCATTCTTAATGGGATGCTTAGCTGCTTTCATTGGATCATCACGAAGTTCTACGAGCTCCTTAATGTCATCCCAATTCTTCCGGAACATGAATTTACTGCGCTCAATTGTTCCAAACAAATTGGAGACAGCGCGGTACTTGGAGCCTTTCACATGTTCAAATAAAATGGCCGGCCCACCTTGTTCATACACACGACGCTGAATCGAAGCCATTTCTAAATATGGATCCACCTCTTCTTTAATTCGAATCAGATGTCCATGTTTCTCTAAATCTATAATGGTTTCCTCTAGGTTTTGATACATAAGGTTAATTGGGGCGGTTCTTGAATAAATAGCCCCTTCCTTTCTGCCACTTGTCGTAGCGATTATACGTACCTGTATCATATCATTAGTGTTTGGACCGCTTCCAACGTTTTCACGATTAGACACAAAAACGAGCATTCTAGTCCCTAGAATGCTCGCCAATTTCTATTCCTCATCTTCCTTCACTCGGTATGCCTGACTGAATAATGAGCTCTGACTATCGATTAATGGTTCTTCGTTACGTAGATTTCATAGTGGTAAGTCCCGTACGTCTCTAGCGTTCTCGCTTTTACATTATTCTTATCATATATCGGCACTTCGTTGCTATCCATTACAAACGCTTTTCTTCCGTTCAAACCATAGTGCAAGAGCAATTGCAGTAAGTCCTCCAATTAATTTTCCAATCATCATGTATGGAACCATGTCTCGGTCTATACCAGCTACAAAACCAAGATGACCGCCAATGACAAAGGCTCCACTGACTGAGAAGGCGACAACAACCACTTTCCCTTTTGTCTGCATATTCCCCAGAAGCGTAAAAGCAGGAATCACGTGCGCAAGCGCTGCAACCAGTCCTGCCATCGCAAAACGATCTAGTCCTATGAGACGACCAGAACGCTCAAGTGGTTTACGAAAAACCTTTGATATACACTCCACAAGTGGAAAGGCTCCTCCTAAAACAAGAGCAATGGTTCCAACAATCTGTAGGCCTTCTGAATATGGAGCCATCTCCTGAAATATACGAATTCCTGTGAGCACCTCTACACCAGCGATGACTAAACCAATTACGCCAACGACTTGAACGAGTTTCCCGAATGTGACAAACCGCCTAATCCACCACTCTGGCTTCTTCCACAAGCCAATCATAATCACGAGAGAGAACAGTGTAGGAATCAGTAAATTTAGAATCATCATTTGAAATTCAAAACCAGCAAGTGCTCCACCTACAAAACATCCTATAGGAATTGTACTAAGCCCAATCAGAATTCCTTTTGAAAAAGATGAATAATCTTCCTTTTTTATGATTGAAAGAGCAACTGGAAGGGTAAAGACAATGGTAGGACCTAACATCGTACCAAGAAATACCCATGAAAAGACACCTGCTTCCGTATCATGAGCCATCGCTTCGGCTAATGCATAGCCACCCATATCAAGAGCAAGAATCGTATTGGCAAAGGAGGCCGGATCCGCACCAATTAGTAGATACAGTGGCGAAACGATCGGTATTAAAAGATTTGCAGCGATTGGTGCCAATGTAATGATGCCAATCATTGCTAAAGCAACGGAACCCATCGTCATCAGGCCTCTATGAAACGACTCACCAAGCCCAAATCGATTACCAAGACAATAATCAAGAGCTCCTACACCTAGAAAGAAAGCCAATATCATCATAATACCGTCATTTATCCAAATCATCTCAAACAGTCCTTCTCATCATTTATCTTTGCTAAGTATACTTCTTAAGGGCTGATCTATAAAGAAAAGCTAGTACCTTTCTCCTTTTAATCTATATTTATACTAAGACTTAAGTAGGGAATATCACCCTTCTTATACATATCACTTCCAAACGATTCTAAAATACGATATGTTCATTTTATTTAAAGAAGCCGAACGAGGAGGAATTCAATTATGACATGTGCAAAATGCGGTACAACTCTGCCACCTGAAAGTAAATTCTGTGAACAGTGTGGAGAATCAGTCGAACTATCAACGCAACAGACAGAGGAAGCAAGCACGATTGAAACAACAGCAAAACCACCAAATGAAACAGTAGAAAAGGTGACGGCGCTCAGCAAAAACTATTGGACTTATTTTCTTTCAAATGTAAAAGCTCCAACACAAAAAGGTTTTGTAGAAAACCAAGGTAATGTGATTTTTGCTACGATTAATGTCGCTCTTATCGCATTCTTTTTTGCCTTTACCTTATTTGCTCAACTCGGCTTCCGTGCCAGTAGCTTCATAAGCTTGAGCTTTAGTGATAGCTTTATCCCAGGTTTCTTCTTCATGCTTATTTTTCTAGCGGTTACTATTGGAGGCCTGTTTCTTACATTAAAACTTGTTATTGATTCACCTATTAATCTTCAAGCATTCTATAGCCGTTTTGGAGAATCATTAGTCGTACCAGTTGCTCTTTCTGCGGTTGCTTTTGTTAGTGGATTAATTGGAATAGGAAGTGTTACATCATTATTCCTTGGACTATTATTCCTTATGGTTTTCGCCATCATGATTATGGTTTATCAAACAGAGGTGAAACAAGCAAGCACAGCTAAATTAGACCCATTGTATGGATTAGTTGCCTTATTTGCTGTCATTCTCATCATATTAAATTATGTTTCAAGTTATATTTTAGCTGACATGGTAATGTCATTGTTTATATAATGAGTGTAAGGCTTCACATCAGGTGAAGCCTTCTTTTTATATAAGCTTATTAAATGGAGGCACATATGGTACATGATTCGGCTGAGGTCGCTAATACAGGCCAGTTACATGAAACCCCAATAGACGAAAAGGAAGCGCTTGAATTATATGTTGGTCGTAAGTACGAGGACTATAAGAAGAAATGGGCCATCGGACGAAACGGAAAACCAACATTAATCAGTCTAAATCTAGGTGGCTTATTCGGTACCTTCTGCTGGTCTGCCGGACGTGCGATGTATGTATACGCTTCGTTCTTTTTCATCTTTATCCTATTTACTGACCTTCTCTACTTAACAACTGGATACCCGCTTTGGGAGGACACAGCCTATGCGATTGTTCCTTTAGTGATCTACGGTGTATTTGGCAATTATAACTATCATCACTTCGCCACACAAAAGGTAAAAAAGATGATGGCAGAACATCGTACCCGAGAGGACTTTATAAAAGCGGGCGGCTTTAAATGGGGACGTTTTTTTGCATTCATGGGCTTACTCATTGCTTACTTTGGTCTTAGCAACATACTATTCTACTGAAGATCTTCCTTATTAAAAGACGAGCACTCACGAGAGAGCGCTCGTCTTCTTCGTTTAATCAGCTTTCCTTACGAATTGTTTCTTTTTCTCAACAAGTTCTTTAAACATTTTATCTAACTGACTCTTCTCGTCCTCATTTGTTGTGATTGAAAGTCGACTTAACAATTCTGTAAGCTGCATATCGATCTTTAAAATATCTGGCTCATTCATCTGTTTAATGGACGCTGGACGATCACTTATTTCAATGTTTTTAACCATGGGCTCTTTCTCTTCCAAAGACAGATGATGAGTGGCTAGAGCTGTAACGAATGAACGATCATGACTTACAAATAGAATAGTGCCAGGATAGGCAAGAAGGATTTCCGTCAACGATTCCTTCGTATCTAGATCTAAATAATTTGTTGGTTCATCTAAAATGAGCAGATTTACATCACTTAAAAAGACCTTTGCCATGGAAACCCTCATTCGCTCTCCACCACTTAATACGGACACGTTCTTAAACACATCATCCCGCTTAAAAGCCAGCCTAGCAAGCACCTTTCGCACAAAGGTCTCCTCGTATGGACTCTCCTCCATTACATTAACTAGAATTGATTTTTGATTATCGAGGTTTTCTTGATGCTGTGAGAAAAAACCGATCTTTGCTGGTTGAGCAACTCGAAGATCTTCACTCCGATTGGAGATCATCTTTAGCAGGGTCGTTTTTCCAGTTCCATTCCCTCCTAGAATGGCTAATCTGCTTCCTCGTTTAACATCACCTGTGACCTTTTCAATCAGTGTACGTTCACCTATTTTTACTTTACAATCTAAGAATTGAACCACTCTTTTACTGTGCATCTTAGGAAAATCAGCAAGATTAAAAACAATTGGCTCTGTTTCTTTAGGCTTCTCTTTTTTCTCTAACTTTTGAGCTCTTGTCACCATTGCTTCGGCCGATCGATTTAGCTTCGCTTTTTGCACACCAGAGCTTCTCTTGTGTAATCTTGCCTCTGAATTCCCCATACGACTTGGTGCCTTTTTGATTCCATCGGACTTTGCTTTAAGCTTTTTTGCTGCTTCCATCAAGCGGTTTCGTTCATTTGTATACTCTTGATGCTCCTTGATTCCTTTTTCCTTCTCTAGTTGTTTTTGAGAAAGGTACGCGTCATAATTCCCTTCATAGACTGTAACCTTCCCATCATCGATCTCCCATATAGTCGTACAGAGTTTATTTAAGAAATCTTTGTCATGTGAGGTAAGCAGAATCGCTCCATTAAAGGAATGAAGTTCGGCTTCTAGCTGCATAATACCATTCACATCTAAGTGACTGGTTGGCTCATCTGCAATGAGAACATGCGCATCTGACGAGATTGCCTGTGCAATCTTTCGTCGCGTTTGCTCCCCTCCACTGACTTCTGTTTGCTTAGCTAGTTTCCACTTACTATATAATTCCGGTCGAATGTCATGATTTATCTCTTCAAGCTGCGGAACATACGCAATGGTTCCGTATCTCTCCACATGTCCCGAATCTTGCTTGGCTGTTCCGGCTAGAATGGATAACAATGTAGACTTGCCTGCTCCGTTACGCCCTACCACTCCGACTCGCTCCTGGTCGTAAAGAGATAATGATTCGATCTGGAAAATGGTTCGCCCTCCAAAGCTCTTTTCAAGATGATCGATTTTCAGATATAACATAAAAAAAACTCCCTCCAGATGCTAGAGAGAGTTCGTACGATGCGCGTATTTATATCCAAATAAGTCAGACTGCTCCTACGAACGGAAGACTTTGACTGAGCTGAATATAAGTGGCTGTACCTGTACAAACATCGCCCGAATCTCATCTCTAAACATACTCGTTAATTTTCATTTGAATAAGCGCAGACTGGTTGCGTCTTCCGTTCATTCAAACTCATTAAGATGTACTGTTTATTAGATAAGATTCTACTTCATTGTACGAGGTACCATCCTTTCCGCTTAATTGCTTTTATCTTTACACACTGTATGAGGTGATGTCAAGATTCCGTTTTCATTACTATCGCTGGTTGCTTAAATGAAAAAAGTGCAAATCCAATGGAGAGTAACACCAGCACGCTACCCAACAGGCACGTGTGTTAGTCTACCTCACATGCTACTCGACAACATATAGAAGCTTCTTGATCATCTTTTCCCTAGATTTCATAGAAAAAGGCTGAGACATAACAGTAAAATACTCACAAAAACACGAAAGTCGTAATATATCCGCTACAGGAGAATCCTTCGCTTTCCACGGGAACGGCCTCAGCCCCTTACGCGGGAAAAGCGCCGCTACAGTGTCTTCACCACGTTCTGTTCCGTAGGAGTCTCAGATTCTCCCTCCGCTCGTTTCATGAAAACACGAATGGCGAATAATTCGCTCATTGAATCATTCGCCATTCGTTTATTTTGAGTTAAGTCCCAGCCTCTTTGAGTCTAGAGGATGATCGCTGCAATCCATCCAAAAATAATGAGTGGAATATTAAAATGAAGAAAAGTTGGCACACAGGTATCCCAGATATGATTGTGCTGCCCATCGGCATTTAACCCGGCGGTTGGTCCAAGTGTACTGTCCGATGCTGGAGCCCCCGCGTCTCCTATCGCTCCTGCCGTTCCAATGAGGGATAGCGTAGCAATTGGACTGAAGCCCATCGCGGCACACATTGGGACAAAAAGTGCAGCAATAATCGGGACGGTCGCAAAGGACGAGCCAATTCCCATTGTAATTAATAGACCTATTAAGATCATAAGAAGTGCAGCCAAGCTCTTGCTGTCACCCATCCATGCAGCCGACGTCTCAACAAGCTGCTCAACGTCACCTGTCGCCCGCATAACTTCTGCAAACCCAGACGCTGCAATCATGACGAATCCGATAAAAGCCATCATCTTCATCCCTTCTGTTAAAAGGGCGTCGGACTCTTTAAACCGAACAGATCCACTAAACACTAGTACCACTAAACCAGCTACTCCAGCGATAACCATCGAATCTGAGGTTACTTGAACAATGACCGTAGCGAGAATAGCCACAAACGCACTGATTAATGAGTACGCAGAATAAGAAACGCTCTCCTGTTCAGGTTGGTTTGTTGATTCAAGTGATTGATTTTCATACTGCCGTGGCTTTCGATACGTAATAAAGACCGCTACAAGAAGACCTAACACCATTCCGAGCGTCGGAAGCAGCATCGCATAAGGCATGTCACTTAGTGATGCAGACATCCCATTCGCCTCCATATTGTCGACAACAATGCCGTGGAAGATGGCGCCAAAACCAAATGGTAATAACATATAAGGAGCCTGTAGCCCAAACGTCATAATGCTTGCAACGGCTCGACGATCGAGGGCCATTTCATTCAGCACCTGTAGAATCGGTGGAATTAAAATGGGGATAAATGCAATATGAATTGGGATGAGGTTTTGGGACATACAGGATATAAGAAAGATCATGAAGAAAATCAAAACCTTAGGTAAGGTTTTTGAACGAGCCTCTTCTTTCTTTCCAACAATTTTAATAGATGTATCAACAAGCAATTGAGGCAAGCCTGTCTTGGAGAGTGCAACAGCGAATGCACCAAGCACCGCATAGCTAAGCGCGATATTGGCGCTATTCCCCAAACCTTCAGTAAAGACATCAATGGTTCCATTAAAGCCTAATCCACCGAAAAGACCTCCGGCCAGTGCCCCTAAAATTAACGCAATGACTACGTGTACACGCAGCAAGCTAAGAATAATCATTAATAGTACAGCTATCACAACAGCATTCATGTAAAACACCCTACCTACGCTTTAGTTCGATAAATCACTAAATCGAACTTTATCACCTTATCTCCTAAGCTGTCAACCATCTACTGAAAAGAGTAGGAGGAAAAATCCCTTACTCCTCTACCATTATTCGGTTTTGTAAAATCCATGGGACTGCATGCTCCAAATCAGAAAAAACCGCATCAGCACCGTAGGTTTCCTCCTCACGTGCATTCACAAGTACCGTTTGACACCCTGCCTTTTTCCCTGCTAAAATATCCGGTTCCCGGTCACCTACCATAATGCTTTTACCAATATCAACCTTATGCTTTTTAGCAAGCTGTTCAAGCATATACGCTTTTGGTTTTCGGCACGGACAATCAGCTTGTGGTTTATGAGAGCAATAGGAAATGTCATGAATAACGGCACCAAACTCAGCGATTTGATCTGTCATCGTTTGATGAATCATATTAAGTCTTTCTTCCGTCATATAACCAAGACCAATCCCACCTTGGTTTGTCACTACAAACACAAGAAAACCCGCTTCATTTAATCGTTTAATGGCTGGTCCAACCCCTTTTAAAAGGTAAAAATCTTTTGGTTTGTTCACAAACTTTACTCTATGGCTGAGAACTTCATTTATTACTCCATCACGGTCTAGGAAAACAGCCTGATTCATCCTTTATTCCTCGGTGTACTTTCCAAAATCAGGGACTGCTACACGATCAAACTCCTGAACAAGCTGTTCTAAGTGATGTTTAAATTCGTCTCCAAACATCGGTAAACCGTGCCCCGGTCCAATAAACTCTGGCTGTAAGTCTCTTAGTCGCTCTGTTGAGAGCTTTGCTTTTTTCCAATCAGTTGTCAGATATCGCGGCGGACCTTGAAGATCCTCCGTTTGTGTCAGTACGTCATATAATGAATCCTGCTTTACAGTGATGATGGCATCTGCAGACAGCAGAGCTCCATCTTTTTTACGAAACAGAGCAATTTGTCCCGGTGAGTGCCCCGGTGTGTGAATCCACTTCCATTCTGGAAAGCCTACAAGTGATCCACTTGAGTCAAAAGGTTTTATAAAAGGCGTGAGGTTAATGGCTTTATGAGGAAATGCACCAGACAGCTTGGCAACCATCCCACCTTCTACTGTTGGATCCGGTTTAGGATAGTCTTGTCCCCCTGTGACAAAAGGGAGCTCAAGCTCATGACAATACAAGCTGACTTCCCAATGCTTGGCCAAATCAAATGCTGCACCGACGTGATCAAAATGACCATGAGTTAAAACAATCATCTTTGGTGGATGTGCTTCTCCAAATTCCGTTTTTAGTGCAGTTAAGATAACGTCAGGCGTCCTGCTTATTCCGCAATCCACTAAAAACCATTCATGTGGCTTATGTGGATTTCCTACGAAGTAAACATTTACAATTTTATCTGTGTAACAAAAGATATCTTCCGTTAAACGTTGAACTAGCCCGTCGTGAGCTGACGTCATAGGAATGGTTGAGTTCGGTTCCGTGCTTGTTTGATTATTCATTATTAACTCCTTTTTAAGTTAATCTCCTGTGCTATTCTAGCTTGGCTAATATCCTGTATCTTATCCTATAGACACTTGTCAAAATATTAAATATGTTTGCTTGTTCCTTCAAAGGGAATAAGAGAATTGTACTTATACAAAAGGAGAGATTTTATATGGGATTTATTTGGAGTCTTATCATTGGTGGACTAATTGGATGGGCAGCAGGAGCCATCACAGGTAAAGGGGTTCCTTTTGGAATCATTGGAAACATTATTGCAGGTTTTGTTGGGGCAAGCCTTGGAACAGCGATTCTAGGAGACATTGGACCCGAATTAGGTGGATTTGCCATATTCCCTGCATTAGTGGGTGCGATTATTTTAATTTTAATCGTATCGTTTGTTTTACGTTTGCTAAAGAAGTAATTGTTTTGAAAACCCCGAAGCCATTTCGGGGTTTTTTTAGTACACGTATCTTTGAAAGTAAACATACAAAAAGCCGCTCACCTTTTCGATGAGCAGCTTTATTATGATTCTGTTTCCATCCACGTTTCAGCGAATTTCTCCATTTCTAACATGATTGGTTGAAGAGCCAACCCTTTTTCAGTTAAGGAATATTCAATCCGTACCGGGGTTTCCGGAATAACATTCCGTTTTACAATCCCCTCAGATTCTAAATCTTTCAGTCGTTCAGAAAGAACTCTACCGCTGACAGCCATGGAGGATTCAATATGACAAAAGCGCTTGGGTCCAGGTAGTAGTTGATAGATAATCAACCCTGTCCACCTTTGACTTAGGATGCCCATGGCTTTTTCAAATCTAGGACAAATTGACGTATCCATTTTATTCACTCCCCCCTTCTATTATATACCCATTTACGAAAAAATAAATTACTTTATATAAAAAACTTACTTGACATAACAAAATTATAAATGTATATTTACTTACATAAAGTAAGTTACTTACGAGACATTTTGTAAGCAGGTATATGCAAGCCATCTTAAGAATATATATTGCAGGCGGTGTTTTACACATGAGTATCATTAAGAAATTATTCGGAAAAGAATCCAAGGAGGACGTACAAATGGCACAGGAAGCATTGAAAATCGGAATTATCTTAGGAAGCACTAGACAGGGACGTGTAAGCCCACAGGTAGGGGAATGGGTTAAAACATTAGCAGATAAACGCGGAGACGCTGAATATGAAATCGTAGATATCGCGGATTTCGAGCTTCCGTTTCTAGGAACTACAGATGGCACTGAACCAGGCATCGGTGCATGGAACGAAAAACTTGCGAGCCTTGACGGATTTGTCTTCATCGTTCAAGAATATAACCACAGTATTTCTGGATCACTGAAAAACGCTTTAGACTTTGCACGTGATGCATGGCATAACAAAGCAGCTGGAATTGTAAGCTATGGTTCAACAGGTGGCGCACGTGCAGCAGAACATCTACGCGGGATCCTAGGAGAGCTTAAAGTAGCGGATGTTCGTACACATCCAACACTTTCACTATTCTTAGACTTTGAGAACGGCCAAGACTTTAAACCACAAGAACTCCACCAAACAAACATCACTGTGATGCTTGATGAAGTAAACGAGTGGAGCACTGCGTTAAAAACCATTCGAAAATAAGAAGTTAACCTGCACCCATTAATCGGTGCAGGTTTTTTTGATGGTTACAATAGATGTAGACCCATTTGTTTAAACTCTTTTGCAGCTCGGTCATGTTCCAACTTTAATTCGAGGTTCTTTTTAGGATATCCAATAAAATATGTAAGAATGGAATTCAAGCTTTGAAAAGGTCTACTCCCACCAATAAAATAATTTGTGATTGTCTTAAAATTATCCGTTTCCGTTACGACCACTAGTCCTATCGTTAGAATCGTGTCTACATCAAGAGTGGCGTTCGTTCTCTTCCTCGCCAACAGCTCGTACTCCATGTCTTGAACGCTTTTTGCACGTCCAGCCAACAAAGCAAGCGTCGCTTCGTCACTCAATCCATAAATAGAGGCCGTTTTTTCCTTTGGAGGCATGTAAACATCACGAAACAGCTGAAATTCCGGATCATCGGGATCAATTTGCCTTGCATGAAGTTGCTCTTGAAAAAACTGGTCGATGCGCTTGATGGATACTGCATGCACGTTCACTGAAGACCACCTCTTTTCTTTTTATTATATCGGATGGGTGATGGCGCGGAACAAGGTTCTTCTTGGTTGACGGCGTGGGTGGCTTGGTATCAGTTCTGTTTTTCTTGATGAGTTTCTTTTTGGTCTTGGTATCAGTCTCTGCGCCTTGCTAAATGGGAGGACATTCTTGGTATCGGGGCCTCTTTCTTGGTAGCCCCCCCTCGTTTTCTTGGTATAGATGGAATAGTTGTTGGTAAAGGTGCGACGAGCTTGGTTGATGTGTCTTTGTTCTTGATTAGGATCGCATATTTCTTGCTAATGGGTTGGTCTTGGTTGGATGCTGTGGGGGCTTGGTTTTGTCTCTGCATCTCTTAGTAAGTGGCTCTTTGTTCTTGGTATCAGTCTCTGCGCCTTGCTAAATGGGAGGACATTCTTGGTATCGGACTCTGCACCTTCTAAAAATCCCCCACTCCGCACAAACAAAAAGCCCGCAGACCAATGGTCGTGCGAACTCTTCTTTAATCAATTATAGTTCTTCTCCATTTGTTGCGATCACATTTTTGTACCAGTTGAAGGAATCTTTCTTGGAACGCTTAAGTGTTCCGTTCCCTTCATCATCTTGATCGACATAGATGAATCCGTAACGCTTGGACATTTCGGATGTTGAGAAGCTGACAAGGTCAATTGGACCCCAAGCTGTGTAACCCATTAGGTCAACACCGTCTTTAACTGCTTCTTTCATTTGTTCAATGTGCTTACGCAAGTAATCAATGCGGTATGGATCGTGAATGGATCCATCTTCTTCAACTTTATCGTATGCACCTAGTCCGTTTTCTACTACGAAAAGTGGTTTGTTATAACGGTTATGGAAATCACGTAGCGTTACACGTAATCCTTTAGGATCAATCTGCCAACCCCAGTCTGAAGACTCAAGATACTGGTTTTTAACAGCGCCTTCTACAAGGTTTCCTTCCGTTTTTTCTTGGTCCCCCTGTGTTGTCACAGAGATTGACATGTAGTAGCTGAAGGAAATGAAATCAACTGGATGGTTCTTTAAGATTTCGTCATCGCCTTCTTCTTTGTTTACTACGATATTGTTCTCTGCGAAATAACGGTTCATGTAAGCAGGATATTCCCCTTTTGCATGAACATCAGTGAAGAATAGGTTCAAGTCGTTGTGCTCCTGAGCCTTTAGAATATCATCCGGATGGTTAGTCACAGGATATGTTTGCATACGAGCAAGCATGCAACCAACCTGTACATCTGGAATGATCTCGTGAGCTAATTTTGTTGCAAGAGCACTTGCTACAAACTGGTGGTGCGCTGCTTGATATGCAATTTGATCACTTGTCTTTTCAGGTAGCTTATCAATTAAAATTCCGCCACCTGTGTAAGGACTATGCGTAATTACGTTGATCTCGTTGAACGTTAACCAGTATTTCACGTAGTCCTTATAACGTGTGAATACCGTTTTTGCATAGTTAGTATAGAAGTCAATGACTTCACGGCTATACCATCCATTGTATTTACGTGTTAACGCAAGAGGTGTTTCATAATGAGAAAGTGTAACAAGTGGTTCAATGTTGTACTTCTTTAGTTCTTTAAATACATTCTCATAAAACTCAAGCCCTGCCTCATTTGGCTGTGCATCGTCACCATTTGGGAAGATACGTGACCAGTTAATTGATAGGCGGAATACTTTAAATCCTAGCTCTGCAAATAGAGCAATATCTTCTTTATAGGTGTGATAGAAGTTAACACCAAAACGTTTTGGGAATACATCTTCCGTTTTCCCTGCTAATACGTCTTCAATGTACTCAGCCGTTACGTCCATCGCCATGTTCATGCCACGTTTTGATTTTGGAATAAATGGGACCATATCAGCAGTTGACAGGCCTTTACCATCCTCATCAAAGGCTCCCTCTACTTGGTTTGCAGCTGTCGCTCCTCCCCATAGGAAGTCTGGTTTGAATCCTTCGATTGCTTTTGTCATCTTCTCCACGTCCCTTTCTCTTTCTATTTTAGTTGGGGACTCACACGCTCGAGTCCCCAAACTGGTTATCGTACTAACGTTAATAGTTGCTCGCCTTCAAACACCGGACCAGAATCATTAATGCTTAATACATCTAGGTAATCTGGTGTGTTTGTCACAATAATCATTGTAACTGTTTGAATGCCTGCTGCTTTGATGGCTTCGCGATCAAATTCGATTAGCTTTTGCCCAACTTCAATATGGTCATCCACTTTTACTAATGCATTAAAGTGCTCGCCTTTAAGAGAAACCGTATCAATTCCAATGTGAATTAAAATCTCTTCTCCATTGTCCCCTTTGATGCCAATTGCATGCTTGGAATCAGGAAGAACCATAACGGTACCAGATACTGGTGCAACAATGTGGTTTTCACTAGGCTCGATAGCCATCCCTTTACCCATAATTTCTTGGGCAAATGTTGGGTCAGACACGTCTTTTAATGGTACGAGCTCTCCTTTAAGTGGAGATTGAACAACAGTTTGTGTTTGTGTACCTGAAGTTGCTTGTGTTTTCTTTTCTTCTGTTGCTTTAGGTGCTTCTGTTGTTTTTCCTTCTTCAGGCACATCTTCAAATCCAAGAATCATGGTTAAGATAAATGGTAGAACTAGAGACAATACGAACAAGATTAAAGCTACAACAATTGGTCCAACTGCTCCACTTGGATCAGCGAATACTGGAATCGCAAATACCCCAACAAGACCGCCAAGAGCGAATGCTTTAAATCCATACCATCCAGCAAAAGCGCCTAGAATACCACTTGAAATCATCGCATAGATAAAAGGTTTTTTCACTTTCATGTTAACCCCGTACATTGCGGGCTCTGTAATACCAATTGTTGCTGAGATACCTGAAGATACAGCTAACTGTTTTAATGCTTTGTTTTTCGAACGAACAGCTACTCCAAAAGCAGCACCCGCTTGAGCTAAGTTACTAATAAACATCATTGGTTGTAGGAATGAGTCATTCCCAATTGTGTTGATGTTTTGAATAGCAATCGGTGCAAATGCATAGTGCATACCAGTCATGATGATTAGAGGCATGAATCCACCTAATAACAATCCAGCTACAGGACCTGCTACATCAAACAACCAAACAAATACTTGTGATAGTCCTGCTCCAATGTTTGTTCCAAGTGGTCCGATGATCCAAAGTGTGATTGGAACAACAATAAGGAATGTAATCATTGGTGAGAACATTAAAGAGATAGCAGAAGGCATAAATTTCTTAACAAAGTTATATACGTATTTCAATACAAGTACTGCCAAAATAATTGGAATAACACTTGAAGAATAATTCAATACCGGAATCGAAATAAAGTTAAGTCCAAAGATCGAATAGTTTGCTGCCTCAGTAATTCCTCTAGCTGCATCGAGAAATGTTGGGTACATCATCGTACCTGCAAGAACTAATGCGAGGTATTCGTTTGTACGTACTTTTCGAGCGGCTGAAACAGCTAAGAAGAACGGTAGGAAGAAGAATACACTATCTCCAATTGCATTCAAAATAGCCCATGTGTCGCCTTCATTATTCAACCAACCGAGTGTCACAAATAAAGCAAGGAAACCTTTTAATAATCCGGCTCCTGCAAGTGCAGGTAGGATTGGTGTAAATACACCAGAGATAAAGTCCATCGTTGCTGAGACAATTCCTTGTCTTTGACCCTTTTTCTCTCCTCCACTGCCAGAACCATCTGAACCAACCATTGGCTCAAGTTCAGCATATACGTCTGATACTTTGTTTCCTACAATGACCTGGAATTGATCGCCTGAGAACTGTGCACCAAGCACACCATCAAGCTTTTTAATGTCTTCAATTTTTACTTGTTCTTTATCATGAAGGTTGAAGCGAAGGCGTGTGATACAGTGCCAAGCTTGATCAACGTTTCCAGATCCGCCTACATTCTCAAGTACTTTTTCAGCTAATTCTTTGTACTTTGCCATGGTAAATCCCCCTTTTTTTCCATAAAAAATACCCAAACAGACGGCCAGTGGCTCGTTCCATTTGGGTAATGCCTGATCAAATCAGTAACAATCCGCCGTGATGCTATTTAGTTATTTGTCGATTTGTCACTCTCCATACATGAAGAGTTAAATAAAGTCGTTCGTTTGAAGATAAACTCCAGCCATACCGTTTTTCGAGTAAGTTCGAAATCTTCTCCACTGCTTGATACGCCTTTTCGTACTTTGTTTTCACAAGTTCTAATAAGGTGATATCCACTTCCTCTTGCTCCGTTTGATCCTGCTTATATTGCCGGATGAAGAAGTATCTAAGGTGAGTGATAAAGCGTGTATAGTTAAGTGAGTCTTCGTCAAGCTTAAGTTGAAAATGGTATTGAACAATCTCAATAATTCGATTAATGACCTCTGTCATTTTTAGCGTTTCTTCAATCTTTGTTTTCTTGGCTTGCTGTCCATTGACAAAATGATACGTAATAAAGGTCTCTTCGCTTAAAGGAAGTAAAACATCTAAACGATCAAACACTTGTCTAATGGCATCTTTTGCAGCCGTGTATTCCTTAGGGTAAAGGTTCTTAACTTCCCATCGGTTTGTATCTGCATAATCAATTCGCTCATTCGCACGCTTAACAGCGAAATTCAAATGATCTGCAAGGGTTAGATAGATATTATTACTAAATGTAACGCCCAGCTGCGCTTCCGCATTTTTAATGATTTCTACTGAAACATCAAGGACATCTGAATCAATCTCATCCAATACCTGCAGCAACGGCTTGCGAGTCGAAGATTGTTCAGCCACAAACTTCCGGCGTATATTTTCCTCAGGGATGAGATCTCCCTTATTCTTTTGGTATCCTACGCCAGTGCCCATGACGATCCATTCTACTCCCGATGAATCCTTTACCAAGGCCACGTTATTATTGAATGCTTTTGAGAATTTCATGATATGTCCTCCATATCTCATCACACAACAAAATCCCATCTTAAAAACACTAAAACTTCTTACGTGTTCTTAACATAGGTAATGCCTGATCGAATCAGTAACAATCCTAATATGATGTTGTACCCATACTATACATCCCGATGTAAACGATGTCAATCTCTTTCGACAAATTTTTCGTCTACAAAAAAAACTGAGAGGCGTCTAAATCCGCTCAGCTATGCTTATCGTGCATTCTTAATTAATCTCTATTTAAACGTTGCTGATGATGCTCACTGTTAAACGGAGTAAAATAGGAGACGGTATAATCAAGATTTACAAGCTCACTATATTCGAAAACTCTTCCATCATCCAGAATCCCCCGATTCATGATTTTCATTGCAGGTATACCTTTTTTGCAATTTAATAATGCAGCTTCGTCTCTTGTAATAGAGACGGCACTATATGTTGTAATAAAATGCGAGATATGAAAACCACATTGCTGAACATAGTGGTGAACAGATTTGGCTAAAATTTCTTCAGTAAGGTCCGGAAATAAATGAAACGGCAATAATGATGTTTCAATTTGAACCTTTTGATAATCAACTATACGGATTCGTTTATACTCCCATAGATCCTGTTGTTTAAGATCAAACGTCTTTTCAAGTAATGGGGTAGCTTGAACTTTTTTTAAGTGGATAATCTTAGATTCAATTTCATTAAACTTCTTCTCAGTTAAGGAATTATAAATAAGCGGACTTTTGTATTTCGTATCAGTTACAAAGATACCTGAGCCTTGGACTACACGAACACATCCTATATTAAGGAGTTTTTTGATTGCGTGCCGTATGGTATAACGTGAAACCTGATAATGAGTGGCAAGATCCCTTTCTGTTGGAAGCTTTTCACCGGGACTATACTTATTTTGATAGATCTTACTTAGAAGGTCATCTGATACAAATTCAGTTTTTGTCATATCACTCCACCAGCTATCTCATTGATTTGAGTTTAGTTTAGCAAATAAGAGCCGCTCCTAAAAGGAAACCATCCATTTGGTTCCTTTGGAACATGCTCTTACGATTAAGGTGTATGGATGGATCCGTTAGGTAATCTTGATTGAGTCCATTCATGCTTTCTATATTTAACTGGATACTCCTTAGCAAGTGCTTCGTCAAAGCCAACACCAATCCCAGGCCGATCTATAGGGTAGATATAACCCTTTTCTACTTCTACCGAATGCTTGAACATTTCTTTAATGGTTTCACCAGGTTCTTGAACCTCTTGAATGGCGGCATTATGAAGGTGAATATTCAGATGCGTGTTAACAGCGACTCCAATAGGCGTCATATCAGATGGGCCATGCCAAGCAATTTGCACGCCAAAAGCATCACATAACGCAGCTAGTTTCAATGCCGGAGTAATCCCCCCAATTTGTGAAACGTGGCAGCGGATATAATCAATTCTTCTATTAATGATAAGATCTTTCCATTCCATAGGATTATTAAACAACTCACCTGTAGCAATCGGAGTAGTAGACTGACTTCTTAACTGAGCTAACCACTCATTTTGGTTTGGTGGTAGAATGTCCTCTAAGAAAAAGAGCTTATACGGCTCCAAATCTTTAGCAAGCTGCAAGGCTTGATTAGGAGAAAGGCGTTCATGAACATCATGTAAGAAATGAATGCCGTAGCCGTATCTCTCCCGAAGAGCTTTAAACATTTGAACGACATCTTGAATATAGATGTCTGGATCATAATATTCTCCATCCAGTCTCGTAGTAGGCATATGCATATCATGATTTTTTCCACCATATAACCCCAACTGACAGCGAATATGTTTGAATCCTCGTTGAATCAAATGATCTACATTCGTAAAGAGTTCTTCAATTGTTAATCCATCTGCGTGGGCATAAGCGGCAATTGCACTCTTTGATTTGCCTCCAAATAATTGATAAAGGGGCATGTTAGCTAGCTTCGCTTTAATATCCCAAAGAGCCATGTCTACACCCGAGATGGCATTGTTAAGGATCGGACCATTTCTCCAATATGAATTGACCATCATCATTTGCCAAAGATCCTCAATATCATGAGCATCCCGATTCAGTAGAATTGGTTTAAGGTACTCCTCAACCACCATTTGTACAGGCAATGGCCTCTGTTGGAAGGTAGCACAGCCATATCCTGTCAAACCTTCGCTTGTTTCTACTTTTACAACAACCAGATTATGACGCTGTGGATTAGTAACAAATGCTTCTACATTTGTTATGAGATTAGGCTTCATCGTCGTTACTCCTTTTTCTTTCTAGTACATAGCTATTCAATCGATATTATCTAAATATAATGATTCATGTTATCCAATACGTTGATTAAAGCATACCAATTTTTACGGGTCAATTTGGTCAGAAAATACGTACTAATCCTCACTATTTACCATACCAATTTGAACAAATAATCTCAAAAACCCTTTATTATCAAGGTTTTATAAGAAAATTGGTGTTTTTTGAACCGTTTTCAATAAATGTTCGGTGTGCTACGATAAGCGAGTAAAGATGATCATCTTAATCGAATAGAAGGAAGGCTGGCACTATGAGTGATACGAAAAACGTCAAACATATTATTGAATATGTAGGCGGAGAACATAATATTAAAAAAGTATGGCACTGCATGACAAGACTTCGCTTTGACTTGCATGATTTTTCAAAAATAAAGCGAGAAGACATTAAAGACCTTGATGGTGTAATGGGTGATCAACTAACAAATGATCAATACCAAATCGTTATAGGTACACATGTTCAAAAGGTTCATGAAGCATTAATAAACGAGCTTGAAATAGAAGAAAATATTCAAAGCCAACCATCTTCCAAAAAGAAAGGATTTTTCGGTGCCCTTCTTGATGTAGTATCAGGAGTTTTCGGACCAATTGTTCCGGCTATTGCCGGAGCTGGTATGATAAAAGGAATTTTAGCTGGACTCATTGCTCTTGAGGTATTAAATGCAGAGAGTGATGCGGTCATTATTCTTGATTTAGTAGCAAGCGCGGTCTTTTACTTTTTACCATTTTTCCTAGCGGCTTCTGCTGCAAATATTTTTAAAACCAATCAATATCTTGCTTTAGCTGTAGCAGGTGGGTTTATGTATCCTTCTTTGCTGGATGCTGCAAAATTGGGAGAGATCAGCCAATTCACTTTTATCGGGCTTCCTGTACCAGTAATTAATTACAGTGCAACCGTTATACCGATTATCCTATCTGTATGGGCATTAAGCTATATTCAAAAATATGTCGACAAGTTTATGCCGAGTGTATTAAGAACTGTATTTACACCGACATTAACCTTATTTATTGCTATTCCATTTGCTTTAATTGCCACGGGACCACTAGGAGCCTATGTGGGAAGCTTACTCGCTTCATTCATTGAGATGCTGTTTAACCTTTCACCCATTCTTGCAGGAAGTGTGGTAGGGGGAATTCGCCCGATTGCTATCGTGTTTGGAATGCACCACGCAATGACACCGATTGCATTACAAAACTTTGCTGATAATGGATTTGATATGCTCATGCCTATGTTCTTTATGACCAACATGGCTATAGCAGGAGCAACATTCGCTGTTTTCTTTAAAGCGAAAGGAAAAAAAGAAAAGTCGGTCATTCTATCAGCCGGTATCTCAGCATTACTTGGAATTACGGAACCAGCTTTATTTGGAGTCCTAATTAAATATCGGAAAGCGTTTATAGCTTGTACGGTAGCTAGTATTATTGGAGCAACGTTCTTTGCCATACTTGGTGTTCGTATTTATGGATACATCTTATCGAGTATAGTAAGTCTGGTTGCTTATGTAGGCCCTTACTTCTGGTATGCGATCATAGGCGTTTTACTCACGTTAACGATCGGCTTTGTCATTACATTCTTCACGTTAAAAAGTAGAGAAGTAAATAGTAAATAAACCAAAGAAGCTGAGCGAATCGATCATTCGCTCAGCTTTGTTATCTTTTATCTTTCCTATCCGTATCGTCTAACTTCTTTTGAATGGTTCGGCCAACGCTTGATGAATCGATGCCTCTTTGCACGGCTTTCTCTATGACAATAAAAAGGAGAACCAAAAAAACAAGTATTGAAAGGATGAAGATTATGGTGTTCATCTAACCAGTCACCTCCTATATCATGCTTGTTCTTCCTTCACACGACCGCCTTTCGCCAAGAACGTAAACGACAGGAAGGCACCTGCGCTCATAATGAAGATGATAAAGCCCATAGGAACGGCTGTTTCTTCACCGGCAATCCCAACGAGTGGAGCAGTTGTTGCTCCAATGGCGAATGGCAGCAATCCAAGTAAAGCAGAGGCACTCCCTGCTTGTTCGCCCTTCGTCTCCATCGCAAGTGAAAAGGATGTAGTCCCCACCATTCCGATCATGGAAACAAAGAAGAAGATAGGGATTACTATTGAAAGAAGCGGACCTTGAAGCATCGTCATAACAAATAGGAATGCACCAGCAACAACAGCTATGATCAACCCTACTTTTAAGAATACCCTCTCTGGCACAATACCCGCGTACCGTCCCACTAAATGTGTACCAAAAATAATTCCGAGTCCATTTACGCCAAACAACACACTAAACATTTGAGGACTGACGTTATAGATGGATTGATACACAAAAGGTGTTCCTGATACATAGGCGAAAATCCCACCTGTCATTAAGCCTTGAGTGAGCGCCAGTCCCATGAATAATCGGTCCTTAATTAAATAAGAGAACGTTCCTAGTGTTGCCCCGATTGAGCTTGGCACTCGCTTTTCCACCGGTAATGTTTCTTTTAATTTAAATGAAACTGCTGATACAATAATCAAGCCAAGTATGCCCAACACAATGAATACCCAGTTCCACGTTGCCCCAGGAACAAGCAATACACCGGCTCCAAAAACAGGCGCCATGATAGGAAACAACCCATTTATTAACATAAGAAGCGAGAAGAATTTGGTTAGCTCACGTCCACTAAATAAGTCACGGACAACCGCACGTGAGATAACAATACCCGCAGCTGCCGTAAAGCCTTGGAGAAATCGTCCAACAATTAAAAAGTAAATGTTCGGTGCAAATGCACAGGCTAACGATGCGAGTACATATAAAATAATAAATACAACTAAAGGTTTCTTTCTCCCTTTTGCGTCACTTAACGGCCCCACAACTAATTGACCAACAGCCAATCCTAACAAACAAGCTGTTAAACTTAATTGAACCAGTGATGCCGAAGTGTTTAATCCTACGGTAATATCAGGAAAACTCGGCAAATACATATCGATGGTAAGTGGTCCAAATGCAGCTAACATTCCTAGAAGAAACGCAAGACCAAGACGTTTCTTCCCTACTATTTGTTGTTCCAAAATTACCCCTTCTCTCTTGTTCTCTCAACCCTTGTTTCTCTAAAAAAATGAACCTAATTCAAAACACCCGATCTAGAATAGCACACAATCTTAATTTATTCGCAAGCTTACTAGCTTATGTTCTCTCATAATGCTAGTGTAGCGTATAGAAAAACATATGATAAGGAGTTTAATATGAAATCTCAAAAAGAAAAAATGCTTGCCGGAGAAATGTACGACCCCTCAGATGCAGAGCTAAAACAGGAGCACCTCCGTGCCCTAGTACTTACACGACAATTTAATGCGGAGACTGATCAAATGGTGAGGATGAGTCTTTTAAAGGAACTGTTTGGTAGTACTGGACAACAGATTCATATAGAAGGAAATGTCCAATGTGACTACGGATCCAACATTCATGTAGGAGAACATTTCTTTGCTAACTTTGATTGTGTATTTTTAGATGTGTGCCCCATTACTATAGGAGATCACTGTATGCTTGCACCAGGAGTTCATATCTATACAGCGACTCACCCTCTTGATCCAATCGAGCGAGCAAGCGGCTTAGAGTACGGAAAGCCTGTGACCATCGGGAACAACGTGTGGATTGGCGGAAGAGCCATCATCAATCCGGGTGTGAACATCGGTGACAATGCAGTGGTTGCATCAGGAGCTGTTGTAACAAAGGACGTACCTGAGCGCGCCGTTGTAGGTGGAAACCCTGCGCGCATTCTAAAAATGATTGAAGAATAATTGTAAGGCTCTATGTCTGAAACATAGAGCCTTACTTGTTTACAATTCTGATGCTTTAACCAGTTGATAGGTTTGGTTTTTAACTGATTCGAATTGGTAAACATCTTGCTCCATCTCGTTGAGTACTAGTTGTTTCCCTTCACATTTAACAATCAGCGGTATAGCGCTTCGGATGACACAATGTCCACCTAGAAGACTTTTAATCTCCCCTTTTGAGAGGTGTCCACTCTCCCACTGGAGGGTAAGCTCAAACCCACCTCTTGCCTTAATCCCTCTAACCGATCCTGTAGCCCAGCTCGAAGGAAGGGCTGGGAATAAGTGAATCTCTCCATTATGACTTTGCAGAATCATTTCGGCGACTGCAGCCGTCCCTCCAAAGTTTCCATCAATCTGAAATGGAGGATGATTATCAAAAAGGTTAGGTAAAGTCGAATGGTTTAACAACGCTGTCATGTGTTCGTATGCACGCTCTGCTTGACCAAGTCTGGCCCACATATTAATAATCCAAGCCCGACTCCATCCAGTATGACCCCCACCATGCGCCAACCGACCTTCAAGTGTTTGGATAGCTGCAGCTGCAAGCTCAGGTGTTGAGTGCGGAACAATTTGATTACCCGGATGCAAGGCAAACAAATGAGAAATATGACGATGCCCCGGCTCAGCTTCCTCGTAGTCTTTAAGCCATTCTTGAATCTGTCCGTTCTTGCCAATAACCGTTTCAGGCAATCGACGCCTTATTTCTTTTAATTCTGTCGCAAATTGGTGATCTTCATCTAATAATTCTGTTGCGCGAATACAGTTTGAGAATAGAGCATATAAGATTTGACTATCCATGGCAGGACCAATACAAAGTGTGCCAGACTCTCCACTCGGAAGAAGGTATCGATTTTCTGGTGAGACTGATGGCGCTGTTACAAGTTGTCCAGCATCGTCCTCTACTAAAAAATCAACAAAGAAAAGAGCCGCTTCTTTCATGGTTTCATAGGTTTTTTTGAGGAATTCACGGTCACCTGTAAACTCATAGTGCTCCCACAGATGTAAACAGAGCCATGCTGCACCAAGCGTCCAGTTGGTTGCTGGCATATATAAATCTTGCGGAGCCGTATCTGCCCAGATATCCGTGTTATGGTGTGCGACAAACCCTCTGCATCCATACATCGATTGAGCCGTTTCCCTCCCCGTTACTCTCATTCGTTCAATTAAATCAAATAAAGGAAGATGACATTCAGATAGATTACATATTTCCGCTGGCCAATAATTCATTTGCGTATTTATATTAATGGTGAATTTGCTATCCCACGGTGGGAGCATCTCTGCATTCCAAATTCCTTGAAGATTCGCAGGCAGCGAGCCTGGTCTACTAGATGAAATAAGTAAGTACCTACCAAAATGAAAATAAAGGTTCATTAATCCATTATCGGATTTACCATCCTTCATTCGTTGAAGCCTCTGATCAGTTGGCATACTTTTCAAACTGTTATCATCAACTAGCTCAAGCTCCATCTTTTCATACAACGCTTGATAATCTTGAATATGATCTACCAGCAACTGATCATATGATTTTTGAGCTACCCGGTTCACCTGCTCTTTGCACCATGTCTCAGGATCCTTTTGCCTAAAGGTTGTTGATGCTACTAAGACCACTGTAAGGGAATCAGCTTTCTTCACAACAAGTCGATTTCCAATCGTGTATACTTCTCCTCCAACTGGTATCGCTTTCAAAATCGTATGAAAGCCAATTCCATCTTTTCCACCGGTTACACCACTCATACTTAGATAATGGCCTGCTTCTGAATTGGCTTCATCTAAACAAGTCGCTTTCTCCCGATCAAACATTAGGTTTAATGATATCGATTCAGACTCTGATGCAGTCAGCCTTAGAATCAAGGATTGATCGGGGTAGCTTGTGATTAATTCTCGCTTATACGTGACTCCATTGCATTCATACGTAGTTATTGCGGATGCCTTCTTTAAGTCTAGCTCTCGTTTGTAATGTTTGAACTCTGAGCTTTCATGCTTAAAGTGTAAAAGCAGTTCTCCTAAAGGCTCATAATGCCTTTGAGTGTAAGGCACACCGGTTAACGCTAAATCCGCCAGCTCTTCTGCCTCTTTTAATTTGCCCGCAAATAGGAGTTCTCTTACTTTTGGAAGATTTGTTAGGGCATCTGGATTGTTCCGGTCTCGTTTCCCACCATACCAAACAGTATCTTCATTTAAGGTAATTTTTTCTTTTAAGATCTCTCCAAATACCATACCACCTAAAGATCCATTACCAACGGGTAGCGCTTCGTTCCATTCCTTCGCAGGCTGTTCGTACCACAATGTGTGCCTAGTCATACAAAACGACTCCTCCAAAATAATTTCTTAAGACTATATGATTATCAACGACCTCGATATAAACCGCTTTCATAATGATGAATCTTTATGCTACCACGAATATTATTAGAATAGAAGATAATAAGCCATTTACACTTCATAGTAAAAACACTTTAATTGTTTGTCAGATAATCTCTGTTTCCCAACATACAATTCATCTTAAAGTGCTAACGTGTAACGATCAACGATAGGAGTGATCATCATGAATATAAAGTCGTTATCATTTTTAGGTGCATTAACTGTTCTTCTTTCTTTTCCCTTGAGTGCGCAAGCCGAATCCATTCCTTTTCCGCTGAATAAAGACAACCCGTACAAAAAAGACGGTGATCACTTTTTATCCTCGTCACTCGATACCATTACGTGGGGGCACCTGCCAAACAAACAAGCAAGTGCTGTGATGGAAATTGAGTCTGGAGAAACCGTTACGATTGATACGGTATCACATGAAGGATTGCTGGAAGACCAAGGTAGAGATCCACTTCATTTCTTTGGCGAAAACGGAATTAATGAGGAGCATGTTCTGGATGAGGCTGTTGCCATTGCCGAATCAGATATTGATCACGATTTTGATGACCATGGACCTCATATCGTTACTGGCCCTATTGCTGTAAAAGGAGCCGAACCCGGAGACGTCTTAAAAGTAGACATCCTATCTTTAACGCCACGTGTACCTTACGGCGTGATTTCAAATCGTCACTACAAAGGAACACTTCCAGACGAATTTCCTGAGAATGATGGACCCCAGGAAGGAGCCAGCGCAGAAAACCCAGAACTTTATAACAATGTTTCGTTATTTACACCTATTGAATACATAGATGGCCAGTGGTTTGGCCAAATTTTAGGCGAGGATGTTCAGTTTCCAATTGATCCTTTTATGGGGATGATGGGTGTTGCGACGGATACCGACGAAATGGTGCATTCAGTTCCACCTACTCATACAGGTGGAAACATCGATATCAATGATTTAACCGAAGGATCAACACTCTATCTTCCTGTTGAAGTAGCTGGTGCTCTCTTCTACACAGGTGATCCTCATTTCGCTCAAGGAGATGGTGAAGTAGCCTTAACAGCACTTGAAGCCTCTCTTCGCACGACATTTCGTTTAACGGTGCTAAAGAATGGGGATGAAGCCATACCAGGAGATGGCTCAGCCTTTACTCACCCATTTGGTGAAACAGATGAATTTTGGATTCCGATTGGCTTGGATCCTGACTTAAATGAAGCGATGAAGGATGCTACAAGACGTTCAATTGACTTTTTGGAAACCGAACTTGGAATGGATCGTGCCAAGGCTTATGCCTATTTAAGTGCAGCCACCGATTATGAGGTTTCCCAAGTAGTCGATCAGACAAAAGGGATTCATGGGATGATCCGCAAGTCGGATTTCAAGAACAAGATGACGTCTTCCGAAGCACGAGCCACAGAGGGCGGAGCACTTCCAGAAACAGCAACCAATACAGGTAGTTGGACAATACTTGGAGCTTCAATGCTTGCCGTGAGTCTTCTACTCTACATGATCACTTCCATAAAAAGAAAAAGGTTTGGGACATAACTCAAAAATGAACTAGAAAATAGCGATTGATTCAACGTGTGAATCAGTCGCTATTCGTGTTTTATTTGATACATTAATGTTATGTCCCGCCCTCTTTTTCACCATTTATCCCCTCATATAGGTGTATTTACTTTCCATTCATGACAAATTGAATAATCTTATATTACGAGATTGTAAATTTTTTATGTAAAAGTTATGTACCTACTTTTTTTACATCGAAAAAATCCGTATACTCTTCTCAACACTATTGTGGCAAGAGTGAAAACCGTTTCATTTTTTGCCATTCCATATTAGTGTTAACAATTTATTTTGAAGAAAGAATGGAGGAACGTACATTGGGAAGGCGATATTGCATACACGTTACTTGGAAGAAGTAAGCTGCACTCTTGTTGTTCATATGAGAACATACAATAGCAGGCTTTCTGTTCATCCCTTCTTCTAATCTATAGGTAACAAACTAATAAGTAAGAGGATGGCTAAAGAACAGAATTCTGCTGTTGTAACTAAACTTATCTCCCTGACAAAAAGATAGACTCATATGAACGTGTATGAATCATTGGTCGGTAAGAGTTTTTAATTCTGTTGGAGGTGAATCCCTCATCTGAGGGAAATAATTGGATTTAATTACAATAGTTAATCTTGTTCTACTTGTCATTTTACTAGCACTAACCGCTTTCTTTGTGGCATCTGAATTTGCCGTCGTTAAGATTCGTGGCTCACGAATTGAACAGTTAATTGCAGAAGGCAACAAAAAAGCAGTTATAGCCAAAAAGGTAACCGAAAATCTAGACTATTACTTATCAGCTTGTCAGTTAGGTATTACAGTAACGGCTTTAGGGCTTGGTGCTCTTGGGAAGCCCGCAGTGAGCAGTGTCATGTATCCCGTGTTTAATTTCTTGAATGTTCCAGATTCAATGACGTCAGTGATCTCTTATGCGATCGCCTTTCTTCTTGTTACCTATCTTCACGTGGTTGTCGGAGAAATGGCTCCAAAGACATTGGCGATTCAGTTTTCTGAGAGGATGACATTACTTCTTGCTACGCCCCTGTATTGGTTCGGAAAGATCATGTTTCCATTTATCTTAACGTTAAACGGTGCTTCGCGCGTGTTGTTAAGAATATTTGGTGTAAAGCCGGCTGGTCATGAACAGACCTATACAGAGGAAGAACTTAAGATTATTATGACGCAAAGCTATCATGGCGGAGAGATTGATAAGGAAGAGCTTCAATATATGGAGAACGTTTTTTCATTTGATGAGCGCGTCGCCAAAGACATCATGGTTCCGCGAACCGAGTTTGTAGCCATTCATCAGGATATGACGAAGGAAGAACTAGTTGCTGTGCTTGATGAGTACAACTTTACTAGATACCCTGTCATTGAAGGCGGCGACAAAGATAAGATCATCGGAGTTGTAAATGCCAAGAAAATGCTTCAAGCGATTGTCGCTGGAAAAGACCTTGATATAATGGCCTATATGCGTGATCTGCCATTTATTTTAGAAGCAACAAGCATTCAAGATGTCATGCTAAAGATGCAGCAGGAGAAAGTCCATATGGCTGTCATCATGGATGAATACGGTGGAACATCAGGGATTGTCACGATGGAAGAGGTTATTGAAGAATTAGTTGGTGAGATTCGTGATGAGTTTGATGAGTATGAAGAAGCAGATATTGAAAAAGTAAGTTCAGACGAATATGTCATTAGTGGTCGCGTTCTACTTGATGATTTGGAAGAACAGTTCGGCTTACAATTTGATGAACGCGACAATATCGATACAATCGGTGGATGGATTCAATATAAAACCCAAGCGATTGTCGATTCTCATCAACATACTCAAGTTAAGCTTCAGGAGCATCTTTGGTC
Organism: Alkalicoccobacillus gibsonii; assembly: GCF_016798245.1. Lineage (GTDB taxonomy): Bacteria > Bacillota > Bacilli > Bacillales > Bacillaceae_D > Alkalicoccobacillus > Alkalicoccobacillus gibsonii. Next base: position 231,774 of record NZ_JAEUZA010000002.1, on the reverse strand, counting down.
CATTTTTGAAGTGGATAACCATCAAATTAAAAAAGTTAAGTTTAAGCAACGCATGAACAATACTCAATTAGAACAAGCCTAAAAGCACACAACAACCATGGAGGTGAATCCCTCTTTCAATAGAGGGAATAATTGGACTCACTCATTTACGTAAACTTATTTCTTGTAGCTGTTTTTATATTCTTGACTGCTATTTTTGTAGGTGGAGAATTTGCCATCCTTAAAGTACGTATGTCTCGAATCGATCAGCTGATTTCTGAAGGAAACAAGAAGGCCATTTTAGCAAAAAAAGTTGCACATGAACTTGATTACTATTTATCAGCTTGTCAGCTGGGTATCACAATCACTGCGTTAATTCTCGGAGCTTTAGGTGAACCGACCGTACAACGAATTCTTCAACCGCTTTTTGAAGCGTATAGTGTTCCCGCTGCCCTGGCAACAGCGCTCTCTTATGCGATTGCCCTAGCGATTGTGACCTTTCTTCACGTTGTTATAGGTGAATTAGCACCTAAAACCTTGGCCATTCAATTCCCTGAGAGGTTGACCTTGCTTCTGGCACCTCCACTTTATTGGTTTGGTGTCATTATGGGCCCATTTATCCGAATTCTAAATGGATCAGCTCAAAAGATTCTTGGTTGGTTTGGAGTGAAGCCAGCTGGTCATGAAACCGTCTATTCAGAGGAAGAATTAAAGCTCATTGTATCGGAAAGCTATAAAGGCGGAGAAATCAACCAAACAGAGCTTGCCTATCTGGAGAATTTCTTTTCTTTTGATGGACGAACATTAAGTGAAATCATGGTACCAAAAGATGAAGTCATCATGCTCAAAGCAGAAATGAATCTTGATGAAATTTTAGAGGTTTTAAATCAATATGATTTCACTCGATATCCTGTAATTAAGAATCAAAAATTAATTGGGTTTCTAAATACAAAAGAAATGCTAACAAGTATTGCCGCAGGACGAAATGGTGGGATTGAGCAGTTTCTACACCATATTCCACAAGTGCGGGAATCGATGTTCATACAAGATGTATTCTTAAAAATGAAGCAAACGCGCACTCACATGGCAGCTGTCAAAAACAAGCAAGGTTCGATCATTGGGCTTGTTACCATGGAGGACATCCTAACAGAAATTGTCGGGGAAATGCATGACGAGTACGGTGGAAACGAAAGCTTCGCAACCTAAAAGCCATAATGAATAAAAGAAGCAAGCATTTCACAACGAGAGATGCTTGCATTTTTATTTAAAGAAAATAACGATATCCTTCATGGACAAACATCCAGACTAATAAAAAAGTTGCCCACATGTGGACAACTTTTTTATTTACCTATCAATATTCATGCGAAGCGCCTACAGCTTCATCCCCATCCTGCTCTTGTACCGCTTTAAGAGCATTTGACAATCAACACTGACTACACCCTTTAAAGGGTAAATGGTATGAATTAAAAATTGCTCCATCTCCTGTTGAGTGGAGAAAATTCCATGCATGTGCAGCTTACTAGGTCCGGACATCAGATATAAGCTGGACACAGCATTTTCATTTTCTAGCTTTTGGGCAACCTCATCTAAAAACTGTGGTTCGACCTCTACATTAAAGAATGCCGAAACGTGAATCCCCATCTTTGCCGGATTCACAACAACGGTGAACTGTTCGATTACTTCTTGTTCCACCAAGTTTTGAATGCGCATTTGTACAGCAACTCGTGATAAGCCTACTTGTTTGCCAATGTCTGTGTACGAAACTCTGGAATTCTCATGAAGCATTGAGATAATTAACTTATCTGTATCATCTAGTGAAGCAGAGCTCGGCATTTCATACAAATCACTCATGACAATCTATCCCCCACATCCTTATTGAAGATCTAAATGTTCTTTTAACTTCGCTTGGATGGCTTGTAAGGAATCATCGTTTACTCGTACATAACTAATTCCGTCGTTACCACGGAAAGGCGTGCCTTCTAATTGAACAGTTTCCATATCAACTAGGGAGGTTGCATAGCCGTGTAAAGATAGTAGATTCGCAAACGTCAGATCAGTCCTTAGATTGCCACCTAGACTATCAAATAGTTTATCATAGTTTTGTATACTACTAAGCGATGCTGCCTCATTAATAATTCCCTCAAGCACCTGCTGTTGTCGTTGACCTCTACCAAAATCTCCGCCTGCTTTCGGATTTTTTCGTTCTCTTGAATAAGCAAGCGCCTCTTCACCATTAAGATGGGAAGGTCCTTCCGTAAAGTGAAGTGTTTTTCCTTTTTCAGTGAAGTCAAAAGTAAAGGCCACATCCACATCAATTCCACCTAATGCATCAACAATGTCTTTTAATCCATCAAACTTTGCAATCGCATAATGATCAATTGGAATTTGAAGTAATTGTTCAACGGTATTAACTGCCATATCCACTCCACCAAATGCATTAGCGTGAGTGATCTTATCCATTTTCCCTTTACCTACAATGTCAACATAAGAATCTCTAGGAATACTTGTAAGAATAATTGTCTTTTTCTCTTTGTTAAAGGTAGCTACAAGCATCGCGTCAGACCTCGCATGCTCTTCACCCGGTCTTGCATCATCCCCCATAAGTAACACAGAAAAATTATCCTTTCCGATATCTACTGGCTGCGTACGAAGTTCTGATTTCTCTCCACGTTCCAACTCAGAAAAGGACTTGGATGCCGCTTGATTTGCTTTCACATATAGATAACCTGCACCAGAGCAAACAAGCAATACAACTAGTGTTGTTAGCAAAGCCGTTATTTTAAGCCATTTCTTCTTCCTTCTTGTACTTCTCGTCTTTCGTTCCAATTGTAACCCTTCTCTCTTTATCTAGTCATTTAAAATAAAATATACTTTCTAATAGTAAATGTAATTCTAATATCATAATACAAATGAATAGAAAAAGGAAGATAAGATGACAATTGGAAAGAATGTCCTCAATTAAGCTACATCATTTTGTAAAAGAATGATTGCAGCAAATAATATGAAGTCCCTATAGTAATGCGTTTATTAATTCAATAAGAATTGTCTATTCATATTCTTAAGTTATCTTCATAAATGATATGGTTGGAGCAGCCTGCCTATGGATTGATCAACTTTTTGATTATTCAATTGCCTTGAAATCAACTAATTATACGTCAAATCTTGATGACTAGCAGCTTATCCACATGTGCATAAAACATAAAGGATATTGTCACTACACATATGTGGATAAGACCCTCCATCACATATTGTTATTTTCTTACTTTTTCTATACACTTAGAAAAACTAGTCTTATAGGGGGAAATTATGGACATTTATCACGCTACACTCAAAGACCTAGAACCTGTTTCACACTTATTCAACAAGTACCGTGAGTTCTATCAACAGAAAACAGACCTATCTGGGGCCACTTCTTACATAACAGAGCGTCTAACAAATCAAGATTCCATCATCATCCTTGCAAAGGAGGGTAATGAGTATCTTGGATTCGCTCAACTTTATCCAACCTTTTCATCCATTGCTATGCAAAAGGCCTTTATTTTAAATGACCTATATGTATCCCAATCTGCACGTAAACGTGGAGTTGGTGACCAGTTACTTCAAGCGGTTAAAGACACTTTGTCGCAGCATCACATTTTTCGTTTAAGCTTAAGCACTGCTATTGATAACCATGCCGCTCAACGATTGTATGAAAAGCATGGGTTTGTTCGCGACATGGAGTTTTATCATTATCAGCTAACACTTGAGCAAGGATAGAACAAAATACAAACGGCAAATGATTCAATCTTAGAATCATTTGCCGTTTTATTTTTTCAATCTTGCCGAACTTTCAGACCATGATACATGCATAAATCTACCCCTTATCACACAATGTATAAAGAATACGTGTTGAGGGATGAGGGATTGTCGTGCTTAGAAAATGGAAACAAAAGCGTTTGTATCAAAAGCTTACTCAAATGCCTAAGCAGACTATACAATCCTTTGATGATTTAATAGCGCTTTGCAGTCTTTCCTTTGACTTTGAGGAGGTAGAGCATAACTCGTTTTCCCTCTATTACTTTTCATCTATTATCAAGCCAGAGCTCCTACATGATGAAGTGCTAGTGTCTTTAACACATCATCCTGGCGCATCTCTTAGTGAATTAAGAGATCTCATCCCTATCGAAAAGATTGAGTTGTCCAACTCAATTGAAACATTAATGGATTCATTCATGCGTGGAGCCATTGTTATTCAGTCCTCACGTGAACCTGGATTGTTTCTTATTATTCCAGCAGAACACGCTGAGACTCGTTCAGTCAGCTTACCCGAAGTAGAATTTAGTGTGGTTGGACCCAAAGAGGCCTTTGTTGAATCGCTACAAACGAATCTAAATCTAGTCCGAAAACGATTGCCTATTCCCGAGCTCGTTGTAAAGGAATATAAAGTGGGTGATTTAAGTAAGACCAGAACAGCAATCTTGTACCTTCACGGGATTGCTGATGAGCAAATTGTCCAAACGATGACTCAAAGGGTTCAAGATATTCAGTTTGATCAGGTTGTAGACAGTTCCTTTGTCGCTCAATTTATCGCTGATGATTCAAACTCTGTTTTTCCACAGTTAATTGATACGGAGCGTCCGGACCGGGTTGCATCCGTTCTAGCTGAAGGAAAAGTTGTTCTACTCCTAGACGGTTCACCTCACGCTTTAACGGGACCCACTTCATTCGTAGAATTTTTCTCTGCATTTGAAGACTATTTTCTCCCATGGCCAATCGCGTCGATCTTTCGGTTAATTCGTTTGTTTGCGATTCTGTTTTCCATTTTATCAACCGCTTTATACGTGGCGATTTTAACGTATCATTATGAAATGATTCCAACGAACCTACTGAATACACTGGTTTCATCCAGGAGCGGGATTCCTTTTTCTCCGGTCTTTGAAGCGATTATCCTTGAACTTGTTATTGAGCTCTTACGAGAAGCAGGCGCACGCTTACCAACAAAAATTGGTCAGACCATCGGGATTGTTGGAGGGATCGTTATTGGTACAGCTGCAGTCGACGCTGGATTAACGAGTAATATCCTTCTGATCATTGTTGCCCTAACAGCACTCGCTTCCTTTACCACACCTATTTACCAGATGAGCAACACGATTCGTTTAATTCGTTTCCCATTTATTTTAGCTGCTCAGTGGTTAGGATTTTTAGGAGTGGCTGCCTGCTTCGCGCTTTTCTTAAGTCATCTTCTAGCATTAACTTCTCTTGGAAAGCCATATTTAACACCCATCTACCCTTTACGTATTGCAGACTTAAAGGATTCATTTTTTCGTTTGCCATTCCGACTACAATCGTTGCGACCTGCGAGTGCCAGAGCACAAAAACAAACACGGTTTAAGCATTTAAAAGAAGGAAATCATTTAACAAAACCTGATATTGAAGAGTAAGGAGAGCGCTATGCAACTTCACGACACACCGAATAATACGCGACAACTCTCACCTTTCTTGAGCTTCTTTATCATTGTAGGTGTGCAGATTAGTGTAGGGATTCTTGGGTTTGAGCGATTTATCGTAGTAAAAGCAGGCCATGATGCTTGGATTTCCATCATTATTGCTGGTTTAATAACACACGTCATTATTTGGATGATGTATCACCTTTTAAATCAAAGTAATGGTGATCTAGTTACGATCCATTTAATGACGTTTGGACCTTACATCGGAGTCCTCTTAAACCTCTTCTTCATCTGCTATTATGCACTACTTGCCTACACTGTCATTTGTACGTATACAGAGGTATTAGAAACGTGGATGTTTGCAGATGTCTATTCATGGGTGTTCACTCTTCTGATTCTTTCGATTGCATACAGCTATACAACAAAAGGAATTCGCGTGGTTACTGGACTAGCTGTCATTAGTCTGCTCATTACGTTCCCTCTAATTGTAACAATCTTTTTTACTCTCCCTGACTCTCAACTTGAGACCCTTAAGCCCATTTTTAATCATTCGATTCTTGATATTGCTAAAGGGGCAAAAGCCATGGCCTTAAATGTTCTGGGTCTTTGTGTTCTTTTTATGATTTATCCGTTTTTTAAGAATCCCCGTGCTTCTCAAAAATGGACTCATCTTGGTCTATTTTTTAACATTAGCTTGTATATGATTGCGATGATTTTAACCATTTCTTATTATAGTAAAACTCAACTTTTAGAGACCATTTGGCCAACAATTACCTTATGGAAAGCCGTAAATCTTGGGATCATCGAACGTTTTGAGTATATAGGTGTATCACTTTGGCTATTTGTTGTTCTTCCATCCATTTGCTTACTTTTATGGTCGGCAACCAGGTTATCAAAACGGGTGATACCAATAAAGCAACGGATATGGCTACGGGTACTATGCCTCATTTTATCTATGCTTTCATTTAAAGTGAATGGACGCATAAATGTTGAGACTTTAAACGATATCACTGCAAATATTGGTTTTTACGTTATCTTTGGTTATATTCCCTTCTTGTTTATTTGCTTCAAGCTTCGTCAACTTTTGAAAAAAAGGAGAGAGCGCGCATGAAGAAAGTGGCTGGCATAATCTTCTGTTTTCTACTAGTGAGTGGATGTGCGCCTCGTCCACAGGTGATTGAAGAACTGCAACTCGTACAGGCATTAGGGTACGATGTTGATAGCGAGGATGAATTTCGCACAGTAGCTGGTTCACAAATCATTCTCCCAGGCGAAGGAGAAACTCTTCCAAATGCAGTTGTGTTTAGCGCTACTGGTAACACATCTCGTATTACTAGAAAAAAGATGCAAACGGAGTCTTCCAAGCTGCTTGTTTTAGGACGGTTAAATTTATTACTGTTTCAAGATCAACTCGCAGAACAAGGCATTTTTTATTTTTTAGATATTTTGCAACGAGATCCCTTTATCGGTCGAAATGTTAAACCTGCTATTGTTGAAGGAACAGCTTATGACCTTCTCACGCAAGATTACAAACTCGACATCACCGTGTATGAATATCTAAATGATCTGATCGAGGAAAGTGAAGAAGAAATCTTCCCTAAGGTGACTCTGCACTCCTTGTTATACCACTACTATGAGGATGGTAGTGATATGTACCTCCCAATGATCAAACCTCATAAAGACCGTGCCCAAGTGACTGGGTTAGCCCTATTTAAAGAAGATCAGTGTGTTCATAAACTAAATGTTCAGCAAGCTTCCTATCTTAAGCTACTAAGAGAACGATTTTCAGGAGGCTATTATCAAATTGATCTGGCCGATGATAGTTATGTCAGCGTTGAAAATGTCGATGTCAGCCAATCCTATACGATTGAAAGAAGCACAGATGGTGGTTTCGTGACCTCTATCGCTGTTACTTTGGAAGGAGCCATTAATGAATTAGGAGACAATAGGGGTGATACCCACCCTTATACCATGAAGGAACTTGAGAAGTATGGTGTAGATCAGTTTGAAGAAAGACTCACTTCACTCGCTCACTTATTTCAAGAGTTAGAAATTGATCCGTTAGCACTAGGCTCCCTAGCCAAAAACCGAATTAGAGGCCTAACAATGGAAGAATGGTACGAGTCCTATCCAACGATGGACATTAAAGTGAATGTCGAACTTAACTTAATTCACAGTGGAATTATAGATGAAGCACAAAAGAGGCCGCAGTGATGTTTTTTTCTAATCTTAAAGGGTACAGACTCTCTAGATAAAACAACTTTCTAGAGAGGATGATTCGCTTGCACCCTATTCATTACATAAAGCGCACCTACCAGCGTTTGAAAACACTATCCTATCACCAAATGAAATACGAAATGAAATCGAATGTATGGCTTATTTGTTTAGCTTATGGATTTGTTGGTCTTGCGTTCGCTGGTCTTGCCTGGTTCTTAGATATGCATTTAAGAATTGGTTTAGAGATGACTGATTTCTTTCAAGCGGATTATGAATTAACAAGACAGATTGTTAGTTCACTTGTAGCTGGTATTATCACGCTTAACGCGTTTACGTTAAACTCCATCTTAGTTGTCCTAACCAACTTCTCTGGACAGTTTACACCACGGATGTTAACAACCTTTATTTCTGATCGCCGAACACGCCATTTGATCGGTATTTTTAATATGGCGTTTGTATTCATTTTGCTGACCTTTTTTGTGTTGGACGAGGCTGTAGCCTCACATTACTCAGCCATTCCCATTCTGACCGTTCTCTTTATGCTGATTGCTGTCGGTTCGTTTGTGATTTTTATCAGTCATACGATTAATTGGATGCAGGTTCCAAACATTATGCAGCACATGAAGGATGAATCCCAGCATCAGATTCTTACTACATTAGTCAGGGATTTAGAAGAATACCGGACAACAGAACCACAACGAAACTTAGCTGATCAGCTTGAAGGCGAAGGTGTTACAATCACTGCTTCAAAAACAGGCTATATCCAAATTGTTGATTATAAGCGACTCATTAGTTACGCCCAATCCGTTGATACGGTTATCCAGTTTGAAAGACGGATTGGAGAATTTGTATTAAAAGGGTCTCCTCTGCTTACCTATTGGAAAACAGGACGCTATCCGATTGATCCTGACGAGATTAATAAACATGTTTTTATTGGCTCCAAAAAAACGGAAGTACAGGATATTGAATTTGGGATAAACAAGCTCAAAGAGATTGCCATTAAAGCACTCGGGAATGATGATCCACACACTACGTCTAATGCCATCTTTCAGCTGTCTGACTTACTACTATCAATCTCTCAGGTTTCAAGGTTTTCACCTTATTTAACCGATTCAAACAATGAGTTGCGAGTCATCATTCGCAAGGAATCGTTCGCCTTTTATTTAAACTCTACATTCTCGCACATTTGTCTTTACGCCAAAAGGGATCCTGTAATTACAAACAACATATTAGAAGCAATCAGTCTATTAGCCGAAGCAATTGATGACGTGTATCACGATTGCTCATGGGAGTTTGCATTAATGGTTGCTAAGGGGTATGAAGCTTCATTTGCCTTTGAATACAATGAACAATCTTACTATCAAACGCTTGAAAAGATCTCAAACACGACAAACCATCAAAAAGAGTATAAAGAGTTCCTGGAGGAATTAGAACAAAAAAGAAAGGCTCAGGATGTTTAATCTATAGCGAAAAAGGAATACTCCCCCTAAAATGGTATAAGGAGAGTGCTACGATGAAAGCTGTAACGTTTCAGGGAAAAGAAAACATCCAGATGAAAGAGGTAAGCGCACCTTCAATTCAGGAGAATACAGATATCATTGTTCGCATCACAGCAAGTGGAATCTGTGGGTCTGACTTACACCTGTACCATGGTGGGATCGTTCCAGAGCAAGATTACGTGATTGGGCATGAACCAATGGGCATTGTGGAAGAAGTCGGCTCAGAGGTTAAGAGTCTTAAAAAAGGCGACAGAGTCGTTATCCCTTTTAACGTGAGCTGTGGAGATTGTCACTACTGCAATCATCAGATGGAGAGCCAATGCGACAATTCAAATAATAGTCCACATTCGGATGCAGGCGGATTGTTTGGATTTGCTGAAGATTTTGGGAACCATCCGGGTGGACAAGCAGAATACTTACGCGTCCCTTATGGTGACTCAACTTCATTTAAATTACCCGAATCAAGTGAGCTTGAGGATGAGCAGGTCGTCTTTTTATCAGATGTTATTCCGACGGCTTATTGGAGTGTAGAGCATAGTGGCGTCAAAGATGGCGATACAGTCATTGTCCTTGGATCTGGTCCAATTGGATTAATGACGCAAAAGTTCGCCTGGATGAAAGGCGCCAAACGTGTCATTGCCGTCGATCAGGTTGATCATCGTCTTGAACACGGAAAACGAACAAATCATGTTGAGACCTATAACTTTAAAGACAACCCAGAGCTTGGTAGTCAGCTACATGAACTTACAGAAGGTGGCGCGGACGTTGTCATAGATTGCGTTGGGATGGACGGAACGGTACCAAATGGTCAAACGTTTGGTTCTGAGTTCGATAATCAGTTCGGAACCATCTCACCAATCATTACGGCAAGTCAATCGGTTCGCAAATTCGGAACCGTTCAACTGACTGGTGTCTATGGAACAGAAGCAAACGGCTTTCCAATCGGTGATTTCTTTACTCGAAATGTCAGCCTAAAAATGGGCCAAGCCCCCGTCGTTCACTTAATGCCGAAGCTTTATGACATGATTGAAGCTGGCTCCTTTGACCCAACCGATATCATAACGCACAAAGTCGCTCTCGAAGATGCAGCGGAGGCCTATCGTGTGTTTGATAAGAAGGAAGAAGGCAGCATCAAGACTATTTTCAAACCTTAAATGAATTAAAAAAGAGATGAGCTGCTCATCTCTTTTTTTTAGGTTAAGCGTAGAATGGTTTCCTCCAAAGTCATTGTTTCTGGCGATGGAGATTTGGTTAAAAGATACGTAGAAACAACAGGTAACTCAAGCGATGGCAGCTCTCCTTCTAGCATTAGAAGAGGTTGACGCACATTCTCATACAGAGTGTGCGTTTTTCGTGTGGCGGAGGGGGCTATTGTTTCACTTCAGCTCTTTATCGTTTCACTTCTCCCCCTAACGTTTCACTTTGGTTCTTTATTGTTTCACTTCACCTCCCAACGTTTCACTTTGGTTCTTTATTGTTTCACTTCACCTCCCAACGTTTCACTTCCACCTCAAAATTAAAAAAACAGCAGACCCCTCGGTCCACTGCTTCTTCACCCTCTTAATAAGGACTAGATGGCTCACTTAATTGCTGCGCTTCTTCTACAGCAGATGGTTTCATAGCGCCTCGTTTCTTAAACGATTCAATCCCCTCTTTCACTCTGCGACCATAGTCAGAGTCCGCTTCAGTTAGGTTATGAATCATTTGGGTTTGCACTCGTTCGTCAGCTTGACTGATTCCTGCAACGAGATTTTTAATTAATTCATCTTTTTCCCAGTCAGATAACCGGTTATAGGTCTCGCCCGCCTGTCCGAAGTTATTTGGGCGATCAATAGGCTCCTTCACCACACGACCGCTTACTTCAGGTTCATGCGGCTTCCCGTTTCGCTTCGCTTCTTTTAACCCTTCAACAGATGGCTCATAATTAATATGTGGGTTGTGAGAAGGTGGTGTATCTACGTAATAAGTCATCTGCCCGTCTCTTTGATTGGTTGCTACCCGTTTTTTAGGTGCATTGATTGGAAGCTGTAAATAATTCGCCCCAACTCTGTGTCGCTGCGTATCAGAGTAACTGAATGTCCGTCCTTGAAGCATCTTGTCATCTGAAAATTCCAATCCATCAACCAATACGCCTGTCCCAAATGCGGCTTGCTCCACTTCAGCAAAGTAGTTTTTCGGATTACGGTTTAACGTCATCTTCCCTACTTTGTGCCACGGGAACTTGTCTTTGTACCACAGCTTCGTATCATCCAGCGGGTCAAAATCAAGCTCAGGATGATCATGGTCCTCAATGATTTGTACATATAGCTCCCACTCAGGATAATTGCCTTCCTCAATGGCTTGGTACAAATCGACTGTCGCATGATTAAAGTCTTCTGCTTGGATTTTTTCAGCTACTTCCTGCGTTAAGTTTTTAATCCCTTGAAGCGGCTCCCAGTGATACTTAACAAGTACACCTTTGCCTTCACTGTTGACCCACTTGTACGTATTCACGCCTGAGCCCTGCATTTGTCTGTAATTGGCCGGAATCCCCCATGGTGAAAACAAAAAGGTGATCATATGTGTCGCTTCAGGTGTGTTTGAAATGAAATCAAAGATGCGTGCAGGATCCTGCGTATTTGTTACTGGATCTGGTTTGAACGCATGGATCAAATCGGGAAATTTCATGGCATCGCGGATAAAGAAAATTTTAAGGTTATTACCGACCAAATCCCAGTTGCCATCCTCTGTATAAAACTTAACCGCAAACCCACGAGGATCCCTTAAGGATTCAGGTGAATGTGTCCCATGTGTAACAGTAGAAAAGCGGACAAACACAGGAGTTTCGACGTCTGTATTAGTAAATACTTTTGCGCGTGTATAGTTTGAGATGGGTTCATCCCCTACTTTTCCATATGATTGAAATATCCCATGCGCACCTGCTCCACGACCATGCACCACACGTTCAGGGATACGTTCACGATCAAAGTGACTGATCTTCTCTAAAAAATCATAGTTTTCAAGTGTGGATGGTCCTCGATTTGTTACTGTTTTGATATTTTGATTATCAACGATGGGCTGTCCTTGTCGATTAGTTAACGTTTGATCTGTTTCATTCCCTGCCATCCGCCCATCACGTGAATCGCCATCATGCTGGGCATTTGTTTCGGTATGATTATCCAAGTAAAAAATCTCCTTTATCCGGTTAATTTTGGTCAAACTTATTGTTAACCGGATAGGGAGATTTTTATTCTTTAATTCACTCTTTTTTCCATAATATAATCGTCCATGACAAAACCATGACCAATATCATTTACCTCTTCTGCGATGATCTGGAACCCTTTCTTTTTATATACATCAATCGTATGAAGGTTTTCACGATTCACGGTTAACCAAATCGATTCAAGGTTTCTTTGTTTACATAAGTTCTCTAAGAACAGCATTGCCTCACTTGCGTATCCATTCCCTCTAGACTCTTTAAGCATGTACAATTTACTTAAGAAGAGTTTTCCTCCCTCTTCTTTGACCGCCATGTAACCAATTGGAGCTTGATTGACGTTTAAATTAAAGTATTCATAGCCATCCACTTCAATTTGACGCGTCACTGCCTCAGCGGATTGAAATTTTCCAATCATATAATCGACTTGTTCTTTCGTAATAATGCCTATATAGTATTCGTTCCAGATACCAACAGCTTGTGCAGCCAGTTTATGGATCTCTTCTTCTGAATGTACCTTTGTCACTTCTACTGTCATCTCGCAACTCACCTTTCTATATTGGCATTATACGAAAAAAAAGCTAAATACAAAATGTATTTAGCCCAAAAGCCTATCTTGCTTCAACCGAGAACACTGCTGCTGATTCCCCAGCAATCTTACCAAAAACGGCTCCAGACATGAGACCAGATCCTCCTGGATAATTATCAAAAAATAAGCCACCTACCATTTCACCAGCTGCATATAGTCCTGTTATAGGATGATCTTGATAGTTTACTATATTCGCTCTATGGTCTATTTTGACTCCCCCAAAGGCAAATGTAATCCCGCATGTGACAGGATAAGCATAATAAGGAGGTTTATCAAATCGCAGCGCCCAATTTGATTTTGCTGGCACGATGCCCCTTGTCCCTTTTCCATCTTTTACAGCTGGATTATAATCTCCTTCTTGAACGGCTTGATTATAGGTCTGAATGGTATTTACAAAATTCTCTTCAGGGAGGGCAAGCTTCTCAGCTAGCTCTTCTAACGAATCAGCCTGATAAACCGTCGCTTCTTCTAGATTATATTCACTTCTTAGCCTGTCTCTTACTTGTGAATCAAATAGCTGGTATGCCTTTTGTTCAGGCTGTTGTAGCGTTTCTTTACCGTATTTAGCATACGTGTAATTCCTAAAATCGGCACCTTCGTCTACAAAACGGTTTCCCTCTACATTTATAATTAGTCCTAATGGATAGGAGGATTTTTTGTAAATATCACCAGGCTTGTTGAAATCACCATACTTAGGTGCGTTGAAATCCGTCGTATGTGCATGACAACTAGACCAGCTTCCGTATGCCTTAGCTCCAATAGCCTCAGCCATGTCTAACCCGTCTCCAGTGTTATATTCAGTTCCTCTTACAATGGCCTCAGCCCATTCTTCACCTAAATACTTACTTCTTTTTTCCGCACTAGCCTCAAAGCTGCCGCAAGCAAGGATAACAGAATTGGCTTTTAATCTTATGGTTGTATTCTCTTTATCAATTATGAGACCATCTACCTTACCCTCTTCTAACGTTATATCTTTAGCACAAGATTCATACCAGATATCAATTTCAAGCTCAGTTGCTCGTTTATGAAGGGATTCCATTAAACCGACACCTTTATTATTGGTTCTAAGAGGCAGCCCTCCCCAGAAGGTTTTTTTCTTTCCATCTGTAAAGCATTGATTTTCGTTTAACTGAAATGTGACTCCTTGCTCTTTTAACCATTGAATAGTTGAGAATGAAAGAGTGACTAACTGGTTAGCTAAATGAAGATCGCTTTTCCCATTAGTCACCTCTAGAAGATCATTCATAAAATCTTTTGTCTCATAAGGTGGGATCCATACATTCTCCATCTCTTCGTCTGGAAGCTGATCTACTATCGTTTTAATCTGATCTACATGACCATAAGCACAACGAATTGCACCATCTGTGAAAAAAGAATTGCCTCCTCTTTTGTTCTTTGGGCTTTTTTCAAGGACTAGAACAGATACTCCCTTTAATCTCGCTGCAATCGCTGCACAGAGCGCTGCGTTCCCTGCACCGACTACTACGACATCATAAAGTTGATCTTTTTTACACATGAAATGTTCCCTCCTTCTTAGAATTACTTTCACTCTATAGTGAAAGAGATTATAAAGGAAATATCGTTTTTTAATGGTTCATGATAAGTATTTTTTATTCTATTATTCAAACCACTGTTTACAATACTGATTAAAACGTTGAACGATCGGTAACTGGCTTGATTTCTGGTCGGTATATAACCATGTTCTGCGTACAAGTGGTTCACCGTTTAAGTAAGATAACTTCATCTTAAAAAGTTCTTCTTCCTCAGATAACGAGATTCCGGGCACAATAGCAAATCCCAAACCTTGCTTAACCATTTCCTTACAGGTTTCAAGTCGATCTAATTCCATTTCAATAGCAGGCGGTTCGTCATATCGATCATTCCACCAGCTTTGTATACTATTGCTTAGGGAAACATCGGTTTTATATGTTACATACGGTTGTAAAGGTAAGTCCTTTAGATCTATTTTATGATTAGATATAATATAAAATTGTTCCTCATTAAGAAGATGTTTTTCACCCTTCCACGTATAGTCACTTCGGATAATACCAATATGTGTTGTTGAATCCTGAAGCATATTAAACACATCAGAGCTCCAACCAGTTCTCACCTTAAAGCGAACGTTTGGATACAGATCAGAGAATCCCTTTAATAATTTTGGCAATGAATATTGAGCAAAGTTACTTGAGGCTCCTATACGTAATGTTCCTCGAACCTCATCACTCATCCCTTGAAGGAAATCCTTTGTTTCCAAAAACGTCTCTAGCATGTGAGTAGCATAAGAAACCAAATGCTCACCTTCTGGGGTAAACTCAATCCCTTTACTTGTTTTTATGAATAATTTCACTGCTAGTTCTTCCTCAATGCGCTTCATTCTGTAACTCAAAGATGGCTGTGATACAAATAAAGCAGTTGCCGTTTTTGTGATATTCTTTTGCTTTGAAAGCTCTACGATTAAGATCCAATCTTTTTGATCCACATACTCACCCTTTTCACATCATAAATAAATTTTATGTCATTTTATAAAATTTCAATATTTTACTCTTATAATGGTATCGCTTACAATTTAACAATCAACTACTTCAAGGGGTGATCTTTTGCAACGATTATTAGGATTTCTAACACTACTCACTTTATTGTTAACGCTTTCATCGTGTAATACATTAGAAGCTGAAAAAACGTATGAATCATCCAATGGTTCTAATCCTTTTGAAGATCAGTTAATTACTTTTCTAGTACCCTTTCAGGCTGGTGGAGGTTCCGATGTTTTTGCACGATTCATGACCCCTCACTTCACTGAAAATATATCAGGAAATCCTAGAGTTCAGGTTGAAAATGTTCCTGGTGGTGGAAGTATTACGGGCACAAATGAATATGCAAATTCAAGATCCAAAAATGGGTTAAACCTTTTAACGACAAGTGCTTCCTCACATATCCCATCCATTCTTGAACAATCGTCTGTCACTTACGATTTAGGAGAGATGGTACCGATCATTGGTGCACCCACTGGAGGAGTCGTATATACGTCACCAGATATGATTGAGGATGGATTAAAAGAGTTTTCTATGAAAGAAGGAGAGCTTTTTTATGCTGGTATGTCCCCTACCGGCCTTGATCTGGTCACTTTACTCTCGTTTGAGGTGTTAGACCTAGATGTAAAGGCAGTATTAGGTTATGAAGGAAAAGGCCCAGCTCGAGTAGCTTTTGAGCAAGGTGAAAGTAATATTGACTACCAAACAACAACGGCCTATAAGCGGAATGTTCAACCACTTGTTGAGAATGATGAAGCAGTTCCTCTCTATAGTCTAGGACAAATTGACGAATCAGGCAATCTCATTAGAGATCCTCAATTCCCAGACTTACCAACTGTAGAAGAAATCTATATAGAACTTCACGGGAAAGCACCTGAGGGACAATCATGGGAAGCATACAAGCACTTTGTGAATGCCTCTTTTACAATGCAGAAGATACTCTGGGTTCATAAAGATGCCCCTGAAGAAAGGGTAAACACTCTCATTCAATCAATGGAGTCTCTTGTTGAAAATGAGTCGTTTAAAAATCAGTCAGAAGAAATATTAGAAAATTATGACCCTTTAATTGGGGAACCACTTGAGACTCAAGTTCAATCCATGCTTGAAATCGAGGAAGAAACTCAAAAATGGATCTTAAATTTTCTCATGGAAGAATATGAGGTAGATGTAAATAAATTATAGGAGGTGCACGATCCCATGATTGAAGCAGCTTTAGACGCATTACTTATCGTATTACACCCTTCTAGAATCGGATTTATGTTTCTAGGGATCTTCATAGGCATAATTGTTGGTCTTCTCCCCGGTCTAAGCGGAACTGTAGGGATGTCATTGTTACTTCCATTTGTATTTGGATTAGATCCCTTTGTTGGGATGGCATTATTGATTGGTATGGTGGCCGTCGTACACACAGGTGATACCTTTCCATCAATCTTACTTGGTATTCCTGGTACATCTGGCTCTCAGGCAACCATTATGGATGGTTTTCCACTCGCTAAACAAGGGCAGGCTTCACGAGCGATGGGGGCATCGTTCTTCTGTTCTATGGTTGGAGGAGTTGCCGGTGGGATCGCTCTATATTTAATGATTCCATTTGCACGTCCTTTAATTTCTGCCTTTAGCTCTCCAGAACTATTTATGCTGACGATGCTTGGGCTAAGTATGGCTGGATTACTAGCTGGGAAATCACCTATAAAAGGGGTGATCTCAGGTCTATTGGGACTATTGATCGGTTCTATCGGCAGTGCCCCCGCTGTGGCCGAGTATCGATATACATTTGGGTCATTGTATCTATCAAGTGGCGTTTCACTTCCTGTTGTCGCCCTTTCAATCTTTGCTTTTCCAATTATGATTACAATGCTTACAAACAAAGGAACCATTTCTTCTAACGGAGAATTAAAAGGTGGCATTCTTCAAGGTGTAAAGGACTCTATTAAAAACAAGTTTTTAGTTTTACGAAGTGCATTAATAGGTACATTAGTAGGATTTGTACCTGGCCTTGGGGGCAGTGTTGTCGACTGGTTAGCGTATGGAGCAGCCCAAAAGACGGTAAAGAATAACTACTTTGGTAAAGGGGATATCAGAGGGGTTATTGCTCCAGAAAGTGCTAACAATGCAAAAGAAGGCGGTTCACTTGTTCCTACACTTCTTTTTGGAATACCAGGATCAGGAACTACGGCCATCCTTCTCGGTGGCCTTACGCTGATGGGATTAGAGGCTGGTCCGAGAATGCTTACTACTGATTTACCTGTAACTCTCTCCATTGTATGGACGCTCGTGTTTGCTAACATATTTGGAGCGTTGTTATGTATGGTTCTCATTCGTCCTATTTCAAAATTCAGTATGATTCCTGGCGAAAAGATTGTGCCATTCTTATTAGTCCTACTTATTCTCGGTGCATTTCAAAGTAATTTTTCATGGGGAGATTTGATCGTATTTGTTGTTATTGGTCTTCTAGGTTATGCAATGACCATTCTTGACTGGCCAAGACCTCCGTTACTCATTGGGTTTGTCTTAGCTCTCTCTGCTGAACGTTACTACTGGATTTCTATCGAGCGTTATGGCTGGTCTTGGCTAAGCAGTCCTATTGTCATTATCCTTGCCATTGTTATTTTATTACTTCTAACTGGAGGTACCTTGATCAAGCGATTTACAAAGTCCGTAGAAACCGATGGAGGGGGAATTTCTCAATGAATAAGGAACTTTTAAATATCTTCTTTACTACCTTTCTACTCATTGTATTTGCATATGCAGCAATAGACGCACTAACTTTTTCAAGGCTTGCACAGTTCTTCCCCTTATATATATCAAGTGCTGGCGCGCTGTTAACGAGTATTTATCTTGTTTTTACAATCATTCAATATAAAAAATCTGATGCTTACACGCCATTTTCATTTAGGAAACCCTTCCGATATATTGGTTGGTTTCTTGGATTTCTTTTAATCATTTACGTATTCGGTTTAATGATTGCAACCATTCTATTTTTGTTTTTATTTCTAATCATTGAATCAAAAATG
Organism: Alkalicoccobacillus gibsonii; assembly: GCF_016798245.1. Classification (GTDB taxonomy): domain Bacteria; phylum Bacillota; class Bacilli; order Bacillales; family Bacillaceae_D; genus Alkalicoccobacillus; species Alkalicoccobacillus gibsonii. The sequence continues at coordinate 213,323 of NZ_JAEUZA010000002.1, read as the reverse complement.
TCAGCCATAAAAAGCGTAGTATCTGTTGGAGTGACAATAGGTGCCCTTTTAGCAGCAAGCCATTTGTTAGGTATCTACTGGCCCACAAATCTATTAGGAATATAGGATAGGAGGATAAAATTTATGAGAGAATATGAGCGTATTAAAGCAGCTATCATTAGAGGTGGAACGAGTAAAGCCGTTTTTATATCTCAGAATGAATTACCAACTGACCCGACCGTACGTGATCAAGTTATTCTATCCATATATGGTGGAAATGACGCAAGACAAGTTGATGGACTTGGTGGGGCAGATGCACTAACCAGTAAATTTTCCATGGTGCAAGCGTCAAAAAGAAACGATGCAGATGTTGAATACACCTTTGGGCAAGTTGGAATAGGTACAGGAACCATTGATTATAACTCTAATTGTGGAAATATACTAAGTGCAGTTGGTCCATACGCCATTGATGAGGGGATGGTTCCAGCTGTAGAACCTCTAACAACAGTTCGAATCCTTAATACAAATACGAATAAAATCATTGAAGCAGAAGTTCCTGTATTAAATGGTCGTGCGAAAATAGAAGGTCCATTTCGTATTGATGGAGTACCTGGATCTGGGGCTAAGATCTTATTAAATTTCATTAAAGCGGAGGGTGCGAAAACAGGAGCTTTATTTCCAACTGGAAAACGAAAGGAAATCTTAGAAGTCAGCTTCGGAAACATTGAAGTGAGTGTTCTTGATGTGACTACACCTGTGGTTTTTATCCACGCAAGCTCATTAGAACTTAGCGGGATTGAGCTACCAGAAGAATTATCAATCGAGCAACTACATCAATTAGAAGAAATTCGCTCTTTAATCGCATATCGATTAGGTTTTGTGAAACATCCAGATGATGCAGTGAAGCAGACTCCAGCGAGTCCAAAAATCATTATGGTTTCTCCAGCTACGAGTTATGTAAATAGTTCAGGTATAACCATTCCTGCTGAAGAAATTGACTTTGTTAGCAGAGCCATGTCCATGCAAAAAATGCACAGGGCCTTTCCAGTAACAGGAGGATTATGCACAGCTGTTGCATCAAAAATAGAAGGAACCATCGTTCAGGAAATCAGTAAAGCTCGATCTCAAAGGGACGACGTTGTGAAAGTGGGGCATCCTTCAGGCTCAATGGAGTTTTCAGTGGTAATAGAGGATAACAGAGATGAAATTCTTTTACAGAAAACTGCTGTTGCTCGTACAGCAAGAAGACTAATGGAAGGATTTGCTTATGTCCCTTCCTCTCAATTTTGGAAATCCTAATCTAAGTTAAAGATGCCTTCGAGACATTCTCGAAGGCATCTTTATTTAATCAGTAAAAGGTGTCAATTCCTTAGCCCTTAATCTCTTCATAATTATGCTTTAACAACTGCTCAATATCAATTGGAAGTCCACTCTTCGATGACTTCCATACAGCTTCTCCAACAGCAATCGAGTAGGCACCTGCCTCGGATCCCGCTAGAATTTCGTACGGTCTTGTTGGGTCTGGTCCGAGGAAAATATCTTCCTGGATTAGAGGATCTCCACCACCATGTCCTCCATCATTCTTCACAACGTGAATGACTTCTTTTGATCCGAATAACGGGAAGAAATCAATCGTTTGCTCAGGTATTGGGAACGGTGTACGGTCAGGAGAATGAAACTCTGTTGTTTCCAATCTACCTTTTGTTCCATTGATCGCTAGACGATACCCCTCGTATGGTAGAGAGAAGTTGATAGAATAGCTGAGTAGCGCCCCTTTATCGTAACGTACGCTGGCAGTATACGTATCTTCAATTTCAATTTCATGATCAAAGATACAGGCATCAGGACGATAATTTGTGTACGCTTCCATTTTCTGATCACTATTTAAATGATCATCTTCAGTTGCGCCCGTTCCACGTCCAAACCAACGCGTGTAATAAGGACAAAGATGCTGTTCCTTACAGGTACCACAGAATCGATTATCTGTAGGGCTTGGGTTAAGCTCTCCATCTTTTCCGTAGTAATTGAGCGCACCATGAGCGAAAACCTGCTCTGGTTTTTGATCAATCCACCAGTTTACTAGATCAAAATGGTGAGTTGATTTGTGAATGGAAAGCCCACCTGAATACTCTCTCATTCGGTTCCAGCGCTTGAAGTAACTAGATCCATGATACGTATCAATATACCAGTTCAGGTCAACAGAGGTAATGCGTCCAAGCTTACCATCTGCAATCAATTCTCTAATTTTGCGGTGATATGGACTGTATCGGTAGTTAAATGCCACCGTCACTTTCCCTTTGCTCTTTCCTTCAGCTTCCATGACTCGTTTTGCATCTTTTACCGTTGTAACCATTGGTTTTTCAGTAATGACATCTAGATCATGTTCAAGACCTTTTACAATGTAATCAACGTGCGAGTCATCCCGTCCTGTTACAATAATGGTATTAGCACCTGTCGTTTTAATCATCTCATCAAACTGCTCAAACTGTGTATAAAACGGGGTTCCGACAAGCTCTGGGAACTTCTCTATACAGATCTCTTCACGTCTCGGATCAATATCAAGTAATCCAACAATTTGATTTGTTTGCGAAAATTGATACATCACAGGTTCCATAAACATCTTTAATGCACGATTACTAAGACCACATACTGCTATTTTCCTCATGTTTGTTGTACCTCCTGTGTTTGAGCTTTTCTTTCAAGCGAATGATGAACTAATTTGAAGACCCACATTAAGAATGTAGCGGGCACTGCAGCACCAAAGAATAAAATGAGACCTGGTATAGTCATGAACAACATCTGCAAAGCATACAAACCTACTAGTACTAAGATGAGATACGTTGGATGTCCAAAGGCTAAGGCCAAAGCTGTCTTGATTCGGTCTAATCCTACAACATCAAAACTAACGTAGGTCGGGAAGAGAAAAATAACCATAATCGCAAATGCAACGCCAACTGCTATCATCGTGTATCGAATAACAACGTAGGTCCATTCCATTCCAGTAAATAATGTAAGATTCCAATAAATCAAGAAGCCCACTAGAATTAACGCAATACCTAAACCATTTGAACGAATAAATTCTTTTTTATAATTTGCCCAAAATATAGCAAATACTGGTTCATCCCAGTCGCCCTGCATCCATTTCTTGCATACAGCAAACATCGCAACAGTCGCTGGCATGAAGCCAAATAAGACTAATCCTAAAAGAGTAAACCCTAACCATAAAGCGTTTACATATGCGAGCTTATAAATGGCTATACTGATTCGATAGAAGCTTCCCCAAATACCTGGCATTTCCATAATCTCACCTCATTTAGTTGGAAAATAGTATGTTCAGTAATTCTGTTGCTTTCTCTTGTTCTGGACTATAAACAGGTATTCCTATCATGTGGTCCTCTGTTAATTCAACATCATTGCTTTCGATTACAGTACTCTTATTCAAGTTCAGTGCTTTAATTTCCTCTTCATTTGCCTCATTTTTACTATATTGATTTAATGACTGATCAGACTGAAACCCCTCAAGAGGAATGAGTGCTTCATATTCAACCATCTGATGAGCTAACGCTTCTTCCACAATAAGGAGACTAGACTGATGACTAGCAAGCTCCGTTAACAGTCTCTCTTCCACTTCTGGAAAAAACGTCACCTCCGTTTCTTGATCCAACAATAACTCTGCTTCTATCTTGTCTTTCTGCTCGTAGATTTCGTCAGAGAAGACAATTACTTTCATTTGTTCACCATCTGATTGACATGCAGCCAGAAGGATACTGAGACTTAACCCCACTAGCAACATTGCTTTTTTTAGTGTTTTCATTTCTCACATCCCCCTGTTCTACTAGCCTATTTTATTCCGTTCCCTGATAGTGAAACCAATCAAAGTCAGCATAGTTATCACTCGTTGTTCCTGCACTTGTGGCGAATGGTCCAAGGTAGGCTCCAGTAAATCCGCCTGCCTTATCTGTACTAAGAATTCGACCATCTTCTTTTTCAACGAGTACGCTCCATTGGTCTGGCTTCTCTCCGTAATAGAAATAATAATCCTGTCCATCTGCTTCTACTTTTAAATAGATAACGTTCCCTTTAAATGGACTGCTCGCAACAACCTTTTCATTCCCACCCTCTCTTCTCACCAATTGGATGACTTGTTCTCTTTCATTAAGAGCAACTTCAAATCGAAATTGATAGTCATGATTTTGAATAAGTAACAGTCCTGCTGTTTCATTCTGCTTGGCTGGTGAAAATTCGAGCACAGTTGTTGCTGTGAAATCTAGATGCTGTTGGCGCCGTCCTATGAAACTAGGAGTATTGTATTCAACTGTTGACTCAGGACGAAGGTTTAACCTTAGAAACCCTGGTCGATCAGTTAATGAATAGCTGGCTTCATCTGGTGTCCGCAAGAAATTCCACCTTAAATCAAGTTCTTTGCTCTCAAACGAATCAAATGTGGGTAAGCTCGGCCATTTGTGTTCTGGTAGATCCGGACTTTCCATTTCAAATTCGATTTTACCTGTATCCGGACACATTACCGGCCAGTCATCTTCCCACGTCATAGGTGCAAGGAAGGTTTCACGGCCAAGATTTCGGTAGTGTCCGCCATAAGGTCTTGAGGCCAAACAAACAAGCCACCAATCTCCATTTTGCGTTTCAATGATATCTGCATGACCTACATTGACAATTTTGGACTGTTTTCCTAAATGCCGATGTGTGAGGATAGGATTACGTTTTGACGATTCATATGGCCCTGTAACTGACTTGCTTCGCGCTACGGTGACTGCGTGCGTATACCCCGTTCCACCTTCAGCAATGATTAAATAGTAGTATCCGTTTTTCTTATAAAGGTGAGGCGCTTCTTGTGCATGCGCGTTCTTTAATGCGCCGTCCCAAATACTCAGTTGGTCTCCTACTAGTTTCCCTGCATCCAGATCGAGTTCCTGTAACCAGATCTCTTCATGCTTGAGATGCGTTTGACCAGTAGGTGGTACACGGTTTCCTGTATAGTACACTTTTCCATCATCATCAAAAAATAGTGATGGATCAATGCCCGGTGCTCCTTCAAGCCAAACTGGATCAGACCATGGTCCAGCTGGATCTTTAGCTGTTACATAGAAATTTCTACGTTCCCCTCGTCTTGCGACAACAAACGTTGTGATCATGTAAAAGGTTCCTTCATGATATCGAATAGTTGGTGCCCAGATCCCAGCGGAAGGTTCGGTCCCCGAGAGCTCCAGCTGAGAAGGACGATCCAGCACATGTCCAATCTGTTTCCAATTCACTAAATCGCGACTATGGAAGATCGGTACGCCGGGGAAGTATTCAAAAGTAGAAGTGACTAAATAATAATCCTCTTCCACTCGACATATTGAAGGATCCGGGTAAAAACCCGGAATGATTGGATTCTTAAACGTATTCACAATTGCCTCCTTCTATTAACCTTTCATTGAACCAATCAGTGCACCCTTTGCAAAATACTTTTGCAGGAATGGATACACCATAAGCACCGGAATCGTCGCTACTACAATAACCGCCATCTTAACAGCGATCTCTGGTGGTGGAACATCTGTATATTCAGATCCGTCATAGCTTAAACCAGAAGCTAAAACAACGACCTGTCTAAGTAGAACCTGAACCGGCCACTTTGAAGCGTCATTTAAATAAAGAATCGCGTGCATGTAAGTGTTCCAGTACGTCACCGCATAGAACAACGATATCGTTGCAATTGCGGGCATTGAACATGGAAGCACGATGCGGAACAATACACCGAAATCGTTACAGCCATCAATCTTTGCTGATTCTTCTAAACCAGCTGGAAGATTCATAAAGAAACTTCTCAGGATGATCATGTTAAAGGCATTAATTGAAACCGGAATTACAAGCGCTAGCAAACTATTCATTAGTCCAGTCTGCTGAACAACTAGGAATGTAGGAATCATTCCCCCGTTAAAAAGCATAGTGAAGATAATAAAGAACATAATGAAACGTCTACCAACCAGGTCTCTTCTTGATAATCCATAGGCTGTGAGAACAGAAAGGAACATACTCCAAGCTGTTCCTCCAAGTGTGACTCCAATTGAGACAAGCATTGCCGTCATGATGGTATCTGTAGAGAAAATATATCGATATGCATCCAAACTAAAAGTTGTTGGAAAGATTAAAAAGCTTCTTGAAGCAATTTCTGCACTCGTCGCGAAGGAGCTACCAATAACGTGTACAAAAGGAAGTACACACAAAAGTGCTATTACGCCGAGAATGAAGGCATTAGCCCCTGAAAACAATCGGTTTGAAATACTTTTTTCGCCTACCATATGTGTACTCCTTTCTAATAAACGCCCTCTTCGCCGTATTTTTTGGCCAATTTATTAGCACCAATAACAAGGATGAGGCCGACTATTCCTTTAAAGAAACCTACTGCTGTACTATAACTAAATTGTCCTTGCTGCAGACCCGCGGTAAAGACGTACGTATCAAAGATCTCTGCTACGGCTCGGTTAGAAGAGTTAAGAAGTAGATACACATGCTCAAAACCTAACTCCAGTACATCACCAATTTTAAGAATCAATAGAATAATGATAACGCTTCTGATAGATGGAAGCGTAATATGCCAAATCTGTCTTAAACGACTAGCCCCATCAATTTTAGCGGCTTCATACAGCTGTGGATCAACTCCAGCTATCGCTGCTAGGAAGATGATTGTTCCCCAACCTGATTCACGCCAAATAATTTGTAAAATGTACATCGGTCTGAACCATTCTTCACTTAAAAGGAAGTTGATCGGACCAAAGCCCATTGCTCGTAATAAACTGTTAATGATTCCACCGTCTAATGTCAGCATCACATAACTGATTGAAACGATGACTACCCATGACATAAAGTGAGGAATGTAGATAAGTGTCTGGATACTCTTTTTGTAAACTTGATGTCTTAATTCATTCAGCATTAGAGCCAAAATAATCGGTATCGGGAAAGCAATGACCAATTGTAAGATAAACAAGACAATCGTATTCTTAAAGATCATCCAGAAGTCAGGGTCTTGGAATAATCGTTCAAAGTGTGCAAAACCAACCCAAGGGCTTCCACTAATTCCGAGATACGGCTTGTAGTCTTGAAATGCAATAATCAAACCATACATAGGTAGGTATTTGTAAACTAGAAAGTACAAAATACCGGGAGCAATCATTAAGTAGATCAGCTTATTTTTCTTTAAGTTCTTTAACCGTTCCTTACGCCTGGCCGCTTTAAGGTTTACTTTTTGATTAGGTTCTAAAGAAACTTGACTAGCCATACTACACCCCTTTCATTGTAAGGAGCAGTTTCCTGCTCCTAAATGTGATTAGTTTAATTCGTTATAAGACTCTGTATACTCGTCCATAATTGTTTGTCCACCTTGATTTTTCCAGTTGTCGACAGCTTTATTAAATCCATCCTCATCAATTTGTCCAAGAATGTACTGATACGTGGCATCTTGGATAATTGATTGAAGTCGCTCACCGTTTTGGATATATTCATCTGAATGCAATCCAATGGATGCGTCTTGAATCAAATACTGCTCGTTATCTTTTTCAAGCTCAGTTGCTTTTGTTTTAGGTGGATAATCAGAATATCCTTCATAACGTCCACTTGTTTCGGCTTCACCAATTTCAATCGAAAGATATGGTTTCACTTCACGGTCAGCAGCTTGCTGGTTTTCAGCAATCGTTTTGGCGAGTCCATCTTCTACTGTATAATGCTCATCTTCTACTCCCCATACAAGAGTATTCATTGTGTCGGTATCCATCAAATTGTCAAAGAAATCAAGGATTTTCTTAAGCTCATCCTCTGTTTTAACAGCTGATTTCGGGAACATCATTAAGCTTCCATATCCAGGAATAGACCAGATTCCATATTCACCGTCTGGACCTTCAACATAATTGTGAACATCCAGTTCTACATCAGGATTTAAGGCAACCGCGTCACGATAAATGGTTTCAACGTCACCCATTGATCCAATGTAAATTCCTGCCTTTCCTGTCTTAAACATATCCTGTTGATCCGTTTTACTTGTTACAGGGAAATCTTGATTCATGTATCCGTTTTCATGAATGTCTTTAATATAATTTAACGTATCCATATACTCATCAAACATAAATTCCGGTGTAACGACTCCATCCTTGATTCCCCAATCATTTGGAGTACCATGCCATGAAGCTATCGCTTTAAATGCACCATACTGCATGTCATTACGGTCTGTAATTCCAATCGTATCGTCTCTGCCATTCCCATCAGGATCGTCTTCCGTAAAGGCGCGAGCCATCTCATACACTTCATCAATGTTTGTTGGCGCTTCAAGACCTAAGTTATCAGCCCAATCCTTACGATAAATAATTCCTGATCTTGATAACGGTCTTCCTTGATAAATAGAATAAATCTTTCCATCAATCTTTGAGTTCTCTAGAATCTCAGGCTTTAATTTGCTTAGATTCTCGTATTCTTCTAAGTAAGGTCCAACTTCCCAGAATTGATCATCTTGGATTGCTCCGATAAAAAGATCTGGATTCTGGATGGACACAACTTGAGGGAGTGTACCTGTTGCGAACGCTGCATTTAATCGCTCGTCGTAATTATCCCCTGGTACCCATTGAATATCGAGTGTTGCACCTGTTGCTTCTTCAATCATATTTTGGATTTTTTTATCCGGCACCTCAGGCGTATGCAATGTAGCCATCATTGTAATGGGCCCATCACTTGCTCCTCCACCTTCAGATGAAGCGCTTTCATTTTGATTACAGGCAGTTAACCCTACTAGCCCTACACAGACTCCTGCATATAGTACGACCTTCTTAGTTCTCTTCAATGTAATTCCTCACTTTCTCAGGTGACTTTTCGTTTGGCTTTTTAAGCTTAGACTTAGTGTAACGAGCAATGAACATATTGAGAATAATCATTGCATTGGTTGGTTTTTTCTAGATAGGATAAGGGTTTGAGCTGACATATGGTTTAATGATTACTAGGGTTACTTTGCAGATTATGATCTAAACAACGAATAGATGAACTTTAGTCACTTTGAAAAAATCAACTTGAACATGCAAAGGACATCTCTTTAAAAGAGATGTCCTTCCTAAAACATACCATGATATAACCATTTCCACGGACTTCACTAGAAACTTCTTACTGAGCGTTATATGCCTCTGTATACTCATCAATCATATCTTGACCACCTTGGTTCAACCAATTGTCAACGGCAGAGTCAAATCCAGCTTCATCAATTTGTCCAAGCATGTACTTATATGTGGCATCATCAATGATTCCTTGTAGGCGATCACCGTTTTGTACATACGTATCTGACACTAAACCAACAGATAAATCTGGTATTAAGTAATCTTCATTATCCTTCTCTAGCTCTGTTGCTTTTGTCTTTGGCTCATACTTAGATAAACCTTCGTATTTACCCGTTGTTTCTGGCTCACCAATCTCAAGAGACAGGTAAGGTTTTACTTCTCGATCATTCGCTTGCTGGTTATCAGCGATTGATTGTGCTTTTCCATCTTCAATTTCATAATGCTCCCCTTCAACGCCCCATGTCATGAGGTTCATATTCTCAGGATCCATCATCTGATCATAGAAGTTAAGGATGTGCTTCAATTCCTCTTCTGTTTCTACAGAAGAACGAGGGAATAACAGCATTCTGCTGTAGCCTGGAATCGACCAAATCCCATACTCACCATCAGGTCCTTCCACATAGTTATGAACATCAAATTCAACATCAGGGTTTAGGTCAGTCGCATCTCTGTACAATGTTTCAACGTCACCCATTGAACCAATATACATTCCGGCTTTTCCTGTTTTAAGCAAATCCTGTTGATCTGTTTTACTTGTTACAGGGAAATCCTGATTAATGTAACCGTTCTCATGAAGATCTCTAAAGAAGTCTAACGTCTCTTTATACTCATCAAACATAAATTCTGGTGTGATTTTCCCGTCTTTTTCACCCCACTGGTTTGGTGTCCCGAACCACGAAGCAACAGATTTAAATGCCCCATACTGTAATTCATTTCGGTCCGTTAACCCAAATGTATCGTCTCGACCATTTCCATCGGGATCATCTTCGGTGAAAGCTCTGAGCATCTCATATACTTCATCAGTAGTTGTAGGAGCTTCAAGACCTAATTCGTCTGCCCAATCTTTACGATAGATGATTCCTTGTCTTGATAAAGGTCTCCCTTGATAGATTGAATACAACTTGCCTTCAAACTCCATATTTGATAACACGTCTGGCTTTAAATTTTTCAGATTTTCAAACTCATCTAAATAAGGTCCGATTTCCCAGAATTGATCATCTCTTAGGGCCTCATAGAACATTTCAGGACCGGAAACGTATATAACTTGAGGTAAAGTGCCGGTAGCAAACGCTGCATTCAAGCGTTCTTCATAGTTGTTTTGTGGAACCCATTGGATATCTAACGTTGTATCCGTATTTTCTTCAATCATATTTTGGATTTTTTTATCTGGCACTTCAGGTGTGTGAAGCACTGCCATGATTGAGATTGGTTTCGATTCTCCTTGAGAAGCATTCGAATTACCGCCTTCGGAAGCGCTTTCATTTTGACTGCAACCAACTAAACCTAACATTCCAACTAAGACACTTGTACAGACTACCGCCCTCTTCATTTTTTTCATACATTCCTCCCGAATATTCTGTCTATTGGCTCCTAAGCTCTGTTAAAAACCTACTCAAAGTGTAGTGCCTTAATTGAAAAACATTAATAATCATTTTATTAGGTTCGTGTAACCCTTGTTACATATGGGTTACACGAACCTAATCTTTTAACTTTTCATTTTTATCCATTTTTAGAATGAATCGTATGGTCACGTCTATTGTCTGTACGGTATTGCCCTGGAGTTACCCCCTCAAGTTTTTTAAATGAACGAATAAAGTTTTGAGAGTTATTGTATTGAAGCTTTTCCGCAATTTCTTTGACTGGTTTTGTTGTTTCTGACAAAAAGTGTTTAGCCATTTCAAAACGATAGTACGTGACGTACTCACTAAATGTTTTTCCAGTACTTTGTTTAAAAACAGTACTTAAATAATTCGCATTGTAGTGCAAATGTGCAGCACATGATTCGAGTGTTAATTCTTTATCATAGTGTTCTTGTACGTAAACAATCATTCGATCGGCCAACTGTTGATATTGTGAATCATGGATAGTGTTAAACCGATCAAGCAACGGTTTTAATAAGTTCTTTTTAAACCATGCCCTCACATCTTCTTTTCGATGCAACTTAAGCAATTCCTTATAAAGGTCTGCCTCAGTCCGATCTTCAAGCTTTGTTTGATAAAGGCCACTTTCTTGTCTAAGTCTTAGCAACTTTGTTAACAGCTGATTAAATGAAACCTGGTACTCCCCTAAAAATTCAGCTTTATCAAAAATACTATTGATCCAATCATCAAATAATGTATGGGCATTACTCGAATCCCCTTCTCGTAAGGCTAGCATGAGCTCGCCTTCAACCTTCTTAGGGTATTGATAGTCAGCCAGCTTTTTCCTTGATCTAGATTTAATACTTTCATAGAATATGACAACATTTTGCTCATACTTTAAACGATGAGCTAAAGCTTCTTTTCCTTCCTGCAGAGCAGAAGGAGCATGCGTAAAGTCTGTAAATGGTTCACTTACCCCAATACTAATTGGTAATTTAAGATACTTATCAATGTAGTCATGAATAAGCTCAGTCACCTTATACGAAAACTGACTGATCTCTTCTGGAGACCCTTCTTGTCCAATCAGAATTAATAAAGATCGATCATTCCAGACGGTTGGTAAGCGGTTCGGCTCTTGAATGACTTCTTCAACAATGTTTTTGATTGCAAATGTATGCCACTCGTCTTGTGGGACACTTAATTCCTCATCTTTTAATTGGTGGTCATAGTCATACCTAAGAATAATCATTGTCATGGTATCCCAAGAATCGATTTTCTCATCAAGCTTATAAATTTTGCGCTTTTCATTTACTTCAATCGGGTCAAATGTCTTCCCTTCGTAATAGCTTCTAAGGAAAAATAGAACAGATTGCTTTAAATGTTTGTGTATATCTTTCTCCAATCCAGCTTTCGAATCAAAAAGCTCATTAAGATGACGTTCAATCTCCGCTACGTCATTGTTATTTGCTGTAACAGGAACCGATTGAGACTGTCTCGCTAGATGAAGCAAATTATTAATCGGTCGATATAAGTTTCGACTGATCACCCACACAGCAAGCAAGCAGAAAAGAATAATACTGGCAACAATAATAAATGTAAACCAACCAATCGCATTAGATTCTTTTGTTAATTCCTTAAGTGATGCACTATACACATACGTCCAATTATTATCTGGTGAAGTTGCATACGTCACCACATGCTCGTCCCCATTTACTTCGGTTTGATACTGTCCTACCTCTTTAAGCTCACTAGGCAGACCTTGATTGTAACCAATGTCTAAAAGAGATTGGCCAATGTTATCAATATTTTGATCTATAAGTATGTTTCCGTTCCGGTCGAGAACAAATTTCTCGCCTAATCCATTATTATCCGCAATCATGTCTAATAACGTACACATTGGTATATTTGCTAATACCATACTCGTTTTATTAATGGTTTTTTCAGGGAGCTTTTTGACTAAGCCAATCGTATAAGCGCATTCTCGGTTGATAAGATCATCACTAAATTCATCATTCTTAAGTAAAACCCAGCCCATATCATTCTCAATATTCATAAGAGATTCATAGTTTCCAAGGTCACTGTGTTGATCAAGCCTTTTTAACCCATCATTCTTTACAATCCAATTTTGCTCCGTATTAACCATGATAACCTCTTCCACTTTAGTCCCAAGGGATTGCAGGCGGATAAAGTCACCCTTCATGTTATCCAATAATTTAAAATCTTCAGCAATCAATGGACGCCTCAAGGCTTCATTAATTGTTTGTGAATCCACTAACACATCTACAGAATGGCTGACAATTGAAAGAGTCTGTTCAATATTTGATCGCATTTGCTGTATAAATTCAACATTTTCATTACTTACCTTTTCTTCTACTTGGTTAATGGACTGGTTGTAAGAAAAAACCCCCACAATTAGAACGGGGATAATACTAATAAGTGCTCCATACAAAATCAATCTTGCCTTGTAACTGTATCTCACTTCATTACCCCCTTGTTCCGAAGGCTTATTCCTTTAATACATCCTGTGCATTTCGTAAAGAGCGAAAATGAAGCTCTTTTTCCGCACCGTCAGTAGACCAAGGTTTCCCTTCATTATCTGACACAGCGTAATAGGTCCCTGTTTTCCTCGTTGATTCAAGAGCTAACCGGAAGTATTGAATCAGGTCCTGCTCTGTTAATAAGGTATGCTGTAGACGTTTATTCTCAATAAGTGCTTGCTTTGATGCATCTTTCGGAAACGACCCAATTCGTATATTTACTACAGAAAGGTTTTGTTGTTCTGAAAATAGCATCCCTAACTGTTCTGAGGCATATTTAAGTACCCCATACAACCCCTTTGATTTTGGGACATCATCCGTTGTTATTTCTCTTTTAAGTTGGGATTTTCCCTCTTCCTCATACCTATCTGTTACATGGTTAGAACTTGCAAAGATTACTTTGGGCACCTGCTTTTCTACAGCAGCCTGTAGCACATTATAGCTCGACCGAAAGAAAAGATCCGTCATTTCATGAAAGCGCGTTTCATCAAGACTGTTTTGTGTATTTGTATTTAAAAGATTAATTAAGGCTGTACAGTTACTCGGTATATGTTGGATTAATTCATTTTTACTTAGCGCATTTGCATGCTGAAAATAAACATTCGTTTGGTTTATTTTGGGATCGTTTAAATCCAAAATTATCACCTTATAAAGTGGGGAAAGCCCCTTGGCGAGCGCCTGCCCGACCGTTCCAGTCCCTCCAATTAACACAATTGTCTCCATCGCTAGACTCCACATCCTTTGTACAGCGTAATTGCGACCTACAACCATGTAGTTTCTCAACAAAGGAACTTCTTATGCATTGATATTCAACGATATCTCGACAAAAATGACATATCTTAACTATAGCATGTTAACGTTTTCATAACAATGACTCAATTTGGCTCGAACTCTTACGACATCTATCATTTTGATCTAAAATCTTGAGTTTATGATTACACAATATGCTCAACACATTCATTCAATCTGATGTAAGCTCTCCATGGATGATGTAATTTTTTTAGGATAGGGAATATTTGTTTAGTTCTATTGGGTGGCTAAGCAACCTTCCTATGAAGGGAGTTACTCGTATTTTCCGTTGAGATAAGAGGACGAGGGACAGTTTCAAAAGTATGCTAGCCCCATGAAATTAAAGAGCTAGCCTATAAACTTAGTTATATAAAATCTATAAATATAAACAAACACATTATTCGTTATAGAATGTCTGAGAAATTAATTTAGAAGCCTTTGCGATTAGTTGATCATCGTAATCAGCATCCTCCTCAGATCGACTAGACAAGATAGCCATTACGATTGGTTCACGATCCGGTGGCCAGACAATCGCAATGTCATTTCTGGTCCCATATCCTCCAGCTCCTGTTTTATCTCCAACCTCCCAATTTTCTGGCACACCTGCACGGATAAGAGAGTCACCTGTTGTATTTCCTTTTAACCACTCTATAAATAGTTCTCGCTTATCAGCAGAAAGGTATTCACTCAATCCAAATACCTCAAGCGTCGTAGCAAGCGCTTTTGGAGTGCTTGTATCTCTAGAATCTCCTGGAACCGCCTCGTTTAATTCTGTTTCAATACGGCTGGGGATGGTCGTCGTGTCCCCACTATCTCGTAAAGCTTCTTCAAACCCTTTTGGTCCACCTAATTCTTCAAATAAAAGGTTTCCTGCTGTATTATCACTATATTGAACTGCTGCTATAGCAATATCCTTTAAGCTCATGCCATCATTTACATATTGTTCTGTGATCGGAGAATATGTAACAATGTCTTCTTGAGTATATGTTCTTACCTCATCTAATGCTGATAACGAATTTTGCTGTAGCAGGATAGCTGCGGCTAAGGCTTTAAATGTAGAAGTATAGGCAAAGCGATCGTCTTCTCGATATTGGATGGTTTGATTGTTTGCTGTATCTATTACATAGATACCAAGTCTTGCATCGTATTCTTCCTCTAGTTCTCTAAAATTCTCGGTTAAAGTATCTACATTAGCAGATTGGTTATTCCTTTCACCCTCTTCAATTTTAAGTTCTAATTCCTCTTGTGAACTTTGCTTATGGCATCCGGCTATGACACACAACAAACTTAACGAAACGAGCATGTAATAAAAGTATCTTTTTTTCACCATGATTACCTCCAAATCATTTTGTGCCATTCTACTGCTTACAGAACAACAGAACGTAAAAATAAGATTACATTTGTAATCATTATTCTTTATGATATGATATTACATATGTAGTCAAAGGAAGTCAATATTCATTTTTGGCCATCATGCTAATAATTAGGCAAAAGAGGGTCGGTGTATACTAAGCCATGTTTCTATCTCATTTTATAATCGGTTTATGTGTCTCTTCATTCTCTATTACCGTAATCCTTTTCCTACGAAATAGATTTGGGAGACAATTAAATGCAAAAGGAAACTATTATTTATGGATGTTTCTATTAGTCATGCTACTATTTCCATTTATCCCTACACATGTATATTATGCAGGTTCTTTCTTAAATGATGGAAGCGTAATTGATAGGAATTTATTCCAATCGAATGGTGAATTGTCTGGTATTGATGCTAGAAGAGGTCTTGATGTCATTCAGGACTTTTCCGTATCCGTAAGTCGTCTAGATTTATCCTTTATCGGTACATTGATCTTCGTTATATGGTCAATAGGTGTCATACTGTTCTCAGTTCATATAATACGGGGGTTAGGTACGCTTAGAAGAATTAAGAAGAGGTCTTCGGCTTTTACTAATCAAGGCATTTTGTCCATTTTTGAAGATTGTAAGAAAAGGCTAATGATAAACAAATCTATAATTGTCATTAGCTCAAATAGAATCTACTCACCCATGATCTTTGGACTTTTTAGAACATACATTGCGTTACCTTCTAAGCATGAGCATTGGATTAGTCCAAAGCAATACGAATACATTTTTCTTCATGAATTAAATCACTATAAGAATAAAGATTTGATTACAAATTATGTGATTGTTTTCTTTCAAATCGTTTATTGGTTTAATCCTTTGGTATGGATCGCATTTAAGGAAATGAGACTGGACAGAGAAATCGCTTGTGATGCATCGGTTTTAAACCTATTGGATGACCACTTACTTATTGATTATGGAAATACGATTATTAATTTCGTAGATTCTACAAAGCAAAATAAAAAACTTCATATGGTTTCACAAATATATGGCTCCAAAAATCAGTTAAAGAAACGCATTCAACAAATCTCAGCCTTTAAATCGAACTTAAATAGAACTAAAAGTAAACAGGTGTATATTTACTTACTAACTGGTATCATTTTGTTTGTTCAAATTCCTATAGTATCCGCATTTTCATCAGAGAATAGCCGATATGATTTTGAT
Source organism: Alkalicoccobacillus gibsonii (assembly GCF_016798245.1). Lineage (GTDB taxonomy): Bacteria > Bacillota > Bacilli > Bacillales > Bacillaceae_D > Alkalicoccobacillus > Alkalicoccobacillus gibsonii. The sequence continues at coordinate 196,784 of NZ_JAEUZA010000002.1, read as the reverse complement.
TACGGTAGTGCGACTATTGAGGACTTTCAAGGTCAGTTTCAGGGATACGAAGGAAGCTTAGTTCTTTATGATAAAAATGCTAAACACTATCATATATATAATGAGGAGAAGAGTAAGCTGCGTGTTTCTCCTAACTCTACTTATAAAATTTTCAGTGCTCTCTTTGCACTCGACTTAAATGTCATCTCTACTGATCATTCTACTCTTCCATGGGATGGGTCAGAGCAACCATACACCGCCTGGAGTAAGGATCAGGACGTGTCATCCGCAATCCAACGTTCGGTAAATTGGTATTTTACGGAGTTAGATTATAGAATGGGGCTTGAATCTATCCAATCTAACCTTAAAAATATACATTATGGGAACACAGATGTTTCAGGTGGTTTAGGAGAATATTGGTTAGAATCTTCGTTAAAGATTTCTCCTATTGAACAGGTTCAATTGTTACGAGCTTTTTATGAGAATCAGTTTGGATTTAAAGAATCGCATATCAACCTGATTAAGGACTCTCTACTTCTCGAGAGGAGCCATAGCGCTCAACTATCTGGAAAAACAGGTACAGGCTCCGTGAATGGTCATGATACAAATGGTTGGTTTATTGGGTATGTAGAGACTGAGAATAATACGTATTTCTTTGCTACCAATCTACAGAGTGAAGATCATGCTTCTGGAAGCACAGCTTCAGAAATCACTTTAAAGATTTTGAATGATTTAAGAATTTATGAAGAAAATTGAAGGTGATTAACATGGACAAAAACATTCCTAATATATCAGAATCCGAATGGGAGATTATGAACACCCTTTGGGCCAAAGCAGATCTAACAGCTAGTGAGATTATCAGTTCACTACAAGAGAACACGAACTGGAAACCTAAAACCATCCGAACGCTTCTTGATCGTTTGGTTCAAAAACAAGTAGTAGGTGTAAATAAGACTCAAAGAGTTTACACCTTTTTTCCTCTTTATACGCAGGAGGAGTGTCGCCGCGCTGAGACTAAAACATTTATTAAGCGTATATACGGAGGAACCGTTAAATCAATGCTTGCCCAGTTCATCGAAGAAGAGTCGCTATCTTCTAATGAGATTAGCGAGCTGCGCTCAATGTTAGATGAAAATTTGAAAAATAAAAATAAGAAGTAAATAGATTCGATGTCTCGTTGAATAGAGAAAAAACGTAACTGCCATTGTTACAAAAAATAAACTCTAAAACTTACAAAAAAACAGACATCGCTAGGATGGCTGTCTCACTCTGCTTCAATCAATTCTTCTGCCACTTGATCAACCACAATATTTAACGCAAGTGGTGAGTAGTACCCTACCCATAATGCGGTATCTTTTTCATACACTTGATCTTCTTGTACAGGCTTTAATCCCTGCCAGATGGAGGTCTCCATAAATTCCTTCGTTAGTTCTTCATTTGTTGCATCCTGCAGTAAGAAGAAATGATCTGCTTCTAATTCAGGTAAGATCTCAATTGAAATCATTGAACTCGTATCTGACTGGTCTTCAGCAAGCTCTGGCGCTTTTAATCCTAAATCATTATAGAGAATTTCTGAAGTCCGATGATCGGTTGTATGTAAACGAATCATGTCATCTCTTGGACGAATGAGAGCAACCGTTTCTTCAGACATCGTTTCAGATAGTTCTTCTCTTAACGCATCCACTTTTTCACTATAATCCGCAATGGTACTCTCTGCTTGATCTCTTTTCCCTAAAATGTCTCCCATTTTTAGTTGAATCGTTTTCCAATCTTCCATTCGATCGAATACGAGCGTAGGAGCAATACTTTCTAATTGGTCTTGAATTCCTTCATGAGCATCTGTTGCAATAATTAAATCTGGTGTTAATGAAAGAATGAGCTCTACATTCGGTTCTTCATACGTACCAAGTAGCTCCGGATCCCCAGGTAAGTCCTCAAGGTAATCGGGAAGTGCCTGATCTGTACTTGCATATACGGTTCCCACTGGCTGTTTATCTAAAGCCAACAAATGATCCAAGAATTGAACATCAAGAACGACAATATCCTCTGGCACTTCTTCGAATGTCATTTCCCCTTCTAAATGTTCAACCGTTACTATTGTTTTTTCCTGTTCGTTCGCTGCTTCGCCAGTATCTTCGTTTATATTTTGATCCGTTGTAGAATCCCCACACGCAGTGAGAAACAAGCTGATACTCGCAAACAACGGAATGATCGCTTTTCCTTTCATCATACACACCCTCAATTCTAATTGATATTGATAATCATCTGCACTTATAATACTATATAGAATCAAAGAATGATCGTCCATGGATGAACTGGTTTCTATATGGATATTTCAGATATGAAATGAAAAGGAGAGGTCTATCAATGTCATCTCACTTATCAGATGAGAAAAAGCTATTCTCATATCTCTACAAATTCGAACACCTACATGACATACAAACAGAAACGAGTATTCAGCTTGAAGCATACCAGCACGGTTTGTTCGTTGTAGAGACTAAAGGGGTATTTCGTGTAGATGGATTTGTACAAGCAGCGAATTCAAATTCAACCTATTTTATTCAAGCGAATCTTAACCACGGGAAAGTTATTCGTTTCGATAAAGGCTTAAAAGGTTATTTTCTATTATTCTGTTCCCTTATAGACCAAGGTCAAGGATTACACAAAGCGATCTCTCTAAATCTCCCAACCATACTTAACTCTCATCCTACCCATTCGTTTAAAAATATTGCCCGTGAAATACTAGATATCCAACAACAGGACCAAATGAAGGCAAATCTCTTGTTTCAAAATTGGATGCATACACTTTTAGGTGATTTAACAACTAAATCGTCCCTAACGGTCAAGCAACTTATTCAGAAAAGTAGAGACTATATAAATGATCATTACCATACGGATTTATCGCGTGAACAACTAGCTCAGTTAACTGGACTTAATACGGACTACTACTCACGTACATTTAAATCCTTTTATCATAAAACCCCAATAGAATACCTCAATGAAGTACGTCTTCTTCACGCAAAACAGAAGCTGCTTCAATCTGAGGATTCGATTCGAACGATTGCAAAGAGTGTAGGGTTTAACGACGAGTTTTACTTTAGTAGAAAATTTAAAGCAAAAGAAGGGGTCTCCCCCTCTATTTATATCAATAAACTAAGGAATTCAACTCGTTTCGTTTCGCTTAATCACCTTGTTACAGGTCATGCATTAGCTCTTGGTATAGAGCCATATGCAGCGATGAGTCATGCTGCCTTTCCGTTATCTGAGACGTTGGTTCATGCGATATCAATAGGTAATCATCAACCAAGTATAGACAAACTACTTGCTACAAGCCCTGATTTAATCGTTCGATGTTCCACTCAGAATCAAGAATTAAATAGTCGGGAAAAGTTGTATTACAACATTGCTCCTACTGTCAGCTTGTCCTTTCAAGATAGCTGGCAGAATCACTTACACACCATTGCCCGTTTAGTCAATAAGGAGGCTGAAGCTAAGCTTTTTCTGGAGGAATATGATACACGAGTAGAATCGATAAAGAAGTCATTGAAGCAAACGATGGACCGTAAGAATCTATTAGTGATTGGACTCGGAGGAGATTCACTTTGTATCTATGGAAAACGAAACCTAGGAACAGTCCTCTATCATGATCTAGAAATTGCCTTCCCTCCCGGGGTTGAGAATATTCAACATGTAAAAAAGACCTCCCTAGAAGAGATCATCAGAATAAATCCAGACTATATTCTTTTAACCATCTATCGTAGTCATAACCAGCTTCCAACTAGACAGGCTCTTCATAAGCAACTACATGAGTTAGAGCAGAATCCTCATTGGAATTCTCTACGAGCTGTTCAAAGTCAGCAAATCTATTCGATTATTAATAGTAATCATTTATACACGAGCTATAATTCACTCTCAAATAAGCTATTTTTAGAGAAAGTGAACCAAATGCTCGTTGCTTCCTCTTAAATGTTCAGTGAGAACACGGAATTTTCCATGTTCATCGTTCATTCCTTCGCAAATAATGGAGAGTAGCGATCAATTGGAAGGTGATTTGGTTCTATGAATGAGTTAATGAGAGAAGATTTAATAGACTTAGGGATACACCCTTTAGATAACAATAATGAAAGTATCCCTTCTCACCACCTAGTTAATGAAGAACGATGCTATGCATTTCTTCAAAGCTATATGAAGAAGATCCAAGCACCAAATATACGGATCACTGCTTCTCTCTTTATAAAGCAGTATGCACGAATCACAATTGCCGCAATACTTTATCAGATAGGTTCCAGGAATGGACATGTTACACTCCCACTCGCAAGCTGCTATTTTGGAGAAAATCGAAAACTGATGGTTGACGTTGAACAAGTATCTTGGAATGAGTGGACCTCTGGCCCACGCGAAGAGTGGTTAGCTCGTAGCCTCCAGATATTTTTCACCTATCATTTAACACCAGTCATTTCAATGCTACAAAAAACAGCAAAGGTTTCTTCGTCTATTCTGTGGGAGAATGTTGCCGTGCGCATCAACTCCTACTATCGAGGACTCCTTCAAGAAGGGCTCAGTAACGAGCAACTTAACCTGGTTAAAGGGGACTTTTCCTATTTAAAACAAGCAAACGGTGAGCTTTTTGGTTTGGAGTTGAATCCTCTTTCATCCTACTTGCACTTAGATACATCATTCCTCACGAGACGCACGTGTTGCATGTATTACTTAGTTGGCAAAAGAGAATATTGTGGTGTATGTCCATTAACAAAAACCCCTTCCAAAGCAAAGTAAGGAAGGGGTTTTTATTATAAGGAGTACCCTGTCGATTGGAAGAAGAACTGTGATTGTTCGAAGTTATACGTAACCTTAGAGTAGTCAAATGGTTGGGCATTGTTTAAGTAGAAAATCGTCTCTACAAATAATTTTGGATCGCCCTCATTGAGCTCCAATAGCTCTGCCTCTTCCCTCTTTAGCTTGTTAATATGCATGTACATGTCTGAGAACCCAATCTTCTGACCCAGCCCCTCTGAAATATAATCAAAAATGGAGCCCTCTACAATTTCATGATTCAAATACGTAACAATTGATTTATTATAGTACGATTCCTCTAGACAAAGAGTTTGTCCACTAATGTAGCGAACACGCTTCACGTAATACACATCATCAGTCAGATCAATATTCAAGTTCTCCGCTACTTCCTCCGTGGGTTTACGAATATCTAACTCGAGCACCTTAGCCGTTATGTTAAAACGTCGCAACTCGCCACTAAACCCTTGATTTGTAAAGCGAATATAGCCTTCTCGCTTTTGCTTTCTTACAAAGATTCCACTTCCCCTTACCTGATAAATGAGTCCTTTTTTCTCAAGTAAACTAACTGCCTTCATGACCGTACTTTTACTTGCTTGAAATTCGGTCATCAAATGCTCGAGTACAGGTAGCTTTTTTCCTTGTTCAAATTTCTTATCAACAATGGTTTGTTCAATCTTCTGCGCAATTTCTTCGTACTTTAACATATGCATTCCTCTTTTTAAGAATTAGTCTCATGCTTAAATGATACCACACCAAGAACGGTAGCTCCTCTTGAAAAATAGTGCACGAATAAATTTATTATTATGTTATTGATAAATTAGTACGTAACAATTATAATGTAAGCGTACAACAGAATAAAGGAGTGTATGAGATGAGCAAATCGGTTAGAAATTATCCTCAATTGGCGAAAGATATATTAGAAGCTGTAGGAGGAGACGAAAATGTTGTTGGCGTTACACGTTGCGCCACCCGTCTTCGAATTGTATTAAGACGTTCCAAGCCTGCAGCTAAGGATGCAGTCTCATCCTTACCAGGAGTCATTACCGTTGTTGAGAATAATGGCCAGTTTCAGGTTGTGATCGGGCAACATGTTGGAGAGGTTTACGATCACTTTGCTGGCTTAGTTAATGTTGACACATCAAGCGAAGGAGACGAGCCTGCTCAAAAAGGGTCCGTCATGAACCGAATCATCGCTACAATGTCAGCTGTTTTTGCGCCTTTTATTTATATCTTGGCCGCAGCGGGGATCCTTCAAGGACTTTTAATTTTACTTACTTTACTCTTCCCTGCCTTTTTAGAAACAGGAACGTATCAGGTATTTAGCTTCATATCGTGGGCACCATTTACGTTCTTACCTATTTTCATTGCGATTACAGCATCTAAACATTTTAAAACAAACATGTTTATCGCTGTTGCAGCGTGTGCTGCATTAGTAAGTCCAGACTGGGCTGACATGGCTGCACGCATTGCAGATGGAGAGGTCATTACCTTTTTAAATCTAGGATTATCAGAGACTGTGTATACATCATCCGTTCTTCCACCACTGTTTCTAGTATGGTTCTTATCCTATTTTGAGAGATTTTTAAATAAGAGAATTCACGAGGTCGTTCGACCATTATTTGTACCTCTTCTTTGTTTAGTTGTTATGGTTCCACTTACGCTTGTAGCGATTGGACCAATCACTACTCTGGGCGCAAACGGAATTGCAAACGGCTACAACTTCTTAGCTGAAAATGCACCAATTCTAGCTGCTACGATCATTGGTTCATTATGGCAAGTCATCGTTATCTTCGGCGTTCATTGGGGGATCACACCAATGATTCTTGCAAACTACGAACAGTATGGACAGGATTCATTTCAGGCTTATCAAACGATCGCTGTTATTGCTCAAATCGGTGCGGTACTTGGTGTTATTTTAAAAGCTAGAAGCAAGGAAACGAAAAAGGTTGGTATATCTGCTGGTACAACTGGACTTTTTGGAATCACAGAGCCCGCCATTTACGGGGTCACACTACGCTTCAAAAAGCCATTCATTTACGGGTGTATCTCTGGAGCTGTTGGTGCGATCGTGGCGAGTTTCTTTAATCCGTACTACTACGCCTATGCTGGACTTCCGGGTCCACTTACGATTGTGAACGGAATAAACGCTGATAATCCCACATCTATTTGGGGTATTGTTATCGGTTCTGCTATAGCAATTGTTCTGCCGATTGTATTGGTTCAAATCTTTGGATTTGGTGAGGATACAGCAAAACAAGCAACAGATGAAAAGAAAAACGAAGCGACACCAAAACCAGAGAACCCAACTAGTGCAAACGAAGAAACGGTTGCTGCTCCGATAAATGGGACAATTCTTCAGCTGAGCGCGGTCCCTGATGATGTTTTTGCATCGGGAGCAATGGGTAAAGGCGTAGCCATCCAGCCATCAGAAGGAAAGCTACACGGACCGTTTGATGGAAGTGTCGTCATGGTTGCACCAACCAAGCATGCAATTGGTATCCGCTCCACAACAGGGGTTGAACTACTCATACACGTTGGACTAGATACCGTTAAATTAGACGGCACACCTTTTACTCTTTTAGTTAAAGAGGGAGACAAATTTAAAAAAGGTGATCTATTAATGGAGTTTGATCAAGAAGCGATTGTTCAGCGTGGCATTGAAACGATCACCCCAATCATTGTGACAAACACAGGCGATTTTTCAGAGGTCATGATCGAAGAAGGAACAAACAGCTCTGTCGGACAAGCCTTAATGACGGCAGTAAAATAAAGGAGGAAATACAATGAAACAATTACCAAAGGACTTTTTATGGGGCGGGGCACTCGCTGCCCACCAATTTGAAGGTGGATGGAACCAAGATGGTAAAGGACCAAGTGTCGTAGACGTTCTAACAGCAGGTGCACACGGGGTTCCAAGACGTGTAACTGAAACGGTGGAAGCAAATTCTTTTTATCCAAACCACGAAGCGATCGACTTTTATAATCGCTACAAGGAAGACGTTGCACTATTTGCTGAAATGGGATTAAAATGCCTTCGTACCTCAATTGGCTGGAGCCGCATCTTTCCAAAAGGTGATGAGGCAGAACCAAATGAAGCCGGTCTACAATTTTATGATGACCTGTTTGATGAACTGATTTCACACGGCATCGAGCCTGTGATCACACTATCACATTTTGAAATGCCACTACATCTTGCAAGAGAATACGGTGGGTTCCGCAACCGTAAAGTAGTTGACTTCTTCGTTAAATTTGCAGAGGTATGCTTTGATCGCTACAAAGATAAAGTGAAGTATTGGATGACATTTAATGAAATCAACAATAAGATGGATGCTGAAAATCCGTTATTCCTTTGGACAAACTCTGGAGTAGTTGTAGAAGAAGGCGAAAACGCGCGCGAAGTGATGTATCAAGCAGGACATCATGAGCTAATTTCGAGTGCATTAGCTGTGATCAAGGGAAAAGAAATTAATCCTGAGTTCCAAATTGGAGCCATGGTCTCTCACGTTCCTGTGTATCCATTCTCTTCTAACCCTGATGACATCATGCTTGCTGAAGAATTAATGAGAGAGCGCTACTTCTTCCCAGATGTACATGTTCGCGGCGTGTACCCAAACTATGTCTTAAAGGAATTTGAACGCGAAGGCTTTAATATCGAGTTCCTCGCAGGCGATGAAGAGATCCTGCGTAATGGTACGGTTGACTACCTTGGATTTAGCTACTACATGTCAACCACAGTAAAAGCTGATAAAGAAGCCACTCACTCGCTTGTTGTAAATGGCGGATTAGCAAACAGTGTAGACAATCCGTTTATCAAAGCAAGTGATTGGGGATGGAGTATTGATCCAGTTGGTTTACGTTACACATTGAATCGCTTCTATGATCGCTACCAAATTCCTTTGTTTATTGTTGAAAATGGTTTTGGTGCAGTCGATCATATTGAAGAAGATGGCTCCATTCACGATCCGCAGCGTATCCAATACTTGAACGATCACATTGAAGAGCTGATGAAAGCCGTAACCTATGATGGCGTTGACCTAATGGGCTATACGCCATGGGGAATCATCGATATTGTCTCCTTCACAACGGGTGAAATGAAAAAACGATACGGTATGATCCACGTTGATCGTGACAACGAAGGAAACGGGTCGATGGAACGCTCGAAGAAAGACTCCTTCGAGTGGTACAAAAAAGTCATCGCGACAAATGGTGAAGAATTATAATGCATGAAAAAAGCGCAGGTTGCCCTCTTAGGGTCCTGCGCTTTATTTTATTCTGCCGTATATTTACGAACAGCAGGTAAGATCTTTGTTGCGATGATCTCAATATTTTTCTCGAGCTTCTCGAATGGAACCCCACCAAAGTCCATTTGTGCCACATATCGCTGATGACCAAATACTTCGCGTTGATAAAGGATCTTCTCAATAATTTGCTCAGGACTTCCCACGTTCATGACGTTATGTGGATCAGCACCCTGCTCAAACTGAAAGCGCGGGAACCCTTGACCGTTAGTACGCTTCATTCCTTCATTAATATGAGGATAATACTCATCAATGGCCTGTTGCGTCGTCTCTGCTGCATAGAAGAAACCTGCTGTTGAAACTGGTAGTTCTGCTGGGTCATGACCACCTTCTGTTGCAGCCATACGGTACGCATCCACCGTCCGTTTAAAGGCTTCAACCGGTCCACCCAAGTGAGCTAAGAACATTGGAACCCCTGCATAACCCGCTTTAATCGCACTAGTTGGTGTTCCCCCAACTGCACGCCAGATTGGCAGGCGGCCACTTGCCGGACGCGGAAGCACCTCTGCATTCCGTAGTGGCTTACGGAATTCTCCACTCCAGTTGACGACCTCTTCCTCGTTAATCTTCCGTAGCAAATCAAACTTTTCTTCAAATAGTTCTTCATAGTTGTGTAGGTCATATCCAAGCAATTCGTATAAGCCTACACGTGAAGCGCGCCCTGCAACGATCTCTGCACGTCCACCAGACAACAAGTCAATCGTAGAAAAATTCTCGTACACTCGTACAGGGTCTGACGTACTAATGATGGTTGAGCTACTTGCAACCTTAATCTTTTCCGTTGCCTGCGCAATCGCCGATAACACAACCGCATGGGCCTGTGTCGCAAAAAATTCCTGATGACTCTCGCCAACACTGAAGAAATCTAGACCCGCCTGCTCAGCGAGCTGAGCTAACTTAATGATTTCCTGCAGTCGTTGCTGTACAGGGATCCGCTCACCCGTCCAAGGGTTCGCTAAGTGATCCCCCAATGTATATAAACCAAATTCAAACTTGTTAGGATTCATCCGATACTTCTCCATCTAATCACCTCTACCATTAGTATAAAGAGGAAGCCTACTAAATATAAGTACGCACTTATGAGTGGCATTGTATCTAAAAGGATACTGTAAAAGGAGTGTAGGAAAGAAAAAATGCTTGCTGACAGCTTCAATCGTCAGCAAGCATTAATTTTAAAATTTCTTTATTCCTTAACTGAACCTAATACAATCCCTTTTACAAAATACTTCTGTAAGAAAGGGTAAACCATTATGATTGGCAATGCACCAATAAAAATTTGAGCAGCACGTACGGTTCTTTCAGACATCGCCTTCATCTCGTCTGGATTCACGTTCATTTGTGAATAGTCATTCTGTACAATAATGGTTTGTAAAAAAGTCGATAATGGAAACTTCGATGAATCGGTTAAATAAATCAATCCATCAAACCATGAATTCCATTGACCTACCATCGTAAACAAACCAATTGTTGCAAGGGCTGGCAGTGAGATCGGCAAATAAATACTAAAAAGAATTCTAAAATGACCAGCCCCATCTATTAAAGCAGCTTCCTCCAGAGACTTTGGTACCCCTGTCCGAAAGAAATTCAACATTAAAATTAGATTGAACACGTTTACTGCACCTGGTAGCACCAGAGCCCAAATCGTATTAATTAACCCTAGGTTCTGTACAAGGATATAAGTAGGAATCAATCCTCCGTTGAAAAGCATGATGAAGATTAAGAAATAAATATATGCTTTTCTACCTCTAAAATCTTTATCTTCTTTAGATAAAGCATAAGCGGCGAGTGTTATAGTTGTTAAGCTAATAACAGTACCTAAAACGGTCCTACTTATTCCATTCCAAAGTGCGCGCAAAAAGTTCTCATTGCCTAACGTTTGTTGCCAAGCGGATATAGTAAAATCTAATGGAATAAATTTTACTAAATTAGCATTTGCAGGTGCTGGAGAACTGAATGAGACTGCTAGAATGTGAATCAGAGGGATGATACAGATAATTCCTAGTAATGACAGAAAAGCTACATTTACAATACTGAAAATTCTGTAACTTCTACTTATATGATTCATAGTCGATCCTCCTTCTAAAAAATACGATAACCAGCATATTTGTAAGCAAGTTTGTACCCTGTAATAATTAAAATGAATGCAATAATTGACTTAAATACTCCCACCGCAGTAGCGTAACTAAAGTTTCCACCTAATAATCCTTGTCGGTAGACGTACGTATCAATAATATCTCCTTTATCGTAAACAAGTGGATTGTAGAGGTTGAAAATTTGATCAAAGCCAGCATTTAAAATATTTCCCAGTGCTAATGTTGCAACAACAATAGTAATAGGCAATATCGAAGGGATCGTAATGAACAATACTTGTTGAAATCGATTTGCTCCATCAATAACAGAAGCTTCGTACAATGCAGGATTAATACCTGATAAAGCCGCTAAGAAGATAATCGCTGAAAACCCAAAGTCCTTCCATACGTCAGTTGCAATCACTGTGACACGGAACCAGTCCCCGTCTCCTAAGAAAAATATTGATTGAATACCTAAAAAGTTTAAAAATTGATTAACTAATCCTCCATCTACGCTAAGAAGATCTAATAAAATCCCACCTAAAATTACCCATGAAAGAAAATGAGGCAGATAGACAAGTGTTTGAACAGATCGCTTAAAGAACATAATACGAACCTCGTTCAATAATAAAGCAAATACAATAGGAATAATTAATTGAAAAACGATTTTAAAACTAGAAATAACTAGGGTGTTCCATATAACCTGTCTACCTTCAGCAAACGCAAAAATCTTTTTAAATTGCTCTAACCCAACCCATTCAGAACCAGTAAAACCAAACCAAGGTTTATATTCTTGAAAGGCCATGATAATGCCACCAAGTGGGACATAATTAAAGATAAATGCAATGATAATTGCTGGCATGACCAGTATATGTAATGGCCAATTTCGTTTCATATTCCAACTTCGTTTAGGCTTTTTTATTTTTTTCTCCTTTATCTTTAACTCATTATTACTTTTAGTTGTTGTATCCATAGTATTATCTCCACCCTTCTAACCACCTCTAAACTCATGAGGAGTTTTACTGTAAAACTTTTTAAAAACCTTAATAAAATATGAAGAGTCATTGTATCCAATCTCTTTAGCGATTTGATTAATTTTCTTATTAGTATTTTCTATCTGATAAGCTGCTTTCTCCATTTTCAATCGATGAATATATTCTGAGAACTTTTCTCCTGAACCTTCTTTAAATATTTTTGATAAATATGCAGGATGAACGTTCAAATAATATGCTGCATCTTGAAGAGTTGGATTCTCACTTAATTTAAGATAGAGATAATGCTGAGCTCGATGGACAAGTACTTCACCACGCGTTTTGCTTGGTATTGTTAGTTTTTGATCTAAGCTACCATTTTTGAATTCAGTTAGCTTAGATAAATCCCTTAGTTTATAAACATCAGAAGTCATAATAGTACACTCAATCTGAAAATTAACTAACAGGTATTGCTTTAAATCACTTAGCAACTCGTAATTAAATTGATCAGTCTCTATCTTGTTGTTAATTCCAAAGATAAATAGTCCAGATATAATATTTTGATCTGTACTCTTAAGCATCATAATGAAAGAATGACCTGAAAGGTATTTCACAGCCTTCTGTTCAATAATTGAACATTCTTTTTTAGAGCTACATCGAATCTCAAAATATAAGTAGTGATCTTCTATGGAAATCGGTAATTGATACTCCCCAATACTTTTTGTTAGCTCTGCAATGGTTGGCGGATTTTTTAACCAGTAACTTAATACCTTTTCACCAATCCAAATGGGATCTTCACATAATTGTTTAACGAGTTGTTGCCTCTCAATCATTTTTTTTCTATCTTCCTGAATGATCTCAATCGCCTGCTGCACTGCTTTAAGTAGTTCTTCATCAGAGCAAGGCTTTAAAAGATAGTTTAATACTTTAGCCTGAATGGCTTGTTTAGCGTATTCAAAATCTGCATATCCAGAGAGAAGAATTCCTTTAATGTTATAAGGATCTTCTGTTAACTTCATTAGTAAATCTACACCAGACAACCCTGGCATCCTAATATCTGAAACAACTATATCTATTCTTTGTAATTTAACTGTGTCAATAGCTTCAAAAGCTGATGATGCAAGAAATACTTCTGTGATCCCAATATTTTCCCATGGAAGAGTACTTAACCCTAGTAATGTTGATTCTTCATCGTCCACTAGTAAAAGTGTAATCACTCATCTTACATCCCTTCTTCTAAAGTCTCCATTGGAGTACAACTCTGAGTCCACCGAGTTCTGATTTCTGAATGATGAGGCCTGAATCAACCCCGTAGATTCCTTTAAGTCGTTGGTGTACATTTCTCATTCCGTAACTTTGTTCTTTGTCCTCTTCTAAATTTCGTTGTAACTGATTACGACGAGTTTCCGTTAAACCAATGCCGTTATCATCAATTGCAATGAAAAAGAACCCATTTTTCACTCCACCAGTTAACTTAATTTCTGCACATCCATTTAATCTATCTGTCCCATGAATAATTGCATTTTCAACAATCGGCTGGATGAGAAGCCTAGGAATAACAACTGATTCAAAATCTTCAGAGATACTTATTGAATAGGACAAAGAGCGTTTTCTCAAAGCATGTATTGATAGAAATGTCCTGATTAGCCCAATCTCTTCTTCTAAAGTAGTAGTTACCTCTTCCACTTTAGTTCGATAACGAAAATAATTCCCTAAGTGTAAAGCCATTGCTTCTACAGCTTCAGTTTGGTTTACCTTTGCCATATTTTTAATATAAAACAAACAATTATAGAGAAAGTGTGGATCTATTTGAGCTTGCAACAATTTTAAAGAAGCATCTTTAGAGCGAAGCTTTTCACTATACACTTGTTCAAAGAGATTTTGAATTTGTTCAGCCATTTTATTAAACCCATCCATTAATGAACTAAATTCGTTTTGCACATTAGATTCCATACGAACCGAATAATTAGCCCTTTTAATACTTGATACACCGTTCTTTAATTGCTGAATTGGTACATGCAAATCCTTGTAAAGGAGACGTCCAAAAAATAATCCGCCAAGTATCATGAATATGACTGAGCCATATAGTAAATATTGACTTGTATATACCGGAGTTAGAACTTCTTTTAATGGGACATAATCAATTAAAGTCCAACCTAAAGATTCTACTTGAACGTAACTAATCAAATACTGCATATTGTTCTGTGATAATTGAACAGATCCATTTTCATCAACAAAATTATCATGTAATCCTAAATTTAATGAATTGATATCATTTGAGTTTATGTCAATCGTTCCATAATCTTCATGATAGTAAAAGGCATTGTTCAATTCTTCTGTTGTTAAGTCAGCAAGGTGATTTTGTATACTTTCAATGTATACTCTTGCCTCTATTATTGCTTCGTCCCCTATCTCATGTTCTCCAGCTGGATACCTAATGTGTCTCAAGAAATAAGGTTGATTATTGACTTCCTTCTTTGAGTTAACATACGACCACGATGTCGAAAGTTTTTTTGGAGATTCAGGAAAGTTACTTAGTGTACTAATAACGCTTTCATTTTCTGGTATATAAACTGTTACATCAACCTTTAGCCTACTTAGTTGTTGGTAAGTAGATAACTTATTAAATATTTTTTCTTTAATAACTAATGCTTCGTATCTACTATATAAATCAATGTTTCTTGCCTGGTTTACATCTGGATCAATGCTTAGTGCAACTAAAGATTGAGATAATTGATCTAAATCTGATTCCAACCTATTTACCGATGCTTCTAACCTATTGATATTCCGCTCATTAATATCATCTTTAATTACTTGAATCGTCACTTGATTCGAATAACCATAGATGAGTATAGTAGGAATTAACAGAGCCAATAGGATGAATACCGCTCTCTTAAACAATGTTAGTTTCTAAAACATTGATTCACCCCTTCTCATGAATTAATTTATTCTAAATTTATCACGAAAAGGGGAGAGCGCTTACATATTAATTTCTATTTTTTTGAACCTCTTCATACCATTCATTCACTTCGCTCGTTATTTCGTTTCCGCCTTGAGTTTTCCATTTCTCTACAATGGAATCAAATTCATCAATGTCTAACTCCCCATAAACCATTTTCGTATATGATTCCGATAACATTCTATTAATTGTCTCACTTTTAGAAAGCATTGTAGGTGTAGGTGGGCCTGTGAACATGCTTAATATTTGTTTATCTTGACCATCTACAACAATACGAGCTGCATCCCAAGCTCCTTCAGGAAATACTAGATTTAACTTTTTCTCATATGGCGTTTCTGGCTCTTTTCCTCTAGAAAAATCAGCCAAAGTATTAATATATAATGATGGAATTCTAGCTCCGTCAAAAGTAATCGTATATTTGTCAGGTACAATCATCGGACTACCATCATCAATATTTCTATAGCTTACTTCGTCCCCTTCAATGAAGTAATCGTATCCCTCAGCAAATCCATATTCGAATTCGCTTCCCTCTTCTGGATTTGCATAGTGATCAAAGAGATAGTTCTGGTAAACAAAGAAAGCTTGAATTTCCTCTTCTGTTGCATTAGCATTTATCATAATTGCTCCGTTACTTGATTGTACACCGGATGATCTCCCAGCCAGGCCATCAGGTCCCGTTGGAATCTCATACGGAACGTATTCTGCATCATCAACGTTCTGTAAAAGTTCACTTAAAGGCCAATCAGGCATCCAATGTGGACCTGCTATGATACCAGCACGACCAGATGTAAAAAGTTCAACAGCTTTTCGTTCATCCCACAACCCTGATTCAGGGTGAATATATCCTTTATCCATCCATTCCTTCATTGTCTCTAAACCTTGCTTCATCTCAGGCTGTACAGATCCATAGACTAATGAACCATCTTCAGCTTGATTCCATTGATTTGGCATAGCTCCATAAGCACCAAATACCCATTCAGAAGTCGACATCCACGTATTAAAATTATTTCCGAAACCAGTTGCAAAACCATATGTTGTTTCACCTGTACCTGAAGGGTCCTCATTAACAAATGCATCCATTACTTCTTCAATATCATCCATTGTTTCTGGTCCATCTAAACCTAATTTATCAAGCCAGTCCTGTCTGATATATAAGACAACATCATTATTCATTTTAAAATCCAAAATGGGAATAGCATAACGACCAGTTTCTCGCGTAAAAGCATCCCATGAATTAGGGTCATCCTCGATTGCACTTTTCCAACTCTCAGATGCATATTTGTCGAATATCTCACCGACTTCCATCACTCGTCCCGAATCAATTAGATCTTGAGTTATTGAACTTCTAATTGATATGATGGATGGGAGCTCCTCGTTGGCAGATAAACTTAATTGAAGTTTAGTGTCAAAAGTGTCATCAGGACCACTGGTAGTCCAAAGGTAGTCTAAATCAATGTTAAAGGTATCTTTAGCCCATTTAGTATGGACATTGTCATGAATGGTTTCCCCATCTTTGAATAAAATGTCCCCAGTAACATGTTTTATTAAGCTAAGATTGACTGGTTCTTCAAATTTTTCAGGTAGCTCATCTGCAGAAGACACTGGTTCAAGTTTACTCTCCTTAGATGCTGAATCATTATTACTACACGCAGCAATCGTTAAGACACTAGCAAGCAACGATAGTTTAATAAGTTTACTCATCTTAACCCCCCCTATTATTGAAAGCCCTTACATTTATATGTTACTTTTTTTACTGTCTCTGTAAAATATGAGATTTTTAAGAATGGTGGTAATTTTTTAATTTAAGTATTCATTCTCCCACACGTTCTCAACTACCTAATCATTATACCCTCTTAATTTTTAAAAGAATTATATCCATTATTACAAGGTTTCCAATCCCCCAAAAACGGAAATACCTACGTAAGATACATAAGGAGGATATAAAATTGAACAATCAAGTAAACCAATGGTTAAATGAACTAACGATAGAAGAAAAAGCGGAGTTATGTAGTGGGAAGGATTTCTGGACAACCCAGGCTGTTGAGCGATTAGGCATTCCGTCTATCATGATGACAGATGGCCCACATGGACTGCGTAAGCAAGCAGGTGAATCTGATCACCTAGGGTTAAACGAAAGTGTGCCTGCTACTTGTTTCCCCTCAGCTGTTGGCCTTGCCTCAACATGGAATCGTGATCTGATTTATGATGTGGGCGTAGCCTTAGGGAAGGAAGCTCGTAAGGAAGGGGTGTCTGTTCTTCTTGGACCAGGTGCCAATATTAAACGTTCACCGCTATGCGGTCGCAACTTCGAATATTTTTCAGAGGATCCGTATGTTTCTGCGCAGCTTGCTGCCGCTCATATTAAAGGAGTACAAAGTGAGGGCGTTGGTGCATCGCTTAAGCACTTCGCAGTAAATAATCAGGAGCACCGACGTATGAGTGTTGATGCGATCGTTGATGAACGCACACTGCGCGAAATCTACCTTGCTAGCTTTGAAGGTGCAGTAAAAGAAGCTCAGCCATGGACAGTGATGTGCTCTTATAATCTGGTTAATGGAGAGTATGCCTCAGAGCATAAGCGGTTGTTAACAACAATCCTTCGTGATGAGTGGGGATTTGATGGTCTTGTTGTCTCTGACTGGGGAGCGGTGAACGAACGTGCCGCTGGTGTAGGAGCTGGTATGGATCTAGAGATGCCCACATCAAACGGGGTAGGAACTCAGAAAATTCTTGATGCGATTGAGAAGGGCGAACTCGACGAACAAGCTCTTGATCGTGCTGTCACTCGCATATTGGATTTGGTTATAAAGTCTACTTCTCAAAAGGATCTAACAGATGTCGATATGGATGCACAACACCAGCTAGCACGAAAAGTTGCTAGAGAAGCAGTTGTTCTTCTGAAAAACGAGAGTCAGCTGCTTCCTCTTGAAAAAAGTCAACGTGTTGCTGTGCTTGGTGAGCTCGCTAAAAAGCCTCGATATCAAGGCGGAGGAAGCTCTCACATTAATCCGTATCAGTTAGATCATGCCTATGATGAGCTTGCACGTTTTGCAGATTCAGTATCTTATGCACAAGGCTACGACCTAGAAAAGGATAAGGTAGATGATCAATTGATCCACGAGGCCACAGAATGTGCACGTAATTCCGAAGTAGCTGTTTTATTTGTTGGTTTGCCGGATCGCTATGAGTCTGAGGGATTTGATCGAAATCATATGTCTCTCCCAACCAACCATGAAGCCTTAATCCGCTCTGTTTTAGACGCACAGCCAAACACCATTGTGATTTTAAGCAATGGCTCGCCTGTTGAAATGCCTTGGGTCGATGATGTGCCGGCTATTATTGAAGGCTACCTTGGTGGACAAGCAGGTGGTGGTGCTGTTGCGGATATTTTATATGGCGTTGAATCTCCTTCTGGTAAGCTAGCTGAGACCTTCCCTGTAAGAGTTGAGGATAACCCATCCTACCTTTATTTCCCGGGAGAAGGTGACCGCGTCGAGTACCGCGAAGGAATCTTCGTTGGCTATCGTTATTATGACACAAAAAAAGTCAAACCACTGTTCCCGTTTGGTCACGGGTTAAGCTATACAACGTTCTCTTATGAAAATATGACTGTTTCAAGTCGTGAGCTGAATGAATCAGACAAGGTAACTGTTACGATTCAAATTAAGAATACGGGTTCCGTAAAGGGAAAAGAAATCGTTCAACTATACGTACACGACAAACACTCTTCTGTTGTTCGACCAGAGAAAGAACTTAAAGCATTTGATAAGGTCGAGCTTGAACCTGGTGAAACAAAAGAGGTTCACCTTGAATTAGATCGTCGTGCCTTTGCTTACTACAATACGGACAAAGAAGACTGGTCAGTTGAAAGCGGAGAATTTGAATTACGAGTTGGACCCTCTTCTGCAGACATTGCACTTACAGAAACGATCTCAATTACGTCTTCAGAGCCAACCACTTTTGAAGTGACTCGCAACTCAACGATCGGTGATCTGATGCAATCCGAACACGCAGAAAAGTTGAATCAATTTCTCGAGAGTCATTTTAGTGATAGTCCCTTCACTCCGGATGAGGAATCAGAAGGAAAAAGTGAAGAAGGTGGATCTGATATGATGAGCGAAATGCTTAAGTACATGCCTCTTCGTGCACTCGTTAATTTCCAACCATCAAAAGAAGCAAACGAAGCACTCGAGCAGTTTATTAAAGAGTGTAATCAATCAGAGTAAACGTAAGGGCTAATGATTCCATCCTGAATCATTAGCCCTTTTCCTCTTAAAACATACTTAATGAATAATTCTTCGACATCATCTCAAGAAGTTTTAACCCAGCAATACTATTTCCTTTATCATCTAGCGATGGACCACATATCGCGATACCGCATTTTTTCGGAATAGAGCCCATAATGCCTCCTGCAACACCACTTTTCGCAGGGATGCCCACCTTGATCGCAAACTCCCCAGATGCATTATACATTCCGCACGTGACCATAAATGTTTTACAAATACGTGCAATATCCCAAGGAATGATTTGCTCTCCTGACACCGGATCTGCCCCATCCATAGCAAGTACGCAGCCTATTCTGGCTAAATCTAAACAGTTCATTTCAATCGCACACTGCTTCGTGTACAAATCCATTAACTCCTCAACAGGCTCATTGATGACGCCGTGCTGCTTCATGAAATAACAAAGTGAACGATTAAGATGGCCTGTTTCAAGCTCAGACTGAGCAATCATGTGGTTGTATGTGATCGATTTGTTTCCGGATAGTCTCCGAATAAATGCAAGCAGTCGCTGCAGACGATCTTCAACCGAATCTCCCTTAATCATATGAGTGATCGCGAGTGCTCCTGCATTAATCATCGGATTTAATGGCTTAGATGGCTTATTCGTTTCGAGCTTAGCAATCGAATTAAACGGATCACCCGTTGGTTCCTGCCCAACTCGATCAAACACATATTCTTCGCCATGATCCATTAAGGCAAGTGCGAGAGAAAGTACCTTTGAGATACTTTGTAATGTAAAATTCTCATCGATGTCTCCCGCTGAATAACAGCGACCGTCTGGATAATATAAAGCTACTGAAAGCTTATCTTCATCTGCAAGCGCGAGTGCCGGTATGTAGTCAGCGATCTTCCCATGTTGTGTTTGTTGTTTGGCTTCCTCAACGAGCGCTTCTAATTCTGTGTTTGATTGGCACTGCAAAATAAAATCCTCCTTATGATATCTTTGTAGGTATTATGTCCATTTCCTGCTTATATAGTATGGATCATCTTACTCAAAAAGGCTTATCGAAGCTGAGTACACTTTGGTGGTCATAAATCCATAAAAACATCGCTTCGTTCATTTCGAATAAAGCCTGATCTTTACGAAAAAATGCCATAAAGATTGTTTGAATGATAAGCATCATGTACCATACGGCTGAACGTTCCGAATCTGAAAGAGCCCATTCATGATTATACGCCTCTACTAACCGATAAACAAAAGCTGGCCACATTTCTCTTAGCTCATCATTGTAAAAAACCTCACTCAATACACTAGTTGCACAATAACAAAGGTCAAATAGTTTATGATTTACTTCTACGAGATCAAAATCAATGACACCAGCAAGTTCATTTTCGTGAAAGATCATATTGTGAACATGGGCATCTCGATGAATAAGTTGTTTCGGTAATGTAGTCGAGAGCATTTTTATCTTTTCTTCAATATGAGCGTAGATGGAATCTAATCTCTCAGAACTCACTCCCGTGCCTATTCCTTTTACAGCGAATCCATAAACCATCTGATAAAGATCAGAGTGCTTCCAGCCTCCACTCGCCTCAAATGAAACGAATGATTGATGCATTTTAGCAATGGTGGTCCCTAAGAGTGTTGAGGCTATTGGATCTTGAAGACATTCAGCTGAACTAAATGGCTTACCCTCTAAATATGTATACATTACAAAACACTTGTTTTGATGATGGATAAGACAGTGGTTTGTTTGACTCAAAACTGGCTGTTGCACTGGAAATCCCTTTGTACTCGAATGCCATAAAAGTTCATGCTCCCTTTGAAAGGCTTCCACACTTTCTTTTTCCTTAAGCACAAATGTCTCACCATTATCTGTCTCTATCAGAGTTGCACGTTCGGTGAGCGTTTTTGTGCTTAGTATGTTTATTCCATATATGGCGCTCATTTGTTCTACATTTTTGAACTTCATCAAACCACCTCAGCTCAATTGTTAGTAAGCAGAACTAATACACCTACCCCACATTCTCCCTATACATCTGCACCTGATTACGTCCCTGCCTTTTCGCAACATAAAGGGCCTCGTCGCTTTTTTTAAGGAGCTGATGCAATGTTTCCTCGGTGTGGGCTTGTGCTTCGGCGACCCCACTGCTTACGGTCACAGTGATTGCTTGCTCTGGGAGTACAAGTGGACTTGATTCCAGCTTTAGACGGATACGCTCTGCGACTTTCTCGGCCTCGGATCCAGTTTTATCTTTTAAGCCAATCACAAATTCCTCGCCACCATAACGTGCAAATATGCTGGATTCTTCGAGCTGAGACTTACAGACATCTGCCACATGTTTAAGCAGCAGATCCCCTACGTCATGTCCGAAACGATCATTCACCTTTTTGAAATGGTCGACGTCAAACAGAATCAGTGAATACGGGAGCTCGCCTTCTTTTGCTAAAATAAGGTCCAATTCTCCTTTTTCAAAGAAAGCTCGTCGATTATACAATTGAGTGAGTTCATCATAATACGCACGATTTTCAAGCTCACGCTGTAGTCTTTTTAATTCACTTACTTCAGTGAAGATCAGCAGCATTCCTTTTTGATTGTTTGCATGCTGTAATGGTAGCATCCGAATCTGGTAGATATAAGGGATAGGAAATGATTCTAGGTTAATTTCACTCGTTACAGAACTTGCATCCAACGTAAGTGGAAACGGTTCATTCACCAGCTCCTGCCATACCTGTTTGAAATTCATTCCGTACATTGACCGGTGAATTAATGGAAACATACCCTTAAAGGCTTGGTTAAACTCAATTAATTGATGTGTATCATCTAGCACAACAACCCCATCGTTAATACTGTTAAAAATGGCATCCTTTGCAATCGGTACAACCGCAAACATTCTCGTTGTATTAATAGACCAGACATACAACAAGGAAGTAAACCATAAAACCATTGGTACAGGATCAATACCTGGTGGGGTTAGTCCTAATAAATAGATGAAAGCCGTGACCATCGGAATAAATTGTCCTATCAATAAAAAAAGAAGCTGTGCCCGATAGACTCTGGCCGTCTCTCTCCACCTTGATAACATGAGCAGAAACGCGACAAACATACTGGAGAACGTAAGAATGCCATGGAAGATATACCATGGACCAATTTCCTGAACAACAAAGGGTGCGCCTAAAACAGGATCAATTTCAAAAACTTTATAATGAAGATTATGAAAGTCATTTGTGGCAACCATTACACATGTGATAGCGGAGATTGATAGAAGCGGTAAAGCCCAAGCTGCCTTGATTTTCATTCCTAGATACTTCATCGCGAATAATAAACCGAGTGTAGCGGAAGCAGGCATCCCGATGTAAAGGATCGTATTCCAAAACTTTAATCCACTTAGAGTAGTTGCTGTTAGCCCCAAAGCAGAGCCAAAGCAATATATAGAGATTGAAACCGTATACAACATAAAATAATAAGCAATATTTGTGTATTGATGACGTCTAAAAAACACGTACATACATAAATAAAGGTTAATGACGCCAGATGTACTGAATAAGGCGATGTAGGCAGTTAAATGGGAACTCATGGTTCTAGCCTCTTTTACTAGTCATTTTATTTAAATGTAGCATAAAAGTCCTAGTAATCTAGTCTTTTTTAGAAAAAATATTCAATTTCTTAAAAAGATAATCTAGAAACGCATCGAACGTCCCAACAAAACGATCTATACCTTCTAAATGGTAGAAGCTGCTCGTATGATCCAAGGTAAATAACTCATCTGTTTGCGAGTAGAGGTAAACTGGTTTTTGACTTGCTAGAGCAATCCCTAACTCTACATGACTACTTTTACCTAACGGAAGGATAAAAATTACAGAGTCACTGCAGATAATGGCTTCTTTTTCGTGCTCTCCGATAGTGGCGAGTTCATCAACTGATTGAATGCTCTCCAATCTTGTCCAATCGTAGGAATGTATGAATCCTTCTCCTATTAAAGCCTGGGCAACTAAATGGACTTGTTCTATATTCCGAAAGCTCGAGCCAATATAAAATGTCTTCATGATTCCTCCCACTCTACGCTATCCTTGATCTCTTCAATGGCTTGTAATAACTGATTATCCTCGCCAACTACTCTGTATATATCCGAACCTACACCTACTTCGCGTTCCCATACTTCAATTCGTAAATTGGCCGGAGTCCCACTTACCGTATATTGAAAGCTACTCGTAGTTCGGTCTGTTTTTTGAAGTTTCATATCCGCTGATTCAAAGAGTATGGCTTCACTCAACACTTGATTTCCATCTCCAGAATAAAAAAGATTCCCTTCAGGCTTAAACATAGTTACATAAACTCTTTCTTCATCAAAACGTATGTCAGAGCCATATTCTCGCTCTAGTACTTTTTCATACGACAAAACCCTCGTTTGATCGTACCAATTATAGATTCCAAGCCCTACTACTGTAAGAATCAGAATACCTATCATAACCAAAACAAGCGTACCAAGCTTATAGTTTCTCAAACGAGCTCAGCCCCTCTCTTCAGTTACTTCCTGAATATCCCTTCCCTGATTCATTTCTTACAAAACCCATTAACCCGTAGTTCGTAAATCGATGAATGAGGAGAGCCATTTCCTTTGGAGATTCTTGTTGACCATGTACTAACCAGTTTTCAATGGCATCTATGCTGCCGCTTAAGACTAGCAGTGGCAGATACGAAGAAATCTCTTCTTGTACGTTCATTATCTTCATATAGTCCTTCATTATGATTCGTTGTGTTAATTCCATCACTTGTCTTTTAAATGTCGTATCAGCACTACCACTTAAGAGCACCTGGCACAAATCACTTTTCTCAGCTGCATATTCAAGGATCTTTTCTGTCATTTGAAGGGCTTCCTCTTCTTCATTGAAGTTGTATTGATTGAGTGTTTTGTACATGTCGTCTACAACCTCTTCACTGATTTTCTCAAGAAGGTCGTAGGGATCCGTATAATGACCATAGAAGGTCGAACGGTTAATATCAGCCATCTCACAAAGCTCTTTTACCGTGATCGATGAAATTGATTTTTCTTTTAGAAGACCCACTAAAGCTTCCTTTAGAGCATGACGAGTGTATCTCTTGCGGCGATCTATTTTTTCGTTCAATGAACGTTCACATCCTTTATACATCTTATACAACATATTCTTACATACTGTTGATTATTTAACACTTCTTAAACAACTGTTTGTTGTTTACCCAACACCGTGTCTATATACTTTTAATGGAATCATACAGAATGTCAATATAGGTGGGGACAAAAATTGCTTATACATAAAATTATTCAATACAAAAAGTCCGTTGTGCTCTCTTTTGCAGCACTGACGATCATTGCAATCATTGCTCAATTTTTTGTATCCGTTAACTACAACATGGTTGATTATCTTCCAGAGGATGCCCCTTCAAGCGTTGGTCTTGAAGAAATGCAAAGGGAATTTACATCCTCTATCCCTAATACGAATGTTCTTATACGCGATGTAACCGTACAAGAAGCGATTGATTATAAAGAACAGCTTAGTGAGATCACCGGTGTAACCGATGTTACCTGGCTTGATGATATCATGGACACTCGAATTCCACTTGAGATGGCAGATGAGGCTATGATCGAGTCCTATTATAAAGACGGTCAAGCGCTTATTTCATTAACAATTGAAACAGGTGCTGAGGTCGAAGCCACTGATGCCATCTATGAACTGATTGGTGAAGACAACGCCGTTGCAGGTGAGGCAGTGAATACCGCCACTTCACAAAACATGACGAGCTCAGAGACAATTTACGCGGCTGCATTGCTAGTCCCGATCATCATTATTATTCTTGTTCTCTCAACCAATTCATGGGTAGAACCGATTTTCTTCTTAACAGCAATCGGTGTTTCCATCTTAATCAACTTAGGCACGAATATTTTCTTAGGGGAGATCTCCTTTGTTACCCAATCAGTCGCACCAATCCTGCAGCTCGCCGTTTCACTGGACTATGCGGTCTTTTTGCTACACAGATTCTCTGATGAGTTGAAGCTTGGACATTCACCGGAAAAAGCAATGGCTATTGCGATGAAAGCTTCATTCCCTGTTATCTTTGTCAGTGCACTTACCACTTTCTTTGGATTCATGTCCCTGATGCTGATGGACTTTGGAGTCGGTGCAGACCTTGGTTTAAATCTAGTAAAAGGAATTGTGTTTAGCTTTTTATCCGTTGTTATTTTCTTACCTGCATTGACACTATACGGATATAAATGGATTGAAAAAACACAGCATAAAAGTCTTGTACCGAGCTTTAAGGGTGTTGGAGCAGCCTTACTCAAATGGCGGATTCCTGCACTCATCCTCGTCTTTATCTTACTGGTTCCGAGCTTCCTGGCACAAAGCAGTACATCCTTCACATATGGGTTAGGAGACTTGCCAGAGGATACACGAACAGGACAGGATATTAAAGCCATTGATGAAGCATTTGGTCAATCTACGCCGATTGTACTGCTCGTTCCAAATGATGACATCGCAAAAGAAGATCAGCTGGCACTGGAACTCAAGCAGCTGCCCTATGTGGACTCTGTCATGTCCTATACCACTGCTGTGGACTCGGCCATTCCAATCGACTTCTTAGATGAATCAATTACAAATGAATTCCGATCCGACAACTATAGTCGGATCATAGCGATGACTAGCGCAGGTGTTGAAGGGGACATCCCGTTTCAGCTGGTTGAACAGACACGTGAACTTGCAGCCTCCTATTACGGGGATGATGCGTATACATTGGGAGAAAGTGTCACGCTTTATGATATGAAGGTAACAGTCAGTAAGGATAACCAGTTCGTTAATATCATGACTATTATTACGATTGCAATTGTACTTTTGCTGACATTCCGGTCGGTTTCAATCCCAATTATATTGTTACTTACGATTCAAGCTGCCGTTTGGATTAATTTATCCGTCCCTTATTTCACCAACGATTCCCTTGTCTTTGTAGGGTACTTAATTGTGAGTACGGTGCAACTGGCTGCAACGATTGATTACGCCATTCTCTTAATGGAAACGTACAAACATCACCGCGAAAAGATGAATTCCTTTGAAGCGATGAAAAAAGCTTTAGATGAAAAATTATTTTCGATCACGATATCAGCAGTTATCTTATCAAGCGTTGGGTTTATCCTATGGTTCACTTCTACGAACCCTACCGTGTCAGCCATTGGCCTCTTACTCGGACGAGGCGCTGCACTTGCCTTTGTACTAGTTATCGTGTTCTTACCAGCCTTACTAATCGTCTGTGATCGCTTCGTGAAAAAGACGACATACCGTTCAAATTTTTATGAGGAGGAAGACAAATGAAACGAGTCATTCCAGCTACGTTAGCAGCTACATTACTTATACAATCTGTTTGGTTTACGACACTCGCATATGCCGAGGAATCCTCATCAACTGGAACCATCTATTCAAAGGATGAGGTCATTTACGCTAATCTAGACGAAGTAGGAACGGTTAATGAGCTGTATGTTGTAAACGCCTTGGAAGTTGGAAGAGAGGGATCGATCATTGATTATGGTACCTACGACAAGCTTACAAATCTAACGACTCTATCGGAAATGACACAGCTGGATCAGGAGCAAGTCGAGATTAATGATGCGCCTGAAGGTATGTTTTATTACCAAGGGAACCTCTCAACGAATACAAATCTACCGTGGAATTTTGAGATTTCATACGTCTTAGATGGGGATGAAGTCTCTGCCGAAGAACTCGTGGGGAATGATGGAAGCTTTGAGCTGCACATCAATGTCACGAAAAACGGGGATGTAGATCCTGCTTTCTTTGAAAATTATTTGCTTCAACTCTCAATTCCTTTGGACAGTAGCATTTTCACACAAATTGACGCACCAGAAGCAACTGTCGCAAATGCCGGACAAAATAAGCAGTTGGCCTATACAGTCATGCCTGAAGAAGAAGCATCCTACACCTTACGTGCAAATGTCTCAAACTTTGAAATGAGTGGAATTGAAATCTCTGCCCTTCCTTCTTCGTTTGCGATCGATACACCAGACACAGAAGAATTAACTGGGGAATTCGACTCGTTAACAGGAGCCATCAGTGATCTAAACAACGGTTTAGGAGACGTAAAATCAGGAATTGATGCCTTGTCTACTGGGCTCGTTCAACTGGAGACTGGTTCAGCTAGCTATCGTGACGGAGTGAATGAAGCTGCAAATGGCGGATCAGAGTTAGTGGAAGCATCAGGTGCCATTCAATCTGGATTAAACCAATTAAATGAAGGATTATCTGCAAGCGATACAGAGATTGACATTGGACTCGATGAAGACCTATTTGGAGCACTTGATCAATTTGCAACTGGATTATCTGAGCTCAGCGCAGGAATGGATGAACTCAACTCTCGCTATCAGGAAGCCTATGGCGTTTTAAAAGAAGCAATAAATGAGATTCCATCAACTGAAATAAGTGAAGAGGAGATCCAGCAACTATACATCGATAATCCTGAATCAGAGGTTGTTCATCAACTTGTAGAAACGTACGCAGCAGCCCAAAAAGCAAGAGCAACCTTCTATGCTGTAGATGAAGCCTTTCAAGCGGTTCAGCCGGCATTAGAAGAAATGAGCCAAGCTTCATCACAACTAGAGGAAGGAATGAATACATTTTCATCCTCCGTTCAAGAAGGCTTACAGGACCTTGATTTAGGAGAGGGTCTTGAAGAGCTTGCGAGTGGAATCAACGAGCTTGCCTCGCAATATGGCAGCTTCCATAATGGATTAATAGAATACACGGGCGGAGTCAGCCAGCTGTCGAGTGGGTATCAAGAGCTTCATAATGGGATATCCGAATCAGCAAATGGTTCTTCTGAGCTATCAGCTGGTCTTTCTGACATTCGTGGAGGAATGACTGAGCTTGAAACGGCTACTTCAGACATTCCAGAACAAATGCAGGAAGAAATTGATGAAATGATCTCCCAGTACGACAAGTCAGACTTTGAAGCAATATCCTTTGTTTCCGCAGAGAATAACGAGCTCGTCAAAAACGTTCAATTTGTGATTCAAACCGAGGGCATTGTTCTCCCTGACGATACGGAGGAAGCATCTGAAGATAATGATGAACCTAGCATCTGGCAACGATTCTTATCGTTGTTTGGATGGGAATAAAGAATTGAAAAAAGGCTGAGACAAAACTATAAATCAACTAGAAAATGGCGAATGATTCTACGATCGAATCATTCGCCATTCGTGTTTTTCGTATTTTAGTAAGACGAGCGGAGGGAGAACCTGAGACTCCTACGGAACAGAACGCGGTGAAGACACTGTAGCGGCGCATTTCCCGCGAAAGGGGCTGAGGCCGTTCTTGTGGGTGCGAGGGCTTCTCCTGTAGCGGATATAATGCTATATTTGTGTTTTGCTATCCACGTTAATGTTATATCCCAGGCTCGTTTTTTTCATCTACTTATATCACTGAATCCATTGCTTTAGCCTTTTGTCGGTCTTTCTCTGAAAGAGGCTTTTTCAAGAATCCAATCATCAAGCACGTAACCACGGATCCAAGTAGAATACATCCGATATACAACAATGGATGATTACTAGCAATTGGGATAACGAATATTCCACCGTGTGGCGCTTTTAACGAGATATCTAATGCCATACACGCAGCTCCACCAATGGCTGCACCCACGATATTCGCTGGGATTATGCGTAATGGATCGGCTGCCGCGAATGGAATAGCACCTTCTGTGATAAAGCTTGCTCCAAGAACGTAGCTTGCTTTCCCTGCTTCTGCTTCTTGAAGAGTGAAACGATTCTTAAAGAGTGTAGTAGCAAGGGCAATTCCAATAGGAGGAACCATACCACCAACCATAAGAGCTGCAGATGGTTCAAAGATATTTGCTGCAAACATCGCTAAACCAAAGGCAGAAGCGGTTTTATTAATCGGTCCACCCATATCTGAAGCCATCATTCCTGCAAGTAATGCCCCAAGAATCGCAGCATTAATTCCAGTTAAACCCGTTAACCAGTTTTCAAGAAATACATTTAATAAGGACATTGGTGTATTCAAAATAAAGAACATGAAGGCACCGACAATGAATGTACTTAGTAATGGTACCAGTAGCACCGAGATTAGCCCTTGAAATGCTTTAGGTACTCCTTTAAATGCACGTCCGATATACTTCGCTGCAAATCCACCTACGAAACCGGCAATCATACCTCCAAGGAAGCCAGATCCTCCAATACTTGCTACCATCCCACCAATCATGGCTGGGGCTAGACCTTGCTTATCCGCTATACTATAACCGATAAAACCAGCTAGGATTGGAACCATTAAAGCAAAGGCCGCTTCTCCACCTACTTGGCTAAAAAACTCTGCAAACACATTGTATTGATCACTTGTTGGATCAGCCGCATAGATTCCAAACATAAAGGAGATCGCGATGAAGATTCCGCCTACAACTACAAATGGAATCATGTAAGAAACGCCGCTCATAATATGCTTATAGAAGTTTAGTCCAGACTTCTTCTCTGGCTCTGGTGCTGATTCTGATACAACCTCTGCTTGTGGATCACGAATATCATAGTCTAATGCTTGGTCAATAAGCTGATCTGCATGACTGATCGCTTTTTTTACAGGGACGTCAACAAATCGTTTCCCATTAAATACGGTCGTATCAACCCGAACATCATGTGCAACAATGATTGCATCTGCATGTTGGATATCTTGAGATGTTAATGAATTCTCAGGACCATTGGCACCGTTCGTCTGTATCTTTACTTTCATCCCGCGTTTAGCCGCTGCTTCCTTTAATGATTCAGCTGCCATATACGTGTGGGCAATACCAGTCATACAAGCTGTAATACCAATCAGATACTTTCCGGCATCTGTTTGATCAGCCTCTGGCTCTTCTTCCTTATCTTGCTCACGAATAGCCGTTAACACCTCGTCAACCGATGTAGCAACAAGTAGTTTGGCTCTAAACGTATCACTCATTAAAAACGTTGATAGCTTAGATAATAGAGACAAATGCTCATCGGAAGCGTTTTCAGGAGCGGCAATCATGAAGACCAGGTTTGTATGCTGGCCTCCATAATCAATCCCTTGAAGTGTTCTCCCCATAATAATTGTTGGCTTAGAAACGGACTTTGATTTCGCATGAGGAATGGCTACTCCATAACCCACCGCTGTAGAAATTTCACTTTCCCGCTTATAGATGGCTTCTTTAAAAGACGTTGGATCATTTGTTAGTTGATTAGCCGCTAGAGTGTTAACCAACTCATCAATGACATCATCTTGATTTGTTCCTTTTAAGTTTAAGATAATATGATCTTTTGTGAGAATATCAATTAGTTCCACAAAAATTCCTCCCCATTCATCTGACTTTCTTATTTAAAGTAATGATGAGCTTGATTTGTTGAATTAAATAAATCCATTTTCTTTTTCACAACTTCCTGAGCAGCCTTACGAGCACTCGGCATAATCACATCTGGCTCATACGCTGTGTCATTCTCCACTAAGAAACGACGCATCTCTTTAAAGAAAGCATTCTTCATATCTGTTGATAGATTGATTTTGGCTACACCATTTAAATAGGTTTGCGAAATCTCTTCATCCTTGTTGTCACTTCCGCCGTGAAGGACGAGTGGGATATCTACCTTACTATTAATTTCAGCTAATAAATCTAGTTTTAATTCAGGTTGTCTGTCATGCTTGTATTGACCATGTGATGTACCAATCGCAATTGCAAGTGTGTCTATGCCCGTCTCTTCAACAAACGTCTTCGCATCGTCTGCATCCGTATAAAGGATTTCATCTGCCCCACCTTCTGAGCTACCTTCATTTGACCCAATTGTTCCGAGTTCTGCTTCAACAGATACATTTACACTTTGAGCTAGCTTCACGACTTCCTTTGAAATAGCAATGTTATCTTCAAATGAAGCATGAGACGCATCAATCATGACAGAAGTAAAACCGTTACGGATCGCTCTCATCACATCTTCAACTGAGCCACCATGATCTAAATGAATAACCATAGGAACACTAGCATTACGGCATGCCTCACGCACGTAAGTAATGAAATCATCACCTAATAGTTCTACCTCATTTGGATGGATCTGAATGATTGCAGGGGCATTCTTTTCTTCGGCCGCCTCAATGATGACTCGCACAAATTCACTATTTGCCACATTAAATGACCCAACCGCAAACTGATTCTTGTACGCTACTGCTAGTAAGTCCTTCATATTCATTAACATAAATAATCTCTCCTCATTGTCTCTAAATTTGGTTCCAAAGCTTTAAGAAATCATCTTCCTTAGATGTCTGAATAAGTGACCTCACATCTTCAATGCTCTTTGTCTTTTGAAAAAACTCTGTGAACACATATTCATTTCGTTCAACGTCAGAAGATGGGATATAAATAATGATGAGTTGAACTGTTTCCGTACCCCATTGAATGGCTTGTTTATTAATACCAATTAACACGCGTTCTTTATATTCTTTCATCTCAAAATATGGATGAGGAATAGCTACTAAGTTTCCTATGGACGTATAGGACATGGTTTCTCGTTTCATGATCGGATCAAAAAAGGATTCTAGTTCACTTTGAGCGAGTAGATGTTTAATGGCATCAATCGGACTCGATTCATTCATCCAATAAATATCTGCTTGTTCAATAATCATGTTTTGAGCTTCAAGAAAATATCTAACCTTTTTAATGTCGCTACTTTTAAATGAGCTTTGTATAGCCACAAAATTAGTTTTGTTCTCAGGTATTTGAGCTAAATCCACACCGATATAAAGGTGGTTATCTTTGAACGTGTAGTCAGATGAATACTTTTCAATATCGACAATATCTAACTCATCAAAGTAGGTTGCAATTTTGGATGAAAGCAACTCCGTCCGTTCATAGCCTCTGCTATACAAAAGGATGGTCCTTCGTTTCTTTTTATCCTTAGACTGAATAATCACTTGAATATGGTAAGCGAGATAAGCAATCTCACTATCCTTGATCTCTACGTTAAACTCTTTTTCAATGCGTAATGCTAGATTAGAAGCAACGCTGAATGAAAAGAAATACTCTGCTTTTGTTTCTTTCACAAAAGGGTTGTAGATGAGCAAATTATGAGAAGCCGGATAGATAATTCGATAAATATGATTTAGAAGATTATGCTTAAATCGTTTCTCAGTAAAGGTGGGAACATGATAGGTGTTTTCGATACTCTGCAGGATCGTTTCAATTCTATGAATGATCTCCGGGTTCTGAACAACCTCATTTTCCTTTTCCAAATCAAGCTGCAGCGACATCAGATAATTAACTAGGTACGCAATCTCGTCTTCAGTAAAGGGTGCCCATTCCTTTAAGCCAACGCAGAAGGCTTTTGCTACATCGAACTCTTTAAAAGCCTTTAGATTAAAGAATTCTTTATTATTAATCATGACAAATCGTTTTTCATTAATCTGGTGAATGATAATCAGCAGTTGAACAGCTAGCTTCTTATAAACAGTGAAATCGATATTCAACTGGAATTGAGTATTTAGTTCATCCATCACTTTAAAAACGTTTTCAATAGTCTGTTCGCTTATCCACGACCGAAAGTGAGCAAAAACAAAATCTCTGAATAGCTCCTTCTTTACTGGAATGGCGGTGAAAAAGCTCTCAAGTAAAATGCGTTTCTGCATTTCTGTTCCTGTTAACTTAATCCCTTTAAAGACTCTCGTATCGATAGAAGCGCTGATGCCAAACGAATGAATGTTCATCGTCAGTTTTTGAATCCGACTTCGAATCGTCTGAGGTGAATAAAAGAAGGCTTCTGCTAGTTCTTCATAGGTTGTGTACTCTTGCTTGTTCATTAGAAACTGAATCAATTCAAATTCTAATGTCGCCTTTTCCGGCTCCTTGTTAGTCAGATCTACCTCCTCTTGATTTTCCTGTATATGGTCTCCAACTATCGCATAGCCTTGCGGAGAGGACGCTATAACAATGTCATTATCATTTTGATTAATATCTTTGATATAGTTACGAATGGTTCGATCCGTTACATTTAGCATCTTAGCAAGTGTAGAAGCTGGTACGAAACCATGATTTTGTTTTAATAGAAAGTCAATCAATTGTTTACGCTTTGCCTGCAAACTAACCACCACCTTTCTATGGCTTTACTTTAATCCAAGCAGTTTGAAAGCGCTATATCACTAGTTTTTCCTACCCCTAGGAAAAAATTCACCTCTAAATTGATTGGTTGTTTGTAACATGTGCATGAGATAAGAAAAAACGCTCCTATAAAGGAACGTTTTTAGATCATTCATATTAAGGAATCATATTACCTGCTGCAGCATACAACTCATTCCACTCTTCGCGAGTCAATGGAATGTCTGATCCCTCAGCTGATTCCTTTAATCGACCGGCATTCGTTGTACCAAGCACAACCTGGATATTAGCTGGGTGGCGTGTAATCCATGCTACGGCAATCGTTGTTGGTGTCACATCATACTTACTAGCAAGACGATCTAGGACATCGTTTAATTTCGGGAATCGCTCACGATCTCCTACAAATACCCCGTCAAAGAAACCAGTCTGGAATGGAGACCAAGCTTGCAACGTAATGTCGTTTAAACGACAATACTCCAGCGTGCTACTGTCTCTGTTCACAGCATTCTCCGTATTCATATTTAGCGATACTCCTGAATCAATGAGAGGCGTATGAGCTAAACTGAATTGTACTTGATTCACAACAAGCTTCTGATCTAAGCTCTTCTGGAGGAGTTCAATCTGCATTGGGTTGTGATTTGAAACACCAAAGTGACGAACCTTTCCAGAAGCGTGCAACTGATCAAAGGCTTCTGCCACTTCCTCTGGCTCCATCAATGGATCCGGACGATGAAGCAGTAGAATATCTAAATACTCAGTCTGTAATCTCTGAAGGATTTTATCAACGGACGTTAGAATATGATCCTTGGAAAAATCGTAATATCCCGTAGCTCCGTGTCTAATCCCACATTTACTTTGAATAATCATGTTTTCGCGTATAGTCTTATCCATTGAGATCGCCTGTGCAAATTGTTCCTCACAGCTTCCACCACCGTAAATATCAGCGTGATCAAAGAAGTTGATTCCAGCTTCTTGGGCCGTATGGATTAATGCCTCTGTCTCCTTTAAAGACAAGCTGTTAATCCGCATATTTCCCATAATTATGTTGGACACATTTAAATCGGTTCCTTTAATGTTAAATTGTTTCAACCTAAATTCCCTCCTAATCATGTCGTTCTCAACAATAGCTTACTAAATTGATCAGCTGCTGTATACTTTTTCTATTTCGTCTTCACCTGCTTGAGGAAAGTCGTTAGAAGCTCATCTAGTTTCTTGTAATCTTCTAAGTCTAAAGAGAGGTTTCCTACCAATTGTGAAGGAATACATTCAGCCTTTTCCTTCAGTGCCTCTCCTTTTTCCGTAAGCTCAATAATGACGCTCCGCTCATCTTCTACAGATCGTTTACGGGTAAGAAGACCGTGTGTCTCCATGCGCTTTAACATGGGAGTTAGCGTACCAGAATCTAAAGAGAGCTTCTCGCCTAACTCTTTAACAGTACTCGCCTGTTTCTCCCACAGAACTAATAAAACGAGATATTGTGAATAGGTGACATCCAGTTCACCTAATAGTGTACGATACATCTTCATGATTTCTTTTTCTGCTGTATACATCTTAAAACAGATTTGATTTTCTAGCTTTAGTGCCTCGCTATCCATGTCGACACTCCTTTCTAACTCCTTCTATCATACACAATCGTAAGTTTAAACACCAAAATTATATTTTACACAACTTAATTGTTGACTATTTAAATTTAATGCCTTACGATGGTGCCAAGCAATTAAGTTTTGCACAATACAAATTAGGAGGCTTTTATCATGAAATCATTGTATACAGCAAAAGCAACGGCAGAAGGCGGACGTCAAGGGAAAGTAACAAGCAGCGATGGAACACTCGATTTAACACTAACGATGCCTAAGTCACTGGGTGGTCAAGAAAAAGAAGGCGCAACAAATCCAGAACAACTATTTGCAGCAGGCTACTCCGCGTGTTTCGATAGCGCATTAGCAGCAGTTGCTAGACAATCCAAGAAACGCATCGAGTCAAAAGTGACATCTGAAGTATCCATCGGTCAAGATCCAGAAGGCGGCTTCAAACTGGCTGTTGTACTAAAAGTTGCAGTAAGCGGCGTGTCTCTTGAAGAAGCCGAAGAACTTGTTGAGCAAGCGCACAGCTTCTGCCCTTACTCTAAAGCAACAAAAGGCAACATCGATGTTGAGCTAAGCACATCTGTGTACTAAGCTGATCGTCGTTTATATAGAAAGAAAAGGATTAGAAGGCGAGGCTTCTAATCCTTTCTCTACATCGATTCCCTAAGAAACTGTTTAGGAGACATCCCCACATATTTCTTAAATACCTGACTAAAGTATTTATAGTCTTTAAAGCCAGTCGTTTCAGCCACCTCATAAACAAGCATGTGTTCATGTTGAAGCTTATCCAATGCCTTTGTAATACGGTATCTAGTTAAAAATTCATTAAAGCTATAGCCCGTTAATTCTTTAAGCTTTGTGTTAATGCTAACGGTTGAGAGACCTATTTCCTCACTCAACATGGATAACGTAATTTTTTGATCATAAGATCCTTTAATGAAACGAACAGCCTCTGCAGCGTAAGAAGATGTGCCTTCTACGTCCATATTAAAAGACATTAATTCCTCTATGATCATGGATTGTTTTTTCACTTTTTTCTCTTGGATATCTTTTGTTAAATGCTTTAAGGATTCCGCTAGTTCATCTAGATCAATTGGCTTTAAAAGATAATCACGCACACCCAAATTAATTGCCTGCTGTGCGTAAGCAAACTCTCCATAGCCAGATAGAATGATTGCCTCATATTG
Source organism: Alkalicoccobacillus gibsonii (assembly GCF_016798245.1). Taxonomy (GTDB): domain Bacteria; phylum Bacillota; class Bacilli; order Bacillales; family Bacillaceae_D; genus Alkalicoccobacillus; species Alkalicoccobacillus gibsonii. The sequence continues at coordinate 160,580 of NZ_JAEUZA010000002.1, read as the reverse complement.
GTACATTGGTTTTGTTTCCCTAAGCATTTGTAGTCCATCTTTAAAAGGCATACGAATATCTGTAATGACGATGTCCGGTGTGAGTTCTTTAATTAGTTGAGAGCCTTCCTCTCCATCTTCAGCTGTACCTGCAACAACACAGCCACTGTTTACCCAGTCCATCCGATAAAGCAGTCCTTTAAGAATCATCGGTTCATCCTCAATTAAAACGACCTTTAACATGACGCCTCACCCCTTAAATGGAATTCTTAAAGTAATGACGGTGCCTTCATTGCATTTTGTGGCAATTTCTAACCCATATTCTTTTCCGTATAGGAGTTGAATAAGCTGATGGGTATTCTTTAATCCAGTATGCTCCGTTACTTTCACTTCTTCTGAAAGGATCTTGTATATACTTGAAAGATCGTCTACTTCAATACCGCAACCATTGTCTCTCACTTGAATAAGTAAGTGAGCGTCATCTAAGACAGTAATGATGAGTTCAACATGCAAATGCTTTGTCTGATTAATATTATGTTTAATGGCATTTTCAATAAGGGGTTGAATCATAAGCTTTGGTATTTGAGCGTTATAGACAGAAGGGTCAACCTTTGTCACATACGTTAGCCTACCCCCGTAACGCATTTTTTGTAGAGAAAAATAATCTTCAAGATAGTTTAAATCCTTTTCTAAAGGTACGGTCGTTTCGCCAAAGTTAATATTGTATCTCATGAGCTTTGCGGTTTTTACGATCATCGTAGCCGCACTTTCTGGATCGGTTAGTATCTCGTACTTAATCATTTCGAGTACGTTAAATAAAAAGTGTGGATTAAACTTTGCTTCGAGGTGTTTCATTTCACTTAATCTTGTTTTCTCCATAATCTTTTGATTCTGATCCACTAGTGAATTAATCTCATGCACTCTGCTTGTATATTCTTCATAGATCGTTTGAACCTCGTCGTACATATGCTCTAGTTGAAAATGTTGGTTCTGATTTTTGTTCGAGATCATTGTGACCAACGCATCAAAAGGCTGTAGTGATTTCTTTAGAATTTTAGGTGTGACGATCAAAATCACTAGAATCATCAGCAGGCTTGAAACAATCATTGTTAGCAAACCGTATAAAAGCAGGAGCCGATACGCGTTTATAGGTGTCAGAGTGATAACCTGAATTTGGTCATCAGAAATGGTCGAACGTGTTTGATAAAAATAATCTGTAGCTGATTGAATATAGCGCCCCTGCTCCAGCTCTAATTTCCCAAGAGCTGTGAATGGGAAGGAGCGACTATGAAAAATCACATTATCATACGGATCGGTGATAAATAAAAGATGGTTGTTTGTAGATGGAAGCTGATTGCCGAGAAAAAAGAATACATATCCAATCGGTTGATGAGACTCATCCGTTAGAGCCCCACCAAATATATACGCCGCATCACTATCAATATCTTTCATTTGTTTTGTTAAGCGTTCTTCGATGAGTTCGTCCTGCTGTGCTTTTTCCATAAACTCCTTTAGAAAGGCACTCTGATCCAATTCATCATGAATCTCCTGGTAATAGCTTGTTGCAACAATATTTTCATCTACATCTAGTAAAACAAAGTTAGCAAACATTTGTTGGTTGTTCCTAAAGTCATAGAGCATTTGATTAACGGTGCTACTCCCTGTTTTCTTTGTCAGAAAGCTTCTAATGACATCGTCCTGAACAAATTGCGCGACACCCTCTCGATACTCATTAAACCCAAATTCAATTTCCGTAGCTATTTGCTGATTTATTTCTTGATTTGGCTTTACAATTGAAGCTCTAAAGATGAGGTACAGCGATAATAGATAAATAACAAGAATAACAGCAACAATGATGATTGCGTATTTAATAAAAGAACCGATGATCTCATCCTTCATTGTTTTTCGTTTCATTGAAGCCAACTCCACTTAAACGGCTTTGTAAAAACAGGGCCACCTTGCTAAAAAGGTAGCCCTTTGACTTATAGATTCATTTCTTTTTTACCTGAAAGCTTAAAGAATAAGAGTAACGACAGGATAGAGGTAATGGTAAGAATCGCTGAGTAAGCCGATGCGTTGCCAAAATTCCCTCTAATAACCTCTGAATAGATTGAAACAGCTAGTGTTTGTGTATTACTTGAGTACAAAATAATAGATGCACTTAATTCACCGAGTATCGTAATCCAACTCATAATTGCACCTGCCAACACTCCAGGCATCATCATTGGCACAATGACTTTAAAGAAGGTTCTTTTTTCAGACGCCCCTAAGCTTACAGCCGCTTCCTCCATACTAGGGCTAATCTGACTGATAATTGCCGTACTTGAGCGAATGGTATAAGGCATACGTCGAATGACAAATGCTATGATCATGATAAGCGCCGTACCCGTTAAAAAGAAAGGACCATCATTAAAGGCAAAGACGAGTGCGATCCCAAGCACTGAACCAGGTATAACAAATGGTAGCATAGAGATCGTGTCTAGCATGGATGTAATGAGGTTTCGCTTTCGTACGGTTAAATAAGCGATCAAAATACCTACAATGACAATAATTACGATCGCAAAGAATCCTAATGTATACGTGTTCAAAATCATTGAAAGATCTCGATTAAATAAAATCGTTTCATAGTTTTGAAGGGAGAACTTACCCGTATATACTTGACCACCTGTTGTCTCCAAAAACGATGTGTAGACAACAACAAGCTGTGGAAGGATGGAGAGAAGCGCAATGACATAGACAACACCGTGACTAAGTACATTCTTCAGCCCATAGCTACGTTTAATTTCCATCGGTTTAAGAGCTGACATAGAATAGGAGTATTGTCTAGCAATGATACGTTGAATCATGAACAATGCGATCGTCACGATAATAAAGATCGCTGCTATAGCTGCTGCAAACCCTGCGTCTCCACCAACCTCACTCATAAATTGAGTATATATTAAAACAGGGATGGTTCGATACCCTTCTCCGATTAACATAGGTGTACCAAAATCTGCTATCACTCTCATGAAGACCAGTAATGAACTAGCTAAAATGGTAGGTGTAATAAGTGGCACAACAATTCTCATCACACGTTGAATCCCAGAGTAACCAAGGCTTTCTGCCGCTTCAATCAGAGAGTTGTCTAAATTTTTAAGTGCTCCCGAGATATAAATGAAAATTAACGGGAATGATTGCAAGGTTAAAACAAGTACAATTCCAGCAAACCCATAAATTCCGTCATAGTTCATATCAAACGTGTTATTTAGAAACTTCGTGATGACCCCACCTCTACCAAGCAATTGAATCCAGGCATAGGCACCGATAAATGGTGGGGAGATATATGAAACAACAACAAGAATTTGGATGGTTTTACTTCCAAATATTTTTACTCGTCTTAAAATATAGGCCAGTGGTAAGCCTATTATGACAGCAAGTATCGTACTAACAATCGTTACCTTAATACTGTTCCACAGAGTGACCCAATAGAATTTCCGTTCAAAGAAGTGAGCGAAGTGCTGCAGAGAAAATGTCCCTGAACCCGAATCATATACACTTTTATTCAAAACTAGAATAACAGGGAATAAAATAAATAGGGCAAAAAACAGCATGATAAAAAGCGTAATAAGGTTCCACCCATTCAGACTTTTTCGAAGCATGTTACTCACCTGCCTTAATCAACGTCATCTCGCTTACTTCATCAAATAGATTGATTAGCTTCGGTTTTATCTTTACATTAACAGCTGTTCCCTCAGGAATAAGAGCATGATCCTCTATATTTTGAACAACTTCAACCGTTTCTCCTGTTTTTAAGGTAACAAAATAGTGTGTATTAATTCCCAAGAATATCGTTTTATCTACTACCCCAGCAAGTGCGTTTGTGTCGGAGGTCACAATAAACTCCTGCGGACGAACAGATGCTAGTACCCGGTGCCCATCATCCACCGTTTCGCTCAGGTTCTCCATTTTTTCACGGTAGCCATCGTTAAATACAACAAAGCAACCTTCCTGATTCTTTTCAATCACACCTTTGATTACATTGGACGTTCCAATAAATTGCGAGACAAAGAGATTATTTGGTCTAAGATAGATTTCCTCTGGTTTGCCTATTTGTTGGATCACACCTTTATTCATGACCGCAATTCGGTCTGAAATCGCTAACGCCTCTTCTTGATCATGTGTTACGTAGACCGTTGTAATTCCAACCTTTTGTTGAATTTCCTTAATCGCATTACGCATCTCTACTCGTAGCTTCGCATCTAAATTTGATAACGGTTCATCCATTAATAGAACCTTTGGATTAATGACCAGTGCTCTAGCTAGCGCGACTCGTTGCTGCTGTCCTCCAGAAAGCTTTTCCGGTTTCTTTGCATGATGATCTTCAATTCGCACAACCTTCATCATTTCATTAATACGACTTTGCATGTCTTTTTTATTTGCATTTTGTGCTTTTAATCCAAATGCAATATTCTCGGATACCGTCATATGAGGAAAGATTGCATAGTTCTGAAAAACCATCCCCATCTTTCTTTTATTCACTGGTATGGAGTTAATAACCTGCTCATCGATCTTTATGGTCCCACCCTCAATGGAGTTAAAGCCAATGATCATCCTGAGCAACGTCGTTTTTCCACATCCAGATGGACCAAGTAAGGTAAATAGCTCTCCTGGTTTTATCGTTAAGGATAGACCATTAATTACCGTGTGATCCTCGTACTTTTTTACGACTTTATCAACATGTATTGCTACGCTCATCTATCTTCTCTCCCTTCGAACTCTGTTTAAGACATGCAGAGCTCGTAGACTCTACATGTCTCTATAATCAATTCATTGACTGTTCTAAAACATCAACATAACGTGCTGTAATTTCATCAGTATGTTCAATAATGTAATCCTCATCGTAGTCTTCAAAAAGTGAGATTTCGTCCTGTGGAGTCATATAGTCTGCCACTTCAATATTGTCGCGCAGAGGACGAACCGTAAGCTCCATCCCTGTCCGGCTTTGTACTTCCTCTGATAGAACGTAATCAATGAATTTCTTGGCTCCCTCTAGATTGTCAGTCCCTTTAATAATTTGAACGGACTGTCCAGGATAAACCACACCTTCTGTTGGAAAGACTACATCCACTGCAGCTCCACTTTGCATGTAATGAATAACTGGATCCTCCCAAGTCAGACCTACAACATACTCTCCATCTGCTACGCCTTTATGCACCTGCCCAGAGCTTCCCTGCACCTTTCCATCAAGGTTAGCCATGAACTCTTCTACGAAATTCCATGCTTCATCTGCCATAGGGTCACCGTCTCCAGCCGCATAGAGCATGGCAACAAGTGATTGAAATGCAGAGCTTGAGTTTACGGGATCACCAAAGGCAATACGACCTTTTAATTCAGGGTTTAATAAGTCTTGAAAGCTATCAATCTGAATGTCTCCAACTAAATCTGTATTAACGATAAATACAGTCGGATCAGAGAAGGCTGGAGAAAAGAAGCCCGTCGTATTCTTAAAGCCTTCCATCATAAATTCATCTTCAGGTGACACATACTCTTCGAATAAATCAGTTTTATCATGCAGCATGGTCACATCGGCCGCCCAAAGAATATCTCCTTGAGGATTATTACGTTCTGACTCAACCCGTGTAACCACTTCTCCTGTTCCAGCAGAGATCGTTTGAACCTTTATCCCTGTTTCTTTCTCAAAATTCGGGATTACGGCTTCATTCAAATTTTCACTTCGTGTAGTATAAATGACAAGTTCACCTTCACCAGAACCTGAACTAGACTCGCCACAGCCAGCCATAATGGCCACCGCTCCTGCAGTTAATACTGATAATTTAAGCGCTTTCATAAAATACCCTCCTCTTAGTAGCTAGCTCTATCGTATAGTAGGAACTAGATTGTCGAAATCCTAAAATTGATAAAATATATCCAATATCTTAAATGCCAAATAAAAAAGCTGATTGATTCATACTCAATCAGCTCGTGCCTTATATGATTATGCTTGCTTTAACAGATGAGAGCGTTTTGTCTTTGTCGGATCATTTAACTCCAATACTTCAGCTGTCGTTGCATGCACGCGATCCAGCAGCTCTTGGTTGTTCATCAACAATTGCCCGTAGGAAGGAACCATCTCTTTAATCTTGCCCTCCCATTCTTTCATATGAGTAGGGAAGCATCGCTTAATCACATCAAGCATCACGTGTACAGCGGTTGATGCACCTGGAGATGCGCCAAGTAATGCAGCGATGGAACCATCCTCAGCACTAATGACCTCTGTTCCGAATTGAAGTGTCCCTTTGCCTCCTGCTTCCGTATCCTTAATCACTTGAACACGTTGGCCAGCAATGACAAGATCCCAATCCTCTGTCTTAGCATTCGGAATAAATTCACGCAGGTCCTTCATTCGTTGCTCTTTGGATAGCATAACCTGCTGAATCAAATATTTTGTTAATGACATATTTTTTGCACCAGCTGCAAGCATTGTTACCAAGTTATCCGCTTTCACAGATGTGAAGAGATCTAATACGGATCCATGCTTGAGAAACTTCGGTGAGAATCCAGCAAATGGTCCAAATAAAAGCATTTTTTGATTATTAATAAAACGTGTGTCAAGATGCGGTACAGACATAGGTGGAGCGCCAACCTTAGCCTTTCCATACACCTTTGCATGATGCTGATTCACTACTTCTGGATTGTTACAGGCCATGAAGATTCCACTAACCGGGAATCCACCGATATGTTTACCTTCTGGGATACCTGATTTCTGAAGAAGGTGTAGACTTCCACCTCCTCCGCCAATGAACACAAACTTCGCTTTGTGCACTGCCGTTGTACCGCTTTCAAGATTACGTACCTTAACTTCCCATGATCCATCGTTCGTGCGCTTAAGATCCGTTACGATATGTTGATAATGCATATCCACACCTAATGATTCTAGGTGATCGAACATTTTGTGCGTTAACGAGCCAAAGTTCACGTCTGTACCTGTATCAATCTTCGTTGCAGCGATGTGATCCTCCTGAAGACGACCGTTCATCATAAGTGGGATCCATTCCATCAATTTCTCCGGATCCTCTGTAAATTCCATCCCTTTAAAGAGAGGGTTGTCTGAAAGCGCTTTAAAACGTTTTTTAAGAAAGTCAATATTAGCTTGCCCTTGAACCATACTCATGTGTGATAGTGGTTTAATGAATTCTTGTGGATTCTGAATTCGATTTTGACTAACCAAATACGACCAAAATTGCATTGATACCTGAAATTGCTCATTAATGTTAATGGCCTTGCTAATATCCATCGTACCATCGGGTTTTTCTGATGTGTAATTTAATTCACATAAGGCCGCATGACCTGTCCCCGCGTTATTCCATTCATTCGAACTTTCTTCACCTGCATTTGATAGCTTTTCAAAAACTGTCATCTTCCAGTTCGGTGCTAATTCTTTTAACAGTGCGCCCAACGTTGAGCTCATAATGCCAGCACCAATCAATATAACGTCCGTACTTTGTGTGTTCGTCATATATTTTCAGTCCTTATACGTTAAGATTCGAAGAAAAATGTTGAAATTGTACTTCTCTTATTGTACCACTTCCAGGACCAATTTAAAATATCACCCGCTTTTTTACATAAATGAACGTAAGGAAATGATGTATATTAAGGTGACTGCGCATAGTCAATTAGGCTCTTTACTCACTATATGTATTTCAGTACGATCTTGTTATTCTTGTAAATTTAAATGGGATTACTGTGGTATTAACCATTCATCTAAGCCCTTGAGCAAGTAATTGAAGTGCTTCATCATTGTGAATTCGATATGCCCTACCTTCTTTATCCAAATATCCCTTCTCACAGAATGTTTGTAGGACATGTAATAAATGTCTGTAAGATACTCCGAGATAATCGCATACGGTTACATGCTTCTCGCGATAAACCCCATTATCTTCCAGTTCTAAAATAAAGTGAGCGAGACGGTTTTCAAGTGGAAAGGCTTGGCTTTGAGAGGATTTAGTCGACATAAAGGTTGCCTTTTTGCTTAAAAAGATTGCAAGCTCCCGAAGAAAAACGACATCCTCTAAGAGTTTCGCTCTACAGGTCTTGAGTGGGATGCTATAACATACCGTTCGTGTTGAGGCTTGGATACCCTTGGAATAATAATCCTCATGAAGAAGCTCCATTTCACCAATATAATCGCCAGGCTTTACAAAGTTAATGAGAGAAACCTTCCCGTTTTGATGGGTCGTATAGATTTTTGCCTTTCCCTCTATCATATAAATGAGTGCATCCGGTTTTATACCCTCGCGCACAATCCATTCGTTTCGTTCAAATTCATACACAGTCATATGTTCATGAATTGGAAAAGAAAAACGATCCGCAATGGGATAGTGCTTTACGTATTGATTCATTCTTTCTACGGTCAACTTGTTCATATTCCACCTCAAATATGAGAAATCTCCTATTTTTAAATAGCTAATACATGATACCATGCTTAAGAACGGAGGTTGCTTCATGAATACACATCGTTGGATGAGCACGAACTTTTTTAGTTTCTTTTTCACATGGGGAATTTTCCTGCCTTTTTGGACAGGTTGGCTGGTTTATTCAAAAAACCTTTCAATAACAGATGCAAGCTTAATTATGAGTATGGGGTTGGTGGCACGTGGACTTTCTACGCTTTTTGCCTTTCCTTACTTATCGGGACGCTTCAGTAATAAGGTTGTACTAAAGGGAGCCGCAGTTGGTACCTTGGTTTCAGTCCTTTGCTATATCCCGTCTCAGACCTTTACTAGTTTGCTTCTCGTAACGATTTTCTTTCACTTTTTTTATCCACCACTCATGCCAATCTTGGATACAGCGGCAAGTCGTTTGGTGCAGAACAAACAATTAGAACACTATGGCAAAGCGCGCCAGTGGGGCTCAATTGCCTTTGTAGCCGCAGGGATCATTCTTTCTCTCTTTATTACAGCTTATAGTGAGGACGTCATTTATTATCTTTTCTTAGTAGGAATTGCTGTTCTTGTGTTCCTAGCTTTTCAAAAAGCACCGCCTATTTTGTCAGAAAAACCTGTCAAAAACCCAGCAATGACAAGTGGTTTGATGAAAATGTTTCATATGAAACATTTTTGGCTCGTTCTTCTGATTGTTGTTTTATTACAAGCTTCACATGCCTCTTACTATAATTATGGATACATTTACTTGCAAGATATTGGAGCACCAGCTTACCTCATTGGTGTGATCATTAATATAGCAGTGATGGCTGAAATTATCTTTTTCTCAACAGCAGATCGTGGCTTTAAACGGTTCTCAATAGGATCTCTACTTGCACTCGCTGCATTCGGGTCCTCGCTTCGTTGGATTTTGGTCTTTGCCTTTCCAAGTGTCGTTGTCTTTTCCATTGCCCAAATCCTTCACGCGTGCTCATTTGCCATGGCACATTACGCGTTTATGCAGTACTTAATTCGCTACATCCCGCAGCACCAAATTCCAAAAGTACAAGGCTTGTACTCAGCACTTGCTCTGAGCTGGAGCACCGCTGTCTTTACCTTATTTGGTGGATATCTATACGAAATCAAACCAGGATATGCCTTCTTAGGAATGGTTGTTTCCTCGATTCCAGCATTGCTGCTGGCTTTAAGATATCGGATGGTTGAAGATAAGTAATGATAAAGGAGAAGGGGGTAGCCCTTCTCCTATAAGTCTTTCTCATCCAAGACAGTTCCAGAATTGGCGAGAATAACTTTTTTACAGTCTAACTTACCACAGAATACAAAATGTTCTTCTTCCTCATCGTAGACATAGTAAGGTTCAAGAGTCATGTGCTTCCATAATGCATGGACGGCTTCTTCTTTGTGAATCTTTAGATCACCAAGCTTCTTGAATGATTCATACATCATGGCAAAGTCACTTGTATCCAAGATATTCAATACTTCAAAGTCTCGAGGATCAATCATAAAAACAAGTTTGGCTCGAAATCCCTTCTCCCTATTCTCAAATGGACGAACAACTGCTTGAAGAAGTCCCCATTCCCTATACATGAGTGAAAACATCCACTTCCCACTATCATTCGGGTAGAAGGAAGAAACATACTCTGCAACGACTTCCATTACTCTCAATTGAATATCCTTTGTAATTGGTTGAGCGTCTATGCTTTCTTCATTTTCAATTGCCGTTTTAATTGATACTTCACGGCTCATTGAGAATTCTGTTCTTACCATCTTACGTTCTCCTGCTTTCATCCATATCAATGGCTTGTTCATTTGAACATAAGGACGTTCAAGGAGAGAATAAGGGTATGTTTTCTTTAAGTCGTGCCGAACAAACAATTCCTCTATCATATAAACTTCATTTATAACTTGTTGTTCGAAGTTTGGAATTGCATACCGATCCACCTGATGTTCAAATAGATCATAAACATCCTCTACTTGTAAAAGATCCATCTCCTCCTTAGTTATTGCTCGACCGACAAAAACACCTTGCTTCGAAAATAAGGTCAACTGATTCTGCTCATTCCACTCTACCTGAATCAATCCTCCTGGATAGGTTGGAATCTCATCAATACAGCTTTTAAATGTATAACTTTGCTCTTTTTTTCGTTCGCGCATAAATGACTTTCGATAAATCAGTCCCGTCAACGCTTCAACCCATTTAATAACCTCAGTTTGATGTGAAAAGGAGTAAGATTGATCTGAAAAGGAAATACCTCCTGTGAAGTTCACTCGAGCAAATGTCTGTTCATGAATATCCAGCTCAATCGTCGCTGCCCCTTCAGGATAAACATCGTCTTCTGTTACACCATCAACACCTTTTGGCAGCCATTCCGTACATAACACATACTTTGTCTCATTTACCGCATTCACTTCCTGCAAAACGGTATGTTTGTGCAAGGTGTAGTTCGTTAAACCCCATCTACGCTCTATAAAGTCAATAAGATACTCAAGTCTTGAATTCATTCTTCCACCTTCGCATTCTCTTTTCTCTACTATAATTAAAAACCCGCCTATTTAGATAGACGGATTGAATAAAAAGATATCAAGCTAAATAAAACACTTCCTTCAATTCTTTAGCTACTGGACTATGATCATCATTCGTCTCCATTAGTGGCTCCATATAAGCCCACCACTTCTTGCAAATTTCAGTTTCTGATACCCGAGCGTAGAGTGCCTCATCCTCCACATGAAGGTAGGCAAATAATTGTCCAGTTTCCTCTAATAGAAAGATAGAATACTCACTAATGCCGTGATCCTTCAGCATCTTTTCCATCTCTGGCCATAATTCATCATGGCGTTTCTTATACTCTTCATATTGGTCTTTACTCACTTTCATAACGCTCGCTTTGCGTATCAATCTGACCACTCCTTTTTCCTTTTTAACATTGTAATCGTTTTCAAAAGTGAATACTATAGAACTCACATTGATGACTCTTTATTTGTATTCATGCCTTGCATTTACCAGTAAGTGGGGAAGCGAAGCAAAAATGTATTGACCTCATCGTTGTCCCTCGTCTACATGCACCCCTTACCCCACTTAATAACTTATGATAGAATGATAATTACCAAATCCCTATCTAATATAGGAACTACTTACTTAAGAAAGGGTTTTACGATGGCATAGCAGAAACATTAGAAAGGTTAATGGAGCATCTAGATTACGAGCAGCTTGAAGTGGATGGGGACATCTATGAAGAATATATACTTCACTCGATTGCAGATAAGAATGAAGAGGATTATATAACAAAAATTAGTGTGAGGGTAAAACCGAAAGAATCAAACAACTAAATCTCAAGAAATGAAACTCACGTATGAGCTAATAACAACACTCCAAGGACCAATCTTCATATATATACTCAAATTGCAGGAGGAAGTTAATGCTCAATTAGGTTTGAGCACCTTACCTTTAATAAGTCAAAACCTCTAAAAAATATGATGACACAAAGTAAATCTTACACAATAGGATTGTGTAAGATTCGCCTGGCATGTTTAATTTAATTACTCTACATGATTTCCTTCGCCATCCAAACTACCTGTTTGTCTTAACCCTTGTTTTTTGTTATAGATGTACTCATATTCTCTACCAGGTTCATCAGTGAATTCTACATAAGCATTATAGGCATTCTCTCTAGAATCTTTCCAACTATAAACCGTTCGTATATTCCTAATATCAGAAGCATCATACCCTTGATCTTCTATTAAATGAATATAAGTTGCGTCTCCCGTTTCATCAAGCATTGTTTGATCACCATTAAAGAACTTGTAAGTGAAGATTCCACCTATAATTAAGACCACTACAAAACTTGAGACGATCATAAAAGTGAGTTTCTTTATTTGAGTTCATCCTTTCAATCTTAAATTAGTATCGTTAGTCACCCATTAATATATCGTTCAATTGTTTTGAAAGATCTGCATCTAAAAGCAAAAAGCTCTCTGTATCGTTATTAAATCCTCTAGAAATGATAAATGTATTATCAATACTCCAAATAGACACATACATGATCAATGTTGATTCCGACGGGTTATCAATTTTAACAATATGAGCAGGTTCCTCACTAGGAATATTATCTGGTCGATTACCTGTATTTTCTGCTTCGGTTACAATCGACTTAAACTGTGTAATATCACCCTCATTAGTAATTACATCTTCAGAAAATATTACATTGTTTTCAGCATCGTACTCTCCAACAGATAGCTGTTCATCAGTTAAGTTGCAAGCTGCAAGAACGGAAGCACAAACTAAAACACCTGCTAGTTTTTTAAACATCTTGAACACACTCCAAAATTACGTTCATTATTTAATAGATCCTTATATCTACTTTGATTACTTCCTTTTAATCTAATAGTAGAATCCTAAGTCAATTTTCAGCACGATTATTTTGTTTAAATGAATCGATAAAGTAACTTATACCAGCGAAAAGCAAAAGAAATGTTAAAGTAATATCCCACCAGGATAAATACACACCTTTAATTAATTGAATGATTCCTGTTAATCCATTCATGATTAAAATGAGCGACAGAATAAAGAGAAACCACCTACTTTTAAACACACAAAATTCCTCCAACCATATAAGTCTAAAATAGCGACTTCATATTTCTCTAATAATTAAACTTAGGTATGTCCTAGTCTCATCTCATTTTGTTTTTGGTTTACACGTATATGGGATTAAATCTCTCTCACATGCGCCAAATGCTAAAAAGTTTCTTTTAGCCTCCTTAATTGTCACACGGTTAGCACCTAGTTCGTTTTGAAATGCATATTGGTAGTCGTCATCTTCCCAGTAACATACTTCACAGATGTCATATGTGCCAGGAGGTTCTTTTTCTAGTGTTTTGTAGCCGCAGCATAGACAAGCGAATTTTACTTGTATCATATGAATAGTGCATCTCCTTCGTCTACGAAGTAATGTTCACCTGTTACAGCATCAATGGCACGAACGTACCCTACTGTTCCAGAGAATGATGGTATGTAGCTAAGTGAGTAAATGTAAGTTTAAATGGGAAAAGGTTTGGATCTTCTTTACTATATTCTTCAATGTGTTCTCCTTTTATCTTTTTTCCAATCATACCACCACTTTAATTTGGATATTCTAAACTTTTTATATAGTTCTACTCATAAACCATATTGCATCATCTCAGAACTTGAGATAAAGTAACTAATCACCTTTATGGCACGTGAAATATTTGTAAGGTTACATTCAACTGCTTTTCCTTAAAATTCAATTGGATTTGACCATAATAAAAACACGCCAAACGTTAGATTTTCCTCTTACATGTTTGGCGTCCCGTTTATTAAGTAACTATTTTTTTAACTAATCGTTAAGCGGTTTAGATAATTTGGTATAGATTAAATCTTTACCTGCTAAACGTAATACATACAATAAAAAGGCATAAGCACAAGTAACAAAACCAACAATGATACCACCATAAACAAGAGATTCAAAAAGTATATATGTCAGTTCGAAATAACTCCATATTTGCCAAACTCCAACAGCAAACAATAGAGTGCCTAAATAACCCGCTAAATACTTTATTTCAAGATTTTTATTACGCAAATACTTAGTGTTTACAACTGATATCAAAATAGTGTTAAACAGGAAAATATACACCAGTCCAGTAGCGACATGAAATAAATATTGAATCAAAATGAAACACACTCCACAACTTTAGATTGATATCTGGCTCCTTCTTCTCCTGTATCCTTAATAAGGACTTCATTAAAGAAAGTATCGTTTGGTACTAGCTAACTCCTACAAGCCAGTTTACTACATCCTCAACACTATCTTAACTATATACTGGATACTCTCCTTTACGAAAAAGAAACGACTGCATAAGAGCCGTTTCTCAAAATCTTATTCCACTTCAAACCCCGGTTGCACAATAACAAACCCACTACCAGTAAATTTCATTTGGATCGACTCACCACTGCCTTTTCCGAGAAATGTCCGGTAACTAATATCTGTGTGAAATTCTGGCTTAAGGTCTCCTGACCAGGCAACTGTTGCGGTTGGATCAGTGTGCACTGGCTGATCTGGTGTCACTTCTAACGTCAACGGTTCAAAGTAAGTGGTGATAGCCACCTTCCCTCGACCGTTTAATGTGACGTTAAACAATCCTCCAGACATTAATCCAGCCATCTTCCGCATCATTTCAATATCCCATTCAACGGTTGGTTCAAATGCAAGCAAATCATTTCCGTTTACCGTAATCTGTTGGTTCCCAAGCTCAAGTATGGTAATTCGTTTACCCTGATCGGCAAGGAAGAGCCTGCCATTACCTGTTGCTTTCATGAGTTCCTGTCCTTCTGACGTAAATGATTTTTTAAAGGCACGACCTAACCCGTGTTCTAGAATGCGTTCACGCTCAAACCGGATTGTACCTTGGTAACTAATCATTGAGCCCATTTTAGACCATATCTCACCATCTAAATTAACCTCTAAAATTCGTTCAGACTGTAAAGCAAATGAATCCGTGGAGGTTATCTGCTGTTTGGTTCTACTTAAAAACTCGTCTACAGAATATGTTGTCATCTAACTGAGACCACCTTTAGTTATCCATATTTGAACTTAGCGTGTCTTCAAGCTCTCCATCGACGACTTCCACATCATCTGGTGCTTGAAAAAGAGATTCATCAAAATCAGGATTCACTTCATATTCAATAACTGCGCCCGAGCTGCTCGTATCTCCTGCCGAATGCTCCGCGTCCTCTACTGCAGTCTCACTTTCCATTTTGATTTCATAGAAGGTTTCTTGATCAAACCAATATTCCGTTACCTGTCCATCACGCTCTGCTTCAATATGATAGGTGGAGTAACCATTGATTTCTTCTTCACCAACGTAAGTCAACTCCGCATCTTCTAAAAGGGTTTCATACAAATTAGCCCAGTCTGACAAATCTTCTTGCGTCGGATCTATGCCTTGTTCGTAGCGAATGGCTTCCTCGTCTCCTTCATCGTATGTAATCGTAAGTGCTGGATCGTCAAGGTCGCTAAATTGATAAGTAGTCGGCATTTCATCAGAGAAGGCTTCACCATCTTCTTCACCCTCCGTTGAAAATTCCAGATCCATTCTAGTATATAATTCACCTTCGCGAATGAAATTCCAATGCGTTTCAGTAATAGAAGTTGAGATATCACCTTCAGGCACATCTTCCTGTTCGCCATCAAAAGCTACATTAACCTCTCCCTCTGACACCATATAAAGACTGGTTAATCCATCATAGAAAGCAATCGCTTCTTCTACGATCTCTTCTGCCGAAGGTGCATCCTCCGTATCTTCAGACACCGCTTCTTCTGTACCCGTTTCCTCTGTTTCATTTGCTGTTGCGGTTTGACTTTCGTCCTCGCTACCGCACGCCGCCAGAAAGACGGCACCTGTTACTGAAAGTACAATCGCCTTTTTCATTTAGCATTCCTCCCCTTTTAATCTCTCTATCCCCCTATTCACCAAGTTACTAGAAACTAAACTTTAAATTGTATGAATAACCTTTTTTTCCCTCAAACAATAAATGGCTTACTTTTTCGAGAAAAGGTTATAGAGAACTAGAACAAACTCTTATGAATAAAGGAGTGAGCTGAATGAGTATCATTGAGAAGTTTAAATTAACAGGACAGAAAGCGTACGTAACTGGAGGAGCAAGGGGGATCGGAAAAAGTATTGCCACAGCCCTTGCTGAGGTTGGGGCAGATGTTGCCATTGTGGACTTAGATGTGGAGGAAGCAAAGAAAACAGTAGCTTCCATTAAACAAGCAACCGGTACACATCCAATCGCGATTAAAGCCGACGTAACGAGTCCTGAAGATGTGGAACGAATGATTGGCGAGATTATGGGTGAGTTCGGTCGAATTGATATTGCTTTTAACAACGCTGGCATTTGTATTAATGCTCCCGCAGAGGAAATGACCTTCACGCAATGGAAAAAGGTTATAGATATTAACCTCACCGGTGTCTTCCTGACCTCCCAGGCAGTAGGTAAGGTTATGCTTGAACAAGGAAAAGGGACCATTATCAATACGGCATCTATGTCTGCTCATATTGTGAATGTACCTCAGCCTCAGGTTTCCTATAATGCCTCTAAAGCAGGGGTTATCCAATTAAGTAAGTCGCTTGCCGTGGAATGGGCGAAGAAAGGGGTTCGCGTAAACACAATAAGCCCAGGCTATATTGGAACAGAGCTTACACTCAACTCTCCCGACTTAAAACCACTCGTCAAGGAATGGGAGAGCGTGTCACCACTTGGTCGGATTGGAAAGCCAGAGGAACTGCAAGCCATTGCCGTCTATCTAGCAAGCGACGCAAGTTCGTTTACGACTGGTTCCGATTTTGTCATTGATGGCGCATTTACGAGCATCTGAAGCAAAAAGGGCCCCGTTATTTTAAATAGGGCCCTTTAAGTAACTTTTACATTTCCATGACCTCTTCTAGTGTCGGAATGGCCGTGATGGCACCTACTTTTGTACATACCAACGCACCAACCTTATTACTAAATAGCGTCATCTCCTCTAACCCTTTAAAATCCTTTATTAAACGAGTGTATTCATTTCTTTGTGCAATCTGATATAACATAGCTCCTACAAACGCATCTCCTGCCCCTGTTGAGTCTACAGAATGGATAGGTGTACTCGTAACAACCTTTGCATGAGTACCATTGGAAAGATATGTACCTTTTTCACCTAGAGTAACAGCAATAATCTTGGCTCCAAGGCTATGAAGATTGTTTACAGCGTCTTCATGAGCAGCTGTATCTGTGAGAATGAATAGTTCTTCTTCACTAACTTTTAGAAAATCAACATAAGGTAGACACTCTCTTACGCGTTTAATAAAAGAATTCATATCTTCTTTCCAAAGATCTTTACGAAAATTCGGATCAAAGGAGATAAATTGATGCTGCTCCTTTCCTTTTCTTATACTATTCATATAAGTGGAGAGAAATGGTTCACTTAGTAACGCTGTCGCAGAACCAAAATGGAGAATTGAAGCATTTGCTACTAGATTCTCATCTATCTCATTCTCCTCTAGATAGGCATCCGCTCCTCTGTTAAAAACAAAGTCCCTTTCTCCATCGCTCGTTAGAGACACGAAGGCCATGGTCGTAGGATGTACATGATCGTAAATAAGCATTGATGTATCAACCTTTAATTGAAGAAGAGTATTTTTTAGAAAATACCCAAACGGATCATTTCCCACTTTACCGATGAAGGATGCGTGTCCTCCTAATTTAGAGATGGTTGCACAAACATTTGCAGGTGCACCTCCAGCTTGCTTTTCAAAGTTCTTACCATCAACCAGATCTGAGTCCGTTTCTTTACAAAAAAAATCAATTAACAATTCTCCCATACATACAACCTGAGAACTAGTTTGTTCCACATTAACCGACCCCCTACTAATCAACCAAACTTAAGAGGCTCCACATAAATAGAGCCTCTTTACTATCACCAAATCGAAGCTAACTCTGTTATTGTAAAGTGCTTAACAACGATTTTCCCTTCTTTAGAGGCTAGAGAGATTTCTTGAGCTAACTCCTCCGGGAAGATCAAGCTGGTCATCGTTACTTCTCCACTGTTTGCAAATAGCTCGACGGAAGCACGGTCTAACAGAATCTTTAACTCAAGATTCCCTTCTTCGGTTTGAAGCTCCGCACTCTGGATGGTTGAGAACGAATCAGAGAATTGACTGTCGCCCGATTCCTCTCGGTTAAGTGAAAGTAATTCACGATTAGAATCATATGATATTGTTGTATTTTCTTCACGACTATGATGAAACGTCAGTTCAAAATGAGCTTTTTCCTCTAAGTCCATTTTTAAATGAAGCTCACATAACGGAGGAATTGATTGCTTGATCACATCATTCTCCATTATTACTTTTTGTTTGTGTTCAGTCACACTTTCTTTAATCGTTTCTAACTCACGTACGGGCTGTTGCATCAGTCTCACTTTGTTATGCACTGTTTTTAAAGATAATTCACGAGGAATGGTCATGGAACTTCTCCACACACTTGTAGGCACCTGATTAGCATATCTCCAATTACTCATCCAACCGATATACATTCTTCGACCATCTTGAATAGGGATATCTGACCAGCTCACTCCCGCATAGTTGTCTCTCCCGTGATCAAGCCACAAAATCGTATCATCACTATGGTTGTTTATAAATGTCTGCCCATCAAATTCACCAATAAAATATTGCGTTCTTGATCCTTCCTTATACTGCGGATTATCACCGATACTAACGATCATCACCCATTTTTGGTTCGTTTCATCCCCATCTAATGGGAGTGGGAACAGATCTGGACATTCCCATACTCCGTCATGAGAGCCAGCAGTCGCACCAAATTCACTAGCTCTCTCCCATTCAAGTAGATTGTCTGATGTGTATAAGGTAATGGATTGCTCTGTAGCGAGCACCATCACCCATTTCTTTGTTTCCTGATGCCAAAAAACTTTCGGGTCACGAAAATCGGTGATGCTTTCATCAACCAGAACTGGATTTCCTTGATACTTAATCCATGACCGTCCTTGATCTTTACTGTATGCTAGACTTTGCCTTTGTCTAGATCGTTCCGAATCTGGATATTGATCAGTATTTGTATAAACGGCAACCAGTCCTGGTTCATCTTCAAAGAATCCAGTCGTATTATTCCAATCAACGACGGCACACCCCGAGAAGATGACTCCATGTTCATCTGGATACAATGCGATCGGCATCTCTTCCCAATGGATCAAATCCTCGCTAATTGCATGGCCCCAGTGCATGGGCCCCCACTCTGTACCATGTGGATGATACTGAAAAAACAAATGATATTCCCCTTTAAAAAAGACCATACCGTTTGGATCATTCATCCAATTTTTTTTCGGTGAAAAATGAAATTGCGGGCGATACATTTCCTTATAAAGTTCGTGCATAATGAAAACTCCTTACTTTATTAATTTTCTTGTCTGTCATAACCAGCTTGCTTAATTTCCAACCACTCAGCCAACCCTAGGCGTTCTAATTCTGCTACGTAGTCATCCCATTCATCTTCTACTTTTCCATTTGTTATCCATTCGGACCGTTTTCGATTCACATAAGGAGTGAGATCCGCTTCAATTCTAGATAACCGATCCAATTCCTCTTCGTCAAAGAACACTCTCGGATAAATGTTGTCCGCTTGCATATGTGGAACCATGACTTCCTTCATTAAATCAAGTCTCCATGCCGCATCATCAGGCATGGTCGTAACGTCTCCAAAGTAGCTGTTTAAGATTGCGAGAGGTCCCCCTACATGCGTTTTTTCCCGTAGTTCAACTGGTGCCGTTCCATTTAGCGGACTATGCTTAAGCATCTCGTTATCTGCATCCCATTCGAAGATGTTTTGCTGCTCATCATCTCCATATGTGCCCCAGTTATTTTGAACGGATAGAACAGGCTCATAAAACTCATCAATCCATTTAGCAGTAAGCTCTAAGTTTTCATTTACACTTGTAATAACCATTCGAGCTCGATCAAAGCCCATTCCATTCGAACGAGTCACGTTTTTCTCACCATCTGGTCCTGTGAGCGGTTCCATTAAATCATACTCATCGTTCATACCCGTAATATTTGCTTTATCCCAAGTAAAGTAAAGTCCATATCTTCCTTCTTGGCCTTTGGCTACATACGCCGGCCATTCATGTTCAAACGCTTCAACATCTATTAGTTTTTCACTATAAAGCTCATGCATAAAGGAAATGGCATCGCTATAGCTCTCCTCAGCTGCAGTGAAAATGACTTCTCCATCATTCGTTACAACCGTATGATCATTATTATCTCCTAACCCAAACGAGTTAAATAAAAATCCAGGATCCTGCCCGCCATCGTTGATAATGAACGACATTGGTATGGTTTGACCATCTCCAGCTGGGTCATTATCTCGAAAAGCAATCAGTACTTCCTTTAATTCTTCTGTAGTGGTTGGTCTTTCTAACCCAAGTTCATCTAACCACTCAACATTGATCCAAGGAAAGTTATCTACAGAATGAATGCTTTCTTTGCCCTGACCTAGCTCCTCGATCCAAGGAAAAGCGTAGATATTTCCGTCAGGAGCTGTCATCATCGCTTTATATTCTGGTGCTTCTTCCAGAACAGCCTGTAAGTTAGGCATATACTGATCAATTAAGTCGTTTAAAGGGATAATCGCCCCATCATTCGCATACTTAAGAAGCTCATAATCACTAAATGCCGCATTTTTAATCGCGTCCGGCATCTCACCTGTAGCCAACGCCAAGTTTCTTCGTTCACCAAAAATCTCTCCTGTGAAGTTTCTCCATTCAATATGAACACCTGTTTTTTCTTCTAGTCGCTGGTAAATTAACTTCTCATTAGGATCATCAGCAGCTAGAGGAGAACTAGATGTAAGTACTTTTAACGTCACCCCTTCTTCTAATGGAAATTCAATATTTTCTAATTCATAGTCATCTGACCACGTTTGTTCTGAACCACTTGAACATGCCGATAACACTAGAATTGACGTTGGAATTCCTATAAACAGACTTTTCTTTAACGAGCTCATCTCTATTCCCCCTAAATTATTTTAATGAACCTACCATGACACCCTTCTCGAAGTACTTCTGGAAAAAAGGATACATGACTAATAAAGGCAAGCTAGCTACAACGATTGAAGAATATTTAATCATCTCTGCAATTCGTTGCATTTCTGCTCTTGCTAATTGATCTGAAATCATCCCTGGTTGCACTTCATTTTGAATCAGTATCTCTCGCAGAACTAGCTGCAACGGATACAACGAACGATCATCTAAATAAATCATTGCTTGAAAGTATGAGTTCCACTGTCCAATAAAGGCAAAGAGAGCTAAAACAAAGATGATCGGCTTAGCTAAAGGTAGAATGACCTTCCAAAAAATCATAATATCCGATGCTCCATCTATTCTTGCAGCCTCTTTTAATTCGTTTGGAATTCCTTTAAAGAACGTCCTGGCTAAAATTAAATTCCATACACCAACGGCCCCTGGTAAAATAATGGCCCAAGGAGTGTTAAGCAGTCCCATTGCTCTAACGACTAAATAAGTTGGAATCATTCCCCCATTAAAAAACATGGCAATTAAGAAAAAAACGACAAAAAACTTTTTCCCTACTAAATCATCAACTGAGAGTGCATAACCAGCTAGAACCGTGAAGGTAATCGCAACGAGTGTAAATCCAGAAGCATATAAGATAGAATTAATGAATCCCCTTACAATCGTACCGTCTTCAAAGATCCTAATATAACCGTCTATTGTCCAATGTGCAGGATCAAATGAAATTCCTTTTGTAAGAAGGACACTCGGTTGTAAGAAAGAACCGAGTAGAACATACAGCAACGGAATCGTTACAACTAAAACAACTAAGGATAGTAGAACCTTATTTAAAAGAAGAATCAGTCGATCCGTTTTTGAGCTATTGATTAATTGCTTATGCGAACTCATTTTGTTCCCCCATTCTAGTAAAGCGTCTCACCTCTAAGTTTCTTAACAACCGTGTTTGCGGTTACAAGTAGAAGTAATCCAATGACTGTATTAAATAACCCCACAGCAGCCCCAAAAGACCAATCTCCTGCTAGAAGCCCTCTTTTATAAACATACGTATCAATAATTTCAGATGCAGGCAGGTTTTGATCCGTTTGCAATAAGTAGGCTTTCTCGAAACCGACGCCCATGATTCCACCTATGGCAAGAATGAATAAAACAGCCATAATCGGTTTAAGTACTTGAAAATCAATATACCAGATTCGTTGCAATAAAGATGCTCCATCTATGGTTGCCGCATCGTGTAACTGTGGGTCAGAATTTGACAGAGCGGCTACATATACAATGGATGCAAATCCTGCACCTTGCCAAATTCCTGATGAAATAAAGATCGTCCGGAAATAATTAGGCTCTGACATAAACGATATGGGCTGATTAAGTAAGGGACTTAATATTGAATTAATAGGTCCAGCTGGAGATAACAAGATAAATAGCATCCCACCGATGACAACGGTCGAAATAAAGTAAGGTGCATAAATGATCAATTGAACATTCTTCTTAATTCTCGCTCGTCGAATCTGATTTAACATAATCGCCAATATAACAGGGATAGGAAAACCAATAATTAGTTCAAACGAGCTAAGCTTTATCGTGTTAATGAAGATCTGCATAAAGTTTGGAGAGGTCAGGAAGCTCTGAAAATGATAGAGACCAACCCACTCACTTCCTGAAATTCCTTTAATCACATTAAAGTCTTGAAAAGCAATTAAGACTCCATACATAGGAATGTAATTAAAGATAAAGACTGAAATGACAGCAGGAACCAGGAATAAATACAACACCCAGTTCTTCTTTACATAATCTAATTTGCTTCTCTTTCTCTTAGGAAACGTTGGAACCGTTTTGCGCTGTTCAGTCCCACTTTTCGCTTTGATAGCGGCTCCCATTTCTTTACTCACCCTCATCACCCTTTTTATATTCCAACATAAGATAACGCTTTCTTTGTTCAATATAGCAAGACTGGACCTCAAGACATTTCAATATTTTTGGTTTCAATGGTTTAAACTTTTTGGGGCTTACATGATTCTTTATATAAAAAAATAAGCCAAATGATCCGGAGAAAAGAATCATTTAGCTTATTGTGAATAAAGGCCATCACTATGGTTTGTTTCCTTTTGAGCAAAGGAATAACATGTAATTTTCAGGACTGGATAGACGATTGCGCCAAGTCCAAAGACAAAGAGTAGTGGTGGAAAGATCACATATAATCCACTTATAAGTGTCACGATTAAAAGTAGCAATATCGTTTGCATCGGCTTTCCAATTGCCAATACAATTGCTTGGATAAAGTATTCCTTAAAGGAAAATTGGTAATGAAGGTAGATCGGAAACAGATACAAGCATGCAACCAAATAGACAAGAGTAATCAATACGGATAGACCTAGCATGCATTGTTGTAACAAACTATCTTCCATCTGCCAAACCCACATCAAATCAACCGTTAACACAACCCCTAATGAAGTCATAACATACCCAAAAACGTTTGCCATTAAGAAGTTCGATCTAAAGTGCCTCAAAAAGAGTTTAATGATTGGAGGGTTATCATCTTCTAATACCATATGCTTAACCACTGCAACAACCGCCATA
The DNA here is from genome assembly GCF_016798245.1 of Alkalicoccobacillus gibsonii. Lineage (GTDB taxonomy): Bacteria > Bacillota > Bacilli > Bacillales > Bacillaceae_D > Alkalicoccobacillus > Alkalicoccobacillus gibsonii. The sequence goes on along the minus strand of NZ_JAEUZA010000002.1, from coordinate 137,017 downwards.
GTTGCTGGAAAAAGGCCTAGAACGATAAAACCAGTTAAAGTGCCTGCCAGCCAAAGTATGTTTAACAGGATAAGATTAAATCCAACATGACCAACCCGCATATACCATTGTGTCATTCATCGTACCCTCTCTATGCTTGTTTGCTTCAACATATCAAAAATTTCCGGCAGCGTATTTCATTAATTTCGGTAGTATACATTCAAATTTTCAAGTCATTTAGTCTTTCTCTAAAGCTTGATTTATTTTGATGACCGCCTCATCAGCAGCTTCTTCAACGTCTTCTCCCTTAATTCCTACGTCTTCAAACAACTCTTTAATAGCCAAACTAACTAATGAGTACACTGGAGTTATCGGGCGAATTCTCGAGTACTGCTGGACTTGCTCAACAAAAATATTTTTTGGGTATTCGTTTAATTCTGGAATGGCTTCAGCCACCGAGTATCTAGCAGGTATATCACCTGTCATCTCCACAAACGTTTTTGAACCTTCATAGCTAGTGAGGAATTTCACGAATTGCCAAGCTTCATCAGGATACTTTGTCTTCGATGAGATCCCTACTGCCCATCCCCCACTTGGGACAACTCTAACGGATCCAACAGGTAATGGCGCAACGCCAAAATCCTTACCGAGTGTTAGACCTTCAACGGATTGTAAAGCTTCTAAATCCCATGAGCCAAGTATGGTCATAGCTAACTTATTTGTCTCTAATGCTCTTGGTGGAAGCTGGAGAGTGGCCACCTCGTGTTCTACGTATAAGTCTTGATAAAATTGAAGAGCTTTTAGTGACTCTTCGGAGTTAAGATATCCTTCGGCTGTTTGATTATCTGGACTTAGAACGTCCCCTCCAAACTGCCATAGCATGGGTGTCTTAAAATAAGCAGGACCCTCTCCCGTGTTAAACCCTTGCGCAGGATCAATTCCGTAAATATCTTCATTTGGATTATTTATTTTCTTAGCAATGTCTAACACTTCATTCCATGACATTGGTTCAACCGGGGAGGGTAAAGCAATACCTGCCTCCTCAAATAGATGAATGTTGTAGTACAATCCAATACTTGATTCAATAATCGGTGCTAAATATATTTCTTCATCATACGCCAGCCCTTCTAGCGTTGAATCTAAGATATCGTCAATATCTCCTTCCTCCCTCATGCGCGCATCGAGGGAAAGAAGTGAACCAGCTTTGGCATAGAGTCCAAGATTTGGGCTATCGATTGTCATGATATCAGGCGGGTTGTCTGCTACTATTTCTGTTCTTAGCCTTAATTCATAGTCACTCCCCCAATAATTTGCTTCCATATTAATTTTTATATGAGGGTGAGTCGCTTCGAACTCATCAACAAGAGTGATGTAAGCTTGATTAAAGTTTTCATTTCCAGAATTACGCCAAAAAGTAAGCTCCACCACATCTTCATCGTGCTCGACCGTTTTTGGATCCCCCTCAGCTCGCTCTTTCTCCAATATATATAAAATAACGCCAGAACAAAGTATACAAACGACAATAAGTGAAGACAGCATCTTATATTTCATACAATCTCCTTCATTACACTTGATAGGCTTTACGGTAATCTGCAGGTGTCATTCCTGTATTCTTTTTAAAGACGGTTCCAAAGTAACCAGCGTTTGAAAAACCGACTAAGTGAGCAACGTCAATGATTTTGAGGTGTGGATCTTTTAGCAGCTTTTTTGAGTGCTCCATTCTTACATCATTTAGATATTCACTGAAGTTCTTCCCTATATTTAGTTTAAAAATCTCTGACAAGTACGTACTGTTAATATGAAATTGTGATGCAAGCGTGGATAGGGTGATTTCATCTGAATAATGATTGGTTATAAATACTCTGACCTTTTCAACCAATTGGGCTCCAGTTGAAGATGAGTGAATCTCTTTTAGCTCCTTCATCAGATAGACAACTAGTTCAATTAGTTGCTCATACACTTTCCTTTGTGCATTCAACTCCCAAATCGCTTGTTGGCATGTCCAGATTTGTTTCTGTAACGTGTCTGATTGTAGACTGTATTTCTTCATTAATGATCCGATGAGAAAGAGAATTCGATTTGCTTTAAATGAAAAAGACATGATGGATTGATTATCAAGTAACGTGTCTGATAGTATCGTTTTAAAAAACTGTAGATTCTGACTCTCAATCGTATTGATCATTTTTCTTTCTAACTCAGAAGAGAAATCAAAGCTCTTACTTGTCAGGTCTACCGTTTTGCTATCGCTTCCCACCTGGCTTTGACTCCAGTCTAATAAGGAAGAGATATAGCTGTTTTTAAACCTCATATCTCCTTTAGCTAGCTCACCATAACCTATGGTAAGCTCTGCTCTAAGATACTCTTTCACTTTACGAATCAGTTCTTTTATCATTGAGGCTGAAGCTGTAATCACCTTGTTTGGATTAGAGATACATACATGAACTAAATGCGTATAACTCGAATCATGAAAGACAAACATCTGATCAAACGCTTCGAAATACTCATGGCAGATCATTTTAAAAGGGAAGTACATGCTGGTTACATCCCGTTCATCTGCCTGTGGTAGGTTAATACTTAATGTAAGATATTGGACACTCGAAGATTGATAAACCAATTCATATAACGATAATTGTTTTAATCGTTCCTTTGTGACAATGAATTGATCCATGTTGTCTTTCACTAGATAATTAAGAAATTGTTCTCTCATGAAGGTAAGTCGGTCCTGTAAGAGTCTTTCAACTTTGAGTGACTCATAATCATTCATTCTTTGATTTTCAATGTCAGAACGAACTTTCTTCAATGTCATAATCAGCTCACTTGGTAATACAGGTTTTAGTAAATAATCAACCACCCCGGCTTTAATAGAACGTTTTGCATAGTCAAAATCTGAGTAACCTGATATCACAATGACTTTTATTGAAGGGTTCATCCTATAGCATGTTTCTGCGAGGTCAATCCCACTCATTATCGGCATTTTGACGTCTGTAATCACAATGTCCACAGGATATTCATTCAGTTTATCTAAAGCTTCTTTTCCATTCTCAGCCTCTGTGACAATCGCAAATCCCTCGTCAGCCCAATTAATTTTAGCTTTCAGCCCTTCTCTAATCTGGGGCTCATCATCACATAGCATGACATTAAGCATCATGGATATCCCCCTTAACCTTTATGCATAATGTAATCTTTGTACCTTGATTTTTATTGGTCTCTATTGAATACGTAAAGTCATCTCCGTAATGCAATTTTAATCGGCCTATTACATTTTTCAGACCTATACTTGTTCCCTTACTTGTAAGAATGCTGTTTGCATGTTCATGTTCAAGATGTAAAAGATCCTTTAACACGTCATCCTCTATTCCTATCCCATCGTCTTCTATGGTGATGAACAGTTGATTACGTTCTTTCTTCGTTCGGATCGCAATCGTTGCTTGATTTTTATCAATGAAACTAAATTTTGCTGCATTTTCAACAAGAGGCTGGATTACAAATCGATTAATCAGAATTGCTTTTGCTTGAGGGTCCTCCTCTATCTCAATTGTAATCGCATTTCTATACCTCATTTTAAGGATCTCGGTGAAGTTCTTTATATACTCTAACTCTTGCCCTAAAGTTACGAGTGGATCTTGAGTATTAAGAGAGTACGACATCATTCTTCCAAGATAAACACTTACATTTACAACCTCTTCATTTTTGCCTAGAGCGGCTAACCCACTAATAATTTCGAGTGTATTGTTTAAAAAATGAGGGTTTATTTGTAACAGCAAGGCTTTGTATTCGGCGTCTTTTCGTCGGATATTTGATTCATAATCCTTTTTAATAAGAGTATCCAATCGATCAATCGTTTCTTTAAAGGAAGACATTAAGTAGCCTACTTCATCTCTTCGATTCTTAGAATCTGGCATCGATTTCTTCGCCGATTCAAAATCTCCTTTTTCTAAAAACTTCATTGAGTGAGACATGTTTACTAGCGGCCTAACAATATTTGATGAAAGAATGAAGGTCGTAATAATAGTAAGAATAAAGATAACAGCTGCTGTATATAAAAGTCTTCGTTGAATCTCATTTACACCTGCAAATAGCTCGGAGCTTGTGATTTCTCCAATTAAAGTCCAATCTCCTATTGGTACATTCTGAAAGAATACAATATGATCATTGCCTTCTGAAGAGATTTCAATGAATCCAGTCTCCTCATCTTTTTGTTGAATTTCAGATAAACTTTTATCGATTACCTCTTTTGTAATTGTTGTTTGCCCAGCCAAAACATTTTCACCGTTCCCATTTAAAAGATGTACCCTTCCACCATTCCCAATTTTAATCTTATCAAGTGCAGATTCCAGAATCGTTGTAGGAATATTCACCTTAATGATTCCAAATGGTTTTAACGTACTAACCTCATATAGCGGAAAAATAAAGCTATTATTAAATTCCTTCGAATTAGGTGGTAGATTCTCATTAATATGTGCTCCAGTCCATCTCTCGTTATGATCTAGATATGCTGGATACCAATCACTAAATGACGCTCCCCTGCTCTCAATCTCTTCATCGAGATACACGGATATATTTAAATGGTTTGTGCTGTTTAAAGTCGTCGTTGTTAATAGCTCGTTCATCTCATTTCTAGCAAAATGAAGAGTTGATAGATCATCGCTTACGTCCTCAGTGGCCAGCCAATCTTGTGTAATTCGATTAACAAGCACTTGCTTTCCAACATCTTCTACTTGGGATGCCACATTTTCTAGATATATTGAATACTGCTCCATCATCTCCAACGTATTATTCTCCGTCTGCTGCTTAATGAGTGAGCTGAACCAATTGGGTATTAAAAAGGCTATGACTAAAAATGGAACCGTTATCAAAAGGGTAAAAATAAGAAATATTTTATTTCTAAACCTAATTCGCATGGCTCCTCCTGGTTGTTTATCTATTATATAAACCTCATAATAGCAGTAAAAACGTTTACTGAATAGAATGATTAGTAGTATCAGCTTTTCTGTGATACAAGAAACGCTATATTAAAATTAATTAATAAACTTTCGACTAATTTCAACAATTTCACACTATATTTACTAGGATTAAGGTAATATGAAATAAAGACTATAAAATAACTACATACTGATCGAAACTCAGTTTGGAATCTATGATAAATGGAGGCCTTTGAATGAACGAAGAACAGACGAGATATTCTCGACTTGCTAATATTACCAAGTTAATTAATACAAAGCTTGAATTGCGAGACATGCTTGAGCAGGTTACACAGGCTATATCGGAAGAAATTGTTCGTTGTGATTCTGTTGGCATTTACTTGCCTCAAAAAGACGGAACATTCAGGGGCTACGTCGGAAAACCCGAAACACTGAATGGTTGGACTCTGGACATGCATGTCATTGATACAGAGTACGATCTACTAGCCAAAGAAGTGATTGAAACAAGAAAAACCATCTATATACCAGATACATCAAAGGATCATCGCCCTGATCCCAGGGCTGTAAAAGGATTTTCTATAAAATCCTTACTCGTTCTTCCTATCTCATTTGAAGATGAACTGTTTGGCCTCGTCTTTTTATTTGATTACGGCATCCCTATGAATTTAACGAAAAAAGAGATTCAAACCGTTGAGGCCTACGTTAGTATGGCAGGCGTGGCCATCCTAAATGCCAATACTTTAGCCCACAAGGAGCAGCTTATTAAGGATAAACAGACTCTCCTTGACGTAACACGTGAATTATCTATGTGTTCCACGTTGCAGGAAAGCTTAGACTTGTGCTTCTCCTATTTAGCAAAGGTGTTGGCGAATTCTAATATAGGAGTTCACTTGCTGGATCCGATTGCTGAAAAGAAAGTGAAACCAGCGAAGTTAAGTAAGGATAGTGATTGGACAGAGGAAAATTGGATGGAGACACATGAGAATACTGATTTTGATCAAAGTGATGATCTGGTCATGAAGGAAGTGTTTGCAACCAAGAAGCCAATTATTATTTCAGATGTTTATGTAGATGGTAGACCAAACCTCGAATTGTGCCGCAACTTTGGAATTAAAGGGTTAGCAATGTTCCCGTTAATTTCAATGGGACGTATATTAGGACAGATTTCTATCGTTAATTTAAAGTGTGAACATGTTTATTATACAGACTCAGAGATTGAGTTGGCTCAATCAATTGTGGATGCGACAGCCTCAACGCTGGCTAACTTAATCTATATGGAAAAGCAGGAAATGATCATTGAAGAACGGACGTCCGAGGTACGGTTTCATGCGTATTTTGATAGCTTAACGAACTTACCAAATCGTGCATTACTCTCAGATCGACTATCCCAAGGATTAAAATACGCAAAGATAAACAATGAAAAAGCGGCCATTCTCTCACTTGACTTAGACCGATTTAAACTTGTTAATGATACATTTGGCCATAGCTATGGTGATCAATTATTAAGAGATGTCGCCATACGTTTAACAGAATGTGTACCAAAAGGAGCAACTGTTTCAAGACAAGGTGGGGATGAGTTTACGATCTTCCTTCCGACTATTAAAAATGAAAAAGAGATTCTTAAGGAAATCAACTGCATTCAGGAAGCTTTTAGTACATCTTTTCAAATTGAAGGAACAGAGATTTTTGTAAAGACAAGTATTGGTGTTAGCATGTATCCCGATAATGGGGAAAGAGGCGAAGATCTTATAAAGCATGCAGATACGGCACTGTATAAATCAAAGTCGACTCCAGGGAATAGTTATCATTTCTTTAGCGAACGAATGGATAAACGGACGGTTGATCGCATTAAACTTGAGAATGACTTATATAAAGCGTTAGAACAGGATGAATTATCTGTTTACTACCAACCACAAATCGATTATCGCTCCAACACGATTAAAGGTGTAGAAGCTCTGTTAAGATGGAATCATCCCATCAAAGGAATGATCCCACCTGATACGTTTATTCCTATTGCAGAGGAAACCGGCTTGATTGTTCCGATAGGTGAGTGGGTGCTAAGACAAGCGTGTAAACAGCTAAAAGAATGGCATGATTCTGGTTCTCCTCTCATTACCATGGCAGTAAACCTGTCTGTTCAACAATTCGAACATGATGAGTTAGTAGATACGGTTCAATCTGTCCTTGAGGAAACAGGTATCTTACCAGATTACCTTCATCTTGAGTTGACGGAAAATGTAATAGTGAAAAATACTGAATCTATTGTTCACACAATGAAACAGTTAAATAACTTAGGTATAAAACTTGAAATTGATGATTTTGGGACAGGTTATTCCTCTTTGGGTTACCTAAAGAATCTGCCTATCTCTACGTTGAAAATTGATCGATCCTTTGTTCAAGATATGCTTACAGATAATGCGGCAATCACGAAAACGATTATTACTCTTGCTCATAACCTTCATTTAGATGTCATTGCAGAAGGCGTCGAAACAAAGGAGCAAGCAGATTTTTTACTTTCACTACATTGCGAACGGATGCAGGGATATTTTTTCAGCAAACCAGTACAATCGACCGACATTATGATAAAATATTTCCAGTAGTACCTGGTTGTATAATCCAAAAGAGACAAGGAGATTGTCATAATGAAAGCAGCACGTTTGGTCTTAGAGTATTTAAAAGAAAACGGTATTACACACATCTTTGGTATTCCAGCTGGTTCGGTGAACGCCATTTTTAACGAACTATATGACATGAAGGAATTAACTCCTGTTGTCACCAAGCACGAGGGTGCCGCTACCTATATGGCAGCAGCCTACGCCAAATATTCAGGTCATTTGAGTGTAGCAATTGGGTGTAGTGGTCCAGGGGGAACGAATCTAGTAACTGGAGCCGCCAACGCCATGCGGGAACACTTACCTGTGCTATTTATCACCGGTGCTGTACCAGTTAATACCGTTGGCTTAAACGCATCTCAGGAATTAGATGCAGAGCCAATCTTCCGTCCCGTAACGAAGTATAGTGTCACGGTTAACGAAGCGGAAAATGTTCTAAGTGAAATTGCTAAAGCTTGTGAAATTGCAGTCTCTGGAGTTCCCGGCCCTGTGCATGTGGCACTTCCTATTGATGTTCAACATGGAAACGTAGACAATTTAACTGTTCCTGCTCTTCCTTCAAGAGAACAGCTTGTTCCTGACTTACAGACAATTAAACAAGTAGCGGACGAGCTTGTAACACGTGAAAAAGGAATCGTCATTGTCGGCCAAGGTGTCCGGGGCGCTGTTGAACAATTAGTAGAACTAGCTGAGTTACTAGATTGGCCGATCATTACAACACCACAAGCAAAAGGGTACATACCTGATACCCATCCACTTCTAGTTGGGGTATACGGCTTTGCTGGACATGAGTCAGCTTCAAACCTGATTGCCGAGGGTGATGCGAATGTGTTACTCGTCGTTGGATCAAGCCTTGGTGAAACAGCAACCAATAACTATAACGTGAAGCTAACTGAAAATCGCTTTATGATTCAACTAGACTTTGACGAAACTGTTTTTAACCGCAAGTACACAACAGATCTGCCAGTACATGGGGATATTAATCTAAGTCTCCTATTTTTAATAGAAGAATTGCGTAACAGAGGGCTTACACAAACAAGCTATACTCATAGCCTTGTAGAAGACAAGACAAACCTTGATGAATATAATACGAAAAACGTCATGCTGAGCCTTCAACAGCTTCTTCCTTCATCAACACGGTACACCATTGATATCGGTGAATTTATGGCCTATGTCATTAACCACATGAGTGTAAAAGAATCAGATACCTTTGGAATTAACGTTCACTTTGGAGCGATGGGAACCGGGATTGGTTCGGCAATCGGCTCAAAGCTAGCAGAACCAGAACGTCCGGTTGTCTGTGTAACAGGTGATGGCTGCTTCTTTATGCATGGGATGGAAATTTTAACAGCGAAAGAATACAATCTCCCTATCCTCTTTGTTGTCATGAACAACGCCCGATTAGGGATGGTTTATCATGGACATGCATTGCAGTTCAAGCGCACACATCCATCCTTCGAACAACAGCAAATTGACATTAGCGCAATGGCAGCTGGAATGGGTGTTCCAAGCTTCCGTGTAAACTCAATGGATGATCTGAACCAAGCAACCATTGATCATCTGATGAATGGAAACGGACCTGCTGTACTAGAGGTTGCACTAATTGATCAGAATACACCTCCAATGGGAGATCGAGTGAAGTTTTTGTCTTCGTTTGGGAAGTAAATATGAGAAATGTGAGACTGCCGAGTGTTTGGTGGTCTTTTATATGAGTTTAGGTGCGATTTTTGAGAGGTGCGGGGAATCTGGAAGTCCCTGCATTTCTAACAACGTTCTTGCTTATGGGCGCTAACCTCTTGGTATGTATTAGCTTCCTTTTACTAACAAGGGTGCCGAGCTTGGTAACGAAGCTCTCTTCTTGGTAAGACGAACGTGCTCCTTACTATCGAGGGTCGTTTCTTGGTGGAGTTCCCTGTGGGCTTAATAAAAATTGTATTCCTCTTGGTAAGAGGAAGGTAGTCTTGGTGAAATTCAGACCTTCCTTACTAAGGATCTTAATCTTCTTGCTAACGTCTCATATTTTTCTAAAATACTAGATAAACGACGACTATTAACTAAAATAGAGATCAGCATTCTCATGCGATCTCTACTTTTATCTCTATGAATTAACTTTTGATTGATTTTTTTCTATTAAAACTAAACAGTACCATTACTAAAAGTACTAATGCTAGACCAATCATAATTGCAATTTGTCCACCTAAATTATTTAATCCACTTAAGAATAACCCAACCACACCAAAATCAGAATCAGAAAAAGTAGCGTTGGCGGTACCAAGATTCCCAAGCACAGGGATTAATATAATCGGCATAAAACTAATGACAACTCCATTTGCGAAAGCTCCCCATATGGCTCCACGTGTTCCTCCAGTAGCATTTCCGAATACCCCTGCTGCGGCTCCTGTGAAGAAGTGTGGGACAACTCCGGGAAGAATAATAACTCCTCCTGCAAATATCATTACGATCATGCTGACAATTCCACCCGCAAAACTTGAGAAAAACCCTACTAATACAGCATTAGGTGAGTACGTAAAGACAATTGGAACATCTAAAGCAGGTTTTGAATTTGGAACTAGTTTTGAAGAAATTCCTTTAAAAGCTGGTACGATCTCCGCTAATACAAGTCTTACTCCAGCAAGGATTACAAATACACCGGCGGAAAAAAGTCCAGCTTGTAATATAGAGAACAAGATAAAGTTCTGACCAGCACTTAATTCTGACTCCACAAAACTGGCTCCGGCAAACAATGCAACGACTACATAAAGAATGGCCATTGTTAGTGTGATACTTACTGTACTATCACGAAGAAATCCGAGTCCTTTTGGAAAGTTAATGTTCTCGGTTGATTTGATTTCACCCTTCCCTTTTACCAAGTGGCCAACTACTCCACCCAAAGCAAAACCGACAGCTCCAGAGTGACCTAAAGCAACGTTATTGTTTCCTGTTAACCTTTTAACAAAAGGCTGAACCACTGCCGGAGATAATGACATAAAGATCCCTACAGTTACAGCGCCTAAAAGAATTTGCATAAAAGATGTAAATCCTGCAACAGCTAAAATAACAGCAATCATACATGACATATATAAAGTAATATGTCCTGTTAAAAAGATATACTTAAAGCTCGTAAAACGAGCGATAACAATGTTTACAATCATTCCGAAGAACATAATAAGTGCAGTGGCTGATCCGTATTCCGCTAATGCTAATGCTACAATTGCTTCATTGTTCGGTACAATCCCGTTTACATTAAATGCAGCTTCAAACATTGCCCCAAATGGTGCCAGTGATCCAGAGAGAACACCGGCACCTGCTGTTATGACTAAGAAACCAACAAATGTTTTAACCGTGCCTTTTAAGGTATCAGACATATTTTTCTGTTGTGCAATTAAACCAACCAATGCAATGATCGCTACTAAAACAGCTGGTTCACTCAATACATCGATGATGATACTAAAAATAGTATTCATGCTTATCACCCTACTTAGATTATATTTTTAGATTGAAGAACCTCTGTTAATTTAGCTCTTAACTCATCCATATCGATAATACTTTCTAGTACAACAACCTCACCCAAACTCTGTCCACCTTCTGCAATATCTTTTGCTAGGAAAAAGACGTCTGCTGAGTCCGGAGTAGCTGAACCTAGATCTGAATGATCTACCTCTACGCCTGTCACATTCATTTCTTCTAGAAGCTGTTTGATATTCATCTCTACCATAAAACTAGTCCCTAAACCTGATCCACATACCGTTAAAATTTTCATTTCTCATCTTCCCCTTTTTTCTTCATCATTTTAATAATGTCTTCTGCAGTGTTCGCCTGCTTGAACTGTTTTAATGTCTCATCATCCACTAAAAATGAGGTCAACTCAGATAATGCTTTTAAATGCAAGGTATTGTCGATCGCAGCTAAGCAGATAAATAAGTCGATAGAATGTTTCTCATCGTCTAATAGCAATACTGGTTTTCTCACTTTCAGAAAAGACATTCCTAGTTTCTGCACTCCATCCTCAGGTCTTGCATGGGGAATGGCAATGCCTTTTCCGATATGAATAAAAGCTCCCAATTCCGTCACACGTTTGATCATGGCTTCTGTATATTCCGGTGTAATATACCCTTGTTCAACAAGTGGCTTAGCAGAAAGAGAAATCGCTTCCTGCCAGCTTAATTCCTTTTCTGTAAAATGGATTTTATCTGGCGTTAACAATTCAGACAACAATGGCGACTCTCTCCTCTCTTCGTTTTGTCTTCCAAGTAACTCATGTGTAATATCCTCAAATAGCTTCTTCTCGTTTTTAATTGTTGCGTGCTTCTTAACGATTGCCATTAAGTTATCGACTTTCAACCGATTCTTGTCTGGAAAGCTGAAGTCTGAGGCTACTGCACTTAATAGATAGTTCTTTTCTAATTGAGTTAAGAGTGGTTTGGTTAAATAAACAGGCTTGTTCACGTTTAGATATACAGTTGAAAAGACCATGTCATATCGATCGGCAGGGACTCGCTTCATGTCTTGTAATGAAAGAGGCTTGGTGAATTCTATCTGTGGAAATAGTTCACGTAGTTGGGTTCTAAGCATTAGTGAAGAGCTTATGCCATTCGGACATACAATCACTGCCTTTAACTCAGATACCTTCTTACTATATTTTCTAACGTGACCTCCAAAAAGAATGGTAAAGTACCCAACCTCTTCTTCTGATATAGGTTCTTGTGCAAATTGCTCTAACTGTCTTAGAACATATTTCACGATCTCAAACAGATCCCCATGTTCTTCAATGATTGTTTTAATAAGTGGGTTTGCTAGTGGAACACCACATACGATTCTGAAATAAGCTGGAACGAGATGTTTGTACAAAGTCTCTTCAAGCGTCTCTTTATCTAAAAACGGAACAAGAATAAGTCTTTCAACATCTAAGATTATTGACTGGGTGAATTCTCTTAATTCTTTTTCCGGCAGTATGTGCGTGGTACCTTGTGCTACCGACAATAATTGAACGGTTAAAAAGACTTTTTCCGTTTCAGATGGATGATCAAAAAGAAGTAATGAAAGTTCTGTTCCCATTTCATATAATGGCTGCTTTATGATAAGCTCCATCTGCTTTTCCGGTAAATATAAAGTCTTTCTTCCATATCGATACTGTAGAAAGAGTAACTCGTAAACAAGTTGATCTAATCGTGACCCTACAAATTCTACTCGGTAGATAGTAGATAATCGCTCAATTTCTTTACGTATGTCGGTTCGTTTATCTTTAAAATTCCAACTCTCTAATACTCTCTTTAATCCGATCCAGCCCATGGGAAAAGCAAGTAAGGACCCAATGCATATAGAAGCAAATCTACGTTTATGCCATTCACTACCTTCAAGATGAAACCCTTTACTTCGGTTATAAGCAAGATCAATGCCATTTTTTCGACACTGTTCTCTTAGCTTTTTCACATCAGCTAGAGCAGTATTTCTGCTCATCTGCAATGCTGATTGAAAATGAATGGTTCCGATTGCTTGATTTCTTAAATAGGTGAATAAATAAATTAAAGGGATACGCTCATTCTCTTGAAAGACGAATTGCTGTTTACTCGGTGCAAGTTCTTCTGTTTTCCAGTAATCAACGACCTCTTCCGAAACTTCAAAACGAATTTGATCTGTTTTAATCAAAGGGAGGTTCATCTGCTTTAAGCCTTCATTTAATTTGTCTAAGTTATATGCAAATTGTCTTGATGATAGATTCATCTGTAGCTTCAACTCCGGAATTGAAAGCTTGGGGTAGTCCACCATCATCATTAATAGCTGCATTGATTTGTGATCAAACATAAAGGGCTCCTCCTTGCTTTTCATTATAGGCTCCGATTGGTAGCGATTTCACTATGGATTGGAACCAATTTTTGTAGAGAGTGAGTGATATAATTTGTACTCATATAAAATAAAAGTCATATAAAGGGGCTTAACAGCCTCTTTATATGACCTTTTTAAATCTCCTCATCTAAACCCCTCACCACCTGCATAATGGCTCCCATCGTCTGGCCTTTAAAGGAATCTGGTACAGCTTGTCCGGCTGGATCCTTGTAATAGTAGCCGCCACTCTGTTCATCGGGCTGATATCCAAGCGATTGTAATGAGGCTTTTAACTCGCTAGGTAGTGATGAGGTATTTGTTTTGTTTTTGTACAGATCAGTTGGATAGACCTTTACGTCAACATCACCAATTCCTGTCCAGACTACAAATAGATCTTGATCATCTTGAACGATCCATTGATTTTTGGAGTAAAGGGAGATGCGCGAACCTTCTAAAGCGGAGATGGCATCGAGGTTGATTCCGTATGTCTGATTAATAAATTGACGAATCTGCTGACCTGATTGGTTTTCTTTTAAAAATTGGGCGAAATTATGGTCCTGCACGATCTTGCTATTTAAATCGATTTGGTACGCTGCTTGTACGACCTTTTGAATATCAGCCGTTTGAAGAGGTGGCTTCATTTGCTCTAAGTGCTTATCCATCTTTTCTACCTTTTTCATCTAGTGGCCCCCAATTAAATGAATGTATCTATGTATCTTCCTTATTTTACTATAAAAAAGAAGCGCAGAGTGATTTCTACGCTTCTCTTTCTTTATTTAAGATCTTCGCCAAGCACAATGACTTCAGTATCCAATTCAACCTGAAAATTGGTTTTTACCGTTTTTTGAACGAGCTTAATTAAATCTAAATAATCTTTTGATGTGGCTCCATCGATGTTCACAATAAAGCCTGCATGCTTTTTGGAAACCTCTGCTCCACCAATTCTTGTTCCTTGTAGGTTACTGTCTTGAATAAGCTTTCCTGCGAAATGACCAGGTGGGCGCTTAAAGACACTTCCACATGAAGGATACTCAAGTGGCTGTTTGGATTCCCTTGCTTCAGTCAATGCATCCATTTTGGCCTTGATGACAATTGGATCTCCGATGGTCAGCTTGAATTCGCCCTCAAGAATAATATAGTCGTTGCTTTGGAACGTACTTTTCCGATATCCAAGGTTTAAGTCTTCTTTTTCAATCGTCAAAATATCGCCTTCCTGAGTCATAACCGTTGCTCGTTCTAACACTTCGGAGATTTCTCCGCCGTAGGCACCAGCATTCATATACAATGCCCCACCGACACTACCTGGTATGCCGCAAGCAAATTCAAGTCCGGAAAGATTATGATCAAGTGCTTTTCTTGATGCACCTATAATCGTTCCTCCAGCTTGAGCAATCATTTTATCTCCTTCAATAAAGAGATTCGTTAATTTACCCATACCAATTGTCATACCACGAATGCCACCATCTTTAATAATGACGTTTGAGCCACTTCCAAGGATCGTTAATGGCATGTGATGTGATTTCCGAATATCTAATGCTGCTCTCAACTCATTTATACTTTCAGGTGTGACAAATAAGTCTGCATTCCCACCCATTTTTGTGTACACATGATCTCTGAGAGGTTCAGCAAGGCATACATTTTCTGTTTTTATTGATGTTATTAACTCTTGATATATTTGTTCAAGGTTCATTATACTTGCACCCCATCGTTTAAGATAAACTAATACCTAGTATACAATATGAGAGCAGATTGGCTATCGTTCATTTGAATGAATTTTATCCTCTACATTGTAAGTAACATAGGTATGCCAATTGCTGTGATAACTACACCCGCGAGCAGGAGCCATGCAACTGGTCTTGCAAAATTAACTGTCCAGCCAACCCCAAAGCGTTTTTCTAGAAATAAAGAGGGATCGTTTGGGTTTACGTAAATTTGACCCAATTTCCAGTATCGATCATTGTCTCGGTCAATATGATCAGTCTGTGCAGAGTGATCTGTATGAACTCTACTTCCTCCTTGGCCAGTCTTGAAGGCAAGCCATAGCGCACCAATTAATATAACAGCAGTGACAGAAAGTGTGACCACTAGAACGATGGTGTAATCAACTGGATAGAAATAGGTCCATTGAATAAATGAAAACATGATTGTTAATAAAATCGTACTTAAAAGGAGAAACAGTGACCATGTTTTGCGAAATGCCCGAATTTGCTGAAAGGACTTTTCTGGGTCATCTGCTTGTAGCTGTTGTTTCGCTTTAGCAATGACTACATTTATGAAAAGGAAAAGTATGATCAAATATGATTGCATAATCGGCATAAAGAAAGCTGCACGATAGCTTTTCTCCACTGCGTGTGTTACCTCACCAGCAAAGTTAACCTGCAATGGCAGCAAGGCTGGTAAGCGATCATAAAAAATAGCTGTCAGCACAGTTGTCAGAAGCACCATTAAAACGGGAACAATGTACCACATATTCGAATACGTTATTCGCTCACTACGAAAGTCCGTTCTCACAACGATCTTTTGTGCTCGCTCCCTCGCCCAATTTGCATTCTTTTTTAGTTCCTTCATATCACGATGAAATTTTAAGTAAACGAAAAAGGCTCCGATTACAAATAAGATAATGGCTACGGCAAAGAAGATACCAATAGTCTCCTCATGTAATGAAAGCATCAAGACACCACCAGTAAATCCACCCATTAAAATGACACTTAAGATCACCATACACTGAGCGTAGCGCCTTCTCATGTTCTGTAGTTGATTCTCACCATATACACTTTCTGGAATAGATACACCAAAGCTCTCTGTCTTACGAGTTAAATAAGGTGTACTCGCCAAAATCAAGGCTATTGGTAAGAATATTAATGATAACATGGCAATCAGTGTACTTGAAGTCATTCTCACTCATCTCCTTTTTTAAATTCGTGTAACACTTCTTTATATAAACTTATCAACTCTTCTTCCTTTAATTCTCTGCATACCGCTTCAGCCATGATCGGCTTAAGCGTTTGTTTAAGGCTCTCTATATATGCAGAATCGGCCTTTATTACACCATCAGGGTGAATCACAACACCTTTTTGTCGGTGGATTAAAATGTATCCATCCTGTTTTAACTGCTGATACGCTTTATTCACTGTATGCAAGTTAATTCCAATGTCTGAAGCCAAGGAACGTACGGATGGCAAAGGATCATTAGGTTGAAGCTCACCCTTCGCTATTCCAATAATGACTTGTTGAATAATTTGAGTATAGATTGCATCCTTCGATTCAAAATCGAGCGTAATAATCACTTTCTAACCCCTTTCGTTCTATCTGTTATATTTATAGTATAACAGATAGAACGAAATGACAAATTATTTTCGAGGAAATAATACAAATTTTTAAATTGACAATAGTCTCCAATATTGTACGCTTAACAAAAGACTACAAGAATGTTTGTACAAAGGGGCAACGTCATGACTACTTTCAGCATTGATCAAGACATGATTTCATCTGAATCTATTCCAGCATTTTCTCTAACTACAAGTGATAAAGAAGTGACTACAGTCTATAGCAATACGGATTTGCAAACAGAGATTATTAAGAAGTTACAAACTCAAATAACCACTCCCATCTTTGATCAAAAGGATGGTTTGTATACTCGTCTCACAGTACAAGAGAATGTTTCTTTTTATCATAAATGGTTTGGATGTAAATTAACGCTGCACGACATTCTTGTTCAATTCGATTTAGCATCCATTGCAAAAAAGCCGTTACATAAATGTTCTGTTTCTGAGGTTCGCAGAGTTCATTATATTAAGTATTTACTTAGCGCACCTGGCTCCATGGTCTTTGTTGAATCCATTCATGGTGTAGACGTCCTAACAACACAAACATTTGTCGCTATGCTAGAACGGATTAAACAAGACGCAATCCCGACTTTAATCTTTGTTTCGAATATGGAGCATGCACTCCTTTTAGGGGACATTCCATATAAGCTGCAACAAAGTGGCTTAAAAAAAATAGAGATTGATGAGGAGCCAAACGAGGAGGAAACAGAGGACACACCGAAAACCTCATTTGATCATTTATTTAAAATCCCAGCGAAGGTTGACGATAAGATCATCCTATTTGACCCATTAGAGATTGATTACATAGAGAGTCAGGATGGAAAGGGAAAGATTGTGATTAATGATCAATCTTACCTGATGGATCTAACCCTTTCAGAGATTGAAAAGAAGTTAAATGTATATGGATTTTATCGATGCCACAGGTCTTATATTGTGAACCTGCAAAAAGTACGTGAAATCATCACTTGGTCAAAAAATGCGTATTCGCTTCGGATTGATAATAGTGTTCAATCGACCATTCCGTTGTCACGAACAAAGATCCAGGAGATTCAAGAAAGATTTAGCTTACGATAGGTACCGTTCATCAAATTAAGTGAATCACATAAGAAGAAATGGACACCATTCAAGTGAAATCTAGGTACCATTCGTCTTCTTTTAGGTACATTTCATAATGATTCGAATGCAGCAACCCCTTGTGCGGTCTATGATAGAGACAGATAAACAAGGGAGGGCAACAAAATGGAAAACGTAATCGAAGTAAACGGATTAAAGAAGACATTTGGCTCACACACAGCCATTAAAAATGTAACGCTACATGTTAAAAAAGGAGAAATCTTTGGCTTACTTGGACCAAGTGGATCTGGTAAAACAACAACAAATAAAATCCTCACAGGTGAATTATCACCAACGTCTGGAGAGGTTAAGGTTCTAGGGATGGAAACATCAAAATTTGGATCTGCTTCATTTAAATCAAAGATTGGGATCTTATCTGATAACAGCTCTCTATACGAGCGACTAACCGTTTATGACAATTTAAAACTTTTTTGTAAATTATACGGAGTGCCTGTTTTGCAAATTGATGTTCTTTTAAAAGAAGTAAATTTACAGGATGATGGGTCTCGCATCGTTTCAAAATTATCAAAAGGAATGAAGCAACGTGTTCTTCTTGCTAAAGCATTGATTCACAAACCAGAGCTTGTTTTTCTAGATGAGCCTACATCTGCACTGGATCCTGCAAACATGACGCACATTCATCGTGGGTTGCAACGATTAAACGAAGCCGGAACAACCATTTTCTTAACAACCCATAATATGGAAGAAGCAACAGAGTTATGTGATCGCGTTGCGTTCCTTCATGAAGGTGAATTGCAAGAAGTCGATAGTCCTGCTGCGCTTAGGTATAAATATTCTACGAGAGCATTCCACGTAGAAACCTACGATGGTGATCAGATGGTCATCAAAAACAAACCAGAAAATGCAAACCAAATTCAAGAACTAATCGCAACCAATCAAATCAAGTCCATGCATTCAGACCACCCAACGCTTGGCCAAATCTTCTTAAAAGTTACAGGAAAGGAGCTTGTCTAATGAATACTCAACGCATAGCTGCCATTTTTGAAAAGGATTATAAGGATTTTTTGAAGAATACAATTTTACTTGTAACGGCGGTTCTTCCTATATTAATGGCATTAATGTACAGCCAAATGACTGAAGGCGGAGATGAAGCATTAATATTTAGCCTTTACACCATTATCGGCATCACGTTCTCCGCTGTTACCACTAACACGATGTTAACAATGATGGCTGAAGAAAATGAAAAGAATACATTACGTGGCCTCATTCAATCGCCTGCAACGTTTGCTGACATTATTGTGGGTAAGAGTTTATTGACGACACTCCTCACTGTTGTCACTCTTACTATTTCATGATTTATTCTAGGGTTTGAACCATTATTAGAACTACGTGTCATCGTAGCTATCTTCTTATTGTTTATATTCTTTCTATCGATAGGTATTGGCGTTGGACTCTTTGCAAAAAGTATCGCATCAACCTATGTCTACTCCATGCCAATCATGTTCCTCTTTGGATTTACACCTTTGCTATTAGTGCTCGATTTCTTTGAAAATAATAAGATCGCATCAACCATCATTGAGTATTTTCCGATTGTTCAAGCAATTGAGCTTCATAATACAACATCATGGCTTCCCGTAGGTGTTATTTCATTATGGGTTCTTGCCTCTATAATCTTTGTTCTCGTATTCTTTAAGCGCAGTATGACAGATGATATGTAAGTAAAAGGAAAAACACACTCCGGGCATCCAGAGTGTGTTTTCTGTTATTCCTTCTATAACTCAAACCGCAACGCCAAGTCCTGCAGCTCCTCCGCCACTTGCGAAAGGCTGGTAACCGAAGCAGCGATTTCCTGCATGGATGCAAGCTGCTCCTCTGTTGAAGCTGTCACGTTTTCAGAGTTGGCTGCAGTCATCTCTGCAATCGTAGAGTTTTCTCTGAAGGCTTCTATAAATTGCTTCGTTCCGGCATCTAGGTGCTTCGTTTCTTCGTTCACGTTTTGAACATCGTCTGAGACACCTTCCATGAATTGTTTTACTACGTTAAAGGTAGTGCCCGCTTGGTTCACTACTTCAATTCCTTTTTGGACTTGTTCTGTACTTTCATTCATCTTTACAGTCGTTTGATTTGTTTCTTTTTGCACGGCTTCAAGTGTCGATTTGATCACCTTTGCAGAGTCAGCTGATTGTTCAGCAAGCTTGCGGACCTGCTCAGCAACAACGGCAAAGCCTTTTCCTTGCTCCCCTGCACGTGCCGCTTCAATGGCTGCGTTTAAGGCTAGGAGATTGGTTTGTTCAGCAATTCCTGTAATCTCATCAATCACTTTCGTAACCTCTTTTGCCTTGTTGCCAAGACCCGTGACGCTGTACGAAAGTTCTTCCACCGTTTGCTTTACCTGCTGCATCTGTTGAATGCTGTTAGAAATGGCTGCACTGCCGTCTTCCACAGCCTCTGTAGCTTTAACTGTATTTTGAAGAACCGAATTGGCACGGCCTGTTACGGATGAAACGCTCTCTGTCATCTTCTGCGTTGCCACATTTCCTTGTTGAATCAGATCTTTTTGACGATCCACCTTATGTGCCATTTCCTGTACATCCGCTGAAATTTGCTCCGTTGCTTTTGTATTTTCCTCTGCGCTTGCAGACAGTTCTTCCGCGGAAGCAGCTACATATTGAGACTTGTCCTGAACCTGAGAAATCATATTTGATAGGGAGCCCCTCATCAGATCAAATGCCCGGCTTAAACGATTGATTTCATCTTTTTCATTTGAAGTCACATTAAATGATACCCTCAGGTCCCCTTCACTCATCTGTTCAGCAGAGTCTGTTAGCTTACGTAGGGGTCCAGTAATCGATCGAACCAATAATAAGACAAGCACCATACCTACAACAATCGAAGCCAATGTGACAATTCCAGATGTCACTAAAATGGGCTGTGCAGCCTGAGCTACTTCTTTGTCGAAGGAGACTGCAACGATTTTCCACCCTGTTTCCGGATTCGTTTGAAAGCTTAGCGTCGCTGCTTCCCCATTTACATTTGTATCCACTTGTCCGGAATCAGATTCTTGAAAAGCCTGGTACGAATCGCTTGCCGGCTCTCCTACCGCTTCCGTTGGATGTGCCAAATATCGATTCTCATTATCTAAAAGGAAGACATAGCCCTCCTTCCCAATTGAAGTGTTCGTAAACAAGTCCGTCAGTGCATCTAATGTGATATCAAGACCTGCCACACCTAATTCATCATCCGTTGTTTTCGCAATGGTTGTAACAAGCGAGTCTGTCGAAGCAGAGACATAAGGAGGGGTTATAACTACTTCTCCTGGCTGATTAAACGCCTGCTCATACCATGGGCGTACGCGTGGATCATAATCTGAATCAACTGGGGAATCGTTGGGTGCTTGGATAAAGTGTCCTTGCTCTGTTCCCACAAAGGTCAGCTCCACATTTCTACGCGAAGCTTGAAAATCATCTAGAAGCATTCGTTGTTCTGGTGTATCTTCCTCTAAAAAGGAAGCCACATCACTTGTGCTTGATAAGTAATCAATGTTTTCTATTTGACTTAAAATAAAGCTACTAATTGTCTGATTTATAATGAATAGACTCTCTTTGGCTGAACCATCGAGTTGTTTATCAACGTTCTGACTTGCACTGAGAAAGGAAATAATCGCAATTAAAAAACTCGGTATGATTAGTACTAAAAGAAAAGATAGAAGTAATTTTGTTTTTAATGAAGTGTGTACTCTTGATGATAATGCTCTTCTTTTCTTGTTGGACATGTGGTCTTCCCCATTTCTAAAGTTTCATCGACACATGTCCTCGTGAGACAAACATGTATTACTTCATCTATCGGATGAATTTTACTCACTTTACATAGATGCTACGGCTGCCGAATCAATCTTTTTTATGTAACCGCCACCTTCTGTAAAAAGGTGGTTGGAATGGAGATTTTATAGGTTGATAGATGTTAAAAAAGAGGAGAATCCCCCTTGGGTCCACCAGAAAACAAATAGCTTAAAGACACAAAAAAGCCTTCCTATAAAAAGCTACTTACCGCCCTTTTTCTAGGAAAGCTCTCTGCAATTGTTTTTGTTCAATGTATGGTCTAATTCGCTATTCGTTGCTCACCCACTTCTTTTATCTCGCCTACTAGCTCCTGAAAATGCATAAATGGAGCGCCCATCCATAGATTGCGATGATACACAAAATAAATCTGCCTCTCAAGCTCTGGATTTTCAAATTCGATATAGGCTAGGTGGTCTTCCTTTTCAATTAACTTCTTAGAAATGAGAGCAACCGACTTACCATAAGAAAGCATGCGACTAATCGTTGAAACAGAATCAAGCTGGATCATTTCCATCTCTAAATTCTGTTCTCTGAGCCACGTTTCAGAGAAATGACCTGTGGAACTTGAGAGTCGATGGACGAGTAGAATCTGGCCCCTCATATCAACCTTCTCAAAGGCTCTAATGCTAGAAAAAGGATGGGATGTGCTGAATGCGAGCACAATCCTGTCATTTGCGATGGATTCATAGTGTAGCTCTGGTTCTTTTTTGCCTGTTTCCATGACTAAGCCACAATCAAGCTCCTGTAATAGGAGCTTTTTTTCAATTTCTGGTGCTGTTTGTACATCGAGTGATACTTTGATTTTAGGATAACGTTCTGCCAATTGATGAATCAGCTTAGGCATATAGATTTGTGCTGGTACACCACTTGCACCAAGCATAATTGAACCATGTCCCCCCTGCTTATAATCCTCCACACTTTTCTCCATCGCCTGATTTACCTGACGCAACTGCTGTGCGTAATGATAAAGCATTTCACCGACATCTGTTAGTTTGTAGCCGCCGGCATTGGTTCGAAAGAGTTTGACTCCGTATTCTTCTTCTAATGATTTGATGTGAAACGAGACCGTTGGAGTAGATAGTCCTAGTAGTCTTGCGGTTTGTGTCATTTTCTTCGTTTCAACTAATGAGAGAAAGACGTGCAGCTTTTGAATATTCACTAGATCCTCCTACAGTATTTTAGATATATTCTAACGATGTGTTGAGTTTATCAGAATCGTTTTAACGGATTGTTAACAATGCGTTAATCCTTTCTAAATATTTTGTCCCTAAACTATAGACGAAGAGAAAAATGAGGAGAGGGTCACATGATCATTCGTTTGAATGGGATCGAGAAACGCTTTGGCTCCGTACAAGCAGTCAAACCGATTGATCTCACAATTAAAGACAGCTTTGTCACCATCCTCGGTCAATCAGGTTGCGGAAAGACAACCTTACTTAAAATGTTGGCTGGCCTGACTGAACCAACTGCGGGCGACTTAACGTTTGATGAGCGTACAATCTTCTCTAAAACAAAGAAGATCAACGTTAAGCCAAATAAACGAGAGATCGCTATGGTCTTTCAGGACTTTGGATTGTGGCCACACATGAATGTGCTTGATAACATCGCATTTGGCCTTCGTGGCAAGGTATCTAAACGAGAGCGGCTGACTCTGGCACGTGAGGCACTGAGTCGGGTGAAGCTTGAAGCAAAAGCGAACATGTTGCCCGGTGATCTGTCTGGTGGTCAGCAACAACGTGTGGCCCTCGCGCGAGCCATTGCCATTCAGCCAAAATTGATTTTGTTTGATGAAGCATTAAGTGCCCTTGATGCGGTCCTACGTGATGAAATGCGGGAGGAAATTTTAACAATCCTTCAGTCCATCGGGTCTCAAGGGATTTTTGTTACACATGATCAATCAGAAGCAATGGCGATGTCCGATTCGATGATCGTGATGGACGCTGGTTCAGTTGTCCAAACCGGTTCTCCAGAAGAGATCTATCACACGCCAGCTAATTCCTATGTAGCAAATTTCATTGGGAAGACTAACTGGTTAGAAGGAGAAGATCAAATGATTCGCCCAGAGAATATTTCTCTACACCCTCGAAAGCACACCATTTTAAGATCGGGTATTGTGGCAAAAAGCATGTACGAGGGCGACCGCTATGTCATTTTTGTAAATACGCATGAACAGCTTTGGAAGGTTTATGATCATAAACCTCATGAAGAAGGTTCTGCGATCACACTTTATATTGACGAACAATCTATCCATTCACTAATGAAACGGGAGGCATAATGATATGAAAAAACGTAACCTATTAACTATTGCAGGGGTGTCAGCATCACTTTTCCTACTTGGAGCTTGTGGAGATAATGCGGAGGCGACAGAAAAGACAGAGAATACAAATACAGAAACAGCTTCAGCAGAAGCTGATTCAACAAGTGATACATTAACGGTTTACTCTGCAGGTCCTGAAGGATTAGCTGAGAACATTCAAGCTGCCTTTGAAGAAAAAACAGGCTTAAAGGTTGAAATGTTCCAAAGCACGACAGGGAAGATTCTTTCTCGTCTTGAAGCAGAATCGAATAACCCGATTGCTGATGTTGTTGTTCTAGCATCCATTCCTTCAATGGAAGGACTGAAATCTGAGGAGAAGCTTCAACCCTACGAGCCTGAGAATGCAGATAGTATGAATCCAGATTGGAATGATTCTGATCATTACTATTACGGCTACAGTGCCTCGGCTCTAGGTGTTGCCTACAACACAAACCAAGTTGAATCCCTTGATGCGGATTGGGAAGCATTTGGTGAAGCTGAGTGGGAAGGCCGCGTAACAATGCCAGACCCAACCTCGTCTGGCTCTGCTGTAGACTTTTTGTATGGATTAACGGATAGCGATGAAAAAGGCTGGGATGTTATTCAAAGCTGGAAGGATAATGGTCTTCTTGTTGCTGGAGCAAATAAGGAATCTCTTGATGCTGTGATTACCGGAGATAAAGACGTAGTTGTTGCAGCTGTAGACTACATGACGTACAAAGCGAAGGACAGTGGCGAACCGGTTGACATTTATTATCCTGAAAGTGGTACAGTCATCAGCCCACGTGCAGCTGGTATCATAGCTGATTCTAAAAATCTAGAAGGTGCGAAAGCCTACATGGACTTCCTTTTATCTGACGAGGCTCAGGAGCTTGTTGCCGATGCATACATCCTGCCAGGAAATGCGGATATCGAATTAAGCAATCGCGCACCTTTAGCTGATATTCCTACCCTGCCATTTGATTTTGAAGGAATTGAAGACAAGCAAGTTGAAACGCTGAATACCTTCCTATCTATGGAGTAATTCGGTACGACGCATATTGGAGGTATCCACGTGATTATACAAAAACACGCGCCTTATACGATTCTATTGATCATTGTTAGCTTGCTAGCGGTAGCACCTTTGTTTTCAGTCCTCATCTACACCTTTGTAGATGAGGGTTCTCTATCATTTGAATCTATGCAATATGTGCTATCTTCCAATCAAATTCTTCAAACGATGCAGAATTCCTTGTTGCTTGGGGTGTACGTTATTGCAGCAACAACGTTGATCGCCTTACCACTTGCTATTATTCGTACAAAAACATCCCTCGCGCGTCACAACTGGCTTGATCTAGTATTTGTGATTCCGTTTATGACCCCACCTTATATCGGGTCTATGGGATGGATCTTATTTATGCAGAACAATGGTTACTATGAGCAACTATTTGGCGGCAAATTTCCATTTACCTTTTTTAATGTTTCAGGAATGGTCTTTGTAATGAGTATGCATCTCTATCCATTTCTGTATCTGATGTTAAAAAATGCTCTTCTCAGAATGAACGGATCCTTCCTAGATGCAACCTTAATCTATGGACGTAATCCTGTCTGGAACTGGATTCGTGTGGTCATGCCTCTACTCATTTCAAGCTACGTCATGGCTAGCCTCCTTGTTTTTATTAAGACGTTAGGAGAGTTCGGCACACCAGCTACATTTGGTAAACGAATCGGCTACGACGTGCTTACAACAGATATTCATGCCTATCTATCTCGCTGGCCGATTAATATCTCAGCGGCTACCAGCCTATCACTTATTCTATTAAGTGTTTGTATGGTCATTTGGTATCTTCAAAATGTGATTAGTCGAAAGTATTCGTTCGGAATCCACTCAGGGAAATCAGGCAGTGGATCCAAGCCAAAAGACACAGGTCTTGTTCGAATACTCTCAAGTGGCTATGTTATTCTCATTCTCGCACTTTCCATTGGAATCCCTTATTTTTCAATCATTGCGACCTCATTATTAACGATTCGCGGAGACGGGCTAAGCTTAAGCAATCTGACGTTCACACATTATGCGGACCTATTTACCATTGGATCCTCGAGCTTTAAAGCATTGATGAATAGTATTAATTTTGCCTTTATCGCTGCTACCGTTGCAGCCGTAATTGGATTTTGTGCCGCACTTATTATTCGTGAAGGGCAAAAGAAATCACAGCAGGTGCTAGATTTTACAAGCATCCTGTCAAATATCGTTCCCGGCATCGTCTTTGTAGTAGGTCTCATTTTATTTTGGAACACCCCATGGTTTCCATCGACCATCTACAACACAACCTGGATGCCGATTGTCACGTACATTGTGCTCTTTCTGCCGTATTCTGTGCAATATACGAAGTCTGCCTTATCACAGCTTCATTCATCTATCCATCAATCAAATGCAGTCTTTGCCCACAACGAGTGGCTTGTCCTCATTCGAGTCTGGTTACCGCTTCTAGGGCAAGGTATTCTCGCAGGATGGGTGATGACCTTTATTATATCGATGCGTGAACTGGTTGGTTCCTTACTTATTCTTCCGCCTTCAGTTGAAACAAGTGCAACATTTATCTATAGCCAATTTGAACAAGGAGACGTCTCTAAAGGAATGGCCATGGCTGTAGTGACTGTTCTTCTGACCATCCTTTGTATCTTCGTAGTAGAGTCGCTTCAACGAAAGGCCATGAGAACAAAAACATGATGAATCTCACCACCCTTGGAGGCGTAAAAGAATACGGTCGAAATTGCTTTCTACTTACCAACCAAACAACCAACACACGCATCATGCTAGACTGCGGCGTCCGAAACGGAACACCCGAAGTGTACCCGCCGATAACTGAGGAGATCGCTCAGTCACTGCAAGCTGTTTTCATCTCGCATGTTCATAACGATCATATCGGAGCACTACCGTTACTAGCGGAAAAAGGATTCCATGGAGAGGTATGGATGTCAGAGGCAAGCCTTGCTCAGTTTCCCCATATTATCTCCTTGTCGCAGCAAAAGAACCCGGATGCTCCCCTTACTAACCTCCAGTTTCGTGCATTTCCTAAACAAACACGAGGCATGGAGGTTTCCTTAACGAAGAATTTACACGTAACCTGGGGCTATAGCGGACATATGTTAGGCAGTATCTGGTATAGCTTTCGAGTAAATGAGGAGACATTCTTTTATTCCGGTGATATGGCGCTTGATGCACCTTTGTTAGTTACAGATCGACCAGCCCTTCGTTTCTATGATCACGCATTAATTGATAGCGGTCATGCTGCCCATACCATGCCTTATAAGAAAAGTATCCGCAATATCATGGACGCACTTTCAGATCCACTCAAGCCGTACCACGTCCCGGTTAATCTCTCTGGCAAAGCATGTGACCTTTTGTTTTCACTCTATCACGCGCTACCTGATCAAATGTTCTTTATAGACCTAACGCTAAACGAACACCTTCGTGCCTATCTGCAGCACTCCGATCAAATGCGCAAAGAGCGAATGCACGAGTTTACGGACATGCTTCAAAGCGACCGATTGCAGCTCGCAACAGAAACTAAGCAGCCTGGAATCTATTTGACGAAACAAGCACCTTTTGAAATGACTAACATTCAGACGGGCATCTATCTTGATCAATCTTCTCCCTTTTATAAATCGCACCCAGATCGAGAGGACCTTTCAAGAATTCTCTCCTATATAAAGGCGACACAGATCACATTTTTTCATAGTAAAGAGCAGGACTTGGAAATCATCTTAAAAAACCAGACAAATGGAGGAATCATGTTATGAAAAAAGTGAGTTTCGTAGGCGCATTAACCCTTGCATTCTTTACAAGTTTCGCCCATCCCGCGCAAGCAGAAAGCCCCATTGAACCAGGGTATGAAGTGAAATTAAACCTAGATCTGGACTCATTCTCCAATCAAGAAGACGTTGTTCAAACGTTTAATGCTACACATGACGAAGATGTTAAAGTCTATTACTTTGATACTCCGGACCAACAATTCCGAGATCAGGGCTACATACACCGCCTCAGAATCTACGCGAGTGATAAAAAGACAAATATTACGTATAAGAAAGTCTTCCCTGGTGTTACTGTAAAAGACGCAATTGCAGAAGCAACAGCAAAAGGGTTCCACAACGACATGTCTAACTACAAATTTGAAAATGACCGCAAAGAAGGTATCGATACGTTCTCTATTAGCCGAAAAGAAACCTTTAAACAAAACAAAAAGCTAACATTTGATTCAATTGACGTAGATTATGCTATTAAGCTCTTTAAAGAAGAAGCTCCCAAGAAATATCGCACATGGGATCAAGAAGACTGGTATCAGGACACACTTAGCCAGACCATTCCATACGGACCTGCCCTTGCCGAAACCTTTGAAGGCGAATATCTAGGGGTGGACGCGGACCTTGAAATCTGGACATACAAAGGAGACACAATCGCCGAAATCTCAACAAAAGTTGCCGAAAAAGAGCAAGCTGATCAAATAGAAGAAAGCTGGTTAGACGGGTTAACTGAATCTGGTTGGTTAAGTGACGAACAAACATCGAAAACAGGATTTGTGATGGATAAATAAGAGAAAGGCTGTCTCACATACGAGGCAGCCTTTTTATGTCTTAATTGAGATCGGTTTAATGTCCCCAAATCTTGAGCTGTATTTGTGCCACCTGATTAGGAAAATTGCCGGTAATAATAAACTTAGAAAGCCAATAAATAAAGATACATAGGATGAGAGAAGCTCGGGAATCAGGCCAGCTAGAAATGTCCCCATCATTGCAAACAACCCACCAGTCACAAAGGTAGCGCTTCTAACTCTAGTTATATATTCATCTGGGGTGATCCCTTGATGTACTGAAATTTGAGCGACAAAAGCCATTGATAATGCACCATCAAAGAAGATCATCCCGGTTGATAAGATATATATATTTTCACTTACACAGATCAATAAAACTCCAAGTGAGGACGTGGCGAGTAACGAGCATAGGAGTGTAAGCCAGTTCATCGTTCTAAACCAATTCATAATCATAACACCTATTAAATTTCCAATGCCTGCACAGCTTAAAATGATTCCAATTTCACCTGCTGAAAACTGTAAGAGTGTATCTGCATGAAAAATAACCGTTAGCGGAATAAATACTGTTGCAAAACTTAAAACACAGTGGCTAAATGAGACCATTCTTTGAGTGGGGTTTGCCAAAAGGATGGTCAAGCCTACGACTGACTCCCTAGTAAACGTGTGTAGATTCACTCTTCTTTTCTCATGAGTTGGCTGGACGTTATTCACTCTTTTTATCAGAGAGAGGATCATCATTCCTGAGATCGATAATCCCCCACAAAGAACTAAAGTTGGGCTGGCACCTATCTGACTCAATAGGATTCCACCTAATATAGGGCCAATAATTGTACAAATTGCATCGGCACCTTCAAGACTCGTATGTGCTCTTAAAAGATTTTCTCTTCCTGACATTTCTGGGATCATGGCAGCAAAAGCTGTGCGACTGATTAAAGCTAACAGACCCATGATAAATAAAATCACCGCACTCAGTAAGGAATTCAGTACATCGAAGCTGAAAATATAGGCCAACAGAAATAAACAGATACCATAGAAAAAGTTACTTACAGAGGCACACAAAACTTTGTTCTTAGCTTCAAGCCAAGTACCAATTGGAATGGAGAAAAAAATAGCCCCTACCTGCTGGGAAAGTGCAACAAGAGCTGTAATGAAAGGGGACTGAGTAAATCCTAGAACAATTAGAGGGATGACTAACTCCCGAAATCGTCCATTTAAAATAGAGGTAAAGTTATAGAACCACATGAGGGAGAAATTCTTGTTTATAAACAAACTATTCACCTGCTTATCATTTCTATTTACTGGGAGCTAACATGTTATCATTGTTATAACATATAATTGTAAATAAAATGGAGGGTATGTTATGGATCTTACCAAAAGATTTGGCTTAGGAAGTTTTTCTTTGGTTCTTTTTTAGTTAGTTCCATTCTCTTATTCGCGAGCGATAAAGGCTACAACAGTGTAGGTGAGTACTTGCTTAAGCTAGTAGGTCTCAACTTGCACGAATTGGTCATTGTCGTTCCTCTTTTATTAGTAGCTGTATTCCTTGCAAGAAAGTACCCTACTCACTTATTCTCTAAGTCTGGACTGATCTCATCCTTGATTTTATTAGGTTTTATTTTAACCTTAGCTCTTATTGAGCTCATCTTAAGATTTATCGGTTTGTTTTGATTTAATAATTTGAAAGTATTCTCATTTTCTATATACGAGCATGAATTAAATTTCTAGACTCCATAAAAAGAACCCCAACATTTGCTGGAGTTCTTCTCTTTCATTCTATTCTTCCGTCTTAAATAAAATATCTCCATTGCTTTCAATTACGCTTTTATACCAGTAAAACGACTTTTTAGGGTATCTTTCTAATGTTCCGTTTCCATCTTTATCACGATCTACGTAAACAAAGCCATATCGTTTCTCCATTTGAGCTGAGGCGGCACTCACAAGGTCAATGCATCCCCATGAAGTGTATCCGATTACGTTGACACCATCTTCAATGGCATGTCCAACTTCTTTGAGATGGCCTTTGTGGAACTCAATTCGATAATCATCATTAATAATTAGTTTGCCGTCTTCCTCAATTGGCTCATCAATGGCACCCATTCCATTCTCTGAGACAAACATTGGTAGCTCATATCGTTCATAATAAAAATTTAAAATGTAACGTAAGCCTTGGGGATCGATTGGGTAATTCCACTCCGAATACGTAAGGTATGGATTACGAAGCCCTCGATAGAGATTTCCTTGTGCAAGCTCGTATTTTGATGGATCCTTGGCTACCGTTTTACTGTTGTAATAGCTGAACGAGATAAAGTCTACAGTGTGCTTTAGGTTCTGCTTATCCTCTTCTGTTATATCTAGTTTAATATTGTCACGATCAAACAAGCGTTTCGTGTAGTAAGGATACTCACCTTTTGCGTGAACGTGTACAAACAGAGTAAGCTCCTGCTGTTCTTCCATTGCATACGTAACATCATCGGGATGGCAGGTCATTGGATAGCGTGGTGCAGATGCAACCATGCAGCCTACTTGGAACTCAGGATTAATCGTTTTCGCAATCTTTGTCACAAGACCGCTCGCAACAAGCTGGTGGTGTGCTGCTTGGTACATATCTTGTTTAGTAAGCTGGTCTCTAGGCGTGAATACACCCCCTCCAAGTAAAGGAATATGAGAGGTCACGTTAACCTCATTAAAGGTCACCCAGTATTTCACTTTATCCTTGTAACGTTTAAATACAGTTTCTGCATATTTAGCAAATAAATCAATAAGCTTCCTGTTCATCCATCCATCATATTTCTTACTTAGATGGAGCGGTGATTCATAGTGTGATAACGTAACAAGCGGTTCAATATTGTGCGTGCGGCATGTATCAAATACACGATCGTAAAAGGCGAGTCCTGCTTCATTTGGTGCCTCTTCCTCACCCGTTGGGAAGATACGAGTCCAGGCAATGGACATTCGGAATACCTTAAAACCCATTTCAGCCAGTAGTTTAATATCTTCCTCGTAACGATGGTAAAAATCATTACCAACTAATTTTAAGTTGTCCTCTGTTGGTTCATCTGTAATCGGACCAAAGATGCCTTTAGGAAGGACATCCTGAACGGATAATCCCTTCCCGTCTTCATCATAAGCACCCTCGCATTGGTTAGCGGCGGTTGCACCGCCCCACAAAAAGTCCTTTGGGAATACGCTCAAGTCCTCAAATCCCTTCTTCTTTATTTTACAGCTGTTAGAATCACTGTATCATTTGTTGCTGTGTTTCCTTCTCCTTCAACTACATCAAGGTATTCGCTTGTATTTGTGACAATGACCGGTGTTGTTAATTCATACCCTTCAGCAGCAATCTTCTCTGCTTCAAACGACAGAAGAAGGTCTCCCTTGTTAACTTGATCTCCTTCTTGTACAAAGGATTTATAGTACTTCCCATCAAGCTTTACCGTATCAATCCCAACGTGAATTAATACTTCTAGTCCATCTTCACTAATAAGTCCAATGGCATGCTTTGTTTTAAAGACCATCGCCACTTTTCCATCAAATGGAGCAAATACGTTTCCATCTGATGGGGCAATCGCCATTCCTTTCCCCATTGCTTCTGTTGCAAAGGCATCATCGTTTACTTCAGATAAAGGAACAATACTTCCGTTTAGAGGACTGAACACTTCTGTACGATGATTCATCTTTTCATTAATCGTTACAGTTGATGTACCTTCTGATTTCTGGCCGTTGTCTTCAGACTTTTCTTTATCTGCCGGGTCCTTAAAGAGAACGATGGAAGCAATAAACCCAGAAACAATGGCAATAATTAATGTAATTACTGCATTATAGAAGTTCCACATGGTTTCTCCACCCATATAAATTGGTAAAGAAAAGACATTTGATGTGCCCGCAGAATACGTCTTGATTCCAGTAATACCTGCATAAAGTCCAGCAATACCGGCTCCAATCATTGTAGAAGCAAGTGTTCGTTTATGCTGCAACGTCACCCCATACAATGCTGGTTCTGTCACACCCATAAAGCAGGATAGACCTGTAGATGTTGCTAGTGATTTTAACTTTTTGTTCTTTGTGCGCAAAGCAACACCAATGACTGCTCCACCCTGTGCCATATTATAAGAAAGAGTAGCCGGTGTAAGAATGGAGCCATAACCCACGGCGGCGCGTTGAGTCGCTTGTACGGCACCTAAACTGTAGTGCATACCAGTCATGACAAGGAATGGACAGAAGGTTGCAACTAAAAACGGTACTAACCAGCTTGCTCTTTCATCTAAGAAGGTGAAGCCCTGTGCTAGATATTCACCAATAACAGCACCTATCGGACCTAACACTATAAGTCCAATTGGTCCGACGACCAAGATGACAACCATTGGCACAACAAAGATTTTAACAACGCTTGGTGTGATTTTTTGCATTAATTTTTCAACATAAGATTGAAGCAAGATAATTAAAATAATTGGTATAACGGATGATGAATAAACAGCTAATTTAATTGGAATCCCTAAAAATGAGGCATCTAATCCTTCTGTTCTAAGTGCTGTTAAATCAGGGTGAAGAAGAATACCTGCGAATACAAGTGCGAGTAATGGACTTGTATTGAACTTCTTCGCTGCGGTCGTCGCAATTAAGAAAGGTAGGAAATAAAAGACTGCATCACCCATTAAGTTTAAAATGTAATACGTATCTGATTCTGGCGACATCCACCCAAAGTTTGTACTTAATGCTAAAATCGCTTTTACCATCCCGGAACCGGCTAGAGCTCCAACAATTGGAATGAAGATGGCTGCAATGACATCAAGAAGTCTTGCAAATAAACCCTTCTTTTCTCCATCCTCTGGTTTTTCATTACTTGTCATATTTCCAAGCTTATTTACTTCATCAAACACATCTTTAACGTGAGGACCGATGATAACCTGCGTTTGTCCTCCCTTTTGAACGCAGCCAACGACTCCTTCTATTTGCTTAATTGTCTCAATATCAGCTAAGCTATCATTTTTTAAGTTAAAGCGTAAACGTGTCACACAATGAGTTAAGTTTGAAACGTTTTTCTCTCCACCAACCTGTACCAAAATCTCTTTTGCAAGATCTGTATACTTCATCGTATCCCTCCTAAAATGGTATAAAAAAACACCTAAATCATCATGCATGAAGAAGCATTACAAAATGCTCGTTTCATACAGATCATCTAGGTGTTGCCTGCTTAACAGTTACAATCCATGGTCAGATCTTATTTGGTTTTCTCTCATTGTTAATCGGTTAATATGCAGAATAAAATATAATTGCTCTTCTGTCGTCATTGATACATTCATCTTCGTCTTAAAGTAAGACTCAATCTTTACGACACACTGATAGGTTTTCGCATACTTTTTCTTTACCTGTAAAAAAAGCTGATTATCATCTTCAGAATCATAACGAACTTGACCTCGAATCCGCTGCAAGAAGTAACGGACATGGGTGACGAATCGACTATAGTTAATCGAGTCTTCCTCGATTTCAATGTTAAAATGAAATTTAATAATATTTAGGATGTCGAGAATCACTGCATTTTCGCTGCTTACTTTCATGTCTAAGGTAGAATCGAGATTTTGGCCATTCACAAAATGAAGGGCAATAAAGCTAGCTTCATCTTCTGTTAA
Source organism: Alkalicoccobacillus gibsonii (assembly GCF_016798245.1). Classification (GTDB taxonomy): domain Bacteria; phylum Bacillota; class Bacilli; order Bacillales; family Bacillaceae_D; genus Alkalicoccobacillus; species Alkalicoccobacillus gibsonii. The sequence goes on along the minus strand of NZ_JAEUZA010000002.1, from coordinate 102,948 downwards.
GCGAACCTTTTCGTAATAAAAGATCGTATCAAGCGCTTTTAACGCCACCTTAAATTCTCTAGGATAAAACTTTTTAATTTCCCATAAGAATGCATTTCTCATATGTTCTCCTTGCCTGTGACGGTGGAGAGCATAATTAATGTGGTCCGTTAAGCCAATATAGATACTATCGTTGAAGGTTAGATCAAGCTCCTTCTCCGCTTCCTTTACAATATGATTCGTTAACTCCAGCTGGTTAATCGGAATCTCTCCAACTAAATGAACAAAGCTATCAACTAATTCCTTAGATTCTAGTGTAAAAATCTTGTCTATTTTCTCTTGATCGACCTCATCCCCTTCTTTCTTGCTAAAAGCTAACCCTCTTCCAAGTAACACTTTTTCAACATACTTTTCATCGTGAGCCAAAATAACATTGTTGTTAAAGATCTTTTTTATACGCACGATGTTCCCCCCTAAATAAAAAACACCCAAATAACCATAGAAGTATCCTGCGAATACTCACACTACTGGCTACTTAGGTGTTGCCTGCTCAATGCAGTTACAATCCTAATATTATTTGAGCTTATTGTAAACGCTATTATTTTATTTGTCAAACGTATTTCGACAAAATTTTTAATTACATATTACTACTGGTTAAGCCAATTTCCTAGTCACATCTATTATCATCAATAAAACCAGAAAAAAGGAAATAATGATAACGATTTCAATTGACAAACCCATTAAGAGAGAAATATAATGAAAGCGCTTCAAAAATAATGTAAAACTATGAAAAAAGGGGGAGCATTATGAAAAAGAACTTGTTTACTGCACTTATATCAGGTTTTATCATGCTTATTCTCGTTGCCTGTGGTGACTCGAGCGAGAGTGACACAGGTACGACGGATGAGAGCAATGGAAACGCTGATGGATTAGAGACGAACATTGTTACGATTGCTACTGGGGGAGCTTCTGGTCCGTACAACATCATTGGGACGACTCTAGCAGACAATTACTCTTCCATCTTTGATGTCAATTCACGAACTCAGACGACTGGAGCTTCTGCAGAGAACCTGAACTTACTGGCTGATCAAAAGGTAGAAATGGCTTTTGTTATGAGTGATGCCTTAAGTCAAGCATTGAATGGCGAAGCAAGCTTCTCAGAACCTCTAGAAGGCATCTCTCAAGTTGCCAATCTATATCCTAATGTCGTTCAAATCGTTGCAAGAGTGGATGCGGGAATTGAAACGCTCGAGGATTTAAAAGGAAAACGAATTGCCGTTGGAGATCAGGGATCTGGTGTTGAACTTAATGCTCGTGCTCTATTAAATGGGAATGATATTACGTATGACGATGTTCAAGTTGACTATCTTGGATACGCTGAAGCTGCAGATGGATTAAATGCCGGTAGAATTGATGCAGCATTTTTAACTAGTGGTTTACCTAATGCTTCTGTGTTGGAACTCTCTGAAACGTTGGATATTAATATTGTTAAGGTTCTCCCTGAACAAGTGGACGCGATCGTGGAGGAACATCCTTATTTTGTTTCTTTAGATATACCTTCTGGGACGTATGATAACGATGACGCTATTCCTACAGCAGCCGTTCCTAATGCTCTGGTTGTGCGTAGTGATCTAAGTGATGATGATGTATACAAACTAACAAAAGAGTTTTTTGAGAATTTAGATACATTAGCTAATTCACATCAAGCTGCTTCAGATATTTCGATTGATCATGCGCAGGATGGCTTAATTGCACCATTACACCCAGGTGCCGAAAAATACTTTGATGAACAATAAGAAATGGTTTATTGGGAGTGCGTTTTTACTCGCTCTCCTTTTTCTTGGTTTTTATCGTCTTCCTGTATTTGAAATTAAGGGAGAGAGCCATTCTTATTACGTTGATAAGGGTCATTTTGAACTTAAGTGGATTCATTCTATCGAAAAAGAAGAGTGGATTGAACGTTACGAGAGAAAAAATGATCAACTCATTCTTGTAGACACACATTTCAAAACATTTGGAGCGGGTACCCCCTATCAGGGCTTACGAACCTCAACAGAGGGAGGTTACATTCACGTTGAACTAAATATGGCCTACAACGAATTAAACGTAACGTCTTCCCAATCCGTACAAACCACTATTGTGTTAGAGGATCGTGATGTTCTTCTATATGAGTATTTTGATGACTATGAATTGATCACGATTAAGGCTGTTGAATTACCATTGTGGAAAATTAGAAAGGGGGATTTCTTGTGAGAAAGGAAGAAAAGCTTAAACCTACCGCGCTTGCTGAGACGGAGATTCCAGATCAAGCCGTTCAAAAAGTCTTAGAAAAATACGACATTGAGTCTAATACAAGAAATTGGAACAATAAAGGTCTTGTTTTGTTTTTTAGCCTTCTTACGATTGGATACGCACTTTTTCATTTATATGTCACTTTTTATCCATTACCTACTTTGTTACAACGCAGTTTTCACTTAACGTTTGGAATGGCACTAGTCTTCTTACTTTATCCAACGTATAAAAAACAAGATCGATCCAAAATCCCTTTTTACGATTGGTTATTATTTGCTTTGAGCATTACTTCTTGTCTCTATTTGTTCTCTATCTATCAAGAGATTGTCACGACCCGTGGTGGAGTAGCTACAACCACAGATATCATTATGGCTATTCTAACGGTTCTTCTTGTGTTCGAAGCTGCTCGTCGGGTAACGGGATGGATCCTTCCTATCTTAGCCTTTCTATTTTTAATGTACCCGTTCTTCAGTCATCAAGACTGGCTACCGAGAATGCTTTTAACAAGACCTTTTGATTTGGCAGATATTTTTGGACAAATGTACACAAAAACGGAGGGTCTATTCTCCACAGCAATTGGAGCATCCGTTCAATTTATATTCTTATTCATTTTGTTTGGAGCTTTTCTTGCAAAGTCGGGGATGGGGAAATTCTTTAATGATCTTGCTCTTGCCCTCGCTGGACATAAGCAAGGTGGACCAGCTAAAGTAGCCGTTATCTCTAGTGCTTTTATGGGATCTGTAAATGGTTCGGCCGTAGGTAACGTAGTAAGTACTGGTGCTTTTACAATTCCATTAATGAAGAAGATTGGTTATGACAAAAACTTCTCTGGGGCTGTTGAGGCTAGTTCTTCAATTGGGGGTCAAATTCTTCCACCGATCATGGGAGCCAGTGCCTTCATTATGGCAGAAACAACAGGCATTTCTTATGGAACGATCGCATTATCAGCCATCATTCCTGCTTTTCTCTTTTTCATAACAAGTATCATGCAGGTTCACTATCGAGCCGGTCGATCCAATCTTAGAGGTTTACCAAAAGCGGACCTTCCTGAAGTTAAGAAAGTCATGAAACAAGGCTGGCATCTTATGATTCCATTAATTACGTTAATTTTCATGTTGTTTGCCGGGGTACCTGTATCCTATGCTGCTTTTTACACGATCCTTGTCTCAATTGCTGCATCGTGGATTAGAAAGCACACGAGAATGTATCCTAAGGACATTATAAAAGCTTTAGAGACAGGAACAAGACAAGCGCTATCTACCATTATTGCCTGTGGTGTTGTGGGAATTGTTATTGGTGTTGTTAACTTAACGGGATTCGGCGCAACTCTTACTTCAGCAATAACGAGTTTAGGCCAGGGGTCTCTTCTTCTAACACTTCTCTTAACTATGCTCGCATCTATTGTATTAGGTATGGGATTACCTTCTATTCCAGCTTATATCATTACAGCAACTATGGCAGCACCTGCTCTAGCAACATTTGATGTTCCTATTCTAGTTGCACATCTATTCGTGTTCTACTTTGGTATCTTTGCTAATATTACACCTCCTGTTGCACTAGCATCATTCGCAGCATCTGGTCTAGCCGGTGGAGATCCAATGAGAACAAGTGTGATTTCTTTAAGGCTTTCCGTAGCTGGTTTTCTCGTACCATTCATATTCGTTTATGACCATGCAATGCTGTTAATCGATGCAACTGGACTTCCAGCTAACACAACCGAGTTTGCTTTTGCTTCTATACCTGATATAGCCATCGTGTTAGTGACTTCGACCATCGCAGTTATTGCTATAAGTGCCGCTGTTGAAGGATATATAAAAACAAACTTATCTATCTTTAATCGACTTCTTCTCGGTGCAGCTTCCATTATTGCAATCATTCCTGAAATGGTAACTAATTTTATAGGGATTGCATTAATTATTGTGATTTATGTCTTGAACTACATGCAAGCAAAGAAAAATCAGGATCCTCCTGTTAAGGCAAGTAGTACTCCCTCATTATAAATAAGAGAAAAAGCCAGATACCTTTGACGTGATCATTGGTAACTGGCTTTTTAAAATGAACTTACGGATTCGTCGACCACATACCGGCTGATTTAATGAAGATACGTGGGTGTAATTTCAGTTGCGACACGATGATTTCTGCTAAATCTTCTGGCTGCATGACTTTTTCAGGGTTGCCGTCAGTCAGGTTCTCTCTAACTGCAAGATCTGTTGCCACTGTACTTGGTGTAAGTGCTGTTACACGTACGTTATGCTTACGTACTTCAAGTGCAAGAGACTCGGTCAGACCAAGTAAGCCGAATTTAGATGCACTGTAAGCACTTGTTACAGGTGCACCTTTTTGTCCAGCTGTTGAAGAGATATTGATGATGTCTCCACCTTGTTTTTCGATCAGCTGTGGAAGCACCGCTCTTGTTACGTAGTATGTTCCTGTTAGGTTCACGTCTACGATCTTCTTCCACTCTTCTGGATCTAAGTCCATAAAGCCACCAAACTTACCGATTCCTGCATTGTTAATAAGGATATCAAATGTTCCGAGCTCGCTTGTAAGTGAGTCAACTGCTTTATTCACTTGCTCAAGTGAGGAGATATCAGCTGTAGCAATCGCTACCTTTACACCCGTTTCTTTAAGCTGCTCTGCAAGACCTGTTAAGTCTGCTTCTGTACGAGCAACAAGACCCACATTTACGCCTTCGTTTGCAAGTGCGATCGCTGTTGCTTTCCCGATTCCTTTACCAGCTCCTGTGATTAGGGCTGTTTTTCCTTTTATCGTTTGTGCCATGGAAATCCCTCTTTTCTGTATTGCTTTACTTACTTATTCTACCGAGTTTTAAAGGTGATGTGAAGCAATGACACCTATAGCTTGTGACGAAAAAACACCTTCAATTCCTGCCTTATACAGAAATCGAAGGTGCTTAAACTATTCAAGGTTGGCGTGTTTGCCATACATTTGCTTTGAATTCAGCTCTTTCTTTTCCATAAAACGCAGGATCACTGCATCGTAGAAAAGAAGCGAGGTTTGCTCAAATAATGAGCCCATTGGTTGAATGGTTTCGTATTCACTACCTTCTGCCCGATCCTTTGGTGCTCCCGGTAGGATAACGGTGTGATCTGCCAGCTTACCAATTGTAGAATCAGGAGAAAGCGTGACAGCAGCAACTGTGCCACCAAGAACTTTTGCCTTTTCAACGATTGGGATTAAGCTTTTTGTTTCACCTGACCCTGTTCCAACGATTAATAAATCATCTGGTTCAAGGTTAGCCGTAACGGTTTCCCCAACAGCATACGCATCAATACCCATATGCATCATCCGCATGACAAACGATTTACCCATGAATCCGGAACGTCCGGCTCCAACAACAAAGACTTTTTTTGCTCGAAGAATCGCTTCAACTAGCTTGTCTGCCTCTGTCTCGGAGATCGACTGTACCGTGCCTGCAAGCTCCTGAATAATCGTCTCAAGATACTCGGTTGTATTCATTGGTTACCCTTTGTTGATTAGTGCTTTGATTTCTTGTGCAGCAGTCTTTTTGTCGTCTTTAGACGTGATTCCGCCACCAACGATTACTAGGTCCGGCTTGGCTTCAATGACTTCTGGAAGCGTCTCAAGCTTGATACCGCCAGCGATCGCTGTTTTTGCATTTTTTACAACAGATTTGATCTTACGTAGATCTGCGAACGAATCTTTTCCTTCTGCTTGAAGGTCATAACCAGTGTGAACGCAGATGTAGTCTGCTCCAAGCTGATCTAATTCTTTTGCACGTGTTTCGATGTCTTTTACAGCGATCATATCAACAAGGATTTCTTTTCCTTCTTTTTTCGCTGCTTCAACCGCACCACGGATTGAGCTATCTTCAGCTGCACCAAGGATAGTGATGATGTCTGCTCCAGCATTAGAAGCTTGTTGTACTTCGTAGCCTGCAGCATCCATGATTTTAATATCAGCAAGAACGGTTAAGTTCGGGTATGCTTCTTTAACTGCACGAACAGCTTCGTGACCAAGGCTGTTAATGATTGGAGTACCAATTTCAACGATATCAATTGAATCTTGAACCTCTGCTACAAGCTCAATTGCTTCTGGAATATTGACTAAGTCTAATGCTAATTGTAATTTCATGATGAAAAAACTCCTAACTCGCTTTGGATTTGACAGTCACTATTTACGAATCTGTCTAGAACACACTATACTAAGTACGTCATCAAAATAAAAGTACGCACATTTAACACATATAGTGTGGAAAAGTATACTGTGGATGACGAAGGATGTGAACAGATGCCGAACTTAGGTGAACGGACATTTAACTGTGAGAAAGAACTAACATTGTCTGTCATAGGTGGGAAGTGGAAAATGCTCATCCTGTGGCATTTAGGAAAAGAAGGTACAAAACGATTCGGTGAACTAAAAACCCTCATGCCTGGAATCACGCAACGGATGCTCGTTAACCAATTACGTGAGCTGGAAGACCACGAGATTCTCCATCGTGAGGTCTACCCAGTGGTTCCACCCAAGGTTGAATATTCTCTAACAGAACATGGAAAAAGCCTCATGCCTATTCTAGATGCGATGTATGAATGGGGTAAGGATTATATCGAGAATGTATTAGAAAAAGAATAAGAAAGATAAAAAGCCGCGCTCGCATTGAATGTAGTCAATGCGAGCGTGGCTTTTTAATTGTATCTTTCATTCCATACTTTTCACTAAAAGCTTTATTCCTTCTTTTTTGATTGATTAAATTTAAAATACTCGTCTAATTCATTGTTCATACACTCGTATTTAGATTGATCTTGACGTTTAGGAACATCGAAGTGCTTATCGTATTTACACATCTTACACGAGCAATGTACTTTACCTTTTGAGAGTAAACCTGGTGTTTTGATAAGTGGATCATCGTTATCTGACTTCCTTACGTTTTTTAGAAAATCAAGTTTCTTCTTGATTATTCTGGAGCGATGGTGACGATAATAATTTTTATTTCTGTTTTTCATAGTGAACCCCCTTGAGAAAGAAGCCCGCCTGTAAGGGATCTCAAAGGGTAATGTTACTCCCTTACAAGCAAGCTATGATAGGGTTCACGTTCACTTGAATAAGCTGCATTTAAGCACCTCTCTGATCTGATTTTCATATATCATACAACTGATTTATTGGAATGTCACTTTAATCAGTTATTAGGACAAGTTAAAAGGCTAGAAGGGTTCCGCCACTTCTAACCTCTTATCATTATTTTACCTCGCGCGTCTCCCCACAACACTCTTCGTAATCCGCTTCTCAATCTCCACAATCACAAACACAGCTAGTCCCATTAATATCGGAATACCCCACTCTGGTAGGGTTAGTGGCGTGGTTTGGAAAATAGTATTCATGAAAGGCAGATACGTGATGGCTAGCTGCAAGACAATTAGAATGCCGGCAACTAGAAAGGCCATCCTGTTCGTAAAGAAGTCTTTGTTAAAGGCAAAACCAAGCTCACTCCGGCAGTTAAATAGATGGAATAGCTGAGCCATCACAAACATTTGCAGAATAATGGTTTGATGGGCCCCGTTGTGATAGCCTTGGTTTTGCAAAAAGGTGTTCATCCAGAGGGTTCCGATTCCAATTAATATAGAAACAAAAGCGATTCGGAATGCATAGTAAGGGGATAAAAGCCCAGCCTTTGGATCTCTTGGTGGCCGGTTCATTGCCCCTTCTTCAACTTTTTCAAAAGCAAGCCCCAGGGAGACCGTCACCGATACCACCATATTCACCCAAAGAATCTGTACGGGTGTGAGCGGCATGGTCATACCGAGAAATATACTTGCAATAATGAGTATGCCTCCTGCTCCGTTTGTCGGCAGGATAAACAGAATCGTCTTCTTAATGTTATCGTATACGCGTCGTCCTTCTTCAACTGCATGGACAATGGTCTGGAAGTTGTCGTCAGCGAGAACCATCTTCGCAGCGTCTTTCGTTACTTCAGTACCCTTAATCCCCATCGCTACACCAATATCCGCTCGTTTTAAGGCTGCTGCATCGTTCACGCCATCACCAGTCATGGCACAAATATGTCCAAGCTTCTGCAAGGCTTTTACTAGTCGTAGCTTGTTTTCTGGACTCGTTCTGGCAAACACATGGGTTGTTTCTGCTGCATGTTCCAGTTCTTCGTCAGTCATTTTATCTAATTCACGACCCGTTAAAGCGGTTTGACCATCGCCAATGCCTAATTGCTTCCCAATGGCTTTAGCTGTATCGGCATGGTCTCCCGTAATCATTTTTACTTGGATCCCTGCATTAAGACAGGTTTCCACGGCCTGCATTGCTTCCGTACGCGGCGGATCAATGATTCCTGCAATACCAAGAAAATATAACCCGTTATCTAAATCGTGATGTCCAAGCTTCTCAGTCTTAGAGTACACCTTCTTATACGCTGCACCAATGACACGTTCTCCAACACGAGCACGAAGCGACATTCGCTCCTCCCAATATGAGCGATCAAAGTCACTCTGACTATGTTTGGCTACCATCTCAAATACTCGGTCTGGCGCACCTTTTACAAAGATGTATCGTTCTTCGTTAATCTCTGCAAGCACAGCCATGTACTTATAGTCCGAATCGAATGGAATTTTAGAGATCATTTTGTAGCTTGGTAGCTCCATATCTGACTTTCGACCAAGCGTTAAAAAGCAGCCATCTGTTGGATCTCCATCAATGGTCCAATGGTTCGTTTCGTCCTGACGTAGATTTGCATCATTACATACCTGCACACATGTAAGAAAATGCTGCAGGATTTGGTCCGCATCCTCCGTCCGCTTTTGATCCTTCAGCTGAATCTCACCAGTTGGCGCATACCCTGTACCCGTTACCTTATAAAAGGCTGAGGTGGTTTCCACATTGGTTACCGTCATCTCATTTTTAGTGAGGGTACCCGTTTTGTCCGAACAGATGACTGAAACGGAGCCAAGTGTCTCTACAGAAGGAAGACTTCGAATAATGGCGTGTCTCTTCGCCATCCGCCTGACACCAATGGCGAGAATAATGGACAGAACAGCGGGCAGTCCTTCTGGTATCGCTGCAACTGCTAACGTAATAACCGATAACAACAGCTCTCCTGCCGGAAAAGACCGAACAAAGTAACCAAATAAAAACATAAGTACGGCTACACCGACCACAAAAAGGGCAATCGTGCGGCCAAACCCACCAATTTGACGCAGCAATGGGGTTTGTAGATCCTCTACCTCCGTCATGGCTTCGTTTATCTTTCCAAGCTCGGTTTTTGCACCAATGGCCGTGACAATGCCAACTCCGCTACCTGCCGCAACAGACGTACCTGAAAAGGCCATATTGATTCGGTCGTTAAGCACGGTATCTGGTTCAAGAACGGTGATCTGCTTATCTACAGCTGTTGATTCACCCGTTAAGGCAGATTCCTCTACTCGAAGGTTATGAACCTCTACAAGTCTTAGGTCAGCTGGTACCTTATCTCCAGCACTCAAGATCACAATATCTCCAACAGCTAACTCAACCCCGTCAACTTCTTGACGCTCGCCGTTACGTTTTACATTAGCCGTGGAACTAAGAAGCGCTTTAATTCCATTCAACGCTTTCTCCGCCTGATTTTCTTGAAAAAATCCAATAAATGCATTAATAATCGTTACAAGCACGATAACCGTTGTATCAATAAAGTGCCCTAAAATTGCTGTAATGACAGCCGCTGCAAGCAGCACATAGATAAGCACGTCATTAAATTGTCCCAGAAATTTTTTTAGGTTGGATTCCCTTTTCTTCTCAGGGAGCTCGTTTCGTCCTTCTGTCTCTAACCGCTTATTCGCTTCATCGCTCGTTAATCCTGATTGAACCTGAGTTTCGAGTTGACGTTCGATCTCGTCAACGTCCATGTTAAACCACTTATGTTCCATCTTCCTCACCTCTACTCGCTTCTTCTACGTTAGTATGCGCCTAGATAAAAGGAACATGCGAACAAAGAAAAGGCTGTCTCGATGGGGAGAACAGCCTTTTGGTTATTATTTGAATGCGGTGGTTTCAATGCCTTTTTCATCTAGGAACTCTTCAATTTTTGCTTGTTCTCTTCCACTAACATTGTCTGGAATGTTGAAAACGGCTGTCCAATCTTCCATTTCTTCAATCATAAATTCATTAGAACTTGATATATAAGAATACGTTCTTACCGTATCAACCTCGTACCCATCCGGTAACGTATTTTCATCAATGTAGTCAGAGAAATGGTCATCGTTTTTCTTTAGCTGGCGATTTACTTGCTTCATTAAGTCTTTTTCTTCCTTACCCGACTCCTCATACATTCTTTCCATTAATTCAAATTGAATATCCGATAACTCCCCGTATGTATCTAAATACGTTGCTAAGCTTTCCTTCATCTCATCCTCTGAAATCACTTCATCTTCTTTATCCGACTCAAACACGGTATCAGGGATCTCAACGTCTTCTAAATCAATTATTTCAATATCTTCAGCCTCAGCGTCTTCAATGGTTTCTTGATTACACCCTGTTAGAACGGCTATCCCCACAGCCAGACTAACCCACCACTTTTTCATATCACTCTCTCCCTTTTTAGTAAGGATACATTCCATTTAAGATGACGAATAAATAAGGACACCAGTGCTTTTGCGATGAGATATCCAACGACAGCAAGTGCAGAGCCTATAATCACAGCTCTGGTTACTTCTATGATTTCCTTTAACGTGATCATATCAAAGCCATAGACAAAGCCCATTACCAGTAAGATGACAGGAGAGGCAATCATGATTGGCACAGCAATGACAAATGCAAAGACAACGGGAGATACGAGCAGTAAAAGTCCAAAGCAAATAAACATCACAAATAAGTTCCACATACTCAATCCACCAATAGATACGACCGCGTTAAATAGATGAGAAAGGCTTTTCTTCTCTTCCACTCTCCGAACGGCGTGTACCGCATTTAACTCTTTGGCAAGCTCCTTTGGATCACCCAGCTGCCGGGATACTTGTTCAGCATTCTCGTTATCCTGTTCCCCTTCTTTAAAATGCATCGCATACTCACGGATAATCTCATTCTTCTCCTGCTCCGACATATACGTTAAATGCATTCGCAATGCTTTTAAAAACTCACTTTGCTTCAAATCTCCCCACTCTCCTTTATAAAAAAGTCGATAATTCCAGCAAACTCATGCCAATCACTCTTTAGTTGAATCAACTTCTCCTTACCTTCTTCCGTGATGTGATAATACTTTCGGATTGGCCCCTCCGCAGAAGGCTTTTGGTACGTCGAGACGTACTGATCCTGAACCAGTCGCTTTAAAATCGGGTATACCGTACCCTCCGAGATGCTCATTTGATTTGAAATTTTTTTGATAAGTGAATAGCCATATTCATCGTTCTGATTGATAATTAAGAGCACCAACAATTCCAGAACACCTTTTTTAAACTGTGCGTTCATTCCATACCACCAATAAGAATTTATCTTTATTTACAGTATATGGTACACTACTATATAATGCAAGGTAGTTAGGTGAATTTTCACTTAAAATGTAAAGTACGTTATCGTATAGGGGTAGTATTGATGAGAGTTAGAGGTACCCAAAGTGAAGAAGGGATCTATGCATTAGATAGGTAAAATAAGTATTTACTTTAATCGTTGTGAGGTGGTTCATATGATCAAAAGAAAACTAATCGCAGCTCTTATCACGATTGTCATATCGAATCTAATTATTTCAGTGACCCTTCCAATCTCAACACTTTTAGATGGTGAGGGAAAGTTCTTTGAAGATTTATATATAAGTGGATTTTATATATTAGGAGTTATGTTGTTTTACCTATTACCCCTCGCTTTTTTCATTGAATGGGTCACTCGCAGAGCTGGCTTTGCTCGGTTTGCTTTTGCCTTTTATCTTTACCTCTTCTTTGGCTTTATACCAATCTTTATCATTTTCTTTCTAGCTTTTTATGTCATGCTTGTGTTTATTCTTTTCTTTACGACAGATGAATGCCTAAGATGGCATCTTCAACGAACCCAAACGAGGACACCGATGATTGATTAAGAATGAAGAAGTGATTAATCAACCACCGTCTTCAACCCATCTATCATCCTCATCAAATAACTTTGATTGAGCTGGAATTCAAAGGTAAGCTTATTTTCTACACTGGGATGCTCTTGAATCGTTCCCTCTACCTGCAGCTGGCCGAGTGGGTGGAAGGTCATTTTAAGGAATAATGAATCATCGCGATTGGTCAAGACAACTGTTCCCTTTAATTCACGATGAATCTTTCTAATTTCTTTGTAAAATTGTTGAATGGCTAAAGTAGGAATAAATATCTGTGCATCTTGTACACTGTAGTGACCACTTTGGACCGAAACCACACATTCAACCTCTTCCTCCCCTTTTAAAAGCGAGATAACTAGTTCAATAAAATGATTACTGTCTCCGAGTAAAATCCGTTCTCTGTCTATGATTCATTCTCCGTTCTTTGCTTTAGTACTCCTCCAAGCTCAAGTGCTTGTTCTAATGCCATGTGATCCATTAAGATATCATTCGGTTTTGAGCCTTCACCTAAGAGAAATCCCTTGCAGTTTAACCCAATGAATCTGCAGGTGTATATGAATTATTGTACGAGTAGCATGCCTTTCTTTCGAGGGTGATCTCCGCCAACTGCGATGATATACGCATCCTTTTTGCTCATTTGCTCTTTGAATTTTGGATAGCGCTCGTCACGTACCGTTTGAGACCAACGATCAACAAATCGTTTCATCACACTGGTCATCCCGTACCAATAAATCGGCGTTGCAAACAGTAAAACGTCACACTCGAGCACTTGATCAATGATTTTGTTGTACTCATCCTCTACTGGTGAAAATCCTTTCGTATCGTGCCTTTGGTCAGTAATGTCTTTGTATTGATAGTCCAATAGATTGATTCTCGTTACATCCGGAAGCTCTTTAACAACCTCCTCCGCCAACCGTTCTGTATTTCCGTTTGCCCGCGTACTTCCATAAATAACGCCAATTTTCAACTTATCACCCCACGTATAATGTATTGTTTTTGTCGAAAAACGGAAGATAACCAGGTTTATCTAAATTTAATTACGATTTAATTGTAATAGTATGTGGGATTTAGTTCCAATGTTTTAACTTAAATATTGTTTTGGATTTTTACATTATATGTTTGGATTTTGTATTCCTTACAGAGGATTCTTCTTAGTAAAAGAGCAAATGTTCTTGATTAGCATGCCTTTCTTCTTGCTGCTCCCCTCCACGTTCTTGCTAACCGGGTGCGGTTCTTGGTGTCCCCTGCCTTCTCCTTGTTATCAGCTGCTGTTTCTTGATGGATCTCGCTCCAGGCTTGGTTCTTCTGCCGTTTTTCTTGCTAACGCTTCCGCTTTCTTGCTTAAATCCGCGAACTGCTTGATATATGGAGCTTTCTTCTTAGTAAAGGGATCTTTTGCTCTCACTCCAGCTTATATTCCTCGGTGAGTGGGTGCTTCTTGGTAAGGAGGCATAAGTTCTTGGTCAGCGTCCCTCTCTTCTTACTGCTCCCCTCCACGTTCTTGCTAACCGGGTGCGGTTCTTGGTGTGTCCCGCTTTCTCCTTGTTATCAGCTGCTGTTTCTTGATGGATCCCGCTCCAGGCTTGGTTCTTCTGCCGTTTTTCTTGCTAAGGCTTCTTTTTTCTTACTTAAATGTGCTTTTAGCTTGGTACGTGAGGCCTCCTTCTTACTAACCTCCATCCCCTCCACAAAAAAACTAGAAATCACCAAATGATCTCTAGTTTCATAAACTTATTTCGCTCCCTCAAACGTCATTTTTCCCTTAAACAGCGTCAGTACCGGCTTCACACGTCTTGCCACCATTTTGGCTGTGGACTCGGCTGGAACGAGGATCAAATTCGCTTCGTCTCCTGGTTTTAGCCACTCACCGCGGCCTTCTTCTTTTGTGATGGCTGCTCGTCGATCTGTAATGTAGTTCAAGCTTTGGGCAAGCTCCCATTCGTCTGTCCATTTTGAGGATTCGGCAAGTCGGCTGACTCTCTCAATTAGATCACCATTTCCAAACGGGGACCATAAGTCAAAGATGTTATCACACCCAACCGCCACCTTGACGCCATGCTCTTCTAAAAAGGCAACGGGTGGATAGGGTCTACTAATTGGAACACTGGTGATGATCGTGATACCAGCTCTTTTTAGCCACTCTGCTGTATCTTTTAATTGTGTTGTTGGAAGGTCTGCGAGCCCAAAGGCGTGACTAATGAATACGTCCTGTTCAAGCTCTGCTTCTAATACGAGCTGCGACAATCTTTTCATTGTAAAGGTTCCAAGGTAATCCGCGTCGTGAAGGTGCAGGTCAATCCCTACTTCGTAATCCTTTGCGAGTGTAACCATTGTCTGAAGTGATTTTTCGATATCGCCATCTACACTTGCTGGATCGACTCCACCTACATACTTTACCAGGTCATAGCTGAGTGCTTCTTTTAGGAGTTCAATCGTCTCATCTACTAAAAGTCCGTGCTGTGGAAAAGCCACGATCTCAACGTCTAATTTCCCCTTAAATGTTTCGATTGCTGCCAAGACTTCTTCCAAATTTTGAAGTCCGACCTCCGGGTAGATATCCACATGTGTACGAACATGTGTGACGCCTCCCTGCACATAGGTTTCAAGCAGTCGCTCTGCTCGCTCTTGGGTAGTAGTCTCAAGGTGCGGCAGGATGGTTTTCTCCATTTCAAATCGTTCAAATATAGATTTCACTTTTTTAACCGGACGCCATTTTTCTCCAAGTAATGTTTTATCGAGGTGGCAATGCTTCTCGATTAGTGAAGGTACTAACAGTTGCCCTCCTCCTTCTAAAATGAAATCTGTCTCATCTAGCTCCTCGTTAGCGGAGATGACCTCCTCCACCAATCCGTCTGCAATCTTCACATGAACTGCTTTTGTGTTTGTTCCGGCATAATGCGTGTCCTCTACATGAAAGCCCGTCTCAATCCTTACATCCTTTAACCACATTGGCTTCTCCCCCTAATCATTCATTGCGTTCACAGTCATATTGCCTTTAAACCAAACAGCCTTCCGCTTCGCTCGTCTTGCCACAGCTTCTGCAGTGCAGCTCGCATCTACTAAAACGATGTCAGCACGAGATCCAACATGCGGCCATACCTGATTTCCGTCTTGGTCAAGTGGGGTGATTCCACCAGTTATGAAAGTTAGTGCCTGATGCAATGACTCCTCTTCCTTGTGCCCAAATCGCTCAGCATACACTGCTGCTTTATCCAAGCTATCTCCTGTTCCAAACGGGGACCAGTGATCGGTAATACTATCCGCACCAAATGAAATGGACACACCCTCCTTATGTAAAAGGGGAATCGGAATGGTTTTTCCAGGTGAAACCGTTGAGGTCATATCAATATTCTGAGCACGTAGCATGTGAGCGGCTTCCACCACTTCCTCCGCACGTAAGTCGGCAAGCGTTAGTCCGTGACTGATCGTCACACGTCCTTGTAGCTTAGCTTCTTCGGTTAGAGCGGCCAGTCGCTTCATTGTAAATAATCCTAGATGACCACTGTCATGCAGATGCAGATCAATTCCGGCATTTGCACTGACAGCAAGCTCCACCATCGTTTGCAGCGACCGTTCAATATCGCCATCAATGCTCGCTGGATCAACGCCCCCTACATAGGCGGCACCATTATTTAACGCCTCTCTTACAAGACCTGTAGCCTCGTCTCGCAGCAAGCCCTGCTGCGGAAAGGCAACAATCTCAATGTCAGCCATCATTTGATAGGTTTCGCTTGCTGCAAGTGTCGCCTCAAGCTGATACAGTCCTTCAACCTGTCCGACATTACAATGGGTACGAATCTTTGTTGTGCCACGGCGCGCGAGCAAATCAATCAACCCCTCCGCTCGTTCCTGAGCTACTGGACGGAGTTGTGGCAGCAATACTTTTTCCTCTTCTAATCGTGTAAGGATGCCTTTCTTAGCTCGCGTCGGTGCCTTCCAAGATCCTCCGTAAAACGTTTTGTCTAAATGGATGTGCATATCTCTAAATGACGGTAGTAGTAAAAGCCCTTTTGCATCGAAAAGTGGCAGATCCTCATTTGGAGATTCCTCCTGAATGGCGACGATAGAGTCTAATTCAATTTTTACGTAAAATGATTTAGTCTCGGTACCAACTACCTCTTGATCTTCATAGATAAAACCTGTTTCAAGTGTGACTGGACCAATCCAATGTGCAGACATCTTCCGCGTCTCCCCCTTACAACTCTTTCTATAAATCGTAGCACACGTGTAAGAGATTTCATTATATGAATAAAATGGAGTAAAGTAAGGTTTAGCATATATGAAACGGTAAGGGTGATTTCATTTGGACCTTAAGCAATTACGTTACTTTAAAGAGATTGTTGAGCAAGGAAATATTTCCGCTGCCGCAGAGAAGCTATACATGTCACAGCCTCCACTCAGTCAGCAGCTGCGAGCTCTAGAGAAGGAGCTAGGTACGCTGTTATTTGACCGGAATGGCCGAAAGCTTGAACTCACAGAGGCAGGTCGCTCTCTGTACCAATATGCAGAAGAAATTTTGCAGCTTACAGAAGAGGCAAAGCAACATACGCGGGATGTGGGAGCGGGCTTAAAAGGCATATTGAGCGTGGGCGTTAATACCTTCTCGTCAAGTGAATTATTAGAGGGGCTTCAGCACTTTCACTCGCTTTATCCCAAGGTCCATTTAAAAATTCAGCAAAATGAATCTGGACACTTATGTCAGCTCGTCAAGGAACGAAAACTAGAGCTTGCGTTAATACGGCTACCACTTAACTTAAGTGAATTTGAAGTATTACATATAAAAGATGAACCGTTTTACTTTGTGACGTCGATGGACTCACCACTCGGAGAAACAACCACCTGGGACCAAATTTCGGAGTATCCATTCATGTTACCAAGCACAGAAGGACTAGGAGTCTATTCGCTTATACGTGAACGACTAGCTAAAAGAGGTGTGCACCAGCCAATTGGTGAATGCTCGGACATTCAGCTTTTAAGTCAAATGATCGCAAACAACATGACACATGCTATTGTTCCAGAGGCCTTTGTGAAACAAACTAAGGATGCGAGAATGAAGGCGGCTAGAATTGAAGATAAAGAACCGTTTCTCTCACCGATTGCGCTGATCTGGTTAAAGGGACATACGCTGTCAAAGCCTGCGGAGAGATTGGTGGAGGGACTAAAATAAAAGAAACCAAGCCCCCCTTCCTTCGTATAGTAGGTATAAGAGTTTCGTAAAGGGGCGGTTCTTACTTGGATACCTATTCATTGATTCGAAAAGGCCACGAATTTCTAGTACACGATTCAGAAGGCATTGAACTAGCAGATGTTCGCGTTTTAAAAGCAGATGCATTCGAAAAAGGACATGCATTCATTTACACACGACACTTGGACCAACAATCCATTCTTGTAGGAATCAAAAAAGGACGTCTATTGTTTGCTCAATATGACTATCAAATAGGGGACCAATCCTACTCTCTTCAGGACCATAAAGGAAAATCACTGATCTATTATGCTGTTTCAGGAATAGTAGATGGCAAGACGATATACATAGAGGAAGACTGGGATGGCGGCTTAGAGTTAAAGGTAGAGAAAGAAAAGATTGCTAAACTAAAGCCATATTCTGTGCGAAAAGGAGCAGAAATAACGTTCATATGTGGAAAAGAACAAGATCTCTATCTCCCACTCCTCTCTCTTTTTTACTTCATGTTTCAGATTTATAAGAAAGAAGTAGCATTTGTGGAGGATTTGATTGAAGAGGCGTTGCAGTAACTAAATGCTTGGAACATGCCAGGTGTTAAAGCCTTTTAAACACCTGATATGTTCCGGCATCTTTATACTATAGTAGACGCATAAATAAAAAGAGAAAAATAAATGGAGCAAGATACATTAATACAATTCCTATAATTAAGCATCGTTTAAAGCAGGCAATGACTACAAATAGTGCCCAAAATGGAATCATCCAAAAGAATTCGGGTGCTACGAACGTATCATCCGTATAATTTTCTGCAATGGTACCAGATGCAAAGAAGAGCGCGATGAGTAGCGTTAACAGACCACTGGGCACCGCATTAATTAATGCAATACTAATTCGTTTACCTTTAGTCATCTAAAGCCTCCCTTATCAAAATCATTTAAACACATCTATATTATGCATGAATTAGATAAATATTGAAATAAGTTTTCAAATAAAAACGCCCGGACCGACGTCCAAGCGTTTTTTCTTATTGTGCCAACCTGTTTGTTACACCCGCTAACGTCTCGGCATTGGCTGAGATTTCTTCCATGGATGCACTTAATTCTTCGGTTACGGCTGCTGCGTTTTGGACAGCACCATTTGATTGAACAGCGACAGAGGAGACATCCTTCATCGTGTTCGATACATTTTCCATGCTTTCTGTCAGCTCGCCGATGGAGTCGGATAGATCCTGGATGAATTCATCGACTTCTTGAGCGTTCTCATTAATCGTTTGAAAGACAGTACCAATCTCTTTGTTTAAGTTAATACCCACTTGAACAGAGCTTGCTCCTTGTTGGATCGCCTTAATAGCTTCGTGGCTTCCTTCTCTCATTTCAACGATTAGCTTTTGGACATTTTTGGTTGCTTCGTTCGTTTGCTCGGATAGCTTACGAACCTCGTCGGCTACGATTGAGAAGCCTCGACCGTGCTCTCCTGCTCGTGCTGCTTCAATGGCTGCGTTTAGCGCAAGAAGGTTTGTTTGATCGGAAATGCCTGTAATCAAGGAAAGGATTTTCTCGATTTCAGCGGTTTTTAGACCTAATGCTTCAATGCTTTCCTTAGAAGACGAAACATCCTTACCGATTTGATCCATTTGACTAATGGTCTGCTGGATCGCTGTGTTTCCTTGCTTTGCGTTGGTATATGTTGTGCTTGAAGCTTCGGCTACGAACTGCGTGCTCTCGCTAATTTCTTTTAAGTTAAAGAAGATGAACGAAATGGTTTCGTCAATCGACTTGATTGCATCCACCTGATCATTATTGTTTGTTGCTAGCTCCTGCATCATTTTCGCGATATCCTCTACACCTGCACTTGTTTCACTCGCAGATACTTGTAAAAGGTTCGCTGCCTCAGCTGATTGAGCCTTCCACTCTGCATCTTGTACGGCATCGTCCGTGATCTCCGAAGAAGGACGTTCTGGTGCTTCAGTAGTTGCAGCTATCTCAGCAAACATCTCGACCTGATCGCCATTTGACTTCGTATAAAGCTGATTTAAGAACTGAGCAAGCGCCGTGTTCTCGTTCTCTACAAGAATCGCTTCCCCAGCATGGTAATGTTCTTCTGCTTCGCGTAAAGGTTGGACAAGCTGTTTGATAAAAATAAATGCAGTTGCTAGGACAATAATCCATGTAAGAGCCAGTCCAGACCATAAGAAAACATTTCCTTCTAACCCGCCGCCAAGTATGACGGTGAGTAAAGAGATAACGAGAAGGCCGCTAGCGGCCCCGATCATTGTCCCTTGTAGCTTTTTATACACTCTATTATTCATTATATATAATCCTCCTAGCTAATCTTTGCGTCAGAGATTCCTACAAACTCAAGTGCTTGGTCCATATCTGTGAATGCACGAACGGTATCATACGTTCCAGCCGTTTTTGATAAACGGTTTAATTGCATCTTTAGTGAAGCACTTGGTGTGATTGTTGCGTTCTTCTCGATTTTAGTAGAAAGCCAGCCCATTAGTTCGCCCCAGATGGCACTTACTTCAGGATTTGCGACAGATGTTACATTACGGTTGTCATTCAAGAATTTCTTGATCCCTGGTTTGTCAATTTGACTACGTACAAAGTCAGCTTGATCCTGCGCTTCAGCTGCTGTACTTGCCATTTCTAGATATTTAAAATAAAACACGTCACCTTCAACCTTGTATTCGTACTTTGACATTGTTTATTCCCCCTGTTGTTGTTTGTTTTTCTAAATTCTCTAAGAAGTCTTTAAAAATGTGAACCGCGTGAATTGCTTTTGGAAAGCCGGCATACGCACTGCAATGGTTAATTAACTCTAGAATTTCTTCCTTTGTTACGCCAACACGTAGCGCCGCATTAAAATGGTACGTTAAGCCTCTACCAGCATCTCCTTGGGTGATAAGTGATGATAATGTGATTAATGCACGTTGCTTTAAATCAAGCGCATCATCTAAGTATACATCGCCATATCCGAACTCTACTGCAAGCTTCGCAAGTCTTGGAGAGAATTCATCTACTCCCTTCATTGCCTGAAGACCACGATCTCCACCTAACTGTTCAATCATCTTCCAACCAGCAGCTGCTTTCTCGCTCATCTGATCTCCTCCTCCTTTTTACCTGCCAATCGTTGGCGGCCATTCTTCTTTGTTGACGATGACTTCAATCACAACTGGACCTTCTACCTCTTTTGAGGCTTCGTATGCTTCGGTAATGTCCTCTTCCGTTCTGCAACGGAACCCAGTCGCACACATGGATTCGGCAAACATACTTACATTCATCCCTTGTGTATAACGAGACCCTGCTGAGTATCCAAGGTTATTCTTCATACCCTTGTCGACCATGTCGAGCATCTCATTATTAAAAACGACGAATAGTACATTCGCACCTGCATCAACAGCAGTCCCAATCTCTGTCCCATGCATAAAGAGACATCCATCACCAGTGAAGCAAACAATCGGTTCATTAGGTCTGGCAATTTTTGCGCCGATAGCGAGACCAATTCCATTTCCCATTGCGCCAAAGACATCATCAAAACGGAATGTTCCCGCAACCTGTGTGGTGAAGTGCTTAATCGTATAGAAGGAATGGCTTCCATCATCCCCGTAAACAATGGTTTCAGGTGGCAGTAAATCGCGAAGCACTTGAACAGTTCGCACTGCGGACATCCGACCAGGCTCTTCCTCTACCGGTGCTTCCACATCCTTTTTCTTGTACTCAGTAAGATCAAGAGATGGAACGTCCACATGATTCGCTTGTTTTAACACGTGTGCTAGGTTGGTTCTCGCATCCCCCTGCACTAAGATTGTATCACTTTCAAGCGTTTTTCCGACAAAATCCGCATGCCAGTCAAAATGAATAACCTTTTGTGGCTCACCGCCGGCTGTTAATCCCACGGTTGACATGTCACTTAATTTTGAACCAACAACAACTAAAAGGTCACTCTTCCGGTCCTTCACATACTCAGCAGAAGCCTTTGTTCCACCTAAACCAAGCGCCCCTAGAGATAATGGATGCGTCTCAACAAACGCTCCTTTTCCTCCTGGTGTTGTCATGACAGGAATCTGCCAACGCTCTGCAAGCTGCTGAATTTCCTCGTAGCTTCTTGAAAGATGTGCTCCCTTACCAAGTAGCATCAGTGGTCGCTCTGCAGCGTTTAACGCTTCAATCGCTTGTTCAATGTTACCGGAAATAATGGAATCGCTTGCTGGAACTGCGAACTCAAATGCCTCTAACTCGCTCGTTAAAATATCAAGCGGGATGGATAGATGAACCGGACCTTTTGACCCTGTAAGCAGCTGTTCCTCCGCATGCTGCAAGAGCTGTCTCAGCATATCCTTGTTCTCGACCTTTGCACTAAGCTTTGTGACCGGCTTAAACAATTCAACGAGATCTGTCCCAAACATACTGGAATCCTGACCAAGTGCTTTCCCAGAGGAAGCAAGCGGTGGATGACCTGTAATAAATAACACAGGCGCATGAAACGCAGCAGCCTGAGCCGCAGCTGTAATCATATTTGTCCCACCTGGACCACTCGTACCAATGGCTACACCTAGAGACTGATTCTGCATGGCGTACCCTGTTGCCATGTAGCCAGCACCGCCCTCATGGCGTGCCAGGACGAAATCCAAGCCTTCATTTTCTGCTGCAAGAATGAGCGGAGAGATTGGCTTACCGGGAATACCAAATACCTTGGTGCATCCTTTTTCTTTCATAAACTGAATCAAAATCGATGAAACGTTCGGCATTAGAAACTCCCTTCCTTTTTTAGACCCTAAAAAACTTCCTTCTTTTATATCGGTAAACAGTGAGTATTGTTTTAGGTACAAAGTATTAGTTTTACTAATTTTGTATGTAAAAATGTATGAAAAAAGCAGATCTATCTGAAAATAGATCTGCTTTACTTATCATTTTCTTTATAAAACTGTTTAAGATAGGCTTTTGCCCATTCACACCACTCTAGGTACATCTTTGAGTAACGAATACCATATTCAAGCGTTAAGATTGTACCCGTATCTGACTCTTCCCAATAGTTAGATTCATTTACCAAATTCTTTTACTGCCTTCCAGTTAATTACTGTAAGAACGAGAAAAGCCTAATGGTTCCATTTTAGAATCATTAGGCTCTTTTTCTTTATCTAATTATTGCGCTGTATATCCACCATCAACTGTTAAGCTGTTCCCAGTCATGTATGAAGAATCGTCAGAAGCCATGAACAAGACAGCTTTTGCCATTTCATCTGCTAAACCAAGACGTTTCATTGGAGTTAAACCAGCAAGTGTTTGTTTGTCTGCTTCTGGAATGATCGGTGTATCAATGAAGCCCGGGCAAAGTGAGTTTACACGGATTCCTTTATCTGCGTACTCAAGTGCAAGCGAGCGCGTTAAGTTAATGACGCCACCTTTTGCTGCGTTGTAAGCTGCAGAACCAGGTGATCCAACCCACCCGTACATGGAAGCAGTGTTGACGATCGAACCGCCTCCTGTTTTTAGCATTTCGCGGATTGATTCACGTGCTACTAAGAATACTCCATCTAAGTCGACATTTACTGTGTTGCGCCATTCAGAGTATTCAAGATCATGTGATGGATGTACACGACCAATTCCTGCATTATTGAAAACAACGTCTACTTTACCAAACGTATCAACCGTTTGTTTAAAGACATTTGCTACTTCTTCTTCACTTGTAATGTTTGCTTTTACAAAAAGAGCTTCTGCGTTTTGAGCTTTTAATTCTTCTTCAAACGCTTTACCTTTTTCTTCATTTAAATCAACAAGAACCACTTTGGCTCCTTCTGAAACGAATAATTTTGCCGTCGCTGCGCCAATGCCAGATGCACCGCCGGTAATCACTGCTACTTTATCTTGTAATTTTCCCATCGTAATGCCCCCTAGGCTTTTTCTTTATCTGCATAATCTAGACATGTATAATCAATAGTATCCAATAAAAATGTCTAATTTATGTAACTAAATTGTACTACTTTGTTCACATTAAACAATCAGTAGCTTTTCTTGAAATGTCTACTAGATAGACACATCGATGAGAAGTGTCTAGATTGAAGGAGATTCTTTTTTATGGAACAAGAACACTCGAGTCAACGACAAAATCGAACGAAAACTCATTTCAGACAAGCTTTAATTGATCTTATTAAGGAAATAGGCTATCACCATGTAACAGTCAAAGATATTGTTGATCGGGCGGCCTATAACCGCAGTACATTTTATATTCATTACAAGGATAAAATGGATCTAGCAGATGATTTGCTTAGCACGATGCTCGAGGGGTTAGAGCAATCCGTCGGGAAACCTTTTGTTCAAGGACAAAAAGTATACACCACCCATCTAAAGAACTCTTCCATTCATATTGTTTCCTACATTTACGTCAATCGAGACTTTTTTCGTTAATTAAATATGAGGATACGTTACCTGGATTACATACACGTTTTCCAAAAACATTTTTAAAAATATATCAGGAACAATTTGAATTCGAAACGATAGGCCACGCTCCTGTTAACATGGATTATTTTAAAAAGTACACGGCCTACGGATTTTATGGGCTGCTTAAATACTGGATTCTAGAGGATTTTCAAGAGGATCAGGAGACATTTATTCAAGAAGTGATTGAACTAACAAAGACACATATGTATTCGGTGAAATATGTGGGAAGAACAGAATAGAAGAGAGGCTGAGACATAACTAAAGATCAAATTAAAAATAGCGAATGATTATACGATCGAATCATTCGCCATTCATGTTTTTTGGATTATTTAGTAAGACGAACGGAGGGAGAACCCGAGACTCCCTACGGAACAGAACGCGGTGAAGACACTGTAGCGGCGCTTTTTCCGCGAAAGGGGCTGAGGCCGTTCCCGTGGAAAGCGAGGGATTCTCCTGTAGCGGTTGAAATACTATGTTCGTGTTTTGCCAACCGCATTGATGTTATGTCCCGCTCTCTTTTTTGTATCTAAAACATATGACTATACCCTAACTCTCTCAGGTGCTCTCCAGAAATCTTTAAGCATTCAAACGGGTCTCTTCCATACGTGTCATCCTGTTCGATGAAGAAATGCTCTACCCCTGCATCCAGACCGGCTTCGATGATTGCTTTTAAATCTAAGTTTCCTTCGCCAAGCTCAGCAAATTCAATCAGGTTTGTGAAGCGACCGAAGAACGCTTTCATATCCTTTAACGCCTCTTCACTTACATCTAGCTGGCCGATGCGGTAATCCTTTAAGTGGAGGAGACCAATTCGTCCTTGGTACTGTTTAATTAAGTTAATGGGATTTTCACCTGCTCGTTGAATCCAGTGAACATCGAGCTCAAACCCTAACGTTTTTGTGTTGTTTTTCATTAGGTCGAGTAGATACTCTCCGTTATACTTTTGGAATTCAATATGATGGGTATGATAGTAAAGCTGAATGCCCTCATAAGCTAGTCGTTTGGCTAGCGCCTCAGCACGATCAATAAATGCCATAATTTTCTCTTTATCTCCCATGATATGCACCGGCAGCATGCCAATTCGGAGATACATGCAGTCAAGCTCCTTACAATCGTCTACGATCTTATCAAAGTCATCTGTAAGGTTTTCCATTTGGACTCCCAGTGCCATTGGCTCGACGGGAGCGGAGAGTGCTGCAATCTTGATTGAAAAGTCGGCACTTCCCCTTTTAAGCTCCGCCACGTTTTCCTTTGTCATCGGAATCTGTGAGACCTCCACGGAGCGGTACCCTAGATTTGATAATTCTCTGAGTGTTTCATAGACTCCGTTTTCCTCTGCCTTTTGCTTTAACATCATCATTTGTACGCCAATTTTTGCTTGTGTCATATTGTAATCGATCCCTCCAGGTTTATACGTTTATTTTGTTCCGATGAATCTCGTATGGCTCGGATGAGTTCCATTGAGCTTTGCGCTTTACGGACGTGTATATACTCAGCCGAATCGGTTGCGATACATTGATAGAATTGGTGAATGAGCTTAGCATGACTAGCCCCGTAGTAGAACTTTGTGCCAGCCACCTTTTCATCTTCTACAACAAATTCCTTTTTTCCATCAGCCGATCTTTTAGTTAATATGCTGTCCTTAATCGTACATTCACCTTTTTCAAACGTGACTTGCACCTCAACGGAGTCATTGGTTGCATTGGCATTAGTTGCGAAAAATAGACCAGTCGCTCCACTTTTAAAGGAGAGATGCGCAATCGCTGTGTCTTCCACTTCATGTTTGTTCTCGGTCAAACACTCAATAGACCCTCGAATGGATTGAACGTCTCCACCAAGTAACTGCATCAAATCTAAGGTATGAATGGCTTGATTGATCATCACTCCACCACCTGACTCTTTCATCTTGCCTCGCCATGGCTTTACATCATAGTAGGATGAGGGACGATGCCAGGTAACCAGTCCCTTGATTCCAATGATCCGTCCAAGCTCCCCGCTTTTTACAATCTTTCTTAACTCTTGAACCGTTGCGTTTAAGCGATTTTGCAAGCAAATGCAGACTTTGGCTTCTTTCTGATTCTCCACTAACTCTATTAAGCTCAAGCTACTTTCTGCGTTTGTAGTGATTGGTTTTTCTAAAAAGACATGCACGCCCTTTTTAACGCAGGCTCTTGTTACCTCATCATGAAGATGATGCGGGAGACAAATGTGTACACAGTCTGGCTGCTCTTCTGATAGCAGCTCCATATAATCTGTATAAAAAGGCACGCCCTCTGCCTTGCCTTTTAAAGAGGGATCATGATCACAGACGGCCACAAGACTTGCCAGATCACTTCCTTTAATGGCTGCCAGATGTAGAGCGGAGATGTCGCCAAGTCCGATTACAGCTATTTGTAGCATCAGGGAGGCTCCTTTCTATGAATGCTGCTTTTCTTCTTCCACTTTTTTCGTTAGCTCTCTTAGGTACTGATCTTCATCGATTGGTAGCTCTACCTCTTGACCTAACCAGCTTGATAGATGAATGGCATTGGCTAGGTGCACCCCGTGAATTCCGTCAGTACCCGGAGCCACAAGCGGCGTGCCATCAAGAATGTTAGCTGCGAAGTTCTGTAATACGGCGATATGCTGCTCGCCCCACGCACTAGAGAACTCCAGCACCTCCTCGTCATACATCCCACTTGGTCCCTGGTCCTTCATCATTTCCATTACATCCTGCATGCTCATGCTGGTGCTCATCTCAGGCTCTGGCTGTTTTAATCGCTTAATCGTTACTTTGTTGCTGTTATCAACGATGATCTTTCCCTTATCTCCTAAAATTTCAAAGCGATCAGTCCCAAGTAGGTCATGAGTACACGTGATAAACATTCCGGTTGCTCCGTTTTCATATTCTAGAAGTGCCGTTACCTCATCCTCTACCGCAATATCTCTTTGAAAGCCATATTGAACCTTTGAATAGACCTTCTTTGGCATGCCACAAATCCATTGCATGAGATCCAGCTGATGTGGTGCCTGGTTTACAAGCACGCCTCCGCCTTCTCCTTCCCATGTTGCGCGCCACGCACTTTGATCGTAATAGCCTTGAGGTCTCCACCACGTGGTGATGAGCCAGTTCGTTCGGCGAATGGATCCAATATCTCCTTGATCAATCACCTCTTTTACTTTTTGATAGAGCTCATTCGTTCTTTGATTAAAAAAGATAGCGAATGTCAGCTCCGGCTTTGTTGCTGCGAACTCATTTAATTCCTTTACCTGCTTTGTATAAACTCCAGCTGGCTTTTCTACTAATGGGTGAATGTCTCTCTTTAACGCTTCTATCGCCATGGTTGGATGTAAGTAATGGGGAACCGTTGTGACAACAGCATCCACGTTTCCGCTTTCTAGCATATCGATATAATTTTCATAGAAAGGGATTTCACCTACCATCTCACTAACCGTTGCCGACTTACTCCCATCGATATCACATATAGCACCGATCTCTATATTCGGGACTCTTCCTGATGTAATAAACCCCGCATACGTACTTCCCTGCACACCTAATCCAATAATGCCTATTCTCACTTTTTTCATAAACATCCTCCTCTGCTTTAGTAAGCGCTATCAATTTTAACTACACACATCATCTTTTTTGTACTTATAGGCCTTTGGTGAGACGCCAACATACTTTTTAAAGGTTCGAATGAAATAGCTTTTACTATCAAAGGCCAAATCATAGGAGATCTGCTCCACTGTTTTTGTGCTGTTATCGAGTAGCCCCATCGCCTTTTCCATCTTTAATGTGGTGACATATTCGATAAATGTCTGCCCTGTCTCTTGTTTAAAAAGTCTACTGAAATAACTACTATTTAAATGGAGATGGGTAGAGATCTCCTTTAATGAAATTTTCTTATCAAGATTTGAATAGATGTATCGCTTAGCCTTTGCAATATCCTCATTTTGTGAGGCTGATTCCATTTGGTACACCTGTTCCATGTAGGAATGAAAGATGTCCTTCATTAGCGTTTCAAGGTCTTGAACATTCTCGGCGTCCTGAATTCGATCACTTTTTACTGAGAAGGCGCTTGAACGGTCAAAATGATGTAGGGCATTCAAACTCACCTTTAGGTCTAATGTAAGCATCGTTGCCCAATCCTTAAGTGCCTCTGGTGAATGCTGGTTTATCCTTTCCGTTTGAAACTGCTCAGCAAACCAATTATCCAGCTTGATTGGATCCTTATTTAAAATAGCCGTTTTCACCTGTTCAACATCAGCGGTATAGCTTTTAAAAACAGATCCCTTCTGGTACGTTTTCACCTGAAACTCCTCGATAGATCCGTACTCATAATGAAATCGTTGATCTTGATGATGAAGAAGCTCTTTCATTCTCTCTAGCTCCCCCCTTGGTTCAATGACGGGATGAATCGTACATGTCATGGTTGATTGAAGACAGTTCTGAAGTTTGGCTTGCATCTCTTTAAGCGCATGCTTAATGGTAGCTTGGCTTGTTCGTTCTATTAAGGGGTAAAGAATAAAAAAGCTACGATTCCAATAGATGAGGTGAACCCCTTCTTGCCTCTCTGCTAGAGCCTCTTCCATAATATTTGCTATACAATCTTTTAGTAGCGTTTCGTCCTGGAATCGATCTGCTACCATCTGATGTTGATCAATATTGCAATGAATCACAACGTAATGATCAAAAGGAAAACTCAAACCTAGCTGTTCCTCTGCCTCTACCCGCCAGTCACTGGATCGATTCGTTGACTCTCTCATCACTCTCTTAAAAAACGTAGACTTTAACACTAAGTGATTCTCAGACAAATACTTCCGAATCTTGTTTTTGCTAGTCAGCTCTTGTTTCTGTTGATCCAAATGACTTTTCAGTCTTTGAAGCATGTCGATAATATCTTCTTCATTCATGGTCTCTTTTAAAATGTAATCAAAAGTCTTAAGCTTCAATGCCTGCTGTGCATATTCAAATTCTCCATGACAGGAGATGATGATGTTACAGGAGGAAGCCTTCTCTTCTTTGATTTTTGTGATGAGTTCAATCCCATTCATCCTTGGCATCCCAATGTCCGTCATTAACACATCATACGAGTTTGATTGTAAATATTCGTACGCCTCCACACTATCCGAAAACGCAGCCTTCACTTCAAACCCGTACTGCTCCCAAGGAATCATCTTCTCAAGAAAGGTGGTAACCAGTCGATCATCATCTACTAAAACGATTTGATACATTGTGAATCTACCCCTTTTTAATCGGAATACAAAACAGATAGGATGTCCCGACAGACTCTGTACTACGAATATCCATCTTAAAATGGTCACCATAGATTAGCTTCATGCGTTGGTACACATTTTGAATACCAATGCCGTTAAAGGAATGATGATTACTTGTTTGATGGTCCACTGCCTTTTGAGTGAGCTTCTCTTTAATGTTTTGCATCTCCTCTTCTGACATTCCTCTCCCGTTGTCGGAGATATGAAGGATTAATTGTCCAGGATCGTTTATGTCTGCTTTGATAGTAATGGTTGTTTCCCCATAAGTGTGGCCATGTATGATAGCGTTTTCAACAATAGGTTGAAGGAAAAACCGAGGAACCGAAATATGTGATGCACCATCACTAAGTTCAAGGTCCAGTTTAATTGTGTGTTGATGCCGGAAATTCATTAGTTTGATATAGTGCTGATTGGTCTCAATTTCCTCTTCTAACGTGATGAACGAATTATTTCGGTTCACCGTCATTCTAAGTAAGGAAGATAGGGCATGGATTAAGTCTGCACTCTGTTTGTCTCCATTCAACATCGTTTGCATGCGTATGGTATTTAACGCATTAAACAAAAAGTGCGGGTTAATTTGTGCCTGTAGCATTTCAAGCTCCGCATTTCGTTTCGCATGCTCCTGAATACGTACTTGATCAATCATCTCCTCAACCGTATCAAGCATTTCATTAAAGGATGAGCTCAGCTGAGTGATATCGTTGTTGCCATACATCTTTGCTCGCTGACTTAAGTCTCCCTGCTCTACAGACTTCGTCACAGATTTTAGCTCCATGAGCGGTTTTGTTAGTTCGCGAACGAGAACAATAAGGCCTATCAGAAAAATGAACAACAGCACGCCTTGTGTTGTGATGGTTAGTTTGTTCATTCGATTAATATTACCAATCGTTTCGTTATATGGTACCAAATTCACTAACCGCCAGTCTGAATAGGCAACAGGGCGGGTAACTAAGAAGTACTTTTCTCCATTCCGCTCCACAATCTGTTGCTCATTTGCATTCACCTCATATGGCAACGTTCGAGTAATCATGCTTTGATCAACACTTGAGTACACCGTACCCTCGCCATCTGTTAAAAAGTACTCTGAACCATCATCTGCTTGATAATTCTCAAGTAAGGAGCTGATTTGTTGTTCGCGAATACTAATAATGAGATAGGCATTTCGGCTGTTTACCGAACGCAGATAGCTTCCGAAACTAATTAAAAAGCGATCCTTCCTTTGTCCTGATCTAATATAAGTAGGATGAGCTCCAATCCAGAGCAAGTCATAATAGCTTAATGTATCAAGCTTTTCAAACCAAGGCTCCCTTTTAAAATCCAGAGGATGAAACTCACTTAAGGGGTAATTCATGTAATAAAGATCATTGCTAAATAGAATGGTGACATACTCTGGTGACACCGTATTTGTAATAGGAGACAAATGATTTGCCACCTCAATCAAACTTAATGCAATCTCCTGACTTGCATTTGGTGCATCTGGATCAATTAGTTGATGCTCCCTCATGACTTGATTAAAACTAGAATCAAACTTTACATAATTGGACGTGTACATGACATCATCCAATATTTGTTGAAGACTCATGCCAAGAAGATTTAACGATTGCTTTGATTGGTTCACAGCAAGCTCTTCTAGTGCATCCTCAGTCAAATAATTAGAAACAAAATACGTAAGAACCCAAGGAAATAAGATACATAGAAAGGCAGCAATCATTAATCGACTACGAAAGGATAACTGGTGCAGTCGCTTCAACCAGGTCATCTTGTCACCACCACGATTAATACAAGGAATGTAATGAGAGAGGATCTTCTCTCATTACATCAATTATAGGCTCACTTATTAGAGTCCGCAATATTCTGAATTTGTGTCTCTAGATTCTCAATTGTCGTGTCGATGTCCTGATCCCCAAGGAGATATCGTTCTACTTCCGCTGCATGAGCCGTGTGTACCTCTGTGATATATGGTGCAGGCATATAACTTCTTATAGGCTCTACATCCAACGTATGAATAATTGATTCGAGGTGAAGTGCTTCTGGCTTACGTGTTCCTGCTGCAATCGATTCAACAACTTCATCTATATTGGCATCATTCCATGATGGCATCCAAATTCCTTGTTCAACGATACCTTCTGTTGTTAACCAACGAATAAAGTCATAGGCTTCTTGCTTGTGGTTGGACGACTTAGCAACGGATAGTGCGTCTCCACCTACTGCTGAGTAATTTACTCCTGTCAATTCAAGTTGTGGCCACGGCGCCCAAGCCATTTCAAACTCAGGTGTGAATTGTCCCCACTCGGAAAGCATAAATGACGCAATTGGCACCATACTCGCTTCCTCTGTAAAGAACTGCTGACGGTAATCCATTTGCTGAGAGAGGATCGATGAAAAAGGAACAGAGCTCTTATCTTCGTTTTCTAATGCATAACGCAATTCAAGTGATTCTCTCACTAAAGGATCCTTCATATTTGAATCCCCTGATTCTGTGAGTAACCCATTATCTCCTTCAATCTTACTAAATAGCTTTAAAGAGGATTGGTTATTATGCCAGGTGTGTAAATACGATCCGTAGTGATCATCAGTTGTTAACTGCTTTGCGTAATCACGATAATCATCCCATGTCCATTCAGTCGGAATATCTAGACCCGCCTCATCAAGGTGATCCTTATTTAGTAAAATCATTTGTGATACCTGCTTCATCGGAACACCATAATAGCTCCCATCTATCTCTTGATAGCTATTCGTATATTCTTCATTAATGTCTATACCTTCTTCATCAAAATAAGGATTAAGTGGTTCTAATAGCCCTGCGTTAATGCGAGAGACAAAGTCATTTGGATTACTAAACATGACAATATCTAGGTCTTCTCCTGCTGCCGCCATTAGGTCCAGCTGTTTATAATAATCCTGTGAATTCATATTCTCAACTAAAGGCATAGACTCCACTTTTATTCCTAGATTCTCTGCTTCATACCGTTCAATCAAAGGCTCCCAATTTCCATTTTCCTCATTAATCCAATGAACAAACTTGAGTGTAACATCCTCGTCTCCACTAGAATTACTCCCTGTACTACTTTCCTCCCCAGAACAAGCGGCTACACCTAACGCTAGAACGGATGCCATCCCGAATACAAACCATTTTCTATTCATGTTATCTACTCCCCTTTTTGTGCGTTTTTATAGTGAACCACTAAATGGTTGATGCCTTGTTTAGCCCTTAACGCCTCCAAGTTGTATGCCTTCAATAACCTGCTTCTGTCCGATAATAAAGACAATTAAGAGCGGTATGATGGCTGAAACAGAGGCGGCCATCATTAGCGAATAGATGCTTCCGTGTTCATCCGCAAAGCTCTGCACCCCTAGTTGAATTGTAAAAAGCTCCTTGCTTCGTAAGAAAATAAGTGGATATTGGAAATCGTTCCATGTCCAGATGAATCGTAGAATGGCGTAGGTTGCGATCGCTGGCTTCACTAAAGGAAAGGCAATGGATCTAAAGATGCGGAAGTGACCTGCACCATCCATTCTCGCTGATTCAATAATTTCATTCCCAACTCCTAAGAAGAATTGCCGAAGCATAAAGGTTCCAAAAACACTAAAGCTATTTAATAAAATTAATCCCATATGCGTATCATACAAGCCAAGCGTCCGGTACAGGATGAATTGAGTGACAAGCAAGGTTTGAGGCGGGATCATGAATGTCGCTAATACCAGCATAAAGACTAGGTTTCTACCTTTGAATTCAACCTTTGAAAATCCGTATGCAGCAAGCGCTGAAACGGCGACAGATGTAAGAGTTGTTAGAACTGAAACCTTAATTGAATTCCAATATAATAAGAAGAATGGCATCGTCCCTGTCCAGACCTCACGATAGTTTTCAATCGCATTCCATGTTGTTGGAATCCACTGAATCGGATACGTTAATACTTCTTCCTCTACCTTAAGGGAAGCTGAGATCATCCATAAGAATGGAGTCATGAAGCAGATTCCCAAAATGAACATCAACACTGTAACGAAAATCTTTTTACCATTGATTGGTTTCTTCATTTACTCACCCCTCTTAATAGTTCACCCATTTTTTCTGCCCCTTAAATTGAAGGTACGTAATGATTAAGATAATGACGAAAATGACTAATGAAATCGATGAAGCATAGCCTGCACGTAGGTCCAAGAAGGCTTTTTCATATAAGTAAACCACCGGAACCTTAGTTGAGTTCGCTGGTCCACCACCTGTTAAGACGATGATTAAGTCAAAGATTTTAAAGCTAGAAATAATTCCGGTTACAAATAAGAGAAACGTCGTAGGTGAAACAAGAGGTATCGTTATTTTCTTATATTGATACCAGGCTGATGCTCCGTCGATTTGCGCAGCCTCATACAGCTCCTTTGGAATACTTTGTAGTCCAGCAAGATAGATGATTAAGTTAAACCCAATCCCCGTCCAAATCATGATGAGCATAACCGATGGTAGAGCAAATGAGATATCTGCTATCCATCCTGGTGGGTTATCAATTCCAAGCGTCATCAACAACTGGTTGATCGGCCCTTGAGTGGGATGGAATAACACCCGGAAGACGACAGCAACTGCCACGATACTTGAGATAAAAGGCATGAAGAAGATCACTTTAAAGAAATCCTTAAAGTAAATATATTTGTTAATAATCGTAGCAAGCGTTAATGAGATGAATAACGTAATCGGTATGGCTAACAGAAGTAGAAAGTTATTCCCTAATGACTTAATGAAAAGCGGGTCATTAAACAATGCTACAAAGTTATCGAGTCCTATAAACTCCGCATTCTCATATCCCGCGACAATATTCCAGTTCGTAAAGCTTAACGTTAATGAAGAAAGAATCGGAAAGATAACGAGGATGGATGTCCCAATGAACATTGGACCAATAAAGACCCAACCTGCCACTGCGTCACGCCAACTGTTTAAAGGACTCTTACTCGTTTGTGGTTTTTTTCGTAAGAGCTTTTTTGATTGCGCTTTCATTTCACTGTTCATTCACTTCACCTCTCTAGCTGGGTTAAACCCATCTTACCTTTTTAAAGCGCTTACATAAATGAACGATCTTGACTGTTCTGCGTACAAATTTTACTTTCTTAATTGCCCACAGAATGATGCATACAAGACTTTATTGAACACGCATCAACGTCAGAAACTCAGTATAATCAACGGTTTGATCCTGATAATAAGGTACTTCCGTCAAAAGATTTGTCGACTTTTATCCAGATTGCTCGTCCAAAGAGGTGTAGATTTTTTACTTTTTAGAGATTATCTTTACCTCCCTTGCCTTTAAGTCAAAAATACACATGAAGCATGATATAGTCTATATCAAAATGCTAGATATAGGAGGAAGCTCAATGTACCTCAATGCCATTTCCGGCCCAATTTATACATTCTGTGTTTGGTTCTACCGATTAGCATTCATTAACCTACTCTGGATCCTCTTCACGATCCTGGGACTCGGACTCTTTGGGGTCTTCCCTGCAACCGTGGCATTGCTTGCAACACTCAGGCAGCTCATTAACCAAAATGAAGGATTGATCTTTAAGACTTTTTGGGGCTTTTATAAAGAGGAATTTATTAAAAGCAATGGAGTGGGTCTTTGCATTGTCCTTTTATCCCTTATCCTTATTAGTAACATTCAATTCCTCCAGACAATGAATACCGATCTCTCTCAAGCCTTTTATTTAGCAACCATCATTACAGCCTGCTTCTTTCTATTGGTTGTGTGTTACTTTCTTTCCTTATACGTTGAATTTCAAGCATCGATCAAAACGCATCTAAAAAATGCCTTCCTGCTTGCCATTTATAATCCGGTCGCAAGTCTGACAATGATCTTTGGATTTTTTGCTGTCTATCTCCTCATTACGTTTGTTTCAGGAGTTGGTCTTTTCTTTAGTATGAGTGCGCTGGGGCTAGTGGTGTTGTCGTCTGCGAGGTTAGCTTTTCGGAAGGTTGATGCATAAGAAGAACCCCCTCTATCCAATTATGAAGGAGGGGGTTCTTTAGATATGTACGACTTTCTATGAAGCTTTTTTTACTTCCGTTTCTTGATTCCAGCCCTTTAGCATGAAGATACTCAAAATGAGTGCAACAATCATAAAGCCTACCAACCACCGTAGAATCACCATATAGCCTAAGGCTGCACCTCCAAATCCCATGATGACATTTCCAGCAGGTATGCTTACAAACGTAACCAACCTTCTCAAACTAAACACCCTCACTCTGATGGAGGATGGCGTCATATCCAACCAAGCGTCATCTACAAACATAACAAGCATGATGAACAAAACACCCAACACCACACTGGATGCAATTAAGAAAATGCTACTTTGAACAACCGATTGGCTGGTTCCGCTCCGCTTGATCTTCGGCATAGTCAAGATACATCGTTACAATTCGGTTAAGTTGCTTCATTTCTTTCTCGTCTAAATAGTTCTTAGCAACTCCAATGTCTTGTTTTCGCACTTTATCACCTTTCCAAGACGTTAAACCCATATTTTTCTTTTTAGCATCCACTCTGCTAACAATTAATTCTTGAGCTGTATGACCATGGATGGCAAAGTGTAATTTATTTTGCACGGTAGCAAAGAATTTCTGTGATTGCTCAGCTTTAGAGTCATAATCAACCGCAGTAGCATAGATATCTGTAATCTTTTGATAAAACCTTTTTTCTGACGAACGAATATCTCGAATACGTTCAAATAATTCATCGAAATAATCCTTACCAAAGTTACGCATCTCTTTTAGGCGGTCATCATTCATTGTAAAGCCTTTTACTAAATATTCATTTAATCGTTCTGTTGCCCATTGACGGAATTGCGTACCTCTATGCGAACGAACCCGGTAACCAATAGCAATAATCATCTCGAGATTATAAAAGGATACCTCCCGTTCAACTTCTCGTTTTCCTTCGAATTGAACTATTCGGTTTTTCCGAATAGTTGCCGATTCATTAAGTTCGCCTTCTATGTATATGTTTTTGATATGTTCATTAATGGTATTGACACCTTTTTGGTAAAGTTCTGCTATAGCCTTTTGCGTCATCCAAACCGTTTCGTTTTCTAGTCTTACGTCTATTTTTGTATTGCCTTCTTCTGTCTGATAAATGAGAATATCTGCTTCGCTAGTCACTTGAATCCCCCTCTGATATTAAGAGATTGAACGTTCTACTAATTTCTTCTATTATATCACGAATGTTGCTATTTCCTTATATAGCAAAAAGGACATTGGAACTTCAATGTCCTTTAAAACTATCTTAAATTAGAAGGAATAATGCTCCCTACCCCCGCGCCCACGTACGAATCCCGCGAATATCCTCAGGCGTTGTCCGACAGCAGCCACCAATCACCGTTGCTCCAGCTTCAAACCATCGTTTTGTGTTCACCACAAACGGCTCAGCTGAACCTTCATTACTCCACTGCTTACTCTCTGGATCATACGTTTCTCCCAAATTGGGATACACAATAATCGGCTTCGCTGTGTGCGCTTTTGCCTCAGTAATCAACGATTCTACAAACTGCGGAGCCGTACAGTTAATGCCAACTGCCGCAATTTGTGGCTCTCCTTCAAGCCACCTTGCGCAATCGGCTATTTTTTCTCCGCTATTAATATGTTGCTCGTCCTTTGCGCTAAACGAGAGCCATGCATACACATCAGGAAAGTCCTTTAGAACACGTGCAATGGCTTTGGCCTCTACTAAACAAGGAATCGTCTCACATGCCAGTACATCCGCACCCGCTTCAATCAAGAGTCTGATTCTTTCTCTATGAAATAAA
Source organism: Alkalicoccobacillus gibsonii (assembly GCF_016798245.1). Classification (GTDB taxonomy): domain Bacteria; phylum Bacillota; class Bacilli; order Bacillales; family Bacillaceae_D; genus Alkalicoccobacillus; species Alkalicoccobacillus gibsonii. The sequence continues at coordinate 65,993 of NZ_JAEUZA010000002.1, read as the reverse complement.
ACGAGCTCCTCTTCGCATAATCCATAGTCTCCATGAAATTCAGAGCCATCCGCAAGATAGGCACCGTATGGACCAACAGATGCAGCAACAAGTGGCTTCGGACGACCATGCTGATTCGTCTCAACACGCCAAAACGCATCCCGTGCGTCCACCGCAAGCTCAACCGATTGCTTAATCAACATAGCGGCTTCAAGTTCGCTTAAGCCCCTTCTTCTGTACCCTTTTACAGTGGCCTGATAGCTTGCTGTAATCGCACAGTCAGCACCCGCTTCAAAGTAATCGGTATGAACCTGCTTGATCACTCTCGGCTTCTCGAGTAGGATCTTAGCTGACCACAATGGGTCGTTTAAGTCACAGCCATAGCGTTCGAGCTCTGTTGCCAGGGCCCCGTCTAAAATCATTAAAGGAAAGTCAGTTAAGATCTGTTCAATTGGGTTCATTTTTCTACCTTCCCTCCTTCTTCAAGAAATCGTCCTAAGAATTGTCTTGTTCTTTCCACACGTGGGTTGGTAAAGACCTGTTCCGCCGTACCTTCTTCTACAATTTTACCGTCCTCCATAAAGATGACGCGGTCAGAGATCTCTCTCGCAAACTGAAGCTCATGCGTCACAATAAACATCGTGTTGCCTTCATTCGCTACCTCTTTGATAGTTGCAAGGACCTCGTCCACAAGCTCTGGATCAAGAGAAGAGGTCGGCTCATCAAACAGCATCACCTCAGGATTCATTGCAAGCGCCCGGGCAATTCCAACCCGTTGCTGCTGTCCACCTGATAGCTGAGCAGGAAAGTGGCTTAACCGATTGGCCAGACCAACACGCTCTAAAATATTGATACTTTTTTGCTTCGCTTCATTCTTTTTCAGCTGCTTCACACTCGTTAAGCCAATCATAACGTTGTCGAGCACGGTTAGGTTCTTGAATAGGTTATATTGCTGGAACACCATGCCTGTAGACGTACGCAGTGCTAGAATATCCTTCTTACTAGCGGACTCTACATTCACTCTCTTCCCACTCACTTCAACAAAGCCACTTGTCGGCTCTTCCAGGAAATTCATGCAACGCAGGAGAGTCGATTTGCCTGACCCACTTGGGCCTAAGATCGACACAACCTCACCCTTGTTTACCTGTAGATCAATTCCTTTTAGCACGTGGTGCTTTCCAAAGTACTTATGTAGGTTCTCAAGTCCAATCATGACGCAATCCCTCTTTCATATCTGCGAGCTCGCTTCTCGATGATTACAAGTGCTCTCTCTACAATCAGGCACACGATCCAATAAATAATGGATACCGCAATATAGACCTCAAAAAAGGCTAACCCGCGTGAGCCGAGGATTTTTGCCTGGCCCATAATATCGATGACCCCAATAATAAAGACAAGTGACGTGTCCTTAATGGTTGTGATGAACATATTTCCAAGGTTCGGAATCGCCACAATTAAGGCCTGCGGGAAAATAATCTTCAGCATCATTTGAGTTGGCTTCATCCCAATCGCCTTAGCCGCCTCAAACTGCCCACGATCTACCGACTCAATGGCTGAACGAATGGTCTCAGACAAATACGCCCCTAGATTAAAGGAAAAGGCTAAGAGAGCATACACTTCAGGAGCAATCAGATTCACATCCAGTCCAAGCAGCCACCCTTGTTCCCTCTGCAGGAAGTAGATAACCTTTGGAATCCCGTAAAAAACGAGGTACAGTTGAACGAGAAGCGGTGTTCCTCTGACAAACGAAACATAGACCGAAGAGATCACCCGCAAAACAGGAACCTTATAAATTTTAATCAATGCTGTACCAAGGCCTATTATTAAACTTAAGATGAGCGACCCTACCGCAATACCAAGCGTAATCGGTAGACGCGCCAGAATATAAGGAATGCTTTCAATTAGAAATTGAAGGTCTAGTAAGTTCTCCATGATGTCTCTCCCTCTTCACTCTACTCCGGAATGTATTCCCCACCTGTCCATTTCTTTGAAAGCTTCGCTAATGTCCCGTCTTCCTTCATTTCCTTTAGAATCGGATCAATCAGCTTCTGCAGCTCTTCGCCCTCTTCAGACTTTGCAAAGACAATACCCATATTGTCATTTACTAACGACTGGCCTACAATCTCAACATCGAGATCGTATTTATCAAGTACCGTATCAATCATAATTGGATCATTTACATACGCATCCACTCGACCATTTTGTACGTCCTGCAGGATCTCAGCAGGCGTGCCACTCTCGCTGTACTCTAGTTGAATCGGGTTCTCCGCATCCTCGTTATACTCCTCAAGCAGCAGCGTATACGAATCCCCTGCGAGTGCCCCGACCTTTTTTCCCTCAAGATCCTCAATCGTTTGAATGTCCTCTTGACCCGACTTCACGACAATAACTGTCTCTGCAGCAAAGTATGACTCCTCTGAGAACAAATACTTCTCCTCACGCTCAGGCGTTTTCGCCACCTGATCCGCTACTGCTTGAATTTTATTTGATTCCAAGGCAAGGAACATACTATCCCAAGGCGTCGCCACAAAATCAAAGGCATAGCCGTCTAGACGCTTATCAATCTCCTGAACAACCTCAATATCATAGCCAGTTAACTCATTACTCTCATCCGCAAAGGCGAAAGGCGGATAATCGTTCTGCGTTCCGACTAAGATGACGTCCTCTACATATGCCGTGTTTTCAGTGGAGCACCCACTCGCAAGAACCGTTAAACCTAACAGTGCAATGATTGATTTTTTCATACTTAAACTCTCCCCCTATGTCCATTCACATTGATGCGTATCAAAAAAACAAAAAAAGCCCCTTTCATCAGAAAGAGGCTTTTCATAAAAAAACTTATCTCTCAGAATGAAACATTCTGCAGGAATTAGCACCTTTCATGTCACACATGATGGTTGCCGGACGTCATCGGGCCTGTCCCTCAGTCACTCTGGATAAGATATTCAGTTATATGTATTTCACAATGGTATGAAAGTTTTTAAGTTTTGTCAATTGGGGAAATGGGATCTCATATCATTAAAAATAGTACTGGCACCAACACAACTATAAATTATTTATATATCTAAGCATGAAACTTTAAATAAATGAAGAAAAATCATTTTCAAAAGTCTACTCATCAACTAAAATAGAATAAACACATGCTTTACTAATCTGAATTGGAGTGATGCTTAGTGGATCAATACAAATTTAGTTCAGAACATAGTAAGATGATAGTCGAGGCTATAGTAGAAGGATATCGTGAATATATTGAACACAGAAAAGACCGGAGAGACAATATGATCATTAGTTCTGCTTTTGCTTGGACAAAGGGGAACTTTATAGAGAGTAAATTAGCCGAAGAATGTAGAGATCAAGGATTTACTTATCTAAAATCAAAGGCTGGGTTAACATGGGTTTATCTTCAGTTTGTACACGGAGACTCCAAAAAACTTTTCTTAATCAAAAACGCTGCGTACTTTAATAAAGAAAATTTTTCTCAAGCTAAAGTTCCTACTGATAGTGGTAAAATTGGACGTAAGCGTACGTACCTGCATGAGTTATCCCAAATTAATAAAAATGCAACATTCTCTTCAAGCCATGAAGACACTCAAGTAGCTGAGGTTAACCACTCTGAGCAACTTTCTCTATTTGTTACAGAAAATCAAGTGAAAGATGAATTAGAGCATTCCAAATCATACTATAATGAGTTTCATATTCTCACTTACAGACTTGATGATGCATTTCAAATAGATGAAATCATGCATTATTTACCAAACCCAGCTAATAATATAGCTTATGAAGTAGAAGACCTTTCTCACTATATAGTTGGGGCAGAATTAACAGATGAAGAGCGGAAAGTCGTTGCTCCAGATGCGAGTGAAGACTTACTGGATCCCGCTGCATTCGATATTGGAATATTGGAAGAAGAAGATGAGAAGTAAATAAACCGTAATTTAGATAAGTAAAGGGAGGGCGCGCATGTTTATTGGTGAGAATCTTACAAATCTCCGTATCATGCATGGATATTCGCGAAAACAGCTCTCTGATATGATAGGTGTAACCGAACAGGCCGTTTGGCAATATGAAAACAACTATACATCACCAAAGCTGCAAGTCGTTCAAACACTAAAAGAGATCTTTAAAGTAAAGAATAAATATTTTTACTCAGACGATATCTTATCGAGAACGGCAGGGTCAGAAAACATACATGTGATGAACATTGCGTATCGTTCTAAAGTTGTGAATGTCCTATCAAAAACACAAGCAGAAGCAAAACATTTAGAGTATCTCGATACATTTGTCGACCAGATCACAGCAAGATTACGATATCCGACTATGAAGATCATACAGTTAAGAGATGAAGTCATTCGGTATTTAAATATAACAGATGATAGTAGGCCTGAACAGATTAATACAGTAGCAAAACTTGCTCGCGAAAAACTTCAGTTCAGAGACTACACCAACGAAGACTTACTTTTCTTGATTGAAAAAAGTGGCGTGTTTGTCTTTGAAAAAGCAATTGGTTATGAAATTGATGCGTATAGTCTATGGACGAACAAGGACCGTCCGTACATTATTTTAGGGAATATCAAGCGTTCTTCTGCTCGCAGAAACTTTGATATCGCTCATGAGCTAGGACATCTACTTCTTCATTATCGTACTGAATTTACTAGCTTAGACCGAAAAGAACATCGAACAATCGAAAAAGAAGCCGATCTTTTTGCCGGCATCTTTCTATTACCAGAAGATGAGTTCAGAGCTGATGTAAAAACGATCATGCATCCAACGAATCCTGATGCGTACATTGACTTAAAAGAAAAATGGAATGTATCACTACAAGTACTAGGTTATAGATCGGCGCATTTAGGCTTGATGACAAGCAAAGATCATCGTAACTTCTATGCTGCCCTTCATAGAAAAAGTTATTTAAAAAGAGAGCCTTTAGATGAGGTTATACCCATACAGAAACCAATGAAGGTGAAAACAATCATTGATTTAATCTCAAATAAAAACCTTTTAGATCTTCATCAGTTGTTGGAAAGCGATTGGAAAGTCGAGGAATCATTTCTTCATCGTTTAACTGGAATTGATGCTACATTCTTTAGTAAGTATCTAGTGCGTCAACAAGATTTTGGCTTAGAGAATTTAGTTCATCTATCTGATCGAGTGTCTGAACGGATATAGCTTATGCCCTATAGTAGAGATGAGTCTCACTATAGGGTATTTTTTGTATAGACAGTCCATAAAATCTGATTCTTTTTTTACTACCTTCTAATATCGCCACCCTGTGACGTCATCGCTTCAAAGATATCCTCATCGGTTAACATGGGTGTGTCACCTACTGTTGTATGCTTCAGCATCCCTGCTGTTGTCGCAAACGCAACGGTTGTTTCAGGTGACAGCTCCTCCAGTTCTCCATGGATAATGCCACTCGTAAAAGCATCTCCTGCCCCAATTCGATCATGCACGGTGAAGCTCAGTGTGTTCGAAAAGGTAAATTGCTTGTCCTTGTATAGATAGCCCCGTAACGAGTGTGTCTGATCCTCGTGAATTGTGCGATGAGTACCTGCAATGACACCAATAGAGTAGGCTCCGGCCACAACTGGAATGAGCTCTTTCAGCTGTTCGGTGCGATCTGTCTGATTTGTTTGCATGTTGAGCACATGCAAGGCATCCTTCTCATTCATCATCACAATGTCAGCCATTGCTAGTAGCTGTTCGTAGTAAGGCTTTGCTTTTTTATAGCCATCTTCCCCCCACAGCGAAGGGCGATAGTTACAGTCAAAGACAACGAGTCCACCACGATCCTTCACAGCTTCTGCAAACCTTCTGATATTCGTTCGAGCTGTCTCATTCATAGCAAGGGTAATCCCGCAAAAATGAACAACATCAACGCTCTCCGCTATCCCATCAAAGTCATAGATCGAGTCAGGTGCGGTGTTGAAGCTACTCTCTAGCCGGTTTGAATAGGTCACTCGACTTGGTCTTGGACCAACTCCATTCTCTAAAAAGTACTGACCAAGATACTGACCCCATCGTACAAGGTAATTCTTAGAGATGCCTAGCTTTCCCAGATAGCTCACAGCGGCATCCCCAAGTGGATTGGCAGGTAAAGCTGAAACCAAATACCCAGCATGACCATAATGAGATAAGGCAGACACAACATTCACACCCGTTCCTGAAAACGAGTAATGGAGTGTATTCGCCTGAGATAACAGCTCAAAGCCAGGAACCTGCAGTCGCATCATCACCTCACCAAAGGCTGCAATCCGCTTACTCATGTTCATCAACCAATTTTTTTATCGTGAACATCAGCTCTTTTACATCCTCAATGTTCGTGTTACCCGATTCCTTATCAATAATCGATGAATACACGTGAGGGATCACCTTTGGCACGCCTGCCTCCAGAGCAATTCTTAGGATCGCCTCGAAGTTCTGCTTATCAATGCCACCTGTTGGTTCCAGTGCGAACCCTGCTTCTCCACACGCCTTTGCCACGGCACGATATTCCTCCTCTGTCGCTAAGCCCTTCATCGGAAAATACTTTAATGCATTCCCTCCCATGTCTCGCACTAGGGCAATCGCTGCCTCAACCGGAACAATGGCCTGTTCCTTCTGCTTGGCAGAGATTGGCCCTGTTGAAAGATTCACATAATCTGGCTTACCTGTTGGAGAAACGAGCGCATTAATCCAGCTTTCGTTACCATTTAGATTCGCACGAGTAGCTCCCACAGACGGAAGCACCTGGTTAATATGACTGCCTGAGTAGTGCGTAGCAATCTCAGCCACGATCGCCGCCTGACGATTATCTCCCGCTCCAAGCCCAATGGAAACAGCATCCTCAATCGACTCACCGTACTCCTTCATAGCTGTTACCGCTTCGTCTACGGATGGGTAATTCTTAGAAAGCACCCCAACGACAACATACCCCTCTGCTGCTTGAAAAATGTCCTTCGCATTGTCTACACTGTTTGCTAGCACGTTCAGAGCCACTCTGTCTTTATAAAAGCGTTTTGATAAACTCGACATGTTACTGACCTCCAATAAGCTGACGTATTCTGGATTCCAACACCTGAAGATCATCGCCACTGAGCGGGCGAGGATCAATATCAAAAAAGCCTTCCCGCACGCCGTAATCACGTGTGTAGATCGCGATGTCTCCTGTGCGAAGGGACTCAGCAAGCTGCATGGCATTTATTCGTGCTGCGCCTTCATCTATCTTCACTCGCGCCCTAAAAATACGACGACCAGCTTCATCCTGGACTATGTCTACCGAGACACCCGCTAGCTCATTTAACGCAAGAAGGATCTGTAAGTCCTCCTTCTCCTGAGTGCTTGTATCCTGCTTTTCTCCAAATTCATCTAACGCTTGAAGTAAGCCAAAGGTCGTTTCCTTGCCAACCTTCATGCTTCTACCAATGCCTTTTAGCTGCACCTTTATCCAGTCAATGTACAGCTTTCTCCCAGCAACCAAGCCTGAAGTCGGTCCTTCAATGGCCTTTGACCCACTATAGATCACAAGGTCTGAGTAACGAACGTATTTTTGAAGATCCTCTTCTGCCGCCGCATCCACAATGAGCGGAATCCCGTTTCGCTTCGCTACGTCCCACGCGTCCTCCACTGGAATCATGTTCTTTTGCACAGCGTGATGAGACTTCACGTACACAATGGCTGCCGTCCTCTCTGTGATCGCTTCTTCAATGTGATCCGCTGTCCCCTCATTTGCATAGCCTGCCTCAACTAATCGGCCCCCACCTAAGTAGATCATCGTTTCAATAGGGGCGCCGTATTGCACATTGTGGCCTTTTAGCATAATGATTTCGTTCTGTACTAATGGCTCCTGATGAAGTCGTAAGCTTTTACGTATATTTCCCTTTGTAACAAGGGCCGCAATGGATAGAGCGATTCCACTGGAGGCCGAGTTCACCACAACGGCATCCTCTGAACCCACAATGCCTGCAACGTACTGACCAGCTCTATCCACTAGATCCGCAATCTCCACATACTGCTGTCCTCCCTGTGACATCGCCTCCATCACCGTATCTGATGCCGTCGAGGTTCCTAGAATGGTCATTCGTCCGCTTGCATTAATCACACGCTTCAACCCGTACTTAGCACTTAATGTATTCGCCACGAGCAAATACCCCCTCTGCCGTAATTGTTTTTGTTGAAACTCTTTCTTCTCCTTCAGAATCAATAAGTGTAACCTCTTGATCCTGGACCGAGAATAATGTTACGTTCGCTGGCTCTCCCACCTTGATATGAGCAAGCTCCGGCTTCCCTAGCCATCTAGCAGGATTCACAGTGACCCCGTCTATGACCTCTTGAAGGGAATAACCGAGCGTAAGAAATTTTGTTAATAGATTTGCCATACTATATACAGGCCCACCAATTCGATTCCCTCGATACATATCCGTACTGATCGTATTGAACTGGATCCCATGTTCCCGAGCGGCCTCAGCTACTTTAAATGAAAAGCTCGCTGTACCATGCCCGACATCTAGCTGAACACCTCGTGCTAACGCATCACACAAAACAGAAAGCGGTTTCATATTGTCGTTAAATAAATTATTTTTCTTACCGTTTAAATAATGAGTAATCACATCATTCGCTTCTAATAAGGGAACGATCTCTTCTATGTCCGGAGGACCCGATCCGATATGTACCATTAAAGGTTTTCCTGTTTCCACAGAGAGTTCCCGTGCTACTTGTAACGGCTCCAGACCCGACTCACCAACGACTGATCTGCTCATACGTGCCTTTAATCCAACAATGAAATCATCATATGTGCTAACCGCATCCCTCACAGCCTGACGATCAATCCAAGCTGGATTTGAAAGCTCATCCACACGCTCCAAGCCAATCCTCGAGATATTTAAGAAAGCCAACACATTGGTCTTCGCCTCTCTAGCACTCGCGAGTAATTCGTCGATTCGGTTTGCACCCGTACTCCCCGCATCAACAATCGTTGTTACACCTTGCTTCACACCGATCTCATCAACTTCATCGCCGTACGGCTCCAATTCAGGAAACGCATGAACATGTAAATCAATCCACCCACTGCATACATACATCCCTGTGCAGTCGATTACAGCTCCCTCGCCTTGACCCGGCTCTACGATCTCAACAAGTATTCCTTGATCGATCACAAAATCTATCGCTTCTCCAGTTAGCTTCATCACATTCCTCAACACGATCCGATCTTCCATGGCCTCCACCTTTCTCACTAAGCCATCTACCTCACGTTTTCAAGGTTTAACATATCATGGTATGAATTTTCTGTAAACGAATGTAGTAAAGAAAAAAACACCGCAGCGAAGGCGGTGTTTCTAGATCTTTACTGCTCTAGCAGTAACCTCGTTTTCTTCTCCAATTCTTCCTTCGCATGAGCCGTGATATGTTTACTTTGTTTATCCATCTGCGTGAGGAGCTTGTTTAGGAAATGCTCGTACTGTCCTGTTCTTCCTGCATCATAATGATGTCTGGCCTGCTTCAAGCTATTCTGAAGCTGTGACACAAGCGGCCCCGTTATGTCACCGGAAGCGATATAGCCCTCAAGCGTTTCCGATAGCTGCTCATTTAAGTCATGCTGATCGACATCACCAACACGAACGAGACTGAAATCATCGATGGTTCCCCATGCATTGGCATTTGCTGATACATTTCCTCCAATGGTTATATCTCCATCTAACACTAGAATCTCGTTTATTTCAGGCTGATCCCAGTTTTTCCAACCGCTAACTCCCGTATCCTGCCGATAATCTTCCTCTGATGTCTGTGCGTAAAGATACATATCTGATTCACTTGCATCTCCACCTTGGATAAACATAGATAAATCGTAGTATCCAGGCTCCAACCCAGTGATGTGCTGCTCTATCTTAAAATCAACTTTTTCCTCTGAGTGAAAATGTAGCGCATAGCTTCCTGTTCTCGCATCGTTTGGGTTGTTCTGAAAGCTTGTGTGTGGACGTAGCCCTTCACCATGCGTAATCTCCCACATCGTTCTCTCACTATCTTCAAAACTAAAATTCTTCACAAAATTCTCTTGGTTGATTTCGAGATATGCTTTTACTTGTTGTCCGTCTTCTACTGTTCCATTGATGACATATGACCCGATCCCATTTTCTAGAGCCTGCTGGAATGCATCCTCGTCCCAGCTTACTGGTACCTCCTGAGTGCTTCGATCATTAAAGCTGACTATTACCGTTGCAGGTAATGTGGCCGTTTGACCAAGGTTCATTTGGAGATAAACATCGTGTATTCGATCAATCTTTAATTCTGCCACAGCTCCAGTGTAGACATCTTTGAATACATTGATTGATGGTAACGGATGGCCATGATAATCAAACAATCCTTCGTCATCAGCTGACGTCCCACCATAATATTTGCCCGCATCCTCTGGATCGTAGGCAGCTGCGTAGCTTGATGCCCAACCAGAGCCATGGATTTCCCGAATATCGTATAGCTCGTCCTCCGTATATCCAGCAGGATCAATCCAAGCTGGCTCCCAGTAAAACACACCGATACCCGCATCTCCAATACTCGCCACTGCATCAATTGCATCTCTGATCACATTTGCTTGTCCTTGTACGGAGATTGAATAACCCGGGACTTCCTCCGTACCTATCGGATCTCCATTCCGGTCTTCGTTTGTATACGAATACGAAACCTCTGCCATCATTACTTTTTTATCATAGGTATCCGCGATCTCATTAAAAATGGTCGTCAGGTTCTCTAATGTTCCGTGCCAATTCGGGTACCACGAGCTTGCAAAGACATCATAGTCTACATTCTGCTCGTCTAATGTTTGAGCAAAGAATGCGTATCTTCCTTCTCTTTCAGGGTTCGTAAAATGTAAGGCAATCAGAATATCCTCGTCCACTTCCCTTACCGCCTTACTTCCCTCATCCATCAACGAAGTGATATTAGACCAATCATATTCACCAGCCAGCCCATTTGTTGTTTCATTCCCAATCTGAACCATCCCAATGTCTATTCCTTCAGCAAGCATTTCCTCTAAACTATCCTTCGTAAAGTCATATAGCTCAGCTTTTTTCTCTTCGAAACTTAGATCCTCCCATACTTTAGGTGGGAACTGTTTACCTGGATCCGCCCAAAAGTCAGAGTAATGGAAGTCTACTAATACCTTCATTCCATTTTCTGTGGCTCGTTTTCCAATTTCAATCGCCGTTTCTAGATCATTATTCCCTCCGCCATAGCTGTTCCCTTCCGCATCGTATGGATCATTCCATACACGCACTCGCACGTAATTGGCTCCTGCCTCCTTGAAGGTCTGAAACACATCCTGTTCTTCCCCGTCTTCGTTGTAATAGACCGTTCCGCTATTTTCCATAGCAATCACACTCGATATATCGACACCTCTAATAAAATCCTCATCTAGTCCCTCTACCTTCTCTACGAATAGTTCAGATTGTACCGGTTCAGAGGCTGCGTTTGCTATGCCAGCCTGTCCAGCTAAAGTCGGTATCCCTAAGACTGCAACAGCTAAACAAGTACCAAACATTCTCTTGAATTGAATCATCATTCACTCTCCTCGTTTCTTTTTTTGCGGTCATTCTTTTGAATTCACCCTAATTATAAGCGCTTACATTAATGTGCGAGTACGAAATTCTTCTAAGAACATATGAAAATTTGAAACCTCCATGAGAAAGAACCCAGTCATTCCAAGGAATGCTACTGGGTTCTGTTTAACCTAGCTTAGGCTGATCGACTAAGGTGATCTCCTCCGTCGTCGTGCCCTCAAGCTCTAGTATGGTAATCGTATTGTCTTTTTCCTTTAGTAACGGCCCAGGTACGTATAAGGTCCGCTGTGGTCCCATCGCGTTCCAGTACCGACCTAAGTTAAACCCGTTGATAAATACATTCCCTTTTATAAAGCCTTCCGTGTCCACAAACGTATCGTGACATTCACCCGCATCAAAGGTTCCCTGATAGAACTTAGGAAAACGTTCCTCTTTCCCTCCTGCATAGTCACTAGGAAGGACATCTAGCTCAATCACATGCATCTTCCAATCAAACCAATATTGCTCCCCTAGCCAAAGGTTACGAGTGATTCCTTTTTTGTCTGTTAGATGCTTACCATAATTAGCTCGCCCCATGTTCTCAACAAGGATTTCCAGCGTGTTCACTTCATTCGGAAAGTGTAGCTGCACGGTTTTCTCTTGATCGTTAATGTAGATCGTCTTCTCCAGCTTCCCGTTTATATACACATAGGCACGGTCCCGGATCGGCTCTGTATCTAACGTTAATTCCCCTTTTCGGTTCACTTCCGTTTGATATAAAATAAGCCCGTATGCTTGTCCGGCATCCTCCATGGATAGCGGAACCAAGTGTTCTTTCACAGAGCTAATTTCCTGTAAGGTATCGAATAAACTGACGGACTCCTGTAGTTTTACAGAACCATAGCTTTTTGTTGGGATCTCATTTTCGACGTCTTCCGGTACATCTACGTATTTCCGTAAGACAGCTTTCACATCTCTGTACTTCTGAGTGATGTCTCCGCTCTCCGTTAACAAGCTGTCATAGTCATAGCTTGTGATGGTTGGATAATACTCGTCATAGTGATTCGCACCATTCATGAAGCCAAAATTCGTGCCCCCGTGGAACATATAGACATTCAGTGAAGCATTGATCTTCATTAAGTCCTCGAACACATTCGCAGCATCTTTCGGATCTCTTGTATGATGCTCGCCTCCCCAATGATCAAACCAGCCGATCCAGAATTCAGCGACCATTTTCGGAGAGCCAGGCTTATATTGTTCTAACGTATGAAAGGCTTCCTCTACCCTTGAACCAAAATTTAACGTCGTTGTTACATCTGGTAACGAGCCTTGTTCGATAAACACCGGCCCATCCGAAGTAAACAGAAACGTATCGATTCCATGCTTTTTGTACTGCCCTTTGAAAAATTCAAGGTACGCTTGATCATTTCCATACGCCCCATACTCATTTTCAATTTGCATCGCAATAACCGGTCCCCCGTGCTTACTTAAATGCTTCTCAATCTTTGGAAGAAGTACATTAAAGTACTCTTCAATATGACGCAAAAACGCTGGATGACTGGAGCGAAGCACCATATCTCCTTCTGCTAATAACCACGCAGGCAATCCACCCATTTCCCACTCTGCACAAATGTATGGAGACGGCCTGACTATTACGTACAATTCTAGCTTATGAGCCGTTTCAATAAACGTCTCAAGATCTGCGAGACCGGAGAAATGAAACTCTCCTTTTTTAGGCTCATGGACATTCCAAGCAACATAGGTCTCCACCGTATTCAAACCAAGTGCCTTCAGCTTGCGGAGGCGGTCCTCCCAATACTCAGGCACCGTTCGAAAGTAATGAATGGCTCCAGACAGCACCTGAAAAGGCTTGCCATCTAACATAAATTCTCCGTTTTTAGCTTGCAACATAATCATAACCTCCTACGATCACTAACTAAGTGGATACAGCTAATATTAACCGCTTTCATTGTATTATAGTATGAATATTTTCCATAGTTATATGAAAATATGAAAGCAATGATCATAATCGCGGATCAACCAAAAAAGACTACCCCTCACTCGGCAGTCTTCCTGATTGATGCTGATAGCTTTGGCGATAGACTTTCGGTGTCATCCCTTCGATTTTCTTAAAGGTCGCAACAAAATTACTGACATCATTAAAGCCTACAAGAAAGGCGATATTCTTTAGCGGCACATCCGCATTCTGAATTAAAATCTCCTTTGCCTTCCGAATCCGAAGCTGAATCAAAAAGGAATAGGGACTCATGGTAAACGTATGATGAAACAACCGATTCAAATATTGCGAGCTTACATTCAAATACGCAGCCATATCATTCAGACCAATATCCTCCGCATACGCCCACTCAAGCCACTCCACCAATGGCCGAAGCTTGTCGTAGTTATTCGATAACGAGGGCTGATTATTCACTTTGCCGTGCTTCCGTAGATGAATCAGAAAATCATATAAATGACTAGATAAGTCTAGCTTCGAAAACTCCGCATCCTCTTTAATCTTCTCTAGCATCCCCTCAAGAATCGAAGCAAACCGCTGGTCCTCCAGATCCGTATACAAGGAAGACTCATTTAACGTTAACGCATCCAGAATGGAGACCACCGATGCCCCGCCAAACGTCACATAAACCGTCGACCACTTCTTCCCCAACGTAATATACTCATGAGGCGTATAAGGCTTCAACAACACCCCACGCCCCCGAGACAGCCGATGCTCCTGCCCATTAAAGGAAAACATTCCTTCCCCCTCAATCGTCTGCAGCCAATGATACTGCGGATACCCATCCGGCCGCGACCAATCCTGCTCCCACGGATTGTAGCCGATACTCTCAACGAATAAGGGGAACGTGTCTACGATTGTGGAGTAGGTGTATCGTAATTTTTCGTTGTGCATGTTTGGACCTCCTTGGTGGGAAGCTTGCTTTGTGGTTTTATTTTATCACTTCTTTTTATTTTTGGAATTTCGAGAGGTCAGGATGGGCTCGGAGTACATCAAGTTCTTTTAATGCTTTTCTACCAATTCACAGTTTCAATATAAAAAAGGAACCAATCGTGTATCTGATTGACTCCCCCTTAAACTATAACTTTAATTAAAATACCTTTCAGCAAACCCTATCAACTCGTCCTTAATCCCACTAAACTCCTGATTCAAATCAAGCGACACCACAAAAATCTGGTTCCCCATCATCGAATACGTATGGTCCGGCTGGTTTAAGGCATTCGTCTTTGCATATAACAGCATACCGCCTACTGTTTCCTCATCAGACGTCCTCTCCCAGTTCATCACATATGAAAAGATCTGATAGAGATTACCTGTTTTCTGCTTCGCTGCGCCACCTTCAAAACGCGCGACCATGTTATCGGTATAAAACTTCGTATCAATAATTAACGTTTGGTTACCCTTCTTCAAAACCACATCCGTCCGCATAATGGGCAACGCGTCATAATACTCGTCATCTACCTTCCAACGAAATTGTGGACTTGATACGTGATAATTTGTTTCACGCTTGTAAAAGGCAAAAACAAACTTCTCATACAACGCAGCAAGCCTCTGCTCATCCTGGATCTGCCTCATCGACTCCGAAGTTGAACTCTCATCCAGTAACAGCTCCTCATAAAGATATCTGCACACATCCAGCACAAACTGATAACGAATGTTCTGCCGGTTGTACTGGATCAGACTCCATAATGAGAGTTTTAGCTCTACATCAGAAACTTCAGAGAAGTAAGGGAGCAACCCATGAAAAGCTCGCCGCTTTTGCTTGTCTATGTGAGAGGAACGCGCTAAGTAAACCAACGTCGCTTTGATCATCTGGTTAAAGAGAATATCCTCAGAAAACTCATCGTAGACAACAATTAGCTTCTTATTAACTAACGCGTTCTTCTTGATCGTCGCGTTCAGATCAATCTTGCCCTTCACCACATTGGACGCTTCCTCAAACCGCACATAATCCTTTAACAAGCCCCCACGGATTAATACAGGAATACCAATTAATAAGATTTCCGCATAGAGGTCCTTCACATGCTCAAACGACTCAGAACCGACATCCTTGTACTCACAGAGATGTAGTGTCTGATAGGCGTAGGAAAGCATATGGTAGATGTTACGAATGGAGATGTTCTCATTCCGCTCCATGGATCGAATCTCTCAATCGTTTTGCCCAACCATTTGCCTTCTGCTCATCATCAAACCAATACTCAAGAAGCTGAGGAATAATCTCAAACTCAATGACTTCCTCCACACGACTTAACGAATTCACCTTATACGCATCTCCTACAAAGTAGCTATGTCCAATCTGGAAGCCTGTCCCGAGTTCACTCACAATCTGTTGATTTAAAAGCTTCACTTCCTCAATGACGCGCAACAGCCCCATTGGATCATCCAGTTCATTCACATACGACTGGAATGTCTCGTTCTCAAAGGCCGGCTTCATTTCAATAAAGGAAAAACGTCGTCTAAGCGCATAGTCAAGCAACGCTAGGCTTCGATCCGCTGTGTTCATCATGCCAATGATGTATAAGTTAGGCGGAACCGAGAACTTCTCGTTTGAATACAGAAGATTCACCTGCTCTCCTCGCTTATCTGTTTCAATTAACATCATCAACTCACCGAAGATCTTACTCATATTCCCCCGATTAATTTCATCGATAATAAAGAAATACTCACGTTCAGGATCACGCGCAGCCTTCCTTGCAAACTTCACAAATGGCCCTTGTTTCAGCTCAAATCCATCTCCATCTGCTTTAGGACGGAAGCCTTCAATAAAATCTTCATAGCTGTAGCTTTGGTGGAATTGAACCATATTAACGCGGCTCTCATCCTTTTCTTCCATCATCACGTAAGCTAGACGCTTGGCGATAAAGGTTTTCCCGACTCCTGGAGCACCCTTCATGATCAGGTTCTTTTTATTCTCAAGAACAGAAATCGTTCGTTTTAATTCCTCTTCATTAATAAAAACCTCTGAAAGGAATTCCTCGGTCGAATAAGGATCGTTCTCGAGTATCGTAGGTTTTGATTCGATGTAACGAATATAGTAATCAATCGCACTTCCAGAAACCCCTTTATAGCGTTGATACGACTCATTAGCAATCACAACATCTCTTAATTGCTTCAGTTGATCCGTATCTTCTTCTCCAAAAATAGACGTTTCAAAATAAGATTCAATATCTTGGAGAGCGTTGATTTTATGTGAGATGGTCTTTTCATTTAAGCTCATTCCAGTATCAGTCACTTGATTCGTTAACCAATTCCGGAACTCATTCACTTCAATTGTTTTTGAATCAACCACTGTATCATCAAGCACCTGTTCAATCTCTTGAATCAGATCTGGGTATCTATTAATGTTGGTCACTGTTTTCTGAGGCATATTATGACGCAGGTTCCATCGACCGACTTGCTTCCAATCTACGTCTCTACGGTGCTTGTACTCATCTTGGTCCTCATCAAACTGATATTCACCAACAATCACACCACTAGCGACAATTTGATTCATTCCCGCTATCACATAAACAAGATCGCCAACCTGCATTTCATGGTAAAAGTCCCAAACCGCTCTCGTATCATGAGTAGGATATTTCCCATTGTCACGATGCTGCGTGAGAACTGCTGCAACTCGTTCCTTACTCTCATACTCTTTGAGATCACCAAGATAATCCCAACCAATCGCAATCACATTCTCAGAGTGAAAAATCTCCCGTAACCTTGCCTGGTCTCCCGAAGAGATCAACCAGTAATTAATGCTGTCATCAATGCCTTCTATATCCGCCTTTTTCTTTTTCGGATAGCTTAAATTAGGATTTTCGCTATAATATAAGTAAATTAAATACGATCGTAACAACACGCCCCAATCAGGAATACCTCCTAGATTCGTAGGCTTGCTTCTCACACCACGTTCAAATTCATCTTCAGCAAATTTCTTCCTAAACTGAATACGCTTTGCACCAAAGTCTTTAGGGTAACGAGGCACTTTCCCTTTCACAATGCGCTCAACATCATTGTCTGTTTGTTCTGTCATTTGTTGATAAACTTCTTTGAACTCATCATAAGATTGGTAGTCGAAGAAGTTATCCTTGTATCCAGATGCAAGGTCAAATTGATTGAGTAAGGTACCCAGCTTTTCTAGATAAGGAGAATACCACATTCCGGTTTTCTCACCTAGGTTTTCGGTGACCCAGGATTTGTAGTTTTGTTTCTGAGTGTAATTAAGCTTGTCCAAGGTAAGCCTCCTATGCAATTAGTTATTTATATTTCTCTACTTCCAGAAAATAAATTTAGAGTAATAACGTCACTTATATAATAGAACTATTTATCTACTGAACTAATAAACAGGGATGAAAAATATGACACAAAAAAGCCAATAACAATCACATTAATTATAAAACCAACTCCGTATTCAAATAGAATAATAAAGCTCTCTGGTTGAGCTAAAGTTACTAATTCCATACTTGAAGAATTATAAAATGGAATCAAGCCTTTGGAAATTAACAAAAGAAAATGTATCCAAGTTATAACTGTATTATCATTTGATAGATTCACAATATCCTCTTGAGTGAAAAATCCAAAAACATCATTATGTGTAAAATAATAAGAGCCAAAAGATATTCCAGTAACACATAGAATTAAACTTACACCAAAAATGATATTAAATAATTGAAACCATTTATTTTTAAAATCCCTTAATACACTTATTATTAATAGCAAACTGTAAAAACTTGTGAATAAAACTGTAATTATTATAAGTAAGTAATTTTCAGGTTGTTCTAAGACAACTACTAAAAAAGATGATGAGAATTGAATTAGAATTGTTAACTTTAAAATATATGGAGATATACTATCATACTGATTGCTAGACCTAAACAATAAGAACAGACCAAAGAAAAACATTAATAGTATGACAACAGTATATTTAGAAGGGATTTTTGAACCAATCTCCGAACTGTTTACGAAAGCAATAAGGGTAATGGGTAAAAGAATAATTAGTAATTGACTTTTAATTTTATTTTCCTTCTTAATGTATCCCCATATTGTTGATATGTTTAAATTAAGACTAAATACAAACGTTTTTCTTTCTTTTTTTTCCTTGTTTTTGCTTTTTATTTTGTTAAGTTTGTCTTTAAACCGCTTAAACCAACTAAGTATATTTATAAAATAAGGGATAACTAACAACAGAAACAAGATAATAATTATTATTCCTAAGATAAAGTCTAAGATCATATATACCCCATCCTTATAAGAAAACTTATGTTGACTAATTAAATTCTTCTAAAATGAAAATAATTTTTATCCATTCAATTTACTTAAACTCTTAGGAATATGAGTTATTTTTTATTTTACGGCACTCTAAAAATAACTTAAGTAGATTTTTTTAGCATCTAAAGTAACTCAAAACTCATTTATTAGAGATATCTTTTTAAAATCTTTTTGTTTCTCTTAAGTTGTTGTGCAACGTAGTGAGTCTCCGTACACTAACTTCTTAAACTATGAATCTCATTATTGATATGTTTAAATATATCAATATTCCACCTAATTATACATAATTTTCATATTAAAATCAAAAAAGTCTAACTAATATCATCAGTTAGACTTTCTATTGAAATTTCAATTTTCATTATTTATGATACGGTTCCCCCCGATTAATCCTAAACCCCCGATAAACCTGTTCCACCAATATCAACCGCATAAGCTGATGAGGAAATGTCATCTTCGAAAAAGACAGCTTCTCATTGGCTCTCTTCAGCACTTCGTCAGACAATCCCAGCGATCCTCCAATGACATAACAAATCTTACTCTTCCCATGCAGGGCGAGCTGGTTGAGGTTGGCTGCTAGTTGTTCGGATGTTTGCATCTGGCCGTCGATGGCGAGTGCGATGACGTGGGCGTCTTGTGGGATTTTGGCTAGGAGGCGTTCGCCTTCTTTTTGTTTGATGATGCGCATGTCTTCTTGGCTTAGGTTCTCGGGTGCTTTTTCGTCGGGGACTTCGGTGATGGTGATCTTGGCGTAGGCACCGAGTCGTTTGGTGTATTCGTCGATGCCTTGCTTGAGGTATTTTTCTTTTAGTTTTCCGACCGTTAGAATGGAGATATTCACAGTGTTGATGGCTCCTTTTTCATTTATTATCCACAGAAGTTATCCACATATCAACATTGTGGGTATCTGATTATTTTGTCACGGAGTAAATGGCTTGATTTTTGCAGAAGCTGCAGGCTGTGGATAAGGCTTGTTCTTGTGTAAGCTTTTCCATGACCGGGAAGACTTCATTTTCATCAACAACAACGTCGAGGGCAAGCTCAATATGCTCGTCGCATGCGTAATACATAAGATATCCGTCCTTTCGTTTTCAACGATATTATACCACAGGTTAGGAGCTGATCCTAACGATTGTGGATAGGTGTGGATAACCTTTTACACAGGAAAAAAGCAGTGCCGGCGATCGGTCACTGCTTTTTTGTGGATATCTAAAATTAGAAGCTTTGTGGCTCTTGTAGCTGCACGTCGATGTCTTGTTTGTTACCGTCTCTGTAAAGAGTGACAGTTACGGTGTCGCCGACTTTTCTATCTGTGTAAAGGAAGCGGCGGAGGTCTGCGCCTTCGTTCAGATCTTCCCCATCAATTTGAACAATCACATCATATTCCTGTAGTCCGGCTTTTTGTGCAGAAGAGTTTGGAGCAACGCTTGTCACTACCACTCCATTTTCAATGTCTTCCGGCAGGTTCAATGTGCCTGTACGGTGCTGAACTGGAATATCTGCTAGAGAGCGGATCCCTACGCCAAGCTGAGGGCGTTTGACTTCACCGAATGTTTCTAGATCGCTAATGATTGGTTCAGCGACTGCAGTTGGGATCGAGAAGCCGATTCCTTCTACTGCGCTTTGTGCAATTTTCATGGAGTTAATTCCAATCACTTCACCATTTATATTAATCAGTGCGCCACCACTGTTACCTGGGTTAATCGCTGCATCGGTTTGAAGAACCTCAGCGTTCCAGTCTGGTTGTCCGTCACCATCAAGGTCTACAGGAATGCTGCGTTCTGTAGCAGAGATAATTCCTTGTGTTACGGAGCTTGCAAAGCTTTGACCAAGTGGATTCCCGATTGCAATTGCAGGTTCACCGGCACGTAGGTTTTCTGAGTTACCGAATGTTGCAACGGTATCAACGTGCTCGTCATCGATTTCAAGAACAGCAAGGTCCGTAATTAGGTCTGCGCCAAGTAGAGTGGCTGGGACGTCTGTTCCGTCTGTTAGTGTGACGGTTAGTTCGTTTGCGCCTTCAACAACGTGGTTATTCGTAACCACATATGCTTTGCCGCCTTCTTTTTTATAAATGACACCTGAGCCCGTTCCTTCAGCGGCCTCTTGTTGAGAGAAGATATCGCTCTGCTGCATGTTTGTTACACCAACCACGGCGTCTGATACTTTTTCAACGGCATCTGTGATACCAGAGCTAACATTTAAGTTAACGGCTTGGGATGGTTCTGAATTGTCGATCTGCGTGCTATTCACCTGTTCGTTTGGTGTATTGCCATCAATTTCGTAAGGAAGCCAGCCTAAGCTTGAAAGGGCAGGTGTTGACATCACCACGATGAGTCCACCGAGTACGGCCCCTCCGAATGCAGAAAGTGCGGTGCGTCCTTTGCCCTTCTTCTTGCGGTAACGTTCCTGTGGTTCTGTATGTCTTGGTTCCGATGAATACTGTCCTTGCTGTGTTGATTTGTTATTTGGGTCTTGAGAATCATAATAGCCCATCTTGTCTTACCCCTCTCTGTCTCCTTGGGAGTATAATGTCTTGCTTTGATCCTATTATAACGCTAGATTCAGCGGGGTCTAGTTCTGCGAATTGTTTTTGTACATTTTTGACAATGCTCAGATAGTTTGCAACAAAGATGACGCGAACTTATGCAAATAGACGCAAATTGCGGTGAGACTTTTAGCCTAACTGCACATGTATAGGATCATGTTTCCACATTCGAGAGGGCGTTAAACCTGATTACGATTCTGTTTTTAAATTAGAATACATGAGCACGTCCTGGTACGCACCGGCAAAGTATTCGTATTGGCGCAGCCGACCTTCTTCAATGAAGCCATGCTTTTGTAGGATCTGTCTGGAGCCAGTGTTTGCTGGATCAACAATCGCCTCAATTCGTTGCAGCTCGTATGTATGAAAGCCATAGGAGAGGACTGCCTGGATCGCTTCACTAGCAATCCCTTTTCGCCAATGAGCGGGATGTAGCTCAAATCCGATCTCGGCACGACTGTGTTGCTTTGCTCGGTTTAGAAACCCACAGCTGCCAATGACGATGTTCTCGTCCTTTAATGTGATTCCCCAGCGGATGCCCTTCCCTTTTTCACGAATGGAGTGATACCAACGGATCTCCTCATCTGCAATTGCCTTGGGTGATTCATAAGGATCAAGAGCCATTTGCTTGG
The DNA here is from genome assembly GCF_016798245.1 of Alkalicoccobacillus gibsonii. GTDB lineage: Bacteria > Bacillota > Bacilli > Bacillales > Bacillaceae_D > Alkalicoccobacillus > Alkalicoccobacillus gibsonii. Next base: position 44,072 of record NZ_JAEUZA010000002.1, on the reverse strand, counting down.
TGACCTCTGGATCGGATAGGTATTCGTACATAGCTGTCGCATCAGCTGGTGTGATTTCTCTTAAAATCAGTCGTTCAGTTGTGATCGTTGGAAATGGTGTCATATGCTCGGCTCCGTTCGTTGGTTTGATTTTATTCATAAGTTGGTGAAACAATGCCGGGTGATTGGGTGGTAACCCATGCTCCCGCTTGAAGCGTTTGGATCTCGTTTCCTTTGATTTGAAATGGATAGTCGGTTTGTTGATACGTGAGTGTGCCTTTGATTGTGCGCACGGACATACCGACAATAGAGATTGATTGATCTGCATTGTTTAGGATGAAACGGATGCCAGCAGGAAATGTGGCTAGCTCCTCGCGATCCTTGTACAGGGTGCAGGTTTCGTTTATGTGTGTCAGCGTATATTCGTGATCGTTGTGATGTCTGCTGTATGCCACCGTATGTTGTTCGTGTTCCTGATGGAATGGATACGGCGTCAAGCCAGTGATCCACAGCTCCCCATCTGGTCGAGGCAGGATGCCAGAGAGGCGCTCGATGTAATCAAGCAGGCACAGGATCGACGGTGAATAGATGTCGGTAAAACCAGCTTCACCTGTCCACGGATGGAGCGTTTGTGGGAAGCGATCCATGTGCGCGAACGCCGTTAAAATTGGCTGTAGCACCCACGAGAGTTCCACGTAATGCCCATGTGCTTCAAAGGCATGTGGAGCACGGATCAAACTTAGGAAATTACTTGTGCCAGACCAGCTGTTGTACGCCGTTGATGTCGGGTCAAATCTCGGATCATCAAGTGCAATGGACGTGAATGGATAAGCTGAGAAAAACTTTTTTGTATTGAGGAGATAGCGGCTGAGTGCTTGTTTGAAAAAGGCATCATCTCCGACTTCGCAGGCAAGCACACGCAGCAGCACATCCGATTGAACTTTTACATGCTGATGGTTTCGGTCGAGATCATAGAAAAAGTGATCGTCTTTATGATAGCAATGCTCCATCAGACTGTGGAGGCTTTGATCGGCGAGAGTGAGCCAGTCGTGAGTCTTATCTTCGAGCTCAGCTGCTATTTTTGCTAGATATAGCCTTTGGCAATACACATTCGCCGTGAGATCCGGTGCAAGAAACGGGAGATGCGGTGAATCCGGGTGGCACTGGGTTGCATTACCTGTGTGCGGCACATCAGGTGCATGCCAGAAGCGAGGCGAGCGATCATGCCCGGTATCAAACGTTGAAAAAGCTTCGACGCAGCCGGTTTGGCGAGTGTTCCGGTATGTGGTGAGCCACGTGTCATACTGAGCCATGGCATCATACATCTTTTTCAGGAATGCTGTGTCGCGGCCGTTGAGCTGGTAGTGTGACCAGACACTTCGTGCGAGCGGTGAAACAAGCTGGATTTGGCGGTAATTCGGTCCGTCCGGCGTTACTTTATACGGGATGAGGCCGTCTGCGCTTTGATGGGTGGCGAACTGCTCGAATGTGTGTTGTGCGATGTCGGGTAAAAAGCGCGAGAGGATCTCAGCATTAATGGTGCCGGTGCTCTCAAGCCAGGTTCCGTGATAGATTCCACCTTCATGTAGCACGGGTTTGCCATTGCCGTGGTCTTTAATACATTGATTGAGCTGAACGTGCGCCTTCGTTACCATCGCTTCAAGCTGGTTGTTGGTTGACACAAAGTGTGTCGTGCGGTCAGTGGTTTGGTCGATCTGATCATATAAACGAGATAGGATAGCCTGCGTCATCGTATTCTCCCCTTGTATGATAGGTTTGAGATTAGTGTACCTGTTTATGAGGGTGAAGGGGGATGTAATTTTGGTTTGAACGGATGTATTTTGTGTGGGACGTGATGTATTTTCTGTTTTCTCGATGTATTTGGGCTCCAACGTGATGTATTCACCTTTTTCCTGATGTATTTTCCCTCAATCGCGATGTATTCACCCCATTCTTCTTACTAATGCTCCTTCCCTTCTTGCTAAATCTGCGTAACAAAAAAAGACCCAGCATCAGCTGGATCTCCTCATCTCTAAACCACCGTTAAAGCGGTAGGCTTTAATGGATCGGTATCATATAATTCAAATTGCTCGCCAACGCCCATGCCTTGTTCACGCAGGCTCTGCTCAACGGTGAGTCGGGCGAGGTCCTTCATGTTGTTATCAAGGCTAAGGTGCGCGAGGTAGATTCGGCTTGTTGTATCGCCGATCACGTCTGTGAGAGCAAGTGCTGCATCTTCGTTGGACACGTGGCCAACATCACTTAGGATGCGACGCTTCACGTTCCAAGGATAACGGCCAATACGCAGCATGTTTAAGTCATGGTTCGATTCAAAGACAAACATGTCTGCTCCTTTGATCGTTCCTTTAATCCGGTCACTCACATAGCCCATGTCAGTCGCAATGACTAGCTTGCGACCGTTGTGACGAAACACATAAAACATCGGCTCAGCCGCATCATGGGATACGCCAAAGGATTCTACTTCCAGATCACCGAAGCTACGTACGGTTTCCATATTAAAATGGAACTTTTGATCAACTGGAATGGTGCCAAGATTACTTTCCATGGCGTTCCATGTTTTTTCGTTGGCATAGATCGGTAGTTTGTGGCGTCTGGCAAAGATACCGACACCTTTTATATGATCACTGTGTTCATGGGTAACCAGGATCCCGTCAAGCTCCTTGGGATCACGATCAATTTCCTGAAACAGCTCGTCCATCTTTTTTCCGCTGAGGCCAGCATCGACCAGCAAACGCTGTGTGGGTGTTTCCACATACATGGCGTTTCCTGTACTGCCACTAGCCAATACACTAAATCGCAAGGCCATAAGTGGCCTCCTTTCCGGTTAATCCTCTATCATCTCTTCTTCATCAGACTCACGTTCCTCATCAGGCTCTACAAGGTCAAGATCAAGAGATTCTTCCTCTTCATCGAGGATTCCTTGTTCTTGGACAGTCCCTTCAAAGGCATTAACGAGATACGTAACCTCGCCCAGGTCCTCGCCTTTATCGACGACGATTCGCATAATTGGAGCAAAGACTCGAGACTCTTTAAAAAAGCTGTAATAGCCTAGCTGAAAGTCTGTGACCCGTTGATTCATCGTTATATATTGTTGATTAAATAACGTTTCAATGGCACGTAAGTTTATGAGTGTATCCTTTGGATCTCCTTGCTTCTCGAAATTCCAATACTCCTGCTCATAGGCATACACTTCATTGTCCGTGTTCACAAGTAATCTTAAGGGCTCATTCTGGTTCGTGAACACAGGCAATTCATCGAATATCTGATCAAGGTAGATCACGTTATTCTCTTCTCGAACAAATTGATATTCATCCCCGTTTGTTACATAGGCGGTTAGAAACTGATTAAGGGTTTCTCGTTCTTCGCCAATCGGAAACGGATCATCTAGCGTTGAGACGATGGTTTGCTCATCTTTGAGCTCTGCCGTTTGCCCGTTTAGAGCAAGTGCATCAACGTCCGTAGAATTTCTTTTTTCCTTTTCGCCAACCAGATATTCGACTTCTTCTAAGTCATCTGGAAGTTCGACATCAATACTAATTTTGTTTTCTCTCAACCGATCCTGTGTGCTATTCCCACTGATCAGGCTCAGTTGATTTTCGTCATTCACTTCGTAAAGCTGATAGCCAAGAAAAAGGTTTAAGAGAAGAAAGGTCATAATGAATACCGTTTTGGTTCTACTCCAATTCATTTGCTCCTCCTTCTGCCGGAACCTTCTGCCAACCATTACTGTTAGACGTAAAGACATACCATGCTGGTTCAAACGTGACCAGTCCACGCTGGTTGTCTTGATCAATCATTTCATATCCAACTCGTACATCCTGAACATTCGTCAGATCAAGGTTCTCTGCTGCCTCAAGCTTTTCTAACACACTCACACCCGATTGTAGCTCTATATTCTGTTCATCAATTGGCGTAGGGTCAAGCTTGAGGAGCGGTCGTTCGTAGCTTGTAGTCTGCGTGCCTGACTTTTCAACCTGAATGGTCATGCTATCCCGACTGTTTTTAAAATTAAAGACAGGTAGATTGTTCACGAATAGACGGTACACCGCCGATTCTCGCTCGTTTGATTCTCTCCACCTGCTTAAGACGTAATCATTGGTCCAGCCATGATGATTATTAATGTAATCAAAGCTTGTTTGTGGAATGCTGCTTGTTGATGAATTCGTTGAATCTGAGATAGAAGAGTTTCGATAAGTCATGAAGTTCTCATTATCTCGCAAATTCAAGATTCGAGTCCCATCAGTATAGGTAAATTCCCCGTTACTTTGACGATAGTTTCGAACCGTTTGTGGGTCAGGGAACAAGGTCTTTGTAATGTCATCTGCCGGTACTCGTTCGGTTGAGTACTGCTGACGTGCATACGCAATCTCACCAGACGGGATATAGATATTTTCTTGATTTAAGATATATGAATCTGTATTTGGCTCATTCACTGTAATCGCAGGAACGGCAGTATCATCATCAAGAAATCGTTGGAGATCAGATGCTTGAAAGCTAGTCGGAATCTCAAACGGCGCCTTATCCCCCGAAGAGTAGACCTGTAGCTTTACTCCATTGTCAGGTTCGTCTTCGTACAGAAGAACCCGATCGACTCCACGGAGAGGAAACTCATCCTCCTGGCGATCCTGAGAGAACAGACTCATAAACATACCCATAGGAATACGATCTGGAAATACAAACTCAATGCCTGTTGTTACATCCGTTTGTGGAAAAGCATTGGTCTCATATAGATCAGCATTTAAAAGAGTTTGATAGATCTCATCGAATAGCTCATCTGTTTCAAGCACCATAAAGCTTTCTCCAAATTGATGCTTCACAATTTTACTTGGTCGAATCACGTCCTGAATCGACTTTTCCTCACCAATTTCGTTTACTTCTACTGCTTCGGAATCCTGTTCCATTAAATCCGGCTTATAGGTCCAGAGAAAGTAAGTTAAGACTAAGCTTAAAAGGACCAAAAATACGAGTAACCATGTTTTAAGTCGTTCATAATATAGCCCTCTCACGTTCACATGTCTCCTCCCTTAGATGTTGAGTAGGGTAATGTGAAGTAGATGGTTGTTCCTTCGCCGTACTCACTATGCACCCAAATGTCTCCACCGTGGGCTTGTACCAATTCTTTTGCAATCGCCAAACCTAGACCTGTTCCACCGATATTACGCGCTCTGGCACGATCGACACGGTAGAATCTGTCGAATATTTTCAGCTGACTTTCCCGGGGAATACCCATCCCTTGGTCAGCGATACTTACGCGCACATGATTTCCCTGATGGAGCAGGGTGGTTGTAATGTTTGCGCCCTCAGCTGAATATTTTAAGGCGTTAGAAATAATATTGTCCAATACTTGAATCAGCTTATCCTGATCCATTTCGACATAGCTTGGTTTTTTCGAGATATGTCGATTTAATTCGATATTCTTTTCCTGGGCAATAATTTCAAAACGATCGAGTACTTCATGCAAAAATTGTCCAAAATCAATCCATTGTAGATTAAACTGATAATCTTCGCTGTCGATTTTTGAAAGCTGAAGCAAATCATTTACGAGTCGAATCATACGTTCCGTCTCATTTTGCGTCACCTTTAAGAAGCGAGGACCCATTTCCTCGTCTCGCATCACGCCATCCTCTAATGCTTCAAGATAGCTCTTCATCGTTGTCAGTGGTGTACGTAGCTCGTGTGACACGTTCGCTACAAACTCACGTCGTTCCTGTTCAATCTTTTCTTTTTCTGTAACATCATGAAGAACGGTGATGAGTCCATTGATTGGCCCCTCATCCTCTTGTATCACAGAGAAATTGGCTTCAAGTAGGTATTGCCCTTCTTCATTACTAAAATCAAGTAGAAGGGAGCCTGAGTGATCATAGAGGTCATATACCCCATACGTATCTGTCAGCTGAAGCACATCTGTTAACGGCTGACGCATCACTTGCTTACTAGAAACACCTAATAGCTCTTCTGCGCGTTTATTTAAAAGAATGACTCGTCCATTTTGATCGGTCGCAACCACACCATCAGTCATATTTGAAAGCACAGAGCTTAGTCGCTTTTGCTCACGATCACGAGTTAATGTCGCATCATGAAGCTTCATTGTCAGCTGGTTAAAGGATGTTGCCAGCTGTCCGATCTCATCTGTACTATATACCTTTACCTGGCGCGAGAAGTCCCCGTGACTCATACGTAAGGTTTGCTTCCGCATCTCCAAAATCGGCACAATAATCGTACGCGCAAGTAAAATAACGAGAATCGCCGATATGATAAGAGCAATTGTCGTTCCTTTAAAGAGAATGCTATTAATCTCACTAATTTGCGTATAGATATCCTCAAGTGATGCCTGAATGTAAATGACCCCAAGCACCGTTTCATTGTCCTGCATGATCGGAACAGCCATAATACGGAAACGCTCATTATTCGAGTCTTTTACCTCACCCTCCTCGGTTGAACCAAGTAAGGCACGTTTGACTCGAATCTCATTATTCCGCATTCCAATCTGATCCCGAGCGCCAGTATTTGACGTTCCGAGAATCACTTCATTCTTATCAATTACTTGTACAGTTGCATTATCAATCGTAAAGAAATCACGCAGAAGCGCATTAATTTTATCGGTAAGCTCATCACGCTCTTCAGGTGGGTTACCCATCAACTGAGTCAACTGATAGTTTAACAGCGTAGAGCGCTCGCTCAGTACATCAAAATGGTTCTCTAAAAGATCCTGCTCAAGCTGCCTCGAAAAGTACACACCAATCACTTGAACAGCCACAAGGATTAAAAGAACATAGGCGATAATCAGCTTAAACTGAATCGATTTAAAGAAGCCAATCCTTCTATCCATCAGGACTTCTCCTGCTCCTCTGGCTCTGGTTCATTTAAGAAATATCCGACTCCACGACGGGTAATAATCCACGCAGGAAAGCTTGGATTGTCTTCTACTTTTTCACGCAAACGTCGTACGGTTACATCGACGGTCCGTACATCTCCAAAGTAATCATAGCCCCATACAGCCTGAAGCAAATGCTCTCTGGTCATGACTTGGCCGAGATGCTTGGCGAGATAGTGGATCAATTCAAACTCACGGTGAGTCAGCTCAATTGGCTCCCCACGTCTCTTAACCTGGTATGCATCGGGATAGATCACTAGACTTCCAATAACAAGCTCTTTCTGAGCCGGCGCTTCCTCCGTTGTCTTTTGACGACGTAGGTTTGCTTTCACACGTGCAAGAAGCTCTCTAGTACTGAATGGTTTTGTTACATAATCATCCGCGCCAAGCTCCAGCCCTAGCACTTTATCAATCTCCGAATCCTTAGCGGTTAGCATAATGATCGGAATATCATAGCTTTTTCGTACTTCTCTACATACTTCCATTCCATCTTTATGAGGAAGCATAATATCCAATAAAATTAAATCAGGCTTTTCCTGTTTAACTTGTTCCATAGCCTCAACGCCGTCATAGGCACAGACGACCTCAAATCCCTCTTTTTCGAGGTTAAATTTTAAGATATCTGCAATGGGACGTTCGTCATCCACAACGAGAATTCGTTTATCCATTAACAAGTCTCTCCTATTCTGTTCTAGCTTCTTTTAGTTTAACACAAATAAACCCGTGACCAAACGACATCCATATGTACCGTTGCACGGGAAAGCTCATCTATATACGTTCGTTCAAGATCATTACATGCCACTCGTACAAAAAGAACCCTCAATCAAGTATTCATGATGAGGGTTCTCTAGCGAATGAATGCCGGCCAGAGGACTTGAACCCCCAACCTACTGATTACAAGTCAGTTGCTCTACCAATTGAGCTAGGCCGGCAAATGGTGGCTCAGGACAGAATCGAACTGCCGACACACGGATTTTCAGTCCGTTGCTCTACCAACTGAGCTACTAAGCCACACTACTATTCAAATAAAATGGCGGTCTGGACGGGACTCGAACCCGCGACCTCCTGCGTGACAGGCAGGCATTCTAACCAACTGAACTACCAGACCGAATAAATGGTGACCCGTACGGGACTCGAACCCGTGATACCGCCGTGAAAGGGCGGTGTCTTAACCGCTTGACCAACGGGCCACTATGTAAAGATTTTTCAAAGAAGTGAGCCATGAAGGATTCGAACCTTCGACCCTCTGATTAAAAGTCAGATGCTCTACCAACTGAGCTAATGGCTCATGTTTTTAACATGTTGTCTTTGACGACAAGATTTATCTTAGCATATATGCTTGTCCTGTGCAACGTTTTTTATAAAAAAACTTGTGATTTCTTGTACTTTTTTCTCTTCATCAAGAATATAGGATAAAACAGGGGAATGCAAGGAGCAATTTCGCTCCTTGCGCCTTCTGTTTCTTAAGCAAATACTCCACGAACAAGATTCGTTTGATCACGATCTGGTCCAACAGAGAAGATTGTTAACGGAATACCTGTTAATTGAGATACACGCTCAATGTAGTGACGTGCATTTTCAGGTAGATCAGACAAGCTTTTCGCTCCTGTAATGTCCTCAGTCCAGCCTGGAAGCTCTTCGAATACAGGCTCACATTCAGCAAGGACCTTTAAGCTAGCTGGGAACTCTTCCATCACTTCTCCACGGTATTTGTATGATGTACAGATCTTTAATGTCTCAATTCCAGTTAATACATCAATGGAGTTTAGAGATAGATCTGTAATCCCACTTACACGACGAGCATGACGCACAACAACACTATCAAACCAGCCCACACGACGCGGACGGCCAGTCGTTGTTCCGTACTCATTCCCTACATCACGGATCAAGTCACCGATTTCATCATGAAGCTCAGTTGGGAATGGACCATCTCCAACACGAGTGGTATACGCTTTGGATACCCCAACTACATGATTAATCTTTGAAGGACCAACACCAGAACCAATCGTTACTCCACCTGCAATTGGGTTAGAAGACGTAACAAATGGATACGTACCTTGATCAATATCAAGCATAACGCCTTGTGCACCTTCAAATAGAACACGACGTCCATCGTCTAATGCATCGTTTAACACTACAGATGTGTCACACACGTATTTAGCGATTTGCTGCCCGTACTCATAGTACTCTTCAAAAATCTCTTCTTTTGTGAATCCTTCTGTCTCATAATATTTCTCAAACAGACGGTTTTTCTCTTTAAGATTCAGCTCAAGCTTCTCTTCAAATGTTTCTTTATCCAATAAGTCAGCGATACGAATCCCGATACGTGCTGCCTTATCCATATATGCAGGGCCAATCCCTTTTTTGGTTGTCCCAATTTTATTTTCGCCTTTACGATCCTCTTCCACAATATCAAGCTTTAAGTGATAAGGAAGAATCACATGTGCACGATTACTAATTTTAAGGTTACTTGTGTCTACATCACGATCATGTAGATATTTTAATTCTTCAAGAAGTGCTTTCGGATCAATCACCATTCCGTTTCCAATCACGCAATCCTTCTCTTTATAGAAGATTCCGGATGGGATAAGGTGAAGCTTGTACTTCGTTCCACCAAACACAATCGTATGTCCCGCGTTATTTCCACCTTGGTAACGTGCGACAACCTCTGCTTTTTCAGAAAGATAATCGGTAATTTTTCCTTTTCCTTCGTCGCCCCACTGTGTTCCTACAACAACAACTGATGACATTTGTTGCACCTCCAACTCTCTTCTAAAAACCCTTGATAAGTATATCAGCTAGAGAAGGCATCGTCAAACAAAACACGAACATTCTTATTCGTAAATTCTACATTTGTTCGTATAAAAAGAGCTTACTAGAGTTGTTTTGGGGGTGACTGGGTCAAAATAGTAGGTTTTCTTAATAAAATTGGGATGGGTTCTTGGTTGGGTGGGCTATTTTCTTAGTATGGTGTTGCGCGGGCTTGGTATCGTTAATTGATTTCTTGGTATCGAGGGGTGTGGCTTGGTTTTTGATCGTTTCTTCTTAGTATCAGGGGGCTTTTCTTGATTGGTACCCCTGTTTAGCTTGCTCCACTCTCCATTCTTCTTGGTAACGTCTCTACGCTCTTGATTAAAATGCCTTTCTCCTTAGTACTGTCTCCTATGTTCTTGGTTTTAGCACTTTCCTACATAAGAATCGCCTTTCTTAAACGTGGATACGTTTATTCCTTATTGGGTTGTACGATCTTGGTTGATTGGGCTTTTCTCTTGGTTTTACATTCTGCGGGCTTGCTAAGACTGCTCCACTTCTTGGTATCGATTGCTCCAGCTTGGTTCTCGGTCGGTTCTTCTTGCTATCGATGCTCTCTTCTTGATTGTCCCCCCTTCTAGCTTGCTCCACTCTCCATTCTTCTTGGTAACGCCTCCAAGTTCTTGCTTCATCTGCCTTTCTTCTTTGTTCCGGCATCAACGTTCTTGGTATCAGCTTTTTATTTATAAAAAATCTGTAATAAAGGTTTTACCGTGCATGAAAGAAGGGACAGAGGAATAGGGTTGTACAAGGAGATACGAGAGGAGTGAATGGATGCGAGCGTTTAGTAATAAGCTATGGGCGTTTTCAGTCTTTTTATTACTATTGGCCATTTCGTTGTACGTCATTACAGCTAATATACATAGTTACTATTTATTTATCGGTATGATTTTAGTGACAACTTTGTTTGTGTTAAATGTTGTGCTTGCTCTTGTTGTTGAGATGATTAAATGGGTGTTCAAACCCGTTGGAAAACATGCAAGATAAGCTATATAAAAAAGCAGAGCACACACATGCTCTGCTTTTTCCTTATGCGCCTGGTGGCATGTCGCGTTCGTCGTGTCTCCTGTCGAGGTTTACGAATTTGTTATATTCCTTAACGAAAGCGAGCTCGACGGTTCCGACTGGGCCGTTCCGCTGTTTAGCGATGATAATTTCAATGATGTTTTGGTTTTCCGATTCTTTGTCGTAGTAATCGTCACGATACAGGAACGCAACGATATCGGCATCCTGCTCGATACTTCCTGATTCCCGGATATCAGACATCATTGGACGTTTGTCTTGTCTCTGCTCTACGCCACGTGATAGCTGGGATAAAGCGATAACCGGAACTTCAAGCTCCCTTGCAATGGCTTTTAGCGTACGCGAAATTTCTGATACTTCTTGCTGACGGTTCTCGCCGCTTCGGCCATTTCCTTGGATGAGCTGCAGGTAATCAATCATAATCATACCGAGTCCATTTTCTTGCTTCAGACGGCGGCATTTGGCACGAATGTCGTTTACTTTCACACCTGGTGTATCGTCTATATAGATACCGGCCTTTGATAGTGAGCCCATGGCCATGGTCAGCTTCTGCCAATCCTCGTCATTTAGAGCACCGGTTCTCATGCGCTGGGCATCGATATTGCCCTCGGCACAAAGCATCCGCTGTACAAGCTGACTGGCTCCCATCTCTAAGCTGAAGATAGCGACACTTTCCTCTGTTTTTGTGGCAACGTTTTGCGCAATGTTTAAGGCAAAGGCGGTTTTACCTACTGATGGACGAGCAGCCACGATAATCAAATCATTGCGCTGGAATCCAGCGGTCATCTTATCAAGCTCGGTAAATCCAGTGGCAATCCCGGTAATATCACCCGTTTGGTTTTGAAGCATCTCAATCCGGTCATAGGTTTCCACAAGCACATCTTTAATCGAGATAAAGGCGCTTGTATTCTGACGGTGTGAGACTTCGAGAATCGTCTTCTCTGCTTCGTTTAAGATGGTGTCGACTTCTTCCTCGTTGGCGTATCCCTCTGCTGCAATATCCGTTGCCACGCGAATGAGTCGTCTTAGTACAGACTTTTCTTCCACGATCCGGCTATAGTATTCAACGTTAGCAGCAGTTGGGACGGCATTTGCGATATCCCCTAGGTATGCAACACCGCCAATTTCCTCAAGCCATTTGCGATCCTGCAGATCAGAGGTTACGGTGACTAAGTCAACGGGCTCACCTTTTTCAGCAAGCTCCACCATAACCTGATAGATGCGTTGATGCGCAGCCCGGTAAAAGTCTTCGGGCATCAGCTTCTCCGTTGCAGTAATTAAGGCTGCATCCGAGAGAAAAATCGCACCTAAAACGGCTTGCTCTGCTTCTATATTTTGTGGAGGGGTTCTGTCTGAAAACAACTCACTCACGATTACTCTTCCTTTCGCAAAAAAACAACCGCCTCCAGCTTGGAGGACAGCTGCTTTTCCAGGTCTCTCTTATTCTTCAACCACATGTACTTTAACAGTTGCTGTTACTTCAGGGTGAATCTTGATCGGTACTTTAGTTACGCCAAGTGAACGGATTGGCTCATCCAGACCGATTTTACGCTTATCGACTTTCTTTTTCATTTTCTTTAATGTCTCAGCAATTTGCTTTGTAGAGATTGCTCCGAATAAACGTCCGCCTTCTCCTGATTTTGCTTTGATTTCAACAGTTAGAGCCTCTAGCTCATCTTTATATGCTTTCGCATCGGCTAGTTCCTCTTCTTGTTTCTTATCTGCGCTTTTTTGCTTCGCTTCAAGGTCCTTTACGTTCCCTTTTGTTGCAGCGACAGCTAAGTTATTTGGGAGAAGGTAGTTACGAGCGTACCCTTCAGATACATTCTTCTTCTCGCCTTTTTTTCCTTTTCCTTTAACGTCTTCTAAGAAAATAACTTCCATTATTCGTCTCCCCCTATCACTTCATCAATGGCCTCTTGAAGCGCTTCTTTTGCTTCTTCCACGCTTACCCCCTCAAGCTGGGTAGCCGCATTGGACAAGTGTCCTCCGCCATTTAGTCTCTCCATTATAACCTGAACGTTTATTTCACCCAACGATCGTGCACTAATACTGACCAATCCATCTTCTCGCTGTGAGATCACAAAGGATGCAACCACTTGCTTCATGGTTAGAAGCGTATCTGCAGCCTGGGCAATGATCAGCTGTGTGTACGTCTCTGATGGATCAGCTGTGGCAATCATATAGCCTTCGCGGTACATATCTCCTGATTCCACAAGCTTAGCACGCTTCTTATAGTGTTCCAAGTCTTCCTTCAGGAGCTTTTGAACAAGCACCGTATCAGCTCCATTTGAACGTAGGAACGATGCAGCATCAAAGGTTCTGGCACCCGTTCGTACGGCGAAGCTCTTCGTATCAACGATAATCCCAGCAAGGAGCGCTGTGGCTTCAAGTCGATCCATGTTTAATTGCTTTGGCTGATATTCAAGCAGCTCTGTGACAAGCTCAGCTGTAGATGAAGCGTAAGGCTCCATATACACAAGAACAGGATCGTTAATAAAGTCTTCCCCACGTCTATGATGATCAAGTACTACGACTCGGTCAACCATATCAAGTAGTCTCGGTTCAATAACCATCGAAGGCTTGTGTGTATCCACAATCACGAGCAGCGTTTCTTTATCAATTAAAGAGACGGCTTCTTCTGGTGAAATAAATTGTGACCAAAGGTGATCGTGCGTTTCCACTTCTTCCATCAATCTTTGTACATCTGCATTCATATCACTTTGATCAAGAACAATGTATCCTTCTCGATCATTTACATCTGCAATTTTAAGTACACCGATTGAGGCACCAATTGCATCCATATCTGGACGCGAATGCCCCATTACAATCACACGTTCACTTTCTGTCACAAAGTCACGTAATGCATGGGAAATGACTCGTGCTCGCACACGTGTACGTTTCTCCATTGCATTGGTTTTGCCTCCGTAGAACCGGACACGACCATTCTTTCGTTTGATCGCTACCTGGTCTCCACCACGACCCAAAGCAAGGTCTAAGCTTGATTGTGCGACTTGTCCGAGCTCTCTAAGAGAGGACTCATCCGTCCCCACACCAATACTTAATGTAATGGATGCTTTTTCTCTACTTGTCGCCTCTCGAATCTCATCCACAATTGCGAACTTATTTTCTTCGAGCAACAGAAGTGACTTATAATTCATCACAGCTAGAAACCGATCTGAAGCCGTTCGTCTTAGGAAAATATCGTAGTCATTCGCCCATTGATTTAACGTAGACGTAATCGTACTCATCATCCGACTTCTGACTTGCTCTTCCATGCCCTGTGTGACTTCATCATAGTTATCTAAGTAAATCAATGAAACAACAGTCTGAGTATCTTCGTACAGCTCTTTTGTCTCTTCCTTTTCGGTTACATCCGTTAAGTAAATGAGTCGTTCATTGCGTTCAACCTCTACGTGATAAAACACCGAATCAACTTGAATCGTCTCAGACGTAGAGCCCTCATCAAGAATCACAAGAAGATCTTCACTAATCACAGAGAGATTCTCTCCAATCAGATCGCCCTCAATTCGATTATTTACAAAAGGATTGACCCACTGAATCACATGATTCTCATTATACAAAATGATGCCAACTGGGAGATTGGCTACGGCACCCTCTCCAGCCTTATTCACTCGATAGGAGAGAGTAGAAAGATACGCTTCCAAGTCTTGTTCAAACCCCTGTTTGGCGAAAACCGAATAAAGGGCTACAAGAATGACAGCAGCAAAGCTTACGAGACCCAGTTGCCAATGCCAAAATGTAATCAACGTGCTTAACACAATCGCCACAGCAAACAATGCAATGACATGATAGCCGTGCCATCGTTTCATTATAGACTTCGGCATTCTTGTCAACTCCTACTTTCTCTGGCTTCCCAGCCTACTTTTCAAATCAAGAACGAGATCAGCGATACCGACCAGTCTAACAATTTGTTGAAGCGGCGCAAGTACTAGTGTTACAACCACAGCAAGAATCCCAACAATCTTAGGAAGCTTCTTCAAATGGAAGAAGAATAAGATAAAGGATAGTCCTTGAATAGTCATAATGGTTTCTATTAATAAAAACACATTGGTTACTGCGATAAAAAGAGTGCTTCCCTCTTCTGGTTGCGTGGTAAGTAGTAAGATAAACGCAATCAAATAGTACCAAATAAAGGCCTTCGGAAATCCCCATTCACGTAAAGGTGGTACTCGGTTTGCCTCTAGATTACAGCGTCTTAACAAGATACCCGCTAGCCAGACTGTTATAACTCCCATAACAGTTCCAGTTAGAACTAAGATAAATGGGATGATATAAGGAATAAAGGTTAAGCTCTCCGTTACCGATTCAATTTGTCCTGACGAGGTTCCTGCTTGTTCCAGTAAGGATGTTACTTGATCACGCTGTGTAGCAATCATCTCTCGCAAGCTTTGGTCTGATAGTAGCGTTAACAACACATATCCAATTAATAGATGGAATATGTACGTTAAGCTCGCTCCAATCAATACAGCAAACCCATCGGCCTTTCTACGATGAAGCTCACCAATCACAATACCAACAGATGCCCACACAAAGGTTAGAATAAACGCTTCAACAAATAGAGCTGTTAGTATACAGAGAATTCCAAAGAGAAGGAGTGAAGGCTTGATTCCATGACGCGCTGCAAAATAAACAAGTGGTAGTGGCAGAGTCCAAAGGACAACCACATTCAAAATCGGAACAAGAAGTGTAGCAAGTAATAGTAAAACATATAATCCAACAATCAAAATGCCATCTTTCCAAGCACTTTTTTGATTCACGATGTCACCTCTTTTTACAAGAAACACATACCCTTTTTCACAAGAAAAAAGGTCTACTTCCATCTCAATATATACCTGTCTATTTTATCGTAATTGCCTACAGAATTAAAGGTTTCCTTTTAGTGTACACTCTTTCTGTAAAAAAAATAAATCGACGAGGAACGGATTCCTCGTCGACCTATTTAATCAACATTAGTTTACTTCGTTAACATAAGGAAGTAATGCGATTTGACGTGAACGCTTGATAGCGATAGTCAATTTACGTTGGTACTTAGCAGACGTTCCAGTCACACGACGAGGCAAGATTTTGCCACGTTCTGAGATAAAACGTTTAAGAAGCTCAGTATCCTTATAGTCAATGTGCGTAATTTTGTTTACAGTGAAGAAACAAACTTTCCGGCGTTTAGGACGACCACGACGAGCCATAACGGAACAACTCCTTTCTTATAATTGATCAGGCAGAAAACTTAAAACGGTAGATCATCGTCCGAGATATCAATGGGTTTCCCATCATTTGCAAATGGGTCATCCTTGTATCCACCCTGCTGCTGTCCGCGGTTATCGTTCTGGTTTGGAGCGTAACCACCTTGAGCATAGTTATTGTTAGACTGTGAACCACTGTTTTGTTGGTTGTTCTGACTGTTACGCGGTTCCAGGAACTGGACGCTTTCGGCAACGATTTCGGTCACATAGACGCGACGGCCTTCATTGTTGTCGTAGCTTCTTGTTTGTACACGGCCATCGACGCCTGCCAAGCTGCCTTTAGTTAAAAAGTTAGCTACATTTTCAGCTGGTTTACGCCATACGACGCAGTTGATGAAGTCAGCTTCACGATCTCCCTGTTGATTCGAAAATGGACGATTCACAGCAAGTGTAAAGTTAGCAACAGCCACTCCGCTTGGTGTATAACGTAATTCAGGATCTTTTGTCAGGCGACCAACTAGGACAACACGATTGAGCATCCAAATCCCTCCCGCTTCTAAAAGTATTAAGACGGTCCCCGAGAGGATGTCCAAAAGCAAGATTAAGCGAGACTGCTTAACCTCTGGTTTTAATTATTGTTCGTCTTTAGTTACTAGGACACGAATAACGTTGTCGTTGATTTTGATTAAGCGATTAAATTCATTAAGCGCATCAGAATCAGCAGCAGCGTTTACGTTTAGCAATACGTAGAAACCTTCAGTGAAATCATTGATTTCATAAGCTAAACGACGTTTACCCATTTCATTAACCTTTTCGATCTCAGCACCATTCGTTGTTAATACGTTGTTAAAACGTTCAACGATTTCTTTATAAGCTGATTCTTCCAGGTTTGGAGCGATGATGTACATAATTTCGTACTTACGCATTCCGGCCACCTCCTTTTGGTCTAAGCGGCTCCGATAAACAGAGCAAGGAGCAAAACTCATCGACAGAGTCATTTTACTCACAACAATTAATGATAGCAGATAAGGACGATAAAATCAACAAGCACTAATGACTTTATTTAGGTGCTTTAGCTGTCGCTACAGAGAAGGGGCACGCTTTCCTGTGGAGGGCGTTGAACTAAATTGGCTGCGCCAATCCATTTCAACCTTGCCCTTTTCTCCACTAGGAGTCGACCCCTTCTCTTTCGCTGGTTTTGGGTGGGTTATGTGCTGGGATTTGAATTTGTGAGTATTGATGGAAATTTTCGCGTGTTTTTCTTTTCGCGCGCGCATTTCGGCCTCATTCTCGCGCACTTTCCTCTCCTCTCGCGCACCTCACCTTCATTCTCACGCACTTTTCTCCCCGCTCGCGCACCTCACCTTCATCCTCGCGCACTTTTCTCTCCTCCCACGCACCTCAGCCTCATTCTCGCGCACTTCCCTCTCCTCCCGCGCATCTCACCTTCATCCTCGCTCCTATTCCACATAAGAAAACCCCGAGCGCTCTCTTGAACGCTCGGGGTTTATTCTTACTATTGTATTCTACTGCTTACACGTTAAAGCGGAAGTGGATGACGTCTCCGTCTTGGACGATGTATTCTTTTCCTTCTAAGCGGACTTTTCCGCGTTCTTTGGCGACTGCCATCGATTTGGCATCGACTAGGTCTTCGTAGGAAACGATTTCAGCACGGATGAAGCCACGCTCGAAGTCAGTGTGGATGATTCCAGCTGCTTGTGGTGCTTTGATGCCTTTTTTGAATGTCCACGCACGTACTTCTTGTACGCCTGCTGTGAAGTAGGTTTGTAGGCCAAGCAATTGATAAGCGGCACGGATCAGTTGGTCCAATCCTGATTCAGCGATTCCTAAATCATCAAGGAATTCTTGTTTTTCATCGCCTTCAAGCTCCGCAATTTCTTCCTCAATCTTCGCACAAACAACGATGACTTCACTGTTTTCTTCAGCTGCAAAAGCTTTAACCTTTGCTACGTAATCGTTTTGTTCTGGATCCATGATGTCTTCTTCACTTACGTTTGCTGCATACAGAACAGGTTTACTTGTTAATAGGTGAAGTCCTTTAACAATTTTCTCTTCGTCTTCTGTAAACTCTACGCTACGAGCCGGCTTTTCTTCTTCAAAGGCATCACGTAGTTTTTCAAGAACTGCAAGCTCTGCTACCGCTTCTTTATCCTTTGTACGAGCAAGCTTTGATACACGTGCAATACGCTTGTCCACTGATTCAAAGTCTGCAAGGATTAGCTCAAGGTTGATCACTTGGATGTCACGAATCGGATCTACACTTCCGTTTACGTGTGTGATGTTATCATCTGCGAAGCATCGTACAACGTGAGAGATCGCATCTACTTGGCGAATGTGAGATAAGAATTTGTTTCCAAGTCCTTCCCCTTTACTTGCACCCTCTACAATTCCAGCGATATCTGTGAATTCAAATGCAGTTGGAATAGTTTTTTTCGGTTCAACAAGCTCTGTTAATACGTTTAAACGGTGATCAGGTACTTCAACGATCCCCACATTTGGATCAATAGTACAGAACGGATAGTTTGCAGATTCCGCTCCAGCTTGTGTGATTGCATTAAATAACGTGGATTTCCCTACGTTTGGTAGACCCACAATTCCTGTTGTTAAAGCCACTTCAGTCACGTCCTTTTCTGTCTTCTCTATTTTGGCACAAGAAAACAAGGCAACGGATCAGGCTCCCCTCACCTTGTTTCACTCACTACGTTCTGCAGGTTCTAAAATCTTTTTAAGCTTGCGGGTGAATTCCTTACGTGGAAGCATAACGCTGTGCTGGCAATTCATACATTTAATGCGTACATCCATCCCTACGCGAATAATCTTCCACTGATTGGCTCCACAAGGATGCGGCTTCCTCATCTCAACAATATCGTTAAGGAAGAATTCCTTATCTGCCATTCAATTCGACCTCCTTGAAGCATACTGCCTCTATTATACACGATACCATAGTGAAAAGGGAAACCGTCTCGTATGCTTTACAAGGTCTTTTTTGACATCGGATGACGAAAGAATGGATATAAAATGATTGCAACCAATAAATAAAGGTTAACAGCCCCATATAACGGATATAACACAGCAATCATTGATGAGAACCCAAAGGTTGTAAGTGGAGCCATGATAGCAAGCAACAGCATGGCCACTAACCAGGTCTCCCCTTTTAATACGCCTCTTAATCTCGAAATCAAGCCAAAGATCCCTGCTCCGGCTGTTGTATAGATTGCAAGCCAAAGTAAAACGGACATCGCTACAACCATCACAGACGGATATTGTTTAAGAATAACAAACAAGGGAATTTCGTAAAACATAATCTCATTTGCAATTTGTAAGAGAGATTCATTATATAAGTACGAAATGGACCCCATTAATAGGCCGCTCCCAATCGTTGCAATCCAAATTTCTCCGCGATGGGAAATCTGATTCCCAATGGCTGAGACCACAGCTACAATCGGTAATATATTTAATGCAGTAAATGTGATAGCAGACGGCCAATTTGATTGATGAGATACATCAAAGCTGAAGGAAAATCCAAGCGAAGATTGAAAGACTAATAAGATACTAACTAAAGAAAGAATTAATATTGGAATCAGAAAGGCATTAATGGTGGTCATACCCTGGGTATCACGTAAAAATAAAAGCACGACAAACGCTGCAGTACCAACCATTCCGAGCCAAAATGGAATGTTATATACCTCAAGTGTGGCTCCTGCACCGGCAAGCATAATTGTTGTTGTCGAGAACAAATAAGACAAAATAATCCAATCATAAAACCGTGCTAGCTTCGGTCCAACCAGTGTTGTTAACAATGGAACATACTGCGTACTCTTTTGTTTATACGCTAGATTTAAAATCACAAAACATGAAACCGTAAACAGTCCAGTAAATAAAAGAATGGCTACATTACTCTCTGCGCCAAAGAACTGCCAAAGCTCACGTCCGGAAGCATAACCTGCACCTATTAGTGTTCCTACAATTAAGAACATCCATTTCAACCCATTTGCCCACATTGAAGCTCGCTCCCTTTTTTGTCTACATGTATAAAAATGGCCTTAACCTACTATACTGTTACTACTATGGCAAAGGAGTACAAGTTATGAGTCCAAACCTATGGCGTTTTAATAAAAAGAAACCAAAGCCGTTTCGTGTTCCTTATGATCAGATTCATTCTCATGATGCATTTGCTCGGAAACTTGTCTCTTATTGCAATGCGGTAGAAAAACGAGATCTTGTTATCTTATGTGTAGGAACCGATCGTTCAACGGGCGATTCTCTTGGGCCTTTAATTGGCTCAAAGCTTGAAGCAATGTCACTTAACCACTTTCATGTCTATGGGACACTGGCCTACCCTGCCCATGCAATGAATCTAGCAGAACGCGTTTCGGAGATTGCTGCCAATCATCTTAACCCCTTTGTTATTGCGATCGACGCGTGCCTCGGGCAAGAGAGCAATGTGGGATCCCTAACGATTCAAGACGGACCACTTCATCCAGGAGCAGCTGTACACAAAAATCTTCCAAAGGTTGGAGATATCCATATTACTGGCATCGTGAATGTTGGTGGCTCTATGGAATTTTACGTTCTTCAAAATACAAGACTCCATGTTGTCATGTCTATGGCTGAAAGTATTGCCCAGTCCATTCATCTGGCTGATCAACAGCTACACCATGTTTCCACTCAAAGACCTGCCATTCAAGCAATGATTCAATATAAACCGACAGATATCAAACAATAGTCTGCATAAATAGAAAGAGGAATGCCACCGCTACGGGGCATTCCTCTTTCTATGTTAAAACAAGGACAGCATCAAAATGACTAGCGCCAGCACTGGTAACGCAGGTAATAAATTCGCTACCCGGATGGTTGTGAGTCCTAATATATTTAATCCAATGGCAACAACCATCACTCCACCTACTGCGGTCATTTCTAAAATAAACTGCTCGAGTAACACATCTGGCACAAATGCTGCGATATATGTCGCTAAAAGGGCAATCGTCCCTTGATAGAGCATAACAGGGATTGCCGATAGTAACACACCAAACCCCATGGTCGACGCAAAGATAATAGCAGATAGTCCATCTAGCATCGCCTTTGTATAAAGCAATGAGTGATCTGCTCGAAGCCCACTATCAATCGAACCAAGCACAGCCATCGCTCCTACGACATAGATCAGTGAGGTCGTTACAAAGGCTTGGGCTACTTTTCCAGACTCCCCTGATTTAGCTGGCTTTAATTTGGATTCAATCCATTTTCCTAGCTTATTTAAGTAGGAATCAATCCCTATCCATTCTCCTAGTACGGCTCCTACTGCTAAACAACCAATGACTAGTAAGAAGTCTTCTGTTTGGAGTCCCATTTGCAAACCTAATAAGATGATCGCAAGTCCAATTGCCTGTAGAACGGTTGTTTTCATCTTCTCAGGAATGTTTTGTACCATGAGTCCAATGAAGCCTGCCACAATAATGGCCAATCCATTTACTAATGTACCTGTTAATACCATAAAAGAGTACGTCCTATTCTTTAATTTTGCTTATTCGATAAAAGCCTCTACGATGTCATTTATTGCATTAATTAACGTTTGTACTTCTTCTACTGTATTGTATGGACCAAAGCTAACTCTCACTAATCCTTCATCAGCCGTTTGTAATTGGTGATGTGTTTTAGGTGAGCAATGTAATCCTGCTCGTACAGCAATTTGATAATGATTATCTAAGATCATAGCGAGTTCATGACTAGCAAGATGTTTCACGTGAAACGAAATAACAGCCACTCGCTTTTGGAGGTCAGTTGGTCCAAAGCATGTCACAGCTTCAATTGTGGACATTCCCTCTAAAAACACCTGCATGAGTGCTTCTTCGTGAGATTGGATCGTTTGAATGCCTCGCTCTTTGATTGCTTGAACGCCAGCTAATAGCCCTGCAATTCCAGGCGTATTGAGCGTTCCTGATTCGTAACGCTCTGGCCAATTCGGTGGCTGTGTTTCAAGCTCAGAATACGCTCCGGTTCCGCCTAAAATGAGTGGCTTTAGGTCATAATCACTGTAACTAATGAGTGCCCCCGTTCCTTGAGGTCCGAGTAACCCTTTGTGACCCGCAACTGCTAATAAATCAATATGATCTCTCTTCATTTGTATATCTACTTTTCCAGCTGTTTGCGACGCATCAACAACTACCGTAATGGAGCGATCCTTTAATTGCTCTCCTAATTCCTTCACTGGGAAAATTGCACCGGTTACATTTGATGCGTGAGAAATAACAATCATTTTCGTTTGATCAGTGATTTGTTCAAGAACATCTTCAACTTGAAAAAGCTCCGAATCATCCGGTGTGAGATATGTCACTTGGACATTCATTTCTTGTTGGAGCCTATGTAATGGACGTAATACTGAATTATGCTCATATGCAGTTGTGATAATATGATCTCCTGAGCTAAAAGGAAAACCAAGAATCGCTTGATTTAATGCCATCGTTGCATTTTGATAAAACCAGACATGATTTGCATGAGGTGCTTCAAAAAACTGAGCGATTTCGCTTCTCGCTTGTTTTACAATGGATCCCGCCTTTTGTGACAAGGCATGTCCTCCGCGACCAGGATTCGCCGCAAACTCATCTACAGCTTGCTTCATTGCCTCCCCTACTTGAGCTGGCTTTGGAAATGATGATGCTGCATGATCAAAATAAAGCATAGAACCGACCCTTTCATTAAAAAAAGAAGCCACCTTAAATGGATGACCTCACCTTTTTTCATTTTTAGATCATTATTTCTGAGTTTCCTCAATGGATAGGATCTGAAGAATTCTTTCAAGGTCGTCTTCAGAGAAGTAATCAATTTCGATTTTCCCTTTTTTCTTACCAGGTTTAATCGCTACAGATGTTCCAAGTGTTGAACGTAAGAGATCCTGTCTCTCTTTAAGAAAAGGTGAAAGATTAATCTTTCTTTTCTTTGTTTCACGTGAAACACGTTCATTAACTTGTTGGATTAAAAGCTCCAATTCTCTTACACTTAGCTTATCATGTAGGACTTTCTCCAATAATGATGAGATTTTATTCTTATCATTTAAACCAAGTAGCGCACGACCATGTCCCATCGAGATCTTGCCATCTTGAATAAACTCTTGAACCACAGTTGGCAGTTGCAGCAAACGAATATGGTTAGCGATATGCGGTCTACTTTTACCAAGGCGCTTAGCTAGTTGCTCCTGTGTCACATTTAAATGGCTCATAAGCTTCTGGTAAGCAAAACCTTCTTCAATTGGATTTAAATCCTCACGCTGAAGGTTCTCAATTAACGCTAATTCCATCATTTCGTCTTCCGTATACTCTTTCACAATCGCTGGAATTGTCTCAAGCTTCGCATGCTGAGCCGCTCGGAAACGACGTTCTCCGACCACTATTTCAAACCCTTTTATACTCTTACGGACAGTGATTGGCTGCAGCAAGCCATGTGTTTGGATGGAATGTGCTAGCTCACTAATTGCTTCCTCCGTAAAGGTTTTACGAGGCTGATATGGATTGGGACGGATTTGCTTAAGAGCAATTTGTTCAATTTGTTCTTGTTTCTCATCAGAGTGTTCTGGAAAAAATGCCTGAAGACCCTTCCCTAAACCTTTAGCCATTTGTAACCACTTCCTTCGCTAAATCTACGTAAACCTCAGCTCCACGTGACTTTGCATCATAGACAATGATTGGTTTCCCGTGACTTGGTGCTTCTCCAAGACGAACATTACGAGGAATGATGGTATCAAACACTTTTTCTCTGAAATACTTTTTCACTTCATCAATCACTTGTATACCAAGATTGGTTCGGGCATCAAGCATTGTTAGCAAGACACCTTCTATAGCTAAATCTGTATTTAAATGTTTCTGTACTAAACGAACCGTATTTAATAGCTGGCTTAATCCTTCTAATGCATAATACTCACATTGAACAGGAATTAAAACCGAGTCTGATGCAGTTAACGCATTGATCGTTAACAATCCTAAAGACGGTGGGCAATCAATAAAAATATACTCATACTCATCAGCAACCTCAGATAACGCTCGTTTTAAACGAACCTCTCTAGAAATTGTTGATACTAGCTCAATTTCTGCACCTGAAAGCTGAATAGTAGAAGGAATGACAGATAAGTTTTCAACCGTTGTTTCACGTATAACGGACTTTGTTTCTATATCTTCAACAAGCAGATCGTACACACACTCGTCTACGTCTCCTTTTTCTACCCCTACTCCACTTGATGCATTTCCTTGCGGGTCTATATCAACCAAAAGGACTCGATGTCCCAGAAAAGCAAGACATGCGCTTAAGTTCACGGCTGTGGTTGTTTTACCCACGCCTCCTTTTTGATTGGCAATCGAAATAATCTTGGCCACTTAGCCACCTACTTTCCCTCAAAAAAGAACTAACATAAGTCGTTATTATTCTATCATAGTTTGAGAGAAAACATTTTAGAAAGTTGTGTGAGATCAAAAATCTCTTCAAAAAGATGGGTAAAAAAAGAACCTATCTTTCAAAAGATAGATTACTTCTTAGGGATGCGAATGGTAAATTGATAGAATTCGTCGTTTTCCTCTTCGTCTGTATCTATATTTAGCCCACTTTGAAGAACCATGTCTACGGACTGCCTAATGGTATTCATCGCAATTCTCATATCCTTTGAATACGCTTTACGAGTTGGCTTCTTTTTCTTCTCTTCCTCGGGAGCTTGACCTGCCTCCAATAAGGCTTTCACGCGTTCTTCTGTTTGTTTGACATTTAGTGAATGTTCAATGATCTCATTTAAAATGAGTTCTTGCTTCTCTGCATCTTTCAAAACAAGTAAGGAACGAGCATGTCTCTCCGATATTTTACGATCCAAGATGGATTGTTGTACAAAATCAGGTAGATGAAGCAACCTTAGCTTATTTGCAATGGTTGACTGACCTCTTCCAAGTCTTTGTGCTAAGCTCTCCTGCGTTAATCCGTGAATCTCAATCAGCTTTGCGTACGCTACAGCTTCTTCAATTGCTGTTAATCCTTCACGTTGAAGATTTTCAATAAGTGCAATGGAAGCAGTCTGCGAGTCATTAAATTCCTTTACAAGCGCAGGGATCTTCTCCCATCCCAGATGTGTAACTGCACGCCAACGTCGCTCACCAGCAATGATTTCGTACTTGTCGTCGCGCTTACGGACAACAATTGGTTGAATGACACCATGTGTACGAATGGTTTGTGCAAGCTCTTCAATTTTCTCTTCATCAAATACGGTCCGTGGCTGAAAACGATTGGGTACAATTTCTGCTAGATCGAGTTGTTGTACTTCCTCATTCTCTTTTATCACTGCTGTTTCATCCTGTTTGTCACTAAAGCCAAATAGGCGTGAAAACGGCTGCTTCATCGCCCTGACACCACCTTCTGTTTATAAACCTCAATGTCCTATCTATCTATTCGACACTATGGTCTATAATCCCTTTTTATCTCTAACTCTTTTATATCCAACCTGCGTAAGGTCGTCAAGATATTGTTTTATTCTTATCAACTACGTATGTAAGATTGGCAGTGTTCCACGTGAAACACTGCCTGTAACATTTAGAGAGGCTGCTTAGCAGGAACGCCTGCCTTGCGTGGGTATTTCTTTGGTGTAGATCGTGTTTTTTGGAGTATATAAATGGTTCGTTCACTTTCTTCTTCAGGCAACGTAAACGAGAATGTCTCACCAACTGCACCACCTAAAATATCAAGTGCTTTTTTGGCGTCCTTCAATTCTTCTTCCGCGCCTGCTCCTTTCATTGCTAAAAACTCTCCTCCTGTTTTGGCAAAAGGTAAGCAAAGCTCTGAAAGAACAGATAACCTGGCAACCGCACGCGCTGTTACGACATCAAAGCGAGCACGGTATGCCGGATCCTGCCCAGCAATTTCAGCGCGGTTATGATGAAAATGGACATTCTCAAGCTTAAGTTCCGACGCTAAATGTTCAAGAAAGCCAATTCGCTTTTTTAAGGAATCAATAATGGTTACGTGAATATCTGGAAACACAATTTTAATGGGTAAGCTCGGAAAACCTGCTCCTGCTCCCACATCTAAGATTGATTTTTGCTCATTAAAGGAATAGTAAAATCCTGCACTAATGGAGTCATAAAAATGTTTAAGGTACACATCTGACTCAGACGTTAGTGCCGTTAAGTTCATCTTTTCATTCCACTCAACGAGGAGTTCAAAATATCGTTCAAACTGCCATTGTTGATGCTCAGATAAGTCAATTCCTTTTTTTGATAAAGCTAGAACAAATTCACTTTTATTCATAGTTCCCTCTTTCTATCATTTCACTTTTGCTAGTTTTCCTTGTTCTAAATAAACAAGAAGAATCGAGATATCCGCAGGGTTTACGCCAGATACACGAGATGCTTGACCAAGGGAGATTGGGCGTACCTCAGCTAGCTTTTGTTTCGCCTCTGTGGCCAATCCGTTTATAGCCATGTAATCAAGATCTTCTGGAAGCTTTTTGTTTTCCATTTTCTTCGAGCGTT
This sequence comes from Alkalicoccobacillus gibsonii, assembly GCF_016798245.1. Classification (GTDB taxonomy): domain Bacteria; phylum Bacillota; class Bacilli; order Bacillales; family Bacillaceae_D; genus Alkalicoccobacillus; species Alkalicoccobacillus gibsonii. The sequence continues at coordinate 17,646 of NZ_JAEUZA010000002.1, read as the reverse complement.
CAACCTGTTGTAGCTGTTTACCAATATATCCCTCATATTTCACTTGGATCTCAACCTGCTCCGCTACATCCTCTGCAATATGTGTGTCAGCTGCCGGAATAATAGAAGCGATATGCTGATACGTTAACTCAGGACGGCGTAATAAGCCGGCTGCATGCATCGCCTCTGCTAAAGGTGACGAACCTGCTTCAGCTAGCACCTTATCCACATCTGCAGATGGTTTGATAATAATTTTTTCAATTCGTTTCTTCTCTGCTTCAATCTGCTCTTTCTTCTTCATGAAACGAGCGTATCGATCCTCTTTAATTAAGCCAATTTCATGACCGATTTCCGTTAGACGTAAGTCAGCATTGTCGTGGCGTAGAAGGAGTCTAAATTCGGCTCTAGAGGTCAGGAGACGATATGGCTCATTTGTACCCTTTGTGACGAGGTCATCAATTAATACGCCAATATAGGCTTGTGAGCGATCAAGGATTAAACCTTCATCTCCTCTAGCTTTAAGAGCAGCATTAATTCCAGCCATTACTCCTTGCCCTGCTGCTTCCTCATAACCTGATGTTCCGTTGATTTGACCAGCCGTAAATAGTCCTTCGACTTTTTTCGTTTCAAGTGTTGGCCATAGCTGTGTTGGCACAATGGCATCGTACTCGATGGCATAACCAGGTCTCATCATTTTAACATTCTCAAGTCCAGGGATTGTTTTTAACATATTCAATTGAACGTCTTCTGGAAGGCTTGTTGATAGCCCTTGTACGTAGACCTCCGTTGTATTACGGCCTTCAGGCTCAAGGAAGATCTGGTGACGCGGCTTATCATTAAAACGAACAATCTTATCCTCAATGGATGGGCAATAACGCGGACCTGTTCCTTCAATCATTCCAGAGTACATTGGCGAACGCGTTAGGTTCTGATTAATCATCATATGCGTCTCTGTAGACGTATACGTGAGCCAGCACGGTAGTTGATCCGTAATGTACTTCGTCGTCTCATATGAGAAAGCACGAGGAACATCATCACCAGGTTGAATCTCTGTCTTATCATAATCAATTGTGTTTCCATTTACACGAGGTGGTGTGCCTGTTTTAAAGCGAACCATCTCAAAGCCAAGCTCCTGCAGGTGGTAAGAAAGCTGCACAGATGGCTGCATGTTATTTGGACCACTCTCATAAGCCAATTCACCAAGAATGATTTTTCCACGTAAGTACGTACCTGTCGTGATGATAACTGACTTACTGCGGTACTCTGCACCTGTATTAGTGATGACACCTTTACAGATTCCATCCTCAACAATCAGCTTCTCCACCATTCCTTGGCGAAGGAGAAGATTCTCTTGTTCTTCAATTGTTTTCTTCATTTCATGCTGATATAGGAATTTGTCAGCCTGCGCACGCAGTGCACGCACAGCTGGTCCTTTCCCTGTGTTCAGCATTCTCATTTGGATATGCGTCTTGTCAATGTTACGGGCCATCTCGCCGCCTAATGCATCAAGTTCTCGTACGACAATCCCTTTTGCCGGTCCTCCAACGGATGGATTACACGGCATAAACGCAACGGCATCGAGGTTCAGTGTCAGCATAAGTGTGTTTGCACCCATGCGTGCAGAAGCAAGTCCTGCTTCTACTCCTGCATGACCTGCCCCAATCACAATGACATCAAATTCTCCACCTTGATAGCTCATCGTTCATCCTTCTTTCTATTTTTACTCTCATTTACATGAAATGAGGTTGTTATTTTCCTAAACAGAACTGTGAGAATAACTGATCGATCAGACTATCCTGCACACTGTCACCAATAATCTCGCCAAGCAGCTCCCACGTTCTTGTTACATCAATTTGAATCAAATCAATTGGCATTCCTATATCAGTTGCTTCAAGAGCATCCTGCGCCGTCTGCTTCGCCTGTTCGAGTAAAGCGATATGTCTGGTGTTTGATACATACGTTGCATCTTCACCTTCAATGGCTCCTTCAAAAAACAGAGCTGCAATGGCTTCTTCTAAGTCTTCCAATCCTTTATCTTCTATAAATGCAGTGGTCACAACAGGACGTCCGGCTGCAAGCTCGTTCACTCTCTCCAAATTAATGGCAAGAGGTACATCTACCTTATTGACAATCACAACTGCATTCATATCTGCAGTCGCTTCAAACAAGGCTTCGTCCTCAGGTGAAAGCTCTTCCCCATGGTTGACCACAAGTAATATTAAATCTGCCTCGCGTAGAGCCTTACGCGACCGTTCCACACCTAATCGTTCAACAATGTCTTCCGTCTCACGAATTCCTGCCGTATCGACTAATCGTAATGGAACTCCACGGACATTCACGTACTCTTCAAGTGTATCACGCGTTGTACCCGGAATGTCTGTCACAATGGCTTTATTTTCATGAACGAGGCTGTTCATAAGAGATGACTTCCCGACATTCGGCCTACCGATGATAGCAGTTGCAAGCCCTTCTCGAAGAATCTTCCCTTGTCCAGCTGTTCTTAACAGCTTATCCACTTCTTCGATCACAAACCCTACTTTTTCAACCATAATGTCATGAGTCATTGCTTCTGCATCATATTCAGGGTAGTCGATGTTCACTTCTACTTGAGCGACCGTTTCGAGAAGCTCTTGGCGTAGCTGTTTAATCTTACCCGATAAACGCCCTTCAAGCTGTCCGAGTGCCACATTCATTGCTCGATCCGTTTTTGCACGGATTAAGTCCATAACACCTTCTGCTTGAGATAAGTCAATTCGTCCATTTAAAAAGGCTCGTTTCGTGAATTCTCCAGGTTCCGCCAGCCTCGCTCCATGTTTTAGCGCAAGCTGAAGAACTCGGTTAACAGATACTAACCCACCATGACAGTTGATTTCAACGACATCCTCCCTTGTAAATGTACGAGGAGCCCGCATCACGCTAATCATCGCTTCTTCTACCTTGCTTGTACCGTCCGTAATGTGACCGTAGACAATGGAATGAGACGCTACGTCCTGAAGTGGATTTTTTCCTTCATATAAATGAGACGCAATGGAAATCGCTTCGTCACCGCTTAGTCTTACAATTCCAATCGCTCCTTCTCCTTGAGCCGTTGAAATCGCTGCAATGGTGTCAAATTCTGTTATCATCGTCGTCACCTCCTACTTTGTTTTCATGTAATCTATTTGTTCATACGTTACCTTATCAGTCCGCTTCTAATGTAATAGAATAGCACAGACCTAGCTGAAAAGCTACGAACCAGCAAGCCCTCATTAGTGGGAATATGAGGGTAATTCTTCGTTCTTATTCTACTTTTCGACTTCTTTTTTGAGTAAAGACGAAGAACAGACAATCCAAGATCCAAGTAAATGATTGTCCGCTTTTTATTCATTCAATTTAATTTTTTTGATAAGCTCTACGATTTCATCATTTGAAAATGGTTTGATCGAGACTTTCTTTGTATCTTTGGCAATCATTTCAGTAGATTCTTTGATTTCAACCTTATCCACTTTTGCACCAAGCTTATCATCCCAACGAGCGGGCACCTTGTACACATTAATCGTACCGTCTCCATTTCCACTATACGTGACAGCTCCATCTACCACTCGGGTCCCCTGCAGCATGATCACGTCTTCAGGATATTTTGCACTAGCATCCTCGTGGTTGGGATTAATCGAAGTACCTGCAGAAATTTTCGCTACGTATAGTGAATCAATTTCTTGGTTTGGACCTAGTTGTTGCCAAACTCTCGCATATTCAATTTCCTCTGAAGAATAGGCTGATAAATCTACTCCGTCATCTTGTGATACCTCATCATCTAACTGATCGTCTTTTGAACTGCTTGATGTATGATCACGTACTTCATCTTGATCTGAATCGTTCGGTTCATCTGACTCTAATTGTTCCTTGTCTTTATCCTCTTTATCTCCCTGATCTTTATCTGAAGAAGCTTCGTCCACTTCTGAACCTACTACAGATGTGTCTTCTTTACTTACTTCTTTGTCCCCTGAACTGCACCCAGTGATTGCTAACGCGATTAGAAACAGAACTGCATAGTAGAAAAGCACCCTAAATATTCTCAAGTTAACCTTCCTTTCTATCTCTCTAAACATTTATTATGCGAATCATGAAATACTATTTCTCTCTATGCTAGTATTTACGGAAAAATATTATAAAGATATTATGTTATTTATTTGAAATGCGCAATACATATAGCCACTTTTTATACGGATTCTAAATTCCTGAGGCTTTAGGAGCTTTCTTTCACCTCTCACAACATTCCTGAACAAAAATAGTGGATAAAACCATCCATCGATGATCTTACCCACTAATCTTTGTGTGTTTATCGTTACGATCGCTTAGTCATTCGACTTTTTGACAATTACGTGTCGGTTGGTACCTTTTCCTTTTGAAACCGTTGTGACACCTTTTTTCTTATATAAAATCTGGTGCACAATTTTTCGGTCACGTGCGTTCATCGGCTCAAGTGGAATCCCTTCCTCTTGATTAGCTGCTTTGCTCGCCACGCGGTGAGCAAGCTCACGTAAAAGCTCGTATCTCTTTGATCGATAGTCACCAACATCAACCTGAAATGCTTGATACTTTACTTTGTTTCGGTTTGCCGCTAGTTCGACTAGATACTCTAGAGAATCTAACGTTTGTCCACGTTTCCCAATCAATCTGGCAGCATCTCGTTCCTCTGCACATTGAATAGAAAGGAGACAACCTTCACTCGTATTCTTTTGCTCAATTGACGCATCAATTCCCATTTCACTAACCGTTTTCGTCAAAAAAGAATGCGCAACTTCAATAGGATCAGGAATAGCAACTGCTTCAAGAAGCGCTTTTTTGGCTCCGAATCCTAGAAATCCTTTTCGAGGTTCTTCTAGAACTTCATAGGACAGACGCTCTTTTGGAACATCCAGCTCTTTGAGCGCCTCTTCAATGGCTTCATCTACGCTTCTTCCTGTTACCCTTATTTTTAGCTTTAGGCTTTGGCTTTGGTTTTGACTGAGATTGAGGTGCTTTGACATCTGATTTCCCTCCAACGCCCGCTTTCGCAGCCTTCCGTTGTTCTACGTTCGGGCCCGTAATAAAGTACGTTTGAGCAATCATAAATACGTTACCAACAACCCAGTAAAGAATAACGGCTGATGGTAGGAAGAACCCAAATACCGTAATCATAATTGGCATGAGGTAAAGCAAGATTTTCATCTGCGGGTTATTTTGAACCATCATCATTTTCTGTTGAATGAATGTAGCCCCACCCGCGATAATTGGTAAAAGAAAGATTGGATCAGGTACATCTAACGTAAACCATAAGAATGTATTGCCTTTAATCTCGGTTGTTCTCATAATTGCGTGGTAAAGCGCCAATAAGATTGGCATCTGAATGACAAGTGGCAAACATCCAGCAAACGGATTCACGCCTTTTTCTTGATAAAGACCCATTAATTCTTTTTGTAGCTTCTGTTGAGTTACCTGATCTTTTGCGCTATGTTTCTCGCGCAAACGCTGCATCTCAGGCTGTAATAATTGCATAGCCTTCATACTTTTTGTTTGCTTAATCATTAGTGGCATAATCACCAAACGAATAAGCACGGTTAAGGCAATAATTGCGATTCCGTAACTGTTAAAGAAATCAGCAAATCGAATAATGAGCCAGGAAACCGGATACACAAAGAAGCTATTCCAAATTCCCTCACTATTACTAGTAATCGGTTCATTTACACTGAAACATCCGGTTAGAAGAAATAGCAGACCAAATGAAACAATGAATAACCCAAACTTATTCTTCACTCTTTCACACCCTCTGCACAACTTAATCTTTCTTTGATGCATGCTCGGAGCTTCTTCTGCTGACACCTGCTTTTTTCATTACATGTGCTAGGCTTGCATGAAACTCATAATAGTCCATAGTAGCTGTAGGTTTTCTTGCTATCACCACATAATCGCAATGAGGCAGTAGAATTTCCTGCTTTTCTTGAAAAACGGTACGAATTAACCGCTTAATGCGATTACGCACAACAGCATTCCCAACCTTCTTGCTCACAGATAATCCTAAACGGAATTGCTCTTGTTCTTCTTTTTGTAGCACATAAAGAACAAACTGACGGTTCGCTACGGAACGACCATGATTAAATACAGCCGAAAATTCCTCATTCTTTTTGATCCGCTGTTCTTTTCTCATATTCCCGCCCCTTATCTTCTCTTTGAAGCAAAAAAGACCACTGTCTGCCAGTGGTCTCAGATGTCGATACTTGCCGCGATTCGCTCATAAGCCCTTCTTATATAAAAAGGATCCAGCTTGCGCAAAGCAAGTCCAATAATCTGAAGTTGCTTATCACTGGCTTATCAGTGGTTTTATGCGGACAATACTTTTCTTCCTTTTTGACGACGACGAGCTAGAACTTTACGACCGTTCTTAGTGCTCATTCTTGCACGAAAACCATGCTTCTTTTTACGCTTACGGTTGTTTGGCTGAAAGGTTGGTTTACCCATTTATTACACCCCCTGCGGATTGCTCATTAAAAAATTCTGGCTGTAAGACAGTCTTGTAAATTATAAAGAAAAAGAACATCAATTGTCAAGGCGAATTTAGAAAACATCTTTTCTTCCTCTTCTCCCTCTTTTTGAACCTCATCTGTGGAAAACTATAATAGACAGGTTTCGACTTATCCTACGACTCATCGACAGCTTACTCACATATCTTGTGTTGTGGACAAAAATAAAACACAACATCGTGTGCTGTGTGGATAAATACAACAAACCATTGCGACAAAGGGATTATTTTGCTATGATTATATTGTTTTTACTCGTGGACAGCTTATCCACCCGTTTATATTGTCCACAGCCTGTGGGTAACTTTGTGGACAGGATATTTTTCTATGAATTGTTTTGTCCACAGGGATGTTTACTATTTCTTTTTTTACGTTTTTCTACTATACTATTATCTTTCCACAATTTATTCGTTGATGAATATTTATTCATCGTTAACATAAGTGTTGTACAAAACCTATACAAGCAAACAATTAAAAGGCCGTATAGGTCTTTTCTGTGTCTACACTACTTGTAACACTAGGGAAAAAGGAGGTTTAATCTTGGAGAACATTCACGACCTATGGGAACGGGTCCTCTCTGAAATGGAGACAAAGGTGAGCAAACCAAGCTTTGAAACGTGGTTAAAATCCACGAAAGCAACGGCTATACAAAATGATGTGATTACAGTTACCGCTCCGAATGAATTTGCTCGTGATTGGTTAGAGGATCATTATGCGGGATTAACTTCGGATACGATTGAGCATTTAACGGGATCACGACTCACGCCAAAATTCGTCATTCCTCAAAATGAAAACGAGGACGATCTATTGGTAGAGCAACCACCAAAAAAAATTCCTCAAGCAGATGCAACCGATGATATATCGACTCGCACCATGCTTAACGGAAAATATACGTTTAACACCTTTGTCATTGGTTCTGGGAATCGATTCGCTCACGCCGCATCCCTTGCAGTAGCTGAGGCACCAGCAAAGGCTTATAACCCTTTATTTATCTATGGTGGAGTTGGACTTGGTAAAACCCACTTAATGCACGCAATTGGTCATTATGTAATGGAACATAACCCAAAAGCAAAAGTGGTGTATCTATCATCTGAGAAATTTACAAATGAGTTTATTAACTCGATTCGAGATAACAAAGCCGTAAATTTCCGCAATAAATATCGAAATGTAGATGTTCTATTAATCGATGATATTCAATTCCTAGCGGGAAAAGAACAAACGCAGGAAGAATTTTTCCATACATTTAACGCGTTACACGAAGAATCAAAACAGATTGTCATCTCAAGTGACCGTCCACCTAAGGAGATTCCTACTCTTGAGGATCGACTCCGTTCTAGGTTTGAGTGGGGGCTAATTACAGACATTACTCCGCCTGATCTTGAAACAAGGATTGCCATTTTAAGAAAAAAGGCGAAAGCAGAGAATTTAGATATACCGAATGAAGTGATGCTTTATATTGCAAATCAAATTGATACTAATATACGTGAACTAGAAGGTGCGCTGATCCGTGTTGTTGCGTACTCATCTCTTATTAATAAAGATATGAACGCGGATCTCGCAGCTGAAGCATTAAAAGATATTATTCCAAACTCAAAGCCTAAAATGCTGACGATTGCAGATATTCAAAAGCTTGTAGGTGACTACTATCAAGTAAAGCTTGATGATTTTAAAGCTAAAAAACGAACAAAGTCCGTTGCGTTCCCTCGCCAAATTGCGATGTATCTCTCTCGGGAATTAACAGATTCATCCTTACCTAAGATAGGAAGTGAATTTGGAGGACGCGATCACACAACCGTCATACACGCACACGAAAAAATCTCCAAGTTACTTGGCACGGATGAGGATTTACAGCAAAAGGTCCAAGCCATTACAGAACAGCTTCGCGGCTCATGAATGTGCACATGTGGGTAAAGTAGTCAGCGCTATACACAGCTTACCCACATGTGCATAACTTGTGCCAGCTAGAGAAAGCGCACTTATCCACAAATTCACAGTCCCTATTACTATTATTACGAGTTTTTAAAACATAAATAATGATTTAAAGGAGCTATTTGTCATGCATTTTGTTATCGAAAGAAATCGTTTTGTTCACGATGTTCAAAACGTAGCGAAGGCCGTTTCATCTAGAACGACGATTCCAATTCTTACTGGAATGAAACTAGTTGCTACAAACGAAGGAATCACTCTTACTGGTAGTGACTCTGATATCTCGATTGAAACCTTTATCCCCACCGAGGAAGAAGATCGTCATCTCGTTGAAATCAAACAAGAGGGAAGCATCGTATTACAGGCGCGTTTCTTTGCAGAGATCGTAAAAAAGCTGCCAGGCGAACAAATTGAAATTATTGTTCAAGACCAACTAAGCGCAACAATCAAATCAGGTTCATCTGTTTTCACCTTAAACGGATTAGATCCAGAGGAATATCCTAGACTTCCTCAGCTTGAAGAAGATCGTGTGTTCCGATTACCACAGGACATGCTAAAAAACATCATCCGCCAAACGGTATTCGCGGTGTCCACTCAGGAAACACGCCCAGTGTTGACAGGTGTAAACCTAGAAATCGAAAACGGTGAGTTAATCTGTACTGCAACAGACAGTAGACGTTTAGCCATGAGAAAATCATCGGTGGAACGAAATGATCAGGAGCTGTCGTTCGAGAATGTGGTGATTCCAGGAAAGAGTTTAACGGAGCTAAGCCGGATCTTAGAAGAGAATGATACGTTAATAGAGGTAGTCGTGACCGAGAACCAAATTCTCTTTAAGTTAGGTCATACGTTGTTCTTCTCTAGATTGCTTGACGGAAAATATCCTGTGACAAGCAGTATGATCCCGACGCAATCAAAAACGTCATTCTCTGTGCAGACTAAGTCTCTGCTGCAAACACTTGAGCGGGCGCTATTACTTTCCGATGGAAAGAATAACGTCGTCACACTTAAGACGTTAGATGATCAGCAGATTGAAATTACATCTGTATCGCCGGAGATTGGAAAAGTAACTGAGGATCTTTCTACCACGGAGCAAGAGGGAGAAGAGATGCGAATTTCTTTTAACGGGAAGATTGTCATTGATGCATTAAAAGTAATCGACAGTGAAAAAGTAAATATTATGTTCACAGGAGCAATGAGTGCGTTTGTGATTAGACCAACGGATCATGAACATTATCTCCACCTATTCTCACCAGTGCGTACTTACTAGGTCTAAGTGGCTTTCTTTTAAGATTGGACTTGGCTAGAAGACGCTGGTCTAGTACAATAGACAATAGAGAATGTATGCAAATTGAACGGAACAAGAAGACAGCAGCTCTCCATGACTTGCTGTCTTCCCTTTCTTATGACCCTTAAAAAAGGGAGGAAAAGAGGTACAAGATGGACGTGCTAAAAATCTCAACGCCTTATATCACGTTAGGACAATTGCTAAAGGAATCTGGGGCAATTGATACTGGTGGGATGGCGAAATGGTATTTAAGTGAATATGAAGTGATTGTGAATGGAGAACCCGAGAACAGACGAGGCAAGAAATTACGTGCGGGTGACGTGATCCGGCTTCATGATGGCACATCGATCGAAGTTGCATGGTCTGAGGAGAAGGAAGATGAGGGTCAATAAGCTATCCCTGATCAACTATCGAAACTATGCAAAGGCAGAGCTTGAATTTACTAAACAAGTACATGTGTTTATTGGCGATAACGCTCAAGGGAAAACAAATGTCTTAGAAGCGATCTATGTCTTAGCTATGGCAAAGTCACACCGCACCTCTAAAGATAAAGAGTTAATTAACTGGAGCGAGGAATACGCGGGGATTTATGGCGAAGCCCAAACTCGTCATAACAAGCTAACCCTTGATCTACGTATCTCGGACAAAGGAAAAAAAGTAAAGCTTAACGGGTTGGAGCAACGACGCCTCAGTGAGTACGTCGGGGCTCTTAATGTCGTTATGTTCGCTCCTGAGGATCTCCATCTTGTAAAAGGTAGTCCTCAAGGACGCAGACGCTTTATGGACATGGAGCTTGGTCAAATTAGTCCTGTCTACCTTCATCACAGCAGTCGTTATCAAAAGATCCTTGTGCAACGTAATTCTCTTTTAAGAGATTGGCACAGGAAACCCGCTCCTGACATGCTTGATATTTTAACAGATCAGTTGATTGATACGGCTGCAGAACTCATTAAACGCCGTGCAGAATTTCTAAAAAAGCTCCAAAAATGGGCTGAATCAATCCATTACGATATTTCCCGAGGTACTGAACAACTAAAGCTAACATATCTTTCCACGATAGAGGTATCAGAAGACATAAACTTGTCGAACCTAAAAGAAAAACTATATACGGTATATCAACAGAAAAAAGAAAAAGAACAGATGCGAGGAACAACCTTATTTGGACCTCATCGTGAAGATATTGGATTTCTAGTAAATGAAAAAGATGTGCAAAGCTTCGGTTCACAAGGACAACAACGAACAACCGCTCTCGCTCTTAAGCTTGCTGAGATTGAGCTCATCAAAGAAGAGGTAGGAGAATACCCAGTACTGTTACTCGATGATGTACTTTCAGAGCTAGATGATTATCGGCAATCTCATCTACTAGAAACGATTCAACAAAAAGTACAGACATTTGTGACAACCACTGGACTTGCGGGTGTTCATCAAGATGCCCTGGAGAATGCCGAAGTTTTTGAAGTGAAATCAGGCCATATCCAAAAGCGGCCAAACACGTAAGGCCTAATAGAGGCAGCAGTGAGGTGAAGTGATGTTTATTCATTTAGGTGGAGATGTCATGATTCGGGCTACTGAGATCATCGCCATCCTACAATATGAAGACAGCGAAGCGCCAGAGCAGAAGAATCCCTTTATCACATTAGCTGGCGCAAAAGAGTCGGTGACAATTACACCGGATCTCGTGAAATCTGTCATTATTACAGATCATATTATCTATTACTCTCCAGTATCATCAATCACGTTAAATAGACGAGCACAAACAGATCAAGGTTTCAAAGAAGAAGTAGTGTAAACCACTTAGCTGATATAAAAAAGTTTAAGATCATTGGGAATGAAGGTGAAGCAAGTGAGTAATGAACAACAAATGGAACAATCGTATGATGAAAGCCAGATACAGGTACTCGAGGGTCTAGAAGCTGTTCGTAAACGACCTGGTATGTATATTGGATCAACGAGTGTACGTGGTCTCCATCACTTAGTCTGGGAGATTGTCGATAACAGTATTGATGAGGCAATGGCTGGATACTGTGACACGATCACCGTGACGATTGAAGAAGACAATAGTATCACCGTTGAAGATAATGGGCGTGGAATTCCAGTAGGGATTCAAGAGAAAATGGGACGTCCAGCTGTAGAAGTAATCATGACGGTTCTTCACGCCGGAGGTAAGTTCGGTGGCGGCGGATACAAGGTGTCCGGGGGACTTCACGGGGTTGGAGCCTCTGTTGTTAATGCGTTATCCACTTATCTAGAAGTGAATGTTCACCTAGGTGGAAGCATTCATTATCAAAAGTATGAGCGTGGAGTACCAGTCTCTGATTTAACCGTTACTGGTGAAACAGATAAAACAGGTACGGTGATTCGCTTTAAGCCCGATGCTGAGATTTTCAAAGAAACGCAAGTATATGATTTTGATACATTAGCTTCTCGCTTACGTGAGCTTGCTTTCCTGAATAAAGGATTAACCATTCATATTAATGATGTACGAGCTGAAAAAGAACAACAATCTACCTACTATTACGAGGGTGGAATTGGGTCCTTTGTTGAGCATTTAAACCGTACAAAAGAAGTACTTCATCCTGAGCCGATTCATATTGAAAGTGAAAAAGACGGACTGACTGTTGAAGTCGCTGTTCAATATAACGATGGCTTTGTAAGTAACATCTATTCATTTGCTAATAACATTAATACACATGAGGGTGGAACACACGAATCAGGCTTCAAAACAGGTCTTACACGTGTAATTAATGACTACGCACGTAAGAACAGTCTTTTCAAAGAAAGTGATCCAAACCTAACAGGTGAAGACGTTCGTGAAGGCTTAACAGCGATTGTCTCTGTTAAAATTCCGGATCCACAATTTGAAGGACAAACAAAAACAAAGCTTGGTAATAGTGAAGCACGTACAATTACGGATTCATTATTTAGTGAGCATTTTGCCAGATTTATGATTGAAAATCCTCAAGTTGCTCGTAAAGTGGTTGAAAAAGGCTTAATGGCATCAAGAGCAAGAGAAGCAGCAAAAAAAGCAAGAGAACTAACACGTCGTAAAAGTGCGCTTGAAGTAAGCTCCCTACCTGGGAAACTAGCTGACTGTGCATCAAAGGACGCAACAATTAGTGAATTGTATATCGTTGAGGGTGACTCTGCGGGTGGTTCTGCAAAACAAGGTCGAAGCCGTCATTTCCAGGCGATCTTGCCACTACGCGGAAAAATTATAAACGTTGAGAAAGCACGTTTAGATAAAATTCTAGCAAATAATGAAATCAGAACCATCATTACTGCACTGGGAACAGGGATTGGTGACGAGTTCGATATTACAAAAGCCCGTTATCACAAATTAATCCTAATGACGGATGCCGATGTAGATGGTGCGCACATTCGTACACTACTTCTAACTTTTTTATATCGTTATATGCGTCCAGTTATTGAACATGGTTACGTATATATTGCTCAACCACCGTTATATAAGGTTTCACAAGGTAAACAGGTTACGTACACGTACAACGACCGCGAGCTAGATGAACTACTCAAAACCATGTCAGATCGTTCTAAAGTTGGAATTCAACGCTATAAGGGTCTTGGTGAGATGAATCCGGAGCAGTTGTGGGATACAACGATGAACCCTGACACACGCAGCATGATGCAAGTTACTCTTGCAGATGCAATTAAAGCTGATGAGATTTTTGATGTGTTAATGGGTGACCGAGTCGAACCAAGACGTGATTTTATACAGGAAAATGCCCAATACGTAAAAAATCTTGATGTGTAAACGGGTAGAAAAATGCAACAGCTCTGATGGAGGGGTAACAAATGGCTGAGGAGAATCGTTCAAACATTACTGAAATAAATATAGGCCAGGAAATGCAAACATCCTTTATGGATTATGCAATGAGTGTAATTGTCAGCCGGGCACTTCCTGATGCAAGAGATGGTCTAAAGCCAGTTCATCGCCGGATCTTATATGCGATGAACGATTTAGGCATGACTCCGGACAAAGCGTACAAAAAATCAGCCCGTATCGTTGGAGATGTTATTGGTAAGTATCACCCTCATGGTGATTCAGCTGTATATGAAACCATGGTACGTATGGCTCAGGATTTTAGCTATCGTTATATGCTTGTTGATGGGCATGGAAACTTTGGTTCGGTTGATGGTGATTCAGCAGCTGCCATGCGTTATACAGAAGCAAAGATGTCAAAGATTTCAATGGAGCTTGTCCGAGACATCAATAAAGACACAATCGATTTCCAAGATAACTATGACGGATCAGAGCAAGAACCAGTTGTGATGCCTGCCAGGTTCCCGAATCTATTAGTTAACGGAGCCTCAGGAATTGCTGTAGGAATGGCTACAAACATTCCGCCACATCAGTTAGGTGAGGTCATTGACGGAGTTCTTGCTCTATCAGAAAACCGCGAAATTGATATTCCAGAACTGATGGAATACATTCCGGGTCCAGATTTTCCTACCGGTGCTGAAATCTTAGGACGTTCAGGTATTCGTCGTGCCTATCAAACGGGCCGCGGATCGATTACGTTACGTGCAAAAACAGAGATTGAAGAGAACAATGGAAAACAACGCATTATTGTTACGGAACTTCCGTATCAAGTCAACAAAGCCCGACTAATCGAAAAGATTGCAGAGCTTGTACGTGATAAGAAGATTGAGGGTATTACGGATCTGCGTGATGAATCAGATCGTACTGGTATGCGTATCGTGATTGAAGTGCGTAGAGATGCTAATGCCAATGTCTTGTTGAACAATTTGCACAAGCAAACGGCTCTTCAATCAAGCTTTGGTATTAACCTGCTAGCATTGGTTGGAGGACGTCCAAAGGTTCTTAACTTAAAAGAATGCTTAGAAGAATACTTGGATCATCAAATTGTCGTGACGCGCAGACGTACTGCATTTGAACTTAAGAAAGCGGAAGCTCGAGCACATATTTTAGAAGGCTTACGTATTGCGTTAGATCATTTGGATGAAGTGATTAGCCTAATCCGTGCATCACAAACAACGGAAATTGCTAGAAATGGTTTAATGGAGCGCTTTGATCTCAGCTATGATCAATCACAAGCGATACTAGATATGCGTTTGCAACGTCTGACAGGACTCGAACGTGATAAGATCGAAGGCGAATACAATGAGTTGCAGCAGCGAATTGCAGAGCTAAAAGAGATCCTTGCTAATGAAGAAAAGGTACTTGAAATCATTCGTGAGGAACTGACTGCAGTGAAAGAGCGCTATAACGATGAGCGTCGTACAGTCATTTCGATGAGTGAAGATCATTTAGAAGACGAAGATCTAATAGAGCGACAAAATGTAATTATTACATTAAGTCACAATGGGTATATCAAACGTCTACCGATTTCCACATATAAGAGTCAAAAACGTGGTGGTAAAGGAATTCAAGCGATGGGGACAAATGATAATGATTTTGTCTCACATCTCTTTACGACAAACACACACCATACCATTCTCTTTTTCACGAACAAAGGGAAGGTTTATCGTCTAAAAGGCTATGAAATCCCTGAACTCGGCCGCACGGCTAAAGGAATACCGATTATCAACCTTCTTCAGATTGAACAAGGTGAATACATTAGTACGGTGATTCCGATTGAAGAGTTTAACGATGATTCGTACCTATTCTTCTTAACAAAAGAAGGAATTGCGAAGCGAACGCAGCTATCAGCCTTTGCTAACATTAGAAAAGGCGGCTTGTTTGCCATTAATCTACGTGGTGAAGATGAATTACACGGTGTTAGACTAACTGGTGGAGATGAAGAGATTATAATCGGTACGCGCCAAGGTATGGCCATCCGTTTCCACGAAGAGGATGTAAGACTGATGGGTCGTACCGCTGGTGGAGTAAAGGGAATTACCCTCTCAGAGGAAGATCATGTGGTTGGAATGGATGTTGTTCATTCTGATCAGGACGTATTGATTGTATCTGAAAAAGGTTACGGTAAACGTACGCCGATGGAAGAGTACCGTATTCAAAATCGTGGCGGAAAAGGAATCAAAACGTCAAATATCACAGATAAAACAGGTGCGCTAGTTTCATTAAAAGTTGTTTCCTTAGAAAGTGATATTATGATCATCACAGCAAGTGGCGTCATTATTCGTACTCAAGTCGAACCAATTTCGCAAACGGGTCGTAACACTCAAGGGGTTAAACTGATTCGTGTAGATGAAGGCGAAGAAGTAGCAACAGTTGCGCGTGTGGACATTGAAGACGATGAGGTAGAAGAGCTTCTTGAAGAAGAAGCAGCAAAAGAAGCAATAGAGCAGATACAAGAAGACCAAGACACAGAAGAATAAAAAGAACTGTCGATCTATCCCTTCATTGAGGGAGGTCGACAGTTTTTTTGTATTTTCTATAAATGGTTGGTGTTACATAAGATTCATATTTCCCAATTTCAGAAAGTCCGATATAATAAAGGATAATAGATCTAGTTCGAAAGTAATATTATTAGTTAGGGGAGAAGGTATATGATCGTTCCAGTGCGTTCATTAAGAGAAGGATATGTTTTAAAAAAGGACGTTTATAGTTTAGCGACTACACCTTTAATTAAAAGCCGTACAGTACTTAAGGAAGACCATTTAACATTTCTTCGTGCTTTTTCTATTAAAGAAGTAGAGATTGATTCTATGAATGAAGCAGATCTAGTTGAGACTTTCGATTCTGAAGAGGTCGCAGAAGAAGCGCGCCACACAGATCAGTCCTTTTTTTATCGCTATAATGAAGCCGTTCAAACATTTAAAAGGCAATTTGAGTCATGGCAAGCAGGTATGCCTGTAGCTATTCATGATATACGAAATATGATTGTTCCTTTATTTGAAGATGTGATCGGTGCACCTGTTTATTTATTAGCTCTCCATGAATATAATCATCCAAAGGATTACCGTTATCATCATGCGATATCTGTTGGTTTGTTTTCCGCATCACTCGCTCATAAATTGAATTATGAAGCAAAAGATTGGATTCAAATCGGTTTAGCTGGAGTACTAGCTGATATAGGGATGGCCAAAGTTTCTCCTACCTTACTTGATAAAAGTGGCCCTCTAACAGCAGCAGAATATAATGAGATCAAACAACATCCAGTTCATAGCTATCATATGATTAAAGCGGTAGCGAGCTTAAACGATGCAGTAAAGCTAGCTGTCTTGCAGCATCATGAACGTTTAGATGGAGAGGGTTATCCCTTTGGTAGTAATCAATCTAAAATACATCCCTATAGCGAAATTATTGCGATAGCTGATGTTTATCATGCAATGTCTTCTGAAAGAGAATATAGAGCCAAGCATTCAATCTTCTTCATATTAGAAGAAATGCGGAGACAACGTTTTGGGTTACTTAATGTGTCAATTGTTCTTACGTTAACAGAATTACTACTTCAGCACTCAAATGGAGCAACTGTGCGTTTGAGCTCAGGAGAGACTGGTGAGATTGTCTTTATTAATCCTCAGGATCTAACCAGACCGATGATTAAACTGACAGACTCAAATGAGATTATGAACCTTCAACAGGCACCACATCTGCACATCGAAGATCTTTTAAAAATAAACAAAAAAATGCTTGTCTAATTTCTGTAACGTGTGCTATACTAGTTCTTGTCTTAAACGACGTAAACACTTTTCGGATAACAATTAATTTTAAAAAGTAATTGACTTATCTGAATGGAAATGGTATATTAATTAAGTCGCCAACGCGACACTAAGTTCTTTGAAAACTGAACAAAAGCCAAGCGTACGAAGAGATACAAGATATCTCATAAGTATAAAAAAGTCGTAGCTTATGCTACGCAATTGGAAAGTTGATGGAGACATCAACGCCAGCAGTTGAGCAATCAACTCACCACTTTTATGGAGAGTTTGATCCTGGCTCAGGACGAACGCTGGCGGCGTGCCTAATACATG
>NZ_JAEUZA010000029.1 GCF_016798245.1 Alkalicoccobacillus gibsonii | reverse complement strand
AAGAGCTTAACGGCCGTGTTCGGCATGGGAACGGGTGTGACCTCTTCGCTATTGCCACCGGACTATTAGACTGCCAAACACCTACGTGCTTGTTGTCTAGTTGAAAGAAATGATTCCTTCAAAACTAAATCGTGCTCCACACATTGTCATACACCACATTGGATAAGTCCTCGACCGATTAGTATCTGTCCGCTCCATGTGTCGCCACACTTCCACTCCAG
>NZ_JAEUZA010000028.1 GCF_016798245.1 Alkalicoccobacillus gibsonii | reverse complement strand
GAATTGAAGATGGCGACGAGAGGAGATACGACCGAGGTGCGGGAGAACGACGGACTCCCGCTACGCGGAACGAACGAGAGACCAATCCGCGATCGTTCGCGGCTCCCACCACGAATACCAAACGATCGGTCCCTCTGATTCGTCGGGAATTGAAGATGGCGACGAGAGGAGATACGACCGAGGTGCGGGAGAACGACGGACTCCCGCTACGCGGAACGAACGA
>NZ_JAEUZA010000027.1 GCF_016798245.1 Alkalicoccobacillus gibsonii | reverse complement strand
AAGAGCTTAACGGCCGTGTTCGGCATGGGAACGGGTGTGACCTCTTCGCTATTGCCACCGGACTATTTGACTTCCAAACACCTAGGTGCTTGTTGTCATTTAGAAAGAAATGATTCCTTCAAAACTAAATCGTGCTCCACACTGTCTTTACACCAAATTGGATAAGTCCTCGACCGATTAGTATCTGTCCGCTCCATGTGTCGCCACACTTCCACTCCAGACCTA
>NZ_JAEUZA010000026.1 GCF_016798245.1 Alkalicoccobacillus gibsonii | reverse complement strand
GCTACGACTTTTTTATACTTATGAGATATCGTGTATCTCTTCGTACGCTTGGCTTTTGTTCAGTTTTCAAAGAACTTGTTTGCCGCTCAATTGGCGACTTTCATATCTTAACAAACCATAAAATGTTTGTCAAATACTTTTTCAAAAAAATAATGGTGGAGCCTAGCGGGATCGAACCGCTGACCTCCTGCGTGCAAGGCAGGCGCTCTCCCAGCTGAGCTAAGGC
>NZ_JAEUZA010000025.1 GCF_016798245.1 Alkalicoccobacillus gibsonii | reverse complement strand
TGGAAGTGTGGCGACACATGGAGCGGACAGATACTAATCGGTCGAGGACTTATCCAATGTGGTGTATGACAGTGTGAATTGTATGAACGCAGGTGACGACGCAGCATCAGCTGCTTCCTCTCCTGTGTGGAGCACGATTTAGTTTTGAAGGAATCATTTCTTTCAATGAGTCCGGTGGCAATAGCGAAGAGGTCACACCCGTTCCCATGCCGAACACGGCCGTTAAGCTCTTCT
>NZ_JAEUZA010000024.1 GCF_016798245.1 Alkalicoccobacillus gibsonii | reverse complement strand
GGAGCCTAGCGGGATCGAACCGCTGACCTCCTGCGTGCAAGGCAGGCGCTCTCCCAGCTGAGCTAAGGCCCCAAAAAATATAATAGTAGGAAGATAGGATCTAAACCTTAAACCTCTTGATATCAACTCAAGTGTTCTATTAACTTGATCTATTTTCTATAATGGCGCGCCCGAGAGGATTCGAACCTCTAACCGCTTGATTCGTAGTCAAGTACTCTATCCAGTTGAGCTACGG
>NZ_JAEUZA010000023.1 GCF_016798245.1 Alkalicoccobacillus gibsonii | reverse complement strand
GGAGCCTAGCGGGATCGAACCGCTGACCTCCTGCGTGCAAGGCAGGCGCTCTCCCAGCTGAGCTAAGGCCCCAAAAACAAGATGGTCGGGAAGACAGGATTTGAACCTGCGACCCCTTGGTCCCAAACCAAGTGCTCTACCAAGCTGAGCTACTTCCCGTTTAATAATGGCGCGCCCGAGAGGATTCGAACCTCTAACCGCTTGATTCGTAGTCAAGTACTCTATCCAGTTGAGCTACGG
>NZ_JAEUZA010000022.1 GCF_016798245.1 Alkalicoccobacillus gibsonii | reverse complement strand
GAGGCGTGCCCTATGAAGGACATGAACAGTTTAGCACACACAACTTGGAATTGTAAGTATCACATCGTGTTCGCACCAAAGTACAGAAGACAGATTATTTATGGAAAATACAAAGAAAGCATCGGCAAAATTATAAGAGATCTATGCGAAAGAAAAGAAGTGATGATCCACGAAGCAAATGCGTGTCCTGATCATATACACATGTTAGTAAGTATCCCACCGAAGTTAAGTGTGTCTCAATTTATGGGCTACTT
>NZ_JAEUZA010000021.1 GCF_016798245.1 Alkalicoccobacillus gibsonii | reverse complement strand
GAGGATTAGCTCAGCTGGGAGAGCATCTGCCTTACAAGCAGAGGGTCGGCGGTTCGAGCCCGTCATCCTCCACCATTGAGCCGGCCTAGCTCAATTGGTAGAGCAACTGACTTGTAATCAGTAGGTTGGGGGTTCAAGTCCTCTGGCCGGCACTGCTTTTTAATTGCTTGTTTATTGTGATTTTATATATGAGCCATTAGCTCAGTTGGTAGAGCATCTGACTTTTAATCAGAGGGTCGAAGGTTCGAATCCTTCATGGCTCACT
>NZ_JAEUZA010000020.1 GCF_016798245.1 Alkalicoccobacillus gibsonii | reverse complement strand
CGGACTTGAACCGGCACGGTAATCACTTACCGCAGGATTTTAAGTCCTGTGTGTCTGCCAATTCCACCACCCCGGCACGAGAGGTACGGACACACTAAAACAAATTATGGAGCGGAAGACGAGATTCGAACTCGCGACCCCCACCTTGGCAAGGTGGTGTTCTACCACTGAACTACTTCCGCAGTTTAAATGATGCGGGTGAAGGGACTTGAACCCCCACGTCATAAGACACTAGATCCTAAATCTAGCGCGTCTGCCAATTCCGCC
>NZ_JAEUZA010000001.1:46220-1274031 GCF_016798245.1 Alkalicoccobacillus gibsonii | reverse complement strand
CTTATACCAAGCCACGCGCAGTAGGAACCAAGAAGAACATCCTCCCAATCAAGAACCTCCACTGACATAAGGAAAAATGAACATTTTTCATTTTAGAAAGAACGTTCGGAGTGTCACTAAGAAGAACAGCAGACAAACCAAGAACCCAAGCCCCTCACCAAGAGGAACGCTGAATCTACCAAGAAAAAGCGGGGGTCTCACCAAGAAGAGAGGGCCGATAGCAAGAAGAGAGGTACCCAAATTAAGAACTACCCCTCGATACCAAGATTAAAGAGTCTAATACCAAGCTCCGCGAAGTAGGAACCAAGGAGAACCTCCTCCCAATCAAGAACCTTGTAATTCTCCCAAAATCCCCAAACAAAAAAGCCTCTACAAAAGAGGCTTTTACCATTCTATTAATCCAACAATCCAACCATCTTCAAGCCATGCTCGATGCCGTCTTCATCAACGGCTTTTGTTACGTAACGGGCTGCGTCCTTTACAACCTGAGGTGCGTTCCCCATCGCTACTCCGTGACCAGCTTCACTTAGCATTTCAAGGTCATTGCGCTCATCTCCAAAGGCATAGACTTGATCCATCGTAAAGCCAAGCTTTTCGATTAAATGTCTAATTCCAATTGCCTTAGAACCCTCAGCGGGAATGACGTCAACAGAGGAAGGGTGCCAGCGTACAAATCGAATGCTATCAAACGCTTCACTATATTCCTGTTCTTCTCCCTCTGTACAGAACAGTAGTGTTTGATAAAGGTCTCTTTCCTTATGGAAGTGTGGGTCATTTTCCGGAGGCAGAAACTTTAAACTATTTAAACTTTCTTCTATAGCAGGGTGGTCTGCAATATTTGAGCGCATCGTTTCATGATTCATATACACAAGGGGATGATTACGTGTAGCGGCGAATTCTGTTAATTTTTCAACAGCCTCAGAGTCTAGCGGATTAGCGTAAATGGTTTCGCCCTTGTAGACTACATATTGTCCGTTAAAGCTAACAAATGAATCAATGCCAAGCTCCTCGCGTAACTCCTTGAAGAAAAATGGAGAGCGCCCAGTAGCGATTGCTACTTCGTGTCCAGCTTGTTGAAGTGCTTGGATCGATCTTTTCGTTGAAGCGGGTAATTCCTTTTCATGGTTGTATAATGTACCATCAATATCAAAGAATATCATTGCCTTTTCCATCGTATCACTCTCTTTATCTACTTTTTTCTTCTCTCACACTCACTTTATTATAGCAGGTTATGCGTGTCAATGTAGGATCAGGAGCAATACTTAAGCTGACGACGCATTCAAAATCATGGTATACTATGACAACAAAACGGGATTGTAAAGGTAAAACGAGGTGATGGTTTGGAGCATAATCATAAAACAGTTCATCATCGTACGTCGATGAGTAAAGAACAGTTGTCGAACCGGTTAAAACGTATTGAAGGACAGGTACGTGGAATTCAAAAGATGGTTGAAGACGATCGGTATTGCGTAGATATTTTAACGCAAATTTCAGCGGTGAATGCGGCGATGAAAAAGGTAAGTCTGCAACTGCTTGAAGATCATTCAAAGCATTGTGTGGCTGATGCCATTAAAGAAGGTAACGGTGATCAAGCGATTGAAGAATTAATGAGCGTCGTCGAACGCTTTTCAAAGTCATAAAGAAAAGGAGCGGACATTCAGTATGTCTGCTCCTTTTTACGTTTAAGGATAACCAATGGATCCATCTTCTGTATGGTAGATCCCAAGTACGGATTGATCTTCATATACAAAGGTTATGGTCCCACCTGGTGCCTGTGCCTTAAGGTCAAGCTGCTCTGTGATCGCTTCTGCCATTTGTAGCAGATGAAATTCTCGCTCTTCATCAGATGGTAGTTTTAAACCGTCTGTTACGACTGCATACACATAGCCCCAATCCTCACCATTCTCAAGTTCAATAGAAAGTAGTTGGTTTTGGAATTGATTCTTAAGTGTTGCAATCTGATCCTGATAATCATCGCTTGTTACTTCTGTATACGATGGATCAGCGATTTCATCAACGCCTTGATCTGTTTCAGTTGTTACTTGCTCATCGTCTACTTCTGTTTCCGCGTCAGCATCAGAAGTTCCTGCAGCAGTCACAGCAGATTCTGTTTCTGTAGAAGTGGTCTCTGTTTCCGTTTCCTCTGTTGACCCTGTCTCGGAGTTTTCGGCATCAGTTGCATTTTCTGTGTCTTGATTTTCTTCTTCTGTTTCAGCATCCATTGTTTCTTCATCTTCATTTTGTTGATCTGTTGATTCTGACTCACTCACTTGTTCAGCGGGTTTGGCTTCTGCAGAGCTTGTCTCAGCAGGTGTTTGACCACATGCGGCGAGTAAGAGTATTGACATGGATATGAGAGTCATCATATATTTCATGCTAAAACCTCCTTTGTCCTTCTTTTATCATACATCAAAAGTCATAGTAAAAATAGATTAGATTCAAAAGGCTAGATGGTAGCGATGGTTTTTCGTTTCTTCCTTAGCTAATCTGTGCGAAACTAGTAAAAAGGTTTAATCAATGGAAGAGCGGTCGAAGTCTCCTGTTTTTCCTCCAGATTTGTGAGTAAGATAGGTTTGACCTATGACCATGCCTTTGTCTAGGGCTTTACACATATCATATACAGTTAGTGCACATACGCTGGCAGCGGTCAATGCCTCCATTTCAACTCCCGTACTTCCTTTTGTTTTAACAGTGACTTGGATTTGCAGCTGAAAGGATGAGTCCTTTTCTATCCATTCAAATTGGATATCTACACCGCTAATTGGTATAGGGTGACACATTGGAATCATGGTTGATGTTTGTTTAGCCGCCATAATACCTGCCACTTGGGCAACTGCTAATACATCTCCTTTTTTCATTTGATTCGAGGTAATACCTTCATAGATGGCTTGATTAACAGTAATGCTAGACTGTGCAATGGCGCATCTTGAGCTTTCTTCTTTAGTTGTTATATCGACCATTTTGGCACGACCTTGATGGTTAAAATGTGTGAATTCAGACATGTTGACTAGACACCTCATTCGTTTTTTGTTTGCAAGTTATTGTATCATAGATAGAATTTATCGTAAGACAGGAGTGAGACATATGGTAGAAAAACGTACACCGATCCCAGTTCATGAAGCCGTTCGTAAGGTGATGAATGTTTCTATAAAGCAACAACATGGAGAAGACGTACATTTGCATGAAGCGTATGGTCGTACGTTAGCTGAAGACTTAGTAGCTACACATCCGGTGCCTCCGTTTGATCGCTCGCCATACGATGGTTTTGCCATTATCTCAAGCGATTCAACAGAGGCTACAAGGGATAACCCTATAACATTTGAAGTGATTGAAACAGTTGGAGCAGGATCTGTTTGTTCAAAAAAAGTCCAATCCCATCAAGCGGTTCGGATTATGACTGGGGCGCAAATGCCAGAGGAATGTGATGCAATTGTGATGCTTGAGTTGGCTCAAGCTTATACAAATGAACAAGGCTCCTTTATGTCGATTAAGCGGAGCTTTCCATCTGGGCATAACATTTCGTACAAGGGTGAAGACGTCACTGAGGGAACAGTTCTGATTGAAAAAGGGACAAGAATTAATCCTGGAACGATTGCTCTACTAGCGACATTTGGTTATGAAAGGGTAAAAGTAGCGAAACGCCCAACAGTTGGTGTGTTTGCAACAGGATCTGAATTATTAGAGCTTGGAGATTCGCTTGAACCCGGTAAGATTCGAAACAGCAATACACATATGCTGCTCGCTCAAATCGAACGAGCTGGTGCGGTTCCCCATTATTTCGGCAGTTTGCCTGATGAATTTGAGCTTTGTTTTGAACAGGTAAAACGTGCAGCGAGTCAGGTTGATATGCTTCTGACTACAGGAGGCGTATCCGTTGGGGATTTTGATCTTCTGCCTGAAGTATATGAAAAGCTTGGGGCGAGCGTTCTGTTCAACAAAATTGCAATGAGACCAGGCAGTGTAACAACGGTAGCCGTTTGGGAGGACACTTTACTCTATGGACTGTCAGGGAATCCATCGGCATGTTATGTAGGATTTGAGTTGTTTGTCCGTCCAATTATTCGAACCATCATGAACGATCCTTTACCACATTTGCCAAAAGTGAAAGCAACCTTAGCAGAGGATGTTCCAAAAGCGAATCCGTTTACGCGATTTGTGCGGAGTACGATCCAGTATCAACGAGATCAAATCCACGTCGCACCAAGTGGCTTTAACAAATCGAGTGCCGTAAGCAGCTTGGCCAAAACGGACGCATTTATGGTGCTGCCTGGAGGAACAAGAGGGTTTAAGACAGGAGATAAGGTTGACGTGCTATTACTTGAAACAGACAGAGGCAGTGAATGGCCGTGGGCATAAAGCCAATCATTATTCAAATCGTTGGATTTAAAAACAGCGGGAAAACCACACTAATGAATCAATTAATACAAGAAGCAGTAAAGCATAAGTTAGAAGTTGGGACGATTAAACATCACGGACATGGAGGTGTACCAGATGCACCTTTAGCCAAAAACGATAGTGAACAACATTTTCAACATGGCGCAACAGTCAGTGCGGTAGAAGGTGCCGGCTCACTTTATCTTCAAGCCACTGTTCCCAAAGGAGATCTAGCTTCTTCGTTACACGTACTTGAAAACTGGCCGCTTGATCTTATTCTTATTGAAGGATATAAGAAGTTGTCTTATCCGAAAATGGTGTTACTCCGAAATCAAGACGATCAATCACTTCTAGATCTAACAAACATTGTGGCCGTCTTAACCGAAGATCAAACGAATGTAAAAATACCCTATCCAAGCTTTTCAAAGGATGAAGCAGCATCATACATACCATGGATTATGGATTACATAAGGAGGCAACGATTACATGACTGAACCATTGTTTTGTGTAACTGATCAAGAATTAAGCATGGAAGCCGTCTCAAACATGGTCGTTGATCGAAACGCTGGTGCTATCGTGACATTTACAGGGACTGTTCGCGAGCTTACATATGGTAGAAAAACAATTTCTTTGCATTACCAAGCGTATGAAGCGATGGCAGAAAAGCAGCTAAAGCGAATTGGAGACGAAATTAAGGAGAGGTGGCCAGATGCAACAACCGCTATCTGGCACCGGACGGGTCATCTTCAAATATCTGATATTGCGGTCGTGATTGCTGTCTCTACACCTCATCGTAAAGACGCCTATTTGGCAAACGAATATGCAATTGAACGCATTAAACAAATTGTCCCAATTTGGAAAAAGGAACAGTGGGAAGATGGAAGTGAATGGATCGGAAATCAGCTTGAAACAGTTTCCGGAGTGCCAAAGGAGGGAAAAGAAGATGATCACCGTTAAATGTTTTGCTAGTATAGAAGAGCAAATAGGTAAGCATAATCTTGAGTTTGATTACGAAAATACGACTGTTTCAAAGATTATTGATTTAATTGAACAAAGGCATGCTATTTCTTTAGAGTCCGTTATGATTGCTGTGAATGAAGAATATGCGAGTCTTGATACAATGGTAAAGCCTGGTGATATCATTGCGTTAATCCCTCCAGTAAGTGGTGGGTAATCATGAGTTCTTTTGATGTAACCTTTGCGGGGGTCGTTTTAGCCGGTGGTGCATCTTCAAGGTTCCATGGTCAAAAAGCTATGGCCCCATTTAATGGTCAACCCTTTTATCAAAGGGCTATATCCATTTTAGAGCCTTCCGTTGATCAAGTGATGATCGTAACGAAGCCTGAACTTAAAGAGAGTTTGCTACTACATGAAACCACCATTGTGATTGAAGATGAAGCTGAATTTGCAGGTTCGGGGCCACTCGCTGGAATCTATTCAGCCATGAATGCTATACAAGCAGAATGGTACGTGGTGCTTGCAG
The DNA here is from genome assembly GCF_016798245.1 of Alkalicoccobacillus gibsonii. GTDB lineage: Bacteria > Bacillota > Bacilli > Bacillales > Bacillaceae_D > Alkalicoccobacillus > Alkalicoccobacillus gibsonii. The sequence continues at coordinate 1,268,174 of NZ_JAEUZA010000001.1, read as the reverse complement.
TTGATATGCCGCTTATGAACGCATATACAATCAACCAACTTATTAAATGTACTAAAAATACAAGCTTTCATGCGCATATCCCATTTATAGAGGGACGAATTCAACCACTATCGGCTCTATATCACTCATCGTGCAAAGAGAGCATCTATCATCAACTACAAAACAACCATTACCGCATGTCAGATTTATTTCAAAATGTACAAACAAGGTATTGGTCGGAAGAAGAACTAGTGGTTTCACCCGCAGTTTTTCAAAATGTCAATGATCCATTGACCTATGAGCAATTGCTCCATCAAAGATCGAATAGGTAGGAAGGAGTGAAAGAATGGCTTCTGTAAAAGATACATTAGGACGGCCACTTCGAGATATTCGCATTTCAGTCACGGACCAATGTAACTTTAGGTGTTCTTACTGCATGCCTGCAGAGATCTTTGGACCCGATTATACATTTTTACCCAAGGAAGAGTATTTAACGTTTGATGAGATTGTAAAGGTCGTGGAAGTATCAGCTTCTCTTGGAGTGGAGAAGGTCCGAATCACTGGAGGAGAACCACTTCTTCGCAAGGACTTACCGATTTTAATAGAGAGGCTTAACAAGATATCGGGGATTCATGATGTAGCTCTTACAACAAATGCTGTTTATCTACCTAAACACGCTGAAGCATTAAAAAAAGCAGGTCTAAAACGTGTGAATGTGAGCCTTGATGCCATTGACGAAGATGTTTTTAAGAAAATGAATGGACGATCAGTTGGAATTAAACCAGTTCTAAAAGGAATTAAAGCTGCACAATCAGCAGGACTTGGTGTGAAGGTCAATATGGTGGTTCAAAAAGGCGTGAATGATCACCAAATCGTTCCTATGGCCGCTTACTTTAAAGATAAAAATGTGACGCTTCGTTATATTGAATTCATGGATGTCGGCTGCACAAATGGATGGAAATTCGATTCAGTTGTGACCAAAGCTGAAATTGTTAGTCTGTTAGATTCTCATTTCGGAGTAAAGCCCATCGACGCTGCTTACTATGGTGAAGTCGCTTCGCGTTATGAATTCATAGATGGATCAGGTGAAGTTGGAGTCATTTCATCGGTTTCCCATTCCTTTTGTCAGTCATGCACAAGAGCAAGGGTATCTGTAGACGGAAAGCTCTATACATGTTTGTTTGCGACAAAAGGTCATGATCTTAAAGCATTAGTAAGAGGAACATCAAATGATGAACTGGAACATCTTTTAAAAGAAGTTTGGCAGGCGCGCACGGACCGTTACTCAGATGAGCGAACAGAGCAAGTAGCAGCTAACAGATCTAAAATAGAGATGTCCTATATTGGAGGATAAGTGGAAGGAGTGAAGGAATGTCGGAGCATATTGCTAAACAGCCGGTGACTTGTTGTGTGATTACGGTAAGTGACACTCGTACAGCGGAGACAGATAAGAGTGGCCAAACGATTAAAGACATTCTACAACTTGCTGGTCATCAAGTGATTGACTATCAAATCGTTACAGATGATCGCTCAGCTATTCAAACAGCGATTCATAAAGGGTTAGAGCAATCAGAGACAGAGGCCATTTTGTTAAATGGCGGTACTGGTATTTCCAAACGTGACGTAACATACGAGGTTGTAGAAGCCATATTAGAGAAAGAACTACCTGGCTTTGGAGAGTTATTTCGTTATGTTAGCTATGAATATGATATTGGTCCGGCTGCCATGCTCTCGAGAGCGATTGCCGGGACAGCAAATGATACCGCCCTTTTTTCCATGCCAGGTTCTACAGGTGCCGTAAAGATAGCAATGGAGAAGCTTATTATTCCCCAGCTTAGCCATATCGTAAAAGAGATTCAAAAATAATGTTGGGAGAAATCCTAACTCAAATAAATGTAAGCGTATTCAAAATAGTTTGAGCAGTCATTTTCAAGGGTAAATTAGTAAAAGGTATATTTTACTAAGTAAATGAGTGTAAAAAGGGGTTGTATAGATGTCGAAGCATATTAACATTCAAGTGAATGATCAGTTGATCCAGGCAACAGAGGGACAAACGGTTTTAGAATGTTTGCAGGCAAATGAAGTGGAAGTGCCAACGGTTTGTTATCATCCGAGCCTTGGGGCAATTGAAACATGTGATACATGTATTATTCAAGTAAATGATGAGTATGTGAGATCATGTTCAACGACATTACAGAGCGGAGACAGAGTGCAAACCGAAACAACTGATGTAAAAAAAGCACAAGCGATGGCAATGGACAAAATACTTGTTAATCATGAGTTGTATTGCACCGTATGTGATTTTAATAACGGTGGATGCGAAGTACATAATACTGTTAAAGAAATGAAGATTAATCATCAAAGTGTACCATTTACTGAAAAACCGTATGAAGTAGATCGTTCAAATCCTTTTTATCGTTATGATCCCGATCAATGTATTTTATGTGGCCGTTGTGTAGAAGCCTGTCAGAATGTTCAGGTGACCGAGACCCTCTCTATTGATTGGGAGCGTGAAAAACCAAGAGTGATATGGGATAAGGATTCTCCTATCAATGAATCTTCCTGTGTTTCATGTGGCCACTGTTCAACAGTTTGTCCTTGTAACGCCATGATGGAAACAGGAATGGAGGGTGAAGCTGGATTCTTAACAGCGATCGCTAAGAACACACTTCGTCCAATGATTGAGACAACAAAAAATGTAGAAACAGGGTATGGGTCTATTTTAGCTATTTCCGATATGGAATCAGCAATGCGTGATGAACATATCAAAAAAACGAAAACCGTATGTACATATTGTGGAGTAGGTTGCAGCTTTGACGTGTGGACAAAAGACCGGAAAATATTAAAGGTTGAACCGCAGGTGGAAGCACCGGCTAATGGAATCTCGACCTGTATTAAGGGGAAATTCGGCTGGGACTTTGTGAATAGCGAAGAACGCCTGACGAAGCCCCTGATCCGCGAGGGAGATCATTTCCGTGAAGCTGAGTGGGAAGAAGCGCTTGAGCTGATCCAATCAAAAATGACACATATTAAAGAAGAGCATGGAGCTGAATCCATGGCTTTTATTAGCTCTTCAAAATGCACAAATGAAGAGTCATACCTGATGCAAAAGCTTGCCAGAGGTGTGATAGGTACAAACAACATTGACAATTGCTCGAGGTATTGCCAAACTCCGGCAACAATGGGGCTGTTTAGAACGGTTGGATACGGCGGGGATTCAGGCTCGATAACAGATATTGAGCAGTCTGACCTTGTGCTAGCCATTGGTACGAACACAGCTGAATCTCATCCTGTACTTGCAACTCGAGTAAAACGTTCACAAAAACTCAAAGGTCAAACATTGTTCGTAGCTGACTTACGGAAGCATGAAATGGCAGAACGAGCGGACCTATTTGTTCAACCTGCACCAGGCAGTGATTTGGTCTGGTTATCAGCAATTACAAAATATATCGTTGACCAAGGATGGCAGGATCAAGACTTTTTAGAACAACGTGTGAATCAGCTTGATGAGTACATTAGCCATCTAGAGCCATTCACGCTTGAGTATGCTGAAAAAGTGACAGGCATTTCCCAGGAAACACTCATTCATATGGCGGAGAAAATAGCCAAAGCAAAAACGGTTTGTATCTTATGGGCAATGGGTGTGACGCAGCATCTAGGTGGAAGTGACACAAGTACAGCCATTTCAAACTTGCTGCTAATTACCGGGAACTACGGAAAGCCTGGTGCAGGAAGCTATCCTTTAAGAGGTCACAATAATGTTCAAGGAGCAAGCGATTTTGGAAGTATGCCTGATCGTTTTCCTGGATATGAAAAAGTAACAGATGATGCGGTACGAACAAAGTACGAAAAGAAATGGGGAGTATCGATTCCTCGTGAACCAGGTTTAAACAATCATGAAATGATTGAAGCCGTTCATGATGGCAACTTAAAGATGATGTATTTAAAAGGTGAAGACATGGGTCTGGTGGACTCCAATCTAAACTATGTTCATTCTGCCTTTGAAAAGCTAGACTTCTTTATCGTACAGGACATTTTCCTATCTAAAACAGCGCAATTCGCAGATGTTGTATTACCGGCTAGTCCAAGCCTTGAGAAAGAAGGAACCTTTACTAATACAGAAAGGCGCTTCCAACGATTGTATCAAGCGCTTGAACCAATGGGTGATTCTAAACCAGATTGGCAAATCATCCAACACATCGCCAACTCACTTGGCGCAAAATGGACGTACTCGCATCCAAGTGAAATCATGGAAGAAGCAGCATCACTTGCCCCGTTATTCGCAGGGGTTAACTACGATCGACTAGAGGGCTACAACAGTTTACAATGGCCTGTAGCTGCGGATGGAACGGATCAGCCAGTTTTATTCTTAGACGAATTCCCGTTTCCGGATGGCAAAGCAAAACTGTTCCCGGTTGATTGGACAGAGCCACTTTCTTATGACGAGGAATATGATCTCCATGTGAATAATGGACGTTTACTTGAACATTTCCATGAGGGGAACATGACGTATCGTTCAAAAGGAATCACCTCTAAGACGCCAAACGTATTCTTAGAAGTATCTCCAGAGCTGGCAGAGGAACGAGGCTTAAGTGACGGTACCCTGGTTCGACTTACGAGTCCATATGGACATGTGAAAGTCGAATGCTTAGTGACGGATCGTGTAAAAGGCAAAGAAGTGTACTTGCCTTTAAACGACTCAGGAGAAGGTGCGATTAACTATTTAACAAGCAGCCATGCTGATAAGGATACGGATACACCAGCGTACAAAGAAGTCTCGGCTAAGCTTGAGGTTCTGAGGGAAAAAGGAGTGTCGCCTCTTCCAAGGATTAATCATCGTTATGGAAATCCTAATCCGCAGCGTGGAGTGGAAGTAGAGCGGAAATGGAGAAGGAAGGACTACACTTTTCCTGGAGATGTCTTGAAGAAGGAGTCAAACCAACATGGCTAAAGCAACCACAACCATTAAGCGTAAACCGATTAGTAAAGAAGAGCTAAAAGAGCAGGAAATTAAAGAGATTCAAGATCTTCTTGTTCAACATAAAGATGCCATTCACGAAACGTTTGAGATTGTACAGCATATGCAGGATCGCAGAATCTTGCCTATGCTGACTGCATTATTTAGTGAAGGCGATAAGGTGTTAGAAATTTTAATGAAAACAGTAGATACCCCGGAGACCGCAAGCTCCTTAAAAAATATGCTGCTTATGGCAGGAGTGCTTGGCAGATTAAATGTAGAGCAGCTTGAACCTCTAGTATTAAAACTAAACCAGGGGATCGCTCGTGTAGCTGACTTTGAGAAAAACGGGGAACAACCGAATGCGTTAAGTCTTGCAAAAGCAGTATTGGATCCTGAATTTCGTCAAGCCCTTCATGTAGCCGTTGCGTTTATGAAAGGTGTTGGGGAAGACCAAGACCATAAGGAACGAACCACGAAACGTCCAAAACAACAAGTAAGCGATGAAGAATCGGATCAATCTACTCGATCAAGACAGGGTAAACGTAAATCAGGATCAAGCAGCTGGAAATGGGCAGCGGCTATCGCAGGTTTTTCCATTGCTACACTTGTTTTGAGTACCGCCAAAAAATAATGGTTAGCATGATCGTGTACGAAAGTAGGGTAATTGAATGGAGCCAGAAATTACAGCATCACGAGCTATTGTCCGATATACAAAAGGAAAGCCACAACACGTGAGGGATCTGATTGTATCAGAATATGCGCTTACGATAAAAGTGAACGGGTCGGAGCTTGTGACGATGGTTTGTACTCCCGATCATATAGAAGATCTGGTCGTAGGCTATCTTTTATCTGAGGGATTGATTCGGCGCTATTCTGATATCAAGCGTATGCGAATAGATTGGAAGCAAGGGTTTGCTTATGTTGAATCAGACCGTGTAAACCCATTGTTTTCTGATCTCAAACAAAAGCGCTATGTTACCTCCTGCTGCGGAGGGAGTAGAGAAGGGTTTGTTTTTGCGCAGGATGCGCTCTTAACAAAACAATTAAACAAACAAACCGTCCACCTAAGCCCTGATGATTGTATGGCTTTTATGAATCAGCTTCAGGAGAGTGCTGATACATTTAAACAAACAGGGGGCGTTCATAATACAGCCCTATGTAACACTCAGGGCATGCTTATTAATCGAATGGACATCGGCCGACACAATGCGTTAGATAAGCTATATGGATATTGTGTGAGACATCAGCTACCATTAACAGGAACCTTCTTAGTATTTAGTGGCCGAATCTCTTCAGAAATTTTATTAAAAGCAGCGAAAATCGGATGCGAGGTACTGTTATCAAAATCGGCACCAACTGAAAGAGCCATCGAGCTTGCGGAACAACTAGGAATAACAACCGTTGGATTTATTCGAAACCAGTCATTCAATGTGTATACTTGCCCTGAACGAATCGGATAGCTTAGCTATTCGTTTCGTTCATTTTCTGACAGATACCCTTTCTTCATGAATGGTCGTTTGGTATGATAGCCTTTAAGACTTGTAAGGGTGGTGTGATCTAGATGGAACGTATACACTTAAGTGAAGACAGAAGAAAACCATTAGTAGAATTTGATTCAAGCGCCTTCCTTACGCGTATCTGTCGAACAACAAGCGAAACACGGATTGGATTTATCCAATTAGAATCAAACGGAATCATCGGCTTACACCAAGCAATGGTTCCACAGCTTCTGCTTGTAGTATCAGGCAGTGGAATTGTAGAAAGCGATGGAAAAGAACTCTCGATACAAGTTGGAGATGCCGTTTTTTGGGAATCTGGGGAGTGGCATCAAACACATTCATCACTTGGTATGAGTGCAATTGTGATTGAATCCGAATCTCTTAATCTGAGTCTACTTCGTAAATAGATTGTTGTAGATTTATGTAGATTTATGATATTATCTTTATGTTTAGAAAGTTATCATGTATGATGATTGAATGGTAATAATGAACAATTAACGTTAAATCAATGCGATTGTATGTATTATAGGGTCAGAAGTAAAAAAAGTGAGGTCTAATTATGGAAACAAATACGCGAAAGCAAAGGCGTGGAAAAAAGAAGTCGAGACGAGTCCTGAAAATACTTCTTTTGTTAACGACTTTAGTATTATTTGTCGTCTTAGGTGGAGCAACTTATCTATATGTGAAGGCAATGGGTGCAGAAAAAGAATTCCACGAAACATTAGATCGTGGTGAAAAGTCTGAGCTTCGTACAGAAGCGGTTGACGTTGGGAAGCATAATTTCTCTGTATTGCTACTTGGAGATGATGCACGTCCGGGCGAAGACCATGCTCGAACAGATGCAATTTTAGTTGCTACCTTTAACCGTACGGACCGCTCAATCATCTTAACGAGTATTCCACGTGACTCTTATGTGGAAATTGTTGGGCGGGGCACCCAAGATAAGATTAACCATGCGAATGCCTTTGGTGGAATTGATATGACTGTAGCAACGGTTGAAAATTTCTTAGAGATTCCAATTGATTACTATGCGACAGTTAAATTCGACGGTTTTAAAGATATTGTTGATGCGTTAGACGGAGTGGACGTAGATGTGAAGTACACATTTGATTTCACAGAAGGTGGTAAGACCTTAAACTTCACAGAAGGTCCTACGGAGTTAGATGGTGAACATGCATTGGCATACACAAGAGAACGGAAAAGTGCCAATAGCGGTGGAGACTTTGGTCGTGGACAACGCCAGGCTCAAGTAATGGCAGCGATAATTGATAAAGCTGCATCATTTAAAAGCATTGATAATTTTGGACGTGTATTTGATAGTCTCGGTAATACATTACGGACAGATTTAACATTTGCAAATCTTGTTGCACTTCATGGGTATGCTGGATCGATTTCTGATATTGAGCAGATTCAACTTGAAGGAGAACCGTTTAGAGGAACAGATGGAGTCAGCTATGTACGTGTAGATGAAACGTCACTTGCAAATATACAAAATCAGTTAAAAGAGCACTTAGGATTGCAACAATCTTCAACAGCAGCTCCTCAATAAAACCTAAGCTAAACCCTGTTTCTTTTTAGAAGCAGGGTTTTTCTTGTAGAAAAGAGCTGTCGATTTCCCAATAATCAAGGCGGTCATTTCATGCTACGCTATGACTACCAGGTGAACTGGTCCAATTAAAAGGAGGCGGCTATATGAAAAGAAAAGTAGGAAAGCTTATGGTGGGGCTTGTATGTGTAACAGCTCTAGTAACCGTGACAGATTCTGCATCTGCGGCAGAAGAAAAAGTAAAATACTTAATAGGTTTCGAAGAAGAAGCAGAACTTGAAGCCTTCACTGAGGAAATTGACCAAGTTGGTGTATTTTCTGTTGAAGAACAAAGTGTAGCTGAGGATACGTTAGATATTGATGTAGACATTATTGATGAATATGATTATATTGATGTGTTAGCTGTAGAATTAGATCCTGAGGATGTAGATGCGTTAAGTGAAGAAGCAGGTATCTCATTTATTGAAGAAGACATTGAACTGTCTATTCAACAAACAGTTCCTTGGGGCATTACTCGTGTACAAGCTCCGGCTGTTCATAACCGTGGGATTACAGGTTCTGGAGTAAGAGTAGCTATCCTTGATTCAGGGATTTCAGCCCATAGTGATTTGAATATCCGCGGTGGAGCTAGCTTTGTACCGGGTGAACCAACGACAGCTGATTTAAATGGACATGGTACTCACGTGGCCGGAACAGTAGCAGCTCTAAATAATTCAATTGGTGTCATTGGTGTTGCACCGAATGCTGAATTATATGCTGTTAAAGTACTTGGAGCAAATGGAAGCGGAAGTGTAAGTGGGATTGCTCAAGGTTTAGAGTGGGCGGCAACCAATAACATGCATATTGCGAACATGAGTCTCGGTAGTGATTTTCCTAGCTCTACACTTGAGCGTGCAGTCAACTATGCAACAAGCCGTGATGTACTAGTTATTGCAGCGACTGGTAATAACGGTTCTGGTTCAGTAGGCTATCCTGCTCGTTATGCAAACGCAATGGCTGTAGGAGCGACTGACCAAAACAACAGACGCGCAAACTTTTCTCAGTATGGTACGGGAATTGACATCGTAGCACCTGGTGTTAACGTACAAAGTACGTATCCAGGTAACCGTTACGTGAGTATGAATGGTACATCTATGGCTACTCCACACGTAGCTGGTGCCGCAGCGCTTGTAAAGCAACGCTATCCGTCTTGGAATGCGACTCAAATTCGCAATCATCTGAAAAATACAGCAACAAATCTAGGAAACTCTTCACAATTTGGTAGTGGCCTAGTTAACGCAGAAGCAGCAACACGTTAATACATCTAGTAAAAAGGAGTGGCAAACAGCCACTTCTTTTTTGACGTTTAAGCATATTAAGGAAGGGAAATAAAATTAAAAAAACAACTAATAGGTGATACGTATGATTTCCAAAGAAGAAAAAAATGATTATATTGATATGCAAGCAGGTCGGTTCCGAATCTACTTTCGAAAACGGTATCGACTCATCACAACAGTAAATGATCTATTAATCGGATTCTTTTTTGTAGTGGGTAGTATTTTGAATTTCTTCACGTCCCTCTCCATTATAGGAAACTCCTTATACTTATGCGGGAGTTTACTTCTAGCAAGTCGCCCGGTCCTGCGTATTATGCATGACACCACGTTAAGAGACGAGATGAAGCACTCAAGTAACTACAATCCTACGAAGCGCCAAGGAAACGAAGAACAGGAAACGGCCAGTTCTACTTAAGTAGAGCTGGTTTTCCGCAATTCTATTGACTTATTTATTAAAAAAAGGTATAGTAATAGTGTCGTAAGAACATACATATAGGATCCGTTAGCTCAGCTGGGAGAGCGCCACCTTGACAGGGTGGAGGTCATTGGTTCGAGCCCAATACGGGTCATCATAGTAACTTGATTGATAAATAGCATCTTTCCGTATTGGGAAAGGTGCTATTTTTTATAGATTCTTTAGAAAGAAGTGGCAAGAAAGTGGCACTTTTATAGTATATCGTTACCATTCTCCAAAGGTTTTCCCAAGTAGAGTGTTGTAAAAGTAAATATAATTTACTAGTTGTAGGGATAAGAGCTTATTTCATGACTCTTGCAAGCCTATACATTAATAGATAAACTAATTCTAGTACAATATATTAGAAAAAGAGGGGATAACATGAAACTGAAATTACTTACTATACCATTCTTCGTTAGTTTGTTAGCTTTATCCGCGTGTAGTAACGATCAAAAAACTACTAATCACTCTCCGGTTGATGAGCCTGAGGAAGAGTATAAGTCTGAAACAGAGAACGAAACTGAGCCAGAAACTTCAATTGAGGCTGAAACGACTACTACTACAGATAATACAAATACAGAAGATGAGTCGGAAGTTGAACTTGAAGGCATAGGTGAGGTAAAGGGTTCATATAAACAGGATAAGAGCAAAGTATATATTTACGATAATGGAAGTGAAAGAACGAATATTTCGTATGTCTCTCAATGGGAGCAGGACTCTGAATGGGAAGTTTGGACAAATGGAGAAACTGAATTTTTGCATAGGGAAGATGAAGAGGGGGTCTATACTGGCTGGCCAAACTCTAACTATGAAATAGATATTTTGTATCCCATCACTCTAGAGCAAGAATGGGAGTTTGGTTATGAGGGAGATGGAACAAGGAAAGTTACTAGTGTTAATGACACTGTACAAACAGGGGCGGGAACGTTTTCTAATGTGATAACAATAGAAACGGATTATGGATTTATGGGTTATTATGCTGAAGGCGTTGGTTTAATTAAATCTGAACAGGACGGTAGTGTTGTTAGCGAACTTATTGAATTAGAGGAAAGCTAACATAAATAGTTGTACTCATTCATTTTAATATAAAAAGAGGAAGCCCCAAAGCTTCCTCTTTTTCTGCTTATTTCCTACTCGCAACCTTCTCTTTCACTTCAGCAATTCGCTTCATTTTATTATCCCAGCATGCTTGGCTCAGATCGACTGGGTATTCTTCTGGCATATGCAGTCGCTTATACTCATCCCATAGAAGCTCGAGGTTTGTTTCTACATATGATCGAATTTCGGCTAAATTTGGTACGTTGTAGACACAAACGCCATTCTCAAATATAGGTTGATGCAGCTCGATGGCTTCAAAGGTGCGGATCGCTTTTTTTACGTAGGTATGAACTGGATGGAACATAATGAGCGTGTCCTCTGAATTAGGCTCTTCTGAGTCCATCGCAATATAGTCGCCCTCAGACTTACGTGTGAGAGTATTGATAATGCGGAACACTCGCTTTAGACCAGGTGTGGATACTTTTTCTGGATTGGCACTAATTTTAATGGTGTCAACCATTTCGCCATCTTCTTCAATGGATACAAGCTTATATACAGCACCAAGTGCAGGTTGGTCATAGGCTGTTATAAGCTTTGTGCCAATTCCCCAAATATTAATCTCAGCACCTTGTGACTTTAGGTTCATGATTGTTTTTTCGTCAAGGTCGTTTGATGCAGCAATCTTTGTATTGTGATAGCCCGCATCATCTAGCATTTTTCTCGCCTTTTTGGAGAGGTAGGCGAGATCGCCGCTATCTAGACGGATGGCCTTGAATGTAATATGATCTTTTTCTTCATCGGCTACTTTAATCGCATTTGGAACACCGGACTTTAATGTATCGTAGGTGTCTACTAAAAATGTACAATCTCTGTGAGAGGCTGCATATTTTTTAAAGGCCGTGTACTCATCTCTATACGCTTGTACCAGGGAATGAGCATGTGTCCCAGCAACAGGGATACCAAATTTTTTGCCGGCCCGAACGTTTGAGGTTGCATCAAAGCCAGCAAGATATGCGGCTCTTGTCCCCCAGATGGCTGCGTCCATTTCTTGGGCGCGGCGTGTTCCGAACTCCATTGCAATGTCGCTACCAATCAATTGTTTGATTCTGGCCGCTTTGGTGGCAATTAACGTTTGGTAATTCACAATGTTTAACAGCGGTGTTTCAATTAATTGTGCTTGAATAAGTGGGGCTTCGATCCGCAAAATCGGCTCGTTGCCAAACACTAACTCGCCTTCTTTCATTCCTTTTACTGTACCAGTGAATGTCAGGTTAGCTAGAAAATCTAGGTATGCTTCTTCATATCCTAATTCACGAAGATACTCAATGTCGCTCTTAGTAAATTTAAATTGATTTAAGAATTCAATGACTCGTTCAAGTCCGGCAAAAATGGCGTATCCATTTCCAAATGGAAGCTTACGAAAGTAAAGCTCAAATACCGCTTTTTTCTCTTCAAGACCATCCTTCCAATAGGTCTGAGCCATGTTAATTTGATATAAATCTGTGTGTAGCATGAAGCTATCGTCAGCATATGAAGTGCTCATGAATGAAACCTCCTAAAATTCTCATCTATAAAATGGTCGCGCCAAGTGATCCTTTAAAATGTTCGAGAGCCCATGTATGGCCTGCAGGATTAAAGCTTGCAACAGCATTCTCATGAATCACAATCTTAAACCCCTTGTTGTACGCATCTACTGCTGTATGCAGAATACAAATATCCGTACATACACCTACTAAGTGAAGCTCTGTAATCTGTCGTTCGCGTAACTTCTGTTCCAAATTCGTACCGGCAAAAGCACTATATCTTGTTTTATCCATCCAATATACATTGTCTTCATGTTTAGTTGATTGATACACATCATTTAGTTCACCGTAAAGCTCTCGTCCTTTTGTTCCTTCGATGTTATGAGGAGGAAAAAGTGAAGACTCAGGATGTAATGGATCATTCTCTTTATGTAAATCAACAGCAAATACAACATAGTTATTCCTGTTAATAAATTCATTTGTAATCTTAACAATGTACTGTTCAATCTCCTGACCAGGCTTTCCGCAAGTCAGTAATCCATCTGTATCCACAAAATCAAATGTATAATCGATGTTTAGCAAGGCTTTCATTGGTATCCCTCCACATTAATATTTGGCCGTATAAATCGGTTTTAACACATCCATTTCAACAAAGGTGTAGAGCTGGGTTGGCGTTTTTGATGTGCGCTGTGTTGTTTGACCAGGAACTGCACAAAGAAAAGGCAGTGATTTGATCTTTCGGATAAATGCTTGATTGCTTGCAATCGCAGGGTCATCTGTCACGGTGAGAAGAACCGCCTGTAATTCAGAAAAAGTAAACGTATCTGGCAAAAACTCTTTAGCTACTGTCGTTTGTAATAAATCGGCTTTTATTTGCTGAATGGCTGCCTGAATTATCTCATCATGGTCAAAAGCTAATTTGGATTCCTGAGAGAGCTTTTGTAGTTGATCCATTGAAAAAAGCTGTACCTCGGCCGCATCGTCATTTGCCTTTCGCATGGAGACTTTGTTTTCTGAAACAATCGCGTAGTGTGCATTTGAGATAATCCAGCCTCTTGGATCACGTCCAGGTTGATCATATACCCCAAAATGCTTTAAATGAATGTCTTGAATGTTTGTTTCCTCATGAAGTTCACGTTGTGCCGCTTCGAAAGCCGTCTCTGATTCTTGAACAAAGCCACCAGGTAAAGCCCATTTATTCGCTTCAATGTTTGGATCTCCCTCTGCATTCAGAGCGGCCCGTTGAATTAACATAAGGGCAAGCTCCATCTTAGGTGGCTTATATGCTCGTTGCTCCGTTGCTACAATGGTGAATACAGCAATATCGGATGTATATCCATCAGGAGTTCTGTACTTATTGCTATCGTATTGCTTAAGAGCTTGATCATTTGTAGACATTCCAACCTCCTGCAAGAAATTCTATTAACAATTTGTTAATTGTAATTAGTATATATCATCCATCTACTTAAAAGCAAGCAAGAAATCTTTAATCTTTTTTTAAAACATAAAAAACCCGATCAGTAATAAGCTGAATCGGGACTGTTTCCATTATCCAATTTGTTTTTGCTGAAACGGTTCGTTTTCGCTTGTTTTTCTTTTTAAGGTGAATAAACACTTCTCTTTTATCCATAGGGCACTATGATAGATAGGTCGGAAAAGAAAAATCGGAAGAACAATGCATAAAATAATCGTTCCCATATAATAAAGCGGACTCATATAATAATCTGTCCAACCAGCTAATGCGACACCCTTTAAAACAAGAAGTTCAACAAAGATATGCAAGGTGTAAATAGCTAAAGAATAGGAAGAAAGCTTTGTTAGTATGGTCCCCTTGCCTATATTCGGATACTGAACACATAATGTACCTAGTGAGAAGGCGAATAAAGGCAGTAAGATCCAGGCTAATCCCAGTTGGTAATAATAATTCGCAACATAAGCCCCTGCAAAAAGAAGCGTGTAAAACCATGGAGCACGATAGCTTATTTTATCTTTGGTATAGCTTAATGTGTAACCAAGTACTACATAAAGAAAACCAAATGCAAAGCTTTTATATTGAAACAGCTGAATCGATTCAAAGTATCCTATATTCTCAAGACCGTATAGTGCAACGGCTATTGCAAAAATACCTAATGGGTGAATACGCAGGCGAAGCAACCCATACAGAAAAAGAGCCGAATAAAGTAATAAAACAAGAAAATAAAGCTGAAAGGATCCAATTGATCCATTCAAAACATTTAATGCGCTCCACTGATTCAGTTGGGTTCGAATAGCTTCTGTTATAGATTCATTTAAAACGTATGCACTTGATGCTTCAACAGCTACTCTTGCCACCATATAGAAAAGTGAGAACACTATAAAATAGGAGAGTATCTTCTTCCCGTAGGTTAAGAGATAAGATGGCCCTTGTTCTGTGCTTTTACGAAAGATAATGAATCCAGCAGCCATTAAAAAGAAAGGGCTCCCGATATCAAGAAGATATCGATAGCTATAGTAATTGGCCCAAGTCGCGATGCCGTAACTTGAGATCTGGGAGGTAATGTGTACGGTAACGACGAAGATGGCACAGATGAACCTAAAGACATCAATGGAGTGATAGTAGGTTTTGGTACCGCTCATGATCATCCACATCCTCTAGCTGACTTATTTATACTGATCGTAAACGAATGTTCATATACAATTAATCATGAAGTGGTTAAAAGCTAAAAACAAGGTGGTTTCAGTGAAGAATTTGTAAAGGAAGGTAGTGGCAAGATGTTCAATATTCGACCATTAACCGAGCAAGATGCTTACGAGTACCGAAAAATTCGATTAGAAGCGTTAAAGAATGCACCAGAAGCATTTGCAACAAGCTACGAAGAAGAAGAGCATGTACCTGTTGAAATGGTCCAATTACGTTTAAAGGCGGAGGGAGCGATCACATTTGGACTGTTCCACTTTGAAGAGTTTGTAGCAGTTGGGACTTTGCTGTTTGAACAAAAACAAAAGCTAAGTCATCGAGCTACGTTTGTCGCTATGTATGTCAATCCCGAGCACCAAGGAAAAGGAATGGGGAGGGAGTTACTTACGTACGCCATCAAGTGTGCTAGATCAAACGAAGAGATTGACCAGATCTACCTAACTGTTGTCTCAACAAATAATCGAGCGAAGAAGTTATATGAATCGCTGGGATTTAAGTGTTATGGCGTAGATAAGAGGGCTTTGAAACTAGCTAATGGAATGTATTTAGATGAGGCTTTGATGGTATTAGAATTGAAGGGGATTATAGATGAAGAAGTATCGAGTAACGAAGTATGATCCAGCGAATCGTGATCCATACGGAATATATATAGACCAAGAAGATTGGACTTCTTACAGTGATATAGGGAGAGAACAAGGTAAGCATGGTCTACTAACTGAAGAAGAATATCTACACGTTGAGCAACTTTACATAGAAGCCATTGTTCGATTTATGAAAATACATTCGATTGAATCTCTTCGTGTAACAAAGCTTGAAAAATCATATGATGTTGTTGAACGCTTTGACTCACTTACAACACCGGAGATGAAGAAGCTATTTACAATTGTTAAAAATGGAGATCAGTTGTCCATTTCTGAAATTGAGTCGTTCACCAAATTAATTTTGCGAGAACTGTTATGGGCTCAGTTAGAGTTGGAAGACCTTATGATTGTATCCTTTGGCTTTGATTATTATATGTACTTATACTCAGATGAACCCGTTCACTCGTTTAAACGTAGGATTGAGAGTAAAGGATTATATGTTGAACAAATGCCCGATGATGTAGAAGAAGATGAGTAACTAGTATGAATAGAAACATAAAGTAAAGCACCCTTTACGTAAAGGGTGCTTTACTTTATAATCGCAGGTAGGAGGCTGGTGTATGAAAAACTCAATTAAAGAGCTACGAAAAAAGCACTTATGGTCTCAGGAAGCATTAGCACAAAAGCTAGGTGTTTCTAGACAAACGATCATTTCCATTGAAAAAGGAAAGTACCATCCTTCGTTACCGCTTGCGATTCAACTGGCTAGGTGTTTCCATACAACCGTAGAGGAAGTGTTCCATCTTGATGAAGAGGAGGAGACAAAATGAATGATGTAAAAACGTATCGCGTGTTTTTCATCTTTTCTGCTATTTTCTTTACAATTATAGGAGGAGGCTTAATTGTTTTAAGTATAATGGTAGATTACCAACTAAGTGGACATGAGTTTTTAACGCTTTCTATGGCTGTTGTTTGTGCGGTGCAGGCTTATTTAGTTCCTCAATTTATAATAAATGACGAGCGAGTGAAACTCATTAAACAAAAGGCGATGTTCACAGGCTACTTTTTTATCATGGGCTATTCTGTGATCTTTATGATTCTACTTAACACGGGTATCATACAGCTCACTGCTCAACAACTACTCGGCATTTTTACTGCCTTAATCGTAAGTACAGTATTTCTTTTATTTGTATTTTTTTCAAAACGTTATTAATCTTTAAAAAAGGGTATTGGAACTAAAAATGTTTCATACGTTTACATATTAAATCATCTGAAGGGATTTGATTCGTTGGATTTCTTAGTTCCTATCTGTTTAGCTATTATTCTCGTTGGAAGCGTATCTGTTGTTGCTTGGATGCTTAGTCAGAAAGATCTACCTCTTATTACAAAATTTATACCGATCTTAATTATGGAATTTGCTGCGATTGGGTTTATCTATTATGGCTTTATCGTCCAGGAAGATATCACAAACCCATATACGATCCTCGGGTTCACCATGATTTTCTTAGCTGTCATTCCGTTAATGATCATTTTATTACCACACTCGAAAAACATGAACAAAAAGGGAAGAGATTTCAACTGAAATCTCTTTTTTGAATGAGGTTCATCTATTCATTAACGAGGAGTGAGGTCTGATGAAAAAGTTATGTCTAATAATCTTACTCGGGGTCCTTTTATCTGCTTGTGGCAGTGCTGATCTTGATGATCGTTACTTTAGTGGAGAATCAGAAAGTTGGACTGGGGAGATTTTTCTTAAGTTAAAACCAACGACAGAGCCAACCTTTGAAAACGCAAATGTAGAGCTAACATATCGTGGAGAAGGCGAAAAGCCCGATACGATAGAAGTAAGGACTATAAAACAATACAATATACCTGAAACAGTTGGTGATGTTTCACCAAACGATGATGGCATTTATTATAAAAGGTATGGTAACTACGGATTAGAGGGTGCCAATGCGAATGGAGGAAACTTTGGGTTAATGATTACTTGAAACGAGGGAGAAGAGACAATGTATTTTGAGGAAGAGCTTAAGTAGTTATATTTGAATGATTTCAATCTTTATGTAAAGGAATGATGATATGAAGAAGATGTTCTATTATAATTGGCAGGTTCGAGACGAATGGTTTGAATGGTGTAAGCAAATGTCTTCAGACCAATTAAAGATGGAGCTAGGTGGCGGTGCTGGCAGTATATTGTACACCCTGTTTCATATAGTTGAAGTGGAGCACAGTTGGATACGAGGGATTCAAGGTAAAGAAGATATTGTTTATGAATTTAAGGATTATGCAACGCTGGAGAAGCTTATTTCTTTATCCGGAGATTTGCGTAAGGAAAATGAGTATTTTCTAAACCAACCCTTTGACTCCTACAAGGATAAACAGATCATCGTACCATGGGAGAATGTACCTTATTCAGGAGACGATATCCTTCATCACATCATTGTTCATGAGATTCATCACATGGGGCAACTATCTATCTGGGCAAGACAGCTAGGGATGACTCCAGTGGCTTCACATTTTGTAGGACGAGCTTTAAATACATATATTCGTAACGATTGATGAAATCTAAAAGAATGTGTAACAAAATAAGATAGCGTTTATTTTTTTGATCAAAAGGTAGCCATTAAATAAGACATTTGTTAGGAGGAGTTCAAGATGAAGAAGAAATGGTTAGCGATTGTTCCAGCGGTTGCGCTTGTAACAGCACCACTTCCACTACAAAACGTGTCCGCTTCCGATGAACAAATCGTTCAAGAATCAGAGTTACCTGAAGAGTTATTGCCGGTGCTTGATATTGCAGCCGAGCACCAACCAACGTTAAAACTAGGCAGCATAGACAGCGCAGGGAATGAGGTTGCATTTGTTCAGTACACCCTTAATCAAGTAGGATTCGAAACTCATGTTGATGGGATGTTTGGCCCAAATACAGAAGAGCAAATTAAAGCCTTTCAAGCCGATCGTGGATTAGCTTCTGATGGTATAGTCGGTGTGAATACGTGGATGTCATTTATGTCTGAATATTCGAATGTGACATTTCCTTTAGAAACCGCGATTCAGTATGCAGAAGAAGCATTAGATAATGATGATCTCGTTTTTAGTGGAGATGGAGTGATACATGAGGATTCAGAAGGGAATCATTTCTATTCACTCAGAGCTCAAAGTCAAAGTCTAATTGATGGTGGCGGTTCTGGAACAGTAGGGTTTTACAATGTTTATAAGAATGGTGATGTGATTGAGGCTGATCCAGTTTCATAGAATGTAGATAAGGACTACGAAAGAGCCTGGGAATAAAGTCAAAATAATCGAGAAAATGGCGAATGATTCAATGAGCGAATCATTCGCCATACGTTTTTAATAGTATAAAATAAGCGAGGGATTCTCATGTAGCAAAATTGTTGCTATGTTCGTGTTTTCATAAGGGTTTTACTGTTATGTCCCAACCTCTTAATGTGACTAAAGGAAGAAGCCTATCTCTAAATGTAACGATAGTTTAATTATGCCTCTTAACCTACATCTTAACAGGTGCTTGAATACCAAGAAGACTTAATGATTCTTTTAAAACAATAGAGACCGCATAACAAAAGGAAAGCTTACTACTTAGTTTGTCTTCGTCATCAACGAGGATTTTCGTATGTGCATAGTACTTATTAAAGGCTCGTGCAAGCTGTAAGCTATATTTAGCAACTTGAGAAGGATCTGCTTGTTCAAAGGCTTGCTCCACAACGCGCGGAAATTGATCGATTAACGAAATGACTTGCCATTCGTAATCATCAGTAAATTGAAGGGGATGACCCGGAGCATAATCATAGTTTCCTTTTTTAAGTAATGTGGAGATCCTAGCAAACGTATATTGGACATATGGACCTGTGTCTCCTTCAAAACTCATCATGTGGTCGAGAGAGAACTCGACATCATGTGTACGGAGATTTTTTAAATCATGGAAGATGACAGCGCCGACACCAACTTGTTTGGCGACCGTCTCTAAATCTTCTTGTGTTTCATGTTTACCTCGCATTGTTTCTTTTGCTAGTTGTATGGCCTCTACCAACACTTCTGCTAAGAGCACGACTTTGCCTTGACGTGTAGACATTTTTGAGCCGTCTTTTAGCATCATGCCAAAACCGATATGCTGCATGTGATCAGCCCACTCATACCCCATCTGTTTTAACACAGAGAATAATTGTTGAAAGTGTAGCGATTGTTCATTGCCAACAACATAAAATGCTTTTGAGGCGTAAAATGTTTGTTGACGGTATATGGCAGCGGCTAAATCTCTGGTTGCGTACAGGGTTGCTCCGTCTTTTTTTGTGATTAAGCAAGGTGGCATTGAATCAAGCTCAACAACATAAGCCCCCTCTGAGAGAGTAAGTAGCTTTTTGCTTTCAAGCTCAGAAACAACTGCCTTCATTTTGTCATTGTAGAAGGCTTCACCTAACTCATAATCAAACGAGATATCTAACAAGTCGTATACTTCCTTAAACTCCTTTAACGATTCCTCCTTAAACCATTTCCATAAGTCTAATGCCTCATGATCTCCATCTTCTAACGCTTTAAAGGCAGCACGAGCTTGATTATTTAATGTGTCATTCTTTTTTGCCTCTGCATGAAAGTGAACATATAATTCAAGCAGCTGCTTAATAGGCTCTTGTTCAACAAGCTTACGGCTTCCCCATAACTTGTAGGCTACAATTAGCTTGCCAAACTGTGTGCCCCAATCACCCAAATGATTAACTCGCACAACCTGGTATCCATTCTTCTCAGAGATTTTAGCTAATGAGTTCCCAATAACCGTTGAACGCAGATGACCCATGGAAAAAGGTTTGGCGATATTAGGTGACGAATAATCAATGACAATCCTCTCATTTTTGGCAGGCATTGAACCATATCCTTCTTTGGCATTAAGTACGTCTTTGAGGATGTGGGAGGAGGCAATCTCTCGTTTCACAAAAAGATTAAGGTACCCACCTTTCACTTCAACACGATCAATCCATGAGTCATGTAGTTTGTCTTTCAGTTCAGACGCAATGGATGCAGGTGATTTCTTAACGTATTTCGCCAAAGTAAAGCAGGGAAAAGCGACATCTCCTAAGTGCGGGTGTTTAGGTGTTTCAAGTAAATCAAGAACATCTTCCACTTGATAGTTTTTATTATCTAATGCTTTTGTTATAACTGTTGCAATGTGTAATTGGATCATTGTTTTCTCCTTTCAACATAAAAAAGCTCCCGTCTCTAATAATAGAGACGAGAGCATTGCTTCCCGTGGTACCACTCTAGTTGCCATCAATTGATGACCACTTTCTGTTTGTAACGAGGTGACGTCCCCGAATTTCCCTACTTTCTCTTTCAGGAAACTTCTCCAAAGTGCGGTTCATTCAAATATGTTTGATTAGGCTCACACCATCCCTAACTCGCTTCGCTACATAGCTTGAATTACTCTCTTTGTCATTGAATGTGTCTGATGAATTTAGCTTATCTTACATTCATCCCCAGATGATGTCAATAGTGATCTCAAGAAAAATTTCTTGCGTAAACAGGTAGAAGCCCTATAATAGACCTTGTGTAAAAATCGGCGAATGATAAGACTCTCTCTTACTACAAATTGGCTTTCGTGAGACTCGAAGGTCGGTAAAAATGAAAAGAAAGAGAGAGGTTAGATATGGTTGGAAGCTTAAAAGAACAATGGTTTGGCAATGTAAAAGGAGACATCTTATCGGGTATTGTTGTCGCCTTAGCCTTAATCCCAGAAGCCATTGCTTTCTCAATTATTGCAGGGGTCGACCCAATGGTAGGGTTGTATGCTTCATTTTGTATTGCGGTAGTCATTTCATTTGTAGGTGGCAGGACAGCGATGATTTCTGCGGCAACAGGTGCAATGGCGCTTGTGATGGTCAATTTAGTTTCGTCACATGGCATAGAATATATGTTAGCTGCGACGATTTTGACCGGGGTCATTCAAATTATTTTTGGTATATGTAAATTTGCGAAGCTGATGCAATTTGTCCCACGAACGGTGATGACTGGTTTTGTTAATTCATTAGCCATTTTAATTTTCATGGCTCAAATTCAACATTTTATTGGGGAAACATGGGTGATGTATGTACTCGTAGCAGTGACGCTTGCGATTGTGTATCTGTTTCCATATGTAACAAAAGCGGTACCTTCAACGCTTGTCGCGATTGTGGTCGTGACGATTATCGTTTTATCACTAAACATTGGCGTACGTAATGTAGGTGATATGGGAACGTTGACACAAAGTTTACCTACGTTTATTCTGCCAAATGTCCCGTTTAATCTTGAGACACTGTGGATCATTTTCCCTTATTCCTTTGCACTCGCGATTGTTGGGTTACTTGAATCGTTACTAACTGCAAATATCTTAGATGATATGACAGATACACCAAGTAATAAAAACAAAGAGAGCCGCGGTCAGGGGATGGCTAATATTGTATCAGGATTCTTTGGAGGAATGGCTGGATGTGCCATGATCGGCCAATCCATGATTAATGTGAAGTCAGGTGGTAGAGGCAGGTTGTCTACATTTGTAGCAGGAGCCTTTCTTATGTTTATGATTGTTGCATTAGGAAATTTGGTTGTACAGATACCTATGGCTGCCTTAACTGGAGTCATGATTATGGTGGCAATTGGCTCATTTGATTGGAGTTCGCTGCGTACACTGCACCGATTGCCTCGCACGGATGCCATTGTGTTAGTCGTCACTATAGCTGTGGTGCTCACGACACACAATTTAGCATACGGTGTATTGTCTGGCGTATTACTTAGCATGATCTTTTTTGCATCAAAAATCTCTAAGATCCACGTATCAACAAGCGTAGATCATGAGAAAAATACTCGCTTGTACTATGTAGAAGGTCCTTTATTTTTTGCGTCAGTCACACCCTTTCTAAATCAATTCGATACAGAAGAAAAAATCGATGAGGTTGTCATTGACCTTACGCATTCTCAAATATGGGATGATTCCGCTGTCGGTGCCCTTGACCGATTAGAAGCCATGTTTACTGCGAATGAAATTCATGTAAGCTATCAAGGTTTAAACGAAAAAAGTTCAACACTGCTCAAAGCGCTGGGACAGTTAAAAGAATAATATTCAACAAAGCCGGACCCTGATGTGTCTTTTCCATCAGGGTCTGGTTTTTTTAGGTAGAAAATTGCATTCTTAAATGACATAAAATGGTATGATGGAGAATAATTCATTTTATTTTTCAAATGATTAAAGCCAAATGACTATTATCCACGTCTAATGTCTAGTGAACGATCGCGGGAGGTGAATCTATGCTGAATGTGAAACGTATTAAAAAGCGCAAAGAGGCAATTCAAAGGCTTTTTTGGAATGTTTTCAAACCTATGAGGTAGACATCTATAAAATGGCCTTTATCTATATGAAAAACGAAGAGGATGCCCTGGAAGTTGTTCAAGAAACGGCATACCGTTCCTTTAAGAACGTATCAAGCATAAAGGAGCCTACCTATTTTAAAACGTGGTTACTTAAAATCGCAATAAATGTCTCGATCGATTTACTTAGAAAGAAAAAAATAGACGTTCAAATGGAAGAACATGTGAAAGACCAACTATCAACTGATCTAAACGAAGATATAGACTTAGAAATAACTTTAAAAGACTTACTTAATCACTTGAATGAGTCCGAGAAAAGTGTTGTGGTCTTAGGATTTTATCAAGACTTAACATTTTCCGAGATTTCAAATGTACTTGATTTACCGTTAGGAACAGTAAAAACCATTCTCTACCGTGCATTAGCAAAACTCAGAAAAAACGTAGAAAGAGGTGATTTTAATGAGTCATAACATAAAAGATGAAATGAATAAAATTAAAGTCCCTAAAGAGCTTAGTGAGAGAAGTATCGTTGGCATTAATCAAGCAAAAGGGAAATTTCTATTTTACACTTTTTTAGTGCTATTTTTAATAATCAATACGTATATATACGGAGCCGTCTATTACTATTACATCCCTTGGAAAACGGGACTTTTAAGCACGTTAACAACGATTTTTGTTTATCTTCTAGGCGTAATCCCTTTAACAGCATTCTTATCTGAAAAGCTTTCAAGTTATTTATTGATTAGAGTCCTTCGAAATCAAACGAGTTTTATCATTTTCAGTACATTATTAATTCTAATTCCTGTTGCGATCTTCTCTTTGAATGTGATAAATGAGAATAAAGAGAAACCGCTAGACAGTTTGTTTGGTTACAATTCAGCAAACTTTGAATCGATGATCATTGAGTTATCCTCGGACGAAGTTTACGAAACAAGGGACGCTGCTGACGCAGATGAATTCATTGATTTTCTAAGTCAGTACTCGATAAAAAAAATGCGTAATTCCGAATGGGATGGAGATGTATCAAACGAAAATGGCGTTCTAATTACATTTTATAAAAGCAATCGAGACACACCGATTATGCTCGACTTATACGAAAATCGCATACATTTATGGGTTGGAGACTACTATAATGTAACGAATACCCCCATTGACATAAATCGTCTTAAAGAGATGATTAAAACTACAGGGGATTACAACAGAGTTGACCATATTCCAGTTAATCTTGACGATATCCAAGATGAGTAACATCTTACAGACTTCCCTCTCCATATATTTGGTGGGTGAGGTCTTTATTTGTCTTTAAGACTAGTTTCATCCTAATCTCTTTTGGTAAAATGAACCATATAAACAGCGTGAAGGAGTGACGGGATGAGTCAAGGTGTGACGATACAAATGGATGAAGTGTCTTTTCAGTTAAAGGAGAAGCATGATTTTAGCTGGTTGCAAAAGCTAGGAACGGTATGTCATGTGTTTGATCAACAGGATTCAGGTAATATTAGCTTTGGTGTCATGAGAAACGGGCGCAAACAATTTATTAAATATGCAGGTGCAAAAACGATTCACTTTGAAGGTGAACCTAAGCAAGCCGTTGTGCGTTTAAAACAAGCTGTTCCGCTCTATCTGACATTAGCTCACGAGCACCTTATTACTCTTGACGACCATTTTGAATTAGAGAATGGATATGCGGTTGTGTTTGATTGGCAGGAGGGCGAGTGCTTGCATCCTCATTGGTCCTATCCTCCGCCTGAAAAATATGAGCATCCACATTCTCCTTTTTATCGCTTCAAGCAACTACCCGTACAAAAACGTTTAAATGCACTCTCTAGTATCTTCACATTCCACGAGCTGGTGGAAGAAAAAGAGTACATCGCCATTGATTTTTATGATGGGAGCATTCTCTATGATTTTACAAAAGATGAAACAACCATTTGTGACATTGATTACTATGAGCTGGGGCCAGTTCACAATGAAATGGGACGAATGTTTGGCTCTAACCGATTTATGGCGCCAGAGGAATTTGAACGAGGTGATCTGATCGATCAACGAACAAATGTATTCAGACTCGGAGCGACAGCATTTTGTCTGCTTGGAGGCGAACTTGATCGTTCCATTCATAAGTGGGAGGCAAGCTCTGCCCTTTGGAAGGTCGCATGCAAGGCTGTTTCAGAAAACAAGGATGAGCGATATTCTACAGTTCAAGCGTTTACCGAATCTTGGAATCAAGCAAGGGAGGAGAGTCTATGAAACGAATTCAAGTAGTCTACGTGTTTGTTTATAATAAACAGTCGAATAGGGTCTTGCTTGTTAAAAATAAAAATCATCCTACCTGGTCGTTTCCAGGTGGTCGGGTAGAGGTGAATGAGACACTACAGGAGGCTGCGGTACGGGAAGTCTATGAAGAAACTGGGTATACGGTAGAAGTTAACGATGTTGTAAGTATCAATGAAATGTACATTGAGCAACACCATGCGATTCTTACCACATTTAAAGCAACTGTCATTCCGACTTCAGATACCATTCAGATTCATGATGTCGCGACGATTGAGCAGGCAAAGTGGGCGAGTCTAGAAGAAGCGAATCAAAAAATCCCTCATTACGGAGGGATCGAAAGGTTTTCAGATCAAAGTATTCCTTACAGCTTCCATGGTGAACTATCGTTTTAATTGAGACGCTGATTGTCTTTTTTTAGTTCGCCCTTTAGCCAACAGAACAAATTGAACAGCGAGTGCAGCTAGGAATAATGCGCTTGCGATCGTCATTAGTTGATCATGTGTAAGCGGAGGGAATGAACCCGTTACTGTAGCGATGATACCTAAATACATAAGTGCAATAATGAAAAAAAGTATGTTTGTTGCTTTCATTGGCTTACCTCCTACTTCTTGTTAACTTAAGTATAAAAGGGTCGTTTATATGATTCAATAGGAGGGAGGAAATAAAGGTTGGAGATAGACTTGGCTAAAAAATGTGTAGTCGAACGCTTAGAACTGCATCACGCTAACGAACTTTTTCAACTAATTGATAAAAGTCGCGAAAGTCTTAGTGCTTGGCTTACATTTCCTACATACACACATTCTGTCTCAGACACAATCACATTTATTGAGAAATCATTAAAAAGAAGTGGGAGTAGGACGTAGCGATTGCTGCGTCTTTTTTTAGTTGAGGTTGGAATTCGGGTGCCGTTATGTAGGCGAGAGTTAGAAATACATCGAGATGAGAGCAAAATACATCCATCTCCATACACTCAATTAATTCGATCATTGACGTATACAGTTCAACTGTATATACTTAAACTATTCAGTTGAACTGTATAGGAGGTCTCATGAAACGAAGTAAACATTTACCTTTAACAGAGACAGTTTATTACATCTTACTTTCTTTGTTGGAGCCGCGGCATGGGTATTTAGTGATGCAGCGTGTAGAGGAGTTAAGTGGAGGGCAAGTGCGTATGGCAGCGGGTACGTTGTATGGAGCATTTGAGAATTTGGTAAAACTTAAATTTATTGAGCTTGTTCCGAACAAAGAGAGTCGTCGGAAAGTCTATGTTATCACAGAGGAGGGAAGAGACATTCTTGCTCTTGAACAAGAACGGATGCGAACATTGCTTCAAGTGACGGATCAATTGTTAAAGGAGGAGAGAGATGAGGAGGTTTAAATTCTTTACCGATTTAACGAAGGAAGAGCAATGGTTAAATGAGATGGCGCGTCGTGGCTATCATTTGATGTATCGTTCACTAGGTTATCGATTTAAGAAAGGAGAACCGAAAAACACTATTTATAAAATTGATTATCGTAAATTCAAACGTAAGGCTGATTTTATGGATTATGAAATGATGTTTGAAGATAGTGGCTGGAGTAGGCTGCCTTGTCCTAGAAGAAACGGTCACCAATATTTTGAACGCATAGATGAGAGAGCTACGGAAGATATTTTCTCTGATCAGCAATCAAAAGCTGCTCGCTATAAACGCATTTCCGATTTATACTTAACTCAGTTTTACATTTCAATTCCTTTAATTTTCATTCTTTACATGGTTGATATGCTCCCAACAAATTTTAACCCTGTCAATTGGTATTTAACACCTGGTCTGTGGGATATGGAAGATGAATTATTTTGGGCTGCTTTCCTTTTTGAAACACCTTTTGCCTTAATGAGAGGGTTGGCTGTTTATTTTATTATTCTTACGATTCTTTTGTGTGGTTTTTACGGTCTACGCGCCAAGAAACATTACGAAAAGGAGGCAGCATAATGCGACGTTAAAACCAACCAATTCGAGGTCCACCATCTACCACCCTTTTAGTCAAACGATTATCTAAAAAATGGAGGGTGTAAAATGAGATCAACCTATGAAATGATGAAACTGATTATAGAGGTAGCCAACCTAGACGAACGAATTCGAGCCGTTGGAATGAATGGGTCGAGGACAAATCCGAATGTTCCAAAGGACCAATTTCAAGATTATGATATTGTGTACGTCGTAAAGGACATGGACTCGTTTATTCGAGACCCAAGCTGGATAGATCTTTTTGGTAAGCGGATTGTGATGCAAACACCTGAGGCGATTGAGCTAATTCCACCTTTAGATGATGGAACGTTTGCGTACCTCATGTTGTTTGAGGATGGGAATCGAATCGATTTGACACTTGTGCCTAAGTCGATGGCAGACTCGTGGAATGGCGGGGATGCGCTTGCTATTGTGTTGCTAGATAAGGATCAGCAGCTACCGGTTCTACCACCTTCAACAGATCAAGCCTATTGGGTTCAGCCACCAACGCAAAAGCTGTTTGATGACTGCTGCAATGAATGCTGGTGGGTTGCGACCTATGTTGCAAAGGGTTTATGGCGCGGTGAGCTGACGTATGCATATGATCATTTATCAATTGTGAGAGAGATGCTCATTCAGATGATGAATTGGAAGATTGGGATTCAGACGCAATTCTCGCTCAGTACAGGGAAGAACGGGAAGTACCTTAAACGGTTTTTATCTGAAGAGGAATGGAAGCGGTTTAGTGAGACGTATCCCCGGTTAGAGGATCACGAGATATGGACATCACTTTTTGTTCTTTTAGAAGAGTTTGCTACTTATGCTGATGAGGTAGCGTCAACGTTTCACTATACGCAACATGTTGTAGAAACGGATAAGGTTCTCTCCTATCTAGAAGCGGTCCAACGAGATTGTTATGCGTAATGCTTCGCCCTGCAGAAATGCAGGGCTTTTTTCACATCAATGAACAGTCACCCCTTCCAAACACCCGAACGTAAAAAATAGGCCAAGCATATTCTATGAATGGAGTGAAGCGTTCCCTTCATATCTTTCTAGTACTAATGACTCGTTTTACTAGATCACATAAAGGAGAGAAAGGAAGGATTCAGATGAATATTAAGATGGATTTTTTACCTGTATCAGCAAGCAATCGTCCGGGCCGTGCTTTAAATGCAACATATATTACACAGCATGAAACGGGAAATACAAATGCAGGAGCGAATGCAGAAGTACATGCTCGTTATATAAAAGGTGCTGATGCAAGATCACGTTCTGTTTCGTGGCATTACACTGTAGATGACACACAAATTATTCAGCATCTTCCGGTAAATGAAGTAGCATGGCATGCTGGTCCAGATGGAAACAGTCAATCAATTGGGATTGAGCTTTGTGTGAATTCTGATGGCAATTTTCAGAAAGCAAAAGAAAATGCAGCTTGGCTTGTTCAGAGATTAATGAAAAACCTAAATATCCCTTTATCAAGAGTGGTGACTCACAAGCATTGGACTGGTAAAAACTGTCCGGCCCGCTTGTTAAATGAGTGGGAGGACTATAAGCGTCTGATTCAAACTGTTCAATCAGGTCCACAAACAGGTGGGGTCCAAGTTCCAGCACCTACGCCAACGCCTAGTCCAACTCCGACAACACCAACACCAGTCCCAGCGCCAAAGCCAGTTGTGAATCAGTTTATTGCAAATGCACAATCATTTCTAAACTCTCGCGATTATCCGAATAAGGCATCCTTTACACCTCTAGTGGTAGATGGCATTGCCGGCCCACGAACACGTGAGGCACTTGTTCGTGTGTATCAATATTTCGCTGGGGTCAATATTGATGGTATCTTTGGACCGGTTAGTAAGCGTGCAGCGAATACACTTCGTAGAAACTCCACTCATCAATGGTGGGTTCGTTTATTGCAATCGGCATTAAATACAAAAGGCGCACGCATTGCAGTTGATGGAGCATTTGGCCCGGCTACGGATGCTGCTGTTCGTACATTCCAGCGTAGTGCAGGCATTGCAATTGATGGAATCGCGGGACCAAACACCTGGGAGAGACTTCTAAGATAGTGAGTCTTTTTTAAAACTCCTTCAGCACACATGTTGGTTTTACTCTGTTATATGTTACTATTAGACAGGGTTTAAACATTTACGCACGTTGAAGGAGAACATAATGAATAAGAATTTTAAATTAACCATTCAGTATGATGGAACACGTTATAAAGGATGGCAACGTCTTGGAAAAGGCGAAAACACGATTCAAGGAAAAATAGAAAATGTGTTAACAGAGATGGCGGGTTATCCAATCGAGATCATTGGCAGCAGTAGAACGGATGCTGGTGTCCATGCGCTTGCACAAGTGGCGAACGTCAAGCTTAACTTGAACATCACTGTTCATGAATTAAAAAGTTATTTGAATCGTTATTTACCAGAAGACATTAGTGTAACGAAAGTAGAAATGGTTCATGAGCGCTTTCATGCTCGCTACAATTCTGGGGACAAGACGTATGTCTATAAAATTTGGAACGAAGCATATAGTCATCCTTTTTTAAGAAAGTTTAGTATGCATGTAGCAGAGCCTTTAAAGCTCGATCAAATGAAGCAGGCAAGTTCTTATTTTATCGGTGAGCATGACTTTACGGCTTTCTCTAATGCGAAATCTAAGAAAAAATCAAATGTACGCACGATACAGTCGATTGATTTTTCGACAAAGGATGGGCTATTGGAGATTCGGATTAAAGGAGACGGCTTCTTATATAACATGGTTCGTAAAATCATCGGAACACTTATTAAAGTAGGGTTGGGTGAAATGAAAGCTGAAGCCATTCCGGGTATTCTTGAATCAAAAGAGCGGGAACACGCAGGATTTGCTGATGCGAACGGATTGTATCTTGAGGCGATTGAATTTAAATAAGAGTAAGAGCGATTAGCGGGAAGGTGCTTGGTACCTTTCCGTTATTTTTGTTGTTCACAAAAATAACTTAATCGAGCCCTATTACTTTTTGGGGAAATGGGGTATAGAACAGGAGAATATAATTGACTAGGAGGTCATCTATTGAAATCAACAGGTATTGTTCGAAAAATTGATGAATTAGGCCGAATTGTGATTCCTAAGGAACTGCGGGGCACCTTAGATATAGACATTAAAGATCCAATGGAGATTTATGTGAATGGAGAGGAAATTATTTTAAAAAAATATTCTCCGAGTACTCAATGTATGCTCACAGGTGAGATTAGCGAGCAAAACATCTCACTTGGCAATGGAAACATTGTGCTTAGCCCAGAAGGAGCCACGGAGGTTTTGGAGAAAGTGGAGGAATATTTACAAAAACAGAGCTAAAGTTCTTCTAAAACGGTATGGTGCGTGCCTTTTAAAGGTCGTGTCATATCGTTTTTTTTTTGTGGGATATTTTGGTGGAATGTATGGTATGATTGTAAGGATAGACGTGTGTAGACGATCAGTTTTTGAATAGATGGATACATATAAAAAATAGATGGAACGGGGGAAATGATGCACAGATGGACGGTAGCACTAGATGCCGATCAATAAGACATCAAGAGGAGGATATTGATATGATCAGACCGGCTTTGCGTACAGATATGGACACACTCGTTTCAATCTGGCTAACAGCCTCTTTTAAAGCTCATGACTTTATTGCCGAATCCTATTGGAGAGAGCAACAATCAGCGATGAGGGATGTATATTTACCACAAGCACATACGCTTGTAGTGTGGAATGCAGGGGAAATCTGTGGATTTGTTTCATTAATGGATCATCAGATCGCTGCACTCTTTGTTGAACAAGAACAACAAGGGAAGGGCTACGGTAAACAATTACTCAGGTGGGTTCAAAATGAGTATTCATATTTAAGCTTGCAGGTTTATGCAAAAAACGAACGAGCGATTCAATTCTATAAACAAGCGGGGTTTCAGATTGTTTCTGAACAGCAGGATGATGCAACAAATGAATGTGAATATGTAATGGAATGGAAGAAGGCGGCTGAGTAAGTCGCCTTCTTTCTTGCTGAATGTCTTTAAATGCGCTCAATGCTTTTTAATTGATCAAACATAATGGTTTTGCGCAGATCCTTACTTTCTCGAACAATTACCTGCTGTTTCTGGGGCTCTACTTGTTCGACAGTAGCAATTAGTTTGTAATCATACCCGTTTTCCCAGTACACAATATGCACGGGAGTAGAATGAGTAAGGGAGTGGGTCGCTACCCTTCCAAGCTCTTCTAACTCTTGCACGTCAAGCTCAGGGGCAGGGCTATGCTTTTCGCGCTCGTTTTGCGCACGGATGGCTTGTTTATGTTCGGGAAGCATCATTCGACTGCCTTCCCACAAAAGGTTGCCTCGTTCTAAAAAATCACTCATTTGTAATGTCCTCCAATTTTAGCTGCACGCTCTCTCGCTTGACCAGCAGGCAGAAGAGAGGAGGCGCGAAGCAGAGCTGTTTTGCCAAAACGTGCTTTAATCCGGTCCATCGCTTCTCCAAGC
Source organism: Alkalicoccobacillus gibsonii (assembly GCF_016798245.1). Lineage (GTDB taxonomy): Bacteria > Bacillota > Bacilli > Bacillales > Bacillaceae_D > Alkalicoccobacillus > Alkalicoccobacillus gibsonii. The sequence continues at coordinate 1,236,491 of NZ_JAEUZA010000001.1, read as the reverse complement.
GCACGGTCGTCTTGCTGCTGCTCATGATCAAACAAATCAAGTTGTACAGCATCCCCATCAGACAGCTTAGATAAAGCAACACCCACCCGGCGAACAGGCTGACCATCCCAAAATTGGTCGAGTAGCTGACAAACGTACTTATATAAGGTGAGTGAAGCATTTGTTGCATAGGGCATCGTGAATTGGCGATGAAACCCTGTCCGCACTTCATAGCTTGCACCTGAGACAGTGAGTGAAACGGTTGAACCGTGTACATGATTTTTACGGGCGCGCTGACAAACCTCTTCACATAGCTCAAGCAAGACGGTGTGAATATCAGCCTTTGTTGCATAATCATAGGGCAGCGTCATCCCATGGCCAATCGCCTTTTGTCCGTCATGTGTGGAGAGCTTAACGGGAGAGTAATCAACTCCATGTGCGTTCATCCACAGTACTTGACCATGTATGCCCCATCGCTTCTTAAAAAATTCCATGTTAGTCGCTGCAAGCTGCCCAATGGTGCGAATCCCTCGATCATAGAGGTGCCGCTTCATTTGGCTACCCACTCCAAACAGATCTTCTACAGGTAATGGCCAAAGCGTTTCTTTAAGCTCCTCGGCTTTTAACTCAAAGATGCCTTCCTTGTTTTTTTTTGCGAAATGGTCACAGGCAAGCTTAGCTAAAATTTTGTTTTCACCAATGCCAACACGTGCTCTTACTCCGCATTGTTTCCAAATGTCTTGTTGAACTTTTTTGGCAATCTCATGAGGGGAGCCAAAAAGTTGCTGAGAATGGGTCACGTCCATAAACTGTTCGTCAATGGAATAAGGTTCAACTAAGTCCGTGTAGGTTTTTAGGATAGCCGTGATTTCAATAGAGACCTCAATATAGTCCTGCATATGCGGCGGGACGATAATTAAATCACTACACTTTTGCTGCGCCTCCCATAGGCGTTCGGCATTTTTGACTCCGAAGCGTTTGGCTTCCTTTGAAGCAGCCAATATTACGCCGCTCCGACGATTTGGATCACCAGATACCACCAAGGGCTTCCCCCGGTATTCCGGTCTTCTAGTCACTTCAATTGATGCGTAAAAGCTTTCCATGTCTACTAAAAAAATGACTTTCTTCATTCCTGTTCACCTCTTGGCGAATATATGTTCTTATTATATGCGAATGAATGTTCTTATACAACTAGAAAAAAGAACCAGCTAGTGGTTCTTCTCAAAAAAGGATTTACTGTTTACTGCGTTTGCGAGAAAGATAAATCAAAAGCGCACCCATAATGATGACCATAAGACCAATAGAAACAGCAACAAGTACGATTGGCGTTGTGCCTACACCAGAAGAGCCACGTGTTGTGAAAAGAATCGATTGAGTCCACATTGATTAATCACCTCTTATCGTAAAAAAAGTCTCTACTACAACTATGTCCAAATGCGAGAAATTCATTCTTTTTACGATAGAGTGAAGCGTTTAGTAACCATCGACAATCGAATCCAAAATCCTATGGCTGCACTCGTTAACCCTATGATAATGCCTATCCAAAAACCAAATGGTCCTAAATCCGTTTGAGTAGCGAGTAACACGCCTGATGGAATCCCAATTCCCCAATAAGATACTAGGGCAATAATAAATGGTACAGTCGCATCCTTATAGCCACGAAGTACACCTTGTAGGGTAGCCTGCGCAGCATCAGAAAGCTGATAGAAGATCGCAAAGATAAAGAAGCTCATGGCAAGCTGGACGACATTTGGATTATCCGTGTACAAGTAAGAGATCGGTTCTCTAAGGAAAAACAGAATAATCGATGCCATGGAAATAATAAGCATGGAAGCAGAAATCCCAATTCGACTGTACTGTTTGGCTCCTTGTAGACGTCCTGCTCCTATTTCATAAGCGACTACAATGGTTAAGCCCATCGACATACTAAGTGGAATCATAAATAAAAGCGATGAAAAATTTAATGCTGCTTGATGAGCGGCAATGATATCAGTTGAAAACATACGACTAACAAGCAAAGTAACAAACGAGAAAATGCTTGCTTCAAAAAAGATGGAAAGCCCCATTGGTAAACCAAGCGCAAGCTGCTCACGCCAAGCCTTTAAAGAAGGCCTGTACCAGGTGGAGAAAAGCGAGAAGGAGCGTATGGTTGGCACATAATAAGTGACAAGAATACTTAAAATGAAAATAAGCCAATATGTGATACCAGTAGCATAACCGGCACCAATTCCACCAAGCTCAGGAAAGCCAAATTTTCCGAAAATCAACAAATAATTTAACAGTGCACTAACAGGGAGTGCAATAAGCAGGATAGACATGGTAATCCGAGTATATCCTTGTGCGTCAAAGAAATAGCGTAAAACATTTGACGCAAATAAAGGGATTAAACCAATGGATAAGCCAATTAGATAATGTTTAGCAATATAAGAAACCTCAGCTTCAAGACTCATGAACTCTAGGATGGAAGGAAGAAAGAGAAATCCCGCGATGTACACCAGAAGCGCTAACCCCACAGAGAGATAAAGTGCCTGAATCACAGAGCGTGAAATGGAGGCTTTTTCACCTTTTCCTAAAAGCTGAGCAATGATCGGGGTAACGGCCATTAAGATTCCGTTAAACCCAGTGAGAATCGGTGCCCAGAGGCTTGAACCGACAGCAACACCGGCAAGATCGGTTGTACCGGCTCGACCCGACATCATTGTATCAATGACATTCATTGAATGAAGACTGATTTGAGTAACCATAATAGGCCAAAGAATTAATGTGTATAATTTCAATTTTTGCTGATAGGTTTGTGCGTGATACATCGTTCAACTCCAATAGGCACAAAGGAAAACGTCACGAATATTCGTAACGTTTTCTTAGTAGCCATGTATTAATTTGAATTAGACTCTTGAGCCTTTTCTTGATCTTCTTCTTGTTGAAACTCTTGTTCAGCCGCTTCAAGCTCTGATTCTGAAACATCTCCAGCAATCACACGAACAGAAGGCTCAATTTGTTCGCTTCCTGCTTCGACAAAAGATTGTATATGGTAAATGCCATCTTCGGTAAAGGACGTTTCTAGAGAATACATACCAGGATCAGATTCTTCTGCATCCATTGTTTCCCCGGCGTCGCGATGACCATTTTTCCAAATTTCAAATGTTACACGATTGGCATCGGTAACAGGCTCCTCACCATAGGTGACATACACTTGTAGCATAACAGGTTCATTCAAAGCCGTTTCACTTGGTGCGTGTATTTCGGCTTCAAGCGTATCAAGGGAACCGGGCCCTTGTTGATCTGATTGATTCTGCCCAATAGCGCAGCTTGCAATCATGAAAAGGGCAACAACGGAGAATGCGAGTAGTCCTTTTTTCATGATAAACACCTTTCCTAAAAATAAATCCAATCATTATAAGGAGGTTAGTCTCATTTATTCTAGCATAGACTATAACCTTTTTTAAACTATGTATAAAATCGCCTCTGTTACACACGATATCAGAAAAGAGGTGAAAAAGATGTTCAAACGAAAAAAACAAAATCATACGGGGTATATGATCGGTGGAGCAGCTGGTGGATTTTTGGCAGCGGCAGGCCTCTATGCCTTAACAAACACTAAAGCCATTAAGAGAAAAGCGATAGATTATAAAGAAGAGAGTCATGACATGACCAATGCAATGATGGAATCAGGTGACGATGTTCTCTCAGGCTTAAAGGACGTTGTAGAAGCAGCTATTCCACATTCTGAAACCAAAAAGGAAGCAACAAAGCCAGAGCTTGCAAAGGTTATTCAGAAAACATTGGATCATGATCCATTCTAAAAAGAAATGATTCGGTAGCTCAAGCCTATGCTTGAGCTATTTTTTGTCGAAAAAACCGAATTAGCGGCTGACGGGGAATGGTTATTGGTTGAAAAACCGACCATATAGCAGGTATCCTTTATAAACAAAAGAAATAGAAGTACTTGAGAGGAGCCTCGTATGGAACGTTTAAATCAATATGTAGAAAAAATAATAAACCTGGACTGGGTAAATATTGGCTTGTCAATCGCCATCTTTTTAGTATTCTTGGTTTTTAGAAAAATGTTCACCACTCTAACAAAGAAGTTAGTACTTGGGTTATCAAAACGCACATCAACTAAAGTAATAAGAGATGTGTTAAAATCCTATGAAAAGCCGTTGCGCTTCTTATTTGTAGTTATCGGTACATATTTGGCGTTGCAGTACTTAGAGTATTCAACCTTAACAGACCAACGCGGGATCCAGAGATTATATCGGTCATTCATTATTTTCACCATAGGGTGGGGCTTGTATAATTATATGACTTATTACTCAAATGCTGTGACGAACTTTGCGAGAAAAGCAGAGCTTGATAAAGAAAGCATGCTCATTCCATTTGTATCAAAAATTCTTCGAGTATTAGTAGTGATTGTAACCTTCATCATTATTCTTGATAATTGGGGCTTTGACATAAGCACCTTTGTTGCTGGTCTGGGTATTGGTGGGCTAGCTTTTGCCCTAGCTGCACAAGATACGATTGGTAACTTTTTTGGTGGCATTATCATTATTACGGAACGTCCATTTAGAAAAGGCGATTGGATTGAAACACCCACGGTTGAAGGTGGAGTAGAGGATATCACATTTAGAAGTACAAAAATACGCACCTTTTCGGATACGTTAGTTGTTATACCCAACTCAACACTTGCAAATGAAGCCATTACAAACTGGACTGAGATGGGCAGAAGACGTGTTTATTTTAGCTTGGGGATTAGACAGTCTACCTCAAGTAGGAAGCTTCAAACGCTTAGGGACCGGATTGATCACGAGCTTAAATTATTCGAAGACATCGCAAGTGACACAGTAATTGTTAGATTTGAAGAATTTGCTGAGTCAAGCTACAACCTGATGGTGACCTATTTTACCGAAACCAATCAGTGGGCGCCGTTTATGGAAATTCGAGAAAAAGCGCACTTTCGTATTCTCGAAGTGTTAGAGGAAGAAGGCATTCATGTATCTGCACCGGCTAATCTAGTCATGTCTGAAGAGCCACTTGATGTCGTAAACCATGAAGTAAAAGAATAAATGCTATGAAGAGTGACCCGATGAGGTCGCTCTTCTTTTTTATCCCGAAGTGGGGGACTTGTCCGTGACTCTAGCACTAATTATTAATAAAACGTAAGAATTAGTAAAAAAAGAGCCGATAAAAGGGAGAAGATTAGTATAATAAGAGTATTCTGACCAAAGGGGTTTCATCATGCGCTATACGACCATTGAACTCACGCAGGCTAATGAAAAATTAGGGAAACAAATATATACAAGTGATGGAAGGGTATTATTAAACGAAGGCGCGTCTCTGACACAAGCATTGATTAACCGTTTAAAGCGGCTAGGAATCAAGGCAGTGTATCTTCAAGACCCCTTTGATACTGAAATTAAAAAAGAAGACCTTGTTTCAGAAGAAGTGAAAAGAGAAACATTTGCTAATTTAACCGAGTCTTTTCAATTTGTACAAGAGGGGCAAGGGTTTGAATTAAAATCAATTCAACAGTCTGTGAAGCAGATTGTCGAAGAGATTCTCGCACATAGTCAGTCGTTATTAAGCTTAACGGACATGAGAACCGAGGACAATGGGCTATTCGTTCATTCCTTGAATGTGTGTATGATCTCAACGATTGTAGGAGTTCGTCTTGGATTACCAAGAGCGAAGCTGTATGAGCTTGCCACCGGAGCATTAATGCACGACATTGGTAAGATGGCTTCCTCAAAGGATGATGAACCTAAAGTAGAGATGGGAGACCACCATACGTGGAGAGGGTTTAATGTTTTACGTAAGAATAGTGAAATGAGTGCCCTTTCTGCCCACATTGCCCTATCTCACCATGAGCATGTAGACGGTAGTGGGATCCCTCGTCAGCTACTAGAAAAGGATATTCATGTATTTGCTAAAATTGTTGCGGTAGCGAATGCGTTTGATCATTTAATAAGTCCCCTTAGACCTGGTGGACGGATGCTGCCACATGAAGCGTGTGAAATTATCATGGGCTTAACGGGAGTGCGCTACGGTCATCAAATCGTGTCACACTTTCTTAAAACGATTGCTTTTTATCCAACGGGCATTCAGGTGGTTTTGTCGACAGGCGAATACGGAGTTGTATCTGCGCAAAACGATGGTATACCTCAAAGACCGTTTGTACGAATTTTTAAAGTTGAAGGCCATGGACACGGGGAGTTTCAAGCCGTAGATATCAATCTACTGAACCATCCAACCGTTTTCATTGAGAAGATTGTGGATTAAACGTAATGATAGCTAGACAAACTAAAAACACGAAAAGCAAATGATTTTTTGACTGCGCATTTGCTTTTCGTGTTTTCATCTTTTTACTTAGAACTTTAAGCGAATGGTACTTGCTACATCCTCTAACCTAAAACAAAGAGTATGATATACTGACACGGCAGAAACGTGAAAAGGAGTTCTTTTGTTTTGACAATATTTATTCAAGTGGTTTTACCTGTCATTTTAATTTTTATGATTGGATACATTCTTCAACGAGTAGCAAAGGTTGATATTCGTCCGATCTCCACCATGGCAATCTATGTCATGACGCCTTGTCTTGTATTTAAGACCTTTTATGAAACCGAGCTAAATAGCCAATATAGTTATATGGTTCTCTTCTCATTTGTGTTAATGTTTCTCATCATTTTTATGTGTAAGATCTATACGAAGATTCGAAAGATTGATCTATCCACGGAAAATGCACTCATCTTATCGACGGCATTTATGAACACCGGAAACTATGGTACGCCTATTATTTTATTTGCGTACGGGGAAGCTGGTTTTCAATTTGCTATCTCTGCTATGGTCCTTCAATCTATCTTAATGAATTTCTTTGGTGTCTATTATGCTGTTAAAGGAAAAGCTGGTATTCGAACAGCGATGAAGTCTGTTGCGAAAATGCCTGCTTCTTATGCCGCGATCCTTGCTCTCATTCTGAATTTTACTCAAGTGAAAATACCTGACAACTTGTTTGGAACCGTTGATCTGATATCAGATGCAGCGATCCCGATGGTTATGGTTATTTTAGGCATGCAGCTTGCAATGATCAAGTGGGGGAATTTTGACTGGGCGAATATTACATTTAGCGTGATCCTGCGTATGTTCATCTCACCAGTTCTTGCCTGGGTGCTAGTTTCACTCATGCCACTTGACCCATTACTTGGTAAAGTACTTATTGTTTCTGCTGCGATGCCATCAGCCGCAACGATTGTGATGTATGCTGTCCAATTTCAAGCGCAGCCAAAGCTTGTTTCAAGTGTAACCTTAATCACTACCCTTATCAGTATTCCAACGATTACGATCTTAATTATGATCCTTGGATGATAAGCGTTGCATTTTTGGAGGGAAATCTTTATGATTGTGAGTATACTGAACGTAACTGCTAGGAGGAAAAGTCATGAATCAAATGGATGCAAACGAAATTATCAAGTTTATCTCTGAAAGTAAAAAGAAAACACCTGTTAAAGTACATATAAAAGGAAATCTTGAAGGGATTTCTTTTGGTGGGGATACAAAATCCTTTATAAATGGACAAACTGGGGTCGTTTTTGGTGAGTGGGACGAAATCAACGCAGTACTTCAAGAAAATCAAGCAAAGATTGAAGACTACGTAGTTGAAAACGATCGTCGTCATTCTGCAATTCCACTTCTAGATCTTAAAGGAATTGAAGCGCGTATTGAGCCAGGTGCGATTATCCGTGATCAAGTGGAAATTGGAAAAGGTGCGGTTATCATGATGGGCGCAAGCATCAACATCGGAGCTGTAATCGGTGAAGGAACAATGATCGACATGAACGCTGTTCTTGGTGGACGTGCAACAGTTGGTAAGAACTGCCACGTTGGTGCTGGATCTGTTCTTGCTGGTGTAATTGAGCCACCTTCGGCTAAGCCTGTTATCGTAGAGGACGATGTTGTGATTGGTGCAAACGTTGTGGTTCTTGAAGGCGTAACAGTAGGTAAGGGAGCCGTTGTTGCTGCTGGAGCTATCGTTACAGAAGACGTTCCGTCTAACACAGTAGTTGCTGGAACACCAGCACGCGTGATCAAAGAAATCGACGAAAAAACAAAAGGCAAAACAGAAATTAAACAAGAGCTACGTCGTTTAAACGACTAATAGAAATGTAGATAGGGAGAAGCCTTGTCGCCAGTACAGGTGACAAGGTTTTTCTGTATTCGATTCAAATGAGGAGTGATTGCATGTCAGATTGGAACGAGCGGAACCATCAGGCACTTATGAATACATATGGTAGACTGCCTTTAGTTATCGAGCGAGGGGAGGGTGCTGAATTAATCGATGAGGACGGGAAGCGTTATCTTGATTTCATAACCGGCCTTGCCGTGAATATCTTAGGACATTCGCATCCCGACATTGTTCAGACTCTACGAGATCAGGGAGAAAAGTTTCTTCATATCTCAAACCTGTATGTGAACAAGCCGGCGGTTGAGCTTGCTGAACGACTGATCCAAGAGACGTTTCCAGGTCGTGTTTTTTATACAAATTCAGGTGCTGAAGCGACAGAAGCTGTCGTAAAGCTTATTCATAAATGGACAAAAACACAGGAACAAAGAGACGGAATTGTTGTTCTGAAGAAAAGCTTTCACGGTCGTACGCTTGGTGCATTAAAATTAACGAGACAGCCTGGCGTCTATCAGGACTTTCCTGTAAGTGATTTCCCTGTTTATGATGTAGAGCCACATGACTTAGAAGCTCTTGAAACGATCTTACGCGAACAGAAACCAGCCGCGCTCTTAATGGAGCCTGTTTTGGGATCTGGAGGAGTTCTTCCTCTAGAAGCCTCGTATATTGAGCAAGCGGCAGCGTTATGTGAAACGTATGGTGTGCTCTTCTGCATGGATGAAATCCAAACGGGAATTGGTCGGACAGGCGAGCTTTTTGCATACCAGCATACAGCAGTTCAACCGGATGTAGTGCTTTTTGCAAAAGGAATCGGAGGAGGACTTCCACTAGGTGGCATCATTGTAAAAGAGGCACATAAGGACTTATTTAAGCCTGGGGATCATGGGACAACCTTTGCACCATCTCCACTTAGTTCGGCTCTAGGAAATACGGTACTCAAGCTGCTTCTTGATGATGGTGTGCTTGCTGCTGGAAAACGTGCGTCTAAGATACTACTCGATGGCCTTGACGGTTTAAAGAAAGAACATGCAGATAAGATCGAGTCTATTCGTGGATTAGGAATGATGATTGGTGTGGTCACGAAGCTTGAGCCGAAATCGGTCAAGCTGATTCAGCACAAGCTTCTCGAGAGAGGGATGCTTGTAGATGTTACACAACAAACGATCATCCGGTTATTGCCTCCTCTCATTGTAAGTGATGAGCAGATCCATTATTTTCTAAACCTGTTTAATGAAGTTTTACAAGAGGTGAATGAATGAAAACTGAAGAATTAATCGCTATAAGACGCCGTTTTCACCAGATCCCAGAAATCGGGTTTAACGAGTTTAAAACACAGCAACTTATTTTAGAAATACTTGAACCGATGGCGCAGGAATATTGGAAGATTAAACTTTGGCGTACAGGAGTCCTTGTTTATATACAAGGGTCGGATCCGCAGCAAACCCTTGCTTATCGAGCAGATATGGACGGATTGCCAATTGCTGAACGTTCAGGTATTGAGATATTTGCTTCAGAGCACGAGAACATGATGCATGCGTGTGGGCATGACTTTCATATGACCATTGCCTTAGGAGTGCTTTCTCACTTTTCGTCAAACCAGCCAAAAGATCATCTAGTATTTGTGTTTCAACCAGCGGAAGAGGGGCCAGGTGGTGCAAAACCGATGCTTGATGAACAGGTGCTAAAAGACGTTTGGCCGGACCAAATGGTTGCCTTGCATATCGCACCAGAGCTTCCGGTAGGAACGGTCTCAACACGTGAGGGATTACTTTTTGCTAATACGTCCGAGCTGTTTATCGATCTAAAAGGAAAAGGTGGACATGCAGCCTATCCACATACGGCCCGAGATATGGTAGTGGCAGCTAGCCATTTTGTCACACAGCTACAAACCATTGTTGCCCGGAATATTGATCCGCTCGATTCAGGGGTAGTGACAATTGGTGTGATACAAGGTGGGACGAAGCAGAATATCATAGCCGAGTCAGCAAGAGTGGAAGGAACGATTCGAAGCTTGTCTATTGAATCAATGATCGAAATAAAACGTCGGATTGAGGCAATCGCTAAGGGAATTGAGGCTGCTTTTGAATGCGAGCTGACCATCGACTATGGAAGTAATTACTGTCAGGTGGCGAATGATTCCACGCTCACGAAGGAATACATGAGCTTCGCCTCACAAAGTCCTAACGTCGACTTTATTGAAGCGCCAGCAGCTATGACTGGAGAGGACTTTGGCTACTTTCTTGAGCAGATTCCTGGATTTATGTTCTGGTTAGGGGTTAATAGCCCATATGGACTCCATGATGCACGCCTGCTGCCAGACGAGGCTGCTATCCAAATAGCTGTCTCTCACCTGATTGAGTACTTTACGTGGAAGATGGAACAAGCATAAAGCGACGTTATTAGTTGTACTATTTTCTTGGCTCCTAAGATGAAGCATTATGCATAATCAATAGGTACTAGGGCAACCTAGCTACGCACGAACTTTATCTAAAGGGAGGAAATAGATATGGCGCGTATTGGCGTTGAACAATCGTTAACAGCTGTAAGTGAAGAACTTGCATCTAAAGGGTACGATGTGGTTTCACTTAAGCAAGAGAGTGATGCAAACTCTTGTGACTGTTGTGTTATTTCTGGCTTAGATCAGAATGTAATGGGGATTCAAGATCATGTGACAAATGGAACAGTCATTAATGCAGATGGGATGTCTGCTATGGATGTTTGCCAACGAGTAGAACATACATTAAACAACCAAACGCATTAATCTGTACGCAAAAAAACCAGGTGAAATTGCTTCACCTGGTTTTTTAAAACTATTCTTCGTCATTTGTTGATTCAGCTTCGTCTAGCTGCTTCTTTTTTTCCATCGCTTGCTTAATAGCTTGGCGAATACGTCGTTCGACTGTCCATTGGTGCATGTTTTCAGTTTTAGCAATCACTCGAATGGTGACAAGGGAAGAAGTTAAGTCTTCCACACCTAAGACATCGGGTCCTTCTTTAATAAACTCTTTTACCTCTCCAAGATCGAGACATGCTTCTTGGATAAGCTTAATCGTTGTATCCATATCATCCTCAAATGGCACACTAACATCTACTAGTGCCCGCATATTTCCACGTGAATGGTTATGAACATCTGTAATGTTTCGGTTCGGAATAAATGATAAGGTTCCGTCGAATCCACGCACTTGGGTTGTTCGCAAACCGACTTCTTCAACCACCCCGTCTAGACCCGCAATCGTGACATAATCACCTACATCTACTTGCTTTTCAAGTAATAAGAAAAATCCTGTTACAACGTCACTGACTAGACCTTGTGCCCCAAAGCCAATTGCTAGCCCAACAACACCGGCTCCGGCAATCAGCGCACCTGGTGACAAACCAAACATCTCAGCAATAAACGTGACTAAAATAAAGATTAGCACGTATGAAAGAATATTATGGGTCAGTTTTTCCAACGTGTGGCTTCTTCCTGCAGAAATATTTCGTTGATCTTTCATCTTAGCAAATGTCTGTGAAATCACCTTGCGGCCAATGGCTCTTGCTACATAAAAGGCGATAAACGCCAGTACTAATTGACCAATTAGCAGAATTCCACTCTCAAGTAGTGCTCCTACATTTAGTTCGTCTAACCAATTACTCATTTTTCTTCATCAGCTCCTACACTATCAGCAATAAATGATATCGTCTTAAATCCTAGCATAGGCCCATGAGAATCTCAAATGAAGAGGTAGGAGACGTATCATTTCCTTACTCGTTAAAAAAGAAGTATACTTATGGTGAACAGTGTCGTTTATTCAAACATTTACTGGGTAAACTACATCTTAGGACTTGTCATAAAAGAGATCACTACTTTACATTTATTCTTACATAACATTGACTAAAAAATGTGGCTCTTTTATAATAACTAAGGTAAAAATGCATTGATTCACTTGAAGGAGGAATTAGTATGTCTGATAAACGTATGGTAGGTAAACAAGCACCTCGATTTGATATGGAGGCTGTATTCCCGAACAAAGAATTTGGACGAGTAAGTCTTGAAGAAAACATGAAAAACGATAAGTGGACGGTTTTATTCTTCTATCCAATGGATTTCACATTTGTATGTCCAACGGAAATTACGTCACTAAGTGATCGTAATGATGAATTTGAAGATCTTGATGCTGTAATCGTTGGGGTTTCAACAGATACGATCCACACACACAAAGCATGGATTAACACGTCTCGCGATGAGAATGGTCTAGGTGACTTGAACTACTCTCTTGCAGCTGATACAAATCACGCGATCTCTCGTGAGTACGGAGTGTTAATTGAAGATGAAGGTATCGCTTTACGCGGATTGTTCATTATTGATCCAGAAGGCGAATTAAAATATGCTGTAGTGAATCACAACGACATCGGTCGCGATGTTGATGAGACACTTCGTGTACTTCAAGCACTTCAAACTGGTGGACTTTGCCCAGCAAACTGGAAGCCAGGACAAGCAACTCTATAAGAAAATTGAGTTGTATGAAAAGGTCTAGCCAATTGCTGTTAGGCCTTTTCGTTTACATAAATAGAAAGGGAGATGTCAAATGGCTTTAAAACTACGTTCGCAAATGCCTGCATTAGACGGGGCAACAGAATGGTTAAATGGTGAAGTAACAAAGGGAGATTTAGTCGGATCCAAACCGACATTGATTCATTTTTGGTCTATCAGCTGTGGTTTATGTAAAGAAGCAATGCCAAATGTGAATGAGTTTCGAGACACGTATAAAGATCAATTAAATGTGGTTGCTGTACACATGCCACGTTCAGAAAAAGATTTAGATCTTGAAGAAATTAAAAAGGTAGCAGCGGAGCACAACATTGATCAGCCGATCTATGTTGATAGTGAGCATAAGCTAACAGATGCCTTTGAAAATGAGTATGTACCTTCTTATTATGTATTTGATGAAGAAGGACAGCTACGCCATTTCCAAGCGGGTGGCGGCGGAATGAAGATGCTGACAAAGCGTGTAAATCGCGTATTAGGTATAAAAGAATAGAACGAAAAAAGAAGCAATCATCCGAGATGATTGCTTCTTTTTTATTATACTTCCATGATGATTGGTAGGATCATCGGTTTACGTTTTGTTCTTTCATACAAGAATGGTCCGAGTGTGTCGGCTAGTTCATTCTTAATTTCAGACCATTGCGTCGTTTTACGCTCCATAATGGTATCCAAGTGTTTCGCTAAAAGCTTTTGCGCTTCATATATTAAATCACTCGATTCACGCATGTAAACGAAGCCACGAGAAATAAGATCAGGTCCAGCCGTCACTTTGAATTCCTTCATGTTTAAGCTAACAACGATAATGACAAGACCTTCCTCAGATAGAATACGTCGGTCTCGAAGAACGATGTTCCCGATGTCGCCGATTCCGTTTCCATCCACATAGACAGAACCTGAAGGAACCTTACCTGAGATACCCGCTTCATCTGGGTGCAAGGCAAGTACATCACCATTGTCCATAATAAAGCAATTTTCTGCTGCAACGCCGCAGTCCTGTGCAAGCTTACTGTGCATTTTAAGCATCCGGTACTCTCCGTGAATTGGAAGGAAGTACTTCGGTTTCATGAGACGAAGCATCAGCTTTTGTTCTTCTTGTCCACCGTGTCCAGATGTATGAATATCACTTAGTGGACCATGAATGACATTGGCACCTGCGCGATATAACTGATTAATTGTTTTACTCACACTTAAAGTATTACCCGGGATAGGAGAAGAAGAGAAAACTACCGTATCACCAGGAATAATTTGAATCTGACGGTGCGTACCAAAGGCAATACGAGAAAGTGCGGCCATTGGTTCACCTTGACTCCCCGTACAAAGAATAACAACCTGACTATCAGGTAACTTATTCAGCTGAGAATAATCAATGAATGTGCTCTTAGGTGCATTGATATACCCAAGGTCTTGTCCAATATTAATTGCTGATTCCATACTGCGACCAAAAACAGCTACTTTTCTACCGTGCACCACAGCAGATTCAATGACTTGTTGAAGGCGATGAATGTTTGATGCGAAGGTAGCAAAGATAATACGTCCTTCCACCTTACGAAAGACTCCATCAATGCTTTCTCCAACCTTACGTTCAGACATTGTGAACTCAGGAATCTCACTATTCGTACTATCAGAAAGCAAGCAAAGAACACCATCTTCACCGATCTTAGCCATCTTTGTTAAGTTAGCAGGTTCTCCTACTGGAGTGAAATCAAACTTAAAGTCACCCGTATGTACAACATTGCCAGGAGGCGTTTTTACAACAATTCCGTAGGCATCTGGAATACTATGAGTTGTTCGGAAGAAGGAAACAGATGTTTTTGTAAATTTAATCACATCTTCTTCTTGAATTTCATGGAGCTTTGCCGAACGAAGAAGACCATGTTCTTCAAGTTTCCCTTTAAGCAGACCAAGAGCCAGCTTTCCACCATAGATCGGTACATTCACGGCCTTTAATAAGTAAGGTACTCCACCAATGTGGTCCTCATGACCATGTGTGATAAATAGGCCTTTAATTTTATCTTCATTCTTAACAAGGTACGTATAATCAGGAATCACATAATCAATACCAAGAAGTTCGTCCTCTGGAAACATAATTCCGGCATCTATTAAAATAATCTCGTCCTGAAATTGAACGGCATAGGTGTTTTTACCGATTTCACCCAAACCACCTAAAGCAAATACGGCTGTTTGGTTGTTTTTAGTTTGCTTCATTAATTACACGTTCTCCGTTTGAAAATCTTCGTTTGCTTGCTCATATTCAAGATGAGCACCAGAGAGTTTTGTTACAAATTCAATATTATACTTGCGATCAACTAGCTTTTTACGAACGTCTGCTTCCGACTCGCCCTCTACATAGACAGTTTGCGTCCATTCACGAACAGGAACCTCCGTTGGTGATTCTTGAAAAAATACTTTAAATATACTCATACTTACCTCTCCTTAGACATTGTTTAACACCCATTATAAAGCAATGCCCTGTTTATTTCATTGATTCTTTTCTAGAAAGCGAAATTAAATTCACGTTCGTTTTCTCTTTATCACCCAGTTTTCTCAGTAAAACAGGCATTTAAACCTCAAGAAGACGACTTTTCGGTAATAAGTTTTTGCAGCTTTTTATAAGTTTTTGTTTTAATTTACGTAACATGGTTTAGGCTCCTTTCCAAGTTCATACACGAATAAATAATTTTATTACTAGTATGCGAGGCTGCCGACCAAATCTTGCAGGTAATTTTTTCTTAATGAAAACAAAAAGACGAGGGTTCTCTCCTCGTCTTTTACTCTTTATTTCGTTATATCTACTTTTAAGGAATCTTTATATCCTTCAATTCGATCATAAAACATAATGCCATTTAAATGATCAAGCTCGTGTTGAAAGGCAATGGCAGCAATACCTTTTAAACGCATTTTGATTTCTTCGCCTTCTATTGTCGTTGCCTTCACTGTAATTCTCGCATAACGAGGTACTAATCCTTCTATTGGACGATCAACAGACAAGCATCCTTCACCGTTTTCGAGCTCTGTTTCTTCAACAGAATGACTAATAATACGAGGGTTTATTAATCCTAGACTATATTCATTATCCCATTCATCAATTAAATGAAGGGCAAACATTCGCTTTGAGATGCCAATTTGAGGTGCTGCAATACCGATTCCAGGACGAAGATCATATTTCTCAGCTAACTCAGGATCCTGACTGTTGACTAAGTAATCAAGCATTTCATTTAATGTATCAATATCCTCTTTAGAAGGGGGGAGGGCAACAGGCTCAGCTACTTTTCGTAAGACTGGGTCCCCCTCACGCACGATGTCTTTCATGGTTAACATGTCATTCACTCCTTTAATCTCTAGCTATACTTTAAAAAGAAGTCGGGCAAATAGCAAGGATTAACGAAAAAATCTATGTAATAAGGGGAGGAGATCCCCTTATAGTCTAACTAAATTATTTGTAGCCTCCACCAAGCCCGCAAGCTCCAACGATAATTAATAAGATGAATAAAACAACGATTAAAGCAAAACCGTTTCCACCTTTTTCATAACCGTATCCGCCTACTGGCCCACCATATCCGTATCCACAAGGATCATAACACTCGTGACAATGTCCACCATATCCGTATCCCATTTGTAAAACCCTCCTTTGTTATATCGCCTAATAGACGATTCACTCATACCATATGCACAGACAATAAATGTGGCTGGACGAATGCCCAGAATCTCTGCCCTTATTTTAATTGACGGACTTTCTCGAAGTGTGTCACACTTTAAAAGATGTTGAATGAGGAGGAGTAACAATATGAAGAAACTTGTGGGACTATTCTCTGTGATTTCATTAGGGGCGATGCTTGCTGCATGTAACTCAAACCCAGAAAAAACAGTATATGATCATCTAGAAGCCGGCGTTGAAGAAGAATCTGCTTATACAGAAAATCAATCATCCTTGCAAGAGGCGGAAGAACAGGAACAACAATGGTATGAAGAGGTTATTGAGCTTGGGATGGATGAGTATGATCAAATTGTTTCGCTAACAGACCAATTGATTTCATCTGTTGATCAGAGGCGAGACTTTTTAGCTGAAGAGAAAAATGGAATTGAGGCAGGGTACGAAGAGGCGACAAAAGCAGAAGCTGAAATTGAAAGCATTGAGAACGAAGAAGCAAAAGCACATGCACAAGAGGTTCATGAGGCGATAGAACAACGATATGAAAGCTACAACTCCTTACACGATTTGTACGCAGAGTCACTTGACCTTGATCAGACCTTATATGAGCTGCTTGCACAAGAGGATTTAAATGTTGAAGAGCTCGAGGATCACATTGACCAAGTAAACAGTAAGTATGATGAATTAAAAGAAGCAACAGACCAATTTAACCAACAAACGGATACATACAACCAAGCCAAACGAGCGTTTTATGAGTCTGCTGATCTGAATGTGACGTTTGACTAATACAATTCAACAAAACTGTACCAGTATAAAAAGATGTGCTGTATAACACAGATGCATCTTTTTAACAGTTTTTGAGTAAAGAGACACACGTAATCATTCTGATAAAACAAAAGAATTGACTGAATTAACACTGGTAATGTAGACTAGATGAAGTAACAGAGTGTATCAGTATTTTTTAAATACAACTAATACAGTTATACTCTAAGTTTATGTTGTTCTTAGCTCGCAATTGTCATAATTTCTAATGTGCAACAACAGATACAATTACGTTTCAATATGAATGATTCAGGTTATGGATAGCTAGACATTGGGTATCCTAACTGAGTGAACTTTGTATGTTCTTGCACAACAATAAAGTTAGACGGTCGCGAACGTTGAATATGAAAGGATGAGGTGGACAAATTGGGTACAAAAACCATTGAGCAAGTAGAAGAGCAATTTGAAACCTTCCAAATTCTAAATGAGGAAGGCGAAGTCGTTAATGAATCAGCAATGCCTGATTTAAGCGATGAACAATTACAGGAGTTAATGCGTCGTATGGTTTATACGCGTATTTGGGATCAACGTGCTATTGCACTTAACCGTCAAGGGCGTCTTGGTTTCTATGCACCAATGGCTGGACAAGAAGCATCTATGCTTGGTTCACATTTTGCATTAGATAAAGAAGATTGGATTCTTCCTGGTTACCGGGATATTCCTCAACTTGTATTCCACGGTCTTCCGCTTTATCAAGCGTTCCTATGGTCTCGTGGACATGTTGCTGGAAGTGAATTTCCAGATGGCTTGAATGTTGCTGTTCCACAAATCATTATCGGAGCTCAAATCATTCAAACTGCTGGTGTTGCACTTGGACTTAAACGTAAGAAAAAAGAAAACATCTGTATCACATACACTGGTGACGGTGGAGCATCTCAAGGGGATTTCTATGAAGGAATGAACTTTGCGGGAGCTTACAATGCACCTGCAGTATTCGTCGTTCAAAACAACCGTTTTGCAATCTCTGTTCCAGTTGAGAAACAATCAGCTGCAAAAACAATTGCACAAAAAGCTGTTGCTGCTGGTATTGAAGGAATTCAAGTAGACGGAATGGACGTTTTAGCTGTATACGCAGCTACTTCAGAAGCTCGTAAGCGTGCGCTTGCTGGTGAAGGTCCAACATTAATTGAAACGTTAACTTATCGTTACGGTGCTCATACGATGGCAGGGGATGACCCAACTCGCTACCGTACTTCAGAAGAAGATGATGAGTGGGCGAAAAAAGATCCACTTATTCGTTTCCGCAAATTCCTTGAAGCGAAAAAGCTTTGGAGCGAAGAGCAAGAAAACGAAGTAACAGAAAAAGCTAAAGAAGAAATTAAAGAAGCAATCAAAAAAGCGGACCAAGAACCTAAGATGAAGGTGACTGGAATGCTTAACAATATGTTTGAAGAAGCTCCTGTTAATATTCGTGAGCAATTGGAAGAATTTACGGCAAAGGAGTCGAACTAAGTCATGGGTAATTGGACAATGGCTCAAGCAATTACGGATGGTCTTCGTAATGAGCTTAAAACAAATGAAGATGTACTTGTTTTTGGTGAAGACGTAGGGAACAACGGTGGAGTATTCCGTGTAACTGAAAATCTTCAAAAAGAATTTGGTGAGGATCGTGTATTTGATACACCACTTGCTGAGTCTGGTATTGGTGGTTTAGCAATCGGTCTTGCACTAACAGATCACCGCCCAGTTATGGAAATCCAATTCTTCGGATTCGTATTTGAAGTATTTGATTCTGTTGCTGGTCAAATGTCTCGCTGGCGTTACCGTTCAGGTGGAAAGCAAACAATGCCAATTACAATTCGTTCACCATTTGGTGGCGGTGTAAAAACACCTGAAATGCACGCTGATTCTTTAGAGGGTCTAATGGCTCAAACGCCTGGTCTAAAAGTGGTTATTCCTTCTAATCCATACGATGCAAAAGGATTAATCATCTCTGCTATTCGTGATAACGATCCAGTTGTATTCCTTGAGCACATGAAGCTTTACCGCTCGTTCCGTCAAGAGGTTCCTGAGGAAGAGTACACAATCGAGCTTGGAAAAGCAGACATTAAGCGCGAAGGTAAAGACATTACAATCGTTGCTTATGGTGCAATGGTACAAGCTTCTCTTAAAGCAGCTGAAGAGCTTGCTGAAGAAGGAATTGAAGCCGAAGTAATCGATTTAATGACAATTAGCCCGTTTGATGTTGAAACAGTGATTGCATCTGTTGAGAAAACAAACCGTGCGATTGTTGTTCAAGAAGCACAAAAGCAAGCTGGTATTGCTGCGAATGTTGTTTCTGAGATTACAGAGCGTGCAATTCTTTCATTAGAAGCGCCAGTTCTTCGTGTAACTGCACCTGATACAGTTTACGCATTTGCTACAGCTGAGGATCTTTGGTTACCAAACCACAAAGATATCGTTGAAAAAGCAAAAGAAGTTATTAACTTCTAATATAAAGAGTTAAAGCTCTAAACAAAAAAGGAAACGAAACCGTGTGGCTAGGCTTAGGTGTGTTCAAATCATGTCCGAAACTGTCACAAGGTGTCGTTCTTTCCTTTTAAGCAAGGTGAAATCAAGGTATAATGAAGGAGGCGCTTAAGCTTGGCATATGAATATAAACTTCCTGAAGTGGGAGAAGGTATCCACGAAGGTGAAATCGTAAAGTGGTTTGTTAAAGCAGGAGACGAAGTTAAAGAGGATGATATCCTTCTGGAAGTTCAAAACGACAAATCTGTAGTTGAACTTCCATCTCCGGTTGACGGTAAGGTAATTGAGGTTAAGGTTGAAGAAGGAACAGTTAGTGTTGTAGGAGATGTTATCCTAACAATTGATGATGGTTCTGGTGATGCTGAGCCTGCTAAAGAAGAAGCAAAAGAGGAAGCTCCAAAAGAAGAGGCGAAAGAAGAAAAGTCTGAAGCACCTTCTAAAGAAGCTCAATCTGAAGATGCGAGCGATGACAGCCGTGTGATCGCTATGCCTTCTGTACGTAAATACGCTCGTGAGAAAGACGTTAAGATCCAAGCAGTTAGTGGTTCTGGTAAAAACGGACGAGTTGTTAAAGAAGACATTGATGCGTATCTATCTGGAGACCAACCGTCTTCTGAGAACCAAACAGAAGCTAAAGAAGAGAAAACAACTTCTTCTGCATCTACATCTGCTCCAGCTGCTTCATCTGAAGAGCTTGAAGAGCGTGTTCCACTTAAAGGAATCCGTAAAGCAATTGCTAAAGCAATGGTTAACTCTAAACACACTGCACCACACGTAACGCATTTGGATGAGATTGAAGTAACAAATCTTGTTGCGCACCGTAAGCAGTACAAAGAGCAAGCAGCTGAGCAAGGAACGAAGTTAACGTACCTTCCTTATGTTGTTAAAGCATTAACATCAGCAATCAAAAAGTATCCAGCTCTTAACGCTTCAATTGATGATGAAGCACAAGAAATTGTATACAAAAAGTACTTCAACATCGGTATTGCTGCTGATACAGAGCAAGGACTTGTTGTACCAGTTGTGAAGAACGCTGATCGTAAGTCTATCTATGAGCTAGCTGATGATATTAACGATCTAGCTGTAAAAGCTCGTGATGGTAAACTTTCTGGTGCTGAGATGAAAGGTGGATCAATTACGATTTCTAACCTTGGTTCAGCTCGTGGTCAATGGTTTACTCCAGTTATTAACCACCCTGAGGTTGCTATCCTTGGTATTGGTCGTATTGAAGACAAAGCTGTAGTGAAAAACGGGGAAATCGTTGTTGCAACAATGCTTGCACTTTCATTCAGTTATGACCACCGTCTAATTGATGGAGTAACAGCACAAAACGCAGTTAATCACGTAAAACGCTTGTTAAACGATCCGCAATTACTTTTAATGGAGGGTTAAACAAATGGTTGTAGGAGATTTCGCTAACGAAGTAGACACACTAGTTATTGGTTCAGGTCCAGGGGGATACGTTGCAGCAATTCGTGCAGCGCAGTTAGGACAAAAAGTAACAGTAGTAGAGAAAGCGACAATCGGAGGAGTTTGCTTAAACGTTGGGTGTATCCCTTCTAAAGCTCTTATCTCTGCTGGTCATAAGTTCCACACTGCTAAGCATTCTGATGATATTGGAATTGTAGCTGAAAATGTTTCAGTAAACTTCGATAAAGTACAAGAATGGAAATCATCTGTTGTTAATAAATTAACAGGTGGAGTTCAAGGACTTTTCAAAGGAAACAAAATTGATTACGTTCAAGGAGAAGCTTACTTCTCTTCTGAAGATACAGTAAAAGTTGCAGATGAAAACAGTGCGACTACGTACAAGTTCAAAAACTGCATCATCGCTACAGGTTCTAGCCCGATTGAACTTCCAGCGTTTAAGTTTACTGATCGTGTAATCAGTTCTACTGGTGCACTAGCTCTTAAAGAAGTACCTAAAAAGCTTGTTGTAATTGGTGGAGGATACATCGGAGTTGAGCTTGCAGGTGCTTACTCTAACCTTGGTTCTGAAGTAACAATCATTGAAGGGGCGAAACAAATTCTTCCTGGATTTGAAAAACAAATGGCCAAGCTTGTTGAGAAACGCTTGAAAAAGAACAATGTGACGATCCACACTGATGCAAAAGCACTTGGTGTTGATGAGTCTGCTGATGGCGTAACAGTTAAAGCTGAAGTTGGTGGGGAAGAGCAAGCAATTGAAGCTGATTACCTACTAGTAACAGTTGGACGTAAGGCAAACACAGATGAGCTTGGACTTGAAGCAATCGGTATTGAAATGACTGATCGTGGTCTTATCAAAATCGACAAGCAAACTCGTACAAGCGTTAAGAACATCTATGCAATTGGTGATATCGTTGAAGGACCAGCTCTTGCACACAAGGCTTCTTACGAAGGTAAAGTGGCAGCTGAAGTAATCGCAGGTGAAAAGTCTGAAATTGACTACCTAGGAATTCCAGCCGTATGCTTCTCTGATCCAGAGTTAGCTACAGTTGGTTATACTGAAGCAGAAGCAAAAGAAGCGGGTTATGATGTTAAAGCATCTAAATTCCCATATGCTGCAAATGGACGTGCTCTTTCTCTTAACGACACTGAAGGCTTCATGAAGCTAATCACTCGTAAAGAAGATGGCCTTCTAATTGGGGCTCAGGTTGCTGGTGTGAATGCATCTGATGTGATTGCTGAGCTAGGACTTGCAATTGAAACTGGTATGACAGCGGAAGATATCGCTCTTACTATTCATGCGCATCCAACACTTGGTGAAATCACAATGGAAGCAGCAGAAGTTGCTCTAGGTTCTCCAATTCATATCATGTAAGTAGAAAAGCCTCCCATATATGGGAGGCTTTTTTGATTTCTCTCGTATGGACACTGGTGGGCATTCAGAGCGTTTTAACGTTATGGTCAGATAAACATCACAAAACCGGTTAAACGATCTTCAGAATCCCATTTGTGCTTTTAGGTGAATGATGAAAACTATGAGAGTAGAAGCAAATAAAAAAGACCTAGTAGATTCTCACTACACGGCCTTTTAAAAATAATATATAGAAGTGCACACCAAACACTTAAACTTGTCCAAGTTTTAAATTCAATTCAAGGAGATTAGATAATAACATTAGAATCTCTTCCTTCTTATTTGTACCTTCTATTCTTAGAGAGACATCATCACCGTCTAAACACAAAATGGTTGGAAATTGATCAATATCGAAGTATTGAATTTTATCCTGTTCGGAGGAGTCAACAATAACGAGCTGAGGCATTTCATCAGGGTGACTACTAGATAATTCAATAAGTGCATCATAATAAATGGTTTCTTGTTCTTTCTCTGGGTTATCAGCATCGGAGAATAACAAGGCTACTGGAGTATCATCATCAGCTTCTTCAATAGGGTTCGAGGCAGAGGTTGACGCAGCAATACAGCTTGTCAGAAACAATAATGCTACGGTACAAATGAGATATAGCCATCTATTCACACACTCACGCCCTTCCGATCCATCACTTTTGTTAAGTTTATCATGATTTATTGAAATAAGAGGCTAGGTAACATAATTGTAATGAAATAGAAATAGATAGTAAGAAGAAAGCCGAGAATTTGTTAAAATTCTCGGCTTTCTTTATTTATTTTTTATTTTTTAAGCTATCAATTTTAGCTTTTCTAAACTTTTCTTTTTCTTCTTTTAATTTATTTTGTTCACTTTTTAATCTTGCACGTTCTTGACGTAGTCTTTCTTTATCTTGAGCAAGTAATGGTTTTTCTTCTCCAAGTGATTTCATGAGTGCAATAACCATTAGGATCATGATAAAGGTGAAAGGGAAGGCTCCAATAATAGCTGTCGTTTGAAGTGCTGTTAATCCCTGTTCAGATGTTAGAAGAACGGCTGCTGTTCCTGAGATAATTAAGCCCCATACTAATTTAACAATATTGGGAGGGTTTAACATGCCATTTGTCGTTTGCATCCCTAAAACAACCGTAGCTGAATCTGCAGACGTCACAAAAAATGAAGCGATAAGAATTAATGCAACAATTGAAACGAACATTGTTAATGGAAATTGTTCAAGTAAAGCAAATAGAGCCACTTCTTCTCCAGATGACGTAATCATGTCACCGAAGTTACTACCTAGACGTTCAAGCTGAATGGCAGCTCCACCGAACACAGAGAACCATAATGCACCAAATAAAGCTGGAACGGCAATAACACCAATAACGAACTCTCTAATCGTACGTCCTCTTGAAACACGAGCAATAAACGATCCAACAAACGGTGACCATGAAATCCACCATGCCCAATAAAATAATGTCCAATCTTGGATCCATGTGTTTTCTGAATCATAAATATCTAATGAAAAACTCATGTTAATGAAATTTTGCAGATAGTTACCAATACCTTGTGTAAAAACACCCATCATATAAGCGGTAGAACCAGCGAAGAGTATGAATAACATAAGAGCAATCGCAAGATATACATTTAGATTACTTAAGTATCGAATGCCTTTGTCAATTCCGCTTATTGCAGAGACACTAAACAAGATGGTAACGACAATAATAACAATTAAGTTCAGGAGTGTCGGGTTCATATTAGTGATGGCAGGGAATAAAAATCCTAACCCTCCGGATATCTGCGCGGCACCGAATCCAAGTGAAGTTGCTACACCAAAAATCGTTGCAATAACAACAAACACGTTAATTGTCGTACCTAATCCACCGTCTACTCTGTTTCCTGCAATTGGTCTGAGTGTAGAACTAAAAATGGCAGGCTCATCCTTACGAAATTGAAAATAAGCAAGGCATAGTGCAACAACAGAATAGATGGCCCAAGGATGAATCCCCCAGTGAAACATTGAATACTGAATTGCTTCAGCGGCCGCTTGATTTGTATCTGGATCCGCTCTGAATGGAGTGTGAAAATGGCTAATTGGTTCAGCTGCTCCCCAGAATACAAGTCCAATTCCCATACCTGCAGTAAATAGAAAGGCAAACCATGTTAGGAAGCTGTATTGTGGTTTCTCATCTGGTTTTCCTAACTTAATTCTGCCGTACGGGCTAAAGATTAAATAGATACTAAATGCAACGAACGCCGTTGCAGCCAGTAAATAAAACCAACCTAATTGATTTGTTAAAAATCCTTGTATAAGGGCAGTAACATGATCTAGGTTATTAGGGAAGACAACCCCCCATAGAATAAAAGCTAATGCGATAATTATTGAGATTGTAAATACCGATGTTGTTTTTTTCAAATTCTTTTCTCCCCTTTGAAAGATGTGCAACGTTCCCTACGCTATCATACTTGTGAAATAAGTACAAACCGAACATATGAGCAAAAATGGACTAATCAGACTGTTATTTACCACCAAATCGTCCATGCTAAACATTTTTGACGAATTGTTATGAGTGATGTCGAATCTTATTATTTCTTTTTTTCTCAAAATCAATTCTAAAGTGTGTAACAATAATGAATCGTACTGCGAATACTTGTCGGAATAAGGAATTTTTTGTTAAGATTACTTCCATCTTAAATGGAAAACTGGAGGGGAAGACTAAGATGAAACGAACAATGCTTTTAAGTTCAGTATGTGTTCTCATGCTTGCTGCTTGTCAAACTCAAGCAAATCAGCAAGTTGATGAGACCGAAGAGTCTTCGGGTCAGGAGCAGAATGATGAGACGAATACGGAATTAGCAGATGAAGAGAACGAAGAAACCGCTGAAGTAGAGACTGATGAATCAGAGGATCAAGAAGTTGATGAGCAAGAACAAGAGTCAGAAGAGGTTGAAAAGGAATATAGAATCAATGATGTGATTTGGACGGTTGAACCAATTGATGAAGCAGACGCTGAGGTTGTGCTGCTAACGATTGATGATGCACCAGATAAGCATGCAGTTGAAATGGCAAAAACACTTAAAGAAAAAAATGTTCCGGCAATCTTTTTTGTAAATGGTCACTTTCTACATACGGATGAAGAAAAAGAAAAATTAAAAGAAATACATAGCATGGGCTTTGAGATAGGAAACCATACAGCCACTCATCCTGATTTAAAGGCCATTAGTGAGGAAGAGCAGCGTGAAGAAATTGTAAGTGTGAGTGATCAAGTAGAAGAAATCATCGGGGAACGACCTCGTTTCTTTAGAGCTCCTTTTGGCTCAAATACAGACTATTCGAGAGAACTAGTTGCTGAAGAAGGAATGACGTTAATGAACTGGACGTACGGGTACGACTGGGAATCAGATTATCAAACGGCAGATGCACTAGCAGATATTATGGTGAATAATGAGTTTGTCCAAAATGGAGCAAACCTGCTTATGCATGATCGGGACTGGACCAATGAAGCCCTATCAGATATTGTAGATGGACTAAGAGACAAGGGCTATGACTTTGTAGATCCGCATGCGATTAAATAACAAAAAAGAAAGTGGGACATAACTTAAAATAAACGAGAAAATGGCGAATGATTCAGTGAGCGAATCATTCGCCATTCGTTCTTTATGAATCGAGCGGAAGGAGAACCTGAGACTCCTACGGAACAGAACGCGGTGAAGACACTGTAGCGGCGCTTTTCCGCGAAAGGGGCTGAGGCCGTTCTTGTGGGTGCGAAGGATTCACCTATAGCGGATATATTGCTATATTCGTGTTTTCGTGAGTCATTTACTGTTATGTCCAAGTCCCTTTTTTTGTGCTTTTTTATTGAATAGCGTGCTGTTCTTTAATGACAAGAAGCGTTTTTAAACTTTCATCCTCAGGCCCTTGAACAGGTAATCCTGCTTCAAGGTTTTTTTGAAC
Organism: Alkalicoccobacillus gibsonii; assembly: GCF_016798245.1. Lineage (GTDB taxonomy): Bacteria > Bacillota > Bacilli > Bacillales > Bacillaceae_D > Alkalicoccobacillus > Alkalicoccobacillus gibsonii. The sequence goes on along the minus strand of NZ_JAEUZA010000001.1, from coordinate 1,210,112 downwards.
GTAAGCTAAATTTTCAGCTGTTATCACTTCACCAGGAATTAAAATAGGGATACCTGGAGGATAGACCATAATAAATTCCGCGATGATGCGTCCTGCTGATTCCTTAAAAGGTATGACTTCAACCTCCGCATAAAAAGCATCTCTTGGTGACAGAGCGAGAGTCGGAACATCAGGTACGAGAATGGAAACATCGCTCGTTTCATTATTCTCCCCTGATTTAAATTGAGTTGCCATTTCTTTAAGGGCAGAAATTAAGATCTGTATCGTTTCTTCTGTATCACCAAATGAGACAATGCACAAAATATTGTATAGGTCTGAAAGCTCTACTTCGATGTTATATTGCTCTCTTAACCAGACCTCTGCATCGTGACCAGACATCGATAACCCTTTTAATGAAATGATCAGTTTTGTTGGGTCGTAAGAAAAAGCAGATTCGGATGAGAGAAGACTGTCACCTAAGCAACGTAATCCATCCAATGCATTGATTTGCTGACGTGCACTCTGAGCTAATTCAATGGTTTGTTGAAGGAGTTCCTGACCATTGATTGCAAGCTGCTTCCTTGCTGCATCTAATGATGACAGAAGCAAATAAGATGTTGAGGTTGTAGTCAGCATGCTAATGATCGATTGTACTCTTTTAGCAGAAACGAGCCCTTCTCGAACATTTAAGATGGAGCTTTGAGTCATTGAACCACCTAGCTTATGAACACTTGTTGCTGCCATATCTGCGCCTGCTTGCATAGCAGATAGAGGAAGCTCCTCATGAAAGTGAATGTGTACACCGTGAGCTTCATCTACGAGTACGGGCATGGAGTAAGAGTGAGCAAGCTCGACAATCTGTTCAAGATCTCCCGCAACGCCGAAATATGTTGGATTAATGACTAGTAGTCCTTTCGCATCTGGGTGAGTATCTAATGCTTTTTCAACAGACGAAACGGTCACACCGTGTGAGATTCCATGTGTTTTATCTATCTCAGGATGAATAAATACGGGCATTGCACCTGAGAAAATGATTGCTGACATAATAGACTTATGCACATTTCGTGGTACAATCAATTTTTCACCAGGTTTGCAAACAGACATGATCATCGTCATGATGGCTCCGCTTGTTCCCTGAACAGAGAAAAATGTATGATCAGCCCCAAATGCTTCTGCTGCCAATTCTTGTGCTTCTTTAATGATGCCGGACGGATGGTGCAGGTCATCAAGAGGTGCTATGTTTATCATATCAATGGATAAGGCGTTATCGCCGATAAATGCTCTAAATTCAGGCTCCATTCCAGATCCTTGCTTGTGGCCGGGTATGTGGAATTGAACGGGCTGGTTTTGTGCGTGTTCTTTAACACCTGTAAATATTGGTGTCACATGTTGTGACTTGGGCAAATTGCACACCTACTATCTATATAATGTTGGCCGAATTGAGCCATTATAAAAGGAAAACAAAATTGAGTATACCAAATTAAAAGATCTTTGTAACTAGGAAGATTAGGAAGGATTGAGTTCAATGAATATGCCTATTTCATTAGACTGGTCAAAAGAAGAAGTAGTCGATGTGATTCACTTTTTTCAAGGAGTAGAGGAGGCATACGAAAAATCAGGTATTTCTCGTAATGATCTGATGAATCGTTATCGGCGCTTCAAAGAAATTGTTCCTTCAAAGAGCGAAGAAAAACAACTATGCAAACAATTCGAAGAAGAGGCTGACGTTTCCTGTTACCGCACAATTCAAAAGGCAAAAGCCGAAGAATCGGAACGGATACGCATGCCGTAATACAATAAAAATGGCGACCACCGACATGGATGGCTCGCCATTTTTTGGGTATTACGTAGTGATCGAGTGAACCTTTTGAGCTTCTTGATACAATGGGAAAACAGTCTTAAAGGTTTCTTCGATTTTTGAGAGCAACGCAGGTCCATCTGTTAAGATAGGATCATTTCGATCAATGGTTACCCCGCAAAGCAGTTCAGCTTTTTTTACATCCCTTAAACGAACAAACATTTCTTTCAAATCTGCTTCCGTTAGATCTTCATGCTTTAAGGTTTTAGGCTTCATATGATCAAGAGACCATGAGAAATTTCCGGGAATGGATTGCTTCCATTTGGCTACATCCGTTAAAAGCTGACTTGCGAAGCTTGATTTCACTTGTGCCTCATATATTACAGCGAACCAAATGAAAAGGTGAGATTCATACAATCCAACTTGAAAGTGAGGCATCATTTTGTACCCTCTTTTATTTGCTGCAAAGGCTACCCACGTATCATTTGGAGGATTCACTTTTCGTCTAGCATGCTGTGCGATATGAGTGAAAAATTCATCGCCTGAAATCGTACTTAATGTAGGGACTACTTCGTCTGCTATTGCTTGGAAAGTAGGTTGAATGTTTCCGCGTATCCCATCCATTCTTGCCTCGAGACCATCTATTTGAAATACGTCAAACGCTTCTTGGTTAAACCCTTTAAACAAATCAAAACACTCCTTTTCGAACAATCTGATGTCTCTATCCTATCATAAAGGTGACGAAAATTGATGAATGATGCTTGTGACTCCTTTAATGAATTAGTATTGCTTTTTATCAATAGGAAATGTATAATATCCTTATAAGTCAGAATTTTTGATCATTTGATTTAGTGTTTTGAAAGGAGTGAGAGAGATGGAGAAATTAATCCATCCTGTTCAAGAAAGAGATGAGGCGCTTCGTCTGCCGGTTTTACAGCTGGAGTTAGACTATGAACTAATGACACTTCACGATGCTATCGTCAAAGAAGATACTTCTGCCATTGCACAAAGCAAGTTGCTCTTGCTCGAACTTAGAAAAGAGTGGCTGGAACTTCAAAACCATGAAAAACGAATCCGTAAATAGAAATGAAAGCGCAATCATTTAATGATTGCGCTTTTTTTGATTAGCAGACCTACATGAGTGTTCATTTAGTGATGGATATGTCATAATGATGGTGTAATTAGGAAACGAACGTAATTTGACCTTACTTTAGGGGGACTAATAATGGCTGATTGGAACGAACTTGGAAAAGTAGCTCGGAACTGGACATACGAGGCAGCAGAACAAATTAAAGAAGCCTTAGCGAATCCTTTTAAGGTTGAAGCAAAATCAGGGCCAGATGATCTTGTGACAGAAGTAGATAAAAATACTGAAGCGTTTTTTTACAATAAAGTAAGAGAAACCTTTCCGGAACATTCATTCTTGGGTGAAGAGGGAACGGCAGAGAAACTAGAAAACACAGACGGAATTACGTGGATTATTGATCCCATCGACGGCACGATGAATTTTGTCCAACAGAAAATTAAGTTCGCTATTTCCATTGGTATTTATGAAGATGGTGTAGGGAAAGTTGGTATCGTCTATGACGTCATGGCTGACGAAATGTTTTATGCAGTAAAAGGTGTCGGGGCATATGTAAACGAAGTGGAACTTGTTGCTGGGAAAGAAAGACCTCTTAATGAGTCGATCATCTCTTTAAATGCAAGATGGTTAACAGAAACAGATCACCCACACGCAAACCCACTACTAGCCCTTGTCAGAGACTCAAGAAGTGTACGTTCATACGGTGCCGCTGCGATAGAACTTGCATATGTAGCTGCAGATCGTTTAGATGCATACTTAAGTGTAAACCTGTCTCCATGGGATTATGCTGGTGCACAAGTTCTCTTAGAAGAGATGGGGTACCGTGCAACTTCTTTTTCAGGAGAAACACTCTCTCTTCTTAACGGGGGGACGGTAATCGCTGCGAAGCCTGCTTTACAAAGAGAGATCGTATCAGCTTACGTAGGGGAGGAGAATTAATGAAAAAAGTCGGCTTTATTGGCCTTGGAACTATGGGCCTGCCTATGACAAAGCATTTAATTGACTCTGGTTTTGAAACGTATGTAGTAAGCCGTAGTCGCGGACCAATTGAAGAAGCGGTTGCTTACGGTGCGATAGAAGCAAAGACGCCAAAGGAACTAATGGAAATCTGTGATATTGTGATGACATGTCTACCTGTTCCTAAAACAATAGAAGAAGTATACGAAGGTGAGAATGGGTTAATTGCTGGAGCATCACCTGGAAAGATTGTTATAGACCATTCGACTGTTGACCGACAGACAAATGAAAAGGTGTTAAACCTCCTACAAGAGAAAGGTGCTGACTTTATGGATGCACCTGTAAGTGGTGGGCCGATGGGAGCAAGTGCTGGAACACTAACCATTATGTGTGGAGGAGATGAACAAACGTTTTTACAAGCCGAGCCAGTGATGAAGGCGTATGGGGCGTACATCGTCCACGTCGGTGCGATTGGAAGCGGTACGGTTGTAAAGCTATTAAACAATATGTTAATTGGCGTACACCAAGCGGCGCTTGCTGAATGTTATGTGATGGCTGAAAAAGCAGGTGTGGACCCGGCAGTAGCCTATGACTTAATTCAGAAAAGTGCAGGATTCTCAAAAAGCATGGATTGGGCGGTCGATGCCATTCTTGACCGGGAGTTTGATGCAAGATTCTCAATTAATCTCCTACATAAAGACATCGGACTTGCTCTTAATCTAGCAGAGGAGATTGACATGCCGCTTGATATGGTTAAGCTTGGTGCCGAGAAAGTTGCTTTAGCTAAAGAGAAATATGGACACCAGGATGTTAGTGCAATCGTTCGACCGCTAGAAGAAAAAACCGGTATCACCTTGAAACGACACAAAAACCAAGGATAATCTCCTTGGTTTTTATGTTGTATTCATTTAGTTTATCTCTGATTGATTATTTTCACGTACGCGCTTTTTAAGAGTAAAGCCGAGTCCCATAGCAAGTATTACACCTGCAACAGCAAGAAGAGCAATGATGATGCTTCGTTCGGCAACGGCAATTCCGATACTCATGATACACGCAACCGTAATAGCAGCTAGTAATAAAAATAAAAGGTTTTCTTTTTTCAAGTCAAGTCCTCCCTTACACCAAAAACTTCTATTAACAGTGTATCGTGATTTACAAAAAAGAAAAGGGTATCATGTGACAATAAGTCAAACAATTCATTGATTCTGTAAATTGAAGTGTAGAAAATGAAAATTTGGGTAAAGCTTTTGTTTATTCTATCGATAACTATGTTATACTTATACAGTTGTGAACTAGAGACTTTGAGAAGTTTTATAAAATAGAAACAGAAAGCTTATGCTTTTTGAACATAGCTAAGGAGAGAAATTTTATATGGATCGTCGTTCAGATATACGTAATATTGCAATAATTGCCCACGTTGACCATGGGAAAACAACGCTTGTAGATGAATTACTTAAACAATCAGGTACGTTCCGTGAGAACGAACAGGTTGCAGAAAGAGCAATGGACTCTAACGCAATCGAAAAAGAGCGCGGAATTACTATTCTAGCTAAAAATACAGCGATTAACTATGGTGATACACGCATTAACATCATGGATACACCAGGACACGCTGACTTTGGTGGAGAAGTAGAACGTATCATGAAAATGGTTGATGGTGTTCTACTTGTTGTTGATGCTTATGAGGGCTGTATGCCACAAACGCGTTTTGTACTTAAAAAAGCGCTTGAGCAAAAGCTTACTCCTATTGTTGTAGTAAATAAGATTGACCGTGATTTCGCTCGTCCGGCTGAAGTAGTGGATGAAGTAGTAGATTTATTTATTGATTTAGGAGCAGATGAAGATCAGTTAGACTTCCCTGTTGTTTATGCTTCTGCAATCAACGGTACATCTAGTTTAAATCCTGAAAAGCAAGACGATAACATGACTTGCTTATTAAATAAAATTATTGAATCCATTCCTGCTCCAATTGATAACAGCAGTGAGCCATTACAATTCCAAGTAACAATGCTTGATTACAATGACTATCTTGGTCGTATCGGAATTGGACGTGTTTTCCGTGGAACGATTAAGGTTGGGCAACAAGTAGCTTTAATGAAGGTTGATGGTTCGGTTAAACAGTTCCGTGTAACCAAAATGTTCGGTTTCCTTGGTCTAAAACGAGTAGAAATCGAAGAAGCGAAAGCTGGAGATCTTATTGCTGTGTCAGGAATGGAAGAGATCAACGTAGGGGAAACGGTTTGCCCGGTTGAACATCAAGAAGCCCTTCCAATTCTTCGTATTGATGAGCCGACACTTCAAATGACGTTCCTTGTAAATAACAGTCCATTCGCTGGTCGTGAAGGGAAATTTATTACAAGCCGTAAAATTGAAGAACGTTTAAAAGCAGAGCTTGAAACGGATGTTAGTTTACGTGTTGAAAACACAGATTCACCAGAAGTGTGGATTGTGTCAGGACGTGGAGAGCTTCACTTATCCATTCTTATTGAGAATATGCGTCGTGAAGGCTACGAGCTTCAAGTTTCTAAGCCAGAGGTTATCGTTCGTCAAATCGATGGAATTGCACAAGAGCCAGTTGAAAGAGTACAGATTGACGTTCCAGAAGAGTATACTGGAGCTGTTATGGAGTCTCTTGGAGAACGTAAAGGTGAAATGGTCAATATGATCAATAATGGAAGTGGTCAAGTTCGTCTTGAGTTCATGGTTCCTGCTCGTGGTTTAATTGGATATTCTACTGAATTTTTAACTCAAACGCGTGGTTACGGAATTATTAACCACTCATTTGATAGCTACAAACCACTATTTGGTGGACAAGTTGGTGGGCGTCGTCAAGGTGTACTTGTATCAATTGAATCCGGTAAGACAAGCCAATACGGAATCATGCAAGTAGAAGACCGTGGAACAATCTTTGTTGAGCCAGGTACAGAAATTTATGAGGGTATGATTGTTGGAGAGCATACTCGTGATAACGACCTAACTGTTAACATCACGAAGATGAAGCAACAAACCAACGTTCGCTCAGCTACAAAGGACCAAACGGTTACAATGAAGCGTCCGCGTATCTTGACGCTAGAAGAGTCCATTGAGTATTTAAATGAAGACGAATATTGTGAGTTAACTCCAGATTCAATTCGTTTACGTAAAAAGATCTTGAACAAAAATGAACGTGAAAGAGCAGAAAAGCGTAAGAAGACAGGAAGCCAATCCTAGTAAAAAGGCGGGAGATATATGAAAGACAATATCAGCCAAGCTGACCTGGGTCAATATTCATGGCTCATGCAGCAAACAGCAGACAATCCTTGGCTGGGTTTTTGGACATGTATAATTACCGTAATTCTTGGAGTCATCGTTTTTAAGCTTGGTTTTGCTCAAAAGCTTCCTTTATTAAAGTCAATCATTATCTATACAATGCTTGTCATCGGTTGCTTTTTTCTATGGACGATGGAGTTTGCATTTGGTGCTCCGATTATGGCCGTCTTGGCCATCTCCGCTCTATTCCTGGGCGGGTACCGATTTAGACTACATCTTCATAGAAAGCAAAATGAACAAAGTGGATCTCAATCCTCTTCATAAAAAAGACAGCGCCTGTGCGCTGTCTTTTTTTGTTTCAAGATTCTATTTCGCTATGACTGTCTTTTCGTTCCATCGTTTTACGAGTAATACGTTCTTCACACGTTGGGCACATATACGTATGTAAAGGCCGATTACGTAGCTTTTTTGCTAATGGCTTTAAATCATTAATCGTATCAATTTGATCGCATAACACACACTTTACTCTCATCATTTTTCACGCTCCTATTAATATCTATAGTGTACGCGTATTTACATAATAAATAAACACCCATTTATAATAGAAGGTTTAAGTTGTTCTTATTTACTGAAAATTCATAATGGAATGTAATGGATTCTGATAAAATGTAATAGAGAAGGAAAAGATTGCAGAAACTAATCAAGACAAACTCGTCTAACCGACACGTTTGTCTCATACACATGAATATGAACATGTTCATTTTACATTTACATGGGAATGGTTATTTCAGCTAGGTCTTGTCGATAACAGGTCAGGGGGCATTCATATTGAGAAAAATCTATGTGTTGGATACAAATGTGTTACTGCAAGATCCTTATTCTATTTTTGCCTTTCAAAAAAATGAGGTAGTCCTGCCTGCAGTAGTATTGGAAGAAGTGGATTCTAAGAAACGTAATATGGATGAGATTGGTCGAAATGCCCGTCAAATCTCCAAATTAATAGATCGGTTGCGTGAAAAGGGAAAGTTACATGAAGGTGTGCCTCTTGATTCCGGTGGATCTCTTCGAGTTGAATTAAATCATCGTTCATTTAAGAACTTAAAAGAATCATTCGCTGAAATGACAAACGATAATCGGATTATCGCTGTTGCATTAAACCTTTCAATAGAAGAAAGTGAAAAGAAAAATGGATCTAAGGTGACCCTGGTCAGCAAGGATGCACTGGTCAGAGTAAAAGCCGACGCTTTCGGTTTAGATGTTGAGGACTTTTTAAATGATCGAGTGGTTGAGTTTGATGAAGGCTACGACGGTTATATTGAAGTCTACGTAGATAAGGACATTATCAAACGGTTTTATGACAATGGTGGAATCAATCGAGGCGATCTTTCGATTCATACTCAACTGTATCCGCATCAATTTGTCATTTTAAAAGACTCCTTAGGTGGTTCTAGCTCCGCTCTAGGTAAGATTGAGCCGAACGGGTTTGATATACGACCGTTTGTTTCAGACTCAGATCAGGTATGGGGGATTCGTTCTCGTAATGTTCAACAAAAAATGGTGTTTGAGCTTTTGCTAAGAGAAGATATCCCGCTAGTTACGATGATCGGGAAGGCAGGAACCGGAAAAACACTTTTATCCCTTGCGGCGGGATTGTTACAAACAGAGGATCTTCACACGTATAACAAGCTATTAGTGGCAAGACCAGTAGTACCTCTAGGGAAAGACATTGGTTATTTACCAGGTGAAAAAGATGAAAAGCTAAGACCGTGGATGCAACCTATTTATGATAACCTTGAATTTTTGTTTAATACAAAAAAACCGGGTGAGATTGATCAGATTCTAGCAGGAATGGGCTCTATTCAAGTGGAGGCACTTACGTATATTAGGGGACGAAGTATTCCGGAGCAATATATCATCATTGACGAGGCTCAGAATCTCACAAAGCATGAGATCAAAACCATACTTACACGAGTAGGAGAGAAAAGTAAAATTGTGTTGATGGGTGATCCACAGCAAATTGACCACCCATACCTTGATGAATACACAAATGGACTAACGTATGTAGTTGAAAAATTTAAAAACCAATCCATTCACGGTCATGTGAAGTTAGTAAAAGGAGAAAGATCGGGATTGGCGCAGCTTGCAGCTGACCTCTTATAATTCATTTTCGATTACGATCCGCTTTACATGAGTAATTGGGTTAGAGGCGTTAGAGCCATCACCGAAATAAATGTGGACAGGACCGTTATCTCTTAGGGGCTGTCCATCTTTTGAAAAGCCAACAACCCATTTTGATGCCTCTTCAATGGGGCAAACATGCGACTCACCATTTTCAGTTTCAATTCTCACAGATGAAGCGCTTTCGATTGGGGCCGCGTTTGTTAGAAATGGTTTGAATGGCATGCCGAAAGATCCATGAATTAACGCTTGTTTATTATATCGAATGAGATTCCCATTTCGATTAGGATTTGGTGGCTCAGAACCTTCTGTACGTTCCTTATCCCATTGAGCTGAAATGGATTTTTGATAAGCTGTGATCTCATCATCCATTGTGTCTAGCTCATCAAAGTAAGTGGTTAAATCTACTTTGCGTTCATCAAAGATCCAAACAGTGGGATCAATTGTTAAGGGGCGATTTACCTCGCCATCGATAAAAAATACAAATTCACTCAAGATGATTCCTCCTAGATTGATCTGTCTGTTTAAGTATAAAACGAAAAATAGGCATTTGTCAGTTGCAGAAACTTAAAACGACTTAATTTATTCAAAATCACTGGGATTGAATCACGTAAGATTGGCTAAAAAGATTGCAATTTAGCGCTTTAGCAGATACTATGAGAGTAGAGATGATTTATCATTGTGAGGAGGGGACAAAATGTCGATTAAGGTGATGACCAGCCAGGCTGAGAAAGCATACGCACTTCTGCAGTCTGACGCAGAAAAGATCCGCAAGCTTATTGAAGTTCAGTTGGAAAATCTAACGATGCCTCAATGCCCCCTCTACGAAGAAGTACTAGATACTCGTATGTTTGGGCTTTCACGTGAAATTGATTTTGCTGTTCGATTAGGCTTAGTAGACGAAGAGCAGGGAAAATTAATTTTAAGTGAATTACAACGTAGACTTGATGACTTACACGATTTAACAATTAAACGTTAATACGAAAAAAGACTATGATCTATTAACATAGTCTTTTTTGTTTGTCTAGCAATGTAAGCTAAAAAAAGTTTTTAAACTGACTGAAGATTTCAATTGCTTTTTTTCGTATTTTACTTCTATACTAAATAACAAGCTTTCACCAAAAGTAGAGAAAGAATACTAAAGTCGAGAGAGTAAAGGGGAGGACGAAATGAACGGGTTACAATCCATTAAAAAAGTGTTGGTAGCAAACCGTGGAGAAATTGCAATTCGAATTTTCCGAGCATGTTCTGAGTTACATATCCGAACAGTGGCTGTATATTCTAAAGAGGATTTAGGAGCTTATCATAGATATAAAGCCGATGAAGCCTATCTGATTGGTGAAGGAAAAAAACCAATTGATGCGTACCTAGACATAGAAGGTATTATTGAAACGGCAAAGCTACACGGAGTGGATGCAATCCACCCAGGTTACGGATTCTTATCTGAGAATCTTCAATTTGCAAAACGTTGCCATGAAGAAGGCATTATTTTTATTGGTCCTGAACTTGAGCACCTTCGGATGTTTGGAGATAAGGTTCAAGCGAAAGAACAAGCGTTAAAAGCTAAATTGCCAGTAATCCCAGGTAGTGATGGTCCTGTAAATGGCGTTGAAGAAGTTGAAGCCTTTGCTAAAGAACATGGCTATCCCTTTATTATAAAAGCGTCACTTGGTGGTGGCGGTCGAGGCATGAGAATTGTACGAGCTGCAGAGGATCTGCGTGAATCATATGACCGTGCGAAATCTGAGGCGAAGTCTGCCTTTGGAAATGATGAGGTCTATGTTGAGAAATTTGTAGAAAATCCGAAGCATATCGAGGTTCAAATTCTTGCCGATAAACACGGCAACATTGTGCATTTGTACGAGCGAGATTGTTCTGTACAACGCCGTCATCAAAAAGTGGTTGAAGTGGCACCAAGTGTTTCGTTAGGTGAAGGTGTGCGCGAACGGATTTGCGAAGCAGCAGTTCAACTGGCTGAAGCGATAGGGTATGTGAATGCTGGTACCGTTGAATTTCTTGCAACTGAGAATGGTGATTTCTATTTCATTGAGGTGAATCCACGTGTTCAGGTAGAGCATACGATTACCGAAATGGTGACGGGAATTGACATTGTTCAATCGCAATTATTGATTGCAGATGGTGAAAAGCTTCACGATCCAAAAATGGGAATTCCGGCACAAGAAGATATTCAATGTAGTGGATTTGCCATTCAATCACGTGTAACAACAGAGGATCCAGCTAACGGATTCTTACCGGACACAGGACGAATTAATGCATACCGTTCAGGTGGAGGCTTTGGTGTACGTCTTGATGCAGGGAATGGGTTCCAAGGCTCTGTCATTTCACCGCACTATGATTCCTTGTTAGTAAAAGTGTCTACGTGGGCTTTAACATACGAGGGCGCCGCTTCAAAAATGCTGCGGAACCTGCGTGAATTCCGTATTCGTGGAATTAAAACAAATATCGCATTTCTAGAAAATGTAGTACGTCACGAAGCCTTTTTAAATGGCTCATATAATACATCATTTATTGACACAACACCTGAGTTATTTATCTTCCCTAAACGAAAAGACCGCGGAACAAAAATGCTTACGTTCTTAGGAGAAACAATTGTTAACGGATATCCAGGAATTGATCAAAAGAAAAAGCCAAACTTTGAAAAGCCAGTTGTACCAAAAATCAATCCAATTGAGGAAATGCCACGTGGGTCAAAACAAATCCTTGATGAACAAGGACCTGAAGGCTTGGCTAAATGGGTGAAAGAACAAAAAGATGTCCTACTTACAGATACAACGTTCCGTGATGCGCATCAATCACTTCTTGCCACTCGTGTACGTACACATGACTTAAAGAAAATAGCAGAGCCTACAGCGCGACTGTTACCTAATCTATTTTCAATGGAAATGTGGGGTGGAGCAACATTTGATGTGGCTATGCGATTCTTACATGAGGATCCTTGGGAGAGACTGCTTGTCTTAAGAAAGCAAGCACCAAACGTGCTGTTCCAAATGCTGCTACGTGCGTCGAATGCTGTTGGATATACAAATTATCCAGATAATGCTGTTGATGAATTTGTTTCAAAATCTGCCTCAGCAGGGATCGATGTATTCCGTATCTTTGATAGCTTAAACTGGGTCGAAGGAATGCGTCCTGCAATCGAATCTGTCCGCAAAACAGGAAAAATTGCTGAAGCTGCAATGTGCTACACGGGAGATATTACAGATCCATCAAGAACGAAGTATGATCTTAAATATTACGTAAACCTCGCTCGTGAGCTTGAGTCTGCGGGAGCGCATATTTTAGCCATTAAAGACATGGCCGGGCTACTTAAGCCAGAAGCAGCTTACACACTCGTATCTGCATTAAAAGAAACCATCGATATCCCTGTTCATCTGCATACACATGATACAAGCGGAAATGGAGTGTATATGTATGCGAAAGCGGTGGAAGCAGGAGTAGATATCGTCGATGTGGCGATTAGCTCAATGGCAGGTTTAACTTCTCAACCTAGTGCAAACACGCTTTATTACGCACTTGGCGGCTCAGAGAAGCAACCGAATGTTAATATTAATGCTCTCGAACAGCTTGATGAATTCTGGGGTGCAACAAGAAAATACTATCAAGGCTTTGAAAGTGGCATGAATGCCCCTCACACAGAAGTGTATCAGCACGAGATGCCAGGTGGTCAATACAGTAATCTTCAGCAACAAGCAAAAGCAGTTGATCTTGGAGAGCGCTGGAACGAGGTTAAGAAAATGTATCGTGTCGTTAACGATATGTTTGGTGATGTTGTGAAGGTAACTCCTTCTTCTAAAGTTGTAGGAGATATGGCTTTATACATGGTTCAAAACGATTTATCAAGAGAAGATGTTTATGCTAAAGGGCATTCTCTTGATTTCCCTGATTCCGTTGTAGAATTCTTCCAAGGACAGCTTGGACAACCGTATCAAGGGTTCCCGAAAGAGCTTCAGGAGATCATTCTTAAGTCTCGTAAGCCAATTGAAGGTCGTCCAGGTGCACTACTTGAACCAGTTGATTTTGAAGAGATTCAGAATAAGCTCTTTAAACAACTGAATCGACAAGTAACAAGCCACGACGTATTGTCTTATGTAATGTATCCAAAAGTATTTACAGAATTCGAGCAATTCCGTGACAGTTTTGGAGATGTATCGGTACTGGATACACCAACCTTCTTCTATGGTTTAAAACCAGGCGAAGAAATTGAGGTAGAAATCGAACAAGGAAAAACATTAATTGTTAAGCTTGTTTCTGTATCAGCTCCAAGAGATGATGCGAAACGCATTGTGTACTTTGAGTTGAACGGTCAGCCGAGGGAGGTCTTAATTCAAGACCAATCTGTTCAGACAAAAGTAAAATCTCGTCCGAAGGTTGATAAAAACAATGAAAAACAAATCGGTGCCACAATGCCGGGAACAGTGATTAAAGCTCTTGTATCTAAAGGCGATCAAGTGAAAAAAGGTGATCACCTACTCATTACTGAAGCGATGAAAATGGAAACGACGGTACAGGCCGCGTTTGATGGTGAAATTAAGGATGTCTTTGTATCCGACAATGAACCAATCGCAACGGGAGATCTACTAATCGAATTCGTTTAAACAAACAAAAAAAGAGGATCAAAGCAAATGCTTTGATCCTCTTTTTTATTAGGCTGATCGTTTTCTGAACAAGATCATGGTCATGTAGGCTAAGCATGTAAATAATAAAGATACTAGGACTGCATGAGTCATACCAACCTCAAGGAACTGGTTAAGACTCAAAACAATCGTAATTCCACTTGAAAATTGACCAATCACGAGTAAGACTGAAATCACACTTAACCATTTAATGGTTCGACTCTGACCAAACTTTCTAAAGACCCATACGAGTAAAATGATTAAAAGAATAAGCATGATTGTACCGAATATTCGATGGAAATATTGTGGAGCTACAGTCCAAAACGCATCAGGAATCCATTTACCGTTACAAGTGGGGAATCCGGCACATGCGAGAGTAGAGTCTGTATGCTTTACAAAAGCACCGGTATAAATAACCGCGTAACAATACAATAAGACAGCCAAGACATATTTACGAAGCCCTTTACTATTATCAGGCGCAGCAGGACGAGGACCTTTTTTGGAATCCTCGAAGCTTAAAATAATCAATAGAACTACGGATGAAAGAGATAAAGCTGAGAAACCAAAATGCAGAGCCATAACTAACGGTTGTTGACCAAAGACAACAGCTCCGGCTCCCATCAATCCTTGCAAAATAATCATAAAAACAGAAAGAATCGCTAAAAATCTAGCTTCACGAACATGCTTTAATTGCTTCCAAGCCCAAAATGCCAGAATAATGACTAAAAATCCAGCTAAACCCGATACAATTCGATGTGTATACTCAATGACGGTTTCAATGGCAGGATTTAATGGAACAACCTCACCAAAGCATAGTGGCCACGTATTTCCACAACCTTCGCCAGATCCCGTTTTTGAAACGAGTGCTCCCTGGATAAGGACTAGTAGCACAAATAAGGCTGTAATAACTCCAAAAACTTTAAATCGCTTATGCACGTTCTTCACCTTCTAATTAAAAATAAATTCGTAATAGGTTGCTCTCTATTGATGATAGGTATGCAGCAAGCAAAAGTCAATTTTACAGCAAAGAACATTTTATGACGGTTTTTAAATGTGAATATCATGTGAAAATGAGGTTTATGATGAAACTAATCTCATAATAAGCTATAATGTAAACGTATACTGGTTATAATTGGCGATCTATAAGCACATCAGGAGGTGAATGGCGTAAAACAAGCGGATTCTGGGGTATTTCAGTCTACTGCTTATGATTACTTATAGATTATTGAAAGCCTTATCAGATGGACTTTATTTTACCGTTGTTTTGTGTATGCAAGGAAGCTACAGAGAAAAGAAAGGACAAACATTTAGAGAAAGTGAGGGAATGCTGATGAAACAAGTAAAGGCTTGGAGTGGGCGGTTTGGATTCTTAGCAGTCATTTTTCTTTTATCAGGCTGTTTTGGAAACGAGAACTTGTCGGCTTTAGATCCGAAGGGACCTCAAGCACAATGGATCTATGACAATATGATTCTGTCATTATACATAATGGCATTTGTCACCTTGGTGGTTTTTGCGATTTTCTTCTATATTATAGCGAAATTCCGTCGTAAAGAAGGAGATAACGAATACCCGAAACAAGTACACGGAAGCACAGTGTTGGAGATTACCTGGACGGTTATCCCAATTCTACTACTATTAGTTCTGTTTGTTCCAACCATTATCGGAACGTTTGATTTTGCAGAAAGCCAAGCGCCTGAAGATGTAGAGGACGCCGTATACATAGATGTAACCGGTCATCAGTACTGGTGGCAATTTGATTACGAGGAAGGCTTCACAGCAGGACAAGAAGTGTATATTCCAACAGGCGAGCGCGTTTACTTCACGTTAAATGCAACGGATGTCATTCACTCATTTTGGGTACCGGCACTTGGAGGAAAGATTGATACCGTTCCAGGTATTGAGAATACACTATGGCTTGAAGCAGATGAACCAGGTACGTATATGGGGAAATGTGCAGAGTTATGTGGTCCATCTCATGCACTAATGGATTTTAAATTAATTGCTTTGGAACGTGATGATTATGATCAATGGGTAGAGGATATGGCGGCGAAAGCAGATGTGGAGCAGCCAGAGGATTCTTCTGTTCAGCAAGGGTATGAAGTATTCCAAGAAAACTGTATTAGCTGTCATGCTGTTAGTGGTCCTGGTTCCGCTTCAGGTCCAACATTAACAAACTTTGGTGATCGAAACACCATTGCTGGATATCTTGATAATACAGATGAACAGTTAAAAGCGTGGATTCGTAATCCTGATGACTTTAAACAAGGAAACAACATGGTTCCATTCCCTGAGTCTGAAATCTCAGACGACGAAATGGACTCGCTTGTTGCGTACTTACGCTCATTAAATGTTCGTGACGGAGAGAATGCAGAGTAATAACGGAAAAGGAGGTATGAAACATTGGCAGCTGTAAAACAAGAGAAAAGCGTCATAATGGACTGGTTAACAACGGTTGACCACAAGAAGCTAGGAATCATGTATTTAATTGCTGGAACCTTATTTTTCTGTAAAGCCGGGTTAATGGCCGTGTTTATGCGGATTCAATTAATGGTTCCTGGAAATACATTCCTAAGTGGACAAACGTTTAATGAATTTATTACGATGCATGGAACGATCATGCTATTCTTGGCGGCGACACCTTTGTTGTTTGCTTTTATGAACTATTTTATTCCTTTGCAAATCGGGGCACGTGATGTTGCCTTTCCATTTGTAAATGCATTAGGATTCTGGATTTTCTTATCTGGAGGACTATTGTTAAGTACAAGTTGGTTTTTTGGGGGCGGGCCGGATGCTGGTTGGACAGCATACGTACCATTGTCAACACAAGATCGTTTAGGAATTGACTTTTACGTACTAGGGTTGCAAGTATCGGGGATTGGAACGCTAATCTCTGCCATTAACTTTCTAGTGACGATTGTTAACATGCGTGCACCTGGAATGACGATGATGAGATTACCATTGTTTGTATGGACTTCTTTCATCTCTTCTACACTTATCTTATTTGCTTTCACACCACTTGCGGCAGGACTTGCGCTATTAATGCTTGAGAGAATCTTTGATGCGCAGTTCTTTGTACCAAGTGCGGGAGGAAATGTGGTAATCTGGCAACATATTTTCTGGATCTTTGGTCACCCGGAAGTATATATTCTCGTTCTTCCTGCGTTTGGAATTATCTCTGAGGTGATTCCGGCCTTCTCTAGAAAACGGCTATTTGGTTATACGGCCATGGTCTTTGCAACGATGATTATCGCCTTTTTAGGATTCATGGTATGGGCTCACCACATGTTTACAGTGGGAATGGGACCTGTAGCTAACTCTGTATTTGCGGTAGCAACCATGACCATTGCTGTTCCTACAGGAATTAAGATCTTCAACTGGCTGTTTACGATGTGGGGCGGTAAAATCACATTTAATACGGCGATGCTGTTCGCTTCATCCTTTGTTCCAACCTTTGTATTAGGTGGGGTAACGGGGGTCATGCTTGCAATGGCACCAGTTGATTACTTGTACCACGATACGTATTTTGTTGTTGCTCACTTTCACTACATTATTGTAGGTGGAATTGTGCTTGCGTTATTTGCTGGGCTTTTTTACTGGTATCCGAAGATGTTTAATCATAAATTAAATGAAACACTTGGAAAATGGTTTTTCGCTTTGTTTTACATTGGGTTCCATCTGACGTTCTTCATTCAGCATATTTTAGGATTAATGGGTATGCCAAGACGAGTCTATACATATCTAGCAGATCAAGGTCTGGATGCGTATAATATGGTCAGTACGATTGGAACGTTCTTTATGACAGCTGGGGTTCTTCTCCTAGTTGTAAACATCATCTATTCAGCATTTAAAGGTGAACGAGTAACGGTTGCAGATCCATGGGATGCTAGAACGCTTGAGTGGGCTGTTCCTACACCTGTACCAGAGTATAACTTTGCACAAACACCTCAAGTTCGTTCTCTTGATCCGTTATTCTATGAAAAAATTCACGGAGACGGAACAATGAAACCTGCAGAACCAATTGATGAGATTCATATGCCAAATGGATCAATTCTACCGGTCCTGATTTCCATTGGTCTTTACTTTGTAGGCTTTGGATTAATCATGCTTGAAATGGAGAATGCATTATTTAATCCATGGATTGTAGTTGTAGGTGGTTTTGTTATTACATTTGGCTGTATGGCTATAAGGTCAATTAAAGAAGATCATGGGTATCATGTACCAATTGATCAAATTAAGCGTGAATTACCAACAAAGGGGGAAAAGTAGAATGTCAGGATCAGTTGATTTATCTAATGGTCTCCCGTCGCATCCGGAAAGAGCTACCCTTGAAGGGAAAAATAAGTTCTTGGGATTTTGGTTTTTCCTTGGTGGAGAAACGATTTTGTTTGCAACATTTTTTGGAACATACCTTGGACTCCGAAATGGTACGGCTGATGGTCCCACATCAGCTGATATCTTCCACCTTGAGTTAGTTTTCATTATGACCATGCTACTACTAACAAGTAGTTTGACGAGTGTGCTAGCTATGTCAGCGATGAAGAAAAATAACTTCCGTTCGATGATGATTTGGTTAGTGATTACGGTTGTGCTTGGTCTTGGGTTTCTTGGGATGGAAATCTATGAGTTTTATCAGTATGTAAATGAGTATGAGTTTGGATTTACAACAAGTGCCTTTGCGAGTGCCTTCTATTCTTTAGTAGGACTTCACGGGGCTCACGTAACATTCGGATTATGCTGGATTACCTTGTTAATCGTTCGTTACGCTCGTTCTGGTATCACGTTAACAAATGCTCCTAAGTTCTACGTAGCGAGCTTATACTGGCACTTTATCGACGTTGTATGGGTATTTATCTTTACAGTTGTCTATCTTATGGGTGTAGGAGGTGGATCGCATGGCTAATCATTTAAGTGAGCGCTTTGAAACAAGTGCCATGACAAATGAAGAGAAACGTTCTCATAAAGCTGAGATTAAAAAGCAAATTGTTGCGTTTGCATTAATGATCGCTCTAACCTTTATGGCCTTTGCTGCAGTGGCAACAGATTTTGTTCCACGAACGCTTGCCATCCCGTTCATTTTAATCCTGGCGGTTGTACAACTTGCTCTACAGCTTCTGTTCTTTATGCATATGAAAGATAAAGATCACGCATGGGCGAACGTCTTTATGATCACAGGAATCTTTATTACGCTTCCAACCATCGTTGCACTTATGCTGTTAATCGGTGTAACCAAATATTAATTCATGCAAGATAATTGGAAGTAAATGATTGGTCAACTTGAAAATGGCGAATGATTCTATAATTGAATCATTCGCCATTTGTATTTTTAACAAAAAAGATTCGTGAAAGTTCATCAGATTGTGACGCCTTCGTTTGTTTCAGGGAACTGTAACAGTGTATACTTCTAATTAGATTGGACAGGTTCTATTTGAAAAGGAGAGGTCAAGGTGTCAGAAACGGTATCAACTCATAAGAAAAGAAATTATAAACCACTTATTATTATTGTAACGATTATTGTAAATGGATTAGTTGCTGTGCTCTCAGGTATGCCTGGTTACGAAAACTTTGATGCATTTGATGTAAAGCTATTACCAATGTTTAATGCGATCTTTAACAGTTTTACGTTTTTATTTTTGCTTGCTGCTTTAATCTCAATTATTAAACGGAAAGTAACATGGCATAAACGGTTTATCTATGCTGCGTTTACAACAACAACGTTCTTTTTAATCACGTACGTCGCTCACCACTTTTTATCTACATCTACGGCTTACGGTGGGGAAGGATTTCTACGTTACTTTTATTACTTTATTTTAATTACTCACATTGTACTCGCAGCTGTGATTGTACCGCTAGCGCTTACTACAGTGACAAGAGCCTGGAATATGGAAAACGAGCGTCATAAAAAGATTGCTCGCTGGACGATGCCTTTATGGTTGTATGTAAGCTTTACAGGCGTTTTAGTTTATCTAATGATTGCTCCTTACTATTAAGGAGCAACCCAAAAAGCACGACCCCAAAGTAGGGTCGTGCTTTTTAATATGAATAATAAAAAAAGTGAAACTAAACCTCTTGTTCAAGCGTATGTTTTAGTAGATCCAGTTTTGATTTGGCTTTTGTCACTACAGAGTCAGGGAAGGTTTCACCTGCATATTCCACTCCATGTGGATAATAATGTTTGCCTAAGAGCGGTGACATTAACCGACAGATGGTGTCTTTTCTAGGGATATCGCCTTTGATTGAATAGATCGGTACTCTTACATAGTATGTATCGCCTTGATTTACAATCTTATAATCAAACATTGCGCGTTCATAATCCCACTGTTCTCCATGTACAAAGCCACATGCATTTGCAGCGTGCTGGATATGTTCAAACTTTACTTCTTGTCCTTCGAAACCGGTTTCATCAAATTTCATAATTATTACACCCCTTTTAGTCCTGCATGTTTTCTATAATTATGATAGTATGAAATGCATCAGCTTGCAATAAATGAATTGTTTTTCTTTTAACCAAACAGAACAAAGGCGTATAAAACTCCTATTCTACGTTTAAAGACAATAGTTTACATAAGTAGATAAAGGGAAGTAGAGAAGAACTACGAACTTTTTTGTTAGGGTTATGACAAAGGAGTGATGAGATTGCGTAAACGGCTAGGGTTGTTAGCCGCCTTGGTACTGATACTCGCATTAATGCTAGTAAAGGTAACAGAGAGAGATGAGGTTCAGCGTTGGTACGCGGCATCACCTTTTAAACAGGAACAGCTTCATGAGAAGCAAGTACCCTCAGATGAAATCTTGGGTAGTCGGACAAGTCAATCTGGAGTTGTACTAGAGAACATCATAGACATGTCTACAGATGAGCTGAAAGAAACATACGGTGAACCAGAGAGAAAAGACCCTTCGTCGTATGGTTATGATTGGTGGATTTATCCGATTGATAACACGTCCTATCTTCAAGCAGGGGTTGAGGATGACCAAGTAGTAACTTGTTATTATATGGGAGACGAACTAGCGGATGAACCATTTAATGGTCCACTCACGTATGAACGTCTGTCAGCAGAATCAGACTTTGAATCAACAATTGAAGTTCAATCAGAAGATGGTACCTTTAAGTTTATCTTAACAGAAGCAGACATTCAGGCTAGACCTTTAATTCCTTATGGTGAAGATTGGTTACAATTGTATTTTGACATACATACCGGGGAGCTTTCTACAGTCAGATTGTTAACGACCGATATTCTTCTTAGACAGAAGCCTTATGACATGACGTACCGTGGAACGTTACCTGAAACCATAGAGCTAACAAAGGATGAATGGAAAGTGGTTGAAGCAGGGGAAGAGAAACAAATTTTTGATTTAACAAACCGAATTCGAAATAAACATGGACTTGAATCCTTCACATGGAATGAAGATGTACGAAACATCGCTTATAAACATAGTCTTGATATGATTGAAAATGACTATTTTGATCACATTTCACCAACTTACGGAAAGCTTGATGCACGATTTATTGCAGGGGAAGTTCCATTTAAGACAGCAGGGGAAAACATTGCACTTAATTATGTTGATGGTGCTGCAGCTGTTGAAGGTTGGCTGAATAGTGAAGGACATCGAGTGAATCTTCTACACGAAGGATTTACAGAACTCGGGGTTGGGGTCTATCAGAGAAGTTTCACTCAGAATTTTTTGACCCCAGCTGAATAAGTTACCTTACTTTGATTTTGCGATGACCATAAACGTACCGTTTGCGGTTGCTACGAGTTTTCCGCGGTCATCTACAACACGTGCTTCTGTTACACACAATTGTTTGCCTTGATGCGTAACAGAAGCCGTACATGATAAATGTGATCCTTTTCCGGGGCGTATGTATTGAACAGATAAGTTTGTTGTAACGGCTGTCTGGTGCTCAGGTAATAACCGGTGAACCAATGTGCCCATTGTTGAATCGGCAAGTGTAGCCGTAATACCTCCATGCACAATATCAAGTGAATTATGTATGATTGGATTAATGGGAATGGTGATCTCAAGCTGTTTATTCGCAAATGATTTCGTTTCCATCTTAATAAGAGCTGACAAATAGGACCCGCTGGTGTCCTTTTTTTGTTGTAAATTTGTCAGGATTGACGAAAGGATTTCTTTATCTTGATCAGATGCTGATTGTAGATACTGTTCAAATTGAGTCTGTATCGATTGATTTGTAAGGTGTTCCATACTAAAAACCTCCTGAGAAAATAATAACCTTGTTTATTGTAACAAAAAAACACAGTTGTTTTAAAAAAAGATGAACCTTGGACTAGGCATTCTTCTAGAATAGTACTATAAATGAAAAGGTGGTGAGGTAGACATGGAGTCCTCACATGAACTACATCCTAGTGTAAAAGATTTTAAAGCGTTTGTTCGGGAGCATCCGATGATTATGAACGATGTTCGGCTTGGTCAAAAGTCACTTCAATCCTTTTACGAAGAATGGAGTATATTAGGGTCTGACCATAGTCAGTGGCAGCCTTATAAATCACCTGAGTCGTATGAGGAACCTATACATGATGAAACAAAAACACAGCAACAAGCAAATGAATCAAGTCAACAAACAGATCCTAGCACGGCTTCTGAGTTTATGGGGCAAATCATGGGTATGGTTAAGAAAATGAATGTCCAGGACCTGCAAAATCATCTGGCACAGTTTAGTTCAGTGCTCGGAAACGTTCAGACCCTTATACAAGGCTTTCAACGTACGGAAGGTCAAGAGCAGCGATCAAGTTCGGATCAACCGTTTTCTTTCAGGCGGGATTAAGATGAGGGAGGGCTTGGATGAGACCTGAGATTATTCGCATGTTTAACGAGAATCAGGAATTTCGCTTATTTGTTCGTCAGCACCCACAATGGTATCGCACCTTATCGCGGGATCCATCGGCCGTTCAGGCACTTGAAAAAGAAGCGAATCGGTTTTACGGTCGAACATTTCCTCAGCGTGTGGAGAAGATGCAATCAAACCTTGGTCTCGCTATGATGATGATGGAGATGCTGAAAATGGGTCAGGATACAGTTGCACAAACGCAGGAAACCTTCAACTCGTGACGGTTTCCTGTTTGTGATGGTTATCGTTTCAGTCCCAGATAGTTGGCAATTTCTTCTTCCACGGAGACATTTAACTCCTGGAAGCCTTGGTTCCCGAATAATGTGTTAAATTCAAGGATGTAGTAGTGGTTATCAACAACAATTAAATCAAACCCAGCATGGTCAATGCCAAGTGTCCGAGCCGTGCGTACGGCCACCTCTACAGCTTCTGGTGGGATATCGTCAAAATAAATACGTCCACCTTGAGCTACATTGTTTTTGAAGGTATCCTTGTTTTCACGCCAGTAGTAAGCAATCGCCTTTTCACCAACAATACATACGCGCAAGTCACGTTCGATTGGGAGAAATTCCTGAATATAATAAGTAGGGTTTTGATCGCTATACTCACGAAACTGTTGTTCATTTTCAATTAAAAACACGCCGCGTCCCATTGAGCTTCGGATCTCCTTTGCAACAAATGGGAACGGAAACTCATCAAGTACCTTTTGAAACGTATCCCTGTTACGACCAAGAATCATCGTTTTTGGAACATGCTCTGGGACAACGCTCCACAGTGCTCGAGTCATTTCAATCTTATTAAACCCTAATTGAATCGACTGTATACTAGGGAAGATTCGCTTTTTCAGTCCGTATACAAGTGAATTTACCTGCCAGTTTTCAGGGAAGAGACAAAGGTCTGCTTCTTCAATCCGTTGCTTCTCCAAAAACATATTCTCGGGCTTAATATAATGCTGATTTTGAATACCAATTGTTCGAAATGGATTAAACGAAATTACATTCATTTATAGATCCAACGCCTTTCTATGCTCAACTAAATTCAATGAATTATAGTTCTGCATGCGCGCGTTGTCAATGGCATGAACGAAGGTTTGGGTAAATGTTCTTATATAGGTATGAACACTGTTAAAGACGTGCTATACTTCTTCGTAGGGGGTGCTATGATGCTCGCTACCATAAATGAAATGGAGCTATTAACGGAAACAGATGCGTTAAGTGAAGTCATTTTACAATCTGAACCCGTTGCAGAATATATAGAAGCTAGAAGTCAGCTTCATGCAGATCCTGAAGCTCAGTTATTAATTAAGGCATTTAATGATCTGAAGGAACTGAATGATGAAGTACAGCGCTTTGGTAAGTATCATCCAGATTACGACCGTGTATCCAAAGAGATTCGACAAGCCAAGCGTAGTATGGATAAACATGAACGCGTTATTGCGTTTAAACAAGCAGAAAAGGAATTAGAAGGCTTATTAAATGAGATAAGTGGAATTGTCGCTCATGCTGTTTCAACAACAATAAAGGTTCCAAGTGGGAATCCGTTTTTCGACAGTATGTCTTGCAGCGGAGGCTGTGGATCTGGCGGCGGTTGTAGCTGCGGATAATAAGTGTTTGGTGTAACTAGCTAATGGCGAATGGTACGTCGTAACGTATGGTTCGCCATTATTTTTTTCGGATCTCTCTCACGCAATCTGTACATTCATTTCCACAGCAGAACATTTTTCCGCTTGGTGGCAAAAAGCGCATTCGAAAAATATGGCCTCCCGTAATGGAGCGAACCGGTGAACATTCATACGTAATTTTTTTATTGTGGCAAATATGTGCTGCGAATGTGTTAATAAGGCGCTCTAGCTGATCAGCTGGTAACTCTGACTGGATGTAAAGAAAGCAAAATCCACTAATAAACCGTTTTTCTACTTGAAGCGGTAATAACTCTTGAATTAAACTGGAATAGTACATGGTAAACAAGCATGTCACTCCCTTCATTTATACATAAATAAAGTTCGCAAGGTTGTTCGTTGTAAACGAGAAAATGCTCGTGATAAGATACGTATGACATAACTAGTAAGGAGAGTAAGATGATGATGAATGGACAACGTCAAGGGATTGTTGTATGGTTAACCTCCCTAAAATTTGCTAGGCAGCTAAGACGATTTGGAAATGTTCATTACGTCTCCAAAAAAATGAAATACGTTGTTTTCTATTGTAACCAGGATCAAATTGAAGAAACAATGGAAAAGCTTCGTAGTTTTCATTTTGTACGTGAAGTGAAGCCGTCAATGAGACCATTTATAAAAACCGATTACCAAAATGCAAAACCTGATAAAGCAAAAGAGTATGATTATAAAATGGGTATCTAAACCAAGTGGTGTTCCACTTGGTTTTTTTGTGGAAATCTACGAAAAACAGAGGCTGCGTTTGAACGAAAGACTTAAATAAGAGTAACAGGGGAGAATACGTGAGTAGATCACTTGATTGTTTCGTCCGGCGAAATATATAATAGATCTACGAGGAAGTGATCGGGATGGAATCATGGAAAAGAAATGTGTGGATCCTAGCTGGGTGCACTTTTTTAGTGATGAGCGCCATGTCAATGATTATGCCCTTTCTACCTTTATATCTGAGGGAATTAGGACTTACAGATCCTAAGGAAATTAGCTTGTGGGCAGGCGTGATTTTTGGTGCCAATTTTTTAACAGCCTTTATGTTCTCACCTTTTTGGGGAAGGCTTGCGGACCGTAGAGGACGTAAATTAATGATTTTACGCTCTGGTTTTGGAATGGCTATTGTCATTAGTTTGACAGGTCTTGCGGCCGGTCCGATCAGTTTGTTATTTTTACGATTATTAAATGGCGTCATATCGGGTTTTATCCCAGCTGCCATTGGACTAGTTAGTACCAATACGCCTAAAAAGCATACGGGCTATGCACTCGGTATTCTGCAATCAGGAACAGTAGCAGGTGCGATTGGTGGACCGTTGTTTGGTGGTGTAATGTCACAAGCATTTGGTTATCGAATGGTTTTCTTTATTACAGGTGCGTTTATTCTTATAGCGGCCATTGTTGTTTCTATATTTGTCAAAGAAAACTTTTCACCTCCAGTAAATGAAGAAAAAACAAAAACGAGTACGATCAATGAATTTAAAAAGATTACCTCAAATCGACCAGTCTTATCTATTTACGTAGTGATTCTAATGATTCAACTAGCCATCATGGGTGTTAATCCACTTTTATCTTTATATGTTGAAGAGCTAACACCAGCAGCGAATGTATCTCTGTATGCTGGTATTGTCGTGTCAGTCACCGGGTTTGCAAACTTTACGACTGCCGCATGGCTTGGAAGAATGAGTGACCGAAAAGGTGCACACCGGACACTTGTGTATTGTTTAATGGGAGTCGCATTGTTCACAATCCCTCAAGTATTTGTGACACATATCTGGCAGCTAATCATTCTCCGATTTTTTGTCGGTCTTTGTCTTGGGGGACTTCTTCCTGCTGCTAACACATTAATTCGTATGCATGCACCAAAAGGAATGGAGAGTCGCACGTATGGATTTTCAAATAGTGCCATGTATTTAGGTTCGATGGTAGGTCCAATCATTGGGGGTTGGTTAGTTAGTCTTTACGGAGTCAGAGGTCTGCTATTAACAACATCAATCATTTTAATTTGCGCAGTTGTATTAGTGAAGTTCAAAATTATGGAGCCTGCTGAACAAACCTTTCAACGCGATCAAAAACGCAGTTTAAAACAATCAACAACGTAAAGAAAGACGGAGTCCCTATGCGGAATCCGTCTTTTTAGTTGCTAACATTAATCTACCTACCAATTTAATGGTGGCAAGCAATGATTCACTCTGAACACGCCAATTAAGTATTGCTCGTACAACTCTTTTTCCGCAAAATCCTTTGAAGGTCTTACTTCCAATTGGCGAACTCGTTTTTGCAATGACTCAGCAAGCTCTCTAAATTCTCGAACGCGCTTACTTTCAATATTTTCTTTTATACTAATTCCTTCACGGCAGTAATAAATGGGCATAAATCCCGCTTTTGTAGCTGGATGTAGGATGACTGCAAGTGAAGCTCGCTTTTGATTGTTTAATGTTGTTTCAAATTGAACGAATGCAGCCACACGTTCTTTATTGGTTGTGGCCAATTCAAGTAATTCGTAAAAATCCCCGTATCCTTCTCCAAGTTCAATAAAACGCTGGATCATTGTTAGCACACTCCTCTACCATCTCTTAATCACGTGACAATATAGCACGAATACACGCGTTAGTCGAGATAAAAAAAGCCGCAGTCAAAGTGACTGCGGTTGCCTATACTCAATTTAATATGAGACAGGCTATGGGAGAGGAGAAACCGGAGAGAGCTTATGGGGAAAGTAAGTCTTCTCCGTGGTTGTCACAACATGAAAACATGCTGTTACCTGGTAGTATGGGCTAACTATAACTAAACTATACATGGAATAACACAAATCATTTTCATGATATAATAGAATAAATAAAAGGCTTCACACGAACAATAAAGGCTAGGTGACTTAGATGCGCATAATTTCTGGAAATAAAAAAGGGCTACCATTAAAGGCTGTGCCAGGAAAAGGGACAAGACCTACAACTGATAAAGTAAAAGAGTCTATTTTTAATATGATTGGTCCTTATTTTGATGGAGGAAATGGACTTGATCTATATGCAGGAAGCGGGGGACTAGGAATTGAAGGCTTAAGCAGAGGGCTAAATTCTGTAATCTTTGTCGATCAAGATAAGAAAGCCATTCAGACCATTCATGATAATCTAACATTTACAAAGTTAGAAGGTATGGCAGAAGTCTATCGAACGGAAGCCGATCGAGCCTTAAAAGCCATTATAAAAAGAGAATTATCGTTTGATACGATTTTTTTGGATCCTCCCTATGCAAAACAAACTCTCACTCGGCAACTTGAAATCATCGATGAGCACAGCTTATTAACATCAACTGGTGTGATCGTAGTGGAGCATGCGAGTTCTGTTAAACTCCCATCACAAAGTGGTCGTTTAATCGTGCAAAGAATCGAACAATATGGTGATACAACGATTACAATCTGGGCGAATCGTTCAGAAAGTGAAGGTGGAACGTTATGACGTTAGCTGTTTTCCCAGGCTCGTTTGATCCAATTACACGAGGGCATATTGATATTATTGAGAGGGCTTCTCATGCCTTTGGAGAGGTTCGAGTGTTACTGGTTCATAATTCAAAAAAACAGACGCTGTTCAATGTAGAAGAGCGGTTACAGTTAATAAAAGAGTCTATAAGCCATCTCCCTCATGTCACGGTTGATTCATATGAAGGATTAACAGTACAATACGTTAAACAACAAGGTAGTCGTGCCATGATTCGTGGGTTACGCGGATCTAGTGACTTCGACTATGAAATGCAGGTTGCCTCGATTAATCGTCAATTTGCTCCGGAAGTGGAAACCTATTTCTTGGCGACGAGTGCTGAGCTTGCATTTATCAGTTCAACGATTGTGAAGGAAGCGGCAAAGTATAAACAGCCGCTAACGAAGCTCGTTCCCGAAGCGGTTGAGAAAGCACTGATTGCTACTTATAGTTAAGAACCAATTGCTTACGGGCTTTTATGGCAATATAGAGTACCAGTCCAAAAAAAGTGATAAAAGGTGAAAGCTGCAACCATTGATTCCAACCAGTGACGAGTAAGTCAATGTGTGGTTCCATCTGGTTTGAGCTAGGAAAAAACGTTTCATGTGACGTTCGATTTACATAAAGTGGATTCCATAGTAACAGAATAAGAAAGGCACTAAAGCAACCATGCAGAACACGTCCTATAAAGAATGGTCTAAAGCGTAAATCTGTTTCTGAGAGAATACTTGCTACTTGAGCTTGGATCGAAAAACCACCAAACGCAATAAAGAAGCTGGCAACCACTACTTTTTCTAAGAGCTGTGCATCTGCGGTTGAGAGTAAGTGAGCGCCGGAGGTAATTTCAAATAAACCGGATATAAAAGGCATGCTTAATTGAGAAGAAAGTTGAAAAAGAGAAAACAACCAAGAAACGCCTTGAGCGAATATGTCAGTAAAGCCGCTGATTGAAAGCATTTTATTGACGACCGAAAATAAGATAATAAAACCACCAACAAGTAATAGAGTCCGAACTGAGGATTGAACGGCGTCTCCTAGAAGTTGTCCAATCGGTCGACCATCTTGGATTCGCTCCATGTGCATACGGGAGAAGGCTTCTTTTAAAGAGAAACGACTTCGTGTTTCAACGGAACGCTCATTTCTTTCTTCCTTTCGTCCATAATATCTCATTGATAAGCCAACGAGGATGTTTCCTAAATAATGAGCGGCTGCAAGTAGTAAGCCGAGAGCAGGATTATGAAAAAAACCAACAGCAATCGCACCAAAGAGAAAAAGTGGATTTGAGGAATTGGTAAAGGCGGCTAGTCGTTCTCCTTCAACACGTGTAACTTTTTTCTGTTGACGAAGCCTAGCTGCGAGTTTGGCTCCTGCTGGATTTCCTGAAGCAAGCCCCATGGCCCAAACAAAGCTTCCGGCTCCAGGTACTCTAAAGATAGGGCGCATAAACGGTTCAAGGATGGTTCCTAAAAAGGCAACCACTCCAAAACCAATAAGTAGTTCAGACAGGATAAAAAAAGGTAACAAGGAAGGAAAGACAACGTCCCACCACATTCCCATACCACTTAGTGATGCTTCGAGTGCTTCTTTGGGGAACATGATCAAGGCAAATGCCATTAAGATTGCTGTCCCGCTAAATAACCATGTCTTTAAAACCGGCACATCTACTCCCCCTCAAGCTTGTCTCTTACGTATTCTTTACTATACGTAAGAACGATTGAAATAGACCAATGAATCACTGAGCAATGACGTCCTGCAAGGAGGAGATCCAAATGAACGAACCGAGAAAACCTTTAATTAGAAAACGATATCTGATTGTATTAGCTCTTGTTTTATTACTGAATGTAATTAAACTTCCTTATTACTATTCTCAGCCTGGAATTGCTCAAGAGCTGAACGATATGATTACTGTAGAAGGAACAAATGGAGTCGAAGAAGGAGCGTTTATGCTGACAACGGTGGAGATGGCAAGAGCTACGCCTTTGTACTACGTATGGTCCCTACTCAGCTCATACAGACATATCCTTCCTGAAGAACAAGTAAGAGGGACGGATGAAACTGATTCAGATTATCATGAACGCCAGAGGCTGTTAATGTCGAACTCTCAGGAGAATGCAAAGATTGCAGCGTACGAACAAGCTGGTGCAGAGGTAACGTATGAATATCGTGGTGTGCTTGTCACCAATCTCATCGAAGGTATGCCAGCGTCAAAA
The DNA here is from genome assembly GCF_016798245.1 of Alkalicoccobacillus gibsonii. Lineage (GTDB taxonomy): Bacteria > Bacillota > Bacilli > Bacillales > Bacillaceae_D > Alkalicoccobacillus > Alkalicoccobacillus gibsonii. The sequence goes on along the minus strand of NZ_JAEUZA010000001.1, from coordinate 1,180,041 downwards.
GAACTGAAAACGGGTGATTTAATTACGGAAGTAAATGGTACACCAACTCATACGGCGGAGGAGCTGCTAGAGCTTTTAGAAGGGTATTCAAAGGATGATGTTGTAACATTGACTGTCTCAAGGGACGAGGAACCACGATCAGTTGAACTAGCTTTTGAGCCTTTTCCAGAAGAGTACGAAGTAGAGGAAGGGCGAGTGGGACTAGGTATTCTATCCCCTGTAACTGATCGAGATGTCACGTTCTCGCCGGGTGTTACGATTAATGAAACAGATATCGGAGGACCATCTGCCGGACTCATGTATTCACTGGAGATTTATAATCAACTTGTAGATGAGGACATTACACACGGATACCGCATTGCAGGTACCGGCACAATAAATGATGAGGGCATAGTTGGACCAATTGGTGGGGCATCCCAAAAGGTGGTTGCAGCAGATAAGGCGGGGGCTAAATATTTCTTTGCACCTGATGCAAACGGACAAAATGGAACAAATTATGAAGAAGCGAAACACGCGGCAGAAGATATAGGAACGGATATGCAAGTAATTCCTGTACAAACGATAGAGGATGCACTACGTTTCTTAGAAGAACTCCCAGACAATAAAGAAGCATAACGAATACCCCCATACGTCTAGGATACTAGAGTCGTATGGGGGCTTTAAATTCTTCGTCCATTCGCTTTTGCCTTATTTCTTGAGGAAGTGGTGCGAGATAAGTTCTCGAGGCTCTGAGTTCAAGCGTGGCAAGTAAATCAGTGGATGAAGCAAATCGACTCAACAAGGGTACAGCTGATTTCTTTTTAAGTGTTCGTAAATAAGCTTGTCCGCGATCATTCATTCCCAGTGGCCGTATATAAGGCAGAGGAGAATTGTGAACATAGTCTAGCTCAGCTTTTGTTGTATGAGTCAGAATGTGAGTGGCTAGGCGCTGTAATCTAGTCCATGTGTACCGTTTTGTTTTAAGTAGATTCATCCACTCTTGGAAAGATGTGGCCTTGCTTATCGTATCAATAACACGATACTCTAAGCCCTCCACGCATTCATAGATGAAAGCTAATTCATCAGTAGAAGAAGTTAAGATTCTGTATTGCAAGAATGGGAAATACTGTTCCCAGTTATGAAGGTGGTGCGTAGTCTGTGAATAATTCATCAATTCAGCATAAGAGACAGAGGGCATCACTTGTTGCACAAGGCTCGTTTGGTCCTCACATGAAAATATCGCTTCTCTTATACTTGTTGCACTAGCTATCGTGTGCGAAGTGATGGTTCGATCATGATATCCTGCAGCTATTCGTTTTGTTGTAAATGGAATGATCGATGAGTTTTGGTCGCTAATGGCTTTTATGTAATGATAGCCCAGGATGTTATTAGGTTGTTCTAATGAAAGAGTTGTCTCTGCACCTAGCTGGTTAAAAGCAAGAGAGGAGGCACGCGGATAGCTATGACCCTTACTCATATTTTCTTTAACTAATTGGTCCCATTCACCTTTATGTTGCTGCATCACATGTAGTAACTCGTGAAATTCTTCAATAGATCCAGATTCACTGCCAAAGTGAAGACAGTCAACTCCAGCTGCAGTTAAAATAGAGATGGCTCCTTTTGCGAAGGTTTCCGCTTTTTGAGTAGCATAGGCATAAGGAAGCTCTAACACAAGGTCCACGCCGCATGCCAAAGCCATCTTTGTGCGAGACCACTTTGAGAGGAGTGCAGGTTCACCTCGTTGAAGGAAGGAGCTACTCATAACAACTATAACTACATCAGCGCCGGTCTCCTTTTTTGCTTGCTGAAGCTGATACAGATGTCCGTTGTGAAATGGATTGTATTCTACAACCATTCCAACTGCTTTTACTTTGCTTGCTGTGTTTTGCATGGACGGTCTCCTTTACTCGGGTTATCTGACATGCTAGAATGGATGTAGTTCTAATGAAGGAACTAATCTTAGTATACGCATTAAACTGTAAAGAAAAAAGGTTGACATTCATTAGTGTCAGATCTATAATTACTTTTGTGCCTTAGAGGTGGTTTATCATGAAATGGACGCTGCGTGAACTAAAAGCAGCTAAGCATAAGACCTTTCCTATTGATGAGTCGGTTCGCTTTGATCAGTTATTAAAAGAGAGTAATGACATTCGTGATATGACAAACATCCGGGTAACTGGAGAAGTGACGTATCCAGCAAATCTCATTACATTTTCTTTAAAGCTTGAGGGAGAGTTGACTCTGCCATGTGCAAGAACCCTTGCAGATGTGAAGTGGCCACTATCAATTAGCTTTGATGAACATTTTCTACCTGAGGGATCGGTTATGCCTGATATCTCAGATAGGGAAGAGGTTCATTTGGTTCTTGATGATGAGATTGATTTAACTCCTATACTGGAAGAGCGAATTCTTTTAGAAATTCCATTTCAGGTCTATGCTGAAGAAGGTGCAGAACCATTGGCTCCACCTTCAGGGAAAGATTGGGAGCTTGTGACTGAAGAGTCACAAAAGGATCGAATTGACCCGCGTATGGCTGATTTAGCCAAGTTTTTTGATAAGTCGTAACGAGTCGATGATTGATTGTTTGATTTTTTTAAGGAGGTGGGAATATTGGCAGTACCATTTAGAAGAACGTCTAAAACCGCTAAAAGAAAACGTCGTACGCACTTGAAACTAGCTGTCCCTGGCATGGTGAAATGTGCAGAGTGTGGCGAAATGAAACTTAGCCACCGCGTTTGTAAAGAATGTGGTTCTTACAAAGGTGAAAAAGTAACAAAATAATGTTTGAAAGAAACCTCTGAGGTATCATACCTTAGAGGTTTCTTTGTCGTTCTAATCCCTTGCGAAGTAGAGTGAATAGACTAGAGAAAAAAAGGATATAACTGAATACTAGTTCCTAGTCTATCTAACACTTGATTTGCATAGACATAAGAAAGCATATGATCTAAAAGGAGAGATGAACATGGTAGTCACTCGACAAGATGCTTGGTCAGAAGATGAGGATCTGTTACTTGCCGAAGTTGTGTTACGACATATTCGTGAATCAAGTACTCAGTTAGCTGCCTTTGAAGAAGTCGGCAAAAAATTATCAAGATCAAGTGCAGCGTGTGGGTTCCGTTGGAATTCAACGATTCGAAAAAAATATGAATCAGCTGTTGCATTGGCGAAAAAACAAAAAGGAAAGAAATCAGTTTCGCAAGTAGAGAAACAAAAAACAAGCTCAGACACAGAACCTGTTATTCAAGTTAAAGAGGATGTACAAGTCATTCAGGAGGCTGTGCCTTCCGAACCCTTGCAAGATTTGAATTTAAGAGACGTTATTACATTTTTACAAACGTACGAACAAACACAAGAAGCAAAAAGTTCAATTGAAGTGGATGCGTTAAGGCAGGAAAATGAACAATTAAGAGAAAAGCTGGAGCAGCTTGCGCGAGATAAGGACCTTATTACTCAAGATTACAAGGCGTTACTCACCATCATGGATCGTGCCAGAAAGTTTACAAGAGATCACCCCATCGAACGAACCATGTAAACATATAGAAAATGATTAAAGGCAAATGCCCGGATTGGGAGCATTTGCCTTTTTTAGTGTATATAGATCGTTTAGTCTTGATCTGTTGTTGCAGCTGTTTGCTGCTCCTGTTCAATTACGCCTTCAGGGAACCAAACATATGGACTTTCTCCGCGATCTCGAGCTGGATCGTACGTAAGAGAGGTAAAACCAGATTTGTCCCAGAACTCACTTGAAGCCTGTCTCGCATTTGTTTTGACAGGTAATCCAAAGCTCTTTGCAAATTCAACTAATGCTTGACCATATCCTTGATTACGATAAGGCTCAAGTACTTCTAGTTTCCATAACTCAAAGTAATCCTGAGGTGGATCAAAGTATTGGTCGAATCGGCTATCAATTCGATAAAGACTCATTCTGGCGACAAGCTTTTTACCGAAGTATATTCCGTAAAATGGAGATTCACTATCATTTTCTATTATGTTAGCATTCAAATCATCTTTCATTGAGAGCTCTGCAGCACCAAACTCTCTGAAATTCTTAAATTCATCTAATGTTTTATAGTTAACAAGTAGACGTTCAACAACTGGTTTGCTCATAATAAGTCCTCCTAAAAATATAAGAATGCGTTTTCATTATTTTAACATAAACAGTATGAAAACGCATTAAAAACGATTCCATACCCATCATTAAATCCACTAAAAAAGATCTATTTATTTTGAAGGATATGGTACAATTCAACTATTGGCAAGGATAGGACGGGATTAAATTGAAAATCTATGTAATTGGCGGAGGCGCTATTGGACTTTTAGTATCAGCCTATTTAAAAAAGAAAAACAACGAAGTCACGCTTTGTACTAGAACAAAAGCCCAGGCAGATCAATTAAATCAACAAGGGTTAACACTTATAAGAAATGATCAATCAGAATCGATACCTATACATAGCGTTACATTGAAGCAAGCAAAAGTGGAGGAGGCCGATGTGTGTCTCTTTGCAGTTAAATCGTATGATTTAGAGTTAATAATGAAGGAGATCACAAGTAAAAGAAAGAAAGATCAAAGCTATCTGTTTTTACAAAACGGAATGACTCATGTTGAGCTTGCATTCAAGCTTCCAGATCCAACGATTGCATTTGCTACGGTCAGTCATGGAGCGGTTCGCTTAGATCAAACAACCGTACAACACACAGGTGTTGGAGAGGTAAATTGGGCAATGTATCAGCAGCGAACAAACTATTTAACTGACTGGTTACATACGCTTCCATCAAGTGAATTCCCTGTTTATGAGCATGATGTGTGGGAGGAACTTCTTTGGTCGAAGCTATTAGTTAATGTTTGTCTTAATCCAATTACAGCTCTTACGGGTATGAAAAACGGAGAGTTGCTCGAATCTACTGAGCTTAAACAGTTCATGAAGTGTGTATTTGATGAAGCCTTTCTTCTTCATCCTCTTCAACCTGACAAAGAGAGACATTGGTCCCAAGTGCTGTCTGTTTGCAAACAGACAGCAGAAAACACTTCATCGATGTTAGTCGATATAAAACATGAGAGACAAACAGAGGTAGATGCCATTTTAGGATATTTACTTCGTATAGCTAAAGCAAATGGTCTTTCTCTTCCTACGATTTCTTTTTTGTATCAGGCGTTAATAAATCGAGAACAATCATACCAATTATAAGAGACTGTTTAGAGGTGAAGTATCTATGGTAACTAGTACATTTGCGGCTTTTATTGCCACTGTTGTCACGATTCCGGCATTAGGATGGTATTTAATTTATATTTCAACCGTGAAGCTGACCAGGCAAAAGCGTAAAGCAATTAAATGGGCAAGTGATTTTTCTGCCGTTCTGTTTATGGCGGCAGTCTATTTTATTATGGAACAGCTATGGGAACCAACGTCTGTTTGGCTTGTACTCGCTTTATTTTTTTCGGTGGCGATTACATTTACTATTATTTATTGGAATGTGATGGAGGACTTCTATGCTACAAAGCTCCTTAAGGGTATTTGGAGATTAAACTTCCTTATATTTGTGAGCATCTATATTCTGCTAAGCGGATACGGGCTCATCCGAAGTATCTTTTCATTTGTTTAAGTTCATTCTGTTTGGTATTGCCATCTACTTTTGCTATGATAAGAAGGTCTAAGCATAAGAGTGTAGAACGAGATCGTGAAGTGACTAACAAAGGAAGGGATTCGTCATATATGGAAACAAAAGAAATACATCTAAACCCTCCTGCCGGATTTTATCGTGATTATCTTAATCAACGAACAGAGCTAAGTGAGCTGTTTGATTATACATACAAATCAACGGATTGGCTAAAAAAACGTGCGGATGAATTGGTAAAACGAACGAATAGCGGGATAAACCGAGAAGATCTAGTAACGCATCTACTTAAAACGCACAGTGATCTTGAGTATCCAGATGCTGCTATAGAAAATATAAAAAAACTACAAAAGGAAGAAGCGGTTGTTATTGTTGGTGGGCAACAGGCAGGTCTTTTAACGGGACCATTGTTCACTTTATATAAAGCGCTAACGGTTGTACTTTCTGCAAAACAGCAAGAAAAAGAATTAAAGATCCCTGTTGTCCCAGTGTTCTGGATTGCTGGTGAGGATCATGATTTCGAGGAAATTCGTTTTGTATTTAAAGAAAAAGACGGAAAGTGGAGAAAGCATCCGATTGTAGATGAAGACGTTCAATGCTCAGCTTCAGAGAAAGCTTTGCCTAAAGAAGAGTTGTTTAAGTGGCTTGAAGGCGTTTTTGAGAGCCTACCTGAAACAGACTATACCTGTGAATTGATTGAATGGATTCAGCAGACTGCTACGACGTGTCATACGTATACAGACTTTTTTATGAAATTGATGAATCATTTCTTCAAAGAAGAAGGACTAGTATTTGTAGATGCTCATCACCCGGATTTGCGTCGACTTGAAACGGGCTTTTTCAAAGAATTAATTGAAAAGATGGATTCCCTTCAAAAGAATCAGCAAGTAGGACTTTCCGAGTTTGTTGAAAAAGGGTATCAAGCTCCTATTGTGACTGATGAGGAGAATGCACATCTTTTCTTGAGTGTTGATCAAAAAAGAGTGCGCCTCGATTATGAGGACGGACACTTTATTTGTAGAAATGATGATCAATCGTTTTCAAAAGAAGAACTGCTATCCATTTTAGAAGCAGAACCAGAGCGATTTAGTAATAACGTGGTGACTCGGCCACTTATGCAAGAATGGGTGCTACCAGTGCTTGCCTTTATACCTGGACCGGGTGAGCTTGCGTATTGGGGAACACTTAAACCCGTATTTAATCTATTTGATTGGAAAATGCCACCTTTAATTCCACGAATACAAATGACGATCGTTCCTAGGGCTGTTCAAAAGTGGGTGGAACGAGTGGATTATTCGTATGAAACACTACTTGGAGAAGAAAGTGAGCAGCTAAAACAGGAGTGGATTAAAGCACAGCATTCGTTTCCAATTGAAAAGGTTGTTGAAGAAGTAAAAGAAAATGTGCAGAACGTACATGCTCCATTACGTGAATTAGCACGTGATATGGATCCAACCTTACATGCGATGAGTGAGAAGAATGCAACGTTTCTTATGGATCAAATCCAGTTCTTAGAATCACGATTACATCGTCATATTGAAGAAACGCATAAGCATGCCATCGGACAGTTTGAAGAAGCGATCTTTTGGCTTAAGCCGCTTGGCTCACCACAAGAGCGAATTATACATCCCATCATTTTATTAAACATTGTGGGACAAAGTGGTTTAAAACAAATCCTTAATCAACCAATTGCCGTCAACGGAGAGCACAAGCTACTCTTTTTATAACGTTTTTTCTCACAATATCAATAAAAACTCAAAAAAAATTCTGCCTTAGGCAGGATTTTTTTTGTTTTGTGGAGAAACTTACGAAAAGATAGTGGTGAAAAGTGGGGGGTTGTGGTAAGTTATTGATAGTTAGTGGGGGGGCCGAAAAACATGTTCATGGGCGAATATCGACACAATGTAGATGAAAAAGGCCGTATGATCATTCCTGCGAAGTTTCGCGAGGAATTAGGTCAGTCATTTGTTGTTACCCGTGGACTTGATAAATGCTTGTTTGTTTACCCCTACGAAGAATGGACCAAGCTTGAAGAACAGCTTAAAACGCTTCCTTTCACCAAAAAAGATGCTCGTGCATTTACCCGCTTTTTCTTTTCTGGTGCCTCAGAATGTGAATTAGATAAGCAAGGCAGGGTAAATTTAGCCGCTCCGCTGCGTCAATATGCTCAAATTGAGAAAGAATGCGTAGTCATTGGCGTCTCAAATCGAGTAGAGGTATGGAGTCAATCGATGTGGGAACACTATGTGGGTGAATCCGAGGAGTCTTTAGCTGAGATCTCTGAGAATCTAACAGACTTTGATCTTTAAGCTAAGCTTAAGAAGAGAAGGTGAACCCTTGTTTAATCATTTTACCGTTTTAAAAGAAGAATCAATTAAAGGATTACATATTAAACCAGATGGTACGTATGTGGATTGTACGCTAGGTGGAGCAGGACATAGTGAACGAATTGTCCAGCAATTAACTGATGGCGGACATCTTTACGCATTCGACCAGGATGTAACAGCCATTAAAGCAGCAAATGAGAGACTAAGTAGCTACGAGGGCCGTTACTCGTTGATTCAAGCAAACTTTCGTCATATCCGTGATGAACTAAGTGAGCGGAATGTTACGAAAGTGGATGGCATTTTATTTGACCTCGGTGTGTCATCACCTCAGCTTGATCAAGCTGAAAGAGGATTTAGTTATCATCAAGATGCTCCACTTGATATGAGAATGAATCAAGAAGCTGATCTTTCTGCCTACCATGTAGTGAATGAGTGGCCCTTCGCCAAGCTTTTTTCGATCATTTCACGCTATGGAGAGGAAAAATTCGCCAAACAAATAGCCAGAAAGATTGAGGCATTTCGTGAGACTGAGCCGATTGAAACAACAGGTCAATTAGTTGAAATCATTAAAGATGCGATTCCTGCCCCTGCCAGAAGAACAGGCGGTCACCCTGCTAAACGAACGTTTCAAGCGATCCGTATTGCAGTTAATGATGAATTAGGTGCATTTGAAACGGCTTTGCAGGATTCATATGATCTACTAAATGAGGACGGAAGACTATGTGTGATTACGTTTCATTCATTAGAAGATCGCTTATGCAAGCAAATGTTTAAAGAATGGTCGAAAATGCCGGATCTACCAAAGGGTCTCCCAATTATCCCTGAAGGTTTTGAACCAAAAATGAAGATCATTACACGAAAGCCAATTGTAGCAAGTGAAGAAGAGCTTGATGAAAACAATCGATCTAGATCGGCAAAACTGCGTATCGCACAAAAGAATGTATAAGGGGGACACACCATGCTTGCACGACAAATTCAACCGAATTATCAACCAAATCAACAACCGAAACAATCACCACAAACGAAAAAGGTTATTCGCACTTCCAGAGCCAGAATTACACTGGGAGAAAAATTGATAGCGCTCATGATTGCCGGCCTTGTGCTCGCACTATCAGGGTTTGTTGTACATAATTACGTGTCTATCTATAGCTTAAATAAACAAAATCATGAAATTGAACAGGCGATCACTCAGCAAACACAAGTGAATGAAGGTTTGAATTTACAAGTAGTGGAAGCTCGTGACCCCGAACGTTTATTCAGTATCGCAAAAGAGAATGGTTTTGAATTAAATGCTGAAAACGTAGAGGTTGTAAACAAAAACTAGTTCATTTCATGAACTAGTTTTTTTATAGAACGAACAAACTCTACTAGACAAGATGGGAAGGAGCCTAAACATGGATATTAAACGAGCTGTTACAAATAAACGCGCTTTAATGCTGCTCGCTTGCTTTTTAGTTATATTTCTAGTTCTCTGTGGTCGAATTGCGTACATTCAAGCGGCAAAAGAAGTGAAAGGTCAGGACCTTACAGCCATAGCAGAGCAACGGTGGCAAAAAAGTCAGGTGATAGAAGGGAAACGAGGGACGATCTATGACCGAAGTGGTGACGCGGTTGCTGAACAATTGCAATCGTATAGTGTATATGCCGTTCTAGCTACAGATCAGCTTAGTCATGTAAGAGATCCTGAAGAAACAGCAAAAGAATTAGCACCTCTGATTGGTCTAGAAACAAATGATCTACAACGAATGCTAGAACAAGATGATAAGTTCCAAGTGGAATTAGGATCTGGAGCAAGAAATCTTTCGTATGAAAAAATGACGGAAATTAGAGACCTGCAATTAGATGGCATTCATTTTACGAAACAGCCAAGGAGATACTATCCTAAACAGGTGTATGCATCTCATGTGATTGGCTATACGGAAAGAGACATGGCAGAAGCGCGAATGGGGCTTGAACGAAGTCTAGATGAATACTTAAGCCCTGAGAATGGCTCAATCAAATATGATAGCGATCATAAAGGAAATCCTTTGCCTAATCCAAATGATACGATTACGCCTGCGAAGGATGGAAATGACATTCATTTAACGCTCGACTCAAACATTCAACTTGCTTTAGAACAAGTCATGACGAAAGTGGAAGAAGACTACTCACCAAAAAAAATGACGGCAATCGTCGCTGATCCTAAAACTGGCCAGATTCTTGCCATGAGTAACCGTCCAAGCTTTAATCCGAATGAATACGAGTCAGTAGAAAACTATACAAATTATGCTGTTTCCGACCGGTTTGAACCAGGCTCAACGATGAAAATGTTTACCGTTGCAGCGGGGATTGAAGAAGGAGTCTGGGATAGTGAAGAAAAATATAAATCTGGAAGCTATCAAGTAGATTCAGAGTCAAAAATTAGTGATCATAAACAAGGTGGGTGGGGCTCGATCACATTTCGAGAGGGATTTCTTCGCTCATCAAATGTTGCCATGATGATTTTGGCCTTAGACAAGCTTGGTCCAGACAAATTATATGATTACTGGCATAGGTTTGGATTCTTTGATAAAACAGGAATTGATCTTCCGAACGAGACCGATAGTTTAATTGCTCAAAATGGCCGGTCTGATGCTGCGACGACTTCATTTGGACAAGGTTCAGCTGTTACGCCTATTCAAATCGTTCAAGCAGCAACAGCAATTGCAAACGACGGAAAAATGATGAAGCCGTATGTAATTGATAAAATAACCGAACATGATTCAGGAACAGTCATTCAAGAAAACGAACCAACAGAGGTTGGTCAGCCAATTTCTGCTGAGACGGCAAAAGAAGTGCGTAAGCTTCTAGGAGAAGTAGTTAGCGAACCAGAGGGTACGGGTAATGCATATCAAATTGCAGGTTTTGATATTGCTGGGAAAACAGGAACCGCCCAAATTTTAAATGAAGATGGACCAGGTTACATGAAGGGCCACGGAAACAACCTCTTTTCATTTATGGGTATGGCACCTGAGGATGACCCGAAAGTGATGGTTTATGTAGCTGTTGAACGCCCTCAGCTTGATGAATTTGAGATTGGAAGCGAGCCTGTGGCGTTAATTTTTAATACGATCATGCAACGGAGCCTAGATTATCTGAACATTGCTCCAACCGTGGATGAAGTGAAAAAAGAAACAGAATCAGGCTATCAAATGGACGAATTTGAAGGATCATCGATTGAAGAGTCTAAAGCTATTTTAGAAGAGCAGAATATGCAGGTAACGGTTCTTGGTTCAGGTTCAAAGGTGCTTGCTCAACAGCCTCAGGAGGAAATTGGGTTACTTGAAGGGGAAAAAGTTATTCTCGTAGCAGATGAAGGACCGTATACTCTTCCTGATCTCTCAGGGTGGTCTGCAAGAGATGTACTTAAAGTTACTGCAGCACTTAATTTAAAGCTGAATCAAGAGGGTAATGGATTCTTGATTAATCAGTCCCCAGCACCAGGTGAACCCGTTGAATCTGGTGATCAGATCCAAGTGGAATTTTCAACTGAACAGGAAATACCTGACGAAGAAGACGCAACTGAAGAAGAACAGATCGATCTTGAACCAGAGATCGAAGAGGAAAGTAATGAATAGTTTTAACAGGTAAGTTCTTTTAGCTCCCTCCTTTTCATAAGCTGATACAAGCATGGGCTTGTCAGATGTTTAGAATCGGAGGGAGTATCTATGAGAGTATCTCAGACAACGGTGAGAAAAAGACTTATAGCGATATTAATTGTAGGACTAGCAGTCTTTCTAATCATTGCTGGTCGATTAGGATACGTTCAATTTGTAAAAGGGGAAGAGCTTACTCAACTAGCCATGGACTCATGGAGTCGCGTGATCCCTTTTGAACCGAAAAGAGGAGAAATTCGTGATCGAAATGACGAGGTGCTCGCAACGAACGTAAGTGCTCCTTCCGTTCTTGTGGTACCTAGGCAAATTGAAGACCCTGATCACAGCGCAGAGAGTCTTGCAGCCATTCTTGATATGGATAAGAGTCGGCTACTCGAACAGCTAACAAAATCTGAATCAAGAGTGTGGATTAGACCTGAGGGTCAAAAAATAAGTAAAGAAAAAGCGAGTGAAATACGTAACCTAAGATTACCTGGTGTATTTATTGCCGAAGATAGTAAAAGACATTATCCACATGGAAACTATCTTTCTCATGTATTGGGCTTTGCTGGAATTGACAATCAGGGTTTAACAGGGCTTGAGTTATATTACGATGAAGAGCTGAAGGGCAAGCAGGGTCACGTGTCCTTTTTCTCAACAGCTAAGAATAGTCGGATGCCAAACCTGGCAGATGAGTACGAAGCTCCTGTAAATGGGTTAGATATGCGTTTAACCATTGATAGCCGGGTACAAACGATTATGGAGCGAGAGCTTGATATTGCTGAGGCAACCTATAATCCTGACGGCGCTATGGCTATTGCAATGAATCCTAAAACGGGAGAGGTTCTCGGCATGAGCAGTCGTCCAGACTATAATCCAGAGAACTTCCAAGAGGTTTCACCTGAAATATACAATCAAAACAAACCGGTATGGATGCAATATGAGCCAGGGTCAACCTTTAAGATTATTACGCTCGCAGCGGCATTAGAAGAGGGAGAAGTTGATCTAGAGCATGATCAGTTTTATGATCCGGGCTATATTGAAGTGTCGGGACATCGACTGCGCTGCTGGAAAAAAGGCGGCCACGGTCAACAAACATTTTTAGAAGTAGTTCAAAATTCGTGTAACCCTGGTTTTGTTACACTTGGTGAACGACTAGGTAAAGACAGATTGTTTAATTACATTGAAGACTTTGGGTTTGGATCAAAGACAGGGATTGACTTGCAGGGAGAAGGAACAGGGATCTTATTTAATCGGGATCGGGTAGGGCCGCTCGAACAAGCAACTACTGCATTTGGTCAGGGTGTAGCCGTTACACCTCTACAACAAGTAACTGCTGTATCTGCGGCGGTAAATGGAGGATATCTGTATAAACCGTTTATTGGCAAGGAATGGGTAGATCCTCTTACTGGAGAAGTTGTGAAGCATCAATCCCCTTATATGAAACGACAAGTGATTTCAGAAGAAACGTCCAAAGAAGTCCGACATGCCCTGGAAACCGTTGTAGCTTTGGGAACCGGAAAGGGAGCTTTTGTAGATGGGTACCGTGTTGGTGGAAAAACGGGTACAGCTCAAAAAGCGAAAGATGGAAAGTACCTTGAGAATAATCATATCGTCTCATTTATTGGATTTGCACCAGCAGATGATCCAGAAATCGTGGTATACGTGGCAGTGGATAATCCAAAAGATACCCTTCAATTTGGAGGCATCGTTGCTGCTCCAATCGTAGGAAATATTATTGGAGATAGTTTGGCTGCTATGGGTGTTGAGAAAAGAACAGAACAATTTGAGAAAAAAGTATCATGGAATGACGAACCGATTATGGAAGTTCCTGATTTAGTCGGACGGACAAAACGGGAAATTCATGAAGGATACATGGATTTGAGGCTGGATGCATCAGGAGAAGGAGAAGTTGTAGTCACGCAAGCTCCCCTACCTGGGAGTAAAGTAGCAGCAGGATCAACGGTTCGGATATATATGGGTGACAAATCAGACGCAAACGACTAAAATATAGTTTGTATGTTTTCAGATAAGGGTAAACAACAATGTTTGACTGAAAAGAAAACAGCTTATTGCAGTGAATGAGAGGGACTTAATATGATGACATTAGACGAACTGCTTAGACCGCTGCGTACGACAAGCGAACTAACGCCTGAGCAGAAACAAATTCAAATAAAGCAAGTAGAAATGGATTCAAGAAATGTAAGTCCGGGATCACTTTTTATTTGTATTAAAGGGTACACAGTTGATGGACATGATTTTGCCCAAAAAGCAATCGACCAAGGAGCCGCCGCAATCATTGCTGAGCGGTCTCTTGACGTCTCGGTACCATTAATCCTAGTAGATGATGCAAAGCGGGCGATGGCGCGAATTGCCAGCCATTTTTACGATGAGCCAACAAAGAAGCTACGTCTTGTAGGTGTAACGGGAACGAATGGTAAAACATCAACGACTCATATTCTTGATCAAATGTTTCGGGATGCCAAGCAGCAAACAGGCTTAATTGGAACGATGTATACGAAGATTGGTGACGCGACATTTGATACGGCGAATACAACACCAGAATCACTTGTTTTGCAGAAAACATTTCAAAACATGGTCCAAGAACATGTTGATACAGCTGTCATGGAAGTGTCTTCTCACGCACTTCATCATGGGAGAGTCAGAGGGTGTGATTTTGATATTGCTGTATTCACAAATTTAACGCCTGATCATCTTGATTACCATGAGACAATGGAGAAATACTTTTTTGCTAAAAGCTTGCTTTTCTCTCAGCTAGGTAACACATATGAAGGTAAAATAGCTGTCATCAATATAGATGACCTCTCAGGTGCTCGGTTGGCTCAATTAACAACTGCAGATATCATTACATATGGAATTCGCAAAGCGTGTGATGTCAGAGCAAAAGAAATTAAGTCGACACCAGAAGGCACAAGCTTTACATTAGAAGCATTTGGGGAAGAAACAGAAGTCAGCTTTAAACTTATTGGATTGTTTAGTGTATATAATGCACTGGCGGCTGTGGCGGCGGGACTTGCTTCAGGCTTAAAGCTAGATCAAATTAAACAAAGTCTTGAACGTGTAAAAGGAATTGCGGGGCGCTTTGAGCCAGTTCAATGTGGTCAGTCATTTTCAGTCATTGTTGATTATGCTCACACGGCTGACAGTTTAAAAAACGTTTTAGATACAGTTACTGATTTAACAAATGGACAGGTAACGGTTGTTGTAGGTTGTGGTGGTGACCGAGATGCTAGCAAACGTCCAGTCATGGCTGAAATCGCTGTGAAACAAGCAGACCGCGCAATTTTCACTTCCGATAATCCGCGTTCAGAGGATCCTGAGCTCATCTTAAAAGATATGACAGAAGGGTTAGTATCTGATAACTTTGAGACAATACTTGACCGCAAGCAAGCAATTGTACGTGCCATTGAGCAAGCAGAGGCGGGAGATGTGATCCTTATCGCCGGTAAAGGTCACGAGACGTATCAAGATATTGCAGGAGTAAAGCACCATTTTGATGATCGAGAAGTAGCTGAGGAAGCGATTAGAGGATTGTCCCTATGAGTATTGCACATCATTTAATTAAATCGGTATCCACTCATTTGCGATTAACTGAAGATGTCAATGCTTTGTTTAGCAGTGTATCCATTGATACCCGTTCTTTGCAGGAGGGTGCATTATATGTTCCAATCAGTGGAGAACGATTTGATGGTCATCAATTTATAGAGAAAGCAATCGAAGAAGGAGCGCAGGCATCTATATGGCAGAAGGATATGCCAGTGCCTGCGAGCCTTCCAGCTGAGTTTCAACTATATTTTGTGGAAGATACACTACTAGCCTTACAGAAGCTTGCAAAGCTGTACCGTAAAGAGGTGAACCCAAAGGTAATAGGCGTGACTGGAAGCAATGGAAAAACAACTGTAAAAGATATGCTCGCTTCGATTCTAAGCTATGCAGGTACCACATATAAAACACAGGGGAATTATAATAATCATATTGGCTTACCTTTAACGATTCTTGGGATGCCGGCAGATTGTCAATTTTTAATTTTAGAGATGGGTATGAGTGGATTCGGTGAAATTCACTTGTTAAGTACATTATCTGAGCCTGATGCTGCAATTATTACAAATATCGGTGAATCTCATATGGAACAGCTTGGATCACGAGAAGGGATTGCCAAAGCGAAAGCGGAGATTCGAGACGGTTTAGTAGCTGGAGGCATGCTCTACATAGATGGTGATGAACCATTACTACAAATGCTAAAAGGAAAAGATGTGTGTACGGTCGGGTTTGATCGGCATAATCACAACCAGGTTACAAACGTGTTAGTGGACTCAACTGGTTTTCAGTTCAAATTACAATCGGTTGGAGATTTAACACTACCTATGCTCGGTAAGCACAATGTAAAAAATGCAGCTTTAGCTGCTAGCTTAGCTAAAGGGTTGGGTGTTTCATTTTCTCACATTCAAGCGGGGCTTAAGCAGGTAAAGGTAAGTGGAATGAGGCTTGAGCGACTGGTTGGGGACCATGGTGAATTAATCATTAATGATGCCTATAATGCAAGTCCTACTTCAATGAAAGCGTCTGTTGACGCATTAAAAGATTTAGATGGATTTACACATTATATTGCGGTACTTGGTGATATGTATGAACTAGGGGCAAATGAAAAAGCCTTTCACGAACAAATCGCTGATGACATTGAGACACCTATCACTCACCTCATCACAGTAGGTGACAAAGGAAAATGGTTGTATGAAGCAACAAAAAGACAACAAAAGTCAAACGGAATTACATTAAACCATGCTCCGACTTTAGAAGAGGCTGCAAATCTAATCAAACCATTATTAAATGATCAAACAGTCATCCTATTAAAAGCCTCAAGAGGGTTAAAGCTTGAAACAATACTCAACTATTTAAAAGAAAGCGGGAAGGGGGAGATGAACAAATGAATGAACAACTTCTGCTTCTAACGCTGATTATTTCATTTGGAGTAGCGGTGATCTTTTCGCCGATATTCATCCCATTTTTAAAACGATTAAAGTTTGGTCAAAGTATCCGTGAGGAAGGGCCAGAATCTCACCAAAAGAAAAGTGGTACACCTACGATGGGAGGAATCGTTGTTGTTTTAGCGATTCTAGCTACTGTTCTAGGAGTGACGATCAGTACAAATCAATTAACACCAGAAATTATCTTATTACTCATTGTTACTGTAGGATACGGACTAGTAGGGTTTGTCGATGATTATATCAAGGTTGTGAAAAAGCATAACCTAGGTTTAACGTCCAAACAAAAACTTGTTGGACAGCTGATTATCGCTGTTGTCTTTTACTTAGGTCTTATTCAAATTGGCTTCTCAACGGAGATCGCGATACCTGCTACAAATGTTTCGTTTGATATTGGGTTTTTCTACTTGCCCTTAATCATTGTCATGCTAGTAGGAGCGTCAAATGCTGTTAACTTAACGGACGGATTAGACGGATTACTAGCGGGAACTGGTGCCATTGCATTTGGTGCCTTTGCGATCTTAGCTTGGAGTGCTGGCTTTTTAGATGTCTCTCTATTCAGCGCAGCAGTTGTTGGGGCTGTACTTGGATTCTTAGTTTTTAACGCGCATCCTGCTAAAGTCTTTATGGGAGATACAGGCTCTTTAGCTCTAGGGGGAGCCATTACAGGAATTGCCATACTTAGTAAGATGGAATTAATGCTCATTTTAGTTGGAGGCGTTTTTGTAATTGAAACGTTATCCGTTATCATCCAAGTGATTTCCTTTAAAACAAGAGGGAAACGTGTGTTTAAAATGAGTCCGTTACACCATCATTATGAACTTTCAGGTTGGTCAGAATGGCGTGTCGTTGTAACGTTTTGGCTAGTAGGCATGGTATTTGCCATTGCAGCTATCTATACAGGAGTGTGGTTATAGATGGTTCATACAGATCAATATCAAGGAAAATTAGTTTTAGTTGTCGGTCTTGCTAAAAGTGGGTACGCAGCAGCAAGACTATTGCATAAGCTTGGTGCCACTGTGATTGTAAACGATGGAAAGTCAATTGATGATAATCCACAAGCACAAGAGCTAATGGAGCAAGGGGTCGAGGTCATTTGCGGTTCACATCCACTGTCATTACTCGATCGTCCATTGGAATTTATCATTAAAAATCCGGGGATTCCTTATTCGAATGAGCTGCTTGTTGAAGCAGAAAAAAAGAATATACCCATTTTAACTGAAATCGAACTGGCATATCAGATTAGTGAGGCAGATATCATTGCCATCACTGGATCGAATGGAAAAACAACCACGACTACACTTATTACGGAGATGCTTAAAAACAGCGGTCGGACCCCTCAGATTGCGGGGAATATTGGAATTGTTGCTTGTGAGGTAGCAGAACAAGCAACAATGGATGATATCATTGTGATGGAATTATCTAGCTTTCAACTAATGGGAACAGATGAATTTCGTCCAACCATATCCGTTCTACTAAATCTGTTTGACGCTCATCTAGATTATCACGGTTCAAAACAAAATTACGTCGCTGCTAAAGCCCGAATTCAGGCAAAGCAAGAAGAATCCGATTATCTGGTCTACAACGCATCAGATGAACTTGTGAAAGACATTGCAGAAAAAAGTCATGCGACAAAGATAGGATTCTCTACAACAGAAGTATTACCTGATGGTCTTGATGTAGTTGACGGGTTTGTTCGGTACCGTTCAAAGCCGATTATTGCAACCTCAGATATTATGCTCCCAGGGTCACACAACATTGAAAACATATTAGGTGCGATTGGGGCGTCAATCCTAGCTGGTGCGACATTAACTCAAATCCAATTTGTCTTAAAAACATTTGGTGGCGTTGAACATCGACTTCAATTCGTCAAAGAGTTAAATGGACGGTTGGTTTATAACGATTCTAAAGCAACGAACATTCTTGCAACATCAAAAGCATTAGAGGCGTTTGACAAGCCGGTCATCTTACTTGCTGGTGGGCTAGATCGAGGGAATTCCTTTGATTCGCTTATTCCTTCCTTACAAGGTGTAAAAGCGGTGATCACATATGGTGAAACAAAAGACCGTATTGCTGAGACGGTACGAAAAACAGATATCCCAACACTTGAATTGGTCAGCACACTTACAGAAGCAGTTAAAGTGGCTTATCGTGAATCAACTGAGGGTGATGTTCTTCTTCTTTCTCCAGCATGTGCGAGCTGGGATCAGTATAAAACGTTTGAAGAACGGGGTCATGCATTTATTCAAGCCATTAGTGAATTACCAAAATAATCAATGCCTCTTGGGAACGTCTTCCAAGAGGTATTTTTGCACACATTATGGACATGTTTCTACTCGTACAAGCATAAGTTGAATAAAGAATAGACTTAAGTTTGTAATCGAGGTGTCCTATGAAACAATCTAGATCTGCTCCAGATTATATCCTGTTACTTACGACACTTACGTTGCTGTCCATCGGTGTCATAATGGTATACAGTGCAAGTGCGGCTTGGGCAGAATATCGATTTGAAGACTCCTTCTTCTTTTTGAAGAGACAGCTCTTTTTCGCCGTAGTTGGAGTTACACTTATGATCTTCATTATGAGAGTAGAGTACTGGACGTGGAGAACGTACGCAAAGCTTATTTTACTAGTATGTTTCTTTCTGTTAGTTCTTGTACTCGTCCCTGGTGTAGGGCTCGTACGTGGAGGAGCAAGAAGCTGGCTCGGTGTTGGTGCGTTTTCCATTCAGCCCTCTGAATTTATGAAAATGGGGATGGCCATCTTTTTAGCTAGATACTTGTCTGAAAATCAAAAGAAAATTGTCTCCTTCAAAAGAGGTCTTGTGCCAAATCTCGCATTGGTGATGAGCGCTTTTGCGCTTATTATGCTTCAACCGGATTTGGGAACGGGGGCAGTTATGGTTGGCACATGTGTGGTGATGATTTTTGTATCAGGGGCCCGAATTAGCCACTTCGTCTGGTTAGGCGTTGCAGGATTAGCTGGATTTGTTGGCCTAATTGCATCTGCTCCCTACCGTATCCAACGTATTACTTCATTTTTAGATCCATGGAGTGATCCGCTTGGAAGTGGATTTCAAATCATTCAGTCTCTTTATGCCATTGGACCAGGTGGGTTAATGGGTCTTGGTTTTGGTGACAGTCGCCAAAAGTACTTTTACTTACCCGAACCACAGACCGATTTTATATTTGCAATCTTAAGCGAAGAGCTTGGATTCATTGGTGGCTGCGTCATTCTGTTTCTTTTCGGAATCTTGCTCTGGCGTGGAGTACGAGCAGCACTTGCAGCTCCTGACTTGTACGGAAGTTTGCTTGCGGCAGGCATTGTAACGATGATCGCCATTCAAGTGATGATTAACATCGGGGTTGTATCAGGACTTATGCCCGTTACAGGAATTACCCTTCCTCTCTTAAGTTACGGGGGATCTTCTCTCACATTAATGCTCGTTTCAATTGGGATTCTTTTAAATATTAGTAGACATGCAAAATGGTAAAAAGAGAGAGCGGCTAGAGAGGCCGCTCTTCTTTATTGTGATAAAAAGACGAAATTCAGCATAAAAGCCCAATTTATCACAAGATCTCACACAGGTTTCGAGTGTATTGATGCCTATCTTCATGCTAGAATAGAAGGACGTAATAATAGAAATTCTGCTTAATCTCTAAAGTGTATTATGTACATAACCGATATAAGAAGAATTGTATGCACTCTTCTGCTCTTTTAATGATATAACAAATGGCATGATAATGAATGTGTTGAGAAGGGAGTTAACATGAGCGATAAGAAAGTGATTTCAGTTAATGACCGCATCCCTTCGTTAAAGGAGCAACGGAAACAGCGGGCGAACCGAAGACTCCTGTTATTTTTAGGTGTTTTTTTTATTCTCTTAGTATTAATGATTTATTTTCAATCACCACTAAGTCAGGTTAAAGCGATAGAAGTAAACGGGAACGTAGTGGCAGATCAAGACGAGATCATTGAAGCGAGTGGCCTTTCTTCTGGGGATAGTATCTGGAATTTACATAAAACAGAGAGTGTCGAGAGAATTGAAGACCTTAAAGAAGTAGCGACAGCTGAGCTTTCAAGAAAGCTTCCGAATACCGTAGAAATCACGATCACTGAGTACCCGAGAGTAGGATATGTGAAACAAGAGGATGGATATCGTCCGATGCTTGAAAGTGGCTCATTACTTAACGCTCTTCCTGAGCAAGAGATTCCATCAGACGCTCCAGTCATTGTTTCAGAGGATGGGAACGTAAAGCTTGAAAAACTAGCAGAAGAGCTCGGAAAAACATCTGATCAGATTAAAGAGCGGATCTCTGAAATCCTGTTTGTCCCAACAGAGGATGATCCTTTAGCTCTTCGGTTGTATATGAATGATGGATTAACGGTTCAAACATCTGTTAATAATTTCTCTGAATGGATGTCTCCGTATCCTTCTGTTGCAAAGGAAGTAGATCGGTCAAAGCATGGCATTCTTCATATGAAAATGAGTCCGTACTTCGAGGACTTAAATTATGAAGAAGAAGAGGTGGAGGAATAGAGGATTGCTAACCACGACTAAGGTAGGGAGATTCAAGGTTTTTAATAAAAGACCGTAGGGAGAACATCCTCACTGCACTTTATGTCCTCTAGGCAATCTGAAGCATTTTTCTTTTATGAAATGGATGTCTATCAAACGAAAAGTGGAAGGGTAAAGCCTCCGTTGCCTTCATACCGGTCTTGAGATGATGTCAATTTCTATACAAACCAATGTAACTAAAAAATAATGCAAGATTTCCGCGAATTGACGGTAGGTTACGCTTTTCTACTAACCAAACTTGGTGTAGACTTGTACTAGACGGACTGACGCTTATGATGATCAGTCCATAATGATCAAAATGATCGGTTCCATATTAAACTAGAAATTGAAATGAAGAAGCAAATGGGATTAGAGGTTTGGATATCAATTAATTAAAATGAATAAACAGGAACTCACCTATTATGTGTTGAATGTATACATATTCATCTTAGTAAAGGGAAGACATTACACTGTTTAAACGCTTTTAAATTGATAAACTGGCAATAACCTTCTCATTCTATATGAAACTAGCTTGTGATTAAATGATAAGGAGGTGCCGCAAATGAACACCACAGAAACATATGTCAGTTTAGACATCGGTACATCGAGTGTACGAGTGATCATTGGAGAAGTAACAAACAAAGCGATTAACGTTCTTGGTGTTGGAACAGCGGAATCGGAAGGGATCAAAAAAGGGGCAATCGTTGATATAGACGAAACGGTTCAATCGATCCAACGAGCCGTTGATCAAGCCGAGAGAATGGTAGGATTGCAAATTAAGCAAGTCGTGGTTGGAATAAATGGAAACCATGTACAACTTCAACCTTGTCACGGGGTTGTTGCGGTCTCCAGTCCGGATCGTGAAATCGGTACAGAAGATATTGGAAGAGTCATTGATGCAGCGCAGGTTGTTTCAATACCTCCAGAACGAGAAATTATTGATGTCATTCCAAAACAATTTATTGTTGATGGATTAGATGAAATTACAGATCCAAGAGGGATGATTGGAGTTCGTCTTGAAATGGAAGGCACAATCATCACAGGGTCAAAAACGGTATTACATAATTTATTGCGCTGTGTAGAACGCGCAGGACTAGATATTGCAGACATATGCCTTCAGTCACTCGCTTCAGGGTCGATTGCCGTTTCAAAAGACGAGAAAAGCCTAGGCGTATGCATTATTGATATCGGAGGAGGATCATCTACCGTTTCTGTATTTGAACAAGGCGCACTTCAGGCTGTTTCAGTTCTTCCAATCGGTGGAGACCATATTACTAACGATATAGCAGTAGGATTAAGAGTTTCAACGGAAGATGCAGAGAAAATTAAGAAAAAACATGGTATGGCATTTGTTGATGAGGCTAATGTTGAAGAGCAGTTTACGTTCACAACGATTGGTTCTAACGAAAAGCAAACAATGTCTCAAGAAGAATTAGCTCATATTATCGAACCTCGTATGGAAGAAATTTTTGAGCTACTCTTTAAAGAGCTTGTTCGTTTAGGATTCCGTGATTTCCCTGGTGGCTTTGTCTTAACTGGTGGTACTGTGATGCTACCAGGTGTGTTAGAATTAGCAAAAGACCTGCTTAGAGGGAATGTTCGAATTGCCATTCCGGATTATATTGGAGTGAGAGAGCCACGCTTTACAACAAGTGTGGGACTTATCCAATTTGCAAGCAGAAATGTAAAGCTACAGGGTCGAGAAATAGCAGCTTCTGTTACAGATCTTGAGGACAACTCAAGACAAAGTCGGAGTCAACAACAACAACCTCATGAACCAATTGAACAAGAATATGAAGAAAAAAGTCAAAACAAAAAATCGAAAATGAAAGACTTATTCAAGTCATTTTTTGAGTAACTAATACAAGCAGGCAGACAGGCGATTAGGGGGATTTTAACATGTTGGAATTCGAAACGGATATGGAACAACTGGCACAGATTAAAGTTATCGGAGTTGGCGGTGGCGGAAGCAACGCTGTAAACCGTATGATTGAAAACGGACTTCAAGGTGTAGAATTTATTGCAGTGAATACGGATGCACAAGCGCTACATCTTTCAAAAGCAGAATCAAAATATCAGCTTGGTGGCAAGCTTACTCGTGGACTTGGAGCAGGAGCGAACCCTGAGATTGGTAAGAAAGCTGCTGAAGAAAGCCGCGAGCAAATTGAAGAAGTTCTTCAAGGCGCAGACATGGTCTTTATCACTGCTGGAATGGGTGGTGGAACAGGGACAGGTGCTGCACCAGTTATTGCTGAAGTAGCAAAAGAAATTGGCGCACTAACAGTTGGTGTCGTGACTCGACCATTCACATTTGAAGGACGTAAACGTTCCAATCAAGCTGCAAATGGGATTGCCGCTTTAAAAGAAAAAGTAGATACACTTATCGTAATTCCGAATGATCGTTTACTTGAAATGGTAGATAAGAATACACCTATGCTTGAAGCGTTCCGTGAAGCGGACAACGTTTTACGCCAAGGTGTACAAGGTATCTCTGACCTTATCGCAACACCAGGTTTAATTAACCTTGACTTTGCTGATGTGAAAACGATTATGAGCGATAAAGGCTCTGCATTAATGGGGATCGGAATTGCAACAGGTGAAAACCGTGCAACCGAAGCCGCGAAAAAGGCGATTTCCTCTCCATTACTTGAAACATCCGTTGATGGAGCACAAGGTGTTCTTATGAACATTACTGGTGGTAACAATCTAAGTCTTTATGAAGTACATGAAGCAGCCGAAATTGTATCTGCCGCTTCAGATGCTGAAGTAAACATGATCTTTGGTTCCGTTATTAATGAGAATTTAAAAGATGAGATTGTGATTACAATCATTGCAACAGGTTTTGATGATAACGAAAATGCTAAACAGCAGCAGTCGTCAGCTCGTCCATCAAAACCAACTCTTCAAAAAGAGGAACCTGCTAAGCAGCAAAATCAAAATGAACAAAGATATCAACAGCGTTCTCAGCCTCAACAGGAAGCTCCAACAACGGATCACTCAGATACATTGGATATTCCAACTTTCCTGCGTAACCGTCGTAACCGTAACAACTAATATAATTCTTTGAGAATAAGGGAACCGGATGAATCGTTTCATAGATTCATTCGGTTTTTTTATTATTTAAAAGAAAGATCATACTTTTTTTAATCGTAATGATTTCCCCACTTATTTTCTGCGTGACAGAATCCATGAAAACTTCCCAAAATAACTGCTCTTTTCTCGCCATGAACTGACAGACATTAATTGTTTGAAAAGATATACTGAGAGACATTCAGAAGGAGTTTGATGCCCATGACGTTGTATTTGGATGTGATTTGGGTACTAAACTATCTGATTGACTATTTACTACTCCTACTCACTGCACTTGTTCTGAAACGTCGTCATTCAAAAATCAGATTTACATTCGGTGCATTTGTTGCGTCCTTGATTGTCTTTCTTATGTTTACTCCAATTGGAGAATGGTTTTACCACCCTGTGACAAAACTCTTGTATTCCGCACTCATTGTATTCGTCGCATTTGGCTATAAACGATTTACGTACTATATCCAGGGGTTACTCATGTTTTATTTTGTCACATTTATGACAGGTGGTGCATTGTTTGCTCTCCACTTCTTTTGGCAATCAGAGCTTCCGATCTCTTCAGAAGGGTTGATTCCTCATGCGTCAATCGGAAGTCCGATAAGCTGGATGTTGGTTGTGTTTGGATTTCCCCTTGTCTGGTATTTTTCAAAGCATCGATTTGAAACCATTGAGGTGAAGTCGTTTAATCTTCATCAGCTAGCTGAGGTTGAAGTGGCCATTGGTGAACATATTTTCCATCTAAAAGGATTAATCGACAGTGGGAATCAATTAAGTGATCCGATTACAAAGGCACCCGTCATGATCATGCAGGCGAATCAGTTAGAAGAGGTTTTTGGACAAGATGTAGTAAGAGCGATTATACAACTAGAGACAGATGGGTCATCAGGTACAAAGCGACATTGGTTGTTCGATCGACTACGAATTGTTCCTTTTCGTGCAGTTGGTCAAGCGAATCCTTACTTACCAGCTATCAAACCAGATCAAGTCACCGTCATTCATCAGAATCAGCGATTTAAAACGTCTCAAGTCTTAATTGGTGTGCAAGCAATTGACCTTTCTCCAGAAGGTGCATATCAAGCCATTCTTCATCCAAAGCAAGTGTTAGGCGCTCCAAGTGAACAATTAGCCTAGTGCTCCATTTTAAAAATCTAAGGAGGTCACAATGATAAAACTCAAGCTTACGCTCGTTTGGTATCGTGTGCTGCAACGGTTGGGCATGAAGGCTGATGAAATCTATTACATAGGGGGAAGTGAAGCATTACCCCCGCCACTTTCAAAAGAAGAGGAAGCAGAATTATTAATGAAGCTTCCAAGTGGTGACGAAGCTGTAAGAGCCGTTTTAATTGAACGCAATTTACGCTTAGTCGTTTATATTGCTCGGAAATTCGAGAATACAGGAATAAATATTGAGGATCTCATTAGTATAGGAACAATAGGTCTAATTAAAGCAGTAAACACGTTTAATCCAGAAAAGAAAATAAAGCTAGCCACCTATGCTTCGCGTTGCATCGAGAATGAAATACTCATGTACCTACGTCGCAACAATAAAACGCGCTCAGAGGTTTCATTTGACGAACCATTAAACATTGATTGGGACGGGAACGAACTTTTACTCTCAGATGTGCTTGGTACAGAAGAAGATATCATTACAAAGGGAATCGAAGAGAAGGTAGATCGTAAGCTATTGAAAAAAGCGCTCCACACGTTAAATGCACGCGAAAAACAGATCATGGAGCTTCGTTTTGGGCTTGCTGGGTTTGAGGAGAAAACGCAGAAAGAAGTAGCCGATATGCTAGGAATTTCTCAATCCTACATCTCGAGACTTGAGAAACGTATCATCAAACGATTGCAAAAAGAATTCAATAAAATGGTCTAATTTGAGTTAGAAAAAATTTCAAATAAATTTAAACTAGGGCGAGTAAGAGTGATCCAATCTTGACCCTGTTTCCCCAAAAGAGTAAGTGCATATTTTTACCTCTCAAGGAGATACTTTACCTAGACATCATCTCCCAAAGCAATGGAGGGTAAGAATTTGACACGACATAAAGTTGAAATTTGCGGTGTAGATACTTCTACACTACCTGTACTTAAGAATAATGAAATGCGAGAGTTGTTTAGACAGCTTCAAGATGGTTATTTACCAGCTCGTGAAGAGTTAGTTAACGGAAACTTAAGACTTGTTCTAAGTGTGATTCAGCGCTTTAACAATCGCGGTGAATTCGTTGATGACTTATTCCAGGTAGGTTGTATCGGACTTATGAAATCAATTGATAACTTTGATCTAGGTCAAAACGTAAAGTTCTCTACCTATGCAGTTCCAATGATTATCGGAGAAATTCGCCGTTATCTTAGAGATAATAATCCGATCCGTGTGTCGCGTTCCTTGCGTGATATCGCTTATAAGGCCTTACAGGTCCGTGATCATTTGATGGCGGAAAAAAAGCGAGAGCATGAACCAACTGTACAAGAAATTGCAAAAGTACTTGATGTACCGAAAGAAGATGTGGTATTCGCACTAGATGCGATTCAAGATCCTGTATCATTATTTGAACCAATCTACAATGATGGAGGAGATCCAATCTTTGTAATGGATCAAATTAGTGATGAACGAAATAAAGATGTAAAATGGGTAGAAGATATCGCCTTAAAAGAAGCAATGATTCGACTAAATGATCGAGAAAAGTTAATTTTAAATATGAGGTTTTTCCAAGGGAAAACGCAAATGGAAGTGGCAGATGAAATTGGGATTTCTCAGGCTCAAGTATCCAGGCTGGAAAAAGCAGCAATTAATCAAATGAACAAATATGTACAAAGTTAGATGTATGGACCCCAGAGAATTAAATTCCTCTCTGGGGTCCTTTTTTTCATGAACGCTTAAAGTCATTCATATATATGAATGAAGGAGTGATCTACTATGATGAAAATTTCGGACTTGCAGGCAAAAGACATTGTAAACCTTGAAACAGGCAAAAGGCTTGGTCATTTAACGGATCTCGACTTAAATCTAGAAACTGGACAGATTGAAGCAATGATTATTAGTAGCTCGGGTAAGATGATGGGCTTCTTTGGGAAGGATGAAGAGGTCATCATCCCTTGGACAAATATTATTAAAATTGGTTCTGATGTTATCTTAGTGAAAACACCAAAACCGTTTGTCTCTGACCCCACTTCGTCATCCTTCGCCCCAAAGCCGTTTATACGAACTGATAAGCGGGAATAAAGTCGTTTATTGACCAGTACACATGTGGTACACTAGACGCATAAAGCTACTCATGTGAAGGATGAAGGGAAGAATTCACATTGAAAACAGAAACAACATTTAAGCAATCGTCACAATCCTTTTTAGAGGCGACTTGTTTGACGCAGCAATATCCAGGGCTCACTGCTGGATTTACAACCCGTAATGGTGGCTATAGTCAAGCACCTTACACTTCATTTAACTTAGGACTCCATGTTTCTGATTCAGATTCAGATGTGATTGCGAATCGACAAAAGCTTGCCGATGAGCTTGCTTATCCGCTCGCTTCATGGGTGGTGGGGGATCAAGTTCATGCGTCTGTTATTAAGAAAGTGACTAAAGAACATCAAGGCTCAGGCACTGAATCCTTACAAACAGCCATTGCTGCTACAGATGGGCTCTATACAACAGAGGCTGACCTTTTATTAACGAGCTTATATGCAGACTGTGTGCCTTTGTTTTTTGTCGCACCAAATCACCAAACGATTGGCCTTGCACACGCGGGATGGAAGGGAACGGTTGGACAAATTGGCCCAGCCATGGTTACTCGTTGGCAAAATGACGAGGGTATAAACCCTCATGACATTCATGTGTTAATCGGCCCGGCTATCAGTGGTGAGGCGTATGAAGTGAATGATGTTGTGGTTGAAGCAGTGAATCAATGTTTACATCAACACGATGAACGTCCATATATCGCCCAAGCAAATGGTCGATTTTTGCTTGATTTAAAAAAGCTTAATAAGCAATTGCTCGTTCGTTCCGGTGTTCCAGAAGAGCAAATCTACGTGTCTTCTATTTGCACAGCAAGTGATGAGAGAATGTTTTCTCACCGAGCGGATAACGGCCAAACGGGTCGAATGATGAGTGTGATTGGACAGCGTATATAGAGGTGAAGGCATGAACATCAAGGAAAATTTAAGAACAATTCAACAGGATATAAAAGAAGCTTGCTCCCGCTCGAATCGCCAGGCTGATGACGTACATGTCATTGCGGTAACCAAGTATGTAAGTGATGAAACAACAAAAAAAGCAATTGAAGCAGGGGTAAAACATATTGGTGAAAACCGTGCGGAAGCCGGTTTAGCTAAGAAGGAAGCTGTTAAAGAACAAGCAACCTGGCACTTTATTGGTTCGCTCCAATCTCGTAAAGTAAAACAAGTGATACATGAATTTGATTATTTTCATTCCCTTGACCGTCTGTCTCTTGCAAAGGAATTTCAAAAGCAAGCAGAAGTTGGTGAAACCATTCATTGTTTTGTACAAGTAAACGTTTCTGGGGAGGATTCAAAAGCAGGTGTTCATCCTGACGAGCTTCTCTCCTTTATGAAACAATTAGAAGCGTTTCCGGCGGTTCACGTTGTGGGACTTATGACGATGGCTCCTTTTACAGATCGTCCAGAGGAAACCAGACCTGTATTTAGCGGGTTACGTAAACTAAGAGATGAAGTGATGTTACTGCAGCTGCCATACGCACCTTGTACGGAGTTATCAATGGGCATGTCAAACGATTATGTTGTAGCAATTGAAGAAGGAGCAACGTTCATTCGAATTGGTACGGCTCTTGTTGGAAATGAAGCAACTTCAAATTAAGTAAGGAGGGGTTAGCTTGAGTTTTAAGTCTAAGTTTAGGGATTATTTCAGTTTGGACGAGCACGTGGAGGAATACGAACAGGTGGTTGAGGACAATACTGGTGAAGATAGTCAACAGACGCGTCAAAGCCAGCAGACTCCATTTCAACAATCTCGCCAAACACAGCAGCAGAAAACACCTCAGGCTGTTGAGAAGCAGCAGAATGTAGTTAGCTTGCAAAGTGCGCAGAAGAGCTCAAAAATGGTTTTAATGGAGCCACGGACTGATGATGAAGCGCAGCAAATTGCTGATCATCTAAAAAACCGTAGAGCCGTTATTATAAATATGCAACGTTTACCTGAGGGTCAAGCTAGACATATGGTACACTTTTTAAGTGGAACGGTGTATGCCATTGGAGGGGATATCCATAAACTCGGACCGAATATCTTCTTGTGTACACCGGATAACGTAGAAATCTCAGGGAACATCTCTGAAATGCAATTAAGAGAGTTTGATCGATAGACAGAATGGAGGACACATCAAAGAATGCTCATATTAATTGACTTTGTTGAAAAAGCGATTACCCTTTATACGCTATTAATTTTTGCGTGGGTTTTAATGTCTTGGTTTCCGAATGCCAGAGAGTCCAGCATCGGACAAATGATTGGACGACTTGTTGAACCATACATTGATATCTTTAGGCAGTTCGTTCCACAAATTGGAATGATTGATTTATCACCGCTTGTTGCGTTACTTGTGATTCGTTTCGCTGGAAATGGATTAATTTATTTGTTAACTAGCTTGCTTCTATGAGTATTTACGATCATTTTAGACCGGAGGAACGACCTTTTATTGACCAGGTTCTAACATGGAAGGAGAACGCAGAGATTCGTCATCAGGACAAAATGACGGATTTTCTTGATCCGCGCCAACAAGACATCGTTCGTTCCTTAATCGGACAGCAAGACGATGTACAGGTTAGAATTTGGGGAGGGGCTGAGGGCTTAGAACGAGCCAGAGTGTATATTCATCCGGTTTATTTACATATGGAACAGTCTGATTGGCCATTGACACTACTTACAGCGACGTATCCAGTAAAGTTTATCCAGCTTACACATAGAGATTTGCTTGGTGCACTCATGAATTCCGGTCTGAAGCGAGAAAAGTTTGGGGATATGACTGTAGAAGATGGACAGATTCAACTGATTGTCGCTCGGGAATCTGCCGATTTCGTTCGTATGAACGTGACGCAAATTGGCAGAGCTTCCGTTGAATTTCAAGAGGATTCGCTCTCCTCTTATCTCGTACCTGATGAGAAATGGATTGAAGCCAGCGGAACGGTTAGTTCTCTTCGCTTAGATGCCATGCTTTCGCAGATCTATCGGATTGCGAGATCAAAAGCATCCGAGGCGATTAGTAAGGGACTCGTTAAAGTGAACTGGAAAAAAACAGAGCAAACCTCTTTCCTGTTAGAGCAGGGGGATCATTTATCTGTTCGTGGTTTAGGTCGCAGTAAGCTTGTTGAAATCGTAGGTACGACAAAAAAAGAAAAAATTCGAGTTCGTTGGGCGAAAAAAGGCTGACAGGCCCAACATACATAAGGTAGAATGTAAGAGGTATACTTATTTTTTGGAACAGGTAGGCATGATCTGCCAAACAAAACGCAAATTGACGGAGGTGGCAATGATATGCCTTTAACCCCATTAGACATTCATAACAAGGAATTTACTCGTGCCTTTCGTGGCTACGATGAAGATGAAGTCAATGAATTTCTAGATCAGGTCATTAAGGATTACGAGGCTGTTCTAAGAGAAAAGAAAGATCTTTTTGAACAGGTGGCAAATTTAGAAGAGAAGCTTGATCACTTCAATAATATTGAAGAGACACTGAACAAATCCATTCTTGTTGCTCAAGAGGCAGCAGAAGAACTTCGCCGTAATGCTCAGAAGGAATCACAATTAATTGTGAAGGAAGCTGAGAAGAATGCCAACCGTATTGTAAACGATGCGTTAACAAAGTCTCGTAAAGTAATGATGGAGATGGAAGAGCTTAAGAAACAAGCCTCTGTCTACAAAATGCGATTTAAAATGTTAATTGAAGCACAGCTTGAAATGCTGCAAACCGATGATTGGGATTCATTTGATGAAGAGCAAACAACGGATGAGCATGTTTTTGAGGAAAAAGTATAACAGAAGTAACGTAGCTTGCGTTTGAATAGCGCTTCGCTTATAATAATGCATACTAAAACTATATGATGTTAAAACAAAGAATGGAACCGTTACATGAAATACCCATCATAAGCGAATCGGGGATGGTGCGAGCCCGAGATGAATTCATGTATGTATCACCCATTCGTTTTGTACCGAACCCAACAGGTAGTAGGCTACAACGTGTTATTCGCGTTACGAATACTAAAGTAGAGATGAATGTCTCTAAATTAGGGTGGTACCACGGGAAAACCTCTCGTCCCTTACTGGGATGAGAGGTTTTTTCTGTTTTTTTAGAAGAAGAAGGAGGATATGAATGGATTACAAAGACACACTACTCATGCCAAAAACGGAATTTCCGATGCGAGGCAATTTGCCAAACCGCGAACCAAAGCAACAGCAAATTTGGGATGATATGAACATTTATGAGAAGGTTCAAAAAAGAGGGGAAGGCAAACCACTTTTTGTTTTACATGATGGACCTCCATACGCGAACGGTGATATTCATATTGGGCACGCGCTAAATAAAATCATCAAAGATTTTATCGTTCGATATAAATCAATGACAGGATTTCAAGCACCGTACGTACCTGGTTGGGATACACACGGGTTACCAATTGAAACAGCTCTTACAAAAAACAAAAAGATTAAACGTAAGGAAATGACGACTGCTGAATTCCGTGCTCTTTGTGAGAAATATGCAAGAGAGCAAGTAGACACGCAGCGTGAGCAATTTATGCGTTTAGGCGTACGTGGTGACTGGTGGAATCCGTACATTACGCTTGATCGTGAATATGAAGCAGAGCAAATCAAAGTGTTTGGTGAAATGGCGAAAAAAGGCCTGATCTATAAAGGCAAAAAACCTGTATACTGGTCTCCAACTTCTGAGTCTGCACTTGCTGAAGCTGAAATTGAATATCATGATAAGCGTTCTGCTTCGATCTACGTTGCGTTTGATGTAAAAGATGGTAAAGACGTTTTAGCTGGGGACGAGAAGTTTGTGATCTGGACCACAACTCCTTGGACGCTTCCGGCTAACCTTGGAATTAGCGTACACCCAGATCTTGAATACAGTGTCGTTCAAACAGGAGATAACAAATATATCGTTGCAAGTGGTTTGCTTGAGACACTTGTAGAAGAACTTGGCTGGGAAAATCATTCAGTTGTGAAAACAGTCAAAGGTTCAGAGCTTGAATATGTAACAGCACAGCATCCGTTTTATGACCGTGAATCATTAGTGATGTGCGGGGAGCATGTAACTGTTGATGCTGGTACTGGTTGTGTACACACGGCACCAGGACACGGGGAAGATGACTTTATTGTTTCTCGTAAATATGGTTTAGACGTTTTATGCCCAGTGGATGACAAAGGGGTCATGACAGACGAAGCTCCTGGTTTTGAAGGACTGTTCTACGACGCTGCTAACAAGCCAATCACTGAGAAGCTTGAAAGTGTTGGAGCCCTTTTAAAACTTACTTTCTTCACGCATTCATATCCACATGATTGGAGAACAAAGAAACCTGTTATTTTCCGTGCAACGGCACAATGGTTTGCTTCCATTGACCAGATCCGTGATGATTTACTTCAAGCGATCAAAGATACAACG
Source organism: Alkalicoccobacillus gibsonii (assembly GCF_016798245.1). Lineage (GTDB taxonomy): Bacteria > Bacillota > Bacilli > Bacillales > Bacillaceae_D > Alkalicoccobacillus > Alkalicoccobacillus gibsonii. The sequence goes on along the minus strand of NZ_JAEUZA010000001.1, from coordinate 1,147,245 downwards.
TGGATGCCTGCGTGGGGTGAAAACCGCCTTCACAATATGGTTCGTGATCGTGGAGATTGGTGTATCTCTAGACAACGTGTATGGGGTGTTCCGATCCCTGTGCTTTATGCAGAGAATGGTGAAGTGATTTTAACAGATGAAACGATCGCACACATCTCTAAACTGTTTGCAGAGCATGGCTCAAACATCTGGTTTGAATGGGATGCCAAAGATCTTCTTCCGGAAGGATTTACGTCTGAACATAGCCCAAATGGTGAGTTCACAAAAGAAACAGATATCATGGATGTTTGGTTCGATTCAGGTTCTTCTCATCAGGCTGTGTTACATGCAAGAAGTGAACTTGATCGTCCAGCTGACTTATATATGGAAGGTTCTGACCAATATCGTGGTTGGTTTAACTCTTCTTTATCTACAGCCGTTGCTGTTACCGGGAAAGCACCTTACAAAGGCGTGTTAAGCCATGGTTTCACAATGGATGGCGAAGGTCGTAAGATGAGTAAGTCGATTGGAAACACAATTGCACCAATTAAAGTAATGAATCAGCTTGGAGCAGATATCCTTCGTCTTTGGGTATCATCCGTTGATTATCAAGCAGATCACCGTGTTTCTGATAAGATTTTAAAACAAGTGTCTGAAGTGTATCGCAAAATCCGTAACACATTCCGCTTCCTCCTAGGGAACTTACATGACTTTGACCCAGCTTCAAATCGTGTAGTTTACAACGAGATGAGCGAAGTCCACCGTTTTATGGTTGTGAAACTAAATACGTTAATTGATGATGTGAAAAAAGCGTATGAGAACTACCAATTCTCAACCGTTTATAATCTCATCCACAATTTCTGTACAGTTGAGCTAAGTTCGTTCTACATGGATATCTCAAAGGATACCCTGTATATTGAGCATGCTGATCACCCAGAGCGTCGTGCGTTCCAAACGGTCATGTATGATGTACTTGTTACACTTGTGAAGCTATCTGCACCAATCTTGGCGCATACTGCTGACGAAGTCTGGGAGCACATCCCTGGTGTAACAGAGGAAAGCGTACAACTAACGGATATGCCTGATTCAGAAAGCTTTGCAGAAAGCGAAGCTCTTGTTGAAAAATGGACAACATTTATGGCTTTACGTGACGATGTCTTAAAAGCGTTAGAGGAAGCACGAAACGCTAAAGTAATCGGAAAATCATTGCAATCAGCGCTTACACTTTATGCAGATGATACAACACGTGAATGCCTTGAATCTGCTGGAAACCTAGAGAAATTATTCATCGTTTCCAAGGTAACCATCGCTGGAGACTTAGCCGCTGCACCTGAAGAAGCAGCCAGATTCGAGAATTTAGCGGTACTTGTTGAAAAAGCAGAAGGTGAAGTATGTGCCCGCTCTTGGGTTGTTTCACCAGAAGTAGGAAAAGATCCTGAATACCCAGATCTAACACCTTACAACGCTGAGATTGTACGTAAATATTACGCAAAATAAGGTAGTGAGAATCCCCTGTCTGTTGTAGACGGGGGATTTTTTTGTTTGGTGAGGAGGAAATGGAATCGACGAAGAGAGGATGGAATCGACGAAGAGAGGATGGAATCGACGAAGAGAGGATGGAATCGACGAAGAGAAGGAGGAATCGACGAAGAGAGGATGGAATCGACGAAGAGAAGATGGAATCGACGAAGAGAAGATGGAATCGACGAAGAGAAGACGGAATCGACGAAGAGAGAATGGAATCAATTATGAAAAATAGTCTCTGTGTTCACCCTATGCATTTTTCTACCTCTCTTAGTCATGAAAAACGCATTTTATGGTCATTCTAAGAAGACTAATCACTTAGGAGGCTCTGTATGAGGGACTATTCTGCAATCAAAACTCAATTGTTAAGTCAGCAACAACATCTGAAGGAAAGACTTGATGGTCGAACAAATGGTGAAAAGATGGAGGCTCTCTCAGATAACACGGGGGAGCTCTCACAATATGATAACCATCCTGCAGATGCGGGAACAGATCTATATGAGAGGGAAAAGGATATGGCTTTACATGCTCATCTTCGTGAAGAGTATGAAGAGGTGTTACATGCTATTGAAAAAATTGATAAAGGAACGTATGGGAAGTGCGAAGTGACAGGGATTGAAATTCCTTTTGAAAGACTTGAGGCGAATCCTTTAGCCAGAGTGGCGGATACAAAGCTGAATCCGATGATGCCAGGTTATCGACCTGTAGAAGAAGATGTGTTAGGTGGGTTTGATAAGTATAACTATGATCGCTCTGATCAGGAAACGGAATTTGATAGTGAAGACTCGTATCAATCAGTTGAACGATTTAATGAACGTGACATGACCTATGAAGATACTGTCTCAGAAGAGGAAGATGAAAATCGCGGCACTGTTGAACAGTATGAGCAATTTGCAAGCACTGATATGTACGGGTATCAAGGTGTTGAGAGCATTAAGGTTCAGCATAATCAATCGTATGAAGAGTATTCAGATCAATTAGATGAGCAAGAATAAGGAATTGTGGCGATGGGGCGTGTCATCGCCATTTTTTTGTGCTACAATCTTAACGTAGTAAGTTTGTGAAGTGTTATGAGTGGGGGAACACAAGTGCCATATATTCTTGCATTAATTATGATTGCTATCGATCAGTTAACAAAGTGGTTAGTCGTTGTAAACATGGAGCGTGGAGAGTCAATTGAATTAATTCCAGGTGTTGCATACATTACATCTCACCGTAATATGGGAGCTGCTTTTGGAATTTTACAAGGTCAAATGTGGTTTTTCTACATTATTACAGTCATTGTAGTGGTTGGACTCATTTATTACATTCAAAAGGAAGCAAAGGGTCAACCGTCCCTAGGTATTCCTTTAGGCTTAATCCTCGGAGGAGCCATCGGTAACTTTATTGATCGGGTTTTTAGAGGCGAAGTAGTAGACTTTGCAGACACGTATATTTTTGGATATGACTTTGCTATTTTTAACGTGGCAGATTCGGCATTATGTATTGGGGTAGCTCTTCTATTGCTGAAATTTATCCGTGATGAAATGAAAGCAAAAAAGGAGAAGCAAGCATGAATCAATTTGAATTTACAGTAAGTGAAGAACAAGCACAAACGAGAGTAGATAAATTATTAACAGAGTTAATGGATGATGTTTCAAGAAGCCAAATTCAACTTTGGATTAAAGAGGGACATGTTACATTAAATAATGAGTCTGTAAAAAGCAATTATAAGGTTGAAGAAGCTGACCATTTAACTGTAACAATTCCTGAAGCAGTTGAGTTAGAAGCGGTTGCTGAAGATATTCCACTCGATGTTGTATATGAAGACGAGGATGTCATTGTGATTAACAAACCTCGAGGGATGGTTGTACATCCAGCACCTGGACACCCTAATGGCACGCTTGTAAACGCATTGCTACATCATTGTTCGGACTTACCCGGAATTAATGGTGTCATTCGTCCGGGAATTGTGCACCGAATTGATAAGGATACGTCTGGCTTATTAATGGTCGCTAAAAACGACAAGGCCCATGAATCATTAGTGGATCAATTAAAAGCGAAAACAACTAAACGCTTATATCAAACCATCGTGCACGGTGTGATTCCACATGAGCATGGAACAGTAGATGCGCCGATCGGTCGTGACAAGCGAGACCGTCAAAGCATGGCTGTGACTGATGACAACGGTCGCGAGGCTGTCACTCACTTTACGGTAATTGAAACGTTTGAAAAGTATTCATATATCACGTGTCAGCTTGAAACAGGACGCACGCACCAGATTCGTGTTCATATGAAGTATATTGGACATCCTGTTGCAGGTGATCCGAAGTACGGTCCAAAGAAGACACTAGATATTAAAGGACAGGCACTACATGCATCTGTGCTTGGTTTCACTCATCCTCGTACAGGTGAAGAGATGGTATTTGAAGCGCCAATGCCAGAGGATATGAAGGTTCTACTTAAGAAACTACAAGATAGTCGTTGACATGCATCGACAAGTTTGCGATACTATATGTAATCAAATGATCCTTTAAGATCAGTCCAGAGAGGCTGGGAAGGAAAACGGAACGCACAGAATAGTTCGTAGGGTGAACTTTATTCTCTGTGCAAACGAGACCTCTTCCCAGTATCTGGAATAGGTCTTTTTATCATCATAGAGGAGATGAGTGTATGCCACGTATCATTCTTGATGAAGCAGCCATTAATCGCGCCATTACTCGAATTGCGCATGAGATTATTGAGCGCAATAAAGGTGTAGAGCAATGCGTACTCGTGGGAATTAAAACACGCGGTGTACATCTTGCTGCTCGTCTGGCTCGGAAGATCGAACAAATTGAAGGTGACGATATTCCGGTTGGCGAAGTAGATATCACCTTGTACCGTGATGATTTAAGTCATGAACATCAGGATGAAGAGCCTATCCTTCAAGGAACAGACATTCCAGTTGATATATCCGGATTAAAAGTCATTTTAGTTGATGATGTATTATTCACCGGACGTACAGTAAGAGCAGCATTAGATGCGTTAATTGACTTAGGACGACCAGAACAAATCCAACTTGCTGTGCTAGTGGATCGAGGCCATAGAGAGCTTCCGATTCGACCAGATTTTGTAGGAAAAAATGTACCAACTTCTAAAACGGAAATCATCTCTGCAAGAGTTACTGAAGCAGATGGATCCGATGAAGTGGTCATCGATCAACGATCAGAAACAAGTATACATTAAACCTCTTTAAAAACAGTCCAGAGAGGCTGGCAAGAGGGTTAAGGAATAGCGTGGCCAACCATTGGCCCCCGTCTATTTCTTACGCCCCCCTTGCCTGGCGCATGGGGGTTTTTTGTTAGAGAAATAGGAGTAGGAGAGATTTCATTGATTCAAGGAAAAGAAGTAGGCATTCGCGAAATACCGAGAGCCGATAAGTGGTTATTATTCAGTTTACAGCATTTATTCGCCATGTTTGGCGCAACCGTATTGGTTCCATTTCTAGTAGATCTAAGTCCAGCAACAGCATTACTAACAAGTGGACTTGGAACACTTGCGTACCTACTCGTTACAAAAGGTCAAATACCAGCGTATCTAGGTTCATCATTTGCCTTCATCATCCCGATCCAATCAGCAACACTGATCGGAGGTATGGAGGGAGCGATGGTTGGAGCCTTCCTTGCTGGACTTGTATACGGAGTGGTAGCACTCATCATTAAATCAATCGGTGTAAACTGGCTGATGAAGATCTTGCCTCCAATCGTCGTTGGACCGGTCATTATGGTTATCGGGCTAAGCTTAGCAGGAAGTGCGGTTAATCAAGCGATGTATAACGCAGCTTCTGAATATAGTATGAACTATTTAATGACAGCATTAGTTACACTAGGAATTACAATTGTTGCAACCATGTTCTTTAAAGGATTTTTCGGACTAGTACCAATCCTGTTCGGGCTTGTAGGTGGATACAGCTTCGCTTACTTCCTAGGCCTTGTTGATACAACAGGTATTAAAGAAGCAGCTTGGTTTTCTGTCCCTGAGATGATTGTGCCATTCGTTACCTATACGCCAAGCTTCTCATGGAGTATCGCCTTTATTATGGTTCCGGTAGCTGTAGTTACGCTCTCAGAGCATATTGGACAACAAATGGTCATTAGTAAGGTAGCAGGTCGTAACTTTATTAAAAAACCGGGTTTACACCGTTCGATCCTTGGAGATGGAGTAGCAACTGTGATTGCTGCTGGTCTTGGAGGACCACCTAACACAACCTACGGTGAAAACATTGGGGTTATGACCATTACACGAGTGTTCAGTGTCTTTGTTATCGGGGGCGCGGCAGTTCTCGCGATTATCTTCTCCTTTATCGGTAAGATTTCGGCGATTATCTCATCTATTCCGTCACCAGTGATGGGGGGAGTATCCATTCTCCTATTCGGAATTATTGCATCATCTGGTCTGCGTATGTTGATTGACAATCAAATTAATATCGGTGAAAAGCGTAATCTGATCATTTCTTCGGTCATCTTAGTTCTAGGAATTGGTGGTGCGTTCATTCAGGTCAATGAATCGGTTCAGATACCAGGAATGGCCGTTGCAGCAATCGTAGGAATTTTCCTTCATCTGGTCCTTCCAAACAAAGAGATGAGTTACGGACAATCAGACATGTTTGGTGAAATGAAAGAAGAGCCGTCACAAACTAAATAAACGACAAGCGTATCTTTAAGAAAAGTACAGAGAGACTTTCAAGGTATGGACAAACAAGCAGACGACCTGTCTGTTTGAACCTGCCTGGAAAGTGTCACTTTCCAGGCATTTTTGTTTTAATCGGATGATTAGAGGAGGAGTTAAGATGGTTATGAGCATTCATATCAACGAACAACGAAGAAATCTTGTTTCTGTCTCAGACTTAACAACAGCTGAGGTTCAAGCATTGCTAAACGAAGCACAGGCTTTTGCAGACGGAAAAATGTGGTGCCCTGAGTCACCTAAGTTTGTCGCTAATCTTTTTTTTGAGCCAAGTACACGAACTCGTTTTAGCTTTGAAGTGGCGCAAAAGAAATTGGGCCTTGAACTCCTACAATTTGACGGAGAGACGTCAAGTGTGAAGAAAGGTGAATCGTTGTACGACACGATTAAAACGCTTGAATCCATAGGAGCGGATGTAGTGGTCATCAGGCATCCAGAGGACGAGTATTATGCAAATCTTCTTCCAAAACTTTCGATTCCGATTATTAATGCAGGGGATGGATGTGGTCAGCATCCAACTCAATCCTTACTTGATCTTTTAACGATTCAACAGGAATTTGGAGATTTTGACAACTTAGACGTAGTGATTTGTGGAGACCTAAGGCATAGCAGGGTAGCACGTTCAAATGCAGAAATGCTTACGAAGCTCGGAGCGAATGTCTGGATCAGCGGTCCACGCTCATGGATGAATGGGTTTGAAGACCACTACGGGTATCTTTCCATGGATGAGGCTGTAAGAAAAGCCGACGTGATGATGATGCTCAGAATTCAGCATGAGAGACATGATGGAAATGAAAGCTTCTCAAAATCTCATTACCATGAACAATACGGGTTAACGATCGAACGAGAACAATTGATGAAAAAACATAGTATCATTCTTCATCCGGCTCCGGTCAATCGTGGAGTCGAGATCGCAGACGAGCTTGTCGAATGCACGAGATCACGTATTTTTAAACAAATGAAAAATGGTGTTTTTGTTCGAATGGCTGTATTAAAACGAGCACTTAAACAAATCTAAGGGGGCGTTATCATGGGAATCAAGCTAATCAACGGACGAGTATTAACGCAGGACGGAGAGCAAGTACAAAAGGATGTATTCATGATTAATGGACTGATCCAGTACGAAGCAGATCAAAGTGAAGTAACTGAAACCATAGATGTAGCAGGGAACCTTATTCTACCAGGCTTTGTTGATGCACATGTTCACCTTCGTGAGCCAGGCGGCGAGAACAAGGAAACGATTGAAACAGGAACAAAAGCAGCAGCAAGAGGTGGGTTTACAACGATTGCAGCGATGCCGAATACACGTCCAGTGCCGGACACCCGTGAACAAATGGAGTGGCTAGTAAACCGAGCAAAAGAAACAGGTTCAGTTCGAGTTCTTCCGTACGCATCAATTACAACAAGGCAACTGGGGCAGGAGCTCACTGATTTTAAAGGATTAAAAGAAGCAGGCGCCTTTGCTTTCACTGATGATGGTGTTGGCGTACAGTCTGCAGGTGTGATGCTTGAGGCTATGAAACGTGCAGCTGAGGTAGATATGGCCATTGTCGCTCACTGTGAGGACAATACACTCATTCAAAATGGTTCCGTTCATGAAGGAAACTTCTCTAAAGCTCAAGGAATCAACGGCATTCCATCTGTCTGCGAATCGGTACATATTGCAAGGGATGTCCTCCTTGCAGAAGCAGCAGGTGCCCATTACCATGTGTGCCACATTAGTACAAAAGAATCGGTTCGTGTAGTAAGAGATGCGAAACGAGCTGGTATCCGTGTGACAGCGGAAGTCACTCCACACCACTTACTTCTATGTGAAGATGACATTCCAGGGCTTGATACAAATTTTAAAATGAATCCACCACTCAGAGGGCGCGAAGATCACGCAGCATTAATCGAAGGGCTACTTGATGGCACGATTGACTTTATTGCAACGGATCATGCACCACATACAGAAGAAGAAAAAAATGTTCCGATTGAGCGAGCACCATTTGGAATTGTTGGACTCGAAACAGCCTTTCCACTTCTTTATACAGAATTTGTTCAAAAAGACCGCATGACATTAAAACAGCTTGTTGATTGGTTAACGATTATCCCAGCAAAAACATTCGGACTCGACGCCGGTACACTAGAAGCCGGGGCAAAGGCAGATGTAACGATTGTTAACTTACAGCAGACAGAACCGATTCAAAAGCAACACTTTGCATCAAAAGGGAAGAATACTCCATTTGAAGGCTGGAATTGTGCTGGATGGTCCGTACAAACATTTGTAGATGGAAAATTGGTTTGGGAAAAGGAGAAGGTAACAAAATGAAAAAACAACTAATCTTAGAAAATGGCGAAGTACTAATCGGTGTAGGGTTCGGAGCAGATCAACAGATGAGCGGAGAGGTTGTTTTTAATACAGGAATGACTGGGTATCAAGAAATTTTATCAGACCCTTCCTACTGCGGTCAGATTGTGACCTTAACATACCCTCTAATTGGAAACTACGGAATTAACCGAGACGACTTTGAATCAATCAGTCCGGCGATCCATGGACTAATTGTTCGAGAGGTAGAACTGGCTCCAAGTCACTGGCGAAACGAAGAATCACTCGATACCTTACTGCGTGCAAAAGGTATTCCAGGGCTTTCTGGCATTGACACGCGTAAGCTTACACGGATGATTCGCGAAGTGGGAACGTTAAAAGGCCGAATTTGTTCGATGGATGTAAATGTTGACGAAGTGGTACAAGAGCTAAAGGATAGCGCACCACTTCAAGATCAAGTATCAAGAGTATCAACTAAAGACCCGTATCATGTACCAGGTAAAGGAAAACGTGTAGTGTTAGTTGATTGCGGGATGAAGCACGGGATCCTGCTTGAGCTTATCGAACGAGGATGCGATGTAGTGGTTGTTCCTTATAACACGCCTGCTGAGGAAATCATTCGCCTAGGAGCAGACGGCGTGCTTGTCTCTAACGGCCCAGGAAATCCACAGGATGTTCCTGAAACCATTCAAACGGTGAGTGATCTTCTTGGAAAGGTTCCATTGTTCGGTATTTGTTTAGGCCATCAGCTTCTTGCTTTAGCAACAGGTGCAACAACGAGCAAATTACGCTTTGGGCATCGGGGTTCTAACCACCCAATCCGAGAAGTTTCTACAGGTGCCATTGATATCACAGCACAGAATCACGGATATACAGTGGATCATGATTCTCTTGAAGGTACAAATCTTATCATTACACATATCGCAGTGAATGACGAAACAGTAGAAGGCTTAGCTCATAAAGAGTACCCAGCATTTAGTGTGCAGTATCATCCAGAGGCAAACCCTGGACCGCATGATGCGAACCATTTATTTGATCAGTTTATGACATTAATGAATCAAACACAGACAGCAAATGTACTAGCGTAAACAGAAAAGGGGATGAGTAGCATGGGTAAACGTACAGATATAAACAAAATTTTGGTGATTGGGTCTGGTCCAATCGTAATCGGTCAAGCTGCGGAGTTTGATTACGCAGGTACACAGGCGTGCCAAGCATTAAAAGAAGAAGGCTATGAGGTCATCCTAATTAATTCAAATCCGGCCACGATTATGACCGATACAACAATGGCGGATCGCGTGTACATTGAACCAATTACATTAGAGTTTGTTAGTCGGATCATTCGTCAGGAACAACCGGACGGTATTTTAGCCACACTTGGAGGGCAAACCGGATTAAACATGGCAATGGAGCTTGAGCAATCAGGTATCCTTGAAGCGTATGGAATTGAGCTTCTTGGAACAAAGCTTGATGCCATCCAACAAGCAGAGGATAGAGAGCAGTTTCGCTCGTTAATGTATGAGTTAGGCGAACCTGTGCCTGAAAGTGAAATTGTGCATACGCTTGATGAGGCACTTCAATTTGTTCAAACGATTGGATACCCCGTTATTGTTCGCCCAGCCTACACACTTGGCGGAACAGGCGGAGGCATTGTGCATAATGAAGAAGAACTCATTGAAATTGTCCAAAGTGGGTTAAAATACAGTCCTGTGACGCAATGCTTAGTGGAAAAAAGCATTGCTGGTTTTAAAGAAGTAGAGTACGAGGTTATGCGTGATAGCAAAAACCAGGCAATCGTTGTGTGTAACATGGAAAACTTTGATCCAGTTGGTGTACACACAGGGGATTCGATTGTAACTGCACCAAGCCAAACGCTAACAGACCGCGATTATCAAATGTTACGTAACTCTTCCCTTTCAATTATTCGTGCCCTAGGGATTGAAGGAGGATGTAATGTTCAGTTTGCACTTGATGCGGATAGTAACCAGTACTACATCATTGAGGTGAATCCGCGTGTGAGTCGCTCGTCCGCACTCGCATCAAAAGCTACAGGGTATCCGATTGCTAAGATGGCAGCGAAAATTGCAGTAGGATACAGCCTAGATGAATTGAAAAATCCGATTACCGGTACAACTTATGCTAGCTTTGAGCCAGCACTTGATTATGTTGTAACAAAGATTCCAAGATGGCCATTTGATAAGTTTGAAGCAGCTAACCGTCGTCTAGGAACGCAAATGAAAGCAACGGGTGAAGTCATGGCAATTGGTCGCTCGTTTGAAGAATCCATTTTAAAAGCCGTTCGTTCACTAGAAGCTGGATATGATCACATCATTGATCCAGATATGCCGGCTTTATCAACAGAAGACCTTTGCAAAAAGATCTCAAGACCAGATGATCAGCGAATGTTTGCGATTGGCGAGCTATTGAGACGTGGAGTAGGGATTCAAGAGATTCATGACCTAACTAAAATTGATTTCTTCTTCCTGCAAAAGCTCGAGCGCATTGTTCAGCTTGAAGGTGAGCTCGTAGAAAATCGTAACAATGATGAATTACTCGAAAAAGCAAAACGCATAGGATTTGCTGACTCGTACTTAGCTAGACTATGGGGTATGGACGAAGCAGAACTCTATCAAACTCGTAAGGAAAAAGGCATTGTACCTGTGTACAAAATGGTCGATACATGTGCAGCAGAGTTTGAATCAAGCACTCCATATTTTTACGGAACCTATGAGCAAGAAAATGAGTCCATTCGTACAGATAAGAAAAGTATCTTAGTACTAGGATCTGGACCCATTCGAATCGGACAGGGAATTGAATTTGATTATGCAACAGTTCACTCAGTCTGGGCCATACGCGAAGCAGGTTATGAAGCGATTATCATGAACAACAACCCAGAAACAGTTTCAACAGACTTTAGTACCTCTGACAAGCTTTATTTTGAACCGCTGACAATTGAAGATGTTATGCACGTGATTGATTTAGAGCAGCCAGAAGGAGTCATTGTTCAGTTTGGTGGTCAAACGGCAATTAACTTAGCTGATGAACTTGAAAACCGTGGGGTGAAAATCATCGGAACCTCACTGGAAAACATGGATCGGGCGGAGAATCGCGATAAATTTGAGCAAGCGTTACTTGAACTAAACATTCCGCAGCCACTCGGACGCACAGCGACATCTGTCGAAGAAGCGGTTGTTATTGCAACTGAAATTGGCTATCCAGTACTCGTACGTCCTTCTTATGTACTTGGAGGCCGGGCAATGGAAATTGTCTATAAAGAAGCTGAGCTATTAAACTATATGGCAAATGCAGTAAAAGTAAATCCGAAGCATCCGGTCTTAATTGACAGGTACTTAACAGGAAAAGAGCTTGAGGTTGATGCCATCTCTGACGGAGAGAATGTCTTTATTCCAGGTATCATGGAGCACATTGAACGTGCAGGCGTACACTCTGGAGATTCCATCGCGGTGTATCCTACTCAGTCGGTTCCAGAAGAGTTAAAGCAGCGATTAATCGACCGTACAATCGCAATTGCACGAGGCTTAAAGATTGTTGGTCTACTCAATATCCAATTTGTGTGGCACAAGGATGATGTGTATGTGCTAGAAGTAAATCCACGCTCAAGCCGTACGGTACCATTCTTAAGTAAAATCACAGGAGTATCTATGGCGAACCTTGCAACCAAAGTGATGCTAGGTAAGAGATTACCGGAGTTAGGCTATGAAACAGGCTATCAACCAGAGCCAAAAGAAGTCTCTGTTAAAGTACCAGTATTCTCATTTGCTAAACTACGTCGCGTAGATATTACGCTTGGGCCTGAAATGAAATCGACTGGAGAAGTTATGGGACGAGATGTCACGCTGGAGAAAGCATTATATAAAGGATTAATTGCCTCAGGCATGAAAATCCCAACTCACGGTTCGGTCTTGTTCACAATCGCTGATAAGGACAAAGAAGAAGCAATGAGCCTAGTCCATCGCTTCCACCGAATTGGATACAGCCTACAAGCAACTGCTGGAACCGCAAAGCTCATTAAAGAAGCAGGTATTCCGGTTCAAGTCGTCAACAAAATTGGCGAAGAAAAACCTCATCTGCTTGATACCATTCGTCAAGGAGAAGCACAGTTTGTCATCAATACACTGACAAGAGGTAAGCAAACAGCACGAGATGGCTTCCGGATTCGTCGCGAATCAGTTGAAAATGGAGTGGTGTGCTTAACCTCTATTGATACGGCAGACGCACTACTACGCGTGCTAGAATCAATCACGTTTTCTTCAGAAAGTATGCCAGCGATGCAAACACAGGCTTAAGAAGGGGGATGTCACGATGCAAAAGAAACGAGGTACGCTAACAGTTGTCGCGCAACACGAAATTGCTCGCAATATTTTCGAACTAACATGCCGTGGAGAACTTGTGCAGCAAATGAGTGAGCCAGGACAATTTCTTCATGTAAAAGTGGATCCGTACGACGATCTGTTATTACGACGCCCCATTAGTATATGTGATGTAAACCTTGAAACAAGTGAAATGAAAATGATTTACCGAGCAGAAGGCGCTGGAACAAAGCGCCTTTCTGCAAAATCTGATGGTGTGGAAATTGACGCGCTTGGTCCGCTTGGACATGGCTTTCCACTAGACGCAGTACAACCTGGAGATCATGCGCTGCTCGTCGGAGGCGGAATTGGTGTACCACCACTCTACTATTTAGCAAAAGAGCTTGTTAAGAAGGGTGTGGAGGTAACAGCAGTGCTTGGCTTCCAATCGAAGCAAGATGTGTTTTACGAACAAGAGTTTCAGGAGTTAGGATCTGTTTATGTCGCAACGGTTGACGGTAGTTACGGAGTTAAAGGCTTTGTGACGGATGCAATTGATCAAGAGGTAGCTGCATTTGATGTACTTTATGCGTGTGGACCAACACCAATGCTTGCCTCCTTAACTGAGCGCTATCGTGAGCGCAAAGCGTTCCTATCATTTGAAGAAAGAATGGGATGTGGCATCGGTGCATGCTTTGCTTGCGTGTGTCACGTAGAATCAGATCCAGAGGGTGCTACGTATCGTAAAGTGTGTACAGATGGTCCAGTATTCCCTGTAGGGGAGGTTGTTGTATGAGTCGATTACACGTAGAGTTACCTGGCTTATCAATGAAGAACCCGATTATGCCTGCGTCAGGCTGTTTTGGATTTGGGAAGGAATATGCCGAATTCTATGATTTAAGTGAGCTTGGGGCAATAGCAATTAAAGCAACAACGGCAGAGCCTAGATTTGGGAACCCAACACCTCGCGTGGCGGAAACCAAGTCAGGAATGTTAAATGCAATTGGTTTGCAAAATCCAGGACTTAACGCAGTGATCCAACAAGAGCTGCCTCGTCTGGCGGCCTATGATGTCCCGATCCTTGCCAATGTTGCAGGCTCTGAAATGGAAGACTATATTGAAGTGGCCGATACGATTTCAAAGGTTAAAAATGTGCATGCACTTGAATTAAACATTTCCTGTCCAAATGTAAAAAAGGGTGGGATCGCTTTTGGAACCATTCCTGAAGTAGCGGCTGAGTTAACAAGAGAAGTGAAACGTGTATCGTCCGTCCCTGTATACGTAAAGTTATCTCCTAATATTGCAGATATTGTCACTATGGCAAAAGCGGTAGAAGCAGCAGGAGCGGATGGTTTATCAATGATTAATACCCTTCTCGGTTCAAGAATTGATATTCGGACTAGAAAACCGATCCTTGCAAATCAATATGGTGGATTATCAGGTCCAGCTATTAAACCAGTGGCGATTCGAATGGTTCATCAGGTAAGTCAAGCGGTTGATATTCCAATTATCGGAATGGGGGGCGTGCAAACGGTTGAAGACGTCATTGAATTTTTACTTGCTGGAGCAAGTGCAGTAGCAGTAGGGACTGCTAACTTTGTAGATCCGATGATTTGTCCAACACTTATTGAACAGCTACCAGATATGCTAGACGAACTCGGTGCAGACCAAGTACAAGATTTAATTGGAGGGAGCTGGAGGGAAGCATGCAACGTCCGTTAATTATTGCTTTAGACTTTGAACAAAAAGAGAAGCGCCAAGCCTTTTTAACTCACTTTAAAGGCGAAACACTAGATTTAAAAATAGGAATGGAAGGCTTTTACCGCGAAGGAGCGGGTGTGATTGAGGAACTAAAAAACCAAGGTCACCGTATTTTCCTCGATTTGAAGCTGCACGACATCCCCAACACGGTTAAGCAAGCGATGAAAGCATTAGCTAGCCTTGAAGTTGATCTTGTTAATGTTCATGCTGCCGGCGGTCAAAAGATGATGGCAGCAGCACGTGAAGGACTTGAAGCTGGAACACTCGCTGGGCGAGAACGAGCAAAGCTTATTGCAGTCACTCAACTAACAAGTACAAGTGAGCAGATGCTTTCAAGCGATCTATTAATTAATCAACCAATGAATGAGGTTGTCGCTCATTACGCACGGGTAACAAAGGAATCTGGATTAGATGGTGTGGTTTGCTCCGCACATGAAGTGGCTGATATCCATAAAGCATGCGGTTCATCATTTCTGACCGTTACGCCAGGAATACGATTAGCAGGTGATGAGGCAAGCGATCAGCACCGAATCGTTACACCAGCCGAGGCAAGAGAAAAAGGAAGCTGGGGCATTGTTGTCGGTCGAAGTATCACAAAGGCCATCGATCCGAATGCCGCTTATCATCAAGTGAAAACAGAATGGGAGATGAACGCATGTCAAACAAAGTAGCATTTGCAGAAAATTTATTATCAATCGAAGCAGTAAGTCTGAAGCCTGCTGACCCATTCACCTGGAGCTCAGGGATCAAATCACCCATCTACTGTGACAATCGATTAACCCTTTCTTATCCGAAGGTTCGTCGCGAAATTGCAAAGGGTTTAGCTCAGCTGATCAAAACGAACTATCCAGATGTTGATGTCATTGCAGGAACGGCGACGGCTGGAATTCCGCATGCCGCATGGGTAAGTGATGAGCTTGAGCTGCCGATGATCTATGTAAGAGGAAGTGCAAAGGGCCACGGGAAACAAAAGCGAATTGAAGGCAAGCTTGAAGCCGGTCAAAAAGTGGTTGTCATTGAAGACCTTATCTCAACCGGAGGAAGTTCTTTATCTGCTGTAGAGGCAGTACGAGAAGACGGAGCTGAAGTGCTTGGGGTTGCTGCGATCTTTACATATGAGCTTGAAAAAGCATCGGACCAATTAAAAGCAGCCGATGTTGAAGCGACTGTTCTAACAGACTACACAACCCTCATCCAAGTGGCAAAAGAGACTCATGTGATTACAGAGCAAGAACAAAGCATGCTCTCCAAATGGAGAGAGAATCCGCAGTCTGATGCGTGGATGAAGTAAAAGAATGTAAGAAAGAAGAGGCTGGTACGTAACGAAAAATCAACTAAAAAATGGCGAATGATTCAATTGCTGAATCATTCGCCACTTTTTTTGGTAGGCTAGCAGACGAGCGAGGGATTCTCCTGGAGCGGATAAATTGCTGCGTTTGTGTTCCATAAACGATTAACTGTGTTTGTCTCCGGTTCGTTTTCTCCTTTACCTCTTCCGCAAACTCATCACTTGATCTTCATCTGGTGTCACAAAAACGGTGGTTTGCTTGTCATAGGTTACATACCCGGGCTTTGCACCATTCGGCTTCTTGACAAAACGAATACGCGTATAGTCTACAGGAACAGAAGACGACATTCGTGCTTTACTGAAAAAGGCTGCGACTGTTGCTGCCTCTTTGATCGTTTCTTCGTCTGGCTCAAGCGAACGAATAACCACATGAGATCCTGGAATATCCTTTGTGTGCAGCCATATTTCATCTTGTCTTGCCAATCGGTTCGTTAAGTACTCGTTTTGAGTATTGTTTTTACCGACTAGAAATTCAATGCCTGTTGATGACTGATAATGCTCTAGCTGTGGCTTCACATCTTTTTTCTTTTTGTGTGGCTTTTTAGACTGCTTTTTCTTAATGTAGCCTTCTTCCATTAGTTCTTCGCGAATTTCCTCTAAATCCTTTGGAGACGCACTTTCCATTTGCTGCAATAGTCCATCAAGGTAATCCATTTCTTTTTCTGTTAAGCTCATCTGTTCTTGAACAGCCTGTATTGAATTCTTAGCCTTGTTATATCGTTTAAAATAGGCTTGGGCATTGTCAGATGGACTTTTTAACGGGTCAAGCTCAATCGTAATTGATTTACCTTCTTCGTCATAATAATCAATAACCTCTGCATTCGTATCGCCTTTTTTAATTTGATATAAATTGGCGGTTACAAGCTCACCGAATTTTTGATAGATCGCCGCCTGGTCAGCATCCGTTAGCGTTTTACGCAGTT
Source organism: Alkalicoccobacillus gibsonii (assembly GCF_016798245.1). Taxonomy (GTDB): domain Bacteria; phylum Bacillota; class Bacilli; order Bacillales; family Bacillaceae_D; genus Alkalicoccobacillus; species Alkalicoccobacillus gibsonii. Next base: position 1,130,385 of record NZ_JAEUZA010000001.1, on the reverse strand, counting down.
TTTTTAGCTTACGTTTATTCTTTTGCCATTCATTGCGTAAGAACCGTTCAAGATCAAAGGCCTGCTGTCTCACACGATCTCGCTCAGCCTTCCCGTAAAAGTAGCGGTCGAGCATTTGGCTCATTGTAGGATACGATAATCGCTTTCCATCGATATGAGTTAAGGGTACTAGATAGAAGTATTCTTTCTTATCTGTTAGCACCATTTCTGGCTGATAGGCATGTTCTTTAATTGGTTGTATTACATGCATGAATGCCTTAGGTAAGCTTTGTTTGTTCACCATGCCTGCACGGGTAACAATCTCTTCAGCAAGCAACGGAGACAGTCCGGCAAACTGATCAACGAGCTGTGAAGATATTTTTCCAGCATTAAAGTCGATGTGCTTTAATACATCTTCCTCACTTGCATCAACTGGACTCACTTTATGTTGCTCAGGAGGTCGCTTGTAGGCCTGTCCAGGTCCAACGGTACGATAACTACTTTGATCAAGTCTAACGTGTTTAATGCTATCGATAATAACGTTGGTTTTCGGGTCAACTAAGATGATGTTACTATGGCGACCCATAATTTCAATAATTAAACGGCGTTCTTTTTCATCTCCAAGCTCATCTCTATTTACTACATCTAAATGAATGATCCGGTCCATTTGATCTTGTTGGATATTTTTAATAACTCCACCTTCTAAATGCTTGCGTAATAGCATGCAAAACATGGGTGGAACAGAAGGGTTGTCATATTTTTCTTCCGTTAAATGGGCTCTAGCAAAGCTTGCATTAGCTGAAAGTAACAAGGAATGGTTTTTTCCATTTGCTCGAATCGTGAAAATTAATTCTGTTTTAAATGGTTGATAAATTTTTGATATACGGCCACTGGCCAATTGATTTGCACATTCATGAATGACAGCTCTCGTCATAAGTCCATCAAACGACATCGAATCACCTCTTAAAAAAACTCACTTCAACGAGTATAGCATGTTTTTCACCCTGACTGAATAAGATGGCTTGTATAAGAGACTGCTTGGCCTAATCAACCAAGCTGTAGGTGAGGTGTCTAGATGAATTGGTATCGAGAACAAGAAGAAGATGTCATTAGTAAAACCGGCTCAAATGTAGAAGTTGGGATCACAACTAAAGAAGCGAAAAAGCGCTTAAATCAAGTGGGACCAAACAAGCTAGATGAGGGCAAAAAAACACCAGCGATTCTTGTATTTCTTGCGCAATTTAAAGACTTCATGGTGTTGGTGTTGCTTGCAGCTACATTAATTTCAGGATTGATTGGGGAAGTTATTGATGCTATTACGATCATGTGTATCGTTTTGCTTAACGGGATCCTTGGCTATGTTCAAGAACGAAAGGCTGAGAAGTCATTAGATGCATTAAAGGAACTTTCAGCTCCACAAATGACGGTAAAGCGCGACGGCGAGTGGGTAAAAATTCCGTCTGCAGAAGTTGTACCTGGTGATGTTGTCCGGATTGAAAGTGGAGACCGAATTGGTGCAGATATCCGCCTTCTTCATACGAATGAGCTCCGAGTGGACGAGGCGTCTCTCACTGGTGAATCTGTTCCTGTTCATAAAAAAAGTCAAAGTTTAAGTTCAGAAGAATTAGAGATTGGCGATCAAGAAAATATGTTGTTTATGGGAACGATGATTACCCAGGGCAATGGGCAAGGCATTGTTGTCGGAACTGGAATGAAAACCGAGATGGGTAAGATTGCGCATCTGCTTCAAACGACTGAAACACTTGTCACACCACTTCAACTTCGTTTAGAGCAGCTCGGTAAAATGCTAATTGCGGTGGCCCTTCTTTTAACGGCTTTAGTGGTTGTAATTGGTTTGCTTCAAGGACATGAGTTAAATACGATGTTCTTAAGTGGGGTTTCTCTTGCTGTAGCAGCTATTCCGGAAGGTCTTCCAGCGATCGTTACTGTTGCACTTGCTCTTGGTGTTCAACGTATGATCAAACGAAAAGGAATTGTACGTAAGTTACCTGCAGTTGAAACATTAGGCTGCGCATCGGTTATTTGCTCAGATAAAACGGGTACATTAACTCAAAACAAAATGACAGTAACGAAGCTTTGGAGCGGCGGACGATATTGGGATGTGACCGGAACAGGCTATGAGCCGAGTGGTGAGTTTTTAGAGAATGGAAAAAGTGTTCTCCCTGAGCAGAATCGTGAGCTCGCTCAATTACTTAGCTTCGGTTTACTCGCAAGTCATGCAGAGATCGTTGAACGAAAAGAAGAAAAACGCTTTAAAAAATCACAAACAGATTATGTTCTTGATGGGGATCCAACCGAAGGAGCACTTGTCGTAGCCGCTAAAAAAGCTGGTTACAGTAGAGAAGGGCTAACAAAACAGTACCAGGTTATTCATGAATTTCCGTTTGATTCAACGAGAAAAATGATGAGTGTAATTGTTCGAGATCGTTCAGGTAAACGAATCCTTATTACAAAAGGGGCGCCAGACGTCATTTCGTCTCGAACAAGCCTTATTTTAAAAAGAGACCGAAGCGAACGAATGAGTGCTAAGGGCAAGCAAGAGCTAGAGGAAGCTGTAGCAACGATGGCTGGAGAGGCACTCCGAACGATTGCTATCGCCTTCCGTGTGCTTGATCCACATGAAATGATCCAAACAGCTGACCAAACAGAAAAAGAGTTAACATTCATTGGGATACAGGCGATGATCGATCCTCCTCGCCCAGAAGTGAAGGACTCCATTGCTGAATGCCGTGAAGCAGGAATTCGAACAGTCATGATTACAGGAGATCACAAAATCACTGCATCAGCCATTGCCAGACAGCTTAATATCCTTCCAAACGGAGGACTTGTCGTGGATGGTCAGACTCTTTCTAAAATGTCTGATGAAGAATTAGTCGAGCAAATTGATCGGATCTTTGTGTTTGCGAGAGTATCACCTCAGCATAAACTACGAATCGTACAAGCGCTTCAGGCAAATGGTCATATTGTGGCCATGACTGGAGATGGAGTAAACGACGCGCCGGCGATTAAAGCGGCCAACATCGGTATTGCGATGGGTATTACCGGAACGGACGTGGCGAAGGAAGCATCATCACTTATCTTAAGTGATGATAACTTCGCAACCATTAAAGAGGCGATTAAAGAAGGACGAAATATTTACGAGAATATACGAAAGTTCATCCGCTACATGATGGCATCAAATGTTGGAGAAATTCTAGTCATGCTTTTCGCGATGATTCTCGGATTACCACTTCCGCTTGCTGCGATTCAAATTCTATGGGTGAATCTTGTGACAGATGGTCTTCCTGCAATGGCTCTTGGAATGGATCAGGCAGAAGGAGACGTGATGAAGCGCAAGCCGAGAAGCCCAAATGAAGGTGTATTTGCAAGAGGACTTACATGGAAGATTGTTAGTCGAGGCTTTATGATCGGTTTAGTCACGCTTGCTGCTTTCTGGTTTGTATACCAAGAGCACGATGCAGACCTTACGCGTGCCCAGACGGTAGCCTTCTTAACTCTTGTGATGGCACAATTAATCCATGTATTTGATTGTCGAAGTGAGTATTCGGTTTATCACCGAAATCCGTTTGAAAACAAGTATCTAGTTGTGGCAGTATTAATCTCAACTCTATTAATGCTCGCTGTCATCTACATCCCGTCCCTACAACCAGTGTTCCATACCGTGCCAATAACACTCAGAGAATGGTTACTAGTCCTCGGACTCGCCGCAATCCCAACTGTTGTCCTTGGAGGCTTCCAATTAATGAAACGTGCGAAGTAGATTGTAAATATCTTAGCAAAAGATTTAATCAAGAAGAACATAAGTCTGGTGACCTTAATATAGGGTCATCAGTTTTTTTGGTTAAATCCTAAATAGCGGAAATGGAAACGTAGACTCCTGTGGATACAGTGCGCGGTGAAGACACTGTAGTGGCGTTCTTCCACGGAAGGGGCTGAGGCCGTACCCACGGAAAGCGAAGTTTCCATTGTAGCGGCAGGTATGCTCAAAACTTTGCCATTAGTATTTTTTAGTTCAAATTTAAAGTAGACTTGTTGTTAAGCGCGGTTTCCGTTAGAATAGAAGGGATGCGATCTCGTTACATAAATGTTTACTTATCCATTGTACAACGTATAAGTAGAAAGTGTTCGTATAATATAAGGAATTATTTGGTTATAATAATGAGAAAAAGAGCTAACGGAGAGATTAGAAGGATCAAGTAGACAGGGGGATGCCACTTTGAGTATTCAATTAATAAATATAGGATTTGGCAACATTGTTTCAGCGAACCGGATTATCTCTATTGTGAGCCCGGAATCTGCACCAATAAAACGAATTATACAAGATGCGCGAGACCGTAATATGCTGATCGATGCAACCTATGGTCGTAGAACGAGAGCGGTTATTGTAGCGGACAGTGATCATGTGATCTTAAGTGCTGTTCAGCCAGAAACAGTCGCACAAAGGCTAACGGTTAAAGATGAAAATTCCGAGGATTCGTAAGCTAACAGTTTAAAATGGAGGTACGGTTCACATGAAAAAAGAGAAAGGCCTACTGATTGTGTTATCAGGCCCCGCGGGAGTAGGAAAAGGCACGGTTTGCGGAGCATTAAGACAAGAGGAAACAGACATTCAGTATTCTGTTTCAGCCACCACTCGTAATCCAAGAGCTGGTGAAGTAGATGGAGTGAACTATTTCTTCAAGAGCCATGAAGAGTTTAAATCAATGATTGCTGAGGATAAACTGCTTGAATGGGCAGAATATGTAGGCAATTTTTATGGAACTCCAGTTGATTATGTGCGCGAAACATTAGATAAAGGTCAGGATATTATTTTAGAGATTGAAGTTCAAGGAGCGATGAAAGTAAGAGAAAGCTTCCCTGAAGGTGTCTTCATTTTCTTAATGCCTCCGAGTCTAGCTGAGCTAAGAAACCGAATTGTAGGACGCGGAACAGAAACAGCTGAAGTCATTGATCAACGTATGACAGTTGCAAAAGAAGAGATTGATTTAATGAAGATGTACGATTACGTGGTTGAAAATGATGCAGTTGAGCATGCGGTTAGCCGAATTAAGTCAATCGTCACAGCGGAACACTGCAAACGCGTACGCTTGATTGAAAAATACAAAGAACTTGTGGAGGTTGAATAAATGTTATATCCATCAATTGATTCCCTTATGGAGAAATTAGATTCAAAGTATACGTTAGTAACGGTTTCATCAAGACGCGCACGTGAGATTAGCGAGGATGCACGCCGTGGTCCATTAGTAGATAAGCCAAAATCATATAAGTCAGTAGGCATGGCACTTGAAGAAATCGTTTCAGATAAGCTAACGTTTGAACGTCTACAACCTGAAGACACTGTTGAATAAAAGACCAAACAACCTATTTTTGCGGAAATAGGTTGTTTTCTTATATGATGGAGGAACTATAGAAGAAAGAGGCGGGGAACATGTTAGAGGGCAAAAAAATCGTACTTGGTGTGACAGGTGGCATTGCATCATATAAAGCCTGTGACCTAACAAGCAAGTTGGTACAAGCAGGTGCAGAGGTAAAAGTGATGATGACAAAGTCGGCGCAGGAATTTGTCCAACCACTTACGTTTCAAGCGTTATCAAGAAACCCTGTTTATACCGATACATTTACTGAACCAAATCCTGAGAAAATCGCGCATATCGATGTAGCAGACTGGGCTGATGCGTGTGTCATTGCACCAGCTACTGCAAATGTTTTGGCAAAGTTAGCACACGGGCTCGCAGATGATATGGTGACAACAACGATGCTTGCTACCACAGCTCCCGTTTTTATCGCGCCAGCCATGAATATTAATATGTATAATCATCCTGCTGTTCAAAACAACATGGAGAAGCTTCAAGAGTTTGGTTACCATTTTCTTGATTCTACGGCGGGTTATTTAGCGTGTGGATGGGTGGGAAAAGGCAGAATGGCTGAACCGCTGGATATTGTTCAAGCGCTAAAGACATTCTTTATTGAGAAAGATTCATTTTGGTCGGGTAAAAAGGTATTGATTACGGCTGGACCGACACAGGAACAGCTTGACCCAGTTAGGTATTTCACTAATTATTCTTCGGGGAAAATGGGCTATGCGATAGCGGAAACTGCTGTAGAAAAGGGAGCTGATGTGACATTAGTCTCTGGCCCAACTTCTCTTGAACCACCTATTGGAGTAAAACTGATTAAGGTTCATTCCGCTTGGGAGATGCTACAAGCAACGAAAGAAGCATTCAAGACAGCTGAAGTAACAATTAAATCGGCAGCTGTAGCAGATTATACACCCTCCATCACTTACGCTCAAAAACATAAGAAAAAGGACGATCAGTGGGTTGTTGAACTTGAACCAACAATTGATATCCTTAAAACACTTGGCTCAATGAAAACGGACAATCAGTTGTTAATAGGATTTGCAGCAGAATCTGAGAATATCGAGCATTACGCAAAAGCAAAATTAGTTAAAAAGAATCTTGATCTAATTGTTGCCAACGATATCTCTGCTGAAGGCGCTGGTTTTGATGGAGATACGAACATTATTTCTATCTATGATCGTTTGGATGGAGAACGATCCTATCCCCTTGCGAGTAAAAAACAAATGGCACTGCATATTTTAACAGCGATTAAAGATTTTGCGAAGGAGCCGCATAACGAATGATTGCACGAACGATTGTCGATGTACCTGCTGCGCAAACAGATCGGTTATTTGACTACCTGATCCCATCTCACCTAGAGGAGATCATTCAGCCTGGTATGCGAGTGGTTGTTCCCTTTGGTCCACGTCAAATTCAAGGATTTGTATTAGATGTGACCGAGACAAGTGATGTGAGTAGACTTAAAGCAATCGATGAGGTGCTTGATCCCGTTCCTGTTTTAACAGATGAATTACTTAAGCTAGGAAAGTGGCTTGCAGAGAAAACCATTTGTTTTCAAATCAGTGCGTTTCAAGCGATGCTACCAGCCGCATTAAAAACAGCCGTTATAAAAGAGATTCATTTAAAAACAGATGTATCATCGCTTCAGCCAATGCTACAGACGCTTTTTAGTGAGAAGTCATGTGTGCTTTGGAAAGAAGCAGTTGAAGCACTAGGCGGACAGCTTGGGGTTCTTCGTAAAGCAATGGAGTCTGGTCAGCTTGCTGTTCATTATGTTGTAAAAGAAAAAGGAAAGAAAAAAACGGAGAAATGGGTAAGACTTCATCCTAAGGGGGATGAAACACTAGTTAAACCAACTGCCCATAAGCAAAAAGAATTGATCCGCTACCTATCAGAACGAAACGAACCAATTAAGTCACAGGAGCTTCTTCAACTCACTCAGTCAACAAGAGCGGTCCTAAAATCTCTCATTGATAAAGGGTTGATTGAAGAGTGGGACAAGGAAACGTATCGGGATCCTTTTCAAGGGATAGATGTTCCAACCTCACCTCCATTACCTTTAACTGATGAACAACAGCAAGCATTTTCGTCTATTAAACAATCAATTGATGAGACAAAATGCGAAACCTTTTTATTACATGGTGTAACAGGCAGTGGCAAAACGGAAATCTACTTGCAAACGATTGATCTTGTGTTAAAGCAAGGGAAGGAAGCCATTATGCTTGTCCCAGAAATATCATTAACCCCGCAAATTGTCTCAAGATTTAAATCTCGTTTTGGTGATCAAGTGGCTGTTCTGCACTCGGGTTTATCCGTTGGGGAGAAATATGACGAATGGCGAAAGATTCATCGTAGCGAGGTAAAGGTAGTTGTCGGTGCACGTTCGGCGGTCTTTGCTCCCTTTAAACATCTTGGGTTAATCATCATGGATGAAGAACATGAGATGAGCTACAAGCAGGAGGATATGCCAAGGTATCACACAAAGGAAGTAGCCATTGAGAGAAGTCTGTATCATGGGTGTCCTGTTATTCTTGGTAGCGCAACTCCTTCTCTTGAGACGTTTGCTCGCGCACAAAAAGGTGTCTATACCTTACTCTCACTTAAACACCGAGTGAATAATCGACCTATGCCTTCTGTTGACATTGTTGATATGAGAGAAGAATTGCGCGCAGGGAACCGCTCAATGTTTTCAGTTGCCTTAATGGAAGCATTAAAGCTCAGATTAGAACGAGGGGAGCAGAGCGTATTATTTTTAAATAGACGAGGGTATTCCACGTTTGTAATGTGTCGAGACTGTGGGTATGTCCCGCAATGTGAGCATTGTGATATCTCATTAACCTACCATCGGAGCAATCACTCGTTAAAATGCCATTACTGTGGTCATGAAGAAGCCATGCCTATTAAGTGTCCTGAGTGTCAAAGTGAACATATTCGCTTTTTTGGTTCGGGTACTCAAAAGGTAGAAGAAGAACTGGCTCGCGTCCTACCAGAAGCTCGTGTCATTCGGATGGATGTGGATACAACCAGAACGAAGGGCTCTCACCAACAGCTGCTTGATGCATTTGGAAAAGGAGAAGCGGATATTCTTCTTGGCACTCAAATGATTGCGAAGGGACTTGATTTTCCGAACATCACGTTAGTAGGTGTACTGGCTGCAGACACAATGCTCCATATTCCTGACTTTCGTTCGGCAGAGAGAACCTTTCAATTAATGGAACAGGTAAGTGGGCGCGCAGGGAGGCATGAGCGTCCGGGAGAAGTATTACTTCAATCCTATACTCCCGATCATTACAGCATTCAACTTGTGAAAACTCATGATTTTGAAACGTTTTATCAAACCGAGATGATTCAGCGTAAGGTTGGGGAATACCCTCCGTACCGGTTTATGGCACTTGTTACGATCTCAGATCCTGACTTGCCGAATGTGATTGAGAAATCTCAAAAGATTACGGATTTTCTTAAGAGAACACTAAGTCAAGAGACGGTGATTCTAGGCCCGGTTGTGTCTCCAATCGCCCGTATAAAAGATAGATATCGCTATCAATGCATGATAAAATACAAAAATGAACCTAAGCTGATCGAAGCATTGCAACAAATTTTGCAACATTATATGCGCGATACAACACAAGGTAAATTACAAATTAGTTTAGATATGCATCCCTACTTTTTTATGTAGGGTGAAAGGCAGCGTGAAAATGTTATGAATATCGTTTTTATGGGAACACCAGACTTTGCAGTGCCAGTACTTAGTGCATTGCATTCCACATATCCAGTTAAAGCCGTTGTGACTCAGCCGGATCGTCCTGTTGGTCGAAAGAAAACATTAACTCCTCCACCTGTCAAAGTGAAGGCAGAAGAGCTGGGATTACCGGTATTACAACCCGAGAAAATTAAAAATGAGTGGCAGATTGTGGCGGATCTTGCGCCCGATTTAATCGTTACAGCTGCATTCGGTCAAATTTTGCCACAAGAGCTTTTAGATGTACCAAAATATAAGTGCTTAAATGTTCACGCATCGCTTCTTCCCGAATATCGTGGAGGGGCACCGATTCACCAAGCCATAATTGATGGCAAAAAAGAAACAGGTATCACCATCATGTACATGGCTCAAAAGCTTGATGCTGGAGATATCTTAAGTCAAGAATCTGTGAAGATCTCAGACGATGATAATGTTGGTACGCTCCATGATAAGCTTAGTGAAATTGGAGCGCCGCTTTTAATCCGTACGATCAAACAATTACTTAATAACGAAATTACTCCAATTAAACAAGATGATGAAAAAGCAACATTCGCGAGGAACATCTCACGTGAAATGGAAAAACTTGATTGGTCAAAAAGTGCAAAGGATTTGTATAACCAGATTCGAGGTTTATGTCCATGGCCAGTGGCTTATACAACACTCGAAGGTCAGAATTTAAAAGTATGGAAAGCTGAACTCGTAGTGGAAGAGTCTACCGAAACTGAGTCGGGTGTCATTGTTAAGCTTAATGACGAAGGCCTATTTATTTCTACTGGAAATAAAGGAATGATTAAAATTACAGAATTACAGCCAGCCGGAAAAAAACGAATGGATGCAGCAGCCTTCTATCGTGGAGTAGGTCAAAAAGTGGCTCTTGGAACAAAGGTAGGAGAATAGCATGGGAAAAACAGTTCGTGAATCAGCGTTAGATGTTTTACTTAAGATTGAAAAGAATCAAGCGTATAGTCATCTGCTTTTAAACGATACGAGAAAGAAAGCAGGTTTGGATCGCCGTGATTCTGCACTATTAACAGAGATTGTATACGGGACGATCCAGCGAAAGCTAACGCTAGATTACTATTTAAAACCGTTAATAAAAAAAGACTTAGACAAACTAGATACATGGGTTTTAGTTCTTCTGAGGTTATCGATCTATCAGATGGTTTACTTAGATCGTGTACCTGAGCGTGCAGTGGTTCATGAAGCTGTGACGATCGCGAAGAGTTTAGGACATAAAGGTATCAGCGGAATGGTTAATGGTGTCCTACGAAGCTTTCAACGAACAGAGCGTCCGTCATTTGACGCCATCAAAGATCCGGTTGAGCGTTTGTCCATTCAAACAAGCCATCCTAGCTGGTTACTAGAACGTTGGATCAAGCAATACGGATTAGAAGAAACAGAAGCTATGTGTATGGAAAACCTCACTCCTGCCCCTGTTAGTATGAGAGTTAATGTGGTAAAAACATCGAGAGAAGCATTACTTGAGAAACTTGTGGAAGAAGGAATAGAGGCTAAACCTGCAGAACTTACTGAAGATGGAATCATCATCGAAAAAGGAGCTGTATTTGAAACATCTGCTTACCTAAGCGGATTGATGACGGCTCAAGATGAAAGCTCCATGCTAGTGGCACGAGCGCTTGCGCCAGAAAAAGGGATGAGTGTACTAGATACGTGTGCAGCTCCTGGAGGAAAAACTACGCACTTAGCTGAACGTATGAATAATCAGGGCCATGTGTTGGCACTCGATCTCCATCCTCAAAAGGTGAAGCTCATTAAACAACAAGCAAGCCGCTTAGAATTGTCGATTATTGAAGCGCAAGCGCTTGATGCAAGAAAGCTTGTGGATCACATGGAGCGTTATGACAGAGTTCTTGTAGATGCGCCGTGTACAGGATTTGGCGTCTTAAAACGAAAGCCAGATATCAAGTGGGCTAAATCAGAAAAAGATGTTCAACAGATTGCTACCATTCAAAAAAATATTTTGCAAGCAGCTAGCACTTGTGTAAGTGTTGGAGGTCTTCTCGTATATAGTACCTGCACAGTGGACAAGGATGAGAATGAAGGAACCGTTCAAGCATTCTTAAAAGAGAATCCTGAGTTCTCACTGGATGCCAGCTTAAAAGACCGATTGCCTAAGGCGCTTGATTCAGAACGTTTTACGGATGGAATGGTAACCGTTCTTCCTCAGGATCATCATTCAGATGGATTTTTTATTACAGCTTTAAAAAGAAATGCCTAGTTAAATAAGATAAGCTCATGAAAAGAGGTGGATGAATGAGTAACAGCCTAGATTATATTTTCTTATCAGACGTAGGACAAGTTCGGTCTCATAACGAGGACTCAGGTGGAATCTATCAGACGAATGCAGGTCTTCTAGCATTCGTTGCTGATGGAATGGGTGGTCACCTGGCTGGTGATGTAGCGAGTGCGATGACCTCCAGATTATTAAGTGGGGCGTGGGAGCAAGTTGAGCAACCACTTACAGCTAATGAGGCGGAGCGATGGCTAAAGGAACAATTTTCTTCGATAAATTTAGCGGTTCACGATCATGCGAACACTCATGAAGAGTGCCAGGGTATGGGTACTACGCTTGTGGCAGCTATTTGTACAGAAGAATATGTTGCCATCGGTCACATCGGCGATAGTCGTGCCTATTTGCGTACAGATGAATCGTTTTCACAAAAAACATCAGATCATTCATTAGTTGAAGAGTTAAGACGTACAGGTCAAATTTCTTCTGAAGAGGCGGAGAATCATCCGCGCAAAAACGTTCTTTTACGAGCACTCGGTACGGAGCCTTCGGTAAAAATGGATGTCATGATCTTCTCATTAGAAGCCCCTTGGGATTTACTTTTATGCTCTGATGGGTTATCTGATAAACTTTCAACGACCGATATTGAATCATTTCTAAGCTCCGATGATTCAGTTGAAGCCGTATCCAAACAATGTATCCAGGAAGCTAACGATCGTGGGGGCGAAGATAATATCTCCATTGCGCTGGTCCGTTTTCCTGCAGCTTCTAATGAGGTCGGGTGATCTGCATGATAGGACAACGAATTAGTGACCGGTATGTGATCATTGAAGGCATCGGTGGGGGTGGGATGGCAAATGTTTATCTAGCCCTAGATGTGATATTGGATCGTCACGTGGCGGTTAAAGTACTTCAGCCCCAGTTTTCTGACGATGAACAATTTATTAAACGATTTCGCAGAGAAGCACAGGCAGCTACGAGCTTAGCTCACCCAAATATTGTGAATATCTTCGATGTTGGTGAAGAAGGCAACCTATATTACATTGTGATGGAATATGTTAAGGGTCAGACTCTTAAAGAGTTGATTCAACAAGAAGGTCCATTACAAGTTGATGTTGCATTAGGCTATCTTAAACAAATTTTAGCTGCGATGGCTCATGCCCATGCTAACCAAATTGTGCATCGGGACATAAAGCCTCATAATATTTTAATTAGTGAAGATGGCGAAGCAAAAGTAGCTGATTTTGGTATTGCACGAGCGATGTCAGCTGCAACCATAACGCATACAAACTCTGTTATGGGTTCTGTTCATTACTTATCACCTGAACAAGCGCGTGGTGGTCATATTACCTATCGCTCAGATATCTATTCACTTGGCATTGTGTTTTACGAAATGCTGTCAGGGGTGTTACCTTTTTCAGGTGACACAGCTGTGTCTATTGCCATTAAACATTTACAAAACGATATGCCTTCCATTCGGCAAATCAATTCATCCATTCCTCAAAGTGTAGAAAATATGATCCATAAAGCAACAATGAAGGATCCTGCTGCGAGGTATCAAACGGCTGAAGAAATGGAAGAGGATGCGTACACGCTCCTAGATCCTGATCGATCTGATGAGGTGCCTTATGCATTTAAAAAGGAAGACGATCATGAAGTGACCAAAGCGGTTCCGATTGTTGGAAAGCTTCCAGAATCGGTTGATTTAGAAAAAACGATTGCAGCGGAACCAACAAAACCTGTTCAACAGGTGACAGAAAGTAAACCGTCTCAAGCAGAGCCGATTGCTAAACCGAAAAAACCGAAAAAGCGGAAAAAATGGCTAATTATCCTTATGCTAACGGCTCTTTTCACTTTAATAGTAGGAGCCACTGCATTTGCTATTTTACCAAGTGTCTTTCGGGTTGGAGAAGTAACCATTCCAGACATCATTGATGAACCCATTGAAGATGCAGAGCAAACACTAGAGGATCTTCGTTTAACTGTAGACATTGAAGAAGTTGAGGATGATTCAGTAGATTCAGGACATGTGATCTCAGTAAACCCACGTGTAGGATCCTCAGTAAAAGAGGGTTCAACCGTTAGAGTCCAAGTGAGTGGGACTGAAGAAGAAATCACCTTGCAAGATTATGTAGACTTACCTATTGAGCAAGCAGAACGACTACTAGAGCAATTAAATGTGACAGTTGAGAGAGTAACTAGGGAAAGCAATGAAAAACCAGAAGGGACCGTTATTAGTCAAACACCAGTTTCTGGATCAACCATTGTACCCTCAAACACTCCAGTGTATTTAACGTACGCCGTTAAGAGTCAAATTCGTCTTTCTAATTTAGAAGGAGAAACGGAAGAAGAAGCTCGCTCATATTTTAATAATGAAGGGTTAAGAGGACGGTTTTCCTTTGAATTTAGTGATACGATTGCCGAGGGAAGAATCATCTCTCAAGACCCTGAGCCATTTGAAATGCTTGATCCAGGTAGTAATGTAGAAGTGGTTGTTTCCAGGGGAGCAGAAGGTGAGTCACCTGGAGGAACAGCACCTCCTGCAACCGATACACCAGGGGATGACGAACCAGATGACGAAGAAGAACCGAGCCGTGTGATTGATGTCAGTCAACCTGTAGAAGTTTCGCAGCAGGAACAAGAGGATGGAAAGGTTTTTGACATTCGGATTGTTTATCGTGATGCGTCAACGGAAGGCGAGGATGAAGTATTTGTGGATGAAGAGATTTCCGAATCAAAGACTTATACGATTCCTTTACGAGTAAGTCCTAGCTATTCTGGTTCGTTTGATTTGTATATTAATGATGAATTAATCAAAAGCTCAAGTGAACGAACATATGAACAGTAGTAGCTGATGATGCACGGTCTAATGGGGCCGTGCATGTCCTACGTTTGCTCACGTACAAACCCTACTAAATGAATGAGAAAGAAGGTTTTTATGCCAAATGGATTAATTGTAAAATCACTTAGTGGATTTTATTATGTGCAGGATGAAGATTCGTATATTCAATGTCGAGGTCGAGGGTTGTTTCGAAAGCAAAAGCGTAAGCCCTTAGTTGGAGATCGAGTTGAGTATGAGGCTGAAAATAACACGGACGGGTATATAATGGAATTGCTAGAGCGAAAAAATGAACTTGTTCGTCCTCCGATAGCAAATGTTGATCAAGTGCTTCTTGTTTTCTCTGCCTTAGAGCCTGATTTTAGCACACTGCTACTTGACCGGTTTTTAGTTCATATCGAAGCAAGTGGAATTGAACCTGTCATTCTTATAAGTAAAATGGATTTAGTAGACGAAAAGCAGGAAGCAGAGATTCGAGACTATGCTCTGCATTATGAAGCTATAGGGTATCGTGTACGCTTAACTTCAAAAGAAGACGAGCAAGGTGTAAACTGGTTATTGCCTGATCTTGATGATCGTATTTCTGTTGTAGCAGGTCAATCCGGAGTTGGGAAATCTTCCTTACTAAATGCTTTAAAGCCTAATCTGCAGATTGAAACGGACGAAATCTCCACTCATTTAGGGCGTGGTAAGCATACAACCAGACATGTGGAATTATTAAGCATTGGTTCTGGATTAGTAGCCGATACACCTGGCTTTAGTTCTGTAGAATTTACAGAGATTGAAGCAGAGGACTTGGGGCTGTATTTCCCTGAGATCGCAACGCGAATCCCAGATTGTAAATTTCGTGGTTGCTTGCATACGTCTGAACCAAAATGTGCAGTAAAAGATGCTGTGCAGGATGGTACAATCCAATCGTATCGATATGAGCACTATCTATCATTTTTAGAAGAAATTCATCAAAGAAAAAGGAGATACTAATATGATTAAAATCGCTCCTTCTATTTTATCAGCCGATTTTGCAAAACTTGGAGCAGAAATTCAAGATGTTGAAGCAAGTGGTGCTGACTACATCCATGTAGATGCGATGGATGGACATTTTGTACCGAACTTAACAATCGGCCCGTTAATTGTAGAAGCCATTAGACCGCACACAACACTACCACTGGATGTTCATTTGATGCTCTCAAATCCAGATCAATACATAGAAGCTTTTGCCAAAGCGGGAGCTGATATCATCTCAGTCCATGTTGAAGCTTGTACACATCTTCATCGCACCATTCAATTAATTAAACAACAAGGGGTTAAAGCAGGTGTGGTCTTAAACCCAGCAACCCCGGTCGGGTCAGTTGTGCCAATTTTAAAGGACGTTGATCTTGTCCTGCAGATGTCAGTGAACCCTGGGTTTGGTGGACAACAGTTTATTGAGGGAGTTTTAGGCAATATTTCAGAGCTCGCTGCATACAGTAAACGTGATGGGTATTCCTTTGAGATAGAAGTTGACGGAGGAGTGAATACTCAAACAGCCAAGGCTTGCCTTGACGCTGGTGCTACTGTCCTTGTTGCTGGATCAGCCATTTTTGGTGAGTCTGATCGTCGTAAAGCGATCCAAGACATACGTCACTCACAATCTGGAACGCAATAATAGTTCTGTTTTTGCTTTTAAGGGCATAGCATGGTGGTAAAGAATAGCTTGGCTGTTCTCGGAAGACAACGTAGGCTTTATTCATTCATTTTTGGGGGAAAAAGCTTAGTGTGACGTAAGGAATTGGTAAGGGCTTTAAAACATCCCGTTGTTCCGTTGTGATCAGCTGTGTTGGCGAATTTCGCTAAGGAGGAGGAGCCATGAAGTTTTATACCATCAAGCTGCCCAAGTTTCTCGGTGGATTTGTGAGGGCTGTACTTAGTTCATTTAAAAAAGCCTAGCAAAAAAGCACCGAATATACGGTGCTTTTTTGCTAGGTTCAATTAAACACGTTGTACTTTTCCTGATTTAAGCGCGCGAGCTGAAACGTAAACGCGTTTCGGCTTACCGTCTACAAGAATACGTACCTTTTGTACGTTAACTCCCCAACGGCGCTTAGTTTTGTTTAAAGCGTGAGAACGCTTATTACCAGTACGGGCTTTTTTGCCTGTAATATGACAAACACGGGCCATGACTTGCACCTCCTTATTCATTCCACCTTACGATGAGACCAATTCATACTCGAATATCTTAGCATAGGCATTAAGAGAAAGCAATAGAAAGTGATAACTTTATCAAGGGAGAACCCTTGACACCCCTATTGTTTCTTTCCTAATCGCCTAATGTATAGTAAAATGAAGCTAATGTGCAGTTCTTAAAGGAGGATACATATGTCTATTGAAATGAAAACTCAACTTGGAATGGTCGATGTTTCAAGAGATGTTGTCGCAACGGTAGCCGGTGGAGCAGCAGTTGACTGCTATGGAATCGTTGGTATGGCTTCACAAAAGCAAATTAAAGATGGTTTGTCTGATTTACTGGGTAAAGAGAATTTCCGTCGAGGCGTCGTAATTCGTGAGGTAGAAGAGGACATTCATATTGATATGTATATTATCGTAAGCTACGGTACTAAAATTTCTGAAGTAGCACATAACGTACAAACAAAAGTGAAGTATCAACTGGAACAAATGCTTGGACTAGATGTTGGATCAGTTAACATCTTTGTACAGGGTGTTCGAGTGTTAAACACTTAGGGGTAGTTAGGAGGAAATGTTGTGGCGGTTAAGAGACTAGAAGCAAATAAGCTCGCTCATATGTTTATTGAGGGAGCGGATAATTTATCGAGGCACGTAAAGATTGTGGACTCCCTAAATGTGTTTCCAGTCCCAGACGGTGATACAGGGACAAATATGAACCTTTCCATCACTTCAGGTGTGAAGGAAGTGCAAGCTCAAACAGCAAAGGATGCAGGGACGATCGCTGCTTCCTTTGCTAAAGGTTTGTTAATGGGAGCTAGAGGTAATTCAGGGGTCATTTTATCACAGCTCTTTAGAGGATTCTCCAAAGCGGTGGAAGGCAAACAAACACTAAATGCTGAAGACTTCGCTAAAGCGTTTGAAAAAGGGGTTGAAACAGCATATAAGGCTGTGATTAAACCAGTAGAAGGAACCATTCTAACGGTTGCCAAGGATTCAGCTAAACAGGCTGTAAAATCTGCTAAAAAGAATGATGACATCATCGTTGTCATGAGTGATCTGATTAAAGAGGCAAAAGCATCCTTAAAGCGGACACCGGATCTTCTTCCTGTATTAAAAGAAGTGGGTGTTGTTGATTCTGGTGGACAGGGGTTACTTTATATTTACGAAGGGTTCCTTGCTGTTCTTGAAGGGAAAAAATTAAAAGATCAGCAACCAGTCACACCAAATATGGACGACCTGGTTAAGATTGAACACCATCATCAATCAGCACAAAGCCATATGGCGACAGAAGATATTGAATTTGGCTACTGCACGGAAGTGATGGTCCGTTTTGATCAAGAGCGCTTGAAAAAAGAAGCGTTTATTGAAGAAGATTTCCGTAATGAATTAAGTGAGATTGGTGATTCATTACTAGTGGTATCTGACGAAGACCTGCTTAAGGTTCATATTCATGCTGAGTACCCTGGTGAGGTTTTATCACGTGCGCAGCGCTATGGTGATTTTATTAATATTAAAATTGAGAATATGCGAGAGCAGCATACGCATCTTCTAGATGAAACACAGGCGTTTTACGGTGATTCTGAGCAAGTGGAAGCACAAAGAGAAACGTTTAAAAGTGAGTTTGGAATTGTAACCGTTTCGATGGGCGAAGGAGTTTCTAAACTCTTTAAAGGGTTAGGTGCTCAAGAGGTGATTCAAGGTGGTCAAACCATGAATCCAAGCACCGAGGATATTGTTAGTGCCATCAACAAAGTAAATGCGAAAAATATATTGATTCTACCAAACAACGGAAATATTATTATGGCAGCAGACCAGGCAGCTGACGTTGTTGATTCAAAAGCTATCGTAATCCCGTCAAAAACGGTACCACAGGGACTTGCAGCATTACTTGCATTCAACCCTTCTATTGATATTGAGAAGAATGCTTCTCATATGAATGAAGCGATGAAAGCAGTAAAGTCTGGACAGGTAACCTACGCCGTTCGAGACACACAAATTGAAGGTCTGCAAATTCAAAAAGATGATTATATTGGAATTGCCGATAAAAAAATCGTTAATACCCATAAAGATCTAGTTGAAGCGGCTAAAGAGCTTCTTACTCATATGATCGATGATGATAGTGAAATGGTTACTGTTTTAGCTGGCGAAGATGTGTCAGAACGTGAAACCAAAGCATTAATCCAATATCTTGAAGACACGTTTACAGATGTTGAATTAGATATTCATCAAGGAGATCAGCCATTATATTCTTATATTTTTTCTGTTGAATAAAGAGCCCAGCAGAAAAGGAGGGGTGTGTACCAATGACAAAGATTCGAATTGTTACAGACAGTACAGCCGATATTCCTCGGGAGCTCGTTGATCAATGGGGTATTGAAGTGATTCCTTTAAACGTGGTGTTTTCTGAAAACGAGACCTATGAAGATGGAGTGACATTAAGCCCAAGTGCTTTTTACGAGAAGCTTGAGACGGAGCAGGCTATGCCTACAACGTCTCAGCCGACTCCGCATCAATTTGAGCAGCTCTATCGCTCTCTTCATTCAGACGGAGCTGAGGTTATTTATTCCATTCACTTATCTTCAAAACTAAGTGGAACGTTTCAATCTGCGACCATTGCCAAACAATCATTAGAAGATGAGCTTGATATTCGAGTGATCGATTCTAAGCAGGCTTCTTATGCGATTGGTATTATTGTGGCTGAGATGGCAAAAATGGCTAATGAAGGACAGCCTGTTGACATTTTAGATAAAAGATTAGAGTATTTATTACAAGAGACTACTGTTTATTTTCTGGTAGATACCTTGCAATACCTTCAAAAGAACGGACGTATTGGGAAGGCTTCGGCCATTTTAGGTTCATTGTTAAAGGTAAAACCGATTCTCTCATTATCTAAAGAGGGTGAAGTGTATCCATTTGATAAGGCTCGCGGACCAAAAAAAGCAGTATCCCGTATTATAGAAGCGATTAAAGAACAATATGGAGATGAACCCATTCATATTGGAGCTTCGCATGCACTGAATGAAGAGCTTGCGAATGAGTTAATTGAACGTGTCAAACAAGAATGTCAGGTGGAATCTGTTGTGATTACATCGATTGGAGCAGTCATTGGCGCCCATGTGGGTCCGGGAACTGTATCCATCTCTTGTACAAAAGCTACGAACAAATAAATGTTTAAAAAAGACTGACGCTTCCATTCAGGTCAGTCTTTTTTTACGAAGGAGAGGGATTGTATATGAAATATCGGACCGTTTTTGATATTATTGGTCCTATTATGATTGGTCCTTCTAGCTCGCACACTGCTGGTGCTGCTAGAATCGGTCGTGTTGCACGTACGTTATTTAACGGTGATCCTACTCAGGCGAATATTCATTTGTATGGCTCATTTGCCCAAACCTATAAAGGCCATGGAACCGATGTGGCTGTAGTGGGAGGCATTCTGGATTTTGATACACACGATCCAAGAATTCAAGAATCAGAAAGCTTGGCTAAGAAAGCCGGGATCACAGTTTTATTTCATGAGGAAGATGCTGTTACAGATCATCCCAACACCATGCGGATTGTCCTGGAAAACGACCAAAAATCAATGGAGCTTGTAGGCATTTCGATTGGCGGCGGTAAAATTGAAATCATAGAAATGAATGGGTTTAAGCTACGTTTATCCGGAAACCATCCAGCGATTTTTGTTGTACACCATGACCGCTACGGTGTGATTGCTGCAGTTTCAAATTTACTAGCAAAATATGAAATGAACATAGGTCATATGGAAGTATCGAGAAGAGAAAAAGGAGAAGAGGCCTTAATGGTAATGGAAGTCGACCAAAATGTTGAACAAAAGTTACTAGATGAGCTCTCCTCGTTGCCTAATATTAAATTAGTTTCAAATATTCACGAATAAGAGTAGGAGGGATAGTATGTTTCGGAATGCAGCTGAATTAATAGAAAGAGCCGTATTTGATGGGATTTCCATTTCTGAAGTGATGATTCGTCAAGAGGTGGAAGAAACAGGCCGTTCACGTGAGCAAGTGATTGAACGGATGCGTGCAAACTTAGAGGTCATGAAAGCAGCGGTAAAGAGAGGGACAACGGAAGATATTAAATCTGTATCTGGTCTAACAGGTGGGGACGCTAAAAAGCTACAGGCTTATATAGCAAAAGGGAACACACTTGGTGGAGATAACTTACTAGATTCAGTCAGTAAGGCTATGGCTACGAATGAAGTGAATGCAGCGATGGGAACCATCTGTGCAACGCCTACAGCAGGAGCAGCTGGAGTCGTACCGGGTGTGTTATTTGGTATGCAAAACAGATTGCAGCCGACAGATGATGAGATGATTGATTATTTATTCGCGGCAGGTGCGTTTGGTTTTGTGATTGCCAATAATGCTTCGATCTCAGGAGCAGCAGGTGGATGTCAAGCAGAGGTTGGTTCTGCGTCAGCGATGGCTGCAGCGGCGCTTGTACAGCTTGCAGGTGGAACGCCAGAGCAATCGGGAGAGGCGCTTGCCATCGCACTAAAAAATCTGCTTGGACTTGTTTGTGATCCTGTAGCCGGACTTGTTGAGGTTCCTTGTGTGAAACGTAATGCAATGGGTGCGTCTGTGGCCATCACGGCAGCTGACATGGCACTAGCTGGCATTACAAGCCGAATCCCTTGTGACGAAGTGATTGATGCAATGTATCGCATTGGTCAGACGATGCCGGTTGCATTAAAAGAAACGGCGCAGGGAGGACTTGCAGCTACACCAACTGGAAGAAGACTAGAAGCTGAAATATTTGGAGTGTCAATGGACAAATGAGTATAAATCCTCACAAACGCCCGATTACAGACGTAACTGGTATCGGGGAAGAGAGGGCGAAACTGTTTGAGGGCTTAAAGCTTAAAACAGTTGGGGATCTTCTTGAGTATTTTCCTTTTAGATATGAAGATTACAAAATTAAAGATCTTCAATCTGCAGAGCATGACGAACGCGTTACGGTTATAGGAACGATTCATAGTGAACCGTCTGTCCGGTATTACGGAAAAAAGAAAAACCGTTTATCGTTCCGAATGCTTGTAGGAAAACTGCTCGTAACCGTTACATTTTTTAATCGAGGGTTTCTAAAAAAACAATTAACATTAGGTGCTGAAGTAACGGTCTCCGGAAAATGGGACCGTCACCGCATGACCATAACTGGAACGGAGATACACCAAGGTGCGATTCAACAGGAAAAAACGATTGAACCAGTGTATTCTGCGTCAGGAACCGTTACAAGTAAAATGATTAAAGGAGCCATTTCACAAGCATTAAAGCAGTTTGGTTCAGAAGTACCTGAGCCACTTCCTGAAGCCATTCGAACAAAATATAAGCTTGTATCGAAGCATGAAGCAGTCACCCAGCTTCACCATCCGACTGATCAAGGGACTGTGAAACAAGCAAGAAGACGTATGGTGTATGAGGAATTTCTGGCGTTTCAATTAAAGATGCAGCTATTTAGAAAAGTTCAACGGGAGCAAAGTAGTGGACAAGCAATAGAGGTTGACCAAAAAATTCTAAAGACGTTTATCACGTCGTTACCATTCCCATTAACTAATGCTCAGAATCGTGTTATTCAAGAAGTGATTAAAGACTTAGCATCACCATACCAAATGAATCGCTTGTTACAAGGGGATGTAGGCTCCGGAAAAACGGTTGTTGCCGCAGCATGCTTGTACGGCGTGATTTGTGAAGGCTACCAAACAGCGCTAATGGTCCCGACTGAGATTCTAGCTGAGCAGCATTTAGAATCATTAAAAGGCTGGCTCGAGCCACTCGGAAAACGAGTGGAGCTATTTAGTGGATCACTTAAAGGAAAACGCCGCCGTGAGTTACTTCAGGATTTAGCAGATGGAGCCATTGATTTGGCAGTCGGTACTCATGCGTTGATTCAAGACGATGTTGTGTTTAAACGACTCGGGTTTGCAATTACAGATGAGCAGCACCGTTTTGGTGTGAATCAGCGAAGACAGCTTCGTAGTAAGGGAGAGCATGTAGATGTGCTATTTATGACAGCCACTCCGATTCCACGAACGCTTGCTATTTCTGTCTTTGGTGATATGGACGTCTCAATCCTAGATGAAATGCCAGCTGGTAGAAAACCAATTGAGACCTATTGGGCAAAGCATGATATGCTTGAGCGCGTGCTTGGATTTGTTGAAAAAGAATTACAGCAAGGACGCCAAGCCTATGTCATTTGTCCGCTTATTGAAGAGTCTGAGATGCTTGATGTTCAGAATGCGCTGGATGTGCACCAGATTCTAACCGGGTACTTTAAAGAACGTTTTGCAGTAGGTTTAATGCACGGTAGATTATCCTCAGATGAAAAAGACGAGGTTATGGCGTTATTTGATCAAAATAAAACGCAGGTACTTGTCTCAACAACTGTTGTAGAGGTAGGAGTAAACGTTCCAAACGCGACGATGATGGTGATCTATGATGCGGATCGATTTGGACTGGCCCAGCTTCACCAATTACGTGGTCGAGTCGGTCGCGGTGATGCACAATCCTATTGCGTGTTACTCGCTGATCCGAAAACGGAAAATGGCCGTGAGCGAATGCGGATCATGACAGAAACAAACGATGGATTTGTTTTATCAGAAAGAGATCTTGAACTACGGGGTCCTGGAGATTTCTTTGGAGCAAAACAAAGTGGTCTGCCAGATTTTAAGGTAGCGGACGTTGTCCATGATTATCGTACGCTGGAAGTGGCCAGGCAGGATGCGCAGGCATTGGTTGATTCAAACCACTTCTGGAAGGATCCTGAATATCAATGGTTGAGAGAGTATTTAGAAACAACGGGGGCGCTCGATCAGGGCAAATTAGATTAGCAGTTGAAATCAATGAACATTCATGTTTATACTACTCTTAGGACCTAGTCATAAGAGTAGTTTCGGTCAGGGAAAAGGGGGACAGCTAAGAATGAGACGTAAAAAAAAGGATAGGCAAGCCCTTCTTCAGGAGACCTTACAGCAGCATCCGTTCATGACAGACGAAGAACTTGCGACTCATTTTGAAGTAAGTATTCAAACGATACGATTAGACCGTATGGAGCTGTCCATCCCGGAGTTGCGTGAACGAATAAAAGGCGTCGCAGAGCGACAATTAGATGAATTACAATCCATTTCTGCAGAAGAAGTGTTTGGTGAAATCATAGATTTACAATTAGATGAAAGAGCCATCTCGATATTTGAAGTAAGTAAGGATGAAGTGTTTAGTAAATCAGGAATTGCTCGTGGGCATTATTTGTTTGCGCAGGCGAACTCTCTAGCTGTCGCTGTAATTAATGATGAACTGGCGCTAACAGCTAAAGCAACGATCAGGTTTAAGCGTCAAGTAAGAAGTGGCGAACGGGTCGTAGCCAAAGCAACTGTCACTCGTCTTGAAAAGGAAAGAACAATGGTTTCCGTTGAGAGCTATGTGGAAAAAGAAAAGGTGTTCCAAGGGGAATTTATTATGTACCGTTCAAGTCAAACGAACATGTCTTGAACGTGAAGGAGGAAGCTGAGTGAAAATTGCTCTAGACGCAATGGGTGGAGATCATGCACCTAAGGCACAAACGATGGGTGCAATGAGAGCCATTCAAGAATTTAAAGAGCTTGAAATTACGTTGATTGGCGATGAACAAGCCATCCGATCACATCTGACAAATGATGAACGGATCTCAATTATACATACAACAGAAAAGATTGAAGACACAGATAAGCCAACTCACGCCGTTAGAAGGAAAAAGGATGCTTCCATGGTCCTTGCTGTGCGTGAAGTGAAGGAAGGAAGAGCGGATGCTTGTATCTCTTCCGGAAACACAGGTGCATTGATGACTGCGGGTCTTTTGCATGTTGGCCGAATTAAAGGAGTAGATCGCCCTGCGCTAGCTCCTATGCTACCAACAATGGGTGGAAGTGGCTTTCTTCTTTTAGATGTAGGGGCGAACATGGATGCAAAACCACAGCATCTTCTTCAGCATGCTGTGATTGGAAGTACGTATATGCAGCTTGTGAAAAATGTCTCGAAGCCTCGAGTGGGTCTTTTAAACGTTGGAACGGAAAGTGGCAAAGGAAACGAATTAACAAAAGCTACCTTCCCTTTGCTTGAACAATCAAACCTTCACTTTATTGGAAATGTGGAAGCACGTGATTTGTTGGAAGGCGTAGCAGATGTGGTCGTTTGTGACGGATTTTCTGGAAATCTAGTTTTAAAAACAATCGAAGGAACAGCGTCATCCTTATTTGGTTTAATCAAAAAAGAGCTGACTAAATCCGTGAAGAACAAGCTGGCTGCAGGTGTTTTAAAGCCAACGTTTCGCGATATTAAAACACAGATGAGCTATTCTGAATATGGTGGAGCAGGATTATTTGGTTTACGTTCACCTGTCATTAAAGCGCACGGTTCTTCTGATGAAACAGCAATGTTTCATGCCATTCGTCAAGCAAAATTAATGGTTGAACAGCAGGTTGCCGCCCTCGTTAAGTCAGAGCTTGCAAAAATGCCTCAAGCAGAGGAAGAAAAAGGAGAATCATGATGGGTAAAATTGCGTTTTTATTTCCAGGACAAGGGTCACAAAAAGTGGGAATGGGAGCTGAGTTGTATGAAACGGAAGCATCCAGCAAAACCATTTTTGACCTTGCCGATCAAACATTAGGATATTCTCTAAGTCAAGTGATGAAAGAAGGTCCAGAAGAGACACTAAGACGCACTGAGAATACACAGCCGGCTCTTGTAACAATGAGTCTCGCGGTACTTGAGTTAGTTAAAGAAGCGGGAATTCAAGCAGATTATGTGGCTGGTCACAGCTTAGGGGAATACAGTGCACTCGCAGCAGCTGGTGCAATGTCATACGAAACAGCCATTGAATCAGTACATAATAGAGGGCTATTTATGGAAGAGGCCGTTCCATTTGGTGTAGGCTCAATGGCAGCCGTACTTGGCCTTGATGCTGAGAGTCTCAACAAAATAAGTGGCGAAGTAGCAGGAAATGGGGAAGTTGCAGAGCTTGCAAACTTAAATTGTCCTGGCCAAATTGTCATTTCAGGTACGGCAAAAGGTGTGGAGCAAGCGGGTGAGCTAGCACGTGCTGCTGGAGCAAAACGTGTGTTACCTTTACAAGTTAGTGGCCCATTCCATTCAAGCCTTATGAAACCAGCGGCTGAAAAGCTAGCTGCACTTCTTGCAAACAAAGAGATTAAAGACATCGAAACACCTGTGATTGCAAACGTTACAGCTACGGAGAGCACATCAGGTGAAGCCATTCGTGAACAGTTAGTGGAGCAGGTCTACTCGTCCGTTCGCTGGGAAGAAAGTATTAAGCACCTGATAGATCTTGGAGTTGATACATTCATTGAAATTGGCTCAGGTAATGTGCTAACAGGACTCATGAGAAAAATTGATCGAAATGTTGCAGCTTACGCAGTATCTGACCGTAAAAGTGTAGAGGACGTAGCAGCAAAATTAAAGGGGGATGCAAACTAATGTTAAAGGATCAAGTAGCAATCGTTACTGGCGCATCCAGAGGGCTAGGACAAGCCATTGCAATGGAACTCGCTGAAAAAGGCGCAAAAGTCGTTGTAAATTATGCTGGAAGCAAGGAAAGAGCAGAGCAGGTAGTAGAGGATATTAAACAATTGGGTGGAGAAGCGATTGCAGTTCAAGCGGATGTAGCAGATTCTGAGCAGGTTCAAGCGCTGATTAAGCATTCTGTTGAAACATTTGGTCGAATTGATATCCTTGTTAATAATGCGGGAATTACAAGAGACAATTTACTTATGCGTATGAAGGAAGATGACTGGGATGCAGTAGTGAATACCAATTTAAAAGGAGTATTCAACTGTGCAAAAGGTGTGTCCAGACAAATGATGAAGCAGCGCTATGGACGTATCATTAATATCTCTTCAGTGGTTGCTGTTATGGGTAATCCAGGGCAAGCCAATTATGTAGCGGCTAAGGCTGGTGTGATAGGGCTAACAAAATCAATGGCTAAAGAGCTTGCTAACCGTAACATTCATGTGAATGCTGTTGCACCAGGCTTTATTGAGAGTGATATGACTGAGGTACTAAGTGATGAAGTAAAAGCACAATACCTGACTCAAATTCCTCTTGGAGCCCTTGGAGAAGCAAAACAAGTGGCCTCTGTTGTTCGTTTTCTAGCAAGTAGTGATGCTGACTATATGACAGGTCAAACACTACATGTAGATGGTGGATTAGTGATGCCCTAGATGATTTGTGCGGCAAAGTGCTTCTTGACAGGTTCTTAAAATGCCGTTAGAATTCATCTAGCTGAGATACAAGCTATTTTTTGAGAGGAGGTGAATGAACATGGCAGATACACTTTCACGTGTGACTAAAATTGTTGTCGACCGTCTTGATATTGATGAGGCGCAAGTTAAACCTGAGGCATCTTTCAAAGATGATTTAGGAGCAGATTCACTAGATGTGGTGGAACTTGTAATGGAACTTGAAGACGAATTTGACATTGAAATTTCTGATGAAGAAGCAGAAAAAATTGCAACTGTTGGAGACGTTATTACTTACATAGACAGCCAGCAGTAATCTAGTTGATCCCATGTGGCTATGCCATATGGGATTTATTTATGAACTGCAAGCTGACTTTTGTAATTTTTGCTTAGCTTTTTGCAAAAACTTTGATACAATTTAGATGTAAGTTTATTTTCCGTGTTGGAGGTCACCATGCCACATCAATCAAAGCCGTATCGTAAATCAAGAAACCATGACAAAAAAGGCGGTGGACGTCGTCTAATTTTGTCCGAAGAACAAAAGCGTCAATTTGATGACCTGCTAGTCCGAACCGGATTAACGTTTGAAAACCGTAAGTTATTGATTCAGGCTTTTACGCATTCATCTTATGTGAATGAGCATCGCTTATATGCTGCGACTGATAATGAGCGACTAGAATTCCTCGGAGATGCTGTCTTAGAACTTGCCGTTTCCCAATATCTGTACAAAAAGTACAAGAACATGAGTGAAGGTGACATGACCAAGCTTCGTGCTTCGATTGTTTGTGAACCATCACTTGCAAGGTTTGCAACAGAGCTAGAATTTGGCAAACTTGTTCTACTCGGAAAAGGCGAAGAAGTAACTGGAGGGCGTGTTCGTCCTGCACTACTTGCAGATGTATTTGAAGGATTCATTGGTGCGCTATATCTAGATCAAGGCTTGGACGCCGTTTATTTGTTTCTTAGCCAAACGATGTATCCAAAGATTAATGAGGGTGCTTTTTCGCATAAAATGGATTTTAAGAGTCAGCTTCAGGAATTTATCCAGCGTGATGGCCTTGGAGTACTTCAGTATGTAATCGTACAAGAACGGGGTCCGGCACATGACCGAGAATTTGTCTCGGAAGTGCAACTAAATGGTACGCCACTTGGGGATGGAATCGGTCGTTCCAAAAAAGAGGCAGAGCAACTTGCGGCGAAACTTGCGCTTGAGAAGTTAAACGCGAACACCAGAAGCAGGTAATGGGTCAGATTATTGCATGTAAAAAAGGCTGTCGATGACTCGCAGCCTTTTTTACATGGTTATGATTTGCGTAATTGTCCAAGCTCAGACACAATGGCTTCCATTTCTCGAACAGAAACAGAGCGTTGCTTTTGCACCCATTCAAAGATGTCGCGAATGTCTTCATAGGAAGAAGCATCAAACTTTTCGGCATTCAGGGCTCCAGCATTAACGGTCTGTAGCTTGTTTTCAATTTCTTTAAGCATATAATTCATATTCTCAGCTGTGTTCATTGATAAGTCCATGTTGGACCTCCTTTATCATTACATAAAGCTAATCCTATCATAATCGCATCCGTTTGTCTTACCCCTTTAGAAATCTCTTAAACCGTTCTAAAGTGTGATAAACTAAAATCTAAAGTGTCTAGAGCAAGGAGGGAATGCATGTTCCTCAAACGATTAGAAGTGAAAGGATTTAAGTCCTTCGCTGAACAAGTAAATGTAGAGTTTGTGCCAGGTGTAACGGCTGTAGTCGGACCAAATGGCAGCGGGAAAAGTAATATCTCGGACAGCATTCGTTGGGTGCTTGGCGAACAGTCTGCGAAATCATTACGCGGAGCAAAGATGGAGGACATCATCTTCGCCGGTAGTGATTCCAGAAAATCAGTGAATGTAGCTGAAGTCAGTTTGATCCTAGATAATGAGGATCAACATTTAAATATCGATTTTAGCGAGGTTAGCGTCACAAGACGTGTATATCGCTCAGGTGATAGCGAGTATCTGTTAAATCGTCAGCCTTGCAGGCTAAAAGATATCGTGGAGTTGTTTCTTGATTCAGGACTCGGCCGAGAAGCCTATTCGATAATTGGTCAAGGAAAGATTGAAGAAATCTTAAGCAGTAAGTCAGATGACCGTCGCCTTATTTTCGAAGAGGCAGCAGGCGTACTTAAATACAAAACGCGTAAAATTCAAGCTGAAAAACGATTAAATGAAACACAGGAAAATGTAAATCGTGTAGAAGATATCTTGCATGAACTTGAATCTCAGGTTGAGCCATTACGCGAGCAATCGTCCATCGCAAAGGAATTTATTGAAGCAGAAAAGAAACGAAAAAAAGAAGATATCACCATTACTGCTGCTGAAATTAATGACTTACACGCAAGATGGACCGAAGCCAAAGAAAAGCTAGCATCGTTTAAGACACAGCTTGAGGTACACGAAAAAAAGATTCAGGAGTCGGAAGAAGCGATCACATCGTGTCGGGAAGAATCAAAAGCGGTTGCCGAAGCCTTACAAACAGCTCAGGAGCGTCGCCTCCATGTAAGTGAGGAATTAGAAAAAAACGAGGGCCGAAGAGGTGTCTTACAGGAGCGTCAGAAAAACGCGGTCTATAATATTGATCAGCTTACTGAAGACATTGCAGATAAATCATCAAAGCTTGAGAGCCTCCATGCAACGGTGGCAGAAAGACAAGAGCTTGTAGAAAAAGAAAAAGTAGAATTAAATCGGTGGAAAGCCGAGCTGCGTTCGCTTGAAGGTGTACTTCAGGGAAGTGGACCTGGAATTGAAGCAAAACTTGATCAGCTTAAGGCTGATTACATTGAGGTATTAAATGAACAGGCGTCTATTCGTAATGAACAGCGTTATTTAGAAGAACAAAAGCGTCAGCAATCCTTTAAGCGCGAACGTATCGTAAAAGAACATGCCGATTCAAAAACAAATCGGAGCAGTTTAACGCGACAACTTAATGATGCAAAAGCACTCGTTACAACGATACAGGATGAGCTTGAACAATTAACTGGTCAAGAACAAACGATTGCGGCCACACAGTCAAAGCTTGATGAAGAATATCAACAAAATGAATCAAAGCTGTATGAAGCCTATCGCATTTTACAGAAGTCAAAGTCACGAACGGAAGCTCTACGTGAGATGGAATCAGACTTCACTGGATTTTATCAGGGTGTTAAAGAGATTCTTAAAGCACGTGACGGGCAACTACAAGGTATACGCGGGGCGGTAGCTGAACTCGTTCGGACGGAAAAACAGCACGAGCTTGCTATTGAGACAGCGCTCGGTGCACAGGCTCAACATGTAGTGGTAACAAACGAACAACATGCCAGAGATGCCATACGCTTTTTAAAACAAAAACGATTTGGCCGCGCTACATTTTTACCAATGTCGGTCATTAAGCCTCGCATGATGCCAGATGCGCAGTTACGAATCATTTCAAATGAAGACGAGTTTGTCGGATTAGCCATTCACCTTATCCGTTATGAGGATGAGTATCAGCATGTGCTTTCAAATTTACTCGGTTCTATTGTCGTTGCTAAAACGCTTGAAGGTGCTAATAAGCTTGCTGCTAAGATTGGCCATCGCTTTCGCATCGTGACACTGGATGGTGACATTGTGAACCCAGGTGGATCAATGACGGGTGGGAGTGTAAAGCAGAACCAGTCGTCACTTGTTGGACGTAAACGAGAGCTGGACGATTTAACTCATCAAACAGAGAAGCTTGAGCGTACGGTCTATCAGCTAGAGCAACGAATGCAACAACAAAAACAAAATCGTGCAGAGCAGCGGACAGAACAGGCTAGCCTGCAGCAACAGATACAAGTAAAACGCTCGGAATGGCAGGAGCAGCGTTCTCGCTTGAAGGAGCTTGAACTTACAACGGCTAATATGGAACAACAGTATTCGCGAATGGATCGTGAGGAAGCAGCTGCGGCAAAAGAAGAACAAGCAGTTATTGATCGCTTAGATGCCTTATCTAAAGTGCTTGTCGAAACCAATCAACGAGAGCAACAATGGAAGCTTGAAATTGAAGAATTAGAGACTCAATTAAAAGAGCAACAGCATTCGAGAGAAGACCTTCAAGAAAAGCTTGTACGTGTGAGAATTGCAGAAGCTGAATCAAAACAGCGTGTAAAACACGTAAGCGAGCAGTTTGATTTTACAAATCAACAGCTGAACGACCTTAAAGGTGAGCTTAAAGATTTACGTGAAGAGTTCGATTTGCTTTCATCAACCATGAATAATGGTTCAAATGGGGAAGAACAGCTAACTGAACAAATTCATTCGTTGCGAAAAGAAAAAGATACGGTTCAGCAACAGCTTAAAGTGCTTGTTGAAAAGAGTGCTAAGCTTGATGATCAATACGCTGAGCTTGAAGAACAATTAAAAAGAAATCAAGGTCATTACGCATTAGCGCACGATGACTACAAGCACCAAGATGTTCGCTTAAATCGACTTGATGTCGATCTTGAACACCGCTTGGAGAAGCTTCGTGTAGAGTATGAGCTTTCCTTTGATGCAGCTGTTAAAGACTATCCACTCGAAGGCTCTATAGAGGATGCGAAAACAAGGTTAAAGCTTTTAAAACTAACAATTGATGAATTAGGACCAGTCAATCTCGGGTCCATCGAAGAGTTTGAGCGAGTGAACGAGCGCTATTCGTTTTTACTTGAGCAACAGCAAGATTTACTCGAAGCAAAGGAAACCTTACATCAGGTTATCGCAGAGATGGATGAAGAAATGACAAATCGCTTCCAGCATACCTTTACTCAAGTAAGAGGACATTTCCAAGAAGTCTTCCGTGAGTTGTTTGGTGGCGGTGAAGCTGATCTTGTATTATCAGATCCATCTAATATTTTATCAACTGGTGTTGATATCATGGCTCGTCCTCCTGGCAAGAAGCTGCAGCATTTAGCATTACTATCGGGTGGCGAACGTGCATTAACGGCGATTGCTTTGCTGTTCTCCATTTTAAAGGTACGACCGGTTCCTTTCTGTGTTCTCGATGAAGTGGAAGCCGCATTAGACGAAGCAAATGTCAGTCGATTTGCGCAGTATTTGAAGGATTTCTCAGAAGCTACGCAATTTATCGTGATCACACATCGAAGTGGAACGATGGAAGAAGCAGATGTACTGTATGGTGTGACCATGCAGGAATCAGGTGTATCAAGACTTGTTTCGGTTAGACTGGAAGAAACAAAGGAACTAATTGAAAGCTAGGAGGAAACAACATGAGTTTTTTTAAGAAGTTAAAAGATAAAATTACAAATCAAACAACGGAAGTAACAGACAAGTTTAAGTCAGGTCTTGAAAAAACAAGAGAATCGTTTGCAGGTAAGATGAATGAGCTAGTTTATAAATACCGTAAAGTAGATGAGGATTTCTTTGAAGAGCTTGAAGAATTATTGATTAGCTCTGACGTAGGTGTCTCAACCGTGATGGAGCTTGTCGAACAGCTAAAAGATGAGGTTCGCCTGCGTAACTTAAAGGACACTAAGGATGTTCAACCTGTCATTTCTGAGCTACTTGCGAATATGCTTGATGAAGGAAAAGAAGCACAAGAACTGAACCTGCAAACAGATGGACTGACTGTTATTTTAGTAGTGGGTGTCAATGGTGTAGGAAAAACCACATCGATTGGAAAAATGGCTCACTATTTAACGCAGGAAGGCAAAAAGGTAATGCTTGCTGCAGGCGACACATTCCGTGCTGGAGCGATTGATCAGCTTGAAGTATGGGGCGAGCGTGTTGGTGCAGATGTCATTAAGCAGCAAGCAGGTAGTGATCCAGCTGCGGTAATGTATGATGCGATTCAAGCAGCAAAGTCTCGAGGTGCCGATGTACTTCTATGTGATACAGCAGGACGACTTCAAAATAAAGTGAATTTAATGAACGAGCTGGAAAAGGTGAAACGGGTCATTGAACGTGAAGTGCCGGGTGCCCCTCATGAAGTTCTGCTTGTACTAGATGGGACAACTGGTCAAAATGCGATGGTTCAAGCGAAAACATTTGGCCAGTCAACAGATGTAACGGGGATTGTTTTAACAAAGCTTGATGGAACGGCTAAGGGCGGAATCATTATGGCGATTAAGCGTGAGCTTGATATTCCAGTTAAGTTTGTTGGACTTGGTGAGCAGAAGGATGACCTTCAGCCATTCCAGGCAGATCAGTTTGTATATGGCTTGTTTAAAGATGTACTAGACTCACCAGACGACGTACAGCCAAGTTAAATTGTTATGTTAAGAAAAAAACTTGACACAAGAGCGGCTCTCCTGTAATATAAATTCTCGTAAAGGGGAATCACTTAACAAGGGGTGAAGCTTCGTGCTAGATAAAACGCTCAGAATGAACTATTTGTTTGATTTCTATCATTCCCTGCTCACTCTGAAGCAGCGCGAATACATGTCCCAGTATTATTTAGATGATTTTTCCCTTGGAGAGATTGCCGAGCAATTTGAAGTGAGTCGTCAAGCGGTTTATGACAACATCAAACGGACAGAAGCGATGCTTGAAGAGTACGAAACCAAGCTTGAGCTCCTTGAGAAGTTTGAGAAACGGACAAGTTTGCTGGCACAATTAGAAACAGCTATTCAAGAGAACGCGGCTCCTTATGAGATGCAGAGTCTAATAGATACGATTCGGAAACTGGACTAGGAGGCGGTAACATGGCATTTGAAGGCTTAGCTGAACGGCTCCAGGGTACCCTGACAAAGATTCGCGGCAAAGGGAAAGTTAGCGAGCAAGACATTAAAGAAATGATGCGTGAAGTCAGGCTTGCCCTTCTAGAAGCTGACGTGAACTTTAAGGTCGTTAAACAATTTATTGCTGATGTAAAAGAAAAGGCACTTGGCCAAGAGGTAATGAAAAGCTTAACTCCTGGTCAACAAGTCATAAAAGTTGTAAATGAAGAGCTCACTGCACTTATGGGTGGCGAGCAAAGCAAGCTGGCTGTTTCTACGAAGCCACCAACGGTCATTATGATGGTTGGACTTCAAGGTGCAGGTAAAACAACGCACACAGCAAAGCTTGCGAATCATTTACGCAAAAAGCACAACCGCAAACCAATGATGGTTGCTGCTGATATCTATCGTCCAGCTGCAATTAAACAGCTTGAGACGTTAGGGAAACAAATTGACATGCCTGTTTTTTCATTAGGAGATCAAGTGAGCCCTGTTGAGATTGCCAAACAGGCAGTAGCCAAAGCAAAAGAAGACCATCATGATTATGTGTTAATTGATACAGCAGGTCGCCTGCATGTAGATCAAGAGCTAATGGATGAATTAAGTCAAATTAAGGAATCTGTTAACCCTGATGAGATCCTACTTGTGATTGACGCAATGACTGGTCAAGATGCGGTGAATGTTGCTGAGACATTTAACGAGCAGCTTGGTTTAACAGGTGCTGTCCTCTCGAAGCTAGATGGCGATACGAGAGGTGGAGCTGCGATCTCGGTAAAAGCTGTTACAAACACACCAATTAAGTTCGCTGGTATTGGTGAAAAAGTGGATCAGCTTGAACCGTTCCATCCGGATCGAATGGCTTCCCGGATCCTCGGCATGGGAGATGTCTTATCCCTGATTGAGAAAGCTCAATTTAATGTTGATGAAGAAAAAGCGCGTGAGCTTGAGAAGAAAATGCGTAACGCTGACTTTACTTTTGATGACTTTTTAGAGCAGCTTGAGCAGGTCAGAAGCATGGGACCTCTTGAAGATTTACTTGGAATGATGCCTGGCATGAAGAAAAACAAAGCCATGAAGGATTTACAAGTAGATGAAAAACAAATTGGTCGAGTTGAAGCGATTGTTCGTTCAATGACCAAAAAAGAAAAGCAAGACCCTTCGATCTTAAACGGAAGTAGAAGAAGAAGGATTGCAAAAGGAAGCGGCACAACCATTCAGGATGTCAATCGTCTGTTGAAGCAGTTTGAAGATATGAAGAAAATGATGAAACAGATGACTGGAATGCAGGCTGGAAAAGGGAAACGTCGTGGAAAAGGACTCGGTGGCCTGAAACTACCATTTTAAAAAAATCTATTCTGCTCTATAAGATAAGTCTTGTAGGAACGTGGAATTGATGATATTATACTAAATTGTGTAAATAATCTTGGAGGTGTACAGCGAAATGGCTGTTAAAATTCGACTTAAACGTATTGGTTCAAAGAAAGCTCCTGTCTATCGTGTAGTAGTTGCAGATTCTCGTGCTCCACGTGATGGACGTTTCATCGAGGAAATCGGAACATACAATCCGGTTGCTCAACCTGCTCAGTTTTCTGTTAAAGAAGACAAAGCATTAGACTGGATGTTAAAAGGTGCAAAACCTTCTGACACAGTTCGTAACCTTTTCTCAAAAGAAGGGTTAATGGAAAAGCTTCACAACGCTAAAAACCAAAAGTAATTTGACCCGAGGTGATCTGTGATGAAAACGTTGGTTGAACATATAGCTCAATCACTTGTTGATGATCCGGAATCTGTTAAGGTTGAAGAACATCAAGAAGGTCAGACAGTTTATCTACGATTGACGGTTCATCCGGATGATATGGGAAAAGTGATTGGTAAAAACGGACGAACAGCAAAAGCTCTGCGCTCAGTTGTTTATGCAGCTGTGAACAAGCAGGGAAAGAAAGTAAAGCTGGATATCGTTGAATAAGAAAGGGTGGGGGAAACCTCTCCCTTTTCTTGTATGTCTATCGTTAGGTGATCTCATTGTTTTGAATGGAGTGTGATGACATGCAGTTTTTGCAAACCGTTTCCATTAAACAAGTATTAACCGAAATCAAAAAAGATACATTAACTAATGAGCTCTATGCAGAACAAGAACAGCTCACACGTGAAATCGAGCAGTTTCATTTTCAAATGCACAAATCGATTAAAAAAACAGATTCCACCTCTCAAGAATATCAGCTTCGCAAGCGTTACGAGCAGGAAATGAATAAACGGATTGAAAAGAAAAAGGGCATTGAGTTCAGACTTCAACAGCTGGAGCGCCTTCCCATTGGCTCTGAGATCACAAGTGGCCAAGCGCAGGCGATTGTAGAGCTAAATGTAGGGGATCCTTGGCCGGACACTGAGCAACCGCTAGAGGTCGTTGTGAAGGATGGAATCATTGAACAATTTCGTGGAAAGTAGGAATTCGGATGACGGAATGGTATAAAGTAGGACAACTTGTTAATACACATGGTGTGCGTGGAGAGGTTAAAATCCTCTCAACAACAGACTTTCCTGAAAAGCGATTTGCTAAAGGAAGCCAGCTTGCTATCAGACAGGAGAATGGGCAATATAAAACGTTAACTGTTGCCTCACATCGTGTTCATAAGCAATTTCATTTACTTACATTTGAAGGCTATACTAATATTAACGAGGTAGAGGGGTATAAAGGGCTTACCCTTTATGTATCCGCTGATCAACAAGAAGAGCTTGAAATCGGAGAATACTATTATCACGAAATCATTGGCTGTACGGTCGTTGATGAAGAAGGGTTAAAAATTGGACGAGTAATCGAGATTTTAAGCCCCGGTGCAAATGATGTATGGGTGGTTAAACGAGAAGGGCAAAAGGATCTTCTAGTTCCTTACATCGAGTCTGTTGTGCGAGAAATCGACATCACAAACAAGACGATTACGATTCATTTACTAGAAGGTCTTGATGTATGAGAATTGACGTTTTAAGTCTGTTTCCTGACATGTTTACAGGAGTCTTCGGACAGTCTATTTTGAAGCTTGCCCAAGAGAAAGGGCTTGTCTCCCTAAACGTAACAGATTTTAGAACCTACTCAACGAATAAGCACAGCCGTGTGGATGACTATCCGTATGGTGGGGGTGCAGGCATGGTCTTAACGCCTCAACCAATCTTTGATGCGGTTGAAGATGTGAAGCAGCCAGACGCAAAAGCTAGAGTAGTCTTGCTCTGTCCTCAAGGAGAGCCTTATACGCAAGCGAAAGCAGAGGAATTTGCACAAGAAGAGCAGCTTATCTTAATCTGCGGACATTACGAGGGTTATGATGAGCGTATCCGGAAACATCTTGTGACAGATGAGATTTCGCTCGGTGACTATGTGTTAACTGGTGGGGAGCTTGGAGCGATGGTCATTGTCGATAGCGTGACTCGTTTGCTTAAAGGAGCCCTAGGGAACGACGAATCTGCACAAACTGATTCCTTTACAATAGGAATGCTTGAGCATCCGCAGTACACGCGCCCAGCAGAGTTTCGCGGACTCGAAGTACCTGAGGTCTTACTTTCCGGTCATCACGGCCGTATTGAAGAATGGCGCACAAAGGAATCGCTCAAGCGGACATTTGAGAGACGTCCAGAGTTGATTAAGGAAGAATCTTTGACGCAAGAACAGCAAGAGTGGATCAAAGAGTGGAAAAAAGAGATGTAAGGTAAAAAAGCTTGGCATTTCATAAAAAGAATCTTGTATCACACTTTTATCTATGCTACTATAGACCTTGTGGCAATTCGCCCGTTATTAAGATGTTCCGCTGCGGCTATCCGACAAGAATGTCTGTTTGGAAGGAGGGGAATACGACTATGAGCAACATTATTCAAGAAATTACAAATGAGCAGCTTCGCACGGATCTTCCAGATTTCCGTCCTGGTGACACTTTAACAATTCACGTTAAGGTTGTTGAGGGAACTCGTGAGCGTATCCAGCTTTTTGAAGGCGTGGTTATCAAACGTCGCGGATTTGGAATCAGCGAAACATTTACAGCTCGCAAAATTTCTTATGGTGTAGGAGTTGAGCGTACATTCCCATTACATTCACCGAAAATCGACAAGATCGAAGTGAAACGTCGCGGTAAAGTACGTCGTGCTAAGCTTTACTATCTACGTAACCTACGTGGAAAAGCTGCCCGCATCAAAGAACTTCGCAGAAAAGCATAATCATTGGTTAACAATGATAAAAAAAGAACGTCCTTCGTTTGAAGGGCGTTCTTTTTGTTTAAATAAAATGTATAAATTTTCGAAAAACGTTGATTGCAAGTAAGGATACCAAAGTAAAACATTTGATGATAAATAAGGATAAAATTATATATATATTGTATAATTAACGAAAACATTTTTATATCCAAAAAATGGAGGTATAACTAATCTATGACCGAAAAACGATGGTACTTATCAACTTGGTTTATTTCAATATGTTTTGCTTTATGGATATTAATAATCCCTTTTATTCTGGGGATAGTGCTATTAATAACAAAACAGTTAGCTGAAAATAAGAGAAAAGCATACTGGAGAGAAAATGGATTAGATGATTTAGATAAAGTTAGATTAAAAACAGAGGAACTAATTAAAGAATCAGAGAATCTAAAAAAAGAAAAGGAAAAAATAAAACAGGATATAATAATTGAATCTGCAAATTTAGAAAAAGAAATTGAAAAAGTCAAAGAGAAAGTTAAGCATAAAGAAATGGAACTCTCTAAAGACAATGATCTAATCAAACTCGAAATTGAGAATGAAAACAATAAACTAAAATCGTTAAAAGCTGAGTTAGTTTCCTACGAAGAAGAGCACCTCAATCAAACATTTGGATTTTATGAACCTAAGTATGGGTTTGAAAACAGTGAATTATTTAAGAATGAATTAAATGACATAAGACAAAAGCAAAAGATAATGGCAAATGTAGATGAAGCAACGATCTCAAGAAGTTGGAAAGTTGATGGAAGTGAAAAAAAAGGTGAAGCAATGCGTAAAAGTAACGTTAAACTTGCAGTTAGAGCATTTAATCAAGAATGTGATACAGCAATCTTAAAAGCAAAGTTCAATAATATAGAAGTTATAGAAAAACAAATTAAAAAAGCACAAGATCAAATTAATAAACTTAATTCTCGTAATGGTATTGAAATTAGAGACGAATATTTAGCTTTAAAAATAGATGAATTATATCTAGTATACGAATTTCACCTTAAAAAAGAAGATGAAAAAGAAGAGCAAAGGCTATTAAAAGAGCAGATGCGTGAAGAGAAGCGAATTCAAGCTGAGATAGAGCGTGAGCGCAAAAAGTTAGAAAAAGATGAGAAACATTTTAAACAAGCACTAGAAAAGTACGATGTACAAATGGAAAACGCTAGCGAAGAGTTAAAACAAGAAATTCAGTTAAAAATTGAAGAAATTCAAGCAAAAGTAATAGATATTCAATCAGAAAAAGAAAAAGTTGATTTCAGAGAACAAAATGCTAGAGCTGGCTATGTTTATATAATTTCTAATATTGGTTCATTCGGAGCAGATGTATTTAAAATTGGAATGACAAGAAGGTTGGAACCCTTAGACCGTGTAAATGAGCTTGGGAGTGCATCTGTGCCATTTAACTTTGATGTACATGCAATGGTATTCTCAGACGATGCACCTAAACTAGAACGAGCACTTCATAAAGCTTTTGAAAATTATCAAATTAATAAAGTAAACCCAAGAAAAGAATTTTTTAGAGTAGATATAAATGAAATAGCTAAGGTAGTAAGGCAAAATCATAATAAAACAATTGAATTTACTAAGTTGGCCGTTGCTGAAGATTATAGAAAGTCCCTTCAATTGATTCAAGAAGAAGTTGAGGAGAAAACTTTAGATAAAATAGCTGTAAGTTAAATGGTTCAATTCTTCAATCTAAGGGGTAATATTCACTTTTCCTCACTGAAAAGAACATCAAAATTATACAAATAGTTATTTAATTCTGATGAAAGTTCAACTCCACCATCCCATTTGAAAGCAGGGTAATCATGAGACGTGCAAATCTTTTTGTGGCGTTAGTCGTCATTTTAGTGCTTAGTCTTCCTTTTATTGCGGGTCACAGGCTGATGTATGGTAGCTCTAGTTACATGGAGAAGATGGATCAGGAGGTTTACGAATATCTACTGAATATAGAAGGTTATGCACCTGAAGATATTTTAGCGGTCAAAACGGAATATAATGTTAAGAACAGTGCCAATACAACATATCTGACCTATGTGGACCTCAAACAAGACTATAAAAAATATGAGCACGTATTCGGCTACAATAAGGAAAAGGGTGTATGGAAGCAAGGACGGTTTTTGAAGGCTGAAAACTAATAAAACAATTAATAGCAGATTGGAGAGCTCAAATGAAAAGTCCTTTTTTAGTAAGTGGATGTGCACTTCTATTAATGTTAACTGGTTGTTTTAAAGGTGAAAGTCAGGCTGAGGTGAGTCCAGTCTTTACAAATGAATTTGGTGAGATGTTTGGCATTGATCAAAAAGTTGGAATTATAGGTGGGCCCGTTCTTGCTGGAGAGAGCCAAAAATGGATGTGGCATTTTTGGGGAGAAGAGGCTCCGAATCAGGATTTCAGTGCTGTAGCAACGAATCTAGATTCAAATGAAGAAATAAATCCAATCATACAAAATACAATTCTTACACAAAGAGATAGTCTTGAAATCATTAGCCACAGTCCATCTGAGGTACAATTCCCTTCTGCAGGCATTTGGAAAATTAAAACGTATATTGAAGATGATTTTTTTGAAGAGTTTCTCGTTCAGGTACATGCAGAGAGTACCGACTGATCATATAAAGAGATTCAACCATAATGAGATGGTTGAGTCTCTTTTTTTGATGCCTAAAAGACAGGCTAAGCCAGTATTGACGTATGATTTTTCCTCTATCGTTCACTTTTTGCCAACTTAAATGGTTAAACTCTGTATTAAGCAAAAAAAAAGAACGTTTTATACTTACAATTGTAAGCGATAACAACGGAAAGGGGAGAAATAGATTGCTTTTAAAGGACAACCAGATTTTTTTAGAGATCGAATTAGGCAATCGAGATGATGTCTTACATCTCATTTCCCAGAAGGCACAGGAATTAGGTATAACAGACGATCAGGAACAATTGCTAGCGGATTTAACCAGTAGAGAGAATACGTACTCTACAGCTTTTCAAGAAGGAATCGCCATACCACATGCGAAGAGTGCGGCAGTGAAGAGGGCCGCTCTGATCTTTATAAAAATGAAAGAAAAAATTGATTGGCAGTCACCGGATCAATTTAAGGTACAGAACATTTTCGCTATTCTTGTTCCAAATGTGGAGGCTGGAACAAGGCATCTGCAGATCTTGTCTGCCTTAGCTGGTCAATTAATGGAGGAAGAGTTCCAGGAACGCTTAGCTACCATTCAAACAAAAGAAGATGTATTAGAGTTATTAAACAGTGTTGAAAGAGAGGTCGTGTAAAGATGAAATTTGTAGGAGTAACTGCGTGTATCGCTGGGTTGGCACATACGCCAATGGCAGCGAAAGCACTTGAAAAGGCCGGAGCAAAGCTTGGTCATGATGTGAAAATGGAGCAACAAGGAGCACTTGGTCTTGTAAATGAAGTAACGCTAGAGGATGTACAAGAAGCGGATGCCGTTATTATCGCCGCTGATAAAGCCATTGATGGTGAAGATCGTTTCAAAGGGAAGCCAGTTGTTCGAATTAAGCTAGGTCAAGCGGTTTCCAATGGTGAGGCTGTCATTGAGAAGATTGTACAAGCATTAGAAAAAAGAAAACAGTCCTAATGTAGGAGGAAAAGAAAATGAAATCAAAAGCCGCAGAATTTAAAAAACATCTAATGACAGGAATTTCATATGTTCTTCCGGTTATTATTGCGGGGTCTTTAGTCGTTGCTGTTGCTAAAATTATTGCTTTCCTATCAGGTTATACAGATCTAGGAGAGTTTGCTGAAACAGGAGGGTTTCTCCACTACGTCTACCTTTTTGAACAAGTAGGTTGGACGGCAATTGGTTTGTTGAACCTTGTGCTTGCAGCCTTTATTGCCTTCTCCATTGCAGGTAGACCTGCTCTGGCAGCGGCACTTGTTGGGGGAGCATTAGCCACTTCAACGAATGCAGGATTCTTAGGTGCAGTTGTCGCCGGTTTCTTTGCTGGATGGGTAACAAATTGGGTTAAAAATAAAATTGTCATTGGTGGTTCACTTGCAACCGCTGTCCCACTAATTATTCTTCCATTAATTACGGTTGGAGCTACAGGAATCTTAATGTCACTTGTTCTTGGTGGTCCGCTAGGCTGGGTGAATACGGCTCTTCTTGAATGGATTACATCAATGACTCAAAGTAATGTTAACAACGTGGTTCTTGCATTAGTACTTGGAGCTATGATCGCGTTTGACATGGGAGGACCAGTTAACAAAGCAGCTTGGATGGCAGGGAACGCATTACTAATGAGTGGGATATATTTACCTGCAATCATTGTTAATATCGCCATTTGTATTCCACCGCTCGGGTATGGGCTTGCTACGATGATTAAGAAAAAGAATTTCTCTCCAGAGCTCAAAGAATCAGGAAAAGGTTCATTTGTCATGGGAATTATCGGGATCACAGAGGGTGCCATTCCTTTTACACTTAAAAGTCCATTTAAGCTCATTCCATTAAATGTAGTGGCAGGAGCAACGGGTGCTGCTGTAGCGATTTTACTTGGTGCGCACGATATTATGCCTCCAGTTGGTGGTGTGTATGGCTTCTTTACGGTCGGTAGTGGTTGGGCATATGTCGCTGGAATTCTAGTTGGTGCACTGATCATTGCGATTGGTTCAAATCTATTAGTTGATTTCCGCGAAGAAAAAAGCGTGGTTAAAGCTGAAAAAGCAGAGACAAAAAATGATGAACTGGATGAACTTGAGATCGAATTTGATCATTAATTAAACAAACTCGCTCTCACGCGAAAAAGGAGTTTTACGTTATGAAAAAAACAAAAGTACATGTGATTCCACATACACACTGGGATAGAGAATGGTATTTTACATCTTCACGTT
Source organism: Alkalicoccobacillus gibsonii (assembly GCF_016798245.1). Lineage (GTDB taxonomy): Bacteria > Bacillota > Bacilli > Bacillales > Bacillaceae_D > Alkalicoccobacillus > Alkalicoccobacillus gibsonii. The sequence goes on along the minus strand of NZ_JAEUZA010000001.1, from coordinate 1,088,028 downwards.
CAACCGTTTACTTGGTGAAACATTTAAGTGAGGTACTTGATGCACTAGAAAGTAACGAAGGATTTAATTACTACTTGATGGATGCTCAAACATCTCTAATTGAAGACTATCTTAAGTATCGCCCTGAGGATGAAGAGCGAATTAAAGCATTAGTCAAAGCGAAGCGACTAATGACGGGACCTTGGTACACTCAAACCGATCAGCTAGTGATCTCGCAAGAATCGGTGACTCGTAACTTATTATACGGAACAAGGTATGCAAAAGAATTAGGTCACTCAATGGAAATTGGATACGTTCCAGATGCATTTGGTCAAGGCGGTAACATGCCTCAAATCTATAAAAACTTTGGAATTAATCGTTTTCTATTCTGGAGAGGCGTAGCCGATAATCGTCTAAAACAAACGGAATTTACATGGGAAGGTGATGATGGCACACAGATGCTATCAAACCAAATTCCATTTGGTTATTATCACGGCGGGAATATTCCTGAGGATGTAGAAGATATTGAATCGTATGTTGAAGATTTTATTGGCAGACTAGAAGCTAAGGCTTCAACAAAACATGTGTATTTCCCAAATGGTCTCGACCAAGCACCACTAAGAAAAAATCTGCCAGAGATTATCAATACATTTAATGAACTAGACAAAAAAAGAGAATACGTCCTTCATTCTCCAGAAACATTCTTTGATGAGCTGGAAAAAGATGTTGCGGATCTTCCGGTGATAAAAGGGGAGTTAACAGAAGGAAAGCATAGTCGCCTTCACAAGTCGATCTTCTCTACACGCGCTGATCTAAAGCAATCAAACAATGAAATTGAGAATTTCTTAGCGAATGTTCTAGAACCAATTCTTTCAATTAGTTATTCACTAGGGAATCCATACCCACATCGTGAGCTAGAAGAGATTTGGAAGCTTATGTTTGAAAATGCGGCCCATGATAGTATTGGTGGCTGCAACAGCGATACGACAAACCGTGATGTGGGATATCGTTATAAACTTGCTGATGAGAAGTCAAAAAATCTTCTAGACCTTCATATGCGATTGGTTTCTGAACGAATTCCGTATCAACATGATTTGAACTTTACGTTGTTTAATCCACTTCCGTATAAACGTTCTGGTGTTGTGAAGGTTGCACTTTATATTCCTGAAGAAAACTTCTCGGTAAAAGATTATAATGGGAATACGATCCCTTACTCAATTGAGAAGAAGGTTGAATTAACAGATTATGTGTTAAAGCAAACGATTCACCTCAATCCAAGTAAGAAGATCTATACGCCAGAAAAAGTATTTTTAGCCGAAATTTTATTGTATGTAACCAATGTGAATGGGCTAGGATATGACAGTTTTTATCTTGATCTAGCGTATAATGAAGAGCAACAAACATCAAACGTTTCTTCAAAAAAACAAATCGAAAATGAGTTCTTTGAAATCAGTCTAGCTGAGAATAATACATTAACGATCACTGATAAGCTAACGAAGAAATCGTACCATGATCAGATGATTTTTGTTGAGAACGGGGATGACGGAGACTCGTACAACTATTCTCCACCGCGTGAAGATTTATTGGTATTCTCTACGGATGCAGAATGTCTACAAGTAGAATATGTTGTTTCAGACGTGGAAGAACATCTTGATTTCACGTTAAAAATGAACGTTCCATACAACTTAGAAGAACGAGCAAACAAGAATGCGGATCGTGAGTTTGTGTTAAAAGCGAAAGTAGCTTTGAGAAAAGACGAGGAACTCATTCGTGTTGAAGTTGAAATGGATAATCAAGTATTAAGTCATCGTCTATGTGTTCAATTTAACACTGAAATTGCTAGTAAATTCTCAACAGCGGACCAACTATTTGGAACGGTTACTCGACCTGTTTACTTGCCTGAAATGGCCGTGTGGGAAGAGGAGAAATGGGAAGAAGCGCCAATTTCCATTGAACCAATGCAAAGCTTCGTTTCGCTTCATCATTCAACTAGTGTGGCAACTGTTTTCACAGAGGGTGTGCGTGAGTACGAAATTGTAGGTGAATCATATGATACCATTCAACTAACATTGTTCAGAACGTTTAGTCATATGGGAAAAACAGATCTCCTATACCGCCCTGGCAGAGCTTCTGGAGAAACAATTGTTGAAACACCGGATGCACAGCTACTCGGAAGCATTAAGGCAACCTTTGCCTATAGCATAAAGAATGAAACGACATTCGATGAAGCTGAGATTGCAAAAGTAGCAAAGGAATATTTATCACCAATGGCTTACTATCAATTCTCTGACTTCTTAAATGGTCGTATGATCTATGTCTATCGTGATGAAGAGAAAACAAATAAACGTTCGTATAGCTTGTTGCAACTGGAGAATATGAATTCAGTCATAAGTACAATTAAAAAAGCAGAAGATAGTGAGAACTACATTGTTCGTGTGTTTAATCCATTTACAGAAAGAACATCAACGATCGATGAAACATTAAATGAGAATGGTGAATTCGTCATGCTCGATGAAACCACTCAAGCAGAGAAAGTAAAAACGTTAAAACCATACCAGTTTAGCACCATCTTAATTGGTCAATAAGTAAGCTACCTAGGTTCCACCTACTTCATTTGAGTAGGTGGACATTCTTTCATAAAGAAACGTTCACCTATAAGGCGATGGTTTAGGTATGGTTTAAACGTTGTATGACGGATCTCTAAGAAAAAACAACATAGATCTTGCATCATGGAGAGGAGAGTCCAATGTTTGCTGACCACCGCAAAAATAAACTATTTAACCTTATAGAAAAAAACGAAGCAACGCTTAGTAGCGAACAAATAGCAGAATGTCTTTCTGTCTCTAACCGTACGATTCGCAAAGAAATTAAGGAAATGAATGAAGTATGTTCACAGCATGGTTTTCTGATTAAAAAGGTACGTGGCAAAGGGTTTTATTTTGAAATTGTAGAACAAGAACGGTTTCAATTATTTAAACAAGGAAGTTCAGTGTCGCCCTTATACTTTGATATTCATTCAAAAGAGGGAAGAATGAAGCAATGCATTTATAGTTTGTTGTTTGAAAGTGATTATATTAGTTTAGAAGAACTATCAGAAAGGCTTTTTGTCAGTCGAACAACACTAAGCTCTGAATTAAATGGTGTACGTATGTTCATCCAAGAAAATGGGTTAACTTTGCAATCAAAAGTTGGCAAAGGCGTCTATATTGAAGGAGAAGAAATTCAAAAACGTGAGACCCTTTTTTCTTTAATTGATAATCATATTGACTATACCCAAATCGAAACATATTTTAAATGGAAAAATCAAAACAATGATGTAGTTTTGCTTCAAAAGAAACTACCTTCTTTATTTCACAGCGCTCATTTGTATTTTACCGATGAGAATTTAAACAACTTTATTTATTATCTTGTTATCATGGCGGATCGCATAGCGAACCAACTTTCTATAGAGAATGAGTATGAACAGTCCGAAATCTCATCTGAGCTCAAGCAAGTGATGGATCCTTTGGTGACGATAGTAGAGAACTTATTTTCAATATCATTACCTAAATCGGAAATTTCCTACCTTTTTGTTCAGTTAAAGAGTAAAGTCATTAGTAAGGCTATACCTGATCAATCATCACAAAGCCTATTGATTGCGTACATTGACGCGTTCTTAATCAAAATCAATGAGAATTATTATTATGATCTTACACAGGATGTGCAATTAAAGCATGATTTAAAAAGTCACATTCAATCGATGCTCTATCGCGCCGAAAATAATATTAGAGTTAGAAATCCAATGGAAGAACACATCAAAAAATACTTTCCACTTGCGTATGAATTAACCTTATATGCGGTTCGATCCATTAAAGAAGAATTTTCCTACGATATTAATTTAGGTGAGGTTGCTTATCTAGCTCTTCATATTGGTGCTTCACTAGAGCGCAATTATCAAGTAAAATATGAACGTCACAACTCTTGTTTGATCGTATGTGGATCAGGTTTTGGAACAGCGCGTATCATTGAATCAACAATTAAACGTGCAATTCCAAATCTATTTATTACAAAGACCATTTCTGCTCAAAAGTATAATCAGTTACCTTATATTGAAGAAGATGTGGTAATCACTTCGGTTAAAATTGAAGAGAAGAATAAGCCGATCTTTAAAATTGAAACGCTACCATCAAAAAAAGAGATGCTCGAATTAGATAAGAAGATTACTCAAGAGTTAAGTAACACAAAAGACTTATTATCTAAATACTTTTCACCGTCAATCTTCTTTAAGCAATCCTTTAAGACTAAGGATGAAGCCATTCGCGTTCTCACTGAAGCTATGGCAAAAGAAAACATTATTCAAGATCAAGTTCAGTTCACCGAAGCCATTTTTAAACGCGAAGAACTAGGCTCAACGTTAATTGGTGAAGGAGTAGCCATTCCTCATCCACTTAATTTGCTTTCGGTTCGCACGCAAATCGGGATTGCCATATCAGATACGCCAATTGAATGGGATAACGGACAATCTACTCGATTAATCTTCTTACTTGCCATTAGCAAAGAAGATTACGAAGAGGCTATGGGGATTTATGATTTTATCGTTGAAGTCATTAGAGAAAATTTATCAGATGTTCTTTGCTCAGCTAAAAGCTTTACTGAGTTTATGCTAAGAGCAAAGCTTATCTATGAATAAGCTAGATATCTAAAGAGTTGGGAGAGTGCAGCATGTTAGCAGCAATTGAAGCTGGAGGTACAAAGTTTGTTTGTGCAGTTGGGGATGAAACAGGAAAAATAATTGATAAAGTAACCATTCCAACAACGGTTCCCTCTGAAACAATGAAAGAAGTCATTGCTTTTTTTAAACAATATCAAATAACGGCAATGGGTGTTGGCTCATTTGGACCGATTGATATTGACCAGGATAGTCCAAGCTATGGAAGCATTACATCCACACCAAAAACAGCGTGGAAAGACTATCCGATCGTTCAAGAATTAAAAAAAGAGTTTCCTATTCCAATCGGCTTTAATACAGATGTAAATGCCGCTGCACTGGGTGAAGCTACGTTTGGCGCAGCAAAAGGGCTTGATAGCTGTTTATATATTACTGTAGGAACAGGAGTTGGAGCAGGGGCAGTGATGCAAGGTCATCTGCTTCAAGGCTTATCTCATCCAGAGATGGGGCATATTCTCATACGCAAACATCCAGAAGATTCATTTGAAGGCGTTTGCCCATATCACAAGGATTGTCTTGAAGGGCTAGCAGCAGGGCCAGCTATTGAAAAACGCTGGGGACAAAAAGGGTCTGAGCTAACACATAAAGAAGAAGTTTGGGAGTTAGAAGGATATTATCTCGCTCAGGCAATGATGCAATATCTATTAATTCTATCTCCAAAAAAGATTATCCTTGGTGGTGGAGTTAGTCATCAAGAGGCCGTTTTTAAAGCGATTAGAAAGCACTTGCCGGAGATAAATGGAGGCTATATTGCGCTACCTGATTTAGAAAATTATATTGTAAGTCCAGGACTAGGAGATCAGGCTGGAATTACTGGTGCTCTCATGTTAGCGTATAAAGCTCTAAACGAACAAATAGCTTAATAGATCGATTACTTTTTGGAGGGTTACTATGACTGTACACGAACCACTATTTTTAAGTCCTGTTTTACAAGAGCGAATTTGGGGCGGGAATAAGCTTCAAACTGAATTTGGCTATACCATTCCGTCAGAACACACAGGTGAGGCTTGGGTCATCTCTGCTCATCCAAATGGCATAAGTGTTGTTGAAAATGGAACGTTTGCAGGGAAGTCATTAAAAGATTTATGGGAAAACGAAGGCAATCTATTTAATAAACCATCTACTAGTACAGAAGAATATCCGTTATTAATAAAAATTTTAGATGCCGCAGAGGATTTATCTGTACAAGTTCATCCGAACGATGAGTTTGCGAGAAATGTAGAAGGGGTTCCATACGGAAAAACGGAATGCTGGTATGTAGTAAGTGCGGAAGAAGATTCGGAGTTAATTCTTGGTCACCATGCTCAAAGTGCAGAAGAACTCTCCCAATTAATGAATACTAAAGAATGGGACAAGCTTCTTAGACGAGTGAAGGTTCAGGCAGGTGACTTTGTGTACGTGCCAAGCGGTACCATTCATGCGATTGGTGCTGGTATTGTCATTCTTGAAACTCAACAAAGCTCAGACATTACGTACCGAGTGTATGATTATGATCGCACGGATGCAAATGGGAACGAACGAGAGTTACATGTCGAACGCTCACTTGAAGTAACAAAGGTACCCCATGTGGATGCTACATTTACCCAAGAAGAGAAAACGATTCAAGGGCTTACAGAAACAAAATTAGTAGAGGACCCATATTTTAACGTGTACCATTGGAATCTCCAAGGGGATGCCACACTTTCATTAACAGCTGACTTCTTGCAGGTAAGTGTGATTGAAGGCGGTGCGTTATTAAAAGTAGATGGTATCGAATATCCAATAAGCAAAGGACAACATTTTATTCTACCTTATGGAGTGACAACCTATTCCATACATGGGAATGCAGAATGTATTGTGTCTCATACGTAGTATTAAAACGAAAGATTAACTTTGAAGGCAAATGATTCTAAAATGGGATCATTTGCTTTTTGTGTTTGTATTGAAAAAGCACAGGGACAAATTTATTAAATAATCTAATTTTAATTGGTTTAGACTCGTCATTACTATTCAAAGGGTGAATATGATAAAATAAGACTATTAAGACTGCATACGAAAGTCTAGTGCCCGTTGGAGGTTCTGTCCATGGAAAAAAAACGATCAGAGTCTTGGGAATGGGTTAAAGCCATTGCAATTGCACTCTTGCTAGCATTTGTGATCCGAACCTTCATGTTTGCTTCTGTTGTTGTTGATGGGGAGTCCATGCAACCAACACTTGAGCCGGATGATAAGTTAATTGTTAATAAAATTGGGTTACAGCTGAGCGAACCGGAACGCTTTGATATTATGGTTTTCCATGCTCCTGGAGGAAATGATTATATCAAACGGGTGATTGGTTTGCCGGGTGAAGAAATTGAATATAAAGATGACACCTTATATGTTAATCAAGAACCTGTTGCTGAACCATTTTTAGATGAGATGAAACAGCGATACGAAGGTGAAATTTTAACCGGTGACTTCACGTTAGAGGAGCTACCACATGCACTTGGTCCTGTTGTACCGGAGGATTCCTATTTTGTAATGGGAGATAATCGTAGACGTAGCAAGGATAGCCGTGACATTGGTGCTGTCCATAAAGAAGATATGATTGGTGGAGCGAGTCTTACGTTCTGGCCAATCCGAAATATTAAAATAACTGAGTAGGTGTTTACATGACGATTCAATGGTATCCTGGCCACATGGCAAAGGCTCGCCGAGAAGTAACAGAGAAACTAAAGTTTATTGATGTGGTCATCGAGTTATTAGATGCTCGTGCCCCGCTTTCTTCTAGAAATCCAGTAATTGATGAATTAGCAGAAGGAAAGCCTCGCTTAATCCTCTTAAATAAAACCGATCTAGCTGATCCCACTGTGACAAAAGCGTGGACTTCATATTTTAAGGAAAATGGAGCCTCAGTGATTTCTATTAACTCACAAAATGGTCAAGGCACAGAACGAATTGAAGCGGCTTGCCGAGAACTTGCTAAGCCATTATTTGAGAGATGGGAATCAAAAGGAATGAAACCACGTGCCATTCGTGTGGTGATACTTGGTATTCCAAACGTTGGAAAGTCTACATTGATCAACCGTCTTGCGTCTAAACGCACTGCAAATGTTGGAGATCGTCCCGGTATTACGAAAAAGCAACAGTGGATTAAGATTGGTACTTCATTAGAGTTATTGGATACACCAGGGATCCTATGGCCTAAATTTGAGGATCAACTCACAGGCTATCGCTTAGCTGCAACGGGTGCAATTAAAGATGAGCTTCTTGATTTTCAAGATATTGCTTTATTTGTCCTTACTTATCTAAAGAAGGAATACCCAACATTCATACAAGCGCGTTATAAAGTGGACGAGCTACCTGAGGATAATGTAGAGTTATTTGATCTAATTGGAGAGAAACGCGGCTTTCTTCAAAAACGTGGATATATTGACTACGACAAAACAGCTGAAACCGTTTTGCGAGAGCTACGTGCTGGAACAATCGGAGCTATTACACTTGAAAAACCATCAGACATAGAAGCGAAAACCGTTTAAGGAGTAAGCTCTTTAAGCGGTTTTTCTCTTTAAATGATTATAGAAATAGCCGATATAAGTAGGAGAGACATTATGCTAAATGAATCAATATCAATCATAAAAAAACAATTAGAAGAAGCATCTCAATCTGAAATAGAGAGCTATATAGAGATTCTGAAGGTCGATAAGCGAAAGGGAGTTCAACGATTAGTAGAACAGGTCGAGCGCAAGCAAGAAAAAAACAAACGAGCTCTACAGCAGCACGAAGACATACAAGCATATGAACGAGACCTTCTACGTAAAGGCTACCAGGCCATTGCTGGGATTGATGAGGCTGGTCGGGGTCCCATTGCCGGTCCAGTTGTTGCCGCAGCGGTCATCTTACCAGTTGAACATTCATTGATTGGACTGACTGACTCAAAGAAGCTCTCAAAGAAGCAGCGGGAATTTTTCTATGATGAAATTAAGAAACAAGCCATTGCCTTTTCAATTCAAGAAGTTGACGTAGAAACGATAGATGAGATTAATATTTACCAAGCCGCAAAACGTGCCATGAAGCTGGCGGTCGAACAATTATCTACTGAACCTGACTTTTTATTAGTGGATGCAATGCACATCCCACTCGACATAGAGCAGACTTCTTTAATCAAAGGCGATCAAAAGAGCCTTAGTATTGCAGCAGCTTCCGTTCTTGCAAAGGTTACCCGTGATCAAATCATGAGCAATTGGGATCAAACGTATCCAGGGTACGGATTTAGTGCTCATTCGGGTTATGGGACGCCCACTCATTTGGAGGCAATGAAACAACAAGGAGTTACCCCTATACATAGAAGGTCCTTTCAGCCTGTAAAGGATCTGTTAGGGTGAACTTGAAAAAAGGAGAGAAGACGCGATGTTTCAGAATGTGTCACAAATCGGAAATCTACTTCAAAATCGTGAGAGTCTTCTCTCGCTTAAACCGGGTCAGCTCTTTTCAGGGAAGATCTTAAAGCATTATCCAGATCAACTGGCAGCCTTATCTATTCGCGGTACAACCGTTGTTGCCAAGCTTGAAACGATGGTCAATGCTGGAAGCTCTTATTGGTTCTTAGTTAAAGAAGGCCAAGGCGTTCCTAATCTCCAAGTGGTTCAACCTGATATTGCGGGTGCAAAGACTGAAACATTATCAATGAATTCTACACAGCTTGCGACAAGTAAAGAAAGTAAGATGCTATTACAGGATTTAAAACTCACTGGTACTCCATTCACAAGAGATCAACTAAAAGAGGGGGCACAGCTATTAAAGGACCCCTCTATTTCAAGACAATTAGGCTTAGAAACCATTCGAACAATGATTCAACAGCAGCTTCCGTTAACAAAAGGTGTTTTTCAATCATTAGCAGCTTTAGCACAGTCGCCTCATCTATCTGAAGGCTTAACGAACCTTGAGACAAAGCTTGCGTCTTCTGCAATGAATCAATCCTCGCAAATGATGCAGGCCTTTTTTAGCCGGACAGATGGACCGAGTACTCAATCTCCCATTGATCAAATCCTAAAAACCCTTCTTGATCGGAATGCCAGTCCAACTGAAAAACAAGCAGCCATGGCTATTTTAACTAAGCTTCAATGGCCTGGTGTCGCACCAAACTCCTCCGTTGATTCATTTCTAACAAAGTGGATGCCAACTGATGTATCAACGGAAGCCTCTTTAATCAAGCAATCCTTGCTTTCTGAGCATGATCTGTCGAAGATCCATAGAAATTGGGCTAGTATGATCCAGCAGCCCACTACTACCATAGAGCAGCAGGTTATACAAAAAGCAGTAAAAGAAACTGTAATGCCACACGTGTTTGTTAACGGAAAACAAATGACATTTGCAAATCAGCTTCTCAACCTTGTTCAACTAGTTGGCTACCAGGACGAGGCAAATGTGGCAAACCAACCACTTGCACCTTCAATTAAAAGTCTTCTTGTTCAATTGATGGGAGAGAGTCAGTCATCTGAGATTCGCACCCAAGCAGAGCGAGTTCTTCATACCATTACCGGTCACCAAATTCAATCGCTATCATCTGATCCAGCTTTTGTTCAAACGATGCTTTCACTGCCAATTACATTAGGCGAATGGAAAACAGATCTAATAATTCAATGGCAAGGTAAAAAGCAAGACGATACAACGATAGATCCAGAGAACTGCCGACTGCTATTTTTTCTTGAACTTGAACGGTTAAAAGAAACCATGGTTCAAGTAACCATTCAAAAGAAAATTGTCCATGTAACAGTCACGAATCATCAAGATCGACCAGATGCGTTAATTAAAATGCTTGAACCAATCGTAAAACAAAGCCTTGAGAAGATGGACTATCGATTCACAGCTGTTTCATGGAAAACCTGGCCAACAGAATCACCAGTCTCAGACAATCGTACGTTTACTCCTCCGCAAGTTCCAACATCATATCAAGGGATGGATATTCGAATATGAATAAAGACAATCAAAAAGCCATTGCCCTTCAATATCAACAAGATCAAATGAAGGCTCCTACTGTTGTTGCGAAGGGTGAAGGATTAACAGCAGCTGAGATAATACGAATTGCAAAATCCTCACATGTTCCTATACAAGAAGACGAAACACTTGTCGAATTATTAAGTCAGTTGACGATTAATGAAACCATTCCAACGGAGTTGTATGAAGTAGTAGCCGAGCTTTTCGCTTTTATCTACCGGATCGATAGGAATCAAGAACCTCAATCTGAGGAAGACTGAAACCAAACAATAGATGAGGTGATGAAATGAGCGAGAAAAAGAGAACAAACCGTACAAATACAGAGGAAATGGGAAGTGAATTTGGACTATTTCCATCAACTCAAGAAACCGATGCCAAAGAAGCATTGAGTAGACTTTTTACAAAGAAAACAAAATCAAAAAATGAAAAAGAAAAGCAAGAAGAGAAAAAATCGACAAATTCAAAAAAATAATCACTGGTTTTTTCAAATTATTGCGATTTGCTTCCCACAAGCATGAAAAAAATGCTAAGATAGAAGAGAATTTCACCCGGGTTGGGGTGAAAATCTGAAAGGCATGCAAACGCATGCAATCGACAGGAGGCAGGAGAGAGAATGAATATCCATGAGTATCAAGGGAAAGAGCTTCTTCGCCAATATGGCGTAGCAGTTCCGAACGGCAAGGTTGCGTTCTCTGTAGAAGAAGCTGTTTCTGCAGCGAAGGATTTAGGCTCTAGCGTATCTGTTGTGAAAGCACAGATCCATGCAGGTGGCCGTGGTAAGGCTGGTGGAGTGAAGGTCGCCAAGAATCTCGATGAAGTACGTACATACGCAGAAGAGATTTTGGGGAAGGTTCTTGTGACTCATCAAACTGGTCCTGAAGGCAAAGAAGTTAAGCGCTTACTTGTTGAGGAAGGCTGCGACATTAAAAACGAGTACTATATTGGACTTGTTCTAGATCGCGCGACATCAAGCGTTGTTATGATGGCTTCTGAAGAAGGCGGAACGGAAATTGAAGAAGTGGCTGAGGCTACACCTGAAAAAATCTTCAAGGAAGTCATTGATCCAGCTGTAGGTCTTCAAGGCTTCCAAGCTCGTCGTCTTGCTTTTAACATTAATATTCCTAAAGAACTTGTTGGTCAAGCTGTTAAGTTTATGCTTGGTCTATACAAAGTCTTTGTTGAAAAAGATTGCTCCATTGCAGAAATTAACCCGCTTGTTACAACTGGCGACGGTAAAGTAATGGCTCTTGACGCTAAAATGAACTTTGACTCAAATGCATTATATAGACAAAAAGACATTCTTGAATTCCGTGATTTAGAAGAAGAGGATGTAAAAGAAATTGAAGCATCTAAGCATGATTTAAGCTATATTTCTTTAGATGGAAATATTGGTTGCATGGTTAACGGTGCAGGACTGGCAATGGCTACAATGGATATCATCAAGCATTATAGTGGTGATCCAGCTAACTTCCTAGATGTAGGTGGTGGCGCGACGGCTGAAAAAGTAACGGAAGCATTCAAAATCATTCTATCTGATACGAATGTGAAAGGAATCTTTGTTAATATCTTTGGCGGAATCATGAAGTGTGACATTATCGCTGAAGGTGTGATTGCAGCCACAAAAGAAGTGGGCCTTGAAATTCCATTAGTTGTTCGTTTAGAAGGAACAAATGTTGAACTTGGTAAGAAGATTCTTAAAGAATCTGGTTTAAATATCACCGCTGCAGATTCAATGGCTGATGGTGCACAAAAAATCGTAGCTCTAGTGAAATAGAAAGGCGGGACGTGGAGACATGAGTATCCTCATTAATAAAGATACAAAAGTACTTGTTCAAGGTATTACAGGAGCAACAGGTCTTTTTCATACAAAACAAGCCGTTGAATACGGTACAAATGTTGTAGGTGGAGTAACACCTGGTAAGGGTGGAACTGAAATTGAAGGCATTCCAGTATTTAATACTGTAGAAGAAGCTGTTCGTGCAACAGGGGCAAATGCTTCAGTGATCTACGTACCACCTGCATTCGCAGCAGATGCGATTATGGAAGCAGCTGACGCAGGCATTGAGTTAGCGATTTGTATTACGGAAGGTATTCCAGTGCTTGATATGGTAGATGTAAAACGTTACCTAGAAGGTAAGAATACTCGCCTGGTTGGACCGAACTGCCCTGGAGTGATTACTCCTGATGAGTGTAAGATTGGGATTATGCCAGGATACATTCACAAAAAAGGTCATGTAGGTGTTGTTTCAAGATCTGGTACGTTAACGTACGAAGCAGTTCATCAATTATCAACTGCAGGCATTGGTCAATCTTCAGCTGTAGGAATCGGTGGAGACCCTGTTAATGGAACAGACTTTATCGATACTCTTAAACTATTTAATGAAGATCCAGATACGTATGCTGTCATCATGATTGGTGAAATTGGTGGAACAGCTGAGGAAGAAGCGGCTGAATGGGTGAAGGCTAACATGACGAAACCTGTAGTCGGCTTTATCGGTGGAAAAACAGCTCCTCCAGGGAAGCGTATGGGCCATGCTGGTGCGATCATTTCTGGTGGTAAGGGTACAGCTTCTGAAAAGATTAAAACCCTTGAAAGCTGCGGAATTAAAGTGGCGGCAACACCATCTGATATGGGTGACACACTTGTTGCGGCACTTAAGGAGAATAACCTTCTTGATGCGTGTACAACACACGAAGCAACGAAGTAATCGTAGAATAATAGAATAAGAAATTGACCGAATAGGGAAAGAGAATAGGATTTAATCTGTTTAATTCTCACCCCCTATCGGTCTATTTTGCTATCTATCTTTATAATAGGAAGGAAGGGATGCACACTGTCTGATTTTAGAACCCGTCTAATCCATCTTCACAGCTGTCGAGGGATGACCTGGTCTAAGCTCTCTCAGCTGCTTTTAAAAGATCCTTCGCTTACACGTATTTTTTCTATGACTCTCGCGCAACTATCCTCTTTGTTTTATCCTACTCTTACAAACCCCCAAGCTTTTTATCAAGACCTTCATCGACATACTCCAAAGGAGACACTTAATCAGTATTCAAAGGATTGCATACATGCCATATGCTACGTAGACCAAGAATATCCCGAGCTACTAAAGCAAATCTATGATCCTCCCTGGGTGATCTTAGCGAAAGGCAACGTTCAGTTATTAAGATCTTCAAAGACATTGGGCGTGGTTGGAACAAGGCAACCGACAGAAGTTGGTATCAAAAGCATACAAATGTTGTTTCCTAAGATCATTCAAGAAGATTTTCTAATTATAAGTGGAATGGCTAAAGGAATTGATCGTCTTGCTCATATTGAAGCAATTAAACAGAAAGGCAAAACCATTGCAGTTATGGGATCTGGCTTTCAGTACATTTACCCGAAAGAAAACCTCGCATTATATGAACATCTTGTGACAGAACATGTGGTTATAACAGAGTACCCTCCATTAACTCCTCCACAAAAGTGGCAATTCCCAGCACGAAATCGAATCATTAGTGGGTTATCTAACGGTTTACTGGTCATTGAAGCTGCTGAGCGAAGTGGCTCTTTAATTAGCGCTGATCAGGCTCTTGAACAAGGGAGAGATGTGTTTGCCGCTCCAGGCCCGCTTTTTTCCCCATTATCCAAAGGAACCAATTTCTTAATCCAACAAGGCGCAAAGCTAGTATTAACGGCAGAAGATATTATAGAAGAATATGAAGGAGAGTAGACAAAAAAGAAATTAAATTTGTTTGAAATAAACCGAAATGATGGCAAAAAAAGCCTTGAAATTTTTTTCTTATGTTTGACAAATAGCAAATGTGTGTTTAATAATGAGGGAGATTTCATTTATAGACGAGAGGGAGTGGCTATATGGCCGATTATTTAGTAATCGTGGAATCTCCCGCCAAAGCAAAGACCATTGGTAAGTACTTAGGAAAAAAGTATATCGTTAAAGCGTCAATGGGACATGTAAGGGATTTACCAAAAAGTCAAATGGGTGTTGATGTATCCAATGACTTTGAACCAAGGTATATTACGATTCGTGGGAAAGGACCTGTTTTAAAAGATTTAAAGACAGCAGCAAAAAAAGTAAAAAAAGTTTATCTTGCAGCTGACCCCGACAGAGAAGGGGAAGCCATTGCATGGCATTTGGCTCATAGCTTAGATATAGATGAACATTCTGATTGTCGTGTAGTATTTAACGAAATTACAAAACAAGCGATAAAAGACGCCTTCAAAACACCTCGTCCGATAAACATGGACCTAGTCGATGCACAGCAAGCACGCCGAATTCTCGATCGACTTGTTGGTTATAACATTAGCCCATTGTTATGGAAGAAAGTAAAAAAGGGACTAAGTGCGGGAAGAGTTCAATCTGTCGCTGTAAAAATGATCATTGATCGTGAAAAAGAAATTCAAGCGTTTAAACCTGAAGAATATTGGAGTATTCCAGGTACATTTCTTTTAAACAAAGATGAATTTGAAGCGAAATTTTACGGAGTAAATGGTAAGAAAAAAGAACTCGGATCTGAACAAGAAGTAAAAGAGGTTCTCGCTCAACTTAAAGGGAAAAACTTCGATGTTGAGTCCGTTAAGAAAAAAGAGCGTAAGCGAAATCCAGTTGCCCCTTTCACAACATCTTCATTACAACAAGAGGCTGCTAGAAAGCTGAACTTCAGAGCGAAGAAAACGATGATGATCGCTCAACAATTATATGAAGGAATTGATTTAGGCAAGCAGGGGACAGTTGGTTTAATTACGTACATGCGTACAGATTCAACACGAATTTCTGATACAGCAAAAGAAGAAACGAAGACGTATATTGAAACCACATATGGAAAAGAGTATGTGGCTCAAGGTGCACGGAACGTAAAAAAGGATCAAAAAACACAAGATGCGCATGAAGCCATTCGTCCGACATCAGTTAATTACGACCCTAAGGAAATGAAAGCTTACTTATCTAGAGATCAATTAAGACTTTACAAATTAATCTGGGAGCGGCTGGTATCAAGTCAAATGGCGCCAGCGATCATGGATACAATGACAGTTGATCTGAACAACAATGGTGTGTTATTCAGAGCAACTGGTTCTAAAGTCAAGTTCCCAGGTTTCATGAAGGTTTATATTGAAGGGAACGATGATGGGAAGAAAGAAGAAGACAAATTGTTACCTAATCTTGAAGAAGGTCAGAAGGTTCAGCAAAAAGAGCTTGATCCAACTCAGCATTTTACACAGCCACCACCGCGTTATACTGAGGCAAGACTCGTAAAAACGATGGAAGAGCTAGGTATAGGTCGACCTTCAACGTATGCTCCAACCCTAGACACGATCCAAAGACGTGGTTATGTCGCCCTCAGTGAAAAGCGATTTATTCCAACAGAACTTGGTGATATTGTTTTAGAGTTAATCGTAGACTTTTTCCCAGAAATTTTAGATGTGAAATTCACAGCTAAAATGGAAACAGATCTAGATTCCATTGAAGATGGTAAGGATCAATGGATCAAGGTAATCGACAGCTTCTATCAAGGGTTTGAAAAACGGTTAAGTGTTGCCGAAGAACAGATGAAGGAAGTTGAAATTAAAGACGAGCCAGCAGGAGAAACGTGTGAGAAATGCGGTTCAGAAATGGTTTACAAGATGGGTCGTTACGGAAAATTTATGGCTTGTTCGAATTTCCCGGACTGTCGCAATACAAAAGCAATTGTGAAAGATATTGGCGTGAAGTGTCCAACCTGTAAAGAGGGCAATATTGTTGAACGTAAAAGCAAAAAGCGTCGAATCTTTTATGGATGTGACCGATATCCGGAATGTGAATTTGTTTCTTGGGATAAACCCATTTCACGACCATGTCCAAAATGTAGTTCATTATTAGTCGAAAAGAAATTGAAAAAAGGTGTTCAAGTGCAATGCGTTTCATGTGATTATTCTGAAAAGGATACAAACTAAATGAAGAGAACAGGGCTGTCTGAATCAAAAAAATGATTTATGCTGGACAGTCCTGTTTGGTACGTGTACTATTCTATAAGCAAGCTAGAAAAGAAAGGTGAATGTTAAGATGGAACAACCAGTTATTACGGTAATCGGCGCAGGTTTAGCCGGCAGTGAAGCTGCTTGGCAAATAGCAAAAGAAGGAATTCAAGTCCACTTATACGAGATGAGACCAGTAAAGCAAACGCCGGCTCATCATACAGATAAATTTGCAGAATTGGTTTGTAGTAATTCATTACGAGGTAACTCTCTAACAAATGCAGTTGGCGTGCTAAAGGAAGAAATGAGACGCCTTGACTCTGTGATTATTGCTTCAGCTGATGGAGCGGCGGTTCCAGCTGGTGGAGCTCTTGCTGTTGACAGACATGATTTTGCAGATGCAGTTACACAAAAAGTACGTAATCATCCAAACATTACAGTATTTAATGAAGAAATTGATTCCATTCCTGATGGACCAACCATTATCGCTACAGGTCCACTTACATCAGAAGGCTTATCTAAAAGCCTACGTGAATTAACAGGCGAAGAATCGTTATACTTTTATGACGCAGCAGCACCAATTATTGATGCAGAAACAATCGATCGTGACAAAGTATACTTAAAAAGTCGTTACGACAAAGGCGAAGCGGCATATCTTAATTGTCCTATGAATGAAGAGGAATTTAATCGTTTCTACGAAGCACTGATTTCAGCAGAGACGGTTCCTTTAAAAGAATTTGAAAAAGAGATTTTCTTTGAAGGATGTATGCCAATTGAAGTGATGGCAGCTCGTGGTCCAAAGACGATGTTATTTGGTCCAATGAAGCCAGTTGGTTTAGAGGATCCCAAGACAGGGAAACGTCCTTATGCAGTTGTTCAATTAAGACAAGACAATTCATCCGGTACATTATTTAATATGGTAGGCTTTCAAACTCACTTAAAATGGGGACCTCAAAAAGAAGTCTTTCGTTTAATTCCAGGTTTAGAGCAAGCTGATTTTGTTCGTTATGGTGTGATGCACCGTAATACATTTTTAAACTCGCCGAAATTATTAAACCGCACCTACCAGTTTAAAGCACGTGAAGATTTATTTTTTGCTGGCCAAATTACAGGTGTTGAAGGATATGTAGAGTCGGCTGCCGCAGGTATGATTGCAGGAATCAATGCTGCACGCCTTGTAAAAGGACAAGAGTTACTTGTGTTTCCTGAGGAAACAATCCTTGGAGCAATGGCTGAGTATATTACTACCGAAGCCAAAAAGAACTTCCAGCCGATTAATGCGAACTTTGGTTTGTTAAAGCCACTTGAAGAACGAATTAAATCAAAAAAAGAACGCTACGAACAGCTTGCTGAGCGCGCATTAGGTACAATTCAGAATTTTATGAAAGAAATGTGAATAACGTTGTTTTTGATTGTGCTGCGTGATAGAATTTAGAAGCTAAGAAGAGGTGACTGGTTTGGACCAGAAGCTTGAACAGCAGTGGGTAGAACTCTTTATGCGATACTTACAAATTGAGAAGGGCTGCTCGCCTCATACGTTATCAAATTACGCACGAGACATTGACGCATTTTATCTCTTTATGAAAAAAGAAGCTATTCCTTCGTTAAAAGACGTTACATATGCAGTGTTGCGTACGTATTTAACAGAGTTACATGAAAAGAAATATGCAAAAAAAACGATTTCTCGTAAGTTATCTGCAATGAGAAGCTTCTGTCGCTTCTTAAAAAGGGAAGGCATTTTACAGGATAATGTGTTTGCTCATGCATCCCTGCCTAAAGCAGACAGCAAACTTCCTCAATTTCTTTATGAAGAGGAAATGCAGAAGCTGTTCGAAGGGATAAAAGGCGAAAGCCCAATTGATTTGCGGGATCGAGCAATTCTAGAACTGATTTATGCTACGGGAATGCGTGTAAGCGAGTGTTGCTTGTTAGAGATTAATCACCTTGATTTCTCGCTTGGTACAGTTCTCGTTTACGGAAAAGGGAAAAAAGAACGGTATGTTCCGGTTGGTTCCTATGCCATTCAAGCGATACTTCGTTATCTGGAACTGGGAAGACCTAGTCTAAAAGAGAAAAGTGTAACTGAAACCAATCTCCTTTTTCTAAATTACCGAGGCAATGGATTATCAGAGCGAAGTTATCGAACCATTCTTACGAAGAGAATGGAGGAGGCTTCCCTTTATCACCGCATTAGCCCTCATAAGTTAAGGCATTCATTTGCCACTCACCTACTCAACAACGGTGCGGACTTGCGGGTTGTTCAAGACCTACTCGGACATGAACACCTCTCAACAACTCAAGTCTATACACATGTATCTAAGGACCGTTTGCGAGATGTATATATGAATCATCATCCACGTGCATAATGTTGCAAGAGGAGGCCAGAAGATGGATCAATTTCATGCTACAACGATATTTGCCGTTCAGCATCAAGGGAAATCTGCGATGTCAGGTGACGGTCAGGTCACTTTCGGAAACGCAGTGGTCATGAAGCACACAGCTAAAAAGGTTCGACGCATCTTTGGAGGGAAAGTACTTGCGGGGTTTGCAGGTTCCGTTGCCGATGCATTCACGCTTTTTGAAAAGTTTGAGGGAAAGCTTGAAGAATACAATGGCAATTTACAACGTGCTTCGGTGGAGCTAGCTAAAGAATGGCGAAGTGATCGAGTATTACGTAAGCTTGAAGCCATGATTATTGTAATGGATAAGGATCGGCTGTTACTTGTTTCAGGGACAGGTGAAGTCATCGAGCCTGATGATGGGATTCTTGCAATTGGCTCAGGTGGTAACTATGCATTAGCCGCTGGTAGGGCCTTGAAAAAACATGCACCTGAGCTGAGTGCCAAAGAGATTGCCAAAGCTGCGTTAGAAACAGCGGGTGAGATCTGTGTGTACACCAATGATCAACTTGTGTTAGAGGAGCTTGAGTAGGCTGAAGGGAGATGAGCAATTGATGAAGGACTCATTAACACCAAGAGACATAGTTAATCGCTTAAATCAATACATCGTAGGACAAGAGGGAGCCAAAAAATCGGTTGCCATTGCACTACGTAACCGCTACCGTCGCAGTATGTTAACCGATAAATTAAGAGATGAGATTACACCAAAAAATATCTTGATGATTGGTCCGACTGGAGTCGGTAAAACGGAAATTGCTCGAAGACTTGCAAAGCTTGTTGGTGCACCCTTTGCGAAGGTAGAAGCTACCAAGTTTACTGAGGTTGGATATGTAGGTCGTGATGTTGAGTCGATGGTTCGAGATCTAGTTGATACAAGTGTCCGCCTTGTGAAAGAAGAACGTCTTCAAACCGTTCGTGGTCCAGCTGAAGATCTTGCAAATAAACGAATTGTTGATTTACTCGTTCCATCTGGAAAACGTAAATCTGCAGTTAAAAATCCGTTTGAGGCATTCTTTTCAAGTGACGATTCAAATGAAGAGGAACAAGAGTCGGAAGAGGAACTATCCCAAAAAGAACTAAAACGAAAGATGGCTCATAAGCTTGCGCTTGGGGAGCTTGAGGATCGTTTAGTTACTATAGAAGTGTCAGAGCAAAGTCAACAAATGATGGATATGTTTCAAGGGGCAGGCATGGAGCAGATGGGCATGAACATGCAAGAAATGTTCGGAAACCTAATGCCTAAAAAGAAAAAGAAACGCAAACTCCCTGTTTCAGATGCACGAAAGGTCTTAATTGAAGAAGAAGCGCAAAAATTAATCGATATGGATGATGTGAATCAAGAGGCCATACACCGTGCCGAACAGCTTGGGATCATTTTTATTGATGAGATTGATAAAGTAGCTGGAAAAAGTCAGCAGTCAGCCGATGTATCTAGAGAAGGTGTTCAACGAGATATCTTACCTATTGTAGAAGGTTCAACTGTTGTGACAAAACATGGAGCCGTTAAAACCGACCATATCTTATTTATTGGAGCGGGAGCCTTCCACATGTCTAAGCCTTCAGACTTAATTCCAGAGCTACAAGGGCGCTTCCCGATTCGAGTGGAATTATCAAACCTCAGCGTAGATGATTTTGTGCGAATTCTATTAGAACCCGATAATGCTTTATTAAAGCAATATCAAGCTTTACTTGAAACAGAAGGTATTAAAATTACGTTTACAGACGATGCTGTTCGTAAGATCGCCGTTATCGCAGCTGAAGTCAATCAAGATACGGAAAATATCGGAGCGCGTAGATTGCATACCTTGCTTGAACGTCTACTTGAGGATCTATCCTTTGAAGCACCAGATATTACAATGGAGGAAATTACGATTACTCCAGAGTACGTAGATGAAAAGCTGGCGTCCATTGCAAAAAACAAAGATTTAAGTCAATTTATTTTATAAAACGAACGATTCGTTGGAGGAGATTATCAAGATGGATTTATTATCAAGGTCACGTAAAATTAACGATATGCTACAAAAGTCAGGTGGTCAGCACGTAAGCTTTCGTGATATGGCTCAAACACTCGCAGAAACAATTAGCTCAAATGTCTATGTCTTAAGCCGTCGCGGACGTTTACTAGGGTTTTCCATTCACCAAGAAATCGAAAATGACCGTATGAAGAAAATGTTTGAAGAAAAACAATTTCCACAAGAGTATACAGAAGGTTTGTTTAAAGTGGATGAAACATCAGCTAATATCGATATTGAAAGTGAATACACAGCTTTCCCTGTTGAAAACAAAGACCTTTTCAAATCAGGATTAACAACAATTGTACCGATCAAAGGTGGAGGTCAACGTTTAGGGACACTCATTCTTTCTAGATTAAATGACTCATTTAACGATGACGATTTAATTCTTGCTGAGTACGGTGCAACGGTTGTAGGGATGGAAATTCTTCATGAGAAAACGCAAGAAATTGAAGAAGAAGCTCGCAGTAAGGCAGTTGTTCAAATGGCAATTAGTTCGCTATCTTACAGTGAGCTAGAAGCAGTTGAGCACATTTTTGAGGAGCTTGATGGGCGTGAAGGTCTTCTTGTTGCAAGTAAAGTAGCTGACCGTGTGGGTATTACTCGTTCAGTTATTGTAAATGCACTTCGTAAGCTTGAAAGTGCAGGTGTAATTGAATCTCGCTCTCTAGGAATGAAGGGAACATATATTAAAGTATTAAATGACAAGTTCTTAAACGAACTGGAACGTATGAAAGCAAAATAAGCGGCATTCGCGCAAATGTTTAAACCTCTGAGCCAAATGGCTCAGAGGTTTTTTGTGATTAAGACACACATTATGTAAAGTAGCTACTTTTAACTAGTATAATGGACGATAATTATGTCGATTTAGTGAAACGATGGGAATCATGAAATAGGTATTTTTACTGGGTTTTTAAATAATAATATTAAAGTAAAGCGCTAACAAAAAATATACAGTTATTATTTACATTTAATTGAAATTATATAGATACTATTTCGTAGGTACTTAATAGTAAATACTGTGTTTTTTAAAAACTTCGTTAGACAATAGTATTAGATTTAAGTACAATTTCCTTATAAGTAGTGAAAAAGTTGTAGTGAATTTGAATAATTATGTCGAATTTGTACGAATGGAAGGGAGAAACGTCATGGATCTTTTTTCTGGCGCGTCATTTCGGTCTATTGAACTAGGTTTGGATCAAGCTCAACAAAAGCAATCTGTTCTTGCAAACAATATTGCGAATGCAGATACACCTGGTTACAAAGCGAAACAAGTGCCGTTCTCACAAACATTAGAGCATGCACTAAAAGAACCAGCAATCGGTGCATATAAAACGCATATGGAGCATGTTGATTTTAAAGGAAGCGAGTCGGGTTCAACGAGGTTAAATGAGCTGAAAGATCGTTATCATCACAATGGAAATGGTGTAGATATCGATAAAGAAATGGCTAGTCTTGCAGAAAATCAAATACAATACAATGCATTGATTGAGAGACTGAATGGCAGGTTCTCTTCCCTCCAATCAGTGATAAGAGGAGGGAAATAGAGTGTCAATGTTTACTGGTTTTCATGCTAGTGCCTCAGCTTTAACAGCAAACCGTTTAAGAATGGATGTTGTTTCATCAAATATGGCAAATGCGGAAACGACACGTGGAGAAATCGTGAATGGAGAATGGCAACCGTACACACGTAAAATGGTATCTCTTACTCCAAATCAATCAAAGCAAGGCTTTCAAACCATTCTAAATAACGAATTAAAAGGTGTGAGGGTAGCGGGTATTGAGCGTGATACTACACCATTTAAGCTTGTGTTCCAACCAGATCATCCAGATGCAAATGAAGAGGGCTTTGTTCAAATGCCAAATGTTGATCCCTTGCGTGAAATGGTTGATTTAATGGGAGCAACGCGTTCGTACGAAGCGAATGTAACCGCGTTAAATGCATCAAAAAATATGCTTCTCAAAACACTTGAGATCGGAAAATAGGAGGGGTTTAGTTGGAATTGAATGCGATTCAGAGTCCATTGCAAGCTGGACAAGCAGTAAAACGACAAGCAGAGACGATCTCATCAGGAGAAGCTCAAGAGAGTTTCAAGGCGTTACTTGGCAATGCACTTTCAGAGGTTAATACACTACAAAATGAATCAAGCCAAAAAACAGAAGCTCTTGCTTTAGGGAAGCCAATTGAATTACATGATGTCATGATCACGGGTCAAAAGGCATCTGTATCCCTTCAAGCAACCATTGAAATTCGCAATAAAATGGTTGAAGCCTATCAGGAAATTATGAGAATGCAAGTTTAATCTCTATCGTTGAATGAAATACGTTTGCAGGGGTGCCAGGAGGTCGCATGAACGAGACAATCGCAAGATATAAGAATGCAGTACTAACTTACTGGACTGGGAGAGAGCCTCGGCAGAAGATTTGGCTTGTTGCAGGACTTATTCTCATTCTATTAATGGCTGCGGCGCTTACATACTTTAGTACAAAACAAAACTTTGTACCGCTTTATAGCCAGCTTTCATTACAAGAAACAGGACAAATTAAAGAAACGTTAGATGGAAAAGGGATTCCATCACGAGTATCAAAAGATGGCATGACAATAGAGGTTCCAGACAATCAGGTCGATTCTTTAAAAGTTGAGTTAGCCGCAGAAGGACTCCCTCAAAGTGGTAGCATTGATTACTCCATCTTTTCTGATTCTTCTGGGTTTGGAATGACCGATAATGAGTTTTCAGTTATGGAACGCGCAGCGATGCAAACAGAAATTGCAAATTTAATTAAAAACATTGATGGGGTTCAAAATGCGAATGTTGTCATTACCTTACCAGAAGAGAGTGTGTGGTTAAACTCCTCTCAGGAATCGGCAACGGCAGCTGTCGTACTAGACCTTAAACTAGGCACACAGCTGGACCAGGATCGAGTTAAAGGACTCTATCATTTAATATCAAAAAGTGTACCTAATTTACCTATAGAAAATATTGTTATCTCAGATCAAAACTTTAACTCATACGGGTACGATGCTGGATCGGCCGGAGATTCAACACTAGCTGCATTTGAACAGCAGCGTGGAATTCAAAAAGAAATAGAGCAGGATATGACGCGCAATCTTCAACAAATGCTCGGAACAATGATTGGTCCAGATAAAGTTCTAATCTCAGTGACAACTGATATTGACTTTACTCAAGAAAACCGAACGGAGCAACTAGTCGAACCAGTTGATGAAGAGAACATGGAAGGTATCGCGGTAAGTGTTGAGCGGATATCAGAAGCGTACACTGGTGAAGGTTCGGTACCTGAAGGGGGTACTGCCGGAACGGGAGAAGGAATTCCTAACTTTGTTGAAGGAGAAGGGAACGAAAATTCTGAGTGGGAGCGTACGGAAGATCGAATTAATAACGAGGTCAACCGCATTAACCGTGAAATCACAGAGAGTCCTTACCAAATAAGGAATGTAGGCGTACAGGTTATGCTTGAACCACCTGAAGGAATGGACGCTATTCCAGCCCAGCAAATCGCCGACATTCAACAAATCTTAGGGACAATTGTTCGAACCACATTACCTGAAGTAGATGGACAACCATTAAGTCAGGAAGAAATAAATTCAAAAATTGTAGTGACATCTCATCAATTTGCAGGAAAAGCAGAGGAAGTAGCACCGGAGACTGGCCAAGGCGTTCCAACCTGGTTATATGTTTTAGCTGCCGTACTTGCACTAGTTGTCGTCGTTCTAGTTATCATGCTTGCTAGAAATAGAAAACAAGTTGCGATAGAGGAATCAATGGAAGAAATGACGCTAGATTCAGTGGCACTGCCAACTGAGGAGGTACCTGATTTACCTGTAGAAGGAAGTGGACCTGCTCATGAAAAACGGAAGCAATTAGAAAATATGGCGAAAGAAAAACCGGAAGAATTTTCGAAGCTATTACGTTCTTGGTTATCTGAAGATTAAGAGGAGGCAGAGAAGTGGCTAGAGCTTCAAACAAAGAATTAACAGGCAGACAAAAAGCAGCTGTTTTACTCATCTCTCTTGGGCCAGACGTCTCAGCTCAAATATATAAGCATTTAACTGAAGAAGAAATTGAACAGCTTTCCTTGGAAATCTCAAACATTCGTAAAGTAGAAAGCTCAGTGAAGGATGAGGTGCTTGAACAGTTTCATCATATCGTGATGGCTCAAGACTATATCTCTCAAGGTGGAATCGGTTATGCCAAAAGCATTTTAGAAAAAGCGCTTGGTGAAGAGAACGCGATGCAAATTATCAATCGTCTAACGTCAACGCTACAAGTTAGACCGTTTGATTTTGCGCGGAAAGCTGATCCAAACCAGATCCTGAATTTTATCCAACATGAGCATCCGCAGACGATTGCATTAATCTTGTCTTATTTAGATTCGGCACAGGCAGGACAAATTCTATCCGAACTTCCTCAAGAAGTGCAAGCGGATGTTGCACGAAGAATTGCTATTATGGATAGCACGTCTCCTGAAATTGTGAGCCAGGTGGAAATGATTCTGGAGGAGAAGCTTTCACAATCCGTGACTCAGGACTACACCGAGGCTGGAGGCGTCGAAGCAGTCGTCGAAGTATTAAATGGAGTAGATCGCTCAACAGAACGTACAATCTTAGATGCCCTTGAAATTCAAGATCCTGAATTAGCTGAAGAAATTAAAAAGAGAATGTTTGTCTTTGAGGACATTGTTACGCTTGATAATCGTTCAATTCAACGAATCATTCGCGATGTGGAAAATGAAGATTTACAGTTGTCGCTAAAAGTAGCGAGCGAAGAAGTAAAAGACATTGTTTTCGGCAATATGTCTCAACGTATGGCAGATGCTTTCCGAGACGAAATGGAATACAAGGGACCTGTCAGGTTGCGTGATGTTGAAGAAGCACAATCTCGCATCGTAGCTGTCATCCGTAAGTTAGAAGAATCCGGAGAAATAGTGGTCGCCAGAGGCGGAGGAGATGACGTTCTTGTCTAGGATCATTAAATCTAAAGCAGATGCGTCACTTCAAACGAAGCGGAGTATCGCAATTAAACCATTATGGAATAGAACTGACAATTGGACAGAAGCCGATTCAGCGCTTGATGAGGTTGAATTAGCTCAACAAATTGCCGAAAATCGCCTCATTGAAATGGAAAATCAAGCACAAGATATGATGGCTCGGGCAGAACAACAATCAGAACAACTAACAGAATTATTTGAACGAAAAGAAAAAGAAATGGCGCTTCAGGCAGAACAACTGTTTGAAGAAAACCGGACAAAAGGCTATGAAGCGGGTTATCAAGAAGGCGAGCAAGCTGCTTGGGCAACCTATAGCGACAAAATTATTGAGGCGCAGGCTGTGATTGATCAAGCACAGCGTGAGAAAGAACAGAAGTTGAAGGATGCTGAACCCGAAATGATTCAGCTTGCTTGTGCCATTGCAGAGAAAATATTGGGTAAGGAAGTTACTTCCGATCAAACGGTTCTTCAATTTCTAAAAGGTCAAGTACTTGAAGCCAGAGATCATAATGACATCCAGCTTTTTGTTCATCCAACCTGGTACGAAAAGGTTGTAAATCAAAAGCAAGAGCTTCTTGTTGTTTTACCGCCAGACGGCGATCTTCTGATTGTCCCAGATCTCACGCTAGAAGAGGATGCTTGTAGAATTGAGACAAAACAAGGAAGATTAAACACCTCAATTGATCATCAACTAGAAGCTTTAAAAGGACAATTATTAAAACATCAAGAGGGAACTAGTCATGATCAGTCAAGCGCTAGTTGATTCACTTTCAACGATGTCGACGAGAAAGTGGTATGGCAAGGTCACACGAGTCGTTGGTTTAACTATTGAATCTACTGGACCGATCGCTGCTGTAGGTGACATTTGCTTTATTCACTCCGGAAGGAATGGGATTGGGAGAATCCAAGCAGAGGTTGTCGGGTTTAAAGAAAACAATGTGTTATTAATGCCATTCTCAGATACGGTGGAAATTGCGCCAGGTAATTTAGTTGAGTGCACAGAAAAATCGTTAAGCGTCCCAGTAGGACCGAGCTTAATCGGTCAAATTATTGATGCAGTTGGTCAACCTTTAACAACTTCAAGCATGAAAGAGCCAGTGGCATGGGTTCCTGCCGAGCAGTCTCCACCAAACCCGTTACAACGCCCTCGAATTACTGAGCGTTTAGGACTTGGTGTACGTGTAATTGATGGATTGTTTAGTGTTGGTAAAGGTCAACGAATGGGGATTTTTGCAGGAAGTGGTGTTGGAAAAAGTACTTTACTAGCAATGATCGCGAAATACTCCACTGCGGATGTGAATGTGATTGCTCTTATTGGAGAGCGTGGACGCGAGGTGCGAGACTTTGTTGAGCGTGATTTAGGTGAAGAAGGGATGAAAAAAACGGTCCTTCTCGTCGTAACCTCTGATCAACCGGCCCTCATGCGAGTAAAAGGCGCAATGACTGCAACAGCAGTGGCTGAGTATTTCAGAGACCAGGGGCTCAGCGTCAATTTAATGATGGATTCGGTCACACGATTTGCAATGGCTCAGCGTGAAATAGGACTTGCAATTGGTGAACCACCAACAACAAAAGGGTATCCACCTTCAGTATTCGCTATGCTTCCGAAGCTCTTAGAGCGTTCAGGAACGAATGAGCACGGTAGTATTACAGCTTTTTACACTGTGCTAGTAGACGGAGATGATATGAACGAACCGATTGCTGACGCTGTTCGCGGAATCCTCGACGGACATCTCGTTTTAGATCGTCAATTAGCGAACAAGGGTCAATTTCCTGCCATTCATGTATTAAAGAGTGTGTCGCGCGTGATGAGTGACATTGTATCTACTCAACATAAAACCGCGGCTGCTACGTTACGCGAATTGTTATCAATTTATACAGATGCAGAAGATTTAATCTCAATTGGGGCGTACAAAAGAGGATCTAATGCAAAGCTCGATGAAGCAGTGGCCGCACATCCTGATATTGTAGCTTTCATTAAGCAAGCGACAAATGAACAAGTCACATTTGAAGAAACAGAACGACAATTAGTTGATCGATTCTAAGGAGGTTCCTACCTTGCAGTTTCGCTATTCCTTACAGAAACTAATGGATTTAAAAGAGCGAGAAAAGGAAGAAGCTGAGAACGTTTATTCAAGTGCTGTAAAAACCTTTGAAGAGGTCGCGACAGAGCTATACCATTTACTCAAACGGAAAGAAGCACTTGAGGAAGATGCACGTGCAAAACTATCAAGCTTGGTTTCCGTTCTCGATATTCAATCCATGCAAGCCAGTATGTTATTTCTCCAAGAAGCGATTGTGAAGCAACAAAAACGAACACAGCTTGCTAGAGCCAAAATGGAAGAGAAGCATCAATTACTTCTAGATGCCTCATTTGAACACAAAAAGCATGAGAAGATCCGTGAAAAGAAACGAATGCAATTTGTGGTAGAGGAAAATCGTTTGGAACAGGTAAGTATGGATGAAATTTCAGTGCAACGATTTGTCAGACAGTAAGAGGGTGAAAACATGACAAAAGAAGATAAGAGAAGTAGTGGCTTGAAAACGATGTTGCTCGCTGTTGTATTGCCTCTCATCGTTGTTTGCTTACTTGTTCTATTTTTTGTTGCTCCTTTATTTGGTTTTGATGTACTAGGAAGTAGTAAACAATGGGCACAAGATGTACCAGTTCTTTCATCTCTTGTTTCTGAAGAAGAAGTCCCTTCTACGGAAACACCCAATGATTTAAGAGCAGAGAATTCAAGCTTACAAGTGGAGCTTGAGCAAACAAAAAGCCAACTAGAAGAAGCCACTCAAAGGTTAGAGGATACTCAGGAACAATTAGATCAAGCTCAAGCAAATGCAGCTGAAGCTGAAGAAAGCACTACTATTGAGACAACCGATATGACGGTAGCGGAGCGTAACAAGCAGCTTGCAAAAACCTACGAACAAATGTCAGCTAAAGCTGCTGCGGCCATCTTAAACGAATTAACAGTTGATGAGATTCTCACCCAACTTAAAGACGTGAAAACAGAAACTAGGTCTGCCATTTTAGCCAAAATGGAAGCGCCCCTTGCCGCTGATGTCGTACGTGCCTGGTCTGATGAGGTGAATTGAAGGGAGGTGAAAACGTGAATCAGTTTATACCATTTCAAAGTGTAAAAGGTTTTGTGGGGGTTGGTTCTCAAGTTAGGTCTCAAAGCACAAGCTATGGAAGTGAATCAACGGCTGTTGAAGCACCACACTCTGACGATTCATTCTTACCATCCTTTTCAGATGTACTTTTACAGCTTGAAGAGACACATACAGAACCGCCACTTAAAGAACCAGTTGAATCTGAATCAATTAAACACAAAGAACATGATGATGTTGAGATTGAAGAAGCACTAGTACCTTTTTTAAATGCTGAGGCACACGAATTAGCTGAACACTTTGACCCAGAAGAGTTAACGAGCTTGATCTTGCATGTTTTATCTACCACTCAGGATGAATCGTTATCAAATGAAACAACAAATGATCCAGTAATGATTCCAAGAAGCAACGTGAACCAAATAGAGCTGAAACCTGAAGCGAGTAGAAATGAGTCCACATCTAATGACCAAAGTAAAATGGTTATTGGGACGGAAAAAGAGAATCGTTCTTTGACAGATGAATCAAAAATAAAAGATTCTTCATTAGAAGAAAAAACTCAAATGAATAGGCAATCAACCGTTTATAGAATGCCTGTCTCAGTCATGCAAGCTTACCAGTTTCAAGATAAGCAATCGATTGAAGATCAAACAATAGAACGTCTGCTAGATGCCATTAAAGTAAGTGAGAATGTGCCTGGACAAATTCTTTTATCACAAAATGCTGAACTTGTTCAACAAGTGGAACAACAAGTAGAAACCTTTTTCCATTCAAAGAATCGAACTACACTTAAACAATTAATAACTACGATTAAAGAGATTGTACGTCCAACTGCTAGCAAGACGCTGGTCATGGATGAGGTCACACCCACTGAATTAGAGTCCTCAGAAGAGCTTGAAAGGTTGCTATTGCAATTAAAAGGAGATAAAACATCACAAAAAGCGATGGAGGATCCTTTTAAATCAGTGTTCACTGAATCAAAAGTTGAAAAAGCTGAAACTCTAAATCCAAATCAAGCGGTGGCGCAACATACTCTCAATGGATCTGTGAAAAATGAATCAAATAAGCCGTCCGTAATGAACGAGAGTCTTGTTTTACCAGATAAAACTGTACATGCCTCTGATCGAGTACTACAGCCATCAGAAGTGTTGAAAGCCGAAGGACAAACAGAAGAAAGACGGTTTGTTAAAACACTACAACGGATTCTGCAACAAGGCTCAATGAATCTACGATCAGATGGACAAACAACGTTAACATTAAGACTTTTTCCTGAACATCTAGGAAAGTTACAGATTCAAGTGATTCAAAATGGTCAGAAGCTCGCGGCACAAATTATTGCAGAATCAAGTGCGACTAAAGATTTAGTGGAACGAAGCTTGCCACAATTAAGACAAGCGCTTCATTCTCAAAATGTCACGTTTGATCAAATTGATGTAGAAGAGTTTGTGAATAAGGATCAGCAGCAACAACATGAACAAGAACAGAGAGATCAACAGGAACATCAAGAAAATGAACAAAATTCACGAGCTGAGACAAGCTTTTCGTTTAAATCATTATTAGAAGGTTTGTTTTCATAACAAGAATGGTAGGTGAATACGATGACATCTATTTCAAACGATTATTCGTTACCAAAACCTTCTCAAGCTGTCCGAAGTGGAGATAGCTTAGGTAAGGATGATTTTTTAAAACTACTTTTAATTCAATTACAAAACCAAGATCCAAGTAATCCAGTTGACGACCGAGAATTTATTGCGCAGATGGCAACCTTCTCATCACTAGAACAAATGACAAACATGAACAAAACATTAGAATCTTTTGTTCAATCTCAATCAAAACAAACGCTGTTGCAGTATAGTGAATTAATTGATAAAGAAATTACGTATGAGATCGCTGATTCCACATCGGTTGAAGGAGAACAAAAGACGGCGAAGGTTACGTCTGTAAAATACGACCGAGACCGAGTTCTTCAAATTGGTTTAGATGATGGTACATGGATCTTAGAAAAACAAATCGTAGGAATTGCTCAGGGCATTAAGGATCAAGGTGAATGATTGATCCAACGCTTCATATTAAACCAGGTTACAGAGCACAAGCTTCATTAAATGCAAAAGTCCATCAACAATCGAATGAATCGTTTGGTCAAATGCTAAAAAGCGAGCAACAAAAAATTACGATTAGCAAGCATGCCAATGAACGACTTCATCAACGGGGAATTCAAATGAATCAATCTGAATGGAACGTTATCTCTGAAAAACTAAAAGAAGCAAGTCAAAAGGGCATTACGGACGCGTTAGTTGTAACAAAAGACGCCGCGCTCGTAGCTAATACCAAAAGTCAAACCATTATAACAGCACTTAATCGCAATGAAGCTGCAAGTCATATATTTACAAATATTAATGGAACCATTCTTTTAGATTCATCATTTTAGGCAGGACCCACAAAGGGATGCCACATAACTGTGGAGTGATTGAAGCAGTTAATAAAAGGAGCGAATGTAGATGATTAAATCGATGTATTCAGGAATTTCCGGTATGAAAAACTTTCAAACGAAACTTGACGTAATTGGTAACAACATCGCAAACGTAAATACATACGGCTTTAAGAAAAGTCGTGTGACATTCCAGGATCTAGTCAGTCAACAGCTAGCAGGAGCAACGGCTGCTCAGGATGGTGGACGTGGCGGTATTAACTCCAAACAAGTAGGGGCAGGTTCAACACTAGGATCCATTGATACGATTCATGAGGGGGCAACAAGCCAGTTTACCGGTCGTTCATTGGATTTAGCCATTGAAGGAGATGGATACTTCGCGGTAACAGATGGGGATCAAAATTTTTACACACGTTCAGGTAACTTTTACTTAGACGAAGAGGGATTTTTAGTTACTGCAGAAGGCTATCGTGTATTAGGTAGTGATAATGCAACCATTAGCGTAATCGATATGGTTGGTGGAGATCTTAATGATATTGCAAGCTTTTCGATTGGTAAGGATGGTTCAATCAACATCGTCGGCTCTAATGAAGATGTGGCAATAACTGAAAGACAGATTGGTTTAGTGAAATTTTCAAATACGAGTGGTTTATCTAAGGTTGGTGGAAACTTGTTTATCCCTACTGCTAACTCTGGTCAACCATCGGCCATTGGTGCACCAGGTGCAAATGGAACGGGTGCGATAAACTCTTCTTCTCTTGAAATGTCAAACGTCGACCTTTCAGAAGAGTTTACAGAAATGATTGTTGCTCAACGTGGATTCCAATCAAATTCAAAAATCATCACAACTTCCGATGAAATTTTACAAGAGCTTCTTAGTTTAAAACGATAATCAACTGATTTTAGTATAGGAGGCATGCAGGCACCTTAGTGCCTGCTACATAACGGAATGATACGATTACAGAGACTGAATGGACAATTTTTCCTGTTAAATGCTTTGTTAATTGAGCAAGTAGAAGCGATCCCAGAAACAAGTATTACGTTAATAGGTGGTAAAAAGATCATTGTCAAAAATGAGATTGAAGACGTTTATACATTAATAAATGATTGCTTTGAGAAAGTGGGGGTCCTTGGATCAGTTTTTAAAAAAGGAGGGAAGTAAGTGTTTAAAAGTAAGCTAGGTGTTATTTTGCTAGTCATGTTTTTAACGTTAGCTGTAGCTGGTGGAGCGGTCTTTCTATCATGGGACTACATAACCGCAGGTGAAACAGAAAATGCAGAGCCAACGATTGATGAAATTATTGAACGCTCTTATGATACGGAAGAGTTAACGACTAATCTATTAAATAATGGGTTTGTACGCTCAAAGTACAAGATTCAATTAGATAGTAAAGATGCGCTACATGAACTGGAAAAAAGAGATTTTCAGGTGACAAATGTCATCATTACAACGTTATCGGGAAAAGAAGCGTCCGATCTAAGTGGACCTGATGGGAAAACAGCTCTTGAAGAAGAGTTGAAAGAACAAATTAATGAACTCATGCAAGAGGGAACAGTTCAAAAGGTCTATATGACTGAATGGGTTTTGCAATAAGTATGGTGATGAATTAAGAGGTGAGTCCATTGGCAGATGTACTGTCGCAAGGTGAAATAGATGCGCTCCTTTCCGCATTATCAACAGGCGAGATGAATGCGGAGGAGCTTAAAAAAGAAGAAACGCAGAAAAAGGTTAGAGTGTACGACTTTAAGCGGGCACTCAGGTTCTCTAAAGAACAGATTCGCAGCCTAACACGAATTCATGAGAATTTCTCTAGGTTACTCACGACCTTTTTTTCAGCACAGCTTCGCACCTTTGTTCAAATTCATGTAGCATCCGTTGATCAGCTGCCATATGAGGAATTTATCAGTTCAATTCCAAAGATGACCATTTTAAATGTATTTGAACCTGTTCCTTTAAATGGACGCATCTTAATGGAAGTGAATCCGAACATTGCATATGCCATGCTTGATCGTTTAATGGGTGGAAAAGGTGTCAGTGTAAATAAGATCGACAGTTTAACTGAAATTGAAACGAAGATTATGTCGGCACTGTTTCAGCGAACGTTAGATAGCTTTACAGAAGCGTGGAGTTCAGTGATTGAGATGGATCCGATTCTTGACGAGATTGAAGTGAATCCGCAATTTTTACAAATGGTTCCTCCAAACGAAACCGTTGTTGTTATTTCACTTGTAACAAATATCGCTGAAACATCAGGAATGATCACCATTTGTTTGCCTCACATGGTGCTTGAGGAAATTCTTCCAAAGCTATCCAATCATTATTGGCTTCAAGAAAAAAAGAAGCTGCGTAGTCCAAACGAACAAAAACAGCTTGAAAAGCAAGTACGTGATACGCCATTGCTTGTTCAGGCGGAGCTTGGTCGGTCGGAAATGACAGTACAGGAATTTCTTCACTTAGGACATGGTGATGTCATTGAGTTAAATCAATCGATTCATCATCCGCTTTTATTAAGTGTAGGTGGAGAAACGAAGTACTTAGCGCAGCCAGGAAAGCAAAAAAACAAATTAGCTGTTCAAGTGACGGAAGTATTAGAGGAGGCAGATGAATGAG
This sequence comes from Alkalicoccobacillus gibsonii, assembly GCF_016798245.1. Taxonomy (GTDB): domain Bacteria; phylum Bacillota; class Bacilli; order Bacillales; family Bacillaceae_D; genus Alkalicoccobacillus; species Alkalicoccobacillus gibsonii. Next base: position 1,053,868 of record NZ_JAEUZA010000001.1, on the reverse strand, counting down.
TGACGGCATGCTCTCTCAAGAAGAAATTAATGCATTGCTGAACGGTATGGATAGTGATCAGGACAAAGACAAACCAGCACCAAGTCTAGATACAAATGAATACTTAACAGATATGGAGAAAGATACGCTGGGCGAAATAGGAAATATTTCGTTTGGTAGTTCTGCGACTGCTTTGTCTTCACTACTTAACCAAAAAGTTGATATAACGACACCTGAGGTAACGGTCGTTGAGAAGAAATTCCTTGACCAAGAATTCCCGCGTCCTCACGTAGCAGTAAAAGTAGAGTATACAGAAGGGTTTGAAGGCTCAAATCTTTTAATGATTAAAACAACGGATGCGGCGATCATAGCTGATCTTATGCTTGGTGGAGATGGAACCAACCCACTTGAAGATTTAACAGATATGCATATCAGCGCTGTGCAGGAAGCGATGAATCAGATGATGGGTTCCGCTTCTACATCGATGTCAACGTTGTTCAATATGAAAATTGATATCTCACCACCATCTGTTGATGTAATGGATATCAAAAATGGAGAGAACACGGATTATGTTCCCCCAGAAGAAATACTCGTAAAAATATCGTTTCAGCTTCAAGTAGGCGACCTAATTGATTCGAAGATTATGCAAATTGTTACATTACATTTTGCAAAGGAATTTATTAAAAATTTGACAAATCCAGAAGAACCTCAAGTCGTTGAAGAAGTAGCTGCTGTTGCGGAGCCCGCTGTACAGACGCCGATTAGAGAAGATGCTTCAAGTGAGCAAGCATTTCAAATCGAGCCAAAAGAAACAACACAGCACGTGGGTGGAATGTCGGGAAGAGGAGCAAGCACCATTCAGCCAGCTGCATTTGAAAGCTTTGATCAACCTCAGCTTACAAGTGCACAAACAGGCAATTTGGACATGCTTTTAGATATTCCATTAAATGTAAAGGTTGAGCTTGGTAGAACAACAAAGTCTATCCGCGATATTCTTGAATTTACTCAAGGCTCAATCATTGAGTTAGATAAGCTAGCAGGTGAGCCTGTTGACATTCTAGTTAATGAAAAACTGATTGCCAAAGGTGAAGTGGTTGTCATTGATGAGAACTTTGGGGTTCGTGTAACAGATATCGTGAGCCAAGCAGAACGAATTCGAAATTTAAAATAGCATAGGGGATGAATGAAATGGGTCAAAAAGTTTTAGTAGTGGATGATGCAGCTTTCATGAGAATGATGATTAAGGATATTTTAACGAAAAACGGATTTGATGTTGTTGGCGAAGCAGCTGATGGAAACGAAGCTGTTACACAATACAAAGAATTATCACCTGATCTTGTTACGATGGATATTACAATGCCTGAGAAAGACGGGATTAGTGCTTTAAAAGAAATTAAATTATTCGATCCAAATGCAAAAATTATTATGTGTTCGGCGATGGGGCAACAAGCTATGGTTATTGATGCCATTCAAGCTGGCGCAAAAGATTTTATTGTGAAGCCTTTCCAGGCGGAGCGCGTGATTGATGCGATTAACAAGACACTTGCGTAATCTTCTCCCTCTAGTACTCCTTGTAGTTAGTATTATGCTGTCTCCCGCTCATGTAGCGGAGGCAGCAGACTGCAATGGCATGGTGGATGATAGTTTTAAAGAAGAGTGTGATTCAGCTAGTTTAGGAGAAACGGGGACAACAGACGACGCTCAAGTTCCAGCCGGTGTGCCAGGCAATGGCTTTTTAACGGTTCTTAAGTTAATTGGATCATTGGCACTCATTATTGCGTTGATGTATGGGCTTGTGCGCTTTCTGGGAAAACGAACTAAGACGTTTAGACAATCTCAAGTATTAGAAAACATCGGTGGGATGCCACTTGGGCCAAATCGGTCGATTCAATTAATCAAAGTGGGGGATCGTGTATTAGTCGTTGGAGTAGGAGAGTCTATACAATTGCTAAAGGAAATTGATTCTGAACAGGAATTAGATGAATTAAAAAGGCTTCAAGAAGATCAAGATCAGGCTAACTTACAAGTTCCAGCTCAAAAAGCGTTTGATTGGATAAAGTCAAGGGTTACGAGATCAAAGAATCAAAGTGAGACACAATCTGCCGCTGTAAAAACGCCAACTGCTTTTCAAGATCTATTTCAAGAGAAGCTTCAAGAAGCCTCAAAGTCACAAGTGGAGCTTGAGAAGGTCATGAAGGAGCGTCAGCCATGAGTGTGGAACAGATGATTCTTTCAACGACAGGTATATTAAACAATTTTGATTTAACTGGTCTTACTGGATCAAACGAAAATGCAGCCACAACAATCCAATTGCTCCTTTTGTTAACGGTACTGACGCTAGCTCCATCAATTTTAATTATGATGACTTGCTTTACACGAATCATTATTGTGCTTTCCTTTGTAAGACAAGGGCTTGCTACACAATCAATGCCGCCGAACCAAGTCCTCATTGGAATTGCTTTATTTATTACCTTTTTTATTATGGCTCCTGTTTTTAGTGAAATTAACACAGAAGCCTTACAACCATTCGCGAATAATGAAATTACACAGGAAGAAGCCTTTGACCGGGCCACTGCACCAATCAAAGAATTTATGTCAAAGCATACACGTGAAAAAGATTTAGCCTTATTTATGGGTTATGCAGAGCTTGAAAGACCTGAGTCGTTAGAGGATATTCCGCTAACTGTTCTCGTACCTGCTTTTGCAATTAGTGAGCTTAAAACGGCCTTTCAAATTGGGTTTTTAATCTTTGTTCCTTTTTTAGTCATTGACATGATTGTTGCAAGTGTACTGATGTCCATGGGGATGATGATGTTGCCTCCTGTGATGATCGCATTACCATTTAAAATCTTATTATTTGTACTTGTTGACGGTTGGTACTTAATCGTTCAATCACTATTACTTAGCTTCCAGTAAGGAGAGGGTGTTTATGAGTCAGGAATTTGTTATTGGTATTGCTGAAAATGGCGTATGGACCGTGCTGCTTGTTGCAGGCCCTCTTCTTATCATTGCATTAGTGCTAGGGCTGTTAGTCAGTATTTTTCAAGCGACCACTCAAATCCAAGAACAAACGCTTGCGTTTATACCGAAGATTGTAGGAGTGTTAGTTGCTCTAATTGTATTTGGTCCTTGGATGTTAGGACAAATTACTAATTTCACTTACCAGATTTATTCTAACTTACATCGGTTTATTGGATAATGACACAACTTGCGGCATACTTGCCAGCCTTTTTATTAATTTTTATACGTGTTAGTTCGTTTATGGTTGTTTTGCCTCTCTATTCTCATCGGTCAGTTCCGGTAACTTTTAAACTAGGACTTTCCATTATGCTTGCTTGGATTATGGTTCTAGCCTTTGATATACCTGAGCTTGTGTTTAATTGGAATTATATTTTACTCATTATAAAAGAAGTTGCTGTAGGGTTGGCTGTAGGTCTTGCAGCCATGATCTTACTTTATGCGATACAGGTTGCTGGTGGACTTATAGACTTTACGATGGGATTTATGATTGCGAATGTCGTCGATCCGCAAACGGGAGCACAAAGTCCTTTAACTGGTGGATACTTATATACATTTGCATTGTTATTTCTTCTAACTGTTAATGGACATCACTTGTTACTGGATGGTATTTACTATAGCTATCAATACGTCCCAATTGACCAACTATCAGTACCTTTTGGTGACGAACGTGTGCTGAACCAAGCTGTTTCTATATTAGCAACGATGTTTATTGTTGCCGTTCAAATTGCTTTCCCAATTGCAGGCTGTTTGTTCTTAGTAGACTTGGCTTTAGGATTAGTCTCAAGAACCGTTCCGCAAATGAACGTATTTGTTGTAGGGATGCCATTAAAAATATTAGTAGGGCTTCCGCTCATTATGGTTTACATGGCTGTATTTATGATGATTGTCCAGAAACTCTTTCAGGAAACAATCCTCGTAATGAGAACACTTCTTCAATTACTTGGGGGTGGGTAAGACCTTGTTATTAAAAATGAATTTGCAATTGTTTGCAGATGAAAAAACAGAGAAAGCCACACCCAAAAAAAGAGATGAAACGAGAAAAAAGGGGCAGGTACCAAAAAGTACAGATGTTAATACCTCTCTTATGATGCTCATTGTTTTTCTCTTTCTCTGGATGTACGGCGGAGAAATGATTGTCTCTATGTTCGCTGATATGCAGAGAGAGATGTTCACCAACTACTTGATCACAGAAGTAACAGCCGAGTCAGTTGCGGAGCTATTCCTTACCATATCAACTCAGGCACTTTTAGCTGTCCTTCCACTCATGCTACTAGCCGCCTTTGCTGGTACGTTTGGTAGCTTCATTCAAGTAGGGGCCATGTTCACAACGGAACCATTAAAAGCAAAACTAAACAAATTAGATCCAATTAAAGGCTTTAAACGCATTTTCTCTGCGAGGTCACTCGTCGAGCTAGTGAAATCTGTTTTAAAGATTTCGTTTGTGGGAGCAACGGTTGTCTTTATCATCTGGACTCACCTGGATGAGGTGCTTCTCTTATCTCAGAAATCAGTTACAGATGCTATGAGTGTCATTGGATGGTTAACAGTCCTTATGGGGCTTGCCGTGGCGATCTTACTTATGGTCCTATCTATTCCAGATTATATCTATCAACGATATGACCATGAGAAACAAATTCGAATGTCAAAAAAAGATATTAAAGACGAGCATAAAAACATTGAGGGTGACCCTCGTATTAAATCAAAACGAAAGCAAAAGCAAATGGAGCTTGCGATGCAGCGGATGATGCAAGAGATTCCAAATGCAGATGTGGTGATTACTAACCCCACTCACTTTGCTGTTGTTCTGAAATACGATGAAGCTAAAGCAGAGGCACCGTTCGTTGTGGCAAAAGGAGTAGACTTTTCTGCTCAACGAATAAAAAAACGCGCACAAGAACATAACATTCCGATGGTTGAAAATCGAGTGCTTGCAAGGGCCCTTTATCATCAAACGGATATTGGTCAGCAGGTTCCAACCGATTTATTCAAATCAGTCGCGGAAGTATTAGCGTATGTGTATCGATTAAAAGAAGCGCACAGCGCGAATAGTCATTATAAAAACTAGGGAAGGGAGGCGTAACACTTATGAAAGCAAAGGATTTAGCTGTATTGTTTGGAGTTATTTTAATTATCATCATGCTGATTATTCCACTTCCTCCTCCCATTCTTGATGTACTAATCATTTTTAATATTTCATTGTCACTTTTGATTATTTTAGTGGCTATGAATACAACGGATTCACTGCAGTTTTCAATCTTTCCGACGTTACTGCTGTTAATTACACTGTTTCGTTTAGGTTTAAGTGTATCAACGACTCGTTCTATTCTAGGAAATGCAGATGCTGGGAACGTCATTGATACTTTTGGAAACTTCGTAATAGGTGGAAATGCAGTGGTCGGATTTGTTGTCTTTATTATCTTGGTCATCATTCAATTCATTGTTATTACTAAGGGTGCTGAAAGGGTTTCTGAAGTAGGGGCAAGATTCACACTCGACGCGATGCCTGGTAAGCAGATGAGTATTGATGCTGACTTAAATGCGGGGTTGATCTCAGATGCAGAAGCTAAACAGCGCCGTGAAAAAATTGAGAAAGAAGCAGACTTCTATGGATCAATGGATGGTGCAAGTAAGTTTGTTAAAGGGGACGCGATTGCCAGTATCATCATCGTAGCCATCAATATGATTGTTGGGCTTATCATTGGGATGATGCAAATGGGGATGGACTTAAATACTGCGGTCCTTACATATACCTTGCTCACAGTAGGGGACGGACTTGTCACTCAGATCCCAGCTCTCTTAATTTCAACAGCTACAGGGATTATTGTGACAAAGGCTGCTTCTGAAGGTAGTTTAAGTAATGATATTACAAAACAAATTTTAGCTTATCCAAAATTATTATACGTTACAGCAGGGACGATCTTTTTACTAGGAGTTGCTACTCCCATCAGTAAGACCTTAACTTTTTCAATGGCCGGATTACTTGCCTTTGCAGGCTGGCAGCTACAGAATATCAAAACTCGTGAAACGAATCTGGAGCTTGCCCCAGATATACCAGAGGAAAGTGATTCAGAAGAGATGCGTTCTCCTGAAAATGTAGTAAACCTCCTACAAATTGATCCGATTGAATTTGAGTTTGGCTATGGACTGATTCCGTTAGCTGATGCGAATCAGGGTGGGGACTTACTTGATCGAGTCGTTATGATTCGTAGACAGATGGCCATTGAGCTTGGAATGATCGTACCAGTTATTCGAATTAGAGATAATATACAATTACAAGCAAATGAATACGTCATTAAGATTAAAGGCAATGAAGTAGCAAAAGGGGAAGTTCTACTGGATCATTACATGGCAATGAGTCCAGGATTCGAAGATGATAGCATCGTTGGAATTGAAACGATTGAACCAGCCTTTGGATTGTCAGCCTTATGGATTGGCGAGGAAATGAAAGAACGTGCAGAGATGTCAGGCTACACAGTAGTTGATCCGCCGTCAGTTGTTTCTACTCACCTAACCGAGATCATTAAACGCCATGCGCACGAGTTACTAGGCAGACAGGAAACAAGGCAGCTCATTGATCATCTTAAAGAAACATATCCTGTGCTGGTAGAGGAAACGACACCTTCCTTGTTATCGATTGGTGATATCCAACGTGTGCTAACGAATCTTTTAAAAGAACATGTGTCTATCCGTAACCTGCCAATGATTTTTGAGACACTCGCAGACTACGGACAAATGACAAAGGATATGGATCTATTAACGGAATATGTGCGACAGTCACTATCAAGGCAAATTTCAACTCAGGTCTCAACTAAAAATGAGCCACTCTACGTAGTGACACTAAGCGGAGCGGTCGAAAAGATTGTTGCTGATTCTGTTCAACAAACAGAGCACGGTTCTTTTCTATCAATGGATCCAGCTCATTCTCAAAAAATCTTGGATTCTGCGGTTGAGGAAACCAACCGTCTATCACAAATGGGTCAGAGTGCAATTCTTTTATGTTCACCGGCTGTCAGAATGTATGTAAGACAGTTGCTTGAACGATATTTACCAAACGTCCCGGTTCTTTCATATAACGAACTTGAAGTAGATATTGAAGTCCAAAGTGTTGGAGTGGTGAAAGCAGAATGAAGTTAAAAAAGTTTCAAGTAGAATCGATGCCTGAAGCCCTACAACAGATTAAGAGCGAATTAGGTAGTGAGGCGGTCATTCTTCATACCAAGGAAATTTCAACAGGTGGATGGTTTGGTTTTTTTGCTAAAAAGAAACTAGAGGTAACAGCTGCCATTGACCCAGTAAAGCATGCTGTTGCCACAAAACCATTGCAACCATCTCAGCCATCTCTACAAGAAACAAAGAAAGAGGTAGAGCAAATCCTGACACATGTACCTCAAACACAGTCAGTGTCCTTAGCTACTCAACTAGAGGCTCCTGCGCTTATTAAGCAGATTGATACTGAGCTCAATCTACAAGGTGTAGGTGAATCAATACGTGAGGAATTAAAGGAGGATGCATTTGGATTCTGGTATAGCCAGGAGAAAGTGAATCGTACGCCGCTTGCCGTTATTAATTTTACAAGACAATGGTTGAAAAGGCGTTTGCAGCAGGTGACCATTGGTCAATCTTCATTTAATAAGAAATTCATGATTTTTGCAGGGCCGACTGGAGTGGGCAAAACCACAACAATCGCCAAGCTAGCGGCAGAAGCTTCTATCAAACATGGAAAAAAGGTAGCGATTTTAACGACCGATACGTACCGTATTGCGGCAATTGATCAATTAAAGACCTATGCGTCTATTCTTAACGTTCCAGTTGAAGTTGCTTATTCACTAGACGATTTTCACGCAGCGATGGAACAATTTGAAGCGTATGATGTGGTGTTAGTTGATACAGCAGGTCGAAATTTCACTCATGACTTTTATTTAAAAGAATTACAGAAAACGATTCACCTATCTGAGGAATCATGCTTATACGTTGTTTTAGCACTTACAGCTAAATACTCGGATATGGTAGCAGTGCTTAAACAGTTCAACCAATTAGCTGTTCATCAAGTGATTTTTACAAAAAGAGATGAAACAAATAGCTACGGTGCTCTGATCAATGTGTGTTTGAACGAAGGGATTGGAATTGCTTATGTAACAAATGGCCAAAATGTCCCGGATGATGTAATCCCTGCGAGTATTGACCACATTGTAGAATCGGTGTTGGAAGGAATGACACTCGATGGATCAAGCTGAGAGTTTAAGAAGACTAATGAACCAATCCTCTGAGGCACGAGTTATTGCCGTTGCAAGTGGCAAAGGTGGAGTAGGAAAGTCTAATTTATGTGTCAATATAGCGATTAGTCTTCAATCAACTGGTGAGCGCACAGTGATTTTAGATATGGACAGTGGTATGGGTAATGTGGATGTCATTATGGGTGTCCAGCAAGCACATCACTTACTTGACATGATTAAGCTCCGACTTCCCGTTTGGGACGTAATAGAAACAACTTCATATGGCATTTCTTATATTGCGGGCGGCACGGGACTTAGTGAGATGACTTCATTTTCTCAAGAGGATTTGTCTTACTTCCAGCAGCAGCTTCAAACGCTTGCCGGTCACTTTGATTATATTTTTCTGGATCTAGGTGCAGGTGTAACAGAGGAGAGCTTAGAGCTCCTTTCTTCTGCAAACGATTTGTTTATTGTTACTACACCCGAACCAACCGCATTGACGGATGCCTATAGCTTGTTAAAGCAATTAGCACTACTGCCTGATTTGCCTCAAATTTATGCGATTGCCAATCAGACCGATTCAAGCCGTGAAGGAGAGCTGACGCTTTCAAATTTATCTCATGTAACGAAGCGGTTTTTAAATATCGAATTACACAAGCTTGGTATGGTACCTCACGATCGAACGGTTTCTAAAGCAGTGAAATCTCAAGTTCCTTATACGGTTTTTCAAAAGCAAGCGAAAGCAAGTGTAGCAACAAAACAAATTGTTGATTCCTACCTTTCGTTTAAAGGGACTCGTGAAACTGAAAGTGAATCTAGACCCTTTTTCACACGTTTGGGTAAGTGGTTTAATAGCTCAAAGCGACGAAACAACCAACTAACGAATAAAAAGAATAGATAGGAAGACTCAAACAATGAATCAAATTAGGGTGCTAGTAGTAGATGACTCTGCCTTTATGCGTAAAGTTGTAACGGATATATTACAAGCTGATCCTCAGATTTGTGTAGTAGGAACGGCAAGAAATGGTGAAGATGCCACTAGGAAAAATATAAAGTTAAAGCCAGATGTCATCACGATGGATGTGGAGATGCCTGTTTTGGACGGGCTTGGCGCCCTGAAGCAAATCATGATTGAACGTCCAATTCCTGTTGTCATGGTGAGTAGTCTAACAAGTATTGGTGCTCACACAACGATGCTAGCTATGGAGGCTGGAGCGGTTGATTTTGTTGCAAAGACAAGCGGTTCTATCTCCTTGGACTTATTTACAATCGCGGATCTTTTAAGAGATAAGATAAAACTAGCAGCACAGGCAACCGTTAGGCAAACGAACGTGTCAGAGCCTGTTCAACATAACTCTTTGAATCTATCCTCCCTCCTGCGAAAACCAAAGGAAAGAAAATTAGTTGCTATTGGAGTATCAACTGGAGGTCCAAAGGCATTAAAGGATGTTTTGACGAGGATCCCGAGAAACATTGCTGCGCCTATTGTGATTGTTCAGCACATGCCAGAAGGGTTCACGAAATCACTTGCTGATCGTTTAGACTCCTTAAGTGATATTCAAGTTGTCGAGGCAAACGATGGGGATGTACTAGAAGATGGTACAGCGTATATTGCACCAGGTGGAAAACATTTAAAGGTTAAGAGTGTTGGCGGTCAGTGGATCTGTACATTATCAACTGATCCTGCTGTGAATGGTCACCGCCCATCAGTCGATGTTCTTTATCAATCCATTTCTTTAATAGCTGAAGCTTCGGTCATTGCGGTCATCATGACAGGCATGGGGGCGGATGGCTCAGAAGGTCTTAAACAATTAAAAACAAATCGTTTATGTTACGCATTCGCTCAATCTGAAGAAACCAGTGTCGTCTACGGAATGCCAAAGATGGCTGTTCGAACAGGGAAAATAGATAAGGTTGTTCATTTACAAGATTTGGCGAATCAAATATTAGCTCATTGTTAGTGGAGGGATTGTTTAAATGAAGGATTTTGACTTTATTCATTCAACTCATCTAGATGTACTTCGAGAGATTGGAAATATAGGGGCTGGACATGCAGCAACTTCATTGTCAGCGCTGCTAGGAAGAAAAATTGAAATGACCATACCAGAAGCAGCAATTATCCCCTTTGATCAGATCCCAGATCGTATGGGAGGGTCAGAAAATGAGATTGCCGCCATCTATACACCGATCACTGGAGACGCACCAGGTAGTGTTTATTTCTTTTCGGATGCCATCCAATCAAACGCAGTCATTCAACAATTAACAGATCCTCTTTCAGAGTCATCAAAGCAGGATCTAGCAGCTCAGTACGGTCAATCAGCTTTCTTAGAAGCAGGAAACATTGTCATTGGTTCGTATCTTTCTGCATTTGCTGACTTAACTGGTTTGAAGGTTGCTCGCGGGGTACCGGACTTATCCATAGACATGGCAGGGGCTATCATTAGTCATGGGCTAAGCAGGCTATTAATTCAAAGTGATGTGGCCATTTGTATCGACACCCATATGAAAATTGATGGTGAGGCAACCGTTAGAAATTTTGGATCAATCTTGCTGTTGTTTGACCCAGAATCATTTGAAGTTTTATTTAAGGCTTTAGGGGTCGAAATCGATGAATGAGGTTGTCACAATTGGGATGGCAGAGCTTTCATGTTCGAGTGAGTCTGCTCTGCTTAGAACCTCCGGACTTGGTTCATGTGTAGGTGTCATCATTTATCAAGAAGGATCAACTCATGCAGCCATGGCTCATATTATGCTTCCTTCTGTTACGATCTCGAGTAATCGCGAACACAAAATTGGCAAATTTGCGGACGTGGCTATTCCAGAGCTTGTACGGCAACTTAGGGCAAAGGGAGCTGCTAGCTACCGATTAAAAGCCAAAATTGCAGGTGGAGCTCAGATGTTTGCTTCTGCAGGAAATGAAATGATGCGCGTTGGTGAAAGAAATGTCATCGCTGTGAAAGAACAATTACTCGAATTAAAGATTCCTTTAATCGCTGAAGATACAGGTGGTAAAAATGGACGAACCATTAGCTTTGATCCAACGACTCATGAGCTAACCATTCGAACCGTTCACCTAGGAACTAAAGTGATCTAACGCTTGAATACCGTTGTAAGAATTGAAATGGAGGTGCAGTAAATTGTTAAATGTTGGAGTTAGTAAAGAAGAGAAAATGTGGGAAGATTGGTTTAATGACCGAAGTAGAGAGGCGTGTGACCATCTTGTTAGAATGTACCTGCCATTAGTGCAATTTCACGTACAACGTATTTCAATCGGCTTGCCTGGCAGTGTTCGTAAAGATGAGCTCACAAGCCATGGCTTATATGGGTTACTCGATGCTCTAGAAAAGTTCGACCCTAATCGTGATTTGAAATTTGATACGTATGCGTCGTTTAGAGTCCGTGGTGCGATTATTGATGGGCTGCGTAAAGAAGATTGGTTATCACGTTCAATGAGAGAAAAGATTAAACGGGTAGAGGCGGCGTCTGAGAAGCTTGAACAGCAGGAAGGCAGATATGTATCAAGTGCAGAGGTTGCTGAATTTCTACATATGGATGAATCTGATGTAGCCCAGATCATGGCGGAACAATTTGTAGCAAATATTTTATCAATTGATGAACCGACGCAAGAGGCAGAGCGCCAGGAATCCTTTGCTGCAACAATTGAAGATAAGCTAACAAAAACACCTGAAGCTTCATTAATGGAGTTAGCGACAAAAGATGAACTTGCTGAGGTGATCGCAGGTCTCACGGAGAAAGAACAACTAGTGATTAGTTTATTCTATTATGAAGAGCTGACGCTGACTGAGATTGGTCATATTTTAGAATTATCTACTTCACGTATTTCACAGATCCATTCAAAAGCCTTGTTTAAATTGCGTCAAGTAATGGAAAAACAAAATCGTTCTAACTCTTAAGGAGGCGTTTAGCTTGAGCTTTAAGCCAATTGAAGCATTAGGATCCTTATCTCATACTTTTAAAGCAAGCAAAGCACAAACACAACTTCAACAAAGAGTGCAGATGAACGAAGTGATGATGGCTGAGGCAGGGAGACAAGCCGAACAGTTAGCGAGAAAACAAGCGCAGGCTTCTGACTTTAAGAAAGAAGCCAGATTCCATGGATCGAGTCAGAATGAATCCAGAAAAAAAGGATCAAAAAAGAAACAGAGCAAAGAATCCTCTGCAAAAAGTCAGCATCCAACTAAAGGGACACATATCGATTACTCGATGTAAGGAGGAACCAATATGGCAGTTGTGCTAAGTATCCTTAGCATTTGCTTGATCAGTTTTCTTTATCTCAGGGTTCAATCAACTGAACGAAGGTTGACTGAGCTTGAAAAACAATTAAATACAAGTGAACAAATGAGAGAAGAGATGGAGCAATCTCTTCTTGTTTTTGCTGATGAAATGAAAAGTGGAAACGAACGCATATTAAGCGAAGTCTCTGCAGGAAGAGCATCTAAAAAAGTGAGTACACCATTAAAAACAGAAGTACATATTGAAGAAGACGAAGCCACCAATGACTATCAACCACCCATTCCGAAGGAGGAACAGGCTGAGACATCGTATCAGCCTTCACCTCAAGCAACCATTATTTCCTTACAAAAGCAAGGGTTTTCATCTACTGAAATTGCCAAACGATTGCATATGGGAAAAGGTGAAGTAGATTTAATCATCAAATTTCAACAAAATGTTAACTAGCAGTTGCAACAGCTAGTAACTTATGGTACATTAATTAACGGTGTTTATTACACACGCCTCTAATTTTAGTGAGGGTGCTGCTTGTCAGTGTCACTAAAAGATGATGAGTGCGGAGGAAGACAAAAACCAATACAAGAGGAGGTGTTTGATGTGGCAGTTATCTCCATGAAACAATTGCTAGAGGCTGGTGTACACTTTGGTCACCAAACTCGTCGCTGGAATCCTAAAATGGATCGCTACATCTTCACAGAAAGAAACGGTATTTACATTATTGACCTTCAAAAGACGGTTAAGAAAGTTGAGCAAGCGTACAACTTTGTTCGCGACATCGCTGCTGACGGAGGAAAAATCCTTTTCGTTGGTACGAAAAAACAAGCTCAAGATTCAGTAAGAGACGAAGCGCTTCGTTGCGGAATGTACTTCATTAACCAACGCTGGTTAGGTGGGACGTTAACGAACTTTGAAACCATTCAAAAGCGTATCAAACGTCTTAAAAACATCGAAAAAATGGAAGAAGACGGTACATTTGAAGTTCTTCCTAAAAAAGAAGTTATCCTTCTAAACAAAGAAAAAGATCGTCTTGAAAAGTTCCTAGGCGGTATTAAAGATATGAAGGGTGTTCCTGACGCACTATTCGTCATTGACCCTCGTAAAGAGCGTATTGCGATCGCTGAAGCTCACAAGTTGAATATTCCAATCGTTGCGATTGTTGATACAAACTGTGATCCAGACGAGATCGACTATGTAATCCCTGGTAACGACGATGCAATCCGCGCTGTTAAACTTCTAACTGGTAAAATGGCTGACGCTGTAATTGAAGCAACAGCTCATGAAGAGCAAGTAGAAGAAGAAGCGGAAGTTGAAGAAGAAACAACTACAGCTTAATCTCGTTTCCAAAAGGGTCGTAAGGGGGAAGCCCTTTACGACTCTTTTTGTTACGTTTGGATGGAATCATTTTGATCTATAATAATTAGGAGGCGGTCACATTATGGCAGTAACAGCTAGTATGGTAAAAGAATTGCGCGAAAAAACTGGCGCAGGTATGATGGATTGTAAAAAAGCATTAACTGAAACAAACGGTGATATGGAGAAAGCAATTGATTTTCTTCGTGAAAAAGGAATCGCAAGTGCTGCTAAAAAGGCAGATCGCGTAGCTGCTGAAGGACTAGCTTCTGTTGTAACAGAAGGAAACAAAGCTGTTATCATCGAAGTAAACTCTGAAACAGATTTCGTTGCTAAAAACGAAGGTTTCCAAACGCTTGTTAAAGAGCTTGCTGAGCACCTTCTTGCTAAAGAACCTGCTACAGTTGAAGAAGCACTTGAGCAACCATTTAAAGATGGTAGCACAACAGTTCAAGAACACATTAACAGTGCAATTGCTAAAATCGGTGAAAAGCTTTCTCTTCGTCGTTTTGCAGTGGTTGCTAAAGAAGATGGAGACGTATTTGGTGGATACCTTCACCAAGGCGGACGTATCGGTGTGTTAACGGTTCTTGGTAACTCTTCTGATGAAGATCTTGCTAGAGACGTTGCTATGCACGTTGCAGCAATTCGTCCAACATATGTATCTCGCGATGAAGTAGAAGCGGAAGAAGTAAACCGTGAGCGTGAAGTACTTAAGCAACAAGCTCTTAACGAAGGTAAGCCTGAGAACATCGTTGAGAAAATGGTAGAAGGCCGTCTAAGCAAATACTTCGAGCAAGTTTGTCTTCTAGATCAGCCGTTTGTTAAAGATGGCGATCAAAAAGTTGGAAAATTCCTTGCTGCTAAAAACGCAACAGCTAAATCTTTTGTTCGTTTTGAAGTAGGAGAAGGTATGGAAAAACGTGAAGAGAACTTCGCAGAAGAAGTTATGTCACAAGTAAAGAAATAATATAAGAAGAGGGACACCTACGTGTCCCTTTTTTCAAAGAAAAGACATAGACGGCGAGTGAAAAATCGCTTTAAACTGATGGAGGGTAACGATGAACAAGTATAATCGAGTTGTGTTAAAGTTAAGTGGAGAAGCGTTAGCTGGCGATTTAGGATACGGTATTGATCCTAGTGTCATTCAATCAGTTGCCAAGCAAGTAAAAGAAATTGTAGAATTAGATGTTGAAGTTGCTGTTGTTGTAGGTGGAGGAAACATCTGGCGTGGAATGGCAGGAAGTGCAAAGGGCATGGATCGTGCAACTGCTGATTATATGGGTATGCTAGCAACTGTGATGAATTCACTTGCCTTACAAGACAGTTTAGAAGATATTGAAGTACAATCTCGAGTACAAACATCGATTGAAATGCGCCAAGTGGCTGAGCCATACATCAGAAGAAAAGCGATTCGTCATTTAGAAAAGAAACGTGTAGTAATCTTTGCTGCAGGTACAGGAAATCCTTACTTCTCGACAGATACAACTGCTGCGTTACGTGCAGCTGAAATCGAAGCAGAAGTGATTTTAATGGCGAAGAATAAAGTAGATGGTGTGTATAGCGCAGATCCATCTGTTGATGAAAACGCCGTGAAGTACAAAGAAATTACATATATGGATGTGCTTAAAGAGGGTCTAGCTGTGATGGATTCTACAGCATCATCCCTATGCATGGACAATGATATTCCATTAGTAGTATTCTCTATCCTTGAAGAAGGAAATATTAAACGAGCGGTTCTAAAAGAAGATATTGGAACGATCGTGAGGGGGACAAACGCATGACAACAGAAGTTAAACAACAAGCATCTGAACGGATGACAAAGGCCATTGATTCATTACGTAGAGAACTTGCAAAACTTAGAGCAGGACGAGCAAATCCGGCTATTCTAGATCGTGTAACGGTTGAATATTATGGTGCATTAACACCGTTAAACCAACTTGCAACAATCTCAGTTCCAGAAGCACGCTTATTGGTTATTCAGCCTTTTGATAAGTCTTCAATTGCTGATGTTGAGCGTGCGATTTTAAAAGCAGATCTTGGACTTACACCTTCTAATGATGGACAAGTCATTCGTATTGCGATTCCTGCATTAACGGAAGAGCGCCGTCGTGATCTAGTGAAAATTGTTAAAAAATCTGCCGAAGACGCGAAAGTGGCCATTCGTAACATTCGTCGAGATGCCAACGACGAATTAAAGAAACAACAAAAAGATGGTGAGCTTACAGAAGACGATCTAAGACAATCAACGGATGAGATTCAAAAGCTTACAGATCAATTTATCGCGACTGCGGATAAAGAAGCCGATCAAAAAGAACAAGAAGTTATGGAAGTGTGAGCGATTTCCATGTAAAATGAATCAAGAATAAGACCCTCTATTTCCAGGGGGTTTTTTATTCTTAACGTTTTACGTTACTGTTAGATAGATGGAGGGCGCACGAATGCTTGAGATATTTTCAAAATGGAAAGCGAACTTAACATCAGCTGATTTACCAGATCAAGCAGAGGAAGGCAAGCTTCCGCAGCACATCGCCATCATCATGGACGGCAACGGTAGGTGGGCTAAACAAAAAGGGTTACCACGAATTGCTGGACATCGAGAAGGAATGAAGGTTGTAACCAAAATTGTTCGAGTAGCTAGTAATATGGGGATTGAAGTCTTAACACTTTACGCATTTTCTACAGAGAATTGGAAAAGACCAAAGAAAGAAGTAGATTATTTACTTGGATTGCCTGAGCGATATTTAAAAGCTGAGCTTCCAAAATTAATTGAAAACAATGTTCAAGTTCGTTTGATCGGAACAACCGAACATCTACCTGACCATACATTAAGGGCGGTAGAAAAAGCAGTAAAGGACACTGAGTCTAATACAGGCATGATTTTAAACTTTGCCTTAAACTACGGAAGTCGATATGAAATGCTAGAAGCAGTTAAAAGCATTGGAAGATTAATTGAAGAAGGCAAGCTAACAGCCGACTCATTAACAGAAGAAACGATACATGCGCACTTAATGACTTCACAATTAAATGATCCTGATCTATTAATTCGAACAAGTGGAGAAATTCGCTTGAGCAATTTTATGCTTTGGCAGCTTGCCTACAGTGAATTCTGGTTTACAGATGTATTATGGCCGGACTTTAAAGAACAGGACTTTGTGGAGGCCATTGCGGTATACCAGAAACGAAAACGCCGATATGGCGGGGTGTAAGCTTAAGGGGGCTGACTCAGTATGAAACAGCGTATTATTACTGGTGCTGGATTTGGCATCATTATGATTGCGATGATTTTTTTAGGGGGAACATTGTTTAACCTGGCTGTTAGTATTACAGCAACAATTGCTATGGTTGAACTGTTAAAAATGAAAAAAATGCAGGCCATGTCGATTACAGGTTTGACTGGTCTGCTTTCCATGTGGATATTATTAATACCAGCAGATTGGTTTGGGGCTATATTCCCATTTCCGTTTACGAAAGTTGAATTGTTTATCTTTTTTATTTTAATTATGCTTATGCTTACTGTATTAACGAAAAATACATTTACATTTGATGAAGTGGGTTTTTTAGTTGTTTCTTCTGTTTATGTTGGATTTGGTTTCCATTATCTAATGTTAACGAGAGATACCCCTATCATTGGCATGTCCCTTGTCTTTTTTGTTATCCTATTAATCTGGACAACCGATTCAGCGGCTTACTTTGTAGGACGAGCCATTGGAAAAAATAAATTGTGGCCAGATATTAGTCCGAACAAAACCATTGAAGGTTCGTTAGGTGGCGTTGTGTTCGCACTCATTATCGGAACCGTCATTTATTTTGTGTTGCCAGAGTTGTCAACGTACATATCGTTTTTAACCGCGTTTGGTGTGATGCTGATCGCTTCCATCTTTGGGCAAATTGGAGATCTTGTTGAATCGGCACTTAAGAGACATTATTCGGTAAAAGATTCTGGAAATGTATTACCGGGTCATGGTGGGATATTGGACCGTTTTGACAGCTTGATCTTTGTTTTACCCATTCTACATCTCATTCAACTAATTTAAGGATACACCATAGAAAAAGCAAAATTGGGAGAGTGATCATTTGAAGCAGATTAGTTTATTAGGTTCAACTGGGTCAATTGGAACACAAACATTAGATGTCATTAGATCAAATCCTGATCATTTTAAACTAGTTGCCTTATCAGCAGGTTCGAATATTGAATTGGTCGCAAGCCAAATTCGAGAGTTTCACCCTTTATTAGTAAGTGTTAAAGGGGAGGAAGAGGCTCGTAAGCTGAAACTTGAAATAGGAGATTCTACCATCATTCTCTCAGGAGAAGATGGGCTTATGGAAGTGGCCTGTCATCAGGATGCAAATGTATTAGTAAATGCAGTCATTGGAAGTGTCGGACTAAAACCAACGCTTGCAGCAATTAGAGCTGGGCGAGACATTGCCATTGCTAATAAAGAAACACTTGTAACAGCTGGTCATATTGTAACCACTGAAGCGAATAGACATGGAGTAGCACTGATACCGGTGGACAGCGAACATTCGGCGATTTTCCAGGCGTTAAATGGAGAAGACCCTAAATCTATTGACCGCCTCATTGTTACTGCCTCAGGTGGGAGTTTCAGAGACCGTTCACGTGATGAGCTTCAGAATGTGACTGTAAAAGAAGCACTTGCACATCCAAACTGGTCTATGGGAGCAAAAATTACAATTGATTCTGCTTCAATGATGAATAAAGGCTTAGAAGTAATCGAAGCTCATTGGCTGTTTCAGATTCCGTATGATCAAATTGAAGTTCTAATGCACAAAGAGAGTATTATTCACTCAATGATCGAATTCCGTGATCGAAGTGTAATGGCCCAGCTAGGTACTGCCGATATGCGCTTACCCATTCAGTATGCGTTAACGTATCCGCAGCGACTTGCACGTGAGACAGCAGAAAGGTTAAACTTATGGGAACTAGGAAAGCTTCATTTTGGTAAGTTAGATATGGAGCGTTATCGTTGCATGAAGTTTGCCTATGACGCTGGACGTGCAGCAGGCTCAATGCCTACGGTGTTAAATGCTGCGAATGAAGTAGCTGTTGCTGCGTTTTTAAACAATCAAATCTCGTTTTTACAAATTGAAGATTTAATTGAAGCTTCCCTGAATCAGCATGTTCGAATTTCTGAACCTAGTTTAGATGAAATTTTAGAGGCTGACGCAAAAACAAGACAGTTTGTTCAATCAAAATTGTAGCTAGAAAGGCGGAGAAGTTTAACATTGAATACATTACTTTCATTTCTGGTTATTTTCAGTGTACTTGTATTTGTTCATGAGTGGGGGCATTTGTACTTTGCTCAAAAAGCCGGAATTCTCTGCCGTGAGTTTGCAATTGGTATGGGTCCCAAGCTTTTCTCGTTCAAACGTGATGAAACCATTTATACGGTTCGTCTCCTTCCTATAGGTGGGTTTGTACGTATGGCTGGGGAAGATCCTGAACAAGTATCGATCAAACCAGGTTATGAAGTGGGACTAGTTCTGGATGCCCAAGATAAAGTCACAAAGATATACGTAAATAACAAGTCAAAACATCCTGAAGCGCAAGTGGTGCAAGTTGAACGAATTGACCTGGAAAGAGAACTCGTGATTGAGGCATTCAACGATGAAGATGAGCTTATGACCTATCAAGTTCACGAACGA
This sequence comes from Alkalicoccobacillus gibsonii, assembly GCF_016798245.1. Classification (GTDB taxonomy): domain Bacteria; phylum Bacillota; class Bacilli; order Bacillales; family Bacillaceae_D; genus Alkalicoccobacillus; species Alkalicoccobacillus gibsonii. The sequence goes on along the minus strand of NZ_JAEUZA010000001.1, from coordinate 1,034,387 downwards.
GCGGATATCATTGAAGATGAAATGCCCAATCAAATTGCGCCTTATGATCGTCAATTTGGCTCGAAATCGGTTGGCAAACGATCAATGGCCATTTTCGCAGGACCATTAATGAACTTTGTATTGGCCTTCTTCTTATTTGTGATTGTTGCAGCCATTCAAGGACTACCAACACCTGAAGTAGCTGCTGTAGCTGAGGGTTCAGGTGCAGAAGAGGCAGGAATCGAGCAAGGGGACGTCATCCAAAGCATTAATGGAGAAGATGTTTCTACTTGGAGACAGGTAACGTCTATTATAGAAGATCATCCTAATTCGACCATTACTGTTGGATTAGAGCGAGATGGGCAAATGATTCAGCTAGATGCGAATACGATTTCAGTTGATTTAGGTCCTGAGCAAATTGGTCAGTTAGGTGTAGGCCCTGTTATCAAACAAGACTTTGGGGCCGCGATCTTAGAAGGGTTTATTAAACCATATGAAGTCGTCATATCTATTTTCAAAACGCTTGGTACAATCATTACGGGTCAGTTCTCCCTAGATTATATTGCTGGACCAGTCGGTATTTATAATATTACTGGAGAAGCCGCATCACTTGGTATTCTTACATTGATTAATTTTGCAGCAATGTTAAGTATGAACCTAGGGATCGTTAATCTATTGCCAATTCCGGCAATGGATGGAGGCCGACTCGTTTTCTTAGGATATGAGGCAGTAAGAGGAAAACCAGTTGATCCACAAAAAGAAGGAATGATTCAATTTGTTGGATTTGCCTTTCTAATGCTTCTCATGATTGTAGTGACGTGGAACGATATTAGTAAATTGTTTATGTAGAGATAGAGATAAATCCTAGAAGGGAATAAGGATTATGAGACAAAAAACCTTTTTGTTACCAACATTACGTGATATACCTTCCGATGCGGATGTAAAAAGTCATCAACTGATGCTTCGTGCAGGGATGATGCGACAAAATGCTGCTGGAGTATACACGTATTTACCGCTTGCAAAGCGAGTGATATCAAAAGTAGAAGCGATCGTTCGTGAAGAGCTTGAAGCGATTGATGTTCAGGAGTTAACTCTTCCAAGTTTACATCCATCTGAGTTATGGCAAGAAACTGGAAGATGGGATAAAATGGGCGATGAGCTTATCCGCTTGAAAGACCGTCACGGACGAGATTTTGCACTCGGGCCAACACATGAAGAAGTAATTACAAGCATCATTCGAGATGCCATTGGTTCTTATAAGAAGCTCCCGTTAAATGTATTTCAAATTCAAACGAAGTTTCGTGATGAACGCAGACCAAGATTTGGTTTGCTTCGAGGTCGCGAGTTTATTATGAAGGACGCTTATTCTTTCCATGACACTGAAGAAAGCCTTGATGATACCTATCAAGCAATGTACCGGGCCTACGAGCGAATCTTTACAAGAGTAGGCTTAACATTCAGAGCGGTCATTGCCGATTCTGGTGCAATGGGTGGTAAGGATACATTTGAATTCATGGCTCTGGCTGATGTCGGTGAAGACACAATCGCGTATTCAGATACGTCAAATTACGCAGCCAACATTGAGATGGCAGCCGTACAAGCTGGTAACGTAGAAAATACGAATCCTTCTGTTCAATTACTACCAGTTAAAGCAGATGATGAGATCATTATTCTTTTACTAGGTGCAGGTCATGAATTAAATGAAGTGAAGTCCTTGCATGAACTTCAAGTGAAGTCTCTTTCAACTCTTAATGATCAAGAGGTACAAGAAGCGTTTAGTACTGAAAAAGGTTCTCTATCGATTCAAACTGTAGAAGGATATCGATTGATTGCCGATCAATCACTACAAGGTGCCTCATCATTCACAATAGAAAACACTGGTGATGCGGTAAATTGTGCTGAACTATCTATTGACTCGTATGCAGATTTACGTATGATTCAAGAGGGAGATGCCTCACCTGATGGTCAAGGGACCATTCAGTTTGCTAGAGGAATTGAAATCGGACAAGTATTCAAACTTGGAACCTTCTACTCTGAATCAATGGGCGCTTCGTTCCTAGATAAAAATGGACGTGCCAACCCTTACAAAATGGGTTGTTACGGAATTGGAATTTCAAGAACAGTAGCTGCGATCATTGAACAGCATAATGATGAGAATGGAATCGTTTGGCCGGTTGCTGTGGCGCCTTTTGATTTGCATTTATTAACGTTAAACTCTAAAAATGAAGAGCAGGCTGAACTATCAGAGAAGCTTTATACAACTCTGAAACAATCAGGCTGGGATGTTCTATATGATGACCGTCCAGAACGAGCAGGAGTTAAGTTTAAGGATGCAGACTTAATTGGATTACCGATTCGAGTATCTGTAGGCAAACGAGCTTCTGAGGGAGTTGTAGAAGTGAAAGTACGTTCAACTGGTGAATCACAGGACGTACACATTGATAATCTTGCAGACATGATTCAAACCAAACTGCAGGAGCTCTCAAACGTATAATGGTTTGGGCTGATCCAATCTTTTGCATCAGCCCTTTTTTTATTGACTGCACAAGAGGGGGTGCCAGAAATCGACCAAGAAAAACAAACACGTCAAGAACGGCTTCAGCTATTATTGACGCAATTACAAATACCCGAAGATATTGTATCTAGTTATTTTTCAGAAGGCTTTATCCAAAAGCTAGTGATTTCAAAAGAAAAGAAAAGCTGGCACTTTCATATTTCTTTACCAAACCTAGTACCAGCATCTGTTTACCAATTATTCGAAGCTAGATTAACTCAAACATTTAAACATATTGCAACAGTTACCCATAGCTTTTCTTATGAGAAGTCCTCACCAACAGAATCCGTTTGGTTAGGTTATTGGCCAATGATTGCATCAACAGTTACCGATGTCTCTGACGCTTTGCGCAATTTACTTAAGAATCAAACGCCGAATTATGATGGACGCACGGTAACCATTCAAGTGCGAAATGAAACAGAGGCTACTGCGTTAAAGCGTAAGCTTGCAGATCCACTCAATGAATGTCTTAATCGCTTCGGCCTATCAAATGTACTACTTGAAGCAACCTATCAGGAGTCCACTCAGGCATTTGAACAGTTTGTTAAAAATCGCGAAGAAGAAGATCATTCTAAAGTAGTGGAAGCGATGATTGAGAAGAAGAAAGCAGAAGAACAAGTGGCAAATGAGCTTCAAGGAAAACCGCTTATGCTTGGATATCCAATCAAAGATGACGCGACTCCAATTGAAGGCATTGTGGATGAAGAGCGCCGAATTACAGTTCAAGGGTATGTGTTTGCTTCGGAAATTCGTGAATTAAGAAGTGGTCGTTCTCTACTTACTTTTAAGATTACGGATTATACGGACTCAATTCTTGTAAAGATCTTCTCGCGTGACAAAGAAGACCTTCCTTTACTTGGGGCTGTGAAAAAAGGAATGTGGTTAAAGGTTCGTGGTGGCATTCAAAACGATACCTTTGTTCGTGATCTTGTCATGATCGCAAACGATATTAACCAAATTCAGCCTGACGTGATTGTTGATCAAGCAGAAGAAAAAAGAGTCGAGCTTCATCTACACTCATCAATGAGCCAAATGGACGGTATGACATCAGTTGGCAGATATGTAGAACAAGCTGCCGAATGGGGACATAAAGCCATGGCGATTACAGACCATGGTGTAGCACAGGCTTTTCCAGAGGCTTATTCAGCCAGTAAAAAACATGGTGTGAAAGTATTATTCGGTCTCGAAGCGAATCTTGTTGATGATGGAGTACCAATCGCATACAACGAGCAAAAGTTAGACCTTGAAACAGCGGAATATGTCGTATTTGACGTAGAGACCACCGGTTTATCTGCGGTTTATAACACCATCATTGAACTTGCAGCTGTCAAAATAAAAGATGGAGAAATTATTGATCGGTTTGAATCTTTTGCCGATCCACATGAGCCCTTGAGTAACACCATCATGAATTTAACTGGGATTACTGATGACATGGTGCGCGGTCAACCAGAAGTAGAAGATGTATTAAAGGATTTTTATGAATTTGCTAAAGGCTCTGTGCTCGTAGCCCACAACGCAAGCTTTGATATTGGTTTCTTAAATGTAGGCTATAAAAAGCTAGGAATGGGCGAAGTGCAGCATCCAGTCATTGATACGCTGGAGCTAGGACGTTTTCTATATCCAGAACTTAAGAATCATCGTTTGAATACGTTATGTAAGAAATTTGACATTGAGCTAGTGAGTCATCACCGGGCCATTTATGATGCAGAAGCAACAGGCTACTTACTGTGGAAGATGGTAAAAGACGCGCGTGAAAAAGAAATCTACTCTCATGATGAGATTAATCAGCATATGGGACAAGGAAACTTCCACCGTCAAAGACCGTCTCATTGTACGATTCTAGTTACTTCACAAGAAGGATTAAAGAATCTCTACAAGCTTATCAGTATTTCACACGTTGATTATTTCTTTAGAAACCCACGAATCCCACGTTCACAGCTGACAAAACACCGTAATGGATTAATCATCGGTTCAGCATGTGACAAGGGTGAAGTATTTGAAGGAATGATGCAAAAGTCTGCGGATGAAGTAGAAAGCATTGCTGCTTTTTATGATTATTTAGAAGTGCAGCCACCATCCAATTACGCGCATCTGATTGAACGGGAGCTTGTAAAGAATGAAGACGCTCTTCATGAAATTATTCAAAACATTGTTGACTTAGGTAAAAAGCTAGGAAAACCTGTTGTCGCAACCGGGAATGTTCATTACTTGCAGAAGGAAGACCATATAAACCGTAAAATCCTGATTGCCTCTCAGGGTGGTGCGAATCCGTTAAATCGTCAAGAGCTGCCAGAGGTTCATTTCAGAACAACAGATGAGATGCTTAAGTTATTTTCGTTCCTAGGCGAAGAAACAGCTAAAGAAATCGTTGTAACTCAAACAAATGCCATTGCTGATATGGTAGAAGACGGTATACAACCAGTACCTGATGACTTATTTGCGCCTAAAATTGAAGGGGCAGATGAAGAGATTAGACAGATGAGCTACGACATGGCGAAAAGCATTTACGGGGAAGAACTTCCCGAAATTGTTACGGCGAGACTTGAGAAAGAACTTAAAAGTATTATTGGACATGGTTTCGCTGTAATCTATCTGATCTCGCACAAACTAGTGAAAAAATCACTGATTGATGGGTACCTTGTGGGGTCCAGGGGGTCAGTTGGATCTTCACTTGTAGCGACGATGACAGAGATTACTGAGGTTAATCCCTTACCTCCGCATTATGTATGTCCGTCCTGCTGTCATTCTGAGTTCTTTGATGATGGTAGTGTCGCATCTGGCTTCGACTTAAAGGATAAGGATTGTCCTCACTGCGCCGTGCCTTACGTAAAGGATGGACAAGATATACCGTTTGAAACGTTCTTAGGATTTAAAGGGGATAAGGTTCCCGATATTGACTTAAACTTCTCTGGTAGCTACCAGCCTCGAGCTCACCAATATACAAAAGAGCTATTCGGTGAAGAGTATGTATATAGAGCAGGAACGATTGGTACGGTAGCTGAAAAAACAGCATACGGTTATGTAAAAGGCTATCAAAGCGATCATGATTTAATGATGCGTGGAGCTGAAATAGACCGTTTAGTATCCGGGACAACTGGTGTTAAACGAACAACAGGTCAGCACCCTGGTGGAATCATCGTTGTGCCAGACTACATGGATATTCATGATTTCAGTCCGATTCAATTCCCAGCTGATGATAAGAATTCAGAATGGAAAACAACTCACTTTGATTTCCACTCGATTCACGACAATCTGCTGAAGCTTGATATTTTAGGGCATGATGATCCGACAGTGATTCGTATGCTACAGGATTTAAGTGGAATTGATCCAAAAACAATTCCTACTGATGATCCTGAAGTGATGAAGATCTTTAGCGGTCCAGATGTTCTCGGGGTAGATGAAGAACAAATTATGTGTAAGACAGGTACGCTTGGAATTCCGGAGTTTGGGACACGTTTTGTAAGGCAAATGCTTGAGGAAACGAAGCCGAGTACATTTTCTGAGCTTGTTCAGATTTCAGGACTGTCACATGGTACGGACGTATGGTTAAACAATGCGAATGAATTAATTTATAACGGTACATGTGAATTAAAAGATGTAATTGGCTGTCGTGATGACATTATGGTGTATTTAATTTATAAGGGACTTGATTTCTCATTAGCCTTTAAGATTATGGAGTTTGTTCGTAAAGGGAAAGGCCTTCAACCTGAATGGATTGAAGAAATGAAAAAGAACAATGTACCTGACTGGTATATTCAGTCCTGTCTAAAGATTAAATACATGTTCCCTAAAGCACACGCAGCGGCCTATGTTCTTATGGCTGTTCGTATCGCTTATTTTAAAGTGCATCATCCGATTCTTTATTACGCATCTTATTTTACCGTTCGTGCAGATGACTTCGATATGGATACAATGATTAAAGGATCAACAGCCATCCGTGCACAGATTGATGAGATTAATAAAAAGGGACTCGATGCAGCTCCAAAAGAAAAAGCTGTATTAACGGTTCTAGAACTAGCACTTGAAATGTGTGAGCGTGGCTTCTCATTCCAAAAAGCAGATTTATATCGCTCATCAGCAGATGAATTTATTGTTGATGGTATGACATTGCTTCCTCCTTTTAATTCATTAACAGGAGTTGGAACAAACGCTGCGCATAATATTGTGCGAGCGCGAGGAGAAAGAGAATTTCTTTCTAAAGAAGACCTGCAGCAACGTGGGAAGCTTACAAAAACAGTGGTTGAGAATTTAGATGAGCATGGCTGTCTTGAAGGTCTGCCTGATTCCAATCAGCTCTCACTCTTCTAGAGGAGAGCTTTCCCCTTCGGTTGCAAAAGCACCATGAGTATGCTAATCTTGATATGGTAATACTTAGAATACGTTCGGAGGAGAGTGGGGCAACCCACTCTTTCATTTTTGTGCTGCCTCATTTATAAAACGAAACGAATGATTCAATAGATAGAACGTTAGGAGGGTAAAGCTTGAGCAAGAATGTCACATCTATTACAGAAAGCCTAGTGACACCAATTTTAGCTGAACTCAATCTTGAACTTGTTGATATCGAGTACAAGAAAGAGGGGCCTAATTGGTTTTTACGTGTGTTTATAGATTCCGATTCAGGCATTGATTTAGATGATTGCGGAACTGTGAGTGAGCGTTTAAGTGAAGAGTTAGACCGTACGGATCCGATTGTGGAGGCGTACTTTTTAGAAGTATCCTCACCTGGTGCAGAACGGCCATTAAAGAAAGCGTCTGACTTACAAAAAGCAGTTGGAAAATACATTGCAATCTCAACCTATGAACCGGTTGAAGGACAAAAAGGGTTTGAAGGCACTTTACATGCGTTTGATGGAGAGACGCTCCAGATTGAAGTCACCATTAAAACAAGAAAAAAAGTGTATGACATCCCATATAAAAAAGTCGCTAATGCGCGTTTAGCCATTCAGTTTTAAGAAAGGCCCAAGTTTGAAAGGGGGAATAAACCATGAATACTGAATTTATGGAAGCATTATCTACGCTGGAGCACGACAAAGGAATCAAAAAGGACATTATTATTGAGGCCATTGAAGCTGCTCTCATTTCTGGATACAAACGTAATTTTAATCAAGCGCAAAATGTTCGTGTTGACGTGAATCGTGACAACGGAAGCATTCGTGTTTTTGCGAGGAAAGTAGTTGTTGAGGAAGTATTTGATGCACGTTTAGAGATTACTTTAGATGAGGCACATCAAATGAATCCGAACTATACGTTAGACGACATTATTGAAATCGAAGTCACTCCAAAGGACTTTGGACGAATTGCTGCGCAAACGGCAAAACAGGTTGTTACACAACGCGTACGTGAAGCAGAACGTGGAATTATCTATTCTGATTTTATTGACCGCGAAGAAGACATCATGACTGGAATTGTTCAACGTCAGGACCATCGCTTTATCTATGTGGATCTTGGAAAGGTAGAAGCACTTCTACCACTTAACGAACAAATGCCTAATGAGTCTTACAAGCATAACGACCGTATGAAGGCGTTTATTACTAAGGTAGAGAAAACAACAAAGGGACCACAAATTCTTATTTCAAGAACGCATCCTGGTTTGTTGAAGCGTCTATTTGAACTTGAAGTGCCAGAAATTTATGATGGTACAGTTGAAATCAAGTCGGTCTCACGTGAAGCGGGCGATCGTTCTAAGATTGCTGTTCACTCTGATAACCCAGAAGTAGATCCAGTTGGAGCATGTGTTGGACCTCGTGGTCAGCGCGTACAGACGATTGTGAATGAATTAAAAGGTGAAAAGATTGATATTGTAAAATGGTCTGAGGATCCTGTTGAGTATGTAGCAAACGCGCTTAGCCCATCAAAAGTTGTTCGTGTAAACGTCAACGAAGCAGATAAAATGACTCAGGTCATTGTACCAGATTATCAATTATCACTTGCTATCGGGAAACGTGGACAAAATGCTCGCCTAGCCGCAAAGCTTACGGGATGGAAAATTGATATTAAAAGTGAATCAGAGGCTGAAGAGTCAGGTTTGTTAGAACAAAAGAACTTTGAGCCGGTTCCAGAGCGTGACGAAAATACGTTTTTAGAATCTACTGATTATACTTCTGATGAACGGGAATAAGAGTTAAGAAGGAGATGGACCTTTGAGTCAGCGTAAGATTCCTCTTAGAAAATGTGTAGTAACCAATGAGATGAAACCTAAGGGTGAACTTATTCGTATTGTTCGCTCAAAAGAAGGGGACGTCTCTCTTGACCCTACTGGTAAGAAGAATGGCCGCGGAGCATATTTAACGAATGAAGAAGAGATCTTTTTACTTGCAAAGAAAAAAGATGTCCTCTCCAGACATTTGAATGTGTCCGTAACCCCTGAAATATACGATGAACTGCTTGCTTCACGTCCTAAAGGGAAAAACGGAATATGAGTAATCAAGATCAAAAGTGGATCTCTCTCCTTGGACTTGCTGCTAGAGCTCGTGAGATTGTAACTGGGGAAGAGATGGTTTTACAAGATGTCCGTAAAAAACGAGTGTGTCTTGTACTGCTTGCCGCAGATGCATCAGAATCAACGGCTAAAAAGGTGAAAGATAAATGTAGCCATTATCATATTCCAGTTAAACAAGTGGCAGACCGAACCACTCTCGGTTCAGCAATAGGAAAAGCAGAGCGCGTAGTCATTGGTATTAAAAACAGGGGATTTGCTGCAAAAATAACCGAATTATTGGACCAATGAATGTGGAGGTAAGTATATGAAAAAAATGAGAATATATGAATATGCCAAAGAACATAATCTACAAAGCAAACAACTAATTGATCAATTAAAAGGTATGGGTGTGGAGGTTTCAAATCATATGTCTGTAGTTGACGAAGATACATTAAAAAAAGCCTCTAACCAAGGAGCACAATCAAAACCGGCGAATTCAGCACCGAAGCAACAGAACCGTCCAAACCAAGATAATAAAGCTCAGGGTGGACAGTCACAAAATAAACCAGCCGCTAAGAAACAAGGCGGAGGTCAACGTCCGAACAACCAAAATCGGAATCAGCCTCAAAACCGTAATAACAACAATAACCGCAATCGTAATCGTAATAATAACCAACGCAATCGTAGCCAGCAGCCTGTTAAACAGATGCCATTACCGGAGAAAATTACGTTTACAGGTTCACTATCTGTGAGTGAACTGGCAAAAGAGCTTCACCGTGAAGCCTCTGAAATTATTAAAAAACTAATGGGTCTTGGTGTAATGGCAACCATTAACCAAGAACTAGATAAAGATACAATTGAATTGATTGCAACAGACTACGGTGTGGAAGCTGAAGAAATCATTCCAGTGGATGAATTAGATATTGATAACTACAATGCTGAAGATTCGTCTGAAGAGCTTCAAGAGCGTCCGCCAGTTGTAACAATTATGGGTCACGTTGACCATGGTAAAACAACCCTTCTTGACTCAATTCGTAATACAAAGGTAACGGCTGGAGAAGCTGGTGGGATCACTCAGCATATCGGTGCGTACCAAGTTGAAACAAATGGTAAAAAGGTTACATTCCTTGATACTCCTGGTCACGCTGCATTTACAACGATGCGCGCACGTGGGGCTCAGGTAACTGATATCACCATTCTTGTAGTAGCAGCAGACGATGGTGTAATGCCTCAAACAAAAGAAGCGATTAGCCATGCGAAAGCTGCTGGAGTACCAATCATCGTTGCGGTGAATAAAGTGGATAAAGAAGCGGCAAATCCAGACCGTGTTATGCAAGAATTAACAGAGTATGAGTTAGTTCCTGAAGCATGGGGTGGAGAAACCATCTTTGTAAACGTATCTGCAATTAATGGCACAGGAATCGATGAGCTTCTTGAGATGATCTTACTTGTGGCTGAAGTGGAAGAATTAAAAGCAAACCCTGAAAAACTGGCTGTTGGTTCTGTTGTAGAAGCTCAGCTTGATAAAGGTCGCGGACCAGTTGCTACGCTTCTAGTGCAAGCTGGAACACTTAATGTGGGAGATCCACTTGTTGTAGGAAACACGTTTGGTCGTGTTCGTGCACTTGTCAATGACCTAGGTCGTCGAGTGAAATCAGTTGGACCATCTACACCGGTTGAAATTACAGGACTGAATGATGTTCCACTTGCAGGAGATCAATTCCAAGCATTTAAAGATGAGAAAAAAGCTCGTCAAATTGGGGAAGCTAGAAATGCGCGTCATCGTGATGAAACACGTACTGAAACATCACGCGTATCTTTAGATGACCTGTTTAACCAGATCCAACAAGGGGAAGTTAAAGATATAAACATCATTATTAAAGGTGATGTTCAAGGTTCTGTAGAGGCTATGCGAGGATCTCTAGAGAAGATTGAAGTTGAAGGTGTGAAAGTAAACATTATTCATACGGGTGTTGGAGCGATCGCTGAATCAGATATCATTTTAGCGTCTGCATCGAATGCGATTGTTATTGGCTTTAACGTTCGTCCAGATGTAAATGCGAAACGTACGGCTGAAGTTGAAAAAGTTGATGTTCGTCTTCACCGTGTTATTTATAATGCGATTGATGAGATTGAGTCAGCAATGAAGGGTATGCTTGATCCGGAATACGAAGAAAAAGTAATTGGTCAAGTGGAAATCCGCACAACATTTAAAGTGTCCAAAATCGGTATGATTGCCGGTTCTTATGTGACAGAAGGTAAGATCTCTCGCAACTCTACGGTCCGTTTAATTCGTGATGGTATCGTTATTTACGAGGGTGCAATTAATGCTCTAAAACGCTTTAAAGATGACGTGAAGGAAGTTGCAGCTGGTTACGAATGTGGAATCACGCTCGAAAACTTCAACGACATTAAAGAAGGCGACCAAATTGAAGCCTACGTAATGGAAGAAATCGTACGGAAATGATTATAGGTGCTGTCCGATGTGAGCTATTCATTTACGAGTCTGGTTCATTAAAAGCCAAGCGAGCAGTGATTAAAAGTTTGCTGACTCGCTTAGGACAGCGTTACAATCTTTCTGTTTCCGAAACGGACTATCACGATTTGTGGCAGCGTTCCGAAATTGGCCTTGTAGTTGTGTCCACCACCAAAAAACGGTGTGAGCAAGAGCTACAAAAAGCATTAGCCTTAATTGATGCAGATCCCGATTCAGAACGAACCCTAACAGAAATGGAATGGCTATAGCCAACAATGAGGTGACTTATGAGTAAAGTTCGTGCAAACAAAGTAGCAGAACAAATGAAAAAAGAACTAAGTGATATCATGCTTCGTGGCTTAAAAGATCCACGAGTAAAGTTTGTAACAGTTACTGGTGTGGATGTAACAGGTGACCTTCAGCAAGCAAAAGTGTTTATCACTGTTCTTGGAAGTGAAGAAGAAAAAGAAGCAAGCTTAAAAGGCTTAAACAAAGCAAAAGGGTTTTTACGCTCCGAGGTAGGAAAACGAATCCGCTTGCGTAAAACGCCTGAATTAGAATTTGAAATCGATTCGTCGATCGAGTACGGTAACCGAATTGAATCGTTGCTGTCAGACTTAAATCGCAGCAATGATTCAAACTAAGTAGAAGGATAGCGGAGCATAATGCTTCCTATCCTTTTTTTTGCAGTTTACATTGTCAAACAAGGAGTGCGAATGCGAATGGTACCAACAGGAATTCTACCACTTATTAAACCAGCAGGAATGACGTCACACGATTGTGTGTATCGTATTCGCAAGCTGTATCAAACAAAAAAAGTCGGACATACTGGTACATTAGACCCTGCTGTAACAGGTGTACTCCCTATTTGTATTGGAAGGGCTACGAAAGTGGCTGAATACATGTCTGACTTTGGAAAGACCTATGAAGCTGAGGTTACATTAGGTTTCTCCACAACAACAGAGGATGCAGAAGGTGAGATGGTTGAACAAAAGCCTGTAACCCAAACGTGGACAGACGATCAGCTTAAAGAAACACTGTCTTCTTTTTTAGGTGAACAAGTACAAATCCCACCAATGTATTCAGCTGTTAAAGTGAATGGAAAACGATTATATGAATATGCACGAGCTAATCAAACCGTTGAACGACCAAAACGACTGATCACTGTTCATGCCATTCGTTTTGATGGTGCCAGTCAGGTTCAAGAAGGTACATATACTATTCGTTTTACTGTAACATGTAGTAAGGGGACGTATATTCGAACGCTTGCAGTCTCAATTGGTGAAGCATTGGGTTACCCAGCACATATGTCAAAGCTTGTGCGTACAGCGTCAGGTCCATTTGAGCTATCCGAATGCATAAGCTTAGATGAACTTAGCGAGATGGAAATGGATCAAAGGTTACATCAACTTCTTCCTTTTGAACGCGCATTAGAAGGGTGGAAAACGGTTGACGTTCCTGCTGACATCGAAGCAAGAATTCGAAATGGTGCCGTTCTTTCAACTGATGAGTTAAAAACAACAGAGCGTGTTGTGGTTTATTCCGAGTCAAATGAGCTCCTAGCAATCTATAAACCACATCCGGAGAAACCAGGCAGAATGAAACCTGAGAAGATCTTGTTTGAGCCTACAGAGCAAGCTGCTAGAAAGGATCAGGAACGATGAAAACAATCTATTTAAGTCACCCCATTGATGATTCAGAAACCCTTTCCGTTCCTTCAGTGTTTGCTTTAGGATATTTTGATGGAGTTCACAAAGGCCATCAGCATGTGATTCGTCAAGCGGTATCATATGCCAAAGAACATGGTCTTGAAAGTGCAGTGATGACCTTTCATCCGCACCCTAAAGAAGTCTTAATGCAGCTTGAGCAGCCGATGCATTTTCTAACACCTCTCCCTGAAAAGCTTGAACGAATTGCCGAGCTAGGTGTTGATCGCACGTATGTGGTAGAATTTAATCAATCATTTGCAAACTTGCTACCACAGGAGTTTGTCGACCACTATTTAATGGCTTTAGGTGCCAAACATGTTGTTGCAGGCTTTGATTTTACCTATGGAAAAAAGGGCAAAGGAACGATGGTCACGATGCCTGATCATGCACAGGGTAGATTTAGTAGCCTAGCCGTACCTAAGGTAGAAAGAGAAGGGATAAAAGTGAGCTCAACTGCATTAAGAGAGTTATTACAAGAAGGTAAGGTTGCAGAGATAAAGGATTTATTAGGTGAGCCTTATCAAGTGAAAGGCACCGTTGAAGACGGTGAAAAGAGAGGTAGAACCATTGGGTATCCTACAGCCAATGTGAAGCTGAATCAGCGTTACATTATTCCGAAAACTGGAGTATATGTGGTTCAAGTAAAGCTACACGACAAGGTGCTTGTTGGCATGTGTAATGTTGGTTATAAGCCAACGTTTCATGATGAAAAACCTGATAAGCCTTCGATTGAAGTACATTTGCTAGATTTTAATGAGCAAATCTATGGTGAAACACTCACCATTACTTGGATTGAACGAATTAGAGATGAAGTGCGATTTAATGGGATTGATGAGTTAAAAGCACAGCTTGCTCTAGACAAAAAACAAACAGAAGAGATTGCACGAACAATCAATCGTTAGTTGTTACGCTTTACCCTTGCAATATAGAGTGAAGCCATGTATAGTAATTGTTGTACTTATGTACAAAGCCGTTTCTTGGCAGGACGCTTCACCAACGTCTGCTAGGAATCCGGATATAATCTAAAGGAGGTGAATAGGATGGCATTATCACAAGAGCGTAAAAATGAGCTTATCGCTACATTTAAAACGCATGACACGGACACTGGTTCTCCAGAGGTTCAAGTGGCTATCCTTACAGAGCAAATCAACACACTTAATGAGCATTTACGTACTCATAAAAAGGATCACCATTCAAGACGTGGTCTTTTGAAAATGGTTGGTTCGCGTCGTAACTTATTAACGTACCTACGTAATAAAGACGTAACGCGCTACCGTGATCTAGTTGACAAGCTTGGCTTACGCCGATAAACATGACAAAAAGCGGGGACTTGTTCCCGCTTTTTTCTTGGTTAGATGCTAATTTGTAAAATCATAATTATGCTCATCACAAATGCTGGTCATACTAGGATGAGCGTCATTTATTCTGTGCAAGAGAGGAGTACGCGCAAATGGAACAAGGTAAACAAGAATTTTCAATGGAATGGGCAGGACGCACTTTGACAATTGAAACAGGTCAACTTGCTAAGCAAGCAAACGGTGCTGTACTTGTTCGTTATGGAGACACTGCCGTACTATCTACAGCTACAGCGTCTAAGGAACCAAAGGATCTTCCATTCTTCCCACTTACTGTGAACTATGAGGAGCGCTTATATGCAGCGGGTAAAATCCCAGGTGGATTCATTAAACGAGAAGGTCGCCCAAGTGAGCGCGCCATTTTAACAAGTCGTTTAATTGACCGTCCGATCAGACCGTTATTCCCAGACGGATTCCGTAATGAGGTACAGGTTATCAGTATTGTTATGAGTTCAGATTTAAATGCGTCATCTGAGATGGCTGCTATGATCGGTTCTTCAATGGCATTATCAATCTCTGATATTCCTTTCGCAGGACCGATAGCTGGTGTGACGATTGGTCGAATTGATGAAGAATTTATTATCAACCCTTCTACTGATCAATTAGCTAAAAGCGATCTAAACCTAGTCGTTGCTGGAACGAAAGAAGCCATCAACATGGTTGAAGCAGGAGCACAGGAGCTTTCTGAGGAATTAATGCTTGAAGCCATCATGTTTGGTCATGATGAAATCAAAAAGTTAATTGCTTTCCAAGAAGAAGTAGTTGCTCAAGTTGGAAAAGAGAAAAAAGAAGTCGTTCTACGGACAACGGATGCTGAGCTTGAAGCGAAAATTCGCAAATTAGCTGAGTCTGAACTAAAGCAAGCTGTTCAAGTTCAAGAAAAACATGCTCGTCAAGAAGCAATTGACGCTGTTATCCAAAAGACAATTGAACCGTTTGAAGAAGACGAAGAAGTATCTATTTCTGAAGTAAAAGAAATTCTTCAGAAGTTTGTAAAAGAAGAAGTAAGACGTTTAATTACAGTCGAAAAAGTACGTCCTGATGGACGAGCTATTGATGAAATCCGTCCTCTTTCTTCACAAGTTGATTACTTAACAAGAACACACGGATCAGGGCTGTTCACTCGTGGACAAACTCAGGCACTTAGTATTTGTACATTGGGTGCATTAGGAGATGTACAAATTCTTGATGGTCTTGGTTTAGAAGAGTCTAAGCGTTTCATGCATCACTATAACTTCCCTCAATTTAGCGTTGGTGAAACAGGTCCAATTCGTGCACCTGGCCGTCGTGAGATTGGACACGGAGCACTAGGTGAGCGTGCACTTGAAGCCGTTATTCCATCTGAGGAAGACTTCCCGTACACGATTCGTTTAGTATCAGAAGTTCTTGAATCAAATGGTTCTACATCGCAAGCAAGTATTTGTGCAAGCACACTTGCCATGATGGATGCTGGGGTTCCAATTAAAGCACCTGTAGCCGGTATTGCCATGGGTCTAGTTAAACACGAAGAGCATGTTAGTGTTCTAACTGATATTCAAGGCATGGAAGATGCACTTGGAGACATGGACTTTAAAGTAGCAGGAACAAAAGATGGAATCACTGCCTTGCAGATGGATATTAAGATTTCAGGAATTGATCGCACGATTTTAGAAGAAGCGCTAGCTCAAGCAAAACGCGGTCGTATGATAATCCTTGAGAACATGCTATCAGCCATCAGTGAGCACCGCACAGATCTTTCAGCTTACGCTCCTAAGATCATGACGTTAAAAATCAATCCTGATAAAATTCGTGATGTGATTGGACCAAGTGGTAAGGTGATTAATCAGATCATTGAGGAAACAGGCGTTAAGATTGATATTGAACAAGATGGTACTGTCTACATCTCTTCTACTGAAAAAGAGATGAATGATAAAGCACGCAAAATCATTGAAGATATTGTTCGTGAAGTACAGCTTGGCGAAACATACCTTGGTAAAGTGAAACGAATTGAAAAATTCGGTGCGTTTGTTGAATTATTCAAAGGTAAAGACGGCTTAGTTCACATCTCTCAACTTGCTGAAGAACGTGTTGGTAAAGTAGAGGATGTTGTGAAAATTGGTGATGAGATCTTAGTTCGTGTGACTGAAATCGATAATCAAGGACGTGTGAACCTTTCTCGTAAAGTCATTCTGAAAGAAGAGAAAGAGAAACAAGCTGAAGCAAAACAATAAGATGTAAGACAAGAAGGACTGGATTAGTGCCAGTCTTTTTCGTATTTCTATCGTTCTACCTTGTCCTCCTCCTGCATACATTCGGTGTTGAGGAGGTTTTGTTATGAAAAAGGGTATCATGCATTGTGGTTTAGTCTTATTATTAGTTCTTTTAACAGCTGGTGCACTTCAAAATCCGTTTTCACTTTCATATGTTGATGCAATTAGACAGACACAGGCAGAAGCTGTTTCAGCCAAAGAGGACGCTCTATATCAAGAGATCATAGAAGAAGCAAAGGCATATACGATTCCTCCTGAGGATGCGAGAGTAGATAAAGTTTGGAAGGCGGTTCCCGGTATAAATGGTGTACAGGTTGACGTTCAAAAATCGTATGATAAGATGAAGGAGCTTGGAGAATTTAAAGCAAGTTTGCTTGTATTTAAAGAAGTTGAGCCCGAAATACATTTAGATGACCTTCCTCCCTCTCCCATCTACCGAGGTAACGATCAAAAGCAAATGGTTAGCTTGCTTGTAAACGTTGCTTGGGGAAATGAATACATTCCTGACATCTTAAAAACAATGAAACGTTATGATGTCCAGTCCACTTTTTTTCTGGACGGATCGTGGGTCCAAAATAATCCCAACGTTGCAAAAATGATCTATGAAGAAGGTCATGAAATAGGGAGTCATGCATACTCTCATCCAGATATGCAAACCATTTCAAAAGCAGAAATCGTTGATCAGCTAGAGCGAACTAATGATGTCATTGATGCCACATTGGGTGTGACACCTAAATGGTTTGCACCACCGAGTGGGAGCTTTTCAGACACAGTTGTAAATGAAGCGGCAAAACAAGAGATGCATACCATTCTTTGGTCTGTCGATACAGTGGATTGGCGAAAACCACAACCACAGGAAATGGTTCAGCGAGTGCTTGGAAAGGTGCATCCAGGAGCGATGATCTTGATGCATCCGACTGATTCATCTGCTAGAGGGTTAGAACAGCTACTCGCAGGTATAAAAGAAAAAGGATTTGAAATTGGCACGGTGTCCGACTTATTAGCTGAAACGCGTACGGAGTTTCCAAAGCCAACGGACAAAAGTAGGGGGTCAGAGATTGATACAGAAGATTGATTTACCAAATGGCGTTCGAATGATTGTCGAGCCTATCTCAACCGTTCGATCGGTTTCAATGGGCATTTGGGTTGGAGCGGGTTCAAGACATGAAACAGAAAAAGAGAATGGCTTGTCTCACTTGCTCGAGCATATGTTGTTTAAAGGAACAGAAACAAGAACACCACATGATATTGCGGAAGCATTTGATCAAATAGGTGGGCAGGTAAATGCGTTTACTTCGAAAGAATATACGTGTTACTATGCAAAAGTGCTTGATGAGCATGCTGGCATTGCGCTAGATGTATTGCAGGATATGTTCTTCCACTCCACATTTGATGAGGTCGAACTTGAAAAAGAGAAAAATGTCATCCTTGAAGAGATTCGTATGGTGGAAGATACACCTGATGACCTTGTACATGAGCTGCTAAGCGAGGCTTGTTACGGCAATCACCCACTAGCTTATCCAATTTTAGGTACGGACGAGCGACTGGCTTCATTTACATCAGATGATTTACGTTCGTACATGAATCGTTACTATACGGGGGATTATGTTGTCATTTCTGTAGCTGGAAATGTAAATGATGAATTAATTGAGCAATTAAAGACAACATTTTCTAAAGTGAAGCCGACAGATTCTAAACTCATAGAGAGTAATATCCTAACCATACCTGAATTTGTGCAAGAAAAACGAATTCGTGCAAAAGATGCGGAGCAAGCACATTTGTGCATCGGATATAATGGATTATCTATTGAAGATCCGACGATTTATTCATTAGTTCTTTTAAATAATACATTTGGTGGAAGTATGAGTAGTCGTTTGTTCCAAGAAATTCGTGAAAAGCGAGGCTTGTGTTATTCTGTTTTTTCTTATCACTCATCTTTTTCAGACAGTGGATTGCTAACCGTTTATGCGGGAACGGGAATCTCTCAGCTAGACGAGCTTGTAGAGGCTGTACATCATACAACTCAAGAGATGGCGTCTGGTGGGATGTCGGCTAAAGAACTAAAGAATGGGAAAGAACAGCTTAAAGGAAGCTTGATGCTTAGTCTAGAAAGTACAAACAGCCGAATGAGCCGAAATGGTAAAAACGAGCTAATGCTAGAAAAACATAAATCTCTTGATGAGATGCTAGATGAAATTAATCGCGTCACGCTTGACTCTGTAAATGAACTAGCTGCACATATCTTAACATCTAAACCTGCCATATCCCTTGTTAGTACAACGGGTGAATGGCCACAAGCATTAAAAGGATAACAACAAAGATCAGTCTTAATTAGGACTGGTCTTTTTTTGTTTGAAATCTCATAAAGTATACAAAGAAGCGTACTTGTGAGGGGAGCGATGAAGATGAGACTAAGTGAAATTTCGAGTAAGGAAATTGTTGATTATCAAAAAGGAGAGCGGTTAGGTGTTTTAGGGCAAACCGATCTGTTAATTAATGAAGAAACAGGTGAGATTACAGCCTTTATGATTCCTACCTCACGATGGTTTCAGTTTGGAAAAAAGGAACAGGTTGTGACAGTCTATTGGCAGCAGATTAAGAAGATTGGGGAAGATATGATAATTATTGATGTTGGATCTGTTACAACATAGTGTTATTTACTGTTTAGATGAGCATGTGTCATTTGGGTTGAAGCCCAAATGGCACATTTTTTCATTTCAGAAAGATTCACTGATTAATACTCCTTACATATGATGAATGCAGATAACCGCACTAGACATCAGTCTGTATGAGCTCTTTTATAGACTCCTGACTAGTTCATAAAGGAGGGTTTGTGTGTTAACGGATAAACATATTTTATTAATAGGCGGAGACGCCAGACATTTAGAGATTATTCGTACATTATCTACATTAGATGCTAAAATTTCGCTCGCTGGCTTTGAACAGCTGGATGACGGGTTTATTGGTGCTTCAAAAATTACATTGGACGACGTCGATTGGTCCACAGTTGATGCCATTATTTTACCGGTTAGTGGTATGAGTGCAGATGGTTGGATTGAAACCGTCTTTTCAAATGAAACACTCTCACTGACACTTGACCAGTTAGAAAAGACGCCAGCGCATTGTACGATTTACACTGGAATTAGTAATGATTTTTTGGATCAGCTTCATCAAAAAGCAAAAAGGCCACTTGTCAGGTTAATGGAGCGTGATGACGTAGCTATCTTTAATTCGATCCCTACTGCTGAGGGGGCCTTAATGATGGCTATTCAACATACTGATTTTACGATTCACGGTGCGAATGTGGCCGTTCTAGGTTTTGGCAGAATTGGCATGACTATAGCAAGGAGCTTTGATGCGATTGGGGCAAATGTAAAGGTTGGAGCTCACGATTCTGCCTTACTTGCACGAATTAGTGAAATGGGCTTAAAACCCTTTCATACAAAACACATCTTAACAGAATTAAAAGATGTCGATATTTGTATTAATACGATTCCTTCTCGGATGATCACCGCACGGGTACTCGCTGAAATGCCGCTCCATGCTTTCATCATTGACCTTGCATCAAAACCAGGAGGCACAGATTTTAGGTACGCAGAGAAACGAGGAATGAAAGCCATGCTGGTTCCTGGAATGCCAGGAATTGTTGCACCAAAAACAGCTGGGAAAATACTAGCTACCATTCTTGCTGATCAATTAAAGAGTGACGACGAGGAGGATGCATCATGAATTTAAAAGGTAAACATATTGGATTTGGGTTAACAGGTTCTCATTGTACGTATAGCGAAGTACTTCCACAAATGAAGAAGCTAGTTGAATTAGGAGCGAAGGTTACACCTTTTGCAAGTTATACAGTAGAAACAACAGATACGAAATTCGGTGACAGTGAAGACTGGTTACGTCAAATTGCAGAAATTACTCCAGAACCGTTAGTGAACTCGATCGTCAAAGCAGAGCCATTTGGTCCAACTACACCGCTAGACTGCATGGTCATTGCTCCTCTAACTGGGAATTCAGCAAGTAAGTTCGCAAATGCACTTACAGATAATCCAGTATTAATGGGAGCGAAAGCGACTCTTAGAAATGGGAAGCCTGTTGTCCTTGGAATCTCAACAAATGATGCACTTGGATTAAACGGTGTGAATATTATGAAGTTAATGGGAGCTAAACATATTTACTTCATCCCATTTGGTCAAGATGCTCCTGATAAGAAGCCAACGTCAATGGTTGCAAGAATGGAAGCCCTCCCAGCTACGGTTGAAGCAGCACTTGAATCAAAGCAAATTCAACCCGTCATTGTTGAAAAGTATCGAGATTAGTCAGCGGAGGTTGCACAAAAATCCTTTTTCCCGTAAAGTTTAATAGAGTATAGGCGTCATGCCAAAGAGAATATGAACTTGTTGGATGGGAAGGGAGAAAGATTCATGTCAAAAAATGGTTATCATATCGCGGTAGTTGGAGCAACAGGTGCAGTAGGACAACAAATGCTTGCCACACTTGAAAAAAGAGCGTTTCCTATTGCAAGTTTAAAGTTATTGTCTTCAAAGCGTTCGGCAGGAAAAGAGCTCTCTTTCAAAGGAACAACGTATACTGTGGAAGAAGCAACACCTGAATCGTTTGAAGGTGTCCAAATTGCTTTATTTAGTGCAGGGGGTTCTGTTTCTAAAGCGTTGGCTCCAGAAGCAGTAAAGCGAGGAGCAGTCGTCATTGATAATACGAGCGCTTTCCGTATGGATACAGAGGTGCCATTAGTTGTACCAGAGGTTAATCCAAAAGATCTTGAGTGGAATAAAGGGATTATTGCAAATCCAAATTGTTCAACCATTCAAATGGTTGCGGCTCTTGAACCGATACGTCAAAAAGTCGGCTTGAAGAAAGTTGTTGTTTCAACGTATCAAGCTGTGTCAGGCGCAGGTCTCGAAGCAGTGGATGAGTTGAAAACACAAACGGCTGACCTTCTTGCTGGAAAAGAAGCAAATCCAGAAATACTTCCGGTTGGTGGAGATAAAAAGCACTATCAAATTGCCTTTAATGCAATTCCGCAAATTGATGTGTTTCAAGAAAACGGCTACACGTTTGAAGAAATGAAAATGATCAATGAAACAAAAAAAATTATGAACATGGCTGAGCTTGAAGTAGCTGCTACATGTGTTCGTCTTCCAATTGAAACGGGTCATTCAGAATCTGTATACATTGAGACAGAACAAGGAGGGCTATCTGTTGCTGATTTAAAAGAGTTACTCGACGCAGCACCAGGCGTTACTCTACAAGATGATACAGCGAATCAAGTATACCCAATGGCTGCACACGCTGTTGGCAAAGACGATGTGTTTGTAGGCCGTATTCGTAGGGATCTAGATCGTGCAAATGGGTACCATTTCTGGGTTGTCTCCGATAACTTACTAAAAGGTGCAGCACTAAATTCAGTTCAGATTGCTGAATCTCTTATTCAGCAAGATCTATTATCATAAGAAGAGTGTGAGCTATGAAATTAATCGTTCAAAAATTCGGAGGAACCTCCGTTAAAGATGATCAAACAAGAAAATTGGCAGCAAATCATGTTCGTAAGGCAGTAGAAGACGGAATGAAAGTTATTGTCGTTGTATCAGCAATGGGTCGCACAGGCGACCCCTATGCAACGGATACGTTACTTGGCCTAGCAAGTTCGACACTCGATAAGCGTGAGCAAGATTTATTAGTTTCATGCGGAGAGGTCATTTCTTCTGTTGTCTTTAGTGATCTCTTGCAATCCTATGGATTAAAAGCTCAAGCTATGACTGGTGCACAGGCTGGTTTTAGAACGAATGATGAATTTTCCAATGCGAAAATTCTTGATATGAAATCTGATCACTTACGTGGCCTTCTTGCTCACCAAGATGTGCTAGTTGTTGCGGGCTTCCAGGGACAATCAAAAACAGGCGAAACCACAACACTTGGTCGAGGTGGAAGCGATACTTCTGCAACCGCATTAGCTGCGGCAGTGAATGCAGAATGGGTCGATATCTTTACAGATGTGGAAGGGGTTATGACTGCAGATCCCCGTATTGTTGAAAAGGCAAGACCACTAGAAGTCATGACCTATAATGAAATATGTAATATGGCCTATCAAGGTGCTAAGGTTATACATCCACGTGCAGTTGAAATAGCAATGCAAGCTAAGATTCCAATTCACATTCGTTCTACGTATTCAGAAAATAAAGGTACGTTAATCACAACGATGAATGCAAGTGGTGCAGGAAGTGATGTTCAAGAGCAGCTCATTACAGGTATTGCTCATTTAGCGAACGTCACACAAATTAAAGTAGCTGCTCATGATGGTCAGTATGATGTACAGGAAAAAGTGTTTAAATCAATGGCGATGGAAAAAATCAGCGTTGACTTTATTAACATTTCACCTAGTGGAGTTGTGTACACGGTAATGGACGCAGCAGCTGACCGAGCAATTGAGACACTAACTAAACTAGGATTTAAGCCTGAAGTACAACGGAATTGTTCAAAGGTTTCTGCTGTTGGTGCTGGAATGACTGGCGTTCCTGGTGTCACAGCGAAGATTGTCAGTGCGCTGTCATCTGAGAATATTCAAATTCTGCAGTCTGCGGATTCTCATACAACCATTTGGGTTTTAGTGAAGAATGAAGATATGAGTAAAGCCGTTAATGCCCTTCATCACATGTTTCAACTTGAGGAAGCAGGACTCGGACAAGAATTGTTATCCGGAACTGAAGGAGAGTGAACAGATGGACTTCGGTCAGATTGTAACTGCTATGGTCACTCCTTTTGATGAAAAAGGAGAGCTTGATTTAAAAGCCAGTGCCGAATTAATCGACCACTTGATTGCTACGGGTACAGAATCAATTGTTGTGGCTGGAACAACAGGAGAATCTCCAACACTCACAACGGATGAAAAGCTAAAACTATTTGAATTTGTCATTCAGCACACGAACAAGAGAGTTCCCGTCATACTAGGGACTGGAACAAACGATACGGCGACTTCAATCAAGCTCTCAAAGCATGCAGAGAGACTAGGAGCCGATGCGATCATGGCTGTTGTTCCTTACTATAATCGTCCAAACCAGGCTGGAATGATTGCACACTTCAGTGAATTAGCAGCGAATGTGTCTCTACCCATTATGCTGTATAATGTTCCACATCGTACCGGTGCCCATATGCTTGATGAAACAGTCATTACTCTTTCAAAAGTCGAGAATATTGTTGCGATAAAAGAGGCAAGTGGCGACTTGGAGCAGATGGCATCAATTATAGATGGGACAGATGAGCAATTTACTGTGTATAGTGGTGACGATTCGCTAACCTTACCTGCTCTCTCAATCGGGGCGAACGGAGTGGTGTCAGTAGCTGCTCATGTGATAGGCAATGAAATGAAAGAGATGGTAAGGGCCTTTACATCGGGTGATACAAAGCGTGCAGCAACACTTCACCTGAAGCTACTTCCAAAGATGAAAGCATTATTCTTAACACCTAACCCAGTCTGCGTGAAGCATAGACTCGCACAAATTGGACTGAATACCGGAGGGACTAGGCTACCATTGGTGCCTCTTACACTAGAAGAAAAAGCAAAGGTTGATTCCTTTTTTGTGTAATTCATTTAACCCGACTCGTTGTAGTCGGGTTTTTTGTTTGTTATGGTTCTATCTTGTCTTTCATTAGAAAAATAAGGTATACTGATTCTAAGTGATGCGTTCGGGTGCTTATCAAGGATTGATAAGTGGAAGAAGAATGGAACAAACAGTGGAACGGAATCGACCAGGCGACCTATCGAGGAAGCCGATATTGACTTGAATTATTGATGTGTATATATGTATAGGAGGAAAGACCATTGTCGAAGCAGATTAATGAGAAAATTCGCGTATTTGCCCTAGGTGGCGTAGGCGAAATCGGAAAGAATATGTACGGGGTAGAAGTAGACGAAGACATCATTATTATTGATGCGGGCTTAATGTTTCCAGATGATGATATGCTGGGCGTAGACATTGTGATTCCAGACATTACTTATCTAACAGAACAAGCAGATCGAGTAAAAGGAATTATCTTAACACACGGTCACGAGGACCATATTGGCGGATTATCATACGTACTCAAAAAAGTAAACGTACCCGTATATGGGACAAAACTAACGCTTGGTCTTGTTGAAGAAAAGTTAAAAGAAGCAGGAATTTTACGTTCTGTAAAATTAAAAACCATTGATGCTAAATCCAGAATTAAAGTTGGATCAACATCTATATCCTTCTTCCGGACAAGCCACAGTATTCCGGATTGCGTAGGTGTATGTGTAGAAACGTCCCAAGGTGCGATTGTACATACAGGTGACTTTAAGTTTGATCAAACACCGGTTGACGGGAAACAAGCGGATATCGGCAAGATGGCCAATATTGGTCATAAAGGTGTACTTTGCTTGCTTTCTGATAGTACAAACGCTGAGCGTCCAGGTACAACAAAATCAGAGTCTGAAGTAGGCGCTGGTATTACTGAAGTGTTCCAAAAAACTACGGGACGTTTAATCGTGACATCGTTCGCATCAAACGTACACAGAATTCAGCAGATTATTGAAGCAACTTCAAAAGCGAACCGTAAGCTAGCCATCGTTGGAAAAAGTATGATTCGAGTGATCTCGATTGCTACACGTTTAGGTTATTTAAGTCCTCCGAAGGATTTAATTATTGAATTAGATGAAGTAAACAAATACAAGCCTGAACAAATTGTTATTTTAACTACGGGTAGTCAAGGAGAGACCATGTCCGCGTTAACGCGTATGGCAAAAGGAGCTCACCGTCAAATTACGATTAACGCATATGATACAGTGATCATTGCTGCATCAGCCATTCCTGGTAACGAAAAATCAGTTTCAGCTGTTATTGATAAGCTACACCGCATCGGAGCAGACGTAGTGTATGGTTCTTCAAAAGTTCATGCATCCGGTCACGGTAGTCAGGAAGAGCTAAAGCTCATGTTAAACCTGATGAAACCAAAATATTTCTTGCCTGTTCACGGAGAAATCAGAATGCAGCACGCTCACCGTCAATTAGGTTTAGGTGTCGGCATTCCTGATGAGAATATTTTTATCATCGAAAAAGGTGAAGTGATTGAATTTACCAACAAACAAGCACGTCGCGCAAGCAAAATTCCTTCAGGAAACGTCTTAATCGACGGCCTAGGAGTTGGGGACGTTGGAAACATTGTTTTACGTGATCGTAGACTGCTATCAAAAGACGGGATTCTTGTTGTAGTTGTTACATTAAATAAGAAAACAGGAACAATTGAATCTGGACCAAACATTATCTCTAGAGGATTTGTTTATGTTAGAGAATCAGAGCAGTTGCTTGAAGATGCGAATGAGCTTGTAAGTGACATCCTAAAAAAATGTATGTCTGAAAAAGTGAGTGAGTGGTCTTCTCTGAAAAGTAACGTAAGAGAAGGACTAAGCAGACATTTATATGAAAAAACAAAAAGACGTCCAATGATCCTTCCGATTATTATGGAAGTGTAAAATAGGTATCACTAAGGCAAATGATTCTAGTATGAATCATTTGCCTTTCGTTTTGCCAAGGGCCAACGCATGACATTCTTTCTTCCGAACATACTACGTGTATGTGACGAAAAAGGAGAGTGTTGGCATGAACGAAAAAACGGAACAACAGCCAAACGGTGAAAAAAAGTCATCATTAGTCGAAAAGATTCAAGAACTAGGTCAGACAAATGTGCCCGAGATGGAAGCATCCAATATTCACTGTCTAGTGGTGATCGGACAGATAGAGGGACATATGCAGTTACCCCCTCAAAATAAAACAACAAAATATGAGCATATCATTCCACAACTTGTTGCTGCGGAACAAAATTCCAAGATTGAAGGATTACTTATTATTTTAAATACAGTTGGAGGCGACGTGGAAGCAGGACTTGCCATTTCAGAGATGATTGCATCTATGTCAAAACCATCAGTGACCTTGGTTCTCGGTGGAGGACATTCGATTGGTGTTCCTATCGCTACAGCATCCGACTATTCATACATCGCTGAAACGGCGACGATGACCATTCATCCCATTCGTTTAACGGGAATGGTGATTGGTGTACCACAGACCTTTGAATATTTGGATAAAATGCAAGAACGGGTCATTAAGTTTGTTACTGCACACTCAAATATTACAGAAGAAAAATTCAAGGAGCTGATGTTTTCAAAAGGCAACTTAACAAGGGATATTGGCACGAATGTCATTGGAACGGATGCTGTGGATTCCGGCTTAATTAATGAAGTAGGCGGTATTGGAAAAGCAATGAAAAAGTTAAATCAACTGATTGAGGAAAATAAACAGGGAGAAATGGTTCAATGATTTTGTATACGATGACTCCTTATGATGAAATTTTCCCTCCAACCGATCAGGATTTTACCCAACATCAAACAATTCCGATTAATGGCGGACAACTTGTTGTTGAACCAATTCAAGACGGGCGATTTAAGGTTGTTCGTCTTGTTTCAGGAGACGTCGGGCTCTATTTGCAAGATCAATTTTCTCCAGGAGCAATAATTGACGCAAATCATCTAATTTAATTGCTCGTACGCCTAATAGATTATGCTATAATAATAGCCATCGAATACATGAAAAGCAGCCTTTGGGGCTGCTTATTCATATGAGGTTAGATGAATGAATAAAAGGGTGACCGTATTATGGCAAGACGCAAAAAACGAAAGAAGACTAATTGGAAGTCGCAGCTAACCTACGAAATTGTGGGACTGAGTTTACTCGTAGTAGCCGTTGTAACACTTGCCAGGTTAGGCAGTGTAGGCGAGGCTTTTGTTCGCTTGTTTCGTTTTTTTCTAGGAGAATGGTTCTTTCTCTTGGCCATCGGGCTACTTGTTGTTTCTTTGTACATTATGTTTAAGCGAGCGAAACCCGCGTTTTGGTCAAGGAGAATGGCAGGTTTTTATATTATTGTGCTATCTCTAGCTTTACTTGGGCACTGGAGCTTGTTTCAATCATTAGGGGCACAAAGTGGCTTTTCCGATACATCCGTCATTCGGAATACGTGGCATCTGTTTTGGCTTGAAGCGAGTGGTAATCAAACGGGTGGAGAGCTCGGCGGAGGTATGATTGGTGCTGTAGCCTTTGCAGTTAGTCATTTTCTTTTTGCAAGTGGTGGCACGGTATTTCTGTGTATTATCTTAATGATTATTGGTGTGATCCTTATTACAGGACGTTCCGTCGCAGAGTTACTAGGAAAAGGATTTAGAAAATCGTATCTTGGTTTTATCGACTTTGTGAGCTCCATATTTAAAGAAGGAATGCAGTGGAGTAAACAGTCTAAAGAGAAGATGAAAGAAGAACGAGCACGTAGAGATGAGAAAAAGAAAGAGCAACAAAAACAAGAAGCTGCATCTGAGCATCATCGTCCGACACGAACGTCGCGTAAGGGTATTGAGGAAGAGAACGAAGAAACAGGACAAGCTGAAATCCCTGAAATAGTAGATTTCTCTCAAAACGCTTATCAGGAACAGCCAACTGAGCAAAAGACCAAAAAAGATCCTGTAACAGTAGAAAGTGACTTAAAAAAGAGTGACGAAACACCTGAAGAGGACGCTGCACCTGCCTCCCTTGTCACAGCAGGGGAAACAAATGAATCATACATACTACCTTCCTATGAACTATTAAAATCAGCTTCTTCACCAGGACAGCATCAGGAAAAGCAATTACTCACATCAAATGCTCGTAAACTTGAGCAAACGCTAGACAGTTTTGGTGTAAAAGCGCGTGTAACGAAGGTTCATTTAGGGCCAGCCGTTACGAAATATGAAGTGAATCCGAATATTGGCGTAAAAGTGAGCAAGATTGTCAATTTAGCGGACGACCTTGCCTTAGCTCTTGCTGCGAAGGACATTCGGATTGAAGCACCAATTCCGGGCAAATCTGCCATTGGGATTGAGGTTCCTAACAAAGAAGTAGCGATTGTTTCGTTAAGAGAAGTATTGGATTCTACACCTTCAAAAGCAGATGAACATGTATTGTCTGTAGGACTTGGTCGTGATATTTCTGGTGAGCCTGTTCTTGCTCCTCTTCACAAGATGCCTCATTTACTTGTAGCTGGAGCAACGGGTAGTGGAAAAAGTGTATGTATTAATGGAATCATTACGAGTATTTTAATGAAAGCCAAGCCACATGAAGTAAAGCTAATGATGATTGACCCAAAAATGGTAGAGTTAAATGTATACAATGGGATTCCACATCTTCTAACGCCTGTTGTAACGGAGCCAAAGAAAGCATCGCAGGCTCTTAAAAAGGTAGTAGCAGAAATGGAAAGAAGATATGACCTTTTCTCACATAGCGGAACAAGGAACTTAGAAGGCTATAACGAATTAATTAGAAAGCAAAACGAAGCTGGAGATGCGAAGCAACCATTTTTACCATACATTGTGGTGATTGTGGATGAGCTTGCTGATTTAATGATGGTGGCCTCTGGAGATGTAGAGGACTCTATTGCTCGTTTGGCACAAATGGCTAGAGCCTCGGGTATTCATATGATTATTGCGACACAACGACCATCTGTAGATGTTATCACAGGTGTAATTAAAGCAAATATCCCTTCCCGTATTGCATTTGGTGTTTCGTCTCAGACGGATTCAAGAACCATTCTTGATTCTGGAGGAGCCGAAAAATTACTTGGAAGAGGAGACATGCTTTATCTACCGGTTGGCGCAAACAAGCCTACACGAATTCAAGGTGCGTTCTTATCTGACGATGAGGTCGAAGAAGTAGTAGACTTTGTTATCTCCCAACAAAAAGCTCAATATCAAGAAGAGATGACACCAACAGAAGAAGCAGAAGTTCCAAAAGAAGAAGTGCAAGACGAATTGTACTTATCAGCGGTTGATTTAGTTGTGGAGATGAATACAGCTTCTGTATCAATGCTCCAACGCCGATTTAGGATTGGATATACTCGTGCAGCCAGGTTAATCGATGAGATGGAGCTACGCGGTATTGTCGGCAAGTATGAAGGAAGCAAACCACGTGAAGTGCTGATTTCAGCTAAACCTGAGGATGAAGCATCTTCCTCATAAGCTGCAAGAAGAGAATGGGGGGAGAGACTGTGATCAAAACCGATTACAGACCACTTTATTTACAAGTAATTGACAGGTTGCGGCAAGATATAGAGAAATATGATGAGGGAAAACAGCTTCCATCTGAATTTGAATTAGCGAAACAG
Source organism: Alkalicoccobacillus gibsonii (assembly GCF_016798245.1). Taxonomy (GTDB): domain Bacteria; phylum Bacillota; class Bacilli; order Bacillales; family Bacillaceae_D; genus Alkalicoccobacillus; species Alkalicoccobacillus gibsonii. The sequence goes on along the minus strand of NZ_JAEUZA010000001.1, from coordinate 1,004,435 downwards.
TTAGGCGTCAGTCGCGCAACCTTGCGCGAAGCCCTACGACTTTTAGAGGACGAGGGATTGGTTGTCCGTAGACATGGAGTTGGAACCTTTGTGAACGCCAAACCAATGCTCACTGCAGGCATTGAAGAATTATCTAGTGTAACAGATATGATTCGTAAGGCGAACATGGAACCGGGTACTATCTTTTTATCAGATTCTGTGCTAGAAGCCACAGAAGAAGACCAAGAATTATTTGGATTGTCGAACCTCGAGCAGGTGTTTCAAATTGAAAGGCTACGAACAGCTGATGACGTTCCAGTTGTGTATTGTTTAGACCGTGTTCCGTATGATTTGTTAAGCAATCATTCGGTTCTTGAAACAAAGTCGCTTTTTCAATTTTTAACGGACATTGGAAAGACAATCACACATGCTGTTACGTATATTGAACCCATTGGATTTCATGAAAAAGTATCAGAACTTCTCGAATCAGATGCAGGATCTGCTCTCCTTCTTCTTAACCAAACACATTATGATCAAAATGATCAGCCGATATTATATTCTCAAAATTATTTTCGAGCGGATAAATTTAAGTTTCATGTCTTGCGAAAGCGGTATATGTCATAAATAATAGGCTAGTTTATTTTTAAACTTAAAACAAAAGCGGCAAATGATTCGTTATTGGATCGTTTGCCGTTTTGTTATGATGGAACTCACGAGTATTCTCCAAAAGCAATTCTCTCTGTGTTGGGTAAAATCTTTTTTAATCAAAATCAAGTGTCCTGAGGCATGAATGATTCCTTATTATGGTATACTAGAGTGATATGCTAGTGGCTAATTGAAGTGACATATGGAAAGGAATGAGTAGCAACTATGGAACAATCAGAACAGCAATTCACCCATCAAGGTATGAATGTTCATGTGATGAAATCGGATAAATTTAAAACAACAACGTTTATGGTTATGCTGCGTGCGCCATTAACAAAAGAGACGGTTTCGTTGCGTGCGCTTTTGCCACACGTTCTTCAAGGTGGAACTGAAAAATGGCCGACAAGGCAAAAGCTTCGCGTACATCTAGATGATCTGTATGGAGCAAGATTAAGCGGAGATGTTCGTAAAAGTGGTGAGCAGCATGTCATGACCTTTTTTATGGATGTGGCCAATGAGCGTTACTTAAAAGATTCTGAGCCCTTACTTCAACAAGCATTAGATGTTTTAGCAGACGTATTGATTCACCCTGTTACTAACAATGGTGCATTTATGAGTGATGTAGTTGAGAGGGAAAAAAGAACGTTAAAACAACGAATTGAATCTGTATATGACGATAAGATGCGTTTTGCAAATATGAGAGCAACCGAAGTAATGTGTGAGGGGGAGCCTTATGCGATCCCAGCGTTTGGTGATATAGAAGGGGTAGAAGTGATTACAGCCGAAGCTCTATACGCTTATTACAAGCAAATGCTTCAATCAGATCAAATAGATCTATATGTGGTAGGAGATGTGGACGAGGATGAAGTATCCGAGTCGATTCATCAAGCATTTACATTACCACAAACCACACCACACAGGGCAAAAGTACGTGTTGAGACGCCTTCTGTTCAAGAAGTGAAGATTATCTCAGAAAAACAAAAAATTAAGCAAGGTAAATTAAATATGGGGTTCCGCACGCACACCTTTTATGGCGACCATGATTATGCAGCCATGCAAGTATTCAACGGGTTGTACGGTGGCTTTGCTCACTCCAAGTTATTTATAAATGTGCGTGAGAAAGAAAGCTTGGCTTATTATGCTGCCTCCAGACTTGAAAGTCATAAAGGCATTTTGATGGTTATGGCAGGGATTGAATTTGATAAATACGACCGTGCAGTTGAAATCATTAAAGAACAGTTTGAAGGAATGAAGCAAGGCGACTTTACCGAGGATGAGATCGCCCAGACAAAATCAATGCTCATCAATCAGCTATTAGAAACAACCGATTCTGCGTCAGGTCAAATTGAACTTCATTATCGTGAACAATTAAGTCAGGTCAATCAGTCGGTTGAAGCGCTGATTGAGCAAATTAAACAGGTCTCAAAAGAAGACATTCAAGCATGCGCAAACAAATGTCAGCTTGATACGATTTACTTTTTGAAGGGAGAAGATGAACATGAAACAAGTTCCATTTAACCAGCTAAATGAAACCCTATATCAAGAAACACTTGAGAACGGTCTTCATGTTTATATCCTTCCAAAGGAAGGTTTTAATAAAACATTTGCGACATTTACAACGAAGTATGGTTCCATTGATAATCGTTTTATTCCCCTCAATGAGTCAGAAGAACGTTTAGTTCCAGATGGGATCGCACACTTTCTAGAGCACAAAATGTTTGAAAGTGAAGAAGGAGACGTCTTTCACGAATTTAGTAAGCAAGGTGCCTCTGCTAATGCATTCACAAGCTTTACGAGTACTGCTTATTTGTTTTCAAGTACGTCTAATGTTGAAAAAAATCTAGAGACATTAGTAGATTTTGTTCAGCATCCTTACTTTACACCTGAAAGCGTTGAGAAGGAAAAAGGGATTATAAATCAAGAAATTACAATGTACGATGACAATCCAGACTGGCGCTTATATTTTGGTGTAATTGAAAATTTGTACAAAAATCATCCTGTTAAGATTGATATTGCAGGAACGATTGAGTCGATTTCACATATTACCTCAGATTGGCTTTATACGTGCTATCACACCTTTTATCATCCAAGTAATATGCTTTTGTTTGTCGTTGGTGCAGTCGAGCCAAATGAGGTAATGCAACAAATTAAAGCGAATCAAGCCGGAAAAACCTTTACACCACCTGAAGATATTAAACGCTTTTTTGAAGAAGAGCCGAATTCGGTTGCAAAAGAAAAAAGCGTTATCCATATGCCTGTTCAAGCTCCAAAATGCTTGGTTGGTATTAAAGAAATAGGGACAGAACGTAAGGGAAATGATCTATTAAAAAGAGAGCTAGGTATTAAGGTTATCCTTGATCTTATGTTTGGTCAGAGCTCCAAGCATTACCAAACTCTATACGACTCTGGACTTATTGACGATACGTTCTCTTATGATTACACAGGAGAAAGAGGATTTGGCTTTACCATTGTAGGAGGAGACTCAAAGGATCCTGATAAGTTAGCTGATACATTAAAATCGATGATCCAAGAATTTGTATCTAGTGAAATTGATTCAACAAATATGGACCGAGCGATTAAAAAGAAAATTGGATCCTTTATGCGTTCTTTAAATTCACCAGAGTTTATTGCCACTCAGTTTACACGCTATCAGTTTAATGAGATGAATTTATTTGACGTTGTCCCAATGCTTGAATCTTTAACAAAAGAAGACCTCGAAGAAATCATGCGAGATCACTTTGAGTTATCGCGTTCAACGGTCTGTCAGGTGCGCCCAGAAGCATGAGTGTAAGAAAACATATTTTAATTACAGGAGCAACTGGAGGAGTTGGCGCAGCTACGGCAATCGCACTAGCTTCTCCAGAGGTTTTATTAAGCCTCCATTACCACTCAAATAAAGAACAAGCAGAAGATGTCAGCAAAGCGTGCCGCGAACTAGGTGCAGAAGTCTATCTGATTCAATGTAATTTACGTTCGTCAACTGGAGTAGATGAGTTAATGGAGCAGTTAATTATGCCAGTAGACACGCTGATCTATACAGCGGGTTATTCATTACAAGGTTTACTCACTGAGTTAACGGATACTGAGTTGACGGATCTGATGTCGGTTCATCTATTTTCACCGATTAAGTTGACGAGAGCTCTTTTGCCACATATGATCTCGAAAAAAGTGGGGAAGATTATGATGCTTTCTTCTATTTGGGGTGTGACCGGTGCTTCTTATGAGGTAGCGTACTCTGCAGCAAAAGGCGGATTAAATAGCTTTGTTAAAGCACTTGCAAAAGAAGTGGCTCCAAGTGGTATTCAAGTTAATGCGATTGCACCAGGCGCACTTGAAACAAACATGATGGCCATATATGAACCGGGAGAACAACAACAGCTTAAAGATGAAATCCCTGCCGGAAGATTCGGCAAGCCTGAGGAAATTGCTGATGCCGTATTATTTTTAGTGAGCGAGCAATCAAATTACATAAACGGGCAGATCATTGAAATTAACGGAGCCTGGCATTAAGACTTTCATTTTCCCTGCATAAAATTGTACAAATGACAAAACCTAATCATGCAGTACAATTAAAGGGAGGAATGAACAATGTCTGTAGTAGATAATTGGGATCACTGGAAAGAGTTTTTGAATTCTCGTTTAGACGAAGCTCAAGATAAAGGCTTGTCTGATGGAGTGGTATCAGATGTGGCTTACCAGGTTGGCGAATATCTTGCTGGCCAAGTTGAGCCAAAAAATGATCAAGAACGCGTTCTTGCTGATTTATGGAAAGTAGCAAGCGAAGAAGAGCAACATGCCATCGCTAACATGATGGTTAAGCTAGTCGACCATAAATAATCAGTAGGCACCTCTTCTCTTGAAGCGGTGCCTTTTTTGTGAATATGTAGGTGAAAACCGAATAAAATATACGACAACTATAAAAATCCTTTCAATTGAGTGTAAAATCCATTATCATTAAAAAAAGTAGTGAAATTTTTAGCTGAATTTGTCAGAACCATGCTCCATAACATTTTGTTGGACAAGGCGGGTGTCGTAGATGAAAGAATGGTATTTTGAATACCAGTTATTGGAGAACAGACCTGGGATATTAGGAGATATTTCTTCATTACTCGGGATGCTTTCAATTAACATTATGACCATTAATGGTATTGATGATAGTCGGCGAGGAATGCTACTTAGTAGTGAAAGTGATGACCAAGTAGAGCGCTTTAAGTCGATTTTACATACGATTGGTAGTGTATCTGTAACGAAATTCCGTGAGCCGCGAGTACGAGATCGCTTAGCTATTAGGCATGGACGTTACATTGAAAGAGATGCAGCAGAGCGTAAAACGTTCCGGTTTATTCGACGTGAGTTGGGTCTACTCGTTGACTTCATGGCTGAGCTTTACAAGCGCGATGGGCATTATTTAGTTGGTATACGTGGAATGCCACGTGTCGGAAAAACGGAGTCAGTGGTTGCGGCAAGTGTATGTGCAAACAAGCGCTGGTCTTTTATTTCGTCTACGCTGCTCAGACAAACAGTACGTAGTCAATTGGCTGATGATGAATTAGGTGGAGATCACATCTTTATAATAGATGGGATTGTCTCTACGATGAGGTCAACAGAAAAACATAGAACATTAGTATCTGAGGTCATGAGGCAGCCTGTTGTAAAAGTTGTGGAGCATCCGGATATTTTTGTTCGGGAAACGGAATATGAACTTGAGGATTTTGACTGCATTATTGAGTTGCGAAATGATGAAAATGAAAAAATCACCTATGATGTAGTCGAACCAGGATTCTCTTCCTTTGATATAAGCTAAAGGTGTAGGTGGGTGTAACAATGTCAGAACTAGGAAATCAATTAAAGCAAGCGCGCGTAGATAAGCAGCTTTCGCTTGAAGATCTACAACGCACAACAAAGATTCAAAAAAGATATTTAGTTGCCATTGAAGAGGGGCGCTTTGACTCTCTACCCGGCATGTTTTATGCAAGAGCATTTGTTAAGACTTATGCTGAAGCAGTAGGGCTTGATTCTACAGAATTGTTAGAAACCCACAAAAATGAATTGCCTAAGCCAAGTAAAAGTGAGGAGAGTATCCCATCGAGATCAGAGCGACGGAAAACTGTCGCAGAAGCACCTGTTAAAAAATCACGTGCTGTCTCGTTTATTCCACTCATTTCGATTATTGTCTTCCTTATAGTGGTTTTAGCAGTGATTTTCTTGGTCCAATCCAACTTAAGTGGGAATAACGATCCAGTAGAGCCTGATAACAACCCAATCGATGCTGAGTACGGTGACCCCGTTGAATCAGAAGATGAGCCTGAAAGTGAAGACGCACCAGATGAAGAGCAAGCAGAAGACGAGAACCAAGGATCTGGAGAGGCGACTGAAGAAGAGGAGCCAGAAGAATCAGTTAGCGAGCTGACACTTGATGAAAGCACTGGTAACACATCTTTCTTTACACTTGAAGCGGATGCGATGAACGTTCGAATTGAGTTTGAGGGTGATTCGTATGCAGACATTAAAGACAGCAATGGTGAGTTCCTCATCGCTTCATCTTTATTCCAAAATGGTGATGACATTACAGAAGACTATAGTGAAGAAGAATCTATTCTTATTAACCTAGGTGCTTCTCAAAATGCAACAGTGTTTATTAATGACGAGGAAGTAGACCTTCCGCTTGATATGGTTCATCAAAAACTTGAAATTTCGTACCAACCATAAGAAAAAATCGTTTTTGTCATACTGGCAAAAACGATTTTTTTAATTGCTTGAATAGGCTATGTTTTAACCTTTGCAGAAAGGTTATGATACAATAATGAAACGGTTACCCCTTAAGTGATAAAAATCAAAGGATGAAGACCAGAAATTGTTTAAGAAAGAAGGGGCTAAATTGAATCTGCCAAATAAGATTACAATCTCACGCATTTTATTAATTCCGATTTTTATGCTTTTCCTTTTAATTGATTGGCCATTTGGAGTTCTTTCATTTTATGGAACAGAACTTGCTATTTCTGATCTGATTGCAGCGCTTATTTTTATTTTTGCTTCTGCTACAGATTGGTTGGATGGCTACTTTGCTAGGAAGCTAAATCTAATCACGAACTTCGGGAAATTTCTTGACCCGCTTGCAGATAAGTTACTCGTAACGGCTGCACTTATCGGTCTTGTTGAATCTGGAGTTGTTGCGGCTTGGATGGTTATTATTATACTAAGTAGGGAATTTGCTGTAACAGGAATACGTTTAGTGGCAGCTGCAGATGGCGATGTCATTGCAGCAAGTCAGTTGGCAAAATGGAAAACAACGGCACAGATTATTGCGATTGCTGCTTGTTTGTTACATAATGTACCATTTGCTGCGTTATCCATACCATTTGATCAGATCATGATCTGGATTGCAACAATCCTAACGATTGTCTCAGGTGTGGATTATTTTATAAAAAGTAAGCATGTCATTTTAAAATCAAAATAACATGGGGGAATGAAACATGAACGCAGAAATTCTTGCAGTAGGTTCCGAATTATTGTTAGGTCAAATTTTGAACACCAATGCTCAATATCTTTCCAAACAGCTCGCTGAGCTTGGAATTGATGTTTATGTACATACCGTGGTTGGAGATAATGAGAAACGGTTAACGGAATCATTGGAGCTCGCGGCAAACAGAGCCGACCTCGTTATTTTAACGGGCGGTCTTGGTCCAACAAAAGATGATCTAACGAAAGAAACGGCAGCAACATTCTGTGGTCGTTCGTTAGTCCATGATGAAGACGCATTGCATTCCATTGAATCGTATTTTGAAAAACGTAATCGACAAATGACACCGAATAATCGGAAGCAGGCTCTTGTCATTGAAGGCTCTACTGTCTTAAAGAACCATACAGGTATGGCTCCAGGAATGTATGTTGAGTCAGAAAAATGTAAGCTTGTCCTTATGCCGGGACCTCCTAGAGAATTGCAGCCGATGTTTGAGCTTGAGCTAAAACCGCTCCTACTCGATGGATCAGGTACAGCCATCACATCTAGGGTCTTACGTTATTTTGGGATCGGTGAGTCACAGCTTGAAACAGACCTTGAAGACTTAATCGATGCTCAAACAAATCCAACGATTGCACCACTCGCAGGCAATGGTGAAGTAAAGCTACGGTTAACAGTCAAACATTCTGATGAAGCGGAAGCAGAACGTCTTCTAGATGAAACAGAGGCAGCCATTCAAAAGCGGGTAGGAGAATTTTTCTATGGCTACGGTGAAATAGGTTTGATGGAGCAATTATCCATTCAGTTAAAAGAAGCAAAGTTAACTCTGTCTGCAGCTGAAAGCTTTACAGGTGGACTTTTTACTTCAGGTTTAACCTCTTACAAAGGAGCATCGTCTATTTTTGTTGGAGGAATTTCAGCATATTCTTCAGATGTGAAGGAAGATATCCTACAAGTGTCGAATGAAACGATTAAGCAAAGTGGGGTAGTAAGCGAATCTTGTGCAAATGAAATGGCAAGCTCCGTCCAAAAGATGTTTAAATCAAATATTGGCGTTTCATTTACAGGGGTTGCTGGTCCAGATCCTCAAGAAGGTAAAGAACCAGGCACCGTATTTATTGGGATTAGTGGACCAGATTCGAATGTGACTGTGTATCCTCTGCAATTAAGCGGAAACCGTCAAGCGATTCGAGAACGCGCTGTAAAGTATTGCTGCTTCTACTTATTGAATGAATTAAAAAGGTGGCATGCAACAACATGACTTATTTTACCGATTTTGAGTTATCTGATCCGGTTAAACGAGCCATTCGGGACATGGGCTTTGAGGAGCCCTCTCCCATTCAAGAAAAAGCGATTCCGCCCATTCTTCAAGGCGGAGATGTGATTGGTCAAGCTCAAACAGGAACAGGGAAAACAGCAGCTTTTGGTATACCTGTTGTTAATAAGGTAACGAATGAACAGCACGTTCAAGCGTTAATCTTAACACCTACTAGAGAACTAGCCATTCAAGTTTCAGGAGAATTACAAAAGTTGTCTGTTCACAAACGAATTCGTACTCTGCCTATTTACGGAGGGCAATCGATTGGTCATCAAATTCGAGCACTTAAGCAAGGTGTTCATGTTGTCATTGGGACACCTGGACGGGTGCTCGATCACATCAGACGTCAAACATTAAAGCTTGACCGGGTTCATACGGTCGTACTGGATGAAGCAGATGAGATGCTTGATATGGGTTTTGTTGAAGACATTGAAACCATTTTGAGCCATGTGAACCATTCGAGACAAACGTTGTTATTTTCTGCTACGATGCCATATGCCATCCGTAAGCTGTCTAAGAAGTACATGAATCAGCCAATGATGGTTACGATCAACAAAGGTGAGGTAACAGCACCTCTCGTGGAGCAGCGTTATTACAAAGTCCTTGAACGAAACAAGATTGATTCGTTATGTCGGATTATTGATAGTGACGATGTGGAGCTTGGGATTCTATTTTGCCGTACTAAAAAAGGAGTGGCTGAGTTAACCGAGGCACTTCAAGCACGAGGGTATCTAGCAGATGGCTTACATGGAGATTTGTCTCAGCCCCAACGAGATGTTGTGATGAAAAAGTTTAGAGAGGCATCCATTGATTTTCTAATCGCAACAGACGTAGCAGCACGTGGAATTGATGTTCAAAATGTAAGCCATGTGATTAACTACGATATTCCTCAGGATCCTGAGAGCTATGTTCACCGTATTGGACGAACAGGTCGAGCCGGACGTACGGGTCTTGCTTTAACACTCGTTACGCCAAGAGAAATGAAGCATCTTCGTTCAATTGAGCAAGAGATTAAGATGTCAATTCCGTCTTACTCTGTTCCAACGCTTGAAGAAGTGGTATTAAAACAACAGAGCTCATGGAAAAAACTCGTTTCGGATACGATTGATTCAGGTGTTGCGAGATCAGACCTTTTTGGGCCACTTGTGCAAGAACTTTTAACAGATTATACGGCCGAAGAAGTTGTGCAAGCTTTGTTAACTCTTCAATTTTCATCAGATTCGACCGCCGATGATCCAGGCTATCAATTTGGTGAAACGGGTGGAGCAGAAGGGATGATTCGGTTCTTTATCAATGTAGGTCGAAATGTGAATCTGACTCCCAAAATCCTTTCTGAAGAGATTTCTAGATTAGTAGGAATTAAGGCGTCAAGCATTGGCCGAATGGATATCTTTGATAACTTTACGTTTGTAGATGTTCCAGAAGAATCAGCTCCGTTTGTTTACGAAGCTCTAAGGTATTCCCGCATCAATGGGGCAAGAGTAAATCTTGAACCTGCTAAACCGCGTCCTAAACGCCCTAAACGTGGTACGACCTCCTGATACAAATGAAAATGCAGCATCATGCTCTTGCTGCTGCATTTTTCCTTCTTTTAACTCCCTTATTTTATCCACTTACGCCTCCCACTTTGCTGTCTTAAAAAAATGCGAATAAATGTTCGGTTTTCTCTTGGCAAATCTCAAAAAACAAGTTATGATAGAACAGTAGAAACAGTGAATCACTAATAACGTTTACTATACATTGATTTTTTAAATAGAGGAGAGATTTGAATGAGCGATCGTAAGGCAGCATTAGATATGGCGCTTCGCCAAATTGAAAAGCAATTCGGTAAAGGTTCAATTATGAAACTAGGAGATCAAACAGATCAGCGTATCGCTACGATCTCAAGTGGATCTCTTGCATTAGATATTGCACTAGGAGTAGGTGGTTATCCGCGTGGTCGTATAATTGAAGTATACGGACCAGAGTCTTCTGGTAAAACAACGGTTTCCCTTCATGCCATTGCTGAAGTACAAGCAAATGGAGGAACGGCTGCTTTTATCGATGCTGAGCATGCACTTGATCCAGTTTATGCTCAAAAACTAGGTGTGAATGTAGAAGAACTATTATTATCTCAGCCTGACACAGGAGAGCAAGCTCTTGAAATCGCTGAAGCGCTCGTACGTAGTGGTGCGGTTGATATTATCGTAGTGGATAGTGTCGCGGCTCTTGTACCAAAAGCAGAGATTGAGGGTGACATGGGTGATAGTCATGTAGGACTTCAAGCTCGCTTAATGTCCCAGGCACTTCGTAAACTTTCTGGCGCCATTAGCAAGTCAAAAACGATTGCGTTATTTATTAACCAAATTCGTGAGAAAATTGGTGTGATGTTTGGTAACCCTGAAACCACTCCAGGTGGTCGTGCTCTTAAGTTCTATTCTTCTGTTCGCTTAGAAGTTCGCCGTGCTGAAACATTAAAACAAGGGAACGATATGGTCGGGAACAAAACAAGAATCAAAGTGGTTAAGAACAAAGTTGCGCCTCCGTTCAAACAAGCTGAAGTGGATATTATGTATGGAGAGGGTATTTCTAAACAAGGCTCTGTCTTAGACATTGCAGCTGATCTTGACATTGTTTTAAAAAGTGGAGCATGGTATTCCTTTAAAGAAGAACGCATCGGTCAAGGACGTGAGAACTCTAAAATATTCTTGAAAGAGCATCCAGAAATGATGGCTGAAATTGAAGGACTTATTCGTGCACATCACGGATTAGATGGTCAAGTAGAGGTTCCTGTGCCTGATGAAAAAGAATTCGAAGATGTTCCATTAGATCTTAAATAAAACCGTAGCTGAATAAGCACCGTATGGGTGCTTATTCTTTTCAGTTTGAGGTGATTACAATGATTAAATTTCTGTATTTTACAGATACACATATTCGGGGAACAACCCCCAAAAATAGATTAGATTCCTTTTCGGAGACGATCAAACGTAAATTAACAGAAGTGATGCAGATAGCGGAAAAAGAAAAGGTAGATCTCATGCTTCATGGGGGAGATGTCTTTGATCGACCGGACCTATCTCCAAATGTTGTAGGACAGTTTGCAAAGCTGTTCCGTGAAACGAATATTCCCATCTATGCCATTTCAGGAAACCATGATACATTTGGTCATAATCCAGACACCATTTCTAGGACGATGCTTGGATTATTAGATTCGTTTGGAATCATGACCATAATCCATCCAGACGAGCCTCTTTTTATAAAAAAAGAGGATGTATCCGTTCAAATTTCTGGACAACCCTATCATTATGATTTAGATCAACGAGACGTTAAATTAGATTATTATCCAATGAATCATCATCAAGCAGATTATATGATTCATCTTGTACACAGTATGTTGGTTGAAAAGGCTCTTCCAGAGGGTATTCCTCATACTCTAGTAGATCATATTTGGACAACACCAGCTGATGTGATCTTAACTGGTCACTTTCATGGTGGGTTTGGAATCAAAGAACAGGACGGAAAATTTATTTGCAATCCAGGCGCTATTTCACGTATTAACAATCACTGGATGGAGCTCAATCGAATGCCTAAGGTCGTTATTGGTGAAATCACTGCATCGGGCATAACGTTAAGAGAACAAGTGCTTAAGACTGCACAAAAGGGTGAAGAAGTGCTCGACCGAACCTACGTAGAAAAAGCGGTCCATCAAGAAGAGAAACTACACGAATTTGTCCAACAAGTGAAAGCACAAAGTGATTTCAAGAACCTACACATGAACGATATTATTCGTGAGCTTGCATCGCTCTCAGAAGTAGAAGATCGTGTAAAGCAGGAAGCGCTACGGAGAATGACGCAGGTAGAGGAAAGCTGGGGAGGTGAGGGAGATGAATAACATCCTGGATGTTCGATTAGAAAACTTCCAATCTCACCTTGACTCTCAATTTACTTTTGCAGATGGCCTGAATGTATTAATCGGTCAGTCTGATAGTGGAAAAACAGCTGTGATTCGTGGTATACGTTGGGCCTTATTTAACCAGCCACGGGGAACAGATTTTATTCGTGCGGGTAGCGACTTTGTCCGTGTAACGATTCAATTTGAAAGTGGAGATCGACTGATACGTGAGCGAACAGCTTCTAAGAATCGGTATATGATCAAGAAAAACGGACAGGAACAACAGGTTTTTGAGAGCTTTGGGCAGCATGTTCCACAAGAGGTATTAGATTTACATGGGATGCGTCCATTGCGCATTGATCGAGATCATGAATTAACCATTCATCTAGCTCAACAGCTGGATGGACCTTTTTTGCTTGAACAACCCGGGTCGATGCGTGCAAAAACAATTGGAAGGATTAGTGGCGCTCATTATTTGGATGCGGCTATTCGCGACACTTCAAGAGATCTTCACTCGCTTAATCAAAGTAAAAGATGGAGTGAGGAACAAACAGAACAACTGAAAAAGGATTTAGAGCCTTATGAACAAGTCATTCGATCAGGTGAACAACTCGAGAAGGCATCACATCTTTTTGAGAAGATTAAGAGTAAACAAGCAAGGCTAGAAAGCTTACAATCGAAGCATCAAGATTTGCACACAAATCAAGGGCTAATGAAACAATCCCACGACAAATTAGATTCTCTAAAAGAACTCCCGACAATTGAATCGATGTTGTACCGACTTGAATGGATGATTCAGAGACAATCAGTGTTTAAAAAGCTTCACGAACAGCAACAAACCTATACAGAGCAGCTATTAAAAGTGGAGAGATTCTTGCAGCTTACTGAGTCTATTGAAGAAGCAGCCGAAAGAGAGAGACGTGCAAAGACTCTTGTGCAAAAACGAGCAGCCTTAATCAAGTTAAACGATCAATACACTCAACTGACAGCGATCGAGAGTAAAGCCTACCAAGTAACTAGTAAGACGAAGTTTGTGACTCAGATTCCATCTAACTGGGAGGAGTCAGTTAAACAGACGGGGCAACGGGTAAAACGATTGATTTCTCTTAAAGACCAAATCATGGCGATAAACGAGCAACTAGCAAAACAACAAAAACAGCTAGAGACCGTTGCACAGATTGAGATGGCCACGTTAAAAGTAAATCAGATAGATGAGACCTATAACAAATATCAGCAAATGATCGAGAAAAAACAAGCATATACAGAAATACGTAAGCGAATGAAGGATGGAGAGCAGTTTATCCAAACAAAGAAGCAAGAGCTTGAACAGCTAGCCGTTCAATACGAAGAGCTGGCTAAAAAAGATGGAATTTGTCCGACTTGTGGCCAAGTAATACAAACCAATCACAACCATGGTTGATACGAGGGGAGTACAAAAAGATGAGTACAATTGAGCAAGAATTAACAAAGATGAAGCAAGCGATTGATCAGGCGAGAGACATGAGGTACCGGGCGGAAGCAAAGCTTGAGGAGCTGCAAAATCAACGCGATCGTATTTTAAAAGAGTTAGAGGAGCTAGGCGTTGGCCCAGATGAATTAGAAAACGAGATAAAAAAACTGGAATCAGAGGTTGAGCAAGCGATGAGTGAAACGTGGTCGCTTATTCCTAAAGAGCTGATTAAGCATGATGCATGAGGAATTAGTTAAGCTTGAACAAACGATTAAGCAGGCACGGGATACGTGGACAAGGCTGGACGCCAGACGTCAAGTGCTTGTTGATCAGTTAGAACAAGCAGAAGCGAAGCTTAATGAATACTTAGATACGATTGATGTGTATGAAAAAGCACGCGTTCTCCTTCAGCAGTCAGCGGAGTATGCGCGTGAGCAAGCACGACAACAAATGGAGACTTTGGTCACCAATGCGCTCCAGTATGTATTTGGACCTTTGTTCCATTTTCAGATTGAAATTGAAGATCACGGAAATCGTACGGTTGCTGAATTTTATGTAACGACTGAGTATGAGGGCGTTCAAATTAAAACAAAACCCCAAGACTCAAGAGGTGGCGGTGTTGTTGATATTGTGACACTTGCGTTACGAGTAGCCTTAATGGAAACTGTACAGCCAAAAGTAAGTGGACCGTTAATATTGGATGAACCTGGGAAGCATGTATCAAATGAGTATGTTTATTATTTATATGAGTTTCTAAAATCATTAAGCACGATGTTTGGTAGACAAATTATCATGGTTACACATAATCATCATTTAACAGAGTCAGCTGATCAAGCGTTTGAGGTTTCGATTCGGGACGGAATAAGCGAGGTCACACCCATTTCCACAGCTTGACATCAACGGTGGGTGACTTTACAATTAAAAGGTGAAGCGGCTTTTATATTTTTACTTTTTTACTCCGCTTTCATGTATGGAACTTAAGATTACTATAAAAAAGATCTATGCAAAACAGAGTTATGGAACCAACAATTAGATAGCAAGAGGAGGTGAAAATATGGATATACCATTGTATATGCTCATCCTCATTTTACTTGTTGTCTCTGCAGTAGCTGCAGTTGTTGGATATCTTGTTCGAAAATCCATTGCAGAAGCGAAGATCGTAAGCGCGGAGCATGCTGCGAATCAAATTGTAGAAGATGCAAAACGTGATGCAGAAGCGAATCGGAAAGAAGTCATTCTAGAAGCAAAGGATGAAGTTCATACCCTTCGAACAGAAGCAGAACGTGAGGTTCGTGAACGTAGAAATGAGATTCAAAAACAAGAGCATCGTTTGGTACAAAAAGAAGAGATTCTAGACCGAAAAAGCGAAACCTTTGATAAAAAAGAAGAGTCTTTGGAAAAAAGGGAGGAATCTCTCACCAAAAAACAACGACAAATTGAAGAGATGAACAGTAAAGTGGATGAGCTCATAGCGAAACAACAGCATGAGTTGGAGCGCATTTCTGGTATGAGTCGTGAAGAAGCGAGACTATCTGTTCGAGCTGAAGTGGAAGAAGAGATTGCACATGAGACAGCTCTTCTTGCTAAAGAACGATTAGCTCAAGCGAAAGAAGAAGCTGACAAAAAAGCGAAGGAAATTCTTTCTCTTGCCGTTCAACGTTGTTCAGCCGATCATGTAGCTGAAACGACCGTTTCAGTAGTGAACCTTCCTAACGATGAAATGAAGGGTCGAATTATTGGGCGAGAAGGCCGAAATATTCGTGCGCTTGAAACCTTAACAGGGATTGATCTCATTATTGACGATACACCTGAAGCTGTTATCCTCTCTGGATTTGATCCAATTCGCCGCGAAATTGCGCGTACCGCACTTGAGAAGTTAGTTCAAGATGGACGAATTCATCCAGCGCGAATCGAGGAGATGGTTGATAAATCTCGTCGTGAAGTTGATGAAGCAATTCGCGAATATGGTGAGCAGACATCATTTGAAATGGGGATTCATGGACTTCACCCTGACTTAATCAAAATTTTAGGTCGACTAAAATTCCGTACAAGTTATGGGCAAAATGTTCTTAAACACTCCATTGAAGTGGCTCATTTAAGTGGATTGATGGCTGCTGAACTTGGTGAAGATGTGAAGCTTGCTAAACGAGCTGGACTCTTACATGACATCGGTAAAGCAATCGACCACGAAGTTGAAGGAAGTCATGTTGAGATTGGTGTAGAACTGGCAACAAAGTACAAGGAACATCCTGTCGTTGTGAATGCCATTGCCTCTCACCATGGTGATACGGAATCAACATCAGTCATTTCTACACTTGTGGCCGCTGCCGATGCATTATCAGCAGCACGTCCAGGAGCACGTAGAGAGACACTTGAGACGTATATCCGTCGTTTAGAAAAGTTAGAAGAAATTTCTGAGTCCTTTGAAGGTGTAGAAAAAACATACGCCATTCAAGCGGGACGAGAAATTCGCATTATGGTTCGACCAGATCTTGTTGATGATACACTTGCTCATAAACTGGCACGTGACATCACTAAACGAATTGAAGACGAGCTTGACTACCCAGGACATATTCGAGTAACCGTTATTCGAGAAACTAGGGCAGTTGAGTATGCAAAATAAAGAAAGAGGTAATGATTCATGAAGATCTTATTTATTGGAGATGTTGTAGGCTCTCCAGGGCGGGCAATGGTAGACGAATATGTGAAGCGCCTGAAGAAAGATTATAAACCAACGCTTACGGTCATTAATGGAGAAAATGCAGCAGCTGGAAAAGGAATTAATGAAAAGATTTATAAAGGCTTTCTCGATGCAGGTGCACAAGCTGTTACTCTAGGTAATCATGCGTGGGCAAAACGCGATATCTTTGATTTTATTGATACGGCAAAATGGCTCGTGCGACCAGCTAACTATCCAGAAGGAACACCCGGAGTTGGAATGGTCTTTGTGACGATTAATCAAATAGAGATTGCTGTTATTAATTTAATGGGGCGTACTTTTCTTCCGGCAAATGATTGTCCTTTTAGAAAAGCGGATGAATTAATAGCTGAAGCAAAAAAACGAACGCCTTACATTTTTGTTGATTTTCATGCGGAAGTGACCAGTGAAAAAATAGCAATGGGTTGGTACTTAGATGGTCGTGTCATGGCTGTTGTTGGAACACATACACATGTGCAAACGGCAGATGAGAGAATTCTGCCTAAAGGAACAGCTTATATCTCAGATGTGGGAATGACTGGACCTTATGATGGGATCTTAGGTGTGGAAAAAGAACCTGTATTGCATAAATTTCTGACAAATCTTCCGGTAAGGTTTGAAGTCGCATCTGGCAGGGAACAGTTGAGTGGTGTGATTATTGATGTGGACGATAAATCAGGGCAGGCAAAATCTATTAAACGTATACTTATTAATGAGGACCATCCATATATTGAACGTTAATGGATGAGCCATTCATTCACTTAATAGGTTTATTGTGAGTTGTGCTGATCACCATCATTTTTCACTCGTAACACGCTAATGACTCATGCACAGAGGAGGTTCTAAAAAAATGGATGTCTTAAAAGTCTCAGCAAAATCTACCCCAAATTCTGTAGCTGGTGCTTTAGCTGGGGTCATTCGAGAACATGGTTCAGCAGAAATACAGGCGATAGGAGCAGGAGCATTAAATCAATCGATTAAAGCTATTGCGATTGCTAGAGGATTTGTTGCACCTAGCGGGATTGACCTTGTTTGCGTCCCAGCTTTCACTGATATTGAGATTGATGGAGAAGAGCGTACTGCTATTAAGTTAATCATTGAACCTCGTTAACGCAAGTCAAAAAAAAGTGTTTATCTGTTGCTCAAAGAACAGATAAACACTTTTTTTCTTTGGATTCATCTTGATACATTCATTGTGTTTATGACCATTCGCACGTATAATATACGATTAGTAGAACGGTATGTTTTGGAAGGGGTTTGCTTTACGATGAATGAAGAACAACGCTTAGGACAACAAGGGAATACCCATATAAAAAAGAACCAGCAGCAAGAACCAAAAAAAGACTATAGTCAATACTTTGACTTCTCAAAAGCAAAGATTATCTCTGAAGATGAAAACAAAAAAGTGATGCGAATTAATGGACGAGATATCACGATTCATGAACAGCCTGATTACAAACAGGGTAAACGTCGTGGGAAGGAAACGACTCAGGTGATTAGACCTGATCATGTGATTCCACCAGAGCTAACGTCACTTGGTGCAGGCAAGAAGTTTCTAATCCGTACATACGGCTGTCAAATGAACACACATGATTCAGAGAATATGGCGGGACTGTTAACAGAGATGGGCTTTGAATCGACAGATGTGACAGAAGAGGCAGATGTAATTCTTTTAAATACCTGTGCCATCCGTGAAAATGCGGAGAATAAGGTATTCGGAGAGATTGGTCATTTGAAGCCTCTAAAGCTAGAAAAGCCGGAGCTAATCATTGGTGTGTGTGGCTGTATGTCGCAGGAAGAAAGCGTCGTCAATCGAATCTTGCAAAAACATCAACACATTGATCTAGTGTTTGGCACGCACAATATTCATCGGTTACCACATTTACTTCGTGATGCGATCTTTGGTAAAGAAATGGTCGTTGAGGTTTGGTCTAAAGAAGGCGACATTGTTGAAAACATGCCACGTAAACGTGAAGGGAAAACACAAGCCTGGGTCAACATCATGTATGGCTGTGATAAGTTCTGTACGTATTGTATTGTTCCTTATACGCGAGGAAAAGAACGTAGTCGGATGCCAGAGGATATCATAGCCGAGGTTCGTGATCTAGCCCGCCAAGGCTACAAAGAAGTAACGTTACTTGGTCAGAACGTCAATGCTTACGGTAAAGATCTGGATACGGAATACGGTCTTGGGGATTTAATGGACGAGATTCATAAGATCGATATCCCACGCGTTCGCTTTACAACAAGTCACCCTCGTGATTTTGATGATCGATTGATTGAAGTGCTGGCTCAAGGAGGGAACCTTGTTGAACATATTCATTTACCAGTTCAGCATGGAAGCTCTGCCATCCTTAAGCTAATGGCAAGAAAGTACACGCGTGAGAGCTATCTAGAGCTTGCTCACAAAATTAAACAAGCGATTCCTAACGCTTCATTTACAACCGATATCATTGTTGGGTTTCCAAATGAAACCGATGAGCAGTTTGAAGAAACTCTTTCTTTAATGAGAGAAGTTGAATTTGACAGTGCGTACACGTATATCTATTCACCTCGCGTAGGAACACCGGCTGCTAAGATGCAGGATAATGTTCCGATGGAAGTCAAAAAAGAACGTTTAGCGCGGTTGAATGCACTTGTAAATGATATTTCTGCGAAAAAGAATCTTGAATACCAAGACAAAGTTGTTGAAGTACTTGTGCAAGGTCAAAGTAAAAAAGATCCAAACGTGTTAGCAGGTCGTACGCGTACAAACCGAATGGTTAATTTTAAGGGTCCTGAATCGATTATCGGTACAATTGTACATGTGAAGATCACAGAGGCAAAAACATGGTCACTTAATGGTGAAATTACAGAAACGGTGGAGGTCTAATGGCAGATGACAAATCTTTATACAAAGGAAGATGTCAAGGAGAAAGCTAGAGAACTTGCAAAGATGGTAGCTGAAACAGAAGAAATCGATTTTTATAAGCGTGCAGAAAAGCAAGTCAATGATCATATTCGAATTCAAGAACTAATTGCTCAGATTAAAAAGCAACAAAAAGAAGCGGTTAATTTAAAGCACTATGGCAAAACGGAAGCACTTAAGCAAGTTGAAGAGAAAATTGACTCCCTTCATAACGAAATTGATGAGATTCCTCTTGTGCAAGAGTTTAAACGAAGCCAAATTGAAGTGAATTACTTGCTACAAATGATCACAAATACGATCTCTAAGACCGTTACAGATGAGATAATTATTTCAACCGACGGAGATCTATTAAAAGGGCGCACAGTAAAAAGTCCTTTCTAATATGAGTTTACGCTGGAACAAAGCAGTAATTTAATTATGAATACACGAACATAGCAATGTACACGCTACAGGAGAAACCCTCGCTTTCCGCGGGCACGGCCTCAGCCCCTTCCGCGGAAAAATCACCGCTACAGTGTCTTCACCTCGCACTGTTTCCGCTGGAGTCTCGGGTTCTCCCTCCGCTTGTTTAATAAAAACATAAATGGCGAATGATTCGAATTTTATATCATTCGCCATTTTTTAGTAGTTTTAGTTATTTGCCAAATGTTTCTTTATGAGCTCAGTAAGATTTAAGATTGCTGTACTAATCCAATTTCTCGCTTCATATCCTTTATAGAAACGGTTTGCCCTACCTAATCTTCAATCACATCCGTTTTACTCCCTGCATAGAATGAGGGTGATTAGGCGGAACGGTAGGCAGGAGCCGACACATCATCCAGCCAGGATATGAGAATAGGAGGGTCAGCAAATGGCTGAAAATGAAATGAGTTACCGAGAAATTATTACGAAAGCAGTATGTGGAAAGGGAAGGAAGTTTTCTGAAGCCACTCACCACATCACGCCGGCTCATCGACCAACAAGTATATTAGGGTGCTGGATTATTAATCACACCTATGATGCAGAAAAACGTGGGGATACTGTAGAGGTCCAGGGTTCTTATGATATTAACGTTTGGTTTTCGTACACGAATAATACAAAAACAGATGTAGCTACACAAACTGTGACGTACACAGACATTGTGCCTTTATCTATGAAAGATGAAAACGTATTATCAGAAGACTTAGATGTTGTCGCAAGAGCCGTACAACAACCAAATACATTAGAAGCGATCATCTCAGACAGTGGAACGACGGTTGACGTGCAAGTGGAACGTGAATTCATTGTTGAGTGTATTGGTGAAACAAAAGTTGCTGTTGCGGTGAATCCACAAGGCATTATCAATGAATACCCGATTGCAGATTACGTCGATCAAGTTACAGATGAAGAATTAGAGAACCTTGATCCACATTTCTTACACGAAGAACTAGATAAGTAGGGTTAGGAGTGATGCGATGCATCGCTCTTTTTTCTTGTTCATTCCAAGTGCAGGTGTTTGATTCACTGTGCTATAATACTAGCAAAGATGAATGTACGGTTGGAGGAAAGTATGGCACAGGTAACCCCTATGATGAAGCAATATTTAGAGATAAAAGCACAATATCAGGATGCTTTTTTATTTTTTCGATTAGGCGATTTTTATGAACTTTTTCAAGATGATGCGGTACAAGCATCACGGGAGCTTGAAATCACGCTTACCGGAAGAGGTCAAGGAGAAACACGGATTCCCATGTGTGGTGTCCCTCATCACTCAGCGGATATGTATATGACTCGACTTGTAGAAAAAGGGTACAAAGTGGCCATCTGTGAACAGGTTGAAGACCCTGAGACGGCAAAAGGTGTTGTAAAACGAGAGGTTGTGAAGCTTTTAACTCCTGGAACGATGATGAGTGATCATTTTATCCAGGAAAAAGAAAACAACTATTTGGCTACGATTCACGAGTGTGCAGATGGTTCTTATGGAGTTGCATTTGTTGATTTGTCTACTGGAGAAGGGCGTGTAACAATTACAGGTGATGAGCTAGAGGATGCCATTCAAGAAATCGTAACGGCTAATTCAAAAGAAGTGATTATTGCAAGCACCGCAGACCAAGAATTGTTGAATCGATTAGCTGAACAAAAACAACTCACGATTTCATATGAAGATGAGTTTGATGAGCAAAGCGACTATGCATCCGTTTATCAACATTTAAAGCAAGACAAGCTCGAAAAAACGTATGCGAGATTAGTGCAGTATCTCGTACGCACCCAAAAACGTTCATTATCTCACTTACAACCAGTGAACTATTATGCATCTACATCTTATTTAAAGATGGATCAACATACAAAACGGAATCTAGAGTTAACGGAAACCTTACGCGAAAAAAGAAAACAAGGATCGTTACTCTCGATTATTGATCATACAGTCACCGCAATGGGTGGAAGAATGCTTAGACAATGGACGCTAAGACCACTTGTGAACAAACAAGAAATACAGTCAAGACAACGTGCGGTAGAATCATTTTTAACTCACTTTTTTGAGCGTGAAGAGCTACGAGATGAATTAAAAGCAGTCTATGATTTAGAACGTCTTGCTGCTAGAGTAGCATACGGTAGTGTGAGTCCACGTGAGCTTGTTCAATTAAAAAAATCACTACAGCGTGTACCAGCGATTGTTCATTTACTCTCTACCATGCAAGCAGACTTTGCTCAAGATTGGTTTAAGGAATTAGAGACATTTGAAGGGCTGGCTACATTACTTGATACAAGCCTTATTGAGGATGCACCTATCTCCTTAAAAGAGGGCGGAATTATTCAATCAGGCTACTCTTTGGAACTTGATAAATACCGTGATGCGAGTACAAACGGAAAGCAGTGGATTGCTGAACTTGAGGCGAAAGAGCGTGAAATTACTGGAATCAGAACGCTAAAAGTCGGCTATAACCGAGTGTTTGGCTATTATATTGAGATCACTCGAGCAAATGCTTCGTCCATCCCGGAAGGACGTTACGAACGAAAACAAACATTAACAAATGCTGAACGATTTGTAACACCAGAACTAAAGGAAAAGGAAGCATTAATTTTAGAAGCGAACGATCAAACCGAAAAGCTAGAATATGAGCTATTTGTTCAAATTCGAGAGCAAGTCAAACAATTTGTTCCTGAGCTTCAGAGTCTTGCCAGCCAAATGAGTGAGTTAGATGTGTATACAAGCTTTGCGACTGTCAGTGAACAGCGAACATATGTGAAACCAACATTCTCAGAGACACGTCGTATTCAGCTTCTAAACAATCGCCATCCTGTTGTGGAGACCGTTATACCTAGAGGTCAATATGTTCCCAATGATGTCATCATGGGAGATGGTCGAGGCATGCTGCTACTAACAGGGCCGAATATGGGTGGTAAGAGTACGTACATGAGACAATTGGCTCTCACAGCTGTGATGGCTCAAATTGGCTGTTACGTGCCAGCAGACG
This sequence comes from Alkalicoccobacillus gibsonii, assembly GCF_016798245.1. GTDB lineage: Bacteria > Bacillota > Bacilli > Bacillales > Bacillaceae_D > Alkalicoccobacillus > Alkalicoccobacillus gibsonii. Next base: position 981,672 of record NZ_JAEUZA010000001.1, on the reverse strand, counting down.
AAGCAGAGCTCCCTGTATTTGATCAAATCTTTACGCGAATTGGTGCGGCTGATGATTTGGCAAGCGGCCAAAGTACGTTTATGGTTGAAATGCTTGAAACGAAGCATGCGTTAACGAAAGCAACACAGGATAGCTTGTTGCTTCTAGATGAAATCGGAAGAGGGACATCTACCTATGATGGGATGGCATTGGCTCAAGCCATTATGGAATTTATCCATGAACATATCCAAGCTAAAACGATGTTCTCAACACATTATCATGAACTAACAACCATGGAACGGTCATTGCAGCAGCTTCAGAACATTCATGTGTCAGCAGCCGAACAAGATGGACATGTTGTTTTCTTACACAAAGTCATTGATGGACCAGCTGATCGAAGCTATGGTATCTACGTGGCGGAGCTCGCTGGATTACCAAGTATGGTTACTGAGCGTGCTGAAATGTTACTTGCGGAACTAGAAGGCGGGCAACTTGAAACAGCGGCAGCTAAAACAGATATATTAAAGGTTCAAGAGCCTGAAACTGAGGATAAGGATGAGGACCTACAGTTATCATTATTTGCTGTAGAGGAAGTACCTAAAAAGCCAATGTCCATTGTGAACAAGCATCAAGAAGCATTGTTAAAAGAAATTAATGCTGTTGATCTTATGCATTTAACGCCTTTTGAGGCGCTACAGCTCATTCATACATGGCAACAAAAAGCAAAGGAATAGAGTAGGAAGGAGAGGGTGGCATGCCCACTATAAAGCAGCTAGACGATGCGCTTTCTAACAAGATAGCAGCAGGTGAGGTAGTGGAACGCCCTGCCTCCATTGTGAAAGAATTGGTTGAAAATGCGCTTGATGCTGGCAGCACATCCATCTTAGTTGAACTAACAGAAGCAGGTCTTACCTCCATTCGAGTTGTTGACAATGGAAGTGGGATCCCTGCTGACGATGTAGAGACGGCATTTTTGCGTCATGCAACAAGTAAAATTCAAACCGATCGGGACTTATTTAACATTCATACATTAGGGTTTCGAGGAGAGGCCTTACCGAGTATCGCCTCAGTTTCATATCTAACGATGAAAACAAGCACGGGAACAGGTGCAGGGGTAGAGCTTCAACTTGAAGGAGGAAAGCTTGTAAAGCGAGCAGCTTCTCCAACAAGAAAAGGAACGGAGCTCATCATCACCAACCTCTTCTACAATACACCTGCCCGGCTAAAATACTTAAAAACATCTCACACAGAAGCTGGTCATACAAGTGATGTAATGAACCGATTAGCTATGTCTAATCCATCTGTTGCATTTGAATATATTCATAATGAGAAGCAAGTGTTAAAAACCTCAGGAAACGGTGACATTCGTCAAGTGATTGCCCAGATCTATGGACGTTCTGTAGCCACAAAGCTTGTCTCGTTTGAAGAATCATCACTCGATTATCAAGTGAAAGGGTTCTTGTGCCGACCAGAGGTGAATCGTTCATCGAGACAGTATTTATCGGTTTATATTAATGGTCGTTACATTCGAAATTACGCAATTGCTGGTGCGATCATGCAGGGTTATCATACGTTACTGCCTATTGGTCGATTCCCAATCGCTGTCATTCAAATTGAGATGAACCCAACACTTATTGATGTGAACGTTCATCCTTCAAAAATGGAAGTCAGGTTAAGTAAGGAACAAGAATTAGGCGCGTTGATTAGTTCATCAATCAAAAAAGCATTTCAGCAGACGCAGTTAATTCCAGAACAACAGCAGCCTAAGCAGAGTTCTGTAGGGCCAGCTTCTACACAGCTTTCTTTATCCTTTGAAGAAACACAACCAAAGCAGAAACCTCAGGAGCAAACGCTTTTTAAAGACCAAGTGAGTGAACCTGCTAGTGAAGTACGAGAAACGTTTGTAGATGAACAGCCAGTGCAAAGAGAACAGCCTACGGTTCTGCCGGAAGTACATTCTTCAGAGATCGTGAATGGGGAAGATATACAAGTAGACAAGCCCATCGTATCTGAAAGATCGGACCGAATTCCTGCGCTTTATCCGATTGGTCAGATGCATGGCACGTATATCCTTGCCCAAAATGAGCTAGGCTTATATTTAATTGATCAGCATGCTGCTCAGGAACGAATTAATTATGAATTTTTCCGGGAAAAAGTTGCGGAGCAAACGCCGCATGTTCAGGAACTCCTAACGCCATTTACAATCGAGTGTACTGTGCAGGAAGCGTCACTAATTGAGACGAATCTAGAAAAGCTTGAATCTGTTGGTGTATTTCTTGATTCATTTGGTCAGCAAACGTATCGCGTAAGGTCACATCCAGTTTGGTTTCCAGATGGTTTAGAAGAAGAAACGATTAGAGAATTATTAGATCAATTGCTTGAGAATGCACGAATTGACATTGGAAAGCTACGCGAGGATGCTGCTATTTTAATGGCGTGTAAGGCTGCCATCAAAGCGAATCGACATTTACGTGATGACGAGATTCAATCTTTGCTTGATACCTTACGTCTATGTGAGGATCCATTTACATGTCCTCATGGACGACCAGTCATTATCCAATTTACAACCTATGAAATGGAAAAAATGTTTAAGCGGGTTATGTAGAAAGTAGGAACGTTAGTGAATGTTGTGGTGACAACAGCTAGAAAGCGAGCAGATAAACTTGAGCCGCTTGCGCGTGTCGTAGCGGAAGAATTACATGTAGCTTATCAAAAAAGAAACGATCGCTCAGTTGATAATTTGTTAGAAGAAGTGAAAAGCGATCTTTTAGTTGTCGCACGTCATCGACTTAGTCTGTATCGACATGGAGATCCGAATCCATTTTTCTATCATCCAAATGCAGCTCAGGTCAGGGCAAAAGCTTTTTTTGCCAATGGATATGATGCTTTTATTGAAGCCTGTGATTTGCAAAAAGGAAACAGTCTACTAGATTGTACATTAGGCCTGGGCGCAGATGCGGTGATGGCCAAACTTGCCGTTGGGCAGGATGGTTATGTTACAGGAATTGAACAGAACGCTATTATGGCATATATTGTGAAGAAGGGTCTTCATACTTGGACGGATGCACATCCTATGTTACTTGATGCGATGCAATCGGTTCATGTGTTGGCAGGCCATCATTATGATTTATTAAAAAGCTTACCTGATTCGTCCTATGATGTTGTTTATTTTGACCCGATGTTTGAGCAAACCATTCATTCTTCCTCAGGGATACAAGCATTAAAATCGTTTGCTCATTACGAAGCACTTTCACAACAAACGATCCAGGAAGCCATGCGTGTTGCAAAAAAACGTGTCGTTTTAAAAGATCATTGGACAAGCAGTCTTTTTGAGGAATTTGGCTTTCATGTAAACCGAAGAAGGCCTGTCGAATTTCAATATGGCATCAAAAAAACTTAATGGAACGACAAGATAAAGTGAGGCAATCACATTGAAAAAACTACTTGTAATCGCTGGACCTACCGCTGTTGGAAAATCTGATTTAGGGATCAGACTTGCAAAAGAACTTGATGGAGAAGTGATTAGCGGTGATTCCATGCAAGTGTATAAGAACATGGACATTGGTACGGCAAAAGTAACAAAAGAAGAGATGGACGGTGTCCCTCATCATTTAATTGATATCAAAACATTTGATGAGCCCTTTTCAGTTGCTGAGTTCCAAAAAAGATGTTCAGATATTCTTTTAGACTTAGAAAAACGCAATAAACAACCAATTCTCGTCGGTGGGACGGGTTTATATATTCAATCGATTACACACGGCTATCAATTTTCCGAAAGGCCTGAAGATGTTTCCCTGCGAACCGATTTAGAAGAACAAGCGGCGCAGCATGGAAACGCGTACGTTCACCAAAAGCTATATGACGTTGATCCTGAAGCAGCAAAAGAGATTCATCCAAATAACGTTAGACGAGTAATCCGAGCTCTAGAAGTTTTTCATGTAACAGGAGAGCCCTTCTCAAAGCAACAGGTTCAAAAGCCAACACGTCCTTTCATTGGGATAGGACTTGACCTTGAACGAGAACGTCTATATGAACGAATTAATACGCGAGTGGATCTTATGGTTGAACAAGGTTTAATAGATGAAGTGCGCTCCTTAATGAGTGAGGGTCTTCATAATCAAGCGGCAGCTCAAGCCATTGGATACAAGGAAATCATTTCATATCTTACCGGTGAGTACGCCAAAGATGAAGCGATTGATCAGCTTAAGCAAAATTCAAGACGTTATGCAAAGCGCCAACTAACGTGGTTTCGAAATAAAATGGAAATGAACTGGTTTTATGCAGGTACCGAAGAGAAAGATGTACTTTTTCGTCAAATTAAGAATTTCGTTGAAGGAAATCAAGTATGAGTGCCGAAAATATATATAGATAAATAGAGGAGGTCTATACACATGAAACAAGGAATAAATATTCAAGATCAATTTCTCAATCAACTACGTAAAGATTCGATTCCTATTACAGTTTTTTTACTGAATGGATTTCAATTGCGTGGTCTTATAAAAGGGTTTGATAACTTTACAGTGATTGTTGAAACCGAAGGAAAGCAGCAACTTGTTTACAAACACGCTATTTCTACATTCGCACCACAACGTAATGTTCAACTTAAAACCGAAGCAGATGAGTAAAAAGAAGTGACGAGCGTGTTTAAAGACTGATGATTCTATAATAGAGTCATCAGTCTTTTGTGTGTGCAGCACATTATACGAAGCGTCATTGAACTAAGGTGTCAGCAGCGCCCGCTCAGGTTCAAGCAAATGGTCAAGCGTTAATAAACACCGGTCGAGCGACAAGGCACTAGAGAACCCTAAATAACGTTGAATCTCTTCTACCGGTGTTCCAAGACATAATTGTCTCAAAATAAACGTATGCCTCAAATGCTGTGCAGAGATCCCTTTTCGTAAGCCTGCACGTTGCACTTCGGTCCGGATCATTTTCTGTGTCGCAATCTCTGTTAATGCCTTTGGATGATCCTGCTCGTAGGACCAATGATACGTCTTTCGTTGAAAGTCAAAGGCAATATGAAAGGGGTCTTTACTATGTAACCTGGGTCGTACAGGCTCAGGAATATGCTCATAATACGCATACGCCTGTATCTTATCCTCTTCAGTGAGAGGAATCATTCTCGATTTAGTGGAATCCTGAGATGAAGGAATCCGTAATTGATTTTGAGCAAATTGGATGTCAAACATCGTGACTCGAGTTACTTCTTGCAACGTAAGACCGTATGAAAGAAAAAGCGTTAATAGCCACGTATTGCGGGTTGTAAGCATCGGACGGGCAAGCAATTGATTTTCTGTTAAGCCATCGTCTGACGAAACGGAAGCAAATAGCTTATTCACTTCCTCAACTGAAAGCCATTCCTCTCTCTTTAGAGGTGTAACCGTTAGTTTAGGAGGCTCATAGACTGTCGCTGGATGCCTGTTAATTAAGCCAGTTGTAATCGAGAATTTAGCTAATTGCTTTGTAACAGAAATAATTCTTCTAATTGTACGTACTTTGTACGATCTTTTCTCCATAAGATATAGGAAGAACGTATCGAGCTCTTCGTGAGTTAATGTAGACCAAACGGTAAAAGGATCTTTCTCAAGATCATTTGTCATCCATTTAAAGAAATCTTCTAGGTCATAACTGTAGCGTGTTATTGTCGAATGAGCACGCCCTTTTTCAGCTAATGAGTCTAAAAAATCAGTAACAAATAAAGGATGCGTATACAATTCAGGCATTAGTTGGTTCCTTTCTTTTCTATTAAGTATATCAATACATACAACTGAATCAAGCTAAATATTAGGCAACTGTCACGCTTTTTGATCCGGTGCGTATAGTAGGGTACACAGTTTCGAATCGATGAGAATGAAAAGGGGGATGTGTGATGAATCACCCAACTAATGTAAAGAAAAATGCTCGAATCAATGTTGTGTTAAATCAGCAGACCCATCAGCCTGCTACTGATGAATGGCTTCAAACGGACGAAGAGAAACAGACACATGATATACTCATACGTTTCGAAGATCAACTTAAACAATTTGTAGGCTTAGATGAGGTCAAGCGACTTGTTAAAGAGATTTATGCTTGGTTATACATGAATCAGCGTCGAGAGCAACAAGGATTAAAGGCTAATAAACAAGTTTTACACATGATCTTTAAAGGAAATCCTGGTACTGGGAAAACAACCGTAGCTCGCATTATTGCACGCTTTTTCCATGATATGAATGTACTTTCAAAGGGTCATTTTATTGAAGCAGAACGAGCAGATTTAGTTGGTGAATACATCGGACATACCGCTCAGAAAACAAGAGATCTCATTAAACAGGCGAGTGGTGGCGTATTGTTTGTAGATGAAGCCTACTCTCTTGCCCGTGGCGGTGAGAAGGATTTTGGAAAGGAAGCAATTGATACCTTAGTAAAAGGAATGGAAGACAAATTACACGATTTTGTGTTAATTCTTGCTGGATACTCAAAAGAGATGGATCACTTTTTATCATTAAATCCAGGCCTTCCTTCGCGCTTCCCAATTACAATGTCCTTCCCTAACTACACCATTCAGGAACTAATGGAAATGATTCATACGATGGCGAAAGATCGTGACTATCAGCTTTCAAAAGATGCAGAGAATGCAGTTCGAGATCATATTAAACAGTATCGGAATGATCATGAAGCTACATTTAGTAATGGACGATATATTCGCAATCTGATTGAGCGTGCAATTCGGCAGCAAGCTGTCAGACTCATGAAATTTCATCAGTATGAACGTCAAGCCTTAATGACGCTTGTAGCCGAGGATTTTAAATTTAATGAAAGTCATGATAAACTTTAACTTGAGAGTGTGTAAGGAAGCAGAATAAAGATTCTGCTTCTTAGGCGTGGCAGGAAGGAAGAATAAAATGAATTCAGATAAAAAGAAGAAAGAACGAGTCATTCTGGTAGGATGCCAGTTTGATGGAAATGAAGAACGGTTTGAGCAATCAATGACAGAACTGGATGGACTCGTTCGTTCCGTTAATGGAGAAGTGATTGCAACTTTAACACAAAGCCGAAAAAAAGTTGAGCCTTCAACCTACATTGGAGCAGGTAAAGTGGAAGAGCTTGCAGCACTTGCTGAGGAGCTTGAGGCAGATTTAATTGTCTTTAATGATGAACTGACTACAGGCCAAGTACGTAACGTACATAGAGAAACAGAAGTGACAGTCATTGATCGGACTCAGTTGATCTTAGATATCTTTGCTACACGCGCAAATTCAAGAGAAGGGAAGCTACAGATAGAGCTTGCACAGCTCAGTTATTTGCTTCCACGTTTAGCAGGACAAGGCCTTGCTCTTTCAAGGCAAGGTGGAGGGATTGGAAGTAAAGGTCCTGGTGAAACGCAGCTTGAAACGGATAGACGTCATATTAAGAGACGAATGACGGACATTGAACGTCAATTAAAAACGGTTGTTGAGCATCGCAAACGTTATCGTGAACGTAGAAAAGATAATCATGTGACTCAGCTTGCTTTGGTCGGTTATACCAATGCGGGAAAATCAACTTTATTAAACAGGCTGACGGAATCAGATATACTCGAAGAAGATATGTTATTTGCAACACTTGATCCAACGACTAGACATTTACGTTTGCCATCTGGTCTAAATGTAATCCTATCAGATACTGTAGGGTTTATTAGGGATCTCCCAACCGCTTTAGTAGCAGCCTTCAGGTCTACACTTGAAGAACTTGCTGAGGCAGATTTAATCCTACATGTTGTAGACAGCTCACACCGTGAATACGAACAGCATCAACAGACCGTACAAGAGTTAATTCAAGAATTAGATGTGGACCATCTTCCACAGCTTCTTATTTATAATAAAGAAGAAAAGCGAACAGGTGCCTTTTATCCTGACCATCGCTTCCCATCTGTTGAGATGAGTGCGTACAACCCGTACGATGTAGACAAATTAGCAGAACAAATTGAACGTGAGCTAATTAAACAAATGTTACCTTATGAAGTTGATATTGAGCCGGCTAATGGTAAGCTACTTTCTTCTATAAAAACGAATACGATTGTTACATCTCTTGAATGGATGGAAGAAACAAGTTTGTATAAGGCATCAGGATATGTAAAAGAAGATAGTCCGCTATCAACTATTTTACGAGCAATTAAGAACGAACAGGAGTAATAAAAAGGTGAATATTAAAAATCCAACCTATATGCTGCCTTTAGTCAAAAAGGCGGAAGAACAACTTAAAGAATTACATCAGAAAATAGACGAAGTAGCGCTTGTTAATCAATCAAGAGTGATGGAGTCGTTTAAAGGACATCAAGTATCGGACTTTCATTTTACGCCATCTACCGGATATGGGTATGATGATGCCGGACGAGATACGCTAGAAGAAATCTATGCTGATGTTTTTGGTGCCGAAAAAGCGCTCGTTAGACCTCAGATTGTCTCAGGTACTCACGCGATCGCGACAGCACTCTTTGGCGTACTTCGTCCAGGTGATGAACTACTATACATAACAGGTGCCCCTTACGATACGCTTGAAGAAATCGTTGGGATTCGCGGAAATGGGAAGGGCTCTCTTAAAGAGTTTGGGATTAGTTATCGCTCCATCCCATTGCTTGATAATGGACAAGTAGATACAGTGGCTGTTAAACATGCGATCGGTCCTAAAACGAAAATGATTGGTATTCAGCGATCCTGCGGCTACGCTAACCGCCCATCCTTCCATATTCATGAAATCAAAGAAATGATTCAGGATATACGTCAGGTGAAAGAAGATGTTGTTGTGTTTGTAGATAATTGCTACGGTGAATTTGTAGAGACGCAGGAGCCATGCCATGTTGGAGCGGATCTAATGGCAGGATCATTAATTAAAAATCCTGGCGGCGGTATTGTGAAAACAGGTGGATACTTAGCTGGTAAGGAAGAATACATTGAACTTGCCTCATACCGCTTAGCGGCACCTGGTATTGGAGCAGAAGGGGGAGCTAGCCTTTATAGCCTGCTTGAAATGTATCAAGGTTTCTTTCTTGCTCCACATGTTGTAGCGCAAGCGGTTAAAGGAGCAACCTTCACTGCAGCTCTACTTGAGTTAGCTGGATATAAATCCACTCCGGCTTGGAATCAAAAGCGAACGGATTTAATTCAAGCCGTACACTTTCCAAATGCCGAAGCCATGATTACGTTCTGCCAAGCGATTCAATCAGCTTCACCTATAAATGCACATGTCACTCCGCAACCAGGCTTTATGCCAGGTTACAGCGATGATGTCATTATGGCTGCCGGAACATTTATCCAAGGAGCAAGCATTGAACTTACTGCCGATGGTCCCATTCGACCACCTTACACGGCCTATGTTCAAGGTGGCTTGACCTACGAGCATGTGAAAATTGCCGTTACGCAGGCGCTAGATGCGATCGAGTCGTCTAAAATCTAGAAGATTCAGAATTTGACGATTAAACAGGGGTTTAGTAGGATAATAGAAAGGGAAACAAAAATGATGGGTACGAAGGAATAAGTCGAACAATGCCTAGTGCATTTGTTCTTCCTATATAAAAAAACAGGATAAAAGGAGAGGTACATACTATGTCATCCTATTCAAAAGAAGACATTACACGCATTGCTCAAGAGGACAACGTTCGCTTTATTCGCCTGCAGTTTACTGACCTGCAAGGAACAATTAAAAACGTTGAGATTCCAATTGATCAATTACCTAAAGCACTCGACAACAAGATGATGTTTGATGGTTCATCAATTGAAGGCTTCGTGCGTATTGAAGAATCTGATATGTATCTATATCCAGATCTAGATACATGGGTTGTGTTCCCTTGGACACCAGAGAAAGGGAAAGTCGCACGCTTAATTTGTGACATTTATCAACCTAGTAAACCAGGTGAAGAGCCTGTTCCATTCGAAGGAGATCCACGCGGCATTCTTAAGCGTGTATTAAAGCAAGCAGAAGAGCTAGGCTTCACTGATTTCAATATCGGACCCGAGCCGGAATTCTTCCTTTTCAAAAATGATGAAAAAGGCGAGCCGACACTTGAATTAAACGATAAAGGTGGATACTTTGACTTAGCTCCAACTGATCTAGGTGAAAACTGCCGTCGTGATATCGTTCTTGAGCTTGAGGACATGGGCTTTGAAATTGAGGCGTCCCACCATGAAGTAGCTCCTGGACAACACGAAATCGATTTTAAATATGCGGATGCCATTACTACGTGTGATAACATTCAAACATTTAAGCTTGTTGTTAAGACCATTGCTCGTAAACACGGATTGCATGCAACATTTATGCCGAAGCCGTTATTTGGTGTAAATGGTTCAGGAATGCATTGCAACATGTCACTATTTAATAAGAATGGCAATGTGTTCTACGATCAGAATACAGAGTCTCAATTAAGTCGTACTGCCATGCAATTCCTAGCAGGTATCCTAAAGCATGCTGAAGCATTTACTGCACTAACAAACCCAATTGTGAACTCTTACAAACGTCTAGTCCCTGGATACGAAGCACCTGTTTACGTGGCATGGTCTATGCGTAACCGTTCACCATTAATTCGTATCCCATCATCACGTGGCATTAGCACACGTATTGAGGTTCGTAGTCCAGACCCAGCAGCAAACCCTTACCTTGCCATTGCAGCTATGCTTGCAGCAGGTCTTGATGGAATTAAGAACAAAATGACTCCACCAGAAGCAACAGATCGCAACATTTATGTGATGAGCAAAGAAGAGCGTATCGAAGAAGGGATTAACGACCTTCCAGCTACACTGAAAGATGCTCTTAACAAGCTTGTTGGCGATGATGTGATTGTGAATGCACTCGGTGAACATGCAATTGAACACTTTATCGAAGCAAAAGAGATTGAGTGGGATATGTTTAGAACGCAAGTGCATCCGTGGGAGAGAGATCAATATTTAGAAACGTATTAATTTGTGGAACCCTTGACACTTTTGGTGTTGAGGGTTTTATTTTTGGTGATACATTTGAAAACGTGCGGTGGACTAACGTTTTCCCCATATAAGGCCTATTAAAATTTAAAATAGAAACGAACGAAAAATCAATCAGAATATGGTTTACGATCATGTTGTAAAATGGTAGCATATTACCATGAGAAATCTAATAAGTAAGATGTCATTTGTATTGATGGGCCCAAGCATTTTAATTTCTGGAATTGGATTTGATCACTATTTACTGGGGTTCAGTGTGGCTTTTTTCTTTTTTTGTTTAGCTATTTGCATTAGGCCAAATGGGAGAAAGGCCAGCTACTAAATTACCTGAAATAAAGTCCAGGCAGTTTTATGCTTGGGCTTTTTCATTCTACTTATCTTAACGATTTATACACTATGCTCACTTTTAATTATGCTGGAAGTGCCTCACCATTCTCAATTGGTCATGATTTTGGTATGATAAGAGGGAAATTTAATTCATGTTGTCGGAGGGTTCAGATGGAAAGGATCTTTGCAAATCAGAAATTACTGATTAAAGCGCTAAATCATACACGTGCTGGGATAATTATTACAGATCCAAATCAAGAAGATAATCCAATTATTTATGCGAATCATGGATTCTATGAAATGACAGGGTATACACCTGAAGAAATTATCGGTAGAAACTGTCGCTTTTTGCAAGGAACGGACACGGACCCAGCCGAAGTAGGTAAGCTTAAAGAGGCAATTCAATCGTGTGAATCAATAACGGTAGAATTATTAAATTATAAAAAGAATGGTCGAGCTTTCTGGAACAATTTATCTGTAGATTTTATTAATAGTGAAGAAGACGGAAAGTCGTATTTTATTGGTGTACAAAAAGATGTCACATACCGCCGGGAAGTAGAGGAGAGCTACGAGCGATCTCTTAAGGAGATCAAATCCTTGGCTTGCCCAATTGTCCCTCTTCTTAACCAAATTGCCGTACTACCTTTGATTGGAGAGATGAATGATGAGCGATTTAATCGTGTCTTTGATATCTCAACAAGCGAAGTGGTTAAGCAAAAGATCAAGACAATGATTGTGGATCTTTCCGGCTTAACAACATTTAATGATCTTGTTTTACGTGATTTGATTAAGCTAAGAGACGTATTAAAGCTACTTGGAACTGAGCTTATTTTAAGTGGAGTTTCTGGAGATATGGCGGCAAAGGCTGTTGACCTTGATGGAATGTTAACGAGCGACATTAGAACAGCTAATTCTGTTAAGTCTGTGCTTACAGAACTCATGGATTAAGAACTGGTACTGCATAGAGAGAGGATACGAACATCATGATTAGAGCTGCACTTGAAAAGGACATTCAAGATATCTTAGCCATTTACAATGAAGCAATCTTGCATTCAACCGCTGTTTATCATTATGAGGCATATACATTTCAGATGATGAAGCAGTGGTTTGATGAAAAGGCTGAAGCTGGCTACCCAATTCTCGTTTTTGAAGGCGAAGAAGATGGGATCATTTACGGTTTTGCTACGTTTGGAGCCTTTAGACCCCACGCTGCTTATCGGTATACTGTTGAACATTCAATTTACGTTCATAGTGAATACCGCAAAAAAGGAATCGGTACAAAACTGTTAACCGAATTAATTGAACAAGCCAAACAGGATGGTTATGCTACGTTAATCGCTGGGATTGATGCAGTAAATACAAATAGTATTGCCGTTCACACTCGGTTTGGCTTCACTCATGTAGGAACAATCACGAAAGCCGGATATAAGTTTGATAAATGGCTTGATCTAGCATTTTACCAACTCGATTTACCTGGACCAAATTTAACGTCTAAGTAGGTGACTTATGGAGCAATCTGTTCAAGTGATGCACTGGGATGTATTCAGTAAAAAGAAACATAAAGGGAATCCAGCTGGCGTAGTGTTAGATGCTGATTTTTTATCAGAAGAACAGATGCAGCTCATTGCAAAAAAAGTTGGTTTCAATGAAACATCCTTTGTTGTTGGTTCTGACGTTGCTGACTTTAGAATCCGCTATTTCACACCTGGCCATGAAATGAATATGTGCGGACATGCAACAATGGCTGTAAGTTTTGCCCTTCAGACAAAAGGGAGACTGCCTGCAAAAGAATGGACAGTTGAAACGAAAGCTGGCATTATATCGGTCTCTTTTGACGGGACAAGCTGTAGAATGCAACAATTGAATCCAACCTTTAAACGTTTCTCAGGTGACGAAAATCAGCTGATGAATTCAATTGGACTTTTAAAGGAAGATCTCCATGAAACACTTCCGATTGTCTATGGAAGTACGGGTATTTGGACATTGCTTGTTCCAATTCGTACACTTGATGCTTTCTCAAGAATGAAACCATCTCAATCTGAGTTTCCTAACATTCTTCATCAGATGCCTCGCGCATCCATTCATCCGTTCTGTCTTGAGACAGTAAGTCCAAAAGCAGATATGCATGCGAGACATTTTTCGTCCCCTTATTCTGGGACGATTGAAGATGCGGTTACAGGGACTGCGTCTGGTGTCATGGGTGGTTATTACGCGACGTATATTAAGCCTGGGAAAGACGTGTATTCGTTAGTTGTTGAACAAGGAATTGAGATTGGAAAGGATGGTCAAGTGATTGTTGAGGTAGAGAAGCAAGGAACCCATCTTGATATCGCAATCAAAGGAACGGCAACGTATGTAGATCAAATGATCATTACATATAAATAATATAAAAGACGAACAGTTTAGTGAACCTAACGCTGTTCGTCTTTTTCTTGATTAATGTCGATTCGCTCGATAGGTTCCCACAGACATTCCCATCGCCTTTCGAAAAACTTTACTAAAGTAGTTCGCATTTGCGTAACCAACTTCTACTGCAATTTGTTTAATCGGTTTATTTGTATAGATGAGCAATCTGCATGCCTGCTGCAGGCGAATTTGATTTAAATGTTGAATCGGAGTCGTTTTTGCATAATGTTTAAACTGTCTAAGGAGGGAGTACCTCGATAAATGTACTTCTTCAGCGATATCTTCAAGTGAAATGGGAAGATGATAATTCTCTTCAATGAACCGGAGCGCCTGTTTATAGCTATTTGGCTCCGTGTCCGGCTGGTTCTCAACTAAAAAATGCTTAATGCACGCAAGTAAGAAATGATATCCGTGTAAAGAAGCTTGAAATGGGTCCTCCAGTCGATCAGACATCGTCTCTTCAATGATTGAGAACAGTTGTTTAATGATGCCTTCATTGCGATTTATGTTTGTAACCGGCCCTTTAGCTTCAACAATATTTCTCCAAATGGCTTCGGCTTCTTGACCGCCAAGGGTTAAAAAAACAAACTCCCACGGCTCTCCATCTTTAGGTACATAGTATCTGTGATCGCTTGGAACAGAAACAAAAAAGGCGTCCCCCGCTTTTAGCTCATAGGTCGATCCGGCATATTCAAGACAGCCAGCTCCAGACAGTGTATATTGAAAAATTAGAAATCCATGATCATGTTTACGAGTCATACCATGATAATCGTAGCTTTGCTCAGAACGAGTCTCCCATCCTACATTGGTTAGAAGCACAGCAGGCTTATGGTTTAGTTGATTAAAGTCAAATTCATACATTTGATTCATGAGTGAAAGATTTTTAGTAAGCATCTTAATAACCTCCCAGAAGATATGTATGTGGCTTGCAACAAATTTACCCTAAAATCAAAATTAATTACCGTTTAAAAGAAAGCGTTTTCATAATATGATGAATTATAGATAGTATAGCAATATTAACAGTTTCTTAACAGGTTGATTTTATAATGGAGGTTCATGTCTATGTCTAAAATTACATTTATAGGCGCAGGTAGTACAGTTTTTGTGAAAAATGTTTTAGGGGATTGTATGATGGTTCCAGCTTTATCTGGATTCGAATTTGCATTATATGATATTGATGCGAAGCGGATGGATGAATCACACAAATTACTTACTCAACTTGCAAGCACTTTAAAAGCAGATGTACACATTAAATCATACAGCGATCGCAAGGAAGCATTAAGAGGCGCAAAGTATGTATTTAATGCGATCCAGGTTGGCGGATATAAGCCAAGTACGGTCATTGATTTTGAGATTCCAAAAAAGTATGGATTACGTCAAACGATTGCTGATACAGTTGGAATCGGTGGAATTTTCCGTGCGTTGAGAACGATACCAGTCATGCTTGATTTTACAAAGGATATCGAAGAGGTTGCACCGGATGCACTGTTTATGAATTACACGAACCCAATGGCTACACTTATGGGAGCGATCCAACAACATTCAAATGTGCAATCGGTTGGATTATGTCACAGTGTTCAAATATGTACAAAAGATTTATTTAAAAATTTAGGGATGGAACACGATCGAATTGAAGAAAAAATCGCGGGTATTAATCATATGGCATGGCTTCTTGAAGTGAAGCAAGATGGTATCGATCTCTACCCCGAAATTAAAAGACGTGCCAAGGAAAAACAAGAAAAAGAACGACACTACGATATGGTTCGTTTTAAATTAATGGAGCATTTTGGTTATTATGTGACGGAGTCCTCCGAACATAATGCTGAGTATCATCCTTACTTTATTAAATCAAAATACCCTGAGCTTATTGAACAATTAAATATTCCGCTCGATGAGTACCCAAGACGTTGTGAAGAGCAAATCGCTAACTGGCAAAAGGTTCAAAAAACTTTGATGTCTGATGGTGTACAGCATACTCGCTCAAAAGAATATGGTTCCAGAATTGTAGAAGCAATTGAGACCAATCAACCATTTAAATTCGGTGGAAATCTTTTAAATAAAGGAAACTTAATTACCAACTTACCTACAAAAGCAACGGTAGAAGTTCCTTGCATTGCAGATCGAAGTGGAATTACACCAACGTTTGTAGGAGAGCTCCCTATACAGCTAGCAGGACTAAACCACACCAATATTCATTCTCAGCTACTTACCATTGAAGCTGCGGTTACTAAAAAGAAAGATTATATTTATCAGGCTGCCTTACTTGATCCACATACAAAAGCAGAATTATCAATTGATGATATTGTTTCAATGTGTGATGAACTGATTGAAGCTCATGGAGATTACTTGCCAACGTACCGATAATTGTAAACTAAATGAATTGGGGGAGTAAGAAATGAAAAAAAGATCTGGTGTATTTGTACTTGGTGGAATGGCAATTGGACTTGTTGCTCTTGCAGGTTGCAGTAGCTCTGGTTCCTCAGGATCAGGCGACGGGAAGGTAGAATTAACGTTTTCTGCCTGGGGTAACCCAGCAGAGTTAAAGGTATATCAACGAGCAGTTGATGCCTTTAACGAGCAGAGTGACTCCGTTGAAGTTGAATTAACAGGTATACCAAACGACAACTATTTTCAAACCTTAACCACAAGATTACAAGGTGGGCAAGCGCCAGATTTATTTTATGTAGGAGCAGAAGATATTTCTACACTCATTTCAAATGGTACGATAGAGCCTCTTAGTGAATTTTTAAACACAGATGCTTCTTATGTAACTGCAGATGAATTTGCAGATGGATTATGGGGTGCATCTCAAAAAGATAATGAAATTTACGGTTTGCCAGTTGACTGTAACCCGTTCCTGATGTATTACAACAAAGGAATGTTTGAGGAAGCTGGAATTAAAACCCCTCAAGAATATTTTGATGAAGGGAATTGGAACTGGGAAGCAATGGAGGAAGTAACATCCCAGTTAAGAGATGCAGGAAAGTACGGATTTGTGCAAGAAGGTGGACATGGCAACATAATTAACTGGGTTTGGGCAAACGGAGGTTTATTTGCTGAAGACGACCAAATCGTTGCGGACGAAAATGATCTAACACTGGAAGCATTTGAATTTGTTGAGCGAATGGTTGCTGATAAGAACTTTATCTTCTCGGGCACGCTACCAGAAGGGCAAGGGATGGATGCGATGTTCATGTCTAACCAAGTAGGTATGGTAGGAGCAGGAAGATGGCTAACACCAATGTTTCTTGAAACAAGCATAGACTTTGATTATATTCCTTGGCCAACCAACACAGAAGAAGAGATTCCAAGTGTTAATATTGCAACCGCATACATGAGTGCGAATGCAAAAGGGGACCATGTTGAAGAAGCAATGGAGTTTGTTTCATTTTATACATCTCAATTAGGTCAGGAAACAAGACTAGATGGAGAGGGTAACGCGGTTCCATCTGTTGAAGGAATTGATGAAGTGGTTGTGAATCAAGAGAAGCCAGAACATGGCTCTTACCTACTTGATGCGCGTCAAACAGGACGTGTTGTTGGTTTAGAATTTACAGCTCCTGGTTTAAACAAAGAGCTTGAGGACATTTATGAAGTCATGCTACTAGGAGATTTATCTCCAGAAGAGGCCGTTGATCAAGCCGCAGAAGTAGCAAGAGACATGTTAGGCGAATCGTAAGCTGAAATGGAGGAGTCAGTGAGTACTCTGACTCCTTTTTAGATGTTCATAGATGAGGAGGAACCACTGATGAATGATTCTAAACGAAAATGGTGGGGCTATTTCTTTATCGCACCCCAGCTTATAGGAATGCTTGCCTTTTCAATTCTTCCTTTAGGGTTTGCCTTTGGCTTAAGCTTTATGAAGTGGGACGGATTTGGAGAGCGTGAGTTTGTTGGTTTTGCCAACTATATAAGTCAATTTAAAGATGATAATTTTATTACGGCACTTGTAAATACAGCCTATTATTCAGTCCTAGTCATACCAGTTGGGATTGCAGCAGCTCTTTTAGTTGCACTTGCTTTAAACAAAGTTAAAGGGAAAACGGTTTACCGTGTCTTTTTCTTTATGCCAGTTGTGACAAGCTCCGTTTCAATCGGGGTAATCTGGATGTGGCTCCTGAACGGGGACATTGGACTCATTAATCAGCTTTTAGCGATGATCGGCATTGATGGTCCGAGTTGGCTTACTGATCGGAATTTAGTTCTACCGTCCATTGCAGGCTTGAGTATTTGGTGGGGCCTAGGTACAAACATGGTCATCTTCTTAGCTGGTCTTCAAGGGATTTCTAGAAGCTATTACGAAGCAGCCGATATTGATGGAGCGTCATCGATTCAAAAGTTCTTGCACATTACCTTTCCACTTCTCTCACCAACCACATTTTTCGTAGCGATCATGTCGGTTATTGGATCCTTTCAAGTATTTGACCAAGCCTATGTCATGACACAGGGTGGGCCAGGTAAGGCAAGTTATACATTGGTTTATCACATTTATGAAACGGCCTTTGGACGAACCGCTTTTGGTCCAAGTACAGCTTCAGCCATGGTACTATTTGCAATTATCTTAATGTTCACGCTGATTCAATTCTCAGTCTCAAGAAAGTGGGTGCACTATGAAGATGGAGGAAGGTAAACCAACGATTCAACAACAACCACCTAAACAAGTGCGTCAAATAAAGAAAACTAAGATACGACCATCTCAAATCGCCCTACACCTTGCATTGATTATTGGATCACTTGTGATGGCAGGACCATTTATTTGGATGGCATTAAGTAGTTTGAAGTCATTTGAACAAATCTTCGCCGTTCCTCCAGTTTGGATTCCAGATCCATTTATGTGGAGTAACATCACAGATTCATTAAGTGCCATGCCGTTTGGTCGAGCTTATTTTAATAGCTTTTATATATCATTTGTTGTTGTATTTAGCCAGTTGCTCACATGTTCAATGGCTGCATATGCATTCGCAAAGATTAAGTTCCCAGGCTCACGTTTTTTATTTGTCGCTTTTCTAGCAACCATGATGGTACCCATGCAGGTCACATTGATTCCTTTATATATCATTATGGATAACATCGGCTGGGTAAACAGCCACCTATCAATTTTGGTCCCGAACGCTCTATTTAATGCATTTGGTGTGTTCTTGCTCAGACAGTTTATTATGGGCATTCCTAAGGAAATGGAAGAAGCGGCTGTTATGGATGGAGCAAACCCGCTTTATATTTATTGGAAAATCATTCTGCCACTTGTAAGACCAGCTCTAGCAGCATTTGGGATTTTCTCGTTTATCGGTATTTGGAACAACTTTATTCAGCCGCTAGTCTTTCTAAGTGACCAGGATTTATATACGGTTCCGCTATTACTAGCAACATTTAAAGGATTATACGTCACAAACTGGCCGCTTATGATGGCGGGAGCAACGATCTCTGTTATACCGGTTCTAGTGATTTACGTATTTGCTCAACGACAGATCATTGAGGGAATTGCATTAACAGGTGTGAAAGGGTAAAAAATAAATGATACATTTGGAACGCTTAGAACGGGTACCTTTATAAGGTATTCGTTTTTTATTCGTGTTCGTTAAACCTCGAAGATAATTTCACATACCGAACTAGAACCAGAAATGTAAATTGAAAACGCAAAAACAAGCATAAAAAAACACGCTAACATCTTTAGTTAGCGTGTAATAATCTAAATCAATGTATCGTCCGAAAGACCCCAATTACTTTACCTAAAATGGTAACAGAAGAAAGAATAATAGGCTCCATTGAAGCATTCTCTGGTTGAAGTCGAATTCGATCTTTTTCCTTGAAGAAACGCTTAACTGTTGCTTCATTCTCATCTGTCATGGCCACGATAATATCTCCATTGTTAGCTGTCTGCTGTTGTCTAACGATGACCATATCCCCATCATAAATTCCAGCCTCTATCATACTTTCCCCTTCAATGACTAAAACATATGTATTATCATCAGCCGTCATATGTTCTGGAAGAGGCAAGTAATCTTCAATACTCTCAATAGCTGTAATAGGAAGACCGGCGGTTACTTTACCAATAATCGGTGCGTAGCTTGCTTGACGCTTAGGGTTTTCACTAGCCCCGATAATATCTTCTAAATCTAGCACTTCAATTGCTCTAGGTTTAGTAGGGTCACGACGGATATAGCCTTTTTTTTCAAGTCTAGATAAATGTCCATGAACTGTAGAGCTTGATGCAAGACCGACTGCTTCGCCAATTTCACGTACAGAAGGTGGATATCCTTTTTTACGGACTTCTACTTTTATAAATCCAAGAATTTCTTCCTGACGCTTAGAAAGTTTTGTCATTCTATTACACTCCTCTTACATTTCCTTTGTAATTAAATCCTACCATACGAACATATGTAACGCAAACATAAGTTCTGAAAATATAGTTGACACAAACGGATGTTCCCTTTATTATAAAAAGCGAACAAACATTCTATTAGAGGTGAGCGATATGAGTAAGAAATGGACAGGACAGGAATTCTTTTTACTTGGAGCAGCCATCATTACACTAGGCCTAATGTATATCACAATTTTACTTCCCAACGAGCAAATTGATCAGCAAATTGTTGATCGTGTTGATGAACAATATGATAATCTTGTAGAAACAGTACCTCCTTCAAATGTAGATTATGCGTACAAATTTAGTAATGGAGCAAAGATTGATGGAAAAACCAAAGAATAGAGTCATTATTTACAGTAGAGTTAGTACGGAAAAAGAAGAGCAGCAAACATCACTTGATCGACAAGAGCAAGAACTTAAATCAATGGTAGAAGAGAAACATTGGACACTTGTTCACTCCATTAAAGAGAAAGCAAGTGGATATGAAATTGACCGAGAAGAAATGCTAACGATACTTGATTTAGCGAAAGAAAAAGCATTTGATATTTTGTTAATACAAGATGAAACGAGACTTGCTAGAGGACATGCCCGGATGGCCCTTTTATATCAGTTAAAGAAATTTGGTATTCACATCTTCACTTTACAGAACCATGAACAATTGCAATTATCAGAAGCTGATGAAATGGTTTTAAGTATTGTATCGATTGTTGAGGAATATCAAAGAAAGCTTCATAATTTAAAGATCCGAAGAGGGATGAAGCGAGCGATGGCTGATGGATATCATCCTGAGCAGAACTTTTCAAGCCTAGGTGGTGGCGGGAGAGATCGATTGGATGTTCCATTACAGGAAATCATTCGTCTAAGAGAACGAGGTCTGGCTTTTTATGATATTTCTGCAACGTTAAAAGGGCTTGGTTATAATTTGTCAAAAGCGACTGTTCATCGTCGGTATCAAGAGTATGTGAAACAAAAAGAATTAGAGTCAAACGCGCGCAACTAAGTCTGAGCAGTGAAGTTGAAGGTTTTTATCTTACGTGATAACATTATGATCAAATGAGTCGTTTCTAGAAAGTGAGTGTTTATCATGCTACATCAAGATAAATTAAATCGAATTAATCAACTTGCTAAAAAAGCTAAAGATAGTGGACTGACTCTCTCTGAAGCCAAAGAACAAAAAGAGCTTCGTGCTGAGTATCTTAAAGGGTTCCGCAAGTCCTTTGAAAATCAACTTCACTCCGTGAAAGTTGTTGATGAAGAAGGAACAGATGTGACTCCTGAAGCATTAAAAGAAAGTAAAAAACGTTTAAATGGTCATACTCATTAAAGACTACTTTTAAAAGTGGTCTTTTTTACAAACATTCATAGTTGTCTGACCTTGTGAAATTGACGGGAATTGTATATGATGAGTGAGAAATAAGAAAATTGATGTATTACAGGAGGATGAACATACATATGTCTACAAATGCAGAAATAGTTGCAATTAACACCATTCGTACATTGTCGATTGATAGTGTAGAAAAAGCGAATTCTGGTCACCCGGGAATGCCAATGGGTGCTGCGCCAATGGCTTTTGCCTTATGGACTAAGTTTATGAATCATAATCCAAGTAACCCAGAGTGGAGCAACCGCGATCGTTTTGTACTGTCAGCAGGTCATGGTTCGATGCTTTTATATAGCTTGTTACATCTAACAGGGTACGATTTAAGTCTTGATGATCTTCAACAGTTTAGACAATTAGGAAGCCGTACACCTGGACACCCTGAGTATGGTCATACGCCTGGCGTTGAAGCTACAACTGGTCCACTTGGACAAGGTGTGGCGATGGCAGTTGGTATGGCAATGGCTGAAAGACATCTAGCAGCTACTTATAACAAAGATAACTTTTCCGTTGTAGACCATTTCACCTATAGTATTTGTGGAGATGGAGATCTAATGGAAGGGATCTCAGCTGAGGCAGCATCACTAGCTGGACATCTTAAATTAGGACGTTTAATCGTTCTTTACGATTCAAATGATATTTCACTGGATGGAGACTTACACCACTCTTTCTCTGAAAGTGTGGAAGATCGTTATAAAGCTTATGGCTGGCAAGTCATTCGCGTAGAAGATGGAAATGATGTCACGGAAATTTCCAATGCAATTGAACAAGCAAAAACAGATGACCGTCCAACATTAATTGAAGTAAAAACAACAATTGGTTTTGGTTCACCTAACAAGTCTGGTAAATCTGCTTCGCATGGTTCACCACTAGGTGCTGATGAGGTGAAATTAACAAAAGAAGCCTACGCTTGGGACTATGAAGGTGACTTCTATATTCCTAGTGAAGCGGCAGAGTTATTTGCTCGAGTTGTAGAAGAGGGCGCAGATAAAGAAAAAGAATGGAATCAATTATTTGAACAATATGAGCAAACATACCCAGAGCTTGCAAAAGAATTCAAACTTGCAATGGCTGGTGAGCTTCCAGAAGGCTGGGATCAAGAAGCTCCAGTTCATGAAGTAGGTACAAGTGTTGCAAGCCGTGCTTCTGCTGGTCAAGCATTAAATGCATTTGCTAAACACATACCACAATTGTTTGGTGGATCTGCTGACTTAGCTGGATCAAATAACACGACGTTAAAAGGACAAGATAACTTCAGCCGTGATCAATACGATGGCCGTAATATCTGGTTCGGAGTACGTGAATTTGCTATGGGTGCTGCATTAAATGGTATGGCATTACATGGAGGACTTAAAGTATTTGGTGGAACATTCTTTGTGTTCTCTGATTACTTACGCCCAGCTATTCGTTTAGCTGCATTAATGGGTCTCCCTGTTACGTATGTATTCACACATGACAGTATTGCTGTAGGGGAAGATGGACCAACTCACGAACCGGTAGAACAGCTTGCAGCGCTTAGAGCTATGCCGAATCTGTCAATTATTCGTCCTGCTGATGGAAATGAAGCAACTGCTGCATGGAAATTAGCCCTTGAATCAACAAATCAGCCTACAGCTCTCGTTTTAAGTCGTCAAAACCTTCCTACACTAGAAGGAACGGCTGAGCATGCATATGAGGGTACGAAAAAAGGTGCGTATGTGATTGATCAAGCTGATGGCGAAGCGCAGGTTCTACTTCTTGCATCTGGTTCTGAAGTTGGCCTTGCTGTAGAAGCGAAAAAAGAGCTTGAGAAAGATGGCATCCGTGTAAGTGTTGTAAGTATGCCAAGTTGGGATCGCTTTGAAGCTCAATCAAAAGAGTACAAACAAAGTGTGATTCCAAAACATATCAAGGCTCGTCTAGGTATTGAAGTTGGGTCTTCATTAGGATGGGATCGTTATGTAGGCGATGAAGGGGATATTCTTGCCATTGACCGTTTCGGTGCATCTGGTAAAGGATCTGAAATCCTTGCTGAATATGGTTTCACCGTTGAGAATGTTGTAGCTAAAGCGAAAGCTCTGCTTCAATAATGACAGAAGAGGTAGTCAAATAGGACTGCCTCTTTTTTTATGACAAGCATCGACCAATTCTTCGACAGTAAGAAACAGCCTTTTTAATATGAGTTATGTATACTTGGCAAACATACTGTATATAAGAGGAGGGGTTCAATTGAGAAGCTACCAATTGTATCTACTAGATGAAGCTATTGTGAATCGATACTATGGGCAGGAAATTAAGCTTTTTAATTTATTTTGTGAGCGTTTTACTGCAGATCACTCGTTAAAGCTCCTACTTACAAAACAAGTTGAATATATCACGAAGCCACTACCAACTAAAGATGTATCAAATATTCTTATGCAGGAAGATTATTATCTAAGTAGTGAGAGGTTAGATTTATCAACATTTCGAATGGAGCATCGATCATCAGGCAGCTGGATAGATGTTAAAATTAAAGATCAACACCTTTTACTCTTAGCATTTGGCAAGCTTGAGATCGAGACGCGTCTATTTGAGAGGTTGAAGGAGTTAAATACGTATTTCTTTGCCGTGAACGTAGGACAAAAGCGTTTTGGGTGGCTGGGTCCAATAAAAAAAGTACAAGCCTTCCAAAATAGCCATTCTATTTGAAAACCTTTCCTTTAAATGCGTTCCAACTTAAGATATAATAGATGAGGATGTACGGAGCGATTCCGTCGTTTGATTTAGTTTGAAGGAGGACGTTCACCGAAATGTGGATTCATATTATTGGTTATACAGTAGCTGTTCTTGCTGGACTAGCTATCGGATTCTTTGTTGCTCGTAAAACAATGATGTCTTACTTGAAAAAGAACCCGCCTATCAATGAACAAATGCTACGTGTAATGATGATGCAAATGGGACAAAACCCATCACAGAAAAAGATTAATCAAATGATGAAAGCTATGCAGAAGCAGCAAACCAAATAAATGATGCAAGCACCTCTAAATGAGGTGTTTTCTGCGTTAGAAGGGGGATCATGTGCGAGTTTATAGAGACTTGTGGTGGTTTTTTAAAGAAGAGAAAAAAGCGTATATCCTTGGGATTTTTGTTTTAGTCGTTGTTTCTTTACTTGTTCTTGTACCGCCCTATATCATTGGGCAAATTGTTGATGGGATAAACGAATCAACATTAACTCGCTCCTCCCTCACTCAGTGGATTTTATTGTTACTCTCTGTGGGGGTCATTACATATGGTCTGAGATACGTTTGGCGAATTATGATTTTTGGAGCATCTATTCGGCTTGCCAGAACAATTCGCAATCAATTATATGAACACTTCACCAAAATGTCGAGTCGATTTTATCAACGGTTTAAAACTGGTGATTTAATGGCTCATGCTACAAATGATGTGAGAGCTGTGCAAATGACGGCAGGCCAAGGGGTATTGACGATTGTGGACTCACTCACAATGGGTGGGGTGGTCGTTTTAACAATGGCCATCGTCATTGACTGGAAATTAACACTGATCACATTATCTCCTATGCCACTTATGGCTCTATTAACAAATTATTATGGTGGTTTATTACATAGACGATTTAGAGATGCACAGAAGTCGTTTTCTGAATTAAATGACAACGTCCAAGGTGCGATAAGTGGGGTAAGAGTAACAAAAGCATTTGGACAAGAACAGGCTGAAACAGAACAATTTAAAAAGAAATCGTTGGATGTTGTGTTTAAAAACATGAGGGTGGCACGAATTGACGCATTATTCTCACCAACTATTTCGTTAATTGTTGGAATCTGTTACTTTCTTGCCATTGTATTTGGTGCTCGATCGGTTGTAAACGGAACATTAACGATTGGTGAACTAACTAGTTTCACTGTTTACTTATCCCTTTTAATTTGGCCTATGCTTGCTCTTGGGATGTTTTTTAATACGGTTGAACGTGGTCGCGCTTCTTACGATCGTATAAGAGCATTACTTGCTGAACAAGAAACGATTTTTGAAGAACCAGATGCACATGATCAGCTAGTTGATGGGACAATTGACGTACAGATCGATTCCTTTGAATATCCTGGTTCATCACAAGCCGTATTAAATAAAATGAATGTCACAATTAAAAAAGGTCAAACCATTGGAATCGTTGGAAAAACAGGAAGTGGAAAAACAACGCTGCTTCGTTTGTTACAAAGAGAATATGATGTAACAGAAGGACAAATTAAGATAGACGGAATTCCATTACATAAGTGGCGACTCAAGCGAGTAAAAGAGATGTACGGAACGGTACCACAGGATCATTTTTTATTTTCAGCAAGCATTGCAGAAAATGTGGCTTTCGCTAATCCAAAGGCATCTATGACTGAGATCATTAAAGCCTGCCAGCTCGCTAATATACATAAAGATATCATTGGGTTCAAAAATGGTTATGACACGTTAGTTGGAGAACGTGGTGTCACACTATCAGGAGGTCAAAAACAACGCATCTCTATTGCTCGTGCGCTTGTTTCTAACCCAAATGTACTTATGATGGATGACGCCCTGTCAGCTGTGGATGCAGCGACAGAGGAAGAAATTCTAAAACAATTAAAAGCCCACCGGAAATACAGTACAAATATTATAACAGCTCACCGACTCAGTGCGATCCATCATGCTGATATCATTTTAGTGTTAAGTAAAGGGGAAGTTGTTGAACGAGGAACACATCATGAATTAATGAATCAGTCAGGGTGGTACTTTACGATGTATAACCAGCAGCAGCTTGAGTATGTTGTTGAGAAGGGAGGGAAGGATGCGTGAAACATGAAGATCGAGTCCTAACAAGTAAAGACCAGAAGCAACTCTTATACAGATTGTTACGGTATACGAAGCCACATCGGGTGAAAATCATTTTTGCGTTATCCTTACTCGGGATAGGGACGGCAGCCGAATTGCTAGGACCAATCCTGGTTAAAATCTTTATTGATGATTACTTAACAGTAGGTGAATTTCCTTTTTCGCCTTTATTAACCCTAGCAATTGTTTATATTGTTTTGCACGTTGGAGGGGTGATTGCTACCTATATTCAAGGATTAATGTTCCAAGAAGTGGCGTTAAACATTATACAAAAGCTTAGGCTTGATGTATTTGAAAATGTTCAAAAATTGGGGTTGTCTTTTTTTGACCGTACGCCTGCAGGTGGTTTGATCTCACGCATTACAAATGATACAGAATCAATTAAAGATTTGTATATGAGTGTGTTAGCCGTGTTCGTTCAAAATTTTTTATTTCTGTTCGGAACGTTTATCGCAATGTTCTATTTAAATGCAACACTGGCACTCTATTGTCTGATTTTTTTACCGATGATCTTATTGCTAATGAAAATATACCGTTCAATGAGTGCGAAATTTTATGCAGACTTAAGCGGCAGGCTTAGTCAACTAAATGGGAAGATGAATGAATCAATCCAAGGAATGGCGATTGTTCAAATGTTTAGGCAGGAAAAAAGGCTTAGAGGCGAATTTAAAGAGGTCAATGAAGGGCACACAATTGCAGGACTTAAAGCGATGAAAATTGATGGGCTACTCCTAAGGCCAATGGTTGATATTTTAGCTATTCTTGCTTTAGTCATTGTGCTAGGATTCTTTGGCATTCAATCGTTCCAAACAACTGTTGAAATTGGTGTGGTTTATGCATTTGTAAACTATTTGGATCGATTCTTTGAGCCAGTTAATCAAATTATGATGCGCCTTTCGATGTATCAGCAGGCAATCGTATCTGCTGGTCGAGTATTTACATTAATGGATCACAACGAGTATGCCCCTTCTGAAAAACAGGTATTGACCGAGTATACAGAAAGTCAAAGTAGCATCGAGTTTAGGAACGTTACATTCTCATATGATCAAGAAACGGACGTGTTAAAAAATATTTCATTTAAAGTGAACAAAGGAGAAACATTAGCGTTAGTAGGACATAGCGGAAGTGGGAAAAGTTCAATTGTGAATCTTCTTATGAGGTTTTATGACCTTGAAAAAGGGACAATCTATATTGACGGTCAGCCTTTATCCACTTATTCAAACCATGAACTTAGGTCAAAGCTGGGATTAGTCTTACAGGATTCATTTCTATATAGCGGGACCATTGCTTCAAATATTACCTTAGAACGTCCAACTGTCTCAAAAGAGGCTGCTATGGATGCGGCAGAACTTGTTGGAGCTAAAGACTTTATTGAGAGACTGCCTAATGCGTGGGAAACAGAAGTCGCGGAGAGAGGTTCAACACTTTCTGGAGGACAGAGGCAGCTTATCTCTTTTGCGCGTACAATGGCTCATAACCCAAGTATTCTCATTATGGATGAAGCAACTGCGAACATCGATACAGAAACAGAAGAAGTCATACAAGCTGCACTTCGGAACATGCAAGAGAATCGAACGACAATTGCCATCGCTCATCGTCTTTCAACGATAAAAGATGCCGACTACATCCTCGTTCTTCATCAAGGTGAATGTGTAGAGCAAGGCAATCATCATCAGCTTCTTCAGATGAATGGGCTCTACAAAAAAATGTATGAGCTTCAAAAAGGCTCAGACACGATTGTCTCATAATCAAAACGCACCTCATCGCAAGTGGGATGGGGTGCGTTTGTTTTCTTTATCATATTGGTTAAGAAGCTTGTCTAGTTCTTGACTGATTTTTAATACATTTGAAGAGCTTAAGCCATTCGATCGAGACGCCACAAGAAGCTGTTGGCGTTTCATTTCTATAATTTCATGTAAGGAATGCTTCACCATGTTAGACGTCCCTTCTCTACTAAACTACAATCAAGGGTACTCATAATCGTACGATTTGACAATGAATAAATAACGAACAAACCATGTAAAATTGTTATCTGATCTAAAAAAGTTATGAGGAATGCTCAAGTAAGTGTTTGTAAGGTGTCATATCAATTTGCTTTTTCTGTAATGTTTTTATAAGAAACTTGTGGTCACGCTTAGGTGTTGCGAGTATATAGCCTCTAATCATATGCGGCTCAGTAATGGAAGTCGCATCTTCCTCTAAAGCGATCTGACTAATCTTTCCAGCAATTTTTCCTTTAGCGACATCACGAAACAATTCAGGTACTGGTTCAACTAGTTCGTTTAATAACTGCTTTTGTGGCTCGTCCCAAAGAGGAAGCGCTTTATCAATATAATAATCCTGCCAATCGAGAATTGATTTACCATCTTCTTTAGGTAAACGCTTAAGGAATTTTCGAAACATAAAGTATCCACCGATAAACATAATAGTTATAAGAAAAAGAGTCCAAAAGACAATAAACCACATAAACCAATCAGACATGCCGGTTCATCAACCTTTCTTTAATCATGTAATTACTTCTTACGCGGGTTATAAAATGCATGATGAGCAGGCGTTAAGCCGACTCGCGGATAATAATCCATGGCATTTGGTGCTGACAATAAAACGAGACTACATGAATCACCAATCTCCTTTTTTGTTTGTTCGATAAGTTCACGCCCAATTCCTGCAGATTGATACTCTTTTCGAACAGCTAAATCCGAAAGATAGCAGCAATAGCAAAAGTCAGTTAAAGACCGAGCGATCCCAACAAGTTTCTTGTCATCGCGAACAGAAATCAAAAGAGGGGCGGCATCAATCATTTGCTGAATTCTTGCTAGATCTGAGATTGGACGTTTAATGCCTGATGATTCAAAAACGTCTGCTACTTCTTGAGCAGTAACAGAAGCGTTTACATAATATGATAGTTGCATAGGTCCACTTCCTCTACTAAGATAAAGTTAATCTTAGAATAACATAGAAATAGGTGAAGACAATGACAAATGAGCAAGCGGTGTCTCTTTTAGAGGACTTAAGAAGTCATAACATACAAGAATTAAAAATAGAAAAAGAAGATTTCCTTACATTTAGACAAGCATTAATGAAAGCAGAGGATGTGTCGAATTTTCGGGGTGTAGCGAAGCATCATGGAATAACGATTTACACATATGAACCAAATTGGTCTTAACGTTAAACAGAGGGTGTGCGAGTACGCACACCCTCTGTATCTATTTACGTATGTGAGCATTTTATAACCAGCTAGCACCAACAATCACTAGAAGAATAAAAAGCACAACGATTAGCGCGAAACCACTTCCGTTTTCATAACCCATATAAAGCACCTCCTTCTTACATGGATAGTACAGTATATGCAATCCCCAAAAAAACGGACTGTATCTAACGCCTAAAAAGAGATCAAGTTACCCTTCACCGTTCGTTTGATTCACGTGATTCGCTTTTTTAACTTTTTTAGAACCACTTAATGGCTTTGGTTGTCCGCCTCGTTGACCTTGGCCAGCATTACTTCGAATGTCTTTTGCGTTATGGCGCTCTGTCATCATTATCCTCCTAATGTTTAAATGTTTAATGTTTTCATTTTAGTATTTACGTGAAAAATGGTTTCTAATCTGACCTTTTTTTGCTATTCTATTTAGGGGGAGCGAATGAATACATATTAAAGCGCTTTCTAAAAAAGTCACACATTTAGACAATATTGTCGATCTAAGGTAAGATAGTTTGGAGAAGGAGGGTCTAACATGTCAAAAAGTAACGATGTTTTTAATGCACGTTCTTCCTTTCAAAGCGGGGGAGAAACCTACCACTATTATGCACTTGAAGCCCTAGAAAAGGCTGGTCTTGGTGAAATTAGCAAGCTACCTTTTTCAGTAAGAGTGCTCCTTGAATCCGTACTACGTCAATATGACGACTATGTGATTAAAAAAGAGCATGTTGAAAACTTAGCGCAATGGGGAACGTCAGGTCAAAAAGAAATTGATGTTCCATTTAAACCTGCTCGAGTGATTCTTCAGGATTTCACAGGAGTTCCTGCAGTTGTAGACTTAGCTGCACTTAGACAAGCTATGTCAAAATTAGGCGGCGATCCTGCGGTTATTAACCCTGAAATTCCGGTTGATCTAGTCATTGACCACTCGGTTCAAGTTGATAAGTTCGGAACGGATGACTCATTAGCATTTAATATGAATCTTGAATTCGAACGTAATGAAGAACGTTATGAATTCTTAAATTGGGCAAAAAAAGCGTTTGATAATTATCAAGCGGTTCCACCTGCAACAGGTATCGTTCACCAAGTGAACTTAGAATATCTTGCAAACGTTGTTCAAGCAGTTAAACAAGGTGAGGAAACGGTTGCTTTCCCTGATACTCTTGTTGGAACAGACTCCCATACAACCATGATTAATGGTATTGGTGTACTTGGTTGGGGTGTTGGAGGAATTGAAGCTGAAGCAGGAATGCTTGGACAGCCTTCTTACTTCCCTGTACCTGAAGTTGTAGGGGTTAAATTTGTTGGAAATCTAGCAAGCGGTACCACAGCTACTGATATCGCGTTAAAGGTAACACAAGTTCTTCGTGAGAAAAAGGTTGTAGGGAAGTTTGTTGAGTTCTTTGGACCAGGACTTTCTGAAATGCCACTAGCTGATCGCGCGACCATTTCAAACATGGCTCCAGAGTACGGTGCAACATGTGGATTCTTCCCGGTTGATACGGAAGCTCTTGATTATATGAGATTAACAGGCCGCGATGAAAAACAAATTCAGCTTGTTGAAGATTATAACAAAGCCAACGGCCTATTCTACGTACCAGGCGAAACAGCTGATCCGACGTACACAGATATCGTTGAGATTGATTTATCTGAAATCGAAGCAAATCTTTCAGGTCCTAAGCGTCCTCAAGATTTGATTAAGCTTACAGATATGCAATCACAGTTTAAAAAAGCAGTTGTTGCTCCTTCTGGTACACAAGGACTTGGTCTCGACAAAAAAGAATTTGATAAAGTCGTTGATGTGCAGTATAAGGATGGACGTCAAGCAACAATGAAAACGGGTGCAATTGCCATTGCAGCCATTACAAGTTGTACAAACACTTCCAACCCTTACGTAATGCTTGGTGCTGGTCTTGTTGCGAAAAAGGCAGTAGAACGTGGCTTAACAGTTCCTGAGTATGTGAAAACATCTCTTGCGCCAGGTTCTAAGGTTGTAACAGGATATCTTGCTAAAGCAGGACTTCAATCGTATATGGATACACTTGGATTTAATAATGTTGGATACGGCTGTACAACATGTATCGGTAACTCTGGACCACTTGAACTTGAAGTGGAAGATGCCATCTCTTCAAATGACCTAACTGTTACTTCTGTGCTTTCAGGTAACCGTAACTTTGAAGGACGTATTCACCCACTAGTGAAAGCAAACTATCTAGCTTCCCCGCCTTTAGTTGTGGCTTATGCATTAGCAGGTACTGTTGATGTTGATCTGAAGAATGATCCACTTGGCAAAGACCAAGACGGAAATGACGTTTTCTTCAAAGATATCTGGCCTTCAACTGAAGAAGTGAAGCAAGTAGTTGCCCAAACAGTGACTCCAGAGCTATTTAAAGAACAGTATGCAGATGTTTTCACTGCAAACCAACGTTGGAATGAAATTGAAACAACAGATGATTCTCTGTACAAATGGGATGAGGATTCAACGTACATTGCAGATCCTCCTTATTTTGAAGGATTGACACAAGAGCCTCAGGATATTCATTCTCTGTCTGATCTTCGTGTAATCTGTAAATTTGGTGACTCCGTAACAACGGACCATATTTCACCAGCAGGCGCAATTGGTAAAACAACGCCAGCAGGGAAATACCTAATGGACAAAGGTGTTGAGCCTCGTGACTTCAACTCTTATGGTTCTAGACGTGGTCATCATGAAGTGATGATGCGTGGAACGTTTGCAAACATTCGTATTCGTAACGAAGTAGCACCTGGTACGGAAGGTGGCTTCACAACATATTGGCCAACTGAAGAAGTTATGCCAATTTACGATGCAGCAATGAAGTACAAAGATTCTCAAACAGGACTTGCCATTCTTGCAGGAAAAGATTATGGAATGGGAAGCTCAAGAGACTGGGCTGCAAAAGGAACAAACTTACTTGGAATTAAAACAGTTATTGCAGAGAGTTACGAGCGTATTCACCGTAGTAACCTTGTGTTAATGGGTGTTCTTCCATTGCAATATAAAGATGGAGAAAACGCTGAATCTCTAGGACTAACTGGAAGAGAAGCAATTAGTGTTGATATTACGAACGATGTGAAACCACGTGAGCATGTAACTGTAACGGCTACTGCTGAAGACGGTAAAGTCACTACGTTTGAAGCACTTGTTCGCTTTGACAGTGAAGTAGACGTAGACTACTATCGCCATGGTGGTATTCTGCCAATGGTCCTTCGCAGTAAACTAGCTTAATTTACTTCATTAAAAGAACAGTCTGTTGCTCAGACTGTTCTTTTTTTTGTACAAATTTTATTCACAAGTACTTAAGAGGTTTTTAGTTTTAAAAAGCAGGGAATGTATGTATAGTTGGACTAGGAACATAGAGAATACATAAAAATTGGAAGATGGAGGATACGTTTATATGATCAATTTTTCGATCCGAAGGCCTATTTTTACCTTAGTAGGAATGGTCCTATTCATTATCATTGGTATAGTGGCACTGACGAGGTTGCCGCTACAATTATTTCCCGAAATTAACCCTCCTGTAGCCGCTGTTATCACGAGTTACAGTGATGTGAACCCGAACGAAATAGAAGATACAGTTACAATACCCCTCGAACAACAATTATCAACAACCTCTGGTTTAAAGAATATGACCTCTAATTCAATGGAAGGCACTTCCATGATTATCCTTGAGTTTGACTGGTCGACAAATATTGAAGATGTAGAATTAGATATTATTAACACACTACGAGGTGCAAACCTCCCCTCAGATGCAAACGAACCAAGTTTTGTAAAATTTGATCCATCCATGATGCCTCTGATTCAAATGGCTGTTACTTCAAACGCCGATTTAGTTGATTTTCAAGACAAAGTATCTGATCTTGAGGATGAACTCATTCGTATACCTGGTGTAGCGAGCGTTGGGGAAAGCGGTAGTTTATCAGAAGAAATACAAGTAGATCTTGATCCAGCATCATTAGAGGAAGCAGGATTAAGTCAAGGTGAGATTGTTTCAGCGATTCAAGCTAGTGATATCTCTCTCCCAGGTGGAACGGTAAAAAGAGATGATTTAAGTTTAACAACGAGAGTCGTAAAAGAGCTCTCAAATGTCGAAGAATTAGAAGAGCTAGTTGTAGGTGTTAATTCTACAGGAGATGAACTGATTTTAACGGACGTGGCAGAGGTAAGGGTAGCCCTTGAAGATCAAGAAGTACTTACACGATCTAATCAACAAGAAGCAATTGAACTGAGTATCATGCCAGAGTCTGGTGCAAACACAGTTCAGATTTCAAATGCTGTTAATGATCAACTTGAAGAATTGCTTCTTGACTCTGAATATGAGGATCTTGAAGCCGCAATTCTTTATGATGAAGGAGATTTTATATCTGCCTCGATTGATAGTGTAACAAGTGCAATGATTTATGGTGGTCTTCTGGCCATGGTTGTTTTGTTATTCTTTTTACGCAACCTTAAGACTCCTTTTATTGTAGGAATTGCTATTCCTTTCTCAGTTATCGTTACATTTGGATTCATGTTTTTTGCAGACATCGGCCTGAACATTATGAGCTTGGGTGGACTGGCGCTTGGTATTGGGATGTTAGTAGATAATGCCATTGTTGTTATTGAAAATATTTATCGTCATCTGTCCATGAAAAAAGAACCAAGGCAGGCTGCATTCGACGGGACTAAAGAAGTAAGTGGAGCGATTATAGCATCAACGCTTACAACTGTTTCTGTCTTCTTACCGATTGTATTTATAAGTGGAATTGTAGGCGATTTGTTTAAGGAATTAGCCTACACGGTTTCATTTAGTTTAATTGCATCCTTACTCGTTGCTTTAACAGTTGTACCGATGCTCGCAAGCCGTTTGCTTAAAAAACCAAATGAGGAAACAGAGTCTAAACGTCGAACATCTAGAGTGATGGAAGGGTTAAGACATTCAACAATTTGGTCATTAAAACATCGATTTACGGTGCTTGCCATTACGTTTGTTCTATTAGTAGGTGGAATAGTTGGTTTAACAACTGTTGGAACTGAGTTAATTCCAGATAGTGACCAAGGTTCATTCTTTGTAGACATTGAGTTAGAGCCTGGGACAAGTTTAGAACGAACGCAAGAGGCCGTTGAGTCAGTCGAAGAGATTTTAGACGGGTATCGAGAAATTGAGAACTATGTAAGTACTGCAGGCTCTAGTGATAATCAGATGATGGGCGGAAGTAACTCCAGCTATACGGCTGAAATTACCGTATCAATGGTCGACCCAGATGATCGAAATCAAAGCACGGCCGCCTTCTTAGAGTCGATTGAGCGTGAAATTGAGCGTGCTGATTCCGATGCTGAGATAAGAGCATATACAGCTTCTGCCGCATTTGGAGGCGAAGCAAATACGCTGCAATTTACGTTAACTGATTCAAATCAAGAGAGACTGTATGAAGAGGCTGATGAATTACAAGCTGAATTAAATGACGAACGATTGGTTCGTGATATTGAATTAAGTATAGAAGAACAAGTACCAGAAATTCTTCTTACCATTGATGAAGAGGCAGCACGTTCTAATGGTTTGACACCATCTGAAATTGCGCAACAGGTAAATACAGCGACAAGAGGAGAAGTAGCAACAGTTATTGAAGAGCAAGAGCAATTCTTAGAAGTGATTGTTCGTCTTGCTCCGGAGTCAACAGAAAGTACTGAGGAACTCGAGAATCTTAATATCCGTAATGCGGAAGGTGAATTCATTACCTTAAATGAAGTGGCTTCGATTGATGAGGGGATGAGCGCTGCATCCATTCAACGATTAAACCAAGAAGGTGCGGTTGAATTCACAGTTACGTACACTGAAGCAAGTAATCTTAGTGCCATTCGTTCAGCGGTTGATACGATCGTAGAAGACATTGAGCTTGATGAAGCAACTACGTTTACGTATGGTGGGGAACAAGAGATATTAGATGATTCGATTAATAGTATGATTTTAGCTATTGTACTAGCAGCCATTTTCATCTATTTAATAATGGCAGCACAATTTGAATCGTTGAAGTTACCATTTATTATCATGTTTACAGTCCCACTTGTTGTCATTGGTTTGTCGATTGCGCTTGTGGTCACTCAAACAGCGATCGGTATTACAACATTTATCGGTTTAATCATTTTGCTTGGTATTGTTGTAAACAACGGGATTGTCATGCTTGATTTCGTAAACCAGATGAAGGAAAAGGGAATGTCTACGTATCAAGCATTAATTGAATCTGTTCAGCTTCGTACAAGACCGATTGTTATGACATCTGCAACGACGATTCTTGGGATGGTGCCATTATCCCTTGCTATCGGAGAGGGGTCCGAATTCCAACAACCAATGGCGATTGCCATCATTGGAGGATTGATTAGTGGAACGCTTTTAACACTGTTTGTTATTCCAGTTGTCTATAGTTTGCTTGATAAAGAAACAAGACGGAGACAGAATTATGTAACTACGGTTGAGGGAGATTATTATGAAGTTCCTGAGCCAAAGCACTTGTCACAAAGCCAACAAGAGACACCTACATTACCAGAAATAAATGAAGAAGAGGAAGCAACAACACAGAAACCTTCTACGCAGCAGACTGATGAAAATGCTATGCCATCAGACGAAGAAACGAAGAAATCAAACGAAGCATCTAATCTCTCAAAAGATGAAATTTTAGATGCACTTGAAGATCTTCTTAAAAACAGACGAAAAGACTCTGATGAGTAAGTCTTATTTTGGATAAAAAGAGACGTCTAGGCAATCCTATGGTTAGACCAATAGGAGGTGTCAGATAGATGACCAAACCAAATCAAGAAGGCAGACAATTTCGTCCAGATCATTTAGGTACGCAACCCCGTGAGTCAAGTTCAAATAACGGGAAAAAAATGAATACGAAATCGAACCAAAAACCTGACTATATCCCTCCAAAAGGCTAAAGTAGATGACATCCATCCCAACAATCGGGGTGGATGTTTTCCGTTAGTCACACAAAGTAAACCCTTTTTCTTTTGGTATAAAATCACTTCTGATATAGTTTGAATAGATATGTAAATGTACGAGGAGAGGATCACATGCTACAATCCATTGAATCGCTAGAGGATCTAAAAGGCTGGCTTGAAAACATTAAAGCAGGAAAGCAAGAAGTAGATGAAACCAAACTTTGGCGCCACCTGTCCCAATGGGAAGAGGAGCTTAAACAACAATCTCCAACATCTTATGCCGATGGATTAATTCTTCTGGCTCTTGCTAGGTACAAGCGGTTAAATACAGTTGACTCCTTGCTGGCAAACTGGGTTAAAGAAGCAAAGGTTTATGATCAATCCAGTCAGATGGCCCAATTTTTACAAGCGGAATTAATTATTGATCAGTTCATTCATGCGGCTATTCCTTTAGATTTTCCTGCTATCCGGGAAACGGATCATGGTACTGCTAAAAAAGAGTCAGCGAAGCGTTATTATCAATTGGCTGAACAGTATTTTCGTTCTAAGAGTCAATTAGAGGAGCAAATTCATTCACTAGCTGAATTAAAACAAGAAGCAAAAAGTTCGCATTATGAGCACATTGACCTGTTGTGGAAAACATTCCAACAATTCGAAGAGCCTTACTTACGAATTTCAAAAGCTACGGAAGCGTATGCTCATTCTTTAGATGGGGTCTATTATTCAGCTTCACAATTTAAGGAATTAAAACAAGCCGTTGAGGAAATTAAGTCGATTCAGAAGCAGTGGCAAGATCGATTAAAACAAGTCACAGGTGAAGAGCAAGAGGATACGGCACTGCGTAAACTATCTAAGATGATTGGTTTGTCTGAAATTAAAGAACGTGTACATAAGCTTTATCAGTTCTTATCCTATCAAAAAAAGCGTGAAACAGAAGGGTATCGAATGAAGGAAGGAATCAACTTAAATATGATTCTAACTGGAAATCCAGGTACAGGTAAAACGACCATAGCGCGTTTGCTCGCTCGCATTTATTATGAGCTTGGTTTGCTAAAACAAGAAAGTGTATATGAGGTAGATCGTTCGCAATTAGTCGCTGGATATGTAGGTCAAACGGAAGAGCTAACGTTAAAAGCAATTGAGCGTGCATCTGGTGGAGTTCTGTTTATTGATGAAGCATATAGCTTAAAACGAGCAGATGCCAGTGGGAATGATTATGGACAAACCGTTATTGACACGCTTGTATCTGCGATGACAAGTGGTCAGTATGCAGGTACTTTTGCGGTTGTGTTAGCTGGGTATCCTGAAGAAATGCGTACATTCCTTCGTTCAAACCCCGGGCTTAGAAGTAGATTTCCTGAACAAAACCATCTTCATCTAAGGGATTATACATCCAGTGAGCTACTAGACATTGCAGAGCGAATGGCAATTGATAATGATTTTATACTAACAGAGCCTGCTCTTGTTTCTTTAAAAGAACAAATTGAAGAGGAAAAAGTAGATGCATCGTTTGGTAACGCGCGTACCGTTCAGAATTTGGTGTACAAAGCTATTTTCGAGAAAGGGGCTACTTTAGAAGAACAAGGATCAGCTCCGGATTTTATCAAACTTGAGGCTGAGCATTTTAAAAAGCAAAAGAACGAAAATGACTTGTCTGCGTCGAGTCAGCTAAATCAGTTGATTGGAATGGATAACGTTAAAAATGAGCTAAAGCAGTTAACTGCCTATGCTGAAGTTCAACAGTTAAGACGTGAACGAGGTCTCCAGTCCATGCCACTTCAGCTTCATACAACATTTAGTGGATCACCTGGCACCGGTAAAACAACGGTTGCATCCATTTATTCAAAGGCATTAAAAGAGTTAGGCTTGCTAAAACGTGGACATGTGTTACAAGTAGGACGTGCAGATCTTGTATCTGGTTACGCAGGTCAAACAGCTCTAAAAACAAAGGAAGTCATTAAAGACGCATTAGGTGGGGTACTGTTTATTGATGAAGCTTATTCTCTTATCCAAGGGTCCTCCACAGATTATGGTCAGGAGGCAATCACTGCTCTTGTTGAAGCGATGACAGTACATGATGAGAATCTTGTTGTTATTTTGTCGGGATATGAAAAAGAAATCGAGCAATTATTGTCTGCTAATCCTGGGCTTCGTTCACGATTTAGAAAGCATATAACCTTTCAAGACTACAATAAAAACGAGCTTGTTGAAATGACCATTAACCGAGCAAGCGCAGTAGGATACGAGTTTTTATCAGAAGCAAAAGACGCATTGTTTGAAGTGATTCCTGATGAAGGACATCATGCCAATGGTCGTTATGTGGATCAATTGTTCGAACAAATAGTTCAGCAGCAAGCATTAAGACTTTCAGCGGAGAAAGATACTGATATTAAATCTCTTCAAACAATATCAAGTGAAGATGTGAAACGTTCAGTCTAAAGGCTATTCGTTGTGTGCAAAATGGATTATGTTATAATTAACCAAACAAATGCTGTATGTAATTGGAACAAAGGAGACATATTTGTGGAATTCAAGAGTAAACGCACCATACAACTTTTATATGCTGACACGGACATGATGGGAGTTGTCTATCATGCAAATTACCTGAAATATTTTGAACTTGGGAGACAAGGCTTAATTGAGGATATCGGTTATAGCTATGTAGAAATGGAAGAGCAAGGGTACTATGCTCCGGTCTATGATGTACAAGCTACCTACAAAAAACCTGTTCGTTATGGTGATGATGCAACAGTCACAACGTGGGTTGCGAAAAACGACGGCCTTCGCACTGAGTATAAATATGTGATCTCAAATCAACATGGAGATATCTGTGTAGAAGGATCCACTACACATATTATTGTTAGCAAGGAAACGTTTAAACCAGCAGCATTTAAAAAAGTATTTCCGGAATGGTTTGCAAAATATGAAGAGATCAAATTGAAAGAGGATTCATAATGGCCTTTGGGATCAAGAGACCACAACTTAATAACTGGAAGCGAGCTGCTAAGTCAGGTGAAATCGCTTTTCTTACGCATTATTGGCTTGACGACCGGTTTCCCGATTGCACAACAGTTACGAAGGTAGCCTGCTGTGACGTTGATCGATTAATTGAGTGGGGCTCGAAATACGGATTAAAAAAAGAATGGATACATGTCCGTGATGAATTCCCTCATTTCGATTTGTTTGGGCAATGGCAGGAGCAAATCTTAAGACAAGAGGGTCAGCTTGATCAATTAACCACACTACTACACAAATAAAGGCATATTGAAGCTCTTTTTAGGGAAGAGACTAACTATACACTTTTAGGAGGGTTTACCCATGAACGAAACACAACTATCTATTATTGAAGCTCTACATACACAACCAGCAGTGGATTCAAAGGAAGAGATTAAAACAAGAGTGCAATTTCTCAAGGAGTATCTTGTGAAAAGTGGTGCAAAGGGCTATATTTTAGGAATTTCCGGAGGACAAGATTCCACATTAGCAGGCAAATTAACACAACTAGCGATTGATGAACTGAACGCTGAACAAGCGGCTGTGTCCTATGAATTTCATGCAGTGAGACTTCCTTACGGCGAACAGAAGGATGAAGCGGACGCGCGTGACGCGGTTCAATTTATCAACCCGACTAAAACTCACACTGTGAATATAAAACCTGCAGTTGATGCATCTTCAGAAACATTTAAAACGGTTGTAGGTGAACCGATTTCTGACTTCTTAAAAGGTAACACGAAAGCACGTGAACGTATGAAAGCACAGTACGATTTAGGCGCGCACTTTGGTCTACTTGTAATCGGAACGGACCATTCTGCTGAAGCTGTTACTGGATTCTACACAAAATTTGGTGATGGAGCTGCTGATTTAACGCCTTTGTTTGGATTAACAAAGCGCCAAGGTAAGCAAATCTTGAAAGAACTAGGTGCTCCTGAGCATCTATATACAAAGGAGCCAACTGCAGACCTTGAGGATGATCAGCCTGGACTTCCTGATGAGCAAGCGCTAGGCATGACCTATGATCAAATTGATGATTATCTTGAAGGAAAGAAAATTGATACACCGGTTGCAGCTGCTCTTGAAGAACGTTATAAGAAAACAGAGCATAAGCGTCAGCTCCCAGCGACCATTTATGATACATGGTGGAAAAAGTAATCTAGTGCGAGGGGGAGAATAGCCTTGAGAGAGACAGAGGCGGCAACAAGTGATTTTCATATGCATTCTACGGCATCTGATGGGGGTTATTCCCCTCGTCAGCTTTTAGAGAAATGCCATGCGGTGGGGCTAACTCAAATTGCATTAACTGATCACGATACGATAGATGGGGTTTATGAAGCGACAGAGGTAGGTCAAGAGCTTGGCATACGTGTCCTTCCTGGAATTGAATTTTCATGTGTCTATAAAGGAAAGAGTGTACACATGCTTGGGCTTGGTGTTGATCCTACTCATTCGGAATTTTTATCAATGCTTAAAAAACAACGCGAAATGCGTGAACGTAGAATGACAAAAATGCTTTCAAAGCTAGCAGCAGTTGGTGTTCGTGTTTCTGCGGATGAGGTATTGGCTGAAGCCGATGGTGGGAGTATTGGGCGTCCGCACGTTGCTAAAGTTTTAGTTCGACATGGGGTTGTGGAAACGGTCGCTGAGGCATTTGACCAATACTTAGCTGAAGGCAAGCCATGTTATGTTGAAAAAGAGAAGGAAATGACGATACAGGAAGCCATCGACTGGACACATCGTGTCGGAGGACTGTCAATCGTTGCTCATCCAGGATACTATGGTCTTGATCATGTATTAATTGATTGGATTACTGAATATCATATGGATGGAATAGAAGTGTATCATCGTGACCATAACTCTGAAGACAGAGAACGGTATGAGGCGCTTTGTACAGAAGCGGAGCAAAAAACAGGTCACACCATTTACCGGACAGGCGGATCTGATTTTCACCATGAGACGTACGGACGAAAACAAGAGCCACTAGGGGTTACCAGGCTACAAAACAAATATGCAGATCAAGTGTTACAAGCATTAAAATAAGTTCAAGGATGGACGTGTAAAAAGACGTTCATCCTTTTTTTGTCTGTTCTTTCTTTCCTTCAATAAAGATACCTTCAAGTGCCTGAGAGGCTAGTTGATCTGCCTCTTTGTTAAGATGTCTTCCAATAAATGAATACGTAGGTTTCAGCCCAAGGTGTTTCGCCTTAGCTTCAATTCGGTCCGCCCACCGTATTAGTGTTTCTTCATAACATGGCCATTCTCCGGACATTTGATGGTAAAGCGTTTTAGAATCTGTATAAATAGTTACTGATTGATGATGAATGCCTAAATGCTCAAACATTGTAAATACATAAGCGAGTGCAGCATATTCTGCTTCGTTATTGTCCTCAATCCCATCAATACGCTCATTTACCCTGAAGCGCCACTTTTGACCGTTTTGTTCATAATAAATAGCCATACCAAGTCCAGCCTCAGATGTTTCCTTATGATAGCCTCCATCCACATAAGCTTTCACTTGATGGGGTTCTGTTTCCATTTTCTTTAAAAATGTAAGTAATTCTTTTCGAGTCCAACTTGTGTCGTCCTCATCAAAAAACTGACAATGTACAGATCGACCTGTCTTTATCAGATCTTCTTCAAGTAAGAGTGCTTCATTTGCACTCATGTAATCAGAGATCATTTGATGGCGTGCTGTTCGTTTCGGATGCTTGTAGACCCACTCTAGGCGGAGATTCACATTGCTCAATCCTTTCATCGTTTATTGCAGATTGCTTCGTTTCATGATACGTTTATCAAGATAAATAGACAAGGAAATGATAGAGAAATAAGCAAGATTGATCTTGAGGGGAGAGCCAAATATGCCAATTAAAATACCAGATCATCTTCCGGCTAGGGAAATTTTAAATGCTGAGAATATATTTATTATGGACGAATCGAGAGCTTATAGTCAGGACATTCGCCCACTATCAATTGTGATTTTAAATTTGATGCCAGTTAAAGAAACAACAGAAACGCAAATTCTGCGGTTATTAAGTAATTCGCCATTACAGCTTGATGTATCCTTTTTATACCCTTCATCACATGTTTCAAAAAATACGAAACAAGACCATCTTAAGCTTTTTTATAAAACAATGGATGATATTAAAAAGCGTAAATTTGATGGAATGATCATTACAGGAGCACCAGTGGAGCAGCTTGATTTTGAAGAAGTAGACTATTGGGAAGAACTAAAGTGGATCATGGATTGGAGTAAGGACAATGTAACGTCTACCTTACATATTTGTTGGGGCGCACAAGCTGGACTTTACCACCACTATGGAATTCAGAAATATCCGATGAATGAAAAATTATTTGGTATTTTCGAACACGAGGTCAATCCAGATCCAATTAAATTACTTCGCGGGTTTGATGATGTATTTTTAGCGCCTCATTCTAGACATACTGAGACGAGAATTGAAGACGTTGAGAACGTTCAAGAGCTGGATATTCTAAGCACATCAAAAGATGCAGGTCTTTACATGGCAGCATCTAAAGACGGAAAGCACATCTTTGTGACGGGTCATTCAGAATATGATGTGACGACTTTAGATGAAGAGTATCGAAGAGATTTAAGTAAAGGGGTAGCAATCCAACCTCCTGTAAATTACTTTCCTGAAAATGATCAAACGGTGCCTCCTGCCCTTCGTTGGAGAGCCCATTCAAACCTCTTGTTTACAAACTGGTTAAATTATTATGTGTATCAGGAAACGCCTTATGACTTAACAACATAAATCGTTAAAGGTCCGAATGCTTCCCAAGTGGAACGGTTCGGATTTTTTTGTTCATAAGGTGTTATCGTTTGGGCAAGCCTAGTTGTATAAAAGAACAGGAGGTGGCGTGCATTGAAGCGAAAAAGCGAACAGACTACATTATATATGCAAGGAACACATGTATATGTAGAAAGATGGTTTCATTCTGCTAAAAAGTGTAAGGGGACATTGCTTTTTATACATGGCTTCTTATCATCAAGCTTCAGTTTTAGACAACTGCTACCATCAATGCCTGCGGAATATGATTTATTATGCTTTGACTTACCAGGGTTCGGGAGGAGTGGCAAAGAAAAAACA
Organism: Alkalicoccobacillus gibsonii; assembly: GCF_016798245.1. GTDB lineage: Bacteria > Bacillota > Bacilli > Bacillales > Bacillaceae_D > Alkalicoccobacillus > Alkalicoccobacillus gibsonii. Next base: position 938,227 of record NZ_JAEUZA010000001.1, on the reverse strand, counting down.
TTTTGTTATGATTTTAAAAACTATGCAACTTTACTGACCGAGTTAATGGAATTATATGAATTAAACCATGTAACATTAATCGGACATTCAATGGGTGGACAAGTAGCCTTATATACAGCAAAGCAGACACCTGAACGAATTGATTCACTCATCTTACTGTCGGCATCTGCCTATTTTCATCGAGTGAAAAAAAGCATGGTTTATTCTTCTTATGTACCTTTTTTCTCTACCTTACTTTATTCGTGGGGCAGAAATAGAGATTGTCGACCGTTTATTGATCAATTAATGTATAAGAAAAATGCTGTAACGAATGAAATGGTTTTAGAGTACGGAAGACCACTTAAGGAAAGAGGATTTTATGATTCTCTTGCATGCTTAATGAGACAACGTGAAGGGGATATGTCCACTGAAGATTTACATTCCATTAAGCAAAGGTGTTTAATAATTTGGGGTGAGAACGATCCGCTCATTCCCTTATCAATTGGAAAAAAGCTATCTAATGATTTACATCACGCCACACTTACTGTACTACCTGAAACAGGTCACTTGGTGCCAGAAGAACAACCTAAAAAAACGTCGCAGCTAATCAAGCGTTTCATAACGTAATGTTGCTTCCTCATATGCTATACTTAACTGATTATGTTGTGTGTGAGGAGGGGCCATATGGATCCTTTAGATGTCATGATGGAAAAAGATAATGTCATTCCTTATTTTCTTCCCATCTTCAACGCTGAGAAGCAAATTGTTGTGGGGTACGAAGTTGTAGCAAGACTTAATGCATCAGATGGCGTTAAAAGAATTGGATGGTTTTTTGGCGATAAAACCATTCCCTCTGAGTACCGAAATGAACTTGACGATCACCTGCAAAGGTTAGCATTGGAGCATTTCGCTGCTGCATCGTTTAAGGGAGCTATGTATTTTAATTATGATGCTAGACAATTGATCAAAGATTCAGGAGAAAGCTTTTTACAACGGATAAACCCATATATCGAAGACCAAACCATCCATTATAATCAAATTATTTTAGGATTAGATGAAAAAGATGTACACTCTTACTATGCTGAAATTAAACATGTCCTTACGTATCTTCAAAGTTTAGGGATTCGGATTGGGATTGACAATGTGGGGCAAAGCAGTAGTCAAATTGACCAAATTGCAATGTTGCATCCAAATGTGATTCGTGTCAACGTTTCCTTTTTAAATCAAGATTCTCTTCCTCATCTATATGGAGATGTCCATCAATCTCTTACGATGCTCTCTCGAAAGATTGGAGCGACATTATTATTTGATGGAATTTCAACATTTAATCAATTAAACTATGCGTGGCGTAATGGAGCACGATATTATCAAGGGCCATACCTTTTGGCTGCATCAAAGGAATTCGTATTAGAGGATTCTTGCAGAGAACGAATGCAAAAAGACTTCCAGCATTTCATTACCTATGAACGTAAAAAAATGCAAGCACAGCTTGAACTATCTAATGAATTAGTCCATTCGCTACGTGCTACATTAAAACATACAAAAACAACAGGTACGTTGGATGAACTCATTCTGACTGTCGCAAAGGATTTAAGCGAGTATGTGTTTCGGATTTACATTTGTAATGAAGAGGGTCTTCAGCAATCCTCAAACGTAGAGAAAGATCAAGAAGGCGTATGGCAACTTAAAAAAGAAGGTTTATATAAAAACTGGAGCTGGCGACCTTATTTTCTTGAGAATATTGTTCGCATGAATGTTGAGAAAAAAGGAATTTTATCTGATTTATATACGGATATTGAGCGAGACGAACAAATTCGCACATTTGCATATCCTATCTCTGAATCTTTATATATGTTCATGGACATTCCATATGAATATTTATTTGAACAAAACGATTTAATTTAAGTCTTCTTTAGGAGAGGTGTTTAAGTTGGATATTATCATTACAGAGGCAGCAGCATCGTACTTTCAAACCATCCAACCAAAGAAAGCGGTGCGAGTTGTGGCACGAGATACGTTTGAATGCAGCACTATGATTGAATTTTACTTACAGTTAGATGACCCCATTGAAACAGAAGATACAGTTGTAGAGGAAGCAGGGCAACAATTTATTTACAACAAAAAAGCGAGCGATGAAATTGGCTCGCGAGTAACCATTGACTATAAGCCTACACAAGGTTTAAAGATGATTAATCCAAATCAAACCTTAGCATATGGTTTAACGTTAAAGTAACTCTACCTTAAGAAGTAAGAGCCTACTTTTCGAACATATGGCGAAACTTGTTGAACGGTCTTTATGACTTGGTCAACCGTTTGAGCGGTTCTAGACACATCAAATTGACCATCATCTGATGTAAAAGCTTTTTTTATAAAACCGGTTCGTGATACGGTTTGATTTTGTGAATACATGCCTGTTTGCTGCTGACGTAAACCTGCCCTCATTCTTCTCCCTGGCGTGGGATAATAAGAAGGATATCTTCCTTGAGTGGGGAAGGTAGGGTACTGGTTACGTCGGCCTTGATTATAATGAATCATTGTATAACCTCCTTAATCAATTGAAATGGATTGTCTGTGTCGATGAATGGTAATTCGTAATAATCCATCCTTATAATTTGCCTTAATATCCTTTTCTCCATAAACGAATGGTATGGACACAAGTCGTTCTTTTTCAACTGATTGTTCAGAAGATTCGCTCGACATCACTCGGATAGCAAGTGCATGAGGTAGAGCTTCTAGATGAATCAATTGTTTATCGACTCCTGGTAATTCAGCATAAATAATAAATGCTTCAAGTGATTCCTGTGTGCGTACAGCAATGGATTGTGCAAACAATGGTGGAGCTTGGAATCGACGATACGTTTGATGAAAGAAATCATCAATGGATCGCATCACATCTTGATACCCTCTTGAATTCTTAGAATCGCTCGAATTTTGCTCACTCATGTAAACTCCTCCAATAAAACATTCTAATTATGTCTATGTCACTAGACTTTGAAAGGTGCTGATGGAATGAACCAAAATTTCTCTTCATCTAATGTCATTGATACACATTGTGATGTGTTATTAAAATTATGGATGAATCCGAATCAATCTTTTAAAGATAGCAATCAGCTTGACGTGACGTTAACAAAACTAAAAAATGGCGGAGTGAAGCTTCAATGTTTTGCCATTTTCATTGAGCCATTCGTTAAACAGGAGTTAAAGTTTCAAGCGGTGCTTGAACAAATTCATTTATTTCATCAAAAGGTTATTGAACCTTATCAAGAAATGAAGCATATTACGAAGTGGTCTGATATCTCATTATTAAAAGAAGGTGAGATTGGAGCGATTCTGACATTAGAAGGTATGGACGCCGTTGGCTCAGATGAGTGGAAACATCATTTTCTAATTGAACAGGGGATTTTATCTGTAGGCTTAACGTGGAATCAAGCAAACCTGGTTGCAGATGGTATTGAAGAATCAAGAGGAGCGGGTATTACTGATTTCGGCAAGCGAATAATAGAGACTCATAATAAGCATAGCTTGTTAACGGATGTTTCTCACTTAAGTGAAAAAAGCTTCTGGGACACCGTACAATATTCTAAATATGTGATTGCTAGTCATTCAAATGCATTAGCTCTTTGCGGGCATAAACGAAATTTGAATGATGAGCAGGCGAAGGCGTTATTTAGTGATGAACGATACATGGGACTAGTGTTTTTGCCTAAATTTCTCTCTGATACCGAAGAAGCAACGATGGATGATGTCATTCGTCATATAGAATACTTATGTGCATTAGGTGGTGAAAAATCGATTGGCTTTGGTTCAGACTTTGATGGGATCTCAAGCTATGTAGACGGGCTTGAGCATCCTGGGTGTTACCCGGCTTTATTAGAACGGTTAACGAAGTACTACTCTGATGCACAAATCAAACGTTTTTGCAGCGAGAACTTCCTTAGGTCTCTTCCAAATTAACTGTTTTTTTATTTCACACTATTTTTGATAATTTAGGAAGTCCAAGCGTTGGGACGTGCTGTATCAAGGGTTTATACCTGCCTGCTTTTGAGACGATTACACAATTTATGTAGTTATTTAGATGTCCGCTTAATTACTTGTTTAACCTGTGTTACACTGCCCCTAGATGCTTGTTAAGAAAGGGGTCAAGGAAATGCAAAACAAATTTGTACTTGGAATCTCTGCTTTTGCTCTAGCTGTAGGACTAGCGGCTTGCTCCGGTGAAACAGATGAGAATGCCGAGGGTCAAAATGATCAAACAGAACCACAAACGGAAGAGGCTGAAATCGCCGAAACAAATTTTGATGACATACCAGATGTCGTTGCGACAATTAATGGGGTAGATCTATTAAAAGACGACTTTGTCGTTGAATACAATAATGCAAAACAACAACAAATGATGATGGGTGGGCAAGGAGATCCATCCTCCACAGAAGTGGATGAGCAGTTAAAGGATCAATCTGTTAATTTCCTAGTGGATACAGAGCTTTTAACACAAGCCTCTAACGAAGCGGATGTTGAAGTGACGGATGAAGACGTCAATGAACAACTTGATCAAATTAAAGCGATGTATCAGCTTGAATCAGATGAAGACTTAGAAGAGATTTTAAGTGGTCAAGATTTAACGGTTGATGAGTTTAAGGCTCAAATAAAAGAAAGTATGAAACCACAGAAATACATTGAGCAAGAGGCTCAAATTGAAGAACCTTCAGATGAGGAAATTCAATCTACCTATGAAGAGATCATTGCGGCATCAGAAGGAGAAGAGGAACCTCCCCCTCTTGAAGATGTAGAAGATACAATTGTTGAACAGTTGAAAGCACAAAAAACCTCTGAAGCAGCAAATGATATTCTTGAAGACTTAAGAGAAGAAAATGAAGTTGAGATTTTTGTTTAAGACGGAGTATGCATCCACTGAAATGTTTCAGTGGATGTTTTTTTAACTTTTTCTTAACTTCATACGTGTTCCGGCCGAAATAAAAGAGAGGATAGTCTGCTAAGGAACGACTATGCAAGAGTCTATAAAAACGGGGGAAACGAAATGACCCAAATGTCACAGTCAAATATACTATTAGAGAGTGGTACCAATGAACTAGAGCTTGTTATGTTTGAGGTTGGAAAAGAGACGTACGGGATTAATGTATTAAAGGTAAGAGAAATCGTTCAGCCTGTTGACGTCACAGCCACACCGAATCGTCATCCTTATGTAGAAGGAGTCATTCGAATACGTGATGAAATCATCCCATTGATTGATTTGTCCGTAGTGCTGGATGTGAACGACCATGGACAAACAATCACTCATAAATTTATCGTGGCCGAATTAAATAAATTAAAGGTAGCGTTCCGCGTACATAATGTATCTAGAATTCACCGAGTTTCTTGGGGACAGGTTGAAAAACCGAATGAATTGTCTCAAGGCGAGCATAGCCATGTTACAGGCATTGTTAAAATGGAAGACTATGTGGCTTTTATGCTTGACTACGAAAAAATTGTGGTTGAAGTCCATCCAGATGCAGGGATGAATCGTTCAACTATTCATTCATTAGCTGCCCGTGACCGTGGAGGCAAGCACATTGTGATCGTCGAGGATTCTGGAGTGCTACGACATTTGTTACAAGATACTCTTACTGAAGCAGGCTATACGAAATTAACAACATTTGAGAATGGACAACTTGCTTGGGATGCACTTAATGAACAAGGTGCGATCAGTAGTAAGGTAGACCTTATCATTACAGATATAGAAATGCCACAAATGGATGGACATCATCTGACTAAACGAATCAAAGAACATCCAACCTATGAACAAACACCTGTTATTATTTTCTCATCTATCATTTCTGAAGATCTATTCCACAAAGGAAAAGCGGTTGGAGCAGATGGACAAATTAGCAAACCTGATATTGTTAAGCTGATCGAATTACTTGATACGACGCTTCAGTTAAGTTAGGATAACTCTCACAAAAAGACGAATGGTCATGTATAAATGACATTCGTTTTTTTTGTTTAAACTCTCACGTTTTTTTCTTAGAATTTTGATTGGAAAGAGTAGAGAGCCATTGACTTTTCTGTTCTTTCGTTAATCCACCAAGAGAATGAAGAATTGTCGCATATCCGACAGCTTTTTTATAACTCATTGTTCATCACTCCTTAACCTTATTATTTAATATAAAATATGCAGTTCCGCTATAAAGTTGCATCAAGGAAAGTTAATTGGGTTGTTGCTTGTACGCTTTCATGGTTTTTTAGGCTATAACTTGATATGATAAGATAACGAAAGTGATAGGAGAGGATTTACATGAAGATTGAAGTAACCAAACCAGCCGTTCGTTGGTTTAAAGAGCAGTTTGATACAGAGGAGAATCAGTATATCCGTTTCTTTGCCCGCTACGGAGGATGCGGCTCATTTCAAAGTGGCTTTTCACTTGGTATTAGTCAAGAGGTGCCCGAGCGCCCATTAGCTGAATATAAAATAGAAGATTGTATTTTTTATGTAGAAGAGCAGGATGCATGGTATTTTGGGCAACATAATCTTAAAGTGAAATATAGTCGTACAAAGGATGAAATTGAATTCGAATCTCAGGAGATCACTTCATAATTTGTTAGAGGGAGAATGAATCATGCGCCTTGGATATCCATGTCAAAACCTAAGTATTCCAACCGTTTTCAAGACATGTCGTTTGAAAACGATGCAGGATAAAGGAATGTCAGTGATCAAAGAGCTCACGTTACATAATATTGACCAGCTTAATAAGGTCATTCAATGGAATATTGACCATGAAATCTTCTTCTTTCGGATTTCGAGCGATATGATTCCATTTGCAACGCATCCTGAAATGACCTGGGAATGGCAATCAGACCAAGATGTAAAGCGAGAGCTTGATAAGATTCAGGCATTACAGAAAAAGTATCATTTAAGGCTTTCCATGCACCCTGGCCAGTATTCGGTTTTAAATTCCCCCAGAGAGCATGTGGTTGAAAATGCAAAAAAAGATTTACAATATCATCATAATTTTCTACGGGCCGTAGGTGGAACAGATATGATTATCCATACTGGTGGCGCATACGGAGATAAGGAAAAAGCGAAAAAGACATTTAGTGATGTGTTTAAAACGTTACCTGACTCTGTACAGGAAATGATTAGGCTAGAAAATGATGATAAAGTTTTTCACACTCAAGATGTTCTAGATATTTCGGCGGTTTGTGGGGTGACCATTTGCTTTGATATTCATCATGAAATGTGTTTCGGTCGTACAACAGATGAATTAAAGGAGCTTTTTACTTCGGTCAAGCAAACGTGGGAGCATACATTGTATCACCCGAAAGTTCACATTAGTTCTGGTAAGCGATCTGAGACAGATCCCGCTCATGCTGATCTGATCCGAATAGAGGACTTTAAAAGGCTTATTGATGTTGTAAAAGGTACGGAAGTCGATTGTATGCTAGAAGCGAAATCAAAGGAGAAAGCATTGTTTTCGTTAAGAGAAGAGCTTGCGACGTAAAGGAGAGAGAGAACATGGAGAAAGCGACATTTGCCGGTGGGTGTTTCTGGTGTATGGTTCAACCATTTGATGAACAGCCGGGGATTCATTCAATCATTTCGGGCTACACAGGAGGATCGGTTCAAGATCCAACTTATAAACAAGTAAAAACAGGTGAAACAGGCCACTATGAGGCTGTTCAAATTGTATTTGAACCAGATGTATTTCCCTATCAAAAGTTATTGGACTTATTCTGGGTTCAAATTGATCCAACGGATGCCGGCGGACAATTCCAGGATCGTGGAGATCAATATCGAACAGCTATTTTCTATCATACTGAAGAACAGAAACAGCTAGCTGAGCAATCAAAGCAACATCTTGAAGATAGTAAGCGATTCGCGAAACCGATCGTAACAGACATTTTACCTGCAGATACATTCTTCCCTGCGGAAGAAGAGCATCAGGACTTTTATAAGAAAGAACGGAAAGCGTATAAAGAAGATCGTAAGCAATCAGGTAGAGACGAATTTATTGAGGAGAACTGGAACAACTAAAATGAAATGTGTGACAACCTAAAGAAATCTCTTGTAATCTCTTCCACTATTCATGAATTCTGCTATACTGAGTAGCATAATCTTATGTTTAGTGGAGGAGATGTTTTGTTGAAGGCTTTTATGCGTAAAGGGCTAATCCTTGTTGCCTCAATGTCTCTAGGACTCATTATGATTTTGCTTACAATGACAATTACAGTACAAGCTTGGACGAATACAGAGGCAGGTAAAGTACCTGTAAAGACAGCTGTAATCCTCCATGCTGTTGCAAATAATCTTTTGCCTACCGATCTTAAAGCACCATCTTTTTTAGCAGCAAAAGGTTCATCTCGGTTTGACCGAGCACTTGTTGATATTCCAACTTCAGATTCAAGCACAGTGACAGCTCGGATGTATCAGCCAAAAGAGGCGGGGCCACATCCTGTCATTCTTTATTTTCATGGAGGAGCTTTCATGAAAGGCTATGGCAATATTGATACACATGATAATATTGTCCGTTCACTTGCAGCTAGAACGAACAGCATTGTTGTTGCGGTTGAATACCGTTTAGCACCAGAATTCCCTTTTCCAACCGCAGTTCAGGACGGATATGATGCTCTGAATTGGATTGTCACTAATGCGGCCGAATATGATGCAGATATTAATAACATTGCTGTTGTTGGCGATAGCTCAGGCGGAAATGTAGCAACATCAGTAGCGATGATGTCAAGAGACCTTGATGGGCCAACCGTGAAAGCAGAAGCCTTGTTATATCCATTAACAACCTTCCTTGACGAAGATTTCTATTCACGCGATCATTATTCAAGTGGGTATTATCTGTTATCAAGAAATGTGATGGAACTAGCGAGATCAGCGTATACACCAGATGAAAACATGTGGAATTCTCCTTACAGCTCACCTCTCGAAGCAGATGTAACGAATATGCCACAAACGTTTATTATCACAGCTGAATTTGATCCGCTTCGAGATGAAGGGGAAGCATACGCACAGAAGTTAGCGGCTGCTGGAGTACCAGTAGAGGCAACCCGTTATAAAGGGACAATGCATGGGTTTGTTTCTTTTTTTGAAGTGATGCAAAGTGGAAAGCATGCATTAAGTGATACAGCGACCTTCCTAAATCAGGCATTCTCAGATGAAAAAGAGTTTGAACCGTATCAGCTTGCCTATTATGAGCATGGAGATTTGAGATCTTCACTTCAAGATGAATTGGAAGCTTATACAATTGGAACGTATTTAATTAGCAAACAAGCCTTATCGATGTTTCCTTTTAATGTAGGGAAATAAGATAGGCTTTTTTTTAGGTTAAAAAATTGTACTTTTCGCTAGAAATATGTCACAATCATAAAGTCTTTTGCACATGAACTTTCTCACTCATTACATAATTATGGCTAATTTCGGTTAGTGTTTTATCGAGTGTCACTTATTTCCAATTATGTGGCAAAGTCAGTAAAACACACCACAAAATTTGTGATATTTTTGTGAGAGTTTGTGTAAATGCTACCCTTACGTGTCATGTTTTATGGTAGGATATAAGCAATGAAAGGTATGTTCAAGGGTTCACAAAAAGTTTATGTAATTACGTCTTAGGAAGAAGGGTGATACCTTTGCTGAAAAATGGTAAGTCTCTAAAGTGGCTAGCGTTCCTTGCGTTGAGCCTATTTTTGAGCGGATGTGGAAATATGACAGTGCTGGATCCAAAAGGCCCGGTTGCAGAATCGCAAGCTTGGCTCATTTGGTTCTCTATTGGATTCATGCTTTTAATTGTTCTTGTAGTCTTTATTCTACTAACAATTATACTAGTCAAATATAGAGAACGAGATGATCATAAGGGTTATCAACCAGAGATTGAAGGAAGTCATAAGTTAGAAATTATTTGGACGATCATACCTGTCATTATCGTTATTATTCTTTCTGTACCAACAATTATGACAATTTTCGAGCTTGAGGAAGCTCCAGCTGCGACAGCACATAAAGAGCCAGTTGTCGTGCATGCAACAAGTGTAAACTGGAAATGGATTTTTAGTTATCCAGAAGAAGGGATTGAAACGGTTAACTACTTGAATATCCCGACTGACCGACCGATTCTCTTTAAACTGACATCTGCTGATTCCATGGCTGCATTGTGGATTCCACAGTTAGGTGGTCAAAAATATAATATGGCCGGAATGGAAACACAATTGTACTTACAAGCAGATGAAGTAGGGACATACGCTGGACGAAATGCAAACTACACTGGAGAAGGCTTCTCTGAACAAAAGTTTGATGTGGTTGCATTAGAGCAAGGAGATTTTGATGCTTGGGTGGAAGAAACACAATCAGATGCCCCTGAGTTAACTCAAGAAGAGTATGACAAACTGATGGTTCCTGGTTCAGCTTCAGAAATGACGTTTAGTTCAACTCATTTGGACTGGGTTGATCATTCAACTGATGCTGAATATGCAATTAACGCTTGGGAGCGTATGGGTTATGAACCAATTAATCCTCACTCTCGTGCCGGTAAAGCATATGAGATGCCTGCGTTAACACAATCAGATTCTGGAGAGATAGAAGGGTTTGAAAGTCAAGCTGCTAACGAATAGCAAGTGAAGTACTTTCAAATGAAAGGGGACGCTACTTTTGAAATGGGATGAATTTATTATAACTGGAGATCCGCTAATTTTAGGCGCCCAAATCTCCATCCTGATTTCTGCCATTGGAGCCGTGTTTGTGCTCACGTACTTTAAAAAGTGGAGATGGCTTTGGGATGAGTGGATTACGAGTGTAGATCATAAAAAATTAGGGATTATGTATATCTTAATTGCGATCTTAATGTTCTTCCGTGGAGGAATTGACGCATTAATGATGCGTACGCAATTAGCAGCACCAAATATGACATTTTTAGATTCGTTGCACTACAATGAAGTATTTACAACACATGGTACAATCATGATCATTTTCATGGCGATGCCTTTCTTGATCGGTTTAATGAACGTTGTGATTCCACTGCAAATTGGAGCACGAGACGTTGCATTTCCGTTCTTAAACAATTTAAGTTTCTGGACTTTCGTTATTGGTATGGGACTATTTAATATTTCCTTTATCATTGGTGGATCTCCATCTGCTGGTTGGACCAGTTATATGCCACTTGCTTCAAATGAACTGAACCCTGGTCCAGGGCAGAACTACTACTTGCTAGGACTGCAAATCTCAGGGATTGGTACGCTAGCAACAGGTATTAACATGATGGTTACAATCTTTAAGATGCGTGCCAAAGGCATGAAGCTTATGATGATGCCTATGTTTACGTGGACAACATTAATCACTTCAATGATTATTGTTCTTGCGTTCCCGGTATTAACAATTGCTTTAGCTGAAATGACGTTTGACCGTCTATTCGGAACACATTTCTTTAACTTAACCAACGGTGGTATGCCAATGCTTTGGGCCAACCTATTCTGGATATGGGGACACCCTGAAGTATATATCGTTGCATTGCCTGCGTTTGGTATCTTCTCAGAGATTATTACAACATTCTCTAAGAAGCGTTTGTTTGGATATAACGCGATGGTTTATTCCATCGTTGCGATTTCAGTATTAAGTTTCCTTGTTTGGGTGCATCACTTCTTTACGATGGGCTCAGGCGCCGTTGTTAACTCGTTCTTCTCGATTACAACGATGGCGATTTCAATCCCAACTGGGGTAAAAATCTTTAACTGGCTTCTAACCATGCATAAAGGACGAATTACATTCTCAACTCCTATGCTATGGTCTGTAGCTTTTATTCCTAACTTTGTTATTGGTGGGGTAACAGGAGTTATGCTAGCAATGGCCGCTGCTGACTATCAATATCACAATACGTATTTCCTAGTTTCACACTTTCACTATGTACTAATCGCGGCTACCGTGTTTGCCTGCTTCGCTGGGTTCATTTACTGGTATCCGAAGATGTTTGGACATAAGCTGAATGAGCGTATTGGTAAATGGTTCTTCTGGATCTTTGTGGCTGGATTTAATATTTGTTTCTTCCCACAATATTTCCTTGGACTTGATGGAATGCCTCGTCGAATTCACATCTATGGTGTGGAAGACGGTTGGTTTGCTCTTAACTTCATTTCAACGGTCGGAGCCTTTATCATGGGTCTTGCCTTTATTATTCTTGTTTATAACATCTACTACAGCTTCCGTTACTCTCCGAGAGAGACAACAGGAGATGCGTGGGGTGGACGTACATTGGAGTGGGCTACTTCTTCAGCGATTCCTCCACATTATAACTTTGCTAAGGTTCCAGAAGTTACAGCAATGGATCCTTACTGGGATATGAAAGAAAAAGGAATTGATCCAAACAAGATTGATAAATACGAAAAAATTCACATGCCTAGTAATACAGCTGTACCGTTCGTTATGGGATGTTTCATGTTCTTCGCAGGATTTGGACTTGTCTTTGAATGGTTCTGGATGGGTATTGTAGGTGTTATCGGAATCTTCGCTTGTATGGCATACCGTTCATTTGATTATGATGATGGTTACTATGTAAGTGTAGAGGAAATTGAAGAAACTGAAAAACGTGCAAGGGAGGCGAAGTAAATGGCACATGCCCAAGACGCAGAATACGCCAATGAACCGCTTGAATTTCAATCAGCAGAAGGTCGGAATAATATTCTTGGCTTCTGGATTTTTATCGGAGCGGAGTTCGCCCTTTTCTCAACGTTGTTTGCCACTTACTTTGTACTAGTTAATCGTACAGCTGGTGGAGTAACAGCTGAGCATCTGTTTGATTTACCACTTGTTTTAATTATGACTTTCCTTTTACTGACTAGTAGTTTTACATGTGGCCTAGCCATTCATGCCATGCGAGCAGGAAAAGTGAAGCAACTTATTACCTGGATGATTCTAACACTGATTCTTGGTTTAGGATTTGTCGGATTTGAAATTTATGAGTTTTGGCATTATGCTCATGAAGGTGCAACATTATCAACAAGTGCGTTCTGGTCTGCATTCTTTGTTTTACTTGGAACTCACGGACTACACGTATCTATTGGTATTGGCTGGATTACTTTATTACTTATTCAGGTGAAACGTCGTGGTTTAACTCCACGTACAACGTCAAAAGTGTTTATTGCGAGTCTTTACTGGCACTTCCTTGACGTAATCTGGATCTTTATCTTCACGGGTGTTTACCTGATGGGTCTGGGGGGATTGTAAGATGAGTCAAAATAAATCACATGCTCCTTGGTCACACATCATTGGGTTTCTCGGATCGATTCTATTGACGCTTTTTGCAGTATGGATTGCATTGTATACAGATCTATCTACACTTGCTAAAATCATTGTGATCTTTCTGTTTGCTTTTGTTCAAGCAGGCGTTCAATTGTTTATGTTTATGCATATTCGCGAAGGTAAAGATGGCGTGACACAAGCCGGTCATACGATTTTTGCTATCTTTATCGCAGTTGTAATTGTTATCGGTTCTTACTTTGTACTAGAATTCGGTGTTCATTTACCTCAGCATTATTAAAAACGAAAACCACCCAATTTAATTGGGTGGTTTTTTTATCGTTTAGACAAGACGTTTTGGTTGGCGCTCAAGACGTTTAGCTCGAATATATGGCATTCCATAAAGGACTATTGCTGCATAATGTGCTAATACAACGTTAACAGCAAATGTGAAGATAAACCAAGCTTCGATCCACCACGTTGGATTTATAATATAAATCGCTCCAAGAATCCAAAGTGCAAAGATGCCCGGAATACTTGCGATCGCAAGTTTACGATACTCAAGCCATAGGAATAAAGGAGTAGCACTAGCAACAAACATGTAGAAGAAAAAGATACCCATTCTCATCAACTCCTTAACAAATTGGTTATAACTAACATATGAACATTACGTGTCTAAGTTGTGTCTATTTTGTGATATTTGTAGTATACCCTATAAATCCACTTTTGAAAACCCTTACATTTATTTTTTTGCAAAAGCCCTTTGTCGGTTATATGTGGACAATCATCCGATCGAATGCAAAAAATGTTCATATTCTGTAGTGAGGGGTGAAAAGGGATGGGGGGGATTTTATGTTTCATTATCCATTGGTTAAACTAGTAAGGTGTTATTCAAACAAACTGGATAAACCATTACGAGACAAAATAATCAAGCTTTATAAACCCTTACGATTCACACCACGTTTTGCTCATTCATCAATCGATCAGAAAATATGGCACCATCAGAAATTATCAGTCATTATAGAATTCGAAAAATCAATCCTCACGTCTCAGACTATCGTCATGGATCATTTGTTATCTGCTCACAGTAAATGTTCTGTTAGAAATCGTTTTTCAAGTATCTTTTGCTATAGTGCAGATGTCACACCAGATCGCTTACATGAACTATTATCAGTTCTCCCTTCAATAAAGAAAGTCTACTTAAATAGAAAAATTGTAGCCCTTCCAAAAAGTAATGTTTATACCAAATCAAGTGTATCGTTTAAGCACTTGCCGCAGCATGTCACTGGTAAAGGTGTGACGATCGCAATTGTTGACACAGGTGTATCTAAACATGACGATTTAAAAGGTAGAATTTCTGGTTTTGTTGATTTCATTAGTCACCGTACACAAGCATATGATGACAACGGTCATGGTACACATTGTGCAGGTATAGCTGCTGGCAACGGGCGCCACTCTAATGGAGAGTATCGTGGTGTTGCACCTGAAGCAAACATTATTGGCGTTAAGGTCCTTGATCACAAGGGAACTGGAACCATTGAAACGATTATTCAAGGAATTGAATGGTGTATTACCTATAATCAAAACAACCCTAACCAGCCCATACATGTTATATCCATTTCTCTAGGTATTCACGCTACAAAGTATCAGTCAGAACTTGATGATCCGATTGTTAAAATTGTCGAGGAAGCATGGAGAGCAGGCATTACAGTGGTAACGGCGGCGGGTAACAGCGGACCAGATCCTTTTACGATTTCAAGTCCCGGGATTAGTGAGCAGATCATTACGGTAGGTGCACTTGATTCTCCTTTTTATAGAGGTCACGAAGAAATGAATACAGCATCCTTTTCGAGCCGGGGTCCCACGATTTACGGAAAACCTAAACCTGATTTACTTGCACCAGGGGTTGACCTTGTGTCGCTAAGAGTGCCAGGGTCTTCTATTGATCGTTCTCAAAAAAACCACCGGGTAGGTAAGCATTACACACGAATGTCAGGAACCTCTATGTCTACTCCATATTGTGCAGGTGTATGTGCACTTCTTTTACAATCTAATAAGCTCCTCGCACCTGATACAATAAAGAACTTATTAATTGAGGGAGCTACAACTTCTCATTTAGCTTCAATCGGGCAAATAAATATTGAAAATTCGCTCCACCTTTTAAAGAGAAAAGAGGTTTGAAATGACGGGTAAGCGGTCATAGAAAACCAATGGGGTATAAGGAGTGAAAACGATGGTTCAAAGATATTATTTAAATATAGAAGGAAAGGTTCAAGGCGTGGGTTTTCGCTTTTTTACCCAGCAGCAGGCAGCTGAATATGACCTTGTAGGTTGGGTGAGAAACAATTCAAACGGCTCAGTTGAAGCTGAGGTTGAAGGTGATGACCAGCAAATTGATTTGTTTTTGGAAGCCATTAAAACAAAGAATCGATTTGCTAAAGTTAGTCAGATTCATCAAAAGCAAATCGATGAACTGAAATCAGAGAGATCGTTTAAAGTTATCCACTAGAATGAATCAGGATGAAGAGAAATAAGAGTGAAGTATATCTGGACTAGTGATTCTTAAATGAATGACTAGTCTTTCTTTGTTTGGTTGTATATGAATTTTCATAGATATCATATCCATCCAAAAATTTGGTTTTTTCTCAATATTTTAAAGGGGATTGAGATTTCTTGTCGAATAATTTAACAAATAGATTGACGGGGAGGTACGAAATACGTAGAATTTAGTCTTATAGATGTTACAGTTTAGTGACGAGAGGAGAATTGGATGGACTGGTTCAGTGATTTAGTAGGCGCAATAGGGGATATCGTTTGGGGTCCTGCCACTCTTATTTTAATTGTAGGAACTGGTATTCTCCTTACAGTGAGATTAGGACTTTTACAAGTGTTTCAATTACCTTATGCGTTGAAGCTTGTTTTTACAAAATCAGATAAAAATAGTGAAGAAGAGGGAGATATCTCTCATTTCCAATCGTTAATGACTGCAATGGCAGCCACGCTTGGGATTGGTAATATGGCTGGGGTCGCTTCGGCCGTACTACTTGGAGGGGTAGGCGCAATTTTTTGGATGTGGGCCGCAGCATTCTTCGGAATGGCAACCAAATATGCAGAAGCAATCCTTGCAGTGAAATACCGGGTAGTTAATGAAAAAGGTGAGATATCCGGTGGTCCGATGTATTACATAGAAAAAGGCTTAGGCTGGAAATGGTTGGCGGTATTATTCGCATTATTTGGATTCCTGGCTTCATTCGGCATCGGTAATATGACTCAGGTTAATACTGTAGCAGGAGCTCTAAGTTCTAATTTTGGAATCACACCTTGGATAACAGGATTGGCACTTGCTGTCCTTACTGGGTTAGTCTTACTTGGTGGAATAAAAAGTATAGGTAAATTTGCTTCTGTTATTGTACCGTTTATGGCAATTTTCTACATAGTAGGTGGCTTAATTATTATTCTTTTAAATATTAATCTAGTACCAGAAGCGTTTGCGATGATTTTTAAGGCTGCCTTTACTGGAGAATCAGTTGCTGGTGGCGCTATTGGTACAGCAATTCGATACGGGGTTGCCAGAGGAGTATTCTCCAATGAGGCAGGTCTAGGATCTGCACCAATTGCAGCCGCAGCAGCCAAAACGGATTACCCTGGTCGTCAAGCATTGGTCTCAATGACTGGGACATTTTTAGACACGATGATTGTGTGTACGATTACCGGTTTAGTGATCGTAATGAGTATTATGCAATTTGGTCTTGGAGACACAAGCCAAGACATATTAACTGGAGCTGCCTTTGAATCATTCTTACCTGGCTATGGCGGTTTGATTGTCACGATAGGTATTATCTTTTTTGCCTACACAACCGTTCTTGGTTGGTCTTACTATGGAGAAAAGTGTTTTGGTTACTTGTTTGGTGATCGAAATGCGTACATCTATCGAACCGTATATGTACTAGTCGTCTTTGTAGGAGCTGTTTCCCATCTAGAAATTGTTTGGAACATTGCTGATATCTTTAATGCGTTAATGGCCATACCAAACTTGATTGGACTGATCTTGTTATCAGGGGTTGTTGTGCATGAAACTAAAAGATTTCAGGAATTTAGAAGAGGGGAAAGACTAGAACCATAATAAAAAAGATGCTGAGCCAAAACATCAAATTAGTGAGTTAAAAACGAATATAGCAAGAAATCCGCTCCAGGAGAAACCCTCGCTTTCCGCGGACACGGCTTCAGCCTCATCAGTGGAAGAACACCACTGCTGAGTCTTCAGACACGTGTTTTTCCGCAGGAGTCTCGGGTTCTCCTTCCGCTCGTTTTTTCAAAAACACGAATGGCGAATGATTCGATCGAAGAATCATTCGCCATTTTCTCGTTGATTTTTAGTTTTGGCTCAGCCTCTATTTGATTAGATCGCCCAGTTTCCTTTACGGAATACAGGAACACGACTGCCATCTTTTTGAATCCCATCAATGTCCATTGAAGCAGAACCAACCATGAAGTCAACATGAGTTTGGCTTGTATTGATTCCGTTTGCTTCAAGCTCTTCGTTCGTCATTTCTTTACCACCTTCGATATTAAACGCATAGGCACTTCCAATGGCTAAGTGGTTTGAAGCATTCTCATCAAACAGTGTATTAAAGAAAATAATGTTTGTATCTGAGATCGGTGATTGGTGCGGAACAAGTGCAACTTCACCAATGTAACGAGAGTTTTCATCGTTCTCTAGTAGTCGTTCTAGTGTTTCTTGACCTTTTTCTGCAGTGGCTTTTACGATTTTACCCTCTTCGAAAGTAAGAGTGAAGTTCTCAATTAGTGAGCCGCCGTAGCTAAGTGGCTTGGTGCTTGTAACATGACCATCTACGCCAGTTTTTTTCGCAGCTGTAAAGACTTCTTCCGTTGGCATGTTGGCAACAAAATCAACGCCACTTTTACTAATACTGCCCCCAGACACCCATAGATGTGTTTCTGGTAATTCGATTGTTAGATCTGTTCCTTCCGCTGTGTAATGAAGCGAGTGGAAGTGCTGTTGGTTTAAAATCTCCATTTTTTCGTCCAATGTAGCAAGATGTTCTTTCCATGCTGCTACAGGATCCGCTTGATCAATTCGAGTGGCTGCAAAAATAGCATCCCAAAGTTTTTCAACGGCTTTTTCACCTTTCTCTTCAGGAAAAACGGTTTCTGCCCAGCCTACTGAAGGTACTGCAACAATCGACCAGCTCACTTTATCAGAAGTGATGTATCGTCTAAAGCCATTTAATGCGGCACCAGCTGCTTTGTTCGCATTGGCAATACGTGTTGGGTCAACACCCTTTAGTAAATCCGGGTCAGATCCAGTAATACTCAAGAAGGCAGAGCCTTTTTCAGCTTCTTCTTCTAGACCTTTTGCGCGCCACTCTGGATATGTATGAAAAGATTCGTCTGGTGCTAGATGATATTTCAGCTTAGAAATTTCTTCATCTGACCATTCCACTTCTACGTGACCAGCTCCAGCTTCATACGCTTTTTTAGCTACCACCCGAACAAATTCCGCTGCAAAGAGTGGAGTGCGAATAACCAGTGTTTGACCTGGTTGAATATTAACTCCTACTTTTACGGCGAGATCTGCATATTTTTCTACTTGTTCAACAAAAGACATAAAGAGCCTCCTCAATTAAGCAAACTGAATTTCTATTCTCTCCTATATTACCAACTTTTACGCAAAGTGAAAAGAATAGCTGACTGAGAATAGTTATGTTAAACTAGTTCTAACGGATTGAATAGGTATAAGAGGTTCGCAAACTCCCTCTATAAAAAACTAACAGTAAGCTGAGTTCCGTTTTTAACTGGACCAGTTTTTTTTCCTGTGTTTGGGGTTACGAACGCTCTTTTTCCTTAAAAAAGGAGTTAAGAGTGTATGATGAAAGAAGAGAAAGCCGTCGTTGTGTTTAGCGGTGGACAAGACAGTACAACGTGTCTGTTCTGGGCACTAAAGGAATTTAAAGAAGTCTATACGGTAACGTTTGATTATGGTCAAAGGCACGCCGCAGAAATTGAATGTGCAAAAGAAATTGCAGACGAGTTAGGTGTATCGTTTCACGTACTAGATATGACGCTCATTAATCAACTGTCTGCTAACGCCTTAACGCGAGATGACATCGAAGTGAAAGATGGAGAAGAGGGAGAACTGCCGTCAACATTTGTTGCAGGACGCAATCACTTATTCTTATCGTTTGCAGCTGTGTATGCTCGTGAAATGGGTGCACGTCATCTAATTACTGGAGTCTGCGAGACAGATTTTAGCGGATATCCGGATTGCCGTGATGTATTTATTAAATCTCTAAATGTTACATTAAACTTGGCAATGGATGAACAATTTGTCATTCATACACCTTTAATGTGGCTCAATAAAGAACAAACATGGGAGCTTGCAGATGAATTAGACGCTCTTACCTTTGTTCGTGAAAAAACATTAACTTGCTATCACGGTGTGCGCGGTGATGGCTGTGGCGAGTGTCCTTCCTGTATCCTCAGAAAGAATGGCTTAGACGCTTATCTTTCTAAGAAAGGGGAGCAAGCGTAATGCTACAGCAATTTTATCCGCAAGTACCGCATTCCTATACATTTGAACTAAATAAAGACATGCATTTGGCGGCTGCTCATTATATTGATGATGAAAGAGCGGGAAACTGTCAAAACATGCACGGTCATACGTATTTTATTAATGTCACAATTGCAGGTGATGAGTTAGACGAACTAGGTTTTTTAGTGGATTTCAAACGCCTTAAGCAAATCGTTCATAAACGTTATGATCATACTTTGTTAAATCAGCACGCCGAGTTTAGTAACCGGCCCCCAACAACTGAGGAGGTTTCTCGTCAGATTGGTGAGGCGGTTCAAGCTGAATTAAATACACTTGCAAACAAACCGGTTTGTTTGCAGGTTGTTGTACGCGAAACGCCAACAAGCTATGTTGTATTTCGACCAAAGCAAGGTGATTCTCATGCGTAAGATACCGGTAATGGAGATCTTTGGACCAACCATTCAAGGTGAAGGAATGGTTATTGGTAAAAAAACGATGTTTGTGCGTACCGGTGGCTGTGATTACAAATGTTCGTGGTGTGACTCGAGCTTTACATGGGATGGTACAGGAAAAAGTACATTAATGACTGCCGAAGATATTATTCTCAAGTTGAAAGAAGTAGGGGGAGAAAAATTCTCTCACGTTACCATTTCTGGAGGCAATCCTGCTTTGCATAAAGGAATCGGGGAACTGATTCATCAACTTGCTGAGCTGAATATTGAAACAGCCATTGAAACTCAAGGAACGATCTGGCAGGATTGGTTACCTATGATTACGGATGTAACGATTTCACCTAAACCGCCTAGCTCAGGAATGGATACAGACTTCGAGAAGCTAGACGTTTTTTTTGAGCATCTGACGAAAGAGCAGGCAAGTTTAAAAGTTGTTGTATTTGATGACGTAGACTTCTGCTATGCAGAAGATGTGCATAAGCGTTATCCAGAGATTCCGTTTTATCTACAAGTTGGAAATCCAGATGCATTAACAACAAATGATCAAGCATTACTTTCAGATCTATTAACAAGATATGAATGGCTTATTGATAAAGCTGTTGCAGCTGAATCTATGAACAATGCTCGTGTGTTACCTCAGCTTCATACTTTAGTATGGGGAAACAAACGAGGCGTATAAGGAGAGAGTTAAATGAGTGGAAGACAAAAAGAAGAGCTTGAAGGTGTCACATTACTTGGTAATCAAGGCACAAAATATGAAGTGGAATATAACCCCAGAATCCTTGAAGTCTTTGAAAATCAACATCCAAATCGAGACTATTTCGTGAAATTTAACTGCCCAGAATTCACTTCTCTTTGCCCGATTACTGGTCAACCTGACTTTGCAGCGATCTATATTAGTTATGTACCTGATGTGAAAATGGTTGAAAGCAAATCGTTAAAGCTATATTTATTTAGCTTCAGAAACCATGGTGATTTTCACGAGGACTGTATGAATAAGATCATGAACGATTTAATTGAGCTTATGGATCCTCGTTACATTGAGGTATGGGGCAAATTCACGCCGCGTGGCGGGATTAGTATTGATCCGTACTGTAACTATGGAAAGCCAGGTACAAAGTTTGAAGAGATGGCGAACTATCGAATGATGAATCATGATCTTTATCCAGAAACGATCACGAATCGATAACTACGTTAGAATCCAGCAAAGGCAGCTCATGTCTGCTGCTGGATTTTTTTGTGAGTTCCTCTTTCACTTCTATAGGAAAAAACGTATGATAACGTAAAGAGTAATTAGAGGTGATAGAATGTACCAAGAGATAAAGTCTGTACGCGTCTGGGGTCGCCCGTTAGATAATGCGGTTGAACAAGCTGTATTATGTGCTAATCACGGAAATGTTGTACAAAGCTTATTAATGGCAGATCATCATAAAGGGTACAGTCAGCCTGTGGGGGGAGTCATGGTGTATGATGGTCAGATTTCTCCTTCAGGTGTAGGATACGATATTGCTTGTGGAAACAAAGCGGTTCGCACAAATTGTACATACAAAGAGATCAAACGACAGATCCCTAAAATCATGGATGACATTGCTCGTACCATCTCCTTTGGAATTGGCCGAGGAAATCGTGAATCGGTTGATCATGAATTATTTGATGATCCCGCTTGGAGTGTGTTTGATGAGATTGATCATCAAACAAAAGATACGTTTAAGGAATTAGCTAGAAAGCAGCTGGGAACCGTGGGAAGCGGTAATCATTTTGTTGATTTGTTTGTGGAAGAGAAAACAGGAGATATTTGGATTGCAAATCACTTTGGGAGTCGCGGGTTTGGTCATAAAACAGCGAGTGGATTTTTAAATCTAGCCAAAGGAAAAGCGTTTCATGACAAGGTTGGCGGTGAAAAGATGGAGGACGTCCCAACTTTGTTTGATACAGGTTCTGATATTGGAAAGATGTATTTTGAAGCCATGACGTTGGCTGGGCGTTATGCGTATGCTGGCCGAGACTATGTGATTGATAAGGTGCTTGAAATCATAAAGGCACATGCAACGTTTACGGTTCATAATCATCACAACTTTGCTTGGAAGGAAACCCATGATAACAAAGAGGTCGTGGTTGTCCGAAAGGGAGCGACTCCTAATGCACCAGGTCAGTGGGGGTTTATTGGGGGCAGTATGGGGGATGAGTCGGTCATAATCCAAGGTAAGGATTCTGATGAAAATAAAGCGGCTTATTTTAGCACGGTTCATGGAGCCGGTCGTATCATGAGTCGAACACAAGCAGCTGGCAAAATGAACTGGAAAACAAAACAGCGTAGAGGTGGAGACATTTCTCCTAAACAAATGAATGATGCCCTGAACGAATATGGTGTGGAACTACGTGGTGGAGGGACGGATGAAAGCCCATTTGTATATAAGAAGCTTAGAAGTGTGCTAAAAGCTCACCAAGAGACCATTGAAGTGAAACATGTATTACGGCCAATCGGTGTATGTATGGCAGGAGCCAATGAATTTGATCCATATAAGGATTGAGTAGCAATATAGGAGTGAATAAGATGAGTGAGGCAGATGTACAGTATAAACAAATTATTAACAAGATTATAAGTGATGGATACAGCAATCAAGGCGAACACGTTCGAACCGTTTGGAAAGACGGAGAACCTGCTTACACAAAATCGATTGTGGCACAGTCCATGCATTTTTCAAATAAAGAGGTACCAATCTTAACAACAAAAAAAGTGGCTTGGAAAACAGCGATACGAGAGCTTCTGTGGATTTGGCAAAAAAAATCAAATAATGTAGATGAGCTTCGTCAAATGAACGTTAAGATCTGGAATGAGTGGGAGCAAGAGGATGGAACAATAGGGAAGGCTTACGGATACCAATTAGGGAAGCGTAATCGAATGTATCCAGTTAAGAATTTGGACGCAGCACTTCTCGATCCTAGTCACAAAGCAATAACGGGAGATACAATCTTAATTGATCAGGTTGATTACTTAATTCAAGAGTTAAAGTCAAATCCATCTTCACGTAGACATATTACGATGCTTTGGAACCCAGATGAGCTAGATGAGATGTCTTTGACTCCATGTGTATATGAAACACAATGGCATGTGAAAGGGAACAAACTCCATCTGGAAGTGCGATGTCGCTCCAATGATATGGGGCTGGGAAATCCATTTAATGTTTTTCAATATAATGTACTTCAGCGTATGATTGCGCAAGTGACTGGTTATGAGCTGGGTGAGTACCATTTCCATATCGGTGACGCTCATATTTACGAACGACACACGGAGCCGCTGCAGCAGCAAGTGAGCCGCAAGGAATTTCAAGCACCAGAGCTTGTCATTAATCCCGAAGTTACGTCTTTTTATGATTTTACAATTGATGATTTCCAGTTACTTCATTACCAATTTGGCGATAAAGTTCAAATGGAAATTGCGATCTAACCATTTTAAGTCTGCTCAAAAGAAATATGGAGCAGGCTTTTTTGTTTAATATGTTGTAGATGAAAATAATGGAAGCTATACTAGAGTAAAAGAATGATGAAGGAGGAGAAGAATGAACGAAACTGAGGAAAGACTCGAGCAAATGCAGCAGGAAATTGATGAATTAAGAAAAGAAGTGGAAGAGCTACAGGCAACCGGATACGTAGAAGAAAAGTCCAGCGAATGGTATTGGGTGCTTGTCCCAATCGTGGCTCTTTCAATTCCGATTATTGCTATTCTATCTTAGAATTAAAAAGAAGGCTAATGATTTTAAAATCATTAGCCTTTTTCATTACTGTTAAATATTTGGTTGATTAATTTGTTAAAAGCTCTTTTGCAGATTCAATGGTTTGTGTATGAGCTTGTAAACCGTTGTACAACCATGAGGATTCTCTAGTAACAGGGTAAACCTGCTCTTTTGAAACTGCTGGCACATTCGCCCATACTGGATCGTTTAATAAATCATCTGCTGCTTCTTCAGAACTATTAATAAAGATAAGGTGATCTGCATCTAGTTCAGCAAGTGCTTCAAGCGTAACCGGATTCCATTGTTCGATGTTATCCTTTGGAAGATCTGCAATAATATTAGCAGGCTCGAGATCTAGATCTTCAAACAACGTTGCTCCACTTGATTGCGTTGGAGACACTGTGTAATACGTATCACCTATATACCAGATCGCTGCCACTTTTTCATCTCCAATTGCTTTTTGAATTTCTTCTTTAGAATCTTCAACAAGTGAATCGTACTCAGCAAGAGCTTGATCAGCTTCATCTGATTTATCAAGGATCTTACCGAGCTCCGTTAGAGTTTTACGCCAATCATTTGTAACGTCATCTCCTAAGACGAATGTTGGTGCAATCGAATTGTATTGCTCATACAACCCAGACTCCAATTGGGCTTCATTTTCAATTAAGATAAAGTCAGGATTAGTACTCGCTACTTCTTCAAGCGGTAACTCAGAAGAAATAGGGGGGACTCCTTCTAATTGATCTTCAAGATACACTTGAGTACCATTAGGAGCAGACCACTGGGCAACAGGCGTTACACCAAGGGTAACAAGATAATCCTCTAAATACGTTCCAAGAACACGCTCAGGGTTTTCTGGAATTTCTACTTCATGACCCATTGCATCTGTCATGATGTTCGTTTCATTTGTCGCGTCAGATGAATCGGTTGAATCAGTTGAATCAGTTGATTCATCATCAGTAGATGAGCCGCAAGCCGACAGTGCCAGAATACTTGCACTAGCCAGTGCTATCATGTATTTAGATTTCTTTAATGTATGTATCGTTCTCATTTGTAAAAACCTCCACGTTTCATTCAATCGTTTAGTATACCCTCTATATAATAATGATATTCATTATCAAAAGCAACTATTTAAATAAAAAAGAAAAAAAGACTCAAAGCAAAAGCTTCGAGTCTTTCGTTTACTTAACGTTTATCCATGTCATTCGGATGAGCGCCACGTCTCGTTCCACTATTAAGCGAGTGAATAGTATTCATCTCATCCTCTGAAAGCTCAAAATCAAACACATTAAAGTTCTCTTCAATACGTGTTGGGGTAACTGACTTAGGAATAACAATCGTGTTATTCTGTAAGTGCCAACGCAACACAACTTGAGCTGGAGTTTTATCGTGAGCATTTGCAATTTCAACGACTTTGGAGTCAGTTAAAACATCTCCACCTTGCATGAGTGGACTCCAAGCTTCTACAAAGATATTATGCTTAGCACAGAAGTCTTTAAGTTCATCTTGAGCTAAATAAGGGTGACACTCAATTTGATTAAGTACAGGTACAACTTCGCACTCATCAAGCAATCTTTGCAGATGCTCAATTTCAAAGTTACATACACCAATGGCTTTAACTTTACCTTCTTTATAAAGAGTTTCCATCGCTTTGTATGTATCTACATACGTATCATACATTGGAGTAGGCCAGTGGATAAGGTACAAATCAACATAGTCTAGACCAAGACGCTCTAAACTTTCATTAAAGGCTTTTATTGTTGAATCATAGCCTTGATCACCATTCCATACTTTTGTCGTAATGAACAAATCTGAACGATCAATACTCGTATCCTTGAGTGCCTCTCCTACACCTTTTTCATTCTTGTAGATCATAGCAGTATCAATGGAGCGATAGCCAACTTCTAGTGCTTTTTTTACAGCAGGTGTTGCTTCTTCATCAGGAACCTGCCAAACTCCAAATCCTAATTGAGGCATCTTTAAACCGTTATTTAACGTTACGAAGTCCATTTAACCCAGCTCCCTCTAATAAATATGTCAGACGCTACAAGCATACCATGATAGAGTAAGGGAATCGAATAATATGCATGACTAGAAAAGAATGATAAAATGGGTCATACCCTTTATTTCACTACGTAATAGAAAGAGTGGTTTCATTGAAACAGTTACGATATAGTCTTTTTCTCATATGGATCTTTCTAGTAGCAGGTTGTAGCTTGCCAGACTTAGGACAGACAAAGCCCGATGAAAAACAGATGCAACTGAAACATGAACCTTCATATATTAAACCTGTAGAAGTTGAAGAACAAACAGAGCAACCTGTCTATACGAATCAATCTTGATCATCTAACGGGAGAGTAATTAATTCATAATTCTCTTGATATGCATCGTAATAACTCATGACTTCCTCTACATATTCTTCGCTTTTATTATACGAGAACAACGCACCTTCTAAATCACCTTCTGATGCACCGTGATCAGATAGAAAAGAAGCGGCTGCATAAGCAGAATCTATAATATCAAAGGGATCAGCTTTTCCTTTTCCTTCCACATCCATCCCGTATCCATTATGCTCCTCTATGAGATCTGGATCTGTATAATCCACATCATCCTCTAGCTCTCCAATATCTCCACCTGGGTGAGACCAACCTACCCACGTTCTAGGCATGAATTGAAAGGGTCCTAGTGCACCAACAGGACTCTCCATTGGCTTCATTGTTGAAAAGATCGTTTCAACTCGGTGTACAGAAGCTAGTAGCTGCCATGGAATGTCGTATTCATCAGCTGCTTCTTGGTATACGGGCACGAATTTCTCTGGGATTTGATGTTGACCAATAACCGTCTTGTACGTAATTTGTCTGACTTGATTGTTAGACTGAAAGAGATACACAAACAGAGCGATCATGGCAACTAGACCAACTAGTAAAAGCATTAATATTTTTCTCATATACAGTCATCCTCTAGTATTCTTCTTTGTCAATTTGAAGTTTCATTATATCGTTTCAGTTGATGGAAGGAAAGCGACAATTCAGCGACGGTTTCAATTGGCTGATGGATGGGAATGTAACATTAAGCACATGATGCTATGTTACTTGTGATGGGGGAGAGAATGATGATAGCAGAGTACCAAAGATTATGGCAAGCACGTAAATGGATGAAGAAAAATGAACCTTTCCTACAAGCTTGGCATGCTCATTTAGGATATAGTCTTGATTTGTTTAAGGCATTTGAAAAACCTGTGACAACTAAATTGATCGCAGAAAGATATTCATATAAAGAGGATTTATTAGAACGATGGGTTGAAGTGGGCTTGGCACTCGGATATTTAAAAGGAAAGCAAGGAAAGAAAATTCAATCAAAGAAACGAATGGTGACCTATCTATCTAAATCGAGTCATCAATCAGTTGGAATTCTGTTAAAAGAAATGATGGAACTACATATCCCTACGATGTTATCTTATCGCCATTTAATGAAGGGTGATGAAGTCTCGCTACTGGAAGAAGATATAGGGCATACCGTTGCAGAGACATCTGGCCTTCTTGAATCTGTGATGTTCCCTAAAATGACATCTGTTGTCAAAAAAGAAAAAGTGAAACGAGTATTAGATGTGGGGTGTGGACATGGAGGGTATTTGCATCGTTTACATCATAAGTTTCCCGATGTCCAGTTAACAGGCATTGAGGCGGATGCTAAAGTTCAAAAAGAAGCGGTTGAACAAGCGAAGGGAACAGATATTACGCTTATACATGCTGATTTCATGAACTATATTGATCAGAATCAGTATGACTTGGTCATGATGAATAACTTATTTTATTATTTTTCATATCAGGATCGTCTAAAACTCTTTAAGCGAGCATCAAAACTTTTAACCAAAAAAGGGCATTTATTCATTATGTCTCCACTTGTTCGTTCAAAGCATGGACAGAGATTTGCCACAGGCTTTAATAGCTTTATGTCCGCACATGAAGAAATGTATCCAGTACCAAACGAAAAAGAACTACAATCTTACGCAAAAAAGACAGGCTTTACGCAAGTATCCTGTACCCCGGTTATACGAGAGGGTGGATGGTATGTTCTTTTATTTAAAAAGAAATAAGTTCATCCTGAATTTCTTTTAAGAGCTGATCATATTGGGAGCTATCGGCAAAAAGAGAAGGATTCCAATGTTGTTCGATCCACTGCTTTAATTCCGTCCCATTTGAAAAGACTTCTCCACTTGTATCTGCCTTTCGTATTGCAAATCGGTTATTTACAGTATCAACAATGACCAAACTTGGTACATTTGATTCAGTTGTCCAAATTGTTTTTTCCATGGGTTTGCCTCCTTATGTTCTGCTTCAGTTTTACCAAATAAAAAAAAGATATGCTGGAATTTAACCAAGTGATTTACTTGGTTTGTTCCTTTAACGTATAATAGAAACGGAGAAGTTGGCGACCGTAACACCAAAAATCACTTTAACTGTAGCAAAAGACGTGTTAAGTGACGATTTTTAACGTTCGACAACATTCTTTATAAAGGCCGCATTTTTTCAGAAAAAGCCAAATAAGTGCTAGATTTTCTTAATGAAAAGGCGTACAATTTTAATGGTTGTTGAAAGACTCATAGCGAATTTTCGTGAAAACACCAGATTCCTTTGAGTGCAAGACAGAATCATGGTAAACTATCTGTGTAAGCGTTGCAAAAAATAGCGGTAACTGTTGAGAGAAGAAAAGTTTCTTAGGGGGTTATTATCACATGTCCAGCAAGGAGAATAACCAAGAAGCGCCGTGGCAAGGATTTCATGGTCCCAACCTAGGCGTTGTGATTGAACTGTATGATGAATTTTTAAAGGATGCGAATGCTGTTGATCCTGAACTACGTGAGAAATTTGAATTATGGGGTCCGCCTCCAACTCAAATAGACACGGATGGTGCAAAAGGGGCAACAGGTAATACGCTCAACCCGGACATGATGACGAAAGTAGTAAGTGCAGTTAAACTTGCTGATATGATTCGGGCCAAAGGTCATTTGGTCTCTAACATCAATCCAATTCTACGTTCAGAGCTAAGCGATGAATTTATTAGTTTAGAGCGTTTTCAATTAACAAAGGAAGACCTATTAAATATTCCAGCAGGACTTTTAATGAACAATGCTCCGGCCCATTTACGTAACGGCTTTGATGTCATTGAACATCTTAAAAATCGTTATACAAAGACAACGGCATTTGAATTTGAGCATATTCAAGATGAAGAAGAAAGAATTTGGTTACGAAATGCTGTTGAGTCAGGCGACTTCTTTGAGGATCTGACTACTGATAAAAAGAAAGATCTATTAAAACGCTTAACGGAAGTAGAAGGATTCGAGAAATTCATTCACCGTACGTTTGTAGGTCAAAAACGATTTTCAATTGAAGGACTAGATACTCTTGTTCCTATGCTTGATGAATCAATTGATTTGTCTATGAATAAAGGAACAAAAAACGTCATGATTGGTATGGCTCATAGAGGAAGATTAAATGTTTTGGCACATACACTTGCAAAGCCTTACAATCGTATTTTCTCTGAGTTTTTGCAAGCACCTAAAGAGAGTACTGCACCTACAGAAGGCGGAGAAGAATACAATGATGGTTGGACTGGCGATGTTAAATATCACCTTGGTGAGAATCGTATCATCGAAAAAGAGCAACATTCCGCCAGAGTTACACTTGCAAACAACCCTAGTCATCTAGAGTTTGTAAGCCCGATTGTAGAAGGCTACGCACGTGCAGCCCAAGAAGACCGTTCTGAAAAGGGTCAACCTAAACAGGACGTTAGTAAAGCATTGGCTATTTTAATTCATGGTGATGCAGCTTTTCCTGGACAAGGTGTTGTGACAGAAACATTAAACTTAAGTCGTTTAAATGGCTACCAAATTGGTGGAAGCCTGCATATCATTGCTAACAATAATATTGGTTACACAACAGAAATTTTTGATTCACGCTCAACTACATATGCAAGCGATCCTGCAAAAGGGTTTGAAATTCCAATTGTTCACGTCAATGCGGATGATGCAGAGGCCTGTGTAAAAGTCACAAAAGTAGCAATTGAATATCGTAAACGCTTTAAAAAAGACTTCTTAATCGACTTAATTGGTTATCGACGTTATGGTCACAATGAAGGGGATGAGCCAGCTGTTACTCAGCCGGTATTATACGATGAAATTCGTAAGCATCCTACAGTTCGTGAACTATATGCTCGTCAGCTTGAAGAAGCCGAAACGGTAAAAGCTAATTATGGCAAACAACTAGATGAAGAGCAAGCAAATCTTTTACAAGAGGAATACGATTCCATTACAAATAAGAAATCAGAGAATAAGCAAGAGCTTAGCCCCCCTGGTTTTATTGTAAATGGATTGCCAAAAGTAAAAACACAGGTAGAACGTGAGCGTTTGGAGTCTATTAATGAACAGCTCTTACAGTGGCCTGATAACTTTAAACCGAATCAAAAACTTGAAAAGATTCTAAATCGCAGACTGGATGCCTTCAAAGAAAACGGAGCGCTTGATTGGGGATTAGGGGAGTATTTAGCATTTGCTACGATTCTTGCTGATGGTACACCGATTCGCTTGACGGGCCAGGATACTGAGCGCGGTACATTTGCTCATAGACATGCGGTTTTACATGATCGTGAAACGAATAAGACCATTACACCACTTCACGAATTTGAAGATGGAGCTGCGTCATTTTCTATTTACAATTCACCGTTGTCAGAGCAAGCTGCAGTAGGATATGAGTATGGTTATAATGTCTTTTCACCAGAAACACTCGTACTTTGGGAAGCTCAGTTTGGAGACTTTAGTAACGGAGCTCAAGTCATGCTTGATCAGTGGGTGTCTGCTGCTCGTGCAAAATGGGGCCAAAAATCTGGGCTTGTTTTACTTCTTCCTCACGGATATGAGGGTATGGGACCAGAGCATTCAAGTGCTCGCCTAGAGCGCTTCCTGCAAATGGCAGCGGAAAATAACTGGACTGTTGCAAACTGTACATCTGCCGCTCAATATTTTCATATTCTGCGTCGTCAAGCTGCGATCCTTCAGAAAAATGCAGTTAGACCTTTAATTATTATGACGCCAAAAAGCTTGCTACGTAACAAGGCTGCTTCATCAAAGCCAGCCGAGTTCACGGATGGTGAATTCCTGCCAGTACTTGAGCATACGACTACTGGTTCAGAGACTGAAAAAGTAGAACGAGTTGTATTATGTAGTGGAAAAATTGGTGTGGAGTTAAATGATTATTTAGCGAAAAACCAAGAGGAAGATACAAGCTGGATTCATATTGCAAGAGTAGAGGAGCTTTATCCATTCCCACGTCGAGTTGTTCGCGAGCTTTTGCAGAAGTTCCCGAATCTAAAAGAAGTGAAGTGGGTGCAAGAAGAACCGAAGAACATGGGAGCATGGACATTTATGGAGTCCCGTATTCTTGAGATTCTTCCTGAAGAAGTTGAATTAAGCTATATTGGACGTACGTATCGTTCAAGTCCTGCTGAAGGTGTATCGTCTGCTCATAAAACAGAACAATCCCGCATTGTAAACGAGACATTTACTCGTAAAAACTAAGGAGGCTCATCCATCATGACTGAAATTAAAGTACCAGAACTAGCTGAATCGATTACTGAAGGAACGATTGCCGAGTGGTTAAAAAAAGTAGGCGATCATGTTAATCAAGGAGAGTACATTGCAGAACTGGAAACAGATAAGGTCAACATTGAAATCACATCAGAATTTTCTGGAGTGATTAAGGAGCTTAAGCGTGAACCGGGTGATACAGTTGAAGTCGGAGAAGTCATTGCGATTATTGATGAGAGCGGCGATGGATCAAGTGATCAAGGTAGCAATGAGCAAAGCTCTGAACAAGCTGAAGAGAAAAAAGAAGCAGCACCAAAAGCAAAAGAAGAGCCTAAGGAAGAGGCAGCTCAATCAACATCTTCTGAAGAATTAACTGAGGATGAGCGTAGACTAGCTACTCCTTCAGCTCGTAAGCGCGCAAGAGAAAAAGGAATCTCATTAAAAGACATTAGCTCAAACGGAACGATCCGTAAGCAAGACGTTGATTCCCATTCTTCTAAAAAGGAAGAGCCGAAACAAGAAACGAAGAAAGAAACAAAAGCACCTGCGCAAGCAGATAATCCTGCCAAGCCTGTAGAACGTATTAAAATGTCTAGACGTCGTCAAACGATTGCAAAACGTCTAGTAGAATCACAGCAAACAGCTGCGATGTTAACAACATTTAACGAGATTGATATGACAAACGTAATGGATCTTCGTAAGCGTCGTAAGGATGCCTTCCAAGAAAAAACGGGCGTGAAACTTGGATTTATGTCATTCTTCACTAAAGCGGTAATTGGTGCTTTAAAACAATTCCCGTTATTGAATGCAGAGATTCAAGGGGATGAAATCCTAATGAAGAAATACTATGACATTGGGATTGCTGTTTCAACGGACGATGGTCTAGTTGTACCAGTTGTTCGTGATGCAGATCGCTTAGGATTTGCTGGAATTGAAAGTGAAATCCGTAATCTAGGTCTAAAAGCGCGTGATAATAAGCTTGCTTTATCTGATCTACAGGGAGGTAGCTTCACAATTACAAACGGTGGAGTATTTGGTTCATTATGGTCTACACCAATTCTTAATGCACCTCAGGTTGGTATCTTAGGTATGCATAAAGTTCAATGGAGACCAGTTGCGATTGATGAGGAAACCTTTGAAAATCGTCCGATGATGTACATTGCTCTTTCATATGATCATAGAATTGTAGATGGTAAAGAAGCAGTAAGCTTCCTTGTGAAAGTGAAGGAAATGCTTGAGGACCCAGAAAACTTGTTGTTAGAAGGATAAGTATTGTATGCTTAGAGAAGCTGACGAGTCAGCTTCTCTATTTTTATCATGAGTTAAAGGCAGGTAATGAAAATGATTCATCAACAGTGGGAAACAAATAAGACCATTCGTGAACTAACATGTGTTCATACGGATGCCAAAAAGTATATGGTTAATCGTGCATTAACTGTAGGAAACACGTATCCTCTAAAAAATGAAACAGACGAATTTTACTTTGTGATTGATAACACAGGAAAAATTGGCGGCTATTATAAAGAATATTTTAAAGGATAACAAAAGAATGGCTTTACGGCCATTCTTTTTGTTTTCTTTTAGGGAAATAAGGGTATTCATTTCCTGAGGAGATGAATACTATGGATTGGATCAGTGAAATGATAAATTATGTCTTACCATATGGTTATACTGCACTTTTTATTTGTTTTGCCATAGGTCTATTTATCTTTCCAGTTCCTAACGAAGTTCTGCTCATGACAGGTGGGTGGATGGTTACACTTACTTACGTAGAACCACTTCCAACGTTTCTTACCATCTTCGCTGCAGTGATTTGTCATGGCACAATTTGGTATAGTATTGGAGCGAGAATGAACCGTACAGTGTCGAATCAGAACAGGTTTGGAGCTAGATGGAAGCAAAGAGCAGAGGATAGTACAAAGATGATTAATCGGCATGGAAAGCGTGCGCTTTTATTCAGCTATTATCTTCCATTTGTTCGTCATGCTGTGCCATTAGGCGTAGGGGCTTCGTCCATTCGTTATGTAACCTTTGCGACGTATGCTTTTTTATCGGCTTCTATCTGGGTTGGTGTCTATTTTTCAATTGGTTATTTTTTCGGCCAGATGATTAGTCAAATTCAATATATACTTGAGCATGTCACCTATATCGTACTTGTCGGGTGTGTTGCTCTTGCATTTTTTGTTTACCGTAAAGCTAGAAAGAATGAGTTAGATAAAATGGTACAAAAAATATAATGAACGTTAAGAGCTTGGGACGTAACAATTAAACATCCAAAAAAGGCAGACGATCTGATGAAATGATCGTCTGCCTTTCGTTTTTATACAGAACTAGCGGAGGGCAAATGGGAGACTCACGTGGAGACAGGGCTGAGTCCGTAACACACGGGTGCGACATTTTTCCCTAAGCGGATAAATTTCTACTATTTGTGTTTTCTAGACTAATTTACTGTGATGTCCCTTCTTCTTTTAGACCTTTTACTTTTGTAAATCAAGGTAAGCAATTTCATCTGCTGTTAATGAAACACTAGCTCCGCGCCCACATGATATCAATTCTTGACGGTTTTGTGGTCCAATGATGGCACCCGTTGGGAAGCTTTGATTTAATACATACGCTAAAGCGACTTCGATCAAGCTGCACTGTTTCTCTTTCGCCAGTTTTTCTGCTCTGTCGTATCGTTCCCAGTTCTCATCATTATAAAAAACACGTACTAGATCTTCATTCTCTAAATTATCACGAGTAAAACGTCCCGTGAAAAACCCTCTGGCTTGTGAGGACCAAGAGAATAATGGAAGCTGACTTTGCTCATGCCACTTAATCATCTGTTGATCTGCGCTAACGCAACCAGGCCAATAAGGTTCTTTTGCTTTAGCTAAACTCAGGTTTGGACTTGAGAAAGAAAAGCCTTGCATGCCATTTTTAGCTGCATATTGATTCGCTTCTTCAAGTCTTTCTGTACTCCAATTTGATGCTCCAAATGCATGAATTCGGCCAGCTTGAACGTGCTCATTTAACCACTCAAGTATATCTTCTACACGTACTGTCAAGTCATCACGATGGAGTGCATATAGTTCTACATGGTCTGTCTTTAAACGTTCAAGGCTTGTTTGAAGCTGATCATAAAGCTCACCATGGTTAATGGTGTGTCCATTTTGATTTGGATGTCCACCTTTGGTCCATATATTTAATTTATCTCGATTAGAGGATTGGTCAATCCAGTGTCCAATCGCTTTTTCACTTTCACCACCCGCATATATGTAAGCGGTATCAATTGTGTTACCACCAACCTCTACAAACGCCTCAATCATCTCGTTTACTTTTTCTTGGTTTTGAGGTGTAAAATAATCAGAGCCTAGAATTAATGAACTGATTGGCTTTTCAACTGCAGAAATATTTACGTGTTTCATAAAATAAGCCTCCTAGTAAACTTGTTGTAATCGATTTCATTTTAATATATTATAAGTTGTACGTCCAACTATTTAATAAAAAAGTTTAAATGTAAGCGTTATCATATCTTGAGGAGGATGTTATGAAACGACTAAATCGTCTTTTACTAGGTGCATTTTGTACAGGGATGCTTGTTAGTTGTGCGAGTTCGGAAGGAGCAAATGGTGAAACAACGATTACTCTTTGGTATTGGCATCGTGCGTTAGATGATCAAGTAATAAAAGACGTTGAGGCTGAGTTTCCAGGGGTCAAAATTAATGCTCAGAAAGTGGGGGGAGAGTACAAAACGAAACTTCATACCGCTTTAATTGCAGGCAATGGACCAGATATCGTGGCGATGAATGACTGGGCATCAGAGTATCTTCAATATAGTGATAAGTTTGTCAATTTAAATGAATACGATGTAGAGGACATAAAGGATGACTACTTAGATTGGAAATGGAATTTAGCAATTGATCCGGAGACAGACACAATGATTGCTCTTCCTATTGATACGGGTCCAACTGTACTATATTATCGGGCTGACTTATTTGAAGAGGCTGGGCTGCCTTCTGAACCAGATGATGTTGCAGAGCAAATTGATACGTGGGATGCCTATGTTGAAGCTGGAGAGCAAATGAAAGAACGTACAGGAGTCTTTATGTTCGATAATTTGCTAAGAACCTATCTACAAAATATTGAGCAACAACCAGATAAATATTTTACAACAGATGAAGAATATATTGGGGACGGCGGATCTGTTCGAGAAGCTTGGGATATGACAATGAAGGTTAACGAACTGCAGCTAACTCCAAGAATTGCTGATGGAGAACGGAATGCAGCATTAAATAATGGATCTATCGCTTCGTTTATTGGAGCTGTTTGGGAAGCTAACATCTTAAAGGACGCTGCACCTGATACAGCAGGCGAATGGCGGATTACAGCAGCACCTGGAGGAGCAGGAAACAATGGGGGTTCATTTTTAGGCGTATTAGAATCTACAGAGGATAAAGATCTGGCTGTTGAAATTACAAAGGCATTAGTATCAACTGAATCACAGAAAGAACATTACTTGGGTGTGGAGCTTTTCCCTTCTACCATTGAAACCATTGAGTCAGAGGATTTGTACCAACCAGATCCATTCTTCGGTGATCAAGTGGTTATGGAAGTGTATGCTGAAGCAGCCAAAGATGTACCTCTTACGTACTACGGAAATCTTTACGGCCCGCTAAGAAGTTACTTCGAAGATGAACTTACGTTAGTAGAGAGAGGAAACAAAGATCCTGACGCTGCATGGGAAGATGTGCAGACTAAGATTAGCCGAGAACTATCTAGACAAACAAACGAATAGGAGGGATATGAATGAATCGTCCAGTTCCGAATCCATCGAGTGAACGTGTAGAACCTATAATGACTAAACCTTCTTTATGGAGTGAAATATGGAAGCATAAAATCTTATATCTTTTTATTTCACCTTTCTTCATTTTGTTTTTAATCTTCGGGTTGTTTCCTATTTTGTTCTCGCTCTATTTATCCTTTCATAGCTGGTCCGGGTTGGGTGACATGACATTTGTCGGGTTCTCACAATTCTCATACTTGTTAACTGAACCTGTTTTCTGGCAATCCGTTGGGAATACATTTGCTATCTGGTTCTTATCTAGTGTACCGATGCTGTTTTTTGCATTAGTTATCGCCTTCCTATTAAATCTTCCTAGGCTACGGATGAGGGGCGCTTACCGAACGATGTTTTTTATTACAAACGTAACATCGATCGTAGCGGTAGCCATTATTTTTGAGACCATTTTCAGTAATCAGTATGGATTATTAAACTATGTTCTTTCACTGATTGGAATTGGCTCGCTTGAATGGATGAATTCTTCGTTTTTAATTAAAGTAGTGATTGCATCAATGGTCGTATGGAGATTCGTTGGGTATAACGCGATCATCTACTTAGCAGGGTTACAGAGTATTCCTAAGTCGTTATATGAAGCGGCGGTAATCGATGGAGCGAATAAGATTCAGATCTTTTTCCGTATCACGATTCCTTTACTTCGTCCAATCATATTATTTACAGTCATTATGACTACGATTGGCTCCATGCAGATCTTTACAGAGCCTGAAGTCTTACTCGGCCTATCAGGCGGTGTAGGTGGAGCAGGGATGACAATGACTCTTTATATGTATAATGAGGGCTTTATTAATAGCAATTACGGTTATGCCTCAGCTGTTTCCTGGATGATGTTTATCATCATTGGAGCATTCTCATTTATTAATTGGAAGCTTGTTCAACGAGCATAAGGGGGAGGGAACGAAATGACAAATGATCGCTGGTATATGAAGCTTATCGTACATCTTTTGCTATTAATCGGAGTCTTTATATCAATCTTTCCGTTTTATTGGCTCATCGTGATGGCAACAAATACAACAAGTGAAATCTTACAATTCCCGCCTCGTCTTACGTTCGGGGGAGAACTGTGGACCAATATTAATGACGTATTTGATAATATTAACTTTTTTCAAGCTTTATTTAATACCATTTTTGTTTCCACAGTTACATCGGTAGGGGTACTCTTCTTTTGTTCATTAGCAGGATTCGCTTTTG
Organism: Alkalicoccobacillus gibsonii; assembly: GCF_016798245.1. Classification (GTDB taxonomy): domain Bacteria; phylum Bacillota; class Bacilli; order Bacillales; family Bacillaceae_D; genus Alkalicoccobacillus; species Alkalicoccobacillus gibsonii. The sequence goes on along the minus strand of NZ_JAEUZA010000001.1, from coordinate 900,683 downwards.
CTAAATTCGAATTCCCTGGTAAGAATATGCTGTTTGTGGCTCTCTTACTCACAATGATGATCCCTGCTCAAATGAGCTTTGTTCCGTCCTTCTTGTTAATTGCTCAGTTTGGTTGGGTAGATTCCTATAAAGCATTAATTATTCCAAGCTTGGCAAGTGCATTTGGGATCTTTTGGATTAGACAATTTTGTCAAGAGTCGGTGCCAAACGATTTACTGGATGCAGGCAGACTGGATGGCTGTGGCATGTTCCGGTTATATTGGAACGTTGCGTTACCAACACTAAGACCAGCACTCACCTTCTTAGGGATTTTTACATTTATTAATGTGTGGAATGACTATTTATGGCCGCTTGTTACAATAAACGATCCACAAAAATATACCTTGCAGGTCATGCTGTCACAATTAAATGGGGTATATGATACAGACTACGCAATGATTATGGCAGGAACACTTATGGCGACGTTACCACTGATTATTTTGTTTATTATCTTTAGCAGACAATTCATGGCAGGGGTAGCAGAAGGGGCTGTGAAGGAGTAGAGTGTAAAAAAAGAGACTACGACATTAAAATAGGAATTTAGAAAATGGCGAATGATTCAATTATCGAATCATTCGCCATTCGTATTTTTATGAAACGAGCGGAGGGAGAACCCAAGACTCCAACGGTATAGTACGCGGTGAAGACACAGCAGCGGTGCTTTTTCCCGCGAAAGTGGCTGAAGCCGTACCCGTGGAACGCGAGGAATTCTCCCGTAGCGGATTTGTTGCTATGTTCATGACTTCATAATGGATTTACTATCATGTCCCAAGTTCTTCTTTTTTCTAATGATTTAAGCTCTTTCCTTAAGAAACTCTTCATAAGAAACTTCTTTATCAACTAATCCTTCATCTGTCAATTCAATGATCCGGTTAGCGATCGTATGAATAAACTGTTGGTCATGTGAAGCAAAAATCATAGATCCTTTGTAGTTAATTAATCCATTGTTGACTGCTGTAATCGATTCTAAGTCAAGGTGGTTTGTTGGTTCATCTAAAAGAAGGACGTTTGCGCCACTTAACATCATTTTTGAAAGCATGCAACGCACTTTCTCTCCTCCAGATAGGACGTTTGCTTTTTTATGAACTTCTTCACCAGAGAAAAGCATACGACCTAAGAATCCACGTAGGAATGTATCACTATCATCCTCAGGAGAATACTGTCTTAACCAATCAAGGATCGATGTTTCATTCCCTTCAAAGAAGCTTGAATTGTCCTTAGGGAAATACGATTGAGAGGTTGTGATTCCCCATTTGTAGCTTCCAGAATCAGGCTCCATCTCCCCCGTTAGGATTTTAAATAATGTTGTTTTAGCTGTTTCATGAGAACCAACCAAAGCAATCTTATCATCCTTGTTCATCGTAAAGCTAACGTTGTTTAATACTTTCACGCCGTCAATTGTCTTTGTCAAGTTTTCAACTCGCAACAAATCGTTTCCAATTTCACGCTCTGGTGTGAAGTGAACGTATGGGTATTTACGAGAAGAAGGTTTAATATCATCTAATTCAATTTTGTCTAGTAATTTTTTACGTGAAGTTGCTTGCTTGGATTTAGATGCGTTTGCACTAAAGCGAGCAATAAATCCTTGTAATTCTTTAATCTTTTCTTCTTTTTTCTTGTTATTATCTTGAGCCATTTTTAAGGCAAGCTGGCTTGACTCATACCAGAAATCATAGTTCCCAACATAAACTTGGATTTTACCAAAATCAAGGTCAGCAATATGCGTACACACATTGTTTAAGAAATGTCTGTCATGCGACACAACGATAACGGTATTTTCAAAGTTAATTAAGAAATCCTCTAACCATTGAATCGCTTTAAGGTCCAAGTGGTTGGTAGGCTCATCTAGAAGAAGAACGTCAGGCTGGCCAAAAAGTGCTTGAGCAAGCAAGATTTTTACACGTTCAGACCCTGTTAAGTCAGCTAGTTTTTTATAGTGAAGTGACTCATCAATGCCAAGTCCTTTTAAAAGAACAGCTGCTTCTGATTCTGCTTCCCAACCATTAAGCTCAGCGAATTCGCCTTCAAGCTCAGCAGCTTTCATCCCATCTTCGTCAGAAAATTCTTCTTTCATGTAAATCGCATTTTTCTCTTGCATGACTTCGTACAAACGGGGATGACCCATCATCACTGTGTTTAGTACTTCTTCTTCTTCATATTCAAAGTGGTTTTGTTTTAAAACAGCTAAACGTTGTCCCGGTTTTAAGCTGACATCACCAGATTGAGGTTCTATTTCTCCAGATAGGATTTTAATAAACGTTGATTTTCCGGCTCCATTTGCTCCAATTAATCCGTAACAGTTCCCCGGGCTAAATTTAATATTCACTTCATCGAATAATTTGCGGTCTCCATACTGCAAACCTACATTATGAACTGTAATCATGTATTGTTTCCTCCAATTATCGTTACAAGCGTTACACGCTTTTATTTATGCAATTGTGTCCATCTTGTCCATTCTACAACCTAAAAAGCCTGATGTAAACGTCAAAGAGGCTTTTAAGGCACTAGATCCAAAAAAGAATGCGGTTTACTTCTTATCCTTGAAGGTAATAGTGTTTTTGGAGGGGATAAAATGAAGAAGACATTAATGATTGGGTTCGCTGCAAGTGTTCTGACAGCTTGTGGAGTGGAATCAGTTGATGAGGAATCGAGCGAATCGAATGGACAAAATCAACGTGACACAAATGACACAGATGACATTGAAACGGGTGAAAACGTGATCGCTGACTCGTTGAATTCTCCATGGGCTATGCAAATGCATCAGGATGAATGGTTTATTACCGATCGAGATGGAAACCTTTTAATGGTACAGGACGGAGAAGTGATTGACCAAACATTAAATCTATCCGAGGAGATTGTGCAACAAGGTGAATCTGGCCTGCTCGGGTTTGTTTTACATCCTGACTTTGAATCCAATCAACAAGCCTTCTTATATCATTCGTATCAGGATAGTGAAGGGATTAAAAATCGAGTGATTCAAGTGGTAAGAAACGAAGATGTATGGGAAGAAGAAGCAGAACTACTAGGAAACATTCCAGGGGCCCCCACTCATAACGGAGGCAGATTAGCTGTTTTTGAAGACGAATTGTATGTGACTACAGGCGATGCAGAGGATCCCTCATTGTCTCAAGATGTTGATTCCTTAGCAGGAAAGATCCTAAAAATGACGTTTGATGGTTCGATTCCAAGTGCGATGCCAATGGAAGATTCGTATGTATGGTCCTATGGCCATCGTAATCCACAAGGACTTGCTTGGTTAGAGGATGGAACGATGTATAGCTCTGAGCACGGGCAAACGGCATTAGATGAAGTCAACCAAATTGAACCAGGTAATAATTATGGCTGGCCAGATTATGAAGGAGACGAGACATCTGATGATACGAAGGCACCATTCATTCATTCTGGTGATGATACCTGGGCTCCATCCGGTCTTGTTGCCACGGGAGATCAGCTTTACATGGCAGGTTTGCGTGGGGAGGCTGTGTATGAAGTAAACGTTGATGGAGGCGAGATTAGTTCGTTCATAGAAGGATATGGTCGCATCCGTGATGTTCTTGTGCAAGATAATCAATTATACTTTTTAACAAATAACACAGATGGTCGTGGCAATCCTGATGACACAGATGATAAACTAATAGAAGTTGAATTAAACTAAAGTTCGCCATGATGCGAACTTTTTTACTTACTATATTTCTTAAAGGGGGCATTGTTTTTGTCACGTATAAACCTAGAAGAGGATGCCCGTCGTCTACTTCAGCAAACGTTCGGATATGAATCTTTTCGCCAAGGCCAGCAGCAAGTCATAACTCATGTGCTAAATGGACAGGATACACTAGCGATCATGCCTACAGGTGGAGGAAAGTCAATTTGTTATCAAGTCCCCGCAATGCTACTCCCAGGGTTAACAATTGTAATCTCTCCCTTAATTTCATTAATGAAAGACCAGGTGGATGCATTAAATGAACTAGGCATTGCGTCTACTTATTTGAATAGCACATTGTCTGCTGATGAAGAATCTGCTCGTACAGAAGGAATAAAAGACGGTCACTATAAACTTGTTTACGTCGCTCCTGAACGATTAGAAAATTTCACGTTTCAGAGGTTGTTGTCTACCATCAATATCTCACTCATTGCAATTGATGAGGCACATTGTATGTCTCAATGGGGCCATGACTTTAGACCAAGTTACATGAAAATTCCACAGTGGATTGAACAGCTTCAGCCTCGCCCGATTGTACTGGCGTTAACCGCAACCGCTACAAAGGATGTTCAAAATGACTTAAAGACACATCTATCTATTTCAGATGACCATGCGGTTGTTACAGGCTTTGCACGGACGAATCTATCCTTTCAAGTGATAAAAGGAGTCGACAAACGAGCCTACGTAACAAAGTACGTGAACCAGCGTAAGGGTGAGCCTGGAATTATCTATGTATCAACACGTAAGGAAGCAGAGCAAATCGCTAGTCATCTTCAAAAGAAGTCCTTTACATGCGGAATCTATCATGGAGGGATGAGCGATGTCGATCGAGCTGCCAGTCAAGAGGATTTTCTTTATGACCGGGTGGAGATGATGGTCGCAACAAATGCTTTTGGTATGGGTATTAACAAATCAAATGTACGATATGTCATTCATTTTAATTTACCAAAAAACATTGAAGCGTATTATCAGGAAGCAGGTCGTGCGGGTCGGGATGGTGAAAAAGGAGATTGTATTCTATTATTTGGTGGGCAGGATATTAGAACGCAGCAATTTTTCATTGAACAATCCGATGCAGACGCAAAATACAAGCAGAATGAATTTCATAAGCTCCAAAAAATGATTTCGTATTGCCATACTGAAAGCTGTCTTCAACAAACGATATTACGTTATTTTGGCGATGATTCGGACGAGCCATGTGGACGTTGCAGTAACTGCTTGCAGCAAGGAGAAAAACAAGAATGCACGAGGGAAGCTCAAATGGTATTCTCTTGTATAAAACGAACGCGAGAGCGGTTTGGGACCATGATGATTGCACAGATCTTAACGGGTTCTACAAATCAGAAAATCAAACAATTCGGCTTGGATAAGCTACCAACCTATGGTCTAATGAACCAACAAACAGCTAAGTCCGTTCAATCGTTTATTGATTATCTAGTGGCTGAAGACTATTTGCAACGGACAAACTCTGAATATCCAACCATTGAATTAACAGAGCGCGCGGTAAATGTATTACTTGGCCATGAGCAAGTGATGAGGCGAATCGAGCCTGAGCTAAAAGAGCCTAAGGAGCAAGATGAAGTATTTGATGTGCTTCGTAACTTACGTAAAGACCTTGCCACATCAAATGGAATTCCACCTTATTTGGTCTTTTCCGATAAGACATTAAAAGAAATGAGCAAATACATTCCACAAACAGAAGAAGAATTCGGTTCAATAAGTGGAGTGGGGGAGCAGAAGAAGATCAAGTACGCAGATGCATTTATACAAGCGCTTGCTCCATTTAAAGATAAAAAGCCGGAAATCGATATGACCTTGCGACCAACAAAAACGTCTTCAAAGGCATCTGGGAAAAAAGGGAATCATTTAGAAACAGCTACCCAATTTTTAAAAGGGTTAACCATTCAAGAACTTGTAAATGAACGGGATTTATCAGAACGAACAATACTTAATCATTTGATACGAGCAGAATCAGAAGGAATGGAGCTAAACTTAGCAAGCCTCGTTCCAGAGGAAAAAAGAAAGCACATCCTAGAAATAGCCGAACGTGTAGGAGCGGAGTTTCTAAGACCAATAAAGGATGAACTGCCAGAAGACTATACATTTGAAGAGATCCGTCTAGTTATTGGCAAATAAATTCATTATTTCGTCATTTAATAAACAAAGTGAAGCCTTTTTCTGTGATACAATGTGATAAGCCTGAATGTCAGATTTGCAGTATATCTGCCTGATGTTCAGGCTTTTACATGTCTTTCTTTAGGAGAAAATGAATGATTAAAATTGTAACCGATTCAACATGTGACCTACCCATTGAAGTGACTAAGAAGCTTGATATTCAGGTTGTTCCATTAACTATCCAAGCAAACGGTCAAACGTTTTTAGATGGAGTAGACCTTGATCCTACAGAGTTTATCGATTTATTGGAGGTTTCTACTGAGATTCCAAAAAGTTCGCAACCTTCCGTTGGATCGTTCCTTGAGGTATATGATCAATTAGAAAAAAAGCACCCTGGAGTTCAAATTCTTTCCATTCACATGACGGAAAAGATGAGTGGTACCGTGCGTTCAGCTGAACTTGCTGCAGCTGAAACAAAAGCAAATGTCACTGTACTTGATTCAACTTTCATATCTGGTGCACTAGCCTTTCAAGTTGAACAAGCTGCAGAGATGGCAGCCGATGGAATACAAATGGGGCCAATCTTAACAAAGCTTCAAGATATTCGTGACCAATCCGAATTGTACATTATGGTAGATACGTTAGAATATTTGCAAAAGGGTGGTCGGATCGGGAAAGGAAAAGCGTTAATCGGTTCGCTATTAAAGGTTAAACCTTTAGCTGCCATTGTAAATGGGGAGTATTCTCCAATTAAAAATATGCGCACCTACAAACAAGTTATTGAATATTTAACGACCCAATTTTCGGAAGCATCCGTTGGTAAAACAATAAAAAAAGTGAGTATTAGTCACATCGAAGCAGATGAGCTTGCAGGTCGACTAGTGAATGCATTGAAAGCGATTGCTCCAGATGTTCCTTATTTTGTTACCACGACTTCACCTATTATTAGCACACATACGGGACCAGGTGCCATTGCTTTAATGTATTACACGGAATAAGCCAGAACCGTTTCATTGATTCTTCCTTTAAAAAAAGTTATAGTCAAGCATACAGATGATAGGAGGCTATTCAATGACAAACGTACATGAACTAACAAGTGAACAAGATTGGCAAGATATCAAAGCGAAGGCAGATGCAGACAAACCGGTATTTGTGTTTAAACATAGCACGTCTTGTCCCATTAGCGCAGATGCATTCAAGCAATTTAATACCTTTGTTGAATCAGAGAAAGGGCAAGAGGTTGCTACGGCTTATGTTAAAGTGATTGAATCTCGTCCGGTTTCAAATAAAATTGCAGAGGACTTAGAAGTCGTACACAAATCTCCGCAAATCTTTTTACTGAAAAACGGTGAAGTGAAATGGACAGAATCACATTGGAATATCACACAAGAGAGCATTGAAAACGAACTTCAATCATAATAAAAAAAGCAGCTGACATTCAGCTGCTTTTTTTATGTGCATGTTTCCGTCTCGATTCTCGGAGCATCTTCACATAAACCAAAAATAAACAAACAAACGCTAAGATTGAACATGTATGCTGCAACAGTCGAAACCAGTCCATGATACCCTCCAAGTCACTCTTTATTCTCGTATATAGAATGTCCAATAAAGGTTCATTTATCCATTTCGTGTTCTATTTTTATCTCTGTCTACGTAAGGTGGAAGTAAACGAATGGACAAGGGGCGGGTTGACGATGCGTATAGCAACAGATGAAAAGTGGCTTGTACTAGCGGGAGTGATTGTATTGATTGGAATGTTTGCGACAGCATTTGTTGTTTAAGGATTCAAATAGCTATGGGAGAAAACATCAAAGTAGATTATAAAACATGAATAGAGCATGGTATCCGCTGCAGGAGAATCCCTCGCTTTCCATGGGTACGGCTTCAGCCTCCTTCGCGGAAGCCCGCCGCTACAGAGTCTTCACCACGTACTATTCCATTGGAGTCTCGAGATCTCCTTTCGCTCGTCTTGGTCATTGAATTCCTCGCCATTTTCCAGTCGGTTTTTAGGTTTGTTCCAGAAAAAAAAGACACCTATTCAGGCGTCTCGATCTTATCACAGTATGTGTTCAATTGACTTGCTGAATAGTTGAGTTGTTCTTTAATATACGATTCCGCATCGGAGGTATAAATACGGTTTCGCTTATGCTGGAGCAACGTATCAATTAATTGCCCAAAACTAGCATAAACACTGTCGAGAGCAAGGCTTAAATGCTCGTACTCTTCTTGACTCGAAAGGTTCTTAACTGAAACGGATAAACGATTTAATTCATTAAGCGTTGTCAGCCTGCTTTGCAAAAACTCTTCACTAAAAGGGATCTCGGACATCATTTAAAGCCTCCTTTTTACATCGTATGAAGAGAGTAGATAGGAAAGTACTTTAAAATGTTATTACTAAACATGTACAATAGGAGGGAAGAAAGGTGAAAACAATACCACAGTTTTAAAGTAAATGAGGTTGATCAATTGAATCAATTTTTAAGAGGTTTTTTTAAGACCATTGTATGGACGAGTATTCTCACAATCGCACCTATCATGTTACTAACATTGGCAGGTGATATCTATGAATATATTGTAAACAACAATACTCAGTTTAACGGGTTATTTTGGGCGTATCCATTGAGCTTAATGGCCCTATTGTTTACCTTGCCATTTGCGCTTCTCGTATTTATAGTCAATTGGTTTGCGGATCGGAAAAAGCAACATACATAAAAAAAGCTACACGCATGACAAGCATACAAGTAGCTCTGATAAGATATGATTTAGAGATTTGTTACGATAGAACCATTTAATTTTTCCTCATCAATCTCCACTTCAAAATCATGCTTCTCATAAAAATGGATGAGTCTATCTCGATGACCCCAATCACGTTTGACTAAATCGCCTGTGATTTTTTGGACGTTTTGACGGCTGGCGTGTTCTTTTAAATAATTCATACAAATGCTGCCAAATCCTCGATTTTCTTCACCTTTAATATCATCAATGTGAAGGTAAAAGGAATTATAGTATTCTGCTTGAATGGCAAATTCCCAGTGTCCAGGGTAGGACGTGGTACACGTGTTAATCATAATTTGGCATGTATGACCGTCATCGATTTGAGATACAATCACCCATTTTTCTTCTTTTGTCTGCTCTATCCCGAGCACCTTATGATCTTTGGCAATTTCTTTTAAGTTCTGTTGCATTCGAATTAGCTCGTATTCTTCATCACTGATCGATTGCTCAGGCCATTCATAGGCTGCCTCTTTCGTCAGGTGTTCTGTAGGCACCCAATCACTCCTTTACCACATTCTACTCACAAGTTTATTATTATAAAAGGCGAATGCTATGAAATCAAGTGTTCTGATATAATAGAAGAAAAAACCAGAAAGTGGGAGAGGGAAATTGGCCAAATCAAATCGTGAATGTGTGCACTGTCATACGGAGGTTCCGTTTCATAAGCTGTTTTTTAAAGGTTTGGCTAATAGAAGGGTTACTTGTCCTGAGTGTCGTGAGGTGCAACAAGTAGGTATAAGAGTTTTATTGTTTCAGTATTTAGTTTTTGTAGTGGCAATAATAAATATGATGATATCTATAAATTTCGTCCAGCATCCGTTGGCGAGCATCCTTTCTCTTATTCTACTTTTAAGTTGTTTTATCTTCGAACCATTTAAAAAGCTTGAACCCTTAAAAGAAAAGCAGCCTCATTAAAAGAGAGGCTGCTGAAAGCTTGTTCGTATGGAGAAGGGTTTAAGCGTTGATGCAACCGTTTCTGCATCAACATTCAATTCATATTCCTCAAAATTCGTTCCTACTAGGCTTTCAATTTCACAGATAATGGTTGCTAGCTCCTTACTAACGTGAGTGGCTTCTTTGCCGTTATGCAGCTTTTTTAAGCAACGAGCGAATTCAGGATCAAGGTTTTCGATATTTTCATAGATTCCTTCGATTGTTCCGTATCGCTGAATCAAAGGTAAGCCAGTTTTGGGACCAATGCCGGCACAACCTGGAATGTTATCACTCTTATCACCTAATAGAGCTTTCACATCAGGCCACTGAGAAGGCATAATTCCATACTCATCTTGAAAATGCTTAAGGGTATAGGTTTCTTCCCCTTTTTTGCTTGCAATAATCTGTGAGGTCTGTGGGCTTAAAAGCTGAAGAAGGTCTTTGTCATTACTATAAATATAGCAGGGACCAGATTCTTCAAGCTCCCATAATCCAGCGATCGCTCCAATCGCGTCATCGGCTTCATATGGTGGTGTTGTTAATTCTTTGATTCCTAGTGCTTCAATTAAAGCTAAACACGTTTCATACTGCTGAATGAGAGGCGAAGGTAGTTCGCCACGTGTGGCCTTGTAGTCAGGGAAGTTCTGGCGACGAATGGAATCCTCGCGCTTTACATCCCAAGCAACAGCTAAGTGAGTGATGTGATGCTTTGTTACAAGCTGAAATAGCTTTTGCCAAAATACTCTGAGTCCGTTTGTATAAAGGCCATCCTCTGTTTTAGGAAGGTCCTTTTCTTCTTTTCCATAAGCCGTAGCAAAATAGCCGCGGCTAAGTAGGTTAAATCCATCTATTAAAAGCAACGAGCGTTCTTGCGTCATATCATGCACCTCGATTATTAATCATTAAATGAATACGTCCAAAATCGTTCCCGATGTAACCAAGCTATTGCTTCGGGATTTCCTGCTTCCCATTTCGGCTCCATATCTGCTAGCATCCAAACGGTTTGAGAAAGGTGTGCGCGCATGGCATTCTTTTTGTGCTCAGCAAATTCACTTACATCATGTATGACATCAGGGGCGCCAACTTTGTCTTCGTGACCGTTTGAAAACGCAAGACAATATAAGGTAGGACGTGTTTCTTTTGGTAGTTCAGCTAATGCAGAAACCACGGCTCGACCGGTTGCTTCGTGATCAGGGTGCACGGAGTAGCCAGGATAGAACGAAATGACGAGAGAAGGATTTAGCTCTTCAACTAGATCAAGAACAAGCTGTTTCATTTTCTCATCATCTTCAAACTCAATGGTTTTATCTCGAAAGCCCATCATACGCAGGTCTTGGATATCCATTGCTTTTGCTGCTTGAAGTAATTCATTTTTACGGATCCCTGGAAGTGATTCTCTTGTCGCAAATGGAGGGTTACCTAAGTTACGTCCCATTTCTCCAAGTGTTAAACAAGCATACGTAACGGGCGTTCCAGCTGCACGGTGAGCTGAGATGGTGCCAGAGACACCGAATGCTTCATCATCTGGGTGTGGAAATATTACAAGTACGTGTGATTCTTGTTTCATGACATTCATCTCCTACCTATTATTCAAATGGGGTTTCACTTATTTGTAATGCGACAGCCAGCTTTCCTTCAGCGCCGTGACCAGCTAGAAGTAAGCGACCTTCTTGCTCGTCCTCGTAATGAGTAATTCCTTCTGCGTAAACCCAGCCAATATCTATTTTAAGGCCCACTCGATAAGGACCATCTCCTAGAATTTTGCCGTGCTCTACGTTAACTTTTGCATTACGAATATAAGCACTCGCTGAAAAGAAATCTGCATTATTATGCGTTGCGTAAGCGCCATTTGTTGTTTCCAAATGAACATAAACCGTTTGATTTGAAAATTCCTGTATTCGTTTTTGTACAGCTTCTACATGTATAGGTTTCATTCGAATGTTATCCTCCGTGTGATATAAATTTATAAATTGACCCTACTAATAAAAAAAAGTTACAATAGAATGTATCTTATTATATTTCAAACATATGATACAGGCAATGAACGCGACTTTTTTAACTATATAGAGAGAGGGCACTTTTATCAAATGGAGGGTTGCTAGTTGAAGGCGATCATTGAACAAGCAGAATTATTAGTGAAAATTCTTGATTATACGAGAGTAGGAATTCTCGTTACTGATCCAGATTTACCTGATAATGAAATTATCTATGTGAGCAAGGGGTTCGCATCGATGACCGGATATTCAATTGAAGAAACGTTAAACACCAATTGCCGGTTCCTACAAGGTAAGGATACAGATCCTGACGCAATCCGTCTTTTACGGGAAGCGATTAGTGAAAAGAGATCAATTACAATTGAGATTTTAAATTATAAAAAAAATGGACAACCGTTTTGGAACGAGTTAACCATCGATCCCGTTTATCTTGAAAAAGAAGACAAGCATTACTTTGTAGGCATTCAAAAGGATATCACGGATCACAAATTAACGGAAAATGAATATAAGCAATCACTTGAACAAATCCGATCAATCTCTACACCGATTGTACCATTACTAGATGGATTAGCTGTACTACCACTTATTGGTCAGGTAGATGGAGAACGATTTACAGAGATGTTTACCCAAATTACAACAGAAACAGTAAAAGAAAAAATCGATACGCTGGTTCTAGATGTATCTGGCTTGCAAACATTTGATGATGAAGTGGTTGATGGCATTTATAGTTTACGTGACGTGTTAACCCTTATTGGGACTGAATTAATTGTATGCGGAATGAGACCGGACCTTGCGATGAAATCGATCCAGCTCGATCGCCAAGGACTTCAGACGATTAAGACTGCAAGCTCGGTTAAACGTGTCTTGCGTGATTTAGATTTTGCCGAAAAAGGAGGTCAATCGACATGAGACCATTACAGCTTTCCCCAGAGAGTGCGGTAAAACTAGCGGCGCATTTAAAGGTGCCTGTTGAACACTTGGTGCATATGCCACAGCATATCTTACTTGCAGAACTAACGAAGCTAGCACAAAAAGAGGATACGAAAGATGAGGAGGCCTGAGTGATTCAGGTCTTTTTTTGCAGGAGGTGAGGTTGATGAATGATGACCGCCGTGAAGACGAAATGATGGACGGAGAACCAGAGCCCGAAGATTTCTTGCCTGATGAAAGGGAACGTAAAAAGCCTTCAAGATGGTGGGTGAAGGTTGCTGCGATATTTCTTGCCCTGATTTTGCTTGGCAATGCAGGTGCGTTTTTACTTCAGTATTACGGAGCAGATGGCAGAGAGTTGATGGAACAATCTGAAGAGCTTTCCACACAACCCGATATTCAATCCTACAAAGAAAGCATCGTTCACGTTCAAAGAAATGGATCGAAGGGAACAGGCTTTTTCTATGGTAAGGAGGGTCAGATTTTAACGAATCATCATGTGGCTGAAGGAGACGGACCTCTAATTGTCACAACGGTGAATGGTGAGAAGTATCAAGCGGACATCGAGCATGAAGATGAGGAGTTAGATCTTGCCTTACTATCAATTGAAACGGATCAAACTCATGAAGCTTTGCCATTAAGTGACTCAGGAACGAGTGACCAACAATCCGTCTATATCATTGGCAATCCACTCCTTTACGATCATATTGCTATTACAGGACACATTACTGAGCACGAAGAACAATATGATGCCATTCAAATTGATGCAAGTATTTTTCAAGGACATAGTGGGAGCCCGGTTATTTCCGATTCAGGAGAAGTGGTAGGTGTGATCTATGCAAAAACAATTCCTGGTTTTGCAAGTGAACAAGACTCTGTTGGCCTAGCTATACCAATTGATCGTGTTCACTCATTTCTTACAGAGGCAAATGATTAACTTCCAAATCTATGGGGTATAGTATGGCATAGAGAGAAAGGAAGTGTAAGCATGAGTGATAAAGAAAAGAATGAAAACAAGTCTGGTGAAGAAGAAACAAAGGATTTATTTGATAAAAGTCTTGAAGACGGTACAGTAGACCGTAAGAAAGAAAAAGAAGAGAAGGAAGATAAATAAAAAGTATTAGAAGGCCTTTTGCAAAGTGCCAAAGGGCCTTTGTACGTTAAAAGAATAGAATGGCTACGATGGTAGAAAGAATTAATCCGGCCATAACAGGGATGAAACACTGCCTGACGAGCTCTACTACAGACACCCTTGCAAACCCAGCAACGGCAACAATGGATGACCAGGCAATTAAGGTTCCGCCTCCAACCCAAACCGCTCCCATCTGTCCAATTGCACCAAGTGTAGCAGGATCAACGCCAACAGATGGCGCCAGAGCCCCAGATAGTGCTCCCACAAGTGGTAATCCAGAAAAACCAGACCCATCTAACCCCGTCACCATACCTACAAGTAACAAGCCAAACCCCGCGAAAAAAGGATTTTCGGGGATGAATTGCTGCCCTGCTTCAACTAGTTGAAAGAGAAAGGAGGGTGCTTGCAAACCTTCCTCTAACGCAAAAATTTTAGCAGACATTTCGCCGCTCCCTAAAAAGAAAAAGCCAGCAATTGGAATTACAGGACCCATCGCACGAAACGCGAAGACAAATCCTTCAACGAGGTGATCACTCACTTGATTTAATGATTGTCTCCAGTTATAAGCAACCGTTGCCGCAATCATCAGAAGAACAGCCACGCCTCCAATTAAAGCAGCTCCAGCGCCACCTTCAAGCGTAACTCCATCTGTAAACGTCGCATACAGCATATAAATCATAATTGCCAAAAATGTTAAAGGGACTGCAATCGCAAAAAACATACTAGTGGATTGATCTCGAGTTGATTGAGCGCGGGAAGCAGGAGCTGTTGGTTCACTATGAGTTGCGTTCCATGCGTCTAAATGTCTAGTAGACGGTGTCTGAATCAACTTACGAATCCGGAAATACGCAAGAATGAGAGCCGTGATACCGGTAATGAGAGATAAAATGAGCGCCTTATCAGCCACAGCAGAAACTTCTACATTGGCAGCCGTTGCTGTCAGCATTGGTGCAATCTTAATCATATAATCCGATGATAACGCCATTCCTTGACCGGCAATCGCAATTGCTACTCCAGTAGCTACTGGAGGAAGTCCAGCTCTAACGGCAACCGGAATGAGGATGGCGCCGACCAATGGTACAGCTCATGTAGTGTAAGGTACAAAAAAGTGCTAGTTGTACTGAAAGTTTGAAAGGTATAGCTTCCTTTTCTTATAATTCAGCCTAGCCCCATCATCACAATCAATATCAAATCTTTTTAGGAAAAGCATTAAACTATGTTTTTTTTCAATCGGTTCTAATAAATCCCAATTACCAAGAAAATCAGTTAATGCTCTAACAATCTCTTCAGAAGTATTTTGAGGGTTATCTACGATTAGTTCAGATATTTCTTTCTCTAACTCTTCTTGTCGTTTGCGATCACTGGTGGTATGTTCTCTTAACTCTATTAGATCGATAACATCGTTAGCATAGGCAACTTGCCATTTCTTTCTTCGGTCTCTTATTGTTTTGAGTTGTTTTTCTAATTGATCAATATGTGTTTTTGTTTTTAATGCAGCTTGATCAGGTTCATTTCCAACTTCAAAAGCAATCTGATGAAATTTTTTGAGTTGATTCTGAATTTCATTTAAGAAATAAAGCTCAATGCTTAATTCACGAATTAAGGGGAGATCACACTTTTTTTCACGTTGGTTAGTGCATATTAAATATCGATATTTTGTTCCTCCAATGTTTCTAAGTGTTCCTTTTAATGGAGCTCCACACCTTGCGCATTTTATGACACCAGTAAATATATAATCAGATGCCACATTTTGAGGGTGATGATTATTTCTAGTCTGTCTTAAGTTAATAGCATTTTCATATCTTTCTTTTGGAACAATAGCAGGAGCAAAATTTTCATTTATTTTACCTGCCCATCTTAAAGCTCCGTATGCTATAGGGTTTTTCATAATATCCCTGACCGTCTTAGAGCTAAAATCGTTGCCTTTTCTAGTTTTGGCTTGTAAATCATGATTCAATATATTCGATATTTTCACATCGCCGTGAAATGTTTCATAAAGTTCATACATATATCTATATAATTCCGCTTCTGCTTCATCAATAACTAACTTTTCTTCGTCGTTTAATCTAAATCCAAATGGAGTAGGGCCACCTGGCCATCTTCCTTCCTCAACCATTTGTTCCATCCCAAATTTAACGCGCTCACCAAGGTTTTCTCGTTCCCATTGAGCAACTGCAGCTACAAGTGTGATAAAAAGTCTTCCTGTTGGGGTGGTGGTATCAAATACCTCAGTGGCTGATTTAAACATGCAGCCGTGTGCTTCGAATCTTTCAAGTAATTTATAGAGGTCCATTACAGATCTTGTTAATCTATCTAACTTGTAAACAAGAACAACTTCAATTTTATTTTCAGAAATATCATTAAGCATTCGTTGAAGTTCTTCTCGGTCAGTATCTTTAGCAGAACGTCCTTCATCTATATAGTAGTCGTAGATATCCCAGTCTTGCGATTGTGCGAACATGTCTAATCTTTCTTTTTGAGCTCTTATTGAAAAGCCGTCTTTTGCTTGTTCTTCAGTAGAAACCCTTGTATAAATCGCGCATTTCATTATTTACACCTCTGCCTTGAAAAATTGATGTAAGGTCATCTGAAGGACTTCTTCTATATCTGACATTAACATCAGAAAATAATCGGCTTCCAATAATTGATCAGGATGAATACCGCAAACATACAAATCTTTTTTTACTTGGTCTAAGTCAACACTGATGGTTGTTTCATTAAAAATATCCCGAGTTAGTGCAGCTTGTGTAATAGTAATGATTTTCAGTTCGTCATGGAATTCATCATCGTAAAATCTTTCGAATGGGGTAAATACATCATATTTTATTGTTCCATATTCAATTTCTGGCCTAACTAAAACTTTTTGAGGGAGTAATGCACCGTCTAACTCCTCATAATAAACGCGTAACATCTGAACTCATCCTTTCCTCGCCAACCTGATTCTTTAATTGCTGAAGAATCTGAATGGTGCCACCGTGTATCTCTCCAGGTCGCAGACTCTTTTTCCTATATTGCCACTCGATACGTTGAAGCTTAGTCTGATATGAAGATCTCGAGCGTTCACGTCGTAATGATTCAATCCTTGAACTGATCATATCCTGGGGTAGATCAAACATTTCTTGTAAACTTACAAGCGATTGGTATTTTAATAGGACTGGTTCAAATAAATGAAGGGGCATTGCTAAATAGAGCATTAAGTAATTCGCCTGTTCTTCCTGGAAGCGTGAAAGTTCAGGGGACATATGTTGTTGATCCCCTGGATGGAAAAGGGCGTGAGTAAGCTCATGAAAGAATTCGCGTCTTTGTTCTAGCCTATTTAGACGGCTGTCTAGTGTAATTAGAGTGAAGTCTTCAACGGACCTTACACGGGAAGCACTTGGCTCATAAATAACCATTGTGTCTAAGAGGGTACTGAGGTGATCAGTCGATAGATCATTGACTGAATTAATACCTTTGTTGCTTAATAATTTGCTGACCTCTTTATCTCTGAATGTATGAGCTGAAAATCTCATGCTGTTTCACTCCTGACAGGGAATATACGTTCGGTTATTTGGTGAAAAGAAAAGCCCGCAGGCTTTCTTTATTTCATGTTGTAGCCACTACCCCAAAATTTTTCTTCAGCTAAGACTCTGTTGTCTTCATAGTATCGGAATCTAATACTTGTGTAAGACTCTAAGTTTGCAGCTAAAACTTGATTTTTTACAGTGGGTCCTATAGTTTCTGCCAGATACTTTTGTTGTTCAGGCGTTAACAAGAAATACTCTGAACTCAAATAAATATCTGTATTTGACCAGTCATCAGGCATAAAAGGCTTAACATCAACAATAAGACCTTCTCCTGTTACGATCAAATCGTTAACCCAATTTTGAAATTCAATTTCTTTTTGATTAGTATCGGTGGATGATGCATCAATTAGCTCCTTACTGTTTTCCTCTCCCTGAGCATTTCGCTCTTCTTCAGCAAGTGCAGCAGCTTTTTCTTGTGCTTCTTTCTCTAAATTTATTTCTTCTTCTAATTCTTTTAAAACAGTTTCTTTATCTATTTCATCTGATAGATTAAAAGAGATTGTTTTTATACTAACATCATTTTTAGAGTTGATTTTTTCAATTTCTTTGTTAATACGCTCTTCATTTTTTTGAGAAGTTTTTAACTTTTTATCGTATTGTTCTGAATCAACAAATTTATCTCTCTTGATATCTTTATCAACCTTTCGAGTTTGTTTCAAGAGATTTCTGTAGTTTTTTAGTTCAGCTTTGTGAATTTTTTTAATGCTACGTTTGTCTTTTCTATCTAATTCTTCAGGGATATCTTCAGCCTTAATTGATTCAATCTCCTCTAATAAATACTCTTCAAGTTCATCTAATCTTTCTCTTACTTCTTTCTTATTAATATCTTGTCGTATGTATGATTTTAGATTTTCAGTCCAAAAGATTTCCCATTGTTCATTAATTTCATTTGTTCTTTTCTGGATATCTTCATCCAAAGCATCATTGAAATAGCTAATGGATAGCGTATTAGCATGGACAAGGTTTGTGTTCAGTACTGATAATAAAACTAATACAAAGACAGAAATCATGAATCTTCTTTGAAAAATCAAGAAATTATCCCTCCCTTAATTCCTTTATATATAAGAATATTAATACTAAATACCTATCTATAACTTAAAAATATAGATCCGATTAAATAAATTGTCGGATCTATTATTTATCATCATCTTTACTTCTTAAGAATTGTTTTCTTAACCTTAAGAATTTCTCAACTTCGTTTTCAAGGATTGAATCAAGTTCTTCTTTTTCTTCTTTAGTGAATTTATGACCACCTCTGCTGTAGGCAACATTCATTATATCATCTGGTTCTTCCACTCTTCCAAGTAGGTAGTCGGTTGTAACCCCGAAAAAATCAGCTAATTTATTTAGTGTATCAACATCTGGAGTTCTTTCCCCGCGTTCATAACCTGATATAGAGACTTTTGTGACGTTAATATGATTGCCTAGAGCTTCTTGAGATAACTTGCGTTCTTTTCTTAATTTTTTAAGTCTATCGGGTGCTAATGCCATTAGGCTTGCTCCTATCTAAATCAATATATGTACTAAGTATAAGTTAACTAACAGCTAACGTAAATAAAGTTAACTAAATAGGAATTTTTATATTGACAGTTACCTATTAGTTAACTTATACTCAAGTTAACAACAAGTTAACAGCAAGAGAGTAGGTGAATATTTTGAGAGAACGATTAAAGGAAGTTAGGCTAAATAACCGTATGACTCTACAAGAAATGGCTGATCAGTTAGGTGTGAGTAAACCTTATTACTGGCAGATTGAAAATGGCGAGCGGCGTTTATATTACGATTTAGCCGTTTCAATTGCTGCAATTTTCAATATGAAACCTGATGATATTTTTTTGCCTAAGGAGTTAACCAGTAGTTATCAAATATCTGAATGAAAGAGGTGATGACCATTAAATAAAAATTCTAGGACCGTCCCAGCGTCCATATCACATACACCTGTAAAAGAGAGGAGTGATCAAATGAAAGAGAAAGAGCCAATTCGAACCGAACCATCAGAAAAAGCGCTTCGTGACTTAGCGAATTTTTTTCTTAAGACTTCTGTTCCTAGGCTTATTAAAAAAAATCGGGAGCAATTAAAAAACAACGGTTCACAGAAAAGGGCTTAATTTTGCCCTTGAGAACAATTGTACTTGCTTAGACTCATTGTACATTCAAAAACTGAATATTCGGAGGCGAACATAATGACGAACACTTTGCAAAAAAACCGTTTGTACTCACCCTCAGCGATAGGAACCATCTTAAAAATTGCGAGAGAGCGAGCGCGTAAAGACGAACGCCGTACCAAACAGTTTATGGCGGATTCTCTTGGTATATCGCTTCCTCGCTTAACTCGATTTGAGGATGGGCAATCGCAGATACCCTTTGAAATGGCATTAGAGTGGTGTGATATATGCGAGGATTACACGGCAAAGGCAAAGATAAAGCATATCTACGGGCTAGACCTTCCGGCAACTGATCCACGTTTGCTTGAATCGGTAACTGATCAACTTGTTAACTTTATGAGACAAGCGCAACAAGCCATTGATTCAGCAAAGGATCTACTCATTATGGGTACTCAGATACGTCCAGGGGAACCGGCAAGCGAACGCTTCATAAGTGAAATGTACAAGCATGCTGAGGAAATCCTTGATATGAAACAAGCGACCGAATCCACTTTGCAAAGCATGTCTATAAATTGGGAGTTAGATAGACAGAGATTAAGAGGAAGTTGGATTCAGGAAGCCTTAGCAGACAAGGTGGTAATTGCTTCTGTATCAGCCTACGAAGAGATTAAGCTAACTGAATTTCATCATAATCGCATTCAAAGTCTTTAATTCCGTAAGAGGAGGACGAAATTTGGAAAAGTCAAATAAGCTAACAGAAGTTAAGAGTCGTAGTGAAAAGAGGCATGAGCAATTTCTAAACAGAGTTATTGTTGTCGCTGCAATTATGGTTTTGGCTGGAGCGTTTCTAACAGCACTAATTTAATAAGGAGTGAGTGTAAATGAAGTCTAAAGCTTTGAAAGCAATGAACGAAAGAGAAATGAGGATCATTCTAGATGCGATGGATCACCGCTCGCATGAATTAAAAGGATGGGACAAGCGTCAGTTTGACTTAGATTTCGAGAAAGTGAAGAGGGATCTTCAATCAGTTGAATTAGATGGTAGTGGAATGAAGCAAGTTTACACTTCTTTAAACCGAGTGGCGAATATTAACTTATCAATGTATGGACCAAATGTACACGACTTGCGACGAAAAGAATTATACAACCTCTCGTTAAAGGTGTTTATCAGATTCTATAGATTTCAACAGAAGAATTCTCCATTAAAAAAAGCACCAACTGCGGGAACAGTTCATGCTTTTGCGAGGTAATTCTTCATTTGGATAACTTGATCATAGCAAATTATGGTTAAGACGGCAAGCTCAGCTTTGCCGTGAGGCTCATAATCCCCCTGTTGTGAGTCTCACGGTGCAGCTGCACCTGATCTTTGAAAATTAAAAAGGAGTTGTTCTGATGCAACCAGTTAATTTGAGTCGTGTTGTTTCATTAAGTGAAACGAAATCGACTGTGCAAGACGTTGTTGATCTACTCAAAGACGAGCCCAACCAAGAGAAGGTGGAAGAAGCTAGCAACATTCTGGAGTCGCTTTTAGATGATCTTTCTTACACAGGAGGTAAACGATGAGAGAGCTATCTAAGAATCGTAAAACAGCAAAAGTACTGTCCCTTTCATTAGCAATGTTGCAGTTATCACATATTAACCAGACAACTGATGAGGAGTTACAGGATGCTTGCTTAGTCATTTTGGATCAATTCAACGAACAGGAAATGGAGGGACCAAAAGGATGAATAGTTTAACGCCAGGAGGTCGTCACAAGGTACTGGGAGAAGGTGAAACATTTTACCTCTACAATCACGTTGCTGTACTAGGAATCGATAAGGGGTGCGCTCAGGTAGCATGTCAGCTCGATATCACTCCAATTGAAGCAGAGCGTATTTTCTACATCATGCACAAAGAAAAAAGAGCCCATCAGATAGCAGTCTGAGGACTCGTGGGTAATGCCTATACGACGTATAACTACTAACAGTATAGGCTTTCCTGATCAAGATTGCAAATACGTTAACAGGAGGTCCTGAAATTGGCAGAAGAAACAAAAGAATCATCTGTTTCCACCCAAGAAAAGAATGAGATAGCCACAACTACTGGTGGACTACTTCAATTCAGTAGTGAAAAGGTGGAGGTTATCCGTAGAACTGTTGCTAAAGGGGCAACTAATGATGAATTAGAGATGTTTATGCACCTGGCACAGCGTTATCAGTTGGATCCGTTTACTAAAGAAATTTGGTTCATCAAACGTCCTAAGAAACAGAAGGACAATAAAGGAAACTGGGACTACAAACGTCTGGAGAATGGTGAGATCGATTATGAAGGTGTAGATCCTATCATCATGACAAGCCGAGATGGCTATGTGAAGGTTGCTCAAAGTGATCCTGAGTTTGAAGGCTTAAATAGCTTTGAGATCAGGAAAAAAGATAATTTCTCATTTAACCCAATGACTAATCAAATGGTACATGATTTTGGTTCGGATAGAGGAGAGATCACCGGTGCCTGGGCTATCTGCAAAAGAAAGGGAAGAGATCCTGCAATTGCTGTGGTGGATTTTAAAGAGTATAGCAGTGCAGCTGGTTCGAATCCTGTATGGAAGAGTTATCCGAGTGCCATGATTAAAAAGGTTGCTGAAGTTATCGTTCTTAAGCGTCAATTTAACATCAGCGGATTGGTTACAGAAGAGGAAATGCCTAAACAGTATTCACTTGAATATGAAGATCCGAACATACAGCGGTTAGAGCCAAATCATCAGTATAAAAGCGGTGCTATCGACCCTCCAATAAATCAAAAGAATACAGATGAAGAGTGGAGACAAGCATCTCGATCTATCAAGCAGTTGAAAGAGCAGCTAGGTTTTGATGATGGAAAAATGCACTCAATTGCTTTGTTTGATCTAGCCATTGATTCGGATCCACGGAATTGGAACTTAGTTGATATCAAAAAAGTTGAGGAACATCTGCAAAAGGAATTGAAGAAGAAAAATGACATGCCAACACAACAAAAAGTTTCAGATGATCCGTTCATTAATTTCGAGCATAACGCTGAGCCACCACCAGAGGGTCCTAATGACTAATCAAAGGGTTGCTGTTCCTTCGTGTTATTACTCCTTCTGTAAAGATGCTGAAAACCGAGCAGAGCTTTACAGAAGCTATGTGGTTTCATTTTTAAAGAAGTATCATCCAGATTTACAGTTAGTGGGGTTAGAGCCTGTAAAAGCAGGCTCCCAGCCTTACGTAGTGTGCACAAAAATGGATAAAGAAAAGTAAGGAGGCCTATGGATGTCCGACACTTATTTTAGAGTGTATTCGGGGCTACTGACACCAGAACATCAAGAGCGCATAGGAAAGGCCATATGGACGTATTTGTGGCTACTGAACCGCATTACCGACGAGCCCGAACACAATGGTGAGCGGTCGGGCAGAGTCTATTACGGACGGCCAGTTTCCTATAGTCATATTGGAGATGAACTCGGTTTATCTAAATCGACGGTTAAAAGACAGTGTGAAGCGCTTCAATCAGCTGAATATATCTCAATGGATTACACCCCTAGAGGCAATATATTTAGAGTAAAACGATCTAAAAAATGGGTTGATCCAAATACTAACCGTGCCAAAAATGGCACACTTCGTGCCGAAAACGGCACCCATGATGAGGTTGACCGTGCCAAAAACGGCACGAAGCGTGCCGAAAATGAAACACTTCGTGCCGGAAATGGCACCCCTGAGTTTTCAAATCGTGCCGAAAATGGCACGAAGCGTGCCGTTTTTGAATCAGATCGTGCCGAAAATGACCACTCCAATATAAATAATATAAATAACAACATAAATAACAAAGAGAAAAAAGAAAAAGAAGAAATAAAAGCTACTACTTCAAATTCTTTTTCCTTTGAATCTATGAAACAAGAAATCTTGAATGAATTTGTTCGATTGCGTTCTCATGGTTTGCAAACTTCACCTGCTGACTCCAAAGCTGCAGATGAACTTGTCGAGGCGAATATAGGCTTGTCTAAGGTTATGCAGTATATGCAGAAATGCTTTGACACATACAAGCCAAAACACGCTAATGCTCGAATTAATTCACTTTCCTACTGCGTGGGCTACATACTAGATCAACATCATCAAGAGAGCTCAGTTACTGGAGAAGTTGCTATGGAGTTAGCAAAAGAGTTTCTAGAGGGCGTTAAACGAATCGTACCGGATCACTCAGAGCCAAACATGAATGCCTGGGCTGCAGATATGCAAAAGATTCTTGATAACGGCAAATCGCCAGAACGTATTAGGGAGGTCGTGGCAGCCGTTCAAAACCATCAATTTTGGTCTACGAACATCATGACTCCACGTGAATTAAATACCAAATTTGAAAAGATGGCAGGTTTAGCGAGTCAACGATCACAACCGAGGAAAGCCAATGAGCGCAAGGATAAAATGCCTAAATGGTTTGAGGAAGATAAAAAAGACATTAGCAGTCAAGCAACCTCTAGTAAACCTGTCGAAAATCAAAAATCTTTTGAAGAAATGCTTGAGGAGCTTAAGGCGAACAAAGAAGCCCGAGCTTACAGCCACTAAGAAAGGAATGAGATCGTGGAATTCAAACAAAAACAACTGATCAATGCACTTATTGCATCGAAGATTCATGGTTGGACAAACGTCACAAAGACAGGAAGTACTTCAGCTGTGAGTTGGTTTAGGAAGAACGGTGAATCAGTAATCCGAATGGCTCAGTTCAACCCTGTAGAGGATCTTAACCAAGCGATTGAAGCAGCAGAAAATATGGGAGAGGTTCGACTTGAATTTAAGCCAGGCTTCTTACACCAAGCGACTGTTGAACCATATCAAAGAATTGGTGCAGATCAGCTGGGAACCGGCGAAGGACCAACAGCAAGCTATGCTCTAGTACAAGCCATTCTAGCAGCTGCAGAAATCATGGTGGATCAATTTCAGTCAGCAGATGATCTACTGGTTAAAGGTGTTGTGGATGACGAAGGAACACTGCATTACAAGTGCTTAAGGTGCAATCACCCTCTTAGGTCCAGACGTAGTCAGATCATTGGATACGGTCCTGAATGCTTAAAGAAACAGCAAGAAGAGCCGGATTTAATCGACTTACTGCAGCAAGAGCAAGATCGTAAAGCCTGGTTGAGTGATGGGAACTTCATGGATGAACTAACTAGAAAAGAGGCGATTTGATGATTCAGGTTAATCATACGTCCACAGGCGTAATCGTTCTTGTGGATGACAAAGAAGCGGGTTTTATCATCCCACTAGGAGCTAGTTTCATTGCAAAAGTCAATGGCACAGATGAGCTTTGTAATAGCTTCTCGCAGGCCACTAATTACATACGTGAGCAGGTGAGCGCTTCATGATGAACTCAGTATCATTGGTTGGCCGTTTAACTAGAGATCCGGAGTTGAAATATACGCCAAGTGGTGTAGCTGTCGCTACTTTTACATTGGCCATTAATCGTCCTTTCTCAAATCAGCAAGGCGATCGTGAAGCTGATTTTGTGCAGTGTGTCGTATGGAAGAAGCCAGCTGAGAATGCAGCTAATTACTTGGGGAAAGGTTCCCTTATCGCTGTTAACGGGAGAATTCAAACCAGGTCTTACGATAATAACGAGGGCAGACGCGTGTACGTTACAGAGGTTGTTGCAGAGAGGATTTCTTACTTAGAGTCAAAAGGTTCTCGATCTGAAACACAATCGCCTACAACTAATTCAAATCAATCCAGTAACAACACCAGTAGAGGGCATAGTGACGATCCATTCGCAAATGACAGTGGAACAATCAATATTTCGGATGACGATCTACCGTTTTAGAGAACGGTCAGCGTGTAACCAGGAGGGGAGAACTACATGACTCATTTCAAGCACTTTAAATCACAGACAGGACAAGCGTTTGAGAACTTGTTAAACATCATAAACACCCAATATAAGAATCAACAAATTGCCTTAATTAACAAACGAGCTACGCCAGTAACAGTCGTTCAAGCAAAGGGACGGCAGATCAGTAGAGGATTTTTTGCTTGAAAAATCTACGGTTGATTATGACGGAGTATATAAAGGAAATTCAGTCGTATTTGAAGCGAAAAGTACCACGGAGGGACGTTTCCCTCTAAAGCTATTAAAAGATCATCAGCTAGATTATTTAATCAGCGCTGAGAAGCATGGTGTCATTGCATTTGTCCTTATTGAATTTAGCAAAGTGCGTAAATACTTTTATTGTCCTGTCTCGTTTATAAATCACTATTACGTCAAGTCGAAAGAGGGTGGCCACAAGAGCATCCCTTTAGCTGATTTTGATATTTACGCTTTTGAAGTAGATCGAGGTCGTGTGTCATTGGACTATCTTGCTGTGGTCGATCAACTGCAGGAGCGTAAATCGTCATGAAGAATGTAGGGTGGATTTTATTCATGATCATTGGCCGGCTATCCTTAAAGGCTGTGAAAGAACATGAGGACATTTTAGAAGGTGATAAGTCTTGAAAGGACTCTGTATCGATCCAGGAGGGACAACTACTTTAACCAAGGATAAAGAATATTTCCTTTTTCCTAATGGTCCCACTCATTACTATGTATGCAGATTTGATAATCCAAAAGCTCATTTTGGGTGTTATCAAAAGGATCTCTTTCAAGTGATAGCAGAAGAATCCCCTCAACGTCCGCCTGAACCACCCAGGATTAAAATTGATCTAACAATGGGTGCGGTTTACAGAGCGTTTCTAGTGTGGGTGCGTATGCCGGGACATCGGGATTTAGAAGGAAAACACTATTACGTTAAACAACATAAAACTCAAAGTACCCAAGTGCACATTTACGATGATCCGGAATGCACAATTGGCAGAGGTACCTTTCAGAAATATTATTTCATAGACTATGAGCTTATTGAGTCAAAAAATGAAGAGGCTGAATTTGAACCGGATGCCTTACCTGAAGAAGATTGGGAACAAATGAGTTTGTTCTAGGAGGATATATGGCCAAGCAATATATGAACATCAGTAAAAGCGATAAAGAATTTATTATGATGACTGGCAAACTATTAGCCGGCAAAGGGTATCACAGAGCAGATGTGGTCCTCTTGCTTCTTGAAACCTTAGATAATCCCGACAAGGTGAGGTTTGAACATGAAGAGAGTTGAGCTATTGGAGAAGGTGTTAGATCTCACGGAGCAACCAGGGAAGTTAGAAGAAGCGAAGGCTTTAGCAGCTAGTGAAGGCGTTCATCCCCACATGCATGAAGGGAACTCTAATTTAAACGAAAATCAAAAGATTGAATGGATAGTCGGACAGTTGATAGATAGTGAAATATATCGTGTTATGAAAAGTCAATCAACTGTAATCAAGATAAGCCAAATCCCAGTAGGAAGGCACTTGCCACCAATCTAAACAAAAAGGAGATTAATAAAGTGAATATCAGAGCATATGATCCGGATCGTGAAGAAATGTATGGAGATGGCATGATGTATGGGAAAGAAGAGCTCATGGATGACAGCCTGAACATTCGTTTCGAGCACTTTGAGTGCGACGAACCTATATTCATGTATGGATCCGGAGTTCACGATAAAAATGAAAAAGAGATTTTTTCAGATGACATTTATAAAGACTCTCTCGGTCGTGTTTATCATGTGAAATTTGATTTAGACAGAGTGGGTTTCCATCCATTTGCTACGGACGATGGATGCGGTTGTTGCTCTGATGAATATGTAGCAGAGCCTGAACGTGGAGAAGTAATTGGTAACATCCATCAGCATCCTCACCTACTGGAGAAAGCCAATGAGTGAGTGGATTAAGTCACAATTATCTTCTTTCACAGAAGATCAATTAAAAATTATAGCTGACGATGCAGAAAGCCGGATCTCAAGCCATGCTGTTGGTGGGTTTCACCAACCCGAATACGTGCAGAAGCAGCAGTCAATTATAGACGCGGTACAAACCGAATTAGGGAGGCGTAAAATTTGAGTAAATGTAAAATTACCAATATTGAAAAAACTGAAAAGATCGATGAGTGGGGCATTCTTCAGATTAACAATCTAAAGGACACTTTCTTCCGTTTTGATTTAATCGATGGGAAGCCGCAGCTAGACACTTCGCTTTTTGTAAATAAAGAAGGAGAGATATTGGAGAAAGGTCTTTCCGAACAATCTCAGCTTTATAAAGATGTTCTATGTGCTTTAAATGAGTATTACAGGAATGTGCCAGTGATTGTGTTTAAGAACAAAATAGGGATGACCGTTATCTGGCTTCTTCAATGGATGAAGGTGATTGGAATGATGAAAACTTGGACATCCCCCTCGATAACATACAATCAGGATTCATGTTGTGGAGACCGGATTTACAAACTCCTCCAGATCACACTGATGTAGAGAACTTGAGGGCAGGATCAGAAGCTCTGAGAAAACATTTTAGAGATCGATATGGGTCGGATGCAGCTGTCAGCTTTGATGTAGAAAACTGGCTAAAATATTACGATCCAGTAAACATTTTGGTTACGAGAGACCAGTTCGACCATGCCAAGCAGCTAATCATAGGGTGAATGATGAAATTCAAAGTAAGAAAGAAATTTGACTGTATTTTCGAAAGCAAAACAGAGGACGAGCTTATCTACGTAAAATATGAGGATCTTGATGGATACATCCATTATGAATACTCATCGGATGGTGCAAACCAAGATTACACGATGACACCAATTGAATTATACAGAGATTATAAGCGACTTATTTTATAAGGAGGATACTTGGATGGACAAGCAACAACGGTTAGAAGCCATCAATAAAATAATTAAAGCCATTGGAGAAAGAGGCAGAGGGTTCTTCTCAGACAAGAAGGGCAACGTAGCTCATTTCGTTTTAGTAGGTGGTCAACGTAAGAGGCTTCATTTCAGAAATGCAGATGGTACTAATGTGAACCCTTATGATTTGCGAAGAGATTATAACTTTCAGGGCGGAGGGACTTTATGGGCCTTAGTTCATGATTTCAAAGACTTTATATTACTCGGGGGTCATACGAACGGTAAACACGGTTATGGAGGCCTTCTCGCTTCTGGATGGGGTTATGCAGATCACGAAATGGACGAGATTATAGTACTGGCCAGAGAAGTTGGATTTTTACGCCAGTTGACTACGACCGTATAGGAGGGCATGTATTAACCCTCCTCCTCCTTCTTTTTCTTTTTTTCTTCTTCATCAGCACCGAGCAAAAAGAAGGTAGCAGGTAATGCTAGGTAGATCCAAAAGAGACCGGGACTTGAACCCATAAAATAGTTTAGTGCACCGATTATAAGCATAATTATAGCGATTATGTAATACGTGTTCATTTTCATATTTTTCACCTCAATAAGTGATACGGATTAAATCGGATCAAGTTTCAAAAAATTGATTTTTATAGGAGAGGTAGACGATAGATGCAGATACTTGTGACAAATGTAACGTCATAGATGTTGGAACCTTACCAATGCTTATTGATCACGATAATGGCTCAATTGAAGGGAATCACGATAAACTTCACGCTAAATGCAATAAATGTGGGCATACATGGATAATCGTTTATATCTAACCGACTTACACCTTAGTGTAAAATTATCGTCTGCTATACATCTTTGGCGCAATAAATACCCACACAATTATTGTTGCTATAAACACACAAATTACGCTGTACCAATTGATATCTCTGTTCGTGATTATCGGCATTATTACAAATACAGCAGCGGTTATTAAAGCAAGTACTGTGCTGTCTATCCATTTACCGAATCGATACATGATTAACCCTCCAGTTGATTGTTAGAACTCTCTACCCATAGAGGCGCTTACAAAACATTGGAGGATGAACTAAACAAAGAGGAGGAATTAAGATGACTCAGTTAGTGTTTATTGAAAATAATCGAGTGGTTACAGACAGCTTGACCATAGCAGAGTCATTTGGCAAGTCGCATGACAAGGTTATGAGGGACATTCGTAACCTTGAATGCAGTCCCAAATTCTCACTCGCCAATTTTGGAGAGTCAACTTATGTAAACGAAAGAGGCCGCAAATATATGAAGTACCTCATCACGCAAGATGGGTTCTCATTCCTGGTATTCGGATATACCGGCAGTGCGGCATCTGCATTCAAAGAAAAGTATATTGCCGAGTTTAATAGAATGCGTGGCCAGCTTCAACAAGCAAATGTTGGTTCCTACATGATTGAGGATCCGATTGAAAGAGCCAAGCGGTGGATCCAAGAGCAGGAAGAAAAACTCGCAATTGAACAAAGGGCTGCCTTGTATGAAGAGAAGGCGAATTATGTAGACGATATCCTCAAATCAAAAGCTACTGTGACGACTACTCAAATTGCTAAGGACTACGGTATGTCAGCTAGGCAGTTAAATCAGATTCTCAAGCAAGGGCACGTTCAATTCAAGCAGAAGGACCAATGGCTGCTTTATGCGAAGTACCAGGACAAGGGTTATACAAAATCACAGACTGTAGAGATAGAGCGGTCAGATGGTAGAAAAGAAGTGGTAATGAATACACAGTGGACACAAGCAGGCAGGCTCTTCATCCATAGTATTCTCGGAAAAAGAGGAAAGAGGGCATTAATTGAGCAGAAGCTGCAGTACGGGTGAATACAGACAGATATCGGAGGGACGTACATGCGGTTAAAAGATGTTGAGATAAATTTACAATCTGGTACAATAGAACTAAATACTTTTGAAGTAGACAAGCCTTGTATGATTGTCATCGCTGGTGGGAAAGTTCGAATGACCGAGCTGCCCACTCATGGTGGTACTACGGTGGTTACACATCAGGGCAAAGTTAAGCGTGTTACTTGGGACGAGGGGGAAGAATTCTGACCCAATTTTTATTTGATTATCAAGGGGTTTGGAGTGCGTTGCTTGGTGTACTAGTTACCTTAGTGGTTACTCATATACTAAGAAATCGTGGTAAAGTACTAGTTTTCTCTGGAAGAACTCGTATAAGATATTTCAAAAATGTTGATGATAATGTTCTCTCATACGTAGGAAAACGACAAGTGCCTACAGCCAAATTAAACGAAACAATAAGAGTACGCTTGGATATAGAATTGGAGTTTTTTAATTCTTCAGATGT
Source organism: Alkalicoccobacillus gibsonii (assembly GCF_016798245.1). Taxonomy (GTDB): domain Bacteria; phylum Bacillota; class Bacilli; order Bacillales; family Bacillaceae_D; genus Alkalicoccobacillus; species Alkalicoccobacillus gibsonii. The sequence goes on along the minus strand of NZ_JAEUZA010000001.1, from coordinate 870,329 downwards.
ACTTAGAGGTTATAGAAATGTCAAACTCGGATTTTATCACGAAAGTACACATTTCTTATTTGAAAGAATTTTAACAACTGATGGGTTGAATGAGAACAGAATTAAATTTCTAAACTTACCTCCAAAAACAATGTATCTCCAGAAAGTAGTATGTAATATTGATGGAGATAATCTAATCAAGTATAAGAATCTTTGTGATTCGTTAAAGGTAATATGTGAGGACCATAAAGGAAAAATTTTGTATTTAGACATAGATATAAAATTAAATAAATAAGTTCTACCAGACAACTGGAGGACACTGAAAGATTACGGATACGCGTAGTCTAGCAGTGTCCTCTTTTTGCGTTTCTGCAGCAAGAAGTTGTTTTGCAATCAATCTACAAAAATACTTATGTTTTTGCAACCAGGAGGCGCTTCCAGTGTTAAAGGACCAATTAATTAAATGGTGTGAGTCAAATGATTTCTCTATTCGTCAATCAAAACAAAAGCAAGCAAAGAAGAAAAGCCTAAAAAAAGAAGATTATAAGGATCTAATGGGTATGAACAAACCGGTTTATAGACGTTCACGTGGAAGATCATTTCATCAACGATAAAAGGAGGAACCAGGGATGCATGAACTTTATTTTATGCTTAAGTCGTATAAAGAAGACCTGAAGGAATTAGAGGCGTATCGTAAGACGTTGCAGTGTAGACCTGGACTACCAGAAGGATTAAGCGAAGGCACCTTTGTCGTCTTGACTGAGAATGGAAAAGAAAAAAGAGAAGATGAAATTGTAGGGAACATGATTAGTGACTTAAAGTATGCAATCGAATGGATTGAGACAGGACGTAGACCAGGAGCTAAGAGGGATATTGATCGACGTTCTGTATACGAATTGACTTATCATATGGACCCAGTTGTATTAGAGAATTATGCTCGAGCAGAGGAACCAATAGAAGAGGAACCGGTCGAATTGACTGAAGGGGATAAGCTTCGAATTGATGATGCTCTTTCTGTGCTTACCGAGAGCGAAAAAGACGTGTTTATGATGTATCATGTGCAGCAATTATCGATGGAGCAAATTGCACAGTGTAGGAAAGTGAAAAAAACGTCTGTTCAAAATCAGTTAGAACGGGCAAAAAAGAAAATAAAAGAACAGACTTCATGCAGCCTGTTTGCCTTCGCGGTTTAGAAGAGCAAACAGGCATTTTTTATAATCCGTCTGCGTAGTCTACTATCTCACGGAGTTCATTCATTAATTTTGTATGTAGTTCTAATTCCTTTTGTGTTTCAAAGTCCTTAACATTTACGGTGGAAAGTAATTTAATTGCTGCTTTTATACTCAAATCATGTTTCCAAAAAGGCATTTCTGACTCACCTTTAACTTTAATAGAAAAAGTTGTTTCACCAGTTTCCGGATTAATTGATGTTAGATCTAAATCCTCAATCTTCCCCATTTTTCTCTCACCTCCCTACTTAAAAGAACTATAACATATCAGCATTCTTGTGGTACGGTTGCCCACTATAGATAAGAGGACAATTTTAAATCAAAAGTACAGCAACTTAATGATTTACCGGATTTATAAAAAGCAGGATAATGACCTCTGCTGTCGAATAAGGTTGCAGGGGGTGGTTCTTAAATGAATCCGAGAAAAGTTACAAAAAGATATAATGAGGCTATGAATCAAATGAATGTGAAAGCAGTTGTAGGGAATCTTGATAAAAGTCAAATCAAGAATTCAGTTCCTACTCTTATAGAGAAATACATCGCAGATCAAAAACCTGACAATGTTGATGTTTTATATCTTAATCTGTATTCACACGAAAGAAGCCTCAATTTCGGTTTACCTGTAGTCACAGTTCAATGGTTGAGTGAAAGAGTTAAATCCAAAAGAAAATTAATGAAGTATGATGAGGAGCAGTTTAAGTGTTATTATTCGTGGTTTTCAGGAGAGCCAGAGTATACAAGACATATTGAATCTAATGAAATATCAAAAGAGAAATTTATTGATAAATTTTATGAGTTGAAAGCGACAGGAAATGCGATATTTCAAGAGCTTGATAATGTCCACAGTCTTTTAATTAATGAGCAACTGACAATTTCAGAATATAACGACCAAGTTATAGGATTTAAAGAAGAACTAGATAAATTGTTGGTCGAGAAAGACGAGTTATATTTTCTAGAAAATCCTACTGATTCGCAATTAGTGGAGCTTGAAGAACTCAATAAATTTATTAGTTCGATGCACACTGTAGTGATAGTGGCGTCGAATAAAAGCTATAAGGAAGTTAATTCAAGATATTTAAGTACGTTGTATATGGATGAAGCTAGAGATGTATTAAGTCTAATAAAGTAATACATAAAAAGTGGGCTACTTAAGTTGCGGCTCTCTTTTTGCGTATTACTCAGCAAAGAGCCTCTGCTATAATATGGGTGGAGGCGATAGCATGACAGAAGAGTTAGCAAGACAAGTGTTAGAGCAGTTGAAGAGTGGGGAGATCAGTGAGTACAGAGTAGAGCAAGAGAATTTTTTAGCGTTCCATCCTGTATTGCACAAGTACCCAGATTTTAAGAATTTTAGGGGTTCAGCTAAACACGGTGGAGCTATTGTGTACACGTATGAGCCAGATTGGACGGCATAATGGAATTTATAAACTCTACCGAATTTATAGTAGCTGTAATAGCAGCACTTGCGATTATTATCAATTTTCTCTTAAATAAGAGAATCACATATGAAAAAAGCATTACTAATAAAACCAAAGAATATAGAGGTATGCAAAATGTATATGTGAACAAGCTGCATTTAATATATTTGCTAATAATTGCTGGAGTTGTGTTGCTGAGTTTTATTGCTATTAATCATTGGACTGGAGATGGGGCGTCAACAGCTCTTAATAATTGGGCAACGGCATCATCTATTGTATTGGCAATTGTAGCTATTGTTATGACTTTGGTGGATATTGCTGGCCAGAGGAATAATATCTGGGATTTGAAAGAAACGTCAGAAATGATGAGGGACAACCTTATTAAAGTCCAAGCACAAGTCGCTGATTTAACAGGAATTAAAGAAACTCTGTTATCTCATATGGCGGAGATTACTGCGAGTAATGAGAAACTAAGAGACGATATAACAAAATTCGCCGAAGACGTAAATAAAGGTGATATGACCGAAGAAGAGCAGAAGAAAAAGAGTGAGGAACTCTTGAATAATTTAAAAAAAGATAATGTCATTTATAATAAATCTGAGGCGAATGTTTTATCGAACTTTCTTGAGAGGTCGCAACGTAGTTTAACTAATGTGGCGACTATTGCGATTACGAAATTGCCACCAGGGGAATATGATATTGAGGATTTCCGTTCAAGGATCCATAAGGAAACTATGATTTTTGATTCAACCGCAATTACGAAATTGCTTTTTGACATGCATCAGCAGGGTAAGATACAAATAAAAGGAAGCAAGTTTATCATTAGTTAATACTTAATTTATATACAGAGAGTCATCATAATTGGTGGCTCTCTTTTTATGTGTTACAAAACAAGTAGGGAGGCTAATTTAATATCAATAAAGAGAAGCTTAAATCGATAAATTACTTCTTACGAAATTATGAGCTATTTCCTGGTGGGTCTATGGGAGATGATGCTTGGTTAACTGAACATATTAAAGCGATTGTCAGTGCTAACAAATGGGTGTGCATGAATGAGCATGTAGATGCAGCTCAATGACATGAGAGGCAACTTATGGTGATAAGAGAATTAGAGGGTAGTGAATTCGTTTCGCCTTTATATAAGAAAGAATGATTTTCTAAGAGAGTGTTTATGAAATAATTCATATCTAACAGAGTGGATTTTGTAGTTAAATAAATTAAGGAGGCGGGTGTATGTATCGTGAAGGAATTAAATGTTAAACAGGAGCTTTTCGTAAACGAATATCTTCAGTGCTTTAATGCGACAAGAGCAGCAGTTGCAGCAGGGTATAGCGAAAAAACAGCACGATCACAAGGACAACGACTGTTGACAAATGTTGACGTGAAGAAAAAAATCGATCATGAGATGGCACGCCTCCGTGAGCGTATGGCTGAGGATGCAAATAGAGCTTACGCTATGTTGTGGGAGCAGTTGCGAGATGTAGAGGAACTACTTCACCGTGACCAGGAGGCTGCTGCAGAGCTTGATCGTCTTAATAAGAAGATGACTCATATTGAGGTATTTCCTCAAGAGTACCGAAATCCTATTCAGTCAATGAAATCATTCACTGCTGAGATGCAGGAGTGGTTCCCTTATCGATTGAAGCAGCATAATTGGCTTAAGGCTCAGGAACTTCGTTCCCACTTGCTGCAGGATATCCTTGATCGTGCAGGCTACAAAGCCACAGATCATGTGGAGATCAAGGGTAGCGTGACCACACATAGTTACGATTTCAGTGGCCTAAGTGATGAGGAACTGGCTAAGGCGTTGAAGAGCTATGAGGGTTAGAGCACTATACGAAGAAAAGCTCCGGCGTGTGCTGCAGCTGCGGGTCCTTCGATCTAAAGAGAGTTTTTGGGAGTATTGCAAGACGAGAGCCTCTGACTTCTATAAAGACAAGCGTTGGTACCTGCGACTTTATTCTGAGACGCTGCAGGCCTTATATAATAGAAAGCTAACTAAGACTTACTTTTATTCGTTAGCAGCTGATATAGCTCCGGAGTGGTTCATGCGCGAATTTGATTGGGACGCAATTCCTGATAGCGATGAACCCTTTACCAAGTTAATAATCAATATGCCACCGCGTCACGGGAAGTCCCGGACGCTTATTTTGTTTTGTGAATGGGCGTTTGGTCGTGATCGAACGAACAAGATTATAACGGCCTCATACAACGAGGATATGGCAACTGATTTTTCTAGATATACACGTGATGGTATAGCAGAAGAGAAGAATTCCGCAGCTGAAATTGTGTATTCTGATATCTTTCCGGATACCAGGATTAAAAGAGGAGATTCGTCTTATCGACAATGGTCCCTTGAAGGGTCTCACTTCTCCTATAAGGGTGCTGGACTTGGCGGATCGGTTACAGGTAAAGGTGGAAATATCCTTATTGTGGATGATCCGGTCAAGAATGCTGAGGAAGCTTACAATGAGCGTGAGTTAGATAAGCAATGGCGTTGGTATACGGGCACCTTCTTATCCCGTTTAGAGGAAGATGGAGGACGGCCAATTGAGATCGTCAATATGACGAGGTGGGCTAAGAAAGACATTTGCGGGCGGATCCTTGATGGTAACGGCAGCAATGAATGGTTCGTGCTGCGTATTGAGGTACAGAGTAAAAAGGGAGAGATGCTTTGTGAAGACTTGTTATCCAAGCATAGATACGAGTATTTCAAGAAAGAGATGGACGAAGGTGTGTTCTGGGCCAACTACCATCAACGTCCACTTGATCAAAAAGGTAAATTGTACAGTAAATTTAAAACCTATGACCGACTTCCTACATCAGAAGACGGCAGCAACCTTGCTGAACAAGTATTTAATTACACCGATACAGCGGATGGTGGAGACGATTATCTGTGTTCTATCGTTGCGCAGGAATACCAGGGTTACGCCTACGTTGTCGATGTCCTATATACACAAGAGGGCATGGAGATAACAGAGGAAGAGACAGCAGAGCAGCTGTATGAGCACAGAGTAAATAATGCTTACATAGAGTCGAATAGTGGTGGAGCTGGATTTGTTCGTAGTGTGAACCGAATAACCAAGGAAAGGTATCCGATCTCACCGACCGTTTTCCATTCTTTCCATCAAAGTAAAAACAAACAGGCTCGTATCTTGAGTAATGCAACCTATGTTATGCAGCGTGTTCTTTTCCCATCAGACTGGAAAAATCGTTGGCCTGAGTATTACAAGGCGATGAATGAATACCAACGTCACGGTAAAAACAATCACGATGATGCACCGGATACAACGACAGGTATTGCAGAAGTGCTGCAGCGTAGAATCAAAGTTCAGGATAAGCCGAAAGGCAGACCTAGCAGACCCCGTCCTTCCGGACGACGAGAGAGGAGGTAAATTCCAATGAGTAAAGTTGGTGCGAAAGTAATTAAATCGACAGTTAGCGGTTCTTCAAAGCAGATATATGAGGATGAATTCGAAAATTTGTATGGTTCGGATATCATTGCACCGCCTTACAACCTTAATGAGCTTAAGAATATTGCAGAGCATTCTACTATCCTGCAGCAATGTATTGATGCATATCGCACAAATATTGTTGGATTCGGCTTCTCACCTACCTATACCTTTGATTTTAATGCTAAAGATGTTTCTCCAGAGAAAGAGAAAGAAGCAGAAGCTGAATGGGTGAGGTTAGAGGAATTCATTCGTTATCAGCATTTTGATGAGAGCTCTGAAACGATCTACGGATATATGATCGAAGATAGAGAAAAAACAGGGAATGGATGGCTTGAAGCATTAAGAGACGGGCGAAATCGTCCGGCCGAAATAAATTACATGGACACTAGACACATGAGGGTCTGTACTAAGACTGTACCGGATAAAGTCGAAGTAGTTATCACTGAAGGTGGTGTACCAACAAAGGTCACACGTTGGCGTACGTTTAGACGTTATGCTCAGATGATTAATGGAAAGACTGTCTATTTCAAAGAATTTGGTGATATGCGTGTAATGGATAGTCGCACTGGTAAATTTGATGAGAATACACCTGAACATTTAAGGGCTACTGAGGTTATCCATTTCAAGATAGGAAGCGGTACTTATGGTATACCGCGCTGGATCGGACATTTACTGAGCACATATGGTGCTCGTAAAGCCGAAGAGCTGAATTATCTTTATTTTAAGAATGGCCGTCATATCCCTGCTGCTATCCTTGTAGAAAATGGTCAGTTAACTGATGAAGCCTACGCTAACCTTCAAGACTATATGAACGACCTGCAGGGCAGCGATAACGCTCATAAATTCTTATTGCTTGAAGTCGATGGAGTGACAGAGGATGAGAATTTTAAATCAGAAGGCGATAAAAAGTCTAATGTGAAAGTCGAGATAAAAAGTCTTGCTGAGATGGTGCAGAAAGATGCTTTATTCCTTGAATATGATGCGACGCATCGCAGCAAGTTTCGTTCATCCTTTCGCTTGCCTCCTCTTTATACTGGTGAGGCAGATGAATATAACAAAGCGACAGCTGATACTGCTCGGAAAATAACGGAAGAGCAGGTGTTCCAACCGGAGCGTAACGGCATTTCTGGAAAGATGAATACTCTCTTTCTACCAGGGCTAGAAATCACGTTAACAAGAATCAAATTAAATGGACCTGACTTCCGCGATCCATTAGATATCGCTAAAGTACTTGGTCCTTTCGTTAATGCTAGTGCTGTAGCTCCTAACGATTTAAGAGATACGCTTGGAAATATCCTCGGGAAAACACTCGAGGAGTTTCCTGATGAGATATACAATCAGCCGATGTCGAGGAATAGCCATGGTTCCTCTTCTAATCTGCTGCCAATGCTGAAATCAAGAGAACCAAGCCAGCAGAGCGAGTTGATATCTATCTTAAAGGACTTGCGAGATATGATGGAGGATCGCAACCATGGCTGATGTCTTTCAACTCATTAAAAATATAAACTCTTTTATCCGCAAAGAGACGGAGGATGACCAATCGCTTGGTGATGATCTGCCTGACTTCCCGGGTAAGGACAAGGTTGAGCAGCTGGTTGAAGATTTCGAGACAACAGTTGCGCGTCTTCTGAGAAGGCAGCGTAAGAGGTATCTCGATGTGCTCCGCTCATTTGTCGCGAAGGATGATACGGAAACTCTTCAAGCTATACTTACTTATCTGCAAAGCGAATTTTTTGATGCGGATCTATTTGCTGCAGAACTTGCAGAAGAGGCTTCTCGTTTCCTTAGAATGACTGTAGAAGAGTTCGCTGGCGTTATTATGGATGCCATCGATCAGGACATACAATTCGAGGTCCTTTCCTCACGCTCCACCTCTTGGATAGAGGAATGGTCGGAAGAATTAGGAGAGTTAATGCAAACATCCACTCAGAAATCAGTTGAAAAGATTCTTGTGGAAGGTATTAAAGAGGGTCATGGGATCGACAAAATTGAGGCAGAGCTTGCTGAGCTTCCTGATTTCAGTCGTGATAGGGCTAGGAAAACGGCTATAACAGAAGTCCTAACGGCCTCATCGGTTGCTCATCAAGAGAGTTTTAGTCAATCTCCTGCAGTTACAGGCAAACGTTGGAAGCATAGTGGTGTGAAAAGTATTACACCGCGTCAGAATCATATGGCTCTTGATGGAACGGTTGTTGGTGTAGACGAGGATTTTGAGATTCCAGATAGCGGTGAACTAGCGCAGCACCCGAGGGACACCAAGCTTAGTGCTAAAGAACGAATAAATTGTCATTGTGTCCTTGGTCCCGTTGTGGATGAGGACATTTTTGGATTGAGTAAAGAAGAAAAAGAAGAGATACGGCGTCAGGCTCTTGAAGAGCTTGGCGTCGCTTAACTTTGAGAGGAGGTGATAAAGATGCCAAGAGAACTAGTAAACGCTCATATTACGCATGTGTCTTACGTTGATAAGGGTGCAAATCAAAAACCTTTCTTCTTTTCAAAATCAGCAGACAATCAATCGCAGCCTACTTTTACAAAAGAGGTCAAGTTGATTAGAAAAGAGGATGAGCAGCAGCTGGTGTATGGAATTGTGTATGAGCCAGATGTCGAGGATTCTCACTCTGACTACATGACAGCATCCGAAATTGAAAAGGCTGCTCACGGCTTTATGAAGGATGCACGAAATATTGATACACAGCATGACTTTGAGGCTGGTGTGGGTGAAGTGGTTGAAAGTTATGTGGCTCCTGCAGAGTTTGAAATGAATGGACAAACGATTACTAAAGGTAGTTGGGTACTCGTAACAAAGGCCAACGATGATATCTGGGAGCAAATCAAAAAGGGCGATATTACAGGTTACAGCATGGCGGGTATGGCTGAAACGATTGAAAAGCAAGCGCAACAGCCAACACACGAGCGTACAGCATCCGGTTTTTTCGAGATGGTAAAAAGCTTCTTCTCGGGTGATCCGGTTCAAAAAGGTGCTGTCCGTGATCGTTACAAACAAACACAGAGAAGTCGTAACCTGTGGGCTGCATTCGATGCTCTTGAAAATGAATACTATGAGTCTCGTTGGGACAACACGACTCCTGATGTAGCAGATTTTGAGAAATTGAAATCGGCAGCTGCGGACTTCCTAGAGCTAGTCAGCGAAATCGAAACGCAGGAAGATGTTAAAAAAGCATTGGCCGATAAGGTCAAAAAGGAGGAAGAGGAATTGAAACCAGAAGATTTACAGAAAGCTGTTGAGGCAGCAATTCAACCATTGAATGAGCGTATTGCAAAGCTAGAAGAACCAACAAAACCAGCTCCTACAGAACCTGAAAGCAATCCTGAGGATGACTTTGTAAAACAGGTGACAGAAGCTGTTCAGAAATCACTAGAACCAATTGAGAAACGAATCTCGGCCATCGAGAAATCGCGTGGCAATTCTCAACAACAAGATCCTGATAGTGGATCAAATCAACAACCTGTACAAAAACATTTTCTGAGTGGAATCCTTTAAGGACCACTCATTCCAAGGAGGAATGGCAAGTGCCGACTAACAGAGATTTAATGAAAGAAGGAACACTTACAACAGGAGGTATTAGTTCAGGGTTGCTTCAGCCTGAACAAGCTTCCCAATTTTTGCAGCAAACATTTGAAGCCACTGCATTAGGTAATGTAATTCGCAAAGAGACTCGTAGGGCTCGCACAGGTGAAATTGATAAGATCGGTATTGATTCTCGTATTCTACGTAAAAAGGTAGAGGATACTGATGATGGGTACCGTAAGAAGCCTAAATTTGCCAAGGTTGAATATGCAACTAAAGCTGTCCGCTTGCCTTGGGAAATTACTGAAGAGTCATTACGTGAGAATATCGAGGGTGAGCAACTTGAAGGAAAAATCACAAACTTGATGACTACTCAATTAGGGATTGACCTTGAGGACTTATACCTTAACGGTGATGAAGATATTGAGGAAGGGACGGAGGATTACGACTTCTTGAAGATCAATAATGGCTGGTTAAAACAGTTGCAAAATGATTCTCATGTAGTCGATCGTAGTCAAGTTAATGCTGGTGCAGTGAATCTTGATGTGTTCTATAGCGCTCTTGCTGCTATGCCTGATAAATTTAACAACGGTACTTTACGTTGGTTAGCAGCACCGTCCTTCATTCAAAAATGGGAGCAATACTTGTTGACCCAGAGTATTTCTAATGGTGGCGGTATTTCTGATTCAATTATGAAAGCACCAGGTAGTACGCCTTTTATTCCTGTTCCACGTATGCCAGCAGATTCAATGATTCTTACGAATCCAAAGAACTTAATCGTAGTAAACACTTACGATATGCGTATCCGCAAGACCACTGAAGGACAGGAAGCAATCATGAAAGACAAGCGCTTTTATGTTGTACACCTTGATTATGACAACATTATCGAGGAAAAAGATGCTGCCGTACTCATCACGGGGCTTAAATAATAGGGGGGTCAGTAGTTAATGCCTTATACATTAAAACTAATTAACGCACTTTCCTATTCTGGTTCGGTGCAAGCGACAGCTCGTAACCCGTTTATTGAAATTGATGACGAAGCTGAAGCGCTAGAAGCCGAAGCTACAGGTTATTTTAAAATCATCAATTCAGACTTAAGTAAGGATGAGGAGGACCATCCACCTCCCAACGGCAGTGATGAGATTGATCTTCCTGCGCTTTACACCGAGAAAGAACTATTGAAGTTGAAACAAGCTGAACAAGAGGAGATTATTCAATCCCTTAATGGTGATCCTGGCCAAGCTAAAAACGCTCAAGAGCGTGTCGCCTTAATTCTCAAGTTGCAGGAGATCGCACAAGAAGCGGGTCTTGAGTAATGTTGGTTACTCCAGAGGACGTTCGAGCATACTCAGTGTTTGCGAAGGTAAAAAAGCGAGCGGATGAGCAGCTTATAAACGACATTCTTGAAGCAACCGTTGAGGTGGAGAACATTGTTGGCCATGATTTCTCAGATAAAGAGTTGTATGATCCGCTTCCTCATAAGGTGAAGCTCGCTCTTTGTAAGTTGGCTCAGTTTTATGCGCTGTATAATTCTGATGAATCTCTCACAAAAGGTTATAAATCTGAGAGATTCGAAAACTATTCGTACACGCTAGCGGATGGGGAAACTATCAGAAAGCCGGATCTATCAATCTTGCTGCGCGATTATATCGTTCTACCTATTCCAGTAGAGAATAAACCCAGATTCAGGATGCGTCCATTATGAGCTTAGAGAATTTTCTTGTTCATACATGCGATGTGTTTCGCTTGGTTGCCGTAGCTCCCAAGAAGAGTTACGGTATTGAAATTGAACAACCGAATCAGTCTGCAGAGGAGCCAGTTTATACCGGTGTTCCTTGTTACTTTCAAGAGCTTACACAGGACGTTGTACAAGGGCAGCCACACACAACCTTTGTGCAACGTATGAGGGTGACCTTCCCAGCGGGGACCGACATTAAGTTAAACGACACAGTTAAATGGTCTGGTGCTACCTATAAGCTGCAACAACCTAAAGACGTTAGGGGGCATCATATCATTGTGACGGCAACAAGGAGTGATGCGTTATGAGTAAGAAGGGATTTGCGGGGTTAGACAAGTTTATCAATAGCGCAAAAAAGGCAGCAAAGTCAGGTGTGAAAGAAGAAATAAAGCTATGGGGAGAAGCAGCTGCATTTCAGTTCTTGGATGAGATACAAAACGAAATCATCCGTACAAAGACTGTTGATACCAGACGCTTGTTAAATAGCTTTGGTAAAGGTGATTCTGACAACGTGTGGTCCATCAGCAATGGTGGATTAACCTTAGAGATCGGGACTAACGTTGAATACGCTTCTTTCGTTAACGATGGCCACTTTACAGTTGATCCAAGTAGCGGTAAGGATCGTTGGTGGGTACCAGGTCGCTGGACCAACGGTCATTTCATTTACGATCCTTCTAGTAAAGAAGGGATGTTGCTTAAGATCAAATGGGTGGACGGTACCGGCTACTGGGATAATGCGAATTTCATCTTTCAGAAGATGTTTGAACGGTCTTTGGAAAAGAAGCTGCAAGGATGGATCGACAGCACATTTGAGGGTAGAGCATGAATGAGACCGCATTGCACCCAGAAGTTGCAGCAATTGTCCGGTTCCTTCTGGAACACTTCCCGTCAACCGTCTATGTGAATGAGGTACCGCAAGATTTTAAGGTACCTTCTGTTTATGTACCACCCTTAACCTCATTTGGTGGTGGGGCATTTTCGCTCAGTACCTACTCAAAGTCATATACGCTTAATCTCAAATTGTTTCATAATAATCAGCCTTTAGCTGTGAGCGTCGCACAATCGCTTCATGACGAATGCGAACGAAATAGAATGTATTTGCCTATGATTGACGATAACGGCGAAGAAATCGACAATTTTGTTCGAATTAGCAGTATTGATGTACGCCCAGGAGATGGATTATCGTCAACTATGGTCTTTCAATGGTCGAGTAACTACCAATATGTGCGTCCTGACTACGTGAATATCGAGAATTTTACCCTAGAAGGAGGTATGAAAAGTGAGTAATAGAGCTTCGAGTAAAAATAAAGCTGTGACCAAGGAAGATTTGGTTGAGGCAAAGGCGTTAATTCAAACAGAACCTGAACCGATTCAACCAGATGAACCAAAGTACCACATTCATCAATTAAGAGAGCATTGTCGAGAAGCATTTGGAGTCAATCCAGAGGTTTTCGATGGTGCTCTTTTTGATTGCAAAGATTTACAGATTACAAAAACTGATGCAAGAAAACGAGTTGATGAGTTTCTAGCTCGTGATCTTAGCAAGGAGGCGAAAGCGTAATGAATGGTGGAACATTTCAACCTGGTGTTGAGAAGACGCGTCCAGGGATTTACACACGTTTTACAGAGAAGGCCCAAACGCGTATTAGTGGTAGCGACCGAGGTCGTGCTGCACTGCCGGTGATCTTATCGTGGGGTGTACCTAACAAGATCATTGAAGTTTCTAGCGATGCAGATGCGATCAACAAGCTTGGTGTAAGTTTATCTGATCCGAGTATGTTTCTTGTGCGTGAAGCAAAGAAACGTAGTAATACCGTACTTGTATATCGTTTGAATGATGGACAGAAAGCTACTGGTTCAATTGGTCCTGATTCTTCTGTATCTGCAATCTACGGAGGGAAAAAGGGTGAAAGTATCATGATTCGTGTATCTCCGAACGTATTGGATAGCGAATTATTTGATGTAGAGACATTCTTTGATGAGGCTCAGGTGGAACGTCAAACGGTTGCTTCTGCTGCCGATTTACAATCAAATGCCTACGTTGAGTTTCGTGGTACCGGTTCATTAGATCCGACTGTTGGTATCTATTTGCAAGGTGGGTCTGATGGAGTTGTCACGCCACAAGCATATGCAGGATTTCTATCTGCGCTTGAAACTGAAAGCTTCAATACAGTCGCTTTTCCTGTGGCTGATGAAGCGTTGAAGGTTACTGCAGCCTCATTTATCCGTCGTATGCGCGAAGATGTCGGCATTAAAGTGCAGGGTGTTATCGCTGACTATGACGGCTCATATGAAGGCATTATCAACGTCACGAGCAGTGTCCAGTTAGACGCTGGACGAGTTTTAACTAATCCGGAAGCTACCGCATGGGTCGCCGGTGCAACGGCTGGAGCGAGCACTTTACAAGCTCTAACATCTGTTGTTTACGAAGGTGCAGCAGACGTTTCAGTTCGTTTAGATAATGCTGAAATCATCAAGCGCTTGAAGAATGGCGAGTTTATCTTCACGTTTGATCCCTCAGATCGCACAGTTAGTGTCGAACAAGACTTGAACTCTGCTGCAAAAGGGAAATTCGCTAAGAACAAAATTGTTCGTATCATCGATGCGATTAACAATGATTTACGTTCTGGTATTAAAGCGATCATCCTTCAAGCCAAGCAAGGTGGAGCAGATATTCCTGGTAACGAGGATGGAGAGTCTATCATCCGTACAGGGATTGTTCAGTACATGAATGAGTTGCAAGCAGCTGGGGCAATCCAAAACTTCGACCCTGAAGAGGATGTTGTTGTGTCTCTAATGTCTGGTGATAGTGTGATGGTAAAAATCGCTGTACAACCTGTGGATTCAGTTGAAAAAGTATATCTTGATGTGGAGGTGAGCTAATTGACATTTAAAGCGCAAAATATTGTTAGTGGTAAAGAGGGGCGAGTATTTTGGAATGGACAAGAACTTGCTCAAGTAACCAATATTGAAGCGAACGTTGAGAAAGAAAAAACTCAAAAGAAGATTTTAGGACGTGTCATGTCGGGAAATAAGACACTTGGTGCCAGTGGTTCAGGTACTATGACTCTTCATAAAGTCACTTCTCAATTCGTTAAAATGATGGTTGATTACAAGCGTACTGGTATTGACGAGTACTTCACGGTTGAAGTCGTGAATGACGACAAAGGAGCGCGCCGAGGTACTCAACGTGTGACCCTGTTTGATGTGAATATTGATTCTGTACGAATTGCTAATTTGGATGTTGAATCAGAGGGTCTTGAGGAAGAAGTGCCATTCACATTCGATGACTTTGATATGCCACAAGGTTTATCAAATACATTTCGTTAATTAAAAGGGCTTCGGCCCTTTTTTATATTAAAACTAAACCCAAATAAAAGGAGCATGATTGAATATGACTGAAGATCAAGGTTACAAGGTAAGCGTAGATGTAGAAACAAGAGAAGAGGAAACGGATTTATATGATATGTCTTTCTTCTTATCAGGTAATGAAGCTAAGGCACCGAAAGAAAAAGCTATTATTACTCGTCGTTTTAAAGATCAAAATGGAGAACCAATTCCTTTTGTTTTCCAAGCAATCTCTACCGAGCGCATTGAGGATTTACAAAAATTCCATACGAAAACAATCACAAAAGGTAAACGTCGTGGTCAAAAAGACTTTGATAACGAACGTTTTTCAGCAGCAATTGCGGTCGAATCCACTATCTATCCTAAATTTTCAGATGCAAAAATTCTGAAATCCTACGGTACTCAAGATGCGATTACTGCTGCTAAAAAAATGCTTTCAATCGGTGGGGAGTACAGCAACTGGATTGACCGGGCAATGTTAGTTAACGGTTATGGCGAAGAGTCTGAAGATGTACAGGATGAAGAAGCAGCAAAAAACTAATTAAGTCAGGGGATAAAGATGCCGTCTTTTCACATTACATGTTAATGGTGAAAGGATGGGATCCCTCTGAGGTCTTCAGTGTATTGACTGGTGACAAGAAAAGAAAGGCATTTGTTTTTGCTTCACTGTCTATTGAAATGGAGCAAAAGGAAAAAGAGAGAAAAGAAATGGCTAGAAGCTAGAAGAAAGGAGGGCAAACAATGGCGAAGTTTACCGCTAAATTTGATCTAGAGGATCGCATCTCCAAAAAGCTTGAGCGTATGACACGTGGTTTGGAGAAGGCTGAGGCGTTAGCGCAAAAATTAGATCGTATAAAACTTGGAGCGGTTGATAGCATCACTCCTGCAATGGCGAAGATCAATAAACAATTAGATCGGTCCAATAACCATACGATGCATCTTAATGCAAAGGACTCTACTAAACGAGTTGTAGAGCAGGCGAATAAGCGCCTTAAAGCCACGCCAAAGCAGCATACCACAATGCTTTTGGGCGAAGGGAAAGGGCTTGTAAAGACTGTTGATTCTGTTAATAAGAAGATTGAACGTGCTCTTCCCAAGAACAGAGTTACTATCCTAGATGCAGATGACAGAAAGCTCAATCGAAAAATCAATCAGATTAGAGCAAAGGTAAATCGCGCGATACCAAAAACCGTTGATGTCAATTTTACGGCACGTGATCGAATCACTGCTGTTACTGAACGTATCTCATCTCGAATCAAGCGTAGTCTGATCGGTAGAAATTACGAGTTTAATATTCAAGCAAAAGATGAATCTACTAAAGTAATTAATCGAGTAAACAGCTTTGCTAAGCGGACGTTGGGTAGAGGATACACAGCGACCATTGGTGTACTTGATCGCTTAACAGCGCAAGTTAACCGAATGTCCTCTCATGCTCGAAGTACCTTGGCGCGATCTTATGCAATGACTGCATCACTAATTGATCGTGCCACACCAGGCGCACGTAAAATTTACGGATATGCCAATTCCCATTTAAACCGAACGTTTACAATGACTGTTAAGATTGCTGACTATGCTACACGTCCGCTGCGAAAGCTGAGCGGAATGGCTTCGAGTACTGGAGCTATGTTAGGTGTAGGAGCCGGTGCTTACGGTGGTGTTGTTGCTCCGTTAAGAGCTACCGCTGATCGTCAGAACATGACTACAGCATTCGAGACGTTGTTAGGTAGTAGGGAAGCAGCTGATCAACGACTAGATGATTTAATTTCATTCGCAGGACAGACACCCTTTGCGCGTGATGAGATTTTTGAAGCGTCTCGAGTGCTTCAAATTTTTACGGATGGAGCCTTAGCTGCAGGAGATGGAATGAAATTGGTCGGGGATATCGCAGCTGGCACACAGAAGCCGTTTGCGGATGTCTCCTTATGGGTTGGTCGTTTATATGACGGATTACAAAATGGTCGCCCTATTGGGGATGCTACTGCAGCACTTCAAGAGATGGGGGCTATTTCTGGTGCTTCAAGAGCAAAATTAGAGGGTCTTGCTGAAAGCGGACGTGATATTTCTGAGATATGGCCAGAAGCGACGAGAGAATTCGGACGCTTTGATGACATGATGATCAAGATGTCAGACAACCTGGCTAACTTGTTTCTTGGCGTTAAGTCATTCATGAATAATGCGATCATCATGCCTTGGGGAGCAGGTCTTGCAAGTGTAGTTCAACCTGCTTTAGAAAGCTTCCGTTCGTGGCGCAGTGAGAATGCTTATGTTATCACTGATATGACTAAACAAATGCAAGTAGCTGGAGAGAACTTTGCACAAGCCGTCATGAACCCAATGAGCAAAACATTTGGATTTGTTGGTGATCAACTACGTATTTTGTTCCCAGGTGAAATGACTCCGGAAATGAAGGAACGATTTAAAGATGATCCTAATGCATTGAAGCGATTTGAAGAGCTTGAACAATACCGTGATCTAACACTTAAAGCTAGGTGGGATATTGTATGGCCGAATATCCAGGAAGAGTTTGCTGCGTGGTGGAGAGATAAAGGAGCTCCTGGTTTAATATCGGGGGCGGAGTCTGTTGGATCTACTTACGGAAGTGTCATGGGTGGACTTATTCGTGGTTTGCTCGGAGTAGAAGATGAGTCGAATAATGAATTTGTGACTGCGGGAGCTATGGCAAGTCGCTCGTTTGTTGATAGTTTTCTAGATTCAATTGATCCAGCTGATCTATCCAAGAGATTGGGGCAGAAATTATGGGATGTTAACGTAACCGCACTTAAATCAAATGTCGGAAACGTTATTGGTAAAGAGGAATGGGTTCAAGACGGTGCTAATACATCAGCATTCTTAGGTAATTTAATTGCTGGAGTAGTTGTTGGAAAGATTTTAATGGCGCTTAAGCCTTTTAAAGATATAGCCGTGGGACTTGGAAGAGGCGTAAAAGGCGTAAAAGATATATGGAATAAAACGTTCGGAGGTAAAGGGCCAAAACCACCTAAAGGGCCAGGAACTCCGAAGGGCGGAGGTAAATGGGCTTCTCTATTCGGTCTATTTTCTGCATTTGTTCCAAATGGAAAAGGTGCGGGTCCAATAAATCCTAATCAGCCAACGCTGCCAACAGGTGGACCTAAAGCCACTACAATTGAAATGCCTAAGCGTTCCTTCTTCCCTAAATGGATGACAAGTGGCTTAAAAGGGATTCCTCTATTAGGGACCAGTTTATCAGCTGCAGCAATTGTGGGAGCCCCTGATGAAGAAAAAGCATCAGTCGCAGGTGGAGCTCTTGGAGGAATGGCTGGTGGTGCTGCCACCGGTGCGTTAGTCGGTTCCGTCTTCCCTGGTGTGGGAACTATTGTTGGAGGAATTCTTGGAGGAATTGCCGGTTCAATTGGTGGATCCAAACTCGGTCAGTATCTGCAGGACATTGGTGTGATAGATAGCATTAAAAATACCATCTTCAACAAAGACTGGTGGTCCGAACAATGGAGCGCGACTAAAGTTGGCGCAAAAGTTCTTTATGAAGACTCTTGGATGCAGAAAACCGTTAACGCAATTGGAGATACGGTTTTTAGTGGCTCTTGGTGGTCAAGCAAATGGTCTTCTATTACTGAAGGAACATCCGCTCTTTACGAGGGCTCGTGGTTGGAAAAAGGCATCACTGCAATTGGAGATACGTTGTTTAACGGTGACTGGTGGAGCGGTCAGTGGGCTGAGATTACTGAGTACGCTTCTAAATTAACGGATCTTAGTTGGTGGTCTAATCAGATCGGGGAGTTATTCGGACTACTTGAAACGACTCTCTTTAGTGGAGAGTGGTGGAGTGCTAAATGGGCTGAAGCAGCTCAGTGGTCTCGACAACTGTATGAAGGTTCTTGGCTAGAAAAGACTGTTTCGGCAATAGATAATACCGTATTTAATGCGGAATGGTGGTCAGGAAACTGGGATTCTACAGTAGAGGGTACCAAAAAGCTATACGAAGGCTCCTGGTTACAGGGAACACTTAACGCTATCAATGACACAGTTTTCAATGGTGAGTGGTGGAATCAAAAGTGGGAAGATGTTAAAGCCTGGTCCACAGAGAAAGCAATTCAAATTGGTGGATTAGGATATAAAATCAAGACCGGGATTGAGGAAACTGTCTTCAGTTCTGAATGGTGGCTAGAGAAGTGGGAAAATGTTAAGTCTTGGACGCAAAGCAAGTGGGACAGCGCAAAAGGTATTTGGACTTCTATTGCGACTAACATTTCCGACACTGTTTTCAACAGCGAGTGGTGGTCAGGACATTGGGAGTCAGTCAAATCCTGGACACAAGACAAATGGAATAGTGCACAATCTATTTGGGATTCCGTAACCACTAAGATTGGAGAAACCATCTTTAGCGGAGATTGGTGGAACAACAAATGGGAATCCGTAAAAGGATGGACTCAGGATAAATGGGACAGTGCTCAATCCATTTGGGATAGCGTTCGTACAACGATCTCAGATTCCCTGTTTAGCAAAGACTGGTGGGGAGATAAATGGAGCAATGTCCTCGAATGGGGTAAAGGTATTTTAAAAGGAGCCGGTTCTTGGTTTGATGAGAATGTAGCTGCACCATTTAAAGAAGGTCGAGAAAGTGGTCAAGCTGCTGGTAATGCGTCGACTACAGCAAGCCAACAGAAAACATCCCCAACAAGGCATTCTGCTTATAGTGGTCACACGCCAGCTTATGCAAATGGTGGTTTTATTAACCGTCCACATGTTGGTTTAGTTGGTGAAGCGGGACCAGAGGCTATTATTCCTTTATCGGCCAACCGTAGAAGTCGTGCACTTGATCTTTACGAGCAAACAGGATCTGCGCTTGGTGTAAGACCTTATGCGAATGGTGGTTTAGTTGGTGGATCAATTAACGCTAGCTCACCTTCGACTGTTGCTCAACCTGCTGCCGTATCTGCGGTCGTTTCGTTGGACGCTGTTCGAACAGCGAACATGCAAAAAGAAGCGAATGCTTATGGTCAGCAGTTTAGTGAAGCTGTATCTGCAGGTGTGAACAGGAACACAATCTCGTTATCAGCTTGGAAACAGCGTAACATCAGTAACCCGATGCAAGGTATTGTCCAAGATGCTGTTGGCTTTGGATCAGGTACTGTGCAATCTTTCAGTGCCGGTCAGAATGGTACAGCAACAGGTACTCGATCTCACTTGCACAATCAAGTGAAACGACCGTTTGAAGTCATTCAGGGTGGAGCATCCGCGCATGGTTCGGGTACTGTACAGGGATTCCGTAGTGGTCAAGATGCTTCACAAACAGGCACTAGCACTTACTTAGCATCACAGGTGACTAGACCATTCAACACGATTGAATCAGAGGCTCCTTCACACGGTAGAAATACGGTGACTGCGTTTAGATCAGGTCAAGATGCTTCACAAACCGGAACGGAATCTTATCTACAAAGACAGGTTCACTCACCTTTCAACGATACACAAGCGAAAGGGAGCAGCTGGGGAACTGGTACAATGTCTGAGTTTGTTTCAGGTATGCGTTCACATAGTTCGCAAGTTAAAGAGGCTGCGCAGTTCTTGGCTGATACCGTTGAATCCACTTTTAAAGAGCGACTAGGTATTCATTCGCCTTCACGTGTCATGTTTGGCTTAGGTGAATGGACATCACTCGGAATCTTGAAAGGGTTAGATGCGGTAGACCTTAAGAAGTTCGCCAATAAGCAAGTTGATGGCTTAATTAGTGCGTATACAGGTATGGCTCCAGACTTCGGATCTCCTTTCACCATGACATCCGGATTTGGAATGCGTAAATCTCCAGGTGGAATTGGTACAACCAATCATAAGGGTGTCGATTTCGCTGCTCCTATGGGTACGCCTATTCCTTCACAAGCACCTGGTATGGTCACATTCAGTGGATGGCAAGGCGGTTACGGGAATCTGGTTAAGATTCAAGGAGCGGACGGTATTGAGTATATGTATGGTCATAACTCCAAAAACCTTGTTAAGCAAAGCGACATGATAACCGGCGGTCAAACGATCGCGCTTGTTGGGTCAACAGGAAATAGTACCGGTCCACACGTCCACTATGAGACACGGAGAAATGGTGTAGCATTTAACCCAATGGGCGGAGAAAATGCCTTATTTGGTGGTTCTGGTGCAGACGTATCGACCAGAAGTGCTGTTGCTCAAGCAGCGTTAGCAACAGGCGTAGGCAAAGACTGGATTGATCCTCTCATGACCATTGCTATGAAAGAAAGTGGTGGAAACGCTCGAGCGATTAATAACTGGGATTCGAATGCAAGACGGGGCGTGCCATCCAAAGGGTTGATGCAGACAATCGACCCTACATTCAATGCTCATAAGCTTCCTGGCATGGATGATATCTATAATCCTGTTCATAACACAGCCGCAGCTATTCGCTACATTCAGTCTCGTTACGGCGATATCTCGAATGTACCTGGTATTCGTTCTATGCGTAATGGTGGAGCGTACCGTGGTTATGCTAACGGTGGCTTAATTACGAATGAACAAATCGCTCGTATCGGTGAGGGTGGTCGTCGTGAGTGGATCATTCCAACTGAACGAGGAATTAGAGGTCGTTACCTCCTAAATCAGGCAGCTGCTGATCTTGGTATGCAAGTCATCGATCAAGGAGATAGTGATTACGATCTGCCTGAATCAGTGGCTCAGGAGATTGGTTTAACCAGTCGTCCTTCTATTGATTCATCAAGCCAGATTGATAACTCAAGCTCTACCGTTCAAGAAGGTGATGTGACAGTTCATATCAATATCACTGGGGACAATCATTATCATAATGAAGTCGATATGGAGAAATTGGCTGCAATCATTAAAAATGATCTTGCTGCAGTGTTTAGAAATATGCGTTTAAATGGAACCGTGGGGGTGCTAAGTAATGGCTAAATCGAAGTATGAAATTTGGCTTTCGCAAGGGAAGGAGAAGCTTAGGCTCCCTGTTCTTCCGGAAGCCATTAACTTAACAAGCAACATGCAGTCTGATTCAGTAGAGGTAGACAAGCTCGGCGAATTAACATTTATCAAACAACAAGGATCCAAGCAAATTAGATTGGATTCTTTTTTTCCTTTGAGGCATTCACCAATATGTGAATACAAAGGATTCCCGTCACCTGAAAACTGCGTCCAGACAATTGAAAAGTGGAGAAATAAAAACGAACCCATTCGTCTGATCGTTACGGGTACCAAGATCAATTTTAATTGTAGCCTTGAGGCATTTGATTGGTCAGAGGGTGAGAGTGGCGTAGGCGATCGTGATTACTCAATTTCTCTTAAAGAATACAAGGTCGCTACTCCACGAAAAATCAAAGTCAAAGCAGCACCGAAAAAACCTGCTGCAGCAAAGCGACCTGCTAAGAAGCCTGATAAAACGTACAAAGTAAAAAAAGGAGATACTCTTTGGGCGATTGCAGGTAGGCAGTACGGTAAAAACACAGATTGGCGTAAGCTATGGAATGCTAATAAGGCTGGACTTATCAAACGTGATAAAAGAAATACTAGACAACCTGGACACTGGATCCACATTGGATATGTCTTAAAACTGCCCGCGTGAGGTGACATATGAGTATTGAAATTTGGAATGTGAAGTCAACCGAGCGTCTTGAGCTTGTTGTTGAAGGTGAAGTGAAGTGGGAAGGTAAGAGGTTTCAAGCGCCACGAAAGGTTCAAGCAACAATCGTAACGAAGCAGGGGAGTGAAAAATATTTTAGCGTTGAAGAGGGCGACACCATTCTCTTGAAATGGAAAGGTAAGGAGTTATTTAGGGGCGTGGTGTTTAGTCGTATTCCACGCTCTAACACTCTTTTTTTTGAAGCGCTTGATATGCTTACTTACATTGTGCGGAACCAAGATGTCTATGTTTTTACGAATCAACGTGCAGATCAAATCGTTCGACGCATTTGCAATGACTTTGATATCCCTATGACTTCAATTATTAATACGGGCCATGTTATTAAATCTCTGCTCATCACGCAACAAACTAGCTTGTATGACATCATTCTAAAAGCTCTCAAGCAAACGAGGGAGCAGAATGGCCGTAATTATCAATTGTATTCGTCTGAGGGGAAGTTAGGTCTGCAGGCTTGGCCAGATCCGTCTGACATATGGGTCTTAGAGACCGGAAAGACAGGAAATATCATCAGCTGGGAATACAGTACCAGTATTGAGGAATCGGCGACTCGAGTAAAAATGACACATGAGGTTGATGGGAAAACAACCACTGTGACTGCTCGAGACAATTCCGGTGCTTCTAAATTTGGTGTGCTACAGTATACCGAAAATGTCACAGAGGAAATGAATAAGGCTCAGCTACAACGGCGAGCTGATAACAAACAGAAAGAATTGAAAGGCGTTAAAAAGAAGCTACAAGGTCTGATTGCTGTCGGCATACCTGATGTAACAAGCGGTTTGCCGGTCAGTGTAAAGATAGATGAGATTGGTTTAAATAAGACGCATTGGGTTGATTCAGACTCACATTCATTCCATGGCAACAAACACACGATGACTCTTGATCTTGTGGAGCACAATCGTATACCGGAGGTGAGTTAGTGAGCTTTGAATCAGAATTACTTCAGCTAATTAAATTAACTGGTGCCTCAGCAGAATTAACGGAGCTTACCGTTGCAACAATTGTTGCAATTAATCCAATTTCAATTAGACTGCAGTCTAATTCTAAGCTCGTGATACCAGGTGATCTTGTGACCGTACCACGAAGACTCAGACACGGTGACTATGCATTAAGTGTAGGCGATAAAGTCATGACAATTAAATTACAAGGTGGTCAGTCGTTTTATGTACTGGATGCCATTTAGGAGGTTCGGATGACGATCACACCAGGTTTAAATTTTGTGGAAGATGTAGAGTCGGAAGAGATTGAAACATCAGCCACTTACGCAATCGATTTCGACACTGGAAGAATCTCCACTCGTTTAATCGATGGCATTGATGCAATTAAGCAATTTGTCATTCTCTCTCTACGCACTGAGCGATTTGCTTACGCGATCTATAGCCATGATATTGGCAGTGAATTAAAAGCCGTGTGCGCCGATGAGGAGGCTTCTGACGCTTATAAAGAAATGGAGATCCCTCGAGTGATTGAGGAAGCCCTTCTTTATGATGAACGTATAGAGGCTATATCGAATATGGAAGTTGAAAAAAGTGGAGATTCCTTCTTTGTGTCCTTTACCGTTGAAAGTGAAGAGGGCTTATTTGACGTTCAGGAGGTGGTAGGCGATGCGGGAAACCTTAGCGAATAAAAGGTATCAAGAAGTCATTGATTTGCTTCAAAGCTACACGTTTGAATCCATCATGGAGCGTATGTTGGATAGGGTACCAAATGATATTGATAAACGAGAGGGCAGTATCATTTGGAATGCACTTGCACCGGCGGCAGCAGAGGTAACTCAGTCTTACGCATGGTTAGAGGCTTCATTTGATCTCGTTTTCGCTGATACAGCAACTGGCGAGTTTTTGGATAAGCGTGTAGTTGAAGCTGGAATCGAGCGAGTGCCTGCGACTAGAGCTGTTTGGGATGCGTGTTTTAATGTATCTGTACCTGCAGGCATGCGGTTCTTTCTTGAATCACATTCTATATATTTTCAATCGCTTGGGGATTCACAATTAAGAGCTGAAACAGCTGGTGAAGCGGGGAACGTTTCAAGTATGAAAGATCTTCCTCTCCAACCTGTCGAATCAATACCAGGTCTAGAGACAGCACAATTAGTCAGTTTACTCGTACCAGGTGCGGAGGAGGAGTCTGATCAAGCTCTTTTTGCACGATATCAAGTCCGTGTGAGGAGAGAAGCTGTTTCGGGAAACGCTGCACATTATAAACAGTGGGCCGAATCCGTCGAGGGAGTAGGGAAAGCAAAGATTTTCCCTCTGGCTTTAGGTGAGGGTACGGTAAGGATCGTTATAACTGATGCAAACATTGAGCCTGCGACTACCAGGTTAATTAGTGATGTTCAATCGTTCATTGATCCGGAAGAGGGTCATGGCGAGGGTGAGGCACCAATTGGAGCCAGAGCTACTGTGGTTAGCGCAGAATGGAAAGACATAGCCATCAGTGCAAAGATCGTTCTTTCATCCGGTAGAACGCTTGAGGACTGTGAGAGAGAAGTTCGGGAAGGTGTTCAAGCACTGTTCAGGACATTGGCGTTTGAGGACCCATTCATTCGTGTGAGTCAGATCAACCAAATCCTTCAGCGATCGCCTTCTGTTTTTGACTATGCTGAGGTTCTGATCGATGGCCAAAGCGGAAACCTTGAGCTTGACGAAATTGAGATTCCGAGGCTAGCAGAGGTGAACCTGTATGAGTAAGCGTGAGGAAATGGAAGCCTATTTACCACCTATGTTGAATCGTTTAATTGAGATGAAGGAGATCTTTGGTACTGAAGCAGAAGAGTTTCAGCAACTTAACGATCTCCTTTTTGATATAACCGATCAACTATTCATTCCCACTGCTACATGGGGGTTGGATCGATGGGAAGACCTTCTTTCAACCGATCGAGATAGTTCAGACGATATCTATGTACGTCGTAATCGAATTATTTCACAGATTAGTAACTTCCCTTCTACAACTTACAAAACGTTGGAGCGGACGATTGACCGGTATTTGATGAACCCGTCAACAACTGTTAGGAGCACACCTGGACGACCTCATTTCATTGTGAACATAAATGGATATGACCTGCAGTACGGGACACAAATCATTCAACAACTAGAGCGCATGAAGCCAGCGCATTTAGCATACACGTTTAGAGCCCTGTTTAAAGAGCATACAGATAACTTAATTCAGTACAAACAGAAATTAAAAATTAAGGCGGTTCAGCCTTATTGGGATAAGGTATCACGCGGTTATTTAGACGGTAGTCATAAATTAGATGGTTCATGGCGCTTAAATGGATTCTCAGAGAAAGAAATTCATAATTATTATCAGTTTCTTATTAAGTTTAGAAGCAAGATTAAAGCTGAATTATCGAATCATGAAAAGATGATCTTTCGCGCGATCACCGATTCGTTTGAATCTAAAGACTATGGTAAGAAAAATCGCTTTCGTACTCGAGTAGGTTTCTTTGATATGTTGCCGGTCTATTTAGATGGTGTCTACAATTTGGATGGTACCTTCTCACTTGACGGCTACGACAACCGGTACAGAAGGCAGTTGTTTGGCCACAAAATGTTAATGAAGATGATTAGTGAACAATTGATGCAATCAAGAGTTAAGCAGAAGGTTCGTTCCCAGGTTCAATCATTTGAGAATAAAGACATCCAATGGCGCAAGATGATCATTCGAGTTGCTGTTGGTTTTTTTGGTTTTGTGCCGGTGTCTTTAAATGGCCGTCACTATTTAGATGGCAGCTGGTACCTCAATGGTACAACCGATAAATATCCGCGCCAGGTGTTTGCTAATAAATTAAAAACGAGATTTAAGGTTCCTGAAAAACAACAAACGAAAAGCTCTGCAGCCGTTAGAGCAAAGGTTGATTCACTTGAAAACAAAGATCAAAAACAAAAGCAGATTTTTCATACACGGCTAGATTTCTTTGGTGTCTTACCTATTTATCTCAACGGTGTAGATAAGCTTGATGGTAATTGGTATCTAAACGGATTCAATAAGTTGCACCCGCTTCTATTTAGACAAAAGGTGACCTTTAAAAGCGTGGTACGAGTGCCCACTAATAGTAAAGGGGTACTTACTGTCCGTAAGAATTGGTGGACGTTGGACGGCTCGGTAAAACTTGATGGTACAAAGTTTTTAAATGCTACATCTGAAAAAATTGCACTCTAAAGGAGAGATAAGTTGTGAGTATACCTGCAAACTTAATGGAAAACAGAACGACAAAAACCACTATCTATGCTCGGGAACAGATGGCTAAAGCACGCGCGTCGGGATCAAGAATTACCAAAAATACACATATTGCTTTAGGCGAGGGAGGAACAGACTCAGCTGGTAATCCTATCGTTCCAACGGGGAATGAGCAATCTTTAAAAAATCAATTGATCCGGAAACCAATCGAAAAGTCCACTTTCATCGCTCCTGCCACAATGAGATATGAGATTACATTGTCGGAATCAGAGCTTGTTGGTCGGAACATTAACGAAATGGCTTTAGTAGATGAGGCTGGAAAGCTGACAGCGATTCGTACCATGTACAGCAAACGTAAAGACGGTGACATGGAATTTGGTTTTGAAATCGATGATATGTACTAAGAAAGGAGATGAAAAGCTGTGAAACTACCTGAGGTTACACCTTACACGATTGAGACACCAGGTCATGCAGATGATTTAAATAAACGTCAAAACGAATTAAAAGAACGAGATGAAAAGATTGCCGAGCAACTTCGTCTGCAGGATGCGATTACGGCTCTTTTGCAGAAGGGAATAAATGTCGTTGAAAGTGTGCAACCAAGTCCTGTGAACTTAGTAATAGAAGGACAGTCACGAGTGAATTTATTAGGGGTTAAAGGTTCCCTTTCTTCAAATACTTATTTTGATCCAATTGTGAACGTTAGACGTAGTTTCGAAAATGGCGGGGTTAAGTTAACAGCAGAAGCTAGTGCTTCGTTAGAACATTATGTGACCTTGAAAGTGAGTATTGATAAATCAAAAAGGCATCTAATTATAGTCGAATATGAAGCTATAGTGGGTAGAGCTCAATTGAGAACCGTCAATTATAAAGAAGATCGCACCTTTGTTGAATCGAATCATTTAAAGAATGATAAGAAAGGAGTAGCTAGATCTTTCACTCCTGCTGATACATCCGAAGTACAAATCAGGCTGCAGTTAAATAAAGAATTAGAGAACGGAAATGCATACGTGGCCGATGGAGAAACGTCTTTCTTTAAGAAACTTAGAGTGTATGAATTAACTAATCAGGAGTACCAAGAGGCGATTACACTTTCTGAAGCACAGTTAGCAGAAAAATTTCCTTATATTGAAGGTGTAAAGCATGTGAGAAATCCTTTCTTAATGAAGAAAGGTAAGAATCTGCTTCCTGCTTTTCCTGATAACTTTACTTCACGCTTAGCGAGTAGTGATGTAGTTACTCTAAAGCCTTATGAATTAAAGTTTGTCGCAAATGGTTCAGATCAATTTGCAAGGTTTCATGTGCCAGTTTTACCTAATCAAACATACTTTTTGCAATGCGAAGTCGAGACAGATGGAAATAACAATGGTGTAATCGCGTTTAATAAAAGTGAAATTTCTAATGACGACAGTGCTTATGTAAGTACTGGAGCAAGCAGGGGAGTCTTTAAAACCCTTCCGGGTACCAAGTATTTAGAAATAAGATTATCAAGTTTATCTACCCCCGGAACGTACTTGTTTAAAAATTTCAGTTTAACTTTAGGTTCAGAGCGAATTCCTTTCGAACCCCTTAATAATGATCAGATCTACTTTCCTGAAACTCTCTTAGGTTCATCTTTAGACGGGAGTGTAAGAGATCGAATTTATAAGGTTGAGGGAAATTATTTCTTACAAGAGTTTATGAGAAAAGATTATATTGTTAATGGCTCAGAGACTGAGGCTATAAGTTATTTTCAAGAAAGCTATATTGGTTTTAAGCGTTTGAAATTTGAAATGGGTAGTGCCATTAAACCTAGAGGAAGAGCCTTTGCGTTCCAGCCTAGCACAGGAATTTATTTCACCGAGAAACCCGTTTCAGGTAATGATTGGACTATTAATACAATATTAGTTCATGGTGATTCTTTTGGATCAACATCAGTTACCATCGCAAATTCAATAACTGGTTGGGATGATGACAAAATCCCTTCAAACAGTGAAGTCAGAGCTTTCTTTAAAGCAAATCCTTTGATTCTTACCTATGAACTTAATAGGCCTATTCTTCGAGATATTTCAGAGGAAGGTGAAATAGGCTTACACAGTGGTGCAAACTTAGTTAATTTGGGAGAAGGGTTGATTGTTAGAGAGAAAACAGTTCCTGTCTTAGATCAAAATGATGGTAACTATAAGATAAATCACGCCAGTGCTACCATTGGAGGTCAATTAAAATACAAAACAGAAAAAATCTTGGCTGTTTATAAAGATGGAGTTATTGATTTAAACGCGAACATTATTTCAGGTGACGCTCACGGATTGCAAAGAGTATCTTTTGGGAAAAACTACGATCCTGATGCTGAATATACTGTTACCTATGTGCCATTAGATAAGCATACGCTTTCTACAGCTATTACGAGAGCGAGTGTGATCTATCAATCCAGCTTCAAATCAGCCTTTGAAAAAGAAGTTGAGCGCAATACGGATACAAAAGAGCAGGTAACCGTTCATGAACTTATGTTGGCCGAGGTTGTAAAAGCTTTGCGCCAGTTGAAAGGAGTGTAATATGAGCAATCAACCATCTTTAGACTTAGGAGTCATCATTGAGTTACTCAACCAAAAGGGATTAAGCACAGAAACGGAGGAGGGCGATCGCCTTCCTTTTTTAATTGATGCAGAACATGTTGGGCTAGCTCTTGCAGCTGTCTTATTTGATTCTGAGGAATTAGGTGCTGCACTTGCAAGTGTCATGGTCGACAGCAATGCCGTGGGAGAGGCTCTTTCGTTCATGATGATTCAAGCAGAAGAGGACCGTCAGCTTATTAAAAATCTTGAAGAAAAAATAGCCGATTTAGAGGCTCAAATTGGAGGAGAAATGAATGAATAGTTTTTACAGCACAATGGTAACTCTTGGACGCATGCAATTGTTAGATGTACCGGATCATTGCCGAACTCAGGTTGCTGCAATGTTAGGGCGTGAGGATGAACTGAATTCACCGCAGCCCGACCCAGTACAGGTACAAGAACCAGTCGATGCAGACACTGACAGTAATTCTGACAAGGAAAATTAAAAATTATGAATGAAATCTTTTCTTTTTGTCGAATGAATAATTATTGACAAAAAAGGAGGGATTCAATGTTAATAACAAATTTCTTTTCATATGAAGCAGCACACGTTTTTATTTATGAATCTCTGACAATCTCTAAGGTTAAAAATACTGATGAGATGTATAGTCAACTCACGGATCGTGAGCAAGTCTTTCTAAATCAAACGCTAGTAAGGCTTATGTTCAATAACATCATTGAACTCAAGGATACTGATCCTAAGAAGCCGTGTATATCCACCAAGGGCCGCATTATTTACTCGTTTAATGAAGTAGAGTTATTCAGATTATATAAAAAAGCCACAAATCAATGAGCCCTCCGTTTGGAGGGTTTTTAATTTAAATGAAAAGGGTGTAGCAATGGAGCAAATTTCTGTGTTCTTTAATTTAGAAAGTCTAGAGGTTGTAAAATTATATCTATTCGGTAATGTGAGTTATTTAGATCTTTTACTTGTACTGATGTTAGTTGACATCGTAACCGGTGTTTTCAAAGCAATTAAGAACAAGGATTTACGTAGTCGCTCAGCACTGTTCGGCTATGCAAGGAAAATTGCTATCTTTGCAATAATCATTGTGGCAAACATCGTAGATACAATACTCGATTTAAACGGAATGGTCGCCACAGCGACTGTGCTTTTTTATATGGCCAATGAGATCTTATCAATTGTTGAGAATTCAGCACACATTGGATTGAAAGTACCACCAGTCATTATGGAAAAGCTTCGTGGCTTTAATCAACATGGACCAGAGGAACAAACAAAATCAGAGGAGAGTGAAGAGAAATGAACATCAAACAAGATTTTATTCCAAAGAGCAACCGAAACCGTCCTGGTACAAAGATTACGCCTACTTACATCACTGAGCATGAGACAGCAAATACAAGCAAAGGCGCAGGTGCGGCTACTCATGCTAGATACGTCAAAGGACAAAATGCCATCGATAGATCTGTGTCTTGGCATTATACGGTTGACCACAAGGAAATTATTCAACATCTACCCGATAACGAGATGGGATGGCACGCTGGAGCTACTGGGAATCGTCAATCAATCGGAATTGAACTGTGTGTAAATAGTGATGGTGACTTTAATAAGGCAAAAGCGAACGCTGCGTGGTTAGTGCGCCATCTTATGGCTAAGCATAACATTCCGATCACACGTGTTGTGTCGCACCAGTTCTGGACAGGTAAGAACTGCCCTGCTAACTTGTTGAAAGAATGGGGAAGCTATATTGCTCTTATTTCTAATACCAAAAGTGCTCCAACTGCACCTCAAGTTAAGCCGGTTACAGCAGGTGGGGAAGAGTCACATGTGGGTAGCGGAACCGTTCGTGTGAAAGCTTCTGAATTATGGGTGTATGATAATAAGGACTGGAGTGCGCGTTATCAAAAAGTGAAGGCAGGAGAGGTGTTCACAGTTGTAGCAGAACATACAGTAAGCGGTTCTAAGATGCTTGAATTACTCAGTGGCTTATTCATAACAGCCAACAGTAATCATGTGACATATGCACCTGACAACAAAAAAGGCACTGTGACGAAGGGATCCGGAACAGCAGTTTCAAAGATCAGCCTTCCTAATGTGATTTTACGTGCTGTTAGACCTTTCCCTCATGGTGCCAATGTGCGAGCTGTACAAGAAGCTTTAGCGAGTGCGTACTTCTACCCTGATAAAGGTGCAAAGAACAATGGGATTGATGGAGTCTACGGTCCTAAAACGGCTGACGCTGTGCGACGATTCCAGGAGGTTAATGGGTTAGCAGCTGATGGTGTGTACGGCCCTGCAACAAGAGCTAAATTACTTTCTTTCATAAAATAATAAAGACTCTCCAATCGGAGAGCCTGTGCTATACTTTATACAGGTAGTGTTATACTGTTGGCGGGATTTTTTAAGTAGCGGAGCCTAACCCTTTGGAGATAGGCTCTTTTATGTATTTTCTTTACCACAGTTAGGGCAGAATTTAACTTCTTCTCTAGTTGCGTAATTACACTCACTGCAAACATTTTGATGAATCGTATGATTAAATTTAACATTCGAAATCGCAGGTATAGTCTTGGTGAAAACGAATGAAGCCATAAAAAGAACTAAACCAACAACAAATAACACTCCGCCACAAATGGCCAGTTGCTCCATTTGTGCTATGCTACTTCCTAATCCAAGTTCTTTCTCTGCAAAATAAACGGCATCATGCATATTATTAGCTTGAATCATTGAATAGACCACAACGCCTATACCTAAAAGCATAACAATAAATCCAGTTGGCCTCTTCCAATCAGATACTTCGATTTCCTGATTTATTTCCTCTATTAGTTGTTTAGATTCTTCCTCTCGCTTTTTCTTCATCATATACTTATCAACAAAATATAAAATAACTCCGCCAATAATTATGATAATTAATAAAATAATTAACTCCATATTTGCCTCCTATTATAATTTTTATTAAATATGTGTGAATAGAACTCTTGAAAGGGTAAAAGTTACTATTTTATTAAATAGAAAGAAATCTACTTACCCTTAACTAACTTTCTCAATGGTTGTATCGCTAATGTAAGGAAACATAATAAAGAGCATATTGAAAAACAAACTGATAAAAAAAGCTATTGCTCCATGACCATAATGCCCATCATTCATGTTATAAAATATTGCGCCCCAAACAAAAGAGAATAAAATAACCCGCACTATTAAAAACCATAAAAACCTCATAGATAAATAATAGATAAGGAACAAAGAAATTATAAAATAAATTAAAGATCCAAATAAGGTCCACGTAGTCTCAGTAAGAATAGATGTACTAATACCTAAAAAATGAAAAATAATAGTAGGGATTAAAGCTACAGCTATTAGGCTAAAAAATAAATTCTGAATAAAATATACAACATGAAAAAAATTTAAGATTGAGCTACCTTCATTAACTACATATTTACTCAAATAAATACCCTCCTTTTTGCATTACTATAACTATTCAAAAATCTACACTTATAATTTATCGACAATAAATGTGGGATCTTTAGAAACAAAATATAAATTTGGTTTAAAATTGTAAAGGAGGAAGTATAAATGGCCGATAAAGATTAAATAAGAATTTATATTGAGGTGAAATTATGAGTAATAAAACTTTAAAGTTGCTTTTGGTATTATGTGTTTTTATTATTGGTGGTTTTATGGGGTACATTTTATTTGGCGGAAATGGGGGAAGTGTAACTGCAAACACTAATGAGAGTTCTTTTTTTAGTGAAAAAGAGCCTGAATTAGGTGATGAGGAATTTGTTAGTGAGTACGAAGAATCTGATTTTTACTCCATTACTAATGAATATGGATACGAATATGAAAATATTTTAAAATTAGAAGATCACTTTCTTGAAATTGTTAGTTCGAAGAGTTGGCGTGCTATTAGTAAAGACTTTAGTGAAAACGTATTAAGAGACGAGCCTATTACTTCAATATCTGAAATTAGCGACATAAAAGATTATCAAAATGGTCTAAATTATGAGGACCAGTACTATGAATATATCATTTCAGAAGTTCAAACTTTTTTAAAAATAAGAGAGTTATATAGCGGAATTAAGTCCTTAGAGGATTATATAAATGTACAAACACAGTTTCCAGGCGCAGTGGTTCCTAAAGACATTAAATTTGAAATTAAAAATAAATCTATACATACAGATTTGATTACTACTCTTTATGTGAATGATACTTATTCATTAACATTTATTGATGAAGAAGAAGAATTTCTATATGTGGTAACAGGTAATGCAGCAAATAAATTACTCCGAGAAAATAAAGTTGAAACAGAAGCAATGGCTTTGAAATTGATGTTACAACAAGATGAAATAACTTTAAATAAAGGCAATACTGTTATATTTGATGAATATGAACTATACATGTCTGGAGAGGTCTATACATTTAGATTGATTACCGACATCTTGTAAAAAAAGAGCTCTCTCCTATCTGGAGAGAGCTCTTTAAAAGGATTCTTACAAATTTCTAAGAATCATTTAATAGGAGATGCTACATGTCATACAACTTAAAAACCTATGTAGACTTATTACACATCAATCAAACCCTCATCGATCGCCAAACCCTCAAGGATTTGACTACGCTATAAACGCAAGAAAAGTCCTCCAGTAACACCCTCAGCTTACACACCAACCGTTAGAAGATTGCTCAAGCACTCTATATTAGTTCGGAATAGGGTAGTTCATTTCTCTCCAATTTCAAAAGGAGAACATCAAGACGTATTTAAGCTCCTTACCCTCATAAGATCACAACACTTCGAAGAAAATTTACCTGAATATAATCAATCTCCCCATTCGACAGTTCAATCTTAATTTGTTTCTGATCCCTGCTCACATTTAAGATATAACACGAAATTTCGTGATAATTCCAATCGTGCCAGTAGTTAATTGCTACAGAATGAGTGTGGTTGAGTGCATCCATTACCACATATCCAATCTCCTGCAGCTCATCCTGATCCAATTCATGTTTTTCAATCCACTTGTCACGCTCATTGCTTTCAAGTATCCGAGGCTTATGTTCTGGAAGCATCATTCGGCTACCTTCCCACGTTAGATTTCCACGCCTTAGAAACGTTTTGTATTCCTCTAACTCCTCAAAAGAAGGCATGATCAACACTCCCAAATTGACTTAATATTATTCATAATGCGGGAAAGTATGTTCTCGTTCAATCTTAATTTAACACAGCTAAGACAAGAATATAATCATAAGATGTATCGTAATACTTCACTTTTTCATAAAATGTAAAGTATTATTTCTTGAAATGAGACCGTATGTTCTAAAATATGATAAAATAAAAATAAGTCATAAAGGGAGGCGGTTTTTAATGACCATGCAAGCGCTAGCTGGACACATTTTCGCTGTTGCGAATGAAACAGGGCGAAGTATTACAAATTTGCAATTGCAAAAAATTCTATTTTTCTCACTTGGATTGCACTTGAGACTTAGAGGAGGAATAGATCAACTTGCACAAGAAATATATAACTTACCTTTCTCAAAATGGCGTTATGGACCTGTGGTAGAAGATCTATACTTCACTTACAATGGATATGGAAGTCAACCTATAATTCCACAAGTAGCAAATAGAGATCCTAGATTCGAACATCTGGATACAGCAATAATTAATTTATTGGACCGTGATGTTTTTAAATTAGTTAGTTTTTCTCATCAAATGAGTGCTTGGGATGATTTTAAAGATGATATTTTAGAAGGCAGGCATGTTGATCCTTATACCCTAGATGAAATTTTTACGGACTTTACTGAATGAATACTTATGATAGTTTTTCGGAGCGATTACGTAATTACTTAAAAGCTGTAGACACTGAAATTTTAAGAGTTGATGAGCCTCCAAATGAGGATAAGGGAGGCTTTTTAGATGGTTTATTTTCTGAAACTTCTAAAGATGAAAATGTTGAAAATGTAGCCTATGAAGAGTTTAAATTACTTCTAAAAACACTGGAAGACATACCCTTAAAAAAAATGCCTTATGCTGAAATTACAAGAGTGCTCTACCGTGAGGCTAAACCAGAACTTTTAGGCATTATTGAAGGTGTGAACGGGGATAATTGGAGAACTTATGAGAATGAATTTTTCTTTGAATTAGGCAAGGAATTGGATGAAAAAGTTTTTAAGTTAATTGAACATATAACATTATCAGTATTACAGCGTACACACATTACAGATGAATTAGAGAATCAAGTGTTTGAAGTGAATGAACAACTATTAACATCTAAAAAAGAATACCAAAGTTTTGAAATTAAAATAAAGGAATATAAGAATGAAATCGAGGATTTAAAATCTAAATATAATGGGATAGTAACTCAATTTATTGGTATTCTTGGTATTTTCTCTGCAGTACTAATTGGTACTTTTGGAGGGATACAAGGATTCACTAGTCTTTTTAATAATGCTGAGAATCTTCCAATGGGAAAAATATTATTTGTTTCATCTATAGGTGCTGCGTCCATTATTTTTATTTTATTCTTCTTGATGCACTCATTAAGTAGATTAATTGGTTTTAATTTATCCAGTTGTAACTGTAACAATCAACGTCTATTTAAAAGAAAAGAAATATCTAAAGAAAATAATACTGAGGACATTGTATGTAGTTGTTCACCAGCTGAGAAGTATCCGTTATTAATTTATACTAATTTCTTTCTGTTTATTATGGCATTGGCTGGTGTTTCAATGATGTTATGGAGAAGCAATGAAAGTTATAATGATTTCTTACATACAGATTTAGGGCCATTTGCATCTACATGTGCACTAATTTTTTTTAGTCTAGTATTCATAGCTTTTCTGAAGAATGCCTTACTTAATGTAAAAAGAAAAGTTCATAGTAAGGAGTAAAAAAGAGTTTAGCATGAAACTCTTTTTTTTTTTGCAAAAAAAGCTAAACATCATGATTAAAGTTCCGATATAAAAAGTAGAACATCATGGAAGATGATTAATTATGGAGATCAGGGAGGATTAAAAATGGCATTAACATTAGGAAGAAAAGACGGTCAATCGATTATTATCGCTGACATAATAAAGGTCCAGGTTCTTAAAACAGAAGACGGCCTTGTCAGGTTAAAGATTGATGCGCCAATTGGTGTGGATATTCTTAGGGAAGAGATTTATGAAGAAAGAACCGATCACGGAGAAGCACTTCAAGCTCTTGCAGAAGAACATCGCAAGCACATCAAGTAAGAGTGTTACATCACTTCTTAGGAAGTTTTGTATATAAATTAAGGGGCATACGGATGTGACCCTAAAAACAAAACATGGAGGTAATCTTAAATGATTATTAATCACAATTTATCTGCAATGAACGCTCACCGTCAACTTGGTTCAAACCAAGCTGCTGGAGCAAAAGCTCAAGAAAAACTATCTTCAGGTCTTCGCATCAACCGTGCAGGGGATGACGCTGCTGGTCTTGCAATCTCTGAAAAAATGCGTGCTCAAGTACGTGGCTTGGATCAAGCTTCTCGTAACGCACAAGATGGAATCTCTATGATTCAAACAGCTGAGGGAGCACTAGGTGAAACTCATTCTATCCTTCAACGTATGCGTGAACTTGCTACACAAGCATCTAACGATACTAACACTGATTCTGATCGTAATGAAATTCAAAAAGAGATCAACTCTCTAACTTCAGAGATTAACCGTATTGGTAATACTACTGAGTTCAATACTCAGAAATTGTTGCAAGGTAAAGCCTCAGTTTCACAAACAGTTCAATCTACTCAAGAAGTTACAGCAGTTCCGGGTGTATCAACAGTTACAATTGGAGCAGATTTTGCTGACGGTGAAACAATAACTATTAATGATGTTACTTACACTGCAGTAGCTGCTGCAGGTGGTGGTACCAATGAATTTGTAATTGGTGCAGATGCTGATGCTACAGCTACAGCACTTCGTACTGCAATTAATGGTAACACTGCAGCTTCTGGATTAGTAGCTGCCGGTGCAAATGCTACAATTACTCTAACAGAGAATGCAGCAACTGGTAATCCTGTCACTGTTGCTTCTACAAATGAAGATGTGACTTCTGCTCAAACAACTGCTTCAGTTGAGGGCGTAACTGCGACAGCTGGCCAAGCAACTATCTCATTATCAGGTAATCTAAAAAGTGGAGAAACAATTCAAGTAAACAATACTACTTATACAGCAGTAGCTGCTGGTGAAACTGCTGGGGCTAATCAATTTGTAATAGGTGCTAATTCAGCAGAGACCGCTACTAACATTGCAGCTCTGATCAATGGTGCTGCTACAACAGCTTCTGCTGCTGACGGTGTTATTACTCTAACTGAAGCTACACCTTCTGGTAATAATTTTGACATCAAAGTTAGTAACTTTACATCTACTTTCCAAATCGGAGCTAACGAAGGTCAAAGTATCACTCTAGATGTCAATGATATGAGAGCAAAAGCTTTAAATCTCACTACTACTGGTACTTTAAATGATAGTCTAAAAGTAACTAATGGTACTAACAATGCACAAACAGAAAATGCACTGAATGTTTCTACTCATGAATCTGCTTCTGAAGCCATCACTACAATACAAGCAGCAATTGACACAGTTTCTGCTGAGCGTTCTAAACTTGGTGCAAACCAAAACCGTCTAGAGCACACTATCTCTAACCTTGATAACTCTTCTGAGAACCTTCAAGCTGCTGAGTCTCGTGTACGCGACGTTGACATGGCTAAAGAAATCATGGAGTTCACTAAGAACAACATTCTTTCTCAAGCTTCTCAGTCTATGCTTGCTCAAGCAAACCAAGCTCCACAACAAGTTCTTCAACTTCTAGGATAATACAATCTAGATTTAGACTCGGTCTTAATTGGCCGAGTTTTTTTGTGTTTTATTGGAGCTGTGCTTAAAATTATTAATTATGTGATAAAGTCATAATAGATTCTTTTATTAGTAAATTTGTATTTTAACTTTGAGATGCCTTAGAAGGAGGATATTACAATTTTCAATTTTTTAAATACGAGAGAATGGGCTTATGTACTTATTTTATTGTTTTTTGTTATTGTACTAATTTCTACTTCAGAAGGTAGAGCATCATTAAAAAATTTCTTTAGTAAATTAATGCATAATAGAATTGTTATAGCAGGAATATTTACAACTCTATACAGTAGTATAATTATAGCTTTCATCTACTTTATAGGATTAGTAGATGAAAGTAATCTTAAGACAATTTTAGTTTGGGTAATAACTGTTCCATATTATGTAACATTTCAAAGCATATCAGATGCAGAAGATAATTCTTATTTTAGAAAAACCTTCTTGAAAGCAATTTCAATAGTAGTGTTTTTGGAATGTATGATTAATTTTTATACTTTTTCAATTGCTATTGAATTAGTATTGGTAGTAATTATCTTATTATTAACGTTTATTGTGGCTATTTATAGTTATGATAAAAAGGATGAATATAAAACAGCTGGAGACGGAGCTGGATGTTTGCTTAAATTGACAGGGTTAATCTTGTTCATTTATTCCGTAATTCAACTAATAAATAATTTTGCTGACTTATCTTTAATACTATACGAAGTGTTAATTTCGGTTATTCTATCTATATTACTCATCCCGTTTAGCTACTTATTTGCCTGTATTGCAAGATATGAAACGATCTTTAATAGATTAGATTTCCTAAATACAATCGATTCAAAAGCTAAAAGTAAAATAAAAAAGCGTATCATCCGCTTATGTAAATTAAATCTAACAAAGATTGCGAAGTTTAATCGCCAAGGTCATTTATTTTACTATGACTTAACGACAGATGATATTATTAATAAGTTCTTCAAGGACTATATATCAAAGCATACGTAAATACATGTTTTGATTTCTGTTTTTGTACCTTTCACAACATAAGGTACAGCAGGCGTTGGCCAAAAGAATAACGAAATACCATACGTAATCAAAGCCAACACCCAAAACGACGAATGGCCGGACTTCATCACATATCCAAACGGTCGCACCATCCTTATGTCTGCTTGAAGTGACCGCAACGCGTGAAGAAGAGCTGTCATCACCGTAATAATTAAGAAAATATTAAACAATTCCGCAGCTGCAACCAAACTCGCACTAAACGTTGTTTGTAACCCTTCCACAAACGACCCTGTATACACGATTCCAACTAAAAAGGTCATAAAAAGTGAAGGAACCAACACATTTTGCCGGAATAACATCGTTAAAATGATTAAAACCGTACCCGCAAGATACACCCAGTGAGCAAGCGTCAGCTCGACCATAACGATCCCCCTCCTTACCATTCGGTACAATAGCCTATGTGAGGAAGGGGGAGGGGGTGAATGAAAGCTATATTAAAATATATATGTTTGTATTTATAAAATTGGTTTAAGAAAAGTCAGGGTTTTAGCGCACCTAATAAGATGTTAAAATGGAATAAAAAGGAGTTGATTTTATATTAAAGACGCTAAGATTAACATGTATTATCATACTTTTGCTACTATTGGTGTTCTACGTGATATCAATGATTATAGGGACCGGCAGAATAATTAGTGATCAAATCATTCAATACAGTATCTTCATTTTTGGAATCATATTTGCCATTCTTTCATTGTTTGACAAGCATAATGATGAAGATAGCATAGGATAATTGGTAAGAATAATTAGTTACTAGTGGAAGAGCTTAAAAGTGATCGTGTATCATAGTGATTTGCTTATATCTGTTATAATATGGGTGGAGGGGATCATTATGGAATATAAAGTAATCAGGCTTCCTTATATAAACAGTAAGCGTGATCATCAAAAAGTAGCTGACATCTTAAACAAAGAAGCAGAAGAGGGGTGGATGTTAGATCATATCTTACAACCATATATTTTCTTTGGCTTTAGCTTTGGTGAGCACTCAGCCATTCTAAAAAGGGAATAACATCGTACATAATCATTTAGCCATCTAAACGGATGGCTCTTATTTATGAGTAGACAAATTTGAAAGTAATAGTCTCAATATAAGACTACCTAGTTCTTACAATTGCAAAATAAAGTATGGTCCAAACAAGAGCAAAGATTGCTGCGAAAAAGACTCGATCTAACAGGATTTCAGCGATGGTAC
This sequence comes from Alkalicoccobacillus gibsonii, assembly GCF_016798245.1. Classification (GTDB taxonomy): domain Bacteria; phylum Bacillota; class Bacilli; order Bacillales; family Bacillaceae_D; genus Alkalicoccobacillus; species Alkalicoccobacillus gibsonii. The sequence goes on along the minus strand of NZ_JAEUZA010000001.1, from coordinate 830,164 downwards.
CATCATTGAAAAGTAAGACAAGTATGGTTGAAACCGTTAAAATAATTGCGAAGGTAATAAAAGCATCAATAAAAAAGTTTTTATGTATCATGGAGACCTCCAATTGTTAGATTCCAATTTATTATCAATACAATTCCCACTTATGCTTTCATAGAAACTGCAGCTTTTTATCTTCAAGATTCAAGTGAATGGTAATCATGTGTTAAGATGTGTTAAATGCTTTATAGACTATCAAATGATGTTTGATGAGCCAGCGAACTAGGCTCTAGATGAAAAGGAGTTACTACGATGATTCAGGGAATACCATCTGTTATTGTAGGATCTAGGTGTCTGGATTGGTATAGTGCCATGATTCAAAGTGATTTTGAAGCAGCAATCAGACTTAAACATGAAGTGACAGATATGATTGATCGTATGGAGGCTGATCAACATGTTACTGCGTTTTATGAAGTACTAGCCGTGCGTCACAGCCTACTATTACAAGAAACTACAACTAAGAATTTACCATTATCTTCAGAAGAGCCATATTTAAACTATATGTATTACTTTATCAGTGGCCAGCAAGAGTACTATGAGGGCAGATATACGTCGGCGGTGCGTATGTATACGAGCGCTGAAAAACTATTAGATTCTGTTGGTGACCCATTTGAGCGAGCTGAATTTTTTCTTCGGATAGCAGATGGGTACTATCGAATCAATCAATATACATTTGCAGTTACGTATTTAGAACAAGCCATTGAACTGTTTGAAAGAGATCCAACTTATAAGAACAAGGTCTTGAATGCGCAGTTATTACTAGCAGCAATCGATTCAGAGATTGGGATGTATCATAAAGCGGAGGCTCGTTATTTTAAGTCGTTATATGAGGCGGAGGCATTTCCAAAAGTAAAAGCACTAATCTTACGTAGTTTGGGATTAAATCGATTGAGACAACACAAGTACACAGAAGCAAAATCTTTCTTTATTCAAGCTCTCGACATTAAAGAGCATGTACTAACAAAGGTAGGGAATAAGACAAAAGCGGATCTCGCTTTTATTCAACTTCGACTAGGAGAAATTGAACCTGCTAAAGCTCTATTAAACGAAATTGAAGAGTGGTTACAAGATAATAATGAATATCATGCAAAAGCACTTATCTATGAAGATGTTTTCATTGGAGTGGGTGAAGATGGTGTGAAGGAAGGATTTGAAGAATTAATTCAGCATCAATTATACTTCGATGCGGAAGAAATCGCTGTTGAGCTTGTTACCTATTATGAGGAACGTGAACAGTTTGGAAAGGCTCTCTATTTTTCAAAAATGGCATTTAAGATGAATGTAAAAAATCATCAATTAGGAATGGATGAATGATTTAGTTTAGAAACATCTGACCATGAATTATTTTTATTTGTTTTAATACATACTTCTTTTATTTTGGCAAACCATACCAGTAAATAACTCTGGGAGGTATGTACGTTGAAACGGATCATCTTTTTTGTAAGTATCTTAATTAGCTTACTAACACCTATTCATTTCGCACAAGCGGAAGAGCTGGTTTCAAAGGTTGAAACGCCAGATTGGGTAGTAGAAGTGTATAAAACAGACTTTAGTCGGGATCAACAGCAAGCGAAATGTGATGAAGGGTGCTCTAATTTTCATATTGTCACGACGAATAAGAGTAGAGAGAAAACAAATGTCATGACTCTCCATACGTATCAAAGTGAGCCCTCTGCTTCTGGTTCGGGAAAAGAGGGAGGCTTTTTTAGAGAAACAAAGGAATTGCTTAAAAGTCATGAAGTCTTAACAAGCTTTTCGAATTTTCCAATATCAAAAGAAGAGTCAGCCTTGGAAATCTTACTCGTTTGGGAAGATATGAATACAGAGCATTTTAATGAGTTTAAGGAAACAATTGTTGTTCCAATTGAGCATGAATAAGTTTTTTAATTTCACGTACCGTATTAAAAGCGATTGAAAAACAGGAAAACGAAATATGGTCAAGGATGAATAACATGGTAGGGGAGCGATTTGCTACTCTACCTATTTTGGTTTCACTCATTTAATCCTATATGTTACATTAAATCTAATAATTATAAGGAGTGGTAGCTGTGGAGTATAAAACGGTTTTATTACCGGGCGCTGTAACGAAAAAACAAGCGGCTAAAATTGAAGTTGCGTTAAATGAAATAGCGAGTGAGGGCTGGCAATTACATAGCTTTGCGCCCCAATCTGCAATGGGAGGAACAGATGGGAATTTGGCTGTTTTCACTCGAGAAGAGCATTAGGCAGGACGAACAATCATATGGATCAGTTTGTACATGCTATACATCAAAACGTATGCTCCCGAAACAAGGAAAAATCCATTTAAAAAGAGAGCATGAATGTTTGTCATAAATACCGTGTGATTGATCAAAACCTCGTAGATCGCACTGGCTGCGATGCTGCTGAATACAAGCAGACAGAGGAGGGCTATAATATCAAAAATAGAGCGAAACATGCTCCATTTTCTTTGAATAAGATACATAGTTGTTGATACAATAATGCTTACTCCAAAACTAATAATAAACATCTAGTCCTCCTCCTCATTATCACCTTCTTCCTACTTTACCCTAAACCAGTTTAATTAAGACATCTTCCATATTGACGCAGTGTATAAAAAAACTTCACAACTTCACAAAATGTTGATAGGGAGTTTAGAGTTTCTTTAGAATCATGGTTCATTCTAATGGTAGGACAAATTGCTGGAGTGAACTGTTTGAAAAAAAGATGGATGACATATGTAGCATGTTTACTATGTATACTTGGGTTATTTTCACTACAACTTTATTTTCAAGCTGAGTCAAAGGAAGGGATATTAGACCTTTCTGATGAATCGCTTAATCAGATCCAATTACTTACTCCAATTACGGAGTTTGAACCTTCGAAGCTTATCATCGCAAACGATACAAGCTCTGAATTTACTCATACCTTTGAACATGAGCAGGTGTTGCTATCGTTCGATTCATCAAATCAAGTTGTTCAAATTACTTCATTGAATCCAGAGGTAAAGACAAGTAAGGGGATATCGCATGGTGATTCGCTAATGGATGTCATTGACCAGTACGGAGAAGTGTATGAAAAAAAGGACGAAGAACCATATATACAAAAAGTGAGTTATCGAGATAAACAGATCGAACTGACATTTTATTTGATGAATGATGTAGTGGAACAAATGGAACTTTATGTAACACATTAACACAAAAAGGAGTTGGAGACACATGTCATGTCTCCAACTCCTTTTACCCTAGATATCTATACTCGGGGTGTGTAATCCGGTTTTCAAGGTATGCAGATTGTCTCGCGCCAGGAAAACGTTCTTCATTAAGTGATTTAATAATATCTGCACCTGGTGAAATCCCAATTCCATGTCCAAAATATAAGTCATAATCCATCACAATTGTATTTTCTCCGCGCCATTCAGGTGTGGCTGGATTAAAGTCAGGATTGTTAAAGTATACGCAGTCACCTGGTAAGAATTCGGAGCCTGAATGACTAATTAAATGAAGATCCTCATCATATCTCCATGAAAATAAATAAAGCCCTCTAAAAAGTTGATTAAATGCTGTAGCCCCAATTGAATCTAAGGTTGCTTTGTAAAAGATAATAATTATTGCCACGGCGCATTCAAATGAGTACAAGCGACCATTATTAAAGATATCGTCGATTCCTCTTTGAGGAGTAATGGATGGTTTAAGAAGAAAACCGCCCTCCCTTGTTAGCGTCCAAAGCGCTTGGTTACAGGTTGAATGATCAAAGTCAGCAAACCCAACCCCACTTACAGCTAAGTCATGAGATGCTTGAGTCGTATTCGCCCTAACCTTCACCTCAAAAAGTAAATCCTCCATTGTTGGAAAGAAATACATAGTTTGATTCGTGGCAATGCTACTTAACACCGCTCGACGTTTTAAAGATAGGGGAATGGTATTTAACTCGGCATCTGTTATTAGCTTTCCGGCAATTGTAATCATAAGAGCCTCCTTTCATGCGAGGGTTCCATTTATCTGTATGAACCCAAGATTGCCACTAGACCAAAAAAAGAAGCATCCATCTAGGACACTCCTTTGGTTGGTTCTTTTATAGGTTTGTTTGAACGAATCACGAAACTTAGTGCCCCGATGATGGCTGGACTGTAAGCTGTTAGAAATCTCCAGAGTAAAAGGCCAACAAGTAGGTCAGTTTGACCTGCGACGGTACCAAAAAGTAATGTAAAACTGTACTCTCCCGCGCCACTTCCTCCTGGAGTAGGAATTACTGACGCAAACATCATGATAAACGCGTGAAAAGCTATAGCGCTAAATAAACTTAACTCATTATATCCTAAACTTAAAAAAACGAAGTAAGGCACAATTAAAAAGAACAATAGCTGTAAGAGTGTGTACAAAGAACATCGACGAAGAAGTGACTTTTCATGGATCAGTCTTCTACTCTCGTCGTGAAATGTAAGAACCTTTTCATGCAAAGATAGTCTCCATTTTTCAGCTAGTGTCTTTTTAAACAAGGAGATTGGATATAAAACTAGGCGAATGAGAAACAGCACCGATTTTTTACTAAAGCAAATCAGGAGCAGACAGGTAATGACACTTAAATTAATAATAAAACCAATAAAAATAAAATATTTCATGTTTGGCACAATGGCGGTTAAATCTTGATAACCAAATACAAGGATCCCAACAAAGAGAAAGACCAAGATCGTCTGAAATAATATAAATTTAATAAGAAGCACAGAGCTTGCCTTACTTACCTCCACACCTCGTTTAAATAACATAAACAATTGTGCAGGCTGGCCACCCGTAGAGGAAGGGGTAATATTGTTAAATAATAAGCCAACCATCGTAATTTTAAAAATAGAGCCGAAGCGCACATTCGTTTTGTCCGTATTCGTCATATTATGTAGAACAACAGCTTCAAAGAACCAGCTTAAAATGATGGCACCAGCACCAGCGATGAACCAGCCCAACTGCAAGGTTGCAAGCTCTTCTTTCACATCGTACCAGCTTAGCTTACGAAAAATAAAAAAAAGAACCCCGCCAGTAATGAGTAATAGTAAGGATATATTTAATAGGTGACTTTTAAAAGACTTCATGTTGTGTTCCCGGCGAGATCATAGTAAAAGTCTTTCCATATCTCTGATAATCGCTCCTCAGAGTAGTGATAAGCCCCCCTGGCAGCTGAAGTCTTCGCAGCTTCATAGTATTCTGGATTGGATTTTAACTGTATGATTTCCTCAACAAAGCCTTCAACAGACGTTGCTTTTAGATAGTAATCGAACAAAATGTCTTCATACAACTCTAAATCCCTAAGTAAGATAGGTCGTTCACAGCTCATGCCTTCTAAAATCGTCATAGGAAAAAGCTCGTGAAATGATGGAAGGAACATCACATCTGCTAAATTAAAGTACATGTTCATTTGTTCACGATCTACAATTCCAGTAAATAAAACATTCTTAGGTGGATTGTCGACAATCAATTTAAGCTCCTTATATCCGGACGTGATTTTTCCGAATGAAAAGCCCCCAACCCAAATGAATTGAACCTCAGGCAGTTTCTTTGCCACTTCTATAAAATCCAATACCCCTTTGCGCTGTTGAATTTGTCCTGCTCCGAGTACTGTGAACGCGTGAGTTGATACATGCTTCTCTTTAATTGCATGTCGTTCGGTGGCGTCCAATGGATAAAACGTTTGGTTTGATACAAAATTTGGAATGTATTCTATCTTATCTTTCGTAATTCCGTATGCTTCTAACTTAGAAATAAATGCGGGATTTACGACAACTAGTTTGTCCATTCGTTTGTAAAAAGAGATCAGATATGAATAGAAAAAGCGTCTAAACCATTTAGGTAGCTGAAGGCTATCATCAACCGTTTCTGGAATAAAGTGAACATATCCAACTTTTATTCCGCGTTTCTTTGAGAACGTTGAAAGGTAAAAGGGCAGGTCAACTGTATGATAATGAGAAATATCTGCGGAACGATACGTATTGATCTTCATATCATACAGATCTGTTTGATTAAACAATAGATTGATTAATTCTCGATATGCAGAAGCCACGCCTTGCCCTTTTACTTTTTCAGCGGATGAAAACATAGTTAATCGAATCATGAGAGTCTCTCTTTCTTGTTAAGTGTTCGTATTGAGTGATGCGATGTTACGTAGGAATAAATGGCTTCTTCATAAAGTTGTTCCATTTGATTTGCAAAATGATCAGCGGATAAGCGCTCTATATGCCGTTTTGCCTGTTGCTTAATGGAGCGAAATTGGTCTGGTCGATTTAGAATGTTGCTAAGTGTTTCAGCAAGCTCTAGATCTTCCTGAAAAAGAAAGCCTGTTCGTTTATCAATTAATAGTTCTTCAATACTAGGATCTTGTTTCGCTACTACAGGCAACCCAGAAGCCATTGCTTCAATATAGGTTAGCCCTTGGGTTTCAGAAGTAGAAGCACTTAAGAATAAGTCGGCCATTTGATAGTATGCTGGAATGTCTGACCAAGGAATGGCACCTGTAAACCTTACAGATTCAGTGAGCCCAAGTTTCTTAGTTAACTGCATGAGTTCTTTTTTTTCAGGGCCATCACCAACCATCACTAGCTTTACGAACGGGTGTTCCAAAAGAAGGGTAGGTAGGGATTCTATTAATACTCGCATATTTTTTTCTTGTGCGATTCTTCCTACACTCAATAAAATGGTATCAGTTGATTGAAGCTGTAGCTTTTCTTTAATTTGGTAAATTGTTTCAATCTGTTTAAAGTCTCGCTTAAATGTTGCAAAATCAATTCCAGTTGGGATGGTGCGTATTGATCCGCGAATATTATACTGTTCTAACTGTTTTTTTACCTTCTCTGTAGGAGCGATCACAGCATATGTCTTTTTACAGTAAAGACGAGATAAGATTCCTACAAGAGAAGGGGGGATTAACTTTCCCTTTGCAATATAGTGTAAATAATCCTTATACATTGTATGGTACGTATGAATACAAGGAAGGTGATACTTCTTCGCTAGCATTTTCCCCATTACACCCATAGAAAATTCAGTATGCGTATGAATAAGATCAATGTCTAAGTCTTCAATAAGGTGAGAGGCCCTTGATAATCCCGCTACAGCTAAGCGCCGTTCTGGCACAAACAAAGCTCCTAAGCTAGGGAAACGAAAAACCTTTCCGTTTTCTTCTGTAAGGTCAGCATGGGAATCTGAAGAAGTAAAAACGTACACATCATGTCCTCTTTGTTGAAGGTATTTTTCTAGTACCATAATTGAGGTAGCAACACCATTAATTTGAGGATGGTACGTATCAGTAAATAAAGCAATTCTCATGGTTAATAAACCCCTTTTTAGAACAGTTAATTAGATGGAATGTTGAAAAGAGTAGCTATAGAATACGATAATTGACTAGAAGCTTAAATCCATTATTCTTTCAAAAACCTTACAAGCATGTAAGATATGTATGCGTGAAATCAAACCATGATTAATAAGATAGCACAAAAAATGGCTGACATTTCTCAAGCTTTTCTAAAGTTTTAATCAAGAAATTATGTAAAGAGTGAAATTCATTTTATGTGATACGGTGTATTAATTGTATAGTACACCGACACCGGAATAAAAGCAACCATCTTTTGGAAGCTATGAAATAGATTATCATAATATTATTATGTAAACTTATATAGTGAAATAAAACGGCTGTCGATTTAAATCGTCAGTCGTCTTGTAGTTAATTAATCGGATTAAATATTAAGATTGAAGAGCTTCTGTATGTTTACATGCAGGGAAAGATGTACATCCATAAAATGAACCTCTTTTCCCAGTTCTTAAGGTAAGTGGGGATCCACACCTTTTACAGTCGTAGGAGATCTGATTATCTTGCTTTAGTGGCAAATCCAGTTGTGGATTTTTTTCTTGGATAGAAAGGATAAGTTCAGTGAGTTCATCCCGCCCAATTAAAGATACCTGACAGCTTTTAGCAAGTTGTATGGCACTCGGAGTAAAGCTACGATTTGTTACAACCCAAGCATCGTCGGCTTTATAAAAAGCTTTTGCCGCATAAATTTGTTGAATGGCTTCAATGCCTACTTTGTTTTTAGTACCATAACATTTTGCTTGAATGACAATGCGCTTTGGACCATTTAAAACAACATCGGCCCCAAAATCATAACTTGCTTTTGTAACAGTTGGTTTATATCCGAGGCCTAAAAATAGTGCTTTTAAATAATATTCAAACTGAATACCGTTCATTTCATCAATTTGTTTAATCCCGCTTTTTTGAAGTTTCTTTGTATTCGCGATCTCTTTTATCATTCGAAAAATGAAAGGATAGATGAGGAAGATAATAAGGACGGAAATAAGGAAAATGCGATGTTCAGGAAATAAAAATAAAGCGCCAATAATAGATAAGAAAATTAGTTTTCTTACATCGTACATGATGGATTGGTTTTGTTTCTTTTTGCTCAAAATAAATCCTCCTTTTGGAAATAAACTAGTTAAATAAGCATACATAATAAAAATGAGATTTGTCCATCTATTTTCAAAAAATCTGCCAATCATTTAACTGATCTGATAAGATAAAAGAAAAAGCTTTAAAGGAGTTTACATGGGGAATTATCAATTAGTAAATGTTGCAGTCGGTAAGCCAGAGGTCATGCAATATGCTGATAATCAAGAAATGAGTACAGCGATAAAAAAACAGTCAAGGGAGCAAGTCGTACTTAAGATTGACGGTTTTGAAGGTGATGGGGTAGCTGACTTAAAGCATCATGGCGGGGTTGAGCGCGCTGTTTGTTTTTATGCGGATGAACGGTATGACTATTGGAATAAAACATACAAAGATTCACTTGATACAGCAGCGTTTGGTGAAAATTTAACTGTTAAAGGAATGCTTGAAGACGAGGTTTGTATTGGTGATATCTATCAAATTGGTGAGGCGGTTGTAACGATCACACAAGGTCGCGTTCCATGTAACACGATTGATCGAAGAACCGGATGTAAGGGACTATTCAAACAAATGATTGAAACAGGCTACACTGGGTACTTTGCTAAAGTGATAGAAGAGGGGATGATTACCCCTGACTCTTCAATTGAGCTTAAGGATAAAGGCACGCACGGGATTTCTGTGCTTCAAGCAAACCGCCTGTTTTTTCAACAAGAAAAAGATCAGAATCAAATAGAGTTGCTCTTACAAGAAGAGGCTTTAGCGGATAAGTGGAGAACCCATTTTGAACGGCTGGTAGCAAAATTAGATAGGTAATGTTGAAAGCAAGCACTCTGATGTATTCGGTGTTTGCTTTTTTTGTTTGCTTAAATTCAAATTAGGGCAAAGAGTGTTAAGAGTATTAGTTTTCGGACATTTATGTTGTGGAGGTTTTCCCTTGTATGTAAGGGGTCAGATTATGTCATACTAACTAAGGATCAGAGGGTCCATAACGATTAGAACCGTTGATGTTTTAGAAGAAGGGAAGGATGATTTTGAAGTATCTTATTGGAGGACTAGGATTACTCCTCTTTTTAGTGATTGCCTGGTTAGCAAGTAGTAACAAAAAGCAGGTAAAACTACGTCCAATCATTATTATGATTGTCTTACAGTTTATCTTAGGATACATACTACTCGTTACGAGTGTTGGCCAGTTTATTATTAGTGGAATAGCAAACGGGTTTGAACGACTACTGGATTATGCTGCTGAAGGCATTCAATTTGTATTTGGTGGTTTGATGAATCCAGGTGAGTCTCCATTTTTTATGAATGTGCTATTGCCTATTGTATTTATTTCTGCCTTGATTGGTATTTTGCAGCATTGGAGAATTCTACCTTTTATTGTAAAGTACATTGGATTTGCATTAAGTAAAATAAATGGTATGGGGAAATTGGAATCGTACAACGCGGTGGCCTCAGCTATATTAGGACAATCTGAGGTATTTATCTCATTAAAGAAACAGCTGCATTTATTACCGAAACACCGAATGTATACATTATGTGCGTCAGCTATGTCTACCGTATCTATGTCAATCGTTGGTGCATATATGACACTAATTAATCCGGCTTATGTCGTGACAGCTATTGTTCTAAATTTATTTGGTGGGTTTATCATTGCTTCCATTATTAATCCGTATCAAGTAACAGAAGAGGAAGACTTAATTGTTGTAGAAGAGGAAGAAAGACAATCATTCTTTGAAATGCTTGGTGAATATATTATGGATGGCTTTAAAGTAGCTGTTGTTGTTGCTGCTATGCTTCTTGGTTTTGTAGCATTAATTGCGATGATTAACGGAATATTTAATGCTGTACTTGGAATCTCATTCCAGGACTTGCTTGGGTACATTTTCGCTCCATTTGCCTTCTTAATGGGTGTGCCATGGAATGAGGCGGTTTATTCAGGAAGCATTATGGCAACTAAGCTTGTATCTAATGAGTTTGTTGCCATGCAAATCCTATCTGAAGGTGCTGAATCATTAAGTGCCAGATCAGAAGCCATCGTTTCTGTATTCCTAGTCTCATTTGCCAACTTTTCATCGATCGGTATTATCTCAGGTGCAGTGAAAGGGTTAAATGAAGAAAAAGGGAACATGGTTGCTCGGTTTGGATTAAAATTATTATTTGGTGCCACATTAGTTAGCTTCCTAACCGCTACAATTGTTGGTTTAATTTATTGATTTCAAGCTGCAAAACAGATGATGTTTTGCAGCTTTTTTATTTAATAAGTACCGTATTGTGCTATGATTGATAAAAAAAGCCAATAACGGGGTGACGTATGATTCGTAATAAATGGTTACTTATGGGGTCTGTTTTCATTTTTATCTTACTGATTATATACCGCCTTCCTTATCCTAATACACGGTTCATAGGCTCTGGATCAAGTGATCTGTTCCTTTTTAATCTCAGTAGCCGCACTGGAGTTGAACTGATGGAGTGGATCTCGCTTATATTGTTTGTGATTGCCATCGTTCTGTTTGTCCGCTCTCTTACTGATCACCGTGCTGTTCTCACCGTCTTAATGGTCATTGCAGTGGGGTGGTTACCAATGAAGGTGGTTGAACTGTATCAATTTACCCTTGCCACGGGTGTGGATGCTGTATCTTATAATGACGAGGAATCCTCTTGTACATTTGATGGAAGAGATACGATGTGTGAGGTCGAACTTAAAAACCATTCATCAAATGAAGTGGAGTTTCTTTTAAATGTCTATGATGTTTTTTATGAGGGGAATAAAGAATTCCTATTTGATGAAGACGATTGGGAGCCTATCCTTTTAAAACCAAGAACTACTCATAAGATTGAAATCAATCGTTACAAAGCAAATGGAAGTGGTAGTCTAGGTTCATTCAACATTCAAATCCGTGATGATGATAAAGAACGTGACTTATAGGTCATGAGCTCAAACAAGACTCTTTTGTCATGTTGTGATACTCTATAAAAAATGATAACGCTTACGAAGGAGATGGTACTTTGAGTTACGTTGCATCAGATCAAAGATATTCTACAATGCCTTACCGCCGAGCTGGACGATCAGGTTTAAAGTTACCTGCTTTGTCACTTGGACTTTGGCATAATTTTGGTGGAGTCGATTCATATGAAAATGGACGTGCGATGTTAAGAAGTGCATTTGATCAAGGGATCACCCATTTTGATTTAGCGAATAATTATGGTCCTCCTGCAGGATCCGCTGAAGAAATGTTTGGACGAATCCTTCAAACAGACTTTGCGCCATACCGGGATGAGTTAATTATCTCCTCAAAAGCAGGTTATTATATGTGGCCAGGACCGTATGGAGAGTGGGGGTCTAAAAAGAATCTGATCGCAAGTCTTGACCAAAGCTTACAACGAATGAAGTTGGATTATGTTGATATTTTTTATTCTCATCGACCGGATCCGGACACACCATTAGAAGAGACTATGGGAGTTCTTCATCAAATTGTACGTCAAGGTAAAGCCCTCTACGTTGGTATATCAAGCTATAGTCCTGCTCAAACAAAAGAAGCATCACGAATTCTAGCTGACTTGGGCACACCACTTCTCATCCATCAACCAAATTATTCAATGTTAAATCGCGGCATTGAAGATGAGTTACTGGATGTACTAAATGAGAGTGGGGTAGGCTCGATCGCGTTCTGTCCACTGGCTCAAGGTCTCTTAACGAACAAATACTTAGACGGATCTGTACCTCTTGATTCACGTGCGGGTGGAGCGAGTCATTTCCTTAGTGAAGAACAAATCAATCAAGATTTGGTCAAACGTTTAAACCGATTAAATAAGATTGCACACGAACGCGGCCAAACACTTGCGCAAATGTCTTTAGCCTGGGTTCTTAGAGAGGGTCATGTCACATCTGCATTGATTGGAGCGAGCAGAGTCAGTCAGATTGAGGAAAATGTTCAAGCTCTTCAGAACTTGTCATTCTCAGCAGATGAATTAAAGGAGATTGATTTAATCCTTCAATAATTCCTTTTATTCTCTAAACATAGTTTTACACTGGTTTTCTGTACTTTTTGTTGAGTCTTATCTACACGAATGAACCCCTTCTTCCGATATGTTCTTCATATGTTGATAGATAGAGAGGAAGTATGGGAATGGAGTTTGTTGAAGGCTTAACGAAAAATATGCCATTATTAAAAAAAGCGTTCAAAGGTGATGTAGCTTTGAGCCTTTTTGATGAAGAAAAGATTTTGTTTTTTAGCGGTAGTTCTACGCTTGATATACAAGCGAAAGCAGGGGATCCGCTCGAAAAGGGTTTTGAGAATTTTAGTTGCATTGAAAATAAAGGTGTAACCTATAGCCAGATTCCAAAGGAACTTTATGGACACGCTTATGACATTACATATGTTCCTTTTTTAGATCATGATCAGCACATCATAGCTGTACTAAGTATGAATAGTAGTCGCAAGGAACTTGATCGGATTGAACAGTTAATGGGCGACACCTCGGAGATTTCTGACCAGCTTCTTAGTGGAATTCGACAGGTGGCTGCTCGTTCACAGCAACTATCAGCAACATCAGACCAGCTATTAAAAAATGCTGTAAAAACGGTAGATGAGTCAAATGCAGTGGCTGAAGTGACAACCTTTATTGGTGATATTTCAAGACAGACGAATTTGATTGGTTTAAATGCAGCCATTGAGGCCGCTCGTGTAGGTCAAGCAGGTGCTGGCTTTGGAGTGGTTGCCACTGAAGTTCGCAAACTTTCAGACGAGACCAAAAAAGCAGCAAACCAAATTGATGAAACGCTGTCTAAGATTCAAAGCTCCATTAAGCAAATGCAACAGGAAATTAGTGATATTACAGATGCTTCAAATGATCAAGCCCAATTAGTGACAGACTTTATGAAAAATATAGAGCTGCTAAATGATCAAAATCAACAATTTAAAAACTACGTTCAATCTTTAAACGATTTATAAAAAGATACTAGCCTTCTTAATGAAAATCATTAGGAGGGCTTCTTTATATTTGTAAGATGTTGTTAACTAAATGGATGGGATAGCCGATAAAAAGAAGGATGTTAAGAAAGGGGTTGTAGCGAATGTCTATTGTTGATGGCTTGGTTGCGAGTATGCCATTTATCAAACAATTATTTAAAGGTGATGTAGCGCTCTCTGTATATGATCATGAAAAAGTATTATATTGGTGTGACAGCGATTCTTTAAAAATCGGACAAAAACCAGGGGATCCATTAGTTGAGCCACATACGGATTTTAAAGATATTAAACATAACGAGGTCACATACGGATCCATCCCAGAAGAATTATTTGGCGTAGCATTTGATGTCGTGTTTGTACCAGTGAAAGATGAAACGGGGCAAATTGTTGCTGTTCTAACAGCAAATTTTAGTCATAAAAATAAAAAGAAGTTAAACGAATTAATGACACAGACTTCAACAATTACGGATAATCTCCTTAGTGGAATTCAACAAGTGGCAGCACATTCTGAACAGCTTTCGGCAACTTCAGATCAATTATTAAAAAATGCTATAAAGACGGTAGATGAATCAGGAAGTGTTGCTGAAATTACGAATTTCATCGGTGATATTTCAAGACAAACAAACTTAATAGGCTTAAATGCAGCGATTGAGGCAGCACGTGTGGGCCAAGCAGGTGCCGGCTTTGGTGTGGTAGCCACAGAAGTTCGTAAGCTCTCTGATGAAACTAAAAAGGCAGCTAATCAAATCGATGAGAACGTATCAAATGTTCAAAACTCAGTCAAACGAATGCAAGAAGAAATTAGTGAAATTTCTGGTGCATCATCCGATCAGGCGCAATTAGTCGCTACATTCATGGAAAATATTGAGCTTCTAAATGAGCAAAATAAACGCTTTGAAAAATTTGTGCAAACATTAAGTAACGAATAGATCGATCATTCATACATAAATCAAACAAACAAAAGGCAAACGTCACATTTGTGATCAGTTTGCCTTTTGTTTATGGTTTCTACCATTCGTTTAGTTGTCGCTTGGCTAAAGCCGATAAGTGACATGCTTTCATTTGCTGTAATTGCTTTTTATACCAACCAGGTAACGGGAAAGAAATAACTTGTTCTTCGTTTGTCCATTGGATCGTTGCTTCGTCAACTAATAAGTCTAAGATCCGGTAAAGTTCCTCTTGTTCCAAAGAATACTCTATAGAAAACTCATGAAGAGTTGTCGCTTTTCCTAACTCACTATTGTGGTAAACATGTTTTTTAATGATTTCTTTGTTCTTTATGATCGAGCTCATTTTGAGATCCCCCACGTTTGAATATTGTTATTAACAAATATTCTATTAATTCCTTCTATTTCCTCTAAATTTCTTCCGACAGTTAGTTGCAAAAAGTCTTAATTATTTCGACGAATTTTGACATTGGCTTGAAAAATTTTAGAAAAACTTGAGAAAAAAATGAATGCAATTATGCTATCTTTAAAGAAGTTTAAAGTAAGATATTGAGCGGAAAGCGGGAAATTTAATGAGTAAAAAAAGTTTAATTTGTATCATTATTGTGATGCTAGCACTAATTATGTTTCCGATTACTGTAAAAGCAGAGCATGAACGAGACTTATCGATTCAAATGGATATTGGATTCGAGAACAAAGCGAACCCTTATAGAGGATTTCCGGTTGTTGTCACAATAAACAATGTGAGTGATCGAGATATTTCTGGAGATTTAGCCTTTAGTATAAGTCCTTCATATTCAACAGAACCAACAGATTTTATACAGTCTGTCGAAGTGCCTGCTCAATCAGAGGTTTCTTTTACTGTAAGTATTCCAAGTTTCGATTACACCGCTATGTCTGGAACAGGGACTGGAACAACCGTTAAGACGATTCATTTTTATGAAGGTGGCTGGGACGATGGAGAGGACCTACTTTTTGAAGGGAAATCACTTCTAACAGCGAGAGGAATTAATGATCAAGATTTAGTAATCGGAGTTCTTTCTCCATCTATTGAACGGTTAGAGTCGTTAAAATCTATGAAGCTTGTCACAGATCATCGATTTGAAGTTGTAGAAGTGAAACAAGATCAAATTCCTGAATTAGGAACAGGCTTAAACATGTTGTCTGTTTTGCTTATATCAGACTATGATCTGGATTCTTTAAGTGAGAAACAACAAAGGGTCATTTCCACATGGGTGAATGAAGGGGGAACTTTATTATTAACTGGAGATGTCAAAGGTATTGAACAATCTATTTTTGCCTCCGAGTTACCTATAGAAGCATTTGTGGAAGAAACGGATGCTAACGCAAATTTTCTTAAGAAACTAACGAATGTCGATTACAGCGAGGATGTTGTTCCATTGCAAAAAGGCAATCCTCTTAAGGCTTCTATTGTTCATCTGCAAACAGAGGATGATGAACCAGTCTTACTCAGCACTAAAAGTGGGAAAGGTGAATTTGCTCAGCTGTTAGTAAGCCCATTACAGAATAATTTCGAAGAATGGGAGGGGGCAAATGAGGCTTGGAGTCAGTGGTTCAACCCATTTGTTAAAAATAGCACATCTTTTTATGGAGCGTCAGAATTTGAGAATTACGAATACACCTTTACGAATATTTCGAACTTATTTCCATCTTCTTTTATTCCAATACGTAATCTGGTGATGGTGTTTGCTGGATACGTTCTTATCTTATGTCCTTTACTTTATTTTATCTTAAGAAGAGCAGACAAACGCGAACATGCTTGGTGGATTCTGCCTAGTTTATCAATCATTCTTTGCTTTGCCATCTTTATTGTAGGTGGGAAGGATCGGATCAAGGATCATCAATTAAATGAGAATGTGGTTATGCGATTAGACCATACTGGTACTGGATATGGTGTTGGTAGTGTATCATTTTTAAATAATAAAAAAGGGACGTATTCATTATTATTTAAAGATCAAGAGTTCTTGCCTGTTCCATTGGTTGATAATGTGTACTTTAACACGTTTGATGGGAAAACGGACACTAGTGTAGTCCACTTAGAAAAAGAGCAGCTGCTTACGTTCCGAAATCGAGAGTTTTGGTCAATCTCAAATGCAGTTGGTTCCATTTCGAATGTGGAAGCTGGGAATTTTGAAACAGATTTAACGTATAAGAACAATGAAGTTGAAGGAACCATTACAAACCGAACGAATTTTGATTACGAAGCTGTTTACTTCATGGCTGGAGCAGAAAAAGTCACGCTTGGCCCCCTTAAAAAAGGAGAAACGAATCAAGTTTCGTTTACTTTAGCTGGGAAGACTCTATTTACACCGAGTAACAATACGTACCCATATGATTATGAAGAAGATACATCATTACCAGAGCTAGTAGAAAAAGGGTTGTTTGAGGCTTCCTTTAACGAGGAGGTATATTCAAAAGGACTGCCGGCTATTGCTGGTTTGTCTAAAGATTCAATCTTACATCCAGTATTAAATGGTAGCCAAGGCATACTTAAAGTCAACAACTTAATTGTGCAACCTATTGATGTTCAATCGGAACAGCAGGGTCAGCTTTCATTAGACAATAAAGATTTGATGCCCTCAGGATATAGTTTTACTGGAGATATATACTTTGAAGAGGAAGTTTCTTTAGGGGAGCGAACCATTTACGCTGAAAACGGAGAATATGAGCTGATGTTCTCCGTTCCGACTGATCTAATGGAGGATACATTTGTCTTTAACGAAATGAGTCTATCCACTTTGAATGAAGAAGAGACGATTGTTCAGCTCTATAATGTGAAGGAAGAATTATATGAGGACATTACTGGTCGAGTGACCTTTGAGGATCCTTCACTTTATATTGATGATTGGGGAGACATTCAAATTAGAATCAATAAAAATGATTCTAAAGATACGTTAACGATCCCTCAGATTAATTTGAAAGGTGAATTTAAGAATGATTGAAACCATAGATCTCACAAAACGTTACGGTTCGTACACGGCACTAAATGAGCTAAATATCCATGTGAAAAAAGGGACGGTTTATGGGCTAGTTGGTCAAAACGGGGCAGGAAAATCAACAACCTTTCAAATTTTGGCTACTTTAATGGTACCAACATCAGGGACGGCGCTAATTGATGGAGTAGATGTTACTCAGAATCCGACAGAAGTTAGGCGGAAAATTGGGTATATGCCAGATTTCTTTGGCGTATACGATCAATTACGAACATCTGAGTACTTAGATTTTTATGGGGCAAGTTACGGATTGTCTATTTCGGAACGTAAGAAGCTAATTCCAGAATTACTCGAGCTGGTTCAATTATCCCATAAAGTAAATGACTACGTTGATGTGCTATCTAGAGGAATGAAGCAGAGACTTTGTTTGGCACGATGCCTCATTCATAATCCTGAGGTACTCATTTTAGATGAACCAGCATCCGGACTAGACCCAAGGGCAAGAGTTGAAATGCGTGATATTTTACGTAGCTTAAAATCTATGAATAAAACCATTATTATTTCATCGCATATCTTGCCAGAGCTTGCTGAGATGTGTGATCAAATTGGAGTCGTAGATCAAGGGGTCTTAGTTGCAAATGGAAGTGTAAATGATATACATGATAAGCTTCAGCAACAAAAAGTCATTCAGATTCGTACATTTGGGTCCCATCAAGAAGTTATTGCCTTTTTAGAAGCGGAGGAGGATGTACTAAGGATTCAGTCTATAAAAGAAGGCGAGATCGAATTCGATTATAAAGGATCAGATTTTGAACAGAAAGATTTGTTAAAACGAGCTGTCGAAGCGCAATTGCCATTGTTAAGCTTTAATCAGGTTGACACAGATTTAGAGGATATCTTTATGGATATCACAAAAGGAGTGACAACCGATGAGTAAATGGTTAAACAATCCCGTATTAACAAAAGAAATTAAATTAAGGTTTCGCTCATTTAAAAGCTATCTAGGCATCGCGATATACTTAATTGTACTTGGCTTACTCGTCTTGGGCTATATGGGTGCATACATGAGCTTTGATACAAATCATGCCTTTCAGCCATCGGAAAGTAGGGGGATTTTTCTAGTCCTTTGTTTGTTTCAACTCGCTTTATTTATTTTTGTTACACCAGGATTAACTGCAGGTGTGATTAGCTCTGAGAGAGAGCGTCAAACATTACCTATTTTATTAACAACAGCTCAATCGTCATCAGTTATTATTATTAGTAAAATGATCGCTTCGCTTGCTTATTTATTGTTATATCTTATTGCGTCTTTACCGTTATATACAATGGTATTTCTTTATGGGGGAGTATCTCCAGCACTGTTACTTTCATCTATTAGTTTATTCATTCTTACCATGATAACGATCGCAGCTATTGGTATTTGGACATCGACTTTTTTTCAAAAGACTATTGTATCAATGGTTACTTCATATGGGATTGCTTTTTTTCTAACAGGAGGGTTTGCAATTGTTACATTGATGATGAGCATCTTCGGGGAAGAATATACGATAGATGGGGCAAGCTTCCCATGGCCGCTTATCCTTGCATCCATTAACATTCCGATCATGCTCTATGGATTATTCGATCAATCGCCAATCATTATGCTTCAAGAATATGCGGGTTGGAAGCTGAGTCCATGGTGGTTTTTTGCAAGCTTTTATGTAATTCTTATCTCACTCCTATTATTTACCTCCATTCGCAGGTTAAGACCACGAATGAAAAAAGGACCAAAACCGAACAACGAATAGTTTAAGCTATCTAGAGTAACAATGATACAAGATGGCGTTTACATGAATCAGCTTGTCACTTTATTTAGGCAAGCTGATTTACTTTTTTCAAAATTATAAGCAGAGAAATTTCTAAAAATGAAATTATGCTGTATACTAATTGAAGTTTGGTAGTAAAATTACTTCCTTACATAACCAAAAGTTTAGAATGAACTATTTTAGTCAGAAAAGAGGTATCTTATGCAAAACAGTGAGCAGCCTAAATCAATTATTGTTATTTTTGGAGCAACAGGAGATCTGGCTAAAAGAAAGCTTTTCCCTTCACTTTTTCGTTTATTTCAACAGGGAAGCATTAGTGAGCAATTTGCAGTTGTTGGGATAGGAAGAAGAGAATGGTCAGATGAGACTCTTAGAAATCAAGTGAGAGAGTCCATCCAAGCAGAAATTAAAGGCGATCATACGAACTTAGATGAGTTTTGTAATCAGTTTTATTACAAACCATTTAATGTAACGAGCCAGGAATCATATACAGATCTGAAAAACATGCTTGAAACACTGGATGAGCGATATCAAATTGGTGGCAACCGTATTTTTTATATGGCAATGGCACCAGAGTTCTTTGGAACGATTGCTCAGTATTTAAAATCAGAAGGTGTGACCGATACAGAAGGGTGGACAAGGTTAGTTATTGAAAAGCCATTTGGCCATGATCTTCCTTCAGCAGAGAAATTAAACAGTGAAATCCGTGAAGCCTTCCATGAAGACGAAATTTATCGGATTGACCATTACTTAGGTAAAGAGATGGTTCAAAATATTCAGGTGATTCGTTTTGCAAATGCTGTTTTTGAACCTTTATGGAATAACCAGCACATTGCGAATATTCAAGTGACATCTAGTGAACAACTTGGTGTGGAGGACCGTGGTGGATATTACGAGAATTCTGGTGCCCTTAGAGATATGGTTCAAAACCATTTAATGCAAATGGTGACACTTCTTGCAATGGAACCACCATTACGACTTAGTACGGAAGAAATTCGCAGTGAAAAAATTAAGGTGCTCCGTGCACTTAGACCGATAAGAAATCAAAAAGTAATCGAATCCTTTGTTCGAGCACAATATGGTCAAGGCACTTATAAGGGGGATCCTGTTCAAGGATACCTTAAAGAAAAAAATGTATCGCCAGAATCTCAAACGGAAACGTACGTTGCCGGTAAATTATTAATTGATAATTATCGCTGGGCTGGCGTGCCATTCTACATCCGAACAGGAAAACGCATGGCTGCTAAGTCAACAAAAATTGTGATCGAATTCAAGCCACAGCCACATAATCTTTATCATGATAAAGTTGAGAATAATGGCGCAAACCTTCTTGTTATTCACATTCAGCCTGATGAAGGAATGAGCTTAATGCTGAATGGGAAGAAGATTGGCACAACGGGTGATACGAGTCCAGTAAACTTAAATTACTCAAACAACGGCATAGACGGAATTAATACACCAGAAGCCTATGAACGTTTACTTTATGATTGTATGATTGGTGATGCAACAAACTTTGCGCATTGGGATGAAGTGAATCTTTCATGGGCATACATCGATGCAATAAGTGAAGCGTGGGATGAAGATCAAACCAAACTTCCATCCTATCCATCTGGATCAATGGGACCAACAGAAGCGGATGAGCTTCTTCTTGCTGACGGCTTTAAATGGTGGCCGATTGAAGATATGTAATAATAGTGGAAAAGGGACTGGGACATAACAGTAAATTACTCACGAAAACACGAACATAGCAAAATATCCGCTACAGGAGAATCCTTCGCTTTCCACGGGAACGGCCTCAGCCCCTTCCGCGGGAAAAGCGCCGCTACAGTGTCTTCACCACGTTCTGTTCCGTAGAAGTCTCAGGTTCTCCCTCCGCTCGTTTCATAAAAACACGAATGGCGAATGATTCGCTTATTGAATCATTCGCCATTTTCTCGTTTATTTTGAGTTCTGTTCCAGCCTCTTTTTTTCAAGGTGAAAAATGAAAAAATGCAAATGATTCAGTTAAGAATCATTTGCATTTTGTGTATGTTCCTTTTAAGAGAATTTTCTACTTAAGATTCTAACCAGTTTGTGTGGAACACGCCATCTTCATCAATACGTTTGTACGTATGAGCACCAAAGTAATCACGTTGAGCTTGAAGAAGGTTTGCAGGCAATGTTTCAGAGCGGTAGCTATCATAGTATGACAGGGCACTAGCAAAGCCTGGAGTCGGTAAACCAGTTTGTGCAGCTAGTGATACAATATCACGTAACGATTGCTGATAGTTCTTCGCAATTTCCACGAAATAAGAATCAAGCAGAAGATTGCTCAAGTTAGGTTCTTTTTCATATGCATCCATAATGTTTTGTAGGAAACCGGCACGAATAATACAACCTCCACGGAAAATACTTGCGATTTGGCCATATTGAAGATCCCAATTGAATTCATCAGAAGCAAAGCGAAGCTGAGAGAATCCTTGAGCATATGAGATCACTTTACTGAAATATAACGCTTGGCGGATAGACTCAATCCACTCTTCGCGTGATGCTTCAGCAGGAGTGCCCGCGGCTTTTGGTAGGATTGTACTTGCCTTTGTACGTTCGTCCTTCATTGCAGATACAAAACGAGCAAATACAGACTCAGTAATTATCGGAAGCGGAACACCTAGATCTAGTGAATTTTGACTTGTCCACTTTCCAGTTCCTTTTTGAGCGGCTGTATCTAATATGACATCTACAAGAGGCTTACCAGTCTTCTCATCAATCTTCGTAAAGATGTCAGCTGTAATTTCAATTAAGTAACTATTCAGCTCACCGTCGTTCCAGTCCTTAAACGTTTGGTGCAATTCTTCAGAAGACATGCCTAGATGTTCTCTCATTAACCAGTAGGCTTCACAAATCAGTTGCATATCTCCATATTCAATACCATTGTGGACCATTTTTACATAATGACCAGCGCCATCAGGTCCGATATATGTTGTACACGGCTCGCCGTTTACTTTAGCAGCAATCTTTTCAAACATCGGACGAACAAGTTCATATGCTTCTTTCTGTCCTCCAGGCATAATGGAAGGCCCTTTTAATGCTCCTTCTTCACCACCAGATACCCCAGTTCCAATAAAGTGAATACCCGATTTTGCGAGTGTTTCGTTTCGACGAATGGTGTCTGTATAATATGTATTCCCACCATCCATTACGATATCATTTGGTTCCAAGTGTGGAATTAATTCATTAATGACAGAATCGGTCACAGCACCAGCTTGTACCATTAATAAAATCTTCTTAGGGCTCTCTAATGAAGAAACAAATTCCTCAAGGCTATATGTACCTACAAGGCGTTCTTTTTTCTCAAGCTCAACGATTCGTTTTACACGTTCAGTTGAAACATCATACATTGAAACGGAAAACCCGTGACTCTCTAGATTTAGTGCAAGGCTTTTACCCATAACCCCGACACCAATAATACCAATGTTTTGTTTTTCCATGAATCAAGTCTTCCTTCCTACAGCAAAATATCTATCTTTAAGAATATACCACAACCCTTGGGAGCGCTCAAATAATCAAGATTGTGATCGAGTAAAGCAACTAAGACAGACGCTATGGGTGCCTGTCTTGGGTAGCTCCTTTTCACTTAACTGCAACCACAAGCAAGTATGATAATTTTGATGCAAGAAGCTGAGTGACACGTTGGTGCTGTTGCCATAATTCTTGTAGGGAAGAGTCTAAAACATCTGAAGGGAAAAAATCATTTTCGTTATCAATCTTTTGTTGTACTAAAGTAGAGATCGGTTCAACCCTCCATTGTTCAATGTGCGAGAAGCCACATGCCGTTAACTGTTCTCTCCATTGATCAGGCTTTAATAAATCATTTATTTGATACAGCTCGCTTAATGATGAACGTTCTGAATGAGTAGTAGGCTGATTTTGAACCATTTCATTGAGTAGAAGACGTCCACCTGATCGTAAAACTCGATTAAACTCTGACAACGTCGTGGCAATGTTTGTAAAGGCAGTAACTGATTCAGACAACACAAAATCAAAACTCTCATTTAAAAAAGGTAATTGTTCAATAGAAGCCTCCTTTAATGTGATTTCCTGATCTTCCATATGAAAACGATTAAGGGCTTTTTCAATCATTAACGGATGATTGTCTACTGCACTTACGTGACATTTAAAGGTAGAATAAAGGTAAGAGGAAGTTTGTCCTGTCCCACACCCTGCGTCTAAGACATGGTGAACAGGTTTAATTTGAAGCTGTTTTAAAAGACTTTTTGTTAAAAGAAAGCCTCCAGGATGAGCACTTCCTATTCCATATTCAGCCAAAAGATCCATATACGTATAATGCATTGGACACCTCTTTTTTTATACAGCCTATGCAATATTCAGAAAATCTGATACTTTAAATAAAAACAGAATAATCGAAGGATGATGACAAGTGCCAATGCTTTTTGTATACGGAACCCTTTTAAAACATGAATCAAATAGTCATTTGCTAGTTGGAGCAGCATGTATTGATTCCAGTTGCTTTATTTATGGGGAACTGTATGACACGAGTTTAGGGTACCCTGCTGTGTGCGTTGATGAGACGAGCCATACTGTTTGGGGAGAGTTATATGAAGTAACTGATGAGATTCTTCTTAAGATTGATGCTTTAGAAGGGTACATAGGAGATGAGCTGAAGAATGATTACAATCGCGTTCAGTTAAACGTGTATCGTAAGGTTGGCGTGAGTCAAGCTCTAGTTTACGTATTTCCAGCCATAAAGACCGCGCATTTGTCATTAATAAAATCAGGCCGTTGGAAAGAACGAGTGTGAAATGACCCTGTCGAATCATGCTTATATAACAGCATGGTTACAGGTGTGACATGTTAAAGCGATTAAAATAAGGCGAAATCTGTTGAAATCATTCAATTTAGCTCATTTATACAAGGATTTTAGATTCAATCTTAACGGATTAAACAAAATGCGGAATTAATCTCTTCAATTATGGGTAAATCTCTAATTGGGGACTTGTCAATACACTAAATAATGGAATGAAAATGACCTTCCTTTGACTTTTGTTACATTAAGATTTCAATTCGTTTAATTAGGTCACCAAAGGATTGATAGATTTGTAGCGCACTGGTACTGTATGTGGCAGTGGTTGAAATCAAAGGAGGTTGGCACTATGAATGCTAAAATTCCATTTAAAACACTTCGTTATGTAACGTTACCAGTTGCAACAGCTGGATTTGTCTTGTTTGCTTCACCGAGCATTTCTGAAGCGAGCAATTTTGATACCCTAAACAAGGGAGATGAAGGGAAGAACGTTGAACAACTACAAGAGTTGTTATCCGAAAAAGGGTTCTTCACTGATGAGATAAATGGCACATTCACTATTGAAACACAAAATGCAGTAAAAGCATTTCAAGAAAAATATCAGTTAGAATCTGACGGAGTAGCGGGAGCTCAAACAGTAGGAGCCCTCCATGTTTTATCTGAAGGTGATACTGGAGAGATCGTTAAGGAATTACAAGGCCAATTAAATGAGCTAGGTTTTCTAAATGGTGGGAAAGACGGTATCTTTGGACCGCATACAAAAGAAGCCGTGAAGTCATTCCAATCACAGCATAATCTTTCAGTAGATGGAATTGCTGGACCAAACACATTTAAAGAGCTTTATTATACAGCATCTGAAAAAGTGATTGAACAAAAAACAGAAACAAAAGCAGAAGAAGTAACAGCTGAACCAGAAACTCAGGAAACCACTACTGAGACGGAACAGCCACAACAACAAGCAGAAGAAGTTGCAGAGCAAGCTGAGCCTGTACAAGAATCAGAGCCAGCCGTAGAAGAGGCTCCTGCAGAAGAAGTTCAAGAAGAAGCTCCTGCTGAAGAATCAGCTCCAGTAGAAGAGTCTGTTAAAGAAACAGAAACTAGTAATCAATCAGGTGAAGCAACTGGTCAGACCATTCAAGTTGAAGCAACTGCTTACACAGCGAACTGTGCTGGATGCAGTGGAGTAACAGCTACTGGTATTGACTTAAATGCTAATCCAAACCAAAAAGTGATTGCTGTGGACCCAAGTGTCATTCCACTAGGATCTCGTGTATACGTTGAAGGATACGGAGAAGCAATTGCTGGTGATACTGGCGGCGCAATTAATGGAAACAAAGTAGACCTTTACATGCAATCGCACGGCGATGCAGTTGCATTTGGTCGTCAAACAATCAATGTAACCATTTTAGACTAATGGTAGTAAGGCGGGGTCTTTGACCTCGTCTTCTTTATTATGTAAATACCCGAATGTAAGCGACATAAACTATTTTTTCAGAATCTTATAAAACCTAAAGAAAGATGACCAGATTGCTGTCATTCTTCTTTAGGTTGATTCGATGGTTCTACGTGAACGTGCGTATTAGATATATTGTGTTTATCTCTCATAACAGCTTCAACCTTGTCTGCAATTTGATGACTTTCATGAACACTTAAATTGGGATGAACTTCAATAATAACATCAGCGTATATGGTCGATCCAACCTGTCTAGCTTTTACCTGTTTTAAGGCCTCCACATGATGAATGACTTCAATGGTTTCTCGATACGTATTTAAATCCTGCTCATTAAACCCATCGGTTAATGAGAGGGTAGCCTTTTGGAAAATGTCAAAGGCAGTGTAACAAATTAATAAACCAATCAAAAGCGCTGTGGCTGTATCAAGCCATGCAACATTCCACTGAGAAGCAAGAATGCTAATGGTGGCACCGACACTCACAAGTGCATCGGAGCGATTATCAGCAGCTATAGCGTAAAGCGCTTGACTGTTTACTTCTTTTGCAAGCTTTTGATTGTAGTGATAGACCCCGAACATAATAAGAGCACATCCAGCTCCAACCCAACCAGCTACAGGATCAGGTGCTGCCTGCTCTGACATAAAGGACCGTACTGCCTCGACCAACACTTGCAAACCGATAGCAGCCATAATAAACGCGGCAAAAAGTGATGCAATGTTTTCAGCACGAAAATGACCATAAGGGTGGTTCGCATCTGGTGGCTTTTGAGAGATCCGTAATCCAATTAAAACAGCGATGGAGGCGATAATGTCTGTTACATTGTTAAGACCATCGGCACGTAACGCGTCAGAGAAGAACAGGGTCCCAATGATAAGTTTTACTGCGGATAATGCAAGATAAACGATAATGCTTAGCCATGCACCTTTTTCACCTTTTTTTAACTGGCTATAACGCTCCATAGTATTCCTCTCTTTCAAACGTAACGTTTTACCTTTATATCGTATCAAGCTGATACCGAGTGGGTCTATAGCAAGATGATTAGCCTAATTCAGTATTCTAGTCTAAAGAAAAGTATCTTTCCTTTGATCAACATTATAATTTCACGTACCGAAATGGATATATAAATAGAAAAACTTAACGAAAAAACAAAAACATGATATATTCAGTTTATTCAAACGTAAACATTATGTTTATTCACGAAGAGGAAGGATGTACCTTCATGAAAAGTCTCACAAACTGTCATATTGCATTAACGGCGTCGAGAAAAACGGAAGAAATGCAAACCATTATTCGAAAACAAGGCGGAACAAGCGAAGTCAGATCACTTCAGGGTACGGTCTTTTTAGCTGAACTTGAGGTTGCAGAAGAATTCAAAGATACCATTTTAAAAAAACCAGATATTTTTATCTTTACAACTGGCATTGGAACAGAAACCTTATTTAGACTTGCGGAAAAAGAGAAGTTTGATGCTGAGCTGTTTGAAGCATTAAAACAATCCACGATTGCAGCAAGAGGATATAAAACGCATGCTGTGCTAAAGAAGTATGGTTTTACTCCTGATTTGCGAGATGAAGATGGGACAACCTCAGGACTAATAAAAGTAATGAAAAACGTTAATTTGGAGGATAAACGAGTGATGGTTCAGCTCCACGGAATGAGTGCACCTGTCCTACATTCGTTTCTTAAAGAAAATGGAGCAACGATAAATGAAATTTTACCTTATCAGCATATCTCTGTGAATGAGGGGGATGTACTGATCCTATTAGACGAATTACTAAATGGTCAATACGATGCTATTGCCTTCACTACAGCGATTCAAGCTAGAGAATTGTTCACAATTGCTAGTAAGTATGATAAAAAACAATCCTTATTAACGTTATTTGAAGAGCGTGTTCTAGCCGTATCAGTTGGGAAAGTCACTTCTGAGGAGCTTTATAGTCATGGGGTTAAACGAGTGGTTTCTCCAGAAATTGAACGTATGGGTGCGATGTTTGTTGAGCTTGGAAATTATATGAAACAGACTAAGGGATAAGGCTCATTCAAAATTTGCTTAGTCGTGTTATAATAAGTACGTTACAATGTTACTATCGTGGGATAAAAAGGGGAGTTTCTTATTATGTCTGATCAAACTTTAGAAATTATGACCGCAACACACCATAAAACAAAGCCAGATCCTGAGACCCTTGAGTTCGGTAAAACGTTTACTGATCATATGTTTATCATGGATTATACAAATGAAAACGGCTGGCATAGTCCACGAATTATTCCTTATCAACCTCTAACACTCGATCCAGCAGCAATGATTTATCACTATGGACAAACTGTATTTGAAGGTCTTAAAGCATATCGTACTGATGATGACAGAGTGTTATTATTTAGACCCGAACAAAATTTTAAGCGACTTAACTTATCTAGTGACCGTTTAAGTATTCCGGATATTGATACAGACATTGTTTTAGATTATCTAAATGAGTTAGTAAAGTTAGACAAAGAATGGATCCCTACATATGAAGGAACCTCGTTGTATATTCGACCGTTCATTATTGCGACTGAACCTAACCTTAGTGTAGCACCTTCCGCGTCATATAAATTTATGATTATTCTTTCACCTGTAGGCTCCTATTATAAAGAAGGTATTGCCCCTGTGGGAATTTATGTTGAAGATGAGTATACAAGAGCTGCATTAGGTGGAACCGGTATGGCCAAAACAGCAGGTAATTACTCTGCCGCTTACAAAGCTCAAGATAAAGCGACAGCCCATGGTCAAGCTCAAGTGCTTTGGCTCGATAGTTCCGAGAAAAAGTATATTGAAGAAGTAGGAAGTATGAATGTCTTCTTTAAAATTGATGGAGAAATTATTACGCCAGCACTTAGTGGTAGTATACTAGAAGGAATTACTCGCAAATCGATCATTGAATTACTGAAGAGTTGGGATTTGCCTGTTTCAGAGCGGAAAATCTCAATTGATGAAGTATTGCTTGCGATTCAAGAAAATCGTCTAGAAGAGGCATTTGGAACGGGAACGGCAGCTGTGATTTCACCTATTGGCGAGCTTAGCTGGAAAGGGGAGCAGTCGCTTATTAATAATCGTGAAACAGGTCCTTTGGCTGCAAGACTCTATGAAACGTTGACAGGCATACAAAAAGGCAGAATAGAAGACTCATTTAATTGGACTTACGAAGTAAAATAATTGTACAAGATTTTCATTTAAACTTGATTTAAAGAAAGGGAATCCTTGATGATAAAAGCTGTTTTTTTTGACTTAGATGATACCCTTTTATGGGATCAAAAAAGTGTTCAAAAAGCATTTGACGCCACGTGTGTTTATGCAGCAGAACAAGATGAACGTATTAAAGCTGATGAGCTTGAGCATGCGGTAAGGGAAGAAGCAAAGCAATTATATGCATCCTACGAGACGTTTACTTTTACTCAAATGATCGGAATTAATCCCTTTGAGGGTCTATGGGCAAACTTTCAGGATCATGAAGAAGAATTTCAAAAGTTAAAAGACCTCGCTCCTGGGTATCGGTTAGCTTCCTGGGACCTTGCCTTGAAAAAATGTGGAGTAGATAATTCCGAGCTTGCAAAAGAATTATCTGAAAAATTCCCACTTGAACGTCGCAAAAATCCGATTGTTTATGATGAAACGTTTAAAGTACTAGATCGTTTAAAAGAAGACTACAAACTTCTATTGTTAACAAACGGCTCTCCAGATCTACAAAATATAAAATTGGAGCTCACGCCTGAGTTAGTTCCATATTTTGACCACATTGTGATT
This sequence comes from Alkalicoccobacillus gibsonii, assembly GCF_016798245.1. Lineage (GTDB taxonomy): Bacteria > Bacillota > Bacilli > Bacillales > Bacillaceae_D > Alkalicoccobacillus > Alkalicoccobacillus gibsonii. The sequence continues at coordinate 801,023 of NZ_JAEUZA010000001.1, read as the reverse complement.
TCTGGAGCCTATGGTAAGGGTAAACCTGATAAAGGTATCTTTGAGCATGCATTATCATTAATGGAGCTTGAGAAAGACGAAGTAATTATGGTTGGGGACAACCTAATGACTGACATTCTCGGCGCACAACGAGCAGGTATTCCTTCTATATGGGTTAACCGTAAAGATCAAAAGACTACCGACGTTGAACCGACTTATGAGATTACATCTCTCTTAGAAGTAGAATCTGTCTTAGTAAAGCATTCGTAAAAAAAGATTGTCGGCTTCATGTGAATATGGTTAAATATACATGTACAATATTATAAACTTTTATTTCCACTAGGGGCGCGTAAGCTGAGAGAGGCGACTTTGCCTTAACCCTTGACCTGATCTAGATAATACTAGCGTAGGAAAGTGGAGTCGACTCTTTTTACTATGACAGCTTGTCTTTTAAGGGATAAGTGTATATGTATGAAAGAAGCCACTCCATTCTAGGAGTGGCTTCTTTTTTTCGGCTGACTGTGGGAATAAGGGACAGGAGGAAATGAATGAAGAAGCGTTTAACATTAACAGATATTTTAGTCACAGTTATTATCGCGGTGGTCTTTGGGATCGTGTACCGATTATGGGGGCCAGTAAATGACAGCTTAAAACTATTTCCACTTCAAGTAAATGAATTGATGTATGGAATGTGGTTTATTGCAGCTACTGTGGCTTTTTTAATTATTCGTAAACCAGGCGTTGCTTTAATTGCTGAAACAGCAGCAGCCTCTGGTGAATTTATTGTAGGCTCTCAATATGGATTAGAGGTGTTAATTTATGGAGTGATGCAGGGGCTTGGCGCCGAACTTGTTTTTGCTTTGTTCATGTACAAAAGCTACTCCATTCTTACTACCTCACTTGCTGGCGCAGCATCCGCAGGCGGTTCGTTTGTCATGGACTGGAACCGCGGTTATATGGCTGATCTAGTTGGTTGGAATGTCACATTAGTCGTTATTTTACGAACCATTAGCGGTATTCTAATTGCCGGTGTATTTGCTTACTATCTCGTTCGAGCACTTGAGAAAACAGGTGTAACGGATTTATTAAGACCTTCTTCTAAAAAAGATTTTGACACATTAGATTCGTAAAGAAAGGAGAGATACTTTAAAGATGGCAGCAACTATAGAGAAACTAAGGCTCACCTTTCCTGGGAGCGGGAAGCTTTTATTTAAAGATCTGAGTATTAAAATATCTGAAGGAGAGAAGGTCCTTATCCTTGGGCCGAGTGGCAGTGGAAAATCAACACTGCTTCAAGTATTAACTGGATTAGTGCCATCCGCTATCAATTTACCGCTCAAATATAATAAACTGATTCATCCCGAATCGTGGGGTTATGTCTTTCAAGATCCAGATAGTCAATTTTGTATGCCTTACTTAGATGAGGAAATAGCATTTGTATTAGAGAACCTAGGTGTACCAAGAGAAGACATGCTGGAACGAATTAAAAACGTTCTTGAATTGGTGGATTTAGAGCTTGACGAACTTCATACGCCAATTTCTCAGTTATCTCAAGGAATGAAGCAAAGGCTAGCCATCGCATCCGTACTCGCACTCAAGCCATCCACTTTCTTTTTTGACGAGCCAACAGCCATGCTTGATCCTACAGGTACTGAACATATTTGGAACCTCATTCGATCTGTTACGAAAGATCAAACCGTTATTATCGTTGAACATAAGATTGATCACATTCTTGATTTTGTCGAGAGAGTCATTGTCCTAGATAATGCAGGTCAAATTATTGCAGATGGCGAGACGAATACAATATTTAAAACATACAAACAAACTCTGCGTGACTATGGTATCTGGTATCCAGGTGTGTGGCAGGAGTATCTTGAAAGTCGAGAGTGGACAACAGAATCTCCATATCAAAAACAAGATCCATTGATTGAATTGGAAGATTTTCAAGTGTTGCGCCGAAAAGAAGTAAAATTAACGGTTCCTTCGTTATACGTCGATCCTGGTGAATGGATTTGCATTACTGGTGAAAATGGAGCGGGTAAAAGCACTCTGCTTTTAGGTTTGATGAATGTCCTTCGCACAAAAGGAACCTATAAATTAAATCAAATGAAGGTTAAGAAGAAGGATCAAGTAAGTAACCTTTTAGGATTTGTTTTTCAAAATCCAGAGTATCAATTTGTGACAAATCATGTACATGAGGAAATTGCATTTACATTAAAGCAAGAAAAGCGATCCGATGAGGAAATCGATAAAAGAGTAGAAGAAATATTACATGCTTTTACGCTTGCTCAACACCAGCAGCAACACCCTTATCAACTATCTATTGGTCAAAAGCGAAGATTGAGTGTTGCGACCGCTCTTGTAGGGAAGCAGCTCGTATTATTACTTGATGAACCTACTTTCGGACAGGATGCTAAGAATACATTTGCGCTACTTGAGATGATGGAAACATTAAAAAACCAAGGTGTAACAATTATAATGGTGACTCATGATGAAGAGATTGTTCGTTCATTTGCTACTCGCGTTTGGAACGTAGAAAAAGGTGAAGTCTCTGAGGTAGAGTCTTTAAATATTGAGATGAAAAGAGTGGAAAGCAGATGAATTCATTATATCATGTTCAAGAAACGTGGTTAACGCGTGTTAATCCGAGCATAAAATTAGTTCTTTCTATCTTTCTCTTTTTCTATATGATTTTTATCCATAACCCTACTCATTTAGCATATTTAACAATCGTACTAAGCGTCATATTATATGTGTATTCAGGTCATCCATTTAAATATTTACTTCTCTTTTCACTTCCCTTTGTGCTAGTATTTGTCTCCTCAGCGAGCTCAATGATTTTCTTCGGAAGAGGAGATACGATTTGGTACAAATGGGGAATTGTTCAGATTAGCGAGGAAAGCTTTTACCGAGGAATTCACCTAGGCTTTCGAGCACTTTCGTTTGCCATACTTGGAATGATTTTTGCATTAACAACAAAGCCTGTCTTGTTGTTCTATTCGATGATGCAGCAGCTTCGAATTCCTTCGAAGTATGCCTATAGCTTTTTAGCGTCGATACGTATGATTCCGATTATGTTTGAAGAGTTTCAAACGCTGAGGCATGCATTAATTATTAGACAGGCAGTTCCAGAGAAAGGGCTGAAGGGGTTTTATAAAAAACTTCATTTTTTCTCTATTCCACTCCTTGCCCATAGTATAAGGCGTGCTCAACGAATAGCTGTTGCAATGGAGGCAAAACGTTTTACTCAAGCAACTGAGCGAACGTACTACTATGAAACGAGTGTTCGCATGTGGGATGTACTCTTTTTTATCGTTATTTTGTTAGCACCTTTAATTACCTTCTTTTTAGCAGATGCCTTTCCATTATTTGATCGCACGGATGTGCGTTACTTCACAAATTAATGAGTTAAAGTGTAGACGTTTTAAAATACACTTGACACATCGGAAAAGCATGGATAAGATATGAGTACAATAAGATAGTTGCTGATCGGAAAACCGAAGGCCTTTACTAATAGTGTTTATTAGTGGAGGGCTTCTTTTTTTGTTCTTAAAGCCAACTAAACCACTATACTTAAATGTATATAAAAAGAATGTAAAAAGGAGAGGAACCAATTGAAAATCAAAACAACCCGAACACAGTCACTTCTCAAATTCACTTCTATTCCAATCTTGCTTATTGCTTTGAGTGCATGTGGTTCAAATGATCAAGCAGCTGGTGATGGAGATACAGTTGATCTTTTAAATGTTTCCTATGATCCCACGCGTGAATTATATGAAGATTTTAATAAGTTATTCGCTGAACACTGGAAAGAAGAAACAGGTCAAACTGTTACATTTAATCAATCACACGGAGGTTCGGGTAGTCAGGCACGATCGGTTATAGATGGTTTGCAGGCTGACGTTGTTACGTTAGCACTTGCTTATGACATAGATGTTTTACATGACTCTCGTGATCTCATTCCAGAAGATTGGCAAACGAGATTACCAGATAATTCAACTCCTTATACGTCGACCATTACCTTTTTAGTTAGAGAAGGCAACCCTAAGAATATTCAAGATTGGGATGACTTAATCCGTGATGATGTAGAAGTGGTTACGCCAAATCCAAAAACATCAGGAGGCGCTCGTTGGAACTATCTTGCTGGTTGGGCATGGGCCGAAGAGGAATATGGCTCTGAAGATGCGGCTAAGCAGTATATCTCTGATTTATACCAAAACGTATCTGTACTCGATTCTGGTGCACGAGGTGCAACAACTTCATTTGTTGAACGTGGGATTGGAGATGTCTTACTTGCTTGGGAAAATGAAGCGATTCTTTCTACAGAAGAATTAGGAGAGAATGAGTTTGATATTGTTGCTCCATCAATTAGTATCCTTACAGAGCCACCTGTTGCTGTTGTTGATGAAAATGTAGATAAGAAAGGAACTCGCGAAGTGGCCGAGGCCTACCTTGAATATTTGTATACCGATGAGGGACAGCGGCTGGCAGCAGAACATTATTATCGACCAAGAAATGAAGAAATTTTAAACGAATTTAGTGAGTACTTCCCTGAAATTCAACTTGTAACAATTGACGATACATTTGGAGGCTGGCAAGAAGCACAAGAGAAGCATTTTAGTGATGGAGGGGTTTTTGACCAAATCTATGAGCAATAAGAGCACAAAGGGAGGATCGTATGAGAACATTACGCTTTAAAGAAGAAAGTATCATCCCTGGGTTTTCATTAACACTAGGAATGACATTAATGTATTTAGGATTAATCGTTCTAATTCCCATATCAATGATTTTCATTCAAACGTCAAATATGAGTTTCTCAGATTATTGGGCGACTGTGACCTCTCCTCGTGTGGTTGCATCTTATAAGCTTAGTATTGGAGCTGCACTTGCTGCAGCTCTGATCAATGGTGTATTTGGATTATTACTCGCTTGGATCTTAGTACGCTACTCCTTTCCAGGTAAAAAGATCATAGATGGGATTATTGATCTTCCTTTTGCCTTACCGACTGCGGTTGCAGGGATTGCGTTAACAACCATTTACACATCCGATGGCTGGGTGGGCAAATACTTTGATCTACTTGGTATTAAAGTTGCATTTACTCCACTTGGGGTCATGACAGCCCTCATTTTTATTGGACTACCATTCGTTGTGCGTATGGTCGAGCCTGTGTTAAAAGATCTTAATAAGGAGCTCGAGGAGGCTTCATCCTCTCTTGGAGCGAATGGGTTTCACACTTTCACAAAAGTGATTATGCCCGTCTTATTTCCTGCTTTGTTATCCGGGATGTCTTTAGCATTTGCGAGAGCACTAGGTGAGTATGGTTCCGTTGTATTTATCTCAGGTAATATGCCAATGAAAACGGAAATTACTCCATTACTAATTATGAATCAGCTCGAACAATTTAATTACGAAGGTGCTACTGCCATTGCATCTGTCATGCTCTTATTTTCATTTTTATTATTGTTCCTGATGAACCTTATACAATGGTGGGCATCTAAACGTCATACATAAAGGAGGCACAAGTTGAATACAGAGATCCCAATTAATCAAAAGCCAGTTTATTCAAAACGTAAGAAAAAAAAGACGTGGGTAAAATGGGTACTCCTTTCCATTGCTTTGTTATTTCTCTCACTTGTCTTAATTTTACCGTTAACAGCTATTTTTGTTCGTGCATTTGCAGGTGGCTGGTCTGTCTATCTTCAGTCAATAACAGATCCTGCTGCATTATCGGCAATTAAGCTAACACTACTAACTGTGGCGATTGTTGTTCCACTTAATACGATTTTTGGAGTCACGGCAGCTTGGGCCTTATCAAAGTTTCAATTTAAAGGTAGAAGCTTTTTAATTACATTAATTGACTTACCCTTTGCGGTATCTCCAGTTATCGCGGGTCTTGTTTTTGTTCTTTTATTTGGTGTTCACGGGTTACTTGGAGAATGGCTTTTAGCCAACAACATTCAAATTATTTTTGCTGTACCAGGTATTGTGCTCGCAAGTATGTTTGTAACGGTTCCCTTTGTGGCTAGACAATTAATTCCTTTGATGCAAGCACAAGGTACCGCTGAAGAGGAAGCTTCACTTTCTTTAGGGGCAAATGGATGGCGAACATTTTGGCATGTCACATTACCAAACATAAAATGGGGTTTATTATATGGTGTGATCCTGTGTAATGCACGCGTAATCGGAGAGTTTGGTGCCGTTTCTGTAGTGTCAGGAAAAATACGCGGATTAACAAATACGATGCCCCTACACGTAGAAATCTTGTACAACGAATATATGTTTACAGCTGCTTTTGCTGTTGCATCCCTGATGTCTATTTTGGCAATCATTACACTGGTTATCAAAAACATAGTAGAGAAGAAGAGTCCACAATTGTAAGGAGTGATATGTATGTCGATTGAAATCAATCATGTATCGAAGTACTTTGGTGACTTTAAAGCCCTTGAACAGATTCAACTATCCATAAAGAAAGGTGAGCTCATCGCTTTACTTGGACCCTCGGGATCAGGAAAAACATCTTTATTACGGATTATTGCGGGTTTAGAAAGTGCTTCTGAAGGCTCCATATTCTTTAATGATCAAGATATGACGGATGTAGATGCAGTTTCAAGACACGTTGGATTTGTTTTTCAACATTATGCACTATTCTCACATATGACTGTTGCAGATAATATTTCATATGGACTTCGAGTACGCTCTCGTCGCGTTCGCCCATCAAAAAAAGAGATAAATGAGAAAGTGGATGAGCTATTGAATCTCGTAAAACTAGATGGCTTGCAAAAACGGTATCCATCCCAGCTCTCAGGCGGACAACGACAACGGGTTGCTCTAGCTCGGGCTTTAGCTGTTCAACCAGAAGTCCTCTTATTGGATGAGCCCTTTGGTGCACTTGATGCAAAGGTGAGAAAAGAGCTTAGACGCTGGCTTCGAAATCTTCATAACCAATTTGATGTGACAAGTATCTTTGTGACACATGATCAAGAGGAAGCAATGGATGTGGCTGACCGAATTGTTGTCATGAATAAAGGACGAATTGAACAAATAGGCACTCCGGATGAAGTGTATGAGAATCCTAATTCTCCGTTTGTTTTTGACTTTTTAGGAAATGTGAATTTGTTTAAAGGACGTGTACAAGAAGGCAACTTAACATCAGGTACCATTACCCTTAGAACGTCTGGTAGTCCGAAGCATGAAAATAAAGAAGTTGTTGGATATATAAGGCCACACCAAATGGAGCTTCATCAGTCACATATTGAGGGAGCATTTCCAATCAAGATTACGCATATCCAACCAGTGGGACCGATTGTCTTTATTGAAGCGGAAAAAGTGAACGAGGGAGAGCTCATCGATATTGAATTACCTAAAAATGAATTCACACCTTTAGGATTAAAAATAGGGGATACGGTCTATAGCAGACCTAATCAGGTACATGTGTTCTCGCCTGAAGAATTTAGCATATGAACGAATGAGAGGGAGGCTACATGGCTTTCCTCTCTTTTGAATACGTGGATATCTTTGCAAAGAATTGTTGAAACGTGGTAGACTTTTTAAAGAATAAAGTAGAATACAATAGAATAGGAGACTCAGAGAATGAAGAAGTGGATTATTCATGGAACCATTATTTCAATAGGTATCGCACTTATTCTGACTGGATGTAATAACAACAACAAAGTAGGCGATGACCTTGAAGTGTATTACAATGATCATATCTTACCGATACAAGCAGATATTGATGATGCATGGGATGAATTTTTCAGAGAAACCGATTCCTTATCCGACGAAGAATTTTATGAGGTATACGAGAGTGATTTAAAACCTGAGCTTGATGAGTATTATGAGGAATTACAAGCGCTTAGTCCTGAAACAGACGACGTTAAGCAGTTACATTCACTATATCTTGATGCTAATGAGGTATTTTATGAAGCTGGCGAAAAAGAAGTGGAAGGCCATTATCGTCAAGACGAGGATCTTTTAGCAGAGTCAGATGACTTATTCGCTGAATATGACCAATTAGAAGATGAATTTTTAATTGAACTTGAGCGATTAATGGATGAAACAGGTGCGGAGTACGAGTAAAGTGTTAACGCCCTGCTAATAGGGAAGGCTATAAGTCATACGTTTTATCATAAGGTGGATGGGAAAATGTCGCAAGTGCTACCAGAGTCGTTTTATGAACAGTCCACACTTTCTCTATCTAAGAGCTTACTTGGCAAGCATTTAGTTCATGAGAGTCCTGAGGGTAAGACCGTTGGCAAGATTGTTGAGACGGAGGCCTACCTTGGTGTGATTGATCAAGCAGCACACAGCTTTAATGGAAGGCGAACGAAACGTACGGAGGTCATGTTTGGCCCTCCAGGGGTTATCTATACATATGTGATGCATACTCACTGTTTGATTAACATTGTCTCTAACGTTGTAGATGTGCCTGAAGCTGTTCTCATTCGAGCAATTGAACCGGTTGAAGGTGTGGAGCTTATGAGAAAAAGAAGAAATAAACAAGGAGTTTTATTAACAAATGGGCCAGGGAAGCTAACGAAAGCAATGGGAATTACGATGGATGCATACGGCAGCATCATTACAGAACCACCTATCTATATAGTGAATGGTCCAACTCCCACCGATATTCAGGTAGGACCACGAATAGGAATCGATAACAGTGGGCCCGCTAAGGAGTATCCTTACCGTTTCTGGATTACGAATAACAAATATGTCTCCAGATAGTTAAAAATCCTCAGAGGAAATGGTTTCCTCTGAGGGTTTTTCTTATTCTTCAACTAAGTAAATCCATTCAATTGCTTTTTGATGTATCACTACATCAAGAGGAGTCTCAAGATACAACTCTCCATCTGAGTCAGCTAGTTGCGCCTGATCGGTTGTTAACTTTAATGAATTTGTACGGAAAACCTCAATATCTTCTGCCTGTGAAAGCCATTCCTTAGCCGTATCAGATCTTGATTTGTTATATACATTCTTTAATAAAGAAAAGCCCGCTTCCTTTAAAATATATAAATCAAGCTTTCCATCATCCATCACGTTATCTTGCACAAATAACCCAGCGGTTCCGAGATAATGACCATTCATGGCTAGAATCATAACCGCTTCGCCTTCAAAAGACTCAGTATCAGTCTGCAAAGAATAGGAGAAGGAGGTTGGGTCTTTTAATGATTGCACAGCGCTCATAATGTAACCTAACTTACCCCATTTTTCTTTCAAGTGACCTTCTTTCGCTTGTGAGGCTTCCGTTATTAAACCAACACCTACAAAATTAGAAAAATATCGGTCGTTCACCTGACCCATATCAAGCTTTTTACTATGATTAGCCAAGACAGCTGCGATTGCTTCTTTTACAGTACGAATGTTTAAGGAACGCGCAAAATCATTACATGTTCCTCCAGGTAGAATAACAACTTTAGGACGCTTTTCTTCTTCAACTTTCATTAATCCATTAATGCATTCATGAACAGTCCCATCTCCACCAAATATAAGAAGTAAGTCTACTTCAGAACCAAGACGTGAACAAACGTCTTCTGCTTCACCTTTTTCAAGAGTTTGAAGAAGCGTAAATTCATGAACGTGGGGGGCTAGTTGCTCTACAATGTCTCCTAGTTGATCAGTTATTTTGTCTTGTCCTGCTTTAATGTTGTATAGTAAAATGGCACGGTTATACATGGTTGGCACCCCTTTATTGGTCATAAGGTTGTAATACGTATCATTACCCTTTTTCCATTATTTCAAGCCAAATTAGGGGATGTTGTTTGTTTTATAGTTATCCATAACATTATTATGTAAACCGATGTTTCACTGTACGAAAAGGCGGAAATAGTAAGTAATAGTTTAAACGTAAGGAGATTGGTAAAGATGGCAGCATTTAAAGCATTTGTTCTACAATCAACTAACCCTGTAAAAACAGGAGTTCAAGAATGGTCAACGGATCAATTAGATGGAGATGTACTCATAAAGGTTTCATATTCAAGTGTTAATTACAAGGATGGAATCGTAGGACGCACGGGGAACATATCCGAGTTTACGCCATTAATTCCAGGAATTGATCTGGCTGGCGTCGTAGTGGAGTCTAATGACCAACAGTTTAAAGAAGGCGACGAGGTCATTGTAACAAGTTATCGTTTAGGTACAGGACATCATGGTGGATTTAGCGAATACGCTAAAGTTCCTGCTGAATGGGTGGTTCCAAAGCCGGCTGGACTTTCTTTAAAAGAGGCTATGGTACTTGGTACTGCAGGATTTACAGCGGCATTATCAGTTGAACAGCTTGAGAAAAACGGCCTTAATCCAAAACAAGGTCCAGTCCTAGTTGCCGGAGCAAGCGGCGGAGTAGGAAGCCTTGCAGTCAATATGCTGGCCAACTTAGGATATGATGTTGCTGCAAGTACGGGTAAGAAAAACGAAGAAGATTACTTAAAAAAGCTAGGAGCCAAAGAAGTCTTAGATCGAGACGATTTGGTTGATCATGAAAATAAGTCAACTAGGTCTTCAAAATGGGCAGGGGCTGTTGATCCTGTAGGTGGGAAAACAACTCAATATATTCTCTCAACTCTTTCTTACGGAGCATCTGTCGCAACAAGTGGATTAGCTGGAGGAGTAGATGTCTCAACTCAAGTATACCCATTTATCGGTAGAGGCATCAATTGGCTAGGCATTGATTCTGTCCGTTGTCCAATGGATATTCGTAAAAACATATGGAAACGACTAGCAACTGATTTAAAGCCAACATGCCTTGAGGATGAAGTGGTCATTGAAGTGAAGCTAGAAGAACTTGATCAAGTGTTCAAAGATATTTTAGAAGGCAAAGTAAGAGGGCGTACGATTGTAAAAATGGGATAAGTAAAAACGCTAGAAGAGATTAATCTCTTCTAGCGTTTTATATTTTTAATATTAGTTTACTGAACCTGCACCGTAGTAATGGTTGCTCCAGTATCCAGCGTTCAGATTGCTTTTTTGTACGCCGCTGCTGCTTGCATGAACAAATTGTCCACCGCCAACATAGATACCAGCATGAGATACAGTAGGTGCTCCGCTATACGTGCCAGTGAAGAATACTAGATCACCAGCTTGTAGGTTTGATTTAGATTTTTTAGCAGAAGAATCATAGATTCCTTGTGCTGTACGAGGAAGGCTAATTCCTTCTTGATTAAATGCGTAGTTGATGAAACCACTGCAGTCAAATCCAGCTGGAGTCGTACCGCCCCATTTGTAAGGTGCGCCAATTTGAGCTTCAGCTGCTGCGATAACAGATCCGTAGCTTGCAGAAACTTGAGTTCCAGCTACTTGAGTTTGAGCACTTACGGTATTTTCTTCAGAAGCTGTCTCTGTAGCAGAAGCAGTTGCTGTTTCTGTTGCAGATGCACTTTCATTTGATGATGAAGCTTGTGCAGTATTTGAGCTAGCAGGAGCAGAAGAAGTTGTTACTTCGCCACCTAGTGCAGAAATTGTTTGACGACCAGCTAGTCCATCAACAGAAAGACTTTTATCTGCTTGGAATGAACGTACAGCAGCCTCTGTACCAGCACCAAAGATTCCATCTACACCATTTGTGTTATAACCGTGATTAACAAGTTTTGCTTGAAGATCTTTTACAGCTTGTCCAGTTTGCCCTTGGCGAAGAGTAGAAGAAGAAACAGCTTGAGTTTCCTCTTGAGCAACTGCATTTTCAGTAGCAGCTTGAGTTTGTTCTGCTTGTTGAACCTCAGCAGCTTTGTTTTCTTCAACGACTTTGCTCATGTCAACATTTGCATAAGCATTTGAATTTGCTGCTAGTGTTGCAGCTGAAGCTAGTCCGACTACGAAACTTGTTTTAATAACAAGCCCTTTAACATTTGAATTAGTTTTAAACATATAATATACCTCCGAATGATTATAATTAAACGATTATGTACGAAATTTATTTAGTTTTTCTTTAACATTTATTAATTTAACTCATTTAAATAACAGTGAGGTTTTAAGAACATTACAATTCGATTACAATTTGAAATTTATCGTTTAAAATCGAAAGAAACTTGGAATAAGAATAGAATGTCAAATGAATTCTATGGAAAAAGCTATAAAAATGCAAGATTTTTACGAGAAAAGTAGTTTGAGTACGTACTACATAACTAATATTGATGGATGATAGGAGGATATGGAATATGGCTAAACAAGATAAGTCTATTGCCATTGTTACTGGTGGGGGTTCAGGCATTGGAAAGCAATCTGCGATTCAATTAGCGAAACAAGGCTATTCAGTAGCAATATTTGAGGTAGAAGAGGATTCGGCGTCTGAAACAGTAAAAGAAATTCAGGCACTAGGTGCAGAAGCAATGTTTGTAAAAGGTGATGTACAAAAGGAAGATGATATTCAAACAGCATTTTCTAAAGTTGCATCTTCGTGGGATGGATCAATTAAAGCCGTATTAGCAAATGCAGGTGTAAATGGCGTATTCCAAGCAATTGAGCATATGAAAGTAGAAGATTGGGATACAACTCAAGCAACGAATTTACGAAGTACGTTTTTAACTACCAAACACGCCATTCCATATTTAAAAGAAGCGGGTGGAGGAAGTATCGTTATTACAAGTTCAATAAATGGGAATCGGAAATTCTCAGGAGCGGGTATGAGTGCATATAGTGCGTCCAAAGCAGGGCAGGTTGCATTTATGAAAATGGCTGCTGTTGAACTTGGGCAATATAATATTCGTGTAAATGCGGTTTGTCCTGGAGCCATCGAAACAAACATTGGCGAAAACACACATATTCAAAAGGAAGTGGATGAAATTCGGATTCCTGTAGAGTATCCAAAAGGTGAGATTCCTTTAGGGGGACATGGTAAACCCGATCAAGTTGCGAGTGTCGTTGGGTTTTTATGTTCTGAACACTCCAATCATGTGTCAGGAATGGAGCTTTACGTAGACGGTGCTCAGTCGTTACTATGATCTTAACTCATCTATGTAAAAAGGAGTACATTCCAGTATCGGAATGTACTCCTTTTTAGTTTTAAAAACGTTTTACGCTTTTTGAACAACAAGCTCATTGTCTTGAACCGTTACTTCAATGGAAGATACCACTTCTTCATCAATGATTAATTCAGTGATTTCATCTTCAATCGTTTCTTGGATCACACGGCGTAGTGGACGAGCACCAAATGTAGGGTGATAACCAAGCTCAGATAACTTACGTTTTGCTTCATCCGTAACAGACATTTGGATATCTTGTGCATCAAGACGACCTTGGAGCTCATTAAGCATAACATCAACAATAGCTACCAGATTGTCTTCAGATAATTGATTAAACTCAATGATTCCATCAAAACGGTTGAGGAATTCTGGTTTAAAGTAATCATTTAATGACTCAAGAATGCCAAGCGTTTTACTTTGTGCATGGTTAAAGCCAACAGACGCCTTTTGAATTCCTGCACCCGCATTAGATGTCATAATGATAATCGTATCTTGGAAAGAAACCACACGTCCTTGGCTATCGGTGAGACGACCATCTTCTAAAATTTGCAGGAAGCTATGCTGTACGTCTGGATGTGCCTTTTCAATCTCATCCAATAAAATGATGCTGTAAGGCTTCCGACGAACTTGTTCTGTTAATTGACCACCATCATCATGGCCAACGTATCCTGGAGGAGAACCGATTAATTTAGAAACAGAGTGTTTTTCCATAAACTCACTCATGTCTAAACGAATCATCGCGTCTCGACTACCGAATACCTCTTCAGCTAGTGTTTTACTGAGCTCCGTCTTACCAACGCCAGTCGGACCAACAAACATAAAGCTGATTGGACGGTTAGCGGCTTTCAAGCCAGCACGACTTCTTTTCACCGCTTTAGCTACTTTTTCAACGGCTTCTTCTTGACCAATTACTTGACCTGCAAGACGAGAAGCAAGGTCTTTCATTTTTTGTTGTTCTGCTTTTTGTAGCTTTTTCACTGGGATGCCTGTGCGTTTTTCAATGACATCTTGAATTAAATCAACTGTCACTTCTACAGCAGCACCTGTTGATTTTTGCAGTTGTTCTTGAAGTAGCAGCTCTTCTTGGCGGAGCATCGCTGCTTTTTCATAGTCTTCCACTTCAGATGCTTGTTGCTTGTCTTCGCGAATCTTTGTTAAGCGTTCTTTCATTTGTTCTTTATCCTGATTCTCATCTGATAATGAGAGTCTTGAACCGACTTCATCAAGAAGATCAATGGCCTTATCCGGTAAGAAGCGATCCTGAATGTAACGATCAGAGAGAGTGACGCTTGCACGTAATACGTCATCTGAATAAGCAACATGATGGTACGCTTCATAAATCGGACGTAATCCTTTTAAGATTTCAAATGTCTGCTCAAGTGTAGGTTCAGCAACATTTACAGGTTGGAAACGACGCTCAAGTGCTGCATCCTTCTCAATTTGGCGGAACTCTTTAAGCGTTGTTGCACCGATTAATTGAAACTTTCCGCGAGCAAGTGCCGGTTTTAAAATATTTGAAGCGTCCATGCTGCCATCATTCGAAGAACCAGCACCAACCATCATATGAATCTCATCCATAAAGATAATGACATCTTGACGTTCCTCTACTTCAGCAATCAGCTTTTGAATATTCTCCTCAAACTGACCACGATAGCTAGTGCCAGCTACAAGAGACGTAAGATCAAGACTATAGATTTGTTTGTCACGAATCTTAAATGGAACGGAGCCCTCTGCAATACGTCTCGCAAGACCTTCAGCAATCGCCGTTTTACCAACACCAGCTTCACCAATAAGCACTGGATTGTTTTTTGTTCTTCGGCTTAGAACTTGAATTACACGTTCCACTTCCTCGTCTCGACCAATCACTGGATCAATCTCACCGTTTTTAGCAATGGCAGTAAGGTTACGTCCGTATTGATCAAGAAAACCATCACCAGCACCCTGTTTTTGTTTTACTTTTTGTCTAGTGCCTTGACCATTTTCAGCATTCTGGTTCATAAAGTATTGCTTAAATAGATCATCAAATGATCCACCTTGACTATTAAGAGGTTGCTGCATCATTTGAAAGCATTCACCACAAAGTTGTATGTTACGAGCTTGATTATTAATCATTAATTTCACATCTACTGATGCATCACGTTGCTGACAATGTTGACATTTCATGTTAAACATTCCTCCTAAGTAAGAATGAATTTAGACTTTGATTAACTTTGACCTTTGAGTTAAAAAAGAAGGCCGAGTTCTTTGACTAAGTCTGACCTTAATTTTAAAACAGATACAATTCATAGTCAAATGAACTGCTTATGTGTTTTTTGATTCTACATGTATTATACCTGACCTTTTTTGACCTTTCAAGTATTTTGTTTGATCTTTTTTGATCAATATAGAATAGTGGATCTGAATGGTAAGGTCTATTATGATAAAATAGGTCAAATTGGTCAAATGATTAGCTTGAGATTATTGGGGGATATAATGAAATTTATTTCGTGGAATGTTAATGGGATTCGAGCATGTGTAAAAAAAGGTTTCTTAGACTACTTTTATAATGAAGATGCAGACTTTTTCTGCTTACAGGAGACAAAGTGTCAACCAGAGCAAATTGATCTTGATCTCAAGGGCTACAAGCAATACTGGAATAGCGCAGAAAGAAAAGGGTATTCCGGCACAGCTATATTCACAAAACATGAGCCAATACGTGTGACGTTTGGTCTTGGAGATGAGATAGAGGATTTAGAAGGGCGCGTTATTACATTAGAATATGAAGGATTTTATCTACTGACCGTGTACACTCCTAATGCAAAGCGTGATTTAACACGCTTAGGCTATCGGATGCTTTGGGAAGAAGCAGCACGCCGTTATATTCAAACATTAGAGGAACAAAAGCCCGTTATTTTGTGCGGAGACTTAAATGTTGCTCACAAGCCACAGGACGTAAAGAATGACCGGGCCAATATCGGTAACGCTGGCTTTACAGATCAAGAACGAGGGAAGTTTACGAAACTACTTGAAGCTGGTTTCATTGATTCCTATCGAACAATTTATCCTGAAACAGACGATGCGTTTACGTGGTGGTCCTATATGGCTAATGTAAGGGAGCGCAATATTGGATGGCGGATTGATTATTTTCTTGTTTCAAATAAACTTGCTCCTTTCTTAAAACTCGCGGATATTGATTCACATATCTACGGAAGTGATCACTGCCCGGTGAAGCTTGAGCTTACTTTGTCAGATGAAGCTCATGATGAGAGCCGTGACTAAACCTACTATAACCACTCCATAAAAGGAACGTAATTCTTTCATATAGATCACCTCAACTTATTACTATTATATGGGTTGAGAAATGGTTAAACAATATCGTATGAAGGATTCATTTTACAGCCCATTTAGTGAACCTTTATACTCACAATAAATGTTAAGAAGAAAGAGGCGGAAATATGAATTTAGTATGGTATGTAAGTTATGGATCAAACTTAATGGAGGAGCGCTTCCATTGTTATATAAAAGGTGGGATACCTGTTGGATCAACTGAAGCTGAAAAAGGATGTCGCGACCACACACTCCCTATTGCCAACAAGGGCTGCGAGTTACCTTACCCTCTTTACTTTGCAAAGGATGCAAGCAAATGGGGGGTAGGAGGCGTTGCCTTTATAGGACATCAAGAGGATCCTTCAGAGAAAACCATTGCCAGGCAATATCTTATTACCTTTGACCAATTTGTTGATGTTGTGGAACAAGAAAACGAAGCAGACGCATCCGGTTTATCTTTTGACGAATTGGTTGAGAAAGGATCTGTTACGTTAGATGATGGCTGGTATGGTCGCGTTGTATATCTTGGGACAGAGGATGGGTACCCTAAGCTTACGTTTACGAATCCTCAAGATATAGGAACGGATGCTTTTCATAAGCCAGCAGAGCCGTATGCACAAACCATTGCTAAAGGACTTTCTGAGTTATCTTATTCGGATGAAGAGATTACGTCCTATTTGGAATCAAGACATGGATTTCAAAGCTCACAAGCAGGAAAGTAGACACCTGATGTTCTGAGTCCTTACAATAGGTGCATGGATTCAAGAAAGGTAGATGAAAAGAATGAAGTTAACACAACCTCATGCTAAACAGTTTAAACATACATTGTTATCAGTGCTTGATTTAGCACCTATTACGCAAGGATCGAATGCGACAGAAACATTTAAACGAAGCCTTGATTTAGCTCAAAAAGTAGACGAATGGGGATTTAATCGTTACTGGCTCGCGGAGCATCACAACATGCCTGGAATTGGTTCATCAGCCACTTCGATTATCATTAATCATATTGCGCAAGGAACAAAGCAGATCCGAGTTGGATCTGGAGGAATTATGCTCCCAAATCACGCTTCACTTATGATTGCTGAACAGTTTGGGACACTCGATGCGCTTCATCCTGGTCGAATTGATTTAGGTCTAGGTAGGGCTCCAGGAAGTGATCAGTTAACAGCTCGTGCTTTGCGTCGTACGTTGTTTAGTAATGGAGAAGACTTTCCAGAGCTCGTCGAAGAACTACAAGCATATATGAGTGAGGATGTATCCACTGGTGTTAAAGCCTATCCAGGAGTTGGGCAGGATGTACCGATTTGGTTACTTGGGTCAAGTGGCTTTAGTGCAAGACTTGCCGCAGCGAAAGGAATGCCATTTTCTTTTGCTTCACACTTTGCACCGGATTATATGCATCAAGCCATTGATTTGTATCGTAGTCGATTCGAGCCGTCAGAAACACTTTCTAAACCACATGTGATGCTTGGTGTAAGTTTAGTTGCAGCAGATACAGACGAGGAAGCAGAATATTTATCAACTTCTCGTAAACAACAAATGCTCGATTTGATGCGAGGCACACCTGGTCAATTTAAACCACCTGTTAAAAACCTTGCAGACCATTATTCTCCGGGTGAAATTGCAGCTCTTGAACGAAACCGAGGAGCAAGCTCTTATATGACAGGTTCACCTGAAACCATTAAACAAAATCTAAGTGACTTTATTGATGAAACAGGTGCAGATGAAATCATCATTTCTTCTGATACATTCGATCATGACGCACGCGTTCGCTCACATGAAATTGTCGCTGAATTATTAACATAATGAGGAGAGGCTAAGACAAAACTATAAATGAACGAGAAAATGGCGAATGATTCTACGAACGAATCATTCGCCATTCGTGTTTCTCGGTTTTTTTGGTAAGACGAGCGAAAGGAGAACCCGACTCTCCTGTGGATACAGTACGTGGTGAAGACTCTGTAGCGATGGGGTTCCGCGTAAGAGGCTGAGGCCGTGCCACGTGGGTGGGAGGGATTCTCCTGCAGCGGATATCTTGCTCTGTTCGTGTTTTACCATCTACATTAAAGTTTTGTCCCACGCTCTTTCTAATAAAGGAGGGATTCCCGTTGAAGCTAAGTATTTTAGATCAAGTTGTTCAATCAAGAGGTCAAACTCCCGAAGAGGCAATTGAGGAGAGCATTCAACTCGCACAATTAGCTGAAGAGTGGGGATATCATCGGTATTGGGTTGCTGAGCATCATGATTTACCAGGCCTTTGCTGCCCTGCTCCTGATCTTATCCTTAGTTTGATCGGTTCAAAAACGGATCGAATTAGAATTGGATCGGGTGCAGTTTTACTGCCAAATTATAAACCATATACGATCGCTGAACGATATCATCTTCTTGCAACCCTTTATCCAGGAAGAGTAGACCTTGGAGTCAGTCGTTCTCCCGGAGGTTCAGCAGAAGCTTCCAGGGCATTAACGGATAATATGCTGCAATCCATTTATCAAATGCCTGCAAAAGTAGAGGAGCTCCTACATTTCCTATCCAATGATTTTCCGGAGAACCATATCTATTCTTCATTAAAAGCGGCCCCTGTTCCTGAGGTCTCACCAAGTCCATGGATTCTTGGTACGAGTAAAAAAAGTGCTGAACTTGCAGGATCACTTGGGCTCCCTTATGCAGTTGGACATTTTATGAACAAAGCATCAAGTGAGGAGGCTGTGAAAACGTACCGAGATCACTTTCAACCTTCCAACTACTTAGATAAGCCTGAAGTGATTCTAGCTGTTTCGGTTATCTGTGGAGAAACAGAAGAACAAGCGGAAGAACTGGCATGCAGCGGGCAGATCTGGTCGATTGAACGAACGGCAGGGAAGGGCAACGAAGGATTGCCTCCAGTCACATATGCCAAACAGTATTCTTTAGAAGAGACGGAAAAAGAATTGCAAATACAATTACGAGAACAGCAAATTGTAGGAGATGCGAAATCCGTTAGGGAGCAAATCAATACGTTGGCGCACGCTTATCAATCTAACGAGTGTATAGTCTTAACTAACGTTCATTCATTAAATGAGCGGATCGCTTCTTATCAGAGGCTTGCTTCAACATTTAAGTTAACGTAAATCTAAGTGGTTGGCCACTTCTGACACATAAAAAGCTAACTCATTTTGCTCAAACCATGAAAGGACTTCTAGTAATGAAGAAAGTGGAACTGGATCCGCTTCAGCTTTAGGTAAGGTTTGATCAATTGCATCTAGTAATTGTTGGTTTTTAGGTTGATGCGGATAGGCTTTTTCGTAGATCATCACGGGATCAAGCTCATGATTCACACACCATTGTGCATATAAAAGAATCATGAGCGTTTCTTCTTGTTTATATTTTTGAATAATAAAGGCTTCACGTTCTGATGGGTTCATATGTAGTCAACTCCTAAAACAATGTCGTCTTTATCATATCATATATCATTTATCACTCATTCTCTTTTTAATAGAACCTTTTGTACCAAAATCTTCAGCTGTAACAGACACAGAAAAGGAAATATCTGATTCTGAGAAGTACCGGTTCCATTCTTCTTTATGTTCTTTCCAAAAGTCAGGCTGTTGAACTTTTACGTATTCTGAAAACCCTATGACATCAGCTTGTATTTCTGTTTGCAACTTACGGATAAAATCCACCACGCGATTCTTAATTTCTTCTTCTACAGCTCTTTCACGGTTCACACTGTAGGCCTCTTTAAATGAATCACCTTCTTCGTTCCAATCCTCAGAAATTCGTCCTTCTGTTTCTGAATGAACTGTAAAATAAATCCGGTCATTTTTATATTCAGATTTCACTTTAACCTTTACATCATCAAGAATTTCAAATGCAAGTGGCATAGAATCCTCTTCAGTTGATATAACCCCACCTTCAATACGCCCTGTTAACCAATTTAATGTAGCAATGTCGTCAACTGATAATTCTTGATTCATTATTTTACCGTCAGAAATGATTGCACCTCCCGCTAAAGCAATTTGATTATTAATGACTTCTACATTCTGTAAAACAAAGCTAACTTTTTTCTGTAAGTTTGACGATACCTTACCTAAAGAAACAGATGGCAGTATTTTTGTAGAGCGGCTTCTATTTTCAATCAGGCTATACAATTGATTAGAGGGTATTTCATCCCTATCAGTGGTTGAAAAAATCTTTTTTATAGATTCATCTGTCGTAAATACATAAAGACTTCGGCGAGTTTTGTCATCTTTTACTAATTGATTGATCACTTCATCTAATCTATATTTTTGAAGAACTTTGTTATGTATCAGTAATATTCGTTGATGATCACTATACACTGGGTCATCTCGCAAAGCTAAATTTCTTATTGCACTATGTACTGTTTTACCTGAGGTATAAATATTCTTAAAGGGAGACCCTTGTGAGCTGTCTCCTCCATTGCTAGGCGGTACTATAATTTGGTGACCAAGGGCTATATTGTCACTATCTTCTTCTAGATCAATTCCTACACCAATTACTAATGAAATGTCTTCAATACTTCGGCTATCCCAACAACCTGCTAAAAGAATCGCCATGATTAAAAGACTACATAGACATTTTATCTTTCTCATGAGCTCACCTTCTTTTTTATACTAACTACTAGAAAACAAATGAGTGGAAGCCCTACTAAACATGCTAAACCAACACGGTTGACAACACTTGAGAGGAAAACGATCTCTGCGGAGTCATCAGGGATATAAGCGACAATAAAAGCAACTGGCACTACGATCAAACAAGTAATAAACGGTCGAATCGAAAATCGTTTTTTCATAATATAACAGCAGTTAAACATATTAATGGCACACAAGGTGAAGAATTGAAGAATCCACGTAGATAGTAAAAGTGAATCTAATCGTTCAATAAAAATTCCTTGAATACTAAACGTCTGGATAAAGGAAATGGTTGGCCACGTTAACGTCATCACTTCTTGATAGCTGAGGGCACCTACTACAATGATATAAGAGATGGAATAAAGGAGTGTTGTGCTTCCAATTGCGATCGTAGCAGCTCTCATTTTTTTCGTTTTAGAGGTTGTAAATGCTAACAGAACTAATAAGGATTCAAGACCTAGAAAAGATAAGGTTGTATTTAAAAACCCTTTATATAAAGGTGCGAATCCTTCATATAAGATGGGACGTAGGTTATTAATATTTACTTCTTCAATACCAGATACAAAGATAAAAAAAACAACAAACAAACAAAATGGAAGAAAGAATACACATACTCGAACGAGAGTAGAAAAAGGTTTAATAGCTAGGTAAGCTGCTAAAAAAATAATAATAAAAATGACAAGCATTTGCGGCGTTTTCTCCAGCAAGAAGAACCGCACCATTTCACTCATTGCGACGGCTTCATATCCAATGAGAGTAGAAAAATAAAGAACTAAGAGTGCGCATATTACTTTGCTAATAATTGATCCGAATGCTAATTCACTATATTCTACAATGTCTTTAACCTGATGCTTTTTAAAATAATATAACAGGAGAAAGACAGCCAATAAAATAACTCCGCCTGAGATCAGTAAAGAAATCCAGCCATCAGGGGAATCCAGGATCGCTGTAAGATAACGGGGAATGACAAGAAATCCAACACCTAACATGCAATTGATCATAAGAACAGTTAATCGGAAGGTTGTGAGTGTCTCTGTTTCTTTTTCCATTGATATTCCCCTCCTTTTATTGAGCAGATTTAATCTTCTTAGGCAAACGTAAGAATAAATCCAGAAATTTCTTTCTTGAGATTGAAAATTCAAATGAGAAATAATGGGTCCCAAAGCTTTTTAAGCTTGCTAAATGAATCGATATCCAGATAAAGAAACAAACAGTCCCAAACAATCCAAAAATGGCAGCAGAAATCATGGCTCCAAAACGCAACATTCGAAAGGAAAGTCCGAAGCTATACTGCGGGACTGTGAAAGAAGTAATCGTTGTAATAGCGATGATAATAACCATTAAAGAACTCACGATATTGGCTTCAACTGCCGCTTGGCCGATGATAACTCCACCAACTAACCCTATTGTTTGACCTAAGGGAGTGGGAAGACGAATTCCAGCTTCTCTTAATAACTCAATGGTGATCTCCATAATGATTGCTTCTATAAAAGGAGGGAATGGAATATTTTGTCTTGTTCCAGCAATTGTAATAGCAAGCTCCGTTGGAAGAAGGCCTTGGTTAAAGGAAACCAAAGAAATATAGAAAGCAGATAGAAACAACGTAATAAAGATCGATAAATAGCGAAGCATTCGTATAAAACTCGCAGCAAGCCAGCGCTCATAATAGTCATCAGGTGATTGGAGGAGCAAATCAAACGTAGTAGGCATGATAAGTGCAAAAGGTGAGCCGTCTATAAACATTGCAACTCTTCCCTCGTTCAACGCCGCAATGACCCGATCTGGCCGCTCCGTGTTTTGCATTTGCGGAAACGGTGACAATGAATTGTCCTCAATTAGTTCTTCTAGCATTCCTGAATCCTCAAGATTACTTGTTTTTATCGAGGACAAGCGTTTATCGACCTCTTTTAAAAGCTCATCACTAACTTCCTTTTGGTTATAAAGGTATTGAATTAATTTCTCGTTGTTTTGCACATCTAATTTGTGTTCTTTCACAATAATGTTCTGATCGCGAGTTAATTGTCGGATGAGTCCTACATTATCGTTAATACTCTCAATAAAAGCTAGCTTAGGTCCTCGAATAACCTTCTCACTAGAAGAGTCTTCTAGACCTCTTTTTAAATTGTCGGCAGTATCAAAAATATAGACCTCTGCAGATTGATCAATAATTAACACAGACTTGCCTTCAAAGATAAAGCGAATACAGTCAGAGAGGTTGTATGTTGTTTGATAGGAATACGTTTGTAAGGATTTCTGAACGATTTCTTCTTGAGGCACGTCTTGAAACAATGAAGGAGTAATCTTTTCAAGCTTCTGAATAAATGACATAAGTGTTGTAAAGTTCGTTCTTGATTTTAAAAAGTAAAACGTACAGGACTTATTTAATTCAATCATAAAAAACTGACGTTCGCCAAAGTCTGATTGGTTCGAGAAAAAGGTATGTAATAGTGTCTTGTTATAGTCAGTATCTGTGTTAAAATGAACCGTTTGATCCATTTTCCTCGCTCCTCTCAGTTGGTGTACGTTTTGGTAGTGTGTCTTTGTCTAGCTGAATTATTCACCTGCGATTGAAACGGTTGACGCCACCGAACAAATGTGTAAAATATAAGTAGATTAGCACTCGTATTAGTCGAGTGCTAAAAGACAACCATTTCAATTAAGGATGTGTTTATAAGATGGAGAAAAAGCAGTTTCAAGCTGAATCCAAACGTCTGTTGGAAATGATGATCAATTCAATCTACACGCAGAAGGAGATTTTTCTTCGTGAATTGATTTCTAATTCAAGTGACGCGATTGATAAGCTATATTATCGTGCATTAACTGATGAAGCGATTAGCTTCGATCAAGACCGTTATGCGATTCATATCTCGGCTAATAAAGAGGCTCGCACTCTGACGTTAACCGACACTGGAATTGGTATGACGAAGGACGAGCTAGAAACAAATTTAGGAACAATCGCAAAGAGTGGTTCACTAGGTTTTAAAAAGACTAATGAAATGAAAGATGGGCATGATATTATCGGCCAGTTTGGTGTTGGGTTTTATGCAGCGTTTATGGTAGCTGACCAGGTGAGCGTGGTTAGTAAATCCGTAGATGCAGATTCAGCTTACAGATGGCAGTCTGATGGAAGTGATGGTTATACCATCGAAGAAGCTACGAAGGATGTTCCAGGAACAGACATTACACTACATATTAAAGAAAACACTGAGGATGAGTCCTTTGATGAGTTTCTTGACGAGCATCGCTTAAAATCAATTGTTAAAAAATATTCGGACTTTATACGCTATCCAATTAAAATGGATGTAACAACCTACAAACCAAAAGAAGATGGCGAAGAAGGCGAAACGGAAGAAGTACAAGAAGAACAAATTATTAACAGTATGGTTCCAATCTGGCGTAAGAACAAAAGCGAGCTCACAAAAGAAGATTACGAGCAGTTCTATCAAGACAAGCGTTATGGCTTTGATAAGCCACTTGAGCATATTCACTTAAGTGTTGATGGCGCCGTTCGATACAATTCCATCTTGTTTATTCCTGAAAGTACTCCATTTGATTATTATTCAAAAGAATATGAAAAAGGGCTTGAGCTTTACGCAAATGGTGTCTTGATTATGGAGAAGTGTGCAGACCTTCTACCAGATTTCTTTAGCTTTGTTAAAGGGATGGTTGACTCGGAGGATCTGTCATTAAATATCTCACGTGAAATGCTACAGCATGACCGTCAATTAAAACTAATCGCTAAAAACATTCAATCCAAAATTAAGTCTCAGCTTCAGTCACTACTTAAAAACAACCGAGAAGCATATGAGACGTTCTACAAATCATTTGGACGTCAGCTTAAGTTTGGTGTCTATAATGAATTTGGTGCTCATAAAAAAGTTTTAGAGGACTTGTTATTATTCCATTCTTCTACGGAAAAAGGGTTCGTTACGCTATCAGAATACGTATCTCGTATGAAGGAAGATCAAAGCAACATTTATTACGCTACTGGTGAGTCTATAGAGCGTATTGCGAAGCTGCCTCAAACAGAATTAGTTGCAGATAAAGGCTATGAGATTCTTTACTTTACTGAGGATGTAGATGAGTTTGCGATTAAGATGTTACAAAGCTATCAAGACAAAGAATTTCAGTCTGTATCAAGTGCAGACTTGAAGCTTGATGAGGATGAATCTGAAGAGTCAAAAGAAGAGCTAGATGCAAATAAAGACCTATTTGAAGAGATGAAAACCATCTTAGCAGGTAAGGTAAAAGATGTCCGCCTATCTAAGCGATTAAAAACACACCCTGTTATTTTAGCGGCAGAGGGTGAAGTTACGATTGAAATGGAGAAAGTTCTTCAAGCGATGCCAGATAATCAACATGTGAAAGCAGAAAAAGTGTTAGAAATCAACCCGAATCATGATGTATTTAAAGCTCTACAATCTGCAAAAGACACAGATCAAGAAAAGCTAAAGCTTTATACAAACTTGTTATATAGCCAAGCACTGTTAATTGAAGGATTACCGCTTGAAGATCCAGTGGAATTTACAAAAGATATGTGTAAGGTTATGGTGTAATCGGATTAGCAAAAGACGTCTTAAATATAGGGCGTCTTTTTTTGATTAAAAAGGATGAATTTGTAATTAGATAGTTGTTTAATTATGTAATTATGGTATGATGTAATTAGACAGTTATTTAATTATCTAATTAGAGGAGCTAGACATGTGAATGAATTATTTAAAGCGTTAAATGATGAGACAAGGAGGGAGATTATGAGTGTATTAAGTAAAGAGGGATGTTTAACAGCGACTCAAATTGCCGATCATTTTAAGATGAGTAAGCCGAGTATTTCTCATCACTTACAGATCTTAAAGCAAGCAAACCTTGTGACGGCAGATAAACGGGGGCAGTTTATTTATCATACGTTAAATACAACGGTGCTTCAGGATGTGTTTACCTGGTTTTATCAATTTAAGCCTAAGGGAGATGAGTAATATGAGAGCAAACATTGTTGGAATCCTTCTCATTTTATCTGCTTTGATTTTAAGTGTAGCTACATATCCTAGACTACCTGATCAATTAGCTGTTCACTGGACAGGTGAAGCTGTTACCGGAAGCTTACCTACTTTAACAGCTGTAAGCCTTATGCCAATTGTAATGGTGATCCTTTTTATCTTGGCAAAAGGACTAACGTTGTTAATGTCTAAACAAGCCCAAAACCAAAAAACAGTTTCTCTTGTGGAACTTGCATTACTTGGTGGATTAATGAGCATTCTTTTTGTGTGTCATTTAGTTATCATTCTAACAGGCAGTGGACTATCACTTGATACAGAACTTATTTTTGGCATTTCACTTGGCTTACTATTAATGGTTCTCGGTAATGTTATGCCTCAATTAAAGCGTAACATGATATTTGGTGCTAGAAACCAATATACACTCAAAAATGATAAGGTTTGGTCAATTGTTAACCGTTTTGCAGGTTGGGCATTTTTTATTTGTGGTTTGTTTATTGTGATAGGAGTGATCATTATTCCTTCATATCAAGCCGTCCTAATCGTTTCAATTGTTCTATTCGTTGCAGTTGTCGTTCAATTTTACTCAAGGGCTATTTATAAACGCGTCACATCAAATTAGGGAATAGGGCGGAATCATATGACAACGGAAGAATGGATGTTCCTTTTATTAAATGTCATTTGGCTAATGGAATTTATTCTGTTCAAAAATCCTGGTACAAAGAAAACATCACCAGGCCAGGAGCGAAAGAGCTTTTATTATATTCTTTTCTCTATCTTACTAACAATCGGAATATGTATTGGTATACAAGAGTGGCGAATTGTACACTCCCCTTCTTTATTTTTACAATGGATTAGTTTATTTCTCTACGGTACAGGTATTTTTCTCAGATACTGGTCAATGCTTGTGTTAAAGCAAGAATTTACAAGGCATGTCCACGTATCACCGAGCAAGATGCTTGTTAGCCATGGACCCTATCATTTAGTGCGTCATCCATTATACAGCGGGCTACTTTTATGTATGATTGGCATCTCGTTCTATCTTGCTTTTTGGATAGGAGTTGCTGCTACCATTCTACTCGTTCTCCAGTCTATCCTTTACCGGATTAAGCTTGAAGAAAAAATGCTTGAGAACGTGCTTGGTAGTCAGTACATTCATTGGAAAACCAAGCGGTGGATACTCTTGCCTTGGATCTACTAATGAAAAAAGGGGTAGGGAAGAGTGAAGAAAAAAGTCATTGTGATCGGCGGAGGCATAGGTGGATTATCATCAGCGATATCACTTGCTGCAGAAGGCTATGATGTTCAATTATTTGAGGCGAATGAACGATTAGGTGGAAAATGTAATATACGCAGTGGGTCAGGGTTCACATTTGATACAGGCCCTTCCATTTTAACGATGCCGTGGACACTGGAACAACTCTTTACACGTGCAGGGAAAAACCTTTCTGATTATCTTACGGTCAAGCGAGTGGAGCCCCAATGGCGTACCTTTTTTGAAGACGGTGTCACGATCGATTTAAAAGGGGATCTACCTGACATGCTAGATGAGATTGATCGTATCTCTCCTGATGATAAGTCAGGGTTTCTTGATTACATTCACTATAGCAGTCAGATTTATGAGTTGTGTACAAAGAGCTTTTATCAACGAAGCTTATCTGGACTAAAGGATCTCCGTACAAGTCACAGTTTTAAAGATCTCCTGGCCATGGATCCGATGAAAAGTATGAACCAGGCGACTAAGAAATTCATACGAGACCCTCATCTTCAACAATTGCTTGATTTTCTAGTAATGTATGTAGGCTCCTCACCATATCAAGCGCCTGCGGTTCTTTCTCAGCTTGCTTACGTGCAATTTGGCCTTGGTGTACATTATGTTGAAGGTGGGATGTATAATATCATCCGAGCCATGCAAAAGGTACTTGATGAACTTGACGTTCGCTATAGAACGAATACACGAGTCACTCAAGTGATCGAATCAAATGGTGTAGCAAAAGGTGTACAAATTGAAAATGGGGATGTCATCTATGGAGATATTATCATTTCAAACCTTGAAGTCATTCCAGCTTATGAAACGCTCGTACCAGATTCAAATCAAGCAAAACAAGAAGTAAAAAAATTGCAGACATTTGAACCGAGTGTTTCTGGTTTAGTTCTATTACTTGGGATGGACCAGACATATCCGCAGCTCGCTCATCACAATTTCTTTTTCTCTAAGGATCCAAAGCTCGAGTTTAAGCAAATCTTTGAAGAAAAAAGACCAGCTAATGATCCAACCATTTATATTGGCATTTCGTCTAAATCAGATTCAACCCATGCACCGAAAGGCAAAGAAAATCATTTTATCTTAACACATGTACCCCCACTTAAACCCGGTGATGACTGGTCTACATTTAAGGAAGAGTATAGAGAGGTTGTTCTTTCGAAGCTTGAGCGTAACGGTTTAAAGAACATTCGTGAGCATATTGAGTTCGAATATACGTTTACTCCTAATGATCTTAAACAACTGTACGGCTCAAATGGAGGTTCCATCTACGGAGTTGCCGCGAATAAGAAGACAAATGGTGGCTTTAAAATTCCAAGTCGTAGTCAGCTTCTTAAAAACCTTTATTTTGTTGGAGGTTCAACGCATCCAGGTGGAGGCGTACCAATGGTAACACTCTCTGGTCAATTAACTGCTGACCTTGTTCTTGAGGATGACACTCACTTGGGTTCAAGTACTGGATCATAATGAGGAAACCACGCTCGTTTAATCAGCCTACTTTTAACGTGAAAAGTAGGCTAATTTATTTTATAAGCAATGAGCACGAGTCATTTTCTAAATTTTTAAACATTTATTAACTTTATATTGAAAACGTTTTCATAAAAAGCTAAACTAATGATGATTACCTATAAAAGGGAGGATACAATGAACTCTTCTTATTTAGAAACAATTGAAAAAGTCATTCAAGCTGGACCGTACCAGGATAACTGGGATTCTTTATCTCGGTACAAATTAGCAGACTGGTATCAGAAAGCAAAGTTTGGGATCTTTATTCATTGGGGCGTTTATTCAGTTCCAGCATTCGGAAGTGAATGGTATTCACGTAACATGTACATTCAAGGTTCAAAGGAATACGAACATCATATTAAGACGTATGGACCACATAAAGAATTTGGATATAAGGATTTTATTCCTCAATTCAAGGCGGAAAAGTTTGATTCTGAAGAATGGGCTACATTGTTTGAAAAAGCAGGAGCTAAGTATGTTATGCCAGTAGCAGAGCATCATGACGGTTTTCAAATGTATAAGAGCAAACTCTCACATTTTAATGCATATGAAATGGGACCAAAAAGAGATGTGTTAGGTGAACTAGGTAAATCTCTCTCAAAAAGGGACATTGCTTTATGTGCCTCTACCCACCGTGTTGAACATTGGTTCTTTATGAGCCATGGCAAGGAATTTGAAAGTGACATAAAAGAACCTCTTAAAAAAGGGGATTTTTACTGGCCATCCATGCCAGAACCAGATCATCATGACTTATTTAGTGAACCATATCCTACAGAAGAATTTCTAGAAGATTGGCTCATGCGCACCTGTGAAATCGTAGATGAATATCAACCGAGTATCGTTTATTTTGACTGGTGGATTCAGCATGATTCAGTTAAACCTTACTTAAAGAAATTCGCCGCATATTATTATAATCGAGCAGAGCAATGGGGTAGGGAAGTAGCCATCAATTATAAACATGATGCATTTATGTTTGGGACAGCAGTTGTTGATATTGAAAGAGGACAATTTGCTGACCAGAAGCCTTATTTTTGGCAAACGGACACCGCCGTAGCAAAGAACTCCTGGTGCTACACGGAGAATAATCAATATAAAGAAGCAAAAGAAATCATCGCTGACCTAGTTGATATCGTCAGTAAGAATGGTTCTCTCCTTCTGAACATTGGACCAAAAGCAGATGGGACGATTCCGGATGAAGATCAGAAAATCCTACTAGAAATTGGAGATTGGCTGCAAACAAACGGTGAATCGATCTACAATTCTTCAGTTTGGAGACTTTCAGCAGAAGGACCTACCATGATAGAAGAAGGACAGTTTACAGATTCTGTATCAAAACAGTTTACTAAAGAAGATATTCGCTTTACAGTGAATGGTTCCTTTCTTTATGCAACTGTTCTTAGTTTTCCAGATGATGGAAACGTATGTGTTAGGTCTTTAGGACAAAATGATGCTTCAAAACTTCCACATTTTCATGGGATGATTGAAGATGTGGAAGTACTAGGCTTTGATGAGCAACCAGAGTGGAATCGATCTGAAACAGGGTTACACATTCGGACTAAAGCGGTCCAAAGTGATAAACCTGTTGTGTTTAAAATTCATTTAAACTAAAACAAATGATTCAACCGAGTATCGTTTACCTAGGGTGTCTAAGCGATGGCACCCTACTCACTATTCATTTTCATACGTAAGGGGAGGGTCTTTATTTTCCTGAAGAAAACATCCAAGGTATACAGACGGTTCCTTATTTCTTATGTCATTATATTATTTATCCCATTATGTGCAGGTTACTTTACATATCATGCCGCGATAAAAGAGGCACAAAACTATGCGATTCGGACTAGTGTTCAATCTTTAAATCAAAGCAAGTCTTTACTTGAACAAAGGTTATCTGAGGTAGAGCGTTTTACAAGGCAAATTGCTATTAATGAAGACCTAGTTAACATTATGTTATTAAATAAGAATGAAGCTACGGAACAAATCTCATCCCTAACCAATGTTTCGAAAGCTATTACTCCTTTCGCATCGACGAATGACTTTATTGAGGATTACTACATTCGTGTATCTAAGAGTGATTTAATTATTACCCCAGGTTCTGTGCAGTTTCGGCCTCAACACTTCTATCGCGCAAGCAATTATAGTGAAGCTTATCTTCAATTAATCGAAAACGGGGATCTATCAAGAAGTTCATATATCAGCTCACCCGATGGAGAACACGAATTTGGATTAACGTTTGTTCAGCCTATACCTATTGATCATGCTTACTCTCCACTTGGTTCTGTTGTAGTCCCGATTAAACAAAGTAATATTAATAAGATCGTTAAAGCAATCCCAGATGATATGAATGCATGGTCGTATATACTCGACAAACAATCTAACGTCATTTCTTCTACAAACATTCGCACGTCCGATGTCATTAAATGGGCGAATCTTTCTAACGGTGAAGAGGTTCGTTATCTAGAGGATGGAACGTTACTCATTACGTTGCGTTCAGAAAAAAATGATTGGATTTATGCAGCAGGTATTCCTAAAAATACGATTGCAGCTCAAGCGAAGCCGATTAAAGACATTACATTCATTGTTGTCACGATTACATTATTAGTTGGATTCATTATGTCTCTTCAATTCTCAAGAAAAAATAGTCTACCTATTACTTCAATTGTTCAAAAGTTAGATGACTACGTTGGAAGGGAAATGAAAACCAAGAATGAGTACGATTCAATTATTAGTCATGTTTCATACTTATTAGAAAGTCATAGTAAAATGCAACATTCATTGTCAAAACAAACTCCTGTACTCAAAGATTTATTTATTAAACAGCTACTGCAAGGAGGATTCATTCAAGAAGGAAACCATTTAGATTTTTCGCTAAAGGATCAACATCAAGGAAGAGTTGTTGTCGTGAGTAGTTCTTCAACGACAGATTTGTTGCTTGAAAAAACCTCTAATCGTCACTATGAGCAGTTTGACGACCAGTTGAAATGTCAGCTAGGTTCACTTTATACATTTTTCCACAAAACGCACAGTCAAAACAAGCTGATTTATCTTATTCTAGTTGATAAAGACAAGCATTTAAAAAGCTTTTATGAGATTGAAACGTTTCTAAAAGAAATGAATACTGTCATTTCGATCCCATCAATTCAGTTTGGTATAGGGAACCGATTTGAAACGCTCTCAAATGTAACGCAATCTTATCGCGAAGCAATACTTGCGTTACATTACGCTCAGGATCAGTCTTCGGTTGTAACGTTTTATGATGAAATTTCTCAGAGTCCAACTTTATATTTTTATCCCTATGACGTAGAGCTAAAGCTGTTCAAACAAATCAAAGAAGGTCATGCTGAATTAGCTTTTAAAACCATTGAGACAGTATTTAGAAAGAATCAAGAAGAAAAGAAATTGTCGCCAACTATGTTTGAGCATTTTATGTTGGCAATGAAAGGAACCATTATAAGAGCAGTAGATTCACAAATGTACGATGAAAAAGGAAAGAAGATATACACAGAGCTACTTTTGTTAGATATACATGCTAAACGGACAAGCGAAATTAAGGAACTTTTTCTTTTCATTGTAGAACACTATTCTCAATGGAAGAAGTCAAGACAAGCCGATGAAAACCATCTTCTAATTAAGGAAATCAAACAGTATGTCCAGATTCATTATTACAGGTCTGATCTTACTTCATACATGATCGCTACTGAATTAGATATGGAGGAAAAAAACATGACGGTCCTCTTTAAATTAGTGACGGGTGAAAAGCTTATAGAATACGTAGAAAAAATAAGAATTCAAAAAGCTGAAGAATTACTTAAGCAGAATGCTTTAACAATTGATGAGATTGCTGAGCGGGTCGGGTATAATAGTGCTCACTCTTTTCGTCGAGTTTTTAAGCGAATACACTCCATTACTCCTGTGCAATTTCGAGATAATATGCGTCCATGATGCTTATCACGCCTTTGTTTTTAGTGAACTGTACCTTGTTATTACAAGTGTACGGTTTTTTTTAGGTGCAATTCATTTAAGTGTACGCTGATAAAAAAAATGTACGCTTTCAAAATGGCGAAGACCTGTTATATTCGTAATGAAGGCGCTTACAAATTGACGATAGAAAGGGGTGGGGCGTTGAAGACATCAGGAGAACTGCAAAAAGATTTATATGTACCTAAAGTAAAGCTCAAACGAAAATCACAAAGGGAATTGGCCAAAAAAAGCTTTCAAAGACATTGGCAGCTTTATCTCTTAATGATTCCTCCCATATTGTATTTCATCATCTTTAAATACATCCCTATGGGTGGGGCTATTATTGCATTTAAGGATTACAACATCATTCAAGGTGTATTTGGTAGTGACTGGGCTGGTCTAAAGCATTTTGAAGCCTTTTTTAGAAATCCAGTTGCTTGGGATCTCATTAAAAACACTCTCTATTTAAGTCTTTATCAGATGGCTGTTACCTTTCCCTTACCGATCATTCTTGCTTTAGCATTAAATGAAATTAGGCATGGCATTTTTAAGAAAACGGTTCAGATGTTTACGTATGCTCCTTATTTCATCTCAACGGTCATTATCGTTTCAATGATTATTATTATGCTGTCTCCAAGATCAGGGATTATTAACGATCTGTTACTCTTTCTTGGTTTTGAGTCTTCAAACTTCTTATCTCAAGCAGATGCCTTTCGCTCAGTTTATGTATGGTCTGATGCGTGGCAACAAACGGGGTATGCTGCCATTATCTATCTAGCTGCGTTAGCAGGAGTCGATAAACAACAATACGAAGCTGCAAAAGTGGATGGGGCATCAAGAATACAAAGAATTCTGAACGTAGATATACCAGGGATTATGCCCGCAATTGTTATCATCATGATATTGAGTGTAGGAAGCCTCATGTCCATTGGTTTTGAAAAAGTTTATTTACTTCAAAACCCGTTAAACTTAAGCACTTCTGAAATCCTTCAAACTTACGTATATAAAATGGGGATTATTAATGCAAGCTTTAGTTTTAGTGCTGCTGTAGGTCTTTTTAACTCCATCATTAATTTAATTTTAATTGTGATCGTTAACTTCATAGCTCGGAGGGTAACCGGAACGGGGCTATGGTAATGATAGGAAGGAGAACAGATGAAAAAGCGCCACTCTAAAAATCGAATGAAAGAGTCAATTACTGACCGTCTTTTTCTATATAGCGTCTACACTTTTTTGGTTCTTGTTCTAATCATTGTCCTGTACCCCATTGTTTATATTGTCAGCTCATCTTTAAGTAGTGCTGAGGCAGTGACAGCTGGAGAAGTGTGGTTGTGGCCAGTAGATCTTTCATTCGCCGGGTATAAGGAAGTTCTAACAAACCCAGATGTGTTAAGAGGCTTTAAGAATTCAATTATTTATACCGTAAGTTATACGTTGCTGGCAGTCGTTCTAACAGTGATCTTTGCCTACCCCTTGTCTCGTAAAAACTTCTATGGTCGCACATTCTTAATGTTTTTTATCCTGATTACCATGCTTTTTTCTGGAGGGTTAATCCCTGAGTACCTGCTTGTACAAAAGCTTGGTTTGTTAGATAGTATTTGGGCCATCATCATCCCAAAAGCAATCGCTGTCTGGCAGGTCATTATTGCAAGAACGTTCTTCCAAACGAGTATTCCTGAAGAATTAGTTGAAGCAAGTGAAATGGATGGATGCAGTAGCATTCGGTTTTTATGGTCAGTGGTTTTACCATTATCAAAACCAATTATTGCCGTTTTAGCGCTAATGTATGCAGTGATTCAATGGAATAGTTATTTTGATGCGATGATCTTCCTAAAAACAAGAGATCTCTTTCCACTTCAATTGGAGCTTAGAGAAATACTGATTACACAAACCAATTCTGGAGCGAATATGGACATTGCTGTTCAAGCGGAAAGAGATCGCTTAGCAAACCTGATGAAATATTCGCTGATCGTTATTTCAAGCTTACCTGTATTAGTAATCTACCCATTTGCACAGAAATATTTTGTAAAAGGAATGCTGATTGGCTCTGTGAAAGGATAAAATAGTCAAATTGAGGGGGAATCGTTTTGAAACGTAATTGGTCTAAAATTTTACTATTATCACTATGTGTTTTCATTTTTACTGCATGTAGTTCAAACGAAGATGTATCAGAGGAAACTGTTGATGGAAAAACAACAATGAAAGTCTTCATGCCAGACTACACTGAAAGAGATCTAGATACCAATTCGTTTACTGCATTTGTTGAAGACGAGTTTGATCTTAATTTAGAATTTGAGACGACTTCATATGATACATCCGCTGCTAAAGAACGACGTCAAATTTCCCTATCAAGTGGCGATTATCCTGATGTCTATTTCCTAATCCCTTGGGTAGATCAATTTTCCGCTAATGACATGCTACGGTATGGGAAACAGGGCGTTCTTCTTCCACTAAATGAT
Organism: Alkalicoccobacillus gibsonii; assembly: GCF_016798245.1. Classification (GTDB taxonomy): domain Bacteria; phylum Bacillota; class Bacilli; order Bacillales; family Bacillaceae_D; genus Alkalicoccobacillus; species Alkalicoccobacillus gibsonii. The sequence continues at coordinate 765,982 of NZ_JAEUZA010000001.1, read as the reverse complement.
TTAATTAAAGAGCACGCCCCTAATCTGCAGCAAGTGTTAGATTCAGATGATGAGTATCGGGCTCTCGCTACAGCACCGGATGGGAATATCTATGGTATCCCTCAATTAATTGAGTGCTTTCATTGTACCTGGCCAAACAAGCTATGGATGAACAGTACATGGCTTGATAACTTAAACCTAGAAGCACCTAAAACACATGAAGAATTTAGAGACGTGTTAAGAGCGTTTAAAGACGATGATCCAAACGGGAATGGATCAAATGATGAAATCCCATTTAGTGGGTCCATCTCAATTGCTCAACACTCCGTTATTCCGTTCTTAATGAATGGATTTGTGTACGACGATGCAAAGACACGTTTAGCCGTTGACAATGATCAAGTATCTTTTGTTGCTACATCTGACGAATGGAAACAAGGATTAGAATATATTCATGAACTGTATGAGGAAGGACTGATTGATCCAGGTGCCTTCACTCAGAATGCTGAAGCCTACACACAACTTGGCAGTAACGCTGATGAGGTTATTTTAGGTGCTGGCCCATCCATGCACCCTAATGAATTTGCAAATAATGATAATAGCTTAGAATACGATGCACTTGCCCCTCTACAAGGACCAAATGCAGCTTATTCAACATATAAGTATCCGATTGAGCAAGGTGCAACCTTTGCGATAACAAATAAGGCAAGTGAAGACGTACAAGTAAAAGCCATTCAGCTACTTGATTATATGTTTACGACTGAAGGTTCTCTTCGTTCCATGTATGGTGAGGAAGGCGAATCCTGGGAGGAGGCAAAAGACGGAGATGTGGCTATTAATGAAGATGTAGAAGCACAAATTAAAGAATTACACCCAGAAGATGAACCGAATAGTAACTGGGGAGCTAGTGCTCAATATTATCATCCAGTAGAGTTTAGGGATTCGTGGGTACAGGCTGAGGATATTTATACGCAGGAAGGATATGAACGTCGTCTTCAAGAGGCAACATACCTCTATGCAGATGCAGAGCCAGAACAAGTGTTCCCTTACTGGAGTGTATGGTTTGATGAAATTGTACAAGAGGAAGTCGCAACACTTGAGACGAATATTAAGACGAATGTTGAACAAAGCGCTGTTCGTTTTATTGTAGGGGAATTAGATTTTGAAAAAGACTGGGATAGCTATCTAAGTGGATTGGAATCACTAGGAGTAGATCGATATGTTGAAATCATGCAAGAAGCATACGATGAATACCGTGCAACTGTAAATTAATGAGCATATTCGGGAGCGAGCGATGAATCAGTTGATTTGATCGCTCGTTTTACTTATGGAACAAACGACTTGTCAGGTTAAGTATAGGTAGGATATGATTAACTGGAGAGAAAAAGGAAAGCGAGTGTTCAAGATGGGACGCAAATGGAATAATATTAAAGAAAAGAAAGCCTCAAAGGATGCGAATACAAGTCGAATTTATGCCAAATTTGGTCGTGAAATCTATGTAGCCGCCAAACAAGGGGAACCTGACCCAGAGTCAAACCAAGCGTTAAAGGTCGTTCTTGAGCGTGCGAAAACATATAATGTACCAAAAGCAATCATTGATCGTGCGATCGAAAAAGCTAAAGGCGGTTCAGATGAGAATTACGATGAACTTCGATATGAAGGATTTGGTCCAAACGGCTCAATGATTATTGTAGATACATTAACAAACAATGTAAACCGGACAGCATCTGATGTTCGTGCGGCATTTGGTAAAAACGGCGGTAACATGGGAGTAAGTGGATCTGTTGCTTACATGTTTGATGCGGCCTCCGTTATCGGTATAGAAGGTAAATCAGAAGATGATGTATTAGAGCTGATGATGGAAGAGGATGTTGATGTGAAGGATATCGTCGCCGAGGATGAAACGGTGATTGTCTATGCAGAGCCAGAACAATTCCATGCAGTTCAAGAGGTTCTTAAAAATGCGGGTGTTAGTGAATTTTCTGTAGCAGAGCTAACGATGCTTGCTCAAAATGATGTTGCTATTCCAGAAGAATCAAAAGAACAATTTGAGAAACTAATTGATGCACTTGAGGACTTAGAGGATGTTCAGCAAGTGTATCATAATGTGGATCTAAGCGAGTAATTTATATAAAAAACGTTGATGAAGAGTAAGTACACACAAGATGAGGTGTGAAGAGAGTTGGTGGCTGGTGCAAACCAATCTCCTCCTTGTGTAGAATGGGCTTCTGAGTTGCTATGTTGAACTGGTAGTAGATGTAGCCGGGTGTTTCAACCCGTTATCACTTAGAATCGTATCGAAAGTAACTGATTTTTCCGTACGAGAAGTGGATGACTTAATGGTCATTAATAAAGGTGGTACCACGGGAACCTCGTCCTTTTTTGGACGGGGTTTTTTGCGTTTTTTAAAGGGGGTGATGCGATTGGATGAAGGCTGGTGGCACTTAATTAGAACGATAAATGTATGTAAAATGAGGAGGCAAAATAATGAAAGAACGTTTATTAACAGGAGATCGTGTAACTGGCAAGCTTCATCTTGGGCATTACGTGGGAAGTTTAAAAAATCGTGTGGAGCTTCAAGATTCCTATGATTCCTTTTTTATGCTTGCAGATGTTCATGCACTAACGACTCACTATAAACAACCTGAAACCTTAAAAGCACATGTAAATCAAGTAACTCTCGACTATCTATCAGTTGGTATAGATCCAGAGCAATCGACCATTTTTATTCAATCGCTTATACCGGAAATTGCGGAACTAACAGCTTATTTTTCAATGTTTGTAACAGTTAACTCTTTAAAACACAACCCTACAATAAAAGCTGAGGCAAGCGAAAAAGGATACAGCGATTTATATTATGGTTTTCTAGGGTATCCGATTAGCCAAACGGCTGATATTGCATTTTGCAAGGCAACCGTTGTACCAGTAGGTGAAGATCAACTACCTCATATGGAACAGTCACGAAAAATCATGAGGCGGTTTAATCAGCTTTATGCCCCGGTGTTCAATGAACCAAAAGCAATCGTAGGTGATTGTGCAAGACTGATCGGACTTGACGGAGATAGCAAAATGAGTAAGAGCAAAGGTAATACGATTGATTTAGATTCAACAAAACAAGAAGTATATGATCAAATAAAGAAAGCTAAAACAGACCCAGCACGTATCCGAAGATCAGATCCAGGACATCCTGACATTTGTCCTATCTATACGTATCACAATGTGTTTCGTAAAGAGGAATCAGGCAGCATTTATGAAGGGTGTCAAAAAGGTATGCTAGGTTGCGTTGAATGTAAAGCAATGATCGCAGCAAGCATTAACACTTTACTTGAACCGATGCATGAACGTAGAGACACCTATCTTCAAAGGTCTAACTATACAAAAGAGATTGTTCAGGCGGGAACAGAGCGAGCTCAGTTGATCGCAAAAGAGACGATGGAAGAAGTACGAGAAGCGTTGATGATAAATTATTTTTAATTCATTTTTTGAAGCGATTATCCCTTAGAGGAATCGCTTTTTTTTATAAAAAATGAACATGCTTTTTTCTAAAATATGAACTTTGAAAAGGGTTGTTAATTGACGTATGAATATCCATATGCTAATAATGGAAGCGTTATCAAAAGTATTTTAACACGTTTCACGATCATAAGGGAGGGAGATTATGCGTCTTAAATGGCCTTTAAGTGCAGCGGTAGTCTTAGTTCTAACTGCAGGTTGTAGCGTCAACGAAAATACAAATGAAACCGAAGAAGCATCAGGAGAAATTACGGTTTGGGCTTGGAATTTAGAAGCCGATTATTTAATTGACTTAGTTCCAGAGTTTGAAAAATTGTATCCTGATATCGAAGTAAACATTTTAAAATTAAGTGGAGATCAAGTGTATCAGCGTTTAACCACAGGTTTAGCGGCTGGGGTAGAAAGTCAGCTTCCTGACCTTGTCCAGGTCGAAAATCAACGAATTGATTTATACATGGACAATTTTCAAGAGAGCTTCGTTAATTTATCTAATATGGGGTTTGATGAACACCGAGATAAGTTTGTAGAAGGTAAAATCTCTCCTCTTATAAATGATGAAGGTGGAGTGATGGCTTTTCCAAGGGACACGGGGCCAATGGCGGTCTTTTATCGCGAGGATTTATTTGAAGAGGCTGGAATCGATGCCAATGATATTGTTACCTGGGATGATTACATTGAAGCAGGTGAACAGATGTTAGAACGAACTGGAACATTGATGACAGGCATTCAACTAACTGGTGATACACAGTTCTATCGAGCCATGCTTCAACAACAGAATTTGTTTTATTTTGATTTAGATGGCGGAATCACAGCGAATACATATGCAGCGTTGAATTCTATGGAAACGCTTAAAAAAATGAATGATGCGGGCTTATTCTTATATGCTTCGAATGGTGAAGAGGTAAACGCCGCTATAAAAAATGATGCGGTTGCTTCAGTTATTAGTGGATCATGGCAGAAAGGGATTATAGAAGATCAAATGCCAGAGCAAGAAGGGTTGTGGCGAGTCATGAAGCTACCTGCCTTTGAAGAAGGTGGCTTAACAGCTGCAAATGACGGTGGATCAAATCTTGCCATTACTTCTGTCTCTTCAAACAAGGAAGCGGCTTACCTATTTGGTGAATTCGCATCGGTTAATGTTGATAATCAAGTACATGGAGCCCTATCATATGGTGCATATCCAGCTTTAATTGAAGCGATCGATCGCTCAGAACTTGAAGAGGGTGATGCATTTTTTGGAGGTCAGGAAGTGTTTACACTATTTGGTGAAGAAGCAGTAGACTTACCAGTTGTAAACTTTACAGACGATTACTTACGCGCACAAAATACATTTAATGATGCCATTGGGCGAGTTATCTTACAGGATGTCCCAATAGACGAAGCGCTTGAAACAGCGTCCAATCGATTGCAAGCGGCCACCGGACGGGAGGTAAGCGATGAGTAATACAGTCACTCCTAAACCAAAAGCACCTCGGACGTCTAAAGCAAAAGCAACTAAAAACAAAGCGGGTCTGGCACCTTATGTTTTTGTAGGGCCAGCGATTATCCTTTTTTTACTTTTCACTGGTTATCCGATTGTGTATTCTCTCATTCTGAGCTTTACCACGAATGTAGAAGGGGCAAATACATTTGCTGGATTTGAAAATTATATCCGCTTGTTTCAGGATAGTTTGTTTTATGAATCATTGTTGAACACCTTTATCATATTAATCTTTCAAGTTCCAATTATGATTTTGCTGGCGGTTATATTGGCCAATGTCCTTCACAGTGGGATCCACCGGTTCAAAGGTGTGTTACGAGTGGCATTCTTCACACCAACTGTTACATCACTCGTAGCAGCAGCCGTGATTTTTCTATTAATCTTAAATCAAGACTTTGGAATTTTGAATTTCATCCTACAATCAATTGGGATGGACCGAATTCCTTGGTTAAATGATCCGTTCTGGGCAAAGGTATCACTCATTATTGTCACGATTTGGAGATGGACAGGGTACAACATGATTATCATTCTAGCAGGACTTCAAGTTATACCTAAAGACTTGTACGAAGCTGCAAGCATTGATGGAGCAACACCACTGAGGAAGTTCTTCTCCATCACACTACCTCAGCTAAAACCTGTTCTACTCTTTGCTTTTGTTATGTCTACAATTGGTACCTTCCAGTTATTTGATGAAGCCTTTAACTTAACGGATGGTGGGCCGATTAATGCAACAACAACGGTTACGATGTACTTATATGAAAACGGGTTTGAGTACTTTGACTTTGGTTACGCATCATCCATTGCTTATGTCGTTGTACTAATTATCGCCGTATTATCATTTATTCAATTTAAATTGGCAGGTGATGATTGATGCGAGCACTTGGTTTAGCTGGAAAATATCTTGTTATTGCTATCGGTTTGTTTATCACTCTTGGTCCGTTTTATTGGATGCTCGTCGGTGCAACCAACTCTTCAGGGTCACTGTTATCTGTTCCACCTAATTTAATTCCAGGCGATCAACTTGCTACAAATTTTCGCAACCTGATTGATAACATTGATATCTTTCAGGCATTATGGAATTCAACCATCATAACAGTCACATTCACAGTTGTTGCGGGACTATTTAGTGCAGCGGCAGGTTACGCTTTCGCAAAATATGAATTTAGAGGTCGAAAAACACTGTTTGCGATGCTGCTTGTGTCCATGATGATCCCTTATCAGGCTTTAATCATTCCACAGTTTGAATTGTTCGCGAACATTGGGATTCTAAATTCATACAGTGCTATTATTTTGCCACAGCTCGCTTATCCATTTGCCATCTTTTTAATGAGGCAAAGTATGAAGTCGATCCCAGATTCATTACTTGAATCTGCACGAATTGATGGATGTGGCGAATACCGGATTTTCTTTCAAATTTCGTTACCAATGATGCTACCAGCAATCGGTGCAGTATCCATCTTCCTTTTTACACATCAATGGAATAATTTCTTATGGCCACTTGTCGCGATTGTCACAGAAGACATGTACACTCTTCCGATCGTCTTATCCATTCTTGCCGGTCAAGATAATCTAGATTATGGACAATTGATGCTTGCTGCTGCCATATCTGTTCTTCCAATTTTCATTATGTTTTTATTCTTACAGCGTTACTTTATTGCAGGAATAGCAAGTGGTGCAGTAAAAGAATAGAGGTTTAAAAAACCACTCTTACCGCAGAAATGATTGCGCTAGAGTGGTTTTTTTAATGAGTGATCATGCAATTATATAATCATCCTCCTACGAGAACCTAAATAATTTAATGTTCTTTAACATAAATCCCAACAATATGAATAAAGTTGTGGTTTACTAAGAATAATGGCCTATACATGGGTTATTCAACGTATACAAAAGGGTGGTGTAAAGCATTGAATCATGTAGTAAATTCAGATTTTGCAATTGAAGCAAAAGGGTTAGTCAAAGTTTTTGGAGATCACCGCGCAGTAGATGGTGTTGATCTATCCATCAAAAAAGGAACAGTATATGGGTTTTTAGGTCCGAATGGTGCAGGTAAAACAACAACCATTCGTATGCTGTCAACGCTCTTACCTTTAGACGGTGGCAAGGCGAACATCTTTGGATATGACCTAGCTTCAGAATCAGCTGAAGTACGAAGTCGCATCAGCTTAACTGGACAATATGCTTCCATTGATGAAGATTTAACAGGGATTGAAAATCTAATACTGATTGCACGTTTAATGGGGTTTTCCCGCAAACAAGCGAAGGAGCGTGCAAATGAATTGTTGCATGCATTTAGCTTGGAGGACGCGGCTAAAAGACAAGTGAAAAAGTATTCAGGTGGAATGCGACGTCGTATTGATATTGCTGCAAGCATCGTTGTGACTCCTGAACTCCTATTTCTCGATGAACCAACGACAGGACTTGATCCTAGAAGTCGAAATCAAGTGTGGGATATTGTTCGTGCGTTAGTAAAAGCCGGAACGACGGTACTATTAACGACTCAATACTTAGAAGAAGCCGATCAGCTTGCAGATCGAATTGCAGTAATTAATCAAGGTAAAATTATTGCAGAGGGAACAAGTGATGAATTAAAAGCATCTGTTGGTTCAGGAACCCTGCAATTACGTTTACGTCATAGCGAGGAAAGCACTCAAGCGAAGGCCTTGCTCGAAACCATAATTGATGGACCGGTACATATCGGATCAGATTCAACCTCACTCACTTGTCAGGTGACACATTCATCCATTGTGATTGAGGCGCTTAACGGGTTGAATGATGCTGGCATTTCACTTGTAGACTTTTCTCTTGGTCAACCAAGTCTAGATGAGGTTTTCCTTACCTTAACAGGCCAAACGGCGCCAATTGAAAAGGAGGGGGAAGGTAAATGAGTCAACAATCTGATGTAGACCAAAAACTACAAGATGCGATTGCATCAAGTGTTAGGCCACCACATCCAAGTCCGCTTTCATCGTCTTTAACTTTTTCCACAAGAGCTTTGTTACGAATTAAACACGTACCAGAACAATTGTTCGATGTTACAATGTTCCCGATTATCTTTCTGTTAATGTTCACCTACCTGTTTGGTGGAGCGATTGCTGGATCAACAGGTGAGTATTTACAGTTCTTGCTACCAGGCATTTTAGTGATGACCGTTGCTCAGATCACAATGTATACAGGTGTAGACTTAAACAATGACATTCGAAAAGGTGTGTTTGACCGTTTTAGAACATTACCAATATGGTTACCTTCTGCTTTAGTCGGTGCTTTACTTATAGATGCCGTTCGCTATTTGATGGCGTCAACGATTATGATACTTCTAGGGTTACTGCTTGGCTTTAGACCAGAGGGAGGATTTATTGGCGTTCTGGCTGCTTTAGGTCTTATCCTCATCTTTTGCTTTAGTTTGTCTTGGATTTGGACGACACTTGGGATCATTATGCGTTCAGAAAAATCTCTAATGATGGTTAGTATGATGGTTTTATTCCCATTGACATTTGTAAGTAATGTGTTTGTTGACCCCCAAACACTTCCTGAAATTCTTCAAGGATTTGTAGATGTGAATCCTATTTCATTATTAGTGACGGCAGTAAGAGGATGCATGTATGGTTCAGTAGCAGCTTCAGAGATTGGCTGGGTGTTGTTAGCATCGGCAATTATTTTAGTCATCTTTGCACCACTAACGATGTACTTATACAAAAACAAAAAATAGCAAAGTAGGGGCCTTCTTGACGAACGAACGTATAAGAAGGCTTTTTTAGTGAAAACCATATCTCTTTATTCGCCACTATTATACAATTAGTATAATAAGGGGAGGGGATATGAGATGAACGCTAAACGAAATTCGACTGGCTTTTTAGTTAAACAACGATTGTTCTTAAAAGCGTATCTGATTACCTTCATTGAAAAAGGTAGGCCCTATGGTACACAGATGCTTCAAGAATTAAAAGAACAATTTAAGCCCTTTGGATTTTCACCAAATCATGCGGAAGTATATAGAGCCTTACATGAATTAATGAAAGAAGGCGTCATACGCCCTGATAAACGAAAATTGCGAGAAGACACGTTTCAAGAAGTGACGATATATTTCTTAAGAGATAGTGAAAAAGCACAGAGCATAAAACAACAAGCACTAGATGAATTCATCAGGTCTCATGCCCTGTTAGAACAAGCTATTGAAGACTTAACTGACAAGTAACATATAGATAAAAATGAGAAATTTGACGGTGTCGGAACGTTTGTTCCGTTTCGATTCCAAATAAAAAAGGAGGATGGAGTGTTACCATCTTCCTTCAATAGTGATTATCGTTCCAATTGATCATCAGGTTGAGCCGCTTTTACGGTTAATCCGCCATCTACCATTAATAAATGACCATTAATTTGCTCTGCTTCGTCTGAAGCTAAGAAGACGACAGCATCACCAATCTGCTTTGGCGTTCCAAGTCTTTTCATAGGATTAGCTTCTATTTCACGCTTATGATTCTCTTCATCCTCGAACATAGCGCTAGTCATATCTGTTTGCACGGTACTTGGCCCGACCGCATTTACATTAATATGATAAGGTCCTAATTCTATAGCCAACGCCTTAGTTAATTGAGTTGCAGCAGCTTTTGATGAGATATAGTGTGGGAGTACTGGACTTGTAATAAGAACACCAGCTGTAGATGCAATCGTGATCATTTTACCATATCTCTTCTCAATCATATGAGGTGCAACACGTTGACTTAATAAGAAAATGGATTTGACGTTTGTCTCATAGGTTGAGTCCCATGTATGCTCAGACACATGTAAAAAGGATTCAAAGGGAGCAATCCCTGCATTATTAACAAGAATCTCAACATGACCTAAGGCTTCTTCAACCTCCGTAATCATTAGATCAACTTCTTGTTTAATCCCTACATTCCCTTGAACAATCATTGTTTTCACATGATAGGTTTGTTCTATATGCTTTTGTAAAATGCTTGCTTGTTCTTTTAATTCTTGTGTATGATAATTGATTGCTACATGAGCACCTTCTTCTGCTAGACGTGTGACGATCGCTTTCCCAATCCCTCTAGCGCCTCCAGTGACAAGAGCAATGCGGCCAGCTAATCTCCCCATATGATATCTCCCTTATCAAGTAGTGTGAAATCCTCATCCAATCCTACAATCCTTCAAAACAGAGTCTTTTAACTTACAACCAAGTCCAGGCTCTTCTGGTAGCGTATAGTACCCATTCACGACTTGGATCGGATCTTCCCAAATGTCCATAATTGATTCATAGCAGCACTCAACCATCGGAACATTTGAGGAGGCAGCAGCAAGCTGCACATGTAGTTTTTGTTGAACGTTGGTATGTGGAATCACTTCTAGATCATGACAGCGGGCAAGTGCAGCTACATCTAGCCACTCATCAATTCCTGAGAGCTTGGTCGCATCAGCCTGAATAATATCGACCGCACCCGCTTCAATGTATTCACGAAAATCATATTTCGTATAAATGGTTTCACCTACAGCGATAGGTACGTCAAGCGCCTGAGCAAGCTTAGCATGGTCCGTTTTATTAAATGGATTCATCGGTTCTTCAAGCCAGTAAATATCAAATTCCTCAAGCTTTCTGCCCCAAACCATAGCGGTTTTCAAATCCCAAACCGTGTTCACATCAACCATAAGTTTCACTTCTTTTGGAATAGATTGACGCACTTGCTTCACTCGCTCGTAATCTTCTCTAGGATCAGGCAAGCCTAACTTCATTTTAACCGCATCGAATCCCCGCTCAACTAAAGCATTCATATCTCGAACGAGTTCATCTGTCGTTGTGTGTAACCAGCCACCGTCCGTATTATATGCTTTAACTTTCTCTTTAGCGGGACCTAAGTATCTCCATAATGGCATGTTAGCCACTTTAAGTCTGATATCCCAAAGTGCAAAGTTTACCGCACAAAGAGCCACTCTTGTAATACCCACTTGTCCGATAAAATGATTGGTGTAGTGTAGCTTTTTCATCAGGCTCTTATGAAGGAGAGGATCTTCTCCTTTTAGAGCAGGGGCATACGTATCATCGATAATGGTCTGGATGGCCCGAGATCCTTTTGTATAGTTCCAATTAAACCCCCAACCACTAATGCCTTCATTCGTATCGATACGTACCGCCACAAATTCAACCGATTCTAATCTTGTTTGCGAGTCCGTGATGGCTTTTTGTTTTAAAGGAACATCTAATAAATAGGTTTCAACATTTGTGATTTTCATAGTCCGCTCCTCACTTTTCCTCGATGAAGGTATTCGTTAAAGCTCCTAGTTTCTCAATTTCAACAGTTACAACATCACCTGGCTTTAAGTAGTTGCGTTTATCTTCCGGTTGCCCAAGAACAACCCCCTCTGGAGTTCCAGTTAAAATCATATCACCTGGTTCAAGCGTGAAATGTTTGGAGATGTAGCTTATGATCTCTTTACAATTGAAAATCATATCTGACGTATTAGAATCCTGTCTTAGCTCATTATTTACCGTTGTTTGGAGAGCCAGTGATTGAGGATCACCAACTTCATCTGCTGTAACAAGATAGGGACCGATTGGACTAAAATCATCACAGGTTTTACCTAAAAGCCATTGTGGCGTTCTCATCTGAAGGTCACGTGCCGATAAGTCATTTGCAATTGTATATCCTAAAACATAATCTAGGGCATGATCTTCACTAACGTTTTTGGCTTTCTTACCAATAACGACAGCTAATTCAACCTCATAATCAAGTTCTTCGGTCACATTCGGGATAGCGATATCCTTTAAATGGCCAGTGAGCGTATTATTAAATTTGTTAAAAAGGATAGGGACTTCTGGATAGGCTGCTCCTGTTTCATCAGCATGGCGCCGGTAATTTAATCCTACGCAAATAATTTTGCTAGGATGAGTAACGACAGGGCCAAAATGGCATTCTTCTTCTTCAAATACATAAGGTTGGTCGCTAGTCGTACGTAATGTTTGAAGATAACTTGCTATACGAATCGTTGATTCAGCGCCAACCTCTATGAATTCGCTTACAGTTTGAGGTATTCCTTCACAAGGCAAGACTTCTAAAGCCTTACGGATATGAATAATGTGATGATCTAATACGATACCTAGTTGATCTTTTTGGTCAATAACGATATTACATATTTTCACTTTACACACTCCTTATGATTAAGCATTTTTTCCGAAAACGACACCGCCATCAATGTACAGTGGAGAACCCATCATAAATTTGGATTCATCTGAAGCCAAGAATAATGCTGCTCTTGCGACATCCTCAGGTTTTCCTAGTTCTCCAGATAATTGTCGGGTTTTTACTTTTGCAATAGCTGCTTCTGGATCAGGTGATTGACTTAAATACTGTTCAACAAAGGGTGTAAATATCGTTCCTGGTAAGATGGCGTTCACACGAATATGATAAGAGGCATAGTCTACTTGCATTGATTTCGTTAAAGAAAGGATTGCCCCTTTTGTCGCAGCGTAAGACGCTCGGTCTGCTAGGCCAATTTCAGCAATACATGATGACATATTAATGATCGTTCCATTCGATTCTTTCATCATATGGGGGAGTACATATTTACTAGGGAGATACACTCCTTTTATATTTACCTGCATAATCCGGTCCCAATCTTCTTCCTCAATTAAATGAAGAGGGCCAATTCCACTTATTCCAGCATTATTAAACAGAATATCAATCGTAGAATATGTTTGAATGATTTGATCAACCATATTTTTTACTGATTCAGCATCTGTTGTGTCCGCTTGAATAAAGGTAGATTCTCCGCCTTCTTCTTTTATAGAGTGAACTGTTTCCTCACCACGATTCCGGTCGATATCATTAACAATAACTGTCGCTGCCTCTCTAGCAAAAAGCTGTGCCGTCTGCCTACCAATTCCAGAACCAGCTCCTGTAATTAGAGCAATCTTGCCCTCTAAACGCATTCGAACACTCCCTCCGCATCTTATTAATCAATTGAACATGAACATATTTCCAAAAACAAAAACCAATATGATATGATTTTCATAATTAGTTTATCATATGGTATAAGCTACACTAATAGCTTCATTTAACAGAATCGTAGCTTATTTTAACATTTTAAGACTCGGAGGTTGGAATGGATGCATCCGATTAGAAAGAAACTCTCTTCAGAAGGAACCATGCCATTTTTGTTGAATTATAAGATAACCAAGGGAAAAGAGGAGGAACTAACCGAACATTTACATGATTGGTGCGAGCTTATTTACATTCATAAAGGAGGAGCAACGTTTTTTATTGATCAAATGATCTATGAATTGGAAGAAGGCGATTTCATTTTCATTCCACCGAACAGCATTCATAAGTCTACGTTGCAAGGAGATCATACACTGACAGCAACTGCACTATTCTTTTCACCATCAAACTCCATTTTTTCAGAAGCTAACCGCCAGATATTGAACCAAACATTTAAAAAGGTTAAAGAGGATCGATTATTTAGATATAAGCTATCAGCTCCTGACCAGAGACTTGTCCTTACTTTTTTTGAACGAATACATCAGGAGAAATTAACGATGAATTCTCACTGGGAGGAGGTATGCTCATTACATATTCTCTTGTTCATTCTTCAGATTAATCGTTGGTTTGATCACTTAAAACTTCTTCCGAATCCTATACCACCGAACTTAATGTGGATTCAAGATAGCTTAGAATATATCGACAAAAATCTAAGCAAAACAGTAAGGCTGGAGGATTTAGCTCAAATAGCAAACATGAGTACCGTGTATTTCAGCAAAAAATTTAAACAAACGATAGGTATGACTTTTAGTGAGTTCTTAGCTACAAAACGACTATTAAAAACACGTGAACTTCTAGCACATACAGATTGGAGCATTCAATCTATCGCGGAGCAATTAGGATATCAAAGTATGCCTCATTTTTTCCGCTCATTCAAAAAAGCAGTGGGGGTAACACCCTCTACGTACCGTAAACAAAATTATAAACTAATACGGTGAGGTGACAATGATATGTTAAAAGGGATCTCTCCATTATTAAGTCCTGAACTGGTCAAGATTTTAATGGAAATGGGGCATGGTGATGAAATTGTTTTAGCAGATGCCCATTTTCCAGCAGCGAGTCATACCTCGCGATTAATCAGAAGTGATGGGATCACCATTCCTGCATTATTAGACGCTATTTTACCTTTATTTCCGTTAGACCAATACGTGCAAGAACCTTTAAGCTTGATGAAGGTTGTAGAAGGAGATCGAGTTGAAACGCCTATTTGGGGAATGTACCAAGAGAAGGTAGGATCCACATCATTCGAATACTTAGAGAGATTTGATTTCTATGAACGAGCAAAACAAGCCTATGCCATTGTAGCGACAGGTGAGAAGTCACAGTATGCCAACATTATTCTAAAGAAGGGGGTCGTCTTAGATGGGGAAGACCATTCGAATTGATGCACATCAACATTTCTGGAGGATCGAGGATGGTTATTATGATTGGATTGATCCTAGTGATTCGGTACTTTACCGCGATTATGTACCAGAGGATTTAGTCCATCATCTAAAAACACATTCAATGGACGGAACCATAACCGTTCAAGCTTCTCCAAACATAAAAGATACTGAGTTGCTTTTAGAGTTAAGTGAACAAACAAACTCTATACTAGGTGTAGTTGGCTGGGTTGATGTAACAGGTCATACGTTTAAAGAAGATCTAGAAACTTTAAAGAAGCATAAGAAATTTGTAGGTATTCGTGTCATGATTCAAGATATGGAGGATCCGTCCATCCTATTAAGCTCTTCATATTTGAAAGCGTTTAAATATTTGGAGAAGCAGCAAATATCCGTTGATTTGTTGGTAAGAGAAATTCAATTACCTGTAATCGTACAGTTATTAAGAGAAGTACCTAAATTAAGAGCTATGATTGATCATTTAGGTAAACCTACGATTGCAAATGCCCAGCTTGACACTTGGGAAGATCAGCTTCAGGAGATCGCTTCTTATTCAACAGTCTACTGCAAGCTTTCTGGATTAGTGACAGAGGCAAAAGTCGACTGGGAGATTCTTGATTTTAAGCCATATCTTCAACGTGCATATGATGCATTTGGTCCTAATCGTTTAATGTTTGGGAGTGATTGGCCCGTCTGTTTAGTAGCCGCAACATATGATGAAGTAGTTGAGATCATAAACAGTACATTTGAAGATAAGTTATCAGAAGAAGACAAACATAAGCTATTTGGAGAGAATGCAGCAAGGTTTTATCGTATAGACATATAACTAAGAAGAGGCTGGGACATAACGTCAATTTAGATAACAAAACACGAACATAGCAATAAATCCGCTTCAGGAGAATCCTTCGCTCGTCTTACTAAAAATCAAAAAACACGAAAGGCGAATGATTCAATCGTAGAATCATTCGCCTTTTTTGTATCGATTATTAGTTATATCCCAAGCTCTTTTTTATTTTATACCGATTGTTTGCTTCGTTGCTTTAATTCAAATCGATCCGCATTCATCACCTTAACCCATGCAGAGATAAAGTCTTGCACGAACTTTCCTTTGTTATCATCCTGTGCGTACACTTCTGAGATTGCGCGTAATACGGAGTTTGAACCGAAAACAAGATCAATACGTGATGCTTTGCGTACAACTTGTTTGCTCTGAAGATCATACCCATCATAGGTACCTTCATCAGTAGGCTTCCATGCTACTTGATTATCTAATAAGTGCACAAAGAAATCATTGGTGAGCACGCCAACCTGATTTGTGAATACACCTTTATCAGAACCACCATGATTTGCTCCGAGAACTCGTAACCCTCCAACAAGAACGGTCATTTCAGGAGCCGTTAATCCAAGAAGCTGAGCTTTATCAACTAAAAGCTCTTCGGCAGTCACGCTGTACTGGTTCTTCTGATAGTTACGGAACCCATCTGCAAAAGGCTCTAGTACATCAAAGCTATCTGCATCCGTTTGTTCCTCAGTGGCATCTCCACGCCCCTGGGCAAAAGGTACTTCTACGTTAAAGCCAGCATCCTGTGCGGCTTTTTCAATAGCAGCAGTACCACCTAATACGATTAGGTCAGCGATACTAATATCCGTTTTACCATCTGCTTTAATTGTCTCAAATACTTGAAGTACCTTCTGAAGCTGAGCTGGTTCGTTTACTTCCCAGTTCTTTTGCGGTTCTAAACGGATACGAGCGCCATTGGCGCCACCACGGTTATCAGACCTGCGGAAGGTAGCAGCTGAAGCCCATGCCGTTGATACGAGCTCACTAACCGAAAGCCCTGATTGAAGAATCGTCGCTTTAAGTGAAGAAATCTCTTCATCGGTCAATGTATAATCAACTGTCGGCACAGGATCCTGCCAAATTAACTCTTCCTGTGGAACTTCTGGACCAAGATAACGAGAGCGAGGGCCCATATCACGATGGAGTAGCTTAAACCAAGCACGAGCAAAAACATCTGCAAACTCCTCAGGGTTCTGATGGAAATGACGAGCAATTTTCTCATAGGCTGAATCCATGCGTAATGCCATGTCAGCTGTTGTCATAATGGTTTTGACTCGGATAGAGGAATCTTCCGCGTCAGGCGCAAGATGTTTCTCGTCCTGATCAACCGCAACCCATTGATACGCTCCTGCTGGACTTTTCGTTAACTCCCACTCATAACCGAATAATAAGTCAAAGAATCCATTGTCCCATTGTGTAGGGTTGGCTGTCCACGCACCTTCAATTCCACTTGTAATGGTATCGCGTCCCTTTCCGCTACCGTGAGAGCTGATCCATCCTAAGCCTTGTGCTTCAAGTGGTGCAGCTTCAGGCTCAGGCCCAACTTGCTTTGCATCACCAGCACCATGAGCCTTACCGAACGTATGTCCGCCCGCGATAAGAGCGACCGTTTCCTCATCATTCATTCCCATACGAGCAAACGTTTCACGAATATCTCGACCACTACCAACTGGATCTGGCTTTCCATTAGGACCTTCAGGATTCACGTAAATTAACCCCATTTGAACAGCAGCAAGGGGATCTTCAAGCTGTCGATCACCTGTGTAACGGTTGTCACCCAGCATTTCTGTTTCATTTCCCCAATAGACATCTTCTTCCGGTTGCCAAATATCTTCACGGCCGCCACCAAAACCAAATGTTTTTCCACCCATTGATTCAATGGCTACATTCCCAGTCATAAGAAGGAGGTCAGCCCATGAAATCTTATTTCCATACTTTTGTTTAATTGGCCAGAGAAGGCGACGCGCTTTATCAACGTTTGCATTATCAGCCCAGCTATTTAGAGGTGCAAAGCGTTGATTACCTGTATTCCCACCACCGCGGCCATCACCTGTACGATATGTACCTGCAGCATGCCACGCCATTCGAATGAAAAGGGGACCGTAATGGCCATAGTCTGCCGGCCAAAAATCTTGACTATCCGTCATAAGAGCTTCAAGATCCTTTTTTAACGCGGTATAATCTAATGTTTCAAATTCTGCCTTATAATTAAATTCAGCTCCGAATGGGTTAGACTTACGATCGTGTTGATGGAGGATGTTCAAATTTAATTGGTTTGGCCACCAATCCTTATTTGTTGTACCACTGGAATGTGCACTCGTTGTACTCCCGTGTAAAAAAGGACATTTCCCACCAGACTCGTCTGCGCCATGATTTGCGCGCGAAATAATATTATTACGGCTCATGCAAATTCCCCATTTCTTTGTATATTTTTGTAGAAATAACACGAAAACGACTATTAGATAATAATCGTTATTATCTAATTATTATATTAAAAAGTTTGAGAGATGAAAAGGAAAAGATGCTCAAAATTGCAAACGCTTAAAATATTTCTGGATTCAAACTTCAATTTATTGGGAAAGACAGTACATAAGATTACAGTAGAGTAGTGAGGGAGCGACTAATGTTTAGCAAAAAACTATTTCCAAACGAGAGTATCATAGAAATCCAAGAACTTAGCCCTGGATATGAAGACCATGCCAGTGACGTCTGGTTAGTAAAGACAACTGATAGAGAAGTAATAGTTCGCTCATCCAAGATGGTTGATGAGCCATCTAATGCGTTCTGGTGGGGATGCCACAATCTATTTGGTATTGATCCAAGACGATTAACCGAACTTAATATTATTCACCAGACGTTGAGTAAACAGACGCAGATTCCGATCCCAACTTTGTTTGATGTTAAGAAAATAGACGAAAAAGAATTTGCTTTATTGGAAAAAATACAGGGTGCGACCATTCATTCCTTTATAGATCAACACCCATCAATGATGAAAAGCTTAGGGGCAGGATTAGCAGGAATCCACTCCATAAAGAGAGATTATATAGGATCTCCTAGTAGAACCTTCCACGTTTCGTTAGATCAGTTTCATTCACATGTCACAGAAACAATGAGTCAACTGGTATTTAGGTTTTACGATGATAAAAAGGACTTTAAAGAATTACTCCACACGACTCGTACACAGCTTCAGCATATTTCTCATCCAGAATCTTCAACATTTGTATTAGTAGATATTGACCCAACTCAATTTTTGAGCGACGGAAACACGATTACAGGTTTGGTTGACACAGAAGCCTATGTCGTTGCTCCACGAGAGCTTGATTTTGTTGGTCTTGAGTATGTATTAGATGAGCCATCCGCAGCAGCCTTTAAAGAAGGTTATCAAACGGTGTTAGAGCTACCGCAGCTAGAACACGTGAGAATACCTTACAGATTTTTATATCGTCTATTATCTGTACAAGGGAATGTGGAGCTTGAGACTTGGATGAATAGAAAGATTTTGTTTTAACTAAAAGTAAAGGGAGAAGAGTAGCATGAATAATGAGCAAAATCAAAATCAATCATACGATGCTCTTTCTGTCTTAACGTTGATCACCGGGATTCTCTCAGCATTTTGGTTTGTTTTTTTACCTATAGTAGGTGGTCTAGTAGGAATTGTTGGTATCGTACTCGCATCTATTGCGAAACAACAAGATGATTATAATCAAAGGTTAGTAAAATGGGGTAGGGGGATTAGTTTAGTTACAGGAGGAATGATCGCCGTTCTATTACCTTTAACACTACTGATGGAGTTTGTTAAATTTATTAGTTCTTAGGAAAAGTAATGATGAAAAAGGAGGAATATACTATGGAAGCTAATGATAAGAAGACATCAAAGAAAAAGCTAATTATCGTTTTCGGCATTGTCGCATTCGTTTCTGGACTTTCATTAGAACCTTTCTTATTAACTTTTTTACTTGCTTTCAGCAGGAATACTTGCACCAGTTATAAAGTTCATTATTCAAATAGTGAGAGGAGTAGTTTAAACGTGTAAATTGCAAAAAAAGTTTAATGATTTTTCTAGGTTTACATAATATATATTATCGGAACCAATAGAAAATTGATCAGTTATATCTCATTATCTAAGTATTCTTGTTGTTTTGAGACGAAAGAAAAATAATGATATAATTTATGTCATAACTAAAAAATCATCACTTGGATTCTTATGATCTCAAATGATGATTCTCATCTTTATTTAAGTTACTATTCCATATTTCCGAGTTCCATTTTATATTCTTCAGCATTCTCAATAATATCATCAGGAATACCATTTAATTCTGTTTTATTAAAGTCCTGTACATTTAAATATGTTTCAAGATACATATCAACTTGATCTCCATTATGCTGCATTGCAAGTTGGATATTAATATCCATTCTGTTAATCATATTTGTTTTTTTCTCAACACTCACAATGAATTCTAACTCCTTAATCTCCATGTGATTCACTAAATCAGATGATTGTTGCTCATTTATAAGACTGCTTAGTTCTAAAGATTGAACAACAGCAGACCTCACTTCCATTCCTGCCCCTTCAACCCTTAGTTCGCATTCTTTATCAGTTTCCTCAAATTCCTCTACCTTAATTAGATGACTGTATTCTTCAGCGATAGAAAGATATTGCTGTAATTCGGCTTTTGGATCATGGTGCAAATTCAAATCTTCCCTTAATTCAACTGGTACCTCCATCCAAACATCGGATTGCTGATTATATACGTACGCTAATTCCTTTGTAACATACTGAGCTACTTGGGTTAGTTTTTCACTCGCATTTGCCGATGAATGCGTTGTTTCAAATTGTTGATACATCACAAATGGCGAATCATTATATTGAGTAAACCGATTCTGTATTGTGGTATCTTCTTTGTTATCACCTTTTTTGATAGCCTGAATATGAGCAGATTCAATACTTACACTTTGCAGCTCATTTAATTCTTCTTTTATTTGTTGAATCAATTCTTCTGCTATGAATCGGTTCGTTTCCTTTACTTCTTCAGTAGGATAATCCTTATTCACACAAGATAGTAAAATACAAATGCATAGTAAGATCACACACGTAGATATCGCTTCTTTAATCATTAACATATACTCCCTTTATTTAAATGAATTAAAGACGCACTCTAATTTCACATTAATACACAGTGTACCACATTTCTAGCGATAAAACGGATAAATCGTAAAGTACTCATTTTTCACTTCAATATACCTAGATGTTTAGTCTATTATTTTTTAAATGATGAGACTGAATCATCACTTTTGAAGAAGAAACTGTGGAATCGATGTCCTTTACATCTATATAAGTATATATACCTAATAAAATGACGTGTCAAAGCGTAATTTACTATTTATTAATCACTTTCCTCTAGCGATATCGGCAGTTTTTTGTTAATGTTTACACGCCATTACTCCTTATTTTCACGCAAAAATTGGTAAAATTATAAGTCGAAGCAAGCATTTTATGAGAATGTTAAACCATTCTTACTTACTAGGACTTAAGTATAGTATACTGAATCATATCAATTTATTTTTAAGGAGAATCATAATGGATAAAACGTCATATATCGGAATTGCCTTAGGAGTTGCAGCCGTATTATTTGGAATGGTTGCAAAAGGAACCAGTTTGGCAGTTCTCGTAAACCCTGCTGCGATTCTGATCATTTTCGCAGGAACGGCTGCTGCAATTATGATCGCCTTCCCTTTCGCTGAGGTGAAACGAGTTCCTAGTTTATTTAAAGTATTATTTACCGAGAAAAAACAAGTCTCCCAGGAAGAACTAGTTAAGCAATTTGTAGAATATGCAACGATTTCACGCCGTGAAGGTATGCTTGCATTAGAATCTAAGGTAGATGAAATCGATGATCCATTCTTTAAACAAGCTGTTCGTATGATGATTGACGGCCAAGAGCCTGAATTTATTCGTCATACCTTAAATGAACGAATTGATGCGATGCAAGACCGTCATGCATCTGGTGCCTCTATTTTCACGCAGGCAGGTACGTATTCACCGAGTTTAGGCGTTTTAGGTGCTGTTCTAGGATTGATTGCTGCACTTGGAAATCTTGACGATACAGAAGCATTAGGTCATTCCATTGCTGCTGCATTTGTTGCAACCCTTTTTGGTATCTTTTTAGGGTACGTTCTCTTCCACCCCTTTGCTAACAAGCTAAAACGTAAGTCAAGAGCTGAAGTTCTACATAATCATATGATTGTTGAAGGCACGATTGCGATCTTAAACGGAAGCTCACCACGAGCAATCGAAGAATATTTAAGTGTATATATGGGAGAAAAAGAACAGCTTTCCTATATTGAAGGAGCTGAGCAGGAAAATGTCAGCTAGACGAAAAAAGCATGATGAAGAGCATGTTGATGAGAGTTGGCTATTGCCTTATGCCGACATGCTTACTTTATTACTTGCCCTCTTTATCATATTGTTTGCAATGGGCCAAGTAGATAACACTCGCTACGAATCCTTAAAGTCAGCGCTAAATGAAGCATTAGGTGGAACGAGTATTTTAGAGCAATCTGATTCACTTGAGGGTGAAGGAACCTCCCCTCCCGAAGATGCCGCGGAAGTGACTGACCTAGATGAAGTAAATGACGCAGAAAATGATCAACAAACCGATCAAGATGGTACCAGTCAGGAAGGTCCTTCTGAAGATCTGTGGGAGCTACAACGAGAGTTAAACCGCTACATAGAAGAACAAGGATTAAGTGACCGTCTCACAACGGAAATTGGAATGGATGGTCTCCTCATTACCATTAATGATAATATCCTGTTTGATTCAGGTAGTGACAGTCTTAAAGATGAAGCTCGTGATATCGTATTTGAAATTTCCGATATGCTAGCAACAGACCCACCTAGATATATTCAAATTTCAGGGCATACGGATGATAATCCAATTAACACTCCACAGTTTCAGTCAAACTGGTCTTTAAGTATCTCTCGGGCTGAAAATGTATTAGGCTTCTTCTTAATGAATGATCAACTAAACCCAAATCAGTTTATTGTAGCTGGTCATGGTGAATACAAGCCTATTGCCTCAAATGATACAGAGGAAGGCCGTCAACAAAACCGACGTGTAGAAATTTTAATTCTTCCATTTAATGTTGAAAGAGAACGACTAGAAACAGAATTCGCGGAATAAGGTGTCTGAAACACTCTTTTTAGGGTGTTTCTTTTTCGTTTGATTAATGTTTGACAGGTCATTTTAAGGGAATTAATATATAAGGAAATACTTGGTTCATACAAAGTAACAGTCACATTTTTAGAACATCAGAAAGGATACATCCTATGACCAAAGCTCAAGCCTACATGGTACTTCGAGCCATACTCTTTACGCTCGCCCTCATTTTAGCAAGCTGGCTTTTTATTAAATTATTTAAAGTCACTTATCCTTTTTGGTTTGCTGCTTTCTTTGCGTGGACTATGCAGCCATTTATCAGGCTACTCATGAAAAAGGTTAAACTAAATACAGGTTTTGCAAGCATTATAAGTTTATTAAGCGGAGTCGTTGTCATTTCTTCTTTATTAGCCGGAATTGTCTTTCTTATTTACATTAGTCTTAGACAATTTTTTAATCAGGTCCCAATTTGGATTGAAACAGGCTCTATTAAGTTTCAAAGCTTTTTTAATGAAACGATTCTTCCTTTTTGGCAGCAAGGGCTAGGTTTATTTAATAGTCTTGATGGCACTCAACAAGAAGCTTTAAAGCAAAGTATTTCGCAATTGGGTGGCCAATTAGGCTCTCTTATCGGTCAAACTGGGCAATCTTTGCTCGATTGGACATATCAGCTTATTTTAGGACTTCCAGCTTTCCTTGTCGCTTTCTTATTTGGAGTTATAAGCATTTACTTTATGGGTAAAAGCTGGCATAGCTATCAAGCGGCCTTTAGAAAAGTCGTTCCATTAGGAGTGCGAAAAAAGTTCCGTGAGTTTGTTCAAGGTGTGAGGATTCGCTTGTTTGGATTTATTAGAGCACAGGTCATTCTCATGTTTATTACCGCAATTATCGTGTATGTTGGCCTTCTAATTATTCGGGTAGATGGTGCTTTCACTCTAGCGATTATTGTCGGACTTGCAGAACTTCTGCCTTATCTAGGAACAGGGACAATCTTACTCCCTTGGGCAGTTTACTTGTTAATTAGCGGCGACTTTTCACTTGCATTCGGAATATTGATTTTATATGGAATTATCGTGGTTATACGTCAAATGATTGAGCCAAAGGTTCTTTCCAGTAGTTTGAACTTGAATCCTGTAGCCGTTCTTATTTCCATGTTTGCAGGTCTTCAAATTTTAGGCGCTGTAGGTATTATCGTCGGTCCATTGATTTTAGTTTTAGTTATGATTTTCCATGATATTGGATTAACAACCTCCATCGGACAGTTTATCCGATACGGCTGGAAGGAAGAATAAGCAAAAAGCATTTCTCAACTAAGAGAAATGCTTTTTTAATGATTATCTATAAGCGTCTTGTTCTTTATCAAGTTTAGTTGTAGTTAATGTTTCTTCTCGCAACGTATCTCGATCAGCCACATTGTCCATCGCTTCAGCAAATTGCTGATCGGCCATTTGATCTGAACCTTCTTGATCAACTTTTTGTTGAGCTTCTATCGTTCTTTTTGTGTACGGTACAATCTCTAATCGCTCATAAGGGATTTCTTCTCCAGTATCAACGCAAACCCCGTACGTCCCTTCCTCCATGCGCTCTAACGCTTCATCTACTTCCTGAAGCTTTTCTTGATCTGCACGCTGGAATGTTTGTTCTTTCATCCGGTCCTCGTATTCGGCTGCTTGATCTGCCATATGATTATCTACTCCACTAGATAGTTCACCTGTTGTTTCTGTATAATCCTCCTCGAAGCCTTCTTCACCTTCAAGATTTTTTTTAAGTGTAAGCAACTCCTCTTTTAAGGATTGCATTTGTTTGTCTGTTAATGGCATATGTAGCGCCTCCTTTGTATTCTGTATTCCCCTCAAAAATGGTTATAAACCTTTGTCTCAGATCAAAAAAAGAGTAAGCCGTTTGGGCCTACTCTTTTTCAATGATTGGATCATTAGGAATGCGTTTCATTTCCGTAAGTGATCCATCCTTTTGCGTATCAACAGCATATGAGCCATTGCTATATCGATCACTAGGTCGATAGGATTTTGCTTGAATCGTTGTTTCCATTCCTTTTTCAGAACGCAATACAAATTCATCTGTCGGTGCAAAGATCCGCATACAGCCTACGAGTCGATGTGGGTTACTTTTCAACTCACGTAACATCACTAGCCCGCGTTTGGCTCTTGAGCTTTTTTCCATTTCCGTTATCGCCATTTTTTTCACGGAACCACGTTGTGTTGCAAGAATAAATTCTACTTTTTCGTCTAAAGAGAAAGTCTCTGCTCCAATAACCGTATCGCCTTCTTTTAAGTTTATAGCCTTCACACCAGCTGCACGCTGACCAACTAAGCTGACTTCCTCTTCCCCAAACCATAGTCCGTACCCTTGATTAGTGGCTAGGAAAATCTCGCTAGTTCCCTTCGTTCGTGTAACGGATAAAAGCTGGTCTCCGTCTTTTACCTTTAATGCCACTAACGCTTTAGAGTGTCTTGCTGCTTGATATAGTGACAGCTGTGACCGTTTGACCATACCATCTTTCGTTAAGAATAGTAGGGAGTCCTCTTCTGTAAACTCCCTGACACCCATAGCACATAAAAATTCATCATCTCGATCAAGTGTTACGAGATTCGCCACATGCTGTCCATTGTCTTTCCAACGAATATCCGGCAATTGATGTACAGGAATATAGAGATAGTTCCCTTGTTTAGTGAATAGTAACAAGGTGTCCGTTGTATTCAACTCCTGGTTAAAGAGGATACGGTCTCCTTCCTTCATACCAGTAGGTTCTTTACTCGATGCTTGGAAGGATCGTAAGCTTGTCCGTTTCACATAACCAGAATCTGTTACGGTTACGCGAACATCCTCGGCTGCAATAAGTACTTCCATATTGATCTTTAACTCTTCAATTTGGGCAGTAATTTGAGTTCGTCTATCTTCTCCAAACTCTTTTTGCACCCGTTTTAGATTCTTTTTAATAACTTGTATAAGCTTTTTCTCACTTGAAAGAATTGCTTCCAATTCATTAATACGGTTTTTAAGCTCTTCTGCTTCCTTTTGAAGAGTGGTTACATCCGTATTGGTTAAACGATAAAGTTGAAGATTAACAATCGCTTCTGCTTGTTCTTCGGTGAAAGAAAAGGAATCGATTAAATTATTCTTTGCATCTCGTTTATCTTGTGACGCACGAATGACCTTGATAACTTCATCAAGAATCGAAACAGCCTTAATTAATCCCTCTACAATATGTTCGCGAGCTTTCGCTTTTCTCAGCTCATATTCGGAGCGACGCTTAATAACCGATTTCTGATGATCTATGTACGCTTGGATTAGCGCTTGAAGTCCCATTAATTGTGGTGCCTTATGATAAATGGCAACCATATTAAAGTGGAAGGTTGTTTGCAAATCCGTATTTTTAAACAAATAATGCAGGATGGCATTAGTATCTGCATCTTTTTTCAGTTCAACAACAATCCGCAGTCCCGTTCGGTCTGTATCATCTCGGACCTCTGTAATCCCATCTACTTTTTTATCAAAACGAATTTCGTCCATTTTTTTGACAAGATTGGCTTTTACCACTTCAAATGGAATTTCAGTAATGACAATTTGCTGGCGTCCACCACGTAAATCCTCTAACTCTGTTTTTGCACGAACAACCACTTTCCCTTTACCCGTTTTATACGCTTGTCTGATCCCATCAAGACCTTGAACAATGCCTCCAGTAGGAAAATCAGGACCTGTTACGACTTGAAGAAGATCATCAAGGGACGTTTCAGGTTTTTCCATCTGCATAATAACGCCATCAATGATCTCGCGTAGGTTATGCGGTGGAATGTCTGTTGCATACCCTGCGGAAATCCCTGTAGAACCGTTCACCAGTAGGTTTGGAAATCCTGCTGGAAGAACCACTGGCTCCTGTTCTGTGTCATCAAAGTTATCAATAAACTCAACCGTATCTTTATCTAAGTCTCGGAGTAATTCAGAGCTAATAGCAGATAACCTAGCTTCTGTATAACGCATAGCAGCTGGTGGATCAGCATCAATTGATCCATTGTTCCCATGCATATCAACTAGTAATTGACGCACCTTCCATGTTTGGCTCATTCGAAGCATGGCTTCATAAACAGATGAGTCACCGTGTGGATGATAATTACCGATTACATTTCCGACTGTTTTTGCTGATTTACGGTAAGCCTTTTCCGCCGTGTTACCTTCTTTGTACATAGCATAAAGAATTCGTCGTTGAACGGGTTTTAGTCCATCTCTTGCATCTGGTAATGCACGTTCTTGGATAATGTACTTACTATAGCGTCCAAATCGATCACCGATGACTTCTTCTAACGGAAGATCAAGATAACGTTCACTTTTAGACATTTTGCTCGCCCTCCGTCACACCTAAGTTCTCATTTTCTAAAATATTCGTTTCTTCCTCTAAACCAAACGCGACGTGAGATTCAATCCATTTACGACGCGGCTCGACTTTATCACCCATTAATGTGGTGACACGCTTTTCTGCTCTCGCAGCATCATCAAGTGTCACTCGAATAAGCGTTCGCGTTTCTGGATCCATTGTTGTTTCCCATAGTTGAACAGGATTCATCTCACCTAGACCTTTATAGCGTTGCAGGGCATAGCCTTTTCCGACTTTTTTCGTTGCTTTGTCTAGCTCACGCTCATCCCAAGCATATTCAACCACTTCTTTTTTGCCGGCGCCTTTACTGACTTTGTATAAAGGTGGTAGTGCAATATAAATCTTGCCCGCATCAAATAATTCTTTCATATAACGATAAAAGAATGTAAGGAGAAGTACTTGAATATGTGCTCCATCGGTATCAGCATCTGTCATGATCACTACTTTGTCATAGTTTACATCTTCAATAGTGAAGTCAGCACCTACGCCAGCACCTATCGTATGAATAATGGTTCGAATTTCTTCATTCTTCATAATATCATCTAGCTTCGCTTTTTCCGTATTAATGACTTTTCCTCGCAACGGTAGTACAGCCTGGAACTTGCGGTCGCGTCCTTGCTTTGCTGAACCTCCAGCAGAATCACCCTCAACGAGATACAGTTCATTTCGCTTGGGATTTCGAGATTGAGCAGGTGTTAGCTTTCCACTTAATAACACATCACGTTTTTTACGCTTACCATTTCGGGAGTCCTCACGTGCTTTTCTTGCTGCCTCTCGCGCCTGAGAAGCTTTAATCGCTTTTCGAATGAGACTTGTCCCAATATCCGGATTCTCTTCAAAGAAATACGCTAGCTTTTCAGACACAACACTATCTAAAACAGAACGTGCTTCTGGTGTTCCTAGCTTACTCTTGGTTTGACCTTCAAACTGGAGCTTTGCTTCAGGCACACGTACAGAGATAATGGCTGTAAAGCCTTCACGTATGTCTGCGCCTTCTAAGTTCTTGTCTTTTTCTTTAAGGAGCTTTAATTTCCTTGCATGTTCATTAAAACTTCGGGTCATGGCAGACTTAGCACCAAGCTCATGTGTGCCGCCGTCCCTTGTACGTACATGGTTCACAAAGCTTAATACATTTTCCGTATACGCATCATGAAACTGAAAGGACATCTCCATCTCAATTCCATTCTGAGCGCCACTAAAAGTGATCACTGGATGAAGTGTTTCTTTTCCTTCGTTCAAATACTGAACAAAGGCTTCAATTCCCGTTTCAAAGAAAAAGGTTTCATCCACGGTTTCCGATCCACGCTCATCTGACAATTCAATTGTAAGACCTTTTAATAAGAATGCCGCTTCACGCAACCGCTCTGAAAGGATTTCTGTATTAAAGGTGGTTGTTGAAAAAATGGTTGGATCCGGCTTGAACCGAACAACCGTTCCTGATTTGCGAGTGTTCCCTTTTTTCTCGAGTGTTGTCGCAGGTTTCCCGCCATTCTCAAATCGCTGCTGATAATGTTCTCCATCGCGTCTAATCTCAACAACGAGCCACTCAGAAAGTGCATTAACAACAGAGGCACCAACACCATGCAAGCCTCCACTTGTTGCATATCCGCCTTGACCAAATTTACCACCGGCGTGAAGAACAGTTAAGATTACCTCAGGGGTTGGTTTCCCCATTTTATGCATTCCAACAGGCATACCACGCCCATTATCTAGTACCGAGACACTTCCATCTGAATGAAGTGTTACTTTTATGTAATCACCGAATCCCGCCATTGCTTCGTCAACAGCGTTATCTAAAATTTCATAGATCAAATGGTGTAAGCCACGTGAATCTGTACTTCCAATATACATACCAGGTCTTTTACGTACGGCTTCTAACCCTTCTAGTACTTGTATCGCATCATCGTTATATTCTATTTGTGATTTTGCCAAAGTTTGAACCCCTTTCAACGTGCTGCTACTATTGTAGCACAAAAACCGAACATACGTTTCTTGCTATAGTTATAAGTTCATTCTAAAGGTTATTTCAGTTATATCAAGGTTCTTTTATATTTTTATTATTATTTTAAGCTGTAATTGAGTCTGGTAAAAGAGGATTATTGAGGGAGGATACCATTCGGCACCCTCCCAACTCTTATTTAAATTTTGCGTGTTCCACTTTAATACAACGATCCATTACTGTTGCGATGTTATGCTCTCTTAAATAATCATATGCTTCTTGGTTTACCACACCAAGCTGCGACCAGAAGACATTCGCTCCAACTTCAACTGTTTCTTTTGCGATATCAGGGAGGTACTCACTTCTTCTAAAGACGTTCACAATATCGATGTCTCCGTCAATTTCGTGGAGCGAAGAAACGGCCTTAACACCTAATGCTTCATCAATCGTAGGATTCACTGGAATGATTTCATAGCCTGCTTTTTGCATCGCCTCTGAAACCATATAAGAAGTTCTCTCAGGATTGTCTGAAAGTCCTACTACAGCAATTCGCTTACTCGTGTGAAGAATATTTGTGATCGCTTGATTCGATGGGTTTTCAATAGACATTGTATCATTCCTTTCGTATCACGTGTACAACCATCATACCCTAAAAAGTAAATTTGCACTCATTACTCATCTAATAGCCCAAGTTCAACTAAATAATCTCTCGCTACATCACTTGGGTTCTCGTCTTCAATATCGACTAGATAGTTTAATTCTTGAATATCTTCTTCTGAGATTTTTCCGGCAAGCTGATTAAGAATGTCTTCAACTTCAGGATACGTTTCTAATGTTTCCTCACGGATTAATGGTGCGCCTTGGTAAGGAGGGAACAAGTTTTCATCATCTTCTAATACCAATAGATCATTCTCCACAATTTGAGGATCGGTTGAAAAGACATCGGTTCCTTCAATGTCTCCACTTTCAATTGCCCTGAAACCAGCTGAAACGTCTAAAGATGTTACGTTACCCAGTTCAAACCCATATCGTTCAGGGAATCCTGCATAACCGTCTTGACGATCGATAAATTCAAAAGAAAAACCAAATGACCAGTCGTCTTTTACTGAGTTTAGGTCTGAGATCGTTTCAATTCCTTGTTCTTCAGCGAGCTCTCTAGGCACAGCAATAGCGTACGTATTGTTGTATAACATTGGTTCTAAGAAACGAAATTGATATTCATCATAAATTCCTTCTTTTGCTTGCTGGTACGCTTCATCAGGATCATAGCTAAAGTCATCTAATGCGAGTAATTCTCCAACAATCGTACCAGAGAATTCTGGATATACGTCAATGTCACCAACTCGTAATGCATTAAAAACAAAATCCGTCGCTCCTAAGTTTCCTTGGACTTGCACTGTAAGATCAGTCTGCTCTTCAATCAAATGCTTATACATGTTTCCAACAATCTCAGGCTCGGCACCCATTTTTCCACCAACAACAAGATCTGGACCTACGGCACCTCTTCCAGCTAAAAGCGGAACAAAGATAATGGCAAGTGATAATCCTATGACTGCAACTACCGGTTTATACGAATTCCGTTTGCTTAGCCTTTCTGTTAAACGTAAAATGCCATCAAACAACAAAGCTAAAAGTGCCGCTGGGATCGCACCAAGTAAAATGTACTCATTGTTCGATCGCTGAATGCCCGTCATAATTAAGTCTCCCAGACCTCCAGCTCCAATTAATGCAGCAAGCGTCGCCGTACCGACAATTAGAACCATAGATGTTCGAATCCCGGCCATAACTGTAGGCAAAGCGATTGGAAGTTCCACTTTTATAAGGCTACGGAGTGAGTTCATTCCCATTCCCCTTGCTGCCTCGCGAATGGCAGGGTTAACTTCCTTAATACCCGTGTACGTATTACGAAGAATTGGTAAAAGGGCATAAGCGGTTAACGCAATAATAGCAGGAGTAGTCCCAATCCCGACAAATAAAATCATGAATCCAAGTAATGCAAGACTTGGTATCGTTTGAAGGACAGCTGCAATCCCTATAATCACTTCAGCAATACTGTCTTTTCTAGTTAACAGGATCCCTACAGGTACAGCGATAACCACAGCAATGAGTAAAGAAATAATCGATAACTGCAAGTGCTCCCAAAGTGCTTGCCAAAGCATGTCTTGTCTTTGGATAAAGAGGTTATAAAAATCACTTATAAATCCACTCATTTGCTCCCGCTCCCTTCTGCTGCCATGCGGGCAAGATCTTCATAAGAAATCGTCCCTATTATTTTGTTTTCTCGCTCAACGGGAAGCGCTGGAAGATTGCTTTTCTGAAGAGAAGCATACACATCTTTAACAGAATTCTTATAAGACAACACTTCTACATTCAATTGATTCGATTTGCGATATGTGGTTTCTGCTAATGAACCATCTTGATTTAAGATAAACTGTAATTCTACATCGTTTGAATGATTTGGTTGTAGATAAGGGCTAGCAGTATTTATAAATGCTTCAATTGATTCAGCGTTTTTAGGTGCACGATTCCCAATAAACTGTTGAACAAATTCGTTTTTGGGGTTTGTAATCAATTCCTCAGGCGTCCCAATTTGAACGGCGGTCCCATCCTGCATCACACAGATTTTCTCACCCAATGCCAATGCTTCATCCATATCATGTGTAACAAAAACAATCGTCTTTTGGATATCCTTTTGCAGATTCTTAATATCTTGTTGCAGCTGTTCCCGACTAATTGGATCGAGTGCACTAAAAGGCTCGTCCATTAAAATGATATTAGGATTTCCTGCTAGCGCACGTGCCACTCCAATGCGCTGCTGCTGTCCACCAGATAGCTCATCAGGCATTCTATGACGGAATTGTTCCGGATCGAGCCCAACCATTTGCAGCAATTCATCAACTCTTGTCTGAATCTCTTGTTTGCTCCACTTCATCATTTCCGGTACAACTGCGATATTTTCTGCAATCGTCATGTTTGGGAATAATGCAATTTGCTGAAGCACATATCCGATATTCCACCTCAACTTATGTATGTTGACGTCTTGTACACGGTCATCATCAATTTTAATGGTTCCTTCCGTTGGATCAATCAATCGATTAATCATTTTCATTGTTGTTGTTTTCCCACAACCACTTGGTCCAATTAGTACAAAAAACTCACCGCTGTTAATGGTCAACGATAAGTGATTTACACCTTTTGTTCCATCTGCAAATGTTTTAGTGACCCCTTCAAACGTTATCAATCCTGCACAACCTCTCTATTTTATCTATCTAAAAATAAGTTCACCCCATCTTATACCCTAAACCAAAACATTTAAGTCCTCTAAGGCCTGAATTGATCCGAAAAAGTGAGGAAAGCTATCATAAAGATCCTACGATGGAGGTTTCATTATGCTTTCTTTTACACTTCAAGCGATTGTTTCAATCTTCGCTATCATGAACCCTATAGGAAACGTTCCTATCTTTATCGCCATGACACAAACGAATACTGTGAGAGAAACGAGGACCATTGCCTTTAAAGCTATACTCACAGCATTTGTGATCCTAACTGCATTTCTAATTCTTGGGCCGATTTTGTTTAGAGCATTTGGCATCACAGTTGATGCACTTCGTATTGCAGGTGGGATTATTATTTTCGGAATTGGCTACAATTTGGTCAGTGCAAAGTCAAGGCATAGCCATACCCTTCACGAAGAAGAGCAACAGGAAGGGCTAGAAAAGGACGACATCTCAATTACTCCCTTGGGCATTCCATTAATTGCTGGACCTGGAACCATTGCTACCGTGATGAGTTTGACCTCTGAACATTCTGCTAGGCTGAGTCATACCATTGGTGTTTTTATTGCCTTTACGGTCATTCTCTTAGTCACTTATGTGATCTTTTATTATTCACATTGGATTCATAGCAAGCTTAATGCAACGGAACTTTCAATCGTTACACGCTTAATGGGGCTTATCTTAACGGTAATGGCAGTTGAAATGATCGTTAGCGGATTAAAAGAAGTTCTTACCCTTTAGCTTAACAAAAAAGCTGAGAACCACTTTAGTCGGCTCTCAGCTTACAACATTAAATTGCAATATATGGTTGTAAGAATTGATTAAATCTAGATTGAGAAAACAGTTGTTTTACATATTGTTGTTTCTGTGACTTAGTAGATTTAGGTACAATCGTTAAGGCCTCTATAATTCCTAAGCGGTTCAGCAATGGCTGTAGATACAACTCCATAATACTTACGTGAGCCATCGTTCCTCCAAGGATAAAAGGAAAAACCTGATTATCCCTAAAGGTGTTTTCAGGTAACGACTGTAAAAAGCGCTTAAATGCCTGGTAAGCATCTTGTTCTACAGGTATCGCAAGGATAAAAATGTCCGTTTCAAGATGATCCGGAGTGAAAGTAGTAATAGAAACTTCTGAAAGCTCATGACCTTGTTGCAGGACCCACGTTTCTAACTGTGCTTTAAACATCTTATCTTGTTTATTTATAAGCGGATTTTCCGTTAACATTGTTAAATGCGCCATACAGAATTGCTCCTTTCCCTCTTTTCATTATTATATACCCATTATTCATAGTAGTCAACTAGGAATAATACACAAAGAAAAAACGGGCAAGTTGCCCGCTCCTATGATTATAGCTTGTACAAAGTAGTGTATTTATCTTTTAAGTAATGAATTAGCGGTTTAGCGTCAATTCCAGAGCCTGTTGTATCCTTTAGGATATCAGCTGGCTTTTTGCCTCGACCGAACTGATGAACATTCTCAGTCATGTATTGACGGATTGGCGCATAATCGCCTTGGCGAATTAAATCGTCAAAGTTAGGATTTGTTTTGGTGAATGACTCCTTTAGTTGAGCAGCATAAATATAACCTAATGCGTAGGAAGGAAAATATCCAAAGGACCCAAAGGACCAGTGTACATCCTGAAGCACGCCTTCACCATCATTGCTAGGCTTAACCCCAAGGTATTCAACCATTTTTTCATTCCATACGTGTGGTAGGTCTTTTGCAGCAAGACTACCTTCAATTAGTGCTTTTTCTAACTCATAACGAAGGATAATGTGTAGGCAATAGGTTAACTCATCCGCTTCGATTCGAATAAGAGATGGCTTTGCCTGATTTACTGCAAAGTAGAAATCTTCCAAACTTACATGATCAAACTGTCCATTGGCATGCTTCTTTAATAACGGATAGTTCCGCTCCCAAAAAGCCATATTTTGTCCAACAAACTTTTCCCAGAACAAGGACTGAGATTCGTGAATCCCCATTGAAGTTCCTCCGCAAAGCGGTGTACCCATTAATTCTGGAGAGATATTTTGTTCATATAACGCATGGCCACCTTCATGAATCGTGCCAAACAGAGATACACGGAAATCAGACTCATTGTATTTCGTTGTTACACGAACGTCATAAGGGTTAATCCCCATCGCAAACGGATGAACCGTCTCATCCATACGGCCTGCTGAGAAATCAAATCCAATTTCCTTTAAGATATCTTTGCTTAACGCTTGTTGATTTGCTTTAGGAAAATGGGCGAATAAGCTATCCATTTTAGGTTGGTGTGAAGACTCCGTTACTGCTTGAACAAGAGGAACTAAATTATTTCTTAACTCAGCAAATACCTCATCAATGGTATCAACAAACACACCAGGCTCATAATCATCAAGTAACGTGTTGTATACATGGCCTGTATCCTCACCATAATAGCCAATGAAACGTTTCTTAAATTCAATTAATTTCTCTAAGTTAGGACGGAACATGTCAAAGTCAGATTGATCCTTTGCGTCTTCCCACAGTGTCTCTGTTTGCGATTGAAGCGTAACGTATTCCTTGAATTCTTCAGCGGGAATCTTCGTGTTTCGATCATAATCCTTACGCGATTCTTCAATACTTTTCGCTGTAATTTCAGAAAGAGAGTCCTTTTCATTTTCAAGTTCAGAAAGCAGTTCGTTCATTTCATTTGATGTAGATAAAGCGAACACATCTGATGATAGAGTTCCTATCACTTCTGAACGTTGTGCTGCTCCTTTTTTAGGTGCACCTGTACGGGCATCCCATGCAAGGAGTGACAATGCTTGATTGTAATGATTTTGCTTTTGGACTAGGCCAAGATATTTTTCTTCTGCTTTCATATTAAACCCACCAATCTCTTATGTACTAAAATGGAGCAACTACTTATTTCGACATTCGAAAAAGATGTTCCTTCTCTTTTTCGAAAATATTCTGCTTAATATGATACACTATTTATGTAAGGAGGGGTTAGAAATGCAATTAACGTTATCAGATTCGGTTGTTTCGTTATATAAAAAAGAAATGGAACTGAGAGACGGCGAATCTGTTCGTCTTTATGTACGAGTTGGAGGCGTTGGTTCAGGAGGGTTTTCAGTAGGCGTTATGAGAGATCTTCCAACTCCACAATCATTTATTATTGAAAAGCAAGGTATTTCATTCTTTGTCACTCCAGATGATTTTTGGTACGTGGATGGAATGACGATTGACTATCAAACAGATCTTGATCGGGTAGAATTTATACAGCCTCGTTTTACGGATGCAGCTCATCCAGAAGAACACTCAAAAAAAGAAGCGTAAGCATATAGGCTTCCGCTTCTTTTTTTTCTTACAGATACGATTGCTTTGTGACATATTGCTGTGCATCTAAATAGTCAGAACGAGCTTCTTTGATAAATAAATTTGCTTGTTGAACCTGCTCACCATTCATTTCACCTAGCTCAGCAGCAATATTGGCCTCTACAGTATTTATTGCTTTTTCTAGTCTTTTTAAAACGGACTGAGCATAAGCATCGTTTTTCATTACATCCATTGTCATTCCCCCATATCATTCAGAAACTGCTAATAACCTTCCCATCTATGAAGGTATGCATACATCTGCTGATTTATGAAAGAAATACTTGAGCCTCAAAGCCTTTACTACGCAATTCTACTGCAAACGCTTCGGCATTCGTTTGATTCGAAAACGCTCCTACTTGAACCTTATACAGGCCACCTTCTAAACGAATAAATGGTTGGTATCCCGCTTGTTCTAGTCTCGTCTTTAATTGAGTAGCATTTTGTTCACTACTAAAGGCGCCACTTTGGACACGGTACACACTTCCACCACCAGAACCGGGCTTTCGCTGCAGTTGAAAGGCACGTACAATTCCATTTACATGGCCACGTGCCACGGAACGAAGAAAGGCAGCGTCCTTTAAAAGATTCGCATCACTGACTCGATCAATAAATAGATTCTCTGTTAAGATCGCAGGCATACTGCTCGCTCTCAAAACAGCAAAATCAGCTGATTTTTTGCCCCGATCCGCAACGGATAATTGCTCCATAATTGCAGCATGAACCGTGTTTTGTAACTGTACGGTTCTGGCAGCACGGCTTGAGTGAATAAAGGATTCAAACCCCGTCCCTCCACCTGCATTAATGTGGATTGACATAAAGTAATCTGCACCCCACTGATTGGCTAACCGACTACGTTCTGAGAGAGCTACAAATACATCTGTTGAACGACTCATTCTTACTTCAACGTCAAGGTACTCATCTAGAAGCATGTCCCTTACTAAACTCGCAATCGTAAGCACAAGTGATTTTTCCTGTAATCCATTTCCTACTGCACCTGGGTCTGTACCACCATGACCTGGATCTAAAAAGATTTTAACCATTAAATCCCCTCCCATATCATATATATCGTGGTGCACTCTATCATACGGGGAGGGGAAATCTAAGGAAACGGCTAATCCACAGGTTTACATAATCAAATTATCATCTACATCATTCATATGGTTTATGAATATGCGTTTTTTGAATGTCTGCAAGCTGTTGAAACGGCTTTTCTAATGCAAGGTAGATAGACTGATAGATCTCAAAGATTTGAGCATATGTCTGGTGAGTGGTAAGGTCCGGTTCAATCATTTGTGTAACGTCTGTCCATCGATCCGACTCTTCTAAATGGTCTAACTGTCCTCCACCTATTAAAGCTATAATGCCCGCACCAAAAGCGGAAGCGTGGTAGCTTGCCGGAATTTCAATGGTATGACCAAATATATCTGCTAAAATTTGAAGCCATAGCTCTGACCTAGCAAAGCCGCCAGAAGCACGAATCTCTTTTATCGGTCCACCTAGTTCCTGCAAAGCAGTACCAACTGAATAGATGCTGAAAATAACTCCTTCAAGTAATGCCCGAGTAAAGTCGGCTTGTGTATGATGATTAGCTATACCAATGTATCCAGCACGAGCATCCGGATTCCAATACGGAGCACGTTCTCCATTTAAGAAAGGCATAAATACTAATCCCTTTGCTCCGGCTGGTGAGGTAGATGCTAGATGCAATAAGTACTCATATAGATCCTCTGTAACCGGTTCGTCTCCCCCAGAGGACTTCCCTTTTGACCACTCATCTCGAAACCATCTAAACGCATTTCCTCCATTATTTGTCGCTCCACCTATTACCCATTTGTTTTCAGTTAACGCATAACAAAACGTTCGCTGCAAAGGATCCGTTATCGGCTGATCTACGGTTCTCCTAATTGCCCCGCTTGTTCCGATCGTTATAATCGTTTTATCACTTGCACCGGCACCAGCCCCCACGTTAGCCAGCACACCATCACTAGCACCAATAACAAATGGCATCGCCTGACTTACACCTAATTCATCAGCAAGGCTTGTATAAGGTAACTCTTTTTTATATGTAACCGGAACGAGCGGTGATAATTTATCAATAGGCAAACCAATCGATGACAAAATATCCAAGTCCCACTCATTTTTTTCAAGGTGAAAGAGACCCGTTGCTGAAGCAATTGAATAATCAACTACAAATTCTCCGAATAGATGAAACCAAATGTATTCTTTAATGGAGATGAATTTGTACGCGTCATTAAACACATTTGGTGTATGCTCCCTCATCCATAAGAGCTTTGATAAAGGAGACATAGTGTGAATGGGCGTCCCAGTCCGCATATAAAAGGCTGCTGCTTCATTTGTTTGTTTAAGCTTTCTTACTTGCTCAGAGCTTCGATTGTCCGACCAAATGATACTATTTGTAATGGCCTTTCCATCTTTTGTGACAGCTAATAAAGAATGCATTGCTGTCGAAAAACCTGCAGCAGCAATTTTATTCGGAGCAAGACCCGAGGACGCAACTGCTTGCTTAATGGATCCCTTTACCGCTTGAAGGATCACTTCAGGATCCTGTTCTGACCAAGCAGGTTGCGGCGATAGCGTTGGGTAACTAACTTCACTTGATCCTACAACCACTCCCTGCGTGTTGAAAATCATTGACTTCGCACTTGTTGTTCCTACATCAATTCCTAACATTAATAGATTTTGACTCAAAAAATCACTCCTAACTTAATTTGGTAAATGAAATTATGAAAGTTCACTAACTAATTTCGCGAGCGTATCCGAATGATTGGAGACTTCTTTAATCTCGTGCTGTGTTATCCATTCTTGAATATCATCGAGTCGATTCAGCAAAAGATCCTCAAGTTCTCCAGAAACAGAAATGTGTTGTATACGTGGTAGGGACTGCCCAGGTTCCTGCTCAATCATATTAATACTTAATTGTTCACCAATTCCAGGAGAAGCCTCTAATTCTTCTTTTTGTAAAAGCGCTTTTAACCCGTCGAATATGAGCTGATGAATGTCCTTGCTCTCCGTACTCTTAAATATGATTGTTTTCTCATGATCTTTTCCTACTGCATAACTCGTAATAATAAGTGTATTCATATGAATCAACCACCTTTTCTCCACCATCTTAGCATCCATCAAATGATGAGACCAGTTTTAACCCAAACAAAAGCGACGAACCTAAGTCCGTCGCTAAACTCTCTTATTTAATAAAAGGAATTGTAAGTGGTATGCGGTACCATTCACCGTTATATGCTTTTATCGCACCGACAATTGTAAAGATGAAGCCCAACAATCCAACCACTGGTAAAATGATAAAACCGATGAAAAGAAAGATCGTTATAAATCCAATAAGCGTATAAATTGCATACGAAATCACAAAATTAAAATATTCTTTCCCATGTTTATCTATAAAAGGAGATTGATCCTTTTTAAGTAACCATATAATTAATGGTCCTATAATTGTCGTAAAGAAACTTGATACATAAATAAGCATTGCGAATGTACGGTCGTCCGATGACGGTTCCTCATGGTAGTCAATGATTTCATTCGTTGGCATAATTGGTAGCTCCTTTTTAGCAACATTTTTTTAGGATAAATAGCCTAATTAGAAGAAAAATAAACATTTGAAACTGGATATATTTTTAATCCTTATTACATTTATCATTTACGAGTGATCTTAAGTTAGGTTTCATTTTTTTAGCCCTAATGGTTTCTTTGATTATGTTTGAACCTGAACCACTTAATGTTAAACTTCAAAATATAATATAGAACTCCTATAAAAGCGACTACAAAAGCGAGTAAGCTTAAGGTCATCATATATCCTCCTACAGCCGTTTGCAGGACATTATTTAATATCAAGCATACGATTGAATAAACAATCGCTACAATCAAAACTATTTTTTTGCTCACTCTAACACCTCTCAACTTTAAATCTGATTAATTGGTTAAATTAAAAAGAACACATTACTTTTTGGAAGTAGCTACTCATTCAATGAATAGTTTATCAAAAAATAATGTGTTCGTATCAGTTAAACCTTTCTTACTTAATCTTTCCTCGGTGGCCTCGGTCCAAAGTATTGATAGTAATCTGTTTTTAAATTACCGTTATATAATTTACGCTTTTTAGAGGAAAGCCTACTATACCAAGTGTTTGATTATTTTCTAGATAATCTATTCAATTATAATACTCCGTTCTGTTGTAAAAATACTTTGTGCTATTTTGGATCTGGATTTCCTACTGGAATAATTAAAGTCTTTTCGTTATCTTGATTCATCCATAAGCGAATAGCACTTCTTATAAGTTCGCCTTTTCTACTCTTCGGTATTTTCTCCATCCAATCATGAATATCTCTGTCATACTCAGTATCGTATTTTAAGTTGTATACCTTCTCTGCCATATCC
The DNA here is from genome assembly GCF_016798245.1 of Alkalicoccobacillus gibsonii. Taxonomy (GTDB): domain Bacteria; phylum Bacillota; class Bacilli; order Bacillales; family Bacillaceae_D; genus Alkalicoccobacillus; species Alkalicoccobacillus gibsonii. Next base: position 726,246 of record NZ_JAEUZA010000001.1, on the reverse strand, counting down.
ACACCTCCTATTAATGTATATCTTAGCTTTAATATAGATAATACCGTTCAAAAAGTCAATAAATAATTTAAAAGATACCCATCAAATAATTTATTTATCCTTTACATTATCCGACTTGTCACTTATACTCGAAATCAAGAACATGCTTTTCCAAGTTTGACCAAAATAAAAAAGCCCTATTGGCTTTACGAGGAGAATGTCTATGTCAACTAGTGTACAAGTAGAAGGTAACGTTTATCAGGTTTTTGGTGCTACTATGGTTAAGTATTATGAGCTTTGCTTTATTTGCTCGGAATCTGCTGATTTAACAAGTTCTGAAACAATAGGTGATTTAAACATCCGCTATGACCGTAAGAAAGTAGTTGTTTACTCACCAGCAGACTATAAGGTTACATTTGTTACCGAAGATAATTATGGTGAAGAAGATCCTGAATTTGAACACGCATATAATTTAAAGCCTGGTCAAAAATTGGTCTCTATGGGTGTCGAAGTTACAGTCCCTTATGTTTTCGCTTCATCGAATAAAGAAAGGCAATCCACTTTAGAGGATTCTTGGAACGAATACGACAGCTTGTACAATCAAGTAGTATTTGAAGATCCAATACTTTTCTTTCCAGCAATCGGCATCGTAGGTGTTACTGAAACTTACAGCGACAGGATGGAACGCTATGAAGATAACAAACTAGGAAACACTCATTATCAAGCAAGTTTTCAAACCAATGGAGGTATCTTGGTTGTCGATTACTTGGGAAAAGAGACAGACAACCAAGATGAAATTGCAAAAATAGTAGTTGCTCAATCACTTAGCGAGGCTGCAACCTCAGAGAATGAATTAGCTACTCTTAAAACCAACTTAACATTAATCAGTACTGTAATACAATAAATAGAAAATGTAAGAGTGTCGGGGTAGGAGCCGATGCTCTTTTTACTTATTCAATATTTACGTTGTATTTTCCTTTAAGTTTCGCTTGTTTATAAACTATTATCATTTATCTTCTATTATAATCCCTTAACCTTAAAAACAAAGCTATTCTTATTCTTCTCATTATAAAGCCATGCATAAAAATCCTTTTCTAACGCCATGAAGCGATTACCAAATCGATATACTGTAAACTCCCCACTATACATTAGTTCATAAACTCTATCTCTACCTAGCCCAGTAATCTCTCTGATGTCAGTTACACTCAAGAGCTCTTTCTTCTTTGCGCCCATATTCTATTCTCCCTTTTCCTGCTTTATACTGTATTTTACATTTTTAATCTTAACATACTTTATATTGAATAACGTGTGTTGTTTTATGCTAAGATTAATATCAACCAAGGAGATAAAGCAGTTTTAATAACTACTAGGTGACTATCAATGTGATACCTGCTTTATATCCCTAACTCCTTGGTTACCTATTAGGAGGTCTTTAATGGAAAGAAATATTTTTAAAGAACTTATATTTTCCATATCAGTGGTGATTATAGGACTCTTTCTATTTATAATTGTTCTAATGATGGTAATTGGTTATGGGATTGGTAAGTCACAACAAATAGATTTTGAAATGGACTATGGGGAACAAAAGTCAAATACTGATGAAGATACTTATATTGAAAACTTTAACACTTTCCAAATCGAAGAAACCCCAGATTACTTAGATCCTCCTGACTACTAAATAATAAATTTAAATGTAGTATAATCAAAGAAATCAAATAGATGAGGTACGACTCCAATCTTATTATCAACTCTTAGATTTTTACTGAGCCCTTGCTGGCTCTTTTTTGTGTGCTTAGAGTTTATTAATTAAGAGGTTATTTAACGAAGTTTGATTCCTTGATACCCATTGACACGACTATTGTTTCGAGGAGTAAGAATTCTTCTTCGGTAACTATTCGAAAGTGTGCAATCTTATTTCTAATACTTTTCGTCTTAATCAAATCATTAGGTAATTCTCTAGCATGGTATTTACATACCTGACTGACTAAAAAGGGATAACTATAAAAGTTGTTAATGCAATGCGGGTATTTTCTCACTAAGTAATTGTTTAATAATCTAATTAGCTCGTAACTTTTTAAGTTATAGTCCAAAATAACCACTCCTTTAATGTTACTTTCGACATTTTATTACCCTTTCCTTCAATAGCAAAAAGAAAGAAGGTTAGTTTATTTAACAAACCTTCCCCTCTCTTCTAATAGCTAATTATTATTCCAAGCGTACCAAGTCCATTCTTGTTCGTCCGTAATATAATATTCCCATGTTCCTGCGTATTCAGTGTCATAGATAGAACCATCATTTCCAAAGAATGCAGTGCTTGGTAAATCACTTGGCGGAATACAATATTCGGCAGGACATAATCCACCATCTGGAAGTAATGGGGCGTAAGACATTGAACCTGAAAATTCGGTCTGATCTTCAGGAGATTTTTTAGTTGTTGGATCGACAGTGATTTGAGTAACTTCTCCACCTGTATAAGTTGCCCATGTATACCCCTTTCCTTCCACCCAACCCTCATCTTCAACTATTTCATCCATCGCTTCATCTAACTCAGTTGATTCATTTTCAGCAGCTTCAGGATTATCACTTTCCTCGTTAGCTACCTCTTCCACTTCATCATCTTGTTCAACTACGGCAACGTCCTTATCGTCTTCACTAATCTCGTTGTTCGTTTCTTCAGTATTAGTGTCTTCATCTTCCTCTAAGCCTAAATCAGCGACAATGAATGCTAAAAGATTCTCGTTCACTCTATCCAAGTCAATCTTATCGATATCTAGGACTGGATACTCTTTGTATTTAAAGTTATTGGTTACTTCAAAATCATCAGCATACAAAGTTTCGTAATCGAATGAGGATTCGTCTAACGCTTCAAGAGTGACTTCTGACGGTTGTTCTGATGAAGAATTTCCTTGACTTAGTGAAGATTGACCTCCTGAACATGCTGCTAAGAGTACAGTACATGAAATTAATAAGAATGAATGGATTAAAAATTCTTTGCTTTTAAACATTGATTTCTCCCCTGTCTAGTTATATTAACTCATGTTACAATAATACTATATTAGTTCTAAAAATAACCAATGTTTTCATTTAAATGGTAGTAATATTTTTTATATTTTTAATAATAGTTAACTGGAGGGTTTTATTTGAAGAAATTACTGTTTAGTTCGATTGCATTAACTATAGCTTTATCACTTGCAGCATGTGGAAATGAGGGTGAAGAGATCTCCTCTGAGCCTACTAATGAGGAAACAGGAGCTACTTCAGAAACCGCAGACGAAAATGAAAGCGATAACGAAGAGCAAGCAGAGGAAGTATCTGAGGAAAGCGATAATGAATTGCTTAATGTTGATCTTACAGACGAATCAATTGGTGAAGAGGAATGGATAGCAGCCTATAACGCTCAGGAAGAATTGATTGATTTTGAAGTCGAGGAAATAGGTTACGCTTGGAAAGAAGCAGAAACGAGCGGTGGTCAATCAGTTTATAGTTATTACGCATTAGTAACTAATACAGGTAAAGGTGCAATAGAGATTTATCCTAATGCTGTTACATTCTATAATCAAGATGGAAGCGTAGCAGCAGTTAGTGATGATTTGGGACTAAGAGCTTATCCTGATGTAATAAACGAAGGTGAAAAAGGCTTAGTAAGAACCTATGAATTAACTAATGATGCTGATTTAGAAAGCTTTGATTATGCCGAAGCAGATGTAAATGTACAATTATCCATCTTTGATTCAACAAAATTAGATACAAAAAGCCCAACTTATAGTACAGACCATAGATTAAGTGCAACAGCTTCTTTAGAAAATAATACAGACGTTAACGCACAAGGAGTAACATCAGCATTTGTTTTTTATAACGATAATGGAGAATTTATTGGAGGCTTAACAACTGGTTTAGATGATGATGTCTTGCAAGCTGGATCTAAAAGAGGAATTGAAACAGAAAATCCTCCATTTCCAAGAGATCAATACGAGAATATAGCTGATATGGAAGCATGGTCTTATTTTATGGATTATGGTGACGAGTGGATGGATTAAAACAAAAAAAACGGGGAGTAGACCAACTTAACTTAATGAGCCAATCTACTCCCCGAATGTGTTTCTTTCAACTTTTCAATCAAAATGTGTTAAATTCTTCATAAAGGAGCTGATACCATGAAGTGTCCTAAATGCCGAAGTGAAGACATAATTACGCTAGACTTTATAAATAAAAAATGCAATGCCTGCAAATACGAGTTCTCTTTTACTAAATTTAATATTGATGTACCCAAAATTGATAAGTCTCTCATAAAAATGAATGCAGAAGCAATTCAAATGAATAACCGAATTAAACTCTTTACAAAACCAATATTTGAGACTCGAAAGAAGATTATTGAGTCTTCGTGGATTCTTAAAGAGAATTTATCTCCGTTCGTAGATAGCTTCAGGCAGATCTCTTTCGACTTTGCTAAGAAAGTCAATGAACTGAGAGAACACCTTAAGGAACATGAAAGCAACACGGAAAAGTATCTGCTTTTAATGCAAGTTGTAGGTTACCCTCCCGATACTAACTTAGGATTTTCCAGAACTAAATTACTAAGTGAGATATACATAAAGTATGAGACTGAAGAATGGGACTCTGCCACAGTAATCTCGACAGTTAACAATATTATGGAGGAAATTTATGATGAAGAAGCAATAACTACGTTTAGCTTGAATTGGCACGACAGTTGTTACTCTTTTTTAGATGACAGGATAATGCTTTTGAGACAAGCATTAACAGCCCATAATTTAGGGTTATACGCCCTATCAGTACCAACCTTAATAACTCAACTGGAAGGTATACTGGCCAGTACTTTTAAAATAGACTCTTACTTATCCCAAAAAAATTTAAAAAAACTAATTGAATTTATCTTCAAAGGAGAGAATAGACAAGAGAAAGATCTTAAAGACTTTTATCTCAATCAAGTCTTAGCACATTTTGAGCATGGTAAAGATATCGAATTTGATGTACAAAGACATGCAATATTACATGGAGCTAGTTTACCTACTCAATTTGCCAATAAAGAAACTTCTTTAAAAATTATATTGTTACTCAAATCTATGGTCGATGAAATAATGTGGCTTGATGAAGAGCAAATAGAAGAAGGCAGAAAGTTGATTGGGAAGTGAAACAAAAAAACGCCCCTCTAATGAGATGTTTAAGTCTCATTAGAGGGGCTAGTTGTTTCTCTTATAAATCTAACAATCCGACTAATTCAGATTCAATTAATTCCATTCTTTCTTTATCAACTTTACGTTGCTTTTGTAATAACATACTCTTATGTATAGATGTAATCTGTATAAGATCAATTCTAATTCCGTAGCCATTAGAAGGCACATAAACTGACCCTTCTAATTTGTCATTAATTAGATCTTCGTAGTACCATCTAGTTGTGTCGGTTTTATAAAGACCGTATACTGGAGCTACTTGTACATAGGAATAGTCTCTAGATTTGTTTAATACATCATTAGATAATACAACTACTTGCCTTGGCTTTACGGTTACAATAATGTCTTGAGGAACTGCAGTTTTTCTGCCATTTTCATCTTCAGCCGGTAAGAAATCATCGGTTCTTTCTACAAATGATAGCTTACCACTTTCATCAGAGGTCAAAAATTTAAGAGGCTGTTCAGTATCAGACATGTAAGGCATAGCCGCCTGATAAAAACAACCTCTTTCAATAATATGCCAATTCTTTCTTTGTTTGAAATCTATTTTGGACAAAGAGCTTTACTCCTTTCCAAAAACACGCTCATAGGTTAAATTACTTAAACCGCCATCTCTCTCGGACAATTTGTTAATTTTCGCTAAGCGTTCTGGTGTAGTATTGGAAAGCAGGCTAGATCTTTTTGCTTTTGGTTTTCTAAGAGGTTTACGACTAAGAACTCGTTCTTTTGGCATCGCCACGCTATCATCCCCTTTATCGCTATCCTTGATACTTATCACCACCTTGTAAGTGGTAAAAAGTATACGCTAACTTCAACTAAATTATACCATGATAAATTGACATTTTGCAATAAACTATAGCTGAGTTTGCTCCACGTAGAGTGATAAGATGAAGAAATGAAGAGCATCCGAAGCCACCCCGATAACTACTATCCACTAATCTTATTCAACAAATCACTATTCTGTTTTGCTGTCCCTTTATAATCCCTAATGCCATGTTGACTAGCAAGCTTCTGACGATTCCCAAAGCTCGAATCAACTTTAATACGCTTTAAGTAATCAACTAGGCCTTCTCCACTTTTAGCTTTAGGATTGCTTGATTTCTTAGCTGCAGGCTTACTAGTTGGCTTAGGTGAGCTACCACTAATCTTGTTTAACAATTCAGTATTCTGACTAGCAGTGCCCTTGTAGCCTTTAATACCATGTTCAGCAGCTAGTTTCTCTCTATTGCCAAAGCTAGAATTGATTTTAACTCTGTTTAGATAGTCAACCAATCCTTCACCACTCTTGGCAGGAGTAGAAGATGTAGTTGCTTTCTTAGGTGCTGGTTTAGTCGCAGGAGCTTTACCTGAAGCAATCTTATTCAACAAATCAGTATTTTGCTGTGCTGTCCCTGTGTAGTTTTTTATACCATGCTGATCAGCTAACTTTTTACGGTTATTCATTGAAGAATCGATGCCGACACGATTTAAATAATCTACAATACCTTCGCCAGATTTTGCAGCAGTGTTTGAAGTTGTTGGTTGAGGTTTAGATGCTGGAGTAGGTGCAGGGGTAGCAGGCTTAGTTTCGTTAGGCACGCTTGTAACTCCCGAGACTAATTGTTTAAATGAGTCCCACTCATTGAGCAATCGAGCAGGGCAATTCTTTCCTGTCCAATGTTTATGTGTCACTACACGAGATAGAGGAATATTATGCTTCTTCATTAGTCTTTGAATTAAATTAGCTGCATGCCGCTTTGTTTTTTGAAAATCTCCATCAGAGTTTACACATAATTCAATGCCGATAGACGATCCGTTACCACTACCCGCATGCCAACCTCTTTCATTGTCCGGCAAGTGCTGAATGATTTCTTTATCATCTGTTGTGTAATGCCAAGATACCTGTCTATTACGTGCATCAGCCCCTTTAATATATCGTGCATGAGTTTCAGCATTCGCCCCATTTCTTGTGTTGGCTGTTTCATGAACAGTTATGTATGTTGGGGTAATTTTATTACCCGGTCTATTACTTGCTGATGTTGGCAATAAATCTTGCTTGATTTGCATTTACTCGTCCTCCTTATTATTCTCTCCGTATTTATCAAAACCACGTAATTTCTCCATAATGATTGGTGGAATAGGCAGTCCTAATTTTGCTGAATTCTCAACAATTGATAAGATTTCATTGGCAATATAAAAAAGCACAGTTGTCGTAGCAACCATGCCGTTAAGTCCTAAGATATTGTCTATAATGTTTGCTACTATGATTAAGCCAAAAACCATTATCTTTCTCACATAGCCGAAATAGGACGATCTGCTCCTTAAATCTTTATCTTTGATTGCTTTTAAAATTCCTGTGGCTATATCTAATAACATTAAGACGAATAGTAGATCAATGAAATTAACGCCTCCGAATAGATACAGCATGTATGCCTCAAAACGATCGGCACTAAAATAAAGTGAAATGTTCTCCATCAAACCCTCTCCTTGTCTCTTTCTCTCTTTAAAAAATAAAATAAAAAGTCTTCCATGTGAAAGACTCGAATTAAATATATAGTAAATATATAACTTTCCTATGTCCCTTCCGATAATAGAGTGGGGGGTTATGAAATTGAATCTTAATGATGACGAATTACGCTTAGAAATATATTTACACACTAGACAATCTTTGAGCTTTTATAGTATTGATTATATACACATAAGCTTAGAAAGATTGGATAAGCTCTTGTTTAATAATCCTTTAGAAGCTAAAGAAAAGTTAGATTCGCTATCAAATACAACAATAATGAATTTGATAGCTCTATTAGAAGATAATATTGAAGAACATCAATCTTCCTTATCTAAAAATTACGCTTATTTAGCTATTATGATATCAATTGTAACTTTGATTCGCCCTAAAGAACTCTATATTTCGGAAGAAATTTTCGCTGGAGTTATTTATAGCTTTTTTACATTCTTTTTATTTGCCTTTATTCAATTAGATTTAAAAAGAAGAAGTAAAAGAAAAGTCTATATACGCGTATTGAGTCATTTAAGATCTTATTTAAATAGTAAGAGTTTTTCTTAAAGCTCTTACTATTATTACTCCTTTCAATATTTCTTGCAAAATAAAAAGCTCTCCAATCTGGAGAGCTTGAAAGTTGCTATTATTTCTTAATAAACAAAGGGCCTCTGCTCTTAATAAGAGGTGCACTTGTAACTTGCACATTCAGAAAATGAAATAGCAATAATGTGGTTGTTATAAAAACAGAAAATATCTCGTACGCTTCCCATAATCCCATACATCCCACCATCCTAATTGTTTAACTTATTAACCTCATACAAATATGCATATGGTTTTAGTTCAGAGGTAATTTCCTTAGGTTTAAACGAGAAATCAGCACTTAACCTTACCCCTGCAAATGCGGCAGCAGATATCCCACCGATAACACCAACTGTCATAGGATATAATCCACTAACACTACCTGCAATAACACTACCGAATGCACCTGAAGCCTTACTTAAATCAATTTTAGCATTTAAGCTTCTTTGAACTCTATTTAGATAAGATTCATCCATTACTCGTGTAAGATCTGTTAAACTTTGTTGAATTCTATTTATTTTTGATTGTAATGCATGTTCTTCATCTTGTGATTTGATAATATCTTGATAAAAATCATCCATCTGTAAACTGAATGCGTTTAGTTCTGACGAACGTTTATTTTTAAATTCTAGTATGTCTTCTAATCTAGTTTTTTCGCCAGGTACAGGTAAAGAATTGTGTAGTTCAACATTTAAAGCTCGCGTTCTTATTAAATCCTTTTTATTAAGAACAAGTTCTGTTTGAGGTTGTGCAATAAACCATGTTTCATTTGGAATATTATTGTTGATTTCAAAAGCTTGGTACTGCATTTTCTGATAAACCTCACCAATGTTACCTGTTGAAATACCGGCTGTGAATTGAGTACGTTTCATTACACCTGCATTCATTAAATAAAGGTATTCTTCATTACCACTTTCAAAACTGATTAATCGATTGTCTGGAAAATCTATCATGTCCCAATACGTTATATATTGTCTTAACTCAATTGGTTGTATAAATGTGGTTTCAAAAGTCGTGCTATCATTATCTACCTTATATCTCGGCGATACTACTAATCCTTTGATAATAAATCCCCCTTATTGTTTATAACTACTAATTCGACAAAAAGAGGGAAATCCTTTATTTTATTCAAGCTTTGACTTCTTATATTTTAAAAAACAGCCTTATTACTAAAATAACGATAACCCACAATAAGATTGAAATAGGTAAGCTGATTATTAAACCCTTAAATAATCCTCCAGTAGTTTTCATAAACGTTCCTCCTATATAGAAAGTTTACGTCATGAGTATTAATCTTATGTGTGGCCACTGTTAAAACCAACTAGTATTTAACTTGCAAAGTTCTCAGATTCAAATACATCGTTAGTATCTGCAAACACATTTACTTTTAAATGACCATAAATTTGTTCAAAAATGCTCGTTGAACCATGAAGAGTAATAGGAGTAAAATAAAAAGTCTCCTGTCTTAACGTCTTAGCCCCTCTTTCCTTAAGGTATGCAATTGTAAACCTTATTTCGTGCTTGTTTCCTTCAAAATAATCGAGCCTCACATACCCATCTTTCACCTCATACGGTTCAATCGTTTCCACTCTAGAGACATTAGGATCATCAAAGAAATCCGCAATATTACTACCCGGAGGTAGTGTAAACGTTGTTTGTAATCCCATAATTCCACCTCACCATAATTCTGATCTGATTTTTAATGTCAACTTACCTTTTGTTGTCGCCTTATTCTTTTCAATGTACAAGGAGCGCACACGCATATCTGTGGCACCCAATGGAGTAGGAAAGTGTAACCTTTCCCAGTTTTGATTTTGCGTAGGTAAGTCTAGATTCTCAAAAACTGTAGATCCTGATTCATTTCTAACCTTTAACTCTACATCGTTATCCCACGTTGAATTAGTCGAAGAAATCCATAATCCTGTGATAGCACGTCCTTCATAGAGTCTCCCGATATACCTTCCTACATCTACTCTACCAACAGGAATATCTGAATGATTTAATTCAACTTCAATGTAATCTTTTCCCTTCAACTCAACAGTGCCTAAGATTGATACAGGTAATTCTTTCCCAAGAATATCGAGTTCAATTAAACCGTCTGCTTTAATTCTTGTACAGTTTTCTGTTCGAATTGACCTTCCGCAATCTCTCGTGATCATTTCTGATAAGTAGCCATTGTGACAATCAGTTAACCAATAGTGAGATCCACTAGCTGCGCCACCATCTAACCTTGAATTTCTGATATTAAAATCAGTAACTCGAACCAGCCTATTTCTGATTGTTCTTACTCCTATATCTACAACAGTTTTATCTACTGTCTGACTTACGTCTATAAGATCTAATCCTTGAACATCATGAATACGAATAATAGCTAGTCCTTCACCTAAAGTTGCTCCTTTAATGGTTACGTTTTGGAATGAAATATCGTTATCTTTTCTACCTGAAATTGGCTCGAAGTCAATTAAGCTATAACAATTCTCTACGACTACATTTGACACTTTGACATTCTTTCTTACAACGTTTGGATCTTTAGCAAATGCTCTTTTAGCGTTCTTAATAACAAGGTCATTCATAAAGATATTTTTCCCACCATCTCTATGTAGATGAATACAACGATCCACGAGGTTTGTAGTTTCAAAAATCCCTTTTGATAAGAAGATCCCGTCATTCTCAGTGTAGTCATGATATGGCTCAATTGCTTTTGTTCCATCCCATGTAAAGTTGTTAAAGCGCCCATTTGTTTGACCGTCAATTTGATAAGGGGCAGTACCGCTATAGCCGGTAATATATATATCAGAAGCTATAACATTCTTGCTTCCTGCAATATCAAAAAAGTGGTGATAAGCATTTAAACCATAAATCTTATTAAAATAGACGTTTCTTGCATGGACTAAAGTAATACCGTTTGTCATTGGGGTATCAATGGTTATATTAGTTAAAGAGAAATCATGTGCACCATTATATGCAGCTTCTGTTGAAATTCCCTTATTTGCGATTAAAGCATAGCCCCTAATACCATCTGGTCTCCATCCACTTAAAATAGTCGATACGCCATGTCCTTCTAAATCAACATTCGCTGGCATAAATACTGTTTTATCTAGTATGTATCTACCCGGAGGTAAAACAACCTTACCTCCCCCTTTTTGTTCAACATAATCTAACAATTCTTGTAGAGCATCTGAATCAAAACTTACCCCATCACCTTTAACACCGAATTGGATCATTAGCAGACCACCAATCCAAATTGTTTTGGACAGTTGGTTGTCTATATCATCTACTCTTATTCCTGCGGTATCGTAACTTTTACCTGTAATTCGACTAGTACGCATTGCAACTGTTTCTGCGTTAGATGGATTCTCAAGCGACATGTTGGCTATTTGATCATCAAATTGCTTAGTGACAATGTCCTGCCTGCGTTGAGTATTAAAACTTAATTGTGTAGTAGCCTCTGTTTCCTTATTAACTGCATCTAAACCATCGTGTAGACTTTTACGAACGTCTTTACCTTTTTTGGCGGTTATAATTCTATATAAAATGTCTTTAATATTAGCCATTTACTCCTCCTTCTAGCCTTGCTAATCTTGTCAATACATTGTCTAAGTCAACTACTTGAGTAGCTGTTATTTTGTTTAATTTACTTTTATCAGACGCACTAAAAAGCCCGTCCACCGTTTCGGTAGCAGGTTCATAATTTTGTAGTCCATCTAGCTTAGTTTTATCGATAAAACTAAACAGTCCGTCTTTAAGCTGTGTAGCTGGTTCGTAAACAGGTAATTCAGTTATAGTGTCTTCTAAATCTCTGAGAGCTAAATTTAGATTTAATACTGCTTGCTCAATACCCGGAATGTCACTGTTATCAATAACAACTTTAATTTCTCCAACTGCCCTGTTTACAGCTTCAAAATCATTTTTTAAAACACCAATTGAACGTGATTGGCGACCAACAGTATTTTGTATCTCACCTATGTTTCGTAATGACTTATTCGCTTCATTCTGATACTGCGAAGCCTTCTTGAATAAGTCTCCAACAACTAAGCTATTGTTGGCAGGATTATTAATATCAATATTTTTCTCAACGACCCTAAGAGTTTCATTAATGGCCATTACAGGGTTAATAACTGGATAGCTATTACCTAAGTCAAAGCTATCTGTATCTAAACCGATTAAACTTAAATCCAATGCGTTAATTTCGTGCTTTACTTTAACACGGTTATTTTCGTTTAAAAATTGTCTTCCTCTTGTGAGTAAGTTTGAGGGGATGGTTATGTCATCCCATGTCTGACTCTTAGCAATTAACCCAAATATTTTTTGTGCTTCAAGATCGTCTATGTAGTCTTTCCCAGCGTTAACAGATTCAATAGTTATCCTAGCTTGACTTGCGTCAACTGCTCCTTCTTCCTCTGACTCGATAGATGCACCAAGCGGAATTAAACGAGTAATAATTTCAGATGGATCTGCTTCTTTAGTTATACTTTTAAGGTTATGTTGCAATTCAATTTTAGTTTTAGAAACTTGACCACCTTTTACAAGATAATCGAGGTATCTAACACCATTCTCTTTACGAACCCATAGCTCTCCACCTAAGCGATTAACAAGCTTATCATTTATTGAATCGAGCGTACTCTCATAACCTAAGTACCTATATACATTATCTGTATTGTTAACAACGTCTACTTTACCTAATACAAACTTTTTATCAATCTTGCTTTCTGTTACCTCTCTGTTGTGTCTATCAACGATTGCTTGTAGAAACTGTCTAATAGTTATATTCCTATATTCCCCATGCCTCTGTGCGCTGTGGTTTAAATACACTAGCTCACTAGCACATAGAAATGACTTACCGAACTTACCTGAGTCGTCCATTGCTTCAGTGGGCATAAGTACTACACCATCAAACTCAATTTTCTCAGTCTTAGTATTTTCAACAACAACTAAAGTTTCTAGCGGTTTAATCAAGTTGTAACCGGGGTTGTTAGGGAGAATATCAAAAGTGAAACTATAGGACAGTCCAATTGTTTGTTTGATATCCCCACGTATCAACTTTAAGTCATTAAACTCATGATGATGTATAGTTGTTGCTTTACCATTGTTAATCAAATCAACTTTGTACACTAAATCAACTCCTTATGGAAGTTGAAGGAGGCTGTACCGTTACCGATAATTCTTAATTGATTAGTACCTGTTTTTAAAGTAAAATCTCTAGAAGTTGTTTTGCCTGCATTAAATGAGTAAGTTACACCATCTTTAATGATTTGCATATTAGACGATAAATCTATTTCAGGAGTTGTTTTTCTACTCCCTACATTCTCTAATTCAATATTCAATAAACCATTTACTGTAAATGATGTGTCTTGTGCATAATCCAAATCAAACATAAATTCATCCCAGTCGTCATTACCTTCAGGCAACGTACCAATTTTATATGGATATGCCGTGAAAGTAACTGTCAATGTACCCATAACAAATCTATATTCGTTGTCTGACCCTTCCTGTACTTCAGCTAAATAATAAAAACCTGATAGCATATCATCGTACAAGGGTATCTTTTGATTAGGCATAGTTAGCCATTTTTGTATTTCAGTCTCGACTAAATAAAAATACTCTTTAGCCTGTTTCCCAGCAATATTGAACTTATAAACCAATGTACGCTCTGTCCATTGCTGCTCTCCATATAGAGAAGAGAAGTCGTACCTCATATTAGAATAAGGCACGTCTTCCATAATTTTGACCTTGGAGGGATTACCTAAGTCTCTACTCTCAATAGTCAACCCAAGGTCTTTAAAGCTATGTAAACCATTAAACTCAATTCCAGTGAAAGACATTAATAAGCAATCCCCATTCCATCAAGTATTTGTCTTTTTCCGCTTTCTTCATCAACTGACCTTCCTACTTTCTCTTTGTTTAAGAAGACATCAATTGTTTTTGCAAGTAAAGCTGTGAATCCATCTTCTAGTTTCTTGTTGTTATCTTTAAGTAATTCATTTTGTTCCAATGTAGCAGCTAATAATTTCTCTAGTTGACTATTATTGCTTTGACTTGAATTATTACTGCTAGGATTAGGTAATTGATTAGGTCTCTTTGCTCCACTTTGAATTTGCTTACCAGCAATAGCTAATAACTTCTGAGCATCGGTACGTCTTGCTGGATCTGTTGGAATAACAAACTCAGGATATCCACCATCTGCTAATTCATAGAAACCACGCTTATTAACCAATCCACCAGTAGCCAAACCTCTTGGGTTAATAGCAATACCGTTTCTACGCACTTCGTAGTGAACGTGAGGCCCCGTACTGTCACCTGTTGACCCAGTTAAACCGATACGTTGACCTGCTTTAACTGTTTGACCAGCTTTGACTAAGTTACGCTGGTTGTGTGCATATCTGCGTTCATAAGCTCCTGATTGAATCTTGATGAGATTTCCATAACCATTACCCCAACCACTATAAGAAACTTTTCCGGCAGCTTGAGCGAAAAATGGTGTTCCCATCGGTGCTGCCCAGTCGTCACCGTTATGCGGTTGAACTCGTCCAGTAATTGGATGCCTACGTGCAGGATTGAAGCGTGAAGATAAATAGAAAGGAGAACCCCAACCTTTACCTTTTTGTCCTGCGCCACCTTCTCCACCTTCAAAGAAACCATTCACCTTATTGATAACGAAATCTTTAAGGCTTGATTTAGCTTTGTTGTAAGCACCTACACCAAGTTCCTTAAGAGAACCGCCCATTGATGGTGCTTTTACTCCCAACATGTCTAGAGCTTTATTGAACAACTTACCGGGGTTAGAAATATAATCCCAAACGTCTAAAGCAGAATCTTTTATCTTACTTCCTACGTTTTTAGTTGCTCCCCAAGCTGATTTACCAAAATTCTTGATAGTACCCCAAGCATAATGAGGTGTATCCATCATTTCTCTAGTCTCAGTTGCAGACCATACATGAGTACCTTTTGGAAGATCGACAAGAGTGTCATTAGCAGGTGATAAGTAACGTCTGCCATTAGGTGTTTCGATTAGTTCTTGTCCAGCATTACTACCTTTACCGTCTCCTACAACAGCAAGACCGCCTTTGTGACCGTCCGTACCATGAGCATATTGGGGAACTGCCCATTCTTTAATAGTCGTACTTACACCGACTTTTTCAAGTACCCAATTCACACCGCCAATAACGCCATTTACACCTTTACCAAGTTGCTCAGTCATTTTATTTGCGACTGCTTTTAACCCGTCTCCTACTTTTCCAGCAGTAGATTTTAAGCCGTCACTCATTTTCTGTGGCATTTCCTTAACAGTATCTACCATATCTGTTACATAGCCCGATACATTATTTTTCACATCTGTGAATATTCCAGTTACCTTATCTTTCATTTCTGTGAATTTTGTTCGGATATTTGAAACTGCGTCACGTACAGGGTTGATAATGTTCGATTTGACTTTATCAAACATGTTTTTGGCCGTATCTCTGATTGTGGTAAGGATATTCCTCACTGTGTCTCGCATAGTTGAAAATCTTCCACGTACAAAGTCAACAATGCTTCGTACAACAGGCATAATGATACCATTCCATATCCAATTCCAAGATGATGAGAAGAAATTACTTATTCCAGTTGTGATATTAGATAGGGTTGTCTGCATTGAAGTAAAGCGATTTTTCACAAAATCAACGACCCATTTTACGACCGTAGAAAATGTATTTTTGATTCCAGTCCACATTGAAGAAATGAAACCGGCAAAACTTTTAATGAAAACTTTAACTCCGCCCAATAATTTACCAAAGAATGTCAATTGCACAAAGTTCCATACAAATTGAACTGCACCGGAAAACAGCGTTTTTACTCCTTCCCACATCTTACTGAAATTACCAGTAAATAAACCTGAGAAAACTTGTGCTAATCCCATAATGATTTTTAGTCCACCATCTATTACGCCCTGTATGTTGCCCCAAATTGATTTAGCGATAGAAAGCACTAATGAAAATGCTCCCGAAAAGATAGTTTTCATGTATGGAAAAGCCCACTTAAAAGCAGAAACTAAACCGTCAATAATTGGGGTCACGACTGCAGAAATTCCATTAAAAATATTTTGAAACGCTTGAAGTAAACCTGAGCCTTCTGCATCCCAAAATTTCTTAACATCAGCAATCTTATCCTGTACAAAGCCCATTGCTACGCCTATTGCGTCCATGACTTTAGTTTTTACTGTTTCAAATCCACTTTTTACGGAATCAACAAATGAGAGTAGTTTGGGGTTAGTTGTGAGGAATTCTTTGACCTTGTTGTAGGCATTGACAAAGGCATCTTTCACTTTATCAACAATGTTGCGGAAGGTGTCGGATTTGTTATAAGCAATGACAAATCCAGTGGTTAATGCGGTGATTGCGGCAACTGTTAAACCAATTGGCCCCGTTAGTGCGGCAAAACCAATTCTTAGTATATTTAGTAGACCGCCATGTGTAGCAATAAATGAGAATACGGGAGATATTGCGGTGAAAAGTAAACCGAAGCTTGTTGCCATCTTACCAAAGACCATTAATACTGGCCCCGCTGCAAGTGTTAGACCTGCTAATGTTCCTACTAACTTTTTCTTTTCAGTATCAAGATTTTTAAACCATGTTACACCAGTCTTTACTTTATCGACTACATTAGCGAACGCTTCTCCGAATTTTTCACCCATTGTTTGAGCATATCCAGCTAAACCATCAAGGTTTTCTGTCATTTCACCAATGAGAGGTTTCATAGTGCTGAAGAATCCTCCACCTTCGCCACCAGCGTCTAAGAAACTTGCTCCTAAACGACCAACAGAAGCCCACATATTAGCGATACCAGCCGTGAATGATTTCTCACCCATAACTTTAGCTGCTCCACCAATATTATTTTCAACGGCTTTTAAGAATAAGTCAGTTGATATTTCACCTGCTGAAGCCATTTCACTAACCTTTTCAGCAGTAACTCCGGCCTCTTTTGCTAACCATTGATAGATTGGTAATCCTCGATCAGATAACATTTGAAGCTCACCTGTATAGGCTTTACCTGACGTTTGAACTTTGTTGAAGATACTTCCCATCTCAGATAAACTAGACCCAGCAATTGCCGCAGCGTCACCAGTTGTAGAAAGATACTTAGTTAAATCTTCTCCCTCTTTCACGCCAGCAGCTACAGCATTGGCAGCAGTGGTTGCGGCTTCATCTAATCCAAATGATGTACCACGAACAGCATCTAAAGCTGAACCCATAATATTCTCAACGTTTTCTGCTGAGTGTCCTAATGCCTCAAGTTTAGCTTTTGCTGTATCAATGCCAACTAATCTATTCCAACCTTTAGCAACTGCAATTCCACCAAGGGCTGCGGCTGCGGCTGTTGCTGGTAGGGTTATAGCTGATGTTAATTGTTTACCGACACTTCCCATGGTACTTCCAAAGCTAACTAGACCTTTACCTGCAGAACTAAAAGCATTGCCCATTTTTGTCCAATTAGAATTAGCTATTGCTTGTTGCTTCTGAAAAGTCTGAAATTCTTTCGTAACACCTTCGGTATAACTCTTTAGGTTATTTAAGGAAGCTGCTTGTTTATTGAAGTCGGCAGCAGCGTTCATGGCTTTCTTTGAACCTTCGCCATGAGTCTTAACCATGTCTTTGTACTTGGCTTCAGATTCTTGGACAACTTTTGTTTGATACTCAATTTTCTTATTGAGACCAGTTAATTGAGTCTCGTACTTTGCCACAGACTTTTCTGACCGATCAAACGTAGACATGTTAGCAGCCATCTCTCTATCCATGCCTTTAACAGCACTTTTAAGACCAGTCAAACCACGTTGAACTTTTACTGTATTTAAATCAAGGTCTATACTGAGACCTTTAATACGCTCCATTTATTTCCTCCTTTCCATAAAAAATAGACGGTGAATAATTCACCGTCCGATTGCTAATGTAAATGTAGATATTAGAGAGGTTTCTCGCTTAGGTGCATGTTTCTTTTCTATCAATTTAAGAACGAATTTATAAGGCATATTCAGTATTTCATTTATATCTTTGCCGTTCTCCATAAGCTGAGAGATAACTTCTTCTAAATATTCTTTTTGTTTGGCAGCAGAAAAGTCTTCGTCTGTTAACCCTTCTTCGCCAAAAACTTTTTTGTCATTTGAGTATTCTCTTCAGACTGATCTCCTTGAGTAACAAAACGTAAGTTTTCTTGCAGTGTCATTAAAGCTTCAGGGGCATGTAATCCAGCAATTAATTCCTTCTTAGTAAACTTGTCTCCATAAAGTTTTACAGTGAAATCTGCTAACATTTCAAACATACCTCGTTGTGTGAGTGGATCTTCTACTTTGTCGATCTTACCCTCTTCAAATTTAACTTGTTCTTCAATTCTTTCAGTAATATCGTAGGCTTCGTAAGTAACCTCAGTTGAAACGAAGATTGGCGTTGCATAAGTAACCGTTTCTAGTCCGTCTCCATTTACACCAGTAACCAATTCAATCGTGCGTCTTTTCATGTTCTTTGCCATTAATAAATCATTCTCCCTTTTATGTAAGTTTTATTGTTTTCGATAGTAAAAAGAGTAGGGAATCCCTACTCCAAAATGTCATTCAAGTCTAATTGTTCAACGTCTTCTTCTTCTACTAGTTTGATCAAAGGCGAACCCAATTTATTTTTAAAAGTAGATAATTGCTCAATTCTACTCTCACTAATTTTCTTGTTGGCTGGCTTAGGGTATCTGTCACCTTTGCGATAAACCTTTTTCTTATCTTTTAAATCTGTGAAGTCTTCAAGTACTATGTATTTTGCCATACTAAGCTCCTGCAGGCGTGTCTTCTAAGTCTGCTCCAAACACTTCAGCGAATAATGCTTCTTTGTTCGTAGTTTCCCCTTTTTTGTCGTAAGCGGTAGCAAGAGTTTCGTTATCTAATTCACGCTCCATGAAAGAGAAAGAGATTTCTTCAGAGCTGAATTCACCGCCCCCACCTTCTTTTGTGCTTCCTTCTATATTCCCACGACTTGCAATACCTTTGTATAAACCTACCCATTCTTTATCGCCATTCTCGTATGTCTTAGCAAAAATAACAGATACATAAGGTGCAACATCATCTGAGCTATAAACAGTAATTCCATCACGAGTTTTCACACCAAATAGATTTACCTTATGCTCATCATCAATCGAGTGAAAAGTTGAAGTAACTGTGATATCTCCAATTGCTTGTCCTACTTCAGCAGTACGGTTGTCTCCGTAAGCTTTAAATACTTCTACTGCTTGTTCTACAGTAATATCTTGCAAGAAAGGTACACGATAAACTTTTCCAGTTGGAATTCCAGCCTCTCCGTGTTTTCGGTAGTAAAACTCTGTAACTCCTGTGCTTGAACCTTTACCCATTTATAAATCACTCCATATTTTAATTTTTATTTGTAAAACGTTCCTTCGTATCTTCTTGCTTGTCTAAATATCGCTGTGTCTTTGTCGTACTCATCAATACCGCCTCTTTGTCCGAAGCCAAGATCCCACATCACGTCACTAATCCTGTCCGCTATATCATCTACAGGCTCTAAAGCCCATACTTCAATTTGGTACAGATAATTGCGTGTGAGAGTCCTGTTATCAGCAAATGTTCCGGGAATCGGCACGTCTAATGGATCAACGACAATATAAAAACCCTCCATAGCATCAGTTGGAGGGTACTCATAAAACTTAATTTCGTTTTTAACTTTGTCAGCTATAAAAGGGTCTGCTTTCAAAGCATCATAAATTTTCATTTTCATTAGCTATCTTCCTAACTCTTGTGCGATAACTTTTATGTAGGCTTTAGCCCCTGCTCTTTCTGCTCTAGCCACTGCTCCCTTACCTCTAGGATTAGGGTTTTTAACAGTACCCCACTCATTCAAGTGAATAATACGATAACGACCCTTGTCTCCTCTCCAATGTATCCTAACTGTTCGCTTCCCACCGTAATCCATAGGTTTAGAGATAGTTATTTCAAGCTTGGATGCTCCTGTGTCTTGCCAAGACGTAAACTCACGTTCTAGCTCTTTCTTAAATACTTCGGCACCCTTAATCAATGCAGCATCAATCTTTTTCTGGATGGCTACTTTTCCATAGCGCCTCTCTAACTCTGCAATCAATTCTTTTTGACCAGTTACTCTTACATTGCTTTTAGCCATACTATTTACTTACCTGTGCAATAATCGAAATGAATTGTTTGTTTTGGAGGTCAGGTTGAACCTGTTTAATGTTGTACTTTTTCCCTTTGTATTCAGGGGAATCAATGGAGATTAAATGGAGGTTTGAGGGGATAAAGCTAGATTGTGGGTCTCGAATGCTGATTGTGATATCTGATAAAGTACCATTTGCTTTAGCTGTCTCTAGATCACGCAACCATACTTGGTCAACCTTAGCCCATGTGCTATACACCTTAGTTTCAGTACTATCCGGCATAGGCCCCGGATTAGGTTTGCTTCCCCAAAACTCGATAGGTGTACGTAATTCGCCACTATGGAGACGTGGAGGTTTATACTCAAACTTCCTCATCTTTAATCACCTCATCAGGTAGATTAGAAAGAGCAAATCCATTAATTAAAGTTAAGAAGTTCGGCTCAAAATACTCTAACGCATCGTTATACATGTACCTTGCTCGACCAAAAACTAAATCTTTACCTATCCCTTCTTCATCAAGGCTGAAATCACCACACAAATCTTTAATCCTTAAATAACTAGAGAATAAGAGCCTTTTTAGACTATTATCCTCTGAGCCATGTGTAATTTTCATGTAGGATTTAAATTGCTCCAAGACTTCATCAGTCACGGATTGCATGATTAAGCACCTTCAGGTTGAGTAGTTTCTTGGTCAGAACCATCTAAGTCAAGGTCGTAAACTTGTACAGCATAATTGTCCACTGGCTTACCAGTTGCATACTGTCTAGCAATATACAAAGTAGCATCTTCCATAGCAAGTGTTTGATCGTATTTATTAATAGACATCACTCCACCTGTTGCACCGATGTATCGATCTTTAACCGCAAATGCTACTTTACCTTTTGGTACAAACGCAGACGTAGTAGTAGTCGGGTTGAAAGGCAAGCTTTGTACATACTGACCAGCACTGTTTTGAATTGTAGAATTTGCTTGAATGCCGAAGCTATCAAATGGGTTTACAATCATCAATACTTTACCTGATACATTATGTACTTTATCTTTACCGTCTTTGCCCGGACGAGTAGATAGCTTCTCAACTACGCCTTTAAGCTCGTTAATAGTTGTGCGACCCGGTTTAAAAGTAAGTGTTCCAGCAGATTCCTTATCTGCATATTCACCTTGGACTACTGGTGCGTCTAAATCTTTTAGTAAGCCGATTGGTTCATTCTTACCATTACCAGCCACAATACCACGTTCAAGACCTACAGCCATTGCTTCTTTAATCATTGCTGTTACATAACGTTCGATCCATTCAGGCCCCAAGTTAAGCATATCGTTAGAGATTGGGATGAAAGCAGTCAATTTAAGCTGTTCGATTTTCTCTTTGCGGAACGTTGCATTTAACTGACCTTGAATATCCCCGAATAGTTCTCCCCATACTGCCATACCTTCAGGATCACCATAAATAAATTCTGTTACCGCACCGAGGTTTTGCAACCCTAACTGAGACAGTAATGGATGCTCTTGTACTAGATCTTCGAAGATACGCTCTTGAGTAGTTACTGGAAGAGTAGTCTTAGACTTGAACCCACCTTCTTCAATTGCAGCATTGAAAAATTCACGTTCCTCAGAAGTTAGGATATTATGTCCACGTCCCTGTAATACTGCTCGGTCAGCCATTTGTGCATTAAATGCGTTATTGGCTTCTTTAGTAGCTTGAGCCGACATTGCCTCTACCATTTCTGTCATTGCTTTTGCTTGTAGTGCTTGATCATCACCAGCATATGCTTCTGCAAATGCTACTTTCTTTTCCTCAAGATTTGAAAATGTAATTTTTGGCATAGTTTAAATTTCTCCTTTAATGTTTGTTTTGTTTACCAATTTAAAAAAAGATTAGCCATTTTGTGAGCCGGTTTCTCTTCCTGCTCAGGCTTAATCTCTTTATTGTCGATAGTTTTATTTGTGTTATATTTCGCTAACAATTTATCTTTAGAGTTTTCAAATACACCTTCACCCTCATCAGATTCATTATCCTCCAGTTCAGGTACTTCAATTTCTTCGCTTATAATATCAGCTAAACCAAATGCAACAGCTTCCTCTGCAGTTAGGTATGTTTCTTCATCTAATAACTGTTCAAGCTCACCCTCTTCACCAACAAAACGATTCTTATAAGATGCAGCTAATGCGGAATCAATCTTACGTAAGTCCTTGGCCGTCTTTTCAAAATTAGCAGCATTTCCCCATTCAATTGTCGATGCTCGGTGAATCATCATGATACTATTTGCAGGCATACGGATTTCATCACCTGCCATAGCGATAACACTAGCTGCACTTGCTGCCATTCCGTCAATGTGAACGATAACCTTTGCCTTATGATTCTTAAGAAGATTCATCACAGTTACTCCTTCAAAGGCAGAACCTCCGGGAGAACTGATATGCACATGAATTGTTTCAGCGTCAGTATTCTCTAGCTTACGTCTTACATCGTCACCATTATTCTCATTAAAATAGCTTCCAATGGGGCCATAAATATATAATTTTGCTTCTTTTTCTTTTTCGGCAGATACCTCAAAACGGATATCTGTTTTCTTACTCATCATGCTCAAGATTTGCTTTTTAAGCTCGTTTGACATTTACTCACCTCCCTTCGTAGAATCTGAATTACTATTAACAGTTTCATAATTCTTGGTGATTCTGTGCTTTTTCATTTCAGGATCTCCACTTTCTTCATAGCCTAATTCCACTCTTATCTCGTCTGGGTTGAAAGCACTTGAAGCAATTAACTTATCGATACTTGTAGCCAAATCAAAGATAGTACTATAAGAAACATTTCTGATTTCGACTCTGTGTCCATTTTTAAGAAAATCATCTTGCTCAATCATCTTGTAGTTAATTTCATCAGCGATTTTACGAGTGATAGGCTTAATACAATAAACCATATAATTCCTTGTGATTTTTTCAACATCTACTATATCGCCTCTGAGCAAACCCATAGGTATTCCTAAAGCATTAGCTAGGTGAGTATAATACCCATTAGTCACTTTGTTGATCTCGTCTACGCTTATATTAGTTCCTGTTGATTGTTGCTCTTCTACATAGTTATATCCCTTATGTTGAGGTGCAATAGCAAAGACATTTTTTCTAAAGGTGCTATAAAGCTTGTTAATATGGTTAGATACTTTTTTACGCTTTTCTTCAGGAGTACCCTCTAGGCTCTCAATATTTACAACTGCTCTAATCTGATTTTTGAATTTTTGGAAATCAAGCATCCTACCAAATAAATCTCCATAATCAGCAAAAAGCTCCTCCATGAGAGCGGCAAGTTTAGCATTTGAATTTTTGATATATAGGACTTCATTGTTTTCAAAGTTTCTTTTAAATTCAAAATCCTTAACTACAACATCAGAGAAAATATAATCAAAAACTGCAAACTCCTTTTTTGTAAATGTGTCAGCAATAAGCATTTCTTTGTTATCGCCAAAAACAATCAAACACTCATTTTCATGTACCAGTTTCCTAGCTACTCTTTGCCAAAATAAAGCTGCTGATTCATTGCGATTAGGTCTAACATTGAAGCGATAGTACATTTCATTTTTTAAAAGCTTGTCATTTTTATGTACTTCAAAATTTGCTTGACTTATTGTACGACCAATTAAACCAATACAAGTTTCAATGGCTAATCTTTTTAAATATGCTTTTTGAGAGGGACTTGCGTATAGGTCAGGATCGTCAATAATATCCTCAATTTCACTATCTTTTTTTATCCAATCAAATAACCCCAATTTTTCACCTCCTTTACCAATCCATATCATCAAACCAATCACTGCTCACACCGGCTAAATCATCAGCTCTCCATAAGGCATGAATAAAGCAATGGAAGCTATCGGTTTTTCTTCTAAATGGATCTTTCTTTTCATAGACCCTGTTTCCGTCTGATTTTGTTCTGACTTTTACGTTACGAGTACACCAACGTAACAATGGGTTGTCTCCCCATACAAAGTTCTTGTGTGCGAATCCAATTGAAAGCCTTGTGTCTAATAGACTTCCAGCAGAACTAGATCTTCTAATCACCTCTACTTCAAAACCAACATCCTCTAACGGTCTTTTTATACTCTCAAGTCTAAAGTTATCTCCAACAATCTTTTTAATGGAGTATTCCTTTGACTTTTCAGTAAACCAATCAACAATGTGTTGAGGATTGATACTAGGCTCGTCTATAACTGTCAATAATCCTTGCTCTTCCCATTCTTTAATTGGTGCAAATTTCTCCTTGTTTACATCATTGGATTTTCTGGAATATCCGTAATATTTATCAGCAGTCTCTTTACGAATAAAAGCGTGAGTTATGAAGTAATAAGTTTCAGCATCACGGAATAACATGCCCACGCTGGCCATGTCGCGTATGGAGGCGAAATCTATCGCACCTATAGCTTCCCTTCCTTTTAAGTTAGGAAGCTCTCGATTCGTGGCCATAATTTCTTCTTCGTTGGCTACAGATACCTCTAAATCAACGACAGGAAGATTCATACGCTTAGTTAGGAATTCTTGTCTGTTACTTGGATCGTCCTCTAAATCTTCGTATTCTTCATAGATTGTGTCGTAGAGTCCTTGAGCATATTCACTTAAAGGCAGCGAGAGCATAGGATTAGCAAGCTCCCAATTTTCAGGTTCGTCCATTTCAGTCTCTTCATTCAATTTGCACATAAACGGAAAAATGGCATTGGCTCTAGCTTTTCCTTTTAATACTTTCATAGCTTTGTCTTTAAGTGAGTCTAGGAATCCTTCACGCACATAACCATCTGTTCCAATATAGAATTCTCTTGGATTCGGTTTTTTACCAAGACCTGAGATATGCACTCTTACATCTTTATTAGTTTCATAGCGGTGAACCTCATCAAATCCGACCATTCCGTCTCTAAGGCCGTCTTTTGTGTCGCCATTCGAAGTTCTATATTTAATATAAGAATTAGTTTTCTTGGATATAGTTTGTGTGAGGGTTGTCTTAAAAGCATTTTGGAGGACTTCATTATTTTTTATCGTATTATGAACTTCGTCGGGAGAGGTTTTAGCTTGTTCTTCACTGTTCGCAATGATTGATACATGGTAATTGGGTATACCATGTAATTCTGAGATTAAGAAATGAATTAGCACTGATAGTAAGCCGTTCTTACCTCCACCCCTACCTAGCATCCAAAGGAATTTACGATAGAAGTTGCGATTATTGTTTTTATAATGTAGGAATACAAAGGCTATGAGGAATTTTTGAAAAGGCTGTAGAGGAAAGTACCATTTCTCACCGAATTTGATACAGTTTTCAATCATTTCATCATTGAAATATAAATCATCTCGACTTAATACATCACGTTCGAGGTATTCAATTAGCATTATACGTTCCTTATTAAACTTAACCTTGCCTGTTCTATAGAGATTGATGTATTCATCTACGTATTTTTGTTTAATCACACTAGATCACTCTCTTTATAAGTAGAGGTATTAGCGTTATTAGCTGTTGGTTGGGGTTTAAATTGGAAGGCTTTCTCAAGAGCAATCAGGGAGGCGTTAACTTTTGAGCGCTCAGTAATTAGAGGGTGTGCTTTAGTGAAAGATTGTGAAGCATTTATAGTGGTTACTGTTTCACCTTCATCAGATATGGTTTTCGATATTTTGCGGAAGGATTGTACGAGGTCTATATAGCGTTCAACTTTATCGACTTCTGTTAAATTATCTGTATCAATTAGATTCATTAAGTGTTTTTTTAACTTTGGAATACTTACTGCCACGGCCACACCTCCTAACGTGAGTGATTTTTCGCAAAAAAGTTGACAGTACACCCCCTGCACCGGTTCCCCTCTATAGAGAAACACCAAAACTTTTGACGGGGGGTATGTTTCCTACAAATTTAATGTTTGAGCAATTTTGCATTTTCTACAAATTAAACAATTTGCAATATATCCGTGTTGCTACATTTGTTGCTTTATCTACGACTGGACACGTTACCTTCTTTATTATTTCCCATGTGTACGCCACTATAATTGTAATATCATTAATTAATGTTCTACCTAATCGTGTGATATATTTTATTATTATCAGCCTCCGAAAGCTTTAATAAGAGATAGGCTACTAGTATCTCTCATCACTCTTAACATCTGATATTCAAGTAACTTCTCTTTCCTATATCTATCCATATTAAGTTCATCTGATTCGCTTGAATCTAGTAGACCTACCAACTCTTCCACTACAATGTATTCATCTCCTAAATGATTCTTCGTAGCATTTGATATCTCTTCTAACTGTGCTTTTATTTCACGCATCTTAAACTCTATATCACTTGCGTACTCTCGTGCCTTTTGATCGGCTACCCTTCCTAATGTTCCCTTGTAATAACTCTTCTCATTACCCATATCAATCCCACCTCTCATCGTCCCATACTTTCTTCTTGGTCTTAGGTTTATTCTCTCGCTCTTCTTTAATCTTCCTAAGCTTATCCATTGTTCGATCATGAATTATGTTGTGACAGTCTAAACATAATGTCTCCGTGTTATCCAACTCTAAAGCTAATTCAGGATGTGTATATATTTCTTTTAAATGGTGAACGTTTAACTCAATACTTTTACGTTCTCCTTCTATCTTCTTACTATCAACATGAACAAGACCATTTCGTTTACACTCTTGGCACTCGTAGTTATCTCTCTCCAAGGCCAACTGTCTTACGCCTTTCCTACTCTTGTTTCCTCTCCACGCTGAACTCTTATAGAATTTTTGTTTCTGTTGTCTTGTTTTATACTCAGGCTTCTTGCTCATCTTTACTCTCATCTTTTAATAAGAATGAAAAACCAAAGTACAGGAACATAGCAAATGTTATGTACCAACAGCCTATTATTCCATAAACACTTAACTCTCCATCAATTGCAATTGATGTGAGTACTGTAAGACCAATGCTAATTAAAGGGAAGATTAAGCTGATTAATATCTTAAATATTTCTTTCAATTACATCACTCCAAAATATTGAAGGATCTTATAACCAGCAAAACCCAATCCACCAAGCACACCTATTCCTAGCAAACAGTTAAAGATAATAACTCCAACTACTACACCTGTTGTACGTTTAAAGGTCTTGTCAAAATCCTTTTCAAACTTATCGAAATCGTTCATTAGCATTCCTCCTATTAATATGCAAATAAAAAGACCACTCGCAATTACTCACGAATGATCTTTACTTAAACATTTTATTTATTCCTCTGTTAACTGGTCTTCTTATTGCTCTCTTAGCCAACCGCTTATGATAAGTTCCATTACTTACACTCTTTGCGTCACCTATAATCTGCAACATTTTAAACAATGCTCTCAACATACTTACCAGCTCCTCTCTATAGTTATATTTTACTACAGATAGAACAATAAGTACATAGAGTTAATATTTATATTTAATGTTTATTTTATCCTTCATCAAGTTCGCTAACGTATTCTTTCCTTAAGTTGTCACATAGCAACTCAACGTCTGCAGATCCATACTTATTATTCTCTGCTTCAAATTTACCTGTTGCTAATCTCCATGCATCTTCTTCATTCTTCGCCACAACAATTACACTGATTGGTGCGTTAGCCATGTAGCCTGAGTAAGCTCTATAAAGTTTCAAACTCCCACTTCCTTACTATGTATATCCAATACATTCCAGTTAACGATTGGTTCCGACCCTTGGTACATCAACGATGTAAATTAGTACCATTTGTCTTTTTCATGCATAATCGCTGTATATTATTTTCTCTTTCTTAATGCTTTTCTAACATTAACTATCAGTTTCATCGCAATTAGAAATGGATAGAAGAATACAACGAAAATACCAAAGATCAACGAAAAGATAATTGCAAATCCTGTTTGAACTAATGCCTCTTGAGATAGGTCATTTACTTTGCTATCAAAGATCATAATCTTTTCATCCCGAGTTAGTGATTCATTATCATTGATTATTCTATGAAATGTTTTATTTGCATCAAACGCAGCTACAATCATTCCGATAATTAAATACCCTAGAACATAGACCAATCATTCACCACTTTCCTTTTTTAAGATACTGGTTTAATTGTTCCTTTTGTTTACCTTGTTTCTTTTTCCGCTCTATAATCTCGGCCATGTTATTTGGCTTATGTAAGGTTTCATCATGATGAGCTTTATCAAAAACTTTCTTTACATTAAACCAAGCTTCTTTTGCTTGATTCGCATATACTTCAAATGCTTTTCTTATTTGATCAAAAGCCTCATCAAAAGATTTATTATTATCGTCCATATATAAATCTCTCTGTTCGGTCAATACCAATTGCTCGTTCAAGCTGTTTAATTTCTTCTTTTAAATCTCTAATCTTTTCGTTTTTATCGAATATAAACTCAACTAATTGACATACGCCTTTTTCTATATTTTTATATTCCTTTAATGTCAAAGTTACTTGTGGCATTTTAACAACTCCTCATGACATCTTTGGCTTAGATTCTTATGTGTAGTGTTTTCGCTTAAAGGGTTTGCAGAATTAGATGTATAAGTACCCCTAACAGCTTCAAGAGCTGAAGCAATCATTGATTTAGCATCCTTTTTAGGAAGTCTTCGGTGACGATACAAATTCTCTATGTAATTACTAATATGGTCTTTATTACTCTTTTCGGTTAATCTACTAACTAAAACTACATTCTTAGGTGTGTCCTGACACATCAAACGTTCTTGATTTAATTGGTAAGATAACTGTCTAAAGAATCGTGTTATATTTTTATGATTTGGCTGTCTATGTTCGTCGTAGGATACGTTAATAGTAATTTTAGACATAAATATCCTCCACAAGATTAAATTCCGTTTCGCCATTTAGCACTTTAATAATTTTCTTTGTTAAATCACTATCAACGTACCCATTGCCGTAAATATTCTTTAAATAGCCTACAAGCTTATCCTTTTCAGATCTATCTAAGGTGTTTGCATAACCTAATAGAATTTTTTGATATCCGTCGATTTCGTCAATATAATTATTTGCAAACATAGTCAATGTATCTATATCCTGCTCGTAATCTATAAGTTTACTTTCCAGCTTATTTACCATTGATCCAACTTTATTACTAAGTAAAATGTAAGCTCCTACAGCCTTAATAAATTCATTAAATAACTTCTTTGCCTTTTCCTCATCTTCATCACTCATTGCGAAACAGTTTTCTTTTAACTCTTCAATTAATGCACTCAACGTTTCCTTATTCATCCATCCACTCTCCTAATAGTTTTATAAAACAAAAAAGCACCCAATATGGGTGCTTTCAACTCAAGCTTCTTCTTTTCTAGTTTTATTTAATATTCGTTGATCTAAGTCTAAACCCTTATTACTTTGCAAGTTATCATCTACAATTTCCCCGTAAAGTTTATGCTTAATAAGTGATATATTTTCGATTATCTCAGCGAAACCAGACATAAGAATAAAGGACACTATCCCTGATAGCAAAGTAGGGAAAAAAATTTCAGGATAAAATTCCATATAATATCTATTATCTACTCCCCAAACAAATGCAAAAACAACACTTGCACCTAATGTGAGTACTGCTATGTAGAAAACCGCTCTCGCCCAATTATTAGTGTACTTATCAAATGTAACCATAAAACCACTCCTTTTTACTCAATTATACAGCAAAAAGGAGTGGTTTAGTATATTTTTAATTATAAAAGCGACTAAAGATACAGAACTTTATACAGGTATAATTATGTAATATAAGGCGATTTATTATCGCTTAAAGTGTTTGCTCTCCATCTATTTCTATTCCATCTATATCTCGGTTGAATGCAATAACTACATTTTGAATTGTTCTGAAGTCACATCCAAGCTCTTGTCCCATATTCTTATAAAAGTCCATCTTGCCAGCTTCCCACTCTAAGAACGCATCTACAATGTCGTACTTATCCTCTTGTGATAACCTTTTAGCTACTTTTCGTGCTTTAATTCTTCGCTTATTCTCAGCGCTAGTGACTAGTTCAAGATTGCTAATACAGTTATTCTTTACATCTCCGTCTAAGTGGTCAATTTCCATTGGCTCTGTATAAAGAAAATAGCGTTCTTTTTCATTTCTCCAAAGTTTTTTCTCAATACCTAATCTACTAGAGAGAATTGCTTCATGTTCATAAATTTTAACTTTTTTCCCCTCATTGTCTTTAAGGCTCACCAGAATATAACCCTTTCCTCCAACTCCGACACTACCTAGCCCCAACCATTTTTCAGAAGCTAGGCTATATACTTTACCTAATCTTGTGCAAGCAAGGTATGATTTTGCATCGATTCCTGGTATAGGAGTTATTTCTCCTTTCTCTTTAAGCAATTTAAATAATTCCGTTGTGAAGATTTTGTTAGCCTTTGTCAATAAACATCATCCTTTTAATTTTTAGCGCACTAACCTTTTCGATTAATACACTTTGGTCGAATTCATCATTAATAGCGATTTTATGAAAAAGGACTACGGTAGCTACCCGCAGCCCTCCACAATTAAGTACGCTAGAAATATGGGAGGATGAATCCCACCAAACTGTATCAATTGTTATTGCTTTTCATCTCAAATTGTGATAATTTATAATTACGGTATCGTTTAATAACTTAATTAAAAAGAAGGAAGTAAAATTACCTTTAATTTTGTACTTTGTTCCTCACTTCCTCCTTATAGTCGCATTTCACAATTTTAATTCAGACTCTGAAGACCTTTACTTGCAAGAGTTCTAGGACTTCAATAAAATCAAGCAAAAATTAAAGTCTGAAAAAGCCCTATTTTACTGGCTTTTTCAGACTTTCTTAAATTAACTACTTCTTTATTGAACACTCTTTGCAACAATACTTTTGTCTATTATTTGTCTTCGGCACACGCTTTTGGCATGTGAGACATACTATCTTATCCACGAACTCATTTAACAAGTTTTTGAGCATTACATCTCCAAAGCACTCCCATAATATTCTTTTATTTCGAGAGTTTGAAGTAAACAGCAGTTCAACAAGTGTATTAGTCACTTTGTTTACATTTGGCTCCAGAGCTAATAACTCTTCTTTAATTTTATTAAATACGTAAAGCTTATTATTCCAACCGTTGTCTTCTGATTCAATGCCAGCTTTAATTGACTGGCTCTTTTGTTTGCAGAGTTTATTATATAAAGTGGTAATATCTTCTCTATTCTTGTAGTTAGCTATAGTACTGCTCATAAAATACTTGTAGTTAACCTCGCCAGCGACCTGTTTGAAATTAATACTCTTAGAAGGAATAATGTTACCTATTCTGTTTACAACACAATTGTTCAAATCAGCTACCTTACTTTTCTCTTTATCCTTAGCGTAAACGAAGAAATATGGAACTTTTAACTTAGTAAAACTTTTAATTATTTCATCAACATGCTTTGGCCTTTTGGGTTTAAAAAGAGTCTTTGCGTAATCAATTTCAAAATTCCCCTCCATACATAACCACTTAACAACCTTTAAGTTTGGGTTTTCGCTACTCCAAACTTTTGTTATATCATTGCTAATCCTACCAATGTTAGCTTTAAAAGCGTTCTCTAGACCTGTATATATATTTTCATTGTTAAGCACTTCTGGATCAGCTTTTGCCATCTCATAATAAAGAGGAACAATCCCCTCCATATTACGTTCTGCTACTGTAATTAAGGTTTTATCATTAGTGACTAGGGCTTTATCTCCATCAACATCAAACTGTAACATTTTACTTATAGGGTCGTGGACGCTTGTGTATATACAATTTGTAATAAACCATTTGTCTAGTTCTTCATTTCTGATATTTTGTCTTATTGCATGTTCCCTATATAAATGTGGCGAACGAAGAACATCTAGGTTCTCGTTTTTTTCAAATAGTCGAGTAGATACTTCCCCGTTCTTCAGCAAACCACTTGGCTTACTTTTACCTAATAATAAAAACTCACAAAAAGCATACAAATCTGGAGAGATATAAGTATAATGACCATCAATCAATAACCTTCCTGACTTGGCTTCATTAATTAGCTTTTTTGCCTTGTTGTTGATTACGTTTTTACTATCAGCATCATTTAGAAGTTCGTTGTACGTATAGAGAGCATGTTGATAATTTGTCTTGTATTTATTAGTCTCAGTAGCTCCTAAAACCTCAAGCATAGTTTCTTTATTTGTCTTCAAGCTGTAAATTTGATCCACAGTTTTTTCCGAAAGTGATTTGATTTCATCATCTGTAATGTTCGTCAAAGTTTGAAGCATTTGATATCCTAAATTTGCTTTTTTAAAGTATGTATCTTCTTCATTCATTTTAGCTGCTACAGACTTATACTCTTTAAATTTATTCTTGTAGTCTTCCCAGCTCTCGTAATACTTCCACATTTTGAATTGTGATTTGGTAAAGACGATCTCTATTCTGTCATGCTTGATATCCCATTCCTTATTCCATATATCTTTTATCTTATAATTTCCACATTCTCTTGCAAATTTGTTAAAGTCAAAAGGTACTAACAATCCTTTTATCCAAGGCAGTCTTGTCATGAAGGCGTACTTACTAACTGAAGGTAAAATCATTCCTGCGCCATCAGTATGCTCAATGTTTATAGCCATTTCTTTTTTCTCAGTTATTTCATAAGTATCTCGATCTATAAAATCTACCTTACAATTAAAGTCTGTGGACAAATCATCGACAACAATTGCTTTGTCTATATCAAAGTTAGTCCACTCGGTACTAGCAGAAAATTGCAGAGCCTTATACGCTAAATACTTATTAATATTTGCTCCACCCTGTTTGTTTATAGAATCTACTGTTAAGCCGCACATTAAGGCATCCTTGTGTCGATCCCATAGCTTCTTCTTTATGAATACTGCTTTCTTTGTGCGTATCTGCCCTGCTGAGGAAGAGTAGTATATATATTTTTCATTGTTATGTATAAAGCCATTTGTTATAAGTTGTTTTAAAACTGAATTGTAGTAACTTCTAACTATAATTAGACTTTCATTAGGTTTTCCATTATCTGAAAGCTTTAATGTTCTAGTTAATACACTGTCAAATAAAGAAACAATATTCTTTTCATTAATACTTTCACTTCTTAACTGTCTAGGCTTATTGTCAGCTGAATCAAGCTTTGCTCTAAAATTTGATTTTGACTCAGAAGATTTTTTCTCCTTAAAACTAAGTTTATGCATTTCAAATTCATCATCACTGTAAAAAGTAGAAGTATCTACGCTGTAGATATAAATTTGTTTAGTCAAATCTGATCTTGAGCTAACTTTCTTTGCGACTCTTTTCAATAAACCAACTCCTCATTATTTTATATTTTTAATATCGTTAAAGATTAAGGTCAAATGCTCCGCCTATAAAGCCTAGCGGCGTTTATTGGCGCAATTTTTCTTCCATTACGCTACGCTGCATGTCAAAGCTGAAAAATTTAAGCTACTCAATTTAAGTTTGTTATCTTTTCAATGTGTTCCTTATATTAACTATTACCTTTGGAGACCAATCAACAGATAACAAACTGTTAACTTTCAGATGTGCCACCGTTAATTAGCCCTATGGCAATGGGGAAAACCACCCCATCACCAACGTGCCGAGCGTGTGTTATTGAGGAAAACCACCTCAACAACAACCCTCGTGACATGTTTATTGTGTTGGTAAAAAAATCGTCACTTTTTAAACTTACAAGGGCTAATTTGTTATCATTTCATTGTTCTCACCCGAATAACTCATCCATGCCTGTATCCAACAACTCCAATAACTCATCGTCCAATTTGGTCTCTTGTTCTTGAGCGTCCTTCGTCGGCTTACGGATATCGTCTGCTTGAGGATCAATTAGTAAGTCAATAAGGGTATTAATTTGTTCTATGTAATTCTCTTTCGTGCGGTATTCGTTGTCGTATTCCTTGCCCCAATCAGCTTTGGTCTTTGACTGGCGTACAATAGCGTTATGTTCAAGCTTAACTTTGCTCTCTTTCTGAATTGCGCTCTTTCTAAACTCATTAAATAGGTAGTCTTGCGACCTTTGAAACTTGTACCTTTTTCCAGTAATCATTAAGGCCTCATAAGCCGAGGTAAAATCTGTGTACTGCTTAAAGTAATCTTTGAGCTTCTTGTCGTACTCCATTCCTTTACCTTTCCTCAACACTTCTTGGAAGTTCTTGCAATCAAATATTTCTAATACCTTTTCACGATATTGTATTACCTGTTCTTCTTGTTCCTCTGTTGCAACAGAATGCTTACTATCAGAAATCACTTTAATCTTTGTTTCGTAGCGTAGGATTTTTGAATCGCTTAAGTTATCAAGTACACGCTTTATTGTTTTCTTGAATGACTTAACACTCTGAAGGAAATCATCTATGACCTCTCTTGGAATGTCAGTCACCTTCTCCAAGCCTCTAGGATTCAACTTACATTGACTGTAGTTGAGATTAACTATACCTAGATCCTGTAAAAGTTGATTGTATGTCCTAACCACTGGTTCTTTACTAGACGTGGCCATATAGATTAACGATGCTTGTATATTAGGTGTAAATATAGAATCTCTGTAATCGCCTTTAAATTTCCCTCTATTGTCCACTTTAGGTAGTGGATCGTCTCTTACAGCGACCACTTTAATTACTCTTGGTGCGGATTCATCTAATTCATAATATCGCCTAAGTTCTTTTAGCCTGCCTTCTTTTGTCGTAGGCGAACGACTTTGCGACCAACCCATGTAACGGCAAAGCTCAGGATAGTTCTTAAATTCTTGTCCCCCTTCTAATTTAGTAATAGCAATACTCTCTATCGGCATATATATCAAATACTAACCACCTTTATTTTAATTTTATTACTAGAACGACTTGAGACTAATATATTTATTGCGCAAAGTAACTCACTTATTTTCACCCACACTATTTAATATAATCATTCAATATTTCATTGGTAATAAAGCCTTCATCGAACAAAAGTTTAATGAACGCCTTCTCAAACGAGTCAGGCAAGTCTCCTAAATACTCTTTTGGATTAAAAAAGTCTGCCATAACATCCCAATCATCTGAAGCTTTACCTTGATCAAGCACAAATATTTGAAGAAGTAATTTCAATAAAAACCTCTGTTTATTACCTCTATCCTTGCCAAGTACCTCTAATGTGTTTATTAATAACTTCAGATCAGTATTAAGTTTCAAATCCTCTGTTGAGTTATTATATTCATCACTCTCTATTTTAAATAGCCGTTCAACCTGTTTAGCTATCCACTCTTTACGTTCTAGACTTCTTATTTCTTGCTCAAGCTGCCTAACCATATATTCATTTTGATAGTATGTTCGAGTTTGATTTAACTCCTTTCCTTCATCATTAAAGATAGGTACTTCTTCTCCCTCATCCTCTTGTTGTATAAATCCTTGTTGGACTCTTAAGCGCTCTGACTGAGTTAACTCTTTTTGAAAGAACTCTTCAGGAAGATTAAACATCTCAGAAAGTTTAGGTAAATGCTTTTTACTTATATTCCTCCTTCCTTTTAACCATGAATTCATTGTTTGTCTAGATAACTCAAGCTCACTTGAGACTTGTGAAAATGACTTATTAAAAGTCTTAATTATGTACTCCAAACCAATCATTAGACCCCTCCTTCTCCATTTGTAATACATTGTATTACAAATATATAATAACTGAGAAAGTTTAGCAAGTCTTTTTTGGATTTAATAATACTTATACTTAATTTTTTGTTAAAATATTGATATATAGTAATGATAACGAATTAAAACTGTTATTTTAAGAGGAGCGTTTTAAATGAGCTTAATGACTGAAGAGAGCTTGAAGAGTTGGATTGAGAAAAATGGATTCATAGGTATCGAAGCTAATGCGAACGTTTACGATAATAAAGCTATTGAATTTGAAAGTATTGAAGAATTCTTTTCTTATAGTGCTCACATTGATAAGAAAATTCTTTTTTATAAATACGAGTACGAAAAGAAAAATGATTACGTTGCAAATGATGAGCATATTGAGGATCTGATGGAAGATCAAGATCCTGAACTTCATAACGCTATTAAACTAAAAATTAATAACTACAAAGAACAGGTAAAAACAATTAACTTCAGTAGAGCTACTAGTCTAACTATGTTTTTTATAGATAATGGATTTATGTTTTATCACGTAAATTTCGATAATTACTTTGAAGAAAATGAATTTTATCCATTCGGAGAAGAACTGGTCAAGAATTATGCTGACGATGTATTTGTTGAATTATCAGATGTAGAATTAGACATCTATCATGAAAACAAAGAAAAACGCTTGGCAAAAAATTTAACCACTATTAAGAACGATATCTTAAATCATCCTGAATTTAAGGAATCGACTAATCCTAGTGGCAGAAAAATGTTCTGTAACAGATACATTAAAAATAATCCTAAGTTTGCAAGAATGCTCAGAGAGCAGCAAATTTACATTCACGTCTTAGTTGATAATCTATGGAAAGAGTATAAGGCTAGTTTAAAGAAATAATATAAAATCACATAGTTTGGAGGTACTGTATATGGAAAATCAAAAATTAGTTGAGCCTACAGTTTTTATTAGTTATAGTTGGACATCTAAAGAACATGAGGATTGGGTATTACAACTTGCTACAAGGCTAGTTTCAGTCAGTAGAATAAAAGTGAGATTTGATAAGTGGGATTTAAGGACTGGACAAGATAAATATCACTTTATGGAGTCCATGGTCAAATCTGAAGAAGTAGATAAAGTGTTAATAATTTGCGATTCAGGTTATAAAGAAAAAGCCGATAGTCGCCAAGGTGGCGTGGGAACAGAAACTCAGATATTAACTTCAGAAATCTATAATCAAGTTGATTCAACTAAATTCATCCCTGTACTCGCCGAAAGAACAGAAGAAGGACGAGAAATAATACCTACTTTTATATCTTCAAGGATGTATAGAGATCTTTCAAACGAAGAAACTTTTGAAGATGAGTATGAGCTATTAACCAGAGACATTTTTGAAGTTCCCATGTATCAACGACCTGCACTTGGAAGTTTCCCAAGTTTCTTAACAGATCAAAAAGTTAGCGATTTTCCGATTAAAGAGACCTTAAGAAATATTGATAAAGCAAAATACAGCACTCCGAACAGGATGCCTGGATTAATTAGAAAGTTTAAAGATAATTATTTTTCTACTTTGGAAGAGTACGAAATTAACTACGAACAATTAAGTAGTTCCCCAAACTATGAAATTATAATCGATAAAATTAATGAACTTTCACCTTTGAAAAATGATTTCATTAAATTTATTGAATGCGTTGAAGAAGCTGGTATATTATCAAGCGATGTGATAATTGATTTTTTTGAGGGGCTTTGCACTTTTACAGATATAAAAATAGTTAACAATCAATCAACAAGCCCTTTGCAGTTTGACCATTTCAAGTTTTTTATCAATGAACTTTTCCTTCATACAATTATGCATTTAATTAAGAGTCGTAATTACATAATAATTGGCGAACTCTTACGAAATATTTATTTCATTGAGTTCTTAAGGGAAACTAAAGAGTTTAATTTTACGCAATTTAATTTTCATTGCGATAGTATTTATTATAGAAATCAAAAATTAAGTCTTAATAAAATTTCTTTGCAGGCGAGCTTACTTATGGAAAGAGTAGGACCAGCTAACGAGAAAAAATTAATAGAAGCTGATTTACTATTGTATAACGCTTCAAAGATACTTTTTAATAATGACATGTATTCAGTTTGGTACCCCCGTACAACTGCTTTCGAGTGGAAATCTAGAGAACAAGTTGTTTTCTTCTCAAAGCTCAAGATGAAAAAGCATTTTGAAGATGTTAAGTATATCTTTGATGTTGAAAATGTTGAAGAATTAAAAAAGAAATTAAAAGATATTACTCTAGATAAATCAATAACTGGATTTGGTAACACACCATTATTGACAAACTCGATAAAAATTGAAGAGATTGGATCAATATAACCAGTTCGGAAGGTTATTCACTTCTCGTCTCTTTTCAACGCTCAGATAAGCTTGTACCACCCTGTAAAAGTAACCATAAAAGGACTTCACTCGCTTAACCTTACTTTGGTATACGGTCTCTTTAAATGCTCTCACAATTGAATTTAGATAGCTGCAAGGAGCATTTGATAGCGCTGATTTGCTGTGTGCTACTTCTACCCTTTTCCAAAGTTGAATTGCTTCAGTAGCAGAAAAAAATGGTTTAACTGTCGTTTTAAAGCCTTCTGGAACTATCTCATCAGGAATGAAAGTGGAATCAAGATCATCCAATGTAATTTCCTGTTGAGCCGGTTCCTCTACGTAATCTTTTGTATTTGTTTTAAGAGTAGAAGTTGTTTTATTGGAGTCACATTTTTGCTCTAAATTGGGCTCTTCTTGTGTAACAAAAGGCTGAATTACAATTGCATTGCTTGACTGTAGCATGTCACTCTTTCGCTTCATCTCGTATTGTTTTATTATTCCATATTCTTCTAATTTTTTGCAGCATCGGATCACTGTCATACGACTAATATCAAGCTTTGTAGCTATGGTATTCTTAGACAAGAATGATACACCATAGTACTTACAAGAATGCCTGTGTAGAAGCTTTAGGATAGCTACTGATGATTTAGTTGGCTTAATGGCAGAGTCGCTCAAATAAGCTCTCACGGACTCGTTAAGGGCTTGTACAGATTCGAACGATTGAAGATTGTTGAAAGTCTCAACAGATGAGATGATTGTTATTGCTTGCTTAGTCATTGTAATTGTCTCCTTTGATTAGAAGACGCACTTCGCCCTGCTATCACTTAAAAATAGCATCACCAAATAAAGGTTATAGTGCTTGATTTTTAAGCAAGATGGCATTAAACTAAACTTAACGTATAGAGTTTAACGACTCGATAGAGGCGAACAATTCCCGCATAGAATTGTGCGTCTTTTTTTATTTAGAATTTAATATTCACAGAACTTTATATATCAATAGTATTCAACGGTGAATGCTTCTCATTTTCCTCAACCAAATCATTTCCCCACATACGCCCATACCGCTCTGTCATTGCGATATTTGTGTGTCTCATGAGTTTTTGCACACTATAAGTGGACATCCCTGATCGGATTAGCTTATAGCAAAAGAAATGCCGTAGCTTATGACATGAAAGACTGTAGTCAAAGTCCATTTTTTTATTTAGCTTCTTGAACAGACAACTTATTGCCTCGTCACTTAGCTTGTTTCCAGCAAGAGTACTGAACAGATACTCTGATTTCAGTTCCTTGTAATCACAAAAAATTCGATACTCAGCTAATTCTTTCTCCAATTTGTTTGCGATGGGAACCGACTCAATCTGCTGCTTCTTACCGAAAATCTGAATAGATTTAGCTTGAAAATCAATATCAGACCATCGTATATCAACTAACTCTCTCCTCCTTATTCCAGTACCTACAACTAAAAGTATTAATAGCCTATTACGTGAAGATAAAAAGTCGCCGTTTCGATATCCTTTGTACACGTAGTAATCCACTAATTTCTTGACCTCTTCATCGGTAGGCACTCTAATCCTAGTAATTTCTTTTGATTGCTTTAAACGGTCATAAGGCAATGATTTGATAAGCTCTTCGTCTTTTAGATAGTTGAAAAAGGCTTTAATTGAACGAATTTTATTGTTAATTGTAGATACCTTTCTGTTTTTTTCTTTAAAAGAAAGCAAATATAGTTTGATTGACCTTGCTGTTATTTGCTCAGTGTCGATGATCTCTAAGTTGGAAACGCAAAATAATTCAAATTGGAGTAAGTTTTGTTTATACATTTTGATGGTATAAAACGATAAATTCTTAAAGCTTCGATCATCCAGAAATTCTTTAATCGCATATTTGATCAACAAAAAAGAACACATCCTTTTTTAGTTTTACCTACTCGTTAAGTGAATAGATTATCTAAAAAATAATGTGTTCTTCAGAGTGAAATAGTCAGATATAAGTAGCACTGATTACTTCACATTTCTCAAACCCTTGGTATATTAGGCTTTATCTTTCTTTCCTCGGTGGCCTCGGTCCAAAGTATTGATAGTAATCTGTTTTTAAATTACCGTTATATAATTTACGCTTTTTAGAGGCTTTTTTCCCGTATAACTCCTCAAACTGCTCGTTTGAAGTTAGCATGTAGACTGACCAAGTATCATGTTTACGTAGGGCTTCACCCATTTGCTTATACATGAATTCAACCTCATCTCTTTCCCCGATCCGCTCACCATAAGGAGGATTACCAACAATAATTCCATAGCTACCTTTATGGCTGAAGTCACGTACTTGCATTTGTTTGAACGTGATGAGGTCCGCAAATCCTGCTTCTGCAGAATTATTT
This sequence comes from Alkalicoccobacillus gibsonii, assembly GCF_016798245.1. Classification (GTDB taxonomy): domain Bacteria; phylum Bacillota; class Bacilli; order Bacillales; family Bacillaceae_D; genus Alkalicoccobacillus; species Alkalicoccobacillus gibsonii. The sequence goes on along the minus strand of NZ_JAEUZA010000001.1, from coordinate 685,598 downwards.
TGAGCAAGCTCCACGCTTCGGTGATCAATGTCAGATCCTAAGATGTCGAGCTTTTGATCATAGTTCGCTAAGTCTTCTACTTCTTGTCTTGCAAGATCCCAACGATCCCGACCAATCCAATCCCATTCATCTGATGCAAAGTCACGATTAAACCCTGGAGCTAAGTTCTGCCCGATCATAGCTGCTTCAATTGGAAGCGTGCCTGACCCACAAAATGGATCAGCAAATGGACGATCTGGATTCCAGGTTGTCAATTTAATTAGAGCCGCTGCCAATGTTTCTTTCAGAGGTGCTTCGTTATGAAAATAACGGTAGCCGCGTTTATGGAGACCCTCTCCACTCGTATCAAGCGTAAGTGTCGCTACATCTTTGTGTAAGGCTACTTCAATTCGATAAAGCGGACCATCCTCATCAAACCAGCTTATATTGTGTTTTAATTTCAAGCTCTCAACCACTGCTTTTTTCACAATCGCTTGACAGTCTGGAACACTAAATAGCGTTGACTTTACGGAACGTCCAATGACTGGGAACTCTGCATTAGCAGGAATTAAGTCAGCCCATGGCAGTGCTTTTGTTTTTTCAAATAATTCATCGAACGTAAAGGCTTTAAATTCTCCAACAACTAGTTTTACTCTGTCAGAGGTACGTAGCCATAGGTTGGCACGAGGAATTGCCTGTATATCTGCCATAAAGGTAACTTTTCCATTTTCAACAGTAACATCTTCATATCCTAAGTCTTTCACTTCTTTTGCAACAATTGATTCTAGCCCCATTGTAGCTGTAGCTAGTAATTTCACTTTATTCATTTATTCTAACTCCCTTATGTCTCAAGCTTCCCTCATTATACGGGTTGAGTGGTTTGCTGACAAGGAGCCCATTAACCCTTCAGGCATATCATCTAAAAAAGCGAGTTCCTTTAAGAAGGATTCTCGCTTTTTTAGGAAATTAATGACCTGATAGTCGTTTCTCTCTTGCTTCAGCTGCAGCGGTAAACATCACATCAGTTGATGAATTTAAGGCTGTTTCAGCTGAATCTTGAACAACTCCAATAATAAACCCAATCCCCACGACCTGCATGGCAATATCAGATGGGATTCCAAATAAACTCGCAGCAAGTGGGATTAACAACAAGGACCCGCCTGAGACGCCTGATGCTCCACATGCACTTATTGTCGCCATAAAGGATAAAAGGAGTGCCGTTAACAGATTTACTTGTATGTCTAATGAATGAACGGTTGCGAGCGTTAAGACCGTGATGGTCACAGCCGCACCCGCCATATTAATTGTAGCTCCAAGCGGAATGGCTATTGAATACGTATCTTTGTTCAGTCCAAGCTTTTCACTCAGTTTCATGTTTACAGGAATGTTGGCTGCTGAACTACGAGTAAAGAAGGCTGTTATTCCGCTTTCCCTTAAGCATGTTAAAACAAGAGGGTACGGGTTTTTTCTTGTGAAGCTAAAGACGAATAAGGGATTAACGACTAGGGCAACGATAAACATACACCCTAGTAACAAGGCTAGTAGCTTCCCATATGAAAGAAGCGAACCAAGACCATTTGCTGAAATGGATTCAAATACTAATCCTAAAATCCCAAGTGGGGCAAAACGGATAATCCATTCAACCACTTTTAGCATAACGTTTGATGTATCGTGCAATAATGCTTTCGTTGAATCACCAGCACGACGAAATGCAATTCCAAAAAGGATAGCCCAAGCAAGAATTCCAATAAAATTTGCTTCCGTAACTGCCTTAATTGGATTATCAACGATACTTAAAAGGATGGTTTGTAAAACGTCAACTATTCCCTCAGGCGCTACAAACCCTTCTGGACTATCAACTAAATCCAAACTGACCGGAAACAAGAAACTTGCAAGAACGGCAACTACGGCTGCTGAGAAAGTCCCAACTAAATATAATACGATAATTGATTTCATATTTGTTTTTTTATTTTTTTGATGCTGTGCAATAGAAGAAATAACTAAAAACAATACTAGAACTGGGGCAATTGCTTTTAGAACTCCTACAAATAATGTTCCTAAGATGCTTATAGGAGATGCAATGTCAGGGATGGTTAATGCAAGAACAATCCCTACAAGTAAACCAATGACTATTTGTTTAACTAAGCCAAGCTTGTTCCAAGATAATAAGAATTTTTTCATGTCTGCTCCACTCTCGCTGTAAAATATCTGCCATATGTATAAGACAAGTCCTCTATATAAAGACATCTGTCTTTAACAGGTGTAATTATAAAGTGTTTTTTTGAGGAACACAAGTGTCATTTTAGACCAGTTTAAAATACGACAAAAAAACTCATCCGCAAGAGCGAATGAGTTTTTATCTAATTATCCTAGTACAGCTCGATCACTTTCAATTTGTGTACCGCGAATACGTTTGAACTCAGACAATAACCCTTCAACAGTCATATGCTGTTTTTTAGATTCTGGTACATCTAAGATGATCTTTCCTTGGTCCATCATAATGAGTCGATTCCCTAAATCAATGGCTTGCTGCATATTATGTGTAACCATTAATGTCGTTAATTGATGTCGATCAACAATTTCACGTGTTAAATTCGTGATTAACTCTTGTTTTGATGGATCTAGGGCAGCGGTATGCTCATCGAGTAAAAGAATGCTCGGTTCAGTAAATGTAGCCATTAAAAGAGATAATGCCTGCCTTTCACCACCTGATAGCATACCAACCTTAGCTGATAAACGATTTTCAAGTCCTAGGTGAAGCGTTTCAAGCGACTCTTTAAAAAAAGATTTTCGTTGTTTATTGACACCTGGCTTTAACGTACGTTTACGATTTCTCGAATACGCAATGGCTAAATTCTCTTCAATTGTCATTGTCGGAGCCGTACCTGCCATAGGATCTTGAAAAACCCGGCCAATGAGCGCAGAACGTTTGTATTCCTGATGCTTAATGACTGTTTTCCCATCAATTTGTACATCTCCTTCATCCGGTAACAGAGCTCCAGAGATCACGTTCATTAACGTAGACTTACCAGCACCATTACTTCCAATAATCGTGACGAAGTCTCCTTTTTTTAATTGAAGGTCAATCGTTTGCAATGCCTTTTTTTCATCAGACGTGCCTTCGTTAAATGTAAGGGACACATTACGCAGATTTAGCATGATTTGTGCCTCCTTCCTTTTTAGCCAATCGATGCTTTTGCTTTCGCTTCATACGATCTCGCTGTTTCTCGATAACCTTTGGTGAGATCAATGCAACGATAACGAGAATAGCTGTAATTAACTTCATATCACCCGCTTCAAGAAAATCAACCTTTAATGCGAATGCAACAACAATCCGATAAATAATGGCTCCAAAAATGACGGCTAAGGTTGTCCGAAAGATCGATTTAGTACCAAACAAAGCCTCACCTATAATAACTGAAGCCAACCCGATGATAATCATCCCAATTCCCATACCAGCATCAGCAAATCCACCTTGCTGAGCGATTAATGAACCCGATAACGCGACTAATCCATTTGATAGTCCAAGACCCAATATGATGTAGTGGTCGGTATTCGCTGAAAAGCTACGGATCATCCGCTTGTTATCACCTGTAGCTCGTATTGCAAGACCAACCTCTGTTTTAAGAAAATAATCGGTAATTACTTTGATTACGATGATTAATACAAGCATAACAAACAAAAGTGACCATGTTGACGGTAGCGTTGTTAGTCCAATACCTTCAAAAAAGGAGCGGAATGCTTGGTCTAAGCCAAGCGCATCCCATCTTTCCCGTACCCACGCAAAAACGGTCGGTTCATTTAATAAGGAAACACGAGGCATCCCCATAATACGCAGATTAATTGAATAAAGAGCGATCATCATTAGAATTCCTGCGAGCAATGGGTTAATACTTCCTTTTGTATGAAGAAGCCCTGTTATACAACCAGCTACAAAACCTGCTAAAACGGCAAGTATCGTTGCGGCAAAAGGGTCAACTCCATTCACGATAGATATGGCCGCAACCGCAGCCCCAGTTACAAAACTTCCATCTACTGTTAAGTCCGGGAAATCCAAAATTCGAAACGTTAAATAGACTCCAAGCGCCATAATGGCGTAAATAAATCCAAGCTCTAATGCCCCGTAGAGTGCAAGCATAGTACCACTTCTCCTTTAAACGTAAGACCGACCTATTAAAGAGGTCGGTCTATTCTTATCAATTAGATTCATATGTGTTTGCAGCGTCTTCCCATTCGTCTTTCCATTCAATTCCTTGTGCTTCTGCAGCTTCACGATTGATCACTAAATTAATTTCAGCTGGTGATTGGACTGGTAATTCACTTGGTGATTTATCTTCACTTAAGATCTCTACAGCCATTTCACCAGCCTGATAACCAAGTGTATGAAAATCTACACCGAAAGCTGCAAATGCTCCAGAATCAAGCGATTCAGGATCACTTGCAATCAGCGGTAGGTCACGATCATTCGCAATACCTACAATGGACTCTAAAGCAGAGATGACTGTATTATCCGTGACAAGATAGATTAGATCAGCATCATCAGCAAGCGCCGTTGCTGCGGACTGGACATCTGCAGACGTTGCAACTGTTCGTTCTGTTGTACTTAATGAAGTACCCTCTACTTCACCTTTAATGGCGTCAATTTGAACAACCGAATTTGATTCACCTGCATTATAAACAAGACCAATAGTTGAATCCGGGAAATTCTCTTCTATAAAAGCGATTGTATCACTAATCGCTTCTGGATGAAGATCTCTTACTCCTGTAATTAATTCACCAGGCTCGTCAAGCGCTGTAACAAGACCTGCTTCTACCGGATCTGTGACAGAAGTAAAGACAATGGGAATGTCTTGAGTAGCTTGTAACGCACTAATCGCACTTGGTGTTGAATTAGCAAATATTAAATCTACTCCATCTGAAACGAAGTTTGTAGCTATGGTTGAGGTATTGTTCGGGTCCCCTTGAGCTGACTGAAAAGAGTAGTCAACGTTAATTCCTGCATCTTCTAGTGCATCCTGAAACCCTTTATAAGCTGCATCTAAGGACGGGTGCTCTAAGATTTGAGTGGCGCCAATTGTAAATGACGCTTCTTCTGTATCTTCAGCTCCTCCTGTTCCTTCTTCTTCATTCCCGTTACCACAGGCAGTTAGAGCTAGAATAACAGTTGATGCGGTTACTCCAATACCCCATTTTTTTAGCATCATGATTTCCCCCTCTTTATCTATGTAATTCCTCTTTATGTTAATTGAATTTTCAGAACAAGTAAACAAAAATTTACATGCATAGACGTGTTTATGCATTAAAGGGGTCAAACAAATTAAAAAAATCCCACATAAGGGATTTTTTACACGTATGATTAGTTAATCAGTCAAACATCGTTAAGCACTCGATAAGCCATGTTCTGTTCCATTGTACTGCAAGCGGTGATGAGCCTCGTACGCTGGTGGTGACCATCTATCTACAGGAGTAACTCCTGTCCTTCTGATTTTGTTTGATTCCAAATCAGAAAATGCCCCTACCTATTTTTGGGTTTCTCGCTCGAGGGGTTTACCTCGTTCCACTCCATTTGTTTCCAAATGGACTCCGTCACTGTGGCACTTTCAAGGAGTGTTTACCATATCCACAAAGACTTAGGCAATTCTCCTGCCGTTAGCCAGTTACCTGACTACCCTAGCTTATGAATTGGCTAGGCACGAACACTACGGGCATCTCAGCCCGTGCGAGCATGGACTTTCCTCTATGCATTGCTACACAGCGGCCACCTGAATGCTTAACTTAAACCTGATACGCAAACGCGCTTATCTAATATAGCTTGTTTCGGGATGAAACGCAAGTTTTGTTTTCATCTGTTCTTCTTTTGAAGCAAAATTCCTTGTTTGGCCAGGCGATCAGCATTTCCATTTAACTTACTTGGCACCCATTTAAGATAAAAGGATTCGAATTGACCGATAAGAGTTAAAGCTTCATCTAGGTACGGTTTATAAAGAGGGTTCCTCACATGTTGCCTTTCAACCGCGTCATCAATTAGTTGCGAATCTGTACGAAAAGAGACATGTTCTAGCTTTAACTCTAAACAACGTTTGAGAGCAAAAAGAAAGGCTTCATATTCGGCTTCATGATTGGACATGGCTGAAAGCGGTATTGCATGCTCTTCAACCTTTCCATTTTTAAAGTTAATAAAAATTCCAGCTCCCGATAGACCAGGATTACCGGAACTCGCTCCATCAAAATAAACATCAATCATTATGGAGCCTCCTTCAGTTATTCGTACATCTTACTTCCAAATACTTTTTTCTCTAGATTCGAAAGGCGCTGCAGAATATCATAATTCGTATTATTTGATGAAGGGGATGAGCTTGATGCTTGTCTTACAGGTCTTTCTTGTAATTTCTTGTTTTCTTGACGAAGCTGCTGTAACTCAAGCTCAAGCGCTTCAACCTTCTTTTCATAAAGCTCATAATCTTGAATAATCGAATCCAAAAATTTGTCTACCTCGTCTGGGTTATACCCTCTCATGCTTGTTTTAAAGTCTTTATTCAAAATTTCTTTTGCTGAATGTTTAATCTCTTGATTGTTCATTCAAATCACCCCTGCTTTTTTCTTTACTGTATTATCTCACTTATATTTTTTCAAAAGTCCCGTCAAAAGTCAATTTTGTTTCTGTTGGCTTTTACCAGTCCATTTCTTCTTCTCTTCTAGCATCCTCAATATCCTCTGGTGTTAAATAAAAAATAGGATAGTCGGCTACACTATTTTGTTTTTTTAGAGCTGGCTCTAAATAAAATTTTGGAGTTCCTGGTTGATCATGGTCATAGAGAACAAGTAGTGCATCGGATTTTTCGATTAAAAAATCGTTTTTTAGTCGTAGTTGTGACGGACTCTCATACGCTCGATTTGTAATAGGTTTCACAAAGTCAGCTTGATTTAATACTTCACGATATCTTTCCTTGGACTCTTCTTTCCATTGAGCTTCTTGCTCTAGAAACGGTGGTAAGACAGCCACTTTTAATTCCGGATACAATTTCTTTAATTCGTATGCACATTCAGCAGCCCATAACTCTACACCAGGCTGACCACTAATCATAATCCATTCGATTCCTTCTTCTATTAATGGAATATATCTTTTCTGTAACGCTTTTTTTATGTATGTGATACCGATGTGTTTATGATCAAAAATCCCTAACTCATGGGGTTTATAACCTGTAACAAGTAACGTCTTCATATCAACCTCCTAAAAAAGACGGGCCCCTAAGGACCCGATTCGTACCATTACACTAGTTTATCGTTTTTTACCTGATTGTGCACCCATTACTGGCCAGTTAGGCATGTTGTTTTGTGCGCCCATTACTGGCATGTTGCTCTGCGCTCCCATTACCGGCATGTTGCTTTGCGCTCCCATTACCGGCATATTGCTCTGTGCTCCCATTACTGGCATATTGCTCTGCGCACCCATTACTGGCATATTGCTTTGTGCTCCCATTACTGGCATATTGCTTTGTGCTCCCATTACTGGGTTGTTAGCCATGAATTGTTGGTTGCTCACATTTTGATGGTTAGCTTCAGTGTGTGGGCAGCTGTGTACATGCTTATACACATGATTTGTTACGTAATCAGTGTGAGTTGGATGAACCTCAGGAACGATATACTCACACGTTTTCTCCACCACACTATGTTTCGTTGGATGAATGATCGCAGGCATCATTTTTGTTGTAGTAGGCTTCTGAGTGAAAGCAGGTAACGTCGGGCAAGGGTTAAATGATTGACAAGGTTTACAGTGTTTTTTCTTTCCATACATAGGATTAGTGCCTCCTTTATATTTAGAATCACTAATAACCTATGTTCATGTCACTATATGTGTACTAGTTGTATGACCTATTTTAGGTGAATCTCTTTGGAAGGCTTTAAACCAGGACCCTAATTAATCAAAATTCTACAGCTTCAAACATATTTCTCATCTTAACTGTACAAAAGATGCTGAAATATGAGTGTTTATGCGCTTCCCCAGGAAATGATTCATTATTTTCTTAGCTTTGATTCCAATCGATTCATACGCTTTGTAAGATCTAATTGAAGCTTAGATCGTTTCTTAATTGAAACTGATGATAATTCATTTAGTGCAATTCGAGTAAAATCAATAGCGCTTAAAAGATCTTTTTCTGAGTGCTCCATCATTTTCGCGCATTCAAGAGCAGCCTCAGTGACTCTATATTCTAAATCAATGGATTGTTGATAATAGGTCAGTGCCTCACGCAGCTTTTTTTGTTTTTTTAATAGTTCCGCATATTCAAATATACTCTTAGAGACAATATCCCCTCTAGAACTCAACATTCCTCTTTTTAAAAAACGAGTCGCTGGCTCTATTTCACCAAGTGATGCATACCAACGTCCGAGCTCATAACTCTCTGATTCGTTAGAAAGCTCGTCAGGATGATCAGTTAGTTTAAAAGAAAGCTTACAATATAGAGTAATTAAAGATAAAAGATCCCACTCGTGGTGCTTTAACACACCTTCCATCAAAGTTGGATCTTGTTCTTTTACAAAGTCAAAATATAGCATGGGTACAAGGTAACTTGGTGTGTCATGTTTACGAGCAAAATTCAATTTATGTTCTTCGACTATCGGTAGCTTGCAAGATGGCAATTCTTGACTCCATAATCGTCTAGCAGCATGTAGCAAATCAAAATGTCCAAAAGCAGGCAACTTTGGCACCTGGTCTCGAACAAACGTATGGCGAGTTTTTACCTGGGGCCAATCAAAGGCTTTTCCATTATACGTAACAAGATGACTTAAGTTATCAACCTCACTTAAAAAATAATAATATAGGGCAGCTTCGGATTCTGGACCAGGTAATAAATATTGTTTTACGTATACCCCGTCTGACTTTACTTGAGCATAGCCAAGTAAAAAAATATGATGCCCTGCCCCGGTGTATAGTCCTGTTGTTTCCGTATCAAAAAAAATCAATTGATCTGGTTCTACATCCACTGCTGAAAGTGGATGATTAATGTTTCCTTGTTTCCATAGTGAACAAGCCTCAAAGAGTTGATCAAACGTGTACTTACCATGCAGATCCGTTAAAGGATAAACGATTTCTCTAGCGATTACATATTGTTCATCAAGCCTCTTTATCCTAGCACCGAATGCCTGCCATTGATGGTCTATCTCACTCGAAGGGGAAGACTCTTTTTCTCCCCTGCTTTTCTCTTTAAGAGATGAATCACTTTTCTCTTCAATCCCTGTATGACCTTTTAACCGACTAAGCTTTGAACGAATATTCATTGTAAAACCTCGCTAATCGTTTATGTCCCTCCATTATAGCGAATGTTTGTTTGCTTATCTACATTTTCTCTTTCACACATTTTTCAATAATGATAGAGATTGATAAATTTTATTACAAAAGTTATTGTCTTATAATTTAGACATTGTATAATAAACTGGTACGAGTTGTTAGACCTTTAATAAGAGAAATGACTATTTGAATCTATACTTTTTTCAGGAGGATATAGTTCTATAGGAGGGAAGTAGGATCCTGAGTCTATAATCTAATCATCACTCTATCATTTACGAAACTTTTACATGTTTTTAATAATGCTCTGTTATAATGATGTTTGTTTGCTAATCTTATACATATTATTAGGGGGTCTATTTTAATGAAAAAACATTTGTTTGGTACTGGATTAACATTTACTCTAGCAGCTGCACTTCTTGCAGGCTGTGGTAGTGGTGATTCTGACAACGAAGAAACAGCAATTGGTGGTAATGAAGAAGGTACTGAAGAATCAACAGGCTATGTTCCTGAAGAACTAAAAGTTCAATTTGTTCCTTCTCAAAATGCTGATTCTCTTGAAGCAAAAGCTAAACCGCTTGAAGATCTTCTTGAGGCAGAGCTTAATATTCCAGTTACAGTAAGTGTTTCAACTGACTACAACACGATTGTAGAAGCGATGGCTTCTGAGCAAGTTGATGTAGGGTTTCTTCCTCCAACTGCATATGTGTTAGCAGAAGAGCGTGGAGCTGCAGAAGTTATCCTTCAGTCTCAACGTTATGGAGTAAATGATGAAGATGGTTCTCCTACAGATGAATTAGTAGACTTCTACAAGTCTCAAATTATCGTGAAAAAGGATTCTGGTATTAAAAGTATTGAAGATCTAAAAGGTAAAAAGATGGGTTACCAAAGTGTAACGTCTTCTGCCGGTTATGTATGGCCAGCAGCTGTATTGATTGATGCTGGACTTGACCCACTTACAGACGTTGAGCCTGTTACATTAAAAGGACATGACCTAGCGATCGTTTCTCTACTAAATGGTGATGTTGATGCAGCTGCAACGTTCCAAGATGCGCGTAACGTTGTTAAAGGTGACTACCCTACTGTTTTTGAAGACACTGAAATCCTTGAATTTACAGAACCAATTCCAAACGACACAATCGCTGTTCTCCCTGGCATGGATGAAGAATGGAAAGAAAAAATCCAACAAGCGTTTATTGCAATTGGTAAAGATGATGAAGGTCGAGAAATCATCAAAGACGTTTACACACACGAAGGCTATGTAGAGTCGGATGATAGCAACTTTGAAACCGTTCGCGAGTATAACGAAAAAGTTAAAACAGAGTAGTTTGTACTGAGTCGTCAAGTAGAAGTAACTGTATGTTAGTGGCTGGTGGTTCCGTACCATGCGGAATCACCGGCCTTTTACGATTCCTAATAGAAGGTAGGATTTATCAATGATCGAATTTAAAAATGTTTCAAAAGTATACCCAAATGGAACAAAAGGCCTTAATAATATGAATGTAACTATTGAAAAGGGCGAGTTCGTTGTGATTGTTGGTTTATCAGGTGCAGGGAAATCGACGATGCTCCGCTCTATTAACCGATTACATGAAATTTCTGAAGGTGAAATCTTAATCGATGGAGAGTCTATTACTAAAGCTAAAGGTAAGGGCTTATATCGAATTAGACGTGATATCGGCATGATCTTTCAAAACTTTAACCTAGTAAGAAGATCTTCTGTTTTTCGTAATGTTTTATCAGGGCGTGTTGGCTATCACTCTACATTAAAAATGATTTTTGGTCTTTTTCCTAAAGAAGACAAAGATCTTGCTATGAAAGCATTAGAGCGTGTGAATATACCTGATAAAGCCTTCTCAAGAGCAGATGAACTATCTGGAGGTCAACAGCAGCGTGTATCCATTGCGCGAGCGTTGGCCCAAGAAGCAAAAATTATTTTAGCGGATGAGCCTGTCGCTTCACTTGATCCATTAACAACAAAGCAAGTGATGGATGACTTAAAACGTATTAATGAAGACTTAGGAATTACGACAATTGTTAATTTACACTTTATTGATTTAGCTAGAGCGTATGCAACACGTATTATCGGTTTAAGAGCTGGTGAAATTGTTTTTGATGGTCCAGTAGAAGAAGCGACAGACGAAGCATTTGCCGAGATTTACGGTCGTCCAATTGACGACAAAGAAATGCTAGGTGTAAATGCATGAGTACATCCTCTTCAAAAACAAAATCTACTTCACCTTATCGGCAGAAAAAAACCAAGCAAGCTTTCTCTGCCATACTAATACTAGCGATCCTATGGTATAGCGGACATGTAGTTGGGTTTTCATTCTCTGATCTTCAAAAAGGTGCTCCAAATATGTGGGACCTTGTAAAGGAAATGATCCCTCCAGATTGGGCTTACTTTACTCGTATAACCGAACCAATTCTTGAAACCATTCGGATGGCCGTTCTTGGAACGACATTTGGTGCAATCCTTGCGATGCCACTTGCTCTCCTTGCAGCAAGAAATGTCTTAAAAACACCGTTTATTAATGTACCTGCACGTTGGTTACTTAATTTGATTCGTACCATTCCCGATTTATTACTAGCTGCAATCTTTGTTGCGATTTTTGGTATTGGTGCTTTTTCCGGTGTCCTTGCGTTAATTGGATTTTCACTTGGGATTATCGGTAAGCTGATCTATGAGTCTATTGAAGGAATTGACGAGGGGCCACTTGAAGCCATGCGTGCAGTAGGTGCGAATCAGATTAAATTAGTGATGTTCGGCGTTATCCCTCAAGTAACCGCTCAATTTTTATCGTTTAGTCTCTATTCGTTTGAGGTAAATGTACGAGCAGCTGCTGTACTTGGTCTAGTAGGAGCAGGTGGAATTGGTTTGTATTATGACCAAGCACTCGGATTCTTTGATTACGCTAGAGTGTCCACTATTATTCTATATACCTTGATTGTTGTACTGATTATTGACTTTATCAGTACGTCTCTAAGGGAGAAATTATCATGAACCCACAAAAGAAAAAGATCTTTACACGTTTTGTTGTTATCATTATTCTCATGCTCATCTACATTTGGGCATTTGCCGGTTTACCTACGATTGAAGTTAAAGAAACGTCGAGCCAACTTGTTCGTGCGATTTTTGAAGGGTTGTTTAGTCCTGATTGGGACTATGTATATGATCCTGCTGGTGAGGATCTATTACGTAAACTCCTTGAAACATTAGCGATTGCGATTCTTGGAACATTTATTGCGGCTGTCTTTTGCATTCCACTTGCCTTTTTAGCCGCTCGGAATATTGTAAAATCTCGTGTAATTTCACAGTTTGGTAAATTTGTCCTTAGCTTCATTCGTGTGTTCCCGGATATTATCTTCGCATTAATCTTCATTAAAGCAGTAGGACCAGGTTCTTTCTCCGGGGTATTAGCTCTTGGAATTGGTTCAATTGGGATGCTCGGGAAGCTATTTTCTGATGATGTAGAAAGTGTAAATTTAAGTACAACAGAAGCATTAATTGCAACTGGTGCAAACCCAATTAAAACATTGTGGTTCGCGGTTGTACCGCAGATTTTACCAAGTTATTTAAATTTCGTTATGTATCGATTTGAAGTAAATATTCGAGCAGCCTCCATCCTTGGGATTATCGGTGCCGGGGGAATTGGTACGCCTCTTATATTTGCCTTACAAGTACGTGACTGGGAGCGTGTAGGGGTTATCCTGCTAGGCATTATCGTGATGATCACCCTCGTTGATTTTATCTCAGGTAAAATCAGAGCAAAGCTCGTTTAATAGAAAAAGCAGATCCAACTAGCGGATCTGCTTTTTTATTTACTTCCAATTAACTTTCCAGTTATGATTCACATTTGATGAAATGGTCTTGTACCTCTGGACATATTGTATAATTAAGTCAGTCATATCATCCTGCATTTCCCGTACAACTGGCTTGTCTTTGAACATGCTGTATTCTCCACCACCGCTTGCACGATAGTTGCTCATGACCACTTCATACGTTTGATCACCTTTAATCGGTTTGCCGCTCGCGTCCTCTAATTGAACCACTCGTTCACCCTCGGGGTTCCTAAGATCAATCGTATAGTTGATCCCTTCCCACATATCGTAGTTATAATGCTGTGGTTTTGGATATAAGAAATCAGGGTTAATCTCAGGCTCCCCTTCCGTTAGCATAAAATACCTTGCACTACGTTCAAGTGCCGCTTTTAGATCATATCCTGAAACCTCAAGGACCTTTAATGTATTTGGGTAGATATAATTAGACATGACATCTCGAATGGTAATGGTATCAGGAAATCCTTTAGATGTATTATCAAAAAGTGCTGTACTTGAAATCGCTGTTTGAGAAGCTTCCATTTGAACCTTATTGATAAATTCAATAAAAGGATGCTCTTTTAATCGAACATGAAAGGCATCATCAATTTGCAAGCTACCCTCTACAAATCCAATGGGTTCATCTAGCCAATCTTGAACTTCTTGCTCAATTTCTTTTGTGGCTTCAACTACTTCAGAGTCAGCTTCTGTATCTGACAATTCTACTAACTCAGTATGTACGCTGCTAATCGTCCAGCAATTCTCTTGCTTTTCTAATTGAATCGTTGCTTTTCCTACCGTTGAACCAAAACTTCCTGGTTGCAAGATAGCTACATCGCCGCACGTACCTGTCAGTAAACGGTGCTGATGACCTGTTAATAATAAATCAATTCCATCAACTTCATGACAAAGAGCATAGCCTTGATTTTCTCCAGTTTCTTTTTCCTCGGGTTCTCCATTTACTGGATTTCGTTCGAATCCTCCGTGATAAGAAACTATTAACACATCAGGCTGTTCGTGTTCTCGGATATATGGAACCCATTTTTTAGCGGTATCAACACAGTCCTTAAAGATAAGTCCTTCAATGTGATTTGGGTCCTCCCAATTCGGGATATACTGAGTCGTCAGCCCAAGCAAAGCAACCTTAGCTCCCTCAAACTCTTTTACTAGATAAGGTGTGCCGAAATAACACTCCCCTGTTTCACTATTTAAGATATTGGCAGCAAGCCAAGGAAAAGAAGAATCTTTTACTGCTTGATTTAATGTTTGGATTCCAAAATTAAACTCATGGTTACCCATGATCGCTGCATCATACCCTACTATATTAGCCGCACGAATAAGAGGATGCTGTTTGCTGTTATCCCTTTTAGAAACATATGTTGTAAGTGGTGTTCCCTGAATGAGATCCCCATTGTCTATGACAAATAGATGTGAGTTCTGCTCGCGCTCTTTTTTAAGTAACGTATTAATTTTAGCTAAACCAAGTGGGAGATCGTCCTCTGTACGGTACCTGTGAGGCATAATGTGACCATGAACATCACTCGTTTCAAAAACATTGATTTGAAGATTGTTATTCATATTAATCTCTCCTGTATGGTAAGTAGTGGATTTAATAAGGATCTGTCAACCATTCCTTAAGTAACTGCTTAACTAATTGTTTCGTGTTTAGTGGGGGAACTTGGTTTTCTGCACCTACACATGAAGGACAGCCTGATTGGCACATACAAGATGAGATAAGCTCATCTACATGCTGTAGAACAGAATCAATTTTTTGGTAGATTTCTTTTGAGAGACCAATGCCTCCTGGATACCGATCGTAGATAAACACAGTGGGCTGTTCAGAATGATCCGCTTTAATTTGCGGAACCACATGAATATCAGCTCGGTCACACATAGCAAATACAGGGCACACCGCTCCCAATACATGAGCAAGTCCCATAAGGGCAGCTTCAAGAGCAGCCTCGCCATATTGATTTACTAACGATGGCGCAAAGCTAATCCACATCCCTTGTGAATGAAGCTCTTCTTCAGAAAGGTGAATGGGTCCTGAGCCGATATTTTCAAATGTACTCATACGAATTTTTTTGAAAATGGTCGCTTTGGCGTTAACCATGACATCTCCAAGCGAGAGACTTGTTGTATCACGTGACTTTTGATCGTCCTCTTCTAAAACCGTTAACTTCACTGCAAGATTGGCATCTGTGTAGTATTCAACAGAAACCTCTCTAACAAAAGCTTTTCTCTCGTCCCAATCAAGATATTCAACCTGGTACTGTACACCTTGATGAAGATAGATGGCTTCATCATGCAGCAAGGTCATCGCACTAAACCGGTCCATTTCACCAATCACTGTATGGTTCGTGACATCACTTTGATCGATGATCACTACATTTTCTTGGGAGGCAGAACGAAGACTTATACCGTGTGCCGGAAACGCATCATTCATCCAATACCACTTATCGGCACGTTCATGTAAGACGTGATGTTCTGCAAGATAATCTAAAATTTCTTCTATTTCAACGCCATCAAACGTTTCGCCTTGTTTAAATGGAAGCTCATAAGCCGCACATTTTAAATGATCAATTAAAATCATTAAATTATTCGGGTTTAATCGGGCTGATTCAGGAGATCGCTCAAAGAACGCTTCTGGATGACCGATAATGTACTGATCAATTGGTGTGGAACCTGCCACCATGATAATGACTGATTCGTTTTGTCTTCTTCCAGCTCTTCCTGCCTGCTGCCAAGCAGATGCAATAGAACCAGGGTAGCCTGTCATTAAGCAAACCTGTAATTGTCCAATATCTACACCAAGCTCTAATGCATTTGTACTTACTACTCCAAGAATCTCACCATTACGTAAGCCTTTTTCAATCTCTCTACGCTGCTTTGGTAAATAACCACCACGATATCCTCGAATCGTATCTGGACCAAAGCGTTTTTTTATTAATTCTTGTAAGTGGCTCAAGATTACTTCAACTCGCACCCTGCTGCGAGCAAATACGATGGTTTGAATACCATTTGTTAAAAAACGTTTGGCTAGCTCATTCACCTCAACCGTTGCACTCCGGCGAATATTTAGAGGTTCATTTACAATTGGAGGATTATAAAAGATAAAATGCTTCTTGCCTCTAGGCGCTCCATTATTATCAATTAAGCGCATTTGCTTTCCTGTTAACTCCGAAGCTAGCTCTTTTGGATTAGCAATCGTTGCAGATGTGCAGATGAACGTTGGATCTGCCCCGTAATACGCAGCTATTCGCTTTAGTCGTCTAATTACATTCGCTACATGACTACCAAAAACACCTCGGTACGTGTGTAATTCATCAATAATCACATATTCTAAGTTCTCAAAAAAAGAAACCCACTTTGTATGATGAGGTAAAATAGCCGAATGAAGCATATCCGGATTTGTTATAACAACATGTCCTGCTTTTCTTACTGCCTGTCTAATAGACGGGGCCGTATCACCATCATATGTAAAACAGCGAATAGGCACATCCATCTCTTCAATTAGTTCATTTATTTCACTCATCTGATCTTGAGCTAATGCTTTTGTTGGAAAAATATATAGAGCTCTGCTCTCATGTTTTTCAGAGATCTTTTGTAATACAGGTAAATTATAACATAAGGTCTTACCCGAAGCCGTAGGCGTGACAGCTACAATGTTTTCACCTTTTCTTGTAGCTGTATATGCAGCCTCCTGGTGAGTATATAACTCTCCAATTCCTCTACGTTGCAGAGCTTGAACAAGCTTTTCGTTCATATCCTGAGGAAACGCTTTTGTTTTAGCGTCTACTGCTTCTAGTTCGTGCCAGTGCACAATTTGTTCCCTAAAAGAAGGATTTTCTTTAAGGTCACGTACAATTTGCTGTAAACTTTCCTTAAACATACATGCACCCCTAATCATCTTCTCACTCTATTGTAGCGAATGTTTGTTTGTTTTACTATAGTCATCACTAGAACTTTTCGCTAAACTTATGCGGGAAATTAGTGTATACTACATTTAATTCGATATACGAATAAAAGGAGGAATGAAGCGGTGAGTACATTAAAACATCGTTCGCAGATTGATTATTCTGAAACATGGGACTTAACTGATCTTTTTGAAACAAGAGAATTATGGGAGAAAGCACTTCATTCATTAGCACCATCAGTCGCAGGTGTAACTAGCTTTGCTGGTAAGCTGGCAGAGCGCTCTGAAAATCTTCTAAATTGTTTAGAAGCTAGAGAATCCATAATGGAGCAAATTATTCTTATCTCTACATACGCAAATTTAAAACTATCTGTTGATGGCACAAATGCATCAGCACAAGCGGATTATGCAGTGGCAACAGACATTTTAGCCGACATCTCTGCTTCTTTATCATTTATTGAATCTGAAATCATGGCAATTCCAGAGCCTACACTTACACATTTTAGAGAGGAACAACCTGGATTATCGAAGTTTCGTGTGCTACTTGATACGATTCTCTCTAAAAAACCATATGCTTTGAATGCTGAAACGGAAAAAGCGTTACAAGCACTTCAGCCAACGCTTTCCTCACCTTACGCCATTTATTCTGCTAGTAAGTCAGCCGATATGACCTTTCCTTCTTTTAAAGGGAAAGACGGGGAGGAGAAATCTCTTTCTTTTGCCTTGTTTGAAGATCAATATGAATTATCACCTGATACTGATGAGCGTAGAAACGCATATCTTACATTTGACCAAACATTAGCAAGCTATGAAAATACGTACGCACAAACATATGCTACAGAAGTCGGTAAACACGTAACGCTCGCCAAACTTAGATCATATGAATCTGCAACGGAGATGTTACTTCACGACCAAAAAGTAAGTACAGAGATGTATACAAATCAGCTTGATATTATTTATAAAGAGCTGGCTCCTCATATGCAGCGATTTGCACGACTTAAAAAGCGCGTCCTTGGTTTGGATGAATTAAAATTCTGTGACTTAAAAGCACCGCTCGATCCTGATTTCCAACCGGAAACTTCATTCCAACAAGTATCAGATCTCATACAAGAAGCATTAAAGGTCATGGGACCCGAATATTCACAGATGTTAGAAAAGGCATTAAACGAACGTTGGGTTGATCGCTCTAGTAATATTGGAAAACGAACGGGTGCATTTTGTTCAAGCCCATATGGTGCACACCCTTATATTTTAATGACCTGGACTGGGAACATGCGTGGAGCCTTTATGCTTGCTCATGAATTAGGCCATGCTGGTCACTTCTATTTAGCAAATCAGCATCAGCCATTATCTTCAGTTCGTCCATCTCTTTACAATATTGAGGGACCATCTACAATGAATGAACTGATCCTTGGAAATCACTTATTAAATGAAACAAACGATCCTCAGATGAAGCGTTGGGTTATCCTTCAATTCTTAGGAACGTATTATCATAATTTTGTTACACATCTACTTGAGGGTGAGTTCCAAAGACGAGTCTATGAATTAGCTGGAGCAGGTGAACCGTTAACTGCTACCACTCTTCGTCTAACAAAAAATCAAGTACTTGAAGGCTTCTGGGGAGATTCCGTTCAATTAGACGAAGGCGCTGGACGCACATGGATGAGACAACCTCACTATTATATGGGACTGTATCCATATACGTATTCTGCCGGTTTAACTGCTTCTACCGCTGCTTACAAACAGTTTGAAGAAGAAGGACAGCCTGCAATTGACCGTTGGTTGGACATGTTAAAAGCTGGTGGAACGAAGTCTGCTCTTGATCTATTTGCTGATGCAGGCGTGGATATGAGTAATCCAGATACCATTCGAACAGCTGTAAACTATGTTGGTGACCTAATCACTCAACTTGAAGAAAGCTACGCAGAATAAATGAATAAAGAAAAGGCGATCTCCATTCATTGGAGGTTCGCCTTTTCTCATTTAAAGAAGAATGTCATATTCCATTCGTTTTGCTGTTTCTCTTGCCGATTCTACTCCAATTATCTTTTTCACGAGATGAAAAGCCATGTTAATACCTGCAGAAATTCCAGCAGAGGTTACGATACCTCCTTCATCTACGAATTTCACATCACGTTTAAATCGTACTTCAGGATAGTCCACTTCTAAACGATCAAGACTTGCCCAATGTGTTGTGGCCGCCTTCCCGTTCAAAAGACCCGCCTCTGAAAGAAGAAAGGCTCCCGTACATACAGATGCAAGAATGTTCGTACGTTCATAGACCTCTTGAATCCATGTTAAAACTTTTTGATTATGTATTTCTATCTCTCTTGCGCCGTATCCCCCTGGTATAATGACAAGATCGGCATCTCCCTTCCATGTGTCAAAGCTATAATCCGGAAGAACGGTTAAACCGTTACGAGCACGAATGGCTTCTCCAGTTTCCGAAATCGTACGTACATTAAAAAAAGGTTGATTGTTTTTTTGAGCTAACGATAATACTTCAAAGGGGCCAGCAAAATCTAACACCTCTACCTCGTTAAATAGAAAAATTAGAACCGTTTGTGATGGATTTGACATGTTCTCACACTCCTTAATTAGTCGGATTAATGCAAGCAAACGTGTAATGATCCTCCCACTTCCCATGGATCCTTACACTCTTTATAGCCGTTCCTTCTTTAATATAACCCGACTTCTCGAGTACACGGATGGATGCCTGATTTACTGGCATAACAGCAGCTTCAAGGCGATGTAACTTTAGGTTTGTAAAAGCAAATTCAGTAAGTAACGTGCAAGCATCTGTTGCATAGCCTTTTCCATTTTCGTTCTGGCTAATAAAATAACCGATCATCGCTCGTTGCAATGGCCCTCTAATCAATTGGAAAAGATCCACTACTCCTACAAGTTGGTTTGATTGATTTGAGCAAATGGCAAAATGATATTCAATCCCTTGATAAGCAAGCTCATTAAATTGAGAAATCACATGTTCCTGGAATGCTAACGTATAGTAGTTGTTCGGTCGTTCCATTGAAAATTGCTCAAAAAAATGTTTATTCTGAATATGAATGGCGAGTAAATCCTCTGCATCTCCTTGGGTAAGAGGACGTAAGGTTACGTGCGATCCCCTCATCGATTTAATTCCTGTTTTGAATAGGTTCCAATTTGAATCCAAGGGCGTTCGTCTCTCCAATTCACATAAATCGGCATGCCAAAAGCATATGACAATAGTTCATCTGTAAGCACGTTTTCTTTTTTGTCCGCTGCTACAATCTTTCCATCCTTTAAAAGCAGCACATGTGTGACTGCAGGTATAATTTCCTCAGGGTAATGAGTCACATATAAAAGAGATGGACTATTTGATTTGGTGTGAATTGTCTCTAGTTTAGAGAGGAAATGCTCTCTTGCGGCCAAATCTAACCCACTTGTTGGCTCATCAACTATGACAATTTCAGGGGAGGACATCAACGCCCGAGCAAAAAATGTTTTTTTTCGTTCCCCTTGAGAAAGCGTTCGAAGTTGTGAGCGGGCGACTTCTTTAAGTCCCATTTCATGGGCTAACGTGAACGCATCTTCAATCTCCTTTTCACTAACCGTTTCATGTATGCCCACAGATGCGTACTTTCCACTTATAATCACATCAACACACGAAAGTCCTTCATAGTTCCGATATTTCTCATCAAGCGATGCGCTCAGCCAACCGATTCGCTTTCGTAGTTCATACACAGCAGTATGACCAAACCTCTCGCCTAGCACCTCAATTGATCCTGTTGTTGCCCATTCATAGCCTGTTATTAACTTTAATAAAGAAGTCTTTCCTGATCCATTCGCTCCTAAGATCGCCCAATGTTCCCCTTTATGTACGCGCCAATTGATTTGCTCAAGAATTAATTTTGATTGACGCCGCAAGCTTACATCATTCAAGTTTATGACACCACTAGACATCGCGCACCCTCCAAGCCTTTTTCTTTTTTTTTGTAGTATATCATAGGATTTTTTCTTTTTTCGGATAAGTTATTTCTTTTTGAGCATACTACAAAAAAACATAAAAAAGGAGCGAGCAGGGTGATCACTACGTTCGTTCAAACTGCCGTTATTGACATTGAGTTCTTTGCCCCTCTTCTTTGTTTACTAGGACAATTATTAAATCGAATCGCTTATGTAAAGCTACCGTTCCTTCCTTCGTGGTGGCTTTCGGCTGGATTATATTTATCAAAATGTATGACCTATCGCCAAAGCACTGTACTGGGTATTTTAATGGGTATTTGCTACGGATTTGCAGTGATCGGAACCGTTTCATCATTAAAACAAAGCTGGTTAAGCTTTCGACTTTTTTTGTAAAGACGAGTAGCCAACCTTTACATTCGTTCACTTCATGTTAACACCAACCAAATATGCACGATACAACCTCCTGTTAGAATGACCTTGTACCCCATTCAAAAAGGAGGATTCTTTCATTGAAAAAGAAAATCAGTATGACACTTGTTGCTACAACGCTAGTAACGGCTTCAATCTTTCCCCTCTATCATGCGTACGGTTCAGATTCGGGTGAAACCGGAACGAGTGAACATGATGTTGTAAAAAATGCGATCTTTTTAATTCCTGATGGGTTTTCCACCGCTTATGCAGATAGCTATCGACTGTATAAAGAAGATGGGTTACCGGTATGGGATGAGTATCAAATGCTTTCTGGAATGATCTCCACTCACTCTGCTGATTCGATGATTACCGATTCAGCTGCTGCTGGAACAGCTTTTGCCACAGGAGTAAAAACTAACAATGGTGTTATTGGCTTATCACCTGATGGCGAGAAACTTCAAACGATTGTTGATTTAGCCGGACAAGCTGGAAAGAAAAATGGATTGGTTGCAACATCAACGATTACTCATGCGACTCCTGCTGCCTTTGCAACAAGTGTTGATGGTCGAAATGATTATGAAGGCATTGCGAAACAGCTTGTTCAACACGAGCATCTGGATGTTCTTTTAGGTGGAGGACGAGATCAATTTTTGGCACCTGAACAAGGCGGTATCAGGGAAGATGGCATTGATTTAATACAAGAAGCTGAGCAAAATGGATATACATACATGGAAACAAAACGAAATCTCTTTTCTGCAGAGACAGACCCCTCTAAAAAGTATCTCGGACTTTTTGCTGATGAGGACCTTGAGCCTGATTTTGGTCCTCTTCCGACAGAACCATCGCTTGCCGAGATGACATCATTCGCAATTGATCATTTGTCTCAATCCGAAGAAGGGTTCTTCTTAATGGTTGAAGGAAGTCAAATCGACTGGGCGGGTCATGATAATGATGCTGCTTACGCGATGAAGGATTCACAAGCCTTTGAAGAAGCTGTAAAAGTCGCTCTTGAATTTGCTGAGGAAGATCAAGAAACGTTAATCGTTATGGCCGGTGACCACGATACTGGTGGCTTATCCATCCAACCAAATGATGAATTCAACCCAGGGAATCTTCAACATGTAAAGATGACTGGCGAAGATATGCTTTCTTTAGTCGATCGGCAGTACTCAAATTTAGAGGAAGTATTAACAGAACAAACCTCAATGAGCTTCACTACAGAGGAGTTAGATCAAATAAAGAATCACAAGGAGCCAAAGCTTGCAATAAACACTCTCATCAGTGAAAAGGCAGGAATGGCTTGGACAAGTAACGACCATACGGCCATAGATGTTCCAATCTATGCATACGGACCAAAGGCCTCTCTCTTTAATGGTCAGCTTGATAATACGGATGTGTTCCAAGGTATTCGTCAGGCGTTGATAGGAGAATAAGAACACATCTTGAATGGTCTCTTTTCTATTTTGTATGCGATCAATGAAGAAAGGCGAGCCCCCATTATGGCTCGCCTTTCTTTATGATTTTATTTGTTCAGCAGCCTGTACTAACTCTTTGTAGCCAGAACGGGTCAGCTTATAAGATTCGTCCATATAACTTGATTTCTCGAGTGATTGTAAGCTCTCTTTAGAAAGCCTCGGAATCATTCGCTGAATCTCATCATTCAACTCAGACAATGTACCATTTTCAATTATTTCTGAATCAAGTGATGCCGCAATCTCTTTCATAGGGTTATCTTTAACGAAGTACTTTTTTGTTCCTTCGTACACTAATTGTAGCTTACTAGGAGCATGACCAAGCTCTTCTCTTATACGTGAAGTTTCAGACGTTTTATAGGCCATCTTTTCTCTGTACTCAGATTTTTCATGCTCTTCAATGGCAGAACGGCTTAATAATTCTTCAAACATTTGAGTTCGGTCCAGGTCCAGCTGCTGTAATTCTGTTTCTTTTTCTAACAACTCTGGATCTGACAGCGGCGTTTCTTCAGCTGTTACTGAGGTTTGGGCCCCTGTCCCTTTTTGCTGCAGTAACGCTTGAATGGCTGCGAGCTGTCGGTAAATAAGAATACCACCAGTCATTAATACAGTCAGAACAACCACTCTGTACCATACATCTTGAAAAATAGCTAAATAAATAACAGCTAACGTTATAATTCCAATGACACTAAACAAAATCCAATTTTTTCGCTTGGACAAATGCTCTTCATTTTCGTTGTTTTCTCGCATAGTAGACCCTCTTTTCTAGCAGGAAATAAGTCTTTGAAGCCCTTTAATACTATAAATCCTTTTAAAGAAAGTCAACTATTTTCAGGAATTTCGCACGTTCTTACACAGATTGTCTCATTAAATATGAAGAGCAAATGACTCAATGCAGAAGTCATTTGCTCTTCTTCCTATTACTTTAGTTATAATCCTCTTTATCTTGCGTTTTCCGACTCGGCAAAATAATCAAACCATTTTTTTGCTTCATCTATCTCTTCACGTCTTAATTCATGTCCACCTTCAGTCCAGAACTCTGTTACATTCGCTCCTGCTTGTCTTAAAGTAGAAATTAGCTTCTCAGATTCAATTGACGGTATCATTTGATCTCTTTTTCCTGAGCTAACAAACACAGATGCATGGATTGGCGAATTCACTTGAACAGCCTCTTGAGGTTGCATGGCATGAAGCAGGATGGCTCCACTTAGCGCGTCTGGAATGGTATAAATCGCATTTGCTGCAATATTCGCACCGTTTGAATATCCAATTGCAACTGTACGCTTAGCATCAAATTCATACGTCTTAGCAGCTTCTATAATAAATGAATGAAGTTCATTTGTTCGTTTAGCCAAATCTTCTTTATCAAATACGCCTTCAGCAAGTCGTTTAAAGAATCGATTCATCCCATTTTCAGAGACATTTCCACGAATACTTAAAAAAGACGCTTCTGGTGCAATCATTTTTGCAATAGGTACTAAATCCTTTTCATCTCCACCCGTACCATGTAGCAAAATCAGTGTTGGTAAACTAGGATCGTTTCCCTCTTTATAAATATGTTCATGATGCATTAGATTAAACTCCTCTCTAATTAAGCTTTTTTTGTATCAAGTGGTTTAATGGTTGCTTCAATTTTCTCACGCTGATTTTCAAGATAAGGAGGCAAAGCAAGGTTCTCACCTAATGTTTCAAATGGTTCGTCTCCTTCAAACCCTGGACCATCTGTTGCAAGCTCGAATAAAATACCATTTGCTTCACGGAAATATAAGCTACGGAAATAGTATCTTTCTACAAAGCCTGAGTTTGGTAAACCTGACGCACTAATGTGCTCAACCCATTTATTTAGTTCATCTTGATTTTCCACACGGAAAGCTACATGATGAACACTACCTCTACCAGGTCTTTCACGTTGAAGGTCATTTCGTTCTAACAAATGTATCTCTGCTCCAGTACCGCCTTCTCCAGTTTCAAAAACGCGAATAGCAGGTGTAATTCCTTTTTCTTCGTATGAACGGACTTCACGGAAGCCCATAACGTCAACTAAGATTCTTGCTGTCACATCCGGACGACTTACTGTTAAACGGACTGGCCCAAGTCCAACAACTCCCTTTTCAGCTGGTACTGGACTCTTATCCCATGGCTTTCCTCCAGCTACCCCTTCATTATGCTCATCTGAAACAAATTGCAGGCGTTGTCCTTCAAAGTCACGAAAAGCTAATGTTTTTCGTCCTGATTCTTCACTAATTCCTTCGTGTTTCACATCAAACTGTTCTAGACGCTCTACCCAATAGTCAAGTGCTTGATCTGTCGCAACACGTAAAGATGTCATACTAATACTGTTTGTCCCTTCATAGGTTGTTCCAGCATGTGGAATCTCAAAAAACGTTAGGTCTGTACCTGGATTTCCGCGTTCGTCGGCATAAAACAAGTGATAAACGGATGTATCATCTTGATTTACAGTTTTCTTTACTAATCTCATTCCTAAAATTTCTGTGTAAAAATGAAGATTCTCTTGAGCATTAGCAGTAATGGCTGATACGTGATGGATTCCTTTTAATGGCAAAATATTCATGTGTATTCCTCCTAGTTAGTTTGGGATTCAATCCCTTTTTGAAGTTTCTTCAATAATGTATTTAGTTGTTTCTGTTCATCTGCTGTTAATGGATTAAAAAGCGACGATTGAAAGGCTGATTGATCAGGACGTGCTTCTTTCATTAAAGCTTCTCCTGCATCAGTTAGTGAGATTCGTTTAATTCGCCACTCCTGTTCTCTTTTAATCAAGTTACGTTGTTCAAGCTTAGCAAGCATTTGTGTAATACTACCTTTTGTGACAAGAAGCTTTTCAGCCAGATCCATTTGTGAAATGGGTTGATTGGCTTGTGTTTGAACAAGCAGATCAAACTGACTAATTGTCAGGTCAAACTGACCAACGTTGTCATTCGATAGTCGGTTGCTTTGATGATAGAAGCAAGCCAATCGAAACCATAAAAGTAAGCTAAGACGCTCTCCATTTGGTTGCTCCATTGGAACGTCCCCCCTTTCTTACTATCAGTTTAGCACTAAACTGATAAAAGTCAACGATATGTTTTAATAATTATTTTTCGGTTATTGATTGAATAAGG
Source organism: Alkalicoccobacillus gibsonii (assembly GCF_016798245.1). Taxonomy (GTDB): domain Bacteria; phylum Bacillota; class Bacilli; order Bacillales; family Bacillaceae_D; genus Alkalicoccobacillus; species Alkalicoccobacillus gibsonii. The sequence goes on along the minus strand of NZ_JAEUZA010000001.1, from coordinate 659,648 downwards.
AGGGATTAAGATGACTGATAAAAATGACAGAACATCTAAGAAAGAAAAGATTGATCAAGACAAATTTAAGAATAACAAGGATGAACAAAGTCACCACGACCAGTCTTCAATGCCTATTGATGAATTACCTCTAGAAGAGATTTCTCATGAAGAAAAGGAAGAACGTAAGCCTGAAAAAACAAAAGATGATTCTTCAAGTGAGTAAATAAATTGCCTTGAATTCAAATCACGTTTGTAGATAATAACTTGCATATTGCTGAAGCTTATGCTATTCTTTATCTATGCTACTTATTGTTTTATTAACGTGGATAGATGGAATACCTTATGTTGTTTCCTCTTGAAGCTTGATGGTTAACGTAAATAGTAATTCATTTACAAGGAGGAAACACACATGTTAGAAGGTACAGTAAAATGGTTTAACGCAGAAAAAGGTTTTGGTTTCATCGAGCGCGAAGATGGTGACGATGTATTCGTACATTTCTCAGCTATCCAAAGCGAAGGCTTCAAGACTCTTGAAGAAGGTCAAGCAGTTCGTTTTGATATCGTAGAAGGTAACCGTGGCGAGCAAGCAGCTAACGTTGAAAAAGCATAATTAACCTCCCCCTCTTTTGAGGGGGTTTTTATTTTTGTTTAATAAGAAGAAGCTGTCCTACTAATAGTATGGACAGCTTCTTCTTTTTCATAATTGTTATCTGTAGGCGGCAAGTGATTGATTTAGCTGTTTCGTCTGTTCATACACTTGCCGATAAAGCTGATACAACTCCTCGTATTGTTGCACTTGAGTCTGCTCTGGTTCATATACCGTTTCTTCTTTTATAAATAAAGCAGCACACTCATCTAACCCTTTGAACCAACCTACTCCATAAGCTGCAAGCATAGCTGCTCCCATTCCAGGACCTTGGTCGTTCGCCTGTTTTACAACGGGTGCATTAAAGATATCTGCCTGCATTTGTAACCAAACCTTACTCTTAGCCCCTCCACCAATTGATACAATTCGGTGAACGGGTGTACCTTGTTCTCTAAACAAATCAAGAGAGTCTCTTAATGAGAAAGTAATTCCTTCAAGAACAGCTCGAACAAAATCAGCTCGAGAATGAGTAGAGCTTACCCCGATAAAACTTGCTCGAATGGAAGAGTCACCGTGTGGCGTTCGTTCCCCTGTTAAATAAGGTGTAAAGAGTAACCCGTTTGCACCTGGCTTACGTGCGCCTGCCTCATTTACAATCTGATCAAAAGGAACATCGGTAGCGAATGTCTGCTTGAACCAGCTTAAGCTATAACCAGCTGACAATGTAACCCCCATTTTATAAAAAGCATGTGGCATCGCGTGGTGGAAAAAATGTACTTTACCATCTACATTAACATCTTTTGTTTTCTCATACGCAAGAACAACACCAGATGTTCCGATACTTACTAATGTATCTTCTTCTGATACAATCCCAGCCCCTAAAGCACCACAAGCATTATCAGCTCCACCAGCAAATACTTTTGTGTTTATTGACAAACCTGTTTGACGCTCAACTTCTTTAGTAAGGTGCCCAACTAATGCATGGGATTCAACCAGCGGAGGACATATATTTGAGTCAATCCCAACTTTTTCACAAATCTCTGTACTCCAACATTGATTTTTAATATCAAGTAACAGTGTGCCGCCAGCATCCGAATATTCACTATGAAGCTTCCCAGTAAGAGCAAACCTGAGATAATCTTTTGGCAATAAAAACGTCTTTGCTTTAGAAAAAAGCTCAGGTTCATTGTTTTTCACCCAGAGAAGTTTAGGTAGAGTAAAGCCTTCAAGCGTTGGATTCCTCGTAATTTCTAATAGCTTCTTTGCACCAACAAGCTGCTCAATTTCCAAGCACTCTTTTGTTGTTCTCGTGTCGTTCCATAGAATGGCAGGTCTTAGTATCTCATTCGATTCACCAAGCAGTACCAACCCGTGCATTTGCCCTGAGAAACTGATTCCTTCAATTTGATCAGGCTCGCCTTTAAATTGATCCATTACTTCTGTTAATCCCTCAATTGTTTGGACTACCCATTGCGCCGGATCCTGCTCGCTATAGCCTGATTTCTCCTGGATAAGTGGATAAGGTTTACTTACTTCTAGCTCCACATCCCCTGCTTTAGAAACAAGTAGAAGCTTAACAGCACTTGTTCCTAAATCAATCCCTATCACATGTGACATGTTATACTTCCACCTCCGTTTTCTCTGTCATTACTTTTGGGCAATTGAATGCATTGTTTCAAGTAAATACTGATTAATAATGCCTTTAAGCTTTTCTTGCTTACCAGAGCGTGGTCTGATTTCTGTTAAGCTCAGCGCATGCTCCTCAAGTGATCGCAAGCTACTTCTACCTTCAACAATATCAAGACCAATTCCTTCTTTAAAACTCGAATAACGGTTTTCAACAAACTCGTCTAGCACTCTGTCTTCAATAAGTTTTGCCGCAACTTTTAGCCCAACAGCAAAACTGTCCATTCCTGCAACATGAGCTTCAAATAAATCAATTGGCTCAAATGAAGTTCGGCGAACCTTTGCATCGAAGTTTAATCCGCCAGTACCTAACCCACCATTTTTTAAAATTTCGTACATGGCAAGTGTGCTTGAGTATAGGTCTGTCGGGAATTCATCCGTATCCCATCCTAGTAATGGATCTCCTTGGTTTGCATCAACAGAACCGAGCATTCCGTGAATTCTGGCTGTACGCAGCTCGTGTTCGAATGTATGACCAGCAAGTGTGGCATGATTTGCCTCGATATTAAATTTAAAATGCTCATTCAATCCATACGTTTGCAAGAATGCGAGACTTGTCGCAACATCAAAATCGTATTGATGCTTAGTTGGCTCTTTTGGTTTTGGTTCAATTAAAAACTGACCTGTATACCCAATTTCTTTTGCATAATCAAGTGCCATATGGAAGAATCGAGCCATATTGTCTTGTTCTAGCTTCAAGTCCGTATTTAGGAGTGATTCGTAGCCCTCTCGTCCTCCCCAAAACACATAGTTTTCTGAACCAAGCTCTTTACCCATTTCTAATCCTTTTTTTACTTGAGCTGCAGCATAAGCATAGGAATCAGCAAGGTTAGACGTTGCTGCTCCATGTACATATCTTGGATGGTTAAACAAGTTTGCTGTATTCCATAGTAATTTCGTTTTACTCGTTTTTGAATAATCTTTAATCATTGCTGTGATCACATCAAGATTTTGGTTCGTTTCTCTTAACGATGAACCTGGTGGTGCAATATCAACATCATGAAAACAAAAGTAAGGAACATTTAGTTTCTCAAATAACTCGAAAGCAGCTTCTACTCGAGCTTTTGCAAGATCCATTCCTCTTAGGTGAAGCCATGGTCTTTCCATTACTGCTGCACCAAAAGGATCTTCTCCACCAGCCGTAAATGTGTGCCAATAAGCTACAGAAAATCGAAGAATTTCTTCCATCGTTTGACCATTTACCTGTTCACTTGGATTATAATATTTAAATGCAAGTGGATTCCTTGAACTTGGACCCTCATATTGAATGGACTGCACATCTTTGAATACTGCCATCGGTCAACACTTCCTTATCTTTGTTTTATTTGTTAGCGTTTTCATTATATGGTGAGTATAACAGCTTGCTTTCACTTTGTCTATTGAATAAACTAAGTTAATAACGTTCATTTTAAAGGAGACATAAATGGCCACACCACTTAACCAAACAACCATTAAAAAAGAGAACAAACAACTTGTTCTTCATTACATAAGAAAACATGAACCTGTTTCTAGAGCTCGTATTTCTCAGATGACGGGATTAAATAAAGGAACCATATCAACTCTAGTTGCTGAACTTATAGAAGAGGAACTTTTAACTGAAATCGGAACAGGTAAATCCAGTGGAGGAAGAAAGCCTGTTTTACTTCAAATTAACAAATTTGCTGGCTATTCTATCGGAATTGATATAGGGGTACAGCATATACTTGGAACGTTAACGGATCTAAGTGGTAATCAACTCGCAACAGAGAGGCAACCACTAAAAGAAACCTCATTCTTATATGTGGTTAACGAGGTTTTATCCATGATTCACTACTTAACTCGTCATATTCCAGAATCAGCTTATGGTCTCATTGGAATAGGTGTTGGAGTTCCAGCAATTGTTTCCATACATGGTGAGATTATTCATGCCCCAAACTTAAAATGGAGACATGTTGATTTAAAGAAGGAACTGAGCAAGTGCAATGTACCAATATGGATTGACAACGAAGCGAATTATGGAGCGCTAGGTCAGCGTTTAACCGAGCAGACTACAAAAATAGATACCACCCTTTATATCAGTGCTGGAATAGGTATAGGTGCTGGTTTATTACTCAATGGAGAGTTATATAAAGGTACCCATGGATTTGCCGGCGAAGTTGGACATATGACAATGGATATAAATGGTCCTATTTGCCGCTGTGGAAATCATGGTTGCTGGGAATTATTTGCATCAGAACAAGCTTTACTTTCTTATACAGGATCAGAACAAACGCTTGAAGAATTAATTATTTTAGCAAAAAACGGGGATGTCGCAACACTTGATGCCTTTCGGAACGTAGCCACATATCTCGGAAAAGGAATTGTCTCTCTAATCCACATTTTTAGTCCTGATCAAATTATAATTGGTAACCGACTAGCGATGGCTTCGGATTTTTTATATGAAGAAATGCAAAAAACGATTTCGAGTAGACTAGTAACAGATCAACAGCACACTCCAATTAAATTCTCCACGTTGCACACTGATGCAACAGCACTCGGAGCCACCTCATTTTCTGTTGATCGATTTTTTCAAGATGATACTGTACATAAAAGTTCCCACTCAACGTAAGTGTTAAGTGGGTCTTTTTTATTCACAGACTCGTAACGTCAATTTCTGTTTTTACCACGATTGTTTGGTTTGAATCTAGCGTTTGCACTCCAGTTAGTTCTTTATCCAAAGATAGTTTTGGAGCGTTTGTTATCCATGTATACGGCTCTGGACAAATATATCCGCTTGCTCCATCTGCATTATATACCACCCAGTGTTTAAATGATTCATCCGCTTTGTAGCGAATCTGTAACCGTTCGTCTTCAAGTGTCATAACCGCCTGGTTGGTTTCTAGCTCTTTTTCTTCAGCTAAAAAAGCATCATCTAATTCAACTTGTTGTAATGACATCCCCTCTTTAATAGCTGTGTGTCTTGTTTGAATCAGTTTTTCAGTAGGTAATAATCGTTCATCAAGCTCCCATTGTTTCTCTGCAGCTAATGAAAAATGACTTGTTTCTTCTGGAAACAAAAAGGTTGTATGGTAACCAATTCCCCAAGGAAACGCTTGATCACTTAAGTTTGCAATCACCGCATGTTTCTTTAGAGATGCGCCTTCTAAAAGAAACACCATCTCAATTCGAAATGAATGTGGAAACTGCGCTAGTATATCCGGGTGATCTTTTGATTCAATCGACGTAACTAGCTTGGCGCGATCACCTTCTACTTCTGTATGTGTGACCTTCCAAGGTTTTTGATACACAAATCCATGAATATGATTGTTTTTATCTGGCTCCGACAAATCAAGTGAATAGGTTTGTCCATTGAATGTAAACTCTCCGTCGCTAATTCGGTTTGGTGGGAACAAAATAGGTACACCAAACTGAACAGGTGCTTGCTCATATTCATGGATTGAGTTTGGTCCTCTTAACAATTCAACCGAATCAGTTTCCTTTTTCCATTTCATTGAGATCGCGTTTGATCCCCAATCTGGCACAACCGTAAGTTCCATCTGACTTGTTTCCAATTTTATTGATGGGATGCCTAGATATGTTGTTTCTTTAATTGACGCCGTCAAAAAGGTCACCTCTCTTTTATCATTTTATGCTTTTGGAATGTCTATCCACTTTTTCGTCTCCGCTGATTGCTCGATTGCTTGCAAAATAAGTTGGTTTTGATACCCATCATGAAAATCTGGTTTGGCCTGCCTGTTATTTACGATCGCTTCACAAAACTCATAGAGCAAATGAATAAATGTATGTTCATAACCAATGATATGACCTGCTGGCCAATAAGCACCAGCATACGGATGCACTTCTTCTGTACAATTCACGTTTCTGAATCCTTGCATGCCTTCTTGATCATCTGTTAAATAGATTTCTAAATTGTTCATCTGTTCCATATCCCATCGAATGGCACCTTTTTCTCCGTTTATCTCAATGGTGTTTCGATTACGGTTCCCAGTGGCAAACCGGCTCGCTTCAAAGGTTCCAAATGTCCCTGAGTTAAACCGAACCATAAAAGCTACCGCATCATCAACAGTCACTTCCCCCATCTCTTCGCTACTTGCCGAGGCACTTAATCCCCCTGACATCTCACCTAACGGGCGTTCCTTTATGAAGGTCTGCGACATCGCAACGACTTCATCCATCTCACCAACTAAATATCTACCTAGGTCGATGCTGTGTGCCGCTATGTCGCCTAAAGCACCTGATCCTGATACTTCTTTCTTCAAACGCCAAATAAGTGGGAAACCAGGATCTATGATAAAGTCTTGTAAATAGTTGGCACGAAAATGAAAAATCTTACCTAGCTTACCTTCGTCAATCAGTTTTTTTGTATATTGAATGGCGGGTACAAAACGATAGTTGTGACAAATCATATGAATGACATTATGTTTTTCAACGGCATCCTTCATTTGTTTTGCTTCCTCTACCGTCAAAGCAAGTGGCTTTTCGGTGATAATATGTTTACCTGCTTCTGCCGCCGCAATAGCAATCTCTGCATGGGTGTGATTCGGTGTCACAATATCAATCACATCGATATCATCCCTTTTAATTAACTCACGCCAATCGGATTCAACTGACTCCCAGCCCATTCGATCAGCAGCTTCTTTAACTGCTTCAATATTACGACCACACAAAGCCTTAAGTACAGGTTTAGCTTTCGACTCGAAGAAAAAAGGAATATCACGATATGCATGGCTATGCGCTTTCCCCATAAATTGATACCCAATCATGCCGATTCTAATGTCCATTCAATTGTTCTCCTCTCGTATATAAGTTAATAGATGATACTTAAGATCTTGCTGCCCAGGTCATTCCTTTGCGCATTAAGCTTATAATCTCTGGTTGTCTTACAACCTCAGCGACGTGACCTAATGAACAATAATAAACGTTTCCTTTTCCCCATTTTTTCGACCAAACAACAGGCATGGAAACAGGACCATTCACTGCATACGGCCCATCTGCTATAGGAAACTGAGTCGAGGCATGAACTTTAACAGCCGGATCGACGTGCATATAATATTGTTCACTTACTACTTCGAAATCGTCTAATCCTTCCGTTAGTTCATGGTTTGAGTCATGGATATGAACAGTGTATTTCACCCCATCATTGCCCGGGTGCGCCACCCATTGACCTCCAACCATAAATTGATAATCTGTTTCCTTTCTAAAGGAGTCTCCCATTCCACCATGTAGACCAGCAAGCCCTGTCCCTGCTTCTACTGCTTCCATTAGGGGTTTAAGCTGTTCTTGTTTAATTTCACCCTGGGTCCAATTTGGAACAATTAAATCAAATTGTTTAAGCTCTTCTTCCTCTAAAATCGTTAGTGAATCAGTAACTGTTACCGTGAATCCTTCTTCCTCCAAAATTCCTTTTAAAATTTTAGCAACTTCGGCCGGTTCATGACCTTCCCAGCCTCCTTGAAAAATGCATGCTTTTTTCATTCAGTTCACCTCTTTTTTATATTTCTAATAAAATATGTTAGCGTTTTCAATACTATCCTACGTGAAAGTAATTAATATAGCAATAAAAGACCCACCTAAGATTAAAAATAGCGAACATCCCTCGCTTGGAGGTGTTCGCTATTTAAACAAGCGCTCTCATTTTTTAATGCTAAGTCATGTCTGGTAAATGCCGATTTCTTTCTCGAGTCTTTCAATATATTCTTCATAAATTTCAATGAATGCTTCCGCCTTATATTCGCGTTGATCTCGCTTCATTAATGCTATTTTCTTTTGATACTCTTCAATACTAGGTACATGTTCTGTCATCATCTTTCTCTCCTTTACACATGTTTCTCTATGTGTAACCGTTTTAGCTATTTTTAAACCTAAATCACTTTAATTACGGTACGTGAAATTATGTTAGAAGACATAAAGAGGCCCGGCTATCTATGGCCGGGCAGATTTGAATTCTTCATTTAATCAGTGCGTTGAAGAATAAAATGTTCGTGTTTCTCTTCAATCAAAACCGAATCTACTATACATATATTTCGATATTGGATCAAGTCACACCCTTGATCCCTTTTCATCTTTAAAAGTTGGGTTATGCTTTTTAAGCTATACTTGACTGTGAATTCTACATGAGTTTAGAAACACCGTCACTATTAAGATCCAGTTTTCCCTTCCAAACAATGAAAGCCCTGCCTCTCTTTCATCCTTGCGGCTCCGAAGACCGCGCCAGCTGAATGTAAGACGCCTAATGTTATGGAAGATTTCAAACCGTTACTCTTTATTGTACCATAAGAATGCACCACATACAAGATGTATCTATGTATTATCATGCGCACATTCAATAGATACCCGTATCATTTCACTTGTAAACCATTACGCGTGTTCATGTATCGTACTCCAACAAAAAAACAGGCACTCCTTGTTGGGAAATGCCTGTTTTAAATCCGACTATGCTTTTTTTAAATTTGTGTACGTATAAATGGCATTAGCCACGCCATGTTCATCATTTGTCTCCGTTTGATACGTACATAACTTCTTTACTTCGTATGCAGCATTACCCATAGCTACAGGGTATCCTGCTACTTTCATCATTGAAAGATCATTTAAATTATCGCCTAGTGCCATGACTGACTCCATCGGAATACCCGCATGCTTTGCATAAGCTTGTAAGGCGATTCCTTTTTGAGCATCAATTGCATTTATTTCTAGGTTCCCCCTTGCCGAGGCTGTCACCGCTAAATATGGGTTTTCCTTTAATTCTTCTTCTACTTGATCTAATATGACAAGGTTCGTTGAAAAAGCTAATAATTTTAATATGGCATCAGAAGAATCTGTCAGAACGGTTTCAAATTGATCAACAAAGGATATCGATCCATTTTGTATTCGTTTGTTAGCCATCCGCTGCATCTCAATTTGAGTACCTACAGCTCCTTTAATTGTTTCCATAAGTTGTACGATGACATCCATTGCTTGTTCTTTACTCTCACTATATGTGCCCGACTGTAAATATAATTCAAAATAGATTGCGTGTTCACGGAGAAGCTTCATCGCTTTCATTGCTTCCTCATAAGGTAGTGGTTTTACATCAGCTACACTTCCCGCCGCATCCCACGTTTCAGCGCCATTTATACTAATAATAGGGCAAGTTAAACCCGCCTCATCTAATGGCTCTTGTGCTTCTTCCTTACTTCTACCAGTAGCAACGATTACTTCGATTCCCTCGTTTTGTGCCGCCTTTATAGCCCTTATATTCTCTGGTGACACCTTTTTTTGGTCATTTAATAACGTTCCATCCATATCAGTCGCAATCAATTGTATCATAACATCCTCCTTGTCTCACTTTTTCTATTTTATCGCTCTTGGTAGGTAAGTTCAAATATCAGACAGATAAACGTGTCGAATTCTAACTTTTTCTAGGGACTTCTGACATTCTTCGTAGAATCCCTTCCACTGTTGGGAAAATTGGGTATACTTGTTTTGAGGTAATTTTTATTCAATTTTGCTATTATTCTTTACGTTAGTTGAGGTGAATATATGAAGTATCAAGAAATTGAATGGAAACGTCGACAAATGTTTTTATTAGCTGAAAAGTATGGTATGACGTCAGAACGTACGATACGATGTAGTCAGGAGTTAGATCTACTTTTAAATGATATTCAACATAGACTTCCATCAAATGGCCCCACCTCCATTCGATGAAAATGTTTGCATTCAGGTCTTCTATTTGGTATGGTGAACTTAATAAAATAAATCTTTACTTCAATCTTGAAGTGAGGGTAGAGGTGCAAAGACTATCAGTAATTTTGTGGAAGAGAATGGGCTCTGTTGAAACAAAATGAAAGGGGAATTTGCCGAAGTGTTAGGTCACTCATGACCCTGCGCTGGGTCTGTATTTAATAGATACAGAACTGTCATATAGTCTTGTGACTATATGGGGGGCTATCGTAAAATTGGTATGGGTTTACGTATCACCATGCAGCAATGAGTCCCTGTCATTGTTGTTTTTTTGTGATTTTAGATTCTGCCCACTAGTATAGTCAACACAACACAGAATCGAGGGTGATCAATATGAATTTTGGAAAAGTAATAACAGCAATGATAACACCGTTCAACGAGTTTGGACAAGTTGACGTCGAAGCGACTGAGCGATTAATCGAACATCTAATTGAAAATGGTTCAGATGCTCTCGTTGTTGGTGGAACCACTGGAGAATCTCCAACTCTAACAACAGAAGAAAAAAAACTTGTCTTTAAAACAGCTGTCCAAGTAGTGAACGGACGAGTTCCAGTTATTGCAGGTACGGGATCAAATAATACACAGGCATCGATTGAATTAACCAACGAGGCAGCTTCTATCGGTGTTGACGCTGTAATGCTTGTAGCACCTTATTACAATCGTCCAAGTCAAGAAGGACTGTACCAGCATTTTAAAACCATCGCTGACTCCACTAAACTTCCCGTTATGCTTTATAACGTACCTGGCCGTTCAGCTATCACGATTGATGTTGAAACAACTTTAAGGCTCGCACAAATTCCTAACATTGTATCAATGAAGGAAGCAAGTGAAGATTTAGATGCTATGGCATTATTGATTGATCAGGCACCAGCTGGCTTTACTGTTTATAGCGGGGATGATAGTTTAACGCTTCCAGTACTCGCAATAGGTGGTGCAGGTGTAGTATCAGTGGCTTCTCATATTTTCGGTAAAGAAATGCAGCAAATGGCTACATTGTTTGAAGGTGGTAAAGTTCAAGCTGCTGCAAGAATGCACCGTCAGCTTCTACCTGGGATGAAAGCTTTATTTGCTGCTCCAAATCCGGTACCAGTTAAAGCAGCGCTTGAAATGTATCATATTAAAACGGGCTCTGTACGGCTACCTCTGCTGCCTCTTACAGCAGAACAAGAGCAATCGTTGCGTGAAACACTTGAGCCTATCTGGAGTGCAACAATCGTAAGTTAATTGTATGAAAAAAGGACGAAGGAACTGTAATCAGTTCCTTCGTCCTTCTTTAAATGAAACGTTAGCGACTTTTCATTTGTCTATGTGCGTTTGTCTTCTTTCGTTGCTCAATGTACCCTGTACCAAATAACACCCCTGCCACGATCAAAACAAATCCACACCACTGGTACCATAAGATGGTTTCATCTAATATGATTGCTGAACAAACTACACCGAAAAACGGAACAAAATTCAAAAAGATTGCGCTTTTACTAGCACCAATTCGACTGATAGATGTATTAAATAGCAATTGACCTGCAGCAGTAGAACAAATGGCAGAGAAGCCAAAGATTGCGTATAAGGTTGGTGTACCCATTGTAAAGCGCTCAAACCCGCTCGGTTCAATGACAAAGCTACATATAAAAAGAATAAGGGCTCCAATTAATAAGGTAAGTGTAGTGACCTGCAAAGCGTTTAAGGTTTTAGAAGCCTTTCGAATAAAGAGAAAACTGATAGCTTGAACGAGAACAGCAATGAGAATATACACTGACCCAGTTCCAAACTGACCAACTCCTCCTTGGACAAATAATACTCCTAAAAAGGCTAATCCAATCCCAAGAAACGTCCATTTCGTAAACGACTCTTTCAGAAAAAGAATGCTGCATATAGCCGTTGCAACTGGCACAAGTCCTAAAAGTAAAACTGCAGTTGACGCTTGAATACTTTGAAGTCCAAAAGCTAAAAACAAATGGTGTGCAAAAACACCTAATCCCCCACCAGCTATAACATAAACCCATTCAATTCGGCTTAATTTCTTCGCCTTTTTTAAGAAAAGAAGTCCCAATAACAAGACAAACCCAGCTGTTCCTATCCTCAAGGCTGTCATCGTAACCGGCGTAAATGATGTCACGAGAATTTTTAAACAGACAATATTTACGCCCCATAATAAAGTGGCAATCATAACTAAAACATAATGTATAAATAGTCCTTGCTTTGCCGTTTCATTCATTCTACTTCCCCACTTAAAAAAACGAGTCGCTTTTATGAAAAGCGATACTCGTTTCTTAATTCGATTAAATTTTGTTGACTCTTCTTTGCCCAATCTGAACCGTCTTCTTCTAACTGTTCATATTGCGTATTCCAAGCATGCTCTAATGAATCAAGATAGGACGGGCATTCTTCATCAAAAGGACGTAAGGTGGATAGTGGTACCCACATTTTCTCAAACTCTGCTAGTGCCTTACGTTCATGAAACAAAGGAACATCTACTTGTTTCGGATTGTGCAAATCCCCTTGTGTAGGGTGCTTTAAAACGGCTCGCACTTTTATTAAAGCTCTTCGATTAGACTCGTCCGTTTCTAATCGTTCACACACATATTTCCCTGTCTTGTAAACCGCACGCTCGAGTGACATACTCTCTCTCCTCTACATTCATCTATGACATTAAAGTCCTGGAATAAGCCAAGTAAAGAGATTCCAAAGAGCATTTGTCAGAGGGACTAAATTTGATTCCGTAAATTCACTTAAATTAGATGTACTCGAAAACGTATCTATAATAACAAGAATAAATGTTCCGAGTAATACAATGATTGTAATTGATAAGATCGTTGCAAGCAGCAGTACATAACCTAATACGATTCGAATGAACCATTTTAACCATATAGGCTTTGGACGTTTGGCATGCTTTTCTTCTTTTGTTGCTTTCGCTTCCACATAAACCCCTCCATCACACGTCTCTATTCTATCGTACCAAAATGGATAGGGAAAAAACATTGTTTTTTTTGTCTAATCCATGAACAGAATAAACCGTTCCCCACGATCATAATTTGATCCTTTGAGAAACGGTTATTTCTTTTATGCTTTCCATAGTGGAGGGACATCTTTCCCCCAATAGATTGAAGCAAGTGGATAATGATGCTCATAGTTATCAGACGCTACATGATAGTGAAAATTAAACCAATGCCCCTGCTTTGGTGGCTGATCTCTCCGCACGTGAAAGCGAATGAGGTCTTCACCCGTTTTTAATGAGAAAACATGAACGATCTTCTCCCCCCGCCCTGAAGCAGGATGATTTGTTACTTGAAGTTGTTCTTGCTCCTCAACTGATAAAGTTGCCATACGTTGCGACAAGGCTTCTTCAAACGACCGTAACACAGTTCCTTCAAACATAGGACTAATACGATCCTCTATCGTGGAACCAAACTTTAAATAACTTTGCTGTTTAGCCTGATCAGTAAATTGTTTAGCTAGTTGCTTCGCATGTTCCTCATCCCGGTGGATATAGTCATGTACATCTGTTGGAAAAACCGAGTGAAACAAGCTATAGTCATGCTCGTTAATTTTGTAGACAAATGACTTTACCGCTTGAGGACCCGTATCACTTTTATCAGATGAAAAAAGAGGAAGTGTGTGAGACGTTTGTTCATAATCTGACAGTCCGAAAGTCATTAGAGCAGACGCTACTAGAAAAAAATGCTTCATCCATCCCAGCACAATCGTTCCTCCTTCCCATTCATGTCAATGACGTGATTACGTTTATGGAAGAGTAGACGAACCCATTAAGTATCGATCGCATTCTCTAGCTGCTTCTCTACCTTCATGAATAGCCCATACAACAAGACTTTGCCCACGACGATTGTCTCCAGCAGCAAAGACTCCTTTTTTACTTGTTTCATATTTACCATACTCTGCATCAATATTTGATTTTTTTGTTGTTTTAAGTTTCATAGATTGAATAATTTCTTCTTCAGGCCCTGTAAAACCAACTGCCAACAAAATGAGATCCGCTTTCCATACCTTTTCTGTTCCTTCAATTGGATGACGGGTTTTCACACCGTTTTCATCAATCGTTGTAGTAACAGAAATCGTATGCAACGCTTTAACATGACCTGTTTCGTCACCTTCAAATTTTGTTGTGTTCACTTGGTAAGCCCGCGGATCTTCACCATATACTGCTTTTGCTTCTTTATGGGCATCTTCGCTTTGATGAATAATTGGGAACATCGGCCATTGATTATCGTCTGTTCGTACGTCAGACTTCATCTTATTGATGTCGAATTGTGTGATTGATTTAGCACCATGTCGTACAGACGTTGTGATACAATCTGCCCCTGTATCACCACCACCAATTACAATGACATGCTTGTCTTTAGCAGAAATATAATTGCCATCTTCAAGATTCGAGTTTAATAGACTTTTAGTATTACTTGTTAAAAAGTCCATTGCATATTCAATTCCTTTTAAATCGCGACCTTCAATTCCAACATTTCTTGGTTTTGTTGCACCAGTACAAAGGATTGTTGCATCAAACTGCTGTTCCATTTCCTTTGTAGTAAGATCTTTTCCAATTTCAATATTTGTTTTAAATTCAATACCTTCTTTACGAAGAATATCTACGCGACGCTCTACTATATGGTTCGCTAGCTTCACATCCGGAATACCGTATGTTAATAAGCCTCCAATTCGATCCTCACGCTCAAAAACAGTCACTAAGTGACCTGCTTTATTTAATTGCGCTGCAGCCGCAAGTCCAGCTGGACCTGACCCAACAACAGCAACTCGTTTACCAGTTCGTTTAGCAGGAGGTTCTGGAATAATCCATCCTTCGTTGAACCCTTTTTCAACAATACTAAACTCGATATTTTTAATTGTAACAGCTTCATCGCTAATTGCAACCGTACAGGAACCCTCACATGGAGCAGGACAAACTCTTCCTGTAAATTCAGGAAAATTATTTGTTTTATGCAAGCGTGTAAGAGCTTCTTTCCATTTCCCACGATATACAAGATCATTCCACTCTGGTATTAAGTTGTATACCGGACAACCGATCTCACCTGAGCCAACCATTGACGTACCCGCTTGGCAAAATGGAATTCCACAGTCCATACATCTTGATGCCTGTTCTTGAAGAACGGGATCAGGCGTTAAAATAGTGAACTCTTTCCAATTTTTAGTGCGTTGAAACGGATCTTTTTTGGTTGGATTCTCTCTCTTGTATTCTATAAAACCTGTTGGCTTCCCCATCACTCTCAACTCCAAATCCCATTAAGTATCACATGTTTAACAAAATGGGACGCATACGCGCCCCTTTGCTTATTTTCCACCTACTCTAGACTTATCGCTTTTGTTTTCTTCAAATGCTACCATGATGGCTTCATTTTCAGGAACACCGTCTTGTTTCACACGATCAATGGCTTCGAGCATACGCTTATAATCCTTTGGAATGACTTTAACGAATAGCGCCACAAACTCTTCCCAATTTTCTAGGATTCGTTTTGCTTGGTAACTGCCTGTCAAGCGTACATGCTCTTCAAGCAACTGTTTTAGCTCTTGTTGATCTGCTTCTTCAACAACGTCTTCAAGTAGTACCATTTCTTGATTACAACGAGAATGGAATGTTCCTTTTTCATTTAACACATATGCGACGCCACCAGACATACCAGCTGCGAAGTTTCGTCCATATGATCCGATGTTTACTACTACTCCACCAGTCATGTATTCAAGTCCGTGATCTCCTACGCCTTCAATAACTACCTTAGCTCCAGAGTTACGAACTGCAAAACGTTCGCCTGCTATTCCTCTTATATAAGCCTCTCCAGAAGTAGCCCCATAAAAGGAGGTATTTCCTACAATGATACTGTTCTCAGCAATATACGTACTTTCCTTTGGTGGGAATATCGCTAGCTTACCACCAGAAAGACCTTTACCCGTATAATCATTGGCATCGCCCTCGAGTGAAATGGTTACGCCAGAAGGAAGAAACGCCCCAAGGCTTTGTCCGGCAGATCCCTTCAAATCAATTTGAATTGTATCAGTAGGGAGTCCTGCTTTCCCATACTTCTCCGTAATCTTAGATCCAAGTATAGTTCCAACAACTCGATCTACATTTCGCACATCGGCAGATAATCGAACAGACTTCCCTTCATTTATGGCTGGCAAACTTGGCTCAAGAAGCTCACGCATATCAAGAGATAGCTCGAGCTGATGATCTTGTTCTTTTGTCTTGAAATTTTTCTTATGGTTGGCTGGATCCGGCTGGTACAGAAGCGTGGAAAGATCAAGATTCTTCACCTTTTTGTTTTGAACATTCTCTCTCACTTTTAGTAAATCAGCACGACCAATTAAGTCATCTAATTTAGTAATCCCTAGTTCAGCCATGATTTCGCGCATTTCTTCAGCAATGTAACGCATAAACGTTTCTACATGCTCAGGATGACCCATGTATTTTTTACGTAATTCAGGGTTTTGTGTAGCGATTCCGACTGGACAAGTATCCAAGTGACAGACACGCATGACAATACAGCCAAGAACAACTAATGGAGCCGTTGAAAATGCATATTCTTCTGCTCCGAGTAGCGCGGCAACAACAACATCTTTCCCCGTCATCAACTTACCATCTGTTTCAATCGTCACTCGATCTCGTAAGTTGTTTAGTACAAGTGTTTGATGCGTTTCCGCAAGTCCCATTTCCCAAGGTAATCCAGTATGCTTTAAGCTTGTTCTAGCTGCGGCCCCTGTTCCTCCGTCGTATCCACTAATGATAATCCCATCTGCTCGACCTTTTGCAACACCAGCTGCAATTGTACCAACTCCTGTACCTGCAACAAGCTTAACACTTACCTTTGCATTTGGATTTGCATTTTTTAAGTCATGAATCAACTCTGCTAGATCCTCAATCGAGTAAATATCATGATGAGGCGGCGGTGAAATTAATCCTACACCTGGTGTGGACCCTCGAACTTCAGCGACCCATGGATAGACTTTGTTCCCAGGTAATTGACCACCTTCGCCTGGTTTTGCTCCTTGTGCGACTTTAATTTGAATTTCATCTGCATTCACAAGATAATGACTTGTTACACCAAATCGTCCTGATGCCACTTGTTTAATAGAACTTCTTCTTAAATCTCCATTTTCGTCAGGTGTAAAACGATTCGGGTCTTCTCCGCCTTCTCCCGTATTACTTTTACCACCTAAACGGTTCATCGCAATAGCAAGCGTTTCATGAGCTTCAGCTGATATAGATCCAAATGACATGGCGCCAGTTCTAAATCGTTTAACAATATCTTCAACCGGTTCAACTGCGTGAACTGGAATAGGCTGATCGGACTTTTTAAATGTAAAGAGTCCTCTTAACGTTGTTTGCTGCTCAGTCTGCTCATTTATTGATGCAGAATATTTTTTAAATAAATCATACTTCTCATTTCGACATGCATTTTGAAGCATATGGATTGAATGCGGATTGTATTGATGTGGCTCTCCATTACGTCTCCACTGTAAATCATCACCAGGCTCAAGCGTATCTTCTTTTCCTTCAGAAGTTGTAAATGCCAAGTTATGACGTACTAATACTTCCTCTGCAATTAAATCGAGTGTTACCCCACCAATTCTTGATGTAGTCCAAGTGAAATACTTATCGATTACTTCATTAGAAATACCTACTGCTTCAAAGATTTGGGCCCCTCGATAACTTTGAATCGTAGAGATCCCCATTTTTGATAGAACCTTCATTACAGCTTTTGAGGCAGTCTTAATATAACGGTTAACCGCTTCTACGTAGGAGACAGAATCCATTAACTGATCTTGAATCATTTCGTCAATTGAATCAAACACCAAGTAAGGGTTAACTGCTTCTGCTCCATACCCGAGTAATACAGCGTGATGATGAACTTCTCTTGGCTCACCAGATTCAAGTAAAATACTTACCTCTGTACGAGTTCCTTTTCGAATTAATTCATGATGCAAACCCGCAACAGCTAATAATGCAGGAATCGCTGCTTTTGATCGATCTAGCCCTCGATCACTTAAAATAAGTAACGTGTGACCTTCTTGAATTGCCTGATCTGCTTGATCAAACAATTCTTGCATTGCGTTTTCTAATGTGCCTGGCGAGAGACTTGCTTCAAATAAGATAGGTAGAACTTTAGACTTAAAGCCATCTAACTTATTATCACGTAGCTTCGCTAATTCTTCGTTGTTAATAATCGGCATCGGCAAATGAATATGACGAGCGCTTTGAGCGTTCGGTTCAATTAAATTACCTTCTGCTCCTATTGTCGTTCCGAGTGCAGTGACAATTTCTTCACGAATCGCGTCGATTGGTGGATTTGTTACTTGGGCAAACAATTGTTTGAAGTAACTATACAACAATTGCGGCTTTTGTGATAAAACCGCCAGTGGTGAATCATATCCCATTGAACTGACTGGATCTACTGCATCTCTTGCCATTGGCAGAATAACCTTTGAAAGTTCTTCATACGTATAACCAAAAGCCTGTTGTCTAACTCTAGCTTTTGCAAAGTCAGTTTGGTGAACCTCAGATGACTCAAGCATATCTTCAAGTTGAATATAGTTCTCACTAATCCACTCTTCATATGGATGTTCGTTAATCATTTGCTCTTTAATTTCTTCATCTGGAATGATTTTTCCAAGCTCTGTGTCAACGAGAAGCATTTGACCAGGGTGAAGACGTTCCTTATATAAAACATTCTCAGGAGCAACATCCACAACTCCCACTTCGGAAGAAAGAATAATCATGTCATCTTTGGTTACATAGTAACGAGATGGACGAAGACCATTACGGTCTAAACAGGCCCCAATTTGGCGACCATCCGTAAATACAATGGATGTAGGTCCATCCCAAGGCTCCATTAATGTACTGTGATATTGATAGAATGCTTTTTTCTTCTCACTCATCTCAGAATTATTTTGCCAAGGTTCTGGAATCATCATCATGGCAGAATGAGCAAGCGTTCGACCAGATAACGACAAAAATTCAAGTGCGTTATCAAACATAGATGAGTCACTACCATTTTTATCAATAATCGGCTTTAATTTATCAAACGAATCACCGAATAAGTTTGATGCGAACTTCGCTTCACGAGCATGCATCCAATTTACATTTCCACGAACTGTGTTAATCTCTCCATTGTGAATCATATAACGGTTTGGATGGGCTCGTTCCCAGCTAGGAAATGTATTTGTACTGAAGCGCGAATGCACAAGTGCGATCGCTGACTCAAACAAAGGATCATTAATATCTAGGTAAAATTGCCCTACTTGCTCAGTTGTCAACATGCCTTTATAAACAATTGTTCTACTAGAAAGACTAGCAAAGTAAAACGATTCGTCATTTGTTACGAGTGTGATCAGTTCATTTTCAGCTCGTTTTCTTAGCGTATATAATTTCCGCTCAAATTCAAGCTCAGTTTGTATGTGTTTAGGTTTCTTTATAAATACTTGTTGAATGGATGGCATCGATAATCTGGCCGCATTCCCAAGCATTTTATAATTAGTGGGTACATTTCTCCAACCGATGATCTCTAGAGATTCTTCTTTTGCGATCTCATTTACACGTGATACACAAATGCCTCTTTTCTTTTTATCTTGAGGCAGAAATAACATGCCCACGCCGTAATCGCCAGCTTCAGGAAGTTGCATGTCCATCGTTTGACTAATGCTTTCAAAAAAACGATGGGGGATTTGAAGTAAAATACCTGCTCCATCTCCTGTATTTACCTCATCACCCTGACCACCACGATGTTCAAGATTTCGGAGCACATGTAGTGCATCCATAATGATCTGATGAGACTTTTTCCCTTTCATGTGCGCCAAAAAGCCAATGCCACAATTGTCGTGTTCAAATTGCGGATCATAAAGCCCTTGTTTCTTCGGATATCCTGCATTCCGCATAGGCACCCACCTCTCTCCAAAAAGTTATGTCATCAACTCTCCCCGTTTAACTTCGAGTTAATATACAAGTATCCTATCATTTTTCTGACATTTCGGCAAACTCACATTTTAATAGGAGCTCTTATCATTCATGCGACTATTATAGGTTTCTTTCAATTGTTTCTTTTCTGATAAACAAAAAACCAATAATGAAACTGCATATTTATATACAAAAACGGTTTTTCATTCATCGGCATTAATTGTTCTTACGCAGTGGACAGATGTGTTAATACGAACAATTATCGATATTATATAAAAATCATTCATATTCTACAAGAATTTTATTCTTAACGATCCGTCCACTCTTCTCTATTAAGTTAGAGAATATTTTATCAAATATATTCTCGTACGTGTAGTGATATCCCTTAATTAAATATGAAGGAAGCATTCTCCGTCTGCAGAATGATTGTAAAGCAAGGACTATTGCTTCATAATAAAAACAAAGAGATGGCAGTATTTGAAACATTTTGCGTTTCAAATCGTAAACCATATAAACCATTTAATTAGTTACTTTAAACTAGGGGGATTTATAAATGAATGACAACCAATCCAACTCCGTTCCAAGCGAAGTCATACAAAAATATAAACAAGATGAAGACCTTGATAGCTTACTTCAATCCTTACAGTCACTAGGAGAAGATGAACAACGCGAAGCGGGTGAATCATTAGAAGCGTTAAAGCGTCCTGTTCGTGAAATGATGGGCGATGACTCAAGCGCCCTTCCCAATCAGCTACACGAGCTCAGAGAGATGGTATCTATGCTTGAGCCTGATTACTTAAAAGATGGGCAATTTAAAAAATGGGTCGACAAAGTCTTAAGAAGAAATCCAGTTGAACAATATGCAAAGAAATATCAAACGGTTGAGTCTCAGGTTGATCATATTATTGAGGGGCTGTTAACTGGTAAAGATAAACTTGAAGAAGATAACGTCATGCTCGTGCAATTAAAAGGAATTGCCAGAGAACGCATTGAGAAGCTTAATATTCAAATCCAGCATGGTAAAGAGCTACATGAATTATTAGATCAAGAAATGACTTCTGAGGAGTGGAAGGACAATCCAAATGAATTGAAAAAAGGTCAGCTTAAAATAACGACACGCGTAAAAAATATGTCTCAAGCTGTCATGGTCCTTCAACAGTCACTAGCATCTGTTGATTTAATTATCGAAAACAACGAGAAACTAGAAGAAGCGATCTTTAATGCGATCACAATGACAAAAAATATCATTACTGTTACTGCCTCTATTCAATTGGCACTAAATAACCAGCAAAAAGTAATCAAGGCTGTTCGTAATGTAAATGAAGCAACTGAGTCCATGCTATTGTCAAATGCCGCTTTGTTAAAGCAGAACACTGAACAAACACTTAAAACACTCGAGGAACCTGCTATTGCTCTTGAAGCCTTTCGTAAAGCCTATCAAGATGTCTTTGATGCCATTGAGCTAACAGAACAATCAAATGAACGAATTGTGACAACTGGCAAACAATTTATTGAGGAAATGGAAGAACTTAATACAGAAATGAAAACAAAACTGATTGGCAAGTAATGACCCTATCGCACTTGGCCATGGCATAAGGAGGAGTAACTATGCTTAAATCGATACAAGACTCTGCGTTTATGCGTTTTTTTACACCTTCTCATAAAAAAACAATAGACGCCCACCTGCTAAGTGATGATACGACGTCTCGAGTCATTGCCGATACGGAACGTTTTCTTTCAAAATTGGTTGATAAAGCAGATGGACGGAATCAAAAAAGAAACTTACGTCGTAAACAAAAAGAATGGACGATTAAACTTCGAATTCAATACAAGTTTATTAAACTGCAAATTAATGACTCAAAATACTCAAGCTCTCCTGTTCATAAGCGAGTAACCATTACGATTCACCGGAAATATATTAAAGCAGAAAATGGTGTGGGAGCGATCAAAGAAGCCAAAATTTATTTCTTAAAGGATGGCAGATCTCATGTTCGTAGCTTAAAAGACTCTCCGCAATTCAGAGGGATATTTTATCAATTATTCCGACTGGATCATGCCTATGTCCATGGTGGCAAACAAGTGAAAACATCTCTTGAACTGCTGTCTAATCAAGAAAAACAATTAAGTGCATCCTACACAGATGACATCCGCTTACTCGTTGAAGAAGGGAAACGGTACGTAGAGACTGTCAAGCAATTTTCCATTGATGGTCTGATTGAAAATCGCTTAATTCGAATCATTCAGCATACGCAAAAGCTTCAAGATGACTTTCACTTTCTTGATTTCGAAGAACGGCACACCGTAAGAAGAATGCTCCGCGAGGACATCCCAAAATTACTCAATATGTATCTAAGTCTCTCATTAAAGCATCAGCTAGAACAAAAAGAGAATGTGTTTGTCTCGCTTTCTAAAATGGAGTTAACCTTAATTACGTATACCCAGTCTCTTGAGGAAGTTCGTCTTGAACACATGAACCATCTAATTCGACTGCAATCCAAGCGGTATGGGGCAGATAAAAATTAACAGAAAAAAACACGATTATCCTTTAAGGCTTTATCGTGTTTTTTTTGTTCTCTCTTGCGAATTTGGCTTTCACTTGTCATAATAGACTATACTTAGAAACGGAAAAAACGTACGTATTAACGTGTTGAAAAGGTGAGGGTGGCCATGGATCGGATACAGGCACACAAAGCAATAGGAAAAACAGTTATTGTAGATGAAGGTTTGGATGGAACGTACATTGGCGAATTACTTCATGTCATTACTGAACCGAAACGACCTTGGAAGGGCGAAGTTCGAATTGATTCAGTTTTGTCTTTACCAGAAAGTATGTTTACTGAAGGCCAAATTAATGTGAACAAAATGAAATTTAAAGAATCACAAGTGACCGTTGTACCTGGTCAAAAAATTGAGCTAGCCCCAACAGATATGGAACAGGAGACATTCTCTCAATCTATTGCTTCAGGGCTGCGTACAATGTATCAAAAACTCAAAAAAAATCCAAATGGAAAAGAACAATTATTGCTTACTCTTGAGCAGTATATGAATAAACTAAAACCTATGAAGCAACGGGCTGATCGAAGTCAAAAGCCAACCGAAGCTCCTTCAGAATCTTTGGCAAAATACACACTACAATCAAATGAGTCTTCCTTTTATTTTATTAATGACCACGGTGAGATCCTACCATTATCCGGATCGACATTCGAATTCACATGGAATCATCACTCCTCTTGGTATAAAGGGACATATGAATCGAATGGAATCTTTGTCAGTCACGAAGGTCAGCGTTTCACAGCTAAAGAAGGCGACATTTTTTATATGGATGAGCAGCAGTTTAATCCGTTTTATATTTGGAAGCATGAACTAGAACCTGCTGCCTTGCAGGCATTTAAACATAGCTTATCATCTTTTAATATGTCCGAAGATGACCTCGTTCATTGTCACAATGCCCTTCTTCACCAATTACTTGGTAGTCAGGACACAACTTCATTTAAAGGAGTTAGTTTTTTAACATTTACCGCTCCTGATCACTATGTGCTTGTTCAACATCATTTCGAACGGACTTTATTTAAAGATAAAGAAGATGAAATCTATGATCGCTTTGAATTTACGACAGATGCAGGTAAACGCTCTGTTGTGTTCTATTCTAATGCTTTTTCAAAATAAAATAAGTCTACACAAAAAGGATGAGCCTAGTGCTCATCCTTTTTGGTTGAATAAGAATACCAATCAAGCAGTTGATCTGCTTGTGAATGGGTCATGTTACCTAAATTAAACGATTTTCCTGACAAACTTGATTGGACAGTAACTTGAAATGTAGACAGGCCTTGAAGTTTCTGTATCACGGACACTCGTTTCTCAGCTGATTGCACTTTCCACCTTGGTGCAATCACTTCAATTAAACTGATTTCGCGATACCTTAGCCACATATAATCAGCACCTGCACCTGATCCACCTGCTTTATATGTAAGCCAAGCAAATGGTATGGTGATTCCTAGCAAAAGCAGCCCAAATAATCCATAAGGAAAGAAAAAATAAGAAACGATTCCAGTGACAACTGCTGGTACAATGAACGCTTGAATCATCATCTTCCATAGCGCTCGAATCGGTAGCGGATGATACACACGTTCAAATGAATAGTCTGGTAAAATATCTGCCAGAATTTCTTGAAGCTCAGAGGCTTTGAGTAATGGAATGAGTAATGTGGATGCTTGTTCATCCTTAGATCCTCCGCCTGCACTTTCAACATAGACAGACACAAAACCAAGTGGCTGGCGCAAGAGGTTACGTACAAGTCGCACACTTGTAATTCGATTGACTTGTAACGTCAATTGGCGCTTCTCAAGTAGTCCTCTTGTAATAACAAGTTCTGTACCATAATGCTCAATCTGAAATCCACCATACTTTATAATCGTAATTACACTGGATATGGCCCAAGAGACAAGCAAACCCAAAAAAACAATACCTGTAATGGCTAAGATGGTTGATAACCCTGCACTAGTCACAAATCCAAACGATTCATCTAACCATACATTCGGAATGAATTGATAAAATTGAGTGAATAACGCACCTACTGCCGAGAAAATTAGTCCGACCCCACTCGATGTTAGAGCTGCCGCAATGAGCCTTTCCGTCCCTAATTTCCAGGTGAGTTCGGGACCTGCTACTTCCGTCTGTTTCTCTTCCGTTTCTTCAGAACCTTCAAGCTCATCGTTTGAATGTAAGCGACTTGTCGCTTTACCTAACAATTCTTTTCGAATCACTTCTGCTTCTTCTCTTGTAATAGCGCTTAAGTGAGCCTCTGCTTCAGACGTTCCTCCAGCTGTTTCAATATCCACGCCAACCATTCCAAATACTCGTTGCAGAACGCCTGCTTTCACATCGATACTTTGGACGCGCTGCCGTTGAATATAACGTTTCTTTTTTACAAAAATTCCTTTTTGAATGTAGAGTTCTCCGTTTTCTAACTTATAATAGAACGTTACCCAACTTAAAAAAGAGCTCAGTAATGAAAAGGCTATAATAGCGATCCAGACATACTTTAAAAAAGGGTTTGAATTTGCAAATCCTATTACAACTGTTCCAATGATCGGTATGATCGAGCTTTTCGCTGCGGCGAGAAAAGAAATAAGCATCGCTGAAGGATGAAGTCGCTTTACGTTATTCATCGATTGCCACCGCCGCTAACCGCGCAATTTGGTCACGTAATTGATCAGCTTCTTCGATTGGCAGTACAGGAATACGATGCGTTGTCGCTGCGGTCTGAATTTCTACAGAAGCCATCTTATAGCGTCTCAAAATCGGGCCCTGTTCCGTTTCTACATGCTGAATGCGAGTCATCGGAATGAGCGTACGCCTGACAATAAGCACACCTTGTACAATATCAATTTCTTGATCAAGGACTTGATAACGAAATCGTCTCCATTGAATAGGAGGCCAGATAAAGATAAAGGCGATACAATATAGAACTAGAACCGCAATAAGTATCGTCAAAATCCAAACTGGCCAATCTAAATATTGCAAGACCACACCATAAATAATTGGCAAAAGAACGAGAATGATCCCTTCCAAGCTACGTTGAATTCGCCAAATCGTAATGGACTGTTTTGAAAGTCGCTGTGTGGGTTCCTCACGCATTACTCTTCGTCCTCTTCATCATCTGTGACGTAAATCAATTCAACTCCTTGTTCTTTTAACCAGGTAAGTAGCAGTTGATTTAATTCCTGATCGTAAAGCAGTCCAATGGATTCAACGAGCTCCACTTCCTTTAAATGACCAGATTTAGCATCTTCCATCATTTCGATCAGGTCTGTCATTTGTTTCTCTTCAAATTCCTTTAATAGCTTCTCTTCTGTAGACATGTTTCTTCCTCCTATTGATTACGCGCTTCCGTCATTTGTTTCCATACGGAGCCTTTTGCCTCTTCGCCGCCTTCGATTCGCTCCAAGGCCATTTTTGCTTGAAGAGCTACTTCAAATTCAGGGTCAGATTCAGCTTTTTTTAATGCCTCAATTGCTGTTTCATCCCCTTCTTCGTATAAAAACATCGCTGCTCTCCAACGAACAAGCTTACTTTTATCTTGAAGGGACTCGATCATTGCCGGAGTGGCAGCCGGGTCACCTAAATCAGATACACAGTCTCCTGCTGTCCGTCTCACTGTAATCGATGGGTCGTTCAGTGCTTCTACTAAGTAAGGCAAAATCTCTTCCTCTTCTAGCATTCCAATATAAACAACCGCTAATCTGCGAATCGACGCTTTTTCATCTCGCAAAGCTTTTTCAAGTACTGGTAGATCTGATGGCTTTGGATCCATTTGGTCAAGCGCAGCATAGCGTTCGCGCCAATCTTCTACATCCAGCATCTCAAGTGTTACTTTATAACGGTCTAAAAAGGCTGTTGACCCAGCTTCATCAGTTGATGTCGCTTGCTTAACGAGTGCATCTAACCGTTTATCTGAATAAGCAGCAGATACTTCATCTGCAACATCGGTAGCAATGGTTTGTAAGTCACCGTAGCGAACACCATGATCCTGCCATTTTCTCTCCATAACTACATTATCCTCAGGCTTTTGAGCAGTAGCTACTGCCTGTGCAAAACGATCAGGTAGTCCTTGTCTTACTTCTTGTTCTCCATCCGTTAATTTAATTTGCATCGGAATTCCTTTAAACAATTGAAGTTGGACTGTTACTTCACCAAACCCATCAAGTGAAGCTTGTTGATCGGAATCAGCTTTTCCCTCTTCTCCGAAAACTTCTCGCACTTTAGGTAAGATCGTTTTCCAATCAACTTTTGGGTGACGATCAATCGCAAGGAAATCAGCGACATGATAGACAGATTTTACCCCTTCTATTTTAAACATTTCTTTAATGACCTCAGGTGCATCCTCGTAATTTGATTTGTTGTATGTATTTTTTGACCCACCCTTCAAATGCTCACTTACAATTAACTTCATCGTATTTGGACTAGGTGTTGGTTCGATTGAAATAATTTTCATGATTGCTTCCTCCTTCTACACGCTATACAGCCTGATTTTAACATATTTTGTTGAGATGGAACAATGAAGCCCCTTAGGCTACAGGTTTGTACACGCTTTTTTTTGGAAACTCTGTTACACTATAAAAAAAAGGAGGTAATACAATGAGACTTGCTTTTTTATCAGATATTCATGGAAACGCGACCGCGCTTGAGGCCGTTTTAAATGAATTGAATCAACAAGAAATTGATAAGATCTACATACTGGGTGACCTCTGCTTTAGAGGACCAGAGCCCAAACGCGTTCTTGAATTAATCCAAGGATTAAACAATGCAGAAGTGATCAAAGGAAACGCCGATGAATGGTTAACAGATGGATTCCGCGATGGCGATTTCCCTGAGGAAGTTAAAGAACTATTAAACGAAGAACGAAACTGGACATTACAGCGTTTGTCCGAAGAAGATCTCACATACTTAAAGAACCTTCCTATAGAGCTAGTTCTAGATGAACTTGATTCGATCATTCATGCATTTCATGCTACACCTTCGAGTTTATACGATGTGGTAAATGTCGATGACACTGAAGCTATTGAAAATGAGATCATGCAAAAAGACGAAGCTGATATTTATATCTATGGACATACGCATATTCCTTATGTTCGTTCATTACATGGAAAAAGTGTTGTTAATACAGGTAGTGTTGGCCTTCCATTTGACGGTCATCCACTTGCATCGTACCTTGTTGTAGATGTAGAGGAAGGTAGGCATCGCTTTCATTTAAACCGCGTTCCTTATAACCGCGAGCATGTTGTTGAGCTTTATCGCCAAAGTGCTTACCCTAACTTAAAGCAGCTTGGTACAGTCATCTTTTATGGGGTACGTCCATAAATCTCGCTTATTTAAGGACAAGCCTTTGAGCTCGAGCTAATCCAATTGATTAAGAAAACACAAACGGCAAATGATTCAATGAATTGAATCATTTGCCGCTTTTTTAATGGTTTTTTATTTAAGTAAGGTAGCAAGTCCATTTGTTACATCTTGAAATGTCGCTTGTTCTCCTAAAGTAGCTATAATTTGGCCACTTGCATCGATAAGTACTGTTGTTGGAACACCTGCACATTCAAATTGATCATAAACGATTCGTCCATCATCAAGCAAAACGGGAAATGTGTATCCCTGCTCCTTCACAAAATCACCTACATGTTCAATTCGTTCTCTTCCTGTTACATTAATCATAAGCATCTCAAGTTTAGAATGATCCATTGATTGATAAAGTCTTTGCTTAAGAGCAAGATCCACTCTTGAATCTGGACACCAGCTTGTCCAAAACGTCAGCATGACGGACTTGCCCAAGTAGGATGATAATGAGTATTCCTCATTTGTTAACGCGTGTTTTAATGAAAAGGTTGGAGCTTGCTTCATGATTAAGCCTCTTGACAATGCTCATTATAAGCAAGGGCTAAATTACGAATAATTGTTTCAGGCTCCTGTCCTTCAATCTGTTCTCTAGGAATGAAGTGAACTAATTCTTTCCCTTTAAGTAAAGCCATAGATGGCGACGAAGGTGGAACATCTGTTAGGTAAGAGCGCATTTTTGCAGTTGCCTCTCGATCTTGTCCAGCAAATACTGTAACCAAGTGATCCGGTGTATGATCGTGTAAAAGGGATGTGACGGCAGATGGACGCGCTAGTCCTGCTGCACACCCACAAACTGAGTTAATTACAACAAGTGTTGTACCTTCCGCTTTCTCCATATACGATTCAACATCTTCGTCTGTAAGAAGCTCTTTAAATCCATTTTCCGTTAGTTCTTTTCTCATTGGTATAACGACTTGTTTCATATATTCATCATAATGCATCGACATGCTGTCACTCTCCTTTAATTATTAGTTGTTTGTATTAAAATATAGGGCTTAAGCATGTTGTATACATCCGCAATGGATGGGAACGAATATTGCCTCTTTACGCCAAGCCCCTTCTGAAATACAAGCAAGCAAGGAACGCTCTTAATCTGCCACATTTGTGCAAAAGCGGGATATTGATTAATATTAAGTTGGTTGATTGTCAGCTGTTCATATGATTCTTCAAGAATTTGAAGCATATTTGACACGTACTTACATGTTCCGCATAAAGGCGTTTGAATGAATACAATGACATCTTCTTTGCTCTCAATGCAGCGTGTGATTTCTTCTATACTACGTTCAATCATTCTTATTCCTCCTACAAGCTTACATTCATCACCTGTGGATTCGTTCTAAATGGAATATGGATAAGTCAGTTGCAATCCATGTTTGTTTAAAACTAGTGATAGCTTCTTCAGTAAATGCTTCTTCTTCGTTTAAATAACGGGAACTAATATGCGTTAAAATCAGTTGACGTATATTCGAACGAGTTGCCACACTAGCCGCATCTTGAATCGTGGAATGCCCAAATTCATGTGCGTTCTCCTCTAATCCACTTCGAAAGGTAGCTTCATGTACTAACACATCAGCATCGTTTGCAAATTCCACCATAGCATCCGTTGGTTGCGTATCTCCTGCAATAACAACGACCCGACCTTTACGTGTAGGTCCAATAAATTCAGTCCCATCAATCGAGCGACCATCTTCAAGCATAACCGTTTGGCCAAGTTTAATCTTTTGATAGATAGGACCTGGTGGAACCTGTAACGCTTGCAGCTTACCTACGTCCAACTCACCAGCTTTATCTTTCTCTTCAATTCGAAAACCATAGCTTTCAATCGTATGCTTCAATCCACAAACTGAAACTGTTGCAAACCCCGCATCAATTGTTTGGCCATCATATATTTCAATGATGTCTAGATCATATCTGAGATACGTACCTGATACGGTTAAAGCGGTTTTAATAAATGACTCAAGGCCAGCAGGACCGTATACAGTTAAAGGACTTGTAGCACCTTGAAAGGAACGTGTTCCAAGAAAACCAGGCAGTCCGTAAATATGATCACCATGCAAATGAGTGATAAAGACTCGATCAATTTTTGAAGGTGAGATGGCTGACTTCATCATTTGATGCTGTGTCGCTTCTCCACAATCAAATAACCATTGAACGCCTTTTTCCTGCAAAAAACGAATCGCTAAACTACTTACATTTCGTTGGAGCGAGGGAACCCCCGCTCCGGTACCAAGAAAATGAAACTCCATGATCCGTATTCTCCACTTTCATTTATTAATTTTTTGCTACGTAGTCGGCAAATGCTTTCGCATAAGGCGGTAAATCAGGCGGGCGACGACTTGAGATTAGATGGCCATCAATAACAACTGCCTCATCAAACCATGTGGCTCCTGCATTTTCCATATCATCCTTAATCCCAGGTGTGCTTGTCACCTTTCTACCCTTCAAGATACCGGCAGAAATTAGAACCCAACCTGCATGACAGATTTGACCAATGGCTTTTTGGTCTTGATCCATTTCTCGGACAATTTGAAGTAATTTAGGAAACCGTCTTAACTTATCTGGCGCCCAGCCACCTGGCACGAGGATCGCATCATAATTTGCTGCCTCCACTTGATCATATGAGAACTTAGTTGTAGCAGGGACACCATATTTTCCTGTATACGTATGATCTGCTTTTTCTCCAACTAAATCAACAGTAGCTCCCTCTTCTTGCAAACGTAAAATGGGGTACCATAATTCCAGGTCTTCAAACTCTTCATCTACAACTGCTACGATCTTTTTGTTTTCTAAACGCATCCTACCAAACTCCTTTGTTGCCGTTTCCTCTCAGTATAGCATGTGTCAAGTTGAACCCCAAATGAAGCCTCTTACCATAAAGAGGCCGGGACATAACTTTAATGTAGATAGCAAAACATGAACGTGCATGATAACCGCTGCAGGAGAATCCCTCCCTTTCCGTGGGTACGGCCTCAGCCACTTCCGCGGAAAATCACCGCTTCAGTGTCTTCACCGCGTACTTTCCCACAGGAGTGTCGGGTTCTCCTTCCGCTCGTCTTACAAAAAAAACAGAAAACACAAATGGCGAATGATTCAATAGTAGAACCATTCACCATTTTCTCGTTGATTTTTAGTGTTGTCTCAGCCTCTTTCATAAACCTATTTAAATTAAAAGGTGAAACAAATTCTCATCCTTATTAATTTCTTGATAGTCAAAATTCTTTTCTTTTAGTCGATCAATTAAACGACCATAATCTTTGTTATAAGCAAGTTCTATACCGATTAGTACCGGTCCATTTGAACGATTATTCTTTTTGGTGTATTCAAAGCGTGTAATATCATCCTCAGGCCCAAGTACCTCTTGTATAAATTCTCGCAAGGCACCTGCTCTTTGTGGAAATTGAATCATGAAGTAATGCTGTAATCCTTCATATATCAATGATCGCTCTCGCATTTCTTCCATTCTTCCAATATCATTATTCCCACCACTAACAACACACACAACGGTTTTCCCTTTAATCTGTTCTCGGTAAAAATCAAGAGCAGCAATAGGCATCGCACCAGCAGGCTCTGCCACAATTGCATTTTGGTTGTATAATTCAAGAATGGTCGTACAGATTTTTCCTTCAGGCACTAAAATAATGTCATCTAGCGTTTCTTTACAAATTTCAAATGCCAAATCGCCCACACGTTTTACCGCGGCACCGTCGACAAATTTATCAATGTGCTCAAGCTCAACTACTTGTCCTTGTTTTAAGGATTCTTTCATTGAGGCTGCACCAAGCGGTTCACAACCAATCATCTTCGTGCTTGGACTAACGCTTTTTATATATGTACTTACCCCACTGATTAATCCTCCACCACCAATGGATGAGAAGATGTAGTCAATTGGACATTCAGTATCATTTAAAATCTCCATCCCCACTGTCCCTTGTCCAGCAATGATTTTCTCTTGGTTAAATGGATGGATAAAAGACATGTCATGTTCCTCGCAATAAACCATCGCTTCATTGTAAGAGTCATCAAATGTATCTCCTACTAAAACAACATCAACATATTCTTTGCCAAAAAAGTTTACTTGATCGACCTTTTGTCTTGGCGTGGTGGTTGGCATAAAGATCGTTCCTTTAATCTTTAGAGCCTGGCAGGAATAAGCGACACCCTGTGCATGATTTCCTGCGCTTGCACAAACAACTCCCTTGCTTAATTCGTCATGTGACAAGCTGGAAATTTGATAGAAAGCGCCTCTAATTTTAAAAGATCGCACAACTTGTAAATCTTCTCGCTTAAGGTACACATTACAGTTATACCGTTCTGATAGAACCTGATCTAACTGTAAGGGTGTATGCGTCACAACATCTTTAATACGTTGATGCGCAATCATGATATCTTCTAGATGAACGGAACTCATGTTATAAATCCTTTCTTCGCTTGCCCGTAAAGTTACTGACAGTGACTGGTCTAATTTTTCACGCGATTCATTTAAATATGACTATTTTAACACACTAATAAGGGTTTGATAAGTAACAGTCTGATAGTTTGTATAACTTATTAAATTAGCTTGAATTCTCATTGCTTTACAGATCATTCTTTTTATATACTATGAAGAGACAAAGAAATGGAGGGATAAGGTGTGCGGATGAAAACGATCTGGATGGCATGTGTTGCACTTCTACTTACACTCATACCAATGAAAGCGGTTAACGCTGTATCAGAAGCAGCTGCTGAAGCTGAAACAATGGGCACATTTGTAACTGTACTCGCAATACTCTCTTTTGCTACACTTGCACTTATGATGTTTTACTGTGTTCGAGATAATGGATAATGATGATAAAAAACGCGTACACTCCATCACTTGGAATGTGCGCGTCTTTTTTTATAGTAGTTCTTGTACTTGTTTTAATACGTATTCTACAGCTTTAAACGTTTCAATTTGTTTTTTTCGGCTTGTTTCCGGATAAAACGATTTAATGGCAACCACTTCAAAGTTATCAACCGTTTGTGTCAGCTGGTTTTCATGAAGATCTTTTGGTTCTTTTTCTTGCACCCGTTTTATTGCAAGGGGTAACCATTGCTCTGTTTTTTCTGTCACTTCATCAGCAAAAGGTTTAACCATTCCAAAAAAGTCAACCGAATAGGACTCCGTTCTCACTTCATTAAGATAAAGAGCCTCTGCAAATTGATTCATTTCAAGTAAGCGTTGGTTAAGTTCAGTTAAATGTTTTAATGTATGATCGTCCAATATGATCCCTCCAGCTACAAGTGTAGCAAAGGAACTCGTTTTCTAAAAGGAAAAGAAATGAAGGAACGTTTTCCATCCTTTTCTGCTTGTCCCCCCGGATGCCATAGGTAGTGTGTCTTCCTCATTCGATTGCTTCGCTTCCATACGAATGAGGCGGTTCTCAAGTCGCTTGAGCATGGCTGACATTTCATCAATTTCTGAGCGATGCTTTAATAGTTGATAACTAACAACCTCATCCGCTTTTTGTGTCAGCTTCTGCTCAATGTCTTGAATATGCGTCATCATTTCCTGCAATTTTTCTTCGTATTCAGCAGACGGGACAGCACGTTTGACCGGGCGATGAGATTCTGAATCAGATTTCAACTGACTAACATCAATCTGAATGTCTTTCATTTTTTTTCCTGCTTTTAATTCTTGATTAATCCCACTTAGTACAGAGACTTGTTCCTCAGTATAAAAATAGTGGCCGAGTTCATTCTGTTCACACGGAATGTTAAAAAACTTTGTCCACCGTTGCACAGTTGTAGGGTTCACACCTAATCTCTCTGAAATATCCTTCGTTTTAATGTATCCGTCCATCTGCCTTCCTCCTTTTAAATTCACGATCTAGCCGATCATCGGCACTTGTCCTCTTCATTCTCTCTCTCCCTTCCTTAAACCTTCCTGACTGACAAAACTAGTTTTCATTCGGCAAACATAGTAGATCTCATGTTTCATTCGACTTTTTCTACATGTTTTACATGTCGCTTGCCATACTAACGATATGTTAATGAAAGGAGAGATGTAATCGTGAAATCAAAACAAAATACGACTAGACCAACGGACAAGCAAGAGAAAAACACTGCAAACCGCGCCTCTATAACAGACAAAAAGCTTGGCGGACCAAATAAACCGGCTGAGTAGTTGTAAAACAAGCCACTTCATCTATCGAATGTGGCTTGTTTCTTTTCATTTTTTAGATCATCCACTTTTTAAGCGTCTTTGCTAGATAAATCATCATCCATTTATGCTGAACCCATTGGTCTCTAGTAACTGGCTTCCATGGCTTTACAGGTTTAAAGTAACTCGCAACATTTGTATGCTTAGCTGACCAGTCTTTTCTTTTCATTAATTGATGAGTAACCACTGGATATACAAGGCGCAATGGAAAACTTTCTACACGAGGAGACCAGCTCATTAGCTTATCATAATCGTGTCTTGAGCCTGTATGCGGATGGTGAATCATAAATGAACGAATGGATGGATACGTATCTGGATGAAACAATATAAAGGCTAATTGTTTTCCTAGATTGATGCGATTTGAAACCTTCTGAAAGGGTCGAACGTACAATGTATATAGACACCCATCTATACTTGGTAATAACACATAACTAAGATGTGTATGCTGTTCCAAATGGAAGAAAGGTTTTTTTGAAATGACTTGCTTGAATAAAGGCTTTTGCAGCACCGCTTCTTCAAGAACAAATTGTTCATTAATAATCAATGCTGTACACAATCTCTCTTCGCTATGCTTTTCCCAAAACGTTTTCCATTCATTAATGATAAAGCTCGATACTCCAAATTCCTTTAATAAATAAAAAAGTGGTCTGCCCTGCCTTTTTGATTGTTCGTAGATCATTAACTGTGGACAAGCATCTTGAAAAATCGTCCAATTGCTTGCCTCGTAGATAGCAAACAGCTTATGACGATCTTCTTCATTTAAAAGAGTACGGAACCATTCGTTTGCTAAATCCGTCATGTTCCAGCCTGCGTTCCTTGAAACAATACCCGCAAGGAGCGCCCATCTAATCTCAGGGTTCTGATCATAGTAGCGTTCATAATAGCTTGTCCGTGTAAGATTATCCATGTTAAAGATCTTCAGTTGTTTATGAATCGTTTCAAGAATTGAAGATTGTCGCTGTGGTTGATCATTCAATGTGTATTCTCTCCATTTCTTAATTTTTCACGAACTTATGTTTTCATTACACACACTTCGCTTTTGAATGTGGTATGATACGGTTTGAGCCTTTTTGGCATAGGTTCTACGCTTTTAGGTGAAAACATACTATAGATGCTTGGGAAGGGTGATTACGGCATGGCAATCCGTTACCCAAATGGAAAGAAATTTGTAACTAGTCAAACGAAATTAACGAAACCTAAGAATGCTAATCGAATTAATACATACAGTAACCGCGGCATGACACTAGAAGATGATATTAATCAGTCAAATGCCTTTTATGTAGAATCTGGTATCGCTGTTATTCATAAGAAACCTACCCCTGTTCAAATCGTCGATGTACATTATCCTAAACGAAGTGCTGCAGTCATTAAGGAGGCTTACTTTAAACAAGCGTCTACAACCGATTACAATGGCGTATATAACGGGCATTACATTGATTTTGAAGCAAAGGAAACGAAAAATAAAACGTCCTTCCCTCTTCAGAATTTTCACCTGCATCAAATTACTCATATGAAGCAAGTTCTCGCACAAAAAGGTATTTGTTTTGTTTTATTACGTTTTTCACACACTGATGAAGTGTACTTAGTGGATGCGATACATTTAATTACTCGATATGAAGATCAAATAAATCGTAAATCGATTCCCAAGCAGGAGATTGAGTCGTTAGGCACGAAGGTCCCTCTCGGCATAGCTCCCCGTCTTGATTATCTGCGTATCGTACGAGAGGTTTACTTTTAAATACTTAACAAATGAAAGGAAGAACCATTTATGTCTGATCAAAATACAAGACAGGGTCGCAGGCAGGCTCGAATGCAAGAGTCTGCTAATAATAAAAAGAAGTCTAGCGGTAAACCAAAACGAGGCTTATTTAAGAAAATATTTATGACACTTGTTGTCTTACTAGCTGTTGCAATTATTGCTGGCGGTGTTACGGCTGGCGTCATCATCGCAGGCGCACCTGACCTAGATGAAGAAAAATTAATGCTTGCACAACCCATTCAAATTTATGACCAGGACGATGAGCTTGTCTCACTCCTTGATACCGGGGAACGTCGAATCAACGCATCTTATGATGAATTACCTGACTCCCTTAAGGACGCGATCATTTCAGTTGAGGACATGCGTTTCTACGATCACTTTGGGATTGATTTACGTCGCCTTGCTGGTGCTGTCCGTGCGAATATTACAGAAGGCTTTGGTGCTGAGGGTGCAAGTACGATCACTCAACAATTGGTTAAGAACTTATTTCTAAACCAAGAAAAAGCATTAACTCGTAAAGTACAAGAACAATATTTGGCTATTAAACTTGAACAACAGTATTCAAAAGAACAAATTTTAACGATGTATTTAAATCAGGTTTATCTAGGCCGTGCTGGCTACGGAGTAAAGATTGCAGCAGAATCTTATTTTGATAAACCTCTTGAAGAATTAACGATTGCTGACTCTGCCCTACTTGCTGGAATTCCTCGTCGCCCATCTTATTACGATCCAATTCAAAATCCTGATAATGCAGAATCGAGACGGAATTTAATTATCGGATTAATGGAAGAACAAGGAAAGATTACAGCTGAAGAAGCAGAAGAAGCAAGAAATACACCGATTGAAGATCAAATTAACTATCAAGAAGCGGAAACGACTTCTCCATATGCCGCGTACTATAGTGAAATTTTAAAAGAGCTTGAAGAGAATGATGAGTTTACTGTAAATGATATTTACAATTCAGGATTAAAAGTATACACAAGCCTTGACCAATCTGCTCAAAAGCATGTTGAAAATGTACTTGAAAGCGATGAATACATTACGAACTATCCGGACAACCCAGACTTTCAGGCTGGGGTTACATTGATTGATACAAAAACTGGCCAAATTAAAGCCATTGGTAGTGGACGACAACAATCTGATAACCGGAATGATTTTAACTACGCGACGGATATTACTCGTCAGCCTGGCTCAACAATTAAGCCTATTTTGGATTATGGTCCTGCAATTGAATATCTGCAATGGTCAACTGCTCATATATTAGTGGATGAACCTCACACGTATTCAGATGGGAAAGAATTTGGAAATTACGGTGGAACTTATCGTGGCGCGATGTCAATGCGACAAGCACTTTCAAGTTCACAGAACGTCCCAGCCGTGAAAGCCCTACAAGAAGTTGGCCTTGATCGCGCTGAACCTTTTGCAAAACAATTACTTACTCTAGACAATGACGACTCTTTTACTGAAGCTTATGCTTTAGGTGGATTTAATACTGGAGTCTCAACAAAAGACATGGCTGGTGCATACGCTGCATTTGGTAACGGTGGTACATTTACTGAACCACATACCATTCGCAAAATTGTTTTTGCTGATGACCGTGAGATTAACCTTGAACCTGAATCAGTAAAAGCAATGGAAGATTACACAGCCTACATGATTACCGATATGTTAAAAACTGTTGTTTCTTCAGGAACTGGTCAAATTGCAAACGTCCCTGGTGTTCCGGTTGCTGGTAAAACAGGAACAACAAACTTTACGAAAGATCAAAGAGATAAATATAATATCCCGAGTAGCGGCTCACCTGACTCCTGGTTTGCAGGATATTCCACGAATTATACTGCCGCTGTTTGGACAGGTTTCCGAGATAATAGCAAGGGATATTACATTAATCGTGATAATAACGAAAACCAAATTGCGCAAAATATCTTTAAAGCAGTCATGCAAGACGTTTCAACAGGAATTGAAAACCCTGACTTCGTTAAACCTGATTCGGTTATTGAGCGCCGCGTAGAGCGAGGAACGGAAAAGCTACCTAGCTCTGGCACACCTCAAAGTGAGATTGTCACTGAACTATTCGTTCGTGGTGCTGAGCCGACTCAGGAATCAGAAACATATGAAGAAGAGGAAGAAGAAGAAATTGAAGAGATTCCAAGCCCAACTGGCCTTCAAGCCTCTTACGAAGAAGCAGCTGATCAAATCATTGCTACTTGGAACTACCCAGATTCGGATGTTGATGTAACGTTTGATGTTCAAGTAACAGCCGACGGAGGAAGTGGTCAATCGATTGAAGTGGGTTCTAATCAACAAGCGATCTTCTCAGCTGTTGAACCTGGTACAACGTATCAAATTTCAGTAACAGCTGTATCAACTGAAGACTCAAGCTTACGTAGTAGCCCAGCAACAACAAGTGTAACAGTGGCTGGCACGGAAGAAGATGAGGAAGAGGAAGAAGAGCCGGTTGAAGAAGAACCACCTGAGGAAGAAGATCAGCCTGAGGATACACCGGACGAAAACAATGAAGGTAATCCAGATGAGAACAACGGTGATAACGGAGAAGATGCACCTGAAAATACTCCTGGAGATAATGAAGATGGATCCGGTGGAAACGGGAATGGCAATGGCAATGGCAATGGCAATGGAAACGGAAACGACAATGGTAATGGTAACGGTAACGATAACGGAAATGGCAACAATGGTGGTGGCGATTCCGGAAACGGGAATGGGAACCAAGACGGTGGAGGAAATGATGACACCGGAGGCGGTGAAGATGAAACCCCGTCTGAGCCTGAACCAGATACCCCATCTGATGATGAAACAGATGAGTAATCAATAATAAAATGAAAAACGGTGGATCTCCTTAAAGGAAATTCACCGTTTTTTTGTTATGGTCGAATAACTACAACCCTAGAGATCCGACTGCTTTTGATTGAACCTCTTGATACTCCGCTTCAAGCGAAACAATTTCCTTTTCATTCGTTAAAGCATCTAGTTGGCTTAATTCTCGATCTAATGCTTCTTTTAATAGCTTCTTAATATTGTTTTCCTCTTGTGTAAGGATTAAACCAAGTTGATTTGCTGTTATCTCTTCTTCAGCAAGTAACAGTGTAGAGGCAGCCGCAGAAGCCTCTTTTAATAGCTGTTCTTTGAGATTTCGAATTTGCTGACCCTCGAAAAAAGCTTTATCTGTTGTATAGATCGATACGTATTGTTCTGGGTTCACTTGCAAAGTGAACTCGGGCTTTTTAAAGGATGGATCAAAGTCCTCAAGCGACTCCCCTACATAAAAACTTGGTCGCTTTTGCTGCAATTGTACTTCCCATTCCTTTAACCATTTAGAAGCCGCTTTTGTCATCGCCACAGTAAGACGCATATGAGTCGCATTTGTTTCTTGTTCTAGAAAATAAGAAGCTTCTTGGCTCCATTCTGTGATCATTTGTTTCAGAACCTGTCTTTTTTCTTTACGATTTCGTCCTCGAATAGTTGCAACATTTATATATTCTGAGAATTCATCTCTCAGCCTATACCCTACACGATCTCGTAAATATAAAAATAATTGCATGGCTTCCTGCTTTATTTTATTTTGGATCGATTGCACTGAAGAGTCATCAATCTCTTGTTTCCAGAGTGCAATATCAGTAGCCAGCTTTTGTTTCATTTGAATTTGTTGTGATTTTTCAGAACGAGCAAATTGGATGCTCTCTTTTACTTTCTTAAGATAACGATCTACTTCCTCTTCAAGTAAGCGATAGCTTAAGGATTGTAATTCTTGAACAATTTGCTGGTAAAAATACGCTTCAAATCGAGAAAAGTCAGTCTCCAAATCTGCTTGTTCGAGCTTTGCTTTTAAGCCTTGCTTACTTGATGCGGCATAAAGTCTCGGCTCTTGGATCCCAAGTGTTTGTAATTGAGAAGATACGTGCTGCTTTACACCATTTAACTCACGTTCACTACTTGCTAAATCAGCTGCATTCACAATGAAATACAATTTATCTGTTTGAAAGGATTCATTAATCTTACCCATTTGTTCTAAAAAGAGTTGGTCCGATTTTGAAAAAGCATGATTATAATACGTCACATAAAAAATAGCATCTGATTGTCTTAATTGATTAAACGCTACATTGGTGTGTCGACCGTGGATTGAATTTACACCAGGCGTATCAACTAGAACAAGTCCTTTTTTCGTGAATTCACAATCGTGAAAAACGGTGACGGAATGTAGTAAACTAGCATAGCTCTCATCAGCTACAAGCTCAGCTAACTCATTGTGACTAACGGAAAACATTTCACCTAATGTCCAATTTGTTTGAGCTAAGCTTTTCTTTAGAACGTTCAAATATTCTGCATATGTTTTTTGCCAGCTCGTTAATTGTTTCATATCCATTTGAACCCAACTTGATATCGTTTCAACTGTTAAGTCCACATCAAGTTTTGAGGCAACCATACGTATCTCTTCAGTCAGCTCTTCTCTTGATTTCACTTGAACGGTTGCGGTACCATCTGGATGCTCTGCATCGGATTGCTTAACCGTACTGACCGTGGCTGTTGTCGGGTGAGGTGAAACAGGTAACACAGCGTCCCCTAATATGGCATTTGCGAAACTGGATTTGCCTGCGCTGAACGCACCAAAAAGAGAAATGACAAAGGACTGCTTTTGCGCACGCTCAATCCGCAACCGTAATTGAGTTCTCTCATATTGTAACGCCTTCGTCTGATGATAAGGTGCAATAGCCTCTTTAACGTGCTCCAACCAGCTAGCATCATAGCTAGTGGACGAGACCGTTAACTCCAATGGATCTTCTTCGGATGTTTCTAGCCATTGTGGCCCCTCGTTTACATCAGTCCATACAATCTGCTCCTCAGATTGATCTGGTATTCCAATATTTTTTGCTTCATCGATCTTTCGTTCAAGTAGTCCTGCATCATCGAATTGTGCGGCCTCTTGCTCACACTTTTCAATTAATAGAGCCGTTTCGGCTTTAATTGTATGCACTTTATATGCGAATGTTTCTACTTGTTTAAGACGGCTTAATTCTTTCTCTACTTCGTTTAGCTCATGATGCCAATACTCTTGTTGCTCGTTCGCCATTAGTTCAATTAATTGTCTAGCCCTTTCTCTGACATCGCGCACGATGGCAGCCGTCCGTTCTTTAGTAAATGTATACACATATTCTCTATTTTTTGGACCTGTCTTCACATGGGAGAGAAAGAATTCTGGAGTGATCTCATATGTGAATGACTGGATGGCCTCATCGACCTTATCTTTATGACGAAGTTTTGAGCGATCCACTTCTTCGAACAATTGTTGTAAATGAAAGGTAAGCTGACTATTTACCTTATCCTGAGCTTCTTGGATTAACGCCTCAAGTCGACGCTCCCTCTCCTGCTCCGTTT
Source organism: Alkalicoccobacillus gibsonii (assembly GCF_016798245.1). GTDB lineage: Bacteria > Bacillota > Bacilli > Bacillales > Bacillaceae_D > Alkalicoccobacillus > Alkalicoccobacillus gibsonii. Next base: position 618,568 of record NZ_JAEUZA010000001.1, on the reverse strand, counting down.
TCTTTTTAGAAAATAATAGTCCCATTTTAAACGAAGGGTCCATTGCTTCTAACCACTCTCTGACTAGATCGGTTGTCGTAGCAGGAAAGATCGTTACTTGCTTAAATAAAGGCTCCCACTTCGATTCATACTCTTCGATGAATTGTTTATTTGCCGTTTGAAGCCATGCTTTTTGACGGGTCAATTCTTCTTGTCGTTCAAGATCAGATTCTTGAAATCCCTTTTCTTGCATAGCTGAAATGACTACTTCAGTCTCTGCTTCTCCCTCTTCATGGGCCCTAGCAGCCTGACTTAAGTAAAATCCTTGCTTAAGACGAGTAACTGAATGCTCAGCTAACTGTCTACCTTGATATAATATCGATTTAAGCTCACGTTCTAGCTCCGTGAATTGATTAAGCGGATGATTTCTTTTTTTCATTGTTGTGTAAAAAATTCTTGATGTTTGAATCTTCCATTGATCAAAAACCGTTTTAACACTTGTTTGAAAGGTTTCAAATGTAAGCTCCGAGTCATCATGCTTATCTACTTGATTAATCACGATGTAAAGTGGCTTCTTTTCTTGACTTAATTGCTTTAAGAAATATAGGTTTGTTTCAGATTGTACATGATTATAGTCCATCACATATACAATCATATCCATCGAATATAGCGCTTCCATTGTAATCGACTGATGTGTAGGATCTGTAGAGTCTACTCCAGGTGTATCAAATACAGCAGCATCATTCTGAAGAAAAGTAAGAGGAGCGTAGATTGCTACCTCTTCTATAGAGACGCCATCTCTTCCCCATTCGGCTACTTTTTCCCACGGGATATGACCTTCCCACTTTTGCTCATGTGTTTCTCTTGATTTAACGACGACTCCTAAATCACCGTACTGAATCGATATGATATTTGCGCTAGTTGGAATAGGGCTTGTAGGTAATACCGCTGAACCTATAAATTCATTGAGTAGTGTTGATTTCCCAGCTGAAAAATGACCACAAAAAGCTATCTGAAATCGTTTGTTTGATTGTTTCTGTGTAATCACATTAAATCGTTTCTGTTCGCTATCCGTCCACTGAATCTCAGATGTCTGCATTTAAAAGGTAGCCCCTTTCAATTTGTGCTTTTTGCTTCAAGTATTTTTACTCGAGCATATAACTTCTCAAGCTCTTCCATAAATGATTTCATTTGAACAAAACTACGATACCGATGAGGTGCCAGCAAAACAAATTCGATCCGCTCGCGACTGTTTGGCGGTGTATAGGTTAATTCTTTAATGTTGTCTTCAATATGTATAAGTGTAGGCACAAGTTGATGATTAATCCAGAACAGCGCTTCGAGTAGCAAGGCTGTATACTCTGGGGTTACGCTTGCCACCTTCGCTTTATCTTCCTCTTCATGATAAATAGATAGCACGTGATCAAGCTCATACCAACGTGTAAATAATTGCGGAAGATACACGTCCCTACTCCAGGCATGGGCTTGATCACATATGTTCATATCAAAATAGAAAAGAGGCCACTGATTATTTTCACCCCGTTTAAAAGAGTCACAGTTTATCTTTGAATGTTGCTCATAAAACGGAGAACGACAAAATGCTTCAGGAACCTGTGTCATGCTTTGGTTAGCCTCTCTTTCATTCGCTTTTTACCCTCGCGACACTCATCGAGTAATGGACAGGTGGAGCATTTAGGTGATTGGGCTTTGCAATGGTAACGACCAAAAAAGATCATTCGATGATGTGCATCAGACCATACCTCTTCTGGTAGCTTCTTCATCAACGTTTCTTCTACAACTTTTACATTGTCTTTCCAGCGACAGATCCCTAGTCGTTTACTTACGCGTTCCACATGCGTATCCACTGCGATTGCTGGTACACCAAATGCAACGGACGTTACAACATTTGCCGTTTTGCGTCCAACACCTGCGAGTCCAACTAACTCATCTCTTGTTTTCGGGACCTCTCCACCGTATTGATTAATTAATGACTGTGAAAGCTTTTGGATGTTTTTAGCTTTGCTTCGAAATAATCCAATGGATCGGATATCCTTTTCAAGTTCTTCAACAGGTACATTTACGTAATCAGCTGGCGTTTGATATTTCTCAAAGAGGGCCGGTGTCACTCGGTTAACAAGTTCATCAGTACATTGGGCTGATAACACAACCGCAATTAATAATTCAAACGGGTTCTTGTGAACTAATTCGCATTCTGCTTCGGGAAAAAGTTCACCCATCACATCGATGGCATGTATCGTTGCTTTTTTACTTAACATGCAAATGCTTCTCCTTTTATTGCTCCAGCCAGTTGAACCCAGGAACGGAATTGGTTTGAACCACTTCTTTTGCAGGCTTTCTTGTCTGAGTATGATTTCTAAATTTTTCACTATGGGTTCGAGCTTGCTCTGGCGTCCGGATGCCATTTTTCTTCCATTCAAATAGAATACGATCAATGTATCTGAAGTTTAACTTACCGGAAATGACTGCCTCTTTTAGCGCAGCGAAAATTAATTCAGGTTGATGCTTGTCTTGATCAATCCACATTGACAACGTCTCACCTTCAATTGGTGATAAGGGTCTTCCGAATTCTTGTTCTACTTGCTTATATAGCTTACCTTCGAGTTCTATGGACTGATTTTCATTTGTACGTTGATTTTCTGCTTCTAAACACTCAATCAATCTCAGCCATAAAGGCTCCAATGAGTACGTTTCATAAAACATTCCAGATTCGTCTGAGTTCTTCTCAAGTGAAAGCATTTGAGACCGGATTAATTTACTTAATAGCTTTGTACAGTCCTCATGACTAAGTGTCATTCGTTCACTTAACTGCATCGGGGTAACAAACCGTTCCCCTTGATCTAAAAATGATTGTATATGAAGAAGCGCGATAAGCTCCTGTTCGTTTAAACCGAGTACGGTATAGTTTTCAAGTAATAAAGCTGGGATGGTTACTTGCTTTTGCGCCATCCATTTAGCAAACTGATTTTTGTTCATCTTTCAACACCTCACAAGCTATTATAACATGGAGTGGAACGGGCTTGACCATAAACAAAATGAAAAAAAGAGATCGGTAAGAGTTACCACCGACCTCTATGCTTTTCACATTAAGGGTATAAACGATTTAATAAACGAGGGAATGGGATGGTTTCACGAACATGCTCTACCCCTGACAACCAGGCAACTGTACGCTCTAAGCCAAGACCAAAACCAGAATGCGGCACAGACCCATATTTACGAAGATCTAAATACCATTCGTATGTTTCCTCAGATAGGTTATGCTCAGCAATACGCTGTTTCAGTAGATCATAATCATGGATACGTTCAGAACCACCAATGACCTCTCCGTACCCTTCTGGAGCAATTAAATCTGCACATAATACAACATCATCACGATTTGGATCAGGCTGCATATAGAATGGTTTTAACGATGTTGGATAATGTGTGATAAATACAGGCTTATCATAATGCTCAGCGATAGCTGTTTCATGTGGGGAACCAAAATCGTCTCCCCAACTAATATCATCAAAGCCTTTTTCGTGTAAAAGCTTAAGTGCTTCGTCATACGTAATACGTGGGAATGGAGCTTGAATCGCTTCAAGCTTAGATAAATCTCTTCCAAGTGTTTTTAACTCGATTTGATTGTTCTCAAGCACTGAAGCAGCTAAATGAGACACATATCTCTCTTGCCACTCTAGGTTTTCATCAAATTCAACAAAAGCCATCTCCGGCTCGATCATCCAAAACTCTATTAAATGGCGACGCGTTTTAGACTTCTCCGCTCGGAAGGTAGGACCAAATGTAAAAACTCTTCCTAGAGCCATTGCACCTGCTTCTGCATACAATTGACCACTTTGAGACAGATATGCATCCTCATCAAAATACTTTGTCGCGAATAATTCAGATGTCCCCTCAGGAGAGCTTCCTGTTAGGATTGGTGAATCGAGCTTAGAGAAACCATGCTCGTGAAAGAACTCGTATGTTGCGTGTATGATTTGATCACGGATTTTCATCACTGCCTGTTGACGTTTTGAACGCAACCATAAATGGCGGTGATCCATTAAGAAATCCGTTCCATGTTTTTTAGGTGTAATTGGATAATCTTTAGACTCACTTATTACAGTAAATCCTGTAACCGTTAATTCATATCCTGATGGAGATCGTTCCTCCGCACGAACTGTACCCGTAACATACAAAGCGCTTTCTTGTGTTATATTTTTTGCTTGCGCAAATAAATCTTCTCCAACATCAGCTTTAACAACAACGCCTTGAATAAATCCAATTCCGTCACGAAGCTGTAGAAAGGCAATCTTTCCACTTGAACGTTTATTTGCTAACCACGCACCGATAGTTACTTCTTGATCTGCGTACGCTCCAATTTTCGAAATGGTTGTTTTCATTTTATATCCTCCGATATCTAGTTACTTTCTATGTAGGAAAACAAAAGGATGTTATCCTTTTGTTTTCGTTTGAACAAATCGCTCAATTCGCTCAAGTGCCGCTAAAAATTGATCAAGTGATGTAGCATAGGACAAACGAACATTATCCGGAGCACCAAAGCCTGATCCAGGAACAAGCGCTACTTTTTCTTCTTCAAGTAATGCTTCAACCCACGCATCAACATCTGTGTATCCGCATGCTTCAACCGTCTTACGAACATTTGGGAAGAGATAAAAAGCTCCCTTTGGTTTAACGCAGGTTACACCAGGAATTTGAATGAGCTTTTCATACGCGGCATTTAAACGCTCTTCAAATGCTTGTCGCATGGTTTCAACTGATCCATCATCCTCGCTATAGGCTGCAATTGCACCATACTGAGCACTTGTTGTTGGATTTGATGTACTATGACTAGCTAAATTCGTCATTGCTTTAATAAGTGTTGCATCGCCCGCAGCATAGCCGATTCTCCAGCCAGTCATGGAATGAGACTTGGATACACCATTAATTATGATTGTTTGTGCTTTAAGCTCTGGGCTCACTTCTGCAATCGATGTATGTGTGGCTCCATCATAAATCAATTTCTCATAAATTTCATCTGATACGATGAGAAGATTATGCTTTAAGGCAACCTCACCAAGCGCTTGAAGTTCCTCTTTAGAGTACATCGCTCCAGTCGGGTTACTCGGTGAATTCAGGATTAGTGCACGTGTTTTTGACGTAATGGCTGAATCCAACTGTTCAGGTGTTAACTTAAATCCAGACTCCTCATGACCTGTCACATAAACAGGTTCTCCTGATGCTAATTTCACTTGCTCCGGATAGCTTACCCAATAAGGAGTTGGAATGATTACTTCATCTCCCTCATCTAATAAAGCCTGAAACAGTGTATATAGAACATGCTTAGCACCTGTCCCTACAAAGATTTGGTCTGCTGAATACTCAAGCTTTTGATCTTGACTCAGTTTATCAATTACTGCTTTTTTTAGAGAAGGAAGTCCTGCAGCAGGGGTATACTTTGTATGTCCCTCCTCCATTGACTTAACCGCCGCATCTATAATGTATTGTGGTGTATTAAAATCAGGCTCTCCTGCGCCAAGACCAATTACATCATGCCCTTGTGCTTTTAATTCTTTTGCTTTGGCTGTAATGGCTAAAGTGCTTGATGGTGTAAGTGCATCTACTCTTTTTGCTAATTTCATGATTCCCTCTCCTCTCGTGTCCTCTTTTACTATAAGTTGACTACGTTCGACATTCAAGTGTTAGTCATTATTTAAACTAAACCGTTTGATAAACGAGCCATCCTGAAATGCCACATAATAATATCCTTGCTGGTTCGATTCTGTACGATACTTCACTTCATATAAGGGAGTATTGCCTTCTTTACCTAATTTGATGGATTGGATGGCAGAAGGATTCACTGCAGATTCTGTTAAGCTTGATGCATCTTCTATAGAAATACCGTCGGATTCTTTAAATACAGTGACGGAGTCGTTTTCTTCATCCTGTGAAACCCAAGCGATCGCTTGATCCCCATCTTGATCCGTTCCATAAACTACATAAAAAGCATCTTCCCCGTGATAGTAGGATACGTCACGAACCGATTGAAGTAAATCTTCATTTAATACTTTCTCCTTGGCCATATCATACCCATCTGCGAGCGGTGCGCGAACGGTTGTATATGCGTAAATAAAAAGTGCTAAGACTAAAATGACAAGCCCTACACAACTCGTAATTATCCATTTTTTCATGGTGTTGCCTCCTTACGTTTTATAAATCGTAAACACCATTTTCTCTTCGTTCTCCTCGTCCAATGCGAGACCGAAAAGTAAATCGCGATCCTTTAATGTTCGATTCAATGAATCGACCATTTTATATACGTCTGGGGCTTTTTGAATTTTAACAGTGGAAAGAACTTCTTTTTTTGAACCCATACTTTTTCCTCCTAATTGTGGTCATTTCATTCTATACAATGCAGGTATTGCCTGTAATATCTCTAGTGAGATAACCCATACTAAGTGTACGCCAGTGAAGGGGGGCGCGAGTATGGAACAAGGCAAAGGCGGCCTGCAAACAGCCGATTGGTATCAGCTAAACAAACATTCGATGTCACTTTTAAGCCGTCAAGGCAAAACACTCGACACGTTATGGCCTGTGACGATCCGACAAACGGAATTTCCGTACTCTTATTTTCAAACTGATCAACAAACAATGAAACCATAATGGCTGATCCAATCTAAAAACCTTCACCCATACCTCAGGCGGGTGCGCGCTACATGAGTAATGCGCGCCCTTTCTATAGAGATTGAACCGTTGCCTGGTATTGGTTGTTTACTTCATATCTGATTTTCTCTTCATCTAGAGTAAGGAGTTCACGGTTTTTCATTAAACAGTGCCCTTGTACATAAACATCGCTCACATCTGAGCCAACCGCAGTATAAACAAGATGTGAATGTAATTGAGTTTCAGGCTGAAGATGTGGTGCGGTATGATCAACCACAATAAAGTCTGCCTCTTCCCCTTCTTTAATCATTCCTTTTTGCCCGGTCTGGAGGGCATTTGCACCTTCTCTCATAACCATCCGAAGTGCCTGCTGTGTTGATATCGCATCAGCTTTTTGAACCATTCCTTTCTGCAAAAGAACAGCTGTACGTAGTTCCTGCCATAGGTCCAGTGTATTATTAGCAGATACTCCGTCCGTCCCAATTGAAACGGGAATTCCCGCCTGAATAAAGTTCATTACTGGAGCGATTCCAGATCCAAGCTTCAAATTACTCATTGGGTTATGGCTAATACTCGCTTTTGATTTAGCGAGTATTGATACATGCGAGTCCTCTAAATGAACAGCATGAGCAAAAAGCCAACTCGTATCATCAAGTAAATTGTACTCAACTAAGTGATCCAATGGATGCAACCCAAACGAAGTGTGATAATCGTCCACTTCTTTTTTTGTTTCAGCTAAATGCATATGTACTGGTAACGAAAGCGAACGTGCCCTATCTACAATACGTTCAATATAATCAATCGGACATGTATATGGTGCGTGTGGAGCAAGCATCGTATGAATTCGATTATTAGCCGCCCCGTCCCACCTTGCTGCAAAATCAGCTGACTCATTTAATTTCGCATCCTGCTCTTCTCTAGGGCACAATCCAATCACAGAACGCGTTAAAACAGCTCTCATGCCTACTTGTTCGATCCTGGACGCAAAATCATCCATGTTTAAATGATACATTTCTAAAAAGCCAATCGTTCCAGATTTAATCATTTCAACCATAGCTAGATCTCGTCCAGCAGCAACCGATTCTTTTGTCAGCTTTCCTTCAAATGGCCAAATTCGTTCCTTTAGCCATCTGTCTAAGGGCAGATCATCTTCATATCCACGCATTAATGTCATCGCCGCGTGTCCGTGTGTATTATAAAGTCCAGGTACAATCCATTTCCCTTTTAGATCGGTTGTAACATCCGCTTGCTGTACCACATCTTGAGGTGGTGCACCAGCACCAATTTGTTTAAATGTTTTACCTGATATGAATACATAGCCTGATTCAATGATTGAAAATGATTCATCCATGGTTGCTATTTTTGCATTTGTTAATAACGTGTTCATTGCTCTGCCACCTTTATTCTATACTTAAAGGAATGTCTGATGTTCCTCAAGTAAGTCCTCTAGTTTGCCCTCATGCACGGGAACATTAGGTAACGACTTGATGAACAATGAGCCGTACCTTGTTGTCGTAATCCGACGGTCAAAAATAAATACGCATCCCTTATCATGCTGCGTTCGAATAAGTCGTCCAAATCCTTGCTTAAAGCGAATAATGGCTTGAGGTAAAGAAACATCCATAAAAGGATTTTTCCCTTGTTCTTTCGCTTGCTCAAGCTGGGCTGCAAGTAAAGGCTCATCAGGTGGCGAGAAAGGTAAGCGTACAATAATAACATGCTTTAACTCATCCCCCGGCAAATCGATACCTTCCCAAAAGCTACTTGTGCCAAACAAGATACCCACATCTGATTGTTTAAACAATTTCATAAGCTTTGAGCGGCTACCACTTGTAATTCCTTGACCAACTAATTGAAAGCTTTCATGCTCATTAAAGTCTTTTACATATTGATAGACTGTTCGAAGCATTTCGTATGAGGTAAATAAAACCATCAGCTTACTTTTACTCGCTTCAGCAACTCTCCAGATCTTGATTGCTACTTCCACTGCAAACTCTTCATCCGTTACATCCTTTATCGCTGGCAGATCAGAAGGAATGAGAACTTTTGCTTGATTTACATATGAGAAGGGAGATTCAATGAGTGAGGTTTCAATGCCAAAATCCTGCAAACCAAGACGGTTTTTTTGATAATTAAATGACCCATTTACCGTTAACGTAGCAGACGTTAAAATCACACTTTTTTTACGTCCAAATAAGTCATCCGCTAAACGTTCAGATACATCAATTGGCTTACTATATAAAAATGTTGCATTTCTTGCACCTTTTGGTTCTGCTTCAATCCAATACACTTGGTTTGGATCATATTCAAGTAAGAGTTCGTACAATTGTTCGTCCTCTTCCAGAAGCGATGCAATTAAACGCATGCCATCTGACCATTGAGCACGCTCCCGATACGAGAATGTATCATCATTCGCATCAATGCTTCGTGAGATGGATTCAAGTTGGAGACACACATGGGACAAGGATGAATGCACACGCATGGCAATCTCTAAAATAGCAGACCAAAGCTCACCGGTCTCATTAAATGATTTATACGTGTAACGAGTTCGTCCAGTATCAGACGACGCTTTTTTCTTTGCTTTAAGAGCATAGGCATGGATCATCCGGAATAAATCATCCAACTCCTCTTTAATTTCACCCAACTCTTCCGCTGAATCTAACCATATATCTGACTGCACGCCTACTTTCTTCGCGAGATCAGACATTTTAACAAGCATTCCATCCTCACTTGTATCACCCAAACGTTGCAACAGAAATGCAAAGGAAAGATAATCTGTTCTAAGTCCTAACCGCTCACTAGCCGTGTCTTCTAGATGATGTGCTTCATCCAGCACAACATGACTGTAGGATGGTAGCAAGGATTGCTTGTGTACAATATCAGTAAGAAGCAATGAATGATTTGTAATGATAACGTGAGCTTCATGAGCCCGTCTTCTGGCTCGATGATAAAAGCACCTTGAAAACCAAGGGCTGAACCTACCTAGATCAGAGGCTGCATCGCTTTGAATTTCAAACCAGTAGCTCCTGCCTCCAGATGGCATGTTTAGTTCCTCAATATCTCCATGCTCTGTTTCAGTTAACCAAATTAAAATTTGAGACTTCATTAAGATCACATCATACGAACATTCTTGAGTTGACTCTAAACTAAGCTCAAATTTCCGCAGATCTATATAATGGCTTCTGCCTTTAAGTAAGGTCACACGTATTTGGAACGGCAATAACTGCTTTAAAAGCGGGACGTCTCTAGACAAAAGTTGATCTTGTAATGGAATGGTTTGAGTACTAATAATAACAGGCTTTTGATCCTCCAAAGAATGAATGGCGGCTGGAATCAAATAGCCTAAGCTTTTTCCTGTCCCTGTTCCAGCTTCGATCATCGCATGTGTATTATTCTTAAATGACTGGTAAACCGTTTGAATCATTTCCTTTTGTCCTGGACGTTGCTCATAGTGCTCAAACACCGTCTGAAGCGACTCGTCGTTCGTAAAAAATGACTCTCTAAATTGCTCGATCTCTTCACTGTTTTCAGTGTCCTCTTGCTCATCGGTCGATTGCTTTTTTAACGCAAGTCCACGAAAAACATCATATTCTGATTCACCTGTATTACCTACTTTAAGCTTCTCTGCAATAATCTCTTGGATCGTTGACTCAATATGACTCTTATATCGCTTGCTCAAAGGCAGTAGTTGCTGAAGAGTTAATAAAGGCAGCTGACGTAATTTTTCAAGCACGTGAAGAAAAATCATCGCTGTTGCCTCTGCATCACTATCCGCTTGATGAGGGCGCTCATGAGTAAAACCCATCCCATCAGCTAGCATACCAAGCTTGTAACTCTCTTCATTTGGCAAAAGAATACGCGCAAGTTCAACCGTATCGTAGATCGGTACATTTGGGACCACGTACCCTTCTAATTTCAACTGGGCAGAAAGAAAGCCCCAATCAAATTGGACATTATGGGCAACAAATGAGCAGTCCTTCATAAAATCGAGAAGTTCAGACGCTACATCTCTAAATAGAGGTGCATCAGACACATCATCATCATTAATCCCGGTTAACTCTTGAATAAAGGGACTGATTAATTGTTCTGGATTCACAAATGTTACAAATCGATCCACTATTTGATCATTAACGATTTTTACAGCACCGATCTGGATGATTCGATCTCCTCTAGTGGGAGAATGTCCTGTTGTTTCTAGATCAAGTACCACATATTGCTTACTCATCTTCCCACCTCTATCTAACCGTTCACATCTCTAATTCATACTGTTTTTCTCTTCTGCTAGTTTTCCAAGGTGCTGTAAGGACCTTCTTACATGCGGATCATGGGGATGTTCCTTTAAAAGTCGATCAAAAATAGGCCAAGCTAAACGAAGCTGATCATTTAAAGCCAGGTTCCACGCAAGTCCGTGCATGGCAAACGTTTCTTCTTCTCCTAATGCTATAACCTTCTGGTAGCATTTTATCGCAATCTCAAAGAAACCATACCACTCACTCATTAAAGCCAGTCGTATCATATCTTCGGATGTTGTATATACTTCGAGTGCACGTTCCCATAATTGCTTTGCATGTTCAAATTGATCTAATCGTGCACGAACCAATCCATGAAAGCAAAGAGCTTCACCATCTTGTTGTACATGCATCGTATATTGTTCAAAGTGTTCTGCTGACACATCCATTGCACCTATTAAATAATAACATACACCTAAATTATACACGACATCAGAAGTTGGCGTGAGCAATTTTGCTTGTTCAAACAACTCTGCGGCACGATCTACCTGATGGTTAACGGTGTAATAACAGCCGAGTCCTGCAAAGCTAAAATGACGAACACTCTCATCTTTAGCTGTCTGAATCAAATACATAAATTGTTCAATCGTTTGGTTAGTGGATCCATTCATTAAGTGAGCATAGGCAAGAAACAGTCGTCTCCATTCTTCGTTAACCCCTTCTGCCTGCTCTTGTTCTAAAGATAAAACGGCACGTTTTAATTGATTCTGTTCAAGGTAGACTGTACCCATCGACTGATATCCGTTCACACTTGGCTCATGAGCTAGATGTTCCTTGATAAGCGCTACCTTCTCATCCATAACCGACCACAAGTCTAAAACCTTTGCCGACTTTTGCTCTAATTTATTTAATTCGATCCATACATGGTTTGTATCACCTTTTTCAATCAATGTACAAATTTCTTTGTAGGCATCTTGCCAATCTGTCATCCATTTGTCCATAAGAAAACCCCTCTCCTCTTGTTTACCTCAGTTTGCATCGGGAGAAGGGTTTTATGCGCTTTATAAGACGGTATAAGCTGGTTCTGTACCGAGCAGTTGTTTAACAGTATTGTCTTGATTCATTATAGCTACATTTGGTTTAAAGTCAGCCGCTTCCTTGGCATCCATCATTGCATAAGCAATGACAATAATCGTATCACCTGGTTGAACTAAACGAGCGGCAGCTCCATTAACACACATTTGCCCGCTGCCTGATTCCCCTTTTATCACATACGTTTCAAATCTGGCACCGTTATTGTTATTCACAATTTGAACCTTTTCATTCTCTAAGACATTTACCGCCTTCATAATCTCTTCATCAATTGTGATACTACCTACATAATTTAAGTCAGACTCTGTAACAGTGGCACGATGAATTTTAGATTTCATCATAGTAACAAACATTTGGTTCGTCTCCTTTATAACTCAACTAAGATATGGTCAATTAAACGAGCTCGACTAAATTGATAAGCAACAGCTATGATAACTGTTCCAGATAACTGCTCGCTTGCAACGAGTTCTGGATACGTTAAAACATCGACATAATCAATTGAACCTAGTTCAAGTTGATCAAGGTTTTTAACTACATACTCCATTAATTCAGTCCGGCTAGAGCCTGATTTAGCAAGTTCAGCCGCTTTTATAAGCGTGCTGTAAAGTGCCGGTGCAAGTTCTCGCTCTCTCGTATTAAGGTTTACATTTCTCGAGCTTTTTGCTAAGCCGTCCTCTTCTCGAACAGTCGGGCAAGCGATAATTTGAACGGACATGGACAAGGTTTGAACCATTTGTTTGATAACAGCCACTTGTTGAGCATCTTTCTGTCCAAAATAAGCAGCATTCGGTTCAACCATGTGAAGTAATTTTAATACAACGGTTGCTACACCATCAAAATGCCCTGGTCTACTTTTTCCACAAAGAACATCTACACCTTGAACAACTCTAATCTCTACGGATGCCTCTCTTGGGTACATCTCTTCTACGGATGGATAAAAGAGAATGTCGACACCCGCTTCTTCGCAAAGCTGTTGATCACGCTCGATGTCACGCGGATAGGATTCAAAATCCTCTCCCTCACCAAACTGTAAAGGATTTACAAACACACTAACGACTACTACCTCATGGTTATCTCGTGCTTGATGAATAAGCGAGAGATGCCCTTCATGTAAAGCCCCCATAGTTGGAACAAATCCTACGCTGTGACCATCTGCTTTTCTTAATTGCAGATCTCTTCGCAGTGAATCAATTGTTTTAATGACTTTCATTATGACCTCCTCCGTATAAGCCGGAGATGACATCTTCACTCACCGTAAAGCTATGTTCAGCTGCCGGGAACACACGCTGCTTAACCTCTTGATGGTATTCTTTTAACGAAGCAACAATCATTTCACTAACGTTTGTATAAGCTTTTACAAACTTCGGAACATGTACATCGCCATATCCAATTAGATCATGATAGACCAAGACCTGACCATCTGTTTTAGGTCCTGCGCCTATTCCTATAACAGGAATAGAGAGAGCTTCAGTTATGAAAGCAGCAACCTCTGTTGGCACACATTCAAGAACCAGACTAAATGCGCCGGCTTTTTCAACAGCTAAAGCATCTTGTAATAATGCTTCTGCACCTTTCCGATCTTTCCCTTGAACACGGTACCCACCCATTACGGCAACCGATTGAGGAGTTAGTCCGAGGTGAGCCATGACTGGAACACCAGCTTCTGTTAATGTACGAATTTCATTTATAACGGTTGATCCTCCTTCAAGCTTCACTGCATCTGCACCCGCTTCTTGAATAAGGCGTCGTACATTGGCGAGCGTCAGATCAATACTTCCGTGATAGCTTAAATGAGGTAAGTCTGCGACAACAAACGTCGAGGCAGCACCGCGTTTAACGGCTTTTGTATGCAAAACCATATCATCCATTGTCACCGGGATCGTTGAATCATATCCTAAAACAACCATTCCTAAAGAATCTCCTACAAGGATTGCATCAATTCCTGCTGCTTCTGCGAACTTCGCGGAAGGTGCATCATAGGCCGTAACCATGGAGATTGGTTCGTTTTCACGTTTTCTCTTCTTAAAATCTGCTGTTGTTTTCATCACACTTCCCCTTTCTGCATATACGCAAAAAAACCTTCTCTGCCTAAGAAAGAAAGGTGTGAGCAAGTCAAAGACACCTGTTACACTAACAAGCTTTAACTTGGTTCATTTCTTTCTGTCCCTGTCTACATAGATCAAGGCAGCATGTTTTAAAAAAAAATAAGCAACGGTATTGTTTACGACTGTAATACAACCCGCAATACACATTATAACAAAAGCTAAACGTGGCGACTAGTTCTTTGATTGTACGTCTGCTGAATACACCTTGTGAGTGATTCCCTGTGCGTCCTCTACTAAAAGAGCTCCATCTTCGGAAATGCCAACAGATCGTCCAGTTACCGTCCCATGAATACTTTTCGCTTCAAGATTCAAACCAATACTTATTGATCTCGCTTCCCATAGAAGCTTTATTTCCTTAAACCCATTTTTCAGATACGCGTCATATAACCATTCAAATTCTTCAAGAATGTTAGCTAAAAGCTCTGCGCGATTAATTAATTCCCCTTTTTCTGTAGCGAGAGAAGTGGATTGATTGCGGTCATCATGGATGAGCTCTTCGTCAGTTTGATTTGCATTAATGCCAATTCCTAGAATAACCACATTCGCTAGCCCTGGCTCAGATTGCATTTCTGTTAAAATACCAACAATCTTTTTTCCATTCAGTAAAATATCGTTTGGCCATTTAATATCAGCTTCGAGTCCTGTTACTTTTTCGATCGCTCTAGTTACAGCGACTGCTGCCACAAGAGTAAGTGGAGGTACATTTTCAGGTGCGAGTGCTGGCCGCAATAACAAGCTCATAGATATGCTTGTGCCTGCCGCTGAACTCCAGTTACGCCCAAATCGACCACGTCCACTTGTTTGTTCATCTGCAACAACAACATGTCCCTCTGGCTCTCCTGCTTGAGCTAATTCATGTGCAACAGCCTGGGTGCTAGGGACGGTAGCATAATAAGAAACGCTTTGTCCTAGACGCTTTGTATGCAAATATAAATGAATATCATGCTCCTGCAATCCATCAGGACGCCCCATTAATTGATATCCTTTTTTAGGTGCGGATTCAATTTGATACCCGTGTTTTTTTAGCACATCAATCTGTTTCCAGATGGCCGTTCTTGATACACCTAATGATTCACTAAGTCGTTCACCAGATACGTATTCACCCTGATATTCCACTAGTTTTTGAACGAGTTCATTTCTCATCATTTCTCCTCCTTTCAATCGCATCTAAAAGTGCTGCTTTTGAATGTGTAATAGACCTGCTGATAACAAGACGCAGAAGCCACTCTAATTCCTCTTTTATCCATGGTCCAGAAGGGATCTTTCGATTTTCCATAAGATCTCTACCTGATATTTTTAACTCCTTGCTTGAATGAATCGGAAGGGCCTCCCACTTTTCCTGTAGCAGTTGATCATTCATGCTTGTCAATTGGAAAAAGCGACGTAGCTGTTCTACATCTCGAACAACCGACAAACTGGACTGAAAGAGTACCCAATCCGTTAATGGGTGCTGCTCTCGGTACTCAAAAAGAGTCAAACGTGACTTAATCTGTCTTTTGGTTTCATTTGATAAAGGTAAGTCCTGTGTAGCTGAATGAGATGGCTTTTTAATCCAGAGAAAATATAACACCCAACGATTAACTGAATCTAAGTTCTGAAGCTTCGGAACACTTTTAAGTCGTTCAATCTCATCTATTGACATATGTAGTCCCGGTAAATAGGAATAGAGTTCAGTCTCTTTTAAATAATGAAACGCTTGTTGTAAGTTGCTACCACTCAGCAGCTTGTCCCATTCAGTAACGATTCGTTCGCCTGCCACGTGCTGAATAGACGGAGCCTTTTGCTTTATGACCTCTAATAGCGTTCTATCAATTAAAAAGGTTAATTCACTGCAAAAACGTATCGCCCTGAGCATGCGTAAAGGATCTTCGTCCATGCGATCTTCCGGGCTGAACGACCGTATTAGTTTCTGAGTAAGATCCTCTTGTCCGTTATAGGGATCAATAATTTCCCCTTCTAATGTTTGCGCCATTGAATTGATTGTAAAGTCACGAGAAGCAAGATCTTCTGCTAATGAAAGCCCGCGTTCGGTTGTCACTTCGATATGCATCTCGCCTATTCGAACCAGAACCGTTTGATGCTCCGTGTTCATCTGGTGCGCCCGTTTGAACAGCGCACAGATCTCTGCTGATTTAGCAGATGTCGTCACATCAATATCAGATACTTCCCTTTGCAACAATCCATCACGAACCGCTCCACCAACCATATGAGCACGGTATCCGTGCTCAAGGAGTTGATTCATCACTTGTGCTGCTGCTTGCTTAGCCAAAGGATTCAAGAGCTAATCATTCCTTTCCGCTAATACAGATTGATAAATGGCTTCATACTCAGCGACAATCTTATCTGCATTAAAGCGTTCAATTACATCCTGCATCGCAGCTTCTCTGAATCGTTGAAGAGTGCTCGGATCCTCCACTAGTTGAATTGCTCGCTTCATTACATCGCCTACGTCTCCAACTTCACATAAAAAGCCAGTTTCTCCATCTTTAATAACCTCAGGAATCCCTCCTATCCTTGTACCAATGACAGGGACCCCACAGGCCATCGCTTCTAAAGCAACTAAGCCAAAGCTTTCTTTCTCACTCAGTAGAAGCATCACATCACTTATTGATAGAAGTTCTGCTAAATGCTTTTGACTACCAAGCACAAGCACCTGTTCTTCTAAACCGAGCTCGCTAATTAATTCCCTTGCAGCCGGTAGCTCTTGTCCGTCACCAATTAACAATAATTTGGCTCTGATCGATTGGTTGATAAGTGAAAAGCTTTTTATAACGTCCTGAATTCGCTTCACCGGCCTGAAATTGGAGATATGGATAAAAACAGCTTCATCCGCTTCAATTCCGTATCTCTTCTTTAAGTCACCAGTTTCTACCGGATGATACTGTAACTCATCAATAAAGTTATAGACGGTTTGAATATCTTTTGCTGATTGAACTAATTCATAGGTTTGTTTAATTAAATCATCTGATACCGCAGTAACAGCATCAGACGCATCAATTCCATATTTGATTAATGGCTTTAACGATTGATCCACACCGAGAATGGTGATGTCAGTCCCGTGTAATGTGGTGACAATCTTCACAGGATGTTTGGCCATATCTCTCGCCAAAATGGCACAAATTGCGTGAGGCACCGCATAATGCACATGAAGAATGTCAAGTTTTTCTCTATCAATCACTTCTGCCATTTTACTTGCTAACGTTAGATCATAAGGAGGATGCTGAAAAACAGCATATTGATTTACCTGTACTTCGTGATAATAGACGTTGGGATACACTCGATCTAACCGAAAGGGAATGCTCGAAGTAATAAAATGAACGTCATGACCTTTGCTTGCAAGCTGTTTCCCAAGCTCAGTAGCTACTACTCCTGATCCACCAACCGTAGGATAACAGCTTATTCCAATACGATACTTCATCTGTTACAGGTTCCCTTCCAGTAAATTAGAGATAACCAAAGGTTTGACCGTTAGAAAGCCTTCTGCAACCTGAAGACCCGCTTGACTTCCAAACACTTTGTCCCTTGCTTCCACACTTGCTATATATTCTGAGTTAAGTGGAGTTTCAACACTTGATGCAGAGTGTTCAAACTGGCTCTTATACGCTTGAAGCGCTTTGCGTTTTTGCTCTTTCCATTCTGCGATATCCACAACAAAGTCCGGCTGTGCTAATCCATTAATAAAATAAGTGAACACATCGCGTACTTTGTGCGCTGGTAAGTTGTTCATACATTGATATTTGTAAATACGAGCATTAAAAACCGCTTCCTGAATTAATCGACCTGCATGAACATGATCGGGGTGCCGATCAGGACTGCTTGGTGCAAAAACAATGGTCGGCTTATATGTACGAATTACAGAAGTGATTTCCGCTAAGCTTTCGGCTTCATTCCTACTTAATCCGCGATCTGCAAGATCAAGCTGTATTCGTTTAGTCAAACCTAGATGACGAGCCGCTTCCTCTGCTTCTTGTTGACGGATTTCAACCGAACCGTTTGAAGATAGTTCAGCTCTTGTAAGATTGCAAATGCCAACTTTTTTCCCCAAGCTTGCATATTTGGCAAGCGTACCCGCCATACCAATCTCTACGTCATCCGGATGTGCACCGAATGCCAGAATATCTAGTGAGTCCATCGTCTCATTCCTTTTTTACAATACTTCCCGCCATTTAAAGTCACCATTTTTTAACCCTTTAATTAAAATATCTGCCGTTCCTAAATTTGTTGCAAGTGGAACGGATTGCAAGTCACATAGCCTGACAAGTGCTGTAACATCTGGTTCATGAGGTTGTGCAGTTAGTGGATCTCGCAAAAAAATGATCAGATCAAATAAATTTTCAGCGACTCGCGCACCAATTTGCTGATCTCCACCTAATGGGCCTGACTTGAACAACGTCACGGACAAGCCAGTCGCTTCCGAGATGCGGGTTCCCGTTGTTCCCGTGGCATATAGCTCATGTTCTGCCAGAATATCCTTGTATGCAAGTGAAAACTCTACCATATCATCTTTTTTCTTATCGTGAGCAATTAGTGCGATTCTCATGTTATATCCCCTCTACTCGATAATATGTTCTAATCCGTATACCAATGTATCTAGTGAAAGAACCGTTTCCACTGATAAACGAACACCCGGCATAAAGGACGCGCGATTAATGGAATCATGACGGATCGTTAAGGTTTGACCTGGTCCACCAAAAATAACCTCTTGGTGAGCGACTAACCCAGGTAGACGAATACTATGAATGCGCATGCCTTCCATATCCGCCCCGCGTGCTCCTTGTAGATCTTCTGTTTCATTTTCGTGTCCTTGCTTTTTCGCTTCTCTTACTTCTGAAATTAATTGAGCCGTTTTATGAGCAGTTCCTGATGGTGCATCCAGCTTTCTATCATGATGCATTTCTAATATTTCTACATCTGGCATATAGCGAGCTGCCGTTTGTGCAAACTTCATCATTAAAATAGCACCTATGGCAAAATTAGGTGCAATAATCGCGCCTATGCCTTTATCCTCTGCCTTCGTGCGTAATCGATCAATCTCTTCTTGAGTAAAACCTGTTGTTCCGATAACTGGACGTACTCCATGATCTAAAGCAGCCTCAAGATGAATTTTCCCAATTTCTGGAGAGGTCAGATCAATTAATACGTCTGGCTTTTGTTCCGTAAAACATTGCTTAATATCTGTATAAACAGGAATGTCTAATTCCGGCATTCCATCTACTTCAGATAACCGCTTTCCATCATGTTTAGAATCAATCACAGCAACTAGTGAAAAATGTTCCGTTTCCTGAGTTAATGTAACGGCTTCCCGTCCCATATTCCCTCTAGGTCCTGCAATAACAAGTTTTATTTCATTCATCTTTATCACCCTTCTTCCAGTACTTCCAATTCAATCGCTTATGTAATGTTTGTTCAATTACCATGTTAGCGAATTACGTGCAATTTCGCAATTCTATAGCCGTATAATCCTGCTGAAAGCTTTTTAACGCTAAAAAACCCACCCTCTCAATTGAATAGGAGCAAGGCAGGCGATTAAATAGGTTTATGTACGTAGTGGTATGATTATTCTCTTTCCATAACATGTTCAAACTGAACTAACGTTTTATCAGATGAATCCGCTTCCTTTTTAATAAGTTCTTCACGGATTAATTGAATAAAGTCTTGATCATGATCATTTAATATTGCTTGCCTGTACGCAGCTCTTAACACTTCGACGGATAAATATTTGTCCACGGTCTAACCTCTCTTCTACAAAAATTTATACTGTCTCTTTTCCCAACTTAACATGACTTAAAACCTATAATGTTGAAAATAATATAAATGAAATTAATTTGACATCTTTCTGCAATACTTCTAGTTCTTTCGTCGTGCATTAACAAGGTCTACAAAGGCTATCACATTCCACAAACCAAGCACAAAACTTAAAATAATCACAAGAATTCCGGTCAGTTGGTCAATCACAGGCCATTTCGCTATGACTAACATGATGACACTCGCAAAGAACAGACTGTTTAAGCATAAGATAAAGAATAATGAAATAAATGACTTCATAATGATCACCTCACTCTCAATATATGCCTATATGTACAATTAAAATTGTGTGAGATAAGATCCTTTTAAAAATGAAACTAGCTTTTTCTTGAAATATTTTATAGAGTAATGAAGGGACAAAGGAGGAAAATTATGATCTATCAACATATTCGCAATCTCTTTTTTGTGATTGTCGGATCCGCACTAATGTCATTTGGACTTGTTTATTTTAATATGGAGAATTCGTTAGCAGATGGAGGATTTACTGGAGTCACACTCATTTTATTTTATGCATTTAATCTTAATCCAGCCATTTCGAATTTAGTTTTAAACATCCCCTTATTTTTTATTGGATGGAAGCTACTTGGCAGAACTACATTTATTTATACGATTGTAGGTACAGTTGCTGTATCTGTTTTTCTAGACCTGTTTCAACGGTTTCAACTAGTTTACATACCGCTTCACGATGACTTAACGTTAGCTGCATTATTTGCTGGAGCCTTTATAGGAGTTGGCTTAGGTCTTGTTTTCCGCTACGGTGGGACAACAGGAGGCGTTGATATTATCGCCAAGCTTTGTTTACGCTACTTTGGATGGAGTATCGGACGAACGATGTTTGTCTTTGATGCGTGCGTAATTGCTACATCGCTTCTCTATATTAATTATCGAGAGGTCATGTATACACTAGTTCTTGTTTTTATCGCAGCGCGAGTGATTGATTTTATACAAGAAGGTGCGTATTCCGCCAAAGCAGCCTTTATTATATCCGAACAGATTCCAGATATATCTGAAGCCATTTTAAGAGAAATGGGTCGGGGAGCGACTTCTTTAAAGGGGACAGGAAGCTTTACAGGCTCCGAGAAAGATGTATTGTATTGCGTTGTCGCAAGAAACGAATTAGCACGATTTAAAAACCTCGTTCAACGCATTGATCCACATGCCTTTGTTACCATCAGTAATGTAACAGATGTTAGTGGAGAAGGATTTACGTTAGATGAAAATAAGCAGCCATTACATCTTTAGAAAAAGGCGACTAGGACATGACTCAAAAATAAACGAGAAAATGGCGAATGATTCAATGAGCGAATCATTCGCCATTCGTGTCTTTTGCGAAACGAGCGAAAGGAGAACCCGAGACTCCTGCGGAAAAACACGTGTCTGAAGACTCAGCAGTGGTGTTCTTCCACGGATGAGGCTGAAGCCGTGTTTGCGGGTGCGAGGGATTCTCCTGTAGCGGATTGGTTACTATGTTCGTGTTTCCATAAGGATTTTACCGTTATCTCCTAACCTCTTTCGCGATTAGTCGTCATTCATATTCATAAACATTAAAACAAAACGAACAAGTTCAAGTAGGGCAACTAGCGCTCCTGCAACATACGTCATTGCAGCTGCATTTAGGACTTTTTTCGTTTCACGTTCTTCATTGTTTCGAATGATACCAGATGATACCATTTGCTCCATCGCACGATTACTTGCATTAAATTCAACCGGTAAAGTGACAAGCTGAAATAATACCGCAGCCGCCATAAAAATTATCCCAACAAAAACCAAATTTGAGATAGAGAAAATCATACCAGCAATCAAAAAGAAGAAGGAAGCATTTGAGCCCAAACTAGCAACTGGCGCAAGCGCGCTACGGAAGTTTAGAAACGAATAACTTTCAGCATCTTGAATCGCATGTCCCACCTCATGCGCTGCAACCGCTGCCCCTGCAACTGATGGTCTATGATAGTTTTCAGAGGACAACCGCACTGTTTTCGCGCGAGGATCATAGTGATCTGATAGCTGACCTTTTACTTCTTCAATTCGCACGTCAAATAATCCATTATCATCAAGAATTTTACGAGCAACCTCTGCTCCGGTCATATCTGCAGAATTACGAACCTGAGAATATTTGTTATACGCTTTTTTTACCCTGCTGCTTGCCCATATCGGAATAATGAGCAGTAAAGCAAAATAAACAAGAAAACTAATTGACACGATACACTCACCTCATCCTTTTACCTAGAATTACTATATGATTATAGTGTACTTAAAACGTCAGGAAAAGTCAAAGTGTAAGTATCCCAGCTACTACGTTACATTTTCTCTTTCTCTTTTTCCTTTTCTTGATGTTTCACTTGAGAAGCCGCATACTTTCTCCAGCCAACATAGGAAAGAGATACTATAATCATTCCACCAATTGTGAAGATCATCCACCATAAAGATGGATCCGCTTCTTCTTGATCATACTCTTCATACATCGTTTGGATATCTTCCTCTAGTTGAGCAGCATAAGCCGTTCTAGCACCCACGTCCAACTGCTTTTTTGAAGATAAGAACGTATCTAGCTGTGTATCAATAAAATACAGGTCACTTGCTGCTTGAATAGACAAAGCCGGACGAATGACTTGGTATTGACGATTAATCTCATTTAATTGTTGATAAAATACGTCAGATGTTTGATCTTCAGCTACCACTTTAAGCTCCTCTGCTGCTTTAAGAAGAGATGTTTCACTCAAAAGCCATAGAGGCTGACTGTTATTTGATACGGCATCAACAGCAAGTCTAAACGTTGTCACTCGATCTACCCGCTCCACCTGCTCCATATCTGATGATTGGAGAGCCACTTGAGCTTGTTGCAATGTGAGAGAGATGGCTTGTTCACTCTCTGTATCAAAAAAAGGTGACTGCTCGTGATTCACGTTTTGCCATGTATGATTAAATGATTCAAGTAATTGATTCGCTTCAGTTAAATTTTCTTGTTTAGTTAATTGCAGCACAAGATCTGCCGTCTTACTCACATCAGTCCAATGACTTTCAGAACTTGCTTGTACGTTCTGCACCCCTAACCACCCAAAACAAACAAGAAAAAGTAAGATTCCCTTTACGTATCGCACAGTATCCCTCCCCCATTCCTTACATCCTATGAAAGGTAGGACAAGAGTAGACCAGGAATTCTGAACTCAACTGCTTCAGAGCGACAGCTGTAAACGGTCCTTGCGAAGGCATAACCAATAGATACACCCTACTGAGAACAGACCAAGCCAGAACGTAAAATAGCCGATTTGCGAAAGATATGGCATTAGACCAGATGATAACCACGGGAACATGCCAAACACATAGTCGATGATGTCATTATGTACAGTCCAAATTAGGGCTACGATTAGGTGCCAAGGCTTTATTCGGAAATAGGGAGCATAGATAAGCGCTTGAATGGCCATACCAGCATGAGAAAGATTTAACATAATGATGTCTGACGTGAGCGGCGCTCCTGCCATAACCGAAGAACTATTCATCACGACGGCCCAAATTCCATATTTTATTAATGTAACGCCAGCTAACGCCTCAAATAGCGGCCAATTCGTTTTCAATAGAAAAGCGATAAGAACAAAGACAAAAAATAGGCTGGCTGTTGGACTATCAGGTACAAATGGGGTGAAATACCAAGGCGTAGCTTTTAATTGATTCCAATACCATACAAACCCGTAAATGGTGCCAGGAACGTTAATCAATAGGAGTAAAAGTAGAACGTACGGTTTTCTAAAATAAGATAAAATCGGTAGGATCATGAGATGCCCTTCTTTCCTTTTCAGGTAAAATAAAAAAGATGCCTACTACAATCATATATTAGACGCTAGCTTTTACCAGCATACTAAATTGATTTAAGTAGACATCCTTATTATACCCTTATTCTTCTACATCGCCATGATTTGCAATGTAATCTGCTAAAATTTCAAGCTCTTCTTCTGAGCCTTCAAATTGATCTGCAGGCATGGCACCCTGGCCATTATGAATCACATCAATAATTTCTTCTACAGATTTCTCTGTTTCAAGAAGGTTTGGTCCCATTGCCGTTCCTGATAATGTTTCCCCGTGACAATTTAAACATGTAGCTTGAGCTTGATAAATTTCATAACCCTGTGCTTCCATGTTGATGTCAACGTCACCTTCTTCAACTAATTGACCTTGCTGCGCAGCTGCAACCCAGTCATGTTGATCAACAGCTTCCCATGTTAGAAAAATGGTCGCAATAACCCCTAGCAGCATCATAGATGAAGCAATAGGTCTTCTTTGAGGACGACGTTCTTTGCCCGTATCAAGCCATGGAGCAAGTAACAATGCACCAAACGCAACCCCTGGGATAATGACCGTTCCGAGTACATTGTAGTCACCAGAAGCGTACGTATACTTTAATAATTGATACAGAAATAAGAAGTACCAGTCAGGTAACGGGATATACGCAGAGTTTGTTGGATCAGCTAATCCTTCAAGTGGTGCAGGGTGTGCAACGGTTAAACACAAGTACCCCATTAAAAACACAGCACCTACCATCCATTCACGTAATAAGAAGTTTGGCCAGAATGCCTCTGTTTTTCCAGGATACTCTGAGTAATCCTTTGGTATGTTTGGCTTTCTGCCATTCACTTTTACCCTGGAATCCCCAACAAATTTCATTCCTTTTCCTCGATGCATCTTGTTCCCTCCTTTTGCCGAGAATCACATGTTTTGTTCTTACAACGGTCCAGAGATCCCTTGTTTACGAATCATAAAGAAGTGAGCTCCTAGTAACCCAAGAAGTGCTGCCGGTAAAAAGAATACATGAATGGCAAAGAAACGAGTTAACGTTGCCGCACCAATAATGTTTCCACCTGCAAGCAATGTTTTTGTAAAGTCACCGATAATTGGCACACTTTCAGCAATCTGCAGTCCAACGACCGTTGCGAAGTACGCCTTGTTATCCCACGGCAGTAGGTAACCGGTAAAACCAAGACCTAACATAACGAAGAAAATTAACACACCTACAACCCAGTTTAATTCACGCGGTTTCTTATATGAACCTGTAAAGAAGACACGTAATGTATGTAAGAACATCATAACTATGACTAAACTAGCTCCCCAGTGATGCATTCCTCGTACAATGACCCCAAAAGCTACTTCGTTTTGTAAATAATATACGGAAGCATGGGCATTAATAATATCAGGAACATAATACATGGTTAAAAACATACCAGATAAGATCTGAATAACTGTTACAAAAAATGTCAATCCACCAAAACAATAAACAAATGCTGAGAAATGATGAGCAGGATTGACATGCTCAGGCACTTCATGGTCAGCGATATCTCGCCACATAGGCGTAATATCTAGACGTTCATCAACGTAATCATAAATTTTTTGAAGCATCCACTACGCCTCCCACTAAGTTTGCTGATTCACTTGTCCTACTGATACTCGTCCATCCTCAACTAATACTTCATACCTATCCAACGGACGTTGTGGAGGTAAATTCGGTACGTTTTTACCGTTTTTCTCAAATCTTCCTCCATGACATGGACAAGCAAATTCTCCTTGATCTTCCTGATACGCTACTGTACAGCCTAAATGGGTACAGGAAGAGGATAAGGCAATAACATCATCACCTTGTCTAAATATGTACGCTTCGTGTTGCACTTCTGACTCATACCAGGCGTCTACTTGATCATACGAAAAGACAAATCGTTGTGGTTCTTCAGTCAAGTCATCTAATTCACACACATAATGCATGTCTGATTCAGCACTTGCTTTCAAAGCCGGATCAAGGGCAAATCTTGCCATTGGCATTAGCATTCCTGCCGCCATAAATCCACCAACACCTGTAAGCGTATACGTCAAAAATTGTCGTCTTGACACTTTGTGCTCTTTCTCGCTCACGGTTCTCCCTCCTACCAACAGATTGTAAGCCCAATCATTGGACATAAAACGAAATAATACTAGGACAATGTAATGATACTACAACCGGTTTCATAGCGCAATATCTCATCATGGGCGGTTTGGTTCCGTTTTCATATAAATGTGACTTTATGACCACTTTTTTGTCAAAATTAAAGACAAATCTTGTGCAACATCTGAACAAAGATTTGTGCGATCTTTTGCACTTAATCCTTGTAATTGAATGGCTGGCACCCATTCAATCCGTTCTGATACATCTACCTCTCTCCAGTTGGAATCACTTGTCAAAAGTAAAATATGTTTTATCCCGTCTTTTTTCCAAGCCTCAATCCATGATTCTAACCGATTTACTTTATCTTCTATATTTTCACCAGAATAATAGGTAAAAGGCAGGCTGAGAAGCATTCTCCCTTGGTAAAGGCGCTCTAACTCCTGAGAGAGAATTTCAATATATTCACTTGCCATCGCCGCTTTTTTTTGCTCCTGTTGAAATCCGAGAGGCATAAGCGGAATTAATAGTGTATCAATGAATTCTTTCTCTTTCTGATACGTTTGAATATCTTTTGTTGTCCACTTCATCATCATTCACTCCTTTTTCTATGTAAAAACAAAAGGCTCTCAGGTTGAGAGCCTTCTACGTGCCATTATGCTCAGAGTCTAACAGACGAAGTGCTTCCGTATACTGAATGAACAGCGTTTGATCCCGCGTATCAAGTGCGTTATCAATTTGCTCTAAAAGCTTTTTCCGGTTAAACATGTACAAAGAATGAGAAAGCAATTGCTCGGCTTCATTCTCCATGACTTCAGCACGTTTTTGGTTTTCTGGTAAATACGGGTTATCTTCAAGAACCGCAAGATATAACGAGTAGCTTTTTGCCCCTTTAAAATGAAGTTCAATATAAATTTCTTCTGTTTGATTTAAGCGAATATCGTGAAATGCTTTTTCGGCATCCGTGGTGACATGCTGATTTTTTCTAAATGAAAAGGGAATGGTGCTTACACCCTGAGCAGATATAACAAGTGCTTTAGGTGTTTGTTCAGCTTGCTCAATAAAATGAACTCGTTCCATTAAGTTATCATCACTCATGAGGTAGTTTAACAGCCATGCGCATTCACGACGCTTAAGCTCATACTGTTTTAAGAAGCTTTTAAGAAAGTCCTTCTTTTCAACAACTGGAATCGTATTTCCCATTCCGTTCCCTCCTTTAAGATCATCCTGACAGCTCATCATTAACACTCGAAACAAGTTAGTTGCTATACACTACATTTCTGTGCGTTAGAAGAAAATCCTCTTTTTTGCTGAGATAATTTAGAATTCCTCAAGCAGCTCAATGATATCCATTCTTTCAGGCTTTTGTTCAAGAAGCTTTTTGAAGTACGTATAAGCCAAATCTCGTTTCCCATACTCCATCAGAAAGTGTGCATATTCTTCAAGAAAATCAACATCATCGCTAAATGCTTGAAGGGCCTCTTCGTACAATGGATAAGCTCTCTCATACTCATCTAACGAGCGTAATGCAAAGGCCTCGTACCAGTCGAGCATAGCGTCTTCTTCTCCGTAGGACCTTGCATGGGTGCATAGCTCAAGTAGCTCCTCAAATTGTTCATCGTGCCGTAAATAAGCTGCAAGTGTCTGTAGAGCTTCCATATTAGATGGATTTAACGCTAGAGCTTGACGAAGATTTGTTTCTCCCTGAATCGGATCCTGCTGTTTAAAGTTTATCTTACCAGCTAGCAAATAAAGCTGATCATTAAACTCATCTGTAGACATTCCATCTTTTAATACCTCAACTGCTTCCGTTAAGCGGTTCTCGGATTCATATGCTTTAGCCAGGTAAGGATATAAGCTCGTAAAGTCCGAATCGAGTGACTTGAGAGCTTCAAGCTGTTCAATGGCAACCGTCATATCTCCTGCTTGATACGCTGTAAATCCAAATCCGAATAACGCATCAGGAGTCATTGATTCATCAATACCCCGTTGGTAATAAATTAATGCATCCTCAAACTCACCCGTTGCACTAAAGGCTTCTGCAAGCTTAAGTTCTACGGGCACTCCTTTTAAATCTTCTTTTTGGTGCACCGCTTTTTTTAAATAGGGAATACTCTTTGCGTAATCGCCTCTTTCAAGATAGAACTCACCTAGGCCATAAGTGATAATCACTTCATCTGGTGCATGCTCACTTGCTGCTAAAAGCTTTTGTTCGGCAACTTCATCTAATGATTGCATTTGGTATAGGTCAGCGAGTAAAATTTGTGCCTGCAAATAAGACTCATCTGAAGGAGATATCTCCAGAAGTATTTCTATGGCTTCGTCCTCTCGGTCATCATCAATCATCATCTCAGCCGAAAAAACGGATAAACTACCTTCGTCAGGATAAAGTACCATTAGTTCATCAAGCAGCGCTTGTGCTTTTTGTGTGTGACCTAATTCATAAAATAGCTCGGCTACTGTAAATTTATCTTCATGATTATCGGTTTGACTAGCGCGTTCAAGCTTTTTTAACCCTTCTTCGGTTTGTCCTGCTTCAATTGCGCGAATCGCCTCTTTAATTATTGTCATGTAGTAATCAAATCCTCCGTTTATATTACTCGATTCAACTCATCCTGTACGTGCTGTGTGCCTATTGTAGACGAAGCATATTCAATTGACAATAAGCGTCTAGGCTTTAATATACTCAGTGAATTTCCTTGATTATTTAGGAAATAGGATGGCCCAGCCTTTAGTACTTGTCCACGACGGACAACAATTGCTGGCTCATCTTTATCATAATCAAGATTATCACTTGCCGCAACCATTCGGGCTCGCCTCGTCATATAATGATCCTTGTGCTGATGATATAACAGATAATCGGCATCGCTTCCGATCAATAGCTCACCTTTTGTTGGATATAATCCACTTTTTTGTAGCGTTTCCTTTGTCCAAATCTCATCTGTACCTGCTGTAGATATTCCATATTGCTTACAAAAATCCTTCCATTTTCGCTCAGTTACTTGGTTTTTAGAAGCCTGTCCACTATAACGTGGTAGCAGCATGGTTTGATAGCTCACTAATGCATCTGACAAGTGGCTCCAAGGAAGGTGACTTAATGTATCTTCATTTATCATGACTTGTAAAAACGGGATTTTTAAACGTCGGCATTGATGTAGAAGCGACGGTGTTAACAGTCGTAAGGGAATCGTTAGACCGATTACATAATCGAGAGTGCTTGTTTTCATTTGTTCGTGTGCCTCGTGAAAAGCTTTCGACAGATTCCTCTCACTTTGAGCGGCCTTAGTCACTGCTAGAGTCGTCACTCCGCATTGTAACCACTTACGCTCCATCTGCGTTCTTTCCATGGATTGATCCGATCGTAAAAAAGAGGATTCAAAGCCAACTTTACTAGGTGCCAACACAAAGGAGGATGACTCCACTCGCCAATTTTTCCAATATGGCATTCTTTCTTTTATATAATCAACCTTGCCATTTTTGATTACGTAAGAAAGCTTACACACTTGACCGTGTTTAATCCGTATCGCTTCATTTAACAAATACATTAGCCCGTCTCCTTACGTTAAAATCGTTATTAAGACAAGCTATGATGGTAAAAGAAAGAACAGAACAAAAAACAATATAGACTTTTTTTAAAGATGTATTGACAATGTAAGCGTTTTCTATATAATAAAGGTTAAGCGTATGGTTTCTCTCCACTCCTATCCATACTATTGAATCAGCACATTTGCTGACCCTGTTATTGTAAGCGCTATCGCTTTAAGTAACAGGGCTTTTTTTATGCAAAAAAGCCTCCAAGGCAAAACCCTTAGAGGCATCATTTTATAAAGTATAGCTTTCAAACGTGTGTAATCCAAGCTGCTCTTTTGCTTGTTCTCGGTCTTCTTCAGAACGGAAGCTTAAGCGCAGAACGCCCATAATATCTTCGCGAGTCTCTAAAATGCGAATGTTCGTTAAGCTGATATCAGATTGAGCAAGAATACTTGTTACATCTGAAATGGCACCTGGATGGTCGGGTACATCAACAAATAAGTCGTAAAACGCTGGAATGGCCCCTTTTTTTCGTTCAGGAAGCTTTTCACGAAAATGCTTTGCCTGCTCAAAATAAGAGAAAATCCCCTCACTGTCACTTGATTCGAGTAAAGACCTGACTTTTTGCATTTCCAGGTCCCAAGTGTCGAGTAATCGTAATAAACTCGACTGATTTTGCAATAAGATATCACGCCACATCTCAGGACTTGAGGAAGCAATTCGTGTAATATCACGGAATCCTCCAGCAGCAAGTCTTGTAACAGTTGGATTGCGATCTTCTTCTGTTTCCACATGATGAACTAAACTAGCCGCAATAATATGTGGGAAGTGACTGATCGCTCCTGTAATTTCATCATGCTTTTCTGGAGACATCTCAAGAAACGTTGCTTTTGTACCTTTAAGCCAATCCTTTAATGTATCCATCACTTGTGGAGAGGTAGCCTCATCAGGTGTGAACACATAAAAAGCGTTCTCGAACAAATGAACTTTAGCTGCACTCACACCACTTTTATGAGAGCCTGCCATAGGATGTCCACCAACAAAGGAGACCTTATTTTGTAATTCCTTTGCTTTAGCACATATGGTTTGTTTGGTGCTACCTACATCTGTAATAATCGCGCCTTCTTTAAAAGTAAAGCTTAACATGTCTGTTAGTAGCTTTTCTGATGCTGCCACAGGTACAGCAAGTACGATTAAGTCTGCGGTAGCTACAGCCATTTTTAAAGAATGTGCTTTTTCGTCAATAATACCGAGGGACACGGCCATTCTCACTTGATCTTCATTGATATCAAACCCAATCATTTTGACATCATGTTCTTTTCTAATTCCAAGGGCAATGGATCCTCCGATTAATCCAAGCCCAATGACTACTACTTCACGTTTCATCCATTTCACTCCAACATCTTTGTTCCTATGATTCAGATCCTTACTTGCGTTCTTGTAAAAGGTCTTCTAAAGCCTGTAATACACCAGCGTTTTCTTCTTCTGACCCAATCGATATTCGGATACACGTTGGGAACCCAAGTGCTT
The DNA here is from genome assembly GCF_016798245.1 of Alkalicoccobacillus gibsonii. Classification (GTDB taxonomy): domain Bacteria; phylum Bacillota; class Bacilli; order Bacillales; family Bacillaceae_D; genus Alkalicoccobacillus; species Alkalicoccobacillus gibsonii. The sequence continues at coordinate 587,741 of NZ_JAEUZA010000001.1, read as the reverse complement.
GTCCCGACCGAGTAATATACCCCTTCGACAGAAGAAACGCAAAAATATCATCACCAGGCATTTCTAAATCAATTAAGATAAAATTGGTTTGTGAAGGATAAAAGAACAGGTGATGTTTTTGACAGAATGCCTCAAACTTTTCAAGCTCTTCTCGATTTCTCTTAGCTGATTGCTCAACAAACTCTTGATCTTCAAGTGCTGCTATAGCTGCTGCATGCGCATAGGCCGTCGTATTAAAAGCAGGGCGCAGAGGTTCCATAACTTGAATGATCTCAGGGTGCGCGACTCCGTATCCAATTCGAAGCGATGCAAGTCCGTACGCCTTAGAGAAAGTACGTAGGATGACTAGGTTTTTATATTGATTTAATAATGGAATCGTATCAGGATAATCATCTGCCACTGTGTATTCAATATACGCTTCGTCACTAGCCACAATGACATGCTCAGGTACTTGACTTAAAAATTGTTCGAATTCCTCTTTCCCAATATAATTTCCGGACGGGTTATTCGGATTGCAAACCCAAACAATTTTTGTATGCTCATCAATTTGATTCAGCATCTCATTTAAATTATGTTCTCCAGCTTTTGTTAAAGGAACTTCGCGAATTTCTGCTCCTTCAATTGCTGCATTTAATTTATATTGAGAAAATGTTGGATCCGCAGTAATTGTATTATCATTTGGTGTTAAGAAGGCGCGGCAAAGAAACTGAATCACTTCATCTGTCCCGTTTCCAAAAATCAATTGATCTTCGTTAACGCTTAAATGACTTGCTACCTTTTTTCGTAACTCACCAGAATAACCATCCGGATAGATTGCAGAATTCATCACCGCATCAATAATGGCTTGTTTTGCATGTTCAGATGAACCATATGGATTTTCGTTAGATGCGAGTTTGATTACTTTCTTAAGTCCTAATTCTTCTTTCACTTCGCTAATTGGTTTACCCGGTTTATAAGCGGGCAGTCCGTAGAGCTGTGGTTTAGCCTGCATCATTGCACCTCTTTATCGTCTAAGTATCTACTTAGACTATGTTACTCTGAAATGAGTGCTTTGACAAATGATTTAATACGTTGAAGCGCTAATTCTTTTTCGGCTGGATTTTTTAAACTCTCCCCTTGTTTCTCAATTTGTTCAACAAGCGCACTCCCTACAACTACTCCATCTGCCAACCCTTGAATGGTCTGTACCTGCTCCCTTGTTGAAATACCAAAACCAACAGCTATCGGTACCCTACTTGCCTCTCTTACTGTCTGTAGAAATGTTTCGATACGAGGATCAAGATCTGTTCTTGCTCCCGTTACTCCTAGGGAGGAGACACAATACAAAAACCCTTGCGCACGACTAGCAATTTTTTTAATCCGTTCTTTCGACGTAGGAGCTACAAGTGAAATAAGTGACAAATTTTCATTTTCACAGTACTGACTAAGTTGGTCACTTTCCTCATAAGGTAGATCTGGAACTAATATTCCATCTACTCCAAATGCTGCTGCCTCTTCTGTAAAACGCTTCATACCGTATTGTAATAATGGGTTCACATACGTAAAAATGATAACAGGAATGGTTAACCCTCTATCTCTCATCTTAGGAACAAGCTGCAGTGCGTCAGTTAAACTCATACCATTTGAAAGTGCACGTTTGGAAGCAGCTTGAATGGTTGGACCATCAGCTAATGGATCTGAATATGGAATGCCAAGCTCAAGGATTGAAGCTCCTGCCTCCTGTAAAGTAAGTGCGAGATCAATCGTAACCTCGGGAGTTGGATCACCAGCTGTAATAAATGGAATAAATAGTTCTTTATCTTTTTCTAATTGATTCTGCAAGCGTTCACTGCTCATGATCGTCGCCTCCTTGTAGATGTTTACGAATGGTATGAACATCCTTGTCTCCTCGACCTGACAAACAAACGAGAAGGATCTCATCGTTTGAACGATTTGCAGCATGTTCAAAAGCAATTGCTAACGCATGGGAGGATTCGATTGCTGGAATAATACCTTCCTCTTTAGCAAGTCGACTTAGGGCGTCAAGAGCTTGCTGATCTGTTACTGACTTATAGTTCACACGTCCTTCACTTGCAAGAAATGCGTGCTCAGGACCTACTCCAGGATAATCAAGTCCAGCGGATATCGAATAGGGTTCGATAATTTGACCTGCCGCATCTTGTATTAAATATGTTAATGAACCGTGAATCACTCCAGGCGTACCTTTAGTAATGGTAGCAGCATGCTGATCTGTATCTACACCTAAACCACCGGCTTCAACGCCTGTAAGCACAACATCATCTTCTAGGAAAGGATAGAAGGTTCCAATTGCATTGCTTCCCCCACCAACACACGCAACGATTTCAGTAGGTAGGCACCCTTCTGCCACAAGGAGCTGACGCTTTGCTTCGTCTCCAATGATTCGTTGAAAATCACGTACCATTTTTGGATATGGATGTGGCCCAACAACCGAGCCAATTAAGTAAAATGTATCTTCTGCATTAGCAACCCAATAGCGAATGGCTTCATTTGTTGCATCCTTCAATGTACGACTTCCGGATTCAGCCGGAATTACTTCAGCTCCAAGTAATTCCATTCGAAAAACATTCAGAGACTGGCGTTCAATATCTTCTGTCCCCATAAACACTTTACACTCAAGCCCAAAGCGAGCAGCAATGGTTGCAGTTGCCACACCATGTTGACCTGCACCTGTTTCTGCCACAATCTTTGTTTTACCCATCCGCTTTGCAAGCAATGCTTGACCCATCGCATTGTTTAATTTATGTGCGCCGGTGTGAAGCAAATCTTCGCGTTTTAGATAAATTTTTGCTCCACCAATCTGTTCACTTATATTTTTAGCATAGGAAAGAGCTGTAGGTCGTCCAGCGTACTCTCGTAAATGTTCATGGTACTCATCAATAAACGTTTGATCAGCCATAGCCTCTTCTAACGCGTGCTCAAGCTCCTCTATGACGCTCATAAGTGTTTCAGGAACGTACTTTCCACCAAACTCTCCAAAGCGACCATTTGCATCTGGATTATAATTCTTCATCTCTAAACAGCTCCCTCTCTATCTCTCTAATCGCTTCGTACGACTTTTTATTTTCGCGCTCCAATCCACTTGATAAATCAATACCGTCTGGCTTGTATCTGGTGAGTGCGGAGATATTCTCTGCATTCACACCTCCTGCAATAAAGACAGGAACCGATTGACGTTTTCCTTCACTTAAATAATTAGGAATACTCTCCCAATCAAAGGTTTGTCCAGTTCCTCCCCAGCTTCCAGCTACTTTTGTGTCAATAATATAGCCGTCCGCGATACCATCATATTCTTTCATCTGGGAAACACCATGTGTGTGATGATGAATAACTTTCCATACTTCTTTTTTTGTTGCTTGTTTTATTTTAGCAACAGTCGTGCTCGACTCTGTACCATGACATTGAATGATATCGATCGGACAAATAGTGCAAACCGATGTAATGGTCTCGATTGATTCATTTACAAATAAAGCAACCAACTTTTGCTGTGTCACAGGTTGGTTTACTAACCACCTATTAACATCTTCAGCCTGTACAAACCGTTTCGTGCCTGGTACAAAAACAAATCCTAGATAGTCTGCTTTGCTTTTCTTTGTAAGTGCGAGGTCATCCTCGCTACGATTTCCGCAATATTTGAGGAGAGGTCTCATCTACTTCTCTCCAAAAAGGTGCTTGATTCCAAGATTCGGAGACTCTGCACGCATAAGTGATTCTCCCACTAAAACAGCTGAAGCTCCTGCCTTGCCCACTTGTATGAGATCTTCTGGAGTATGAATTCCACTCTCACTTACAAACATCGTGCCAGCTGGTACCCCTTTTGCTATTTCCTCTGTTTGATGAAGAGTGGTTGAAAATGTTTTTAAGTTACGATTATTAATTCCAATTAATTGTGGTGTAAAGACCTTTAACAAGCTTGTAAGCTCATCGGCAGCATGAACCTCCACTAAACATTCCATTCCTTTGTTATGAGCAGATTGATAAAGCTGGTGTAAATTTTCGTCCGTGACTGTTCCAGCAATGAGCAAAATAGCATCTGCTCCAATTCGGGCACTTTCCTCCACTTGCTGTTCATCGATAATAAAGTCTTTTCTCATAATTGGAATGGTTGTTTCTTTCTTTATAGCAGTTAAATAATCACGATGTCCTTGAAAGTATTGCTGATCTGTTAAAACAGAGATTGCATCTGCTCCCGACGCTTCATAAGCAAGGGCAATTTCCACTGGTTGAAAATCCTCCCGTATTAACCCTTTAGACGGCGAAGCCTTTTTTACTTCTGCAATGAGACCTATTTTTCGATTCGGTTCTCTTAGAGCTTTGTAAAGGGACCTTTTTATTACCTGTTGAGCGGGTGGTAACTCAAGTGATTTTAGTTCTTGTTTCTTGGTTTCCAATATTGTTTTAAGCATGCTTAAAATCCCCCTGCTGCTGTATGTGTAAAGTCTGCATATAAGCTAATACTTTTTTTGATTGAAGTAACCCTCGAGCTTTGTGGACTCCTTCTTGAATACATGAAACATGATTTGCGGCATATAAAGCAACTCCTGCATTCATAAGCACAGTCGATGTTGCCGATTGATTTGCACATCCTTCAAACACTTGTTGAATGAGTGCTGCGCTCTCCTCAACGCTTGTAACCTGAATATGTGAGAGCTCGCCTAGCTCGATTCCTACGTCCTCGGGGTGAAGCTCATAGACTTCAATGGAATCTCCAATGACATCAACAATTTGTGTCGAACCGTGAACGGAGCATTCATCTAAGTTGTCTTCCCCTGTTACTAGAACGGTATGGGTAGTTCCTAGTCTCCGAATGGCTTCACCCATTTTTAATGCATGCTCTCTACCCGAAACTCCAATTAATTGGTGCGCTGCTCCAGCAGGATTAGTAAGTGGCCCTAACAGATTAAAAATGGTTCGAAAACCGATTTGTTTTCTGGCAGGAGCGGCATATTTCATAGAAGAATGATAGAGTGGAGCAAATAAAAAGCTTAACCCCTTCTCACTAAGTGCCCTAGCTGCTTCTTCAGGGGTTTGTTGAATATTAATTCCTAAATATTCAAGTACGTCTGCACTACCGCTTTTAGAGGTCACAGCTCGATTTCCATGCTTCGCAACCGGTACCCTTGCTGCAGCGGCTACAAATGATACAGCCGTTGAAATGTTAAAGGTTCCGAGGCGATCACCACCCGTTCCACATGTGTCAAGGACTCCTTCTACTTGATGCGGTATCGTAACGGCGTGAGCTCTCATTGCTCGGGCAAATCCCACTAACTCGTCTACAGATTCACCTCTAAGTCTCATCATACTAATTAAACTAGCAATCTGACTCACTTCCGCTTCGTCTTTCATGATTAAGTCCATCGCCTTATACGACTCATCTTCATTTAAAAATTGACCCTCTGCGCATTTCTCAAGGAATTGTTTAAACATGGTGAGACGCCTCCTTTTTTTGAAACATGGACTCAGCCACTTGTACAGCACGGATTAGTGCCTTTGCTTTATTTTGTGTTTCTTTGTATTCAGATACCGGATCCGAATCTGCAACGATACCAGCTCCTGCTTGAATGGTTGCCTTTCCGTTTTGAATCGTCATTGTACGAATCGCGATACATGAGTCAATATTACCGTCATACCCTAAGTATCCAATGGCACCAGCATAAATTCCTCGTTTTGTCGGTTCAAGTTTTTGAAGAATCTCCATTGCTCTTATTTTAGGAGCACCGGAAACGGTACCTGCTGGGAATGAAGCCATAAGTGCTTCTAAAGGTTGAGTATTCGTATGCAGCTCCCCCGTTACTTTCGATACGATGTGCATTACATGTGAAAACAATCCGATCTCCACTAGCTTAGGTGTTTTCACCGAGCCGTATGTGGCAATGCGTCCAACATCATTTCTAGCTAAGTCTACAAGCATATAGTGCTCTGCTCGCTCTTTCTCATCAGCTAACAGCTCTTCCGCTAGCTGTTTATCTTCTTCAGGAGTCTCTCCTCTCGGTCTTGTACCCGCAATTGGATGAAGTTCAACGTGACGATCTTGTACTTGAACAAGTCGTTCCGGTGAGCTACCAACAATCTCAAGCTGATCGTACCTGAGATAAAACAAGTAAGGAGAAGGATTGATTAACCGTAAAACTCGGTATATATCTAAAGCAGAAACCGTTACAGGCATTGTAAACTGCTGTGATAAAACAGTCTGAAATACATCTCCAGCTTTAATATAATCCTGAATAATCTGAACATCTTTCATATACGCCTGTTTCGTATAATTTGACTGAACACCATCGAAGGATACGTCTGTATGTTTTTCAGGCATACCCATTGGTGAAAAATGAGATACAGATTTCTCGAGTTGACCAAGAACAGTAGCTACTTTTTGTTCTCCTTCTTTATAAAGGATTTTGGGATCCGAATGTTCCTCTACAGGTAAATGAGCCATAATAATTAACTCTTTTTGTTCATGATCATAGGCAAGGAGGGTTTCACAAAATAAGAAGTGGTAATGAGGTACCGCATTCTTATCATCTCTTTTTAATTTTGGCTCTATTGTTTCAATGGCATCATAGCTCATATACCCTACTGCGCCACCACGAAATGGAATTGGCAAATCCACAGGCTCGACGTTAAGGTAATTCATTGTGCGATCCAACGCCTCTTTGAATGAATCTTCCTCAAAAACCGGAGTTCCACTTTGGTTAAGTGTCTGATATTTACCAGCTACTTCTTTCAGCTGATAGATTGGGTTTAATCCAATGAATGAATAACGTGACCATGAAGACTCGTCATCCCTACTCTCAAGTAAGAAGGCCACTTGTTCATGAAGCTGCTGGGTGATATGAATCGGTGTTAATCCGTCCACAAAATAACGTGACGAATAGACAACTGTTTTATACGTGTGATAGGCTTTTTCAAATGTTTCATAGGAAGTATGTTTCATGTCTCTCGCTCCTCAAATTATGAGGGCTGAAGTGGAAAAAACGAAGGAGGAATGAGGCAGATCTTATAAAAAACGCCCACTGAGGCTAGCCCAGGGACGTGTCATTAGAAATAGAATCTCGTCTCTGCTCAAGCTCTGCTCTGCTCTTCTCATCTCAGCTCTTCTCATTAATGGGTAAATCTCAACTAAACTCTCAACTGAAGCTACAGACCCTCTGGTCCGTACACTTTTGTAAATTGTACCTTGAACACTTTCATCCGTCAACGATTTATACTTGTTTTACTAAATCAGGTCTAAGCTTAACGGCTTCATTTAAATACACATGATGAATTTCTTTTTGCGTCTTAGCAGTATTAACCGTCATCAAGATACGCACACACTGTGGTAAGCTACCAGGTACATTGATTTCCTTGGCACACGTCACTGGTACAAAGTCCCATCCAGGGAGTCTGCGCATTGCTTTCGCAGGGAATGTTGCGTTTAAATCCTCTGTTACTGTAATCAAAACCTGTGCGACGTCCTCTGGATCAATCTCGTTTTGATCAGCAATGGCTAAAAATAATTGCTCTGTTTCATGCAAAATCTCATCTTCTTGATTTATTTTAACGGTTGTTGCGCCACGTATTCCTCTAACCATTACGTGCCTCCTTACTGCTCATTTAAGATTGATAGAATAAGTTTCTCATCTATTTTTTCAACTGAGGCTTCTCCGACTTTCTTTAAAAGAACCATTCGGATAGAGCCAGCTTCTGTTTTTTTATCTTTTTTCATCGCCTCTAAAAGTTTAGAGCGGTCTAAGTTGCTTGGTATGTTTGTTTCGTACCCTAGAGATTCAACCCAGTCCACAAAATCTGAAATCTGAAGATCAGTTTGGTAGTGCTTTTCACTAATCTTCATTGCAAACACAATTCCAATAACCACAGCTTCACCATGTGTAAGTGTTCCGTAACCAGAAACCGATTCAATTGCGTGACCAAGCGTATGACCTAAGTTAAGATATGCACGAATCCCTTGTTCACGTTCATCTTTTGAGACTACTTCTGCTTTAATTGCAATGGAACGAGCCAATAATTCGTTCATATATTGGTCATGAATTGGTAACTGTTGCACATGTTTGTTTAACCATTGATAAAAAGCTTCATCAAGAATTAATCCGTGCTTAAACACTTCAGCAAAACCAGATCTCCATTCTTTTTCTGGCAGAGTAGCTAACATCTCAATATCATAATAAACAGCTTCAGGTTGATGGAAAGCGCCAATCATGTTTTTTCCGAGCGGATGATTAATGGCTACTTTACCACCTACACTACTGTCCTGTGCAAGCAATGTGGTCGGCATCTGAATAAATCTGATACCACGCATGTAGGTGGCGGCAACAAAACCAGCAATGTCACCAACCACTCCTCCACCTAATGCAATCAACACAGATTTGCGGTCAAGTCCTGCTTTTAATGCCTCTGTTAAGAGATACTCATATTCCTTAAATGATTTAGACTGCTCTCCACTATCTATCGTTACTGTTGTGACGTTTAAGTCATCCGGTAAACCGTTCAGAACATCCTCTAAATAGAGAGGAGCTACTGTAGAATCAGTCACAATAAAGATTGAAGATGGCTGTTCGTCTAAGCTATTTTTTAATAGCTCACCAAGACGAAATCTAAGTCCCTTATCAAGGTAAACCTTGTAAGCATGATGTTCAATGTTTACTGGCACTTTTTTCATCATTAAAAGTCCTTCGCTTCTGCTTTATGACGACGAATATTCTCAGCTATAGCGTCAACCCTGTCAGATCCAAATGTTTCAAGAAGAGCATTGGCTACTTCCCAAGCTACAACCGCCTCGGCCACGACAGATGCTGCTGGAACGGCACAGCTATCTGAGCGCTCAATGCTTGCCTGGAAAGGTTCTTTTGTATCAATATCTACACTTTGTAGCGGTTTGTATAACGTTGGAATAGGTTTCATAACACCTTTCACAACAATTGGCATGCCATTTGTCATTCCACCTTCAAATCCACCGAGATTATTTGTTTTGCGAGTATACCCGTCTTCTTCAGTCCAAAGAATTTCGTCGTGCACACGACTTCCTGGTAAACGAGCTGCTTCAAAGCCAATTCCAATTTCAACACCTTTAAAGGCATTAATGCTCATCACGGCACCTGCAATTTTCGCGTCAAGCTTCCGATCATATTGAACATGGCTTCCAAGTCCAATCGGTACACCTTGAACGACCACTTCAACAACGCCGCCAATGGAATCCCCATCTTGTTTTGCTTGATCAATGGCTGCGATCATTTGTTCTGAAGCTTGTTCATCTAAGCAACGTACTTGAGAAGCTTCCGAACGTTCTTTAAGATCTGCTACAGACGTGTAATCTGTCTCCACTGCACGAACGCCACCAATTTCAAGCACATGACCTGCTACTTCAATTCCAAATGTTTTTAGAATTTTTTTAGCAACTGCTCCTGCAGCTACACGAACGGTTGTCTCACGTGCAGAAGATCGTTCTAAAACATTTCTCATATCACGGTGACCGTATTTAATGGCTCCGTTTAAGTCAGCGTGTCCCGGTCTTGGGCGTGACAGCTTGCGTTTAACTTCTTTTTCTTCATCCTCAGAAATTGGTTCTGCACCCATAACTTTTGTCCAGTGTGTCCAGTCTTTATTTTCAACAACTAAAGCAATTGGAGCTCCCGTTGTTTTCCCATGACGAACTCCACTTGTAATCTGAGCCTGATCTTTCTCAATTTGCATTCTACGACCGCGTCCATATCCTCCTTGACGTCTTGCAAGCTCCGTATTAATATCTTCAGCTAAAAGCTCCAGTTGAGCTGGAAGGCCTTCTATGATTGTTGTTAGTTGTGGTCCGTGCGATTCACCTGCTGTTAAGTATCTCATCTGTACTTCCTCCTATTCAAATAACCAACACTAAATTCTTTATCGCTTTTATGCGTTAAATTATAACATATAATTTGATACCTGTCTTGTACCTATGCTTATTCATGCGTGATTACTAAACCTTCTCATAGAAAAAGGTTTCCTTACTTTTAAAACCATATGTATCTGGATTGAAAATTTGTTCTGTACTACCTACAAACAACATTCCACCAGGACGAAGTGCCTTACTAAATTTTTGATAAAGTGCATGCTTTGTTTCTTCCGTAAAATAGATCATGACATTCCGACATATAATTAAATCATAGCCTGTTTCAAATGAATCTGTTAAAAGGTTCTGTTGTTTAAATGTGATATTTTTTTTAAGAGTAGGATCTACTTCATAAATGGATTCCTTTTTAGTGAAATAAGTATGTAACATGTCTTCAGGAACTTCTTTTATGGATCGTTCTCCGTAAAAACCTAGCTTCGCTCGTTCAAGAATGACTCGATCTAGGTCTGTGGCCAAAACAGAAAATTGACTCGCTTTAAGGTGTTTTTGTAAGATCATTGTCAGTGTATAAGGCTCTTCCCCGGAAGAACATGCCGCACTCCATGTTTTTAGAGATTGTGAAGTCTTTAGTAATAAAGGAATAATGGTTTGATCCAACACATCCCAGCGAGAACGATTGCGATAGAATTCAGAGACATTTATGGTCATTCGTTCTAGGCATTCCTCTAGCAAGGCTTGATTGCCTTTCATCGCTTTTACATAAGATTCAAAATCCGCATAGCCCTTTTTCTCTCTAAAAGACGTTAATCTGCGCTTCATTTGAGCTTCTTTATAAGATGATAAATCAATTCCTGTCATTTGTTTAATGGTGAGAATAAATCGCTCGTAATCGTTGTGGCTCATGATGTCTCCCTTTTGGTTATCTTTTGCTCATCATACCTTATCTCTAACATAGGCTCAACTAGTCAAAACAATAAAAAAACCTGTTCATGAATAGAACAGGTTTTGTGTGATTAAATTAAATCCATTGTTTTAATGTTTTTTCATATGTAATAAGTTCATTACTTGTGAAAAAGAGATCGATCTCTCTTTTTGCACTTTCTTCCGAATCAGAGCCATGAATGATATTCATTCCTACGTGGACACCATAATCTCCTCTGATTGTTCCAGGTGCAGCTTCAGTTGGATTGGTTGCGCCTACTAATGTACGTGAGGACTTAATCACATTGTCGCCCTCCCACACCATTGCAAATACAGGTCCGGACGTAATAAAATCAACAAGCTCTCCAAAAAAAGGACGTTCTTTGTGCTCACCATAATGAGTTTCAGCTAATTCTCTTGAAATTTGTTTGAACTTTCCACCCACTAATGTAAATCCTTTTGACTCAAAACGTGAAATGATTTCTCCGATCAAACCTCTTTGTACACCATCAGGTTTAACCATTAAGTATGTACGCTCCATATGTATACCCTCTCTTTTCTGTGAAAAAGTATCTTGCATCCGCTTACATAGACTAGTATAGCAAAAGAGCCAGTCATTGACAATATCAGTAACAGGCTCTTCATAAAGGATTAGAATTTACGTCTTCCAATGTACGCGGCTAATTGTAAGAAATATGTCTTCGCTTCTACGTCAGGTAATGCTTCTAATTGTTTAAACGCTTTAGCTAGATATTGGTCACTAACAGAAACGGAATATTCAATTCCGCCTGATTCTTTAATTTGGTTGATAATCGAATCCATGTCTGCGTGATGGTGATCTTTTGAAATCGTCTCAACAATTTCTGTTTTTAAGTCTGGGTTGTGATGCATTGCATATAAGGCAGGTAGCGTTACATTTCCTTGCCTTAAGTCTCCACCAGCTGGTTTACCAATTTGCTCCATCGTTCCAACAAAGTCTAAGATATCATCGGTAATTTGAAAGGACATTCCTACATAATAGCCAAACAAATACAATCGACGTTGGATCTCATCTGAAGCATCAGCAGCAATGGCTCCTAGCTTACAACTCACGGCAATAAGAAGAGCTGTCTTGCGTTTGATTCTACGGAAATACGTACGAATGTTTTGATCCCAATTAAATTGATCACGTATTTGTTCAACCTCACCGATACACATTTCCATAATGGCATCTGAAATAATTAAATGAATGGAACGATTATCAAAATAAGCGGCCGTTTGAACAGCTTTGGCAAAAATATAGTCGCCAGCATACATAGCCACACGATTGTCCCATTGCGACTTAATCGTCTTACGTCCACGACGAAGCTCTGCATCATCTATGACATCATCATGTACAAGAGAAGCCATATGTATTAGCTCAAGTGAGACAGCAATATGCTTTAATGCATGTATATCATAGTTTCCGAATCTGGCAGCAAGCAACACAAATACTGGTCGAATACGCTTTCCACCTGCATGAAGTAAATCGGTTGAAGCTTTCCGTAACACATCATGCCTTGCTTGGATGGTTTCTTCTAATTCTTTTTCAATGACTTTAATATCTGACTGAAAATGTCCATAGATATCTGCTAGTTTCATTCTTTCACCTTATTCTACCCGCCATGTCAGGAGTGGACCTTACTCCACACACTGATTGAGTGAATTGACTTTGACAAGAATCCATACTCATAAGCCAGCTTATAATAATATAATAATCCACGTTTATTTTCTTCATTAAAATGATACCACAAATTTTGAAAATATGATTGCCAAAAGTCAAAGGTTCCACCTTGTTTTAAGACAAATCGATTTGATAAATCCTTGTAGTCATTATGATGACTCGAGATTTTACTTTGCACGAATGCTTGATAAATGGTGTCGAGCTCATCTGAATGGGTTGATAAAACCTCATTTCTAACAGCAAACACTGCATAGGACATTGGTAAGCCAGTTTGCTCATACCATAACGTACCAAGATCATATTGATAAAGAGTTGTGTTCGTTCGCGCCGCTCGAATGGCATCATCTCCAATAAGTAAGGCTGCATCATGCGTCAAGAGCATCTCAGCTAGATCTGGCTTCATCGTTTCATACTGTACTCGAAGCTCATAGAACGAACGTAAGATAATTTTAAGTAAATGAACGGTTGTAGCTGAACTGGCTGTTAACGCAACTCGTTTCTCGTCTAGCTGTTCAATCGGTACCTTAGAAAACAAATATAATGAACGAACCTCGCCTTTTGACGAAACCGATAAGTCTGGAAGGATCGAGTAATCGTCTGCATGCTGAGCATAAGAAAACGAGGATATGCCAGCAACATCAACAGCGCCTTCTGCCAGACGACGATTCACCTGACTTGGTACATCTGTCATAAGTTGAAATCCATTTTCCGTTAATTCATTTCGATTCAATTTATCAAAAAACGGTTGAATATTAGCGTACTCAATTTCACCAATGCGAAGCGTCATGATTCACTTCCCCACCTTTTAAACAATTCGTGCTCTACTCCTAAAACATCTAACGCTTTTCCCACCACAAAATCAATCAGTTCTTCCATTGTAGTTGGATTATGATAAAATCCTGGCATAGCAGGTAAAATAGTTGCTCCTGCTTTTGAAAGCGTCAGCATATTCTCCAGTTGAATCTGGTGAAGTGGCGTTTCTCTAGGAACAATGACCAAAGGACGTTTTTCTTTTAACATCACGTCCGCTGCCCGTTCAATAAGATTACCTGATGCTCCAATCGCCATTCCAGAGAGAGACCCCATTGAACATGGAATGACAATCATTCCTTTTGTTCGGAAGGAGCCGCTCGCAATCGGAGCGGCATAATTATGAAGATCATACACATGGAGATTCTCTTGACGTTCATTAAATAATTCAGCTATTACTTGATCTCGATCCGATATATCTAGCTTCATCTCTGCTTGAAAAACCTGCCATGTTGCTTCCGTTAAAACAAGGTGAACATCGTGACCAGTTCCAAGCAGCTCTTGAACCAGTCTTATTCCGTAAATACCTCCGCTTGCTCCTGTCATTCCAACAATGTACGGACCCTGGGAACTCATAAGAAGATGTCTCCAAGTGTAAAGAGAAACATAACAACACTTAGCGTTCCGTTCATTGGAAAGAAGGCAAACATCACTCTTGAAAGATCATCCTTAGATACAAGTGCATGTTGATATATCATCATACCACCAGCTATGATCACACCAACTAAGTAGAACCAACCTAATACAGTTGTCATAAAAAACAAAGCTAAAAACAAGCAAAAGCTTACGACATGAAACCCTCTCGCGATGATTAAGGCTTTTGCTACACCAAAACGACTTGGGATGGAGTATAAGCCACGTTCACGGTCATAATCAGCATCCTGAGTTGCATACACAGTATCAAAGCCTGCAAGCCAAAATGCGACTGCGAAGTACAAGACGATTACCACCCATGTAATTTCACCCGTTACAGCTATCCAACCACCAAGGGGAGCAAAACCGATGGTCAAACCTAACACAATATGACAAGCCCATGTAAATCGTTTTGTATATGAATAAAAGACCAACAAAAATACTGCCAAAGGTAAAAAAACCACTGCCAAAGGATTTAATTGAAAAGCAGCTACAATCAGTAAGGCAAAGGAAGCCACAATAAAGACCAGCACTTCCACCTTAGACACTAGCCCTGCCGGAATGGCGCGATCCGCTGTCCTCGGATTATGCCGATCAATTTTTTCATCTATTAATCGATTAAGGGACATCGCTGCACTTCTTGCACCGAACATCGCAACAATAATCCAAATCCAATCCGTCCAAAGTGGAAACCGATCATTAATAATCAGACTCCCTAAAATGGTACCCATAAACGCAAACGGCAGTGCAAACACCGTATGCTCAAACTTAATCATTTCAAGAATGATTTTTAACTTTCGTATCACAATATCTGCTCCTAACTCTTCTTATGCGGACAACAATGACCACGTATATCTATACTCTAGTAATCACTTATTCTTTCTTCCATAATGCACCGCTGCAGCTCCCCCAGAGTAGCTTTTAAAGGTAACATCCTTTAAGCCAGCTTCTTGAAACAAACTAGCTAATTGCTGTTTCGAAGGAAATGTTTGAGTGGATTCTTGTAACCATGAATACTCCTTATGACTTTTAGCAAAAATGCGGCCAGCAAGAGGCATGAGATGTCTAAAATATAGTTGATAGACTTGTTTATACACAGGCATTGTTGGATTTGACGTCTCAAGACAAACAACCATTCCACCTGGTTTCACAACACGCTCCATCTCTTTTAAGACTTGAAGATAGTCTGGTACATTACGTAATCCAAACCCAATCGTCACATAATCAAATTGATTGTCTTCAAATGGTAGTTCCATTGCGTTTCCATGATGAAGGTTAATGTATGTAAGATCTTGATCTTCTAATTTCTTTTGACCGACATCAAGCATGTTTTGGCTAAAGTCTAACCCTTCCGTTCTTCCATTAGCACCCGCAGCTTGTCCAAGAGCAATCGTCCAATCGGCTGTACCACAGCATACATCTAACGAGGCATCTCCAGGCTTAACATTCATTATTTTCATGACATCTTTACGCCACACTTTATGAAGCTGCAGACTAATAACTGAATTCATTCGGTCGTACTGAGTGGAAATCGACTCAAACACCTCGTGAACTCGTTCTTCCTTTGTTTGTTGCCCCATCTATCTCACCTTTCTTTCCATTTCCTCCACAGGAGCAGATTGGATGGCTTCATTTAGATATTGATCAATATGATCAGTAAAATCAGGGTGGCTTACATATAGTCTTTGTATAGACGCTCGTAACTCATCCTGTTTTTGAATTAAAGCATCCTGGTGCCCTGAAACTGGCGTTTGCTTAAGGAATGTCTGAATTAACGCTGAATCTCGATCACTGTTCCAATTATTCCATTCATCCATAAACCGTTTGTAGAAAAACAATTGCTCAAAAATCTCTTTATCAAAAGATAGATTATACTCTTCAAGAAGTTTTCCATATAATCCAGACTCAATAAACATCACATGGTCAGCCATTTCAGCGTATTCATCATGATTTACTTCATAGACGTTCATTTTTTGTTCATTTATCTCCTGTAGTGTGTGACTAAAGAGACGAGTTAATGGTACATGGTCAGATCCGGCAAGTAAGTGATAATATAAACTACTATAATAATCACCAATTAGTACATGTAATTGGCGATTCTTTCTAGCATCATCTGAATGAACGGGGTGTAAAGTAACTTTTTCGTGTACATCTAGAGCAGCTTGAACGAGCATCGCACATAATGTAATCACAAATGCGTCCTCTTTTGACGCTTTTTTCGATAAAGACGCGTAAAATAAGCGACATTTCTCTTCATCAATGCCTACAGATGGAATGTATTTCTCTATATAGGGATGATAAGTGAGTTGGTTAAATTTCTCTATAATAGCTGTTACTTCTTTGGTTAGGTGGCTGGGATTCACCATCGTATGTATCCTCCAGTGTATAACAAATTCATAATTTCAGTATAGCATAGTCTTTATGTCCCAACCATGCGTGACTCGACATTACCTGACGAGCTTTTCTATTGATCTTCTTGACCAGAGGTAACATGACCATGAGTTGTTTGTATCTCAGCCTTGCCACGCACTTTAATGGCAGATGTATGATCGGTAAACTGAGCGACTAATACCTCACCCTTATCTAACTTTTCAGAGTGATGAAACCTAGTATCAGTGCCTCGTGTAAGACCTATGACCGTTACACCATTTTCTTTTGCTTTAATGACGATATAATCCTTTTCATTGCCCATCTTAATCGCTCCCTGGCTAGTTTAAACGAAGCCCGTTTAAACGCTATTCTGCTGTAAATCTTAGCATATCTCGCTTAACAAAAGCAAAAAGGAACTCTCTAGAGAGTCCCTTTTCCGCTTATAGGATGATCGCAATGAGTCCACCTGAACCTTCGTTAATTATTCGTTCAAGTGTTTCTTTTAATTTGTACCGAGCATTCTCTGGCATAAGCGATAGCTTTGCAGAAATCCCTTCTCTAACGATTGAATTAAGAGAGCGACCAAAGATGTCAGAATTCCAGATTGAAAGTGGATTCTCTTCAAAGTCCTGCATTAGATATCTGACAAGCTCTTCGCTTTGCTTTTCTGTGCCGATGATTGGTGCAAATTCAGATTCTACGTCAACCTTAATCATGTGAATCGACGGGGCAACAGCTTTTAACCTGACGCCAAATCGCGCTCCTTGGCGGATGATCTCCGGTTCATCAAGGCTCATATCAGATAATGCTGGAGCTGCAATGCCGTAGCCTGTTTGCTTAACCATTTGAAGTGCATCAGATACTTGATCATACTCTGACTTCGCATGTGCGAATTCCTGCATCAAAGATAATAAATGATCTTTTCCACGGATCTCTACACCAACTACCTCTTTTAGGACTTCATCATAAAGGGTATCTGGTGCATAGAGATCAATCTCCGCTATACCATGACCCATTTCAATGCCGGCAAGTCTAGCATCATCTATGAAATCAAATTCTGTGAAATGACCAACCACTCGGTCTACATCTCGTAATCTCTTAATATCTTTAACCGTTTCACGAACGGATTCCTCATAGCTTTGGCGCAACCAATGATCTTGATGAAGAACCATCACCCAGCTTGGTAAATTTACATTCACCTCATGTACAGGGAATTCAAACAATACTTCACGAAGTACATTTTGAATATCCTGATCGGTCATGCTTTCAATACTCATAGACAAGACTGGAATATCATGTTCTTCCGCTAATTGCGCACGAAGCTTTTCCGTTTCAGGATGATACGGTCTCACACTGTTAACAACCATGATAAACGGCTTACCCACTTCTTTTAACTCTTCAATGACTCTTGTTTCAGACTCAACATAGTCATAACGTGGTATATCTCCAATCGTTCCATCACTCGTAATGACTACACCAAGGGTTGAATGTTCTTGAATGACTTTACGAGTACCAATTTCGGCAGCCTCTTGAAAAGGAATCGGTTCTTCATACCAAGGCGTGTTAATCATTCTAGGGCCATTCTCATCTTCATATCCCTTTGCACCTGGTACAGCATATCCTACGCAATCGACTAAGCGAATATTTACATCTAACCCATCACCAACATTGATGGAGACCGCTTGATTTGGCACAAATTTCGGTTCTGTCGTCATGATCGTCTTTCCTGCTGCCGACTGTGGCAATTCATCCTGAGCCCTTACCTTCTCTGACTCATTTTCAATATTCGGCAAAACCACTAGCTCCATAAACTTTTTAATAAACGTAGATTTACCTGTACGGACGGCACCTACTACACCTAAGTAAATGTCCCCGCCTGTGCGCTCTGCAATATCCTTAAAGATGTCGACTTTTTCCACGTGATCCCCTCCCGATCATTTCAATATAAGAGTTCTCCCATTTGCGCTGAAATCCTCACATAGTTCATGCTATGAACGTTGTCCCAAAAATATGATCTATTTTTTTGGATTTTCATTCAAACGGTTCACTCTTTTTCGAGAAGGGGAGCCCGACCAACAAAAAAATGCCCCTTCCATTACCGTATATATATCTAGTGGAGGGGCAGAATAGACCATTTTCTATTTAATTATTTTTATTCGGCTTCAAACGATGGATCTAGCTCAGGTTCCCCAGATTCGGATAATGTATAAGGTACCGAATGAAATGGAACAAAGGGAGCTTCTTCATATAGCAACGGGCGTAAATCCTCATCTTCATTTATTTCATCCAATTCATTTATACGAATGTTAATATCACTCGCATAGTCAATCACTAATTCTCCTGTGTTTGAGTAAAGAAAAGGAAGACTGTTTCCAGTATAAGGGCTAATAATCACTGGTTCTTCTTTATAGGATAACGCTTCAAAATCAATCGTAAATAAACCCTCTGCCACAATCTCATTTACTGGTGCATATGTATGATTTGCCCGATAATTATTAATCCGACTCATTAGTTCTTGTATGGTCTTTAATGAACTTAAATCAATGAGTTTAACGGTCGGATTCTCTTCAACATCGATAAGAGTATATTGATACATTCCTCCGTTTTCAAATGCTGTACCTGGAGGTTCCTGCATATAGCGTGGCACCAGCTGCCTAAAATCAATAACATATCGTTGATACGTAGGTGTGTTCTCATCAAAAGTCTGAATAGGTAAAACAGCGGTATCCTCTTGAAACGAGTCAACAGCTGATTGAACTGAAGCCAATTGATCTAAATACGCTGCTTGAGAAGCTTGTCGCTCGTTTTGTGGATAAAAGCACCCTGCAAGTAAAAGGAGACTCCCCAAAAACAACGCTTTCAAAAGAAATCGTTTCATAATGTATCTCCTCCCTAGCTTGACGTTGGTCCCCCTACTACAATATAAAAAACAATAATTCCTGAAACCATTAAACATACAAATGAAATGGACAAAACAATCTTTTGAATGATTCCTTTTAATTTTGTCCGACTAAAAAGAGCCAGTCCAGCCGAAACAAACATCAAAATCATACCAGCAAAAGAAATGTACATATGAAGCATGGCTTGTGACATTCTTTTCCTCCTCAATAGACTTCACTTAAGCTTGTCCATGTTACTAATTAAATCGGAGAAAGTGGGGCCTTTCTCCGACTCATGACATAACCCTAATGTGTAAGCCCTATATTTGTGTTCCTTACAAGTATATGCACGACTACTGAAAGTGCACGAGCATATGCCTAACGGAGTGCTATTTTTTATTAAACATTTTTGAAAGGGAAGCAAAATCAGCAGGCACGTTGTTTTTAATAATAGCTTGAACAAGCTGATCTTCTTTTTCTTTAGAAACAGGTTTACCTGCAAGCTGAGACACTTGATGAATTAATTGTCTAACTGTTGCTTCGTCTTTTAAGTTTGATTTACTTACAGAGTTTGCTAGTTTTAATAGTTCATCAGGTCGAACCTTCGTATTCTTTTGAATCTGGTCAAAGAACGATGAATCTCGGTTTTGAGTCATGTGCTCTCTCCTCCTCCGTACGTAGTATCAACATATCGTATGCGTACAGAGAAAGATGGTGCATGGTAAATGCCTAGAACATTTTAGTCAGTTAACTTTTCTTCCTCGTGTTTTTTCACTCGGCCCATCAACTCACCAGCTGCATCTTCAGGCTTTATTCCATTAAAGAGAACATGATAAATCGCACTTGTTATCGGCATTTCCACTTCAAAGCGATTAGCCATCTCAAATGCAGCTTGCGTTGTTCTAACACCTTCAACAGCCATTCCCATTTGCTCTAGCACATCATCAAGTGATAGTCCTTGTCCAATTAACCTGCCTGCACGGAAATTTCTTGAATGCACACTTGTGCACGTTACAATCAAATCACCGAGACCGGACAAACCTGAGAATGTTAAGGGATCTGCACCAAGCTTTACACCCATGCGGGTAATCTCAGCGAGTCCTCTAGTCATAATAGCAGCTTTAGTATTATCTCCATATCCCAGTCCATTCGTTACACCGCATACAAGTGCAATAATATTCTTTAATGCGCCACCGAGCTCAACACCAACTAGATCGGAATGAGTATACACACGGAAATTCTGGTTCATGAACAAATCCTGTGCATATTGAGCAGACTCAAGATTTGTTGATGAAACTGTAACAGTTGTAGGCTGTCGTCGGCTTACCTCTTCAGCATGACTAGGTCCAGATAAGACAACCACAGAATGAAGATTTGCATGACCGTTAGCTTCTTCTTCAATCATTTCGGATACTCTTTTTTGTGTACCAGGTTCAATCCCTTTACTCACATGAATGATCGTAAGAGGACGGCTTGAAACTTCAAGCAGTTTTTTCGTTTCTTCACGAATCGCTTTTACTGGTACAGCAAGCACAACAACCTCTACAGGTTGAACGGCTTCCTCAAGGCTTGTAAACCCACACATGCTTTCTGGGAGTGTAACCTCAGGCAAATATTTTTCATTTGTTTTTTTTGTATTCATTTCTTCAATTTGATCAGCACGTCTAGCCCACATGCGAACGTCGTGTCCGTTATCAGCTAAAACCATCCCTAGAGCTGTACCCCAGCTTCCAGATCCTACTACAGCAATCGTAGTCATATGAATCAACCCCTTATCACACGCGTTTTATGCACCTTTTTTAGATCCTAGTTTATTCTCTGTACCTGTAGTTAATCGTTTAATATTTGTACGGTGCTTCCAAAAAGATAAAAGTGCTACTGCTATTGTTAAATAAAAGTACTCAACCGGTATATTCAAGCCATTCATAAATAACCAAACTGTAATTGGCGTTAACCCTACAAATAGTAAAGATCCAAGGGAAACATAACGTGTAAAAACAATACTTAGAATCGCAATGACCCCAGCAGTTAAAGCAGGAATTAATACAAGAGTGGCAATAACACCTATTGTGGTTGCTACACCCTTTCCACCTCGAAAACCAAAATAAATGGGCCAATTATGACCGAGTATTGCAGCTAAACCTGCTAGCGCCGGTACCCATGCATTACCTGCACCTAACCAAACGCCAATCCATACAGCAGCAATACCCTTTGCAATATCTAACACTAAGACGGAGATGGCCGGGCCTTTCCCCATCACTCTTAGTGTGTTTGTAGCCCCAGCATTCCCACTCCCCATTGTGCGAATATCTAGCTTTAGTAATTTACGACCAATGAGATAACTAAAGCTAATAGACCCAAGTAAATAACCAATAAGTATGGAAACCAGAAGGCCTATTCCCATAAATGTTCTCCTCCCATTGTCAAAACGTTAATCATTTTTCTTACGAGCAATAATTTTAACTGGTGTACCCTCTAAATCAAACGTTGCACGCAAGCGATTTTCTAAGAAACGTTGATACGAAAAATGCATTAATTCTGGTTCGTTTACAAAGAAAACAAACGTAGGTGGACCTACAGCCACTTGAGTCACATAATTAATCTTCAAGCGTTTTCCTTTGTCTGTTGGAGTTGGATTCATAACAACAGCATCCATTACCATGTCATTTAATACATGAGTAGCCACTCGAAGTGTATGATTCTCTGCTACTTTGTTAACAAGTGGCAATAAATGCTGCATCCGTTGACGAGTTAAAGCAGATAAGAATAATACAGGTGCATAAGTTAAGAAAAGGAATTCTTCACGGATCTTACGTTCAAAGTTCTGCATTGTTTTATCGTCTTTACCAGGAACCGCATCCCATTTATTCACAACAAACAGAATCGCGCGTCCTGCTTCATGAGCATAACCTGCAATCTTTTTATCCTGTTCAATAATGCCTTCCTCTGCATTTAACACAACCAAGACAACATCCGCTCTCTCAATTGCTTTAAGTGCTCGAAGTACACTGTACTTCTCAGTGGTTTCGTACACTTTTCCGCGCTTACGCATACCCGCTGTATCAATAACCACATAATCCTGATCATCCTTTGTAAACGGTGTATCAATGGCATCACGAGTTGTACCTGCAATATCACTTACAATCACTCGATCTTCTCCAAGCATGCCATTTACTAATGAAGATTTACCGACATTTGGACGACCAATCAATGCAATACGGATTGTATCAGGATCATACACTTCCTCTTCTTGTTCAGGGAAATGGCTTTTCACCTCATCTAATAAATCACCAAGTCCAAGTCCGTGTGATCCAGAGATTCCAAAAGGCTCTCCCATCCCTAATGAATAAAATTCATACAGCTGCTGTTGCATCTCCACATTATCAATTTTATTCACCGCAAGAACGACTGGTTTTTTTGATCGGAATAATAGCTTGGCTACTTCCTGATCTGCATTAGTAATCCCTTCACGTCCATTTACCATAAAGATAATGACGTCAGACTCTTTAATAGCCAATTCCGCCTGAGCACGCATCTGCACAAGCAATGGCTCGTCTCCAATTTCAATTCCGCCTGTATCGATCACCTGAAACTCTGTATCTAGCCATTCACCTTGACTATAAATACGATCACGAGTTACACCAGGAATGTCTTCCACAATCGCAATTCTTTCTCCAACAATACGATTAAAAATTGTAGATTTTCCGACGTTAGGACGTCCTACAATGGCCACGACTGGTTTAGTCACAGCGCCACAACCTTTCTCTAAAATGCTGATCCCTTTATAAAATAAAAGGAGACAGTCATTGTTCATACGAAAAAACGACACGAGCTCACACCTTTATAAGTGCATTCTTTGCCGTTTCTAACTTACTCATCTTACTAAATCTAACGGAGCTTGTCGACCCTATCAGTAAAGGTTTTATAGGCTCTCCGTTGCACTCCGCCATTTCTCTGTCGCATCTTGTAAGAAGCCTTTAACCGTCTGCAGAAGAATATGCAACGACAAAATCACGAGACTGAGAGCCAAACCATCAAAAAACAGATTACTTCCAACCTCAAAAAATCCCCAAATATTCGCTGTCACAAAGTGTGTCAACACTTCACCATGAATCATACCAAGTGTAACAACCGTTACACGTAGTAAAGCATTTTTCATTAAGAAAATGGATAGAAGAAATAGAATACTAGCCATCATCCATTCCTTTTGAACAATCATAATTATAGGATCATACATCGTCCACAAGGAAAAGCCTGCGTAGACAGCTGCAATGAACCATCCAAACAAAAATGAAACAAACAGTCTTTTTCTGGCTTGTCTGTGAAACATCCAATAACAGCCTAAGGCCAGCCAAATAAACCCTGCATTAATCGTTCCCATTGGTACAGGTATGTGAACCGAATAAAAGATAATAAAAAGTAGGATAAAACCTGCTAACATTATTCTCTTTTTTGACTTCCCCATTAAAAAAGTGACAATAATCCAAGCCACCCAACTCAGCCAAAACATAAATAACCCTTCCATTCATTTCTCCCCCCTAGTTTCATAAGCTAGTATGGGCAGAAATAGTAGCAACTAAACCTATTATGAATAGAAAAGCATAGAAAAGTAGCGTACATACCAAATGATATGTACGCTACTCTTTAACAATGTTTATTTATACTTTTTTAATTGGTCGCCAATCATATCTCCTAATGAAAATCCACCAGAATCTTCATCTCGTGATCTTTCGTACTGAGCATAGTCCTGACTACCATCTTCATTTTCAAGTAGTTCTCTAATACTTAAGGAAACCCGTTTGTCACTAGCACTTACTTCAAGTACTTTCACTTGTACGGTTTCACCTTCAGATAAGACCTCACTAGGTGTACCAATATGTCGGTTAGCAATTTGTGAAATGTGGACTAGACCTTCAATACCTGCTGCAATTTCAACGAAGGCACCAAATGATACGAGTCGTTTTACGGTTCCATCCACAACATCACCTACAGAAAACTGCTCGGCTACTTTCTCCCACGGTCCTGGTTCTGTATCTTTAATAGATAAAGAGACACGTTCGCTGTTCGTATCAACAGAGAGAATTTTCACCCTGACACTCTGGCCTTCAGAGACAATTTCAGATGGGGATTCCACGCGATGATGCGCTAACTGAGAAATGTGTACAAGCCCATCAACGCCACCAACATCTACAAAGGCACCAAAGTTCGTTAAACGTTGAACCGTTCCTTCGACAGTGTCTCCAGCTTTTAATGAATCAAGGACCTGACGCTTATTTGTTTCAACTTCTTCGTCAAGAACGGCACGTTGTGAAAGAATAAGTTTATTATTATCCCGATCCAGCTCCACAACTTTTAATCGGAGTGTCTGACCTTTATAGTTAGAGAAATCTTCTACAAAGTGACGTTCAACGAGAGAGGCTGGAATGAATCCACGAACGCCTACGTCTACTACAAGTCCACCTTTTACAACATCAGCTACTTCAGCCTCAATAATTTCCCCTGAAGAATAGGCGTCTTGAAGTCGTTCCCATGCCTTTTCAGCCTGTACAGCTCGCTTAGAGAGGACCAACTCTTCATCAGTGACTTTTTGAATTTTGAGCTCCAGTTCATCATCAACTGCCAAAACATCACCAACGGTTTCAATGTGTAAGCTAGATAGTTCACTAATTGGTAAAATACCATCTACTTTAAAGCCTACATCAACAAAGGCTTGTTTATCTTCAACCTTTGTTACCTTCCCCGTCACAATGTCTCCTACAGTAAATGATTTCAGTTCTGATACTTCATTATTCATATCTTCAATCATTGACATTTGCCTCCTTCAGTACCCACTACGTACAGTGGTAATGAAACTATATTTATAAAAAACTTTCAACTAAAGTGAAAGCATTTTAATCGTGAGGTTGTTTGTGTGTGTCTAATAATGCTTGAATTTCACTCATAATAAGCTCTGTAACTTCTCCTGAGCTTGCTTTTGTTTCTCGCTGTATGGATAAATCCAACGGTTTTCCATATACAAGCTTTAAGCGTTTTCCGCGCTTGTAAGATCCAATAATCGCACATGGAATGACGACCGCATCGGTTTTTAATGCAAAGAAACCTGCACCTGCTAATCCTTTTCCAAGCTTCCCGTCTTTGCTTCTTGTTCCTTCAGGAAACAACCCTAAGATTTCTTGATCATTTAGATAGTTCATTCCTTTACGTAATGTTTGCTTATCAGCCCCACCACGCTTAACCGGAAATGCTCCTAGCTTAGGTAACAATTGCTTTAAGATTGGCTTTTCAAATAGCTCTTGTTTAGCCATATATCGTGTAGGACGTTTAATATAGGCTCCAAGAAACGGCGGATCAAAATTACTAATATGATTGCAGCAAAGTAGAACTCCACCTTGCTCAGGAATATTTTCTTTACCTTCAATTTCAATCTTATAAAGTGCCGATAAATAGGTTCGACAAACAAACTGACCAAATTGGTATAATCCCATTTAGCTTGTTCGCTCCTTCGCTAAATCAGTAATAGCTTGGGCAACTTCTGAAATGGATAAAGTAGTTGTATCGATCTCAATTGCATCCTCCGCTTTTTTCAGAGGGGCAAATGCTCTTGTTGAATCAAGCTCATCCCGCCTTGCAATATCAACCTTAAGTTGTTCGTAATCAGACGACATTCCTTTCTTTAGCTGCTCTTCATGACGTCTACGCGCACGTTCTGATACAGAAGCTGTTAGAAACACTTTTAATTGAGCATTTGGAAGAACGTACGTCCCAATATCTCTACCATCTAACACGCTATGTGTTTTTTGAGCTAATTGACGTTGACGCTCCACCATTTCAACACGTACAGCTTCCCAGCTTGAAACGAGCGAAACATTCTGATTGACCTCAAGAGTGCGAATATCTTTACTAACATCTTCATCATTTAAAAGGACACTCGCTCCCTCTTTTTTAACAACCAATTGAATGTGGCATTTACTAAGTAATTGACTTAGTTCGCTCTCACTGTTCATATTAACAGCTTCTCTTAATGCCGCAAGTGTTAACGCTCGATACATGGCTCCTGTATCAATATACAGAAATCCTAATTCCTCTGAAACTAACTTTGCTACTGTACTCTTTCCAGCACCAGCAGGACCATCAATGGCAATATTCACCGAATCACTCATTTCTTACACCTCGTATTATTTCACAACACATCATCTGTTCATACTTTCTAAACCCGCTATTTAAACGGATATCTTCCTCTTAAGTGTAGCATATATGAAGATAGTGGTCTAATGTAAAACAGCTTCTACAGCTTCATTTTCTTTTTTTCCATCAGTTGTTTTTCAAAAATATAAGTCATTATTTTTTCGCGATCTCGTTTAGCTAATTGAAGAAATTCAAACGAAAGTCGTTCCTGAGAATGCTCAGACGGCTGAATAATTCGAACAATATCAGCCTTCACTTGAAGATAATCAACTGTACCAGAAGGGCGATGTAATACTAAATAAAGCATAACCATTTCACCAATGGGTGGGCACTGGTAATTACGTGGTAATGTAATGGCACACCCGCCACCGCTAATGTCGACCGTCGTTGAGGCAAACGGATAATAGTCTGTATGGAATGGATGGACAGCAACATCTGCCCTTGCAGAGATTCTGACATATTCCCTTCTCTGCAATTTAATGATTTGATCTGGCATCGGTTGATTCAGAATTAAAACAGGAATTTCTGATTTTTTTCGTCCTAAAATCGTCGCTTCAAACGAATACACTGCATTTTCCTTGGCTACCCACCATGCTTTAAATTGCGTACCATCGTAGAAAAATGCTGGTTTTTTCGTTGTTTCATTGATTGGATAATCAATCATAATCCGTCCATCCTCCAGATCAACCACTCGACAGCGATAAACCGGTACTGGCTTTTCCATTTCTTGATGCTTTGCTTCAAGATATAACGTCATTCCTACTTCCACACGTTCGCCGTCCTCTCTCTACCTTTTTCCTTTTATTATCGCACGATCTGACAAAATGGCAAGATATGAAACGAATATCCCAATGGAAAAATGAAGGACCTAAAAGCAATGTTTTTCGCTCTTAGGTCCTACGCGTTTTATTGGAAAACAGGCTCTGACTGAATGAGGCGCTCAACTTTTTCTTCCTGCCCGTCTTCAGCATTAATAAAAATTCGATACGTATCATCATCTAGCACACCAAGGAACTCATAACAAAGAACTTCTTCGTCAATATTGTTCTTGATGACTCCAATGTGCTCTTCCATAATCTTCACTTTTGGATTTACCTTTGTTTGCGCTTCTTCACGACTTAATTTCGGCTGTGCAATATCTCGGTTCTCTTTATGATTAATGATGTATCCTTTTGATTCGTAGCTGACAACATCTCCGTTATCTAATGCAACTCCGATCAAAATGGAATCCGGATAGATTCTGACATCATCTTGTTTGTACACATATTCAAAGACACCGACTGTATCGTATTGCGTGCTATCAATTAACTCCATGTCTTCTTTTCCATGTTGTTCTAAGAAATTACTCGCTTTTTCAGTCGCTTCGTTTAGTCCAATCGTTTGCTCACCCATCTCACGTTCTTGCATAAACCAAATGGGCTCACCCCCGTTTATGCTTATATCCATATAGTAATTCGCTTTATGATCTGGATCGTCAATGACGAGCGTATAGGCTGGATATTCCAGTCCTTTTCCAGTCTCAGTAATATCAACTTTTGATTCTTTACCAACACCTGCATAGCTTCTACCGATGTCCTGTGCTTCCTTTTCACTCACTTCTTTTCCTGTTAACGCCTTTTTAAGTTCTCCATTAATGTTTCGAATGGAATCTTTACTAGCTCCCCAATCTACTTCAGTAAATCCTTCTACTGACTTGTTCATCAGTTCAAATTGACCTGGAACACTTTCCTCACCTTGTGGAGCATTATCATTGGCACTTTCATCCACCCAACGATGCTTGTTATTCATTGCTTGAGCCTGTAAACTACGCATACTCTGGCGGATTTCTCCTGCATGCTTGTGCAAATCTGTTAACGTCTGATATTCCTTTTCTGTTAACGGTTCTTTATCTAAATCACGTACAGATGTACGGTAACTAAAATCACCAATCTTATAAAGGAATTCTTCCGTATCACTTGTTTTCACATTTTGTATAGGCAGTTGCGCAAGGTTTTTCTGGGCTAAGCTTGTCACACGCCATACTTCAGCTAGAGATGGTGTTAATTGTCTTCTTGTATTCATCGCAAGGGTCTTACCTAATTCGTCCTCGATTTGATCAAGGTTAAAGGTCAGATCATGAAACGCTCGTTGATAGTTATTCTCTGCCTGAATTCTAAGTTGGTCGCCTTCTGATTTCTGTTGGTAGCCCCACACACCTGTTCCTACGACAGCTGCGACAGCTAATCCAATAAGTATATTCCGTATCAAATCCTCACACCTCCATTATCTAATAACAAAAGATATGCTTACCTATTTGTTTGATTTGTTCACGTGACCAGATCCAATCAGATGTAGCGGTTTCTGGGTTAAAATAATAAATCGCATTCCCAGTAGGATCTTGTCCATTTAATGCATCAATAACCGCTTTTTTGGCTTGTTCATTAGGCTCATTGTAAATTTGACCATCAGCTACTGCTGTAAATGCCCGCGGTTCAAAAATGACTTCAGAGACTGTGTTAGGGAAGGTTGCACTGTTTATGCGGTTGACAATTACAGCAGCTACTGCCACCTGACCGACATACGGTTCTCCACGCGCTTCACCATAAACAGCTTGAGCCATTAACCGAATATCATTATCTGAGTATCCAGATGGAACATTATTTGCTTTTTCAATTGTTGGCTGATCGTTTTCAGGTTGTTGAGGTTGCTCATCTCCACCTGTCCCCTCTTTTGTTCCACCTCCACCTTGACTTGACGGTGTCTGTGATTGACCGGCATTCCCATTCGATCCTTTGTTACTTGTTCCACCTTTAGAAGAACCACCCTTTGCACTTCCTTTAGGGCCCTGCTGCTTCTCTTTTGGTGTCCCACCATAATGCGAGAATTTTCTTCCTTCTTTTAATGCATTTTGGACAAAACCTTCATCGTACTTCGTTGCTTTTTCTAGCCTCATTTTCATCTTGTCGCCAACTAGTCCATCGACGTCCATTCCAAAATCCTCTTGGAAATTGCGAACGGCCCAATACGTACCCCATCCATAGACTCCATCAATCTTACCGGTATAAAAACCGTTATACTGCAGCCGTGATTGTAGCTCTACCACATCGTCTCCGGTTGCTCCTTTTTGGATCACTCGTTCCGAGAAGGCAAAGGCATCTTCTGACATAACGAACGGTAAGCAAAGTGCTGCTATGAGAGTTAATACGATACATTTTGAACATACTGACCGCTTGAACTTGCTCATTTGTTTTTTCCCTCCTATTACATTTATCCGCTAAATATTTCTGCGTGCGTTTAGTCTTTGTTGGAAAAATGGTTTTATTCATTTGTTTTTAAAAGACGACTGTTTGAACAAATAAAAAGGATGCTCCAATGAAGGAACATCCGACTTACACTATTAATTTGATTGTTTGATAACATTCGTTCGTTCTTTAATATACTCTGATAACGTGACGGTTAAGTCATAATGCATGAATGGTGTAATGAGATAAATTCCGTTAAACCATTCACATGCAGCATCCACAAGTTCTTTAGCAATAGCAAGGCCTTCTCGTTTTGAAGATTCTGAATCTCCTTCATGTTTTGCCATCACTTCTCGAATGCCTGACGTAAGTTTAATACCGGGGACTTCATTATGAAGAAACTCAGCATTTCTAGAACTAACAATCGGCATAATACCTATATAGATTGGTTGATCCAGATGTTTTGTTTCATCATAAATGGCTTTAAGCTGGTTAATATCGTAGACCGGCTGACTCATAAAGTAATCAGCACCACTCTCAATTTTTTTTTCTAAACGTTTAACAGCTTTATCAATATATTTTACATTTGGATTAAAGGCAGCACCTACAGTAAAGTCAGCTTTCTCACCAAGCTCTTTCCCTGAAAATGATAAACCCTCGTTTAACTGCTTGATCATGGATATTAATTGATAGGATGCTAAGTCATAAACGGAGCTGGCACCAGGGAAGTCACCGATTTTTGTCGGATCACCCGTGATGGTTAATACGTCATGAAGCCCTAATGTGTGTAAGCCCATAAGATGCGATTGTAGTCCGATTAAATTACGGTCGCGACAAGTCAAATGTACGAGTGGTCTAGCTCCAATTTGTTCTTTTACCATCGTTCCAAGAGCTAGGTTATCTACTCTTGGAGACGCAAGTGAATTATCAGCAAGAGTTAATGCATCAATTCCTGCATCCTTTAATGCTTTTGCACCCTGCATAAATTTTGATACATTTAATTTTTTTGGTGGATCGAGTTCAACAATGATCGACGAACGTTTTTTTACAATCTCTGATAACTTTTCATCTTTACGAGCTGGGCGATCTGAAGCGAGTGGCTGAAGAATAGCGACTTTAAGCTTTTTTTCGTAAACAGGAACCCGCGTGCTGGCGGCATTAGCGATCGCTTTTATATGTTCAGGTGTTGTCCCACAGCAGCCACCGATCAATCGTACACCTTGATCGATAAACTTCTCAGTCATAGTTGCAAAGTAATCAGGGTTAGATGAGTAGAAAAATCGACCATCCCGGTAATCGGGTAAACTAGCATTTGGATATACGGCTAAAAATTGATCGGTGGGTATTGGAATTTCTTCAAAGGATCTAAGCATATGCGCGGGACCCATTCGGCAGTTTAAACCAACAATGTCCGCACCGGCTTCTGTCAGCTGATCAAAAGCTGAAGCAGCATGGATCCCTCCACTCATAACGCTAATATCCCCTAAACTAATGTTCATGATAACCGGCAGGGAGCTATGCTTTTTAGCGATGGATGTAACAAGTAATGCTTCTTCTAAATCATAGAATGTTTCAAATAAAAGTCCATCAACCCCTTCATCAATCAGAACAATGATTTGTTCTGTCAGAGCTTCTTCAATTTCATTAATTGTTGATTCTTCCATTTGAAAACGACGGATGCCACCAACTGTTCCAACGACAAATGCACGATTCTCTGCTGCTTGCTTTGCTAGAGCAACCGCTCGTCGGTTAATCTCCGCTGTTTTATCCTCTAGTACATACTTACTAAGCTTCAGACGATTTGCAGCGTAAGTGTTTGTCTGGATTACATCTGCACCGGCTAGAAGATATTCAGTGTGAATGGAGATGATCTCTTCCGGGTGACTGAGATTCACTTCTTCAAAGCACTGTTGTTCGATTCCGCGTTCATATAAAAGCGTGCCCATCGCTCCGTCCCCTACTAATACATCCTGTTTTAGACGCTCTAACAACCCCACTTAGATCTCCTCCCACTCTAATCTTGAATTAGCTTATAGTTTAGAAAATGCTTGTTTTAAGTCTTCTATTAAATCCTCCGATCGTTCGATTCCAACAGAGAATCGAAGCAGGCGATTGTCAACACCGTTCGCAATTCTCACCTCTTCTGGAATATCTGC
This sequence comes from Alkalicoccobacillus gibsonii, assembly GCF_016798245.1. GTDB lineage: Bacteria > Bacillota > Bacilli > Bacillales > Bacillaceae_D > Alkalicoccobacillus > Alkalicoccobacillus gibsonii. The sequence continues at coordinate 556,029 of NZ_JAEUZA010000001.1, read as the reverse complement.
GTGTGTCTGCGTTGCAGGATAAGTCATTAAGCTTTCAACGCCACCTAGGCTTTCAGCAAATGAAATCAACGCAAGATTTTGAAGAATCGGATTAATCCAATTCTCACTACCTACTCTAAAGGAAATCATTCCTCCTCTTCCAGGGTACAGAACGTCCTCTACAACACTTGATTCTTCAAGAAAGCGTACTAACTCTTTTGCATTTTGTTCATGTTTTTCCATACGCAATGCTAGTGTTTTCATTCCTCTAATAACAAGCCATGAGTCAAAGGCTGATAATGTTGCACCAATTCCATTATGAAAATAACCGATTTTTTCTGAAAGTTCTTTTCCTTTTGACACAATTAATCCTGCAATGACATCATTGTGACCACTTATGTACTTAGACGCACTATGAATGACAATATCGGCTCCTAGTTTAATAGGTTGCTGTATGATTGGTGTGTAAAACGTATTATCCACAATGAGCAGCAGATCATATTTTTCTGCAAGCTTTGCTAACTCAGGAATAGAAGCTTCTTGCATAAGTGGATTTGTTGGCGTTTCAATAAACAACGCTTTTGTTTCAGGTGTAATCGCCTCTTCAAATGATTCTAGATTACGTGGGTCAGAGTAATGGAATTTAATCCCCCAATGGTTCCAGCCTTCTTCAAATAATCGATACGTTCCACCATATAGATCTTTAGAAGCAACAATCTCATCACCACTTTTGAAGATAGATAAAACTGTTTGAACAGCAGCCATTCCAGAGCTACATGCAAAGCCTTGATCCCCTACCTCTAATTCAGCAATCGCTTGTTCCAATATCTCTCTAGTTGGGTTTCCGGTTCTTGCATAATCATATCCTGTTGATTCTCCGATCCCTGTGTGTCTATAAGCGGTGGAGAAGTAAACAGGTGCATTCACAGCCCCCGTCCGATTGTCTTTTCGATTTCCAATTTGAACTAACTTCGTTTCTAACGCTTTTTCACTCATGCTCGTTCCTCCTATCGTTCATTTAAATAGAAAAAAGCGCCATTCTCAAATATAAGAGAAAGGCGCTTATTGATTCCATATAAGCTTTCTCTTATCTTAGCAGAATAAACTGCCGGATTTAGCACCTTGCCTATTGAGGCTGGTTGCTGAGACTTCGCAGGGCCTTTCCCTCCATCTCTCTTGATAAGAATACATGTTAAATTATGAATATTCACTTAAACATACATGATATATGTTCAAAACGCAAGTCTTAAATTTTAGGACTCAAGTGTAGCTTCAATCTGAAGTTGATCTTCATTTCCACAAACACAGCGTTTAAACCCTGTTTCATATTCTCCAAACTCATTTTTATGTCCTCGAAGAATATACTTCTCCCTGCAAAGGGGGCACCTAATAACAACTCTATAGCGTTCGCCTTGCATGATTTAATTCCTCCTTATCTGTGGTGATTGTTGATCAAGCCTCCGAGCGTGTTTCAATTTGTAGATGGCGAAAGCCCATAGCATCAGCATAAAAGGAATTAATCCAAAAAACACATAATGATTAAACAAATAAACAATGTAGTCATATAAACTATGTAATAACACTGGGACCCACAAAGAATAGATCAGAAACTTTTTCTTATTGCCTGGCGAGAGCTTCGCATGACTTAAGTAATACCCCATGATAATTCCAAAAAGAGCATGACTTGAGACTGGTAACAACGCCCGTCCAATCGCCGTCTCAATACCGTGCGCAATTAGATAGAGTATATTTTCCATGGTTGCAAAGCCGAGCGACAGTGATACGCCGTAAACAATGCCATCATTACGCCTATTTATTGTTCCTAACTGGTAGGCAAAAATATAGAGCACAAACCACTTAAAAAACTCCTCGGTAAAACCATACAGAATTAAAGCCTGTTGCCATTCGTACGGAAACACACTCTCTTCAATAAATGCAAACTGTAAAACCATAACCGGAAACACTAACAAGAACCCCATTAAAAAGGTTCGAATGATGGTTCCATATATTGCTCGACGATAATCGGTCTTAAGATAAAAGTAAGTTAGCAGTCCGATTGCAGGCGCTATTGCAGCCGTTAGCAACGAAAACATCTACGACCTGCCTTTCCGACGTACAGTTTATCCACTTGCCTAATCTGTATCAAGGGAGATGCTGTTCATCGCATTCAGTGAATCCATTATATTCCTCTATCTCCAACTTGACAAGAAAAAGCCACTAATTCAAGAAACCTTCTGCTACTGCCTCTCGGGAGGCCATCATCACCATCGTTTTAATTCGTGCCTTTTTACTGTCATAATCAGAACCCAGAATGACGCCACGTTGCTCCAAATCATGTGCGCTGCCTGCGTATTCATAAGTAGGATATACCTTTCCTTCTTCAGAGGACGTTGTCATGATTATGTGTTTCCCTTGTTGTAATGCCTTATCTAACATATGAACGAGGTTAGGTGGAACCTGTCCACGACCTACACCTTCGAGTACAATCGCATCAGAGCAAGCAATTACACTTTCTAAAATGGCTGCATCCATCCCTAGATAAATTTTCAGGATCGAAACCTTTGGTAGTGCATCTTGTATGGAATATGTACGTCGGTTTAAAGGCTTCTGATATAAAAAGATCGTATCGTTATCGATAATACCTAAATAACCGAATCCAAACGCATTAAACCCTTGAATATTAGAAGCATGTTCTTTCTTCACATACCGCGCAGCAAAAAGACGTTCATTAAATACAACAACCGTACCGACATCTCTTAATGATTCATGACAAGCAGCATAAATCGCGTGGCGTAAATTAATAAAAGCATCACTTCCTAATTGTTCCGGACCACGTTGAGAACCCGTAACGATCACCGGTCGCGCGTCCCTTATTACTAAATCAAGGAAATATGCTGTTTCCTCTAATGTATCCGTTCCATGCGTAACCACAACGCCTGATACCTCTTCATCTAGTAATGCTACTTCGATTTCTTTTTTTAGCTCAAGCCAGTCATCTAATGTAATATGAACGCTTGGCTTTTGAAGCATAGAGCGAACCGTGACATGGATATCGTTTGGCAGATTGCACAAATTAGCTAGCTCTTCACCAGTCAGTTCACCTGCTACTAACTTCCCTGATTCATTCTCAGTACTTGCAATCGTGCCACCTGTTGTTAATAACACAACTTTTTTCATTCTGTCATCTCCTTCTGATTGGTACGAATGTCATCGATTCTTGATGCAATCCCCTTTCCATGCCACCGACCATTTTCAATAAAAATCTCATTTGCATTGTTCCCCGCAGCAATCACACCAGCTATAAATAGACCCTCTACATTCGTTTCATATGTATCTTTATCAAATGTTGGTCTACCTGTTTCGTCATCTACCATGACTCCCATACTTTTAATGAACTGATGATCCGGATGATAACCAGTCATGGCAAAAACATAATCTGCCTTAATGGTTTTAGTCTCACCAGAAACAGAATAATGTACAGAGTCTTTTGTGATTTTCTGAACTTCCGCGTTAAATTCAAGATGGATCTTACGGTGTTTAACAAGTGAAACGTATTCCGGTAAAATCCAAGGCTTTACACTCGGTGAATAATCCTCTCCTCGATAAAGAGCTGTTACTTCTGCCCCTGCTTTTTCTAACTCAAGTGCTGCATCGATGGCTGAGTTCTTTCCACCTATCACAACAACCTTTTGTTTGTAATAAGGATGCGCTTCTTTAAAATAATGAAACACATGAGGTAGATCCTCACCTTCAATGTTCATATAGTTAGGTGAGTCGTAATACCCTGTTGCAATAACAACAAACGATGCCACATACGTTTTCTTTTCCGTTTCAACCACAAATGTGCCATCCTTTTGTTTTTCAACAGTTAGCACAGCCTCACGTGATTGAATACGCAAATTCTTACGCTCTGCTACACTTCTATAATAAACGAGTGCCTGATTCCGGTGTGGTTTCCTTTCTTCGGTTACAAATGCCACGTCACCAATTTCAAGCTTCTCGCTTGTGCTAAAAAATGTTTGATGAGTAGGATACTTATAGATTGAACTCACAATATGATCCTTCTCAATAATAAGTGGTTCAATGCCTTTGTTTTGACAGGCAATAGCCGCCGCTAACCCACATGGACCTCCACCAATAATGATGACTTCTTCCTTCGTACTCAAACCGTTCACACTCCAATCCTACATTTACTACCTTATTATGCGCGTTTTAGACAGAAAAAGTATAGCATATTCGCTCACTCCCATGCAGGTTTGACGAATCAAAAAAAGCAGTGAAATCATTGATTTCACTGCTTCCTGTATAAACCTATACCCAGCCTCTAAATCTAGACGCTTCGGCCATTTTTCTAACACCAATCATGTAAGCTGCCAGTCTCATATTCACTTTCCGTGATTTTGAAAGCTGATAGATATTATTAAATGCGCCTTTAATCATGACTTCAAGCTTTCTTTCCACTTCATCATCGGTCCAATAATATCCTTGATTATTTTGAACCCACTCAAAGTAAGAAACTGTTACGCCTCCAGAGCTAGCTAGTACATCCGGCACTAGAAGAACGCCACGTTCAGCCAATATATCTGTTGCTTCCATCGTTGTTGGTCCGTTTGCTGCTTCAACAATAATAGATGCTTTTATTTGATCTGCATTTTCTTTAGTAATCTGATTTTCAATAGCTGCAGGAACAAGAATATCACAATCAAGTTCAAGTAGCTCTTCGTTTGTAATGGTGTTTTTAAAGAGCTTAGTAACTGTACCAAAGCTGTCTCTACGATCTAATAAATAGTCAACATCTAATCCATCAGGTTCGTATAGTGCACCGTATGCATCACCGATCCCAACAATTTTCGCACCCGCATCATGCAAAAACTTAGCTAGGAAACTACCTGCATTGCCGAATCCTTGAATGACGACTCTAGCATCGGTTAGCTCAATTCCTGCTTTCTTACAGGCTTCATTAATACAAATGGTAACCCCTCTTGCTGTGGCTGATTCTCTACCATGCGAACCACCAAGAACAAGTGGCTTACCAGTAATAAAATTCGGAGAATCGAATTCACGAATTTTACTGTACTCATCTAACATCCACGCCATAATTTGCGAATTCGTAAATACATCTGGAGCTGGTATGTCTTTTGTTGGACCTACAACTTGACTAATTGCTCGTACATACCCTCGACTTAACCGCTCAAGCTCACGGAAAGACATTTCACGCGGATCACATACAATCCCGCCTTTTCCGCCACCATACGGAAGATCAACAATCCCAGATTTCAAGCTCATCCAAATTGAAAGAGCTTTTACTTCTCGCTCAGTCACGTCAGGATGAAACCGGACGCCACCTTTTGTTGGACCCACTGAATCATTATGCTGAGCTCTATATCCAGTAAAGATTTTGGTAGAACCATCATCCATACGAATAGGAATACGAACCGTAAGCATACGTAAAGGTTCACTTAATAATTCATACATTTCAGTAGGGTACCCTAGCTTCGTAAGTGCTTGTTTAATTACCGTTTGAGTCGATCCTAGTACATCAAGCTGATCAATCTGTTTGTCATAATCATCCATTTCTTTCACCTCTGAGCTGTGTATCGCTTGCGTATCTTTCTACCAAGCAAGCCTCTCCCCTTAACTATAATGAACAACGTGTTAGATTTCCACCATTTTAAGGTTTTTTTCTAGATAATCTATCAAAAATTGTTCGACAGTCATAACAAATAGAAAGAAGCCTGCAAGATTTACATTCTTGCAGGCTTCAAACGATTACTAGTTATTTCTTTAAAGACAATTGTAGTAAGGTTTCAACCATTTCCTCATAAGGTAAATCTACTTCTTTGCAGGCATCTGGGAATAAGCTCGTTGGTGTCATTCCTGGTAATGTATTCACTTCAAGAATAACTGGCAGCTGCGTTTCATCTTTAGGTACGATAAAGTCCACTCGAGAGTAAACCTCACAGCCAAGCGTCTGATGAGCACGCACAGCATGCTTTTGTACATAAGACGTTTGCTCAGCACTTAGTCGTGCAGGAATAATATGTTCGCTCCCACCAGCTGCATATTTCGCTTCATAGTCATAATATTTGTTTTTAGGTACAATCTCGATAACAGGAAGAGCTTTCTCTTCCCCTTTTTCACCAAGAACAGCAACTGTTACTTCGATTCCACTGATAAATTCCTCTAACATGATCGTTTCATCAAATTCAAATGCCTGTTTAATACCGGCCATTAATGTTGATTCATCTTCAGCGATGGTTAAACCAATGGTTGAACCTTCTAAGTTAGGTTTAACAACGATTGGAAAATCAAGCTCAGCAGTAAATGCTGCTTCGTCAAACGAATGCTTCATTAATATTTGCTCTTTGGCGACACGTGTTCCTTCTTTTTCGAAGAACATTTTTGATTTAGCTTTATCTAATGCAAGAGCTGATCCCTGTACTCCAGATCCTACATAAGGAATCCCTAACAGATCTAATAACGCTTGAACTTTCCCGTCCTCACCAAATCGACCATGGAGAGCTATATAAACGATATCTACGTCTAATTGAATAACATCATGCAGACGTTCGGGATGAAAATCAATCCCTGTTACTTCATGACCCTTGTTCTTTAAAGCTTCCATTATTCCTTTTCCAGAAGATAGCGATACCTCACGCTCTGCTGATATTCCACCATATAAAACGGCAACTTTCATTTCATCCACTCTCCTGCCTAGCTGTTCTTTTTTACTCTATTCGCCAATCCTAATAGTGAAACTTGTCAGTCAAAAAATCAACTATTATCTTTTAAGGTTGATAAAAATCCATCTTTTCGACGATTTCAGTCGCTTCTTCAGCCGTGAAATCTCCATCAAAAGTCGCTAAATATTGTAATCCGTCTTCTATCCAGTTAATGGTTAAAAGACTTGGTTCATCAACTATTAATGCGTGTTCGTTACGCACTGTTGTTTCTTCTTCAAGGCCAGAGACAATTTCTAGTCCATACTCATGCTCAATATATAGCTCCACACTTCCACGTTCATCCTCGTAATTTAGTGTCATTGTATAATAATCTTCAAACATATAATCTTCCACCATATAGCTTGAATCGAGTTGCAACTCATCATTTAACACTAAAAAGGGAACAGGAAACGCTTCTTCAGCTTCATTTAATGTCACGTGCATTGGTTTGAAACGATCTTCAAATATTTCTTCTGGAAAATTTTCTTCATTTTCTAATACAAACGTATCCTCCGAAAGTGTTAAACCCGTTTCAAAAAGAGTTGCCTCCCGTTCAAACACATCATCTCCATCTTTAATTCGTTCTTTTAAGATCACCCACGATTGTGAATCAACCCATAAGTCAATTTCACCAATTAAGCCAATGTCATGCTCTTCTTGAACCTCAAAGTTTAAATGATACGTTTTTCGATCAAGAACGTCTTCTGTCCCTTCTAGTTTTATATCAAAGTCCCCACTGTAATAAGCAATCATTTCTTTAACATATTCATTAGGTGTTGGAGAGGGATTCACATTGGTTTCTGTAAAATCCGTGTATATAATGGTTTCATCCTCATAATCTTTATGCGCCGTTTGCTCGTCATAACGTACACTAACGTATGATAACGCATTATTATTATAAGTCTCTGTTCGATAATTTCCATTCTCATCTCGCCACTCAACAAGAGTTTCGGCACCTTCTTCTCCATTTGTTGTTGAAGCAAGTTCCAGATGATAGGCTTGTTGATTTTCATCATTTTCAAATGTTTCAAAGATAATATCCTCTGCTTGCATTTGTTGGAAGCACCCTGATAATAAAGCACTTCCTGCTATGATGGGAACTAAACGTTTGATCATTCTTCTTCATCCTTTCTTTTGGGGCTGTCTGACAGGCATGGAATGGAGAAATAGAATGTACTTCCAGTGCCTTTAGAATATACATGCATGGAACCACCGTGCTTTGTAACAAGCTCTTGACAGATCGATAAGCCTAATCCTACACCTGTAGAATGGTTTTGTTTTCTCGCATGTTCAATTTGATAAAATGATGAGAAAATTCGTTCCTGCTCTTCTTTTGGTATTCCTCTACCACGATCTGTCACCAGGAAATACAATCGGTCTGGTTGATAAGCAACAAATGTCGGTAAGTATGAGCTTTGATTTGTAATTAAAATCGAAACCTTTCCATCTGTATCTGAGTAACGAATGGCATTTGTCACTAAATTATCCATCACTTGAATCAGTCGGTTTACATCACAACGCACAGTTGCTTGTTCGACCGCTGTAGTCAGTGAGAACGTTACAGAACGGTCTTGTTCCTCATACCCATCAACCATTAGTTCAGCTAACTCTTCCGCTTCAACCTCTGCTAAATCTAATGTAAAACTTGATGCTTGAATGGCAGAATACGCAAGTAAATCATCAATTAACTTTTGCATAAAGGCTGTTTTTGTTAAGATGACTTTTGCATAATCTTCTTGTTTATCACGGTGAACATTCATTCCCTCAGCATATGCTCTAATGGAGGTAAGTGGGGTGCGTAAATCATGAGAAATCGCAGCAATTAAACGTTGCTGATTAGCTACTTCTTCTTCCTCATTTTTTTTCGCTTCTATCAACCGATGGTTCATATCTTCGAATCCCGAAATTAATTGACCCATCTCACCCTTTTGTTTTTTTACAAACTGAACATCTTCATTTAAGTGACCTTCGCCAATACCTCGCATCTCGCCAAGCAAATAGTTGATAGGTGAAATCATGCGGCGTTTTAACCAATAATGGACTAATGTAAGCGTGCCTAGCACAGCCAATAAAAACACAAGAATGGCTATCCAGTACGTTTCAATTGTTTTTTCTTGAACTGCAGTTCGCTCCGTTTCAAGCACAAAATATCCAACAATGGAGCCATTATTTCCACCAAATATCGGTTCTTTATATGTATGACCTCGTATCGTTGTTTTTAGCTCAAATAAGCCTCTCATTACTTGATTGGAGGTTCTTCCTTGGTTTGAGACACCCTGTTCCTTCGTCGTAAATAATGGATTAAAATTTGAAGAGTACACAGTTATCGATTCATCCGATTCTAATTCATCCTCTACGGCCTTTTTCAACGCCCCACCTTGGTGGACTTTATCACTATTGTTTTTCATCAGCACACTTATCTCCGATGCGCGTAACAGTGCCCGCATCTCTGAATCAGACTTTTCTACCTCATACCACCCTGTTAGCTGAACATAAAATAAAAAGGTAACGATAAATGGGGTAATTGCTGTAAAAATTAAGATGAAGTATAAATTAAGACGAATACTCATGCTGATGCCCTATAAATTTATAGCCAACTCCCCATACGGTTTCAATATATTTAGGATACTTTTTTCCATCCTTTAATTTATGACGAATATTTTTTATATGGACCGTTACGGTTCGAATGTCCTCATAATCAGCTTGATGCCAAATCTGCCTGTAGAGCTGCTCTTTTGTAAATACTTGACCAGGGTTTTTCACTAAAAAAAGAAACAGCTCATATTCTTTTGCAGTTAGCGGCACATATTCGCCGTTCAATGAAATGGTTCTACCGCTTTGATCAATACTAACTTCTTGAAAACTTAACTCTCTTTGTGTCTGCTGGAGAAGTTTAGATTGGTAGCTGTGGTGACGGCGAATTTGCGCTCTAATTCTCGCCACAAGCTCGAGTGGACTAAAAGGTTTTGTCACATAATCGTCTGCCCCAATACCGAGGCTATGTATTTTGTCAAGATCACTTTGCTTTGCACTCACTACAATAATCGGTACTTCACTCGTTTCTCTAATTTCCTGGCATACTTCAAAACCATTTTTTCCAGGTAGCATTAAGTCAACGAGTACTAAGGAAAAGGTCTGTTCGTGAAATGAGATTAATCCTTTGTCCCCTGCATCCTGCCATACCGTTGCATATCCTTCTCTTTCTAAATAATCTTGTATGATTTTCGCAATTTCTTGATCATCTTCTATAATTAAAATCGAGTTTTCCAATTTTAAGCTCACCTCATTTCCATTTTAGCAAATTATAGATCGATAGACTTGATTTTTTTGAAAATTATCGATTAAAAAGCCAAAATAAAGAAATAGTAAATGACATAGAGCCATTCACTATTTCCTAATAAAGTAATTATATAGTTGTTCAACCGCATCGGTTTCCATCAATTGCTTTCCATACTCGTTCACTCTAAATGAGGAAATCGTAGAAGGATTTCCGAATTCGGCAAGCAACGCAATAAGAGCTGACTCATTAACATCTTCAATATCATACTCATCAAACTTCATGAAATATCGATTTTGGAAGGAATATAGTCTCCCACCAGTCACACCGAATGAATATAATCTAGAAGCAAGACCGATTGCTGCTTCAAAGTGATCAAACTCATAAAAAATTTCGTCAGTTTCATCAAGCGTTACTTGCATCTCTATAAAACCTTCTTCAAATCCTTCATCATCAAAATCATCGTCTGCTTGACCTTTACTTACAATGAAGACCATTCCTTGCGCTGGCATGGCAAATACCTCAACAGCGATCGGACCATCCACTTTAAATCCTAACTCATCATCTGCTTCTAACATCATGTCACGAAAAAGATCATGTACTTTTGGAACATCCTGCCATAAATCTTCTTTTGTTATTCCTCGATCTTGCATATCATCAAAAGTTAAAAACACTTTAAATTTATCAACAGCTAATCGCTCTAGACGCATCTTGGTCCCTCCCTTATCACGAAACCATTCCTCATACCCGCAAAAACCGTTTCTTCTAACATACGGTATGTTAAAAAGCGTCATATGGTGCTTATACAGAAGCCCTTCTTTCACATATTAAGGAGAGCTTAACCAATTATTGAGCCATTCATCCCATTCAATCTGCCCAGACCCAATTGGGACCAAATCGGCACGAACATGTTGCAAGCTCTTTTCTCCACCTATAGCAAGTCCCACACGAGGAAACAATTTATCTAATGTACAATGGATTGAAGATACAGGTTCGATCTGATCGATGCTTTGATAGAAAGTCACAAACATTCCTGGATTCACTTCACGTATCATTGTTTCGACGTCATCTAAAGAGATTCCTTCTCCTAAGTTGATTACTTCCAGTCCTTTTTGTCTTAAAAATAATGCGAAGAGCAACCATTGTAAGCTGTTCTGCTTTTCTTTTCCATATAACCAGGTTACTACCCTCGGAAAACGACCATCAATCGGAAAGGCAAGAAAAAGGTGTTTGATTTTAGTCTCAACGAATGAAGCCGTTACATATTCATGAGCTGCTGTAATTTGGTTTGCTTCTTTTAAGGCTTTTACATCCTGGTAAATGACACCTAAAACATCTTGTGCGACTTTCTCAATGCTATAAAGACTGAATGCTTTATTTAACAATTGAGACGCTTCGTATTCGTTAAATTGTAAGAGTGCTTGTTTGATTTCACAAGCTAATTGATAGGTGTAATCATCATTTATTTGTACGGCCGTTTGATTTGATTGTTTTTTATCCTTTTCAAACAATTCAACAGCTTGTCCAATTGTAAACCCTTGATTTACCTTTTCAATGAGCCAGTGTAATACATGTAGCTGTTGCTCTGAATAAAGTCTATGACCAGCAGTATTTCGTGTAGGTTGAATCACCTTATATCTACGTTCCCATGCCCGAAGAGTTCCTGGTTGGATGCCTAATTTTGTGGAGATTGCCTTTATATTATATTTCCCATCTCGTGATGTCATATTCACACCCCTCCAAGCTCTTAGTCTTGTGTGATAGACTCAGACAACATAAATAACCGGATCTTCAATTGAAGTTTGGCCTGATCTCAAGGTGAATACATGCGATTCAGGTAACGCACCTAAGCGCAATGGCAATTTACTTGTACCATATCCGTTACTGACCAATTGAATGGTTCGATTCACTTTTTTAATATATCCTTTTGGAGCAGGGCCTAATCCACATATTCGAATTTGGCCACCATGCGTATGCCCACTCAATAATAGAGAGAATGGATGATCTGAGCGTAATTCCTTAAAGGCTTCGGGAAAATGACAGACAAAAAAAGAACATGAGTGCGTTGCTGCCTGATCAATTAACTCATCATGCTGGCCTTTACGCAAAGGTTCTACTCCACCTGCAAGAAAAAGGCGTTGATTTTCTCTTTCAAGCACAACGCCTTCATTCATTAATTCAATTACCCCAGTTTCTTTGAGCAACAATCGAAACTCCTGTTCATCTACTTCAACATCGTTATTCCCCCACACAAAATACGTGGGGCCGCAAGCAGTTAACGCTTGTAGATTTGATTTTACTTGACTTAAAGAGACTCCCTTTTCAAGCAAGTCTCCTCCTATAATAACTAAATCACATTTCCCAACCTCTTGAAGCAGGTCAGGAGACACAACCCGTCGATGAATATCTGATATAAAAAACAGCTTACTATGATTAAATGCTTCTGGTAAGCAGTCCATATAAATGGTTTGTTTAATCAACCTGTGTTCACGCGCAGTTTCATACATTTTCTTGAGTACTGGAATGGCAAGTAACCCGGCTGCGCTTATGAAAGGAAACCAACCCACTAGTCTCGCCTCATTTCTTTCATAACCAATATACACTACAGATGTATTTTTGCCCAATCATCCGCTTACGAACGACTACTCTTGATATGTGATCGCCGCTTGGATTAATAACTTTCCAGCAGTAAGCATGGCTTTCTCATCGAAAGTAAATTTCGGATGGTGATGTGGATAATCCGCTCCGACATTAGGATTACCAGAACCAGTAAAGAAGAACGTACCTGGTACTTCGCGTAAATAATAAGCGAAGTCTTCTCCGCCCATAACTGGAGCAGTCTCTACAACCTTTTCAGGATTATGAATAGCCTTGGCCACTTCTGCAAATCGTTCGGTTTCAGTTGCATCATTCACAACGGCTGGATAGCCCTTCACATACTTGAAGGAATACGTTGCACCCATCGCTTCACACGTACCTTTAATCATTTGTTCCATCTTCTCGATAACTAAATCCTGCACATCTTCATCAAAACTTCTTACTGTTCCTATTAATTCGGCTGTATCCGCAATTACATTAAATGGCCCTCCAGCTTGAAAAGAAGCGGTTGTGACAACAGCAGACTTTAAAGGGTCCACTTGTCTGCTAACAACATGTTGTAGATTTTGAACAACTGAGGATCCAACGGCTACCGCGTCAACCGTTTCATGTGGTGATGCTCCGTGGCCGCCTTTCCCTTGAATCGTTACTTCAAAGCGATCTGCAGCAGCCATAATAGGGCCACCTAGATACCCTACTTCACCTACTGGAATCGGATTCCATAAATGCGTACCATAAATCACATCAACACCGTCTAAGCAACCATCTTTAATCATTGCTATAGCCCCGCCCGGAGCTAGTTCTTCTGCGAATTGATGGATAAGTACGATGGTTCCTTTTAGTTGGTCACGGTTTTCCATTAACACTTTAGCACAGACTAGTAAGGTAGCCGTATGTCCATCATGCCCACAAGCATGCATAACACCAGGTGTTTTAGAAGAATATTCTAACCCTGTATCCTCTTGAATCGGAAGCGCATCAAAATCAGCTCTTAAAGCGACTGTTTTACCCGGAAGTGCACCTTTAATGTAGCCAACGACTCCGCGTCCTCCAACATTGCGCTTAACTTCAACGCCTAAATCTTCAAGATAATCTGCAATGAACGCAGGCGTTTTTACCTCATGAAAGGATAGCTCCGGCTCTGCATGAAGTTTTCTTCTAATATCAACCATCTCAGGATATAACGTTTCTAATTGATCAAATAATGTACTCATCTATGTGTGCCTCCTCTAAAGTTTAGGACTGATTAAAAAAAAGCTGATACCCTGCTTAAGAGTATCAACCTGGTTAATCTGATTTCTGTGATAGTTTCAGTAAACCAATTGCCATAAATAGTGCAAGTAAAACAGCTAGTCCACCAAACCCGAGAACTGCCAAAAATTGACTCATTGACATGATTGATCACTCCCTAACCTCTTCTACTTCTAGTTTAGCTGATAGATGAAGTTTTTGTCAAAAGCAATTCGTCATAATAACCATTTACCTGTAAAATACATTAATATCATGCAAGTGATTAAGCTGTTTAAAAACGTTGTGACGTTCCTTCCAATTCTGATCATCTTGCCAAAATTCTTCTTGACGCTGCATAAATTCTTCGCGTAATTCTTCAAACTCTTTATCCGCTTTTTCTGTTTTCTTATTAAAATGAACCATCCGAAAAAAACCAATACCTATTAATATAACTAGGAATATGCCAATGATTCCATTTAAAGAAACTGGAAGTCCCAGTATCCCGTGACCGCCCCACTTTACACCAAACGCAGCAAATAACAGACTCAGTAGCATAACAATTAAACTTGATCTATTTTTTTGCTTTTCAAACTGATCAAGTTTCTTTTTTCGTTTGATAAGCTCATCAATGATTTGTTTAGCTACAGGGTTGTCCTTTAAATTAAGTTGAACACTCATTCAAGTAGCTCCCTTTTTCTATCTACTATATAAATGAATGCCTCGTTTTAGAACAACCTCGAACCGAAAAAAATGGCAAGACCCACTAACGCTAGAAATAAAACAAGTAAGGTCTTTGCAAGTGGAAAGGTTCCACTCTTTTTCCGGCGCTGGCGCTGCTCTCTTCTTTCTGCTCGAGGAGGCAGTGTTTCTGATTTGTGCTCATGCTCATCAGCTTGTTCAAATCGCGTTTTTCTCTCTGCAGAACTCATTAATTCTCACTCCTTGTTGATTTCCTTGATGGAAAACGAATAAATAATGCTGCAATAACGTTTATTATAAAATGAGCAGTGATAGGAGCTGCCAGATGATTTGTCCATTCAAAAAGCAGTCCCAAACTGAAACTAACAGCGACCATCACTCCAAATAGAACAGGCTTTCTTACGTAACGCACATGGATAATGGCAAAAAGCAAACTCGCCCCAACGATTCCAATTAGCGTTTGAATAACTGCTCGAAACAATAATTCCTCCACGACACTTACAAGTAAACAAAAGAATAAAATATGAATTACAGACATTCGCCCAAAAATAAGCTTGTTCATTCCCCCGTCATCTAGAGCCTCTTTTGAAACCATTTTTGTTAATGCCCACTCGCAAAGCAAGATGACCATTGCTACAGCCATGCCAATTGCTATCGTAGAAAGCATGGCATCCGCCTGTAATTGAATCATCTGTCCCACTGGTATATTAAAAACCCATGTTAATGCTCCTGCAATGATCAGAAGAACAATCTGTGTAAGGTAAGCATTCAGATATAGAATATGTTTAGATAAGTCTTCAAAATGACCTTTATTCATTATGTTTGACCTTTCATGAAGACCAGGTTTAGCTGCTCACGCCAATCCTTTACGTTACTCTCAGATCGTTGATCACTACCCTCTTGTCTATAAAAGTCTTCCACTCGTAATCCACAAGATGTACAGCAAACTTCAGGCTTATTCACCAATTCTTCACTAAAATAACGAAGAATCGTCTCTCGTTTGCATTGATCGGTTTTTATCCATTTCCACATGGATCGCAGTCGATCTTCGATTACACTTACATGCTCATTAAGCTTTTGTTTTACCAACGGATAAACATCCTCTACTCGGAAAGCTTTCCAATCGTTTTTATACAGATATCCTTCATTTTCTAGCTCGTGTTTTACAATGGAAAATGCGGTATCAGAGCAATGAACAGCGGCACAGATGGATCTCTCTTCAGGTTCACTTAAAGAATGGCCTTGGGATAACTCTGTTAATATCGTACGCAACTGAATATCGTCCAGCGTATCCTTTTGAATCATAGAATGCGATAGCAAAAGGTCTTCATGATTATATAAAAGAATGGACACACTCCTCTTTCCATCTCGTCCTGCTCGTCCAATCTCTTGCAAGTAGGATTCAAGGTCCAGCGGCGGTTGAAAATGGATGACATATCGAATATCCGACTTGTTCACACCCATACCAAAAGCACTCGTGCAACAAATAAGCTGAAGTTGACCAATCATAAACTGTTGCTGAATCAATAAGCGATCTTCATGCAACATCCCCCCATGATAATGGCTTACCCCATTATGCCCTTGCTGCCTTAAGTACTCAGATGCAGACTCAGCCCATTTTCTTGTTTGAAAATAAATAATACCTGGACCTGTAAAAGATCCCACATACTCACTTAGTTGTTCAAGTTTCATTTGATTTGACGAAACCTCTTGGACGTGTTGGGCAATGGTTGGACGATCCACACTATAAAGATAAGTAGCTACAGAGTTAAGCTCCAATTGCTGAATAATATCGGTTTGCACCAATTTAGTAGCTGTTGCCGTGATCGCCAAACATGGCGGATTTCCTAATCTCTTTCGAACAGGAGCGAGCTTTCGGTAATCTGTACGAAATGATTTCCCCCAATGAGAAATACAGTGTGCCTCGTCAACTATGATATAACAAACGTTTACTCGATTAAGTCTAGCGACTACCCATTCAGATTGCAGCATTTCCGGAGACAGGTACAGCAGTTGATAGTGATCAAGTTGCTGAATAATTTCGTCCCGTTCATCTGAGCTTGTCATCCCATTAAGGGCGGCCACTCGCTTAATCCCGTTGCTTCTTAACTCTTGCACCTGATCCTGCATGAGAGATAGCAAGGGTGAAATAACCAAAGTCAATCCATTTGACAACAGAGCAGGTAGCTGATAACAAATGGATTTTCCTGTACCCGTTGGGAGCATGGCCAGAACATCCTTGCCCTTTAGAAGAGATTCAATGATTTCTTTTTGTCCCATTCTAAATTCAGAGTACCCAAACCATTCATAAAGTGCTTTATGCAGGTTCATACGAAGAATCCTTTCTTGTTAATGCAATCCGAATCATAAAATAACTAAATGAATCGCCTACGTATTCTCTTAATTGTTTTAATTTTAACGTGTTTAACGCTTCTGCAGCCTCAATAATCCGATGATATTCTTGTTTAGTAAGATAAGGATGAATTGAAAAGGTTGGATCATATAAAGCCAATTCTACAACATGATCTTCTATCGTGTTTCTTTTTAATCTTCTTTTTATCACAATTTCATCAATTGATAACCCTTGCCTTAACAAATTCGCTGTTTTTTTGGCTGTTTCAGTTAAAAACTGATGCTCTTGAAGCCCCCCTATAAAGGGACGTAATGCTTGATGCTTGTCATTTAATAGTTCATCGAATAACTTATGAAGTGTTGCTCTATGTACAACATAGATATAATCCGTATTCAACTGAAGTTGATCAGCTAGCTGAAACAGAGTTAAGCCTATTTGAGAAGGAGAAGAAAGCTGTCCAACAAAAATTCTTGCCTCAAGTTCTGAGCACGTTTCAAGAAATGAACGTAAATCATGATAGAGAGCGTCGAGTTCCGTTTGGTGCTGCTGGTTCTTTAATTGTAGTTTACGTTTGACCCATTTTTGGATATCTCTATTTGATGTGATAGGAATAAACGCTTTTTGTTTTAGATGAAGCTGAGTAAGCGTCTGAATGTAGAGGGTTAATCTTAGCCAAAAGACTTCCGTTAATTTTAGGTACTTCCAGCCGTCTAACCGATCGACAAAGTCATATTCATTTTTTAGAAACCTTACCTTAGCCTCTCCCTCACTGGTTAAAATAGCACGATGATCATCGCTCAAAACAATCCATTTCCTTTGTTGGAGTGTTAAAGCGAGCTTTTCTACCTCTTCTCTTGTGATTGAGGGGAATAAATGAAAGTAAGGAAGAAGCGAAAAGAAATGACCGTCCTGTATCGCCTGTGCTGACTTCTTACCTTGTAGTATGTGTTGTGCTCCGTAGATCGTACGCTCTCCCTTATAGGCAGATAACATCAACAAAAGTAGATCTTCCTTCATTTTTCTCACCCTCTACCATCCATTCTTCTTCAACATATTGTACCAAAATTCTTGCTTTCATTGTGAGATGAGGCTTTTTTTCGAGCATTTTCATCTTAATGTTAAGGATTCTACCAAATCATTGTACGATTCAGTTGAAAAAAAAACGGGTACACTTTACAATAGGTAAAGATAATGCACTCCCTATGATCGACAAACAGTCTTAATGGGAAAGTTCGCTTGAATGGAGGTATACATAAATGGCTAAATATACAATTGTAGATAAAGATACCTGTATCGCTTGTGGCGCTTGTGGTGCTGCAGCTCCAGATATTTACGATTATGATGATGAAGGCATTGCATTTGTGATTTTAGATGACAATGCAGGAACTGCTGCAATTCCAGAAGAACTGGAAGAAGACATGATTGATGCACACGAAGGCTGTCCTACGGATTCAATTAAAGTGGCTGACGAATCATTTGATGGCGACGCCCTTAAATTTGAATAGAAAAAAGGCTTACCTCTTCTTGAGGAAAGCCTTTTTTTATAGTTCTAGTCCCTTTAAAGCGAGAGGGACATTGTTAGTCCAAATCTCTGAGAATGACTGTGGTGGCAGTGGATTTGTTCCAGTGCCTACCTCGATCGTGAATCCTGATCGTTTTGTTTCTTTAATAAACCAATCCTTAAAGCCAGCATCACTGTCTGCAGTGTGTACAGCTGTATAGGAGCTCACTTGACAAAGCTTATCGACCATTTCCTTACTTTGTTCAGATTCCAGCTGTCGGTAGCCCCAATAGATCACCTGACCTTGTGAATGAAAAGCAAACACAAAATCTGGATTTATTTGCTGAACGTATTTATAAATAGCCACCGCCTCAGGCTCAGATAATGGATGTGTTCCACCATAATGTCTAGGCCACGGTTTCTGCGGACTCCCCTTCGCTTCTTTGTCCCATCCAGCAGGCCACTGATGATTTAAATCGACTCCGCGAATGTTTGCTGACCAATGATTAAACCTTGTCATTCCTTGATTGATTTCGAGTACACTGCTTTGATAAGGATGACCATCATAAACTCCTTGTAGTACTAAATCAATGCCATCAGGATTCACCATTGGTACGACGTGAAGCTGAATGTTTTCAAATAGATCGGTTAATGAATATCCAAGCCAATTTTGATTATGCTTGAGCTTTTTAGCTGCCTCAAGAAGAAATCGGCTTAGAAATTTCGACGTATGCCACTCATTTGCATGCCAGCCTCCAGAGTAAAAACACGACCTGCTCCCAGTTCCAATACTCCATGCATAGATCGGTTGCCCCATCACGGAATAGCCAATAATAGATGCTTTTACTCCAAGTGCCTCGAGCTCAACTCGATTTTCTTCAAGCTGTGCCATTCCAAATTCACAAAATAAATCATCTTCTATGTTTAAGCTAGATTGGATAAACGCATGATCAGGAAGTTTTACACCTTCCCCCGGGTACACATAATCCTGTTCAAAGCGTATGGATGGGTTAAGTAAAAGAATATCAAGTGGTCTGATACGATGTTTATAAGCGATGATTGAAACGGTATCTCCTTTAGTGGCAGTGTATGTCTTCAAAAATCCCCCTCCTTCTAGAATGTCTCAACAACATTGAGTCTTTTAAAATGGTCTGTTGACAGCTATCAATCGTTGTGATAAATTATCTTACAATTAGAACTTTAAAATTATCATATGAACAATAACACTGAGGAAGAATGAAAAAAAGGTTTCTTTTTAGAGAGCTGACGGGTGGTGAAAGTCAGCAAGAACCTTTTTGGATAGCCCTTCCGAGTTAATACATTGAACCTTTTAGTAGGTGTATTCGGGTTTACCCGTTATCATGTTTAAGATCTCTATGAGAGCTGAACGTTTTATGTTCAGAAGATGAGGGTGGTACCGCGGACTTCGCCCCTCACGACATTTTGTTGTGAGGGGCGAAGTTTTTTTTATAGATTAACGCTTTCACAGTGCCGCGACAAAGTAATATAGTACTCAAAGGGAGTGGTTGGAGAATGGAACATCAAATGGTAGCAGAGACAGAAGAACAAGACTTGAAAACGGGTGTGTTTCAGATCCTTGTATCTGATGCAATGAGTAAGGAAGGACTTCAACCTTTACTTGAAAGTGATCTCGTTACATGTGTACAGCAAAATGTAAATGATGTTGAAGACTTGTCTGTATTTGATGCGTTATTGATTCGGAGTGCCACAACGGTAACAGATGAATTGTTGTCAAAAATGCCTAATTTAAAAATCGTTGCAAGAGCCGGAGTCGGCGTCGATAATGTTGATCTTGATGCGGCTACAAAGCATGGAGTTGTAGTTGTAAATGCACCTGACGGAAATACGATTTCAACCGCTGAGCATACGTTTGCCATGATGAGCTCATTGCTTAGAAATATTCCACAAGCTAATGCATCTATTAAAGCCGGCCAGTGGAATCGTAGCAAGTATCAAGGATCTGAGCTTCGATTAAAAACTCTTGGAATTATTGGTTTTGGTCGAATTGGTTCACAGATCGCCCAAAGAGCTAAGGCATTTGAAATGAAGCTCATCGTTTTTGATCCATTTTTAACAAAGGATCGCGCTGAGAAGCTTGGTGTCGAACTTGGTTCTGTTGACGAAGTTTTAGCCGCCGCTGATATTATTACTGTCCATACTCCACTTACTAAAGAGACTAAAGGCCTTTTAGGCATGAAAAACATCGCCAAGACAAAACCTGGGGTTTTTCTTATTAACTGTGCACGCGGTGGGATTATAGATGAACAAGCACTAAAGCATTATTTAGCAAATGGTCATGTTGCTGGTGCTGCACTAGATGTGTTTGTAGAGGAGCCTGCAACGGACCGTGAGCTTCTTGACTTTGACAATGTGATTGCTACACCACATATCGCAGCATCTACAAAAGAAGCTCAATTAAACGTAGCATCTCAAGTATCCGAAGAAGTTCTTCATTTTCTTCAAGGATCTCCTGCTACGAATTCAATTAACTTACCTACCCTCTCTAAAGAGGTCTATGAAAAAGTAAAACCATATTATCAATTGACGAAAAAAATGGGGAACATTCTTTCTCAGGTTCTTCGTACTCCCGTACAAGAAATTGACGTGCACTATAGCGGCAATGTCGCAAATTTTGAAACAACGATTACAACACGAAGCTTAATTGCTGGATTCCTACAGACTAGAGTCGATGCTGCTGTTAATGACGTCAATGCATCATTAATCGCAAAAGAACGCGGAATCAGCTTTGGAGAGAAGCAAGTGTCCGATACATTTGGATACTCTAATCTAATTCACGCAGTTGTGAAAGGAGAAGAACGCTCTTTCTCTATTCAAGGGACTTATGTAAAAGAATACGGAGCACGTATCGTTAATATGAATGGCTTCTCTGTAGATTTCATCCCAGAAGGACACATTCTCTACATTCAACACAACGATAAGCCTGGTGTAATCGGAAAGATGGGTCAACTTCTCGCTGAACATGATGTTAACATCGCAACGATGCAAGTAGGTAGACAAGAAGCAGGTGGGCAAGCAATTATGCTTGTAACGGTTGATAAGCTAGTCGATCAAATTGTTATCGATCAGCTACAAGACATTGATGAGATTCAATTTGCAGAAACAATCGAGTGTTAATTCGCAAAAGAAACCACGGCTCACACCGTGGTTTCTTTTTCTTTGATTCTTTTTTTACCTGATGTAACCCAGCTGACAATAATGATGAGTATAAGGACTCCCCAGAAAATAAGCTTCCAAGAGGTTGACTCAGGAAAGTGGACAGGTAAAACACCTAAATCAGGATGACTTAAAGTAAACACGGCAAGCTTTACTCCTACCCATCCTACAATGATATACGCACCCGTTTCGAGATTTGGCCTTTTCTCGAGTAAGCCTACAAATTTGCTTGCAGCAAATCTCATGATTACAATTCCAACAATGCCCCCGGTCAACACCACTAAAAATTGACCACCATCCATTTGACCAATCCTCGGTAGTGGTGTCTCAGGCAATGTCATGGCGAGCGCGACTGCAGCGAGGATTGAATCGACAGCAAAAGCAAAATCAGCTAACTCGACTTTTAAAACCGTTTTCCAAAAACTCGCAGGAGCTTTTACAGATTTTGCTGATTTTGTTTTATGTAGAATAAATTTTCTCCAAATATAGTGCAACGCCAAGTACAAAAGATAAATTGCACCTATCGCCTGAATCTGCCATACATCAACTAAGTAAGAAATGAGAAATAAGGAAGCAAAACGAAAAACAAATGCTCCAGCAAGTCCATAGAATAATGCCTTCTTTCGCTGATCATCAGGCAAATGTCTGATGACCATAGCTAAAACCACCGCATTATCAGCAGCTAAGACACCTTCTAATCCTATAAGAACAAGTAACACCCATCCATATTCAAGCCATACCGTCGTATCCATTCATGACGACCTCCAATGAGTCCAACCTAAACAAGTATTTGTTCGGTTGTAATCTGATTGGATTAGTTTGTGCGTTTCACTCGCTCATATTCATGACCAGATATGGGTTAGAATTTGTTCGAGCTGTTCTTCCTTAGATAAGGTTAAGTACATTTGCCCTTTTACCGTGAGATTCATCTGATTTTGATTGAGCGTGAGGAATTCTTCATGAAATGCAATTCGAAGGTAAAACTCATGCATTTGTTTAGCGGCTGCCACATCCCTTTTTGTGCGAATACGGTAACCAAATGCCCGATGATGAGCTCTCCAAAAACGTGGGTGAAATTCTTTTGAACCTAGTGTACGAAGATTTGATTGGGTCTTCACTTTCTTTAACATAAAGACAAAACCATCTACAATATCAATTTGTGTACTTGATAAGTCCATTCTTTGATTAAACCAAGATAGCAATTCAGCTTTTAAGCGCGGGTCTGTCATGGAGTTAAAAACCTTTCTATGAACACATACTTTTCTTTTATTTTATCATAAGAAAAAGCTAGCTGTCTCACTAGCTTTGGAGGAATCATTTTTCATATTAAAAAGAAATGTCTGGTCTTGATTTTGTAATGTTTGAGCACCGATAAATAAGAAACCAATGACTAATGCCAACACTAAAGCAATACAAACCCTTCTTGTATAATCAACCATAACGTTTATTTACCCTCACTCTCCATTAAGGTGCGTTAGACACTACATTAACTACTAATTCTTCTTGATTGACTTCAGCTTTGATCATCACTGGATGGTCCAATGAATTTTCAAAAACAAAATCAGGTCCACCCCAAGAAACAGTCGCATCTCTTCCTGATGCTACATATCCTACGTCTCTTGAATGCGTGTATCGATGAACAACCTCTAATCCTGCAGCATCGATCGCATTAAATAAAGTGGATGAGGTTTGACAAATACCTCCGCCTATACCAAGAACAAATTCTTTGTTCACAATTTCTAACGCTTCTTCATATCCACGCTCTTTTGTTCGTTCGCCAACTACCTTATTAAATGAAAATTGATCACCTGGACCAAGAACATACTGATTGATTGCATCAGCTGAGATTTGAATATTTTTTGTTCTTCCCTCTACGCTTGAATCAAAATATGTACGAAAGCTTGCCACCTCGTATTCATCAATTCCTTCAAGCTGTTCACTTGTAACAGTTGGTTCCGTTACATAGATAGGAAGCTGTAAACGTTTTGTTCGCGGGGAAAGGTCATGAATATGTTCGATGAGCTCTTTTTCAGATAAGATCACTCGACTCTCCCCTGCTGTAATGTTTCCAAACTCATCAATGGTAGGATTTTTCATTGGTGTATCAATCGTTGATGCTAAATCACTTGCAAACTCTACAATGGCCTCTTCATTGATCTGAGTAGTTAAATCATTGTTAGAAAAGCCTAAATCAGCTAATGAAACCGTGAACGTATTCTCTTGATGATCAATTAAATCCAGTTCATCCCATACCATTCGTTCTTTGTGCAAACGTTTAGATTCCTCTTTTAAAGGAAGCTGTTTAGAAACAATCTGAGTGGGTTCAGATTGACAAGCGATGAGCAAACTGACTGATGCTACACTTACACAAATCAGCAATGACCATTTTCTCATGTGATTTCTCCCCCCAAATGTATACCTATGCGAGGGAAGAAATCATATGACACTTATCAGTTACTCTTCTTTTTCATAAAAACGGAACACATCGGCTCCGCGAATGTATTCAATATCAGAGGTAGAATGATGGGCGTTCGCTGCTCTTGCCGCTACAAAAAAATAATCAGATAAGCGATTCAAATATTGTTGAATGATTGGATTGGCTACGCCCTTCTCATCAAGACATTTTGTCAATTGCCTCTCTGCTTTACGTGCCATTGTTCTACAAATATGCAAAGTTGACGCTGCTTTTGAACCACCAGGTAAGATAAATCGCTTAATTGGTGGCGTTTTATCCATCCAATCATCAACCCTTTTTTCAAGCCAGCTTGTTTCTTCATCCGTCAGTTTTTTATCTTGGTTATTGTCTAGTTGTATATAGGAAAGATCACTTCCGCAGTCAAAGAGTTCATGTTGAATCTTTAGTAATTCATGTTCAAGTTCTGGATAAGCTAATTCAGCACGCGCCAGTCCTACAAAGCTGTTTAACTCATCAATGGTTCCAAGTAATTCAATTTGACTATCATGCTTAGGCAGTCTTCCTCCTATGATAGATGTTTTGCCTTTATCGCCTTGTTTCGTATAAATCTTCATATGATAATACTCCTTTCACTTGAAAAGAACCTTATGACTCAATTAGTCAGAAGGTTCTTCACAGCATTTTATTCAAAATCCTCTGGATACACAAGCTCCGCCAGCTGCCATGCTCCTTCTGCCAAACGAGGTCCCGGACGACTGACAAGATTTGCATCAATATCAAATACTCGATCTTCTTCTACTGCTTTTACCCGGTCCCAGGCTGGTCGATCTTTAATCAGTTCTGACCCATCATACGTAGATATAATGACATCTGGATCATACGTAATCCCAATTTCTTCACTTAGCTCTACCCAGCCCTCCTGATCGTCTGCTGCGTTTTGGGCATAACCCACACTTAATAATTCATCAAGAAATGTCTGTGTACCAGCAACGAATATAGGCTGAGCTGAAATTTCAATCCACACAGTCCGCTGATCATCCTGCTCTTTTTGCGTGATTTCCGCTAATTCTTGAAATTGATTTGCCATTTCTTCCACCACTTCTTGTGCAATGGCCTGTTTATTGAGCAACTCACCAATCTCTTCAATGGTTTCATAGACTGCCTCAATCGTTTGGGCGTCCTCTACGATGAATACAGGATACCCAGCTTGATCTAATTGTTCAAACGCATGCTCTGCTTGTGCCGCACCTGATTGATGTGCAAGGATCAAATCCGGTTCAAGCTCAATAATCTTCTCTACATCAAACTCCATACCGCCAATACTTTCGACATCTAAAACCTCCGTTGGATAATCATCAAACTCTGAGCGACCTACAAGCCCTTCATCTGCATCCAACGCATAGATAATTTCTGTATTACTAGGAATGAGAGAGACAATCGACTTTGGCTCTTCTTCAATGATAACGTCGCGCCCTAAGGCGTCTGAACGCTCTAAAGGATAGCTTGTTTCAAATGTATCCTCTGATTCTTCCGTTGTGTTATCCACTTGGTCTTCCTCGACTTGGTTTGTACAACCTGCAACCAGAGTTACTCCAAGAAAAATAGCTCCAATCTGAAACCTGGCTTTCAATGTTTAACACCCTCCACTTGTTTCGTATGGAACAAGATTTTTCTTTATTTTTCGCTAGGATGATCAGGTTTTCGTGGAAGAACGATAGAAAATGTTGTTCCTTTGTTCATTCGACTATGAACCGTTACTTCACCCTTGTGAGCTGAGATGATATTCTTTGCGATGGCTAATCCCAGCCCAGTGCCAGAACGTCCTCTTGTTCTTGATTTATCTCCTTTATAAAAACGCTCAAATACAAACGGCAGATCTTCTTCTGGGATTCCACTACCTGTGTCCGTCACATCCAATTCGATCGAGTTCTCAAATAATCGAACATTCAAGGAAACCGTACCCCCTTCTTCCGTATGTCTAATGGCATTATGCAGAAGATTGGTTAATACTTGCTCCATTCGATCGGGATCCATTAAAAACTCTGGCTGATCCCCTTCAATATGAGTTGTAAGGGTGATTCCGTCGTCTTTCGCATAGCCTTGGAATTTCCGAAGCACTCGATCAGAAAACTCCTCAATGTTTACTAGATCCTTGTTAAGTTCAGTATGACCTGCTTCCATTCGCGCTAAATCAAGAAGCTCATTTACTAGTCTTCCCATCCGTAAGGACTCATCATAGATAATTTTAGCAAGCTCCTTCTGATCCTCTACAGTACCTGCTAAATCATCAACAATGGCTTCACTGTACCCTTGTAGTAAAGAAATAGGTGTTCTTAGTTCATGTGAAACATTGGCAATAAAATCTTTTCTCAGTTTGTCATGCTGTCTTTCCTCCGTCATATCACGAATAACGGCAACCGCACCCCGTACATCCTTTTGATCATATAAGGGAGCCATAAGAATGGCCCAGCTTCTGCCCTGAACCACAAGTTCAATGAGTTCTTCTTCTTCTTCACCTATTACATTTAAATAAAGCTGACTCATTTCCTCAGGTAGATTCGACGTATGATGAGGCTGGTCTTCCATTTCGTAGCGCCAATCCTCAAAGAATCGCTCAGCGGGTGGGTTCATCACTACCACTTCCCCTTTGCGATTAAAAGTCATGACACCATCCGCCATACTACTTAAAATTCGTGCAAGCTGTTCTTTTTCTTGATTTAAGGCGGCGATATTACGGTTAAGCTCTCTTCTCATTCGGTTAAAAGCAATGGCTAATTGACCAATCTCATCATGCGTTAATATAGGGACCTTCGTTTGAAAATTTCCTTCTGCCACTTCCAGTGCCGCCTGACGCATTTTACGCAATGGGGCAGTGACTCTAGACGAAAGGAAAAAAGCAAAGATGGTTGTAAGTACAATAGCAATACCTGCAGACAAGTATACTAATCGTCTTGTTTCATTTGATGTTTGTTCAAAAGCAGATAAGGTTTGATACATAAAAACACCACCGCCCGGTTGACCCGCCAGTGGAACTCCAACAACCATAATTTCAGCTTGACCTGATGAAGGTCCAGAAAAGTCGCCTTCTTTCACAACCACTTGATTGTCTTCAATAACGGTTGAAAGCTCTTCATCGCTTAAGAAAAAAGACGGGGGCAAGGTTACGTCTAAATGATTCTCTGATCCCCAACTTTTTTCACCATCTTCAAAAATAGCAATGTTAATATTAAAATTCTCTCCATACTGTCGGATCATTTCACTTCTATTTGGCTCGTTTCCATGTTCTTCGTATATGGAAGCAACCATTGTCGTATGTTTTTGCAGCTGTGTTTCCGCTTCTTTAAGGTTAAATTGCTCCAAAGATTGGAGCAATAAAACCATTAAGATAGCGAGAACTGCAGATACTAATAGCAAAATTGTAAACCACAGCTTACCAACAACACTTTGCCAAAGCATTACTTCGCTGCCTCAAACTTATAACCTACGCCCCAAACCGTTGCAATCATGGAGGCTGTTTCTTCTGATACTCTGTTTAACTTTTCTCTCAACCTTTTAACGTGTGTATCAACCGTTCGTAAGTCACCAAAGAACTCATAGTTCCATACGTCTTTTAACAGTTGCTCTCGTGAGAAAACTTTGTCCGGTGATTGAGCCAAATAATACAACAATTCATATTCTTTTGGTGTCAGTCCAATGTCTTGTCCATCTACACTCACCCGGTGCGCATCATTGTCAATCGTTAATTGATTAAAAACAAGCAAGTCCTTTGTCTGAACATCCGTTTGCAAAAACTTAGTTGTAGATGAACGTCTTAGTAAAGCTTTCACTCTAAGCACAACTTCTCTTGGACTAAACGGTTTAACAATATAGTCATCCGCGCCTACTTCAAAGCCTTGTACGCGGTTTCCTTCTTCTCCTTTTGCCGTTAACATCATAACAGGCGTTGCTTTTGTTTTTCTAAGCTCCTGGCACATCTCAACGCCATCCATCTCTGGCATCATTACATCGAGAAGAATTAAATCATATTCAGTCTCAAGAGCCATTTCTAAAGCCTTTTCGCCGTTAATGGCTTCTTCTATAACATAATTTTCTCTCTCTAAATACATTCGTAGTAAACGACGAATTCTCTCTTCGTCATCTACAACCAATATTCTCGCTTCTTGTTGATCCATAAGGCAAGGGCCTCCTTCAAGTACTTATAAGCTCTGATACATGTAGTGTACCATGTCTTCAATATTTCAGTCACTTGAAGTGGTCTTATGCATAGGAATGCAGACCTGCAATGACTAAGTTAACAAAAACTAGGTTAAACATAATGATGGCAAACCCAATGACACATAACCAGGCTGACTTTTCTCCGTGCCATCCATTTGATAATCGTAAGTGTAAATACACAGCATAAAATAGAAACGTAATAAGTGCCCATACTTCCTTAGGATCCCAGCCCCAAAATCTAGTCCACGCAATTTGCGCCCAGATCATCGCAAACACTAGACCTCCTAATGCAAACACGGGGAACCCAATAGCAATGGCACGATAACTGACTTCATCCACTTGCTCTGGATTTACCGACTTTAATAGTGGCTGAATGGCATGTCCAATTCTTTTACGTAAAACAAGGCGTAACAGAACATAGATAACAAACCCTGCAATAAAGGACCATATCACTGTATTCAAATCATCACTTCGTATGTCAGCCCATACATGAAACAATGGCTGCATGCGACCATCCGTTAATAATTCTCCCGCATTTGGTCCAACAATTGCAGGTAATGTATAGGTCATTTGAGCTTCGGCATCAAATTCATTTATGTATTGGAAGACTGCTTCATAATTAAATAATCGAAATAGATATCCAATTCCGATATAACCTACTAAACTCGTGATTGCATACATAATCCATTCAAGTGCAGCTGTTTTTAATCCTGGTTTAGAATAATCTAACGTGCGAATTAAATAAACGAGACCTGCCGCAAATCCGATTGATAAGATCCCTTGACCAAGTGCTGTTGTAATGACATGAATCTTTAACCAATTGCTTTGCAGGGCAGGAATAAGCGGTGCTACTTCTCTAGGAAAAAGAGATGCGTATGCAATAAGAAGCATAACCGTTGGCATAGTAAACATTCCAATGACGTTGTTACGATATAAACTAAAGATTAAGATGAATGCAAGTCCCATAGCAATCCCAAGAAATGTCATGTACTCGAACATATTACTAACTGGTGGGTGTCCCGCAACAACCCACCTTAAAACAAAATAGCTTAGTGAACAAAGGGCAGCAAGTATACTAAAAATAAAGCCGAATGTTCCCCAACGATTTCCCTTCATTTCTCCTTGTTTGTTTCTCCATTTCTTCCCTGTAACAGCAACTGCAAATGCAATCGTTGAAGCCAAGTAAAGAAAAAATGCAATAAGCATGAGTGTTCCACTTGCTGCAGCCATTGTTAACCCTCCTGAGCTTGTTTCTTTTTCTGTTTGTCTTCTGACTGATCAACTGTCTCGTTTAGACCTGTACCTTCTGCAACAAATTCTATATCACGTTGCAACGCAAGCCAGCTCTTGTTTGTATGTCCAGCGATCCACCATTCATTATCAACCTTTTGCAACCAAATTCGGCGATGCGTCCAATAAGCACCTTGGACTAAACCAATCATAAAGATTGCTCCACCTACGATGAGAAATGGAATCGTATAATCCTTCCGCACAGTAAGGATGCTAACATTTTTCATTACGACATCTACAAATGTCATCTTGTATTCCGTTTCTCCAAGAGGTTCCCGGTTATCTTGTATCCCAACAAAGCTTACCTCACCCTCTGGTGTTTCAGGGGTATACATTTTAAAGAAAAAGTAAGGATTATCAGGAACACGTGAACGAGTAGAAGGTTGGTTTTGATCATTCATAAAATAATCAGGAAAATAACCAAGAACTTCGACCTTGTATCCTTCTTCAAGTTCATACATTTCTTCAGGGTCAAACAAATCAATATCCATTCGCCCGTATGTTTCGCCCGTCTCTTTGTTTTCTAATGTAAAGGATAACTCATTAAGTTCATTTAACTTATACTGTGTCTGATATAAGGAAAGTCCTTCATATTTTAAAGGTTCATTTACACGTATTTCTTGTCTAGCTACTTCTTTTTTCTCTCTTGTTTCACCAATAACTCCTGACTCTTCAGTAGCTAGTAAGACCGCATCGGTTTGAAACGTTTTAACCACTGGATCACCATTTCGCTCAAGCGCCTCTTGAAACGTTGGATCTGAATCATCATAGTACTCAACAAAAAAACGTTCATTATGTACAAATAAGGTTGAATCCGTTCCCGGTACTCTTGCTTCCTCTCCCTCACGAACCCACATTGACTCATCGACATACATACCGGGAAAATAACGGAGCATACATCCGATGAGAAAAATGATAATCCCTACATGATTGACGTAAGGCCCCCATCTAGCAAAGCGGTTTTTCTCGGCAAGTAGGTTTCCATTTTCTTCTCTAACTTTGTAATGTTTCTTAGATAGGTTTGCTTTCACCTGGTTGAGCATTTGCTCTTGATTCACATTGCTTACTTGTGTTTTTGAAAAGAGTCGCTGCTTTTTCAAAAACATCGGATGACGTGTAATTCGTTGCTTCGATAAGGACTTATAAAGAGGCACCACACGATCCAAGCTCGCGATAATTAAAGACACTCCAAGTGATGCTAAAAGCAGCATATACCACCATGAACCATATAAATTGTGAAAGCCTACATCATAATAAAGCTGACCTAAAAATCCATACTCTTCTTTATAATAGATTGATGCATTCTGGTCGGCAGGTATAAAAACCTCCTGAGGAAAAACACTTCCGAGTGCAGAAGCAAATAGAAGAATGACTAGAATCCAGATTCCAACCTTTACAGACGAAAAAAACATCCAGATCTTATCGATAATAGTACTTGTATATGTTTTAGAACGGCGAGCCGCTCCCTCATATCGCATATTTAATAACGGTGCTTCTGCCTCCGTTTTTTCAAGCGGCTTTCCGCAATTTTGACAAATCAGCGTACCTTCTGAGTTGGCTTGACCACATTCACACTGTACGTTACTCACCTTCTCACACCTCGCTTACTCGTTAGGCACAATTGATTCTAAGAATTCATTAATCATTGCCTCGGTCATTTCACCTTGATGTACGTTTGTAATCATACCGCTTTCATTTATTAAAATCGTCGTAGGGAGCGGTACGATCCCGTACGCCTCTGTTACTTGCATATTTTTATCTAATAATACAGGGAAACTAAGATCATAACGATTAACAAATGTATTTACTGCAAGTGGTGCTTCATTTACATTGACTGCTAGAATCTCAACACCCTTTTCTTTATATTCTTGATAAAGAGATTCCATATAAGGCATCTCTCGTTCACATGGAGGACAGTATGTTCCCCAGAAATTTAGCATAACGCCTTTTCCTTCATAGTCTGATAGTTGATGAGATTCATCATCTAAATCCTTTAAAGAGAAATCAATGGTGGCATTTCCGGCTTGGGCAATACTATGATCCTTCCCATAACTAAAGTAAAAGGTCACGCCTATAGCTATGACAATGGCTAACAGGATAGCCGACCTCATAATTAACCGTTTTCTTTTCATCGTAGCTACCTCCTAATCATACAAAGTTCGCACCTCATGCATGAAAGAATGAGTGAAAAACAGGCTGCTCCCAGCCTGTTTCTAGTATATCGTTATCCGGTACTGCTTGTCTTTTAGTTTTATGACGGTTTCGTGACAGCAAGCTCACGAAGATGCTTAACCTCAATTGGCTTAAGTGGGCGTACATCACCGGGATTCATCCCTTTTAATGTAAGGAAGCTGTATTCCTCGCGTTTTAACTTCTGTACAGCATGTCCAATCGCTTCAAACATACGGCGGACTTGACGATTACGACCTTCATGGATGCTTAATCTCACAATTGCCGTATTTTTCTTTTTATCAACGGTCATTAGTTTAACTTGTGCTGGGGCCGTCTTCCCATCTTCTAGCATAATCCCTTTTTCAAGTCGTTTTAAGCTTTCTTTTGTTGGAATTCCTTCAACTTTAGCCACGTATACTTTGTTAATCGTATGTCGTGGATGCATAAGAAGATTTGCGAATTCGCCATCGTTTGTTAATAAAATTAAACCGGATGTTTCATAATCTAAGCGTCCTACAGGAAAGACCCGTTGTTCCACTTGAACATAGTCAGTGACTACTTTACGGTCTCGATCATCACTTACACTTGAAATGACTCCACTCGGTTTATATAAAAGAAAGTAAACAGGTTCTTCCTTGTCAATAGGAACCCCATCCACTTCAATTTTATCTCGATTTGCTTGTACCTTTACACCTAATTCAGTCACGGGTTTTCCGTTCACTGACACCCGTCCCTGTAGGATTAATTCCTCTGCTTTTCGTCTGGATGCAACGCCTGCGTGGGCAATCACTTTTTGTAACCGTTCCATTATCATTCACCTCACGTACCATCATACCTCCAGAAGCGTCATTACACAAGATTAGACAAAAAATTAGCGTGGATAAAGCATAGGGTAATTACATAGTTAGCACACAATTAAAATGAAAAAAAGACTAGGCTGAGATAAAACATTAAAGTAGGAAGTAAAAAAACGAATATAGCAAGAAATCCGCTCCAGGAGAAACCCTCGCTTTCCGCGGACACGGCTTCAGCCTCATCCGTGGAAAACCACCACTGCTGAGTCTTCAGACACGTGTTTTTCCGC
This sequence comes from Alkalicoccobacillus gibsonii, assembly GCF_016798245.1. Taxonomy (GTDB): domain Bacteria; phylum Bacillota; class Bacilli; order Bacillales; family Bacillaceae_D; genus Alkalicoccobacillus; species Alkalicoccobacillus gibsonii. The sequence continues at coordinate 523,298 of NZ_JAEUZA010000001.1, read as the reverse complement.
AGGAGTCTCGGGTTCTCCTTCCGCTCTTTTTTTCAAAAAAAACACGAATGGCGAATGATTCGATTGTAGAATCATTCGCCCTTTACTAGTTGATTTTTAGTTTTGTCTTATCCTAGTCCTATGCGAACTCATACTCCATGGAACAAAATCGTGATAATAACGATAGAAGCTACAATACCAACTAAATCAGCGAGCAAGCCTACTTTAAGCGCATCCCCCATCTTCTTCACACCTACGGCTCCGAAGTAAACGGTTAAGATATAAAAGGTAGTATCGGTACTACCTTGCATCGTTGCTGCCAGTCGCCCGATAAATGAGTCCGGTCCGTGAGTGGCAATTAGATCACTCATTAAGGCAAGGGCTCCTGTTCCTGATACGGGACGCAAAAGGGCAAGCGGAACAACCTCACCAGGCACACCAATCAAATGAAAAACAGGTGACAAGGCACTCATAATAAAGTCAAGAGCACCAGATGCCCTAAATACAGAAATCGCCACCATCATCCCTACTAAATACGGGATAATAGCAATGGACATGCCGAATCCTTCTTTGGCTCCTTCTACAAACGTTTCATAGGTAGGAACTTTTTTAATGGTTCCATACACTAAAATACCGCCAATGAGAAAAGGGATAAACCAAATGGACAGTTCCGTTAGCCAACTCATATTGTCCGCTGCTTTCTCATCTTTCTCATATAAAAGATGCGGTCAATAATTATAGCTCCAATGAATGCACAAGCAGATGCCATGATTGTAGGACCGACGATTTCTGTTGGGGAGGCTGAACCGTAGCTCATCCGGATCGATATCACTGTTGTAGGAATAAACGTAATACACGCCGTATTTAAAGCGAGTAGCGTCACCATGGAACGACTAGCTGAATCACGATTATGATTAAGCTGCTTTAACTGTTCCATCGCTTTAATGCCCATAGGCGTAGCAGCATTTCCCAGTCCAAACATATTTGCCGTTATGTTACTCAAGATGTATCCCATAGCCGGATGCTCTGCAGGGACTTCTGGAAATATCTTTGTAGCGAGTGGACGCAGCATTTTGGCAAAGGACTGAAGAAGCCCGGAGACCTCTGCAATTTTCATTAACCCTAACCAAAAAGCAAGTACACTTATTAGCCCAAGGCAAATTGCGACTCCCTCCTTTGCACCAGAGAAAATAGCCGCATTTACTTGATCCATCGTTCCATTCCAGGCTGCAAAAAGAACGCCAATGACAAACATAGACATCCAGATTTTATTAATCATTCGTTTGTACCCCCACTACGACTTGAACCACTCCGAACAAACGATTCCAAAAGGAGCGTTTTTCTTCTTCGGTCGGAGGATCATAATAAAGAGGAATACTAGTCAGTACTTCCTGATCCATTTTCACCGTTAGTTTTCCAACGGGATCATTTAGCTTTTCTTCAGCCACGGGAGGGGTGACGAGTGTGACTTCTTGATTCAGTTTGTTCCACTCATTTTTCTTAACCGGATAAAAGTACGATTGCTTTGAATAGATTCTTCCTTTATAGTACTCATCCTGAACGATAGAAATCGGGCCCTCTTGAACAACCTCTTGAAGCTTCACCTGATCAAATGCCCAATTAAATAGATTCATATGATCATCCCAATCATTTGGTGCATCAAGTGTGACAACAATTAGATCAAGATCGTTTTTAGTCGCTGTTGAAACAAGCGTGCGATGAGCCAGCTTCGTGTACCCGGTTTTTCCACCAGTTGAGTACTTATAAAGCTGAGTAAGTAGCTTGTTTTTGTTATGAAACACCCGAGTCGTTCCTTCTTTTGTCCGGTAATCGCTTGTACCTGAGATCGTTTTGTACGTATCATTGGTCATCGCATACTGTGTTAGAAGGGCCATATCGTAAGCGCTAGAGCGGTGATTCTCTAGGTCATCTAATCCATGAGGGTTTTGAAAGGTCGTATGTTCCATTCCAATCTCTTCTGCTTTTTGATTCATTAGCAGGACAAAGCCCTCTACGCTTCCTCCTACATGCTCAGCAATAGCCATTGCTGCATCATTTCCGCTTCTCATCATTAATCCATACACTAAGTCCTCGAGTAAAACCTTTTCGCCAGCTTGCAGATAAAGCGAGGACCCTTCCGTTCCAAATGCTCGATCAGATACCGTAACAGTCTCACTAAGTTTACCTGACTCAATGGCTAGAATAGCAGTCATGATCTTTGTTATGCTTGCAATCCGCATCGGTTCGTGTTCATTTTTTCCATATAACACTCTGCCAGTTGACTGTTCCATTAAAACAGCAGCTTGTGCAGAGACCCCAATATTCGCTTCTGCTTTTACAAGCGAAGTTGTCCATCCCATCGTTAACAGCAATATAGATAGTACCAATAGACTGATCTTTTTCATCATCTGCTACTCGCCTCGTTCCTGTGTCCAAGGATTGTCCCCTGACTTCTTACCAACATGTCTATGCCGGACAACCTTTTTTATGACGGGTTATCAGGTTTAGAAAAAAGAGATTTGAGCAGACTAGCTAAAAAATGAAAGAGTGAGATGATTGGTTGAAGAGTTAAAAGATTTAGCACTTATTGTTTTAAGAATTCTAACGATTTTCCCTCTACTACTTATCATGACGATGTACATGGGAAAACGTTCAATTGGAGAACTGCCCATCTTTGATTTTCTAATTATTATTTCTCTTGCTTCCGTTGTTGGGGCAGATATTGCAGATCCTAACGTTAAACATCTTCCAACGGCCTTTGCTATCATCTGCATCTGTATGCTTCAAGTTCTAGTTTCAAAATTTGCTATTCGCAATCGTACCTTTGGTAAATGGATCTCATTTGAACCGACAGTTGTGATTCAAAATGGGAAAATCATCGTTCAGAATATAAAAAGTATCCGTTATTCTCTGGATAACATTCTAGAAATGTCACGTAGCAAAGGAGTATTTGATATAGAGGAAATAGAACTTGGTATCATTGAAGCGAGTGGAGAATTGAGTGTATATAAGAAGGCTGACAAGCAGCCTCCCACAATCGAGGATCTAAGTATTCAAAAAACACCTGGTGGTATCTCCTATCCAGTTATTATTGAAGGTGAGATCCAACAGGAACTATTAAAAAGACTTAAATTGGATCAAAAAACCCTCCTGGAAAAGTTAAAACAGAAGGGTATTCATTCATACGATTCAATTTTTGTTTGTACCATTAATTCAATTGGCGAGATTCAGCTTGCCTACACAGACCATGATATGAAATATGAACCTATTCAGCATTAACCTTTTGGTTTAAAGATGAGTGAAGCTAAAAAGCCAAAGATAATTGCAGCGGAGATCCCGGCACTTGTCACCTCAAATATCCCTGTTAATACACCGATGATTCCGTTGCGTGCGACCTCATCCATTGCTCCTTGAACAAGAGAATTACCGAAGCTAGTAATTGGTACCGTTACACCTGCTCCTGCAAAGTCAATGAGTCGATCGTATACCCCAATTCCATTTAAAATAGCGCCACTTACAACGAGTGTTGACATCGTATGAGCTGGTGTTAAACCACCTACATCCATTAAAAGCTGGCCGATCACACAAATGATGCCACCAACTAGAAAAGCCCAAAGAAAGATCAAGATGTCACCCCCTCAGCTTCAATGGATACAGCATGAGCAATACATGGGATGGATTCCTTTTGTTGAAATGAAAGTGGTGATAATAGGGCTCCTGTCGCAATGATAAGAATTCGTTTGAGCTCGCCCTTTTTCATTTTATTTAGTAGATGACCGTATGTAACTACAGCGGAGCATCCTGGTCCACTCGCCCCTGCAAGTACAGGCTGGTCTTCTTTATAAATCATAAGACCACAGTCTTTAAATTGGTTTTCCTTTAAGACAATGCCTCTTTGCTCACACAATTCTTTTGCAATAGCAAGTCCTATTTCACCTAGATCACCACTTACAATGAGATCGTAATCTTCTGGACTAGCCCCTGTATCACGAAAATGCGCTTCAAGCGTATCGACAGCTGCCGGTGCCATCGCTCCACCCATATTAAATGGGTCAGATAAACCCATATCAATAATTCGACCAATGGTTGCTGAGGTAACGCGCGGACCATTTCCTTCATGTGATACTACTGCTGCACCAGCTGCAGTTACAGTCCATTGAGCCGTTGGTGGTTTTTGTCCACCATATTCAGTTGGATAACGAAATTGCTTTTCTGTTGCTGCGTTATGGCTAGAAGCAACAGCAACCGCGTGCTTTGCTCCTCTTGTTTGAATGAGGTATGCAGCCATGGCTAGACCTTCCATTGAGGTTGAACATGCACCGAATAAACCAAGGTAAGGAATTTTAAGGCTTCTTCCTGCAAATGTAGAAGGAGTTAGTTGATTGACCAGATCTCCCGATAACATAAACTGTATCTGATCCTTCGTTAATCCACCTTTCTCAATGGCTTTTTCACATGCTTGTTCGATTAAAACGGTTTGAGCTTTCTCATATGAATCCTGACCCATCCAAAGATTATCGTGCAACATATCAAATTCATCTGCTAAACGACCATTTGCTTCAAAAGGCCCGCCAATAGTTCCAGTTGACCGAATAATTGGTTTGCTTTCAAACACCCAGCTTTGTTTTCCTATTAGCATTTAAAACCCTCCTTGAATAATGGTTTTAATGATGGCGACAAAAAATGCCGCTACCGTTCCAAATACAATAACTGAGCCAGCAAGTTTAAACATATTACCACCTACGCCGAGTACATAGCCTTCTGTGCGGTGTTCAATTGCTGCAGATGCAATGGAATTTGCAAAACCAGTAACAGGTACAGCCGTTCCTGCACCAGAGAATTGAGCGAATCGATCATAGACACCAAATCCAGTTAGTAATGTTGAGATGAGAATAAGGACTGCAACCGTTGGATTACCTGCTGTTTTTTCAGTGAAATCAAAAAAGGTATAAAAGAATATAGAGATCCCTTGACCAATCACACATATAAGTCCACCTACTAAAAATGCCCGTACACAATTCATCAAAACTGGTCGTTTTTTCTCATGCTTTTTAGCAAGTTGCTGGTATTGCTCTTGTTCTGGGTTTAATTGTTTTTTTGATGCCATCTGCACTCTACCCCTTCATATCTTCTTCTAGTTTCTCTAATTTCTTCTTTAGTTCCTTTTCATTTATCTTTTCATCTGCTAATTGTTGTTCCAGTTTTTCAAGCTCCATATAAATCTTTTGGTCAGTCGAAACATGTACCTTTGATTCAGGAAACTCGTCCTTCACTCGTTTAAATGCCTCTTGACGAATATGCTCTAGCTTTAATCGATCAAATTGTTTCACCTTCGGATCAAGAAATAGTAGATGCTCGTACTGAATTCCTCTTACATCAATTACTTCTTCCATTTCAAGCACTAGCTCTTTTGCTTTATTAATATCGCTTTGGCTTACTACAGGAATGATCTCATCATCTGAGAGAGACTTGATATTCTTTGCCCCACCACAAGCCGTGAGAATAAGTAAGCACATCATCCAAACGAATACAAATTTTTTATACATAACACCCATCCTTTACCTAATTTGCCTCGATGCTTTCTCTTAGCATTTGAGGAAGTGGCTTGTTTTATAACAACAAACGGATGTTTTTTTATTCGGATAACCACGGCTTTTTAGTTCAAGCTAAGGAACAAGCTATCATGAAAGGATTTGTCTTATGTTTGATTCTACTTATGGTTCACTAACGATTGAATTAATTGTTGGTTTTTTTGCACTGTTACTCTTAACTAAGATTCTTGGGAAAAATCAGTTGTCACAGCTTTCTCCTTTTGACTTTGTTTCGGCCTTAGTTGTTGGAGAGCTTGTCGGAAACGCAATTTATGATGATGAAGTAAGTATTTTTAGGGTACTTGTAGCCATTGCCATCTGGGGGACGTTAATCTATATCATTGAAATCTTAACGCAAAAAATTAGACGGTCACGCTCATTGCTTGAAGGCAGTCCATCGATCGTTATTTACAAAGGAAAGGTTGATTTTAAAGCATTAAAGAAAAATAAATTAGATATTAACCAGCTCCAGCATCTGTTGAGAGATAAAGGTGCATTTTCAATCAATGAAGTCGAACATGGTGTGCTTGAAACAGACGGCACCATCACTGTTTTAAAGAAACATGCATTTGATACACCAAAAAATCAAGAGCTAAACATCAAGCCTTCTCCCGTTCCTCTTCCTTTATTAGTCATTCTTGATGGAGAAATTTCAAAGAAAAACCTTGAAACAGCGAACCTTACTGAGGATTGGCTTCAAAAAGAAATTCAGAGACAAGGATATAAGGAGTGTAAAGAGATCTTATATGGGGAATGGATTGAGGGCGACGCCTTATACCTCCAAGCCTTTGAGCAATCTCCTTCATAAACGTTCACAAGGCTATTGATTTTCATTTTCTATAAAGTAAGGTAGTATTAAGATAAGATGACATAGGTTCTCGTCATGATTTTGAGTTTAACCAGGAGGAATGTGTACATGGTCAGAAGTATATTGAATAATGTTTATTCACTTGGTTTAGGTGCTGCCGTAGCTAGTAAAGAACAAATTGAAAAAGCGGTAGATGATTTAGTCAAAAAAGGCGAGATTAAACGTTCGGAATCAGAGAATCTCGTTGAAGACTTAATTGAAAAAGGAAGTCAAACTCAAAAACAAATTGATGGAATTGTTCAAGAGCGTCTGCAGCAAATGCTCCGCACGATGAATATTGCAACGAAGGAAGAAGTGGAAGCATTAGAGCGCAGAATTAGAGAATTAGAACAATCCAACCCAAAACAGTAAATAAGACAGTTAGACCGGAAACAAAAAAGGCGGTTCTTTTAAAGATCCGCCGCTTTGCGTTTTTAGTCTCTTTTTATAGAGCAGGAGGTGACCATGCATGATTAAAAAACGTATCCGCTATATTCAACGGTATCAAGATATTCTTACTGCTCTCTTCCATTACGGATTTGGTCACTTAGTTCGTGACTTAGGGCTTTTAGACTTTGTAAGAACACCTAAGAAAAAGAAAGATCCTAATTACTATCGCTCTACCGCAGAACGACTTCGCTTACTTTTAGAAGAGCTGGGACCTACGTTTATTAAACTTGGGCAAGTGGCAAGCACTCGTTCAGACATATTTCCGGATTATTTAATTAGCGAATTAAGCAGATTACAAGATCATGTTCCACCCTTCTCCTTTCAAGAAGTGAAAGCCATCATTGAAGAGGATTTGCATGCCCCGTTAAGTGATATCTTTAATTCTTTTGAAGAAGAACCCATTGCTGCCGCCTCAATTGGTCAAGTACATAAAGCTCTCCTTCCATCAGGCGAGCAGGTTGTCGTCAAGGTACGACGTCCGAATATCGAAAAGATTGTGCTAACAGATTTAGCTATCCTTGAAGATTTACTTGGTTTAGCTGAAGAGCGCTTGCTATGGGTTAAACAATTTAACCTTTTAGACGTGTTTCATGAGTTCTCAGAAGCATTAAAATTAGAAATGAATTACCGAGAAGAAGCTCAAAATACGGAAAGAATTCTTCGTCAATCCGAAGAAGATCCATATGTTGAAGTACCGGACATCTTTAATGAATTCTCAAGTAAACGAATCTTAACAATTGGTTTTGTTGAAGGAGAAAAGATTACGTCTATAACAGAAGAAGCTGGCTATAACTTAAGTAAAGTAGCTGAGAATTTTGCCAAAGGACTCTTCCAACAAATTTTTGTCTTTGGCTTCTTTCACGGTGATCCTCATCCTGGCAACGTGTTTGTTAAAAAAGACGGTACCATTGCACTGATTGATTTTGGAATGGTTGGCAGATTGTCAATGGAGATGCGACAAAATTTAGCGTTATTAGTCATTGGTCTCAAAAGTAGACATACAGATAAAGTATTAAAAGCATTAAAAAACATGAAGATCGTGCACGACGAAGTCAACCAGGTTCTGTTAAAAGATGATTTAGATGCGTTGCGCCTTAGATATTATGACGTACCTATTAGCGAAATTAGCCTTGGAGAGGCTGTTCAGGATTTGTTTTCCGTTGCTAATAAACATAACTGTAAGATTCCATCTGATCTCACGATATTAGGAAAATCATTATTATCAGTTGAACGAATCGTTTCGACCTTAGATCCAGAGCTTAGAATCATGGATTTAATTGAACCTTTTGGAAAAACATTGATTAAGGAACGGTATGATCCACGGCGCTTATCCTCACTTCTAAAAGACGAGGTCTTTGATTCAATTGAGCTTGTGAGAGATCTTCCTAGAGAATTACGTGCACTATCAAAATCAGTTCAGCACGGGAAAATCAAAGTTGAAATATCGGTTCCTGAAGTCGATCGTTTAATAAATAAAATCGATAAAGTAAGCAACAAAGTGTCATTTGCCATTGTATTAATGTCCTTTAGTGTCATTATGGTAGGGATTATTGTTGGGGCTTCTTTAACAAGCGAGCCGACCATCCTATTACAGCTTCCGGCTATTGAAATTGGATTTGTGATCGCAATCTTAATGTTCCTATGGATCATCTTTTCGATTATTCGATCGGGACGTTTTTAGCAAGAAAATACAAAGTTGGCAGGTATGTATATGACAATTGAATTCGACATTATTAACACACTCGCAATTATATTATTTATTGTGAATCTACTCCTGGCCACAGTGCTCATCTTTATTGAAAGAAAAGATGCCACATCTACATGGGCATGGTTACTTGTTCTCTACTTTATACCGTTTTTAGGCTTTATCATCTATTTATTAATTGGGCAAACCTTATCACGGAGAAAGATGTTTGAGTGGGAAGGCATTCAAAAGATTGGCATTGAAAGTGTAATTGAAGAACAAAAAGAACATATTAAAGATCCTGATTTTGCCTTTAATAAACCGGTTGTTGATGAGAGTCGTGACTTAATCTATATGATGCTCATTAATAACGACGCGATTTTAACGAAGAATAATGAGGTCACGCTATTCACAGATGGTCATGATAAATTCGAGCAGTTGCTTTTTGATATTCAGAACGCAAAATCGTTTATTCACATGCAATATTATATTTTTCGAAACGATGAAATTGGTAAGAAGATTATTCAGGCACTAACAGCACGAGCTCGTGAAGGAGTAAAAGTTCGTTTCTTATATGATGATCTAGGATCGAGGAGTTTAAAGCGAAAACACCTTACCGAGCTTGAAAAAGCGGGTGGTGAGATTGGTGTGTTTTTCCCGTCAAAGCTTTCACCGATTAATCTTCGCCTTAATTACCGGAACCATCGCAAATTAATTAATATAGATGGGTTTCTGGGGTATGTGGGAGGATTTAACGTAGGAGATGAATACTTAGGAAAAAGTAAAAAGTTTGGCTATTGGCGCGATACGCATCTGCGTCTAAAAGGTCCTGCTGTCCATTCGATTCAGACTCGCTTTATTCTTGATTGGAATCAGGCCGCTAAAAACTATCATATCTCTTATGAGGATCGTTACTTCCCTACGATTGAGACAACTGGATCTACTCCGATTCAAATGGTATCAAGTGGACCAGATTCAGAATGGGAACAAATTAAAAGTGGCTACTTGAAGATGATCATGAAGGCTGAAGATTCCATTTATATTCAGACCCCGTACTTCATTCCAGATCAAACGCTGCTTGATGCCCTAAAGGTAGCTTGCTTAAGTGGAATCAATGTTCAGATCATTATTCCCAACAAACCTGATCACATGTTTGTTTACTGGGCGACTCTCTCTCATGTAGGCGAGTTGTTAAAAGTAGGTGCTAAAGTGTACACGTATGAGAACGGATTTATTCATGCGAAGACTTTAATCGTAGATCGTAAAATTAGCTCGGTTGGTACAGCAAATATTGATATGAGAAGCTTCAAATTAAACTTTGAGGTCAATGCATTTATTTATGAGAAAGAATTGGCTGAAAAGCTTCTGGCAAAGTTTGATGAAGATTTAAAGCTATCAAAGCTTTACACGCTGGAAATTTATGAACAGCGACCCAAATGGATTCGTTTTAAAGAATCCATTTCAAGGCTTCTTTCGCCCATTTTATAAATGGTCAACCTGGACGGACATTCGAATTGAATGCTCGTCCATTTTCTTATTTTCTAACGCCCCTTGCTCGTTATGATGAGTACGTCATGACAAAATGGAGAACGGCTTCTTCAGAGGTGCGATTTTCATACGCATGCTCTACATCTGCCTCAAACTTAACAGCATCATACATGGATAACACAGTCGGTCGCTCTTCAATCCATACGGTTACCTCACCTTTCATAACCGTTACGTACTCCACTACCCCTTTTTGGTGTTTACCAGGAAGATACGTACTATGAGGTTTTAAGAACGCTCGGTGAACCTCAACTGGTCCATAAACACGGTCATCAAACATTGGCTCAAGAAGACAAACCCCATCTACACTATAAACTTTGTTTCCATCATGACTACGCGAAATTTGTACATCTTCTGCCTCTTTTAAAAGAGCGGATATTGGGATGCTTAGCGCATTTGCAATTTTCCAGATCACGGCTAAAGAAGGATTCGCCTCGCCCCGTTCGATTTTACCAAGTGTTAACGCACTTACTGAGGAGCGATCGGCTAACTCTTGAATACTTAATCGCTTCTCAGTTCGAACCTTTCGGAGCGTGCTCCCTATTTGAGTAGCGAGTTGTTTTTCATCTTGATAACGATTCAATGTTTTTAAACACTCCTTTTCATTCTACACTTATGATACTATAATATACAAAATATAAAATATAGTATATGAAATGAGGCTATTATGAAAGAATTATTCATTGGCTTACTTGCTTCTGCATTTTTTGCCGTAACATTTATTTTAAACCGTTCGATGGAGCTGGATGGCGGAAGCTGGATGTGGTCCTCTTCTCTTCGCTTCTTTTCTATGATCCCTTTTCTTGTCATCCTTGTGCTGTTTCGGCGGAAGCTACTGGTTCTCCTCCAGGAAATGAAAAAACAACCAGTCCAATGGCTTATCTGGAGCTTTGTAGGCTTTGTTTTATTTTACGTGCCAATCACATTTGCCGCATCATATGGACCAGGCTGGCTGCTGGCTGGAACCTGGCAACTCACGATTGTGTGCGGCGCGCTGCTTGCGCCGTTATTCTTAACGCGGCAAGGATCTGTGACAAAACGCTCAACCATTCCATTATCAACATTAGCGGTTTCATTCTTTATCTTACTTGGGGTCATCCTCATTCAAATTCCTAATGCACGATCTTTATCAACTTCAGAGATTGTATTTGGAGTTGGCCCTGTACTTATTGCTGCCTTTGCCTTCCCTCTTGGTAACCGAAAAATGATGGAGGTATGTGGCGGTCGACTTGAAACCATTGAACGCGTTCTTGGAATGACTCTTGCCAGTTTGCCATTCTGGTTGATCATTGCTTTTATAGCCTTCTTCCAAACAGGTTTACCATCAGTATCTCAAGTCTCACAATCAAGCATTGTCGGTCTAAGTTCAGGTGTGATAGCGACTACACTGTTGTTCTATGCGACAAACCAAGTGAGACATGACCAAGCTCGTCTAGCTTCCGTGGAAGCAACACAATCCATGCAAATCCTCTTTGTCATTCTTGGGGAAATGCTTTTATTATCGATTGCTCCACCAAAAGGAATTGCGTTAATTGGAATTGTGATTATTATTGCTGGGCTGCTTCTGCACACATTTCTCACCTATAAGAATACCAAAAAAATTGTACTAAGGCAGAAAGCGTCATAAGAAAAAAATCGAATGTCCAGGTAAGGACGTTCGATTTTTTTAATTTTAATAAGGCTGCCAGCGTAATTTCTTCGCTTCGGCGAATCGTTTGGAAACCTCTTGCCAGTTCACAACATTCCACCATTGGTCAATGTAATCTTTACGAACATTTTTGTATTTTAAATAATAGGAGTGTTCCCATACATCCAACACGAGCAGTGGTACCTGATCTTGCTGAGACAGGTTTTGATGCTTCTCGGCTTGAAGAATCTCCAGACGGTGTGAGCGTGGACTCCAAACTAAAATGGCCCAGCCTCCCCCTTCTACCTTTTCTGCAGCGGCTGAAAAATGAGCTTTAAACTGCTGGAAGTTCCCAAAATCCTTTTGAATTTGAGCAGCCAGCTCTCCCATAGGTGCACCCCCGCCATCCGGAGACATCACCATCCAAAACAAGGTGTGAAGATAATGACCTGCCCCGTTAAAGGCAAGCTCCCTCTCCCAATGCTTCACTAAATCAAAGTTACTTGTTCTTCTCGCCTGCTGCAGTTCCAGTTCTGCTTTGTTTAAGTCATCCACATATTTTTTATGAAGAATATCATGATGAATGCGCATTGTTTCTGCATCAATGTATGGTTCTAATGCATTCACTTCGTATGGAAGGGGCGGAAGAGTATGTCCGCCAATAGGTACAGGGTTCTCCTCGACCACACCATTTTGCTGACTGAAATCTTGTAATAGATTCCATTGTCGGTACGCTTCATCCGCTAATTGTACGATAAAGGCTTCATCATGAGAACGGTAGGTCAGGCCCTCACGTAAATGAAAGAGCGCTTGTTCAAATGGGTCTGTAACAATTTGGTTGCGCTTTAATGACACTCTGTTCTCAAGCCATCTCTGTTCCAAATGCTGAGCCCAATTTATAATGGACTGAATGTATTCACTCAAAACAATGCCCCCTAATCGTTCGTTTGGATTATTGTATGTGTGAATGCCTAGTTTGTGATTGGGATTTTAACAGTATGAGGTACTAAAAAACGAACAATTCAATAGAAGGAATTGTTCGTTGCATGTTTATTTCGATTCATTCGCTTTCTGTTTCATTCATTTTTTGAAAAAAAAGATCAGCTTCATCTTCAGAGAATTCATCGTCATCTCCTTCAGGTAATGGAGGAAGCTCCGAAAGATCTGTTAGTCCAAAATGGTCTAAAAAATAATCTGTTGTTCCGTATAGAATGGCCCGCCCAGTACCAGAGACCCTTCCTACATCTGTGACAAGTAGCTTCGAAACAAGTGATTGAAGTGATTTCTCAGACTTCACTCCTCTTACTTCATCGATCTCAACTCTAGTAATCGGTTGCTTATAGGCAACAATGGCTAGAGTCTCAAGCGCTGCACGTGATAAGCCTGAATGGATTGGAGATGATGCAAGCTTCTTAAAATAAGATGTATGCTCTGGAAGTGTTGCGAGCTTAAGAACACCAGCTGTTTCAATGAGCTGCAACCCTCGTTTTGAGTCGGAAAATGATTGCTTTAAGCTCGTAACAGCCGCATTTATGTCACTTTCCTCTAATTCTAGAACATCTGACAGCTGCTGGTAAGTTAACCCTTCATCTCCTGTCACAAAAAGCAGTCCTTCTATCACTGCATGTAATTCTTCGTTCTTCATGCACTAATCCCTCCGCCAGCCTGGTAAATCAAAATATCCGAAAAGTGATCGTGCTGCTCACAGCGAATAACATTCGTCTTCATTAGCTCAAGTACCGCTAAGAACGTCACGACCAGCTGGCTTTTTTCGCCTGACACAAATAAGTCTTCAAATCGCTTGGGACCCTGAGATTGAAAAATCAGAGTCATGACTTCATCCATCTTTTCTTCAATTGAATATTCTTGACTTTTAATTGTTCTTGTTTGTGGTGTGCTAAATGTTTTTCGTTTCATTAGCTTTTGATAAGCAGATAGCATATCAAACAATGAAACACCTTGAATGGCAAGATCCCTGCGCTCCTGCTCTGTTATGTATGGATCAAGATCCTCAGGTGGTTTTGTATGAATTAAACTTCGCTCTTGTTCTTTATCTTTAAGCGTCTCAGCTGCTTCCTTATATTTTCGATACTCAATTAATTGATACATTAATTCGTCACGAGGATCGTCTTCCGCGTCCATCGACCATTCGTCCTCAAAGAGCTCTGTTGATTCCTTTGGTAGAAGCATCTTGCTTTTTATCGCAAGTAGCGTGGCCGCCATCACCAAATATTCACTTGCTATATCGAGTTCAAGATCATTCATTGTATGGATATAATGCAAATATTGATCAGTAATCCGCGCTACGGGAATATCATAAATATCTAATTCTTCTTGATTAATTAAATGCAGAAGAAGGTCTAATGGCCCTTCAAATGCGTCAACTTTTACACTATAGGAATTCATTTATATCACGGCCTTTTGCATACGTTCAATTGGAGTATACCATACTTACGATTAGGGTGGAACGCTTGCTATTTAAGACTTACACTTGATATATTTAATCTAGTAAGGTTTTATGAACGTGGAGGTTTTATGATGCACTATCCAAAAGCCTATATTGATTTTCTTTTATATTTTCATACAGATCGAGATTATTTTGAATGCCACGAAGTGCTTGAAGAGCATTGGAAAACTACGCCTCGTAAAGAAGGAGATCACTATTGGGTCGCTCTCATCCAGCTCGCTGTCGGTCTTTATCATGAGAGACGAGGAAATAGACTCGGCGCAAAGAGAATGCTCTCGAGCTCATTACGAATCATTAAAAATGATCCTGTTGCGCTTAAAATGCTTGGTTTAGATACACCTCAGCTTATGCAAATGATAAATGAACGACTGATTCAAATGGAACAATCTGAACCTTTTTCAGATATGGACTTACCCATTCAAGACCCTCAATTACTTCAGGATTGTCAAACCGCTTGCGAAGAAAAACAATTGGTCTGGTGTGCTCCGAGTATGCTCAATCGAGAAGAACTTGTTCATAAGCATTCAAGAAGAGATCGAAGTGATGTCATTGCCGAACGTGCGCTTCAATTACGTAAACGAAGAGACACAAAACAAACCCCACCGGAGGAATGTTAATCTTCCGATGGGGTTTCGTTATCTTAAGCGTCGATCGCTCGACTTAGGTTGGCCATCTCAATAGCAGCAATCGCTGTTTCTGCCCCTTTGTTACCCGCTTTCGTTCCTGCTCGCTCAATCGCCTGTTCAATGGTGTTTGTTGTCAATACACCAAAGATGACTGGAATTCCAGTAGATAAAGCTAGAGATCCTACCCCTTTAGCTGCCTCATTACAAACGTAATCGAAGTGTGGAGTCGAGCCACGAATCACCGTACCGAGTGTTAAGATCGCATCGTACTTACCAGTGTCAGCAAGTTTTTTTGCCGCAAACGGAATCTCAAATGCTCCAGGCACCCACGCTACTTCAACATCCGCTTCGTTTACACCATGTCTCTTTAAGACATCCTCAGCACCAGATAATAACTTACTCGTAATAAATTCGTTAAATCTCGCAACAACAACCCCAATCTTTAATCCTTCACCTGTTAACTTACCTTCATAAATCGTTCCCATTTTACTCTCTCCTATCCTCTGTTTAAAATTTTAATAGATGACCTAGTTTATCTGATTTTGTTTTCAGATAGTCTTTGTTTTCTTGAACATGTGGCAGTTGAATTGGCACACGTTCAACTACTTCTAAATCATAGCCAGCTAGACCCGCAATTTTACGTGGGTTATTAGTTAACAGCTTCATTTTACGAACACCCAACTCACGTAAAATTTGAGCACCAATCCCATATTCTCTTAGGTCAGCAGGGAAGCCTAATTTTTCATTTGCTTCAACAGTGTCGTATCCTTCATCTTGAAGCTTATAAGCCCGAAGTTTATTTAGTAGGCCAATTCCTCGACCTTCCTGCCTTAAATACAGTAAAACCCCACGACCTTTTTCTTCGATCTGTTTCAGAGCAGCGTGTAATTGAGGTCCACAATCACATCTGTGAGATCCAAATACGTCACCCGTCAGACACTCAGAATGAACACGTACTAGCACTGGTTCGTCTGATTTAATGTCTCCTTTTACTAACGCTACACTTTCTTTTCCTTCCAATGTGTCAGAGAATCCGACAATCTTGAATTCACCGTATTCGGTTGGAAGAACGGTTTCAATCTCTCTGGTAATAAGTGATTCTTTTTGGTGGCGATAACGAACAAGGTCTTTTATGGTTATCATTTTTAATTGATGTTCATCAGCCAGCTTGCGAAGCTCAGGGACTCTTGCCATTGATCCATCTTCATTCATAATCTCACAAATGACGCCGGCTGGTCTTGAACCAGCAAGTCTTGCAAGGTCAACTGCCGCTTCTGTATGACCAACTCTTCGCAAGACACCACCGTCTTTTGCAATTAACGGAAAGATATGGCCTGGTCGTTTAAAGTCACCTGACACAGTTGAGGTATCAGCCAAAGCGCGAACCGTATCTGAACGCTCGTGTGCCGATATACCTGTAGTACTTGTCTGATGATCAATCGAGACGGTAAATGCCGTTTCATGGGGATCTGTACTATTTTGTACCATTGGATTTAATTGAAGTTGAGTCGCAATCTCTGAGCTTACAGGTGCACAAATCAGTCCGCGTCCGTGAACAGCCATAAAATTAATGACCTCAGGTGTTGCCTGATCAGCAATTGCGACAAAATCCCCTTCATTCTCTCGATCCTCATCATCACAAACGATGATGACTTTTCCTTGTTTTAAATCTGAAATTGCTTCTTCTATCAAATCAAACAGAGCTTTCTCCATACGTCCACTTCCTTCTCACAGTTCCTATGATGTAAATCCATGTTCTTGTAAAAAGCCAGAGGTAATGTTGCCTTGCCGAGGGTTTTCTAAAAATTGTTCAATGTATTTTCCGACGAGGTCGCATTCTATATTAACAATATCTCCAACTTCCTTGTTCCCAATAATCGTTTGTTCAACCGTGTGAGGAATAATAGAGATTGTGAAGCTCGTTTCATCTACACCAAAGATCGTTAAGCTAGTACCATCCACCGTTACGGACCCTTTATGAATCATGTACCGTCTTAATTCTTTAGAAACTTGAATGGTGTAATAGATCGCATTTTGTTCTGGCGTTTTCCGGATAATCGTTCCAATGCCGTCAACATGTCCTGACACAAAGTGTCCGCCAAAGCGTCCATTTGCATGCATTGCTCGTTCCAAATTGACTTTTGAATTTGTTTTTAGTGCTTGAAGACTCGATGCTCGAACCGTCTCAGGCATGACGTCTACCACAAATTCAAAATCAGAGTAGGAAGTCACAGTTAAACATACACCGTTCACAGCAATGCTATCCCCTTCATGCACATCTGTTAAAACCTCATTCGCAGCAATGGTCATCACGATGGCTTCTCCTGTTTCTTTCATTGCTTTAATGGTTCCAACTTCCTCAATAATTCCAGTAAACATGTTACTCTCTCCTTACTCTAGATAAGATCTTTATATCCTCTCCAAGCTGTGTGACGGATTGAACCTGTAATTGCACGGCTTCTTTTAAGTTTTCAATTCCTTTGCCACCTACAACAGGAGAAGCGTGCTTTCCACCAACAAGCTTTGGTGCGAGGTATTGAACCACTTCATTTACAAAGCCTTCTTTTATAAAGCTGCCATGGACTTCTGCTCCACCTTCAACCAAAATCGTTTGAATGTCACGTTTACCTAATTCAAAAAGGACGTTACCAATAGTTAATGACTCAAGACGAATGACCTGAGCACCTTGACTCGTCAACTGTCTTTCTTTCTCTTCAGACGCTGTGTTGAGTGTAAAGATCAATGTCTGGGCTAGTTGATCCATTACGATCTGAGCATCGAATGGCGTGCGTAGTTTTGAATCTAGTACGACTCGAATTGGATGTCGACTAGCAGATCCCTCTAATCGTGTAGTGAGCGATGGATTATCTGCAAGTACTGTACCAACTCCAACTAGAATCGCATCATTTTCATGCCTCAAACGATGCCCATCCATGCGCGCTTCTGCACCTGTGATCCATTTACTTTCACCTAATACCGTTGCTGTTTTCCCATCAAGTGTTGATGCTGACTTTAGCGTGACATAAGGTCGGTGTGTCTCAATAAAGTGAAAAAAGGCACGATTTAAATCAAGAGCTTCCTTCTCATAGACACCTACTTCTACCTCGATGCCCGCTTCCTCCAGCATCTTTACTCCCTTTCCACCTACTTCGGGGTTTGAATCGACACATGCAACGACTACACGTTTGATGCCAGATTCAATAATGCGCTTAGCACAGGGAGGTGTGCGTCCATAATGACTGCAAGGCTCAAGCGTGACATAAATAGTTGCTCCCTTTGCTTTCTCTTGTGCCATATTTAAGGCGTGAACCTCTGCATGCGCTTCTCCGGCCTTAAGGTGTGCGCCTGTTCCAACAATTCGCCCATCCTTTACAACAACCGCTCCTACCATTGGATTTGGTGAAGTTTGACCTTTAGCTGACTGGGCTAAAGTTAAAGCATGTTTCATAAATTCGTGATCCATTCACATAACACCTCGTTCGTAAAATAAGAAAAAACCTTGAAGCATCGCTTCAAGGTTTGAATGAATAAGCATAGAATCGTACAGCAAATAAACATTTTAAACATGATTTGTTAAAAATGTGCTGCTCGAACAAGCGATTTCTACACAGTTTTTTGTGTATAAGAAACCACCCATTTGCTTTTTCCTTCTCCCATCCAGACTGTCACTGTCGGCCCTGGAATTTCACCAGATCCACCGCCACACTAGGTGTAACGGGTCACGGACTAAGAGACTAACGCCTCATCACCGCCGGTCGGGATTTTCACCCGGCCCCGAAGCAAAAAGATATGAAGTTGTTTTGAATGATAGCACTAGCATTCTAAAAATGCAAGTAAACCACTCAAGATTAATCACTTATGAAACTATTGATCTTTTGAAAGAATTGTTTTTGCAATTTGCTGATCTAGCTCTTCAAATTGATTATACGAAATGGTCGAATATAATTCACTTCGTTTTTGCATGCGTTCAAGGCTTTCTTTTTGTGTGCCTTGCTCCCTTATTTCGGTGAATACCATCTCATATGCTTTTGCAGCTACACGCATCGAAGTGACTGGATAGATTACCATATCAAAACCCCATTGGCTAAATTCATCTGCTGTAAAATAAGGAGTTTTCCCAAATTCGGTCATATTCGCAAGGAGTGGGACACTGAGCTGATTGGAAAACCATTTAAATTCATCTGCTCCTTCTAATGCTTCCGGAAATATAGCATCTGCTCCAGCCTCTACATATGCGAGACTTCGATCCCTCGCCTCTTGCTTTCCTTCTACACCTCTTGCATCCGTTCTAGCCACAACGTAAAGAGTTGGAGCTATCTTCTTAATGGCTCTAATCTTTTGAACCATTTCTTCCGTTGAAACGAGTCTTTTTCCATTAAGATGACCGCATTTTTTGGGTAGCTGCTGATCTTCAATCTGAACAGCTGCTACTTTTGCTTCAACCATCTCCGCAGCTGTTCTAGCAACGTTTAACACGCCTCCGAATCCAGTATCAATGTCCACTAAAAGAGGTAGATTTGTCGCTCGTATAATATCTCGAGCCCGCTCTGCAACCTCATTTGATGTAATGAACCCAAGGTCAGGTAACCCACGACTAGCCGTGTATGCAGCGCCAGATAAATATAAAGAGAGAAAACCTGCTTCCTTTGCCACGAGTCCTGCCATCGGATCATGTGCGCCTGGAAGTTGCAGAATCGAATCTGCTGAAACTAGACTTGCAAACTCTTCCGCTAGTTCTTTTTGTGTACGTGGTTGATCGACAATCCAAGCCATTTGTCACATTCCTTTCTCTAAGACGGTATAAACAGTTTCATAAGAGACGGAACCGTCAACTTTTCCACGTTTGATTGCGTGGAAAACGCCTCTAAAATGGCATTATATTGCTTTGGAGCGAAATGCACCTGAAGATTTTGCTCGAACTTTCTTTCAATATGTGGAATGGCTTCCTCTCTCCGAAAACGGTGACCAAGAGGATATTCCTGTTCAACTTGTTTAGTTTCAGACCCATCCGTAAAAATAACTTGCACAGCGTTCGCTATAGAGCGCTTCTCAGGATTTAAATAATCCAACGTGTAATCTTTATTTTCAACAACATGCATCTTGTCTCTTAGTTCATCTACCCTCATATCATCTGCTTGCTTTTGCTCATAATCGTCCGCAGTAATTGACCCTTTTAACAAGGCTATGGCCGTAATATATTGCAAGCAATGATCCCTGTCAGCAGGATTGGTAAGAGGACCTTTTTTATCAATAATTCGTATCGCTGATTCATGTGTTTGAATGGTAATTGTATCGATCTCATCCATTCGATTGACTACGTCTGTGTGCAGCTCAATCGCACATTCAGCTGCCGTTTGCGCATGAAATTCCGCAGGGAAAGATACCTTAAATAATACATTCTTCATGACATAATCATCGAGCTCTCTAGCTAGAACTAGCTCCTTTCCTTTAAATAAAACATCTTGAAAACCCCAATTAGAGGCGCTGAGCGCTGTTTGGTATCCCATTTCGCCTTTTAGAGCTGTCATCGCGAGAAAAACCCCTCTGCTTGTTGCATCACCTGCTGCCCAGGATTTTCTGGACCCGGTGTTTGGCGTATGACGATATGTTCTAAGACTTGAATTATCAATCCACGCGTGAGAGACAGCATTTATGACTTCTTGCTTTGTTCCGCCCATCATGGCACATGTCACAGCAGTTGTAGCCACTTTTACAAACAAAACATGATCTAGTCCATTACGGTTTAAGCTATTCTCTAGTGCAAGAACCCCTTGAATTTCATGTGCTTTAATCATGTAATCAAGTATGTCCTTTACCCGCAATGGCTTCTTCCCTTCTGCTACACATTGCTGACTTATAAAATCACTAACCGCTAGAATTCCGCCTAAGTTATCAGAAGGATGTCCCCATTCCGCAGCTAACCATGTATCGTTGTAGTCAAGCCACCTAATCATTGTTCCAATATTAAAGGCTGCTTGAACGGGATCAAGCACATATGGTGTACCTGGTACTCTCGAACCTCCAGGCACAATCGTTCCAGAAACAACCGGACCGAGAAGCTTCACACATTCAGGGTATCTCAGAGCCAGAATACCGCACCCAAGCGTATCAGCTAATACATACCTTGCTGTTGTGTACGCTTCTTCACTAAATGTTCGTTTTGAGCACGCATATTCAGCAATTTTTTCAAGAAGTGCATCTGTTTTTTCTGTTTGATGGATTGTCGTCATGCAAGAGCCTCCTAGTCATTAAATAAATTGATACGGTGTGCCTTTATACTGTACACGTGGCCTAAACAGACGATTGTTTTGATGCTGCTCAATGATATGAGCACATAGGCCAACCGTTCTTGAACAGAAGAAAATCGGTGTGAATAAGTCTATAGGAATACCTAACATGTAATAAACAGGAGCAGCATAATAATCCAGATTCGGGTATAATCCTTTTTCTCGTTCCATTAGATTCTCTCCTGCCTCACACATCCGTAAGAATTGATCATCCCCTCGTTGATCACTTAAGTCGATCAGTGCACGCTTCATAATCAACGCACGTGGGTCCATTTTCTTTGCATAAACTCGATGTCCAAACCCCATAATCTTTTCTTTTTGGTGCAGCTTTTCTTGAAGTAATTCTTCAAACGCCTCTGGTGAGTTCACCTTAAGTAGCAGCTTCATCACCTCTTCATTCGCTCCCCCGTGCAGAGGGCCTTTTAAAGAAGCAACAGCACCCGTTAATGCGCCATACATATCAGATAACGTTGAGGCAATGACTCTTGCAGTAAAAGTCGAGTTTGGAAGCTCATGTTCAGAGTAAAGCAATAAAGACAAATCAAAAATACGTTCCTCAAGCTTTGAAGGGACGCGACCAGTGAGTAAGTATAAAAAGTTTGCGCTATACGATAAGCTTGAATCAGTTACAATTGTTGGCTTGCCATTTAATAAGTGATAGGAATTTGCAGTAATCACAGGAAGTGTGGCGAGTAGTCGATACGCTCTGTGCGTGTTCGCTTGAACAGAGCAATCATGGAGCGATTGATCGAATCCAGCTAATACGGAAAGCGCTGTACGTTGAGCATCCATAGGATGGGTCTCTTGAGGTAGCTCTTGGAGGATCGTCCAAAGTGATGTTGGAATATCGCATTGGTCCTTCAGCCTTTGTTCTAAAGACTTCACTTGTTCAGTATTTGGTAGCTGATGTTCAAAAAGTAAATGAATCATCTCAACGTACCCAATGTGTTGTGTTAATTCAATTAAATCAAAGCCTTTAATTAAGATTTGTTCTCGATCAGTATCTAGATATGATATAGCGGTATCAAGCGCAATTACGTCCTGCAGTCCTGCTTTAGACAATGGTTCGGCCGGCATAAGGTTCCTCCTCACGTTGTCAAAACTCAGATTTTAGTGCGTATCCAATTAAATAAAGCGCTTTCATTACGTTCTAACCATACTTTACCATAGGTTTTTGATCATCTCAATATAAAAAAGAAGCGATTATATTTGATAACATCGCTTCTTACGTCTAATTATTTTTTTACGTACATATAGATCAACGTTTTTGATTGAGATGTAGCTGGAGAAAGCTGCCAATCACCAAACGTATGTACTTCGTCAAACCCCACTTGATTTAAGGAGAGGTCTATCTCTTCTTTTGGTTGAAATCGTAATTGCAATCGTTCTCTTTGCAAAATTTCCCCAGAAGGAACATGCTTCACCGATTCATAAAATGTAAAAACATCTTCAGTAAAACCTTCATATTCCGTAAGAATTTCAAGGTCGTCACCTGATTGTGGATGTTTTGCATAGTCCGGACTCAAATCCTGTTCCCATTCCTCCCACACTTTTGCAAGCGGATTCCGAACATCAAATATCAAGTGTCCTCCTGGTTTCAGTGATCTATAGACATCTAAAAGCATTTGCTTCCAACTATCACTCGTTAAAAACACTTGTGCTACATTTGACGTCATGATTACTACGTCGTAAGTATGGTGTTTGAGGTCTGAACTGTCACCGAGAATCCATTCCACACTACCTTGAATCTCTTTTTTTCTCGCTCGTTCAAGCGCTTCCTGATTTGGGTCAATTGCCGTTATCTGATATCCTTCTTTCACAAACTGTTCTGTGAGTTGTCCTGTTCCACAGCCTAAGTCTGCTACAACTTTTGCATTCGCTTTCTTTAAAAGAGTACAAAAAAATTGCGTATCATACGTACTTTGATTTAATTGATCATATACAAGAGGTATCATCTTTACTCCTTTACTAAGAGTAAACAACGGGAGAAGTCTCCCGTCTCGCTGCTTACTCGTTGTTTTCATCTTTTTTTGTGAGTGACAAGCCTTCACGACTTTTACTTATCTCAAATAACCCTGTGGCTGACAAGCCTGCAAGTGTTCCTGCCCATAATCTCATTGAAAGTGCAAGATCCGAGAAGGGATAAGACAATGCTCCAACAAGTAATCCAATTGCCACTGCAAGTAACGGAATAAATCGTTTTGGAATTTGAACCGTTCGTTTGATCAATTCAATCAAAGCTAACACAATCGGACTAATAATCGTAGCCAGCATAAGAATAATCTCCACTTGGAAACCCTCCTTTTTAACAGTACATGCGAAAAAAGGAGAAAGGAGACGGCTTCTATATCGGCTGGCTTTAATATGTTTGGAAGAACTTTTGACCGAACGAAAGTAGCTTCAAATCTTGATTGACCCCTGCAATGAGTGACAATCCAATCGGTCCATTTTCAGAATCAATAGGAATTGTAAGCTGAGGTAGACCAGCTAAACCAGCAATACAACTAAGTTGAAGCGTACGTGTGCGTCGTTGTTCAATCTGTTCTTCTGCCAGATTTACTAAATGGGCAGAGCCAGGCACAGTCGGGATGACCATCAATGTATGGGCTGGCAAGATTGTAGCCATGTGTTCTATAATGATTGCTTGTTCTTGTAGCGCTTTTTGATAGTGTTCTTCTGAGATGGATGCTGCCACGTTAAATCGCTCAGCGATCCCAGGACCAAATGCTGGGTTCGTATTTGTAATCCATTCTCCATGCGCTTGCCATGCTTCAAAGGCTTGAGCAATTCTAAACGTCTCCCTCCACTCATTTAGCCCATCTTTTGTAATAGAAAGCGTTTCGGAGCGTCCTATATTCCTTTTTAAAGTCTCGAGCGCCCCTTGCAAAGCTTCTATACTTTCTTCTTCAATTAAAGCCCATGCTTCGTTAGGAATCAGAATCGACGTGAAGGGTTCTGTAGCTCCATCATTCGCTTGCAGCAGGACTTCTCCGACTTGAACCATCGTTTGAATCTCTTGAGCCATCCAGCCGACTGTATCAAAGCTTTTCGCAAGCGGAATGACTCCATCAATTGATACAGCGTCATGCGTTGGTCTAAACCCATATAACCCGCAGTAAGCTGCCGGAATTCGAACCGAACCCCCTGTGTCCGTACCAACGGCAAAATGAACATCCCCAGCAGCTGCAGCAGATGCCGAACCACTTGATGAACCCCCGGGAATATGACCTGGTTTCTTAGGATTTAATGGCGTACCATAGTGAGCATTTTCCCCGTTTAAGCTATACATCAGTTCATCTGTATGCGTTGTGCCTGCAAGTGTGGCACCTGCTTGCAAAAGCCGTTCAATAGAAGGCGCATGACTTGTAGACGGCTTATGTGTGCGGAGCCAATCAGGATTTCCAGCACTAGATGTCACACCTCGAATATCAAATACATCCTTTACCGCAAATTTTAACGAATCTAATGGACCCGTTGAAGTAGGTTGAACACAAATAGATGGATTAACATACGCATTTGTTGTACTCATAAAAAGCCTCCCCATATCCTTTTATCTATATCGATTACCTTATCGGAAAGCCTGCTACGAATGTTTGGGTTTGTCAGAATTCCTAACATACATCCTCATACTTTTAATTTGTTTGAGGCATACTAAACACTCAAAAAGGAGGCATAACACATGGCAAATCCAGATAATCGTGCAGACAATGCAAAGCGAATAAGTGAAATCATTAGCAATACGGAACAAAAAATTCATGATACAGAGGACTATATGGCAGCCCATGATCACCAATTAGATGAGCATGATAGAGAAGATATCATGAACAAAAACAAACGCAGAGAAACAAGCATTGAAAGCTTACGTAATGAAATGAAAGACGAATCGTAAGTGAGACATCGCAGGCCCTTTTTAATAAAGGGCTTGTTTTAATTTTCATTAAAAATAATAAGGTAAAACTTCCCACTTAGAACATATGGTATAATCTTACTAAAATAGTTAGTTTGATATGGAGGTCTAAGATGGAATATACAACAATTGATATCCCGTATGGCTCAATCTTTTTCCAGCTTCTCGCTTTTGTTTTTCTGTTCGCCCTCATTTATGGTGGATTTTTGGGGATTAGAGCGTTGAGAAAATATACAAAATTGTAAGGAGGAATACCTTTTGAAGTTTCTCTACTTCATTGCATTCATTTTATTTTTAGTTACTGGCGTATTAAGAGTCACCTCGGATACTAGTCCTATTTTTTATACTTCTTCGTTCATTTTAGCCACCTTTTATCTTATCTTAGGCATTTCAGCTCATAAAAAGAGTAAAGCGTCTCTGGAGTCATAGGTAAGAATGATACACGACCCCAACAAGCAATAGCAAAAGGATTAAAAAGATCCCTAGAACATTTCGCCAATGAGCGGTGTCCTGTTTTGAAACGTTTTTTTGTAAAAATATCAGTCCATATGTTACAGCAACGAGAACGTACCATACACCTTCTAGATATGGAACCGTTTGGATGGTATCGATAACTAATACAATTAGACTAATGATCGCGAAAAACGGCCACCAGCGTGCAAGTTTCTTCAATTAGTAAACCCTCCATATAATCGTCAATGCGGAAGAGCGCGCAAGTAGACTTGAGCGCTCTTCCATTTTTCTTATGATGTAATGTTTCCTGCTTGGGCTTCGTAATTACGTAAAACCATTGCATTCGTTTGGAACATACCATGCTTTTTATAATAAGGAACTAGGTCATCATCACAGCCGAGATCAACCATGTATAGATGGCTGAGCTGTTTTTTCATCCGCTCAACTAACTCATTTCCAATCCCTCTGTTTTTATAAGCAGGAAGTACCTCTAGCAGCGGAATATAAGCAGATAGAACCCCATCACTAATCGCTGTAATAAAGCCCACTACTCGATTCGCATCCTCGTCGATCGCCAAAACAATATGGCTGCTTTGCTGCAGAAGCTGAATGTGCGCAGCCGGATCTGGATGACTTGGCCAATCCACAAAAAAACCTTCGACCATGCTAGGTGTAATTCCAGTTGTCTCATAAATAAATTGAATCATTCATCAACACTCCTCGTCATTTTTAATAAATTATTAGACGTATAGGCAGTGGATGAATCAATAAAAAAGCAACAAAAAATACCCTCCTTATAATAAACAACGTACGATTAATAAATGACTTTTTACTTATCAATGGGTTTATAACAGTCTCTATACTAGATTCTTCTCTAGTATAAACGAAAGAACCTAAAAAGGTAAATACTTCTAAGGAAAATAAATGAAATGCATAGGTTGAAATTGGATTTTCTTTTTTATTGAATATCGAACATACATTCGCATATAATAAGAGCAGCGAACCAATGTGGGAGTGTGTGTTATGCCATCTTTCGAAGAATTAGAGGAATATAAGACATTTTTGCGTCGAGGAAATTTGACGTGGGAGGGCAGTCGAATGATGCTTCCTGAACATAAAGAGCAGATTCGACATTCAAATGAGAAAGACTACCGCATCGAGAAGCATGAGCTTGATCCTGATGAGCTTGAGCGAATTGGGCAGGTTGTCATGGATTCCTTACACTATACGAAGAGCGTCTCCATTACGTATTGGCATCAATGGGCATATCATAAATCAACTGGCATTATTGCTCAGGTCAGTATGGATCAGAAACAAGTAAAGCTGGAGCTTGAGAATGGTGATGTGACTTACATAGCGGTGGACTGCTTGCGGTGGGTGGAGCTGGTTTGAACGTTCCTTGGATTACGACCTCCTCTTCTTACTTACAGCGGTCCCTCTTGGTTACCTTATTCATTTATATCCTCTATAGATGCTACTTGGCTCATTTTAAAGGTGAAGTATTCACCATGGTACAGCTCATCATTTTGCGACATTGCTTTTTTAGCGATCTTTTTAGAGAACTCGTCCCTTGTCCCACTTACCACATACGACATTCCATTGTTCATAAACACAGCACACTTTTGCTCTTTCATTTAATCACCTCTGTTTAGAGATAGTATCTGCTTATTTCTAGATGTGCATACATTCATTAAAGAGACACAGCGCTTACCAAGTATAGACAATCTATGTCAAGGTGTGGTTTTGCTTTTTGAACAACAAAGAATTGGCTACCTCCTGCATAGATAGAGCTCTTTACGTGCTTGTGTGGGTTGCCTTCTGTTTCACAATTGATTATGTTATCAGAGCCGCATACCGGTTCCAAATGTACCTTTAGAACAATGTTATTTTTCTATGAATGATGCGGATATCAATATCATCCTGCTTATATACGACTCTCTCCATTACATCAGAGGGCAGAACCTTTCTTAAACTCCGCTTGAATGATCCATCCTTTTTCTCCATCCTCGTAGCAAACGCCGTAGGGTTGTTCACTTATTATCGCTTTCTCCTAATTGTTTAGTATCCACCCTTATCACAGCAAGTTATCTATGTTAGACTCGCATTAACCCTTAATAAGGAGGCGTTTTCATGGATATCTCTTCAATCATCCTACAGTTAACTGGTTTCGGATTGTTTGGCTTTACCGCATATGTCTTGATTCTTGGTTTCAAAGCGCTACGTAAAGTCAGCAGAAGTTAGTATTAATCCTCCCCCAAGGAGGGGAGAGGGTGAACTATGCTTTCCATCATTCCATTTAGCCTTAGACCTATAGAACTTTTCATGTACAGATCTACGATAGTCTAGCTCTAATCAAAAAAAGAGCTACCCATTAAGGATAGCTCTAGGCATGAATTACTCTTCCCAAACCTTCACTTCACTCATTACATCGCCTTGCTTGATGCGAGTGATTAGGTCTTCACCTTCGATTACTTGTCCGAACACAGTGTGCACGCCATCAAGGTGTGGTTGCGCTTCGTGAACAACGAAGAATTGGCTGCCGCCTGTGTCTTTACCAGCGTGCGCCATAGATAGAGCACCTTTTACGTGTTTGTGTGGGTTGCCTTCTGTTTCACATTTGATTGTGTAACCTGGGCCGCCAGTACCGTTACCAGCTGGGTCTCCGCCTTGTGCTACGAAGCCAGGGATAACACGGTGGAAAGTTAATCCGTTGTAGAAACCGCTGTTTGCTAGTTTCTCGAAGTTTTCTACGTGTCCTGGTGCTGCTTCTGGGTAAAATTCAATGACTAATTTTTCGCCGTTTTCGAATGCGATGTGTCCTTTTTTCATATGAATCATCCTCATTTCTTTAAAGGTTTGTCTTATCTTTTGTTTGCTGTTTAGACAGCCAGATTCTATTGTACACCATCTTCTTTCAAATAGAAAATGATAGTGACTTCTGCTATTAACGGGATAGAGGAAGATCTAAACGTACTAGGTCCTCATAGTCTTCTCTTTTTACAACAAGTTGCACGTCTCCGTTTTCAACAAAGACAACGGGTGGACGCGGGATGCGGTTGTAATTGTTTGCCATAGAGTAGCCATAGGCACCTGTACAGAAAACGGCTAGGATGTCTTCGTGGTTTGCTTTTGGCAATGGTAAATCCCAAATTAACATGTCTCCACTTTCACAACACTTACCCGCAATGGAGAATGTATCTGTTGCTTCTTCGTTTGCTCGGTTTGCAAGAATTCCTTCGTATTCTGCTTGATAAAGGGATGGTCTTAGATTATCGCTCATTCCCCCATCGACTGCTAAGTAGTGACGAACATTCGGAATGTCTTTTTGAGATCCGACTGTATATAATGTGGTCCCTGCATCTCCAACAAGAGAGCGACCGGGTTCAATCCAAATTTCAGGTAAGGCCATTTCAGCTTTTTCGGCATATTGCTTCATCACTTTAATCATTTGGTAGACATATTCTCCACCAGGAAGTGGCTCATCCCCTTCAACGTAGCGGATTCCAAATCCTCCCCCAAGGTTTAAGACGCGTGGGATAAATTCAAGCTCTGTTCTCCAGTGTTCAATGTATTCAAAGATTTTCTCAACAGCCATGACAAATCCCTTGGTCTCAAAAATTTGTGAACCGATATGGCTATGTACACCTAATAGGTTCATATGCGGACTTGCTAGTGCTTGTTTAATGGCCTGGTCTACTTGTCCATTCGTTAGATCAAATCCAAATTTTGAGTCTTCTTGACCTGTTGAAATATAGTCATGCGTGTGTGCTTCCACGCCAGGTGTAATCCTGAGCAAAACATCCATCGTTTTGTTATGACGAACGCATGTCTCTTCAAGTAATGTCATTTCATAGAAGTTATCTACAACGACACATCCGATGCTTGCTTTCACAGCAAGATCAAGCTCTTCAGGGCTTTTATTATTGCCGTGGAAGTGTACCTTGTTCATTGGTACCTCTGCTTTAATGGCTGTGTAGAGCTCACCACCTGAAACGACATCAAAGCTTAGTCCAAGCTCATTTGCCAGCTGATACATAGCGATACAGCTAAAGGCTTTGCTTGCATAGGCCACCTGGTAAGGGACCTCTTCTTTTTCAAAGGCTTCTTTAAATTCTGCTGCTTTTTTACGGATAAGTGCGACATCGTAGACAAACAAAGGTGTTCCATGTTCCTTTGCTAAAGCGACTGTATCCACTCCTCCGATTTCTAAGTGTCCATGAACATTAATTTGACTTGATCCGTGTAAATACATGCTGACCTCTCTCCTCTTGCCAAACGAAAAACAGTTGATGCCTAATCACCAACTGTTCTTCAGTCAATCCCGATTGTGCAAGTATCCATTTTTCTATCACTTTATCATAATTTTCTCTTTACGGCTATTAAGAGTTTTCTTACGAATCAGATGGTTGCTGACGGATTTTATCTTGTGGGTTCACAATGGATGGTCTCCACTTTAAGGACGGAACTGATGCCCTAATGAGAATCTGCCACATTTCTGGAGGAGAGAATGGCAAAAGCGGCCATAGATACGGTTTGTTAAATGGTTTTGTTGCTGTGAGTGCAAGAACAAACACGAGAAAAGCAATGACGAGTCCTGAGGAGTCAAATAATGCTACCGAAAATAAGAAGAGATAACGTACCATCCGGAGAGCTACTCCGAGTTCATAACTAGGTGTGGCAAACATTCCGATTGCTCCAAGTGATACGTATAGAATAACCTCAGGTGTCAGATACCCTACTTGAATAGCCATATCGCCGATTAACAATGCTGCAACAAGTCCAAGTGCTGTAGCGAGCGGTGAAGGCGTATGAATGGCTGCCATTCGCAGTAATTCAATGCCCATCTCGCCAAACACAATCTGAAGAAGGATCGGGATGTTCTTATTCTCTTCAGGTCCAATGAATTCAAGTGCTTGTGGAAGTAAATCCTGATTAGTAGCTAGTAAGAGCCAAAATGGCAGGATAAACAACGAGAACATAATTCCTGTAAACCGCATAAAGCGCAAAAAGCTTCCGACTGCTGCTGCTTGTCGGTACTCTTCTGCATGCTGAACATGGTGAAAGAGTGTTGTTGGCGTGATAATTACGCTGGGTGTTGTATCAACAATAATCACAATGTGACCTTCTAAGATATGAGTGGCTGCAACGTCAGGCCTTTCTGTATAACGTACGAGTGGGAAGGGGTTGTATCCTTGTTTCACAATGTATTCCTCTATCACTTTATCTGCCATTGTAATCCCGTCGATAGTGATATTCTTAAGTTCCTTCTTAACTATGTCTACCAAATTTGGATCAGCCACTCCTTCAATATAGGAGACACAGATATCCGTTTTAGATCGGACGCCTACTTGTAGAATTTCATTCCGTAATCGCTCATCACGAATACGTCTGCGGGTAAGTCCGGTATTTAAAATGATATTCTCGGTGTACCCATCTCTTGCGCCTCGAACCACACGCTCTGTATCAGGCTCTTCTGGTCCCCGGCTTGGATACGCACGTACGTCTACAACAAATGCTTGTTTAGACCCTTCATGGATAATAAAAATTAATCCAGAAAGCATCTGAGTAATCGCATCATCCATTGAATCCGTTTCTTCCACTTGAATGTGAGTTAAATGATTTTTTATTGCTGTATGTACGTCACTCGTTTTTTTACCTTTTGCATCAAGATCCATGAGTTCCTTTAGAATCTCAATAATGTATTCGTTATCCGTTAACCCAGTGACGTAATAAATACCAATTTCACGCTCAAGAATCTTTAGATTTCTGACTCCGACATCAAAAGATATGTCGAGAGCTAAGCGTTCTTTTAGTCGTTCAACGTTTTCTATATACGAATCTGAAAAGGCTTCTTCCTTTTTCTTATACGTTTGCGCCACGATATCCACTCCTTTCTAAAATCATTTCAACGGCCTTTTTTGTAATGGGGCATCCTTTTTTTGTTTGATCCTGCCCTCTCATTTTTCCGATATCTCCTATACCAATGACAAGAGGAAGCTTCAACTCGTCTAGAATATAAACGGTATCCCCATTGATTCGATTCACTTCAAGATCGGCCAATCCTTCTTTATCTACTCCTAGGTGAGTCACTTCCCCGTACCGGTCAATGCTAAAGTGAACATTCGACCATTCACTTGAGTGGGTTTGAGACGCAACGGCCACAGCACCGAGCACACGAATATCTTCTCGATCATGTAGATAACGCATTAACTGTTCTCCTGGACCCTCATCCCGGTAGCCACAATCATCAAACATTACTAAGACGGGAGAATGTGGTGTACGTAAAACGAGAGCGGCTAGTTCCTCTCCTTTTAACGTAGAAGGATTACCAGCTGACGCACTAATAGCTCTGCAACCCAGCTCACGTGCTACAAATTCTACGGTCTTTCGCGCAGCTTCGTCTCCATCTGTAATAAAAATAACGTCTCTCGTTTGTTCCACCTTACTCACCCCCTCGGTTTACATAATAATGCGACGCCAAAACTAATCACAATGGATACGGATATACTGGTTGAAGCAAGTGTGAATAATCCCGCTCCGATACCAAGAAATCCATGTCCTCCTCCTTCACTCATCGCACCGTGCACAAGAGCGTGTCCAATACTTGTGACAGGAATAATTGCTCCTGCCTCTGATATCTCTAGTAACGAGTCATAGAGATGAAACCCATCCAAGCATGCCCCGAGTATCACTAAGATAACTAAACATT
Source organism: Alkalicoccobacillus gibsonii (assembly GCF_016798245.1). Taxonomy (GTDB): domain Bacteria; phylum Bacillota; class Bacilli; order Bacillales; family Bacillaceae_D; genus Alkalicoccobacillus; species Alkalicoccobacillus gibsonii. The sequence continues at coordinate 491,126 of NZ_JAEUZA010000001.1, read as the reverse complement.
GAACTGGAGTAGCTCTAGTTAAAACAAGTAAACATTGCCCAATAAAACAAATGCATCCGCCAACAAGAAACGCCAGTAGATAGTCCATCGCTATGATTCAACTCCCTCTAATGCCACTGCATGGGCAACGGCCGGAATCGTTTCTCCAAGCTTTACCGTCTCACGGCTGAATAATGCTCCTGTTGCGATAAGTAGGACTCGTTTTAAGGTTCCTTGTTTTAATCGTTCTAATACATTGCTATAGGTTACAACCGCTGCACATCCTGCTCCGCTACCGCCTGCTAAGAAAACATTTGTTGATCTAAAAATTCGCGATCCCCCGTCTTCATGCCGTTCATCCAATAACACCCCGTGTTCTCGCGTCCATTTTCTAAAAATTCCACTTCCGACTCGTCCCAAATCACCTGTTAAGATTAAGTCGTAATCACTAATTTCTCGATTAGTCTCTCGTAAGTGAGTAAGAAGCGTATGACCAGCAGCCGGTGCCATCACCGCTCCGAGATTTGAAGGATCCTTTAAGCCGACATCAATGGTTTCTCCTACTGTTGCACAGGTGATTTGAACGTTGCTTTTCTTCTTTCCAAGAAGAACCGCTCCCGCACCTGTTACGGTATATTGAGCTGTTTGTCTTTTTTGAACCGCTGCCTCTGTGGGATAGCGAAACTGACGCTCAGCAATTCCGTAATGACTACTGGCACAAGCAACGACATAATTGGCAAGTCTAGTATCAATTAGCATGGCGGCAGTTAATAATGTTTGAGCAACCGTTGCGCAGGCACAATACATCCCGAATAGAGGAATGGATAAATCTCTTGAGGTAAAACTTGATGCCGTTAATTGATGGTCAAGATCGCCTGCTAATAAATAGTCAATTTGATTCTCTCTTACGCCACTTTTATCGAGACAAGTTTGAAAAGCGGTTTTCATTAACTTTCGTTCGGCCTTTATGAAAGATGTTTCACCACAATAGAGTGTTTGAAATGATGAATCAAACCACCCGCCTAGTGGCCCTTTTTTCTCATCGGGTCCTACGGCCGTACCGGAAGCTTGAATGTAAACGGGCGTTGTATATTCCCATGTATGTTTGCCAAGCTTGTTCATATACCGGTTCCTCTCTATATAAGATCATCCACTTATAATGGCGTGAATGATTAACCGTACTGCACTTACTACGTATGCCATAACCACTCCAGCTACGACTACGGCACCAGCTAGCTTTAACACATTGCCAGCGACTCCCTCAATGATGCCTTCATTCCGGTGCTCCATCGCAGAGCTTGTCATTAAGTTTGTGAGTCCTGTGATTGGCACTAGAATACCTGCTCCAAATGATTGAGCCACTTTTCGATACCACCCTAAACCGGTCATAAAGGAAGACATGAATATAAGGGTAACCAGCATCCATTGAATAGCATCCTCACGTGTCCGGACGAGAAATAAGTCATAGAAATTAATGATGACCTGTCCAATCAAACAAATGAACCCACCTACTATAAAGGCCTTGCCGCCTTCTAACCAAATTGAAGGCTTCTGTTCGTAAAGCTTGCTATTTTTAGCATAGTCTTCTTGTTTTTTTGTAGGCATCCGAATTAAGTCCCTTCTATCTAATAAACCAAATCCACTGAAATAGGGAGCCAGCGATTTTTCCTAATGCGATGGCCATAAGAAAGATGATAATTTTCGAGCTCATGCCCATCCGTTTGACAAGAATTGGCCACACATTTAATACCTCTGTTAGGGCGGCAGCAAGCATTCCAATAAAGACACCCGCTAATAGTCCAGTGAATACTGCAATCACCTTCAACGATCCAACATTAAAATGATAGAAGCTAGCCCATGTTCCAAGTTGAATGCCAATAATTCCAGCCCACTCATAAAAACGAATCATCGCTTCTGACCTTGAAAGCTGCGCAAGCCTTGGAATGACTCCTAGAACGGTAATAAAGGCAACTAGCCCTCCCCCTACAGCAAGCCCCCCGCCGAGTCCAAGCAGAATTAACATTAATCGACTAATGATCATGTTTATCCTTTTGGACAACGTACTGGTCCAGATTTTGTTGATAATTAAACATCTCTACATCTAGAGGACTTGGTTCATCATTAAATCGTTTTTTGAAGAAATGATTAAAAAACAAGACCATCCCAATACCAAGACCAAGCGAATAGGGAATTTGTAACCATAAAGGGTAAAGGGTTTCCTCACCGGTTACTAAGTAATACAATCTAATGTGGACGGCTCGCATGCTAACATCTTCATGAAAGTTCATAACTGCAAGACCTGACCCGACAAATAACAGCAACCACACTAAAGCGATATAGAGTGGTCTTAATCGCTTTTGAGGTTGTCTCACATACACAACCGTATTAACGCTACCAACAACTTGAATATCAAGCTTCGGGAAAATCGAATGGATGGATGCGATGATTGTCATAATGTCAATTTGAACGCGTGACCCATCAGTGGGTTGAATTTGATAAACAGCTAAATGACCAATTCGTTTGATGATCGTTTGGTCACCTGATAAATTAGCCAATTGATGTAATGTGAGTACTTGATGCAAGGAAGCATCTATTCTTGGTTTCATACGTACAAAGAGTGTTGTATCCTCCAAACTCATCACGCCCTTCTAAGAGCTTCCTTCGTAGTATGCTAATTGTTGTCTCTGTTCATGCGTACAAAAAAAGCGTATTGCAAAAATGCAATACGCTTTACTCTTTATTCGTCACTAGCGGCCATCCATTCTGTTAACTCGTTTACGACAATATCGTGTTGCTCTGCTGGTGTTAGCGGGCTAACAAGGTCACCCTTTTGCGGACCATAATCTCCAAAGTTCGCATGGTTTCCTTTTTCTATCACTACTTTTGTCGTTTCCGGGGGAAGATTCTCATCATATTCAGCGTTTTTATCGGGGGTTGCTAAACCATCTAACCCACCTGATATATCGAGTACTCGTACATCTTCTTGTGACAAGTCACTTGCTGAGAAAGAACCAAGTAAAAAGAGACCTGAAATCGCATCTGCATGATCAGCTACGTAAGACGATGCCATGGCTCCTCCAAGTGAATGTCCCCCAATGTACCATTCCGATATGTCAGGATATTCTTCCATTACTACATTCGCCTTAGAAGGGCTTAAAACGGCTAAGTTTAAAGGCATTTGAGGGATAACAACGAAATACCCTTCTGCGCTAAGCTGGTCGCCCAAGTAATTATAGGCGTCTGGTTCGACCTTAGCCCCTTGATAAAAAATGACACCTTTATTGGCGTCACTCTCACCAAAAACGAATCCAAGATCCGTCTCCTTACCAGCCATTTCCTTCGCTTCATCCATGGCTTCAAATGAGAAAGAAGCCCAGATTAATCCACTTACTAATGCAATCACAATGATTGCTGCTACTATAAGAAGTAGCCTTATCAAAACCTTTTTCATATGTTCTCCTTATGCAGTCTTGTCTTTAAAGAAGCGAACCACCTGATACAGAATTGCTACTGCAATGACAGCAATGAAAATCCATAATAGTGTGACAAGCTGCGTTCTTTCTTGTTCTTTAACGATAATGCCAATGAAAGCCCAAATAACGATGGCTGGATACATGATATCACGATGCCTGAGTGTTACAAGCAATGTAATAGCCGTTGCGATGACGAGTAGGATCACAGTCCAAGCTAGCTCATCTAAACCAAACAATGAATCAATGCCGGAAGCATTCGTCCAAGCAAACACATTCACAATAACAGCTACTGTAATCCAACCGAGATAGGCTGAGAATGGTAGACGATGCCACCAAGGTGTTCCAGGAGTTGATTCGATTTTTAGGTAGATGGTTAACACGGTTAAAAATACCCCTGCAATAACAAATACCGAAAGACCAATGAATTCACTTTCAAAAACAAGAATCCACAAACTATTTAACAAAATGTTTGCAGCAAACCAACCACCTATCTTTTTGTAACTCTCCGCTTCAGCGCCCTTCGCAAAGAACATACGAATGAGCCAAATTGTTATTAATAGGTAGATGAACCCCCATATTGAAAACGTATATCCTGCTGGCTGAATGATGGATCCTAGTGCATCCGCCACATTCCCTACATTTTGAGAAGAAGGAAAGAGATAATTCATTCCTAATGCCACGATAAATGCTGCTATATTAATGATGGCTAGCGTTCGAAGATGTTTCATGTTGAGATTCCTCCTTTGGATGTATCGTTCATGTGATAAGGAGAGAAAAACAATTTGATTAATCCTTTTTACTTAGAATCCCATCTAAATAGACAGTGACCAAAAACTCGGCCCGGTCACGAGCGACGTGTTCATCCACATTTGTTAGACGATCCATCTCAGGTAGTTGCTGATGTACCATTCCTAGATACACATGCGCTAACTTCGTTAAATGATAAGGATCCTCTATCAGATGAGCATGAAGCGATGACTCTTTCAATAATTGCTCAATTGGTGATAAATAAGCATCTGTCCAGTATTTTCGGATCAACAACTGCTGTTCTTTATCCATGTGCAGCTTCATGTCACTATTAATTTGCCCCAAATTCTTCGGACGATTTAATAAAATATAAATAGTCATTTCTAGAAGTGCGTCACGGACTGATTCATGAACAGCGAAAATGGAGTGAATTGCTTCTTCCGTTTTCTTAAGATCCGTTTGTAGTACAGCCAAATAAATGCTTACTTTGTTCGGATAATGGTGGTAAAGTGCCGGCTGAGTCAGACCACATTCCTTGGCTATCATACGTGTTGATACGTTGGCATACCCCTTATCCATAAAGAGCTGGTGTGCTGTTTGTATAATATTCACAGAGGTATTTAGTTTTGTTTTTGTTTCAGTCTTTTTATTCTTTTTCATGATTAGCATCCCTCACTTATCACATGATAAGCTAATTCACCGAATCAATCAATTCTAAACATCTTTCTTACATGAAAAAAAGTAGTTCTAAATGTTTAGAACTACTTCATCCCTTTATTCATACCCGTCCATTTCCATTTTCATGTGCTCTAAAATCTTTTTCTCAAGCCTTGATACCTGAACTTGGGAAATGCCAAGTCGCTCGGCCACCTCAGATTGGGTTTGATCCTTGTAATATCTTAAATACACAATCAGTCTTTCCCGATCCTCGAGCTCCTTAATGACTTCTTTTAAAGCAATTTTATCGAACCAACGACTCTCCGATTGATCGGCCATTTGATCAAGTACGGTAATGGGATCCCCATCATTTTCGTACACCGTTTCATGAATAGACGTGAGCGGCCTACTTGCCTCACCAGCAAACACAATTTCTTCAGGTGTCACCTCAAGCTGTTTAGCCATCTCATTGACGGTTGGCGTACGTCCAAGAGTTTTTGTTAGTTCGTCTTTCATTTTCCGAACTCGATTTCCTAGCTCTTTAATGGACCGACTAACTTTAACAGTGCCATCATCGCGTAGAAACCGTTGAATTTCACCTATTATCATTGGTACGGCATACGTAGAAAATTTAACATCATAACTTAAATCGAACTTATCAACAGATTTAATTAATCCAATACACCCAATTTGAAAGAGATCATCTGCTTCGTACCCTCGGTTCATAAACCGTTGTACAACAGACCAGACGAGCCTTGTGTTCCGGCTAACAATCTCATCACGTGAGCTCGCGTTACCGTCTTGGCTTTCTTTAATTAATCGTTTCACTTCCGCGTCTGTAAGCTGACCTGACTGATTTTTTTTACGTTTTACCTCCACATCCATAGGCAAAACTCCTTAATTGTATATGGCTTTTTTAGTTGATAGTTGCTTCTTTAAATAAATCGTTGTTCCGAGTAAAGGCTCAGACGTAACCTTCATCTCGTCACAGAAATTCTCCATAATGGTAAAGCCCATTCCAGACCGTTCAAGCTCTGGTTTCGTTGTGAATAAAGGCTGTCTCGCCTCATCAAGATCTGCGATTCCCATGCCTTCATCGCGAATGATTAATTCAAGGCATTCTTCTTCAATGGACGCAGAAATGTAGACTTTGCCCTCAGGCTGATTTTGATAGCCATGAATAATCGAGTTCGTTACAGCTTCTGAGACCACTGTTTTAATCTCCGTTACTTCTTCCATACTTGGATCAATTTGTGCAATAAATGCTGCGACCGTTACTCGCGCAAAGGATTCGTTTGAACTAATCGCAGAAAAGCTTAAATCCATCCGATTTTGCATGTTAGGCCACCCCCAGTGTTTCTAAAGCAAATTGTTCGTTTGCTTCAAGACGTACGATTTTAAAGAGACCGGACATTTCAAACAATCGGCGAACGGCTGGAGAAATTGCACAAACAACCATTTCTCCTCCGTTTGCCCTAATTTGCTTAAAGCGCCCTAAGATAACTCCGAGACCAGAGCTGTCCATAAATGATAGGAATTCAAGATTGAGTACAAGATGTGTGACTTCACCTGTCTCAATTTGTTCCTCAATATCCGCTCGTAATCTTGCGGCAGAGTGATGATCTAATTCTCCTTCTAAGCGTACAAGTAACACACGGTCTTTTCGTTCCATATTGATCAGTAAGCTCAAAGTAAGACCCCTCCTTAACATGGTGAACAGGCTATCCTGTTTTTCCTAGTTTAGAACATTCGCCTCACACAGGTTCTCCTCCTGCACCATGACAAAACTAGTCACCATCCTTGTTAATTGGTGTCATTCCGCTTAATTCCCTCCGAAACCGCCAAGAACTCGTTTAAATAATGTCCACCATGACGCCTCTAATACTTCATCCTCAGCAACTAAAGGTGTTTCACTAACAACCTTCCCGCCGTTTTCGACAATAAGCGTGCCAATCTCATCGCCTTTTAATATAGGCGCCTTCATATTTTCGTTTAGTTCAATCTTTTCTACTACTTGATCAATCGATTCCGTCTTTTTCGTTAAAATCGAAATAGACTCACCAGTAACAGCCTTTACATTTTTCTGTTGCCCTTTACTAATCTTTACTTCACCGACAGCTTCATTCCGTTCGTGCAGCTTATGTGTTTTATACTGACTAAATGCAAAGTCTAGCATCGTTGTGACATCAGCATTTCGTTCTTTAGGTGATGGAGAACCCATTACAACAGCAATGATACGCATGCCTTCTTTTTCGGCTGTGGCTGTTAAGCCGTATTTAGCTTCTTTTGTGTAGCCAGTTTTCAATCCATCGACTCCTGGATAAAAGCGAACCAATTTATTTGTGTTCACTAACCAAAAAGGGTTGTCCGTATCTTGGCGCAAGTAATCTTCATAGATACCGGTGAACTTTGTGATATCCTCGTACTTTAAAAGCTCTTTCGCAATAACGGCTAAATCGTGAGCTGAAGTGTAATGATTTTCAATCGGTAGTCCATTTGAATTTGAAAAATGCGTTTTCTCTAGACCAAGCTCTTTCGCTTTCTCGTTCATCATGTCTGCGAAACCTGATTCAGTTCCGCCTAAATGTTCAGCCATGGCAACAGACGCATCATTTCCAGATGCTACGGCAATGCCCTTTAACATATCTTGAACGGACATTTCTTCGCCCGGTTCTAAGAAAATTTGCGACCCGCCCATAGAAGCTGCATTCTCACTTACTCGAATCATATCTTCATATTTAAGTTGTTTTTTATCAATAGCTTCCATAATTAAAAGCATGGTCATAATTTTTGTCATGCTTGCAGGAGGTAAGGACTCTTCACTATTTTTCTCGTAAAGAACTTCCCCAGTGTCTCTTTCCATAATAATGGCAGATGAAGCATTCTCTGCGAATTGTACCTCTGCTTTCTCCGCTGCCAAAGCATTTGGCACCATCATTCCTGTGATTAATATAAAACTGACCAATCCAGCTACCACTTTTCTCATATCTCTGTCCTCCATCCAAGTCTTTAAACTATCAGCCATTTTTCCCACATTGAGTTGTACTTATACGTCAAAAAAAAGATTCTACTCACTGAACTCGAGTAGATCGTCGACAGTCACAAAGGTATATCCTTGTTTTTTCAGTTCTGATATTTCCTTTTTCACAGCAGTAACAGTACCTGTTAGATCTGTGTCCCAATTCGACCCGTCATGGTGAAGTATGATTGCTCCTGGTTTGACAGTTTCTAAAACCGTTTCTACAATTTGATCTGGTGGAGAAGCCTTCCAATCTTCTGTATCAACTGACCATAAGATAATCGAATAGCCTAAGTCTTTAACAACCTCAACCTTCTGTTCGTTTAAAAGACCAAATGGAGGTCTATATAACGATGTTTTTACACCAATAATTTGTTCAATTACTTGTTGTGTTTGTTCAATTTCAAATCTCGCTTGCTTATCAGATAATTGAATAATTGGGTTATGCCAGTATCCATGATTTCCTATGAGATGCCCTTCATTATGCGTGCGACGAACCAGTTCAGGATATGCTTTCGCTCTCGCTCCTAATAAAAAGAATGTTGCAGGTACATCTTCTTCCTTTAATACATCTAATAGGTCGCTCGTTACACGTGGATCTGGACCGTCGTCAAAGGTTAATGCAATTTCTTTAGTTTGTTTTCCACCTGAAAAAAACACCGTCTCCGGATATTCTTTTGCTAGAATTGAATTCGGTGTGGGCTCATTGCTATCAACAGTTGCAGCTTCTACACCACTTAAACCACTAGCTGACAGATAAATCATGAATACGATAATGAAAAATGGTCTTCGTACGCTCAACTCTCTTTTACCTCCTGATATACATCGCTCTACTCGTACTATTCACCTCTTAGGAAGCTCTTATACGAAAAGGAGTAATGAATTGCCAGACTAAATGATCTGTGCTATATTAAATACATAGTAAACTTATAGGTTTAATCAATGGGAGGTTTTACAAATGACTCATTCTCTTATTTCGCTTCAAGTACGTGATGAAACGCTCTCAGGTGCTGTTCATCTTCCAGAGCAAACGGTATCAGATAAGCTGCCTGCCATCGTGTTTGTTCATGGATTTATCGGGAGTAAGGTGGGTGAACATCGATTATTTGTAAAAGCCTCACGCTATTTTGCTGAAAAAGGCTATGCTTGCTTCCGTTTTGATTTTAGTGGATGTGGAGAAAGTAGCGGAGACTATCGAAATCTTACATTAAGTAATCAAATAGAAGAATTGCTTGAAATCATTCAATACATTAAAAATCAACCAATGATTGATTCAGAAAAAATGACGATTGTTGGTCATAGTCTCGGAGGTGCAACCTCCGCAATCGCAGCAAGCAGAACTTCGGTTGATCAACTCGTTCTTTGGTCAGCTGTTGCTGAGCCTTATCAGGATATTGTTCAAATTACTGGTACGTCTGCTGTTAAAGCCGCTCAAAGAAACGGCTATCATGATTATCATGGGTTTGAACTGAGTCATACTTTCTTTGAAGACCTAAAAATACATGATCCTCTAAAAGCCATCTCTTCAGTTAACAATCAAGTGCTTATCGTACATGCCGAACAAGATGAGGATGTAGCAGTCAGTCATGCAAAATCATACGCCGAACATACGACTACCCTTATGACGCCTCCTATCTATATTAAACATGCGTCACATACATTTGCATCAAGCACGTGGGAAAATCAGCTTTTTGAAGAGACCTTCACTTGGTTAACCAAAGCAAAAATTCTTTCAAATCCATAAGTAAATAGAAAGAGGAACAATCCAAATGGATTGTTCCTCTTTGTTCGTTAAAGCCAGGATTGTACAAACTGATAACTCCAAATGATTAACCATCCGAATAATACTAGCTGCACAACTCCTTCAACCTTCCCGCCTGTACGTATGTATAATAGCAATCGAACTCTCATCGTGAAAGGAAAGAATAATTTAACCCCTCGTACTGTCGCCATATCTAATAGGATGTGGCTGATCATTCCTGCAAAAAGGCCAATATGTACATTTGCTGCTTCAGGTAATACCATATCAAGCAACACATGCACGATCCCTAAAAAGAGTAAACTGTGTGTGAACGTACGATGTCCAAACACAAACGAAATCATTTTTGATAAAAGCGGTAACCTTCTTCCAATCGTTGAATGCACATGACAAATGTCCGGAAGAAAAGCGCCTACCATTCCACCAATATAAAACAATGGGCTAAAATCACTGCCATCCATCACTGTTTCTACAACAGCACAAGCTGCAAGCCCCCCCATTAAATGGGTTTTTCCATTCATTCATTAAACTCCGATCTATGTAAGATAAGGATTTAGTATAACACAGAACGTTTGTTCTGTGTTATACATTCAAAAAAAAAGATGGACATGTTGTCCACCTTTTTTAGCCTTATTCAAATACTTTCGATTCAACTAATTCATTAGAAGCATCATATACTTCAACTTTACTTGGTTGATGAGAAGAAGCTAGTTCCTTTGCCTTTTCCACGGCGTCATCACGCTTATCAAATTCGTGAATAGGAGCAACATCCTCTGCTTTTATCATCCAAGTGGTTGCATCCTTATTTGCTACTACAGTAAATTCTTTCATGAGTAAACTCTCCTTTAATACGTTGTCTACTTATTAGGTTCCCGTTTAAAAAGAGTCTAAAACTCACAATTTCTACGATTGATCCGTTACAGGCTTTTGACTAGTACTTGTCCCGTACGTTTCTTTTTGTAGTGGTTTTTTATTGGATTTTATGAAGAAAGCAAGGACAAATCCAACAAGAGCAATTCCTGCTGCAACCATAAATGCCGTGTTTACTCCAGAAATCTGTGCATCAATCATTCCTACATTACCAGTCTCTGCCTCGTTTAAAGCAGCTGTCGTCATGACTGACACTAATACAGCCGTACCAATTGAACCAGCAATTTGACGCATCGTGTTGTTCATCGCGGTACCATGTGGGATGAGATGTCTTGGCAAAACGTTAATCCCAGCGGTTGTCACTGGCATCATAACAAGAGCAACACCTAACATCCGGAACGAATAAACAATTGTCACATAGAGCATAGAGGTTGAGTCGGTTAGATTGGTAAACATTGCTGTTGTGACAAAGATCATACCGAGACCAATAATTCCTAAATACCTAGCTCCTACTTTATCAAAAATACGTCCTGTTATTGGTGACATAACCCCCATCACAATGGCTCCAGGTAAAAGCATTAATCCTGATTCCAGTGCAGTGAAGTTATGCATCGTTTGCATATAAATTGGGAAGATTGTTGCTGCTCCAATCATGGACATAAACACAATCATTCCAATGGCTGTTGTTAAGGTAAACACCCAGTATTTGAATACCCGGAATTCTAAGATCGGCTGAGCTAAACGTAACTGTCTTAGAATAAACCAAGTAAGAGTTACTGCACCAACTACAGTTGGTAGCAATACATTCGTAGATAACCAACCGTTTGCCCCTGCATTACTAAATCCAAAGAGCAATCCACCAAATCCAAGTGAAGATAAGATGATCGATAACGTATCAAGTTTTGGTGAACGTAATGTCGTGACATTTCGTAATACGATATAGGCAGCAATAATATCGATCACAATAATCGGAAGCAAGATCCAGAATAAGACTGTCCAGTGATAGCTTTGAACCAGCCACCCTGACAGTGTCGGTCCGATAGCCGGAGCGAATGAAATAACTAGACCAACCATCCCCATAGCCGATCCACGTTTTTCAACTGGAAAAATTAAAAGGAGGACGGTTTGCATAAGTGGCATCGCAATTCCAGCCCCAGCCGCCTGAATCATCCTTCCAGTAATAAGGAACGTAAAGGTTGGCGCAATGGCACAGATCAATGTTCCAATTCCAAAAAGAATCATGGCTGTCAGAAACAGCTTTCTCGTTGTAAATTTTTCAATTAAAAAAGCTGTAATTGGAATCATGACCCCATTTACAAGCATAAAAGCCGTAGTAACCCACTGACCTAAGTTCGCATCGATATCTAAATCAGCCATAAGAACTGGCAATGCGGTTGTTAAAAGGGTTTGATTTAAGATCGCTACAAATGCCCCCACTAACAAAACCGCAATAATTGGTAATTTATTCACGTTTTTTAAAACATCATTTTGATCGGTACTCATGTACTATAACCTTCTTTACAATGTCGATTTTTCAAAAGCTGTGTGATGCGCTCAATTTCTTCTTTAATTGAGACTCTAGCATCAATATAAAGACAAATGGCCTCAATTAACAAATGTTGACCATCCTCACTTTTCAAATGATACAAAAGCTGCTCAATGGCATTCTGAACCTCATTTTTCTTTCCAACTGACAATGTCTCCGTCTTCTGTGAGATACGATCAACTATATCCATAAAGATCTCTTCTTCGGTTCGTTGCTTGTCAAAAAGAGTAAATGTCTCGTATTCATTCATTAATGAAGTCGATAAGACCGTATGTTCTTTGTTAAAGCCTGCTACAATGGAGTCACAATGAGAAACTAATAACTCTGCAATTTTATTCTTATCTAATACTTTGTAATCATCCATCATTAACACAATATATTCTCGAATGGTTCCTTGAAAAACAACGACAAGGTCCCAGACATATGGACGAATGTCCTCACCGTATGCTTCAAGCAGACTGCGTTTATGCCAATTCATTAAAGCCGTTTTTGTCCGGCTCATCAGATCTCTTACTTTCTGATTTTGATGAATGGGCATTGCTCGAACGATTAAGTTTACAAAGGCTCGTTGTTCCTGATTCACTTCAAGCTCAAGTATGATCTTTTGAACAAAGCGTTCTCTATTTGAGAGTGTATCATTGACCGTAATCTCTTGAGCTTGTTGAAACATCCGAGTAAGACTTTGTTCAAAAACTTGAATTAACAGCTCCTCTTTAGAATCAAAATACTTATAGAGAGAGGCTTTTGAAATCCCACACTCCTCCGCAATACTTTGCATAGAAGTCGATGTGTACCCTTCTCTTGAGAACAGCTGAAGGGCTGAACGAATGATTGTTTCTTTCATAATTGCTTGTCCTTCTTTCCGTGTAACTCGTCGGTCACAAAAAAACTATCCGGTTTCTACTTTAGAGATTATATTAGACTCACGAAATATAGTCAATGAAAAAGTTTACGACCTTCATTAAAGAATTAAGCACTTAAAAAAGAACGACCCCTTTTAGGATCGTTCTGTTGAAATGGTATTCCTTTACCTAAGAAGCAAACAATTCATTGATAATTTGATTTGACTTTAATTTCGTTAAGTTTTTCTTTACCACTTCGACGTTATTCATAGTCAGTTGTTTTTCAAAATCACTTGTTTGATCAGGCGATCCGACAAGATAGACACCATTCCAACCATTTTTCTTTGCTTTTTTCTGAATCTTTACAGCTAATTGCTTAAACCATCTTTGTTGATTGGCATCAAAACGTTGATCAAATTGATCTTTATGAATAGCGGCACCTGCCACATTACTAGAACTGGATCCTTGATACATCTTCCAATCTTCACTTTCTGCATCCCACGTATACACGTGCTCCGATTCTACTTCACCCAGAAACGTTTCAACTGCAACAACATCCTGTTTCTGAATTAAAAGAATTCCCGTTTTAGGATATGCTTCAAGTTTTTGTTCTAGTTGGTCAAGCACCGGTTGTTTTTCCCATCTAAAGTCATTCTCAAGTGGTATTTGCAGCTTCTTTAGTTGCCAGTCTCCTGAGGAGGAACCAATAAAGATAAGCGACTTCGTTAAGGTTGTTTGATTGTTTAAAATTTCTTCTTCAGCAATCTTGCGGATGGTCTGATAGGCAGTCACTTCGTCGGTTGAACTACTTTCTAAGTATTCTTCTAGTTTCTTCAAACCATTTTTCAAGCGAATTTTCCATTCGCCTTTCTTTTGATCCATTTGGCCTTGATCTGTGTTTAAGTAAATTGTCAAGCATCCGTTCTCACATCTTTGGTCTCTCAATTGTTGGAGTTCTTTTGATTCAATCATGGGTAGTCCTCCTTAAATTGTTGATCTCGAATGGTCTTACATCAACTGCATTCCTTCTAACTGGATGGATTAAACCCTTTATTCGATTAATTAAAAAAACGCACAAAAAAACTTGTCGGAAGCCTCTATCTAGAGATCCGACAAGTTATCATTCTGTATCTTTTTATTACTTTGTTTCCACCGTTAATTTCACATCAATGTTACCACGTGTTGCTTTTGAATAAGGACAGAATTCGTGCGCCTTTTCAACTAAATCTTCAGCTTCACTTTGTGAAACGCCACCGATTAATGCTTTTAATTCTACTGCAATTTTAAATCCATCATCTGAAGTATCTTTAACAAGGCTCACTGCCGCTGTAATTTCAGAATCAATTTCCTTGCTTTCCTTTGAAGCAATAAGATTCAGCGCTCCATCAAAGCACGAAGAGTATCCTGCTGCAAATAATTGTTCAGGATTTGTTCCGCCAGATGTTCCTGGTTTCACTAGATCCATATCAATATTAGAGTCACTTGATTTAACGTGACCTTCTCTTCCACCTACTGCTGTAGCTTTTGAAGTGTATAAAACATCTGCCATCTTTAATCTCTCCCTTTTTCAATAAGATTACTCTCACAACTATGTATTCACCTTTCATCTCTCTTTTAAACATAAAAAAACGGCATGTTTCAATTTATGAATTTTCAGGAATACTACTTCTAGTTAGAACCTGAGGAGGTAGAAAGAAGATGAATCAAGAAGAATTAAAAGGAAAAATTGAAAAGATTATGGACGAGCATTACACAGGGACATTGGCTACAGTTGTTCGTGACCAGCCGTTGACTCGGTACATGACATTCTTTCACGAAGGGTTAACTCTTTACACCCCTACAAGTATTGATACACACAAAACAGATGAAATTGAAGCGAACCCAAATGTCCACGTATTGCTTGGCTATGAGGGTGAAGGCTTTGGTGACACATTTATAGAATTTGAAGGAAAAGCGACGATTAAAGAAGATAAAGAGACAAAACATGAGCTTTGGAACGAACATCTAGAGAAGTATTTTGAAGGTCCAGATGATCCTAAGCTTGTTTTCCTAAAACTAACCCCAACGAATATTCGCTTAATGAATAAATCAGGAGAACCACCGTTATCGCTTGATTTATAATGGATGATAGAATGATTAATGAGGCCGTACACACGGAAAGGGAGGGATTCTCCTTCCGCTCGTCTTACAAAAAATACAGAACATACGAATGGCGAATGATTCAACCGTAGAATCATTCGCCATTTTCTCGTTGATTTTTAGTTTTGTCACAGCCTCATTGCTTTTTGATTGATATTATAAAACAAATCCAGTTCCTTGTGAGGCTGTAATTTCTTCATAGATCAACGTCGGTGCTTCAATGTGTTCATGAGCGATGTCGTAAGCTTTTTGAACAATTGATACCACTTCTTCTGCTTGTTCTTTTCGGCTGTGTAATGTGACGATTGGGTCGCCAACCTTTACTACATCTCCAATCTTCTTATGAAGAATTAAGCCGACGTCTAGCAGTATGTCATCGTCTTTTGTTGCACGGCCAGCACCTAGCATCATTGCAGCTGTACCAATGCGATCCGCTTCAATTGATTTAACCATTCCTTCTGATTGAGCCTTCACTTCAATCTTATAAGGCGCTTCAGGGAATTTTGTTACATCATCTACGACGGATGCATCTCCACCTTGTGCTTCAATAAATACTTTTAATGTCTCAATCGCTTTACCAGAAGAAATCGCATCTTCCAATGCTTTACGTGCTTCGTCCACTGACTCAGCCTTCTTCGCCATAACAACCATATGACTTCCAAGCGTCAAGCACAATTCAAGTACGTCTTCTGGACCTTCACCTTTCAACATCGCAATGGCTTCTTTCACTTCAAGTGCATTCCCTACAGCAAGGCCAAGAGGTTGATTCATATCTGAAATAACAGCCATTGTTTTCTTACCAAGCTTTGTGCCAATTTTGACCATCGCTTGCGCTAATTGTTTTGAATCAGAAAGCTCCTTCATAAAAGCGCCTGTTCCCGTTTTTACATCAAGTACGATACCATCAGCTCCAGATGCTAGCTTCTTACTCATAATTGAGCTCGCAATAAGAGGAATAGAGTTTACTGTGCCAGTTACATCTCTTAGTCCATAAAGCTTTTTGTCAGCAGGTGTTAAGTTACCTGTTTGACCGATAACCGCCAGTTTGTTTTTATTTACTTTCTCAATGAACTCTTCTGTTGTGAGTTCAATATGAAACCCTGGAATGGACTCTAGCTTATCTAATGTTCCACCCGTATGACCCAGTCCTCTACCGGACATTTTAGCAACAGGTACACCTACAGAGGCGACCAAAGGAGCCAGTGCAATGGTTGTTTTATCACCTACGCCACCAGTAGAGTGCTTGTCTACTTTTATACCTTCAACAGCGGATAAATCAATCTCTTCCCCTGATTTCACCATAGCCATTGTTAGGGCAGCACGCTCTTGATCAATCATATCTTGGAAGAAAACCGCCATTGCCCACGCTGACATTTGATAATCAGGAATTTGATCGTTTGTATAGCCTTCGATAATGAATTGAATTTCCTGATCTGTTAGCACTTCACCATTGCGCTTTTTTTCAATAAGGTCAACCATTCTCATGTCAACACGTCCCCTTTATTCAGGTTTTGCTTGCGCGACTAATTCTTTTACTAGCTTGATAAATAATGGTTTCGTCCGCGTAGCGACTTCCATCACTTCTTCATGCGTAATCCCTGCAATCTCTTCACCAATGGCCATATCTGTTACGCACGAAATACCAAGGACATCCATTCCTGCATGACTTGCAACAATCACTTCTGGAACTGTGGACATCCCAACGACGTCTCCACCAAGATTACGAAGCATGATTAACTCTGCACCGGTCATGTATGTCGGACCACTAACACCTGCATATACTCCTTGTTGAACCTTAATATCTAATGATTTAGCTGTTTCTAAAGCAAGATCAACATATTTTTTTGTGTATGCTTGACTCATATCCGGGAAGCGAGGGCCAAGCTCCGGAGCATTTGGTCCAATCAGTGGGTTCGCACCAGTCATGTTTAAATGATCAGTGATAATCATGAGATCTCCTGGTTGGAATGTTTTATTCATGCCACCACATGCATTTGTCACAAACAACAGGTTAACGCCAAGCTCTTTCATTACACGTACTGGAAACGTTACTTGCTCAAGCGGATATCCTTCATAGTAATGAAAACGACCTTGCATCGCAATCACGCTTTTACCTTGTAGCTGACCAATGACAAGCTGACCCGCATGGCCTTCAACTGTAGAAACTGGGAAGTTCGGAATGTCTTTATACGGAATTTTTGCCGCTCCTTCAATCTCGTCAGCAAGTTCTCCAAGTCCTGAACCTAAAATTAAACCAATCTCAGGTGTTTTTTCAATGAAAGATTGTAAGTATGTTGCTGATTCTTTAATTTGCTCTACAATGTTAGTCATGTATATTATCCCCTTTTACATTTCTTTTAAAATTGCTTTTACTAAACCAAGAAAAGATGAACGAACTCGTTCTGTTACTTCAATTACTTCTTCGTGGTTTAAAGGCTGTGATAGAATACCCGCTGCCATATTGGATAAGCATGAAATACCTAATACCTCAAGTCCTGCATGTCGCGCAGCAATGACCTCAGGTACTGTGGACATACCTACTGCATCTCCACCTAATGCCCGAGCCATACGAACTTCAGCAGGCGTTTCGTAACAAGGACCTGTATTTGCCACATATACACCTTCTTGAACTGTAAGCTCTAATTTTGAAGCCTGTTCGTGAGCTAGTGTACGTAGTTCTGTTGAATACGCGTTGGACATATCTGTAAAACGTAATCCGAGAGAACTGTCATTAGGTCCAATTAACGGGTTTGCACTTTGATTGTTAATATGATCACGAATGATCATTAGGTCACCAACAGAAAAGCTTTCATTTACCGCTCCTGCAGCATTTGTCACAATTAGTTGCTCCACACCAAGCTCTTTCATGACTCTTACTGGGAACACAACCTCTTCCATTGAATACCCCTCGTAATAATGAAAACGACCTTGCATGGCAATAACTTGCTTACCTTCAATCGTTCCTGCTACCAATTGACCTGCATGTCCTTCAACCGTGGATACCGGAAAGTTTGGAATATCTTCGTATGGTAAAGTCGTAGCATGTTCAATTTCATCTGCTAACACGCCAAGTCCGGAGCCGAGGATTAACCCGATTTTCGGTGTTGCTGAAAGTTGTCCATTAATATACTCTGCCGTTTGCTTTAATTCCTTTTTCATTAAAACCCTCTCCCATTTGTCTTACTTTTTTAATTGCTTTAAAAAGCTCATCCCATACTCAGGTGCTGTTACGCCAAAATTATCAGCGACGGTCGCCCCGATGTCTGCAAACGTTGTACGAATACCTAAATCCATTGTATTAGGTTGATCTGGATCAAACACTAATAAAGGTACGAATTCACGTGTATGGTCGGTCCCTTTATGAACTGGATCATTTCCGTGGTCAGCTGTAATAATTAAAAGATCTCCACTACCAAGTTGTTTAATCACATCTTTTAATCTAAGATCAAATTCCTCAAGTGCCTTACCATACCCGATCGGATCTCTACGGTGACCAAATAATGCATCAAAATCAACGAGATTCAAAAAGCTCATACCAGTAAAGTCCTGCTCCATGCTTTCAAAAAACTTATCCATTCCATCTTCATTTGACGTGGTACGAACAGTTTGAGTAATTCCTTCACCATCATAGATATCAGAGATTTTACCAATGGCAATAGAATCAAACCCGCCATCCTTTAATTCATTCATCACTGTACGGCCAAATGGCTTTAATGCATAGTCATGTCGATTAGGTGTGCGCTTCCATGCTCCTTTTTCTCCAAGGAAAGGTCTTGCAATCACACGACCAACCATATATTCAGGCTTCAACGTGAGTGCACGTGCCTTTTCACAAATATCGTATAACTCCTCAATTGGAACAATATCCTCATGTGCTGCGATTTGCAAAACAGAGTCAGCAGACGTATACACAATTAGCTTACCTGTATTCACATGCTCCTCTGCAAGTTCATCAAGGATCTCTGTTCCAGACGCCACTTTATTCCCAATAAAGCCACGACCAATTTGCCCTTCCAATTCATTTAATAAGGCATCAGGAAAGCCCTCCGGAAACACTTGAAATGGTTCGGTAATATTTAGTCCCATGATCTCCCAATGCCCCGTCATCGTATCCTTTCCATTAGATGCTTCCTGCATTTTACCGAAATGTGCTTTAGGTTGATCTGCAGCTTTAAGTCCCTTAATGTCCTTGATATTAGCTAAACCTAACATTTCAAGCGTAGGTAGCTGGATGTTACCCATTGCCTCAGCAATATGCCCGAGTGTATCTGCACCTACATCATCAAATTTGTCAGCATCTGGCGCTTCTCCGATACCCACTGAATCCATTACAATTAAAAAGACACGTTTAAACGGTTGTTCGTTCATTTTATGACCCCTTTCTCTACTCAATGTCTGATGTCAGACAACATTGAGATTGACCTATGCTCTTGGATGGTACATCGAATAAACATCCTTCATCCGACTTTTTGTAACATGTGTATAAATTTGAGTCGTTGAAATGTCTACATGTCCTAGCATTTCCTGAACTGCTCTTAAATCTGCACCGTTTTCCAACAAATGTGTCGCAAACGAATGACGTAACGTATGTGGGGTTAACGGCTTATCAATATGAGCCTTCATAGCAAGCTGTTTTAAGATTTTCCAAAACCCTTGCCTGGACAATTCTCCCCCTCGGTGATTCACAAATAGCGTATCATGGCGCTGACTCTTCAGTAAATGTGGACGAGCTTTTTCTAAGTATGTATGTACAGCCTCTGATGCCTTTGACCCAAGAGGAATAATGCGTTCTTTGTTCCCTTTTCCAAGACAACGCAAAAAACCCATTGTTAAATGGCAATCAGACGTTGTTAACCCAATTAATTCACTTACCCGTATGCCCGTTGCATACATCACTTCAAGCATGGCCTGGTTACGAATAGCAATTGAATCACCATTCCCGGGTGCCTCAAGTAATGCTTCAACTTCCTTGGGGGATAAAACCTTAGGTAATCGTTTTGGTGCCTTCGGAATTTCAACATGAACGCTAGGGTCATGACCTACTCTTCCTTCTCTTAACAAAAATTGATGAAGTCCTCGAATCGACGCAATACTTCTCGCAATCGTTGTCTCAGCCCGACCCTTTTCCATTAAGAAAAAGAGGTATTCAACAATCAAGGAACGATCCACATCAGAAAGACGAGAGATCGTCTCCACGTTTTTTAGATAAGCGAGGTAGGACTTTAAATCATTTCGATAAGAAGAAATCGTATTATCTGAATATCCTCTTTCAACCTGCAAATAATGGATAAAGTCTTCTACATCATCAAGCATTGCTGAGTCACATCCATTTTCTAGCTTTTATTCTCCTAATTGATAAAACCAGCCAAGTCTAGTTAAGAGAGACGGATGATCGGGTTCTGAATCCGTTTCAGCTGTTACTTTCACCGCATTTCCGCTTGGAGAATCGTAGCGATAGTAACTCTCATATTCTTGACTTACCCATAGAATACCATAATAAAAGAATAACGTGCATCCAATAAATAAAAGCATGACTTTAAATGTTTGTAATCCAGCTATAACCCAGTCTTTCATCAATAACATCCCCTTCTTTAAAACAAGCATCTCTTGTTTAAGGTATGCCATTTTCTAAGGGGAATATACCTTCTATATGAAAACATATAAAAAAGACACTATGATTCATTCATAGCGTCTTTTCCTGCTTCATTAAGCTTGATTTTGCATTTCTTTTGACTCTTCTTCTGACTCATCCACATATTGATCCTTACAGCGATAGCATATACCGTGAAACGTTAAACGATGATCCTTTATTTTAAAGTTATAATCTCGTTCTACTACCTTCTCAACGTCTCCTAGTAAATCCTCTTCGATCTCATCTACTGCGCCACATTCAATACACACCAAATGATGATGGAAATGAGCCGCTCCTTCTTTTCGTAGATCAAACCGGGAAACCCCATCACCAAAGTTAATTTTATCAACGATTTTTAGCTCTGCTAAAAGTTCTAATGTCCGATACACTGTTGCTAAACCAATCTCCGGAGCTTTGTCCTTTACGAGGAGGTAAACATCCTCAGCACTCAAGTGGTCCTCTTCATGTTCAAGTAATACCATCACTGTTGCTTCTCGTTGAGGGGTCAGCTTATAGCTTTGAGAATGAAGGTGCTTCTTTATTCGCTCAAGACGATTTTCCATCAGTACTCCTCCTAACCCGACTTCCATTTCAATACGTTTATTATAATCTTATTGAAAAACAGTGTCAATTGATAATGATTATTATCTATTAACAAATAATCATTATTAAATGAAAATGAGTATCGTTTATCCGACCACTAATTTCATAAGATAAGGAGAAACGTACGCTTCGAGCGCCGCAGCTACTGACAAGGCTCCTCCCATACATAAAAGTAGTAATGAATATCGTAGAAATTGAGGAAAAACAGGCTGATGAACTTTTTTAGCAAATTGCTGACGGATCATCTTCAAACAAAAAGATACACTCGCAGTTCCAACAATGATAAAAGCAGGGACAAGCAAAAGATTTTGTGGAAGGATCGATACAGCTGCCAAAAGAAATCCTTGGAACCCCATTTGGTTCACTAAAAAACCAACCGTGAATCCTACAACAACGCCTTTTAGAAAAAGGAGAATTAAAATGACGGGAAGTCCAATTAAAGATAAACCTAAAATCCACATGAGAGCAAAATACTTCCCGTAATGAATATAACTCTGACTGAAGATTTCTTTAGAACCTGCTATGTTCCCGTCTTGAACTTGAACAAAAAATTGATTCAAATACATATATAAGTCGTTCTTCTGATTCAAATGTAAGCTATTGACTATGATCGCACCAAAGACGATACCAATTAGAAATAAAACGGTTGTAAATAAGTAGATTGTCCGATTTTCTTCAACGTGTGTCAGAATCACTTCCTGAATCGTCCGCTTTTTCATTAAATGGCCCCCTCATTAACCTATTTTAGGATATGAGGACAGGCCATCAGATATGACTACTTCGCTTGTGCTTGTTTTAATAGAAGGTACATGACGGCATAGGCAGTTTTTGCATCATGGATGGTTTGATCATTAACAAGAGCTTGAGCTTGCTCAAGCGTTACCTCTGTGACTTCTACAAATTCATCTGCATCTGGGCTTGCCTCACCTTGAAGTAGTCCCTTCGCTTCATATATATAGATGATCTCATCTGCAAATCCGGGCGATGTATAAAAGGAAGTTACAAGCTCTAATTCCTTCGCAGTGTATCCTGTTTCTTCTTTTAATTCGCGAGCTGCTGTTTTAATTGGGGCTTCACCTGGATCAATTTTACCTGCTGGGATTTCTAATATCGCCTTTTCAAGTGGTTTTCGAAATTGATTAACAAGCACGAGTTTCCCTTCATCTGTTACGGCAATTACAGCCACCGCTCCAGGATGCTTAACAAGCTCTCTTTTGCTTTCGTTTCCGTTGGGTAGGGTTACCGTGTCAACTTGTAAAGAGATTACCTTTCCTGTAAAAATGGATTCCGTTGAGATCGTCTTTTCCGTTAAATATGTCATGAGTCAAACTCCTTTGGTCTACAAGTATGGATTCTCTCATAAGAGTGTACCATACGTAATAGACAGGAGTGAAAGTATGAACATTCACATTCATGAAGATGGCATTCTACTAGTAGGAAAAGCATGGGAAATTAAAGCTAGATTAAAACAGCAATTAAAGAAACAAGTCTATGTGTCAGAATGGATTCAAGATGTGCATCCTTTAAGGCAAAAAGAAACGGCTTCAGATATAGCTTCAAAAAACACTGGATCGTCGTTATATCCACGCCCCATTGTTTTAACCTTTCCAACTGACAACACGCGCCTTACAGCTTCCTCATTTGATAAGTTGGAAGAATAAATCAATTGGTGGTCAACACGGCTCACATTAGTTAGTTGTGCTTCAATCACTTTCTTTTGTTCGATTTGTAGCGGAGGAAAGATAAGCATACATGGACAATACGTAAATTCATATAATGGTGTAATGGTGTGGTGGCTTAATCCATAGTGCCGATCCCTATTATCCGCAAAGGAAAGCCTCGGTATCCACACCGGACAACCTCCTAACGCTCCAACTGTATTTGCCCAATTAGCTATGTCCATTGCTGAATGACCATACTTCGTCCCTGTCCCTACTACCCCTGGTCCAACTGATATAACGATTAGATCTGCATGAAGATAACCATGAGCAAACTGCAGAGCCGATGCTAGACTTACTGCGTCAAACTCTCCTCCTATACATTGACCAATTGTAATTGAATGAAAATTGCTTAACTCTTGAAGTCTGCGGATATGCGAACTTATTTCTATCGTTAACGAAGCACTGTCATCAAAAATAAAACAGCACGATGCAGTCTCGTCTAATTCAATGGCTACATCGTAAATAATCGGAACCATACTATGTAGCTCAGCAAGAATGATCTTTTTATTTTGTAAGGAAGAATGATTCTCAAACAATGGGTGAAGTTCTTTTCTTTCTTCCAGACTGTTTACTACGTGCTGCAAAGGCATATATCGAAGCTTCATAATATGAGACTCATTCTTCTCGGATTCTCTAGTACTCGCAAATACGTGCTTTACAAAATCAAACCCACCTGTTCCTAAGTTAAGCGCTGTTGCCGTTTGATTAATGACTAGCTTTGTTCCTATTGAGACAGCAGGAAAAAAACGTTTATAAAGAATGGCAGGATAGGACGAATCAGCTGTTTGTACAATTTGAATCGTTTCATCTTCAAAAACAATGGATTCAGTAACGGTCCAGCATTCCTTTTGCACTTTTTTCACTCCCTTTTACATATCGCTTCATCTTATGAATCTACTATAAAAAAAAGAAGACCCTTGCTATAAGGATCTTCAATCAATTTCAATGAGAAGTTAAGAGTGGATCAATGATTTCTTGGATCATCTCGTAATGAACCTCACCTTCAATACGCTTCACGATGATTTGGTCCGCATCCACGATAAAAGTTGTAGGTAATCCTTGCACATTGTACGCGTCAAAGAATTCACCCTCAGAATCCAAAAACACGGGTAGCGTTAATTGTTGTTCCTCCATAAATTCAAATGTATGCTCGGGGATACGTTCAAATTTTTGTGCATTCAACGTCACAACATCAACGCCTTTTGATTGATAATCTGAGGCTAATTCCATTAATGCTGGAAGTTCACGAACACATGGTTCACACCATGTAGCCCAGACATTTAACACGGTTACACGATTTTTCGGCTCGAATACATCAGCTGTTTGCCCGTTCGCATCTTCTAAATGAATCGATTCAGTCTGCATTCCTTCTTGGCTACCGACCTGTTTAGAACTATTTACAAATTGATTTACAAGCAAACCGGCTCCAATACAAATCGCAATAATCAAGATGAATATCGTTATTTTTCGTTTCATAGTCAGTCCGCTCCAAAAGATTAATAGTATGTTCAGTATATAGTTAGCTGTTTCGTTCGGCAAGATGGTAAGAACATGTATAAATCTGAAAAACCCTTCACGAACGAGTAAATATTTGCTAGAATGAAGCAGCTAGTAGAACATATACATACTAAAGAGATGAACAGTGAAAGAAAGGAATATGACTATGACAATACTTGAGGCTATTGTGCTAGGATTGGTACAAGGACTTACTGAATTCCTTCCAATCTCAAGCTCCGCCCACCTTGTAATTACCCAATTACTTTTTGATATCTCGTTTCCTGGGTTTGGATTTGAAATTCTACTTCATCTAGGTTCCGTTTTAGCGGTAATTATTTATTACCGAAAAGATTTAATTGAATTAATTATTGGTTTCTTTAGCTACATAAAGAATCGTTCAGAGGAAAACAAAACGAATTTCTGGTTTTCAATTTACATACTGGTCGCTACAGTGATTACTGGTGTAGCGGGTATTCTTTTTGAAGATTACATCTCTACTGCACTTAAAGGTCCTACTGTGATTGCCATATCACTTGCTATTACAGGAATTTCTCTAATTCTAATCGAGCGCGCCATTCGCACAGGAAACAGAACTGAAAAGGATATGACCCTTTTCGATTCAGTGATCATCGGGATCGGACAATCGATTGCCTTAATTCCTGGACTTTCACGCTCTGGAACGACACTTGTTTTTGGGATGTTTGCTGGATTAACAAAAGAAACAGCCGTTCGTTATTCCTTTTTACTATCCATTCCGGTTATTCTTGGTTCAACCGTACTTGCTATTAAAGATTTATTAAATGGAGAATTACTTGCTGTAGCAGGAGCGTTTCCACTGCTTGTAGCGGTTGTCGTCACGTTTGTATCATCTTTAATTGGAATTGTATGGTTTATCAATTTCTTTAAACGAAGCAAACTCATTTATTTTTCAATCTACTGCTTTGTTTTAGCGTTTGTTGTGTATTTCTTTTTAGGTGATGTAGACCCGAACCAATTTTAAGTGAAAGAAAACCCCGCTCCTTATGGAGCGGGGTTTTTGCTTATGATTGTTCTGCATTTTTCTTCTTTTTCAAGTATTTCTCACGACGACGCTTCATTGCTTTTGTAATGTATCCACCTTTAAAGCTTCTCGGTTCAAAGGAAACGATAAACGCAGCTGGCTCGTATTCAGTAACCACGCGTATAAATTCCTTTTCTCGATCGCGTCTGGCAGTACAGTCAAGCTGATAACGAGTAGATGTCATGCCCTCTACAGCTGAAGTAGAAACACTGAATCCTACTTCTCTAAGCCTGTCAATCAACTCTTGATTTCTTGTAGGGATATTTACTTCAAACGTTAAATATCCAATTGCCAGCTTCTCTTCAATGATCGCTCCGATATACAGACCAACAGCGAAGCCTAAAGCATAGGCAATCATATTATAATAGTTACTTAAATCACTGAATACGATTCCTAAGGCAACAACGTAGATAATACCTTCTAGTGCGCCCATTGCTGCCGCACGTTCCTTCATTCCTTTAACCATCATAATGGTTCTAATGGTTAGAATAGGAACATAAAGAAGCTGGACAATAAAAACGAGTAAAGCTGACATGCCAACACCCTTTCTTCATACATACAACTATCGTAGTGTAACAGGAAAGATGGAGAAAAACTAGCATGTATTTATGGATTCTCCGTGACGGGTTTAACGCTTATATTTGACGGTTAAGTGCGCAGTGTTTCCTGCCTCAGAAGTGCCTGAAGTCTCGACATCAATTCCGCCTAGATCCTCGTGATTGGTTACCACCACTGGAATGAGAGTGCTTGATGCCTTTTCTCTTACAAGTTCAAGATCATACTCAACAAGAAGTGTACCAACCTCTACATGATCTCCTGCTTTTACATGTGCCGTAAACCCTTCCCCGTCCATATTAACCGTTTCAAGGCCAATGTGAATAAGAAGCTCTGCTCCACCATTTGTTCGAATACCAATTGCGTGCTTTGTCGGAAATACCTGCAATACTTCTCCTGCAACTGGTGACACCACTTGACCGTCTGTTGGATCAATAGCAGCTCCGTCTCCGATCATTTTTTGAGAAAATGTTGGGTCTGGTACCTCTTCTAGTGGAACCAACGTACCGTTTGCTACCGCAAAAACAGTTTCTTCTGTTGGAGCCTCTTCCGTTGTAGATTGTTGATTTTCATTTTTGTCTAGTCCAAACAATTTTTTTAACATTAAGAACACTCCTCTGTAAATCCCATTTTTAATAGAATCGCTTTACTCTTTTAGTTTACTATATCAATAGACACTTTCCTAATGATACGCGGTGGCCGATAAATGGGCGCTGGTGCCCACGCTCTTTTAATCATATTACATAGTATAAGGTAGGCTATAATAAAGGAGTGTTGACAATGGGCGGATATGAAAATGGTTTTGCGTTTATCGTTGTTTTATTCA
Source organism: Alkalicoccobacillus gibsonii (assembly GCF_016798245.1). Classification (GTDB taxonomy): domain Bacteria; phylum Bacillota; class Bacilli; order Bacillales; family Bacillaceae_D; genus Alkalicoccobacillus; species Alkalicoccobacillus gibsonii. Next base: position 464,201 of record NZ_JAEUZA010000001.1, on the reverse strand, counting down.
TTCTTCTTGTAATCGTTGGCTCAGCTTACAGCTACTAAGTCAACCTATCTTCTTATAAAAGAAGACCTCAACGACTAATGATGAGGTCTTCTTTTGTTTAAACAGGATTCGCTTGCTTTTGTTGTTTTGATGATGGTGAGAGGGTTCGTTCAATCCACCCCATCAACACGTCTGCTAAAATAGCCATTAATGCGGTGGGAATGGCTCCTGCTAAAATAATAGCCGTACCATCAGTAGCATTTGTTCCTCTGATCACAATGTCACCAAGTCCACCAGCCCCAATAAATGTACCGATTGTTGTAATGCCGATTGCAAAAACTAAGGCTGTGCGCAATCCTGCGGTAATAACAGATAACGCGAGCGGAAGTTCAAGCATATATAGTAGCTGCCATCTTGTCATCCCCATAGCTCTACCTGATTCCACAAGTGCTCGATCTACATTTTTAATACCGGTATACGTATTTCGTAAAATAGGCAATAACGAGTAGAGGAACAACGCTAACACAACTGTATTGGCTCCAAGTCCAAGCACCAGCATCAAAACGGCTAACATCGCAAGTGCCGGGATGGTTTGAATGACATTGGTAATGGTTAATACAACTCCACTTAGCCTACTGTAACGAGCAATCAGAACGCCAAGCGGTATTGCAACAAGAGCTGCAAAAAACACCCCATAAGCAGACATTAGAAAATGACGATAAAATTCTGTCCATACATACCCACTATTCTGAGAGTAATAAAGAATTAAGTCTTGTATTGTCTCCATTTACTCACCCCCCTCAGCAAAAAACTGATTCTCATCTAGAAACTCTCTTGCAACAACAGCTGGTTCTTTCATATAGAAATCTGATTCGTAATTTAATTCCTGCATTTTCTCTGTATCAATGGTTCCAACAAGTCGATTTAAGATGGCTTCAAGCTCAGGATGCTCGCTCAAAAGTTCGTTATCTACTACCATGGATGCATCATACGGTGGAAAGAATTGACGATCGTCTTCTAGAATCTTTAAATCATATGCAGCAATTCGTCCATCTGTAGTATAAGCAAGAACTGCGTCCATACGTCCGCTTTCAACTGCATCATATACGAGTCCAATTTGCATGGGAGATATATTTTCGAATCCAAAATACGTTTCTTGGAATCCTTCATATCCATCTCCTGCACGATTAATCCATGAACCATCTACTCCAACGCGAAGATCATCGGCCTGATCCTCAAGATCACTCACTTTTTCTAAATTCTCTTGGTTCGCCATCTCATTTGTTACAGTAATGGCGTATGAATTTGCAAATCCATACGAATCAAACCATACCTGATCATATCTTTCCGGAAACTCTTCCTGAACGACTTTAAGTGCTTCCTCAGGATCCATAACTGGTTCCATATTCAACGCACCTGCAATATCCGTTCCCGTATACCGAGTAGCTGAAATGTCTACATCACCGTTTAGCATGGCTTGATGCATGACGATAGAAGAACCTAAATTATTGATCATTTCCACTTTTAAATCGGTTTCCTCTTCAATCAGCTCTTTAATCATATTTCCAATAATCATGGACTCTGTTGTATTGACCGCACCGATTTTGACTGTTCCACTTGCCGGCCCACTTAAACCAGGTAACGAACAACCAGTTAGGACAGTTGCTAGCAAAGAAATAGCAACCATTGATTTTATTTTTAGCATGATGAACATCTCCTTCTGTTACACGGTTTTCTCATGAGTTTCAATGCCTTTTGGTGTAACAGTCTTTTCTATTTTCGCAAAAATCACATCAGTTAGTAGAGCTAAGATCGTTACTGGCACAGCCCCAGCAATAATAAACGCCGGATCATAAAGGTTTAAACCACTAAAAATAAAATCACCTAATCCTCCAGCTCCAATAAACGATGCAAGAGCAGCCCAACCAATTAAATATACCGAGGAAACTCGAATACCTGACATGATAACAGGTGAAGCGAGAGGCAATTCGATCCCTTTTATACGCTCTCGTGTGGTCATGCCCATCCCTTTTCCAGCCTCAATTAAGTTAGGATCAACTTCTTTCACACTGGTATACGTGTTCCGCAGAATCGGTAATACAGAGTATAAGAATAGGGCAGCAACCGCGGGTACAGTTCCTACTCCCAGAAAAGGAATAAAGAAGGCTAGAATAGCGAGACTCGGAATGGTTTGAAGAACACTTACTGTACCTATAACCCATTGAGCAATTTTGGGTACACGAGTTAAGGCAATACCTAAAGGAACAGCGACTAAAATCCCAAGGATTACAGCCAAATAAGAAATGTAAATGTGTTCCCATGTTTTAAGAAGAAGCTCGTTTCCATTTGTTTGTAAAAACTCAGCCAGTTCATTCATGATTTACTCCCCCATCTGCAACACTTTCCTCTTCTCCCCAAATAGAGTCATACACCATATCAACCAAACTAGCTCGTGTCACAATTCCAACAAGCTTATCCTGACTGTTTACAACAGGAGAATAGCTCACGCCACGTTTTAATAATCGGTGAATAGTATCTCGAATCAATGCATTTTCTTGAACTTTATGGAGACTTGGTTTTACTAAAGAATCAATGGATTCCAGTGAGCGATTACGATCAATTGACTCAAGATCGATGTAGCCCATAAGAACACCAGACTCATCTGTTACAAGAAGGGAGTCTACTCTTGATTGCTTCATTAGCTTTAAGGCATTCGCCGGTGTTTGTTTACCGCTAATAGAAATTGGATTTTTACTCATCACCTGCGAGATGGTTTGTACATTCGGTCTTCCCTGTAATAAGCGCTCTCGACCAATAAAATCCTCTACAAATTCATTAGCCGGATTTCTTAAAATTTCTTCAGGTGAGTCAAATTGGACAATTTCACCATCTTTCATAATAACAATTCGATCAGCTAATTTGATCGCTTCATCCATATCATGTGTAACAAATACAATCGTTTTATCCAAAGAACGCTGTAGTCGCTTAAATTCCTCCTGTAAGGAATCTCTGGTAATTGGATCAAGTGCTCCAAAAGGCTCGTCCATTAATATAAGTGGTGGATTAGCTGCTAAGGCACGCAATACGCCAATTCGTTGTTGTTGTCCTCCACTTAGTTCATTCGGATACCTGTTTAAGTAATCCTTTGGCATATCAACTAAGGACAGTAGCTCCTCTGCTCTTTTTGATTTCTTATCTGAAGTCCATTTTAATAAACGAGGGACCAGAGTGATGTTCTCCTCAATTGTCATATGAGGAAATAAACCAATTTGTTGAATCACATATCCAATTTTTCTACGAAGTTTAACAGCATCCTGCGTTAATAAATCCTCATCATTTATATAAATTTTACCGTTTGAAGGTTCGATTAATCGGTTAATCATTTTCATAGTGGTTGTTTTTCCACAACCACTAGGTCCTATAATACAAATGAACTCTCCTTTTTTAATATTAAGTGATACATTGTTTACAGCTTTCTTTCCACCTTTATAGGTCTTGGTCACATTTTCCATACGTAGCATTTTCTGCACCTCCGAATAAATTAACAGGCTTTATTATAAACTATATACAATAAAAAGTTTACAAAAAGTTTGTAAAGTATTAATTTGCAACACTTTAAATTGAGACTTCTTTTAACGAAAAAAATATGGTACATTATCTCTGACAATAAGTGAATGAGGTGCGCAGGACATGAAAGGGGCTTCTTCTGAATTCTTACAAAAAATCGAAGAACAATATATTGAAGGTATTGCTGATAACATGCGGACATACGGTGTGTCTGCAACGGTAGGCAGGGTACTCGGAGTAATCTATACAAACCGAAAACCAATGACGCTTGAAGAGTTGTCAACGGAAACCGGAATGAGCAAAACAAGAATGAGTCAAGTTGTACGCGAAATGATTGATTTAAATATCGCCAGCAAGGTATATGAAAAAGGCGTTAGAAAAGATTTGTATAATGTCGAAGAAGATTATTATCAAACCTTCATCTCACTTTTCACCTCTAATTGGCAGAAGGTTATTCAAAAAAATAAAATGATTGGCAAACGTTTGGCTAATCAAATTCATAAAGAATTAGAACAAAACGATCAGCTAACCGAGGAAACGGAAGAAGAACTAAACCTTTGGTTAACTGAAACAAAACAGTGGATGAATTATTACCAATGGCTAGATGAGTTAGTTGATTTCTTTGAAAGCGGAGAAATCTTCAAACATGTACCAAAGCCTGAATAATTCACAAGAAACCCCTACCTTTGTACTGGTAGGGGTTTCTTATCCTATGACTCATGTACTCCTAATGCAATCTTGGCGTATCGTGACATCATACTCTTAGACCAAGGCGGATTCCAAACGATATCCACCTCTACCTCTCCAATATCTCCAATTTCCGTTAATTCACTTAATGCTTCTTTCACAGAACGATGTATTTCTCCAGCCAATGGACACCCCATCGCCGTAAGAGTCATAACAACCGTAACATTATTCTCATCGTCTAGTTTAATTTCATAAACAAGTCCCAAATTTACAATATCAACCCCGAGTTCAGGATCGATTACTTGTTCAAGCTGCCCCATTACTTGATCTTTTGTTTGTTGCTTTTCTTGTTCCGTGCTCATCCTCACACCTCTTCCTTTTTACTTTACCCTAGACAGGTAATATCAAACCTTTTTTTAATGCTCATACATCATTTTTTTTGTCATTCCACCATCAATTGTTATATTTTCACCTGTTATAAACGTATTTCTCGGATCTGATAAAAATAAACATAGGCGCGCAACATCAGAAGGTTCTCCTACTCTTTTTGAAAAATGCTGAGTATGATCTACATCTCTTAATTCACTCGAATCACCTGTATGAATCCAGCCCGGACTAATGCTATTCACTTGAATACGCTGATCCTGCAAGGAAGCCGCAAGCGCATGGGTTAATGAGACAATGGCTCCTTTTGATGCAGCGTATGCTTCAGAATTAGGTTCACTCATAGCCGCTCTTGTTGAAGCCATATTGATGATAGATCCACCACTTTCAGCTTTTCCCATCAGCTTGGCTGCTTCTTTACTACATAAAAAAGTTCCTTTTGCATTTGTATTCATCACTTTATCCCACTCGTCTTCTTCTAACTCAAGCGGTGACTTCCATTTAGAGATGCCAGCATTATTAATACATATATCTAAGCGTCCATACGATTGATAAATCTCAGCCATCATCGCCCTTACCTGGTCACTGTTCGAGACATCACAGGCAATTACAATCGCTTCCCCACGAGCTTCATTTATTTTTTTCAGAGTCCGATTTGCATCTTCCACTATCACATCTGAAAGAATGACCTGGTCTCCTTGTTCTGCAAAAGCAAGTGCTACTTCGGCACCAATTCCATTACCAGCTCCCGTTACGAGCACGACACGCTTATTCATAGCTATTCCTCCTCCGCTCATTGTACAATGAGCATAGTGTTTACATATAGTTTAGAGAATATCTGGAGGGTTGTCATGTTAGAGAACTTTGATCGGTTCATTTTTCGTTTCTTTGTTTTTTGGTACATATGTGGAGTCATTCTTCTAACGTTTGATATCCTTCCACCAAGCTTAGAATGGGCAAATACTGTATTTCTAGTATTAACCGGTGTGCTTGGCGCAATCTTTTTAATTAAACAATACGGAAGAATGCTTGGAACGGTATTATCTATCTTAATTGTTATCATCACCTTTATTGTGGAAGGTGTTGGTGTTCATTACGGAATCCTTTTTGGTGATTACTTTTATAATCCTGATTTTGGTCTAATTTTATTTGAAGTCCCGTTCACGATTGGAGCAGCATGGTTAATGGTTATCTCTACAACTCATGTCATTGCTCGTGCCTATACATGGAGAATCCAAAACAAATGGTTGGAGTGGCTCTCTTATACACTACTTGGCTCGCTCGCTGCGGTTATTATGGACATTGTTCTCGATCCAGTTGCTTTTCAAGTAAAAGAGTATTGGATCTGGACAGCCGGAGGATTTTATTACGATATTCCCTTCTCGAATTTCTTTGGTTGGTTTGTTCTAGCCTTTATCTTACATACAGTTGTTTACCTTACTCTACAATTGGTCGGAAAATGGACAGGCTACAAAGATACATATTGGGAGCCTCGAATGGTTTGGCTCTATGTAATGGTGTTGATGATGTTTGTGATTTTAGGTATTACACATCAGTTATGGTTAGCTGTTCTTCTTTCATTGGTTTTAAGCATTCCGTTAGTGATTGGATACAACAAGCGGAAGGAATCATAATCTCATGATCAAAGCGCAAAAAAATGCTTTTTTCAGTAAGGCACTGCATCTATATAATACAAATTGGCTATTAAAACGCTCTTTTTCGAGTATTTCGATTAAAGGAGCATTTAAGCAAGAAGACGCTGGTGTACTCATACTAGCTAATCATTCGAGCTGGTGGGATGGGTTAGTTACCTTTTATCTGACTCAAACATTTTGTCCGTATGATAGCTACGCCATGATGAGCGAGAAAGGCTTGAAGGAATTTCCATTCTTCAAACGAATTGGCGCCTTCTCTGTTAATGTGGAAAAGCCTCGATCCATTGTCGAGACGCTTGTCTATGCGAAAAAGCTATTGCATAATCAAAAAGCTGTATGGATGTTCCCTCAAGGAGCGGAGCAGCCTTTGGAAAAAAGACCGCTCGAGTTCAAAACAGGCTCAGCACATTTAGCTACGGCAGACCATAAGGTGACTATTTATACGGTCACCTATTACTACACGATGTTACATGAGCAGAAACCACGACTTTACATTGAGGTAAGTGAACCTGTTATGTCCAATCAATTTAATAATCAATCGCGTCAGGAAGTGACAACCTTGCTTGAAACAGAAATGACTCTGCAATTGAATCAACAACGAGATAAGATTGCACAGGAGGATACGTCTGATTACACCTTACTTCTCTCTGGAAACCGCTCTGTTAGTGACTGGTTTAATACGTTCTCAGGCTCAAAATCATGACTATATTTATCTATTGTCTTATAGCGGTTCTAAGTTTGCTCTTCATTTGGGTCACACACAATCAGTTGTTTATGCCGTGGCTCGCAGGTCAATCTACTATTGATCAGAAGCCATTGGTTAGTATCTTAGTTCCTATGAGAGACGAAGAAGCGAATGTAGTGGATCTCATTAAGAATTTATCAGACTTAACCTATTCAAATCTGGAATTTATTTTCTTAGATGATCAGTCAACAGACTCTACTAGCCAGCTCATCCGCCAAGAAGCTCATCACTTGCGTAATTTAAAATTGCTAAGTGGTGAAGACCTTCCAGCTGGCTGGGTTGGTAAGGTTCACGCCTGTCATCAGTTAAGCCTACAAGCAAATGGCGCTTACTTACTCTTTTTAGATGCAGATGTCAGGCTTGCACCAACTACAATTGAGCAAGCCATTACGCTGATAAAGAGTCAAGAAGCTGGTCTATTAACTGGTTTTCCGCGGTTCCCAGTATCAGGTCTTTTAGCTAAGCTTCTTGTGCCTATGCAGCATGTGCTCATCTATTTGCATTTGCCGTTATATCTGGCAAATCGGACAACTCATGTGACAGCGAGTGCTGCTCATGGTAGCTTTATGCTTTTTGAGTCGATGACCTATCGTTCGATTGGAGGTCATCAATCTGTTAAAGATTCTCTCGTGGAGGATGTTCATTTAGCAAGAGCGATTAAGAAGTCAGGGGCTAGAGCATGTCTTGCAAACGTTACGGAACATGTAACGTGTTATATGTACCACCAGAACCGAGATGTATGGCAAGGCTTCTCAAAAAATGCATTTCCAGGGATCGGTCGTTCTTACTTGTTAGCCGTGAGTATCATTTGTTTATATAGTGTACTTTTTGTTTTCCCATTGTTTCTAGCTGGTTTCGCATTTACTATCGCATGGTACTACGCTCTCCCTTTACTCATTAGTTTAGGCATTCGACTAGTCATTGATCAATTGGCCAATCAAAAAAACTGGATTTGGCTGCTTATGCCCTTTTCGGCACTTGCATTTATTCTAATTCTTATGAAGTCCATGGCGCTTGCATGGAGTAAGTCAGGCTTCACCTGGAAAGGACGGACCTATTCATGAAAACAGTTGTCATTATCGGTGGTGGATTAGCAGGATTAAGTTCAGCGATTTCGCTTGCACATAAGGGCTTTCAGGTGAAGCTTTTTGAAAAGAATGCGCACTTTGGCGGGAAGATGCGGAGATATCAGCTAGGAACCGCTACTTTTGATTTTGGACCTAATACCATAACAATGCCAGAGGTATTTGAGCGAGTGATTCGGGAATCAGGAGCTGATCCGAAAGACTATTTCACGTTCAAGCGTCTTAATACGCACACTCGTAATTATTTCACAGATGGCACTCATCTTGACATGACGGCAGATCAAAATGTGATGAAAAAAAACCTAGCTTCATTTGGCATACCTAGTGAATTGTACGACCAGTATTTAAGAGATATTTCAACCCTTTATGCATTGTCAAAAGAGCATTTCTTTCCACGTACATTTGCAAGCTGGAAGGATTATCTCTCACCTTCCTTAACAAAGGCTCTTCTAAAGGTTCATCCATTCACCTCTTTAGATACGTTTCATCGCAAGTATTTTACAAATGAGAAGGTTGTTCAAATGTTTAATCGCTATGCAACGTATATTGGTTCCTCTCCTTACTTATCGCCAGCAACCTTCTCAATGATTGCGTATCTTGAGTTAATTCAGGGAGTCTACTATGTTGAAGGTGGAAATCCAAGTATTGCTGAGGGGTTTGTTAGACGAGCAGAAGAGTTAGGTGTAGAGCTCTACTCGAACACTGAAATCGTTCAGATTCAAGTATCCAATAAGAAAGCAACAGGTGTAGAACTAGCAGACGGCTCGCAAGTTTCATGTGATCAATTGATTATGAATGGTGATTTGCTTCAAGTATACCCCGAGCTAGTTGCCGAAATAGACCGTCCATCGTTTTCCAATAAAAAACGAGACAAGCTTGAACCTTCCATCTCTGCATTTGTCATTTTAGCGGCCTTAAACAAACGATTACCAAGCCTTATTCATCATCAAGTATACTTTAGTGAAAAGTATGATCGAGAATTTGAGGATTTGTTTGAGAAACGAATGTATAGTGATGAGCCAACTATTTATATTTGTAATTCGTCATATACGGACCATAGTGCCTCGCCCGATGGAGATAATTTGTTCATCCTTGTGAATGCTCCAGCGCTTCAAGATTATGAGACTCCAATAGATGTAGAAAAGTATAAGCAGCATATTTATCATGTGTTAGAAACGGTCTATGATCTTGATCTTGCACCTCATATTACCCATGATCAAGTCATATCACCAGAGCAGATTCAAGGCGATTATTACGCCTACAAAGGAGCATTGTATGGTGTATCCGCTAATTCAAAAAAGGATGCATTCTTGCGCCCTGCAAATCGTGCAAAAGATATACATAATCTGTATTTTGTTGGTGGGTCTACTCACCCAGGCGGAGGGTCGCCGATGGTTGTATTGAGTGGGTTAAATGTGGCCAATCTCATTCATAAAAGACAAGCTGAGGAGTAAAAAAAGCGAGTGATTCTATTTTAGAATCCTCGCTTTTCTCGTTTTTAAATTATAATTGCGCTAAAATTTCTTTTTTCTCTTCTTGTGTAATAAAAGACCTCGTGGTAAAAACCTGATAATGATTGCGTCTAACAGAATTTAAAATGGCTCGGTACATAAATGCTGCGCCCTTCACCGGTAAACGAGCGTCCAAAGGATAATGTTCGATGCTCTCAAGCGCAATGCTGTATAATTCTTCCGCCCGTGTCGCCATATGCTCCCATAGCTGAATAAAACCTTCTGTGACTTCACCTGATTTAATTTGTTCTTCTGTCACTCCAAAGTAATTCATTAAATCTTGTGGGAGATAGATTCGATTCCGCTCAATATCCTCTCCAATGTCTCTCAATATATTAGTAATTTGCATCGCTGTTCCTAATGCTTTTCCACCGTCTATTAAATGCTTGTGGTTATCCGGTGCCAGTACAGGAAGTAGCATTAGACCAACCGTTCCAGCAACATAATATGAATATTCTTCTACTTCGTCCATCGTTTGATAACGATTTTTAAAGAGATCCATCTTCTGACCTTTAATCATCTCTTCAAACGCTTGTTGGTTTATTTCAAACCGTTTAAATACATCATCAAGCGCCAACCACATTGAATCCTCAAGAGGTAACTCCTTACGTAAAAACAAGCGGAATTGCTCCTCGAACTGAGCTAATTCCATGTGTGGACTAGCTCCCTCGTCAACGATATCATCTACACTACGACAATACGCATAGATGGCCCAGACCGCTTTTCTTTTAGAAGCAGGCAGTAAGCTAAATGCCTTTGCAAAGGTTTTAGAGTTGCGACTAATGATGCGATGACAATCTTCATAGGCTTCTTCTAGCTTTCTCACATTAAATTCTCCTTCCGAGTAGCTGAATCTGTTTCTTCCTCCAGATAATCAGATAACAGTTTTGCTCCTTGCATCACAATCGGAATTCCTCCGCCAGGATGAATTGACGCACCAACAGCATATACATTCTCGCGACCAAACGGTTTGATCTGCGGTCTAAAGACTCCAGATTGCTTTAGGACGGGAGCTAATCCAAAGCTACCACCCTGGTAAAGTCCTTCTGCTTCAGCGTGTTTCGGTGTACGCACGTCCATCCACTCTATATGTTCTCGTAATTTCGGGAAGTGCCATGATTCTAATGTGTCTAGGCACATGTCCACAAATTCATCAATTTGCTCCCAATCAACAGATGAGCCTGATGGAACTGGTACTAATACGTACAGTACACCTTTCCCGTCAGGTGCTAGTGACTCGTCAATAATAGATGGGTGAAAAGCGTAAAGAGATGGATTTGAAGGGATCTTTTTATCGACAAAAATCTCTTGCATGTTCTGATGAAAGTCCCGAGACATATAAAACTGATGTACATTCGCATCCTCATAGATTGTGTCTAAGCCAAAGTAGAGTAGTAGGCATGAAGAAGATGACACATACGTTTGTTTTTGAGTCTTCTTTTCAGGAAACAATGTTTGCATGAGCGGTATTTCCCCGTTCATGACAAATCGGTCGGCACTGAAGTGTTTTTCTTTTGAGTAGACCGCTTGGACGAAATTGTTTGTCTCCTCAATTCGATCGACACCTGTGTTCAAATGAATCTCCACTCCACGCTTACGTAGTTCTTTTTCAAGGACAGGTACGAGACTGCCATACCCTCCTTTGATATACCAGATGCCATGATAATGCTCACTAAATGATACAAGTGAATATAGGGCCGGTGACGTGGAAGGTGCTCCTCCTATATATAAGGTTTGCAGAGAAAATGCCTCTTGCAATCTTTTATCCTTAAAAAATTGTGCTGTTTGCTTTTCAACGGATTGATATGCTTTTAATTTCACTAGTGCTGCTAGTGAAGTAAAACTAAAGAAGTCACGTTTATTCATAAAGTGTCGATCCAAAAAGACGGATTTACCTAACTTAAACCGGTCATTCATCGTTTCTAGGTAATGGATAAACGATTGTTCCTCCCCCGGAAACACACGATTAATCTCAGCCAATTGTTTTTCTTTATCACTCCACTTTAAGAAGGTCGTGTTATCTGAATAGGTTAAGGAATAAAGAGGATCAACCCGAACCATTTCAATCTGACTTGGATCGACTCCCACCTCTTCGAGAATGGTATGAATGATTTCTGGTAATAAAACAATCGTGGGACCCTTATCAATTGTAAATCCATCTTTCTCTACTAGTGCAAGACGACCTCCGAGCTTCGCATCTTTTTCAAGAATGACAACCTCTTCCCCACGATTTGATAAGTAAAGAGCTGTGATGAGACCACCAATTCCTCCACCAACTATGACGGTTTTCATCGTTGCACCAACCCCTTCTTATCATGTTCCATGATTGAGTTGGCTGTAATTCTCGCAGACTCAAAAATGGTAGGCAACCCGCTTCCAGGATGAGTCCCCCCACCAACTAACCAGCAATTCTTTAGACTCTGGAACTTGTTATGGGGTCTAAAATACATCATTTGACCTAAATTGTGAGCTAGATTAAATGTAGCCCCTTGATAGATATGATGCTGCTTCTGCCAATCATCTGGTGTTAGTAATTCTTCAAACACAATATGATTGCGGAGGTTCTTAAATTCAGTTCTCTCCTCTATGATTGAATAAATTAAGTCTCTAAATTCAATCTTATGATTTTCCCAGTCTAATAAGCTAAAGTTATTTGGGACAGGCGCAAGAATGTAAAGACCTGATTGCCCCCGCGGTGCTAGGCTTTGGTCCGTCACAATTGGATTTTGAATATAGATCGAAGGATCAGCAGACAATGTTTTTGTTTTAGTGATTTCCTCCACATTCTTCTTATAATCCTTTGAGAATACAATCGTATGGTGTGCCTGATCGTATTGCTTGTCTAAGCCCACATAAATCATAAAAGAAGAGCAAGAATATTTCTTTTTATCTAGTTTTTCTTTTGAGTATGACTTAAGATTTGATTTATTTAATAACTCAGTCATTGCATAGGCAAAGTCCGCATTTATAACAATTTCATCGTAGTTACGTTCTTCTCCATTTGGTAATTGCAGCCCGTACACTTTTTTATTTTTCGTTAGAATTTGCTGAATCGGGTTATCTAAATAAATATTCCCGCCGTGCTCTTTGATGACTGATGCCATCGCTTCAGAAATTTGATTTAATCCCCCACGAGGATGCCAAACACCATACTCGTGTTCCATATACGACAGAATACTAAAAGCACCTGGGCATTCCCACGGAGACATACCTAAGTACTTCGATTGAAACGTGAAAGAAAGCTTCAACCGCTCATCATTAAAATATGAATCTAACACTTCATATAACGATTGATTTAAGGATAGCTCAGGAAGTGCTTTTAACGTGCGCCACCTTGCGTAATCAAGGATCGACCCGTGTCGGTTTTGTAAAACAGGAAGAAGTGCTGCCATTTTTCTTCTAGTATCCGTCATAAACCGGTTATAGCCTTCTTCATCTCCAGGAAAGAGAGTTTTGATTTGATTAAATGTCTCCTGTGAATCTTGAGAGGGACTGAAGACTAAATCCTCAAATCGTAACTCATACATTGGCTCTACCTTTAATAAATCAAGGTAATCATCCAGCTTGCGTCCTACAGAATCAAATAATTCTTCAAGTATGTAAGGCATGCTTAAGAATGTAGGACCTCGGTCGAATGTAAAGCCATCTCTCTTTAAAGCAGATGTACGCCCACCTACGTAAGGTTGTTTTTCATAAACATCTACTTTGTATCCTCTACCTGAGAGAAGCATGGCACAAGCTAACCCACCTGGACCTGCGCCGACTATTGCTATATTTTTTGCCATTTAGAGTTCACCCTGTCCGTATGATTAGTGATTAAGATTTAGTTATATAAAAAGACATGCAAGAGCATGTCTTCAAAATTCCCTCTTATTCTATATAATAAACCTTTTTACTCCTCTGGCATAACAATTTGGCCTATTTTTTTATCACTTGATAAGGTTTTTTTAATGACTTGTGATAATTCCTGCGGTGGATAAGGCTTTGTGAGGTATTTACTCACTCCAAATTCTTTTGCTTTTTCCCTCACTTCATTTAATGCTGATGAGATAAACACAGGCACATGTTGGGTTTCATCAACTTGCTTGAGTGCCTTAATAAAGTCCCAACCATCCATCCCTTCTCCGAGCATTAAATCAACGACAACCGCATCGATTTGCTGCACTCTTATTCGCTCCAAGGCAACCGCTGGATTAAGATAATGGTGCACTTCAAATCCACTTTGCTTAAGTTCTTCAGCTAAAAGGAGAGCGAGACTTTGATCATCCTCTAAAATGGCTACTCGAAATCGATCTCCCTGGTCATCACTGATAGATGAAATTGGCAGAAGCGAATCCTGACTATCGTAAGGAAGTGACAGAATAAATGTACTTCCCGCACCTAATTCTGATTTCACAGAAACACTACCACCATGAGCTTCCATGATTTCTTTTACGATAGGTAAACCTAAGCCAGTCCCCCCGATCTTTCTTCGATCACTGTTATCTATTCGGTGAAACTTTGTAAACAGCTTATTGATCTCCGTATCTGGAATGCCAAGTCCTTCGTCATTTACGTGGATGTGTAGATCAGTCCCTTTATTTACCATGACCACTTCAACATGACCACCATTTGGAGAAAATTTAACCGCATTACTTACTAAGTTAACTAAAACCTGTTCAATTCGGTTTGGATCTGCCCATACAAACGTTTGATTCGCTAAGTCCCGAATGATAAATTGATGGTCTTTATGCATCGGCTCATACTTTGAAATGACATCAATCACTAATTCTTTTACATTAAAAGAAGTTTTGTTATAGGATTGAACGTTTGATTCCATTCGTTGTAGATCAAGAAAATCGTTTATTAGATTTGTTAATCGATTGGTTTCCTTATAAATCGTTCGTAGATATTTTTCTTGTCTAGCAGGTTTTAATTCTCGATCAATCATTAATTCAGTGAAGCCAAGTATACTTGACAGCGGTGTGCGAAGTTCGTGGCTCACAGTGCTGACTAGCTCGGACTTCATTTGATCCACTTCATATTCTTTTGTAATGTCTCGATGAACAATAATTGTCCCTTTTCTAATGTCATCTTTATAAACAGGTTCAGCGTAAACCTCAATCATTGTTTTACCATCTGATAATTTGTATCTTGTAGTTAAAACATCATCTGTTGACGAACTAAGCACGTGATCAAAAAATGAAGATAGTTCTTCTGTTTTCTCTACATTTTTTAAACATTCTTTCTTCCAGGTGTCATAGCTATTGCATTGAGTATCTAAACTTAGATTAAATTGGAACATATCTCGAAATAGCTTGTTAGAACGAAGTAATGCGCCTTCGCGATCAATGAATTGAATGCCTTCATTTACATTATCAATCATATCCTGATTTAATTCACGGTCGTTCTCCGTTTGTTCATACAGCATGACCCGTTCAATAGCAATAGAGATATGTCCCATTACCCCCTCAAGTTCTTCTTGTTCTTCGACTGAGAAATCGGAACCAACTCGTGTACAACAGAATACTGCCATAAGATCCTTCGTAGAAGAATACACTGGTACATATAAATCAAAAACATCAACAGGTTCTTCAGCAATACCTTGCTCATATTTCGAAGATTTGCGTTTGACCTGATGACACGATTTTTTCTCCTTTAACAAGACGCCAAGTCCATCTTGAAAATTCTCGGATAACTCCTCTATCACTTTGTCACTTATTCCGCGTGTTGCTGATTGTTTTCTACCCTGTAACAAAACAAATCCCATTCGTTCTACTGGGTACAGAGCACCCATATGATCAATGATTTGGTCCAAAAGTTCCTGCTTATTTAAAGTAACGGAAATCGTATGATTAAAGCGATTATATTTTTCAAGCACAAGTCGAATCATCTGAGTTTCCTCAAAAGCGGATCTGAGCTTTTCCTGTTGATCCTCAAGCTCCTCCTGCTGACTAATAAGTTCTTCATTTTGAGCTACAAGCTCTTCTTCCTTTTCTTGTAGCGTTAAAACCATCCCATTAAAGGTCCTTGAAAGGATACCAACTTCATCGTTTCGATCTGTCTCTATCAGATGTACTTCCTTACCGGCTGCCAGCTGTTCACTCGCTAAAGTAAGATCCTGAAGAGGATTTCCAATTTTTGTGAAGATTCGTCTTAGAATCAGAAACAAGGTAGCAATAAAAACAATGATTAGCCCAAAAATCAACCAAAGGATCGTACTATTTGCTACTGTATAATCTGAACTAAGGGTAGCTAATTTATCGTTTGTCTGCTCTAAATTGGACGCAGTCAGACTTGTTAACTCATTAACAAGTGCTCCTCCATCAGATACACCCCTCTCTCTTATTTCATCAACGTTGTTATTATTAATTAATTCTACCGCTTGTGGAATATAGCCTTCAACTTGACTAATTAGTTCTTCTACTGATCCAATAAACTGAGACTCATCAGCTTCAAGCGTCAGCTGGTTAAATTCGTCAATGGTTTCATTGACAGATTCAACTTGTGTCATTAAGGACGAGTATTCTGAGAGTGATTGAAAAGCAAAGTACCCTCTTAAATGAATAAACATCTGATTTGCACTGTTATCAATTTGAAAAGCTAGATCCTGTTTGTACACAAGGACCTCTCTCTCTGCAATGTAATTACTTTGGATTACACTGACGTAATACACGAAGGTTGATCCAATAATCGTTATAACCAACATAATAATCGCCATAAAAGATACAAGCTGACGATTTAAGCTTTTTTTGAAATAATCGTTCATCTTAAAATCTCCTGCACACGTTCAACTAACGCATTCGGACTAAAGGGCTTGGCTAAGAAAAAGTTAGCCCCTTTTTTCAATATTTCTTCTTGGTCGTTTTGTTGACTTTTGGCGGTAAGCATCAAGATTAATACGTCACTTTTTCCATCTAGTGAACGGACTCTTTCGATGACCTCAAGACCAGTAAATTCTGGCATCATATAATCTAACACTAGAAGGTCAAAGTCGTTCTGATGAATAAGATCTAACGCTTCCTGACCATCGCTTGCTTCATATACATCAAGGTCTAAGTCCTCAAGTGTATCTGTAATTAACATTCTTAGTACTTCTTCATCATCAGCAACAAGTACTTTTTTCATGTAATCTCCTCTTTTCAATCCTTATAATAATGTTCGCTTTAACAATCGTTGAATGCGAGCCCGTAGCTCCTCTGGTTGAAATGGCTTAGTAATATAATCATCGGCTCCTGCGTTTAATGCTTGTACAATTTCCTCTTCATTGGACTTTCCTGTTAACATAACTACTAGAATATCTAATTCAGGGAAATTCAATCGAATGTGACTAAGCACTTCTAAGCCATCTACCTTTGGCATCATGCGATCCAGTACAATTAAGAATTTTTGTCTTGGTTGATACCAATCTGATTGGAGAAAATCTTCTCCGCTTTCAAATGTTAAAATCCTAAAGACCGATCCTTGAACCACAATTTTTTGAAGCTCATCCTCCACCACATCTCTAACAACCTCATTATCATCAACGATACAAATGGTGACAACATGTTCAATTTCGTAAACCTCATTTGGATTGTAGATTAGGGCCTTATTTCGACCAGCTCGTTTTGCAGCATAAAGAGCTTTATCTGCTTTATCACTCAATTCTTCTATTTTGCTAATGTCTTTAGCCACTTCAGAGATCCCTGCTGAAACCGTTACATGAAACGTGGTCTCCTCACTTGTAAATGGAAGCTCTTGAAATTCAATTCGAAAACGGTCAACCATTTGTAACGCTTGATATTTATTGGTATTTGGAAGTAACAGTACAAACTCTTCTCCACCAAGACGTATCACTAAGTCTCCTTCTCTTTTTTTGCTTGTTAAGAAGTCTGCAAATCCTTTTAACACGTCATCTCCAGTTAGATGCCCATATGTATCATTGATCTTTTTAAAGAAATCCAAATCAAGCAGGACAAGCGAAAACATCGTGTCATAGCGATGGAATAGTTCAAGCTGTCTAGTTCCTTCAAGTCGTAGATACCTTCTATTAAACACACCGGTCAAATCATCGTACATAAGAGAGCGTTCAAATATACTTCGTAGCTTTATTCGATTTGTGATCCGGACAGTCAATTCACTCATATGAACAGGCTTTACAAAATAGTCCGTTACACCATTTTTGTATGCTTGATTTTGAGCTTCTAAAGAGCTTCTTTCGCTTAATACCATCACTGGGACGATCTCTGTCCATAATTTCTGGGAAAGAGCACTTAACTCTGCCGAATTAACGGTTACCTCATTGGGGTCAACCAATATCACACACTCTGGCTTCTGATCATTAAAAAACTGATTACCTTTTTCAAGGCTAAGGGCTCCAGTTACCATAAAGCCCTGTTCTTCAAGGCTACGCTTAAGATAAGCTAAGTAACTACCATCTTCAGATATGATTAATACGAGAGATGGATCTGCGTTTGCACTAAGAACCTCTTTACTCTTTCTTTCAACTAATACTGTGTCTTTTAAGTAGTGAAAAATTTCTTCATGAGACCATTCTTCTTTATCAAGAGGAAGTAATTCAAGCTTCCCCCTTGCTTCCGCTGAATGCTGCGGTAATCCAATGGAAGAGCCTGTACCTGCTATCGAATGAAGAAATCGATACAACTCATCATAGGAGACAGTAAGTTGAGCCTCCCAATTATCTAAGGTCTTTTCAATCTTTTCTTGTAATTTTAATTGATATTTTTTCATGGTTAACTCCCTTCTAACCATTGCTCAAGAACTAGTTTATGGATGTATTATCCAACATTCACAATCTATTATAGTAAATTTTAATTAAGAAATCATGAATTTGTAGAAGATAGATTTGTCAATGTGTTGAGGAAGGTAACTTCATTCATAAGTTGACAGCAAAATCTTCCTATGCTAGGATCTTCTTATTAAAGCCGTGTATTCCTGTACGAATTATCTAAAATTGTATTTTCAATGGTATAAGGTTTATACCTTTTACCACATAAAAGGAGGGAATCTTTTATTTACAAACTTTCTTTAAACCAAGTTCAATCAAAAAAAGTGAGCGATTTCATTTATGAACAGCTTGAAGAAGCCATTATTTTAAAAGAATTTTTTTCTAATGAGCGGCTACCCTCTGAGAGAGAGCTTTCTACCTTATTTAACTGTAGTCGCCTAGCATTAAGAGAAGCATTGGCTGCCCTTGAACAACATGGATTAATTGAAAAAAGATTAGGTGCAAAAGGAGGAACATTTGTCCTTCCTACTACAAAGCGATCAAATCATCGATCGAGTTCTGAAATTAAATCTTCATGGAAGGATTTAATGGACATTTTTGAGTATCGTTCCATTATTGAGCCTGAAGCTGCAAGGCTCGCCGCATTGAGAATATCGGACGAAGAATTAGATTCCCTTCAAGTGATTTTGGATCAAAGCCAGCATCAGTTGATTGAACGTGAAGAGTTTCGGTCTCTTGATGTAAAATTTCACCTTTTAATAGGTAGAGCCTCAGGTAATACGTATCTAGAAAGGGCTATCCGAAAAATCCGCACACTTATTAATCCAGCTCTTGACTTGATGCCATATAGCAATGAGGTTAAAACAAAAACAATAACCGACCACAAACACTTACTTGCCGCTCTACATGAAAGAAATTCTACGCTTACGAAAGAAATGATGTTTAATCACATACATGGAAGTACTGAGGCTATTTCTAATCAATTTTCGAAACATTCCATCACCAATGATGAGACATAAGAAGAAAGAAGGAATTATATTGAAAAATCTATTAACTGTTTCTTTACTTACTGGAGTTCTATTGCTTACAGCATGCTCGAGTGATTCAAACGAGCCTTCAAACGATTCATCCACGATTAATGAAGTTGGAAGGGAGATTACATACTCACTAGCCACAGATATTCAGAAACTTGATCCACATACAGAAAATGTAGTTGTCAATTGGAAAGTTGGCTTTAATGTATATGATCGACTAGTTACCCAAAATGAATCGATGGAACTGGAGCCTGGACTTGCTACAGAATGGGAAACCATTGATCCTACCACATGGGAATTTAAATTAAGAGAGGATGTAATCTTTCACGATGGTACTGAATTTAATGCTGATGCAGTAAAAGCAAATCTAGATCGTAGTCTTGCCGAGGAAACGATCTCACCTACTGCTTACTTATACGATCGCATTGAGGATATAGAAGTCGTAGATCCTTATACGGTTCGGTTTCATTTATCTGAACCTTTTGCCTCTTTACCTGCACACCTTGCTCAATATGGTGGTTCTATGCTGAGTCCTGCCGTTATTGAAGAAGATAACGAAGCAGTAGCAAATGGAGAGGATCCTGGTAGTGTTGTCGCAAATAAACCAATTGGTACAGGTCCATTTAAGTTTGAATCATGGGATCCAGGTTCAGAAATCAAATTGGTTCGAAACGAGGATTATTGGGGCGGAGCACCTAATATTGAAGGGGTTACGTACAAGATTGTCCCAGAAGAATTAACACGAGTGGCAGATCTTGAAACACAGGCATCAGACATTATTGATTCAGTAAATCCTAATAGCATAGAACAAATAATAAATAGTGATGCTGCTGAGATCGTAGAAACAGACTCAACTTACGTGAATTTCCTTGGATTTAACACAAATAAAGAACCGTTTGATGATGTGCGTGTTAGACAAGCAATTAGTATGGCAATCGACAAGGACGTAATTGTTGATTCTATTTTAAATGGTGTTGGTACAATTGCTAACAGTCCACTTTCACCTTATGACTTTGGATTTGCTGACGTTGAGGCATTGCCATATGATCCAGAAGAAGCAAAAGAGTTACTTAATGAAGTAGGTCAAAGCGATTTATCACTAGAATTATCCGTGAATGATGATCGGACACGTGTAGACATTGCTACTTATATCCAACAAGCCCTACAAGACATAGGCGTGAACGTTACCATTAGTCAAATGGAGTTTGCATCTTTCGTAGAATATACCGGGCAGGGCGAAGCAGATTTGTTCCTACTTGGACGTTCAAGTCCAACAGGCGATGGATATAATGCACTGTTTACCATTCTTCATTCTAATAAACAAAGCAGTAACCAATTAAGATATACGTACGCGAACCCGGCATTTGATGAGCTCGTTGATCAATCCATACAAACCACAGATGAGGATGAGCGTAACGATTTGTTTGAAGAAGCGCAACAAATCGTAGCGAATGATGTCCCGTTTGATTTTCTATATTATCCTCTGGATCTACTTGGTGTTTCTAATCAAATTAGTGGCGTAAAAACTCTACCATCTGGTGTCGTGTTACTAAAAGATGTTGAAGTGGTACAACAATGACAAAACCAGTGAGACTTTCAATGCCGATTGCTTTTTTAATTGAAAACCTTCGAACAAGCGGTGTGTCTGATGATAAGCTGATTCAGATCATAAAGAACCGTGAGTTCAAGTTCATTGTAGATCAAGTTGTTGATCCCACGATGAATTTCGATGAACGAATTCAAACGGCAGAAGAGCTTAGCGAACCCTGGGAAGAAGCGATCAAAGAAGGGTACAGTTTTAAATTTTTACATCTTAATGGCTTAAAGAAACTTCTTGCGCTCCGCTTTAACAAAAGCGATGGAGTTGATTATAGTCAACAAGATCATAAGTTAATTGGAATTCATCTCTCTTCATCAGAAGAGATACGATTGCATGAACTCATTCAAGGTAGTTGGACCGTAGTAAAGAGTTCTAACCTCATTACCATTACACCAAAATACTAAAGTAAAGAGCCGTGAGAAGAGTAACCTTCTCACGGCTTTTTAACCTTATTCTCCCCAGAGCTCGATGCGGTTTTTAATCAATTCTGTGTATTCCTTCTCTGCTTCTTCTGCACCTGCTGCGAGTAATTCATCTTGGAACTCATCCCAAACTGCATCAAATTTCTCAGGATCGGCAAGGATGGCCTCTGGTATCTTACGTTTCATAATGTCTAGGCATCTTTGCATGACGAGTTCTAGATTTGATCCGGCAGGTACAGCCATGTTATAAGCGGCTCCCCAAGGCTTTACCGGGAACTCATCCTCTTGAGGATAAAGATCCTTCCAAAGTTCGGCATCATAAGCATCGAGTACTTCTTTTTCTTTATCCGTATACGAATCCTTAATTTGTTCAGGACTTGCGATTGTATATGTTTGACCTGTTGAGTCTTCGGCACCATTCCCATAAACCGGGCTAAATCCTTTTAATACGCCGATACCTGTCTGCTTAGAGAAGTTTGCGTTATTATTACGCTCTTCCATCTGTTCTTCACTGATCACTCGTTTGCCATCTTCTATTGTATAATGTTCTCCCTCGATTCCCCAGTTTTGAAGAATCTGTCCTTCCTCTGAAGCAAGAAAATCAAGGAATTTAATGGCGCGAACAGGATTCTCACAATCTACTGAGATTCCAATTCCCCATCCACCTAAATAACCGGTTTGCTGGAAGTTTGGATGCTTAAATTCGTCCGTTAAGGTAACTGGGTACATTCCGTGCATGCGTTCCGTTTTCCCTGCTTCTCTTAATGCATTTTGTGCCTGATCCACTTGCCAATCTGCATCAATCAAACCGAGCACACGACCAGATGAGATCTTAGCTAGATATTGATCGTACTTCTGTACAAAGCTCTCTGGATCAAGTAACCCTTCATCATTCATGTGGTTCAACCAACGGAAATACTCCTTTTCCTCAGCACGTCTGTAATGGAACTTCGCCTCATACGTATCTGGATCAATATAAAATTCACCATCATCTGGTGCACCTGTCGCAAAAAAGGCCGGATTTGTTGTTGAGATCATGATGCGCCAATCATCCGCTAGTAAAGATAACCCAACGGTAGGCTGACCATCAATAGTTGGATTCTTTTCTTTGTACTCTCTAATTGCGTTCTCAAAATCGTCTACCGTTCGAATCTCTGGATAACCTAGTTCCTCTACAACAGCATGCTGCAACATGAAACCAGTTCCTGGCTCCCAATACGTATGATCCACCTCTGAGGTTGGTAGGATATAAATGGATTCATCCTCATTACTCCATTTGAGTCGATCAAAATAATCTCCATAAATCTCTTTTAAATTCGGAGCGTGTTCTTCTATTAAATCAGTTAGATCAAGAAACGCTCCTGCATCAACGAGTGTTCCTGCGTTTCCTTTTGGCCAAATTAAGTCTGGATAGTCTCCGCTAGCAGCCATTAAAGCGATTTTTTGATCGCCTCCGTTTACATCAAATTCACCATTGATCGTAACACCTGTCTTTTCTTTTACAACCTGACTGACTGGACTTTCCATGTTATCCCATTGAGAGTGCAAATCTCCACTAAATAGCGAGAGCGTAATATCACCTTCTGGATCTTCGTCTTCCAAGTTCGCTGTATCTTTACTACATCCAATTAAACCGCTTACCAAAACAACTGAGGTTAAAAACATTCCTGTTTTCCAATGCTTTTTCATGCTACATCCCCCTTAAAATTGATCGTTTATTTGTTAAACTAAAAAATTTGTTTATCAGTCAATGAAATAAAATTTCAATACCCCCTTTAGCTTTTTACTGCGCCTAATGTCATCCCCTGCACAAAGTATTTTTGAAGAAACGGATATACTAACAAAATCGGTATAATAGTGACCATCGATATCGCCATCTTAATCGATTCAGGTGATACCTGCTTTGCTGCCTCTTCACCAGCAACTCCTCTAAAGGAATTCGCGTCTGAAGCACCCATATTCGTATTTTGTAAGATTTTCATTAATTCATATTGTAAGGTTGTCAGAGATGGGTTTGAGCTGTTGTACAAATACGTATCAAACCATGCATTCCATTGTCCTACTGCTACAAATAAAGCAATGGTTGCGAGTACTGGCATACAAAGTGGCATAACAATTCTCCAGAATATCGTAAAGTCGCTCGCCCCATCCATTTTTGCAGATTCTTGGAGTGCAAATGGCAGCCCATCCATAAACGAACGAACAATAATAATGTTAAATGCGTTGACCATACCAGGTAAGATATAGACCCAGAACGTGTTGATTAAGTTAAGTTCTCTCATTAACATGTAGCCAGGGATTAGCCCTCCAGAAAAGTACAACGTAAGTACAATAAAGATCGAGACAAATTTTCTCCCTTGAAAATCAGACCGGCTCAACGTAAATGCAACCATGGCTGATGAGAATACTCCGAGCACTGTGCCAAGTACTGTGCGAAGGATGGAGTTAATTAATCCTGTAACAAGATTATCGTACTCAAAGATTGTCTTATAGTTTTCTAATGTGAATTCTCTTGGCCAGATATGAATGCCCCCACGGACAGTATCTGTAGAATCATTTAAAGAAATAGCTAATACATTTAGAAAAGGATATAAGGTGACAATAAACACTAGAATGAGGAACGTATAGTTCACAAAATCGAATATTCGATCCCCTTTTGTTAATCGGTTACTGCTAAACTTACTCATACATCCTGCCCTCCCTCTACATTACACTTTGGTTCGCATATCGCTTAAAGATGCCATTCGCTATGAATAACAGCATGATACTTACAAGTGAATTAAAAATTCCGATTGCTGTTCCATAGGAGAAGCGTCCTAGACCAATCCCATAATTTAAGGCATACAGCTCTAACACTTCAGAGAAGTTAACGACTGTTGGGTTACCTAGTAGAAATTGCTTCTCAAACCCAATCGTAATTAAGTTTCCAATTGAAAGAATCAACACAACTAGAATTGTAGGACGGATACCTGTTAAGGTAATGTGCCAAATTTGTCTAAAACGACTTGCTCCATCTACTTTAGCTGCTTCATATAATTGCGGATCAATACCGGCAATTGCTGCTAAGAAGATAATAGAGTTCCAGCCCATTTCCTTCCACAAATCCGCTAAAGTGACAATCACCCAAAAATACTCACCTTTAGTCATGAACTGAACTGGTTGATCAAGAAGCCCAGCAGCCACAAGTAGATCATTGATGACTCCCCCATCTACGGAAAGCATCTTTGTAACAATCCCTGCCACAATGACCCAGGACACAAAGTGGGGAAGATAGGAGACAGTTTGAACCGTACGTTTAAAGGCTTTTAAACGAATTTCGTTTAAGAGTACAGCAAACATAATAGGAACCGTAAATCCTACTGTTAAACCCATAATGCTCATTACAATTGTGTTTCGTAACACTAAATAAAACCGTTCATCTTGAAAGAGTTGGACAAATTGCTGCAACCCAACCCATTCTTGTTCAAAGAATCCAAGGCCTGGCCGGTAATTTTGAAATGCCATGACCCAGCCTCCAAGAGGTAGGTAATTAAAAACAAAAACCCAAGCGACAAAAGGAAGCGACATTAAATATAGGATTTTTTGTTGCTTGAATATAGTCCAAAAACTTTTTTTCTGTAAAGAAACGCTAGCATTTGAATGCGTTTTCATTTTTGTTTTCATCTTTTCTCTCCTTCCTAGAATTTATCATATACGGAATATAAAGAAGAAAATACATGATACATTTCATCAAAAATCAGATATAAATTAGTGGTACAAATCCCAAAAAGAAAAACGACAAGTCCAAACCAGGACCTATCGCATTATTGGATATTGCTTTGCTTAAGGTTTTGAAGGAGAATCTGTTGTTTTTGGAACGCTCTTGGAGATATCCCTACATACTTTTTAAATTTCCGATGAAAGTAATCAACATCTTTATAGCCGACCTTTTCAGATACTTCATACACTTTATACCCTTGTTCGAGGTATATTTTTCCGTACTTTATCCGACTTTTATCGAGATAGGTGTTAAAATACTCCCCTGTTTGTTCACGGAAAACCTTGCCCAAGTAAGCTGCATTGTAATTAAGTAGTTCAGCAATACCTTCAAGTCTCAAATTCTCAGCAAATTGTTTGTCGATCAATTCCATCATCTTTTCAACAGTACTTGTTTTACTTTCAGAATAGATCAAATGGATTAATTCAATGACCCGGTTTGTCATGATCTTCGCAACCTCATAAATATGTGATTGTTCATAGATGACGGACGGATTAAAAGGCAATGACTCGATAAGAGTAAGTTTTTTAGGATCATGGAGCACTAATTTGTTAACCACCATTGAATAAAAGTGGATCATTGTTTTCTGAGCACTCATTGGTTGATACCTTCGATCAATTAAATCATCTATTAATTCTTGAATCAAATCTCTGCACGAAGTTACAAGTCCTAGTGTGACCATAATGGAAAGCTTTTTTACATAGTCTTCTAAATTGAGATCTTGATCCTTTTTTTCAATGTCATTTATATTTAGATGATTATTTGTTAAACAGGTTGATTCTTTAAATAAAAATGTATATGAAAGAAGGTCTAGTGCATTTGAATAGGACTGAATGAGGGTTAATGGATCTGTTACAGCTTCCCCAATTGCTCCATATCCCTCTTTCGCCTGGACAAAAGAATTTAATTGCCTTTCCCATTCCGTTGCCTCGTTTAAGAGAATCACTCCTACTTTTGGGTTAGTGAAGACAAACCCATTTGGTAATGTTCGTTCTAATTGCTTTAACTCTCTCTCTGTTAATTCTTTTGATTGCTGAACTTGAAAGAGCATAATACGATAGCTTTTGGCTGATAGTCCGTATACCTTACATTGTTCATAGAATTGATCCTTACTCAATGTGTTCGATCTCGTTAGAGCTTGTGTAATAAATCGATCTTTCTTCATCTGAAAATCTTCTTCTAACAGCTCCGTTAAGGTGTTTCGTTGCCGCAAATCTACTTGAATTTGCTTAAGCAGTGGAATAAGTTCCTCTTCATCCAACGGTTTTAAAAGATAGCCATCAACTCTATGGACTAACGCTTCCTTCGCATACGTAAAATCGGCGTGACCCGTTAGAATAATAAAACGTATGGTTGAGTCAGTTTCTCTAATTGTATGAATTAATTCTAACCCTCCCATTTCTGGCATCCGTATATCTACAATGATGACGTCTGGTTTAAGACGTTGATACAATTGAAGAGCCTCTTTCCCATTTTTTGCTGTTCCTTGAACACGAAACCCATATTGATGCCATGAAATTAATGAACATAACCCCTCACGAATCATCGGCTCATCATCTACAATTAGAACCTGATACATCATTTCCCCTCCCAAGGTATACTAAATTGAATATATGTCCCCTTTCCTTGCTCGCTCATAATATTTAACCCTGCATCTGCACCATACATGAGTTTCAATCGTTGATGTACGTTCCTCAATCCAATCCTGTTTTGGCCATTCGTTTCTTTTTCCTCTAGCATCGCATCTATTTGCTCTAATCGTTCTTCAGTCATACCGACTCCATTGTCTTGAACGGAAATAATAACGCGATTGTTTGCAAGATATGATGAGATAACGACCTTTCCTCCAGATTCTTTAGCTTCTAACCCATGGTACACAGCGTTTTCTACAATAGGCTGAATCGTTAAAGGCTGGATAAGTAAATGGCTTGTTTCAGGTGCTATATTTAATTCGTACTTAAGCCGATCACCATAACGAAAGGTCTGAATATCTAAATATGTTCGAACAAGCTCCATTTCGTCTTTTAAAGGCAAAGGCTTCCCTTCTGTATCGAGACTTTTACGAATAATTTGACCTAGTTGCTTTACGACATTTGCAATCTCTTTCTCCCCTTCTATATGTGCCTTCATACGAATCGATTCAAGCGTATTAAACAAAAAGTGAGGATTGATTTGGCTGGCTAACATTTTAAATTTCATTTCATTTTGATTGACTTCAATTTGATTTTTCTGTCGGTTGGTTTCAATGACTTGATCAATCATTCCTCTTAAATTATCAACCATCTCATTAAATTGATCTGAGAGCTGGCCAATTTCATCTGTCCCATCAATATCGACTTTCGTTGTTAAATCTCCAGCTGCTACTCTTTCAATTTTTCGACTTAAATTCGATAGCCGATTCGATAGCATTTTAGAGAAAATGGTAATGAGAATAATAGCTAATGTCACACCAATAAATGTAATAAAAATGCCCGTTAAGCCTAAGCGATTTGCCCGTTCAATCACTTGATTATTTAATGTGACTGTCACAATGGATAAATCACTTTGACTCATCATCGGGTTAAGTAAATCCACAGTCACTTGCGCAGGCTCCCCATTAAATGAGAGTTCATAATTACCGGGTGACCATAGTAAATTGTGATCAACTTGATCCGTTATTGACACACCTTTATATTTCGGTTGATTTGAAGAAATCACTTGACCTTCTTCATCTGTTATAAATGTAAGCAATGATTCTTGTTTTAAAATTGAATCCAACTGACTTGGTTCAATTGTGATGACAACAACTCCAAATGTTTGATCTTCGATAAAGTTAATTCGTTTAACTAAACTTAGAAAAATCTGTCCGTTATTTGTTTCATCGGGTAGAAGCCTCCAACGGTTATATCCTACATCTGTTTCTGCTTGTTGATACCAGCTTTCGTTTCTAATCTTTTGGTCTACCGGTATGAACTCCCAGTTATTGATTAACGTTGAATTATCATAATAAAAGCGAACGGCTTGGATTTCTCGTTGTGTATAAAGGTATGATTGAAAATTCTGATACTGATAATAACGGGTAAACACGTCGAATGTTGATGTATACCTTGTTGTGACGAGTTCTTCTAATTCCCTATCAAGCTCCAGACTATTTGAGATAAAGGTAGGGATTTTTAATAGCTCGTAGGTTCGTTCTTTGACTCGCTCTGAGTTTGACTTTGACTGCTTCATCATGTCATCTAAAGCAATTGAACGCAGCTCCTGAGTCAATAAGAGCCCAACTAAAATGATTGGGAGTAAAACAACCACAATAAAGGTTAGCATAAGTTTCTCTCTTAGCTTCAGATGATTCATCCATTTGAGAAACCTCGTTCGTAACACTACAGCTTCCCCCTCCTAAAGTAAGCGTTTTCATATTATTATACCTCATCTTTTCTACAATTAAAGTGATTTCTTACTGATTATTCATTAAATTATGTTATTTAAATATACCAATTACACAATGATTACGATTACTTTTTACTGATTATTATTACTTTTGACAAACAACTCGTAAAAGGAGTATTATTTCAAGATACTAAAGGAGTGTATATCATGTCACATCTTGATAAACAAAAAGTGATAGCAAGTGTTCCTCAAAAAGGTTTTTTTGGTCATCCTAAAGGATTATTTACCTTGTTCTTCACAGAATTTTGGGAACGGTTCTCTTATTACGGAATGAGAGCTATTCTTTTATTTTACATGTATTATGAAGTATCCAAAGGCGGCTTAGGTTTACCTGAAAATCTAGCACTCGCCATTATGTCTATTTATGGATCACTTGTTTATATGTCAGGAATCATTGGAGGTTGGCTAGCTGATCGAGTTTTCGGTACGTCAAAAGCCGTTTTTTATGGCGGCGTCTTTATTATGCTAGGACATATCGTACTGGCCATACCAGGTAATGTACCATTATTCTTTACTTCTATGGTACTAATTGTTCTTGGCACTGGACTACTGAAACCAAACGTATCCTGTGTGGTAGGAGATCTATATAGTGAAGAAGATAACCGACGAGATGCTGGATTTAGTATTTTTTATATGGGAATTAATCTTGGTGGGCTCATTTCACCTCTAATTGTTGGGTCCGTAGGCACAGAAATAGATTTTCATCTAGGGTTTTCATTAGCGGCTATTGGGATGTTTATAGGTCTTCTTACATTTTTACTGACTCGCAAAAAGAATCTTGGACTTGCCGGGACGTACCCGCTTAATCCGTTAAATGCTACAGAGAAGAAGCGCCTTAGTATTATGTTCACATCAGCTGCTATAATTATTGCACTTTTCGTAGCATTTGGTCTCTATACGAATGTTCTTACACTACCTGTATTCATTGGACTTATTGGCATCCTCGGATTTGTCATTCCGACTATTTATTTTGTCGTGATGTATCGTAGCAATAAAACATCAGCAACAGAGAAATCAAGAATTCTCGCATACATTCCATTATTCCTTGCAGCTGTGATGTTCTGGGCGATTCAAGAGCAAGGATCAACCATTCTTGCAAGCTATGCAGACAAAAGAACAGAGTTAAGTATTGCTGGTATTAATCTTTCACCTGCTTTGTTTCAATCATTAAATCCACTCTTTGTTATTTTACTTGCACCGGTGTTTGCTTGGTTATGGGTTAAGCTAGGGGCAAAACAGCCGTCTATTCCAAGAAAGTTTTCTTTCGGCTTGTTATTTGCGGGACTATCTTTCCTTGTTATGCTTGTACCAGCCTATTTATCCGGTGGAACAGGTCTTGTAAGTCCTCTTTGGCTTGTGCTTAGTTACTTTATCGTAGTATTAGGTGAGCTATGCCTATCACCTGTAGGACTATCTGCAACAACAAAGCTTGCTCCAGCTGCTTTCTCTGCTCAAACAATGAGCCTTTGGTTCTTATCAAATGCCGCAGGACAAGCAGTAAACGCTCAAATTGTTCAATTCTATCGTGTTGAAACTGAAGTTGTTTATTTTGGAGTTATTGGCGGCCTAGCGATTGTGCTTGGTATTATCCTCTATCTTCTTACTCCATTTATTCGTAAATTTATGCAAGGTGTACATTAATACAAAAAGCGCCATCCTTGATTGGACGGCGCTTTTTTAATCTTATTTTACTTTTTCTTTTTTCTTCTCTTGCTTACTTCTTAACTGACCACATGCTGCGTCAATATCTGCCCCTTGTTCAAGACGAACACCACAGTTAATCCCCTTTTTCTTTAACGTATCAAAGAACTCAGAGATCGCTTCAGGTGTGCTACGTTGGTAATCTCCGTGCTCATCTACCGGATTGTAAGGAATCAAATTTACATAAGAAAGATGACGTTTGTCACCGATTAACTCTGCTAATTGCAGTGCCTCAGCTTTATGGTCGTTTACATCACGAATTAAAATATATTCGTATGTGACACGACGGTTTGTTTTTTCTAAATAGTAATCGATGGAATCCATCAATTTCTCAATTGGGAATGCTTTATTAATCTTCATGATTTTTGTGCGAAGCTCATTGTTCGGCGCATGAAGTGAAACGGCTAAGTTTACTTGAAGCTTAAGATCTGCAAACTCATAAATTTTATTAGCAAGACCACTTGTTGAAACTGTAATATGACGTGCGCCAATGGCAAGTCCTTTATGATCTTTCACAACTTCAAGGAAGTCCACCGTGTTCTGGAAATTATCAAATGGTTCTCCAATTCCCATAACAACGATATGACTCACACGCTCATCCTGTCCTTTAGTGTCAAGATGAAGCTGTACATTCATGATCTGTTCAACAATTTCACCACTCGTTAAATCACGGTTTTTTGTTAATAGTCCACTCGCACAGAAGCTACAACCAATGTTACAGCCTACTTGAGTGGTTACACATACCGACAAACCATACTTATGTCTCATTAGAACAGTCTCAATTAAATTCCCGTCCTGTAAGCGGAATAAGAATTTGATTGTACCGTCTTTTGATTCTTGACGCACGTGTTCTGTAAGCGTTTGGATAGAGAAGTTTTCCTCAAGTACATCAATACATTCTTTGTTTACATTATTCATCTCAGAAAATTGAGTAACACGCTTTCTGTATAACCAATCCCACACTTGAGACGCGCGGAATTTTTTATGTCCGTGTTCTAGTAACCACTCCGTTAACTGATCTAATGTTAATCCATAGATGGATGGTTTAATCATTTTATACCCTCATTTCAGTTCTCATTTACACATTCTATTTAAACAATCACTACATATCATCGTAACAACCATTTATTATAGCATGCATATAAGTAAAAATCCAGAAGCATGATGGCTTCTGGATACATTTTTAAGATTCATTTTCAGAACGGCTTGAATGAGCAACTGTATAGGCTTGCAATTCATTTGATGGCGCAGCAGGCTTGTCTCTACTTCCTTTTTGTTGATGTGCTCGTTTGAAAGCATCACTTTCAAGCCAATTCTCATAGTCGTTTTTTGATTCCCATTTCGTGAAGACCACTTGCTTTCCATCTTCCTTCTCATTATCTAAGAAAAGAAATTCTAAACACCCTGGTACATTCTTCATATTTTCTGCAGACTTGCCAAACCTCTCAGTTAGCATCGCTTTTCTTTCACTCGGAACATGTAGTTCATTCATCACAACGTACATACAGACTCACCCTTTCAACTTGTACTACCTTAACTATAATTGGTTTTGTCCCATAAAGAAAAGTGATTATTTTGTGATTAATTCATCTCATTTCATGTATAATGAATTTTGTAGATTAACGTACGGAAGGATAGGATTTTTATGATAAAAAGAGGACTTATGTCTGGCCTATCAACGACCTGGACATTAAGTAAAGTAATTTTTCCAATCACTTTATTCATTACGATTCTTGGCTATACACCCGTTCTTCATTGGATTGCTTCCTTTATCTCTCCACTCATGGGTATGATTGGACTAACTGGTGAGGCTGCCATTCCTTTAGTCGTCGGGAACGCCTTAAATCTCTATGCTGGGATCGGTGCCATTCTTAGTTTAGATTTAACGGTAAAAGAAGTATTTATTTTAGCCATAATGCTTTCATTCTCTCACAACTTATTCGTTGAATCGGCTGTAGCTGCTAAGGTCGGGTTACGAATTCCCATTATTATTGCTGTCAGAGTGGGGCTTGCCTTAGTATCAGCTTTTGTGATAAACCTTGTTTGGCAAGGTGGAGGTGAGCAGGCTGTGTATGGATTTGGTTCAGCAGCAGCACCCGTAACTCCAGAACCTTCTGGATGGCTTGCGATCTTGGGTGAAGGTGTGCTTGCTGGAGTAACTGGAATTGCACAGCTTGCCCTAATCGTGATACCGCTTATGCTGGTTGTTCAAATCATGCGCGAGAAAAATTGGCTTAAGCTGATTGCGAATGGCCTTGCTCCGCTTACTAAACTAATCGGAGTTGATAAGAATACGTCTGTGACCTTAGCGTCAGGTTTGTCCATAGGTCTTGCTTATGGTGCTGGTGTGATGATTGATGCAGTTAAAGAAGATAAAGTGAAGAAAAAGGACTTATATATTGTCTTCATCTTTTTAGTCGCTTGTCACGCAGTCGTAGAGGATACATTAGTCTTTTTGATTCTAGGTATTCCCGTTTGGCCACTGCTTGTCATTCGCTTAACCGCAGCATTAGTGTTAACTATTGCGATCTCTCGTATCTGGAACTCATATGATAAAAAACGATCAAAACAACACGAAGAATCTTTCGCACATTAAAAAGAAGATCCCGGAATATAACATTAATGTAATTAGCAAAATACGAACATAGCACAATATCCGCTACAGGAGAATCCCTCGCTTTCCGCGGATACGGCCTCAGCCCCTTCCGCGGAAAAAGCGCCGCTACAGTGTCTTCACCACGTATTTTTCCGCAGGAGTCTCGGGTTCTCCTTACGCTTGTTTTGTTAATACGAATGGCGAATGATTCGATCGTTGAATCATTCGCCATTTTTCATTAATTTCTAGTTTTGAAACAAGCTCTTTTTCTTATTTAAAACGTAATCACGATCTTGCCAACAGCGTGATGGGTCTCACTTAATGCGTGCGCATCATATATACCTTGTCTGCTGAATGGGAAGGTTGAGCCCACAATGGATTTTACTTTTTCCTCATTCAGTAAATCTGCTATTTTTTGCAGCTGCTCACCATCTGGCTGAAGCCAAATTCCTTTTGCTGTTACGTGATGAGCAGAAGCTGCATCATGATCTGGTTCTCCTACAATTGTGATGAGTTTCCCCGTGTTTGGCTTAAGGACTTTGTAGCTTTTCTCAGCTACTTCTCCGCCCATAGTATCAAAAACAAGATCTACGTTTGAAACAACTTCTTCAAAGTTTTCTTTCTTGTAATCAATGACCTGATCGGCGCCTAATGAGTAAAGAAGCTCATGATTCTTCTCGCTTGCTGTCGTAATCACTTTCGCTCCAGCATGTTTAGCTAATTGAATGGCGTAGATTCCTACACCACCTGCACCAGCATGAATCAAAACAGTTTGTCCTTCTGACAATGAACCATGAGTAAACAACGCCTGCCATGCCGTTAATCCTGCAAGTGGAACGGCAGCAGCCTCTTCATACGAAATGGAATCAGGAATGGATGCAAGTAAATGCTCATCCACAGCAGTGTATTCAGCATATGTGCCAAACCGTGTCGTTTCTGGTCTGGCAAAGACCTTGTCTCCCACCTTCCACTTTGTCACCTGTTCACCAACTTCTGTAATAACGCCTGCTGCATCCCAACCTAAAATGATGGGAAATTCCCAATCAAACATTCCTTTTAGATACCCTTCTCTAAGCTTCCAGTCAATCGGATTAATGGATGTAGCTTTTAGCTCAACAATCACTTGATTCTTCTCGAGAACAGGTTTTTGTACTTTCTGCTCAACGAGTTTATCTTTACTTCCATATTCATTAATAACAACAGCTTTCATTATGAACACACTCCTTTTACACAAGAACTATCTATACTATTCCCGATTCATATAAAAACAAGCCTATTTTTAATGATTGGCTGGAGTTTGTGCGTTCTCAGCAACAGCTGCTTCTACATAATTCAAGTATTTTCGTAACTGCTGTGTTGTTTCTCTGGACGTACTATTTTCTTGGAACAGCTCTTGTGTGAAACGGCGCATTTCTTCCATTACTTGATAATGCAAATCCAATACTTGATGTTCTAAAACGGGATCGAGGTCCGTTTCGCTCATTCGGATAAGCACTTTCTCATAAAGCGGGATTAATCTTGAAGTAGCGACGTAACTATCATCAGAATTTAATCCTTTTTGTAATTGGAATATGATTTCCGCATAGATTTCGCTCATAATTTCTCGTACCTGTTTACCATCTGTTTGACTCAAGTTATTGCGTTTCGTTCCAGGAAATACTCGCTGAGCCAAGCCTTTAATTCGAATCGCAAATAAAGAAAGTCCTGATTTGTTTCTGAGTAGTTCTTCAACCATTTGCAAACGTAATTGTAAATACTCAACAACTGGATCACTTAACTCATCATTTTTCTTTAACTCTTTTACAAGCAAATTACGCTCAATTTGGAACGCTTTTAAGCGAATATGATGCTCTTTTTTATTACGACTAAATTCTCTAGTTCCTAATCCGCCATACATCATATCTCCCGAAGTCACCGAATATTCCTTAGATAACCTGCGGACTGCTAGACGGTTCTCACTTGTACGGAGCTTTTGAAGGTATGCTTTTCCTTCTTCCCATGCACGGTTTGCAGCATCCTCAAAGCTTAATTGTTTTTGATCCACCATATTTCCTGCTGTTTGTTTAGAGAGAATCGGCAGGAAAACACTTGCAATGATTAATGTAAGTAAAATGGTACCCGCAGCTAAAAAGATAATGAGATCTCTTTCCGGAAATGGCGCCCCACCTGAAATCACAAAAGGAATAGAGAATGCACCAGCTAACGTGACTGCACCACGAACACCTGAAACGGTAAGTGTGGCAATTGCACGATATTTCGGTAAGTCACTTTCTTTAAACGTAAGAAGCGGTTTGATCTTTTTCCAGAATGCCGTTAACCAGATAAAACGTAATGCTAACAGAACAAGCGTAATGGCAAAGATGTAGCCTAAAACTTGTCCATTTGCTAAATTTGGATCCTCAATAATGACACGGCTCGCATCAGGAACCTGAAGTCCAAGAAGAACAAAGACAAGGCCATTTAAAATGTATAAGATAACGGACCATGTGTTATCCGATACCTTTTGAAGTTCAAGCGTACGTGACTCAGACCTCTCTCTTTCTACGGCATGAATGACACCAGCTGCAACAACAGCTAAAATCCCTGAAAAACCTAGCTCCTCAGCTAGAATATAAATAATAAAAGGTGTCATAATCTGGATGAGCATGTGAACTGTAATATCCTCTAATCCAAAGCGACGTAATAAGACTTTGATCCAAATAATGAAGAGCGCTAACACAGCTCCCGAGACAAGGCCTCCGATTGAAATAAGAAGAAAGCTTCCAGTAGCTTGATAAATCGAAAAGAAACCTGTCACCGTTGCTGCTACGGCAAATTTAAAAGCAACTAACCCTGACGCATCATTCATAAGCCCTTCGCCTTCGAGGAGTCTCATAATCCCTTTAGGCATATGCATTCGACTTGCAATGGAACCAACGGCTACAACATCTGTTGGTGATAAGATCGCTGCAAGGGCAAAAGCAGCCGGAAGTGGGATAGAAGGAATCAAAAAGTGAATAAATGTTCCACCAACAATAACTGTGGCAAACACTAGTCCAAGAGCTAATAGAAGAATGGGCCTTCTTAACTTCCAGAGTTCATCACGTGGTGTTACTTTTCCATCGTTAAATAATAATGGTGCAATAAATAAAACAAAAAATAATTCGGGTTCTAGCGGTATATGTAACCCTGAGGGACTAATCGAGATGATTACACCAATAGCAATTTGCACCAGAGGAAGTGGGACTGACGGAACAAACCGTTGAATAACATTCGATAATCCAATAATAAAAAATAGCAATAAGACCGTAAACATGACATCCATTTCAATCCAACCCTTCACTTAAGAACAATCAGCACACTAGTTAGTATGAGACAAATTTAATCCTATCATAAATATGATTTTAATTCCTTTTGTCATGCTTTAAAACAATTAAAAAAAGCAAAGCTCCATAAAGGAAACTTTGCTTCCAAATCATTATACTAAAACAGCTACATCTCTTTCTTGCTCTAGCGCTTGTAACGCAGCTTTGTTAAGGTAATTCCATGGTTGATTGTAGTGTGGTTGGAAGAAGAAATCAACAAAGGCAAGATCCTCAATCGTCATATTCTGCTGTATACAAGCAGATAACGTATTCATCGCTTGAGTTAGGTCTACTTTAGACAATATTTGAGCTCCTACTAAACGAAGGCTCTCTGCCTCATATACAAGCTTTAATTTAACATTCTCAGCCGTTGGCATAAAGTTAGGGCGATAAGCCTCATCTATTGTGATTGTTTTCACATTTAATCCGAAAAAGAAAGCATTTGCTTCGGTAATTCCTGTTGAAGCCATGTTTAAGTCGTACAATTTTAACCCTGAGGTTCCTTGAGTTCCACGATACTTAATCTTTGGGCCAGCTATATTTTGGGCTACTAATGTACCCATTCTTACTGCATTCGTTGCGAGTGGAATGTAAGCATGTGTCTTTGCAGGATTATAAAATACTGCACAGCTATCTCCTGCTCCGTAGATGTCTGGGTGACTTGTTTGCATATAATCATTAACGATTAAGGCTCCATTAGCCAGCATATCTAGCTTCCCTTTTAGTAAATCCGTTTGTGGCTTAAAGCCTACACATAATAACACAAGGTCTGCTTCATATGTGGCCTCTGATGTAATGACTTTTTGCACTCGTCCCTCTGTATCTCCCACAAATTGTTCAACCGTCTCATTCAAAGCAAGCTTCACTCCGTGCTCATCTAGTTCTTGTTCAACAATTTCGGTAAATTCCGCATCCAAATATTTGTTTAATACTCGATCTGCTCCTTCGATAAAGGTAACATGTTTGCCGTACGCCTCAAATGCCTCTACTAGTTCAACACCAATGTAACCAGCGCCAATGACTGCAATGTTTGTCGCTTTCTCCGCTTTTTGTATAATTTCTTTTGCTTGGTGATAGTTTTTTGCAAGCTGAATATTTTGTAATCCAACTCCGGTAATGGGTGGAATAATTGGAGATGAGCCTGTTGCCATTACCAGCTTATCAAAATAATCCTCCATGATCATATCTGATTCTAGATCTCGAACCTGTACTTTTTTCGCATCTGTATCGATATCTAATACTTCATGTTTCATCTTCATTGTTACTCCAAGTTTTTTTAGCTCTTCCGGAGAAGAATAGAAAAGATCGTCCGCTTGTTTCACAACACCACCAACATGAAGCGCAATCCCGCATGATAAGAAGGAAACATTATCATTTCGTTCATAAACAATAACCTCAGCATCTGGGTGGAGCATTTTCATATTCTTAACAGCTGCCGTTCCAGCATGTGTGCATCCAATTACAAGTACTCTCATTCTCCATTCCTCCAATTATTTAATCATGTGAAATTATTCACATATGATTGTTCAGCATTTCACAAAAAAGGATTTGTATACTCTCCTGTGTGTTTCTGTTTATAGAATATCATATTGTGAATTGTTGAGCAAGTGTTATTTCATTTATTTTTGATTAAAGTGAGAAAAACTCTGCCATCTCGTTAGCAGAGTTTTTCTTATTAAGTACTTGTATAATAAAGCGTCATACTCAACTTAGCCATTCCATCACCCGTATTTATATATGCATGAGGTCGGTCTGCCCTAAATCGAATCGAATCTCCTGTCCGTAAAACATAGGTTTTCTCATTTACAGTGATGGTCGTTTCGCCTTCATAAACGGTGATGTATTCCTCGGTCCCATCCTTGTGAGCGACTGATTCGTTTTTCCCACCTTCATCAATCTCAAGTCGATATACTTCAAACCTCTTCTCCTCGTGAAAAGGAAAAATCGGAAATACACGATATCTCCCTTCATCCTCCGTTGCAACTCTTACGTCCTCTCGAAGGATAACTTTGCTTTCAGGCTGAGGGTTATCAATTAACGAAGAAAAGGATACCTTGAGTCCATTCGCAATTTTCCAGATGGTTGTAATGGTTGGACTTGAATCTCCACGTTCAATTTGACCAATCATCGTTTTACTTACTCCACTTAATTGCGAAAGCTTTTCTAGACTAAGTTTTTCTTTCTCTCTAATGGTCTTTAAGTTTCTAGCAAGAATGAATTGGATTTCCTCCATTTTTTCTCCTTTCAATCTATACAATATAACGTTCATTGTGTATGATATATAGAACGGTCGTTATCTCAACCTTTATGATCATTATACTATACGACATTCAGCTTCACACGAATTTTTGTTAGAAAGGACGTTCATATGGCTATCGAAAAAGCATCTATGTATTCTGTAGAGACTAATTCTTATATTCAAGGTGTAAAAGACTGTGTCCCTACATTATTTGGTTACATGAGTGTCGGGTTGGCATTTGGAATTGTGGGTACGGCTTCAGGCTTAAGTGTTTGGCAACTTGCCCTTTTGTCTATTTTTGTTTATGCAGGAGCTGCACAATTTATCATCTGTGCGCTTATTGTTGCACAAGCTCCGATTTCAGCTATTATCCTTACAACCTTTATTGTTAATTTAAGGCATCTGCTTCTGTGTTTAACACTTGCCCCTCATTTCAGGAAACACTCATTATTAAAGAATATCGGGATTGGTGCATTGATCACTGATGAAACGTTTGGCGTTGCATCAACAAAAGCTGCCAAGGAGCACTCTTTGCAAGATAAGTGGATGAATGGATTAAATATTACAGCCTATTTGTGCTGGATAGTAGTGACGATCATTGGAGCGAAGTTCGGCCAGTGGATTACAAACCCCGAAGCTCTCGGATTAGATTTTTCGCTAGCTGCCATGTTTGTAGCTCTTCTTATCCTTCAATTAAACACAGTAACACAATCAAAGTTCAGACATTATGTAAAGATTATTCTATGTGTAGTCATTTTGATGATTGGACTCAGTTTGTTGATTCCTTCTCACATTGCCGTTCTTTTAGCAACTGTCATTGCAGCTACAATAGGGGTGGTGACTGAACCATCATGAGCGCTTACTTTTTTTGGATTCTTATTGGAAGTGCAATATTCACACTGTTACCTAGAGTTCTTCCGTTTGTATTCGTACGACAATTTCAACTGCCAGACCCTTTTTTAAGATGGCTTACCTACATTCCTGTGTGTATATTAACTGCATTGGTAATGGATGAACTACTCCTAGACAGTGAATTTGGCGCTATTCATATCAATGCATCAGCAATAATGGCGATCATTCCTACGCTTATTGTTGCTCTCACTACAAAAAGTTTATCTCTAACTGTGCTCACAGGTGTAGTCGCTATGGCTGTTATTCGGTTATTTATATAGTACTCTCCATTTACATACTTCAACCATCCCTATCGTTTTATAAAGGGATCGCGCTTTAGGGTTGTTGTAAAAAAAATATGGAACTTTTCCCTCTTTTAACAGCCTTAAGCAGAGCTGAATCAATACTTCCCTTGCGAATCCTCTCCCACGATGTAGAGGATTCGTATACACC
Organism: Alkalicoccobacillus gibsonii; assembly: GCF_016798245.1. Lineage (GTDB taxonomy): Bacteria > Bacillota > Bacilli > Bacillales > Bacillaceae_D > Alkalicoccobacillus > Alkalicoccobacillus gibsonii. The sequence continues at coordinate 424,418 of NZ_JAEUZA010000001.1, read as the reverse complement.
CCAGTTATAATCGCACTTTTTTTGTATTCGGAGATCGTTGATGCTGTAGCAACCATGTCTCCATTAAGTGTCAGGGAACATGTTCTGGTTGTGGTGTCATTTATTAAAAGAAGTTGCTGTGAAATATAGGTTGATTTACTAGCTGGGAGAACTGAAGAAAACTCAGTTGTAGATGCTAACAAATCATATAATTGACTCCACTCCTCTGCTGATTGAAGCGTATGTATTTGTGTATTTGTGGAGTTTGGATCAACCAATACATGCTGAATAAAACCTAGATAACTGCTCACATCTTCTTTAATCTTGAGCGAGCTTTTAAATGGTTCAATCATATCGTGTACTCCGGATATTTTTGTATAAGATGCTGCAGATAATATTTTATTGTAAATATCCACATCTCTATTTTCATTTGAGAAATAACTGACATTAAGTCCATTATTGATTAGAATGGAAACTAAATTGCCTTTCTCAAACTCTCCATATACCTTTAACTTCTCACCACCATACCTGTTGGCTAAAAGTTCATTTAATAAAAATCCAAAATCAAGTTCCTTCCCATGAAACAATGTTAAAACGTGATCATCATCCTCTATATAAAGTTGCCTCAGCATGTTAACTCCACTTCCCCTCTTCTTTGGAATTCTGTAAATATCACCTATTTCCTGCATAAAAAAAAAGAATCATCCCACACTGAGAATGATTCTTCAATTGACTAATTTAATTTTCAGCTAGTTGTTTTTGTCCACCTGCAATTAAGCTAACTATATAGCCAACAAGGCCACCGACGATAGCAGGTAATATCCACCCTAAGCCTAAACTGTAGAATGGAAGGAAGCTCTCAAAAAATCGGTGGACGAATGAGATAGATAATCCTGCCTGCTCTAAACCGTCAAATATGCTCACAATTAATGTGAATAAAATGGTTCCTTGATACACCAATCGACTTCCTTTAAATAAAGGATGTAGGAAGGTTAAAAAGATCAGTACAATAGCAACCGGATAAATCACAGTCATCACCGGAACTGAAATAGCAATTAATTGTGTAAGTCCCACATTTGCTACAACCATACTAAAAGCCGATAAGATTACGGCAAATTTCTTATATGAAATAGAAGGGAATAGCTTATGAAAATAAGTCGAGCATGACGTGATCAGTCCAACACTTGTTGTTAAACAAGCAACAGTAATCATCAATCCAAGTAAGATTGCTCCATATTCACCAAAATAAATCGCTGAGACTTGCGCTAAAACCGTACCTCCATTATCTGCATATCCAATTTTCTCTACGCTTGAAGCGCCAAGAAACGAAAACGAAGTATAAAGTACGATTAAGATGACTGCAGCAATTCCTGCCGCTTTTAAACAGACAGCCATCATCTGTTTCTTAGTGCTTGCCCCTTTTTGTTTGATTGCTTGAATAATCATAATTCCGAACACAAATGAAGCTAATGTGTCCATCGTCAAATATCCTTCTTGGAAACCTTTAAAAAATGGCTGCGTGATATATGGTCCTACTGGTGCTTGAAAGCTACCAAGTGGATTCACGATTGCAACAATAACTAAGATCCCAATAAAAAGCAATTTAATTGGGGTCAATATTTTTCCAACTATATCAATAATTTTTTCTGGATTCAGAGAAATCAAACATGTTAAAGCAAAGAATAAAAGGGTGAAAATGATTAAGCCTACACTTGCCATACTCTCAGGCAAATAAGGTTTGACACCAACCTCAAATGAAACACCACCAGTTCTCGGTATTGCAAAAAACGGTCCTATTGATAAGTAAAGAATGGTGGTAAAGACTAACGCAAATGTTGGATGAATTCGACTGGCTAGAGCCTGAAGATCTTCCTTACCGGAAAAGCCAAACGCTAAAACACCCAATAGTGGTAACCCTACACCTGTTACTAAAAAGCCTGCATTGGCCGCCCATAAAGACTCACCAGCTGATTGACCAAGCATGGCTGGAAAGATCAAATTTCCTGCACCGAAAAATAATGCAAATAACATTAACCCAATGACGATTGTAAATGAAAATGGAACTTTATTAGACACCAAAAAAACTCCTAATCTTATGCTATTCGACAATCTTCGTAAGTTTGTCCGCCAATCAGTATAAAAGAAATTCAGACTAATTGCTACATTTAAAAAGTTTCCAACAAGCTAATGATTTTATACAACTAATTATGATCTTATTAAACACGAACATTTAAAAAGTCTAATTGATGGTAAATTTCAGTTAAACTCTTTAACATCAATATTTGTTCATCTTTATTGATTAGAGAAAACACGAAACCCGGATGTCCTTGTCTAAGAATCATCCGGGTTTCGTGTTTTTAATCTTTTTGATTTTATTTTTTAACAAAAACAATGTAAGCCCTTACCTGATTCCAGCTTCATACTGCAATCGTTTTGATAATTCTCTAAACTGCTCTGCATCAAATCCAGGTGCAAATTCTTCCGGTACTTGATCCAAATCTGGAATTTCCGCACCTTCTGGCGTTCCATCTACAACTTCCAATTGTCCCTCAGGACCAATCGGTGTAGGACCTGTCCAAATTCGGTCTAATAATTTATAATCATCGTCACTAAAGCGGTACAGCTTACGATGCTCGCCCAGTGCCTCATATTTTCTAGCATGGTCAAACTTACTGTTATCAAGATTGGGAACAGGAAGCATCTTCATCATGTTGACCCCTGTTACTTCCTCAAGTGCCCTTGCATAGGCAACAGCATGTACGCTTCCTCTAACAAGTAAGTACCCAACGAGTTCTCTCGCAGTCTCATTCTCCGTCATTTGATAAACACGCATCTTATGTGTTCTTGCACCACATTCTAAATAAAAATTGTGTAGCAAATCGTTCACAAGGTTTCCACTTGAGAATACATTATCGCCCGTCCACGGCTTTCCAGTAGAATCCGCTGGAATTGCATTCTGGCCACCTAGTACAAAGTTAAACTTATTTCCAAGTCCAAGAGCTGCTCCAAGTGGAGTATCATCAGGATTTGTACTTCCATTACCAACAGAACCATCTAGACATAGATTGATCGTATTAGATACAAGCTCTACATGGCCGAACTCTTCTGCCGTAATACTTGCAATTAATTCATAGAAAGGTCTTAGTTTCTTCTTACTTCTGAAGTTAAACGATTGAAACATGTAATTGTTCAGCGTCGACATCTCACCAAATCTTCCACCTAACAGTTCTTGTACGACCCCTGCTGATTCCGGGTCCGGCTGATCCAGTTTCGGTAAATCAATCTGAAGCTTGTCTATTCGTTTGAACAAATAAAACCCTCCTATAAAATAGAATCTCTCCTCCTCTTCCCGTTCTCTCCCTCTTAAAACATGAATGTTCAGTGAATTCACAAAAAAAGGAGAATATCTTATTCAGACATCCTCCTTTCACTCTTATACCACAGGATACACAGGCTCAATTTTAGGATTCGTATAGTAAGGTGGTCTTGGTCCAATCTCCGGTAACATAAATGACGTCTCTGCAAATTGAATACGTACGCTCTTATCTGATTGATCACTCGTTAGAAGTGTTATTTCTGGATAGATGACAACTGGATTCAATAAATCTCCCCCTTTTCTCTTACCCTATTCGATTGTAGCTAGAAAAGAGACTGTCCACTTTCTCATATCAAATCATGCACAGGTACATTCGCCCTTACATAGGCTGATTGCAGTGCAAAAGCGGAGGAGGCTTATCTATGGACAAAAGAGATACACCTGAACAACCAACACCAGAAGAACTCGATTATATTAAAAAGATGCAAGCATGGTTTGAAGAACATAAACAAACAGATCCTTATCCCATCTACCCTCAGTATGGAACCATCACTCGCTATGAAGATGTGCCATTAAGTAACCCGGAGCAGCGTCAACTTCGGCAGCCAGGACTTGAAGGGTTGATGGTTCCAAGACCAATTATCGAAAATCCGAATTATGTAGGAAGTGGTAAGTTAAAAGGCAAGGTTGCTCTTATCACTGGTGGGGACAGTGGAATTGGTGCTGCAGCGGCGATTGCCTTTGCAAAAGAAGGAGCAAATGTGGCCATTTCATACTTAGATGAGGAAGAAGATGCCAAACGGACCAAGAAACGTATAGAGTACTTCAATCAGGAATGTCTATTGTTACCCGGAGATGTTCGTGACAAGGAGCACTGCGCCAAAATGGTTGAAGACACCGTTGCGCAGTTTGGCCAGTTAGACATATTGGTGAATAATGTAGGGATTCAATTTCAGCAGCTTGATTTGATGGATATAACAGATGAGCAGTTTGATGACACGTTTAAAGTAAATATTTACTCTCACTTTTATACAACACGAGCAGCACTCCCCCATCTAAAAGCAGGTAGTTCTATTATTGGGACCGCCTCCGTTGTAACGTACGCAGGACAACCACAATTAATTGATTATACCGCAACAAAAGGAGCCATTGTCGGCTGGACTCGTTCACTCGCAAAGAATCTTGCCGATAAACGAATTCGAGTGAATGCCGTAGCCCCAGGAAGAATATGGACCCCTCTTATTCCGGCTAGTTTTTCAGCTGATCAAAACGCGCTACATGGTGGAAACCTGTTTGATCGAGTCGGTCAGCCGTTTGAGCTTGCACCAACATATGTATACTTAGCCTCGGATGATTCAAGACTTGTTACGGCTCAAGTACTTCATGTGGATGCTGGTGAATCGACTCATTCATAGGCTTTGAGGCTGTAACATAACTATAAATCAATTTGAAAAGGCGAACGATTCGATTGCGGAATCATTCGCCTTTCGTGTTATCGCGAAAGGGGCTGAGGCCGTTCTTGTGGGTGCGAGGGATTCTCCTGTAGCGGATTATCGCAACATTTATGTTATGTCCCTCCATCATTTACAAAGCTTTAATCGTTTCTTTCATCACTTCATCCGCTTTTTCATTGTACAGTGAATGAATTTCAAATGTTCCGGGCTTAAAGAACAATTCCAGCCTTCTTTTAAACCACCATTGCATAGGCAACTTAAAGGCTTCTTCTATTGAAACCCAGTGCAAATCTCCTTCAGGTGGATCCTCTAACAACTCACCTTCAAAGGACGTTGCGAGATAATTAAAGACCATGTACCGTGTGCCTTCATCTGGATCTGAGTGCTCTTCAAGACCTTTGTATTCTAAATCCTGAACACGTAGACCTGTTTCCTCCCATACCTCTCGAATCGCTCCCTCGGTTAAACTTTCTGGAAAATCCACTTTTCCACCTGGCCCGATGTAGCCTGGAAAGCCCAGCTTATCTGGACGATTGATAAGTAGAATTTCCTTTTTTTCATTTTGAACAATACATAATGTATAGAGCTTTACGTCTGACATTTGATCACCTTTATTTTTAACGTTTTATTTTTATCGAGTTAATGTTCCCAGTCTTCTAAAATGCTCCAATTCATTTTAGGATGACCATTCTCTTTACACATAGATCCAACGTAAATAGATTCTGACTGCTCGTATGATATGTAATGATCAATCAGCTCCCTTGTAGTCTCAGATACCTGTTTTTATCAAGGTCTGGGAGAGGCACCCATTGCACTTTTCCCTCATCGCTACTTACGAGAGCTGAATGTTTCAAAACTTCTCCAAAGAAGACATACTGAACTCTTACGTCATTAAACCCTTTTAATCGATAAATGATGTATTTTAATCGGAGGTTTTCTATTTGGTTCTTATGTAAGCCTGTTTCTTCTTCGATCTCACGATAACAACTAATAAGCGGCTCCTTTAATTCAACGGGTTCTATATGTCCACCTACTGGAACTAAGTAACCTGGCAAAAAGGCAGCGTCATCTTTTTTATTCAGAAACAATACCTCTTGATTTTCATTCATGAGAAAAGCTACTGCCATTGATCTAAGAATCATGAATGTCCCATCTCCTCATTTATTGAGAGATCTTTCCTAATTTAATCATTCGACAAAATCTCTATGATTCCTTCTTATCTCGCTAACCTTAATCACAATGTAATTCCCGTCTTCCAACCATTCAAAAGGATTTTTGTTACATTTTATGTTACATTAAATGAAACGGATAAAAAAGGACAGTGAAATGTATGTCAAAGCAGGAGATAAAGCGTTCATTGGACATTCGATCATTAGATGTTCAGCACGTGGACCAATCTGCCGAATTGTTAACCTATGTCTTTCAAGTGACAAATCAGGATCTTGCTCAAATTCAAGGCCAACATCCGATGCAATGGAAAAAACCTGTACTTGAGCAATGTGATGGTCTTGGATGGTTTGCTGGAGAAAAGCTAGTCTCACAATTAGTCGTCTATCCCTTCGACGTTAATATTCATGGAAAAGCGTTTAAGATGGGCGGAGTGACAGGAGTTGGCACGTATCCTGAATACGCCGGACTTGGACTAATGAATGACTTAATGAAACAAGGTCTTCAAAATATGAGAGCTGCAGGACAACACATCTCTTATCTATTTCCTTACTCCATTCCTTACTACAGAAAAAAAGGCTGGGAAATCATCTCTGATGTGATTACGTATAAAGTAAGAGATACACAGATTCCAAAGCCTTATGAAGTATCCGGACGAATGGAACGAGTAAAGTGGGATCATCCAGATATCAAACAGGCTTATGAACAGTTCTCACGAAAAGAAAATGCAGCAATGATTCGGAATGAGTTAGCCTGGGATGAGCATTTCCGTTGGGAACGCGAGGAGCTCTCTGCTTGTGTCTATTACAACGAGTATCACGAACCGACTGGATATATGTATTACAAGGTAGAGAATGAAACATTTTATGTACGTGAGATGATCTTTAATAATGAAGATGCAAGAAGAGGCTTATGGAACTTTATTGGTGCACACTTCTCAATGGTTTATTATGTAGAAGGAAAAATCTTTCAAAATGAACCACTATCCTTCTTTTTAGAGGATGGTGAAATTGAAGAAAAGATTTCCCCTTACTATATGGCGCGAATTGTTGATGCTAGTGAGTTCTTATTAGAATTCCCTTTTACGAATCAACCTAAATCTGGCTTCACCCTTGAATTAACCGATCCGATTCTTGAATGGAATACTGGAACGTTTTCATTTGAGTGGAACAACGAAAAGAAGTTAACTGAATCTAATGCACAACAGGAGCATGTTATCAAAACGGATGTTCAAACGTTATGTACGATGTTATTGAACTACAAAAAAGCCTCTCATTTAAAAGAGGTTGGGCGTCTTTCTGCTTCAGAAGAAACCATACACTTCTTAGAACAAATCATTCCGAATAACGAGCCTTGGTTCTCGGATTACTTTTAAATCATTAAAGCATATGCTTTGATGATTTTTCTTTATGATGGTCGCTTTTCCCATGGAGAAAGGACTCCAATGGTTGTTGATTCTGCATCCTCCTGAATGGCTGCAATCACTCCTTTAGAAATTTCTGAATGAGTCAGCCATCTTGAGTTTGTCCCGTCATATTGGAAGCCCAAAATGACTTCTCGATACAAACAGTTTGCTGGGACAAGTACTGTTTCTTTTTTTATTGCATGCGCACTTCCTTTGACATGAAACAGACGAAAGGAGCTATGCTGGTTTTGTTCAACTTCATTTAAAACAGTCGGAAGTGCTTCCGGAGCTGTTCCGCTATGGATCCAGGCAATGACGTAATCAATGGGAGCTCTTGTAAGTATTTGCTTTAGTATATTAATAAGTTTCTCAGTATCTTGGTAATTAACCTTATAAAAAGTAAAACCGGACTTATGATTTTCAACTAATCCACGAACCTTCAATTGATCCCGAGCGATAGCACTTACGCGTTCAAAACTCTCATCTAGCCAACCTGTTGTTTCAAGTAGCATTCCAGTCCCACCAATGCACAGAACATGTGTCATTCACCAACACCCTTCCTAAAATTGATTCACTAACTCTGCTCCTCATTTTGTATTTTCTTCTTAATTCTCACTATTCGACAAACATTGCATAAAACCTTTCGTTATAATAAGTGAAGTAGTATATGGAGGTGTATCTTATTTTTTACAAGTTCTCAATACCTATTGGACTCGGTTTGATGCTCGCAACTTTTTCATTCATCATGACTTGGTATGTAGGGACGGAACTCCGTTTTGATTTACAACGATTTGACAAGATGATTTCACCAAGTGACGTTTCACATCTGGATTACATTAACTACGCATTTGATCGGCACTTTTTCCCCTACCCTTTCTTATTTGTTAGTTCGAGTCTGATGACTTCCTTCTTACTCCTTCTTGCCGTATTTGTTTATATAAGAACACCCAAAAAAGTAGCTGGATGATTGATGTAATCATCCAGCTACTTTTCTTTTGCCGGTACTATAAAAGAAACCAAAGTATTATCAAACACTACCTCTAATGATATAAGTATCTATTTCAATTATTTTTGATTTTGAACCGGCACTACTGAAAAGAAAAGTCGTTGAAAAATGAACGTCCCTCGTGTCTTCTTTTAAAGTAAACTTTCCACTTACTGATCCTAACTTTCCGTGTGTGATAATTGACTTTAGAACTAGAGAATCGATTTGTTCCAATGAATACGAATCAACCTTATCAATGAGGTTTTGTTTCCCTTTTATCTGACTATCACCTATCAAAGTCCAAAGAACCTCTTCATCTACACTCTCTATTAATAAATCTAAATTGCCTGCAATTAATGACTGATAAAGTTCCTTTAACTTCACCGTTTTAGGGGAATTCCCACAATTATTTGGATAGATAAATGTAATTCCTAATTCACTGTTCGACATTGATTTGCTCTCCTTTTTACGAAAAAGCTGATTCTACATATTGCACTAATCGCTTTGAATCCTCTGTTTGGACATGTTCAGACAGTCGTGCTGCTGCAATCACTGGTAACCATTGAAGAATGTCCTCTTTAGTCTTTCCACTACGATCACAATAAATCTCAAGGTATAATTCAGCCAGTTCTACTGAATGCTGTGTGTACAAAAGATACGAACGGCATACATCGGCACAGGCATCACCCATGGAAGCATCGATCCAATCGATAATAGCAATCTCTTTAGTGGGGGTTTGTATTAGATTAAACAAATGAAGATCTCCGTGACAAAGTGTCTCTCCTTCAAAAATAGAGTTCAGTAGCATGAGACACTCTTTTTTCTGAGCTGTACTTAGCAAAGAAGCCTCATGAATTTGTCTTGTTAACTTTTCGCTCATTTTTTCTAACGATTTAGTGCTTGTAATCTGGTGAATTGTCTTTTGAACGTCTATAGATTGTTCAAGATACCTTCTTACCTGTTCACCATTCTCTTGAAAAAGCTCACCGAGTGTTTTCCCTTCTATGTATTCCATGATTATCGCTTGTTTTCCTTCTACCTTAGTCAGTTCGATCACTTCAGGTACAAAGAGACTTGTCTGGTAAACGATTCTTTGCTTAGCCGCTTCATATTCAACATACGTTGCATCCAAATTTTGATTAAACACCTTAACCATTTTGCCATTAACTTTATACATGGTTGCAGTGTTTCCTTTAGCAATCGGTTTTCCTAAATTCATAGGGCCTCCTCAGATGAAAGATTCAAATACGGTATATGAAATTATTTAATGAGTTGATACGATTGATCTCTCACCACAACTGAATTCGGCGTAAAACAAACGAGTAACCAGTCAGAGTCACCTAAAACTGCTTTAAATCTAGGATCCCAGTGTTTTTCATGTCCCATGTATTTGGTAAATAACCTCTTTACTTTATCCTCTTGATGAGATTGGAGCTCTGCTTTTCCACGTAAACCTACGTGATGAACAAGTCCAGTCTCTCGATTAAAATCTACAATACCTACTGCGCAATTAGATTCCTTTTCAATACGTCTTGTAAATGAATTAGATTGGTAGCTTCCCAGAATCCATATCCTTTCATTCTCCCACAAAAACCATACTGGTGAATCATGTGGTTCGTTCTTCTCTACCGTAGATAAATGTGCAAAAAGAGGGCGAGATAGGATTTCTTCTAACATATCCTTCGAGCCATTTACTAGATTCATACCTGATCTCCTATATATGCTTTTCTCCAGTGATAAGGCTGAACGATGGAGAGAGCTTTAAACTCTAAGTCCGACTCAGGCTTTGTAACCGCCACTCGCACCTCATCTCCCCAATAAAAGAGTCTTTCCTGGCAGACGCCACACGGAGTTAGAACCTTTGGTTTCGCGCCCTCATCTTCTCGAGCTAAGCAAATAGAATGTGTTACGCGCTTATTCCATTTATGAGCCTCAAGAATAGCACCCGTTTCTATACATAATTCTGTACTTGCATTAATTACTTCAGGGGCTACACTTGTTAGAATCGTTCCATCCTCCAGTGCCAAAGCAGCAGCTCCTCCCCAACCCGTTGGATAACGAGTGTTAAGTAGTTCATTTGCAGCATGATAAAGTTGTTCTTCAATATTCATGTTCTTACCCCCAAGCTTACATCTCATTTAATGCTTTCTTTAATTGGTTTTTAATCGTTACAAATCGCTGCTTAAGATGCTCATTATTAAACGGCTCATCAGAATAAAACGTAGCAAACGATTGATCTTTAAAGCGCGGAACAACATGCAAATGAAAATGTGTTAATTCACTAAACACGCCTCCATTTTGACAAATGGTTATTCCATCAGGCTTGTATAGCAATTTTAGAATCTTAGATAGATTCATAGACGCTTTTAAAATCGATTGAGCAGTCGCTTCATCTAGTTCATCTAAATCTTCCACATGATCTTTTGGAAGAATTAATGTGTGACCTGCGTTGAATGGATCATGATCTAAGAAACAACTAATTAAATCGTTTTCATAAATTAAGTGAATAGGTTCTTTTTTATTTGCTAATCGGCAGCCTAAACAGTTCATTCGGAACATCCTATTTTTAAATACAGTTGATTCTCAGAAATGATCTTTCTAGCAGCCTCTCCCGCACTAATATTTGTCACATTCAAGCGATAATAATAGGGTTCTTTTATTTCGCCCGGTAACGAGTTCAGCCGGTGCTTTTGATTACTTGTTAAAAGCTCCTCTTCACTTTGCTTAACATTTCTTTTTGAAGGCTTTTTAGCCAAACGATTCTCTGATTGGTTTCGTCGTAAGCGTTCCTTTAGAGTGGTTTCTAGTTCTACAAATAAAACGTCAATTCCAGAATCGGTAAAAATCCGTTTAAAGCGCTCTACTTCTTCACAATCTTCCTTATGATCGAGTGCCCATACAAATGTGAATATCAGTCCATTGTTATCTTTTTGTGCAACCACCTCACGAAAAATATCTTTCCTTAATTGATTGGACAACTCAAACGTTTTTTTCGTCCATCCTAAAAAAGGAGCAATAACATCTAAAGTCATGTGATTAAATAATAACGGTAATTCAAGTTCTTTTGATAGGACCTCTCCGATTGTCATTTTACCAACTGCTTGTGGGCCGAATAAAAAAATGACCTTCATCTTTCTCCCCTCCGCAACATTATGTATAATCTATATATTACCATTCATTTAGGGTCTTATGGGAAGTTATACAGACGATATTAATTGAAGGATTCAATACTTTTTTTATAGAGGAGAGATGGAGTCCCTGTTAGAAGTGATGCTACTTTATGGGAAGTGTGGTTTTGGAGGGGGTATTACTTTTGCTATTTATTTTTTTATTTATTTAGCCGTTTCGTTTCCAATAATCTATCCTATTTTTAAATAGGCTAAAGACAAAATATATGTTTTTGCGCCTCCAGTCATTCTTTTTATTCTTCACTTTGTGATAGAAGCCAATGGAAGGTCCAAGTTTGCTAATTACACCGATGAATTATCAAGATATGGTGAGGTACCAGATACAATGTCAGGGCACGGCTCTTCATTGTTAATAATTGCTTTTTTGATTTCTCCTTTAATCTTAACAACTCTTGTTTGGAGCATTTTCTTTTTTATTATGGGCAAAAGAAAGAAGAATAAACGACTTCTATAAAATAAGAATGTCTTTATGTTCATGTTATTCTCTTAACTATCTTTTCTAACAAGCCAGTTTGAGTCATGTAATTTAAGACTTGCATGGATAATACTAAACCAAGTAACACACATATTGGCAGTTCAATAGGAAAACCAACAATATCATGTAGAAATAAGGGGACGACATATCCACCTACTATTCCAAAAAACATAAATGCAATCATTAAAAGAAAATTCTTCATCCTGCAACTCCTTACATACCCTTTATCTTATTAACATGTCCTCCTATTCTAATCTGGAGAACTTCTACAAAACTCTCGATCTCCTCAGGTGCTATAATGACTGTTTTGTAAGGTTTATATTGAATGACATAACTATCAAAAGTTAGCGCAGCACTAGTCAGTAATGGATGACTATTTTTTTCAATGAATTCAATCTCGTTAACGTTTATTGCTTTTCGAAATGGTCCTTGCTTTATGATCAATTGTTCTTCGTTGATTACATATGAAGTACCAAACCAACACCATATTCCGTATACACCAAAAGGAAAAAAGATCGTTGATATGACAATAACAGCGACTACATCTGCTTCAAAATAAAACGGGAAGATCAAACCAAATAAGAGGCAAAATAAGCTTATTGGTAACAACATAAGACCATACCATAAATCTTTTTTTGGTTTGTATTTAATAGGAAACAACCTTTCTTTCTATAACTAAAAGAAGAGTCTAGAGCTTAGATCTAGAGAAGATCTTCTACAAAACCTCTCTTAAACCCTTTTAGATGGCAACCATTCTTCACCATTCCTTACTCTTTAGACTCTCCTATTGGTTATACTTGAATCGCTTTTTTATTTGCCTTTGCAACCTTCCACTGTTTTCTCCAGGATGCCTGCGCGAAGGCCAGGATTCCTATAGCTAACAGTGTGACCATCGCAAATACAATAAAACCACTTGCGTACGTACCCGTCAAGTCTCTTAAGACTCCTAGAATATTTGGCAGGAAAAACCCACCAATTCCTCCAGCTGCTCCAACAATTCCCGTTACCATCCCGATCTCCTTCTGAAAGCGTTGAGGGACTAATTGAAAAACTGCACCATTACCCATTCCAAGGCAACCCATTCCCACAAAAAGAGCAATCGTTACAAATAGAAGTGGTGGCAAAGTACTTACAGTCAGCATACAGATTGTCATTCCAACAAATAAGAAGTAGAGTAATTTTGCACCGCCAATTTTGTCAGCGATGAATCCACCTACTGGACGAAGGAAACTGCCTGCTGCTACAACGATTGTTACAAACTCTCCGGCTCTTACTGGAGATAAGGTGTATTGGCTCACAAAAAAGTAACTAAGGAAGCTGGATAATCCGACAAACCCTCCAAAAGTTACACTGTACAATAAGCAGAAAAACCATGTATCACGTTCTTTAAAGACTTTAAAGTATTCTTTTAATGGTTTTGGTTTTGGTTGATTCGGTGGTTCCTTTGCCATAAGCATGTATGAAAGTAAAACGAGTGAGAGTGGAATTAACGCTAGACCCATCACACCGTTCCAGCCTACAATCTCGGCGAGTCTAGGACCAAACAACGTGGCAAGTAGGGTTCCACTATTACCTGCACCTGCAATCCCCATGGCAAGACCTTGTAATTCTGGTGGATACCAGCGACTTGCCATCGGAAGAGATGCTGAGAAACTCGCACCGGCTACACCTAATAGGATGCCGATTAGATAAAGCTCAGCGATGGATGTTCCAAGTAGCCATCCCCAAAGTAGAGGAATCATCGTGACAATCATTCCGCCAATACTTGTTTTCTTAGGACCAAAACGGTCGGTTAGTACGCCCATTATAATTCGGAATACAGACCCTGTAAGTATAGGAATAGCGACAATTAACCCGAGTTGAGAAGCAGAAAGTCCAAAGTCATTTGTAATGTACACACCAAGCGCGCCAAGCATAACCCAAATCATAAAGCTGACATCAAAGTATAAAAAAGCAGAAAACAGTGAAGGGGCATGGCCACTCTTTTTTAAGTCTGATAGTTTCATCTCTCTCACTCCTATTTGATTTAGCTTTGACTATCTAGAAGTTCTACTTGAACAGCACTCACCTTAAAGCCTGGCATTCGGCATGTCGGATCAAGCTTGTCTTCTACAAGCCGATTCACGTTTTGTGACTCGTCCCAATGAAACGGAACAAAGACCGTATCTTTGCGAATAGTAGCAGTCCATTTACTTCTTACCACAATTGAACCGCGCCTTGATGAGATTCGTACAAGCGTCTGATCTGTAATGTTCATTTGCTTCGCTGTTTCTGGATGAATTTCCATAAATGATTCAAAGTGTCTTGCTGCAAGAGACGAACTTTTTCTTGTTTGCACCCCGGTTAAATAATGGGCCATCACTCTTCCTGTTGTTAGATATAGCGGATACTCCGCGCAAGGCTTTTCCTTAACAATCATCGGTTCATTTGGTACAACAACCATCACTGCTTTTCCGTTCGGATGGGCGAAAGACTCTTCAAACAATCGCCCTGTTCCAGGATGGTCTTCAGACGGACAGGGCCAAAGAATTCCTTCATTCCCACGTAATCTGTTATAAGTGATACCAGAATAATCTGCTATACCACCTTTACTTGCTAGCCTTAACTCGTTGAAAATATCTTCGGCACAGGAATAAGAAAAGAACCGTTCCTTATCCAAAGCTTTTGCAACATCACAGATAATTTGCCAGTCATGTCTCGCTTCTCCTGGAGCTGATTTTGCTGCTTCGCGTAAAGTAACTCTCCCTTCTAAGTTGGTCATGGTACCTTCGTCTTCAAGATAAGAAGTTGTAGGTAAAATGACATCGGCAAGCTTCGCTGTTTCTGACATAAACAGATCGACCGCGACGAGAAAGTCTAGTTTTTTTAATGCCTTTTTGACGAACCGAGCATTGGGATTGGAGACAATTGGATTAGAGCATAGTAGAAATAATCCTTTAATCTCTCCTTGGTCCATTTTCTGAATCATTTCAAACGCTGATACACCTTTTCTAGGAAGGTCAGGCTCCTCCACTCCCCACACATCGGCGATATAGGTTCGATGCTCGTCATTTTCAATAGAGCGGTATCCTGGTAGTTGATCTGCTTTTTGACCATGCTCCCTTGCTCCCTGACCATTACTCTGACCCGTTATAGCGCCGTAGCCACAGCCTTGTTTTCCAATCTTCCCTGTTGCGATCAGAATGTTAAGAAAGTTTCTTACTGCAAGAGATCCATCCGTTTGTTGCTCCACTCCTCTTGCTGTTAAGATCATACCCGTTGCTTTTTTAGCGAATGTTACGGCTGCACGATAGAGATCTTTCCTTACAATTCCTGTCTTCTCACTGATTTCATCTAATGACAGATCTTCTAAATGTCGCGCCACCTCCGCATAACCATTTGACCTATTCTCAATAAAAGACTTATCCATTAACTTTTCATCAATGATGATTTTGAGTAAACCATTCGCAAGAGCTGCGTCTGTTCCTGGTTTAAGCTTTAAATGAAGGTCAGCAAGCTTTGTGGTTGCCGTTTCGCGTGGGTCAATGGCTATAATAAAAGCTCCATTTTCCTTTGCCTGCTCAAAATATGGCATGATTGTCGGCTGACATTCCGCTATATTTGTTCCGGCTAGTATGATGCACTCTGCATACATGACTTCTTCCAATCGATTGGTTAATCCGCGGTCCATGCCAAATGTTTGCGCACCTGCTGATGCAGCGGCAGACATACATAATCGTCCATTGTAATCAATGTATTTTGTTTGGAGTGCTACCCTTGCGAACTTTCCCATTAAGTAAGCTTCTTCATTTGTGATTGAAGCACTGCCATATACAGACATTGCGTTCTTTCCATGTTCATTCTGGATATCATGAATGTTCTTAGCAATGTATTGAAGTGCCACGTCCCAGCTTACCTCGACAAACTCACCATCTTTTTTTAGTAAAGGGTGTGTGATTCGATCCGTATGGAAGGTATGTTGATGAGCATTTAATCCTTTTATACAAAGCCTCCCTTTTGAAGTTGGATTCATTAAACCAACCGTTCGATAAGACTTTCTCGTTACACTCGTTTGTTCAACTAATTGCATTTTGCACTGAACACTGCAAAATGGGCATTGTGTTGGATACACTTTTTCCTTTTGCGTATGTTTCTGTTTCTCTCGAAAGTAGCTTAATAGCATATCTGCCACTCTAAACACTCCCACTCATCTTTGTTAAACCAATTCCTTCATATCTAGGTTCAAATGATGTTTCACGTACATTCGTGTTTTATTAAGATCATCCATTCGATCTAGGGCAAACCCTGAATCATAAATCATTTCTCTTACATGAATCTGTCCCATCCTGTTCATCCAACTTCCAATTGATTCCTGAAAATAGGCGGTTTGCCGATAATATTGAACTAAAATTGGAAGTAATTCAGTCACTTCCTTATCCGTTGGCATGATGTAAAATAGTTGGTTCTCTTCGCCTTCTCCAATATGAATCTCCCATCCAACAACTGACTTAGCAATTTGAATATCTCCGTGTAACGTGCCATGTGGACAAGCCTGCACTGAAAGTTCTGTTGTCTCTGGCAATGGAATCCATGCGAACCAGTCGTTCATTTCTGAAGAAATTGTGAGTGCAGCAGATTGATTACACGCACACCGATCAATTGAGTTAGTGATAAGCAACCGTTTTTCTAAAAGCGCCTTACTCGGAAGGGAAAAGATCTTCCAAACATTGGCGAGGTCATCCTTTTGTATTCCTGTCAGCTGTAACTCAGAATAAGTAGTTATGTTCATCCTGGCTTCTGGGTATTGCTGAAGGTATTGCCCTATTTTCCGAAACCCCTCTGCATCGTTCGTTCCTTGATAGAAAGGAAGGGAAACCGCGTAACTGCCATCTGTTTGCTTCACGGCATTTTCTTTAAAATGAAAAGGGATGTACATGGGATCCAATACGCTTAAATAATAAGTCAGTGCGCCGGCGCAAAAATTACAGCCGCCAGTATCCTTCCACTCATAAAAGGAGTGGATAGCTTCAATGGATGTAAGCTCGTGTCTATACATTCCTTCAACGATTTCTGCTTCGGTATAAGTTGTACAAGTACATAGCGCAGGGACAGTCTCCACTATTTCATCAAATTGATCACTTTGAATATAGGATAATAGGTTGGAAACAAGTGGTTTACAGCCTCCACATGAGCTTGCTGCTTTTGTACAGGATTTGACCTCATCAACTGTCGCTAATCCTTCTTTTTGTACTGCTTGAATGATTTCTTTTTTTGAAACTGCATTGCATTGACAAATGAGTTCACTTGAAGGCATATCGGCAATAAACGAGTCACTATCACCTTCTGTGTATAAAAGCTGATTTTTTTCAGTACTCGACAATTCTGTTTGTTGTGCTACTAAATCAACGAGCCGTGTACTTCCGTCTGTGTTGCCATATAAAATCGCTCCTGTAAGACAATCTCCCTTAAAAAATAACCGTTTATAAAGGCTGTTGGCTTCATCCATATACATGATCGAGTTTGTTGTACCACTCTCTGTAACCTCACCAACTGAGAAAAGATCCACACCAGGAATCTTTAACTGAGTGGAGAGAGTCGTTCCCCTAAAAAGCGCTCCGTCTAACCCACATAGCTCTTGGGCAAGTACTTTACTTTGTTCGTAAAGAGGTTTCACCATGCCATAAGTCAACTCTCGGTGTTCTACACATTCACCTACCGCATAGATGTCAGTTACTGATGTACACATCCGATCATCAACGAGGATGCCACGATTTGTTTTGATTCCATTCTTTTTTGCAAGAGAGATATTTGGTCGTACACCGGCAGACATGATAACAATATCTGTATCAATAAAGCTATGGTCAGAGAAGTTCACTCTTTCTACACGATTAAAACCGGTTATACTTGTTGTCTCTTTATCAAGATGAAATCTCATCCCTTGCGTTTCGAGTTCTTTTTGTAGAAGCCCCGCAGCCGTTGGATCAAGCTGTCGCTCCATTAGCGAGCTAGCTCGGTGGACAACATCCACACTCATCCCCATATGAATGAAACCTTTAGCAGCTTCAAGGCCAAGAAGACCACCACCAATAACTGTTGCTCGCTTATATTTAGACGATGTCTTAAGGAGTTCGAGACAATCATTCATTGTACGAAATGTAAATACACCTTCCATATCATGACCTGGTACCGGTAGCACAAATGGTCTAGAACCCGTAGCAATAATTAATTTGTCATAGGGAATCGTACGGTGATGATCGGTTAAGACCACTTTTTCATCCGAATCAATCCATTCAACTGTTTCACCTAAATATAAATTGATATGATGATCTGAAAACCATGATTCTGGCTGAGAGTAAATTGAGTCAACTGAAACCTCTCCCTGAAGAGCAGAAGAAAGGAGTATGCGGTTGTAACTTCTGACTGGCTCACCGCCGATAATCGTAAGCTCAAAAGAACCCGGTTCCAGAGCGAGAACCTCTTCTACCGAACGCATTCCTGCCATTCCATTCCCAATCCAAACGAGACGTTGTCTTCTTTTCTCTATTGGCATCTACAAACCCCTCAATTTTTCAGAATTCATTTAATCTTCTATCATCATAACGAGCCTTTTTTCATACTTGGTGATTTATGTGATAAAACGTGACATAGTTTTTAACCTAATCTGCGATAATCGTATTGTTTTGGTGCGTTACATGGATAAAGGGATGGATAAGGTTTGAGTGATTGAGAATGCGGAAATAGATCTAAAACATGAAAGAAGGAGATAAAAATGCCTTGGACACTAAATGATTATCCAGATTCATTAAAAAACCTAAATAAAGCGACAAGAAAAAAAGCAATTGAGATTGCAAATAGTATGATTGATGATGGATATAAAGAAGGAGATGCCCTTCCTATCGCAACAAAACAAGCAAAAGAATGGCATTCAAATTCGAGTGAAAAAGAGATCCAATCGTTTTTAGATAACGGACAAGTGAAGCCTTCAAATGACCGTTCAAGTTCCTCGCGACCCGAACTGAATGAGAAGCCACAATTTGTCACTCCTCATCCAGATGGAGGCTGGGCCGTTCAATCTGAGGATGCTGACCGTCCTTCAGATGTGATGGAAACGAAAGCAGAAGCGGTCAAACGTGGCAAGGAAATTGCAAAAAATAAAGGAACGCAGCTTATTATTCATAAGCAGGATGGCAGTGTGGACGAGAAAATCCAATTTGAACAATAAAAAAGAAGTGAGCGATGTGGCTCACTTCTTTTTTATACATTTTTCTTCCCTAACGAAAATCCATTAAAGTAACGTCCTCCAAACGGTTTAAGTACATCATCAACTAATTCAACTACTTGGTTTTTATGCCCGTATTTATAAAATTGATTAAATGCTTCTACATATCGCTTCGAGAAATCTGCATCGTACTATCTTAATGAGCGGATGAGCCACTTTGATGTACCAGTCCAATGACGACTTGTCCGTAATACAAAATTAGCGACTAATTCAAAAAGTGTATTTGCACAACAAATGGACTCTGATTTATCGACACTTCCAATAAAGTCGTCTAATGTATCTGTGATGAAATACCGTTTTTCTCGTATTTTTTCATCAGACCATGGCTCAGGTCCTTTCAATAATTGATCATTTGCTTCTTGTTTTATAGAAGAGATTATTCCAGTGTCCTTTATTATTAGCCCTTCTGAAACCATGCGTTGCATTGAAGGCGTCGCTTGGTCAAAATCCAATTTGAAAAAAGTCTTATATGATGTAAGGTTATGAACGAAGATTTCAATTGGCCAATCATATTTAACAAACGACTCTCTAAATGAAGAAGATTGGCTTTCATCAAAAATGATAAGATCCAAATCTGAGGTTTCCGTTGCTTCACCGCGCACCACACTTCCAGCGAGTATTGCTCCATTACAATCTGAGAAATGTTCGGATACAAATAATTTTGCTGCTTGCATAGGTGATAGTCGGTTAGTAAGATCCTTCTTCATAAGAGCACTCTCTTTTTCAGTTGAGTAATAAGATCAGTTAATATATGTGCATCCTGTTTAAATTGAGCCGGATCCTCATCCTTTACAAATTCCAGTAAAAAGTGTTGATTTAACAATTGATCCTCTAGTAAAAGCTGATCAAGATAAAGCTCCCAATCGTTCACGCCTTCAGACAATGCCAATCGATCATACTCCTGCCAATGAAACACATGCACATGCCTTATAAATGGTTTAACATCTTGAATGGTTGCTAAACGTTCCTCCACACTAAGACCGACTGCTGGTTGCCAGTAGAGCGCGACATTGGAATGATTAACTTCTTCCATTAACCTTTTTGCACTATCGCTCGTATCTGTTAACGTACCTCCATGATATTCAAGATGAACCTCAATACCAACCTCACTAGCAAGTGTTGCCACGGCTTGAATGTCTTCCACTACCTGCTTTCGTTCAGACATCGTTACTTCGTCAGACCCCGCTTCACCAGCCCAAATTCGAATAGAAGGTGCACCGAGCTTTTTGGCAGTTTGAAGTATGGAAGTAAAGGGATAGTCATGTTGCGTAGCCCCTGCCCTGTAATAAGATCCATAGGACATCACTTCTAGACCTACCTTCTGAGTTTTAACTGCAATGTCTACTGCCTGTTCAAGGTCGCCCGGAATCAGATGAATATCTGCTCCCCACTCAATTCCATCAAGACCTGACTCTTTTGTCCATTTGATCACCTGATCCACTGATTCCTCTCGAAATGTGACCGAACACATTCCAGTTTTAATCATGGTATCGCTCCTTTTTCAAAAGATTCATTTACTTACGCGGGATTCTCATTCACTTCTTGATTTTTTTCATAAATTCTTTAGTAGTTTGGTTTGTAGGGTCGAGCGCTATGATCTTATAAGCAGCATCAGTTGCTTCTTCAATGGAGACAACCTGATCTGGGACTTCCGATAAGAAAAGCAACATCTCTAAGTCCTCAATGCTTTGATAAGAAGTTAATTCTAAAGATCTTCTAACATGGTAAAGAGCTGAAAAGTAAGCCCCTTCCATATGACAAAGTGGATGAATAAGAAGCTTAGTAGCTAGGGAATGAAGGGATACAGTTTCGTCTTCTGAAAGTAAGCACAAAACAAAGGTATAATAACAGATGGACGGTTGTTCAAATGCTTCAAATAGTATTGAATCATAAAACGGTTTAAAGTCCATGTTTTGATAGAACTCTAAAGCCTCCGAAACATTTCCGCTCAAAATATGTTCATGAAGATCTGTCAATTCATTCATATTAAATAACCTTCCTTTTTCTAGGCAACATGTCTTGCTCGCCTTTTAGTACGTCCTCGCTTTGAAACTAGTATAGCAGAATACAAAACAGCAAGAATACCAACAAGCTGCCAACCATCTAAGACATCATTTAAAAACAATACACTAGAGATGACGGCAACAACGGGTTCAATCGTTGCAAGAATCGATGCCTTGCTCGCCTCTAGATGTTTTAAACCTGTAGTATAGAAAACATAGCCTCCTACTGTTGAAACAAGCGCCAATAACAAAGCCGGTATTAGAACAGACGATGATGTGAACAAAGATGCCTTTTCAGTAATGGGACTGGCCAAAAGCATAAATACACTTGTATATAAGAAAGTGTATGTTGTGATCGTTAACGGAGAATATCTACTCGTAATCGGTTTGGTAAAAATGCTATACAATGCATAGAAAAAACCTGATAGAACTCCCATAATAATAACCGACCCAGGTATGCTTGACGTACCAAACGGCAGAAGCTGTACAACAAACGCACATCCAATTAATGACAATACAAGAGCCGTTATTTTATAAGGCGTAAGCATCTCTTTAAAGAAAACTCTTGAAAGCAGTGCTACAAACATAGGTCCTGTATATAAAAGTGTTACTGCGAGGGACAGATTTGACTGTGCAAAAACCTCAAAGTAAAAGTAATTAAAAAACGCAATGCTGCAAATACCTGAAGCAGCAAAGATCAAATGATCTCGCGCTCTTGTTCTTAATTGATTTTTAAACCATATGCTCATAAAAAGAAATAGGATGACAAACGTAAAAATCCCACGAATCGCCACCACTTCCCAAGGCGTAAATCCTTCCTGGTACAGCGGATCGACAAAAAGTCCAATCAGTCCCCAGCAGGAAGCTCCCAAAATCGTATAGAGATAAGCTTTCAGTGTAGACATAGTTCCTCCTGCATTTTAGTCAATTCATTAGGAAATTAATGTGGTAGGATAAAAGATAATGTGCATTGATAAAACTAGAAAATAGAATGGTGGTGGTCCATGTGACCTATGCTTCTTTTTTCATTCGACTTAAAGCATTTATGTACGATTATATTTTAATCATTTGCTACCTCGCCCTACTTGCTGTCGTTAATCTGTTTGTTTTTCCTTCGCTACAAACCTTTTTTGCAGGTTCTTTAGTTATTGCACAATTAACTGGATTTCTGATGGTGACCCTACCAATCTCACTTTACTTTATTCTAAGTGATTCAACCCTCTTTGGACAATCGTTTGGAAAAAAGAAAGCTAACATTCGTTTGGTGGATAGACACGGAAAATCCGTCTCCATTTTCAGATTAACCATTCGCACAATCATAAAGTTTCTACCATGGGAGCTCTCCCACTTTCTAGTGTACCGACTTGTGTATATTGGCGAGGGTTCAGTACCATTACCTTATACCCTAATCGAAATTCTGATCTATGCAGTGATGTTTCTTTACATCGGTACCGCGCTCTTCACAAAAAAGAAGCAATCAATGTATGACCTTTTGATGAGAACGTTTGTGGTGAGAGATCATTAAGATAAGAAAATACTTAAATTTAAGAAGAATTAGTTCATGGGGAAATTAAAAGACGAATACCCAATCGACAGACGTTTTTTAATTTTACTTTATATTGAAATCAATTTGTTGAGCTTCCTCATCTAGCTCATTAATAGGCATAAATAATATCCTCAAATTGTCTTCTTTATTTTCAAGTTCATAAGTTAAAAAGATATTTACTTCACCATTCTCTGCATTGTCGTAGTAAAGGCTACTACTGTTTGAGTTCTCAATATCCCAATCTCCTGTTATTTCATCAAGATCCGTGTGATTTTGATATAGAGATACTAAAGATTGTGACATAAACTTCTTAGCACCATCACCTGCTTGATTTAACCAAGTGAATGAAACATCAGCATACTCTTTTCCATCTTTCTGATACAATTCCACATAATTCATTTCAACTGTGAACTCATCGAATACTAATGGATCTATGTCAAATGCAATGTTCGTTGCCTCAGTTTTTTCCTCTGTTGTAGTCTCTTCTAAAACGAATGTTTCTTCTGTTACTGTTTCTTCTTCCGTTACAGCAGATTCTTCTGTACTATCAATCTTTTTTTGATCAACTTGTTCAACATCAGCATTACGAACACAGCCAGTTAACAGAAATAAAACGATTGCAATACCAATGATCTTCTTTTCCAAAATAGTTTCCTACCTTCTAGATGGATATGCCTCTGGCGGGATTCGAACCCGCACTCCTTTCGTAAGCATAGGCTAGGGGGAACACGCTTCCCTACGGACTTTCACCGGCTAGGAGTTTCACCTGCCTCAGCTGATTTGCTTTTCGGTGCTTCTGAAACCCTTACCTTGCGACCCGGTTACACATTGTTTTCCGGCGCTCTTCCCTTCTAGAGCTACAGAGGCCTGTATGTTAACAATTTTACTACAAGTGCAAAGGAAGGTCTTTCCTTTTTTTTCTTCAGACTAAAGTTGTAGATACATTCCTTAAGATGACCGATGGCTGTATCTGCTTTTACGTATAAAGTAAAAGCTATCAACCTTAAGGAGTTTTTACATATGAAAATAACGCACTTAGTTTTATTAACAGACCAGTTAGAGACGTTAAAAGCGTTCTACTCAGAGACATTACAATTCGCTTTAACTGAAGAGAACACCTCATCCTTTAAAGTACAAATTGGCTACACAACTCTTGAATTTAATCACTCATTCTCTGAAAGCAAGCCATTTTATCATTTTGCAATGAATATTCCACGAGATCAATTTTCAGAAGCTAAGCGATGGGTTCAGTCACTCGTTAACTTAAACAAGCATGAAGAAAGTGATGAGGTATATTTTAAAAATTGGGATGCTCGTGCTCTTTATTTTACTGATCCAGCTGGGAATATCGTTGAGTTCATTGCCAGAAATGAAGACCAAACGATACAAAAGAATTCACATTTTAACGCTAGAAGTGTGATAAACATTAGTGAGATCGGTATTGTATCCAATCAAGTCAAAACTCTTGCCCATGGTTTAAATCATCTTGGTGTTCCGAATGCTCGTGAAGGGAATGAGTACTTCTCCCCTCTTGGTGATGTGAATGGGTTGTTTATTCTTGTGAAGAAACATAGAGTCTGGTTCTTCTCAGAGAAAGAGGCTGTTTTCTACCCTGTTCGTCTAAGTATTAAGGGCATTGGACACATTCATTTTAATGAAATTGACCAATTTCAATACTTTCGCTAGTCCAATCAGTCACTTCCCCAAACCATTTGTAAAATGATTCATACAATATGGTGCAAGATAGTTTTTTAAAAGGGGTGAATTGAATGAACTGGGATCATTTTATGTTTGGTAAGCCTAAACGTAAAGAACATCACGACGATCACGATAAGAAGTGGGACAAGAAGAAAAAGCATGACAAGGAAGATAAAGAGTCTGATTCATGCTCATGCGGCAAGCATCACGATAAGCATGACAAGTGTGATAAACACGAAGATAAAAAAGGTCACAAAGACGAGCACAAAAAGTGCGATAAACATGAAGATAAAAAATGCGATAAACACGAGCATAAGAAGTGTGACAAACACGATGAGAAACCTAAGCATTGTGAAAAACGCGATTTCTGTGGCGACTCATGTGAGTGTCGAAAGAAATAGCTAATTGAAAGCTGTCCTTAGTGGGCAGCTTTTTTTTAAAAGAATAAATCCCTTACCCACATAAAGTAGATAAGAGATTCAAATGTGATTAGTTTCCTGCTAAGCTTTTCTTCGCCTGGCTAACAAATGCTGCGGCGTGCTGCTCTAGTCCTGACCAGTCTTCGGCTTCGATTAAGTCTTTACGTAGAAGTGGTCCACCGGCTCCAACGGCTAATGCACCGGCTTTGATAAATCCATCAATTGTTTCTAAGTCCACTCCACCAGTCGGCATGATTTTAATGTGGGATAGAGGTCCTTTCACCGCTTTGATGAAAGCTGGCCCTAATACGTCTGCAGGGAAAGCCTTGACCATATCTGCCCCCCATTCAACTGCCTGTTGAGCTTCTGTTGGTGTAAAGATTCCTGGAATCATAATCTTTCCATGGCGTTTTGCTGCACGAATGGTTGGCTCGTGTAGGATCGGAGCAAAGATAAATTCAGCGCCAGCTTGAATTGCAGCTACTGCTTGCTCAGCATCAAGTACGGTTCCCGCTCCAATCACAACCTCATCACCAAACTGAGTGCGAAGCTCTGCAATGGCACCGAGTGCATCCTCTGAATCCATTGTGACTTCGAGTCCGGACACTCCACCACTCACAAGTGCCTTTGCTAGAGGAACAATATTCTCTCTAGGCTGTTTCCGAATCACGGCTACTACACCTGAACTAATTAACGTTTCAAATCTACTCATCGTAATACGCCCCCTGCATTTCCTTCTTTTTGTTCAATGTAATTTAGTACCTCATCACGTGTTGGTAATCCTTCGATGTCACCAGGTGAGCTGACAACAAGCGCCCCGACTGCTGCCGCAAAATGAACAGCTTCACCTAGACTTTTTTTATCAAGAAGTCCTGATAGGACACCTGCCGCAAATCCATCCCCTGCTCCAATGGCATCAACGATTTGTTTCACTTTAAAGCTTGGGATTCGGCCCGTTTCTCCGCCTGATTCTGCATAAAATTGATACTCTCCACCATTTTTTACAACCACTTTTTTCACGCCAGATTCGAATAATAGATTGGCCACTTCCTGTTCATCAGATGTACCAAATAACCATTCTGCTTCATCCAGTCCTGGCATCACAAGATCCGCTTTCTCTGCTAACTGACGAATCACTTGACGGGCTCCATCTTCACCGAGCTCACCCATTAATGTAAAGCGAAGATTCGGATCAAAGGAAACGTATACATTATTCTCTTTTGCAATCTCAATCGCTTTGAACATCGCCTGACGACACGACTCGCTTAATAGAGCAGTGATGCCTGTTAGATGTAGAATTTTGGCCTGTGAGATCTGTTCCTCGTCTAAATCATTCTCGTTAAAGAAGCTAGCCGCTGAACCAGCGCGGTAATAAACCACACGCTGGTCTCCCGGTCTCCGCATTTCTTTTAGGTACATACCAGTTGGTGCACCTTGGTAGCTTTTCACAAAATCTGTGTTTACCCCTTCTCCTCTTATCTTTTGGATCAGGAATTCACCAAATTCATCCTTTCCAACCTTGCTCATCCATAGCGACTGATGTCCTAGCTTAGACAATCCAATTGCCACATTTGATTCTGCTCCGCCATATCGCTTTGTGAATGTCTCTACGTAACGAAGAGGTCCACTGCTACCTGCTTCAAGTAAAACCATGGTTTCTCCAAACGTTACAACGTCTGCACCCATTCGTCTCTCTCCCTTCTAAACACCTGAATACGACATAAATCCTCCGTCAACTGGTACAATAATTCCTGTTACAAACCTTGAATACTCTGAATCGGCAAGCCATAAAAGAGTACCTAGTAGATCTTCAGGTTTACCAAAACGGCCAGCTGGTGTGTGGGAAATAATCTTCTCAGCACGTTCTGTTAAACTTCCGTCTGAATTTGTTAAGAGATTGCGATTTTGATCTGTTAAGAAAAAGCCTGGAGCGATCGCATTGACACGAATGCCTGCGCTTGCAAAATGAACGGCTAACCATTGAGTAAAGTTATCAATTCCTGCTTTTGCTGCACTGTATGCAGGTACTTTTGTCATCGGTGATGGCGCACTCATCGATGAAATATTAATAATGGTTGTTCCCTCTTGGTCGATCATTTGCTTTGCAAAAACTTGAGTCGGTAAAACGGTTCCAAGTAAGTTTAACTTAAAAACGTGATCAAAACCTGTCATGGTCATGTCGAAGAAGCTCTTAATCTCTGGATCCGTAATGTCTGATTCAGAGAATGTTTCTTTCGATGTAATGGCATCAGGGTGATTCCCACCGGCTCCATTTATTAACACATGACATGGTCCAAACTTCGATAAGATTTCCTCACTCGCTTGTTGAACACTTTCCTCATTCAATACGTCGCAGGATACAGCTAATGCTGCCCCCCTGGAATGCACGATTTCCTCTTCAAGTGCTTTTCCTTTTTCTTTTGAACGATTTAAGATAGCGACTTTCATCCCTTGTCTAGCAAGTTCTATTGCCATTTGGCTACATAAGACACCGCTTCCACCAGTGATGACTGCTACTTTTCCAGCTAACGAATTATGAGTTGATAGCATGTGAGTCGCCCCCTTTTTTTACATTCTCATATGCGTCCCATAATCCCCACAAATGCATTATACCAAGAGCACGATCATACAAGCCATAGCCTGGGCGACATTCTTCATTCCAAATATGTCTACCGTGGTCTGGACGGGCATATCCTGTGAACCCATTTTCATGATAAGCCTTTACGACATCAGCGATATCAACCGATCCATCTTGAGTACGATGAGAAGATTCAATAAAATCTCCGTTTTCATAAATTTTGACGTTACGGATATGTGCAAATGGAATTCGGTCGTGGAAGCGACGAATGATTTTAGGAATATCATTTTCCGGGTTGGCTCCAAGCGATCCACTACACAGCGTAATATTATGTGACGGGCTATCTGATAGAGAAAGAAGTCTTTCTACATTCTTTTCACTTGTGATAATGCGTGGTAGACCAAATACAGACCATGGTGGATCATCCGGATGGATCGCCATTTTAATGTCATGCTGCTCACAAATCGGAAGGATCTGTTCTAAGAAATATTGCAAGTTATCCCATAATTGATCCTCAGACATCCCTTTATAGGCTTCGAACGATTTTTCAATTCCAGCTAATCTTTCTGGTTCCCAGCCTGGCATGGTGAAGCCTGAGCTTGTTGTTTGTTTAATTAAGTCTTGTGGATTCATGGAATCTACTTTTGCTTTTTCATAGAATAAAGCAGTTGATCCATCCTCCATCTTTTTAAAAAGATCCGTTCTCGTCCAATCAAAAATGGGCATGAAGTTGTAGCAAATAACCTTCACATCAAACTTTGCTAGATTTTTAATCGTCTCTTTATAATTCTCAATATATTGATCTCTTGAAGGAAGTCCTAATTTTATATCTTCGTGAACGTTGACGCTTTCTACTACATCGAGGTGAAAGCCGTATTTATCTGCTTGATCCTTAATTTCTTGAATTTTCTCTACTGGCCACACTACACCAGCAGGCAAATCATGTAATGCCCAAACAAGTCCTTCTACTCCAGGGATTTGCTTAATTTGTTCAAGAGTTACAGAATCATTTCCTTCTCCATACCATCTAAATGTCATTCTCATCAATAATCACCCTTTCTTAGAATTAAAAAGTAAGTACGATTTTTCTGATTTGGTCAGGTTCTTTTTCAAGCGTATCAAAGGCTTCCTGCACATTAGCCATCTCATATCTATGGGAAATCATTTCCTCAGGCTTCAATACTCCCTCGTTGACCAATTGAATCATTTCCTTAAACTTATTTGCTTGCAGCCTAGAACCAACAATCGTTAACTCCTTTTTAGTTATAAATAATGAAGCAATTGGCGATGGTTTTTCATTAAAACCAAGAGCTACAACTGTCCCTGCAACCGATGCAAGGGTTACCGCCTGCGCAAACGTTTCAGCTGTTCCTACTGCATCAATGACAACATTAATCAATTCACCATTCGTTTCCTTGGTAATGACTTCATGTACGTCAGCCATTCCAGCGTTGATTAGAACATCTGCACCAATCTCTTTCGCATAATTTAATCTCGATTGATTGAAATCTGAAATAAAGACTTTAGCACCTTTTTGTTTAGCAAGGATTAAGCAGCTCAACCCTGTAGGTCCTGCCCCCATAATAAATACGGTGTCACCAGCCTCAACGCCACCACGAGATGTTGCCTGTGCGCCGATGGTTAATGGTTCAACTAAGGCAGCCGCTTCATAGGAAATTGTTGCGTTCAATTTATGCCATTTTAATGCAGGAGCTACCATCCATTCTCGCATACCTCCATCTTGATGAACACCAAACACTTCTAATTTCTCACAAACATTCTGGCGGCCTTTCCTGCATGCATAACATTCGCCGCAATAAGAGATGGGTTCTAATGCAACCGTGTCCCCAATGGCGAGGTCATGAACATCCTCGCCTACCTCTTCAACAACACCTGCTACTTCGTGACCAATGACTCGTGGATACACCGTGAATGGATTGCTTCCATGATAAATGTGCATATCTGAGCCACAAATTCCTGCAGCCTTTACTTTCACTAATACATCTGTCTTTTCTATAAGCTCAGGTTTATTGACTGTTTCTATGAGCAAATCTCCTGGCTCTTTTACAGTTATGGCTTGCATGTACAACATCTCCTTACTCAAATAAACTTGGTAAAAATAGTGACAGTGATGGAATATAACTGACTAGTAAAAGAATAAAGATGGCTACTCCAAAGTATGGAATTAACTCCCTCACCGTTTTACCAATTGGAACTTTTGCAAAACTAGAGGCAACAAACAGACAGACGCCTACAGGTGGAGTTGACAAACCAATCATTAATGTTAAGACCATAACAACACCAAAGTGAACGGGATCCATTCCTACACTCGTTGCTACCGGTAATAAAACTGGGAATAAAATAACCAATGCAGCAATGGTTTCCATAAACATTCCAATCGTTAAAAGTAAGATAACGATAAGAAGAATAACGAAAAATGGATTTTCAGTAATTGATAAAATTCCATCTGCAATTAAAATTGGTACACCTTCACTGACTAAGATCCATCCAAATAGATTTGCAAATCCTACTAAAAGTAAGATGGACGCTGTTGAGCTTAGAGTGTTTGTAAGTAATGCAGGAATATCTTTTAGCTTTAGCTCCCTATAGACAAAGCCACCAATAATGAAAGCATAGATCACACAGACAACGGCAGCTTCCGTAGGTGTGAAATAACCACCCAAGATTCCCCAAAGGATAATGACAACCATGATTAATGCCCAAAAGGCACCTAAGAATGACTTACCTACAACAGATAACGGTTGACGTTCTCCTTTTGGATATCCCCTTTTTACAGAAATAATGTATGTCACAATCAGAAATCCTATTGCAAGCAAAATCCCTGGAATGGCACCTGCTAGAAAGAGATCCCCAATGGATACGCTTGCAAGGGTTCCAATAATAATCATCGGTAATGAAGGTGGAAGCATTGGACCGACAGTTGAAGAGATCGATGTAACAGCAGCCGAGAATCCAGATCCATATCCTTGCTTTTTCATAGCCGGAATCATTACAGACCCGATACTCGCTGTATCTGATAAGGCAGTACCCGAAATTCCTGCAAATCCAAGTGAAGACGCCACGTTGGTAAGTGCCAATCCACCTCTTATATGTCCAACAACTGCATTTGCAAAATTGATAATTCGCTCGGTAATACCACCTGCATTCATTAAATTACCAGCTAGAATAAAGGCAGGAATGGCAAGTAAGACGAATGAATTAATTCCAGAGAACATGGTTTGTGGAATAATCGTCAATGGAATACCGGCTAATAAAAGATATAATAGCGAAGCAAGCCCTAAACTAAAGGCAATCGGAATACCTATCATAATAAAAACTAAGAAAGAACCGACTAAAAGAATCGACATCATGGTTGTTCACCTTCTGACTTTGGCAAAGTAAATTGATCAATGATAAAAAGAATTGAATACAGAACAATTAAAAACGCAAGAATCGGTACAGAAATATAAACATAGCTCATCTGAAAGCCAATGGTTGGCGATGTGAACTCTGTTCCTAATTGAAAGAATCGAATCCCAGTCACAAATAAAATGATTCCAAATACGCCGACAATGGCATATGTCACACATTCATAGATTCTTCTTATATGTGCAGGTAACATCGTTAAAAGCATATCCACTTTGATGAACTCATTCTTTCTAATGGCAAGTGGAGCAGCAACTGTAATCGAATAAACAAACAAGTACCTTGAAAGCTCTTCTGTCCAAATGGCACTGTAAGGAAGGTAACGACTCATAATTTGAATGACCACAACAAGGAGCAAACTACTGAATAAGATGATCGTTAAATAGTTTAATAGTTGATCTAACTTCGCTGCTTTTTTCATTAACGATCCACCTCTATTCCTGATCCTTGTTCAACCATTTCTAAATATAGTTCGTATTGTTCATCCCCAAGATTTTCTTCTAAAGCTGGTAACATCGCTTCACGAAACGCTTGTTGGTCAACGTCTTCATTAAATGTCATTCCACGCTCTTTTAATAAATCTGAAAGAGCTTCTTGCTCAGCCTCTTGAAGATCTCTTGCATAATCCTGTGCTTCTAATGCGGCTTCTTCCACAGCTAGACGTTGATCCTCAGGTAAACTCTTAAGCTGCTCATTTCCAACGACTACATAAATCCAAGACCGCACGTGCTCTGTCACATTTAAATAGTCCTGCACTTCGTAAAATCCGTTACTATAAATTAAGTCATTTGGATTCTCTTGACCGGCAATGACTCCTTGTTGAAGACCCGTAAAGACTTCATTTAAGTTAATAACCTGTGGCTTTGCTCCTGCTTCAGACCACGTATCTAAAAACAATGGCACGTTCGGTACTCTCATGCTAAACCCTCTTAAATCCTCTGGAGTAGAGATCGGCGTATTCGATGTGAGGTTTCGTGGAGCACGTTCCATGTAGAACAAAGGAGTGAGACCAACGTCCTCTTTGATATCGTTTTCAATTGTTTGACCAATGTCTCCTTCGATCACATTCCTCATATGCTCTTCATCTTCAAATGCGTATGGAACCGCTAACAATATTGCGTTTGGTGTCCATACCTCAAGTGTTTCTCCGGTAATTGTTAAGTCTGTTGCTCCAAACTTTATGCTGTTAATACTATCTACTTCATTTCCTAATTGGCTATTAGGAAAAACTTCAATTTGTACCTTGCCGTCTGTTTTTTCTTTTACTCGCTCTGAGAACTCCAAAGCTGTCTTATGCCACAAATGACTTGCATCTGAGATATGTGTCATCTTCCAATGAGTCACATCATTCTCACTTACGGCTTGCTGCGAACACCCTGCTAATAAAAGAAAAGACGTTAAAATCATACATTTCTTAAACATGCGAACACTCCTTGCCACGTATGCGTTTACATTTGATGTTCAAATAGACAAGCTATTTGAAGTAAATCGGGAATTGCTTCTTTAAAGCGACTTGGTCCACGGTAATAAGTGAAAGATGTTCTTTCATTACTTGCTCAGCTTGATCTTCATTTTGATTAACGATGGCTTTCAAAATGTTCTGATGATGATTATAAATGGCCTCCCAATTTAGGTTGGAAGATAAACTCAGCATCCGCAATCGATCAAAATGAACATTCATATGTTGAATCATTTCAGCGACCTTCACTTTTCCACAACTCGAGGCAATCAATCGATGAAATTCACCATCCAGTTTAAAGAGTTCATCATACTTCTGATTCTTCATCATTTGCTCTTGAAGGATTAAATTTGTTTCCATTTTTTGTTGATCATCTTCTGAAAACGTAGAACAGGCTAAGCGAACAATTCCAACTTCAAGCTGCTCCCTAATAAATCTGGCATCTTCTACTTGATCTAAGTCAATCAACGTAACAAACGATCCTCGTTGTGGCCTAACTTCTAATAATTGATCATGAGCTAATTGTAGGAATGCTTCTCTAACCGGTGTCCTGCTAACATTTAATTCAGCTGCAATTTCTTTTTCTGAGATTGCAACACCAGGCTTCAAATTTAACGTTGTGATGCTTTGTCGTAACGTTTCATACACAAACACTCTTGATGAGCTTGAAGATGACGGACGATTCACAGATGAGTTCAACGAGCCTTCCTCCTTTACGATCTCTATACTACCATACTACCATACAAGTATGGTAGTGCTAATTCTAAAAAAAAATCCGTTTAATAATCTCTACCCTTTCTTCTCTAAAACCTTCTTTTCATCTGTATAAAATAGACAGATCTCTGCTATTACTTGTCCTTATCGGGCACTGACATTCCAGCATAAAATAGGATCAGCTAATGACTTTTAAGGAGTGTACAAAGATGCAAATGCCGCCCTTCACCCCACGCTTATCTAAGATAAGCAAAGAAAGGTATAAGATTTCATTTTTGCCCGACGGATATCCTGGGAAGATGATTGGAGACAAAGTAGAACTTCATCCTATTTACGGGATTTACGTCATTCGAGACTACCTCTACCAATATAAGAAAACAAAGGAAGAACGATTCAAACAAGCAGTTATCCAAGTAGCCGAAGCCGCGATTAATCGGATGGAGGAATTTCAAGGTGCCCTTGTATTCTGGTATAAAAATGATTCCGTGTTTAATTCTACAAGTAAATCCTATTATTCAGCTTTAACGCAATCGTATTACGCAGAAGTCTTTGCCCAAGTGTATGAGACCATTCAAGAAGACCGTTTTTTAAAAGCAGCCGAACGCGTTTACCTCAGTCTAAAAATCCCTGTCCAAAATGGTGGTGTGATGCACCTATCCACAAAAGGACCTAGTATTCAAGAATACCCGATGTCTCCAAACGGTTATGTTTTAAATGGTTGGTTTTCTGCCATATCCGCGATAAGCTCGTATGCGACCATCGCAGCGGATGGTGATGCTGAGGCGTTTTGGCATGATAACTTAGAAACATTGATTAAAATGTTGCCATTGTATGACGCCCCCCTTTTAGCCAATTCCAGATATGCGCTTAACGGGATCGCAACGATTAAACTTAAGGTAGAGCACACAGACATTGAATTCAAAAAAGTAGAACTTTATGTGCCAGAGGAAGGAAATTCTGAGGTTCATGTCGCTGAAAAGAACTTATACGAAAACATTATGCTTGCATCCACTGTCCATGTAAGTGACGATGCAATTTTCACAAAAGACAAACGTGCAACAATTAGCTTACTCATCAGTCGTTACTCATACCCTGTTGAAAATGAACTTCAAATGGAAGTGTATAGTCCCAAAGATACACTTTTGAATCTCAGCATTCTCGCTCCAAGATACGCACCCAAACGAGAAGTAGACAAACAGAAACCGGACTACTATGAATTAAAACCGATTTCACTCACAAAAGGAATGAATCAAGTTAACATAAAACTACCCTGGAAACCATTAGAAAACGTCGCTAGAGCAACGACGTTTAAACAATTTGGAACGGACTGGCACAACGTGTACCATCATATTCACTTAAACCGCCTCCTACATTTTTACGAGCTGACAAAACATCCCGTCCTCCTCCATTATTATAAAAAATGGAGTGAAGCTGTCGAGCTTTGGGAAGACATGCCTTTATATGAGGGCTTAAAATCAGAGCGCTATAAATAGAAGCAGTACTCTCAATTAATAAAAGTGCACAACAAGAGCTTGTATCATTGGGATACAAGCTCTTGTTTAATTTATGTGATTTGATGGATATACACTTTAACATTGGTGCACTATATTAGCGTTTTCTTCTAAACCCAGCCAGTGCTCCTAAAATGACTCCAACGACAAGAACAGCTCCCACAATCCAAATGATTGAATTACTACTTTCTTCTGAGTCTTCTTCTTGCTGTTCATCCGCTACATTTGTATCTTGTTCTTCTGTATCAGCTGATTCTTCTGTATCTGTAACCTCTTCCTCAGTCGTAGCTTCGTCTTCTGTATCTTCTTCAACTATCGCTTCCTCAGCTTCTACACTAAAGGTAAACTCTCCCTCGACAGGATGTGTATCTGCACTTAACACATTGTAAGCAACACGGTAGTCTCCATTTGCTAGAGGTTCAGATAGCTCCACTTCGATGTTCGGACTGTTGACATTAACAGCTGTCGTTTCAATCTCTTCTCCATCTGCTGTAAACACTTGAACTTCGCTCGCTTGCTCAATACCTCCATCAAATGACAACTCGATCGTTTCAACAGCTTCTTCAACCGTTTGACCTTCTTCTGGTACCGAGGACTCAAAATGGGAATGAGCATATGTAACGCTTGGTGAAACTCCTATTAATAAACCAACTAATAATGCAAGACTAACGACTTTCTTTTTCATCTAAACCTCTCCTACTAAATGCTTCGTTATTTTTTGTTCAACTGAATCGTACTAGATAAAAGTGAAATTGGGGTGAAGTTCTGCTATGACATAAAATGTTCATAAAAGACCTATTAGATACAGATTTTAAAGAATTCCTTTTAAATGAATACTCGCAGTAGTACCTACATTTTCTGTAGATTCTAATGAAAACGTTCCCCCGTGCTTCGCAATAATCTGCGAGACGATTGAAAGTCCGAGTCCCGTGCCTCCATCCTTACGCTCCCTGGCCTTTTTCACACGATAAAAACGTTGTTTAACGGCATCAATCTCTTTCGTTGGTATACCAATGCCTTCATCCCGTATTAGTAAGGTTACGTCATCTCCCTTTTGTTCAAGCCTTACCTCTACTTTTTTACCATCAGGCGTATACGTAAGTGCGTTATCCAAGAGATTTCTTATTACCTGGTCAAGTCGATCAGCATCACCATACACAATACATTCATCATTTAAATCACGCAGTAGTTTTATATCCTTCTTATAAGCTATTAGATTAAACTGATCAATGACTTCATCAACAAGCTCTGCGAGTGCAATTGGCTCCGACCGAATTTCATATTGATCTCCCTCAAGCTGAGCGAGATCTAATAAATCATTTACAAGCCGATCTAAGCGATTCGCTTCTTTTTGAATAATTCCTAGGCCCTTTTCCTTTGAAATAATTCCTTCTTCTACACCTTCAGCGTAGCCTTTCATGTAACTTAAAGGGGTCCGCAACTCATGCGAAACATTTGCCAAGAATTCGTTCCGATTCTGTTCGACCTCATTAAGTGAATGAGCTAAGCGATTAACTGATTCAGCTAATTGACTCATTTCATCATGTCGGTTAGAAAGAGTAATGGTTTGCTTAAAGTCCCCTTGCTCCATCTTTGTGGCAACATCATTCATTGAGATCAGTGGATTTACAACATCTCGAATCATTTTTGAACCTAAAAATAAGATTAGTACGACAAGTGCTAGGATCACAAATAGTAATAACCATTTTACTTCTTGGAAAGGCTCGTGGATTGTTGATAATGGCTGATAAAGAAACACAGCCCCTGCCAAGTTGGCTTCTTCAAAGAGTGGAATGACAACTCCTACAATTTCCTGATTAAATCTCGGATGAGAGCGTTGTATAATCACTGTGTCCCCATTTAATAAGAGTTGTCGCTCTTCAAATGTGATTAAGTTGTACTCAGAGTTTGGGTCAAGCGGATCCCCGCTTGCTAGCAGCATCGGATCATCTGTGAATAAAACATCTGCCTCCATACTTTGATTAGCCCAGTCCACTCGTTCTAAAAAGACATCATTAACTCCCTGTTCCGCGTAGACCGTTGTCAATTTCTCACCTTGCATGGTCAACGTGTCAATCTGCTTATCAACATATAATTCATTATATAAAAAGTAAATTAAAGACGTTGTAGCCGCAACGACAATGAAAATAACGGCAGCAATTGTAATCCAAACCTTGCGTTTAATCGACCAGTGATTCATGATGGTTCCTCAAATTTGTAGCCCACACCCCAGACTGTTTGGATAAACCGACCAGCTGTTTTTAATTTCAAACGTAACGTCTTGATGTGAGTGTCTACGGTTCGAGCGGTTTTATTATGGTCCGCATCCCAAAGCCTCATTAAAAGATGATCACGTGTAAACACCTGACCCTTTGATTCGTAGAGAAAAACAAGAAGATCATACTCTTTTTTTGTCAATGTCGTTAATTCATTCTCAACAAAAACCTTGCGACCGTTCTTATCTATCAAGAGTTCGTTGATTTGAATTTGTTGTTCATCAGGTTGTCCCACTTTCATTCTTCTTAAAACAGCCTCTACTCTAGCCATCAACTCTCTCGGACTAAATGGCTTAACTACGTAATCATCTGCTCCGAGCTTTAAACCACGTATGCGATCCTCTTCACTACTCTTAGCCGTCAGCATGACAACAGGAATACTCGACGTCGCTCTGATTCGCTTACATAACTCAAAGCCATCGATTCCCTCCATCATAATATCCAGAATGACGAGATCGATGGATTCTGTTTCAAGGAGATGAAGAGCCTCGTACCCATCACTCGCCTTGAGCACCTCATAAGATTCATTAAGTAAATACGTGGCGACAAGCTGCAAAAGCTCTTTCTCATCATCAACCACC
The DNA here is from genome assembly GCF_016798245.1 of Alkalicoccobacillus gibsonii. Taxonomy (GTDB): domain Bacteria; phylum Bacillota; class Bacilli; order Bacillales; family Bacillaceae_D; genus Alkalicoccobacillus; species Alkalicoccobacillus gibsonii. Next base: position 386,980 of record NZ_JAEUZA010000001.1, on the reverse strand, counting down.
AAAACGCGTGTTTGTTGCATTATGAATCTACCTCCGATAACAGAAAATACGGCCCTTTAGAAACAGGTACAGTCTTTTTTAAGGTTAAGTCTGTCGCATCAATAATTGAGATACTATCGCTATCGAAATTAGCCACATAGAGCTCATTTCCAACTCGCTTCACATCATTTGGGTTTTGCCCCACTTCTACTTTATCAACTACCTGTTTTGTTTCAGTGTTAACCTTATACAACGAATGGTCGCCATGACATAAAACAAATAGAACGTTAGGTTGATCACTATCAGTTATGGCAATTGGCATCAGGCCGACCTCAATCTCAGCTTTTTGTTCACCCGTTGTCGGATCATACGCATAGATGTTTCGGTTCAATTCACCATTGGAACCATGACCACCGAGCCAAACAAGTTCGTTACTCTTATACATGCCTGCCGGACTCGCATTTACAGAAAAGTGAGATTGAACCTTTTCAGTAACTGGATCATAAACACTCACCTCGTCTTCCTCCGTTGTTAACACATAGAGGAGGCCGTTTTCTCCTAGCTTTAGCTCTTTAGGTGCAGAATCTAGCTGAATAGTTGCAGTCTCACTTTTCGTTTCAATATCAATTATTTTAATGCTTTTTTCCTCAAGGTTTGAAATATATAGAATGTCCGATGTGGGATCGTAAACAAGTCTACTCATACCTTCCTCAAGCTCCATAAATGTTCGTGCCTTGCCTGTTTCCAAATCTATTTCTAGGATCCGAGAATTACTTGAGTTAATCCCAATAAATGAATGTGCAGACAGCTTGACCATATCTGTCAAAACATACGGAAGTTCCGTTGATCCAATTTCTTTATCTTGCTCTGTATCTAAATACGAAAGGGTTGCTTCCTTTGCGTGTGTAATGTACATAACAGGATTCTCTGAATCAGGTACATCAATGGCCTGATCGTTACAGCCTGCAAACAAACCTGCGCAAAAAATGATAGATAAACCAAACCAAATACGTCTCACACAGCACCTCCAACCTCTTGTACAATGTACATCATAGTATACCAAATGGTTCTATCATCTATTTGTGAAGTTCACGTGAATTCCTAAAAAAAGAGCACCCTTTTAGGCACTCGATCCGTATACAAGCTAAAGAGATTTAAAGTTCTCTCATTCACCTTTAAAGACTTCATCAATTTGTTTGCGATCATAATCTAAAATCCAGTCATTAAATCTTATGTATATGTCCTTGATATCCAGGGAAGAAGTTGCAATCAAATCACAGCCTCGATCGTCATATACATGAAAGATTGTCTTAGTTCTTTGGTTAATAAAATATACTCTATTAGTCTGCTTTGGCGTTAACCCAAAATCCTGGTTACAAATAGCTTTTAATAGGTTCACATGATGTAACTCTCTAGCTTTACAAGACAATGTAAAGCGATGTGTCACTATATGATCTTCTTCCTCTTCTGGATAAAGAGAAAGAACCTCATGCTTTAACGAATACAAGTGCTTCTTTTCTACATATGGATGAAAATTCTTTAACCTTCTTTTTAATTGATGAAAGCCAAAAACAGTATTTATATCAATTAAAACAAAAATATCATCATCCTTTTGATGTAACGCTTCAAAAAGTGTAATGGCCCGTCTGTAACACCCCTGAATATAAGGGTTATGTGGAATGGTATAATCAACATCCATTGACACTCCAACCTCAAACCGGATGCCCACTGACCAATTGTAGAACAGTGGTGGCCGAAGGATTAGATCGGGATAATATGTATTTAAGAATTTATTAAGCTCCATGTTTCACCTCTTGTTTAATATGACTCTACAAGAGAATTATACCATTTTCTAAAATAGTGCATTATACTAAAACTATAATATAACTCATGGGAGACTCTTAAATGAAGAAGATCATTATTACACTACAAATCTGCTTCAACGCCACTTTTATAATCTTTATAATTAAAGACTTTTTTCCAAGCCTTCCCTTTCTAAGTTTACTCACCATACCTTTATTCGTTACTACGATTGTCGTTTTAGGAGTTCTCGAAGCATCGCTTAGTAAATTGACAAAGATCAATACAAACAAGGAACATTTTTATATAACCATCATAGCTTTGTTTTTAATCATCATTTTCATTACGACAATGGCATTTCGGGGCATCCAATCCCAATCTGAAATCATCTCTCCTGCACTTCTTATTGTTCTAGTCTTTTCCATTGTACAAACGTATAAAGAGTGGAAGGAACTGAGAAGGCCGGTCACAGAGCAGGTCTAAATATATAAGAGGAATAACGTTAAAAAGTGAATAGAGGGTTAGTATGAAAAGATTATACCTAGCAATCATATTGTTACTCACAAGTTTTATCTATGTTATCCATAAAGTGACACAAGAGAAGCTGTATTTAAAGAAATTCTCGTTCAACGCAGAAAACCCAGTGAAGCTTGATTGGGGTAGTATACGAATAGATACTGGTTTTATGGAGAATTCATCAGATTCTTACTATTATATTTGGATGACTCCGGTTTACTTTCTAATTCTATTAGCAATTATTCTAACCTTAACGACTTTCTTTAAAAGAAAATGATTATTCATTCCAAGGAATATCGTGGTAGATTTCATCAAAGTGTCTTCCATCTATCTTTGCTTTTTCAAACAAAATTCTTGGGCTTTCGAATGTTTGAGTATTAGCATCGCTTACTCTCGTTGGTGTTTGTTATTAGGAGTATTACTAATCCAATACTCCTTTCCTTTATATTCAAAAATAAAGTTTAATTTAAGAGCGGAATAAAATTAATTATTGGCTCATCATAAGGATGTATTTCCTTTATTATTTGTTCCACCTTTTTCATATTAGAGTATGTACACCTAAATTCAATTTTACACTCCTTACCAAACGAAACTTCCCCTATTTTACCGTTAAACGGTGTCGAATTTTCTAACGGTCTCCAGTATCCTTTTGTATGCGAATATGACAGTACATGGTCGTAATTTCCGATGGTTAGTAAACCCGCATCATTTAGTTTATTCTTAAGTTTAAAAATGTGTTGTTCTGGCAGCAAAACCTCTACTTTTACATTAGTAATCTCCATCTTTTCACCCCAATTTTTTAAAAAAGTCTAATCTCTAATACGCTTGCCAAAATGTATATGCCAATGCATATGTTTATTCGTTTGATAATCTCCTATATTCGTAGAGACTGTACAAGCACCGAATTTGTCATCCATATCAGTCGCGATCTCCTTAATAACACTTAATACCTCGCTCATGATGATGGACTCTTCTTCTTTTACTGTGATGAATGAGGTGATATGTTTCTTTGGAATCACGACAATATGTTCTTCATAAAATGGGTGGGTATGATAAAATGCTAAAACATTTTTGGTATCTACTACTGTCTCAACTTGTGTATTTCCACTTAGAACCTCTCTACAATAAAAGTCTTCCATCAGTAACTCGCCTCCTCCCACGTAATCCTTACAATTAAATTTAATGAAAGTATAAAGTCATGTTAATAGGTAACCTACTCGTTTACCTCAAATTATGAAATCATAAGAGCAAAGAACGCGGAAAGAATAGAAATGATAAAAGAAACTAGAAACCAATGCTTCATGGCAGTTCCTGTCTTTAATAGTATGTTAAGAACCCCATTTAAAATGAAAACAACTATAAAAACCATAAAGAAGACAAACAAATACTCCATTAATCTGCCCCTTTCAGGTAATGTTTCACATAACAATCTTGACCGTATATAGCTCTGTAAGCTAGATAACTTAAAACGATCTTACATTAGTTCTTGATGTCAAATATTAATTTACTATATTACCCAAGTCATTTATTCTTATTATCATAGCGAATTCATGTTTATACAAGAAGGAATACTTGATATCTAAATTAATCCAATGTGTTAAAGGAATGATTATAATTTTAGAATTTATTTTTGACGATTTATTATTTTGGTTTATATGGTTACCACTTGTGTATGCCATTTCTATTATCGTTGTTTTAAAAAAAGATAATGAGAAATTTTTAAAACCTTTGTTCATCTTCTTAGCTGCCTATTACACTGTAAGATCAATATCATATATTTTTATGTAGTATTATATTTAATTCCAAACTCGAAAAACCTTCCCAGCACATTCACCAGAAAGGTCTCCAACCTATTTATCTTCTATTTTCACATTGTATTCATTCAACCAATAGTCCATCTGCACGAAGTGAGCGAGGAGCTGTGGTCCGGCCATAAGTTGCCCAAAATACGGCGTACCTGTATCAAATCCGCCTGTTTCGTTAATTGCTTTTAGTTTGTCTTTGTTTACAAACTCAAACAATGGAGCGTCTTTTTGCTTTAGGACGTCGTCCATTAGATGTTTAACTGTTTCTGCATATTTTGGATGGTGCGTTTTTGGGTACGGGCTTTTCTTACGATAAAGGACTTCATCTGGAAGAACGCCTTCCATTGCTTTACGGAGTATACCTTTTTCTTTGCCACCATAACGCTTCATTTCCCAAGGGATATTCCAGACGTATTCAACGAGTCGGTGATCTGAGAAAGGTACACGTACTTCGAGGCTTGCTCCCATGCTCATACGATCTTTACGATCTAATAAATTTGTCATAAACCAAATAATATTTAAGTATGAGATCTCGCGTCGTCTAGCTTCTTCCTTGGAATCACCCGCAAACCGTGGCGTTTCGTTAATGGTTTTGCGGTATTGGCTTTGAACATATTCTTTTAGCTTTAACTTGGATTTCCACGAGTCATTCAGTAGATCTTCTCGTTCGTCAATCGACCGCATCCAAGGGAAACCATCGATATTCATAATTTCTGGTTGATGAAACCATGGATACCCGCCGAAGATTTCGTCCGCACATTCTCCTGATAGTCCAACGGTTACATCCTTTTTGATTTCTTTACAGAACCAAAGTAAGGAAGAATCCACATCAGCCATTCCTGGCAGGTCGCGAACCTTGACGGCTTCTTTTAACTGCTCGGCTAATGTATCAATCGAAATAATGGCGTTTGTATGATCCGTTTTTAAGACGTCTGATACTTTCTTAATCCACGGGGCATCTGAATTCGGTTGGAATGCACTTGATTTAAAGTATTTATCATTTTCATCGTAATCGATGGAATAGCTTCGGATCGATCCTCTTCCTTCTTGTTTATATATCTCTGCAGCAAGTGCAGTTAGTGCACTTGAATCAAGTCCTCCTGAAAGGAACATCCCTACAGGAACATCAGCAAATAACTGTCTTTTTACCGTATCGGTTAAAAGCTCACGAATATGAGCCGCGGTCCCCTCTGCATCCTCTGTGTGCTCGGTGCTTTTAAGAGACCAATACCGGCTCACTTTTGCTCCGTTCCGATCATAAATCAACATATGACCCGGTCTAAGCTCAGAGATATTTTTGTAGATGCCTTGCCCTGGTGTACGTGATGGTGCTAGCCCCATCACATCAGCAAGACCCTCGCGATCAACGACTGCATCAAGCTTTGGATTCGCAAGTAAGGCTTTCAGCTCTGAGCCAAAAATTAACGCACCGTGCAGGACAGAATAAAATAATGGCTTCACACCTAAACGATCTCTTGCCATAAACAAGCTTTGATCTTGCTCATTCCAAATGGCAAAAGCAAAGATGCCGTTAAACTTCTCCAGACATCCGCTTCCCCATTCAATATACGATTTAAGGAGAACCTCGGTATCAGAGTGTCCTAAAAAGGTATGACCCTGCCTAAGTAGCTCGCTACGAATCTCTTCTGTATTATAAAGCTCTCCGTTATAAACAAGTGTATATTCTTTATTATTTACAGTTCTAGTCATCGGTTGAATGCCACCTGCTGGATCCACTACAACTAACCGCGCATGACCAAATCCAGCATGAGTTGAGGTCCATATATTTAAGTCATCTGGACCTCTGCGATTAAGAGTTGTTGCCATTTTATGAAGGGCAGCTGTCTCTTTCCGCATATCTTTCCGCCAATCTATCCACCCTGTAATGCCGCACATCCATAATCAGCCCCTTTTGGGTTCTTTAATTACCATTCCGCTCTTGTGCACTTCGTTTGTACATAACCTATGCTATTCAGTGGCTTAGGCAAGAGTGTCATCTGAATTTACCTAGATATGATTGAATCGCCTAGAACCCTTTTACATAGCGGTTTTTGAGTGTTTATACCTATTAATCAGAATAATCCAACTAAATAAAAAATACACATTTGCCCACTTGACTTCTTTAAAGCGCCGAATTATACTTAGCACATTATATGACATTGCATAGAGAAGGATTAGTATTCTAATGAACGTGATTAGAGAGTGGGTTCACCGGCTGAAAGACCCATCACCGCTTCCTTAGGAGAACCTGCCTTTGAGCATCCATTTAAACATGGACGTCACTCTTACGTTACAAGAGCTAAAGTGGACATGATACATGTCAAACAAGGTGGTACCGCGGATAACACTCCGTCCTTTTTATGAGGACAGGAGTGTTTTTTATTTTTAATTAGAAAGAGGGATTAATCATGGGTCGGCAACGAATCGTTGTAAAGATTGGTAGTAGTTCATTAACTGAAACAAATGGCTCACTCAGTATTCTGAAACTGACAGAGCATGTAGGAGCGCTTGCTGCATTAAAAAACGCGGGCCATGATGTCATTCTTATCTCATCAGGTGCTGTCGCAGCAGGTTTCCCGTCACTTGGCTACCCGGTCCGACCCGTGACCTTATCAGGAAAACAAGCAGCTGCAGCCGTTGGGCAAGGACTTTTAATGCAAGGGTACACCGAACAGTTTGCACCATATGGGTTGACCCCCGCTCAGTTGTTACTTACACGTGATGATTTTTCCGATCACGCCAGGTTCGGTAATGCCAATCGAACGATTACAGAATTGTTAAAGAGGGGCTGTATTCCGATCATTAATGAAAATGACTCAACCAGTGTTGAGGAACTTACTTTTGGTGACAACGATATGCTCTCAGCACTTGTTGCAGGTTTTGTTCATGCAGACATGTTGATCATATTAACGGATGTAAATGGGATTTATTCAGATAATCCAAATAAGAATCCTAACGCAACAAGGTTTGACTATCTGCCAGAGGTCACCGGAGAACTTCTGAGTTTGTCGGGTGAATCTGGAACAACGGTAGGTACTGGTGGGATGAAATCTAAGATTGCAGCAGCACAAACTGCCCTCTCTTTAGGAGTTAACACGTTTATTGGAAAAGGCTTGGGTCACAAAAAGCTGCTGACGATTCTTAATGGGAACGGAGATGGCACGTATCTAGGTGACTTCTCCAATCAATCCGTTATGCCTACATCGAAGCAATGGATCTCCTTGCATTCGCATGCCAATGGCTCCATTGTCATTGATCAGGGTGCCGAGCAAGCTCTACTTATAAAAGGGAAAAGTCTTTTGCCAGCTGGTGTTCTTTCCGTGCATGGTACCTTCTCTTCAGATGAGGTCATCCACGTCTATAATCAGCAAGGCACTGTTCTTGGTAAAGGACGAACAAATGTATCTTCTCATGAGCTTTCACAAGTACTTGGACTAGATAGCGCACGTGCGCAAGAAATCACTAAAAAAACAAGAAAAGAAATTATCCATCGTGATCAATGGGTAGCTTCAAATCGGAAGGAGTCGTGTCATCATGAGTGAAATCATAGGGAAAGCTAAACGCGCAAAGGAAATCACGTATCAATTAGCAAGTCTTTCTACAATACAAAAAAACGAAGCATTACAGGTGATGGCCACCGCACTTGAATCAGATAGTGATGCAATTCTTTCAGCAAATTCGGTAGACGTAGAGAACGGGCGAACTGCTGGTCAAACCAAAACCTTACTCGATCGACTCACATTAACTGATTCTCGAATTCGTGATATGGCAGACGGACTTAGACAAGTAGCTGAACTTGCAGATCCGATTGGAGATACCATTCAAACAATTGATCGCCCAAATGGATTACGTATTGAAAAAAAGCGAGTTCCACTTGGTGTGATCGGTATTATTTATGAGGCGCGCCCTAATGTAACGGTAGACGCAGCGGGTCTTTGCTTAAAAACAGGTAATGCTGTCATCTTACGTGGAAGCAGAACAGCCATTCATTCGAATCGTCAAATTGTTCAATGCTTACAAGTAGCACTCGATCAAGTCGGTTTTCCTAAGGAAGCCATACAATTAATTGAAGATACCAGTCGGGAAGCGGCTTCTGAATTATTTACTTTAAATGAATACCTCGATGTTCTAATCCCTAGAGGTGGCGCATCATTAATTAAAACAGTGGTCGAAAAAGCATCCGTTCCTGTTCTTGAAACAGGAGTTGGAAACTGTCACGTGTTTATTGATGAATCGGCAGATGTAGAGATGGCTCGATCCATCGCTATTAACGCCAAAACACAGCGTCCCTCTGTATGTAATGCAGCTGAGACGTTGCTTATCCATCGCAAGTGGGCAGACAATCATCTCCCTACCCTTCTAACTGATTTGCATGAGCATGGCGTGGAGTTGTTTGGTGAGGAAGAGCTTCTAAAATGGGATTCACAAGCTACGATAGCCAAAGAACATGATTGGGCCGAGGAATATCTTGATTTAAAGCTAGCAGTTAAATTTGTTGATTCAACAGAAGATGCAATGGATCACATTCGTACGTACGGAACAAAGCATTCCGAGGCAATCGTAAGTGAAACAGCAGAGCATGTTCAAGATTTCTTAAACGGCGTAGATGCTGCTGCTGTCTATCACAACGCATCTACTCGTTTTACAGATGGCTTTGAATTTGGATTTGGCGCTGAGATCGGAATAAGCACACAAAAGCTTCATGCACGTGGACCGATGGGACTGGAAGCTTTAACATCAACAAAATTTATGATTTTTGGAGAAGGTCAGATTAAACCATAAGGAATGATTGCCTCATGAATATAAATAAGACGATTACGTTTTTAGGTGCCGGTTCAATGGCTGAAGCAATTATTGGCGGATTAATTACTCGTCGAATTGTTTCTCCTCGCATGATTACTGTAGCGAATTTGCAGGATCAGGACCGACTTGATTATATTAAAACCACATACTCCGTACAAACAGAATCTGATCGCTTGAAGGCCATTAAAGAAGCCGACATTATTGTATTAGCGATGAAACCAAAGAATGTGCACGATGCGATCTCCCATATTAAGGAGCATGTAAAGGGTACGCAATTAATTGTTTCTGTGATTGCAGGCATTCCTACCACACTCATCGAGGAAGAGCTTGGATCAACAAATCCAGTTATTCGGACGATGCCAAACACAAGTGCAAAAGTTGGTGAATCTGCGTCTGCTATTTGTCCGGGTGCACATGCAACAGCTGGAGATTTACTTACCGTTGAAGCATTATTTAAAGCGATTGGCACCGTTTCCGTGGTTGAAGAAACACAAATGGATGCAGTGACAGGTGTTGCTGGTAGTGGCCCTGCTTACTTTTATTACATGGTGGAAGCAATGGAAAAAGCCGCTCAAGAGGCTGGGCTTTCAGAACAACAATCGCGAGAGTTAATTACTCAAACGGTTGTTGGAGTTGGGAAGCGACTTCAACAAACAAGCAAAACACCTAAAGAATTATATAAAGAAGTAATGAGTCCTGGTGGTACAACGGAAGCCGGTATCAGTGAATTATCCGCGCATGCGACACAGGATATTTTGCAAAAGGCCATAGGGAAAGCTGTCAAACGCTCAACAGAGCTTGGTTCAGCGTACACACCAACCAACCATTCATCCTAATAAAAAATGCGAAGCCTCATAAAGAGCTTCGCATTTTTTTATCACTCCATTCAGTAAAAACGAACTGAGCATATATTTCTAGACCAACTTTTAGTAAAATAAGGATGTGAAACAGATAAGAAGGAGCCCTTTACATATATGACTACACTCAAAGTCTATCAATCTCGTTTAAATCAATTAATTGAAAATAAATGGTTTACTGGAACGATCATCACGTTAATCATTTTAAATGCCATTATTGTAGGAATCGAAACATCCCCTTCTCTTTACAAATCATATCAATCACTGTTTGTGGTAGCTGATAAAACACTGCTCTATTTATTCACCCTTGAAATTATCTTACGCTTTTTAGCTGTTTCACCAAAAACATTCTTCTCAAAAGGATGGAATTGGTTTGACTTTATTATCGTAGGGATGGGGCACTTATTTGCAGGAGCACATTTTGTAACGGTTTTGAGGATTCTTCGTGTACTAAGGGTACTGCGGGCCATTTCCGTCATCCCTTCCCTCCGGCGCTTGGTTGATGCGTTAATTCTGACCATTCCGTCGATGGGAAATATCTTTATATTAATGTCTATTTTCTTTTATATCTACGCGGTCATTGGTACGATGCTGTTTTCATCAGTTGCTCCAGAGTATTTTGGAAGCTTACCCGTCTCACTAATGACTTTATTCCAAATTGTCACGTTGGATTCATGGGCAAGCGGAATTATGTCTTCCATTCTCGAAATCTACAAGTGGTCTTGGATCTACTTTATCTCATTCGTGTTACTCGGTACATTTATCATCTTTAACTTGTTTATTGGTGTCATCGTAAACAACGTAGAAAAAGCGAACGAAGATGATGAGAAGAAGACAAATGGAGAGCAGCCAACAATGGCTGAATTAAAGCAAGAGCTTGATGAGATTAAGCGTTTGTTAAAAGATAGGTCATAAATAAACCCAGGTCTGATTATAGACCTGGGTTTATTTTAACTATATTGAAGAGGACGAGACATAACATTAATATAGATAGTAAAACACGAATGACGAATGATTCGCTCGTGGAGATATCGCCATTTTCTCGTTCATTTTGAGTTATGCCCCAGCCTCTTCTCTACATCACACTACTGGATCGTGCCATCGGACGCACCGAAAAATTCTTCATAAAGTGCCTTCACCGTGCGATCAGAATCTTCTTGATGAATACCTAGCACTAAACTAACCTCAGATGAACCTTGGTTAATCATTTCAATGTTCACTCCAGCGCGGGCAAGCGCTTGAGTTGCACGAGCTGATACCCCAACGGTATTATGCATCCCTTCGCCAACAATCATCACCATTGAAAAGTCCTTTTCAATGTAGACGTCATCCGCATGTAGCTCATGCTTAATCCGACCAATAATTCGTCCTTCAATTTCTTCTGTTAATTGATGATCACGCAAAATAACGGACGTATCGTCAATTCCAGATGGAATGTGCTCATATGATAAGCCTTCATCTTCAAGAATTTGTAGAAGACGTCGACCAAACCCAACTTCTCGGTTCATTAAGTATTTGCGTACATAAATGGTAGAGAATCCGTCATCAGCAGCAATTCCAATAACGGGATTAAAGAAGTACTCCCGCTCAGCAATAATCATCGTTCCAGATGATGAAGGATTGTTTGTATTTTTCACACACACAGGAATTCCGTTACGGAACGCAGGAATTAAGGCTTCATCATGAAAAACAGAGAATCCCGCATAAGAAAGCTCGCGCATTTCACGATATGTCATCCGTTTAATTTCGACTGGATTTTCAACAACGGTCGGATTCGCCGCATAGACAGAATCCACATCCGTGAAGTTCTCATATAATTCAGCTTGAGTTCCAGCTGCTAAAATGGCACCTGTAATATCTGAGCCTCCGCGTGGAAACGTCACAAGTGTACCTTCTGGTGAATACCCAAAAAACCCTGGAAACACGATGACTTCTTCACGATCTCGCAATTTAATTAAATGATCGTATGCTTCTGGTAAAACCTGAGCGTTTCCAGGCTCATCACTAACAAGTAGCCCTGCATCCTTAGGATTTAAATAAATAGCATTCATACCCTCGCTTTTTAAGAAGGCTGCGATTAATTTCGCATTATTGTCTTCCCCACTTGCCTTAATCGCATCCATAAATACACCTGGTTTATCTCGGTTTGATTCAAGACGCTCGCGCAAGTCTGCCTCGATTACACTAATGACATCACGATTAACCTTTAAATCATCGGCGATTAGACGATAGCGTTCAAGTACGGCTTGTAATTGCTCTTCAGCCTTACCAGTGGAAAGACTTAATTCCCCTAATTCAATTAACAAGTCCGTTACTTTTGTATCATGTTTATCTCGTTTTCCCGGAGCTGATACCACGACAATTTTTCTTTCTGTATCTTCTGCAATAATTGCTGCAACTTTACGGATTTGTTCCGCACTGGCTACAGACGATCCCCCAAACTTTGCAACCTTCATATTCCCTCTCCAGCTCCTAACTTTTATCTCTCTATTCCGTATTCTCAACATTCCAAATATAGCATAGTTATGCACTTTCCGCAAAGATGCTAAGGCTATATAGAAAGCAAGGAGAGCTGTTTTGAAAGCGTTAGAGGGCTTTAGCTACATGTAAGGTATTGTTACTGTATGAAAGACTGTTATTCTTCAAAATCATGAGTTTCAACATAAAAAAGGTATAGAAATTCATAATCATCATTTGATTGAGTAGCGTGTTCAATGTCGAAGCTTCTTAAGGTCCCATCAGGACTAATGGCCAAATGTGCAATATATGTTCTTTTATCTTCACCATTATCATCCATCAGATTGACTGCTTCTTCTCCAATGATCTCATCGGATGCATAAGCTTTTTCCTCAACATCTATTGTCCCTAGCTCAGCTGCGGTTAAAGAGAAAAAACCATTCTCAGAGGTTACTCTTACATCCACTGACATCTCAGCATCAGTGTTTTCATTTAACATAATAAATAGTTTTTTGTATTTCTCGACTTGTGCTTCCTCATCATCAGCATTTTTCCCAAGAGATAAGAAGCTTCGATCATCTTTTAATTCCCCATAGTCATATTCCTCTACACCAATACTCATTGCCTTTCCCTTTATAAGTTCACCTTCTAGATCAAATAAATAGGTTTCTTTTCCGATCGAATCAAATAACAGTTCTTCATTATCGGTTAATTCTGCCTCTTTAATCGTTAATTCCGACTCTTGTGAACATCCAACTAGAAGTGTGCCTAAAATAAACATTTGAATTAAATGAATGGATGGCTTCAACTGTGTACTCCTTTACTCATATTTAATGTAAAACGCAAGTAAGTGACCAGGACTTTGCATAGATGCGATGTCTTCTAATTCAATTGGAGTAATGTCCTCTCCTATTTGAAACGATCCAACATATGTTTTCTTCTCCTGAACCACCGCCCCTTCTCCATACAACTCCAGGCTTGCGTGTCCCATATGTTCAAACGCTGGTAATGAACGATTAAAATTAGTGCGAACCATTCCTTCTTCGTCGTTCACTTGAACGATTCCATCTAACTGATCATTATTCTCTCCATTGATATTAAGAGCAATAAGAACGGAATGAATTGAAAGATTAGGATCAGGCATCATCTCAAATCCTTCTTCCACACGTTCACCATCTATATAATAGTCCATCCCAATTTTTACTTGCTTGCTTTGATCTAATTGGCCTACATCTATCCACACACCGTAGTCTGTAATTGCTTCTAATAACGTATATTCATTTTCTGTGAGCTGTTTTGGTTTTATTTCATTTTGTTCAACTTCTGCAGTTGCAGGCTGACAGGCAGTAAGTGCTAGTAATAAGAGGCTCCAGCCAAGAACTAGTTTTCGTTTCAATTCATACATCCCTCCTCAATCTAAGATTTATTTTACATTGACTTTTAAAAATAAATAGCTGTTTTCGCTTTAATTTAGGAAAATTTTAGAATTGTATCGATTCCAATCGTATTTTGTTGTTTGTCTTCCTTTAGTTGTTGTAAAATACAAGTACGTTAAATAGAGACCAAGCACACTTGGAAAATTAGAGAGACCGGAGTGAACGCAGATGACACGTGTATTACCACCAAAAGCTGAGCGGCATCGTATGTTTGGCTCAGTTGAACCAATAGAGGGTACAAAACCAAAAAAGAAGGAAGACATGCCTGATTTACAAAACAAACCTTCAGACTACTTCTTCCCAATCCAACAGGTAGGTATTTCGAAAGTGAAATATCCTGTGATGGTTGAATCGGTCTGGGCACCAGAAACGCAAACAGCAACAGCAGAGTTTCGTTTGACGACAAATTTAGGAGCCGATTATAAAGGAATTAACATGAGTCGTTTAACGGAGCAATTACATTCCTTTTACCAGGTACACCTTCTATCGCCTGAAACACTTCGTGAGTTGGCAGCGATCCTCGCTCGTGAAATGAATCAAACAGGAGCGCAAATTGAAGTTACTTTTCCATGGTTCTTTGTAAAAAAAGCGCCAGAGACAGATAAAGAAGGACTAGCTCACGCTGAGTTGACGTACAAAGTTGAATTTGATGAAGCCACTGGTTATCAAACAGAGATTAGTCTTGAAGCAGCTGTGACCACACTATGCCCTTGCTCAAAGGAAATTAGTGAGTATAGCGCTCATAACCAACGTAGTTTTGTCACAATGTCTATTCGTACCACAGAGGATTCACAAACGGATTGGAAAACGGCTTTAGTTGAAGCAGCTGAATCCAATGCTAGCTCAATTCTATACCCTGTTCTGAAACGTCCTGATGAAAAAGCCGTTACAGAACGAGCGTATGAAAATCCTCGCTTTGTTGAAGACTTGGCGCGACTTGTAGCAGCTGATTTATATGAACATGAAGAAGTGCGTGAGTTCACGATTCATTGCAGAAACGAAGAATCCATTCACCAGCATGATGCTGTTGCTAAGCTCCACTATAATAAAGATGCATAATAAAAAGCGTTTAGGCTCCTGCCTAAACGCTTTTTTCGTGGATCCATCTCATAAGAAGCTGATCTTTTTCTGGATGCTGTAAAAAAGCATCCGTTGCACATGCCCGTAAAAGCTCTGTTCGTTGCTCTCTAGAAAGCGATGGATGATTTAAAACCATTTGGCGAACTTCTGCTAATATCTTGAGATCATTATGCACATTTGCCTCATGTAATGCTTTGCTGAGAATGGATTTTATTTTAGGTAGATACGCCGGGTACGCACCTCCAGTGTGAATGCTTAAACAAACAGGAGGCTCTTCTAATACGGCAGGAAAATGAAAGTCACTCTTCTTCGCATCATGCGCCGCGTAGATCCACTGCCCCTTAGCTGATCTCGCAATAAGTTCATCATTTAACAATGAATCATCTGTTGAAATAAATAAAATATCACTTGTGAACGTCTCCGCCTGAGTCATTTTTCGCTTTTCCCAAACGACATCTGGTAGTAAGCTGAGTAGGTTCTCATGAAGCGTTGGAGAAATGATTGTTACAGTTGCTCCACCCTCTATTAAGATAGGGATGCGTTTCGCTGCTACCTTTCCCCCACCTACACACGTAACGGACCTCTCACGTACATTCACCATCAAAGGAATTCGATCAGGCATTTATTTCACCCCAGTTTCGCCAGTACCTCAACTGTTCGTTTCTTAAGTACTTCAATAAGTTGATCATCAAACCCTAGGTAATCACCTAAGATAAATGTTTTATCGGAGCGTTGATTTAATGCTGCTAGTTGTTTTTCTAAGCCTTTCATTAATACCCCTGTAAAAAGTAAGTACGGTATAACATATATGGTGTCTGCTTTAAGACGAGCAGCTTTTTCTAGCCCTTCGTCAACAGTTGGATGGGTGGCCGCAATGAAACATACCTCTACATCTTTGATAGGCGTTTGTTCCCAAGCCAATCGCGCAATTTTAAAAAGATCACTTGTTTGTTCAGGGTCGCTACTTCCTCTTCCCACAAGAACAAGCGTAACTTCTTCACGATCTTCAAATGCGGGGCGGTGGTTAATGGACTTTAATCCCGCTTCTTCAACTCTTTGTTTAATTAAATCAATAATGGTTGGTTCAATTCCGAATGGCTTTCCGTACGCAAAGTGAACATGGGGAAACTGTTTCTTAGCCTTTTCAATTTCTTCAGGAATGTCTTCTTTAGCATGCTGGGCCGTTAGTAGTAAAACGGGTACAACAGCAATATGGGTTGCTCCCTGGTCCACACAGGATCGGACAGCTTCAACTATCGTTGGAGAGGTAAGCTCAATAAATCCTGTTTCTTGAATCGGCACATCCGGAAACTGTGTTTTTGTTTTTTCAATAAAGGATAAAAGCTCTTGATTTCCTGCTTCTACTCTACTGCCATGACCAACATATAAGATAGCTGTTTTCACGTTGTCCAGCTCCTTTTCTGTTCCAATAACCAATCTGTTAACACGTCCCAGCTTGGATCATTTAATGTATGAGTAATTGAAAAACCAGCTTTTTTAGCTACTGCTTCTGATGCTTGTCCAAAGCAAACGACTTGAACCTTTGAACTCCACTCTTCCGGAGTTAATCCAAGTTCCTTAGCTCCTCGAACTAAACTTTCCACTGATTTAGCGTTTGGTATGACAAGTATTTCAATTCTTTCTTCATCATTTAAACGAAGAAGTGTTTGATTAGATTGCGAGTAAGGCTTTTTTTGATGCGTGCAAATAAACTGATGATTTAAGTTTACCTCAACAGGCTCGGTTTGACCAAGGATGAGAGACGGACGATCTGGGTTCCACTTCCTAGGACTTAGTTGAATCCCTCGCTTCGCCAATGCTTCTATTCCTGTCCTTGTGTTTGCATATACATCTGCTCGGATTTCTCTCATATCAAAACGCAAACTGAACAACCAATCAAAAAACCATTCCACAGCTTCAACGGTTTCAAACTGAATTTGGTCAACATTTGAAAAGTTAAACGAAGCAGGAAATTCGCTTTCTTTTAACTGCCATCTTGGATATTCAAAAACATCTGATCCAAGCAAGCGTAACTGCTCCGCACCCCTGCTTTCATGATGAGAACTTCGAGCAATTAGTACATGTGTATTAAACAAAGGTTTAGACTCAAACCAGCTTATCTTTCCTTCACCAATTCCCGCGACATCACCAACTAATGTAATGGCAGGATTTGAAACCTTCTCCTCCTTTATTTTTTGTACGATGGTTGAGAGAGTACCCGTGACTGTACGCTGCTTTCCAAGCGTCCCCCATTGGATTACCTTCACAGGTTGATTAGCGCTTCGTCCGTGAATCATTAAATTCGACGTAATCTCATCTAATTTCTTTACACCCATATAAAAAGCAAGCGTATCCACTCCATTTGCTAGAGCCTGCCAATCAATCGTTGATGTTCCCGTTTGATTATGCCCTGTGACAACCGCAAAAGAAGTACTAACATTTCGATAGGTCACCGGGATTCCAGCATATAACGGAGCTCCAATACCGGAAGTAATACCTGGAATGATTTCATACGGAATATGATAAGGTTCGAGCGCTTGGGCTTCTTCCCCCACTCGTCCGAATACTCCCGGATCACCCCCTTTTAATCTAACAACCCGTTTCCCCTCACTTGCGTAGGTAACAAGTAATTCATTAATAGATTCCTGTCTAATTAAATGTCTATCGGGAAGCTTTCCGCAATAAACTAATTGAGCAAGGGGTTGACAATGTTCTAGCAGCACTGGATTCACAAGTCGATCATATAAAATGACATCAGCTTTCTT
This sequence comes from Alkalicoccobacillus gibsonii, assembly GCF_016798245.1. Classification (GTDB taxonomy): domain Bacteria; phylum Bacillota; class Bacilli; order Bacillales; family Bacillaceae_D; genus Alkalicoccobacillus; species Alkalicoccobacillus gibsonii. Next base: position 369,482 of record NZ_JAEUZA010000001.1, on the reverse strand, counting down.
TAGTCGCTCTAAAGCTTTTACGGTTAGAAGACCAGCATCTCCAGGACCTGCACCAACAAATGAAACGAAACCTTTATTTTGCATGAGAGTCTCTCCTTCTTTAAACACGTTCTTCCGATTGGGAAAGTATTCCCATTATAAAATGTAAGATTATCTTCCATAGTGTCAGACAATCAAAATTGATTGTGATATATTATTACAAAGAAACTGGTTGCAGTGATTTTTAGTGAGGTGGAACAGTTGTCTTATAAAGATAAAAAAGTCATCACCATTGGGATAGTGAGCGAACTAACTGGTTTATCTGAACGAAAAATTCGTTATTATGAAGAGCGAAAATTATTGTTTCCTGAACGTTCAAAGGGTGGTACACGTAAATACTCATTTCTTGATGTTGAACGCTTAATTGATATTGCAAACAAAATGGAAGACGGGATGCAAACGTTCGAAATCAGAAAAATGGAACAAAAAGCAATCAAGAAGCAAGAAGTACGTGAACGGATGCTTCGAGGCCAGATCAATGCCGCATTTAATATTCGTAAATAAGAGGTAGTCGTAAGCAGGGAGCATAGAGCTTCCTGTTTTTTTTGTGCCTATTTATTCCATGATTTATATATGTACTTCGAGTCATACTACCAATTATTAAGGTCTATTCAATTTTTGACAGGACAAAGGGGTAAGTAATCACATGAATGTTAAACGATTTATCAAACCGCTTCTCATTATTGCAGCATGTGCCCTCGTAGTGGTCGCAGCAAGTTATACATTCCCTACGGATGAAGCAACAGATTACCAAGGTGTCTCCGTAAAACAACAATACGATGTTCATTCGATGGATCGATTGTTAGCCAGTGACTTAAAACAAACAACCTCGCTGTTTATTCAACAAATCAACCAACAACTTGAATCTTGGGCCGATTCTTCGTCCATGTCAACTGCTTCTTTTCAAAACGAACTGAATGAACATCCTCATATCACAGGATTTGCACGAATGAAAGATGATCAGGTTCTCGAGAGCGCAGGATTTCAAGGCAATCCAGATGTTCGTAAATTTGACAATTCTACAGGAGATCATAAGTATTCAGATCCATATGAACGAAACGGTAGCCAATATATGCTCCTAGGTAAAACACTTGAAGATGGTTCCATGATTATTGGAGAAGTAGATCTCACCTTTGTTCAATCTTTTATAAAAGATATTGCTTCTGTAGCTGATGCAGGTGGAAACTTCTTTGCTTCAAGCGAAAACACCGATGTTGAGTGGAAAACGATGGATGATGTCCCAGCAGGTCAGCACGTCGAAACCGTTTCAGAGCTTGGCTGGAAAATCGTTGTTCATTCAGAGGACCAAAAGCCTATGAAGGCAGCAGAACATTTCCATGAAAGCCGAGCAATTGTTAAGCTAAAGTCTGCGAATGATGCTAAAAAGTTCTTTGAAGCAAATGATCAGCTTACGATCATTGAAACAAACGAACCCTTTTATTTAGTTGAGAAAAAAGATACAAGCTCTGAACAATTGTTAAATCAGTTAGAGGGTAGTCCTTACGTGATTTACGCAGAGCCCGATTATCGTTTTGCCAAACAAGATGCGATTCCAAACGATGAATTTTTTGAGCCTTATCAATGGAATTTAAAACAGCTTGACCTAGAAAAAGCATGGAACGATACAGATGGTTCAGGTGTCACGATTGCCATCATTGATACAGGTATCGATCCAAACCATGTTGAATTAAAGAATAAATCAGAAAAAGGCTATAATGCAATTGATGACACTGAAGATGCAACCGATCAACATGGTCATGGAACCCATGTTTCAGGAATCGCTGCTGCTGTTACCGATAATCAAGACGGTATTGCTGGCGTGTCATGGAACAGTAAGATCCTACCAATTAAAGTATTGGATGAAAATGGCGAAGGTTCTTCTTACGCCGTAGCGAAAGGACTGTACTGGGCCGTTGATAACGGGGCTGACGTCGTGAATATGAGCCTCGGTGATTATCACGATTCTAAGGTTCTTTATGATGCCATACGCTATGCCTACGAAAAAGACGTTGTCATTGTAACAGCATCAGGTAATGACAATGTTGGTGATGCTATGTATCCGGCTGCTTATCCTGAAGTTTTAACCGTCGCTGCTTTAGATGAATCAAAAGATCGAGCCTTTTATTCTAACTACGGCGATCATGTTGATATTGCAGCTCCTGGCACTAGCATCCCGAGTTTGTTTCTCGACGATCAATATGTGGTGATGTCTGGTACATCGATGGCAAGTCCTCACGTTGCTGGTCTGTGTGCGCTCATTCGTTCCGTCAACCCCTCATTATCAAATGATGAAGTTTATGACATCGTAAGGGATACAGCAACAGACTTAGGTGCTCCTGGAGTCGATCAGTACTACGGGTATGGCGAAATTAACGCAAATGCAGCCATCAAACAAGCCAAACAATAGCAAAGAAGAGGCTGGAACATAACTAAAAATAAATTTAAAAAGGCGAATGATTCGATTGCAGGATCATTCGCCTTTCGCGATTTTATTTGAACAAGCGGAGGGAGAACCCGAGACTCCTACGGAACAGAACGTGGTGAAGACACTGTAGCGGCGCTTTTTCCGCGAAAGGGGCTGAGGCCGTTCCCGTGGAAAGCGAGGGATTCTCCTGTAGCGGATTATTTGCTATATTCATGTTTGACTCTCAACATTAATGTTATATTCTGCCCTCTTTTTATATTAAATTATTCGATTTAAGATACGCGATAACCTTTTCAACAAGGTTTTCTACAGGTTCTTTATCAGAATCTAAAATAAGCTCTGGGTGATTCGGTTCTTCATATGGTGAACTAATTCCTGTAAACTCAGGAATAACGCCTTCTCTCGCTTTTTTATATAAACCCTTTGGATCTCTTTTCTCACATTCTTCAAGCGAACAGCGTACATACACTTCAATAAATTCATGTTCCCCAAGCAACGAGCGTACGACTTGACGATCTTCCTTAAAAGGAGAAATAAATGCAGTTGAAACAAGTACTCCCGCGTCAACAAATAGCTTGGCTACTTCTCCAATTCTGCGAATGTTTTCTTTACGATCCTCATCTGAAAATCCTAGCCCTTTATTTAAGCCTAATCGGATGTTGTCTCCATCCAGAAGATATGAATGTTTTTCTTCTTGGAGTAGCCGTTGCTCCAATGCATTAGCAATGGTTGATTTACCAGCTCCAGATAAACCAGTAAACCAAATAACTGCACTCTTATGTCCTTTAAGTGCTTGACGTTTCTCCTTTGTAACCTCAGCTTGATGCCAGTATAAGTTTGAAGTTGTGTTCGTCATGACACGCTCACCTTCTGCATACCACGAATAAGAACTTCTACAACTTCTTTACGACTGAACTCTACAGGTGGAACTTCTCCATTCGTAAGCATTTCTCTAACTTTTGTACCAGATAGAATCACTCGGTCATCTGCATCATGTGGACATGTTTTTGTTGAAGCCATGTTTCCGCAAGCCTTGCAATAAAAGCTATGTTCAAAGAACAATGGACGAATTCCAAGATCTTCTTCCGTAAACTGATCAAAGATTCGTTGAGCATCATACGTTCCATAATAATCACCCACACCAGCGTGGTCTCTACCTACAATAAAATGGGTGCATCCGTAATTTTTTCGAACCAACGCGTGGAAAATCGCTTCTCTTGGTCCTGCATATCTCATCGCCGCCGGAAAAACAGCTAGGGATACTCGGTCTTTTGGGTAATAATGATCTAGGAGAACCTCGTAGCTCTCCATCCTGACATCGGCAGGAATATCATCTGATTTTGTTTCACCAACAAGTGGATTTAATAATAACCCATCAACGATCTCAAGTGCCGATTTCTGAATATACTCATGTGCCCTGTGAACTGGATTACGTGTTTGGAAACCAACAATCGTGCTCCAACCCTTCTCTCGGAAACTGGCTCTTGTATCTGCAGGATCGACATGATAGCTCTCAAATCTTCCTTTATCTAGTCGTTTCGTTAGAATAATTGATCCTGCTACATAGACAGGTGGACGCTCATACAATTTCTTTACACCAGGATGAGCTGGATCATTTGTACGATATACCTGTTCTGCTTCAAATTCTTTATCAGGTGTATACCATTCTGAAATGGTAATCGCTCCATACACTTCGCCGTTGAAGATCAATTTTGCTTCTTCCCCAGCAGTGAGTGTAGCAGCTGTTTCCTCTGTAACAGGCAGCGTAATTGGAATACTCCAAACCGTTCCGTCTGTAAGTCTCATTGAAGAGACAACCGAACGATAGTCCGCTTCATTTAGAAAGCCAGTCAAAGGACTAAACCCGCCAATTGCAATTAACTCTAAATCAGATAAGGCAAAAGAATCGAGCTCAATTTCCTTTTTTGCCTTAGATAGATCATAATCCGCTTGATACCGATTAACCAATTCTCCCCCGTGCGCTGAAATTGACGTCATATTACTCTCTCCTTTATTGATGTAATCCGCATTCCGTTTTATCTGTGCTTGACCATCTTCCACTACGACTGTCTTCACCCTCTGCAACAGGCTTTGTACAATGAGTACAGCCAATACTTGGATAGTTATGATCATGTAACGAGTTGTAAGGAAGCTTATGAAGCTTAATGTACATCCAGATCTCGTCTTCCTTCCAATGAATCAAAGGGCAGACTTTGACCGATTTAAATCGATTGTCTTGGTTGACATATTCAGTGTTCGCTCTTGTAGGTGATTGCTCTCTTCTTAAACCTGAGATCCATGCCGCTTTTTGACTCAGCTTACTATCTAATGGATCAAGCTTACGAATTTTACAGCAAAGGTCAGGATTTGTTTCCCAAAGCTTCTCTCCATGAATCTCCGCTTGCTCTTCAGGAGTGAGTCCTGGTTTCTCTAATTCTATCCTCAAGTCTGGATATTTCGCTTGAACTTCTTTTATGAGTGAATAAGTCTCTAGGAAATGAAAATCTGTGTCTAAAAATAAGATGTGGGCGTTTGGTTGTATCTTACTTATAAGATCAATCAGTACCATACTTTCCGCCCCGAAACTACAGGCATACACAAGTTCATCGCCATACATGTCAAAAGCCCAACGTAATATATCCAAGGTGTCTAGGCGAGCTAATGAGTGATTAAGCTGCTTAAACGCTTCTACATCGGTATTTTCATAGAGTACGAGTTTAGACATCTTCTCCTCCTTATTATTTTGCTTTTTCCACCCTTACTTTTTCGTTTTTTTCCATTTGAACGACTTTCCCGTCCTGGACAAAGATAGTTACTGAACCAAATTTAAGGTTTTCTAAAAGATCTGATAACTTATCGTAGACTTGTTTACTTGAGGGATCCATATGTGGCCTCCTTTTTCAAATAGCCAAACATAATTCCTTGTAATTTCATATGTTTTATTAGTTTAATAGTATTCTATCGATTAAGAATAGTGCTGTCAATGAACTTTCAAAAAAATCAGTTTAAAGATTCACCCGAAACTTGTTAAAATCTAGGATTTCAGCTGATTGTTTTTGGATATATTCCGTACGATATTTTTCTTTTAGACGTTTTTCAAATGTCTTTTTTGAAATGGGCCTTGGAGTCGACCAAGCAAGGGACTCGAGATTATCCCAACATTCATGCGTAATGATTTCTTGTTTATAATAATATGAATTCCCTGAAGGAAAGATCTCACAAATATATTTAACGGTCTGTTTTGTATGCATCAAAGCACCTCCATCCATAAGGATGACCGTTGCTCAAGTGATTTATTCAGCCGACTGGTCTTAATTGGAAGCGTTTTAGTTTTCTTGACAAAAAGCTAAATCTCTTAGTACGATAAGAGAAACAACTGGTATGATGCGCTTAGCCTCAAACCTCACCGATCCCCAAAAAGTAAACCGCACCTCAAAAATAATTAAAAAAGAAGTGATTTCCTTGTTCGATATCTTAAAAAACCAACAACTCATGGATAAAGAGATTGAAGAATTACTTATTCCCGCTGAAAAGGTCGCTCATGTTCAGTTAAATAATCCGCTTGAACACGCATTACTTGTATTAGTGAAATCAGGATATACTGCGATACCTGTTTTAGATACGAAGGATAAACTTCATGGATTGATTAGTAAATCAATCATTTTGGATTCACTGCTTGGTCTAGAATTTATTGAAGTCGACAAACTTCAAAACAAGATTGTAGCTGATGTCATGGAAACAGATGTACCAACTATTCAGCAAGATGCTACATTTGCACGTGCGCTAACCCTTTCTATTAATCATCCATTTATGTGTGTGGTTGATGAAAATGGCCTGTTTGTTAGTATTTTAACAAGGCGTTCCATTCTTGCCTTAGTCAGTAAATACCTGCATATGTAACAAAAAAAAGATGAGCGCATATTAGCGATCATCTTTCTTTGATTGGTGGAAAGCTTGTTGTATTTGTTTTTCTCTTGTTTTGAACATGTACGTAAGGATTTTATGGGACACAGTGCTCGGCACATTTGCAGCAAATTCAAGCTCGTCCGTCATAACGCTTTTTCCGTCCTCACGAGTAAAACGGTGAGTATGACGCCAATACGTAAATGGAAATGGTGGTTTCTCCGCGATATCTACGAAATAATATGGCTTTTTCACAGTCTCAATTGTGGCTCTCCAGTTTACCCCAATACCCCAAAGGCCTATCTTCATTTTAATTTCGCTGCCCTCAACCGACTCCGATTCAGCTTCTTTAATTCGAACCTTTGGAAATCGTTGAATTTTCGCGAGATTACGTGGATCTTGAAAAAAGTCCCAAACCTGTTTCATGGGTGCATCGATTGTTGTTTTGTAGGTATAGATGAGTCTATCCATAGTCTTTGCCCCTTTTATCTTGTCTGACCTTTTTTCGAAGTATATCACGAATTCAAATAAATAAACAAAAAGACGCACACGTTAACGCCTAAAGGCGATCATATTAAGCATAGATATTCACTAAAAGACCCTTGATCTCCCCTACTTTGCTTAAAATATCTAGGCTCGTTTTTTGTTTATCCAATACATCGTTTGTAAGGTCGATTAACTTACGATCAACCTCTTCAACAAGCTTGTAAATTTTCGTGCGACCACGCCTATTAAAACCACGGCGTTCTTCTAAGCTTAACCCATGCTTTACCGCGTCATCCATGAATTCTTTTACAAGCTTTTTATACGTATGAAGCTCGTCAATTGTTCTTGTCTCAGCAAGTACCTTGCCTTGGTCCTCTACTTTATGCATAAGCTTCGTTAACTGCTCGATCGCTTTATCTGTACGCTGTTTGTTCATCACTTCTGAAAACGTGGTAGAGGGTTGAACTTCAGCCTTTTTCCGATCCACTTTATGGACTCCGGTCCTCATAATCCGCTCTACGTCCATCTGGTTCACGCCTTTCTATGATCATTTTCACTTTGAAAAAGACGAAAAGGACCATGCCTTCTCGTCTACTCATTATTGTAACAGCTGCAGGACACCTTGTGGAAGCTGATTTGCTTGTGCCAGCATCGCTGTTGCTGATTGATTTAAGATGTTGTTACGCGTGAACTCCGTCATTTCAAGCGCCATATCAGCATCACGGATTCGCGACTCTGACGATGTTAAGTTCTCTTTAGTCACTTGAAGGTTGTTGATTGTGTGCTCAAGGCGGTTTTGGATGGCTCCGAGAGTGGAGCGGTTCTTAGAGACGGTTTCAATTGCCTTGTCTAATGCCTCAATAGCCTTTTCTGCTGCGGCATTTCCACTCAAAGGCGGCTCAGTACTAGCTATAACACTTATATCATTTATACCAAGAGTTGTTGAATTTATTTCAGGAATTGAAAATTCTACAGATTGATCAGCGTTTGGCCCAATCTGAAACTTTATATTCTGTAAAGTACCATCTAATAAAGTTTTAGAGTTAAATTCTGTTTTTTCAGAGATAGATGTTATTTCTGTCCTTAATTCAACTATCTCTGCCTGAATCTGCTCTCGATCAAACTCATCATTCGTATCGTTCGCTGCCTGCACAGCAAGCTCTCTCATTCGTTGAAGCATGGAATGTACTTCCTGCATAGCCCCTTCTGCTGTTTGCATGAGTGATACGCCGTCTAGTGCATTGCGTTCTGCCATATCAAGACCACGGATTTGTGAGCGCATTTTTTCGGAAATGGCAAGACCTGCTGCGTCATCTGCGGCACGGTTAATACGCAAGCCTGATGATAGCTTTTCAAGGTTTTTTGATGTATGAATTTGGTTTTGACTTAGGTTTCGGTATGCATTTAAAGCTTGAATATTATTGTTAATTTTCACGAGTTTCGCTCCCTCTTCTTATTCGTATGAAGCCATTTTTTCATATGCGTTCGTTTGCTTATAATTCACACGGTCGTTCGCGACACGTTTATCCTTAACTGCTTCAATCATCGCACTAAATAAGGACAATATGATTTCATGTACATGTTGGATGCGTACTCTGTCTTTTAATAGGTTAGCTGTAACCACTTCATCTGCTAGATAGTTATATAATTGTTCTAGCTGATCAGCTAGGATGCCCGCCTCGTAATTAATACCAACGCCAAGACGTTCAAGTATATCGTTTGTTTTTTGTAAGTGCTTATTTGCTTGTTCAAATCGATCATGTTCAATATGATTCTCTGCCGATTCAAGATTATTAAGTGCTGCTTCATATAGAAGCAGTGTGAGTTCTTGAGACGTCTTTTTGTGCAAGGTCTCTTGAGAAATTAATGGCACAAGATCACTCCTTTATCTCATCTATTATATCGGCATCCTTTGTTTAATCTTAATAGCTTTCTTCCATCTCTTCGATTAATAATAAGATCTCTGCCATGACTGAATATAATTGTGGTGGGATGTTATCTCCTAGATCCATATCTAATAAGCTCGAAAGCAGGGAAGAATCTTCTTGTAAATGGACGTTATGTTCCTTAGCAAGCTCCATCATTTGCTTGGCGACTCTTCCTCTTCCTTGTGCTACAACCTTTGGTGCAGACCCTTCATCCTCGTAACGGATTACGGCAGCAGATGGACCGCTTGCTTGTTTTTTCTGTTTAAGATTGACGTATTGAAATTGGTTCATATTTTAAGATCAAATCCTTTATCACTGGAATAGACTTGGTTTTTAGGTGACTGAATGGATTCCGGGTTTTGATTCTTTGAAAAAGGCGAGAATGAAATGGAAGAAATGGAATAACCAACTTCCTCTACTTTGGCTATGGCTTTTTCCACAAGTGGCTCCATCTTTAATCTGAAATCTTTCTGGTCGTTCGTTAGGGTGACAGATAGCTGTCTTTGAACTGCTTTAATTGAGATGCCAATTTCCCCGAGCTTTGGTGTTTCCATTAGGAAATATAAACTACAATTCTGCCAGTCTACTTGTTCGCCTTCTTTTTTAGATTGAATGTAGCATTGAAGCTGTTCTACTTTTTGCTCAAGAACTAATGGAAGCTGAAAGAACAAGCTTTGAAGTGGTTGAGCATCCTGTTTACTTAAAAGCTGTTGACCTGTTACATGTTGAAGAGCCTGGCTTGCCAACTGTGTTGTTTTCCCACCATCATCCTGACTTCTCACTAATTGCATCAGAGACTGCTTTAAGTTTCGTTCAAGTGGTACATCCTTTTGAGATTCTCTTTGGCTAAATTTCTGTGCGAAATCTGCCTCTTGATTAAGACCTAATTGTTTTATAGCTTCAAAAGTGCCTCTTGCCGTACCCGCCTTCGCTTTAGCAGCTGCTTCTTCCATTTGGAAAAGCGGAGTGGTTTGAGATTTTTTATGATCTTGATTTAATTGCTGTAGAGCGCTCTCAGCCACTACCTTAGTCTCAGATGGCTTGTATGTAATGCTTTCTACCTGCTTTTGAACCTGTGCAACAATGTCTGCCGCTTGTTGACTTCTTCCAGCAGAAAGATGCTGCCTTGCTTCAGCTAACTTGCTACTAGACAGCATTAATTGCTTTTCTGTTTTCATGTCAGCAAATTGCATCGCTTCGCCGCGCAATATGGAATGATCTAATTTACGTATAATCGAGTCTAGTTGATTTTTGGATGCATGCGTGTCTGTTCGATTGGGCGTCGTTAAGTCAACTTGGATTTGTCTAAGCGTTCTGACTGTCTCGCTTTGAAAATCCTTAAATTCGTTCGTCAATTGAGCCATTTTATCAGTAACAGTTGTGACAGCAATCTGTTTGCTATGTATCGGCTGAACTTGCTCACTTAGCATGAACCGGTCGTTTCTTTCTTCAGGTTGAAACTGATTGAGTTGAGTCGGAAGGATCGATAACTCCGCTTCTATAGCTGTTGAAAGAACGGTTCTTGCGGCCAGCTCCCTTCCTGCATTTAAACGTGTGCTCGCAACCTCAAGCTGATCACTAAGTCTACGTATTTGGTCACTTTCCAAAATCAGTTGTTTTTGCAAGACTGACTGGATCGATTCAATTGCTTTATGAGGATTTTCTTCCAATTCTATTGTTTGGGCTAATTGGTTTAATTGATCTTTTTGTTGTAAAACAACTTTAGGTACTTCTGGAGTTTTGAACGTATCAATAGGTTCAACCGACTTGGGTTGTTCAAGCTTCCCTTGAAAGTCCTGATCTGTTTGAATTGTTTTAGAAATTAGCCTGGAGACCTGATCAATCTTGTCTACTGAGATCGCTTGACTGAGTTGAGACTTAAACTCTGTTACTAAAGCCTGTTGAACATTTGATAACTGTTTTCCCGATGTTAATTGAAGTAATTGTTGAAGAATCCTATCTTTTAAACTTGTTATATTCTGATCTTTTGGTTGAAGCTGTTGTTCAAGACCTTTGACGATGTCGTTTAATGGTTTTCCTGTCCTGGTCTCGTGTATGGCTTGCAAATGAGATTCGCGAATGGGCAGATCTTTAGAAAGTAACGCTTCAACTGTTTGAAGTTTTGGCTGATCAGATGATGATTTCAAGAAATTTGCTAGCTCACGAATTGTCTCTTCTGAAAGAGGTCTTCCACTAGCTTGAACGAGTGTCATGGCATCTAGTAATAAACCAGTCGGTCGATTGACCCCTGACTTCATTGCTGCCTCCATAAGAGAGCTCCTCGATTTAAGGATAGTCTCATTTGATGGAGACTCGTTAGCATCAATAAAAGACTGAGACCCTGTACTAAGCTTTGGTGATTGAGATGCTTCCTTCGAATTCCATTCTTGAACACGGATCCCATCCTCATCTACTGAAGTCACTATGAAAGTGGCTGAATTTGACGTAGGCATCTTACCGTCTACCTTAACCGTTAATTCTTTTCCACGTACGTTTATCGTTGCTTCTGTTTCAGAGATCGGTTGAATCGAAGTACCACGCAACACTTCTCCCTGCTTTAACGATTTCTCAGTGGGAACTACATTCCTACTAGTTAGAGGATTCACCTGCATATCATACACTCCCGCCCTACAATCTGTTACTTAACATATCGGTCATTTAACTCTTCTAATTAATAGAGTATGCCTACACTTATTCCTGTTGATCCGGTTTTTCAAGGCTTGTCCCCCGTAACGAACGTTGTTCAATCCATTTTCTTCTTGCCTCGTACCCGTTTGCTCCTTTAATCAGAGCATGCTGACCAAATTTATCCTGAATGGTTTGCATTGCTTGTTGAATTTGATAATCCTTTTGATCTTTTTCTTGGGTGAATAAGTTTAATTGTTTAAATGCATCCTGCTTATCAACAAGATCATATGTACTAATCCCAAGGAGTCTAATAGGCTTATTGTTCCAGGCCCGCTTAAATAGTGCTTTAGCGCGAAAGTAGATTTCATCTGTTGTATGAAAAGCATCTGAGACCTTCTCACTTTTATTTGTTATTTTCCAATCGTGATATTTAATCGTAAGTTGTATACCATATGCAACAACATTCTTTTTCCCTAATCGGCTACTAACTGAATCAGCTAGCTGTTTTAAGATGGTTTCAATCTTTTGTTCATTTGATGTATCTCTAGGTAAAGTTGTAGAGTTACCTATGCTTTTAAATTCGTGAATGGAGTCTGGATTTACGGGTCGGTTATCATGACCCTGGGCTCTTTTTTGGAGCTTAAGCGCCGTAGACCCAAACTTCTCCGCAATAAAAAGAGGATCTGCTTGAGCAAGATCTCCAATGGTAAGAATATTTGCCTTTTCCCACTTACTAACTGTCTTTTTGCCAATTCCTTGCATCTCGTGAATCGAGAGTGGCCAGAGCTTTTCAGGTAATTCTCTTTTTCGTAGGATGGTAATTCCATTCGGTTTTTTCATATCACTCGCCATTTTAGCAAGAAACTTATTTGGTGCGATGCCAATACTACAAGGGAGATTCATGTCTCGGAGTAAATGCTCCTGAATTTGTTCTGCTAATACGTAAGGATGAACCTGCCCATGATATTGAGTCACATCCATATACCCTTCATCAATTGAAACCGGTTCAACTAACGATGTATAGGAGCGCAAGATTTCAAACATGTTTCTTGATGCCGTACGATAGCGATCAAAGTTTGATTTAAGTAAGATAAGCTCAGGACACACTTTCTTTGCCTGCCAAACAGGCATAGCGGTTCTTACACCTTTTGCCCGTGCTTCATATGTACTAGTAACAATAATGCCCCGACGATCCTCCACACTTCCAGCTACTGCAACTGGTTTGCCTCTTAATTCCGGTCTAAACGATAGTTCAACCGAAGCAAAGAAGCTATTCATATCGACATGAAATAAGATACGCATGGAAAACCCCTCCTTCTACACTCTATTATACGAAAGAATGTTCGTTTTTAAAAGAAAGTTTGCTTGCAACTTGATAACGAATGGTATAAGGTGGTATTATACTAGGTTATTAATAAATTCCCCCTATGTATACGGGAGGTGCGGCAGAACATGACCTTTATAGTGAACCATACGATATCAGAGTACGACATCACTTTACGAAAGGTATTTACTTATCTCCGCCTGCACAAACAAACGACAGGATTTACGCCTACCATTACTGAAATATCTGAACAAATTGGAGATACTGAAGAAATGATCTTAGAAAGTTTAGAATTTGGTCAAACGAACAATCTCTCTATGACATTCCTTCATTAATATCATGAAAAAAAGGACATGCTTTTGGGCAAATGTCCTTTTTTGTATATCTATACCTCTTGAGTAATGGCTATGATTGCCTCTGCTGCTTTCACTAATTCTGCAAGTGGCATTTTTTCATCTGTTGTATGAATGTTTTCATACCCGATCGCAAGGTTTACAGTAGGAATGCCTAGACCGGCGATGATGTTCGCATCACTTCCGCCTCCACTTTCAAGCAACCTTGATTCCCTACCTATCTTCTTCATTGCAGCTTGTGCGATTTGTACGACTTGATCTGCATCAGATTTCTTATAACCTGGATACGTAATCTCAACATTTACTTCTGCCGATGTCCCCATCATGTTAGCTGCTTCTTCAAACGCCTGCTTCATTTTTTCAACTTGCTTATGAAGTTTCTCTTCTTCTAGCGAACGCGCTTCAGCAAGTACCTCGACGTAATCACATACAATATTGGTTTGACTTCCACCTTCAAAGCGCCCAATATTAGCCGTTGTTTCTGAATCAATTCTTCCTAAAGGCATTTTAGATACAGCTTTTGCTGCTACCGTTATTGCAGAGATCCCTTTTTCGGGCTCTACTCCAGCATGTGCTGTACGCCCAAAAATTTTGGCATGAATCTTTGCTTGAGATGGTGCAGCAACAATGATATCCCCAACTGGTCCATCACTATCAAGTGCATATCCAAATTTAGCTTGGATTCGGTCTTTTTCAAGCACTCTTGCACCCACTAGACCAGACTCTTCACCAACCGTAATGATAAATTGAATGGTACCATGCTCCAGCTTCTCTTCTTTTAAGACTCGAATCGCTTCAAACATCGCTGCAAGTCCTGCTTTGTCATCTGCTCCTAGAATGGTTGTTCCATCGGTTACAATATAACCGTCTTCTTCCTTTGGTTTGATTTGTCTACCCGGAACCACAGTATCCATATGTGAGGTAAAGTAAATAGGAGTGCGGTTGCTTTTGTGATCTGTAGCCGGAAGAGTGGCTATTAAATTGCCTGCACCATGTCCTGTTTGAGCAGCTGCATCATCTTCGTACACTTCTAGACCTAGCTCTGAAAATGATTTTTTTAGATGCTTGGCGATCTCACCTTCATTACCAGTTTCTGAATCAATTTTCACAAGTTCAATAAATTCTTCTTTTACTCTTGTTTCATTTATCATATGTATGTTAAGCCTCCGTTTCCCTTTTATCCTACAGCAAAATCATTTCTGTTACACGTGTGACCTACTGCTTCTGGCAAACTTCTAACAAGACACCATGCGTTTGAGTCGGAGAAATAAAAGCGATATGAGCTCCATTTGCTCCCTTAGTGCTTTTGTCTTTTGTAAATTGAATGCCTCTTTCAGTGAGCGTATGCATCGTTTGATCGATGTGACTCGTTCCTAGCGCAAGATGATGAATGCCTTCACCACGTTTTTTGAGAAATAAGGCGACTGGACTCTCTTTTGTCAGTGGTTCTATCAATTCAATCATTAGTGAGCCAGAAGAAAAGAATGCCACATTTACTTGTTGATCATCCACTGTTTCTTCTTTAATTAAATTCAAACCAAGCGTTTGTTCATAGAACTTCTTTGCTTGCTCGATAGAATGAACAGCGATGGCTATATGAGCCCCGGTATCCTGCCATTGGATTGTCATTTCTTTCTCCTTTTTTAGTTGATACTCTTGTCCGATTGCATCTAAGCAAGTAAAATAGGACGTAGAAGATTTTGTTTATAGGAGTGTGTTGAATCGATGCAAAGAAAAGGATTACAAAAAGTTGTGATTTATATCATGCTTGTTGCGATTATATTAAGCGGAATGTTTATGGGAGTTGCAGGTCTGGGAGGCTTATAATAGTGGGAAAAGAAACGCCAATCTTGGTGTTTCTTTTTTTCATTTCTTAATTCTTCAGGGCCCCATGCTGCTTACCTAATTCCTCGAATGAGATGGATTGATCCGTTATGAGAATCTTAGTACCAAGAGGAATCTGATCATACAGCTGTTCAATCGTCTCATTTGTTAAACGAATACAACCAGAAGTCACGGAATAACCGACGGAATGAGGTCGGTTTGTACCATGTACACCGTATGTTCTCCCCTCTGTATCTAATGCATCAAAACCGATCCATCTACTTCCAAGAGGATTGTTCTTATCTCCACCTGGTATATTCTTCTTTCGATAATACGGATTATTTGCCTTAACCGTAACAGTAAACAAACCAAGTGGTGTTTGACTCGCTTGCTTACCCGTTGCAGCCGGAAGTACTTCTTTTACCGTATTATCATGAATAAAAGCGAGTTGATTTGTAGAAACGTTTACGATTAAAAAAGGATCCCCATTTATTGGATTCTCCCCAATCGGCCAAATTGGAGAAGCCACAATCATGAGAATCGCAACGAGCATTTTGAACACCAGAAAACCCCTCCTTTTCTAGTGTTAGAATGCTCTTTTTTTAACGTTTGTATCCTTTTTTTCATTCCATAAAGAGTCTTTAATCAATAAGTACTGTTGTAGCTCATGCATGATATAGGCAAGGGCAGATCGAACTTCAAACTCTTCTCTTGTAGTGGGCAACTCCATCTCTTTAAACGTTTCACGCATCTTCTCTAATTGTCCTAAGAAGTACGGCACATGATTGGTTGGACTCACTGCCTTACTTAACTCTTCTAGAAAGTCTGCAAGATTTTCGCTTTGTGACACGGATCCGTGAATTGTTGTGATGAATGGCATTAAGCGTTCGAGAATTTCAAATTGCTTTTCTCTCATTTGGAAATAATGAAAGTACTGATCTTCTTCTTTGAGGATTTGATTATTCCTCTCACGAATCGCCAAGTTCTTGCTTTCATCTAATAAACGTACTGTGTCTGAAATTTCCGCGCCAATCCATTCACTGTCTCCTTTACGAATGTACGTAGAAAATTCGTAAAGAATTAAGCTAAAGTTTTGCTCAATTTGCTTTTTAAATACTCTTAGTTGACGCTCACTGCTAGGCATATATAAATTCATTAGTAAGGCCGTCCCTATGCCAATCACGACCAGAAGAAGTTCATTCATAAAAAGATCAACGGTTGCATTCGCATGCGTATAAATATGGAGCACAATGACCGAACTTGTAACAATCCCCAAACTAAGTCGAAGTGCAACTACAAAAGGTATGAATAATACCATAAATAACCCGAGAACAATTGGTGTATAACCAAGTAATTCAAAGATACCCATACTAAGAATCATTCCTAGGAGACAGGCAGCAAAACGATGCCAGGATACTCTTAATGAGTTTTTCCTTGTGACTGAAATACATAGTATCGTAATTACGGCAGCTGACCCAAAAGAATCTAACTGTAATGCTTGTGAAATGGCTGTTGCAACTAAAACGCCAATTGCTGTTTTTATCGTGCGATAGCCAATTTTAAATCTCATACGTGCGTTCATCTCCTTATCATCGGTCTTATTTTAACATGCCTGGAGGTGAAATAAACATAGGCTAAGGCTTCATCCTATCGTTTTAAACAAAGAAAAAAGGCATCCCGCTTAACGGGATTGCCCACTTTAATCATCATATAGATATGATTACATATCTGAATCGTCACCCATACCATCATTCATTCCATCGTCCTGCATTTCATCTTGACCCGGATCAGCCGGTTCCATCGGATCTGTACCATCCGTCTCACCATCTCCGCAAGCCGCTAACATTCCTACTGAAAAGATACCTGCCATCATACTATACATCAATTTTTTGCTCATTATGATTTCCTCCTTCAGTGATTTTGTTATACTATCTTGCTTACTTTTCATTTCCCGCCTCACAGGATCGTAATCGCTTTCACACTGAATTTAGAGATCTCTTTACATTTCTACAAAGTACCCAAAAAATAACATGTCTATTTTCACAAACTTGGACATGTATTAGTAAAAGACAAAATGAACGGATGGAAAGGAAGGAGTTCTTTGATCACTGCGATTTCAGCTATCGTTTTGGGGATTTCTCTTGCTGCTCCTGTTGGCCCTATTTGCTTGGAGATTATTAATCGAACGCTTAGAAATGGCTTTTTAGGAGGAATTGCTGTTGGTATTGGTGGAATGACTGCAGACGCACTCTTTATGACAACCATTTATTTTGGTCTTGGATCGATACTTACCCATATTACGACACAAGCAATCCTTTATTTATGCGGTTGTTTATTTCTTGCTTATTTAAGCGTTCGGACCTTTAAGAAAGCTCCTCAGTCTTTATGGAAGGATCGTCACTTAATTCGCCCCAAGAAATCAATCTTTTGGAAATGTTTTTATACCGGTTTATTCATTGCTCTCATTAATCCAATCAATATCATGTTTTGGTTTGGAATCTATGGCTCAGTATTAAGTGAGATCGTAGAACGATCAAACGGCTTGTTCATTTTATGGTATAGCTTACTCATTTTCACCGGAATTCTACTATGGAATTTAAATCTGTCCTTTTTAACACACTTCTCGTCATTTTTAATGAAAGCAAAGGTATTAAAAGGGTTAAATGTTGTTGCTGCAACGATGCTTGCTTTCTTCTCTCTTCACTTCGGTATTCAATTGTACTACTTGATTTCATAGGTACCATTACCGATAATGAAACTATATCGTTGTTGGAGGAGGAATCACACTGTGCGTTATAAGCGTGATGAAAGCTTTCGTTATACATTTGAACCATCTATACGTGGAACATTTCACATCCTAACGTTGAATGGACAAGAGGTTCAAATGGCAGAAGGTGAGCTTTCAATTCTTGACCTTAGTCCAGGAGGCATTCGCATGAAAACCCAATACAAATTACCGGATCCGGCTTCCTATACGATTATATTGGAAATTCAATTTCATATGGAGGATCATCCTCTTTGTCTTAAAGGATCCGTCCAATGGATGAAACCGGTTGCTAGTGACTACCAGTATGGACTAGAGCTCTTATCTTCTGACAAAGAAAAAGAAGATGTAATTGGTGCGTTAAAACGCTTTGCTCTTAATCATCGTTCTTAACACTTCTCAACAGGTATCAGTCATGGACAGAAACGAAACAAAGACGAAGGTTCCACTCAGGATCCTTCGTCTTTGCTTTATAGATGAACTAATCTGCTTTTTTCCGTTCTGATTCTTGTAATTCCTGTCTTACTTCATCGTACACATCCTCTTTTAATTCCTCGTAAATATCCTCTTTAATATCTTCCTTAACCTCAGACTTGATGATCTCAAGCTGCTCTGAACGTTTTTTTCGCTTCTCATACCCTAAATCTCGTCCCATCATAATGAACACAGATACAATCATTAAGATAAGGATACAAGCAAACGGTAAGGCAGCTGAAAGTGCAGCGGTTTGTAGGGCATCTAGTCCCCCATCGCCACTTATTAATAAAACAGAAGCTGTCGCTGCAATTAACACTCCCCACATAACCTTTAGCTTATTTGCAGGATTCAACCGACCATTTGACGTCATCGAACCTAAAACAAAGGAAGCTGAATCAGCTGAGGTAACAAAAAAGATTAGGATGAGAATAATAGCCATTCCGCTTACAAGGCTCGTTAGTGGAAGTTGTTCGAGTAGAACAAACATCGCGTTTTCTACATCTGTTGAGACAACATCTGCAAGACCGGCTCCTTGATACATTTCAAAGAACAACCCAGATCCTCCGAATACACTAAACCAAATTACAGCCAAGACCGTTGGTACAATTAACACTCCCGCCATAAATTCTCGTACTGTTCTTCCCTTTGAAATACGAGCTATAAACAGTCCGACAAAGGGAGACCATGATACATGCCAGGCCCAGAAAAAGATGGTGTTTGTGCCTAACCACTCACTTTCACTGTATGGTGTCATCGTGAAAGACATAGAAACCACGTTTGATAGATACCCACCAAATGTATTAACCATGTTCTCTAAAATAAATAAGGTAGGTCCTGTGAAAAGAACAAACAATAAAAGCAGGGCAGCAAGAACTAAATTTATATTACTTAATCGTTTAATCCCTTTATCAATCCCTTTAACTGCTGAAAAAATAAATAAGATCGTCACAACAAGAATGACCGCTAATTGTATGTAAATTGAATTAGGTAA
Organism: Alkalicoccobacillus gibsonii; assembly: GCF_016798245.1. Lineage (GTDB taxonomy): Bacteria > Bacillota > Bacilli > Bacillales > Bacillaceae_D > Alkalicoccobacillus > Alkalicoccobacillus gibsonii. The sequence continues at coordinate 350,340 of NZ_JAEUZA010000001.1, read as the reverse complement.
TGAGGTCACGTAAGAAAGTCCACCAGTTATTTGCATAGCACTTAAACCGAATGTTGTTGCCACACCTGCACACGTTGCAATGACTGCAAACACATCAATCAGCTTCCCTACCCACCCATTCACTTTATTCCCAAGTAAGGGATAAAAAGCGGAGCTAATCAAAGCAGGTCTTCCTTTTCGAAACTGAACATACGCCAATGTTAATCCAACAATGGAAAATGCTCCCCAAGCATGTAGCCCCCAATGGAATACACCGTATCGTATGCCAGACTCAGCTGAGTCTACTGTTGCTGGCTCTATTCCAACAGGTGTATCAAGATAATAAAGCAATGGCTCTGCTACGCCAAAGAAGACAAATCCAACTCCAAGCCCCGAGGCAAACAACATCCCAACCCAGGACAACCAGGAATGCTCTGGTTTCTCCCCTTCTTTCCCTAAACGGATCTTTCCGAAAGGAGACACCGCCAAGCCAAGTCCAACTAAAACAAAAGCAGATAATAAGAGCATATAAAACCATCCAAAGGTTTCAATAATCCAATCAAGTGCTGCACCTGAGGCATTTCCAAGTGAGCTCGGTGAAACAGCACCCCATAAAATCAATACTGTAATTATACTTGTAGAGATGTATAGCACACTTTTAGAAGATGAAGATGATTGCTTTGATTCTTCCATATGTACAAATCCTCTCCTTTTTTTAAAGATCTATATTCCTTTCCCCTATCAACTATGGAATAAAACTACTTACGAAATAATTTATAGATCTCCTCCCCCTAACTTGCTATCGACTGCGATTTATAACATATAGGAGGTGATAAGATGAATCAACGTACAAGATTAACTCTTCAGTTTGTGATTGGGCGTGGCAATGATGGAAAGGACCTTCTGGCAACAAAATCCTTTCATAACATTGACGGGGAAGCCAGTGATGCCGCGATCACAACAACTGCACATGCACTCATTAGCTTGCAGCAGTATCAGATTTTCAGTGTCGCTCGTCAGAACACGTACAGTCTAGACTAAGAACTAACAAACAAAAAGGAGGAAAAACATGAGCAAAAAAATTGACTTATTATTCGAAGACCAAATGGGAAAGCAGGTTACCATTTCTGTTGATCATCCGATTGAACCAGTGGACGCACAGCTGGTACAATCAGTGATGGAGACGATTCTCGCGGAGGATGTGTTTCTAGCTTCGGGAGGAAAATTAACCACTATAAAAGGCGCTAGATTAGTCCAACATGAAGTCACAGCTATTCCTTTAGGCATTTAGACATGAACGGCGTTGAACTCTGGGTGCCTCTGATTAGTGAATATGGATTCCCGATTATGGTCACACTCTATCTACTTAATCGATTAGAGAGAAAGTTAGATAAAGTGACTGAAGCCGTTGAAGCCTTACCAACAAAGCTATCGTAAGCTCCAACTGAGTTTGACCCTCTCCGCAAATCCGGGAGAGGGTTTTAAGCGTATTCTTCTGAGAATTGTACACAATATGATATAGTAGACTTTCCACTACATGAAGAGTCAAGAAAGGGATGAGTATCCATTGACCGAAACCGCATTTCAACAAGCTACGTTCGCTGGAGGTTGCTTCTGGTGTATGGTTAAACCATTTGATTCGTATCAAGGTATTGAATCAGTCGTTTCTGGCTATACGGGTGGAACAACGGTAAATCCTACATATGAGGAAGTTTGTAGTGAATCAACAGGTCACTATGAAGCTGTGCAAATAACATTTAATCCAGCTGAATTCTCCTATGAGTCGTTATTAGATGTATTCTGGCAACAGATTGACCCTACAGATCCAGGTGGACAATTCTATGATCGTGGTCATTCATACAAAACCGCTATCTTTTATCACTCAGACGCTCAAAAAGAAGCTGCTATCGCATCAAAAGAACGTCTTCAAGCAAGTGGGCGTTTTGATAAACCGATTGTGACTGATATTCTACCTGCGAGTACCTTTTATCCAGCTGAAGAGTATCACCAAGATTATTATAAAAAGAATCCAATCCGCTATAAAATGTACCAAAAAGGATCTGGGAGAGAAGCATTTACTAAGTCAAACTGGGGGAATAAATAATGTCACAAAAACCTTCAAAAGAAGAATTAAAAGCGAAGCTCACACCTATTCAATATGAGGTCACTCAAAACAACGGAACAGAGCAGCCCTTCCGTAATGAATATTATGACCACGAGGAAGACGGCATCTATGTTGATATCGTTTCTGGGAAACCTCTTTTCAGCTCAACAGATAAATATGACGCTGGATGCGGCTGGCCAAGCTTCACTAAACCAATCGTAGAAGAAGAAATTCTCGAAAAAGAAGATCGCAGTCATTTTATGGTGCGTACCGAGGTCCGCAGTAAAGACGCCGATTCTCACCTTGGCCACGTGTTTAATGATGGACCAGGACCAAATGGCTTGAGATATTGCATTAACTCTGCCGCCCTCCGTTTTGTTCCGAAAAGTGATTTAAAAAATGAAGGGTACGAGCTTTATCTTAAGCTTTTTGATGAATAAATTAATTCTTGGAAGACGAATGTCCCTCAAAAGACATTCGTCTTTTTTTGAGTTCTATCAATGTATAACGTTTTCATTTAAGGAAATTCGATTTTCTGTTATGATATGAGTGTTGAAAATAAGTGAAAAAGGGTGAGACATGTTGCAAACACGTACAGAAAAAGACACGATTGGTGAAATTCAAGTACCTGCAGACCGTTTTTGGGGAGCTCAAACACAGCGTAGTTTAGAGAACTTTAAAATCGGTGAAGAGAAAATTCCATTAGAAGTAGTCTACGCCTTTGTTCATCTAAAGAAAGCAGCCGCTATTGTAAACGGTTCATTAAAAGGATTAGAAAAAGAAAAAGTGGACGCGATCACTTACGCTGCCGACCAGATTCTTGACGGACAGCATGATGATCACTTTCCGTTAGTCGTTTGGCAAACAGGAAGTGGAACACAGTCTAATATGAATGTGAACGAAGTTATTGCCTACATAGCGAACCAGTGGTTAACTGAAAATGGTCACGATCTGAAGGTACACCCAAACGACGATGTAAACCGTTCTCAAAGTTCAAATGATACATTTCCTACAGCGATGCACGTAGCCACTGTTATATATGTAGAACAACACCTACTACCTGCAGTAAAAACATTTACAGAAACACTAGCAGAAAAAGAAAAAGCATTTGAGAATGTGATCAAGATTGGTCGCACACATCTACAAGATGCAACGCCTTTAACGTTTGGTCAAGAAATTAGTGGCTGGAAGCGTATGCTTGAAAAGTGTAAAGTGATGATTGAACAAAGCACTGATCACGTAAGAGAACTAGCAATTGGAGGAACCGCAGTCGGAACAGGACTTAATGCTCCTCCTGAATTCTCTGAGCAAGTGTCTGCACAAATTTCTAAGCAAACAGGTGTGACATTTAAATCCGCAGCGAACAAATTCCATGCTTTAACAAGTCATGATGAACTGGTTCACCTTCATAGTGCATTAAAAGCACTAGCTGCAGATGCATTTAAGATTGCCAATGACATCCGTTTGCTTGCGAGTGGACCACGTTGCGGCATTGGAGAAGTCATTATTCCTGCAAACGAGCCAGGAAGCTCAATCATGCCAGGTAAGGTGAATCCTACTCAAAGTGAGGCACTTACGATGGTTGCCACTCAGGTGTTTGGGAATGATGCATCCGTTGGTTTTGCAGCAAGTCAAGGTCATTTCCAATTAAATGTATTCAAACCAGTCATTATCTTTAACGTACTTCAATCTCTTCGCCTGTTATCAGATGGCTTAGTAAACTTTAACGATAAGTGTTTAGTTGGTCTTGAGCCAGATGAAGAGAAAATGACACAATATCTAAATGATTCGCTTATGCTTGTTACGGCTTTAAACCCTCACATCGGGTATGAAAATGCAGCTAAGATTGCTAAGAAAGCACACGCTGAGCGTACAACATTAAAAGAAGCAGCAATCAGCTCAGGATTATTAACGGAAGAAGAATTCGAAGCTGCTGTACGTCCTGAGGACATGATTCATCCAAAATAAACAAAGTAAAGACAGGCTGGATTAGCTCCCGCCTGTCTTTTAAGTATTTACCTCTTCGTCAGTAACTGACTCTTTTCTTCCATACCTTGTAGGAGTAAAAATATCATCTAGATGTACATTGTACACTTGAGCAATTAGCTTCGCCCTTTCAGCGCTAATCTGTCGTTTCCCACTTTCAATTTGCGACAAATAGCCAGCTGAGATTCCTATTTCCCGAGCAGCAACTTCCAAACTGTATCCAAGGTTTTGTCTAGCCTTCTTTACTAAGCTCATCTCGTTCACACCCTGACCCTCAAATCATTGTTATATACTCTTCATGATTATAATTCATTTTGCATAATCGTCAATTCATTACGAATAGTAAATTAATAATAATTGGCACTTTGCGTTTTGCAAAGTATAATAAAGTGACACAACAATGAAATGGAGAGATCCTTACCTATGTTTTCATCTCGCCTTAGAGAACAACGATTAAAACACAATTTAACGATGAAGCAACTAGGAGTGAGAGTCAATCTAGCTGCTTCGACCATATCAGGCTACGAGAATGGGATCAGAAAACCCGATATTAGCATTTTGTATTTATTCGCTGATACGTTTGATGTTTCTGTTGACTATCTTCTTGGAAGAACAGATATTAGTCAACCTAATCACATTGCGATGATTAAAACAGAAAGTGACCAACTATTAACTGTCAGTTTAGAAGAAATGGAATATTTAAAAGAGAGTTTATTTGTTTTTCGCAAGTACAGACAGCTTACACTTAAAAGGCACTAAATCGTTTCGTCGTATGTGTATCGAACCACATACTTATTTGATTTGAGTTTCTTGATCTCAACGAGCGGCCCAATTTCATAGCCATTATGCCAATTATCCTCAATCTTTGCTTTTAGACAACCCGCTTGAAATTTTGAATAAAACACTTGTTTATAATATATCCAGCGAGGCAACTCTGATTTCATCTTCCCAACTTCTCCTTATCTTAATCAAATCGTATAGTAAGCAATGATCTTGCTTTTCTATCCGATTAAATCTTCTTCTTCTCTTTTTCTAATATCGACTAGTCGACGATTTTCTTCCAGATCTCTAATGCGATGTGCAAGTCTCGCCGAGGCACTCGCAGCAATACTTGCCACAAGATCATCTAGAAACGTATTCACATGTTCTTTTCTCTTGTCCAACTCATGTATAATTCCTACTTTTTGTTTATCTAAATATCCGAATGTTGTAACAGCAATACTTCCAAAGCCAAAAACAGACCCTAGAGCAATCGTTTCATCCACACCAAATAATCCTTCGTCTTGTTTTACCATGCTTAGGAGTGGTTCACTCAACAGGCCTTTTTCAGCCAGTTCATCTAATTCAACCCCAACTAATATCGCATGTTGAATCTCTCTTTTTCTGAGAACAGCATCTGTACTTTCAATGCAAGAAGCCATGTCTAAATTTTCAGCATATGGCTTCTGAAGATCAAAGACAATCTCAGCAATAGCTTCTATTGTAACACCACGATCTATAAGCTTTTGTCTAGCAGCCTTTTCAACCGTTTGACACGGTACTCTTTCTAACATTGTAACCGCCTCCCTTATATTCTATTCTACCACAAGGGCAGATTCATCGCTTTTTAGAGAAGTTATGATAAACTAATGAGTACAATACATTCTGAAAAAAAAGTTATTAACTGATAAAGAAAGGTGATCTCATCATGGCCACACTTCATGGAACGTTGGAAGACACGGTGATTCATAGTAGCTATTTGGACGATGACGTCCCATTACTTCTATATTTGCCACCTAACTATACACCACTCTCATCTTATGATGTATTAATCTGCCAAGATGGAAAGGATTATTTTCAGTTAGGAAGAATTCCTCGTCAAATGGAAAAGCTTATGGCAGATTATGATGTTCGTGAGACGATTATTGTTGGTGTACCTTATCCTAGTGTACCTGAGCGAAGAGAGCGTTACCATCCTGAGGGCAAACGCTCAGAAGCATACCGAAGATTCTTGGCTTTTGAATTGCTTCCATACTTAGATGAGCATTATCCTACTCATCCATTACCATCAGCCCGAACGCTAGCTGGTGATTCGCTGGCCGGAACCATCTCTTTTCTTACTGCCCTAGAATACCCAACTCTTTTCGGTCAAGTGATGATGCACTCACCATATGTGGATCAGCATGTGTTAAATGCAGCTAAAAATCATTCGTATACGAACAGTTTATCAATTTACCATGTGATCGGTTCCGAGGAAACGGTTGTACAAATGACAAATGGTGAAGAAGCTGATTTTCTCACTCCTAATCAAGAGTTATCACACATTTTAAAAGCAACTCCTGCGACTTACAGCTTTAGAGTTTTTGAAGGAAATCATACGTGGACCTATTGGCAAAAAGATTTACCACATGCTCTAAAAACAATGCTCCCCTTTTAATTTCTAACATATAGGAGGAATGAAACCATGTATCATGTGATCCTTTTTCCATCGCCATCCGTACAAGATGAAGCAAATTCGTTTAGAAAAAGATTTGATTCTCAATATGCGCTTATTCCTCCTCACATTAAACTAACAGATTCATTTGATTGGAAGGAAGATCAATTACAGCAACTGATCCAGTCACTTAATCAGCTTGCACATGATCTTTCACCAGTTATTGTTGAGATCTACAAAGCTGATTCATTCAGACCACTTTCTCATAAGATTTTCTTTAAAGTTCGTAAACATGAGACGTTAGATGCCTTATACCAACAGATTAATCAGCTTATCCATCCTCAAAAAGATGACTTTCAAGTCTTTGTGCCACATATTACGATCGCACAGGATTTACCTGAAGCTGAACATGATGACTTAATTGGACAATTTCAAATGAATCCTTATACTCACCTTGAAGAGGTAACAGAATTTCACCTTGTAAAACAGGGCAAAGATGATAAATGGGAAACTGTGAAGACGTTTTATCTAAAGGGAGAATAGCAGAATGAAACAACAGACGTGGAACATTCTCACTGCGACAAATACATCTGAACTTAATGATGCATTTTCAGTGAGAGAAAAGGTTTTTATAGATGAGCAAGGCGTATCAAGTGATCTTGAAAAGGATGAGCAAGATGCAACGGCCACTCATTATGTGTTATATGATGAGTCTGGACAACCGGCTGGAGCTGCGAGAACTCGTCATATAGATACGTATGCTAAACTTGAACGAGTATGTATCTCAAAGGAGCTTAGAGGCCAAGGCGCCGGAGCTGCTCTAATGAAACATATTGAGCACGAGCTAACAAATCAGCACGTACCAACAGCTAAGCTAAACGCACAAGTACATGCTGTTAGATTTTACGAGCATCTAGGGTACTCTATCTGTTCAGAAGAATTTCTGGATGCTGGCATTCCACATCTTACAATGAAAAAGCAGCTAATTAAGGCAGAAAACCCGGCTCACTAGTAGCTGGGTTTTCTCATTAAGATTGTAGTTTGCTTTGAACTGATTCTAACTTACTTGCCATCGTTTGCTTTTTGTCACGTCTATCATCAATTCGTATGTTTGTCGCGACTCTTTTAATCCCATGCTCAAAAGGTACTTCATGAATCGCTTCTAGAACTTTAAAGAGCACTGGAAGTTCCCCTTCTATTAGTGTACTCATTGGTGTTAACTGAAAGGTAATTTGATCTCCAAATGATTCTAACACACGTTGAATATTTACCACGTAGTCACTCACGCTTGGCCCTTCTGTTCCAATTGGTATAATTGTTACATCAACAATAGCCATATTCGTTGTTCTCTCCTTTTTCATTCGTTTAATACGATGCGGAAACTCCATTTCAGCTAGCTGTCTATAGGATGTGATAGCCGCTAGCAAATGATGCCGATCTGGTTCAGTTGTCGTGATCGTTCGTTGCAGGAAAGCAGAAACCTTACTAATATAAATTTTTGGCCAGGCTTTCATTAGCCTCTCAGTAAGTATTGCCGGTATAAGGCTCCCATATGAAGAAATCATCAAGGCTGTTGATCCATTAATTTGTGCTGCAATAAGAAGCAATGCTCCAAGGCAAACACTCGTAAAATAAACAACCACAACATTTGTTGAGCAGCCTCTGTTTACGATTGAAGCTCGATTGATTGCTTTTATTCTTACTTTCGAGATTAAGCCTTTATAGCTGAATACTTTATGTTCAGCCCCATGGTATTGACGAAGGCTTTTAGGGAACAAAAAGTGCATGCCAAAGGCTAAGTACAGTAATGAATAGACAGGTAAGCCACTTACATTTAAAAAGATAGGCGGTAAGAAGATACCTAAGACACATAAGATCGGTAATATAATAAAACGAGCAGGTATGCTGATAACTAACTCTTTGACCATCTTTAAGGTTGTACGAAAGGAAACAGGCTCAATCCAACTATGTAGGACTCCTTTATGATGGCTGGCACAGGAAACGTACTGGCTTGTCATATAAAACACTCCAGATTGGAAGGACATTCCTCTAACGAACATATTGTTCTACCTGAATGGGTTCCACCCAATAGGGGACATTTGTTGCTTCTCCGAATGTTGGTTGATCGAATGTGGCATCCTCTTTCTCAAGTGGCGCATGCTGTGTCCACGTATGTAATAAGTGTACGTTCAGTTCGTCAAGAGATGCTTCACTTGACTCAAGATCAATAAGTAAAGTACCTCTATTCCCGTAGCTTTTATTTTCCACAAGCTCAGTTGGAAACGAGACAATCCAACCATTATCTACTTCCGTCCCTTCTTCCTCAAGCAGAATTCCATCAGATGCATGAAGCTCTACTTTAATCCCTTCTACTGGCCCAACCACACTTAAATAGTCATCTCCAAACATACCATCAACAGGCATACCTGGCCATTCCCAGGATAATTCAACGGTTTGTCCGGCCTGTGTGCCTGTCCATTCAATGTTTCCCTGTAAATCTTCGTTGGTCCATTCACTTGCCTCGTCTGACTGAAGGAAGGCGTACCCTCCAAATCCCATGACAAGCATTAATACGACAGGTAATACAAAAACGATCAAATGATTACTCTTCGTTTTCATCTTTTTCCTCCATTGTTGTGGTCCCTTCTACGTTACCATGAATGGACAGCTTAGAGAAAGCAACATGATTAAAAAAATCGCCAGTTTACTGGCGATGACGATACGCTGAATGATTAAGTGGACCAGAACCGCGACCTATCGAAAATCCTTCTCTTATGGCACAAGTAACAAAATCTTTTGCCGTACTTACTGCTTCATGAATTGAATGGCCTTTTGCAAGTCCAGCTGCAATGGCCGACGCGAGTGTACACCCTGTACCATGCGTATGGGGTTGATCAATTCGCTTCATAGGAAAGTGGGTAAGTGTATGACCATCATATAAGAGATCAACGGATTCTCCACCAGGAAGATGTCCACCCTTCAATAAAATACTTTTTGCGCCCCACTCATGTAACTGGTAGACGGCTTTCTCCATTTCACTTACGGTGTTAATGGAAGCCCATCCAAGCATACGTGACGCTTCAACTAGATTTGGTGTGACTACTGTAGCTAAAGGCCATAAACTATTTTTTAATTCGTCTATGGCTTCGTTCTTTGTGAGTTCAGAGCCTGTTGTTGATCCAAGCACAGGATCAATCACTAGATTGTTCACGTTATAATCACGAATGTACGTACTGATGGATTGAATATAGTCAGCAGATACTAGCATTCCTGTTTTAACAGCATCTACTTTGATATCACTAAAAACCGACTCCAGCTGATCATTTAAGATATTAAGTGAGACTGGATGGGCGGCTTGCACGCCGACCGTATTTTGAGCTGTAATAGCCGTAATCACGCTTAAACCGTATGTATCAAGCTCTTGAAACGTTTTTAAATCAGCCTGTATACCGGCTCCTCCTCCACTATCAGAACCGGCTATTGTTAATACCTTGGGTAAAGTCATGATACCACTTCCTTTATGAGAAACGTTCTGGTACAAAGCGGTCCAATGAAATACTTGGATTCTGTTTAACAGCCAAGTCTGCAACAGCCTTTGCCGTCACCGCACTAAGTAAGATCCCATTTCGATAATGACCCGCCGAAAAAATGATGCGCTCTGCGCTTTGCAGCCGGCCGATTAACGGATACCCATCTTGAGTGGCTGGTCTTAACCCTGCCCATTGATGGAAAGGTGTTTCCTCTTTTAAGAAAGGGAGCATCCGGTAGTTCCAATTCGTTAAACGATTAATTCCTTTTTCCGTAACACTGGTCTCAAACCCTGCTATATCTTCTGAGGCACCGTTTACAAGCGTCCCATCTGCTTTTGCTACCAAGTACCCTTGACTCGAGTAGATAATGTGCCTGATTCGCTCTGGTGCAAGATTGTAAGCACATATTTGTCCACGAATTGGATAGATTGGAATGTTCAAAGAGAGTAGCTCTTCAAATTCCTTAGCCCACGCACCTGATGAAATCACAAGTTGATCTGCTTCGAACACTCGCCCATCCTTAGAACGGACGAGGACGCCTGATTCCCACTCCTCAAGCGTAAGCTCACCAAGGTGATTGTAAAGCGCTACTCCTGTTCGCTCACATGCTTTCTCTAATGCCCTCACATAGTCCGGGGCATATACATGACTCTCCTCCGGGTAGTGTATTGCACCAATAACTTCATCAGATAACTCTGGCTCTAGCTTCTTAGTTTGAGCTCCTGTTAGAATATGTGCCTCTACCCCAAATTCTTTTTGCCAGCCTTTGCGGGTTGATAATGATAACAAATCTGCTTCGTGGTACACACAGTGTAAGCTTCCCGACTCTGTATATTCAAATGAAGATTCGGATGCAGCTTTCACCTCTTGTTGCCACTTTGGAAATATTCGTAAGCTCGAAAGGCATAATTTAAAAAAATCATCCGGATCTTCACCGATTTCCGAATAAGGCGCAAGCATTCCGGCAGCTGCACCGGATGCCTGACCACCAAATGCCTGTACTTCAAGAACCGTAACATCTAATCCTCTCATGCGTAACTCAAAGGCTGTTGCCAGCCCAATGACGCCTCCACCTAATACAATGATGTGTTCTGCCATGTATGATCACACTCTCTATTTAACAATATACTCCTCAAATTGACTACTTGCTGTTGCATACGGTTTTTTAGGAATACGACCTGCTTTAAATGACATTCTACCTGCCTGTATAGCGAGCTTCATCGCCTCTGCCATTCGCACGGGATCTTTGGCCCGAGCAACTGGTGTATTCATTAATACACCATCCACGCCTAGTTCCATCGCTTGAGTAATGTCACTTGCAGATCCCAGTCCCGCGTCAACGATAATGGGTACATTTGCCTCTTCGACAATTAATCCAATGTTATACGGATTAAGGATACCTAGTCCTGTTCCAATAGGTGAACCTCCTGGCATAACCGCTGCTGCTCCCGCTTCTTCTAAATGCTTTGCTAGAATTGGATCATCTGATGTGTATGGTAGAACCGTAAACCCTTCTTTTACAAGTGTTTCTGTTGCTTTTAATGTTTCAATTGGATCGGGCAATAATGTTTTTTCGTTTGCACTAATTTCAACTTTAATCCAATCACTAATTCCTGAAGCTCTTGCAAGTCGGGCGATTCGAACCGCTTCCTCTGCGTTACTAGCGCCAGATGTATTCGGCAAATAGGTAAATGACGTTTGATCTAGATGTTGTAAAATCGCATCTTCTCCTGGATTTTCAAGATTCACACGACGAATAGCAAACGTGAGAATCTCAGCTTCAGCCGCTCGAATTGCCTCATTTTGAACAAATGGGTTTGGATACCTTCCCGTCCCTAACAGAAATCGGGATGAGAACTCACGACCAGCTATAACAAGTTTGTCTTTTTTCAAATCAACCGCCTCCTACAAAATGAACCAACTCGATTTTCATACCATCCTGAAGCTGCTTTGCTCCTCGCTCTTCTCTTGAAATAATCTCTCCATCTACTTCCGTGACAATAAGCTCAGGTTCTAGTTTGTATTGAATCACCAGATCTTCAAGTGTTTGGCCTTCAAAGCTGATGCTCTGTCCATTCACATTAATGCTCATGATTGCTCCTCCATGATTGAAATAATCTCTTCACAACGTGCTCTCACGTCCGTTGCCTCTACGATTTCAGTGATCATACATACACGTTTAGCACCAGCGGCCATTACTTCTTTTAGATTATGGCGTTTAATTCCACCAATCGCGACGTAGGGAATCGTTATATCCGTCTCAATTTGTTGAATATAAGACGTAGTAACTGGATCAACAACATCCTCTTTGCTATTTGTCGGGAAAATAGGGCCGACACCGATATAATCCGCTCCGCCTTCTTCTGCTTTTTTCGCTTCTTCCAGTTTATGAGTAGAGATCCCAATAATCATATCAGGGCCTACAATTTTCCTCACGTCAGCGAGAGGTAGATCATCCTGTCCTACATGAATCCCATCAGCCTCGACTGCTAAAGCAACATCAATGTGATCATTCACGATAAATGGAACATCGTATTTTTTCGTAAGCTCACGTAGCTTATGAGCTTTTTTTAATACCTCAAGCTTACTACTCTTTTTGTCTCGAAGCTGAATAATATCGACTCCACCAAGAATCGCCTGTTCCATGACGTCAACAAGCTCCTTGCCAGGATGAAATTCTTCTCCTGTAATGGCATATAAACGAAAATCTTTCATGTGAAATTCCTCCTATACACAATAAAAAACCGTATCCAACGATGGAATACGGCTAACTCTTACTTGTGCTCATTAGTCGACTTTCCTACGCTGGCATCACCCAGATCAGGTACAAGGGTAAAAGGATTTCTCCTAATTCTCAGCCTATGAAGGCACCCCTAGTCTTTATCATGTTCAATTTAGTTTAGTATGACAGAAACTAGACTTCTTGCAAAGGGATTCGCTTAATATAAGTGAAAGATCGAACCATCTTCTGTACGAATCAGTTTCTTCTTAACACTTCCTACGAGGAGCCACTTGCCGTCTGATGAAAGCTCAAGCGGTTCTTGTTTATCGAGTTGACCAAGCTTTGTATATGAATCTTCTTTTAAATCATACATAAGTAAATCAAAAGCATCCTTGTATGTTACATAATCTGCTGAATATCTTGGACTCAAATAGTAAAAACGATCAAGTAACCCATCAAATGCGTAGGAAGTAATCCACCAGTGCTCCGAAAACGTATTTAGGATTGGAATCGTTAAGGAACCCAGTTTATGTATACCATCCCTAAACTCATACTTGATCTCGTCAGCTTGAAGTTCTTTGTATTTTACAAACATTGAACGGTCTTGAAATAAGCTTGAAAAATAAAGGGCCGAACCGATTCCATCCTTCGTTTGATTCGTTGTGAGATTATACTGCTGAAGAGGAGCTTCAACCGAGGGGATCATACTCCAATTTAAATAGGTAACCGTGTCTTCTGTTGACCATTGTATAAAGTTACTTTCAATTCCCGTCTTATTAACGGTCATCGCTTCAAGATCGATATGGTAGACCTCTTGTTTCCAGTCAGGTTGAAACGCAACCGCCATAAACTCTGTTGAATGATAAGGACTCCAAAAAATCGAATAATCGTCTGCTGAAAGATCTGGATCAATCTTCACGTCTCCGGATTTATTTAAAATGACGAGTTCAGCTTGACCTTGATCATTAAGTGTTTGTAAGGCGAACAGTGATTGATCGTTATTTACATCTAAGCGATGAAAATGCTCAGACTCCAAAACATCATAAAATAATTCATCCTCACCAGTAAAAACATTGTGCGTAAACAAATCAAATGAATTTCCTTCTGACAAAAGGTATACCAGCGTTTGTTCATCATACCAGCCAATCACTTCCAATTGATCATCCTTTGCAACTTCAATCGGATAAATTGTATCGCTACTGACTGGATTACTTGAAGACACTGGGGCTTCATCTGTTTGACAGCCACCTACAACAAGTAGTAATACGATACTAGTACATACCTTTTTCATGACCGGGCCACCTTTTTATCTATCTCTATCCTTATTATGACATGTCTACTTTCTTCCTCTCAACTTCTTTTTAAAAGGAATGTAAAAAAAGCTGAAGAGGAAAAAGTATCCTCTTCAGCTTATATCGGTCTTACATTGAAATAAATCGAGATCCAGCAATCCCCGGATTTGTCATTTCTTCCGGATTAAGAATTTCATTCAGCTCTTCCTCTGATAAGATACCTCGCTCTAAACAAATTTCTCGAACGGGGCGGCCTGTTTGAATGGCTTCCTTTGCAATTCTTGTCGCTACTTCATATCCTACATGTGGATTGATAGCTGTGACAATCCCTACACTGCCTTCCACAAGACCTAGACATCTTTCAACGTTAGCCGTTATTCCTTCAATGGCATATTCTCTAAAGACGCGCATGCCATTATCGAGAATGGAGAAGGATTGTAATAAGTTAAATACCAATACTGGTTCCATTACATTCAACTCAAGCTGTCCTGCTTCCGAAGCGAGTGAAATGGTGTGATCATTTCCAATCACTTGGAATGAGAGTTGGTTAATGACCTCACACATTACCGGATTCACTTTCCCCGGCATGATGGACGATCCTGGTTGACGAGGTGGAAGATTGATTTCGTTAAATCCGGTTCGCGGACCAGAGCTCATTAGACGAATATCATTTGCCATCTTCGAAAGGTTAATCGCAAGGATTTTAAGTGCACTTGAAACCTCCGTATAAGCATCGGTGTTTTGAGTCGCATCTACTAAATTTTCAGCTTTACAAAATGGGTGTCCTGTAATATCAGCTAAATAGTTTGAAACCTTATCGATATATTCAGGCAGGGCATTTAAGCCTGTTCCGACTGCTGTTGCTCCCATATTCACTTCATACAGGTGACCCACAGAGCGCTTGATTCGGTTCAAATCTCTCATGAGAACACGCTTATAGGCTCCAAATTCTTGTCCTAAACGAATCGGCACAGCGTCCTGTAGATGAGTTCTTCCCATTTTTAAGACAGAATCAAATTCCTTTTCCTTTATTTCCATAGCCCCAATTAAGCGTGATAATGAATCCTGAAGCTGATGAGCTAGGTGTAAACTCGCAATATGAATGGCTGTAGGAAAGGCATCATTTGTCGATTGAGCCATGTTTACATGAGTGTTAGGGCTCACTTTAATATACTCACCTTTTTCGCCACCCATAATTTCAATTGCACGGTTTGCAATGACTTCATTTGCATTCATGTTAAAAGAAGTACCTGCCCCACCCTGAATGGAATCGACAATGAATTGATCAACCCATTGCCCATTAATGATCTCATCTGATGCTTGAATGATCGCTTCAGCAATCTTCGGCTGAAGAACGCCAACATCACGGTTCGCCATAGCCGCTGCTTTTTTCACGTAACCAAATGCACGAATGAGCTCCGGATGTGGTGGATAGCCTGTAATCGGGAAATTCTCCTTTGCCCTCATGGACTGAATCCCATAGTATGCATGCTTTGGTACTTCTTTTTCACCTAATAAATCACGTTCAATACGATACTCCATATTTGTATAAATCTCCTTTAATTTGCGATAACCTTCTTAACATAATCTATGTGTAACAGGCTTCTATGCTTTCCGCTTTGCCTCTTTAGCAATCCAGGCAGCCCCAACTATTCCAGCATCATTTCCAAGTTCAGCAATCTTAATATCGGCTGCTTCCTTTACTCGCTTAAGGACAAACTTCGAGTATGTATCATTTAACGGATTGAGTAACGTTTGCCCACCCTTTGACACACCGCCACCAATAACAATACGACTTGGATTTAAAGTATTTGCTAAATTCGCGATAGCGAACCCTAAATAGTACATACTTTTTTCAACAACTGCAGTAGCACAAGCGTCTCCAGCATCAGCTTGTTCAATGACAGCGCGTGCAGATAGTGTTCCCTCTTGTTCAAACGCTTTTAGCGAGCTTTCAGGATGCTGTGGAAGGAATTCTAAAGCAAGCTGAACAATTCCTGTTGCAGAGGAAACGGTCTCTAAGCAACCCGTTTTCCCGCAGTTACAAGGTCTGCCACCTTCAGGGATAGAAGTAATGTGACCTAATTCACCAGCCATTCCATTCGCTCCATGTAGAATCTGACCATTCGAAATCACACCTCCACCAACACCTGTCCCAAGTGTAATGAATAGCACGTCCCGAGCTCCATCTCCAGCCCCTTGCCACATCTCTCCTAAAGCGGCAATATTCGCGTCATTGTCAACAGACACCGGAATGCCAAGCTGCTTCTCTAATTCCTCTTTAAGCGCAAAGTCTTTCCAACCAATGTTAATCGCTTCGTAGACAAAACCTGTTTCCATCTCTAAAAATCCCGGTGCTCCCACTCCGGCTGCACCAAGTTGATCAATGCCTTTACCTAATGTAGAAAGTTTTTCTTGGATGGATTTGCCAATATCTTGAACAACCATCACTCCGCCTTGATCTGTATTGGTTGGAATCTCCCATTTTTCTAGGATTGCCCCATCTTCCGTTATAAAAGAAAGCTTTACTGTTGTTCCTCCAATATCAATTCCCGCTAACCATTGTTCAGTACCCATGTTTATCCCCCTTATTATAGCTTGCTTTTTTCTTTCATAATTATGGCCATGGCCTGACTAAATTCTTGAGTTGAAAACAATCCAGATAATTTGAGAGACCTAATCTCCTCAGTTAATAAAGTAAGGTCTAATTCTCGGTCACCTGTGTATATAAACGTTCCATATGTTTTCATCTGCTGTAATAAATCGTAATACGTGTTCATAAGCCACCTCTATTTTATTATAACAGCTTAAAGACTGTCACGAATAGTAACCAAATAAGAGGGACAAAGGAAATATAGGCAAACCTCCATAATTTTTGGAGGATATGTTGTTGAACAATGAGTCCAATTGTCATTGAACAGAGAAAAAAGAATGACATTAAAAAAGTGAAGAAGGTTTTATATCCGATGACTCCCCACTGAAACCCAATCAAGCAAAACAATGCGGCAAGCAGCAACACGATTATTTTGTCATTAGGAGGAAAAAATCCGTAAATCGGATGAAAACGTGTAATGATTGAAATGACCACAAGGATACAACAAATAGCCAGAAAGAAATCAATAAAACCAAAGCTAAATATGGATGGCAGGATCGCTCCAATAAACATGCCTACATACGTACAAACAAGAAAGATCCCTGTTAATAGGAACAACTGTACAAATGGTGGAAGGACTCTTGGACCGGCGAGCAAGCCCCCAACCGCAAAGCCTATTGAAAATACAAATAAACTTATGGTAAAAAAGATTAACATCGCATGTGTCTCCTTTCACAAAGTACAAACGTATATGATATGTTTATGTAGACGAAAGTAAAAAGAGGACAATCAATCTTATTGGAGGCCAGTCATCATGAAAAAAGTTAATGACATTCTAGAAGAAGCCATATACGGAAAGCCCGAAATTCGACCACAGGAAAGAAAGCTTTTTCTTTCTACCATTCTTGAGCGGATACATGTTGCGCTTACTGTAAAACAAGTTGTATCGGGAAATGAATATACTGAGGTAGCCGCAGCGATGAACACACAAAAAGATGTCCACCTGTATATTAATGGACACCTTTCTTATCAATTTTATTCTCGCTATACGAAGCTTGCAGCAAAAGCAAATGTACCTTATACCATCGTTACACCAACGGAGTCTACTCCTATTGGACTTGTAGTGGCAAATGCGTCACATGCTATACAACCACCAACTACCTCTGTTTTTATCGAAGATTCATTATATGAAAAAGACATGGCCCCATTTAACCAAGATTAACGATCGGGATCACGTGGGTGTAAAACAGTAGGACGTCTATTTTTTAACGGCATTGGCGCTCTAAAGACTACATCACGCATTGCACGATAGTCAAAAGGAATGAGTGGCCACATGTAGGGAACATTCATGACTTTCATACTACAAAGAAGAATGACCCATAGGGTAACAGCTATTACGTAGCCACTTACTCCAAATACAGAAGCTAAAAGCAAAAACACCACTCGCATGATTCGATTCGCCAGGCTTAATTCATAGCTTGGCGTAGCAAATGTTCCGATTGCTGCCATTGATAAATAAAGGACAACTTCAGGAGAAAACAATCCGACATCAATAGCGACTTGTCCAATTAGGAGAGCTGCAACTAAACCAAGCGCTGTAGCGAGTGCTGTAGGGGTATGAATAGAGGCCATTCGGAGCATCTCAATCCCAACCTCTGCTATGAGAAATTGAACGATGAGAGGAATTTGACCATTTGATTCCGTCCCTATAAACGAGAGCGCTTGGGGAAGTAAATCAGGCTGGATGGCTAGAATATACCACAATGGTAAAAGAAATAACGATGACCATACAGCTGTAAATCGGACAAGTCGTTGAATGGCCCCTACAATTGGCTTTTGTCTATACTCTTCAGCATGCTGAAGATGGTGCCAGAAGCTTGTTGGCGTAATGATCGCGCTTGGTGATCCATCTACCAAAACAATCAGGTGCCCCTCGTATAAATGCGTGGCACTAACATCCGGTCGCTCTGTATAGCGTACAAGTGGGTACGGATTGTAATGCTGACCAAAAACATACTCTTCAATCGATTTATCTGCCATCGGTAAGCCATCGGTTTCTATTGCTTGAAGAGCACTATGAATGTGTTCTACGTAGGAAGGATCTGCAATGTCCTCTATGTACAATATGGCTAGATCCGACTTTGAACGACGTCCCACTTTCACATACTTCACACGCAATGTCTTGTCTCTGACTCGTCTACGGATTAATGCCGCATTCATGACAATCGTTTCAACAAAGCCATCCTTTGAGCCTCTTATGACTTGCTCAGTATCTGGCTCCTCAGGTGAACGAACCGGGTACTCACGCGTATCCATAATAATAGCAAAAGAGAATCCTTCAACGATTAATGCACAAGGACCCGCTAACACTTCTTCGATCACTTGATCTAAATCCTTAGCTTTTGAAAGTTCAACGTATGGTATCACTTGTTCCATTAAGACGTCTTCAAATCGGTCTATTTCTTGCTCATGCCTATCTAAATAATGGAGTTGTTTTTGAATTTCGGTGATTGCAGCATCCTTACCAAACCCATCTACAAGAATAAGAGCCATTTTACGATTGGCATGCTTCAATTCAAGGCAAATTAAATCAAAGCTCTCGTCAATGGCTAATTCTTTTTTTAGATATGCAAGATTTTCATTATAGTCTGCAGAAAACTCAGTACCTGTTCGTTCCATCCTTCTTCACCCCTGTTCTTACACATTATTCGCAACAGTTGCAAAGAACATGTATGAGCAAGGTAGAATTCTACGAACTTTCTTCTATTTGTTTTTGAAGCTCTAGATACATTTGTTCATCCGGTTCAATTGAAATAGCTTCATCAATTAACGATTTAGCTTCTTCTGTGTTTCCTTCAAGTGCATAAGCAAGAGCTAAGTTGTAGATTGCTTCATGAAATTCTGGCCTTATACGTATCGCTTCTTCAAGTAGTGGAATCGCTTCAGCGTTTTGGTTTTGATTTAAATAAATATACGCAAGATAAAATGGCACCTCAGGAAGTTCTTCTTCAGAAGTTTGTGCTCGTTCTAGAAAAGGTATGGCTTCATCTAAGTTCCCCTGGTCAATATACTCTGCAGCAATTTGTAGATCCGTTTGGGCGTGATTGGAAGGGAACTGATTTCCAACTAGCCATAATGTTGCGGCGACCACGACAATACCTATTCCCGCACCGTAACGAATCCAAAATCCCTTCTGTGAAGGCAATTTAACAAGGCCCGCTGCCAAAAACCCGCCTGCAAGTCCACCTAAGTGTGCTCCCATGTCAATTCCTTGTACGACAAATCCAAACACCAAATTGATAACGAGAATGACGATGACATTTTGTCCCATGGTCCTGAAGAAGAGTTCTCGATGAATCAAACCAAAGTATAATAAAGCACCAAAACAACCAAAGATTGCACCAGATGCACCAGCAGATACAGCCCCCATAAAAGCAAAACTAGCGAGAGAACCGATCAAACCAGCAATCATATAAATGAACAGAAATCGTATGGATCCATAAATGCGTTCAACTAACGTTCCTAAAAAGTAAAGAGCTAATCCATTCATCATTAAATGGAAAAAACCTATATGCAAAAACATGGCACTAAACAAACGCCACCATTCGCCCTCCATAATGAGTGGGTTGTATTTTGCTCCCCATTGAATAAGATTTAATGTGTTTGTACTACCGCCTGCATATTCCAACCAGAAGTACATGAGAACAATGGCAGTAAGCATTACATATGAAACAATTGGTTTTCCTCTTGAAAAGGTTTGTTTCTCTTGATTCTCCTTCTTCTCAACAGAAGCTCGAACAGCTTGTTTATAATAGGTTATATCTTTTTCGTATTCTTCTTCGGCTTTTGATTCAGGCTCAGGTAATTCGAGCGGAATGTGATTAGGCGTAACCTGATACCCCTCTGTTCCTTGTTCAATCAAGTAACAACTCATATGTACCTTTCCATTTGGGTGATTCATCTGCCGTTTGAAAAGGTGCTCCCAATCATCAACGGGAGGTAAAACGGCTACATACACATTGTCAGCCGCTATTGTTTTCCAGCGTAGTTGAGTTCTAAGTCCATCTAACTTCGCAAAAGACGTTTCCATGTTTTGTTTTAGCTGATTCGACCAATCATAATCAGCGCGAACCAAACGAATAACCTTTT
The DNA here is from genome assembly GCF_016798245.1 of Alkalicoccobacillus gibsonii. Lineage (GTDB taxonomy): Bacteria > Bacillota > Bacilli > Bacillales > Bacillaceae_D > Alkalicoccobacillus > Alkalicoccobacillus gibsonii. The sequence continues at coordinate 329,572 of NZ_JAEUZA010000001.1, read as the reverse complement.
TATTCAATTCATTTGCAAGCCACACTTCATTTGTTTGCAGGGATATGACACGATGGTGTTGCTTCATCGCAAATGAATGAACTATTTTCCAAAAATAAGCATCTTGTTTTATTACATTCATGGCTGCACTCCCTACTTAAGCATTTAGGTATGTATCCAGTATATCAAGATATTATAGTAAGACCCCACTCATAACACTTAAAAAAAGCCCGACATCAAGTACGTCGGACTTTTATCTTATTCAACAGATGGTACTTGGCTTTGATGAAATACAATTCCTGAAAGCTTATTCCGGATAAATGGAATTTTAAGTGCGAAATGAATGATCATTCGGCGCAAGAAAGGATATTTAAAAACACCATTTATGACACGATATCGGTTTGCAACTGTAAGATAAATGGCTAACACAACAGTTATAGCTGTTAATGCATTTCGGATGTGAATCTCCTCCTTTCCCTTACGTTATGAAGAAAAGAGGCTTTTTATCCAATCTAACACTTTATTTAATTACCGATATAACGACTAAATAAACTTTTTGCTCGATTAATCTCTTCCGTACCCTGAACAAGCACACGTCCGTCAGGGAATATAACAAATCGTTCACCCTCATGTAGAGAAACTCGGATAAGAAATGGGGTTTTCTTAACGTCTTTGGCGATTGGTTTTAATCGATTACTCCATTCCTCTAAGTCCATTTGGAAACCACGATTAATTTGGACGGTTTCCCTTCCACACATGGTTGTCGCTTCGTCAGTTGATCGTTCAAGATGAACAAATGACTTTTGCTGACAAGTGGGGCAATTTGTTTTCGGTTTTGCAATCGAAATCTGATGCTGACGATTATTCCAGACATCGATTGAGACTAAAGCACGGCGAAGTTTTTCATGTTCACCCGTTATCCACTTTAAAACCTCCACGCATTGCATAGAAGCCACAATATCTACGATCGGACTAATGACACCAATAGTATCACATGTATCGCCACTTGAGGTATCAGATTGGATTAAACAAGACAAACAAGCAGTCTCACCAGGGATAAAAAGGCTAGTTAAACCATTAGCTCCTACTACGCCACCATAGGCAAACGGAACCCCCATCTTATAACAAGCATCATTTAAAAGGAAACGTGTCTGGAAGTTATCTGTTCCATCTAACACAACATCAATTCCATCCATGAATTCCATTACATTTGTTGGATTCACGTCCGCCACTATTGCTTCAATCTGAATCGTTGAATTAATGGATTGCAGCTTTTGTTTTGCAGCTTCAGCTTTAGGAATGTGCATTTCTACATCATGTTCATCAAATAACATTTGTCTTTGCAGATTGCTCATTTCCACGTAGTCACGATCAACCATGCGTACATGTCCTATCCCCGCACGAACAAGGTGGTTTGCAATGGCTGTGCCTAGTGCTCCCACCCCAACAATAAGAACAGCTGATTTGGAGAGCTTATCCTGCCCCTCACTTCCTATTCCTGAAAAAAGCATTTGTCTTGAATACCGTTCATACATCTTATCCAATCCATTCACTCCACTCTACAAAATCATATAAGCAAAACCAGCTCCAGTTACTGCACCCATTACTGTACAGAGAGCATTTACCGTATCATTTGTGACCCACTTAAGGCCACTTCTATGTTTGGTCTCTTGCTCGCAATGAACGAGACGTTCGGTTGTTTCTCCACAAACCTCACATGTATAAGTCACCTGTATGGTTGCACCAAAAATGGTGTCAGCCAAGTTGCCAACAAATCCTGCCACAATAATCCCACATATGATCGGAAATTGCCAAGTAAACGAATCCCACGTAAATAACATGGCGCTCAATGCAATAAAGGCGGCCCCAGCAAATGCAGCGATTGTCCCTAATGGACTCACCGCTCCAGACGTACCTGCTTGAACCCGTTTAAAGCTTAGTACATGAAACGGATTAGACTTATTTAATTTTCCAATTTCAGAAGCCCATGTGTCAGAATTAGCAGCAGCAAGACTAGCAATAAAGGCAGCCTGATAAATGGCTGATGGATTAAAAGCATGCAATAATGAGATAAGTGCTGCTACTCCTCCATTTGCTAAAACCTGATAGGCGTCTCGTTGACTGCCTTTTTCCTCGATTAATCCCTCACGCTTCGGTTTAAAAATAGAACTTAACGCAGAAGAACTAATAAAAAAAGCACCTAATACAACCAATCCGTTTATGCCAAGTCCATAACTGATAAAAAACCCTACAAAAACAGCTGTGATAGCACCTGATTTCGTTAATTTTTTCAGTTTAAAAGCAGACCACGCGAGAAAAATAACAACGAGGGCTAGAATCACATTCATTTTAATACACCTCCCGGAACCAGAAGATGAGAGATCGCTTGATCGTGTGTTTCGATTGGTAGAGATGATACTAATTGCTCTTGAAAGAGTAACGAAACCGTTGTCCCCTGAAAAGACGGCAAATATCGGTCATAGTATCCGCCACCAAAACCAATTCTGTAACCTTCCTTTGTATACGCAACACCAGGAACAATCATTAAGTCAATATCGGTCGGAGTTTGTATGGTTGCCTCAGAGGGTTTAGGTTCTTTTAAGCCTAACACGGTCTCTTCAAGTTGTGAAAAATGATGAATAAGATAAAAGTCCATTTGTTTTGATTCTTGTTTAATACGAGGAAGCACAACTTGTTTACCTTGTTTCCATGCCTCATGAATGATAGGAATGGTATCAACCTCAGGAAATCTTGATATCGTTAGCGCGATGCAATGCGCTTCCTGCCAATAAGCCTCCTTATAGAGGCTACTCGCCATTTGACTGGACTGCATCTGATAATCAGTTTGGGTTAGCAATGAAAGGGTATGTAGAACGGACTGACGAATCTCACGTTTATCTCGATTCATGAATCTAACGCCCTCTTTCGTATGAAGTCAAAAAAAAATAAGCGGCGAAAATCGCCTGCTTATTTTGTCTCGCGGTGAAGTGTGTGGCGCTTAAGGCGCGGGCTATACTTTTTAAGCTCAATACGTTCAGGGTTTGTTCGCTTGTTTTTAGAAGTGATGTACGTACGATCACCAGTTTCCGTGCAAGCAAGAGTAACTTGTACACGCATAAATTTATCCCTCCAAACATTCCTTACTTTCTTTCATACTTGATTATGATAGCAAATCAAAGAGCAGGAATCAAGTGTTTTTTCTTTACAGTTTATCCCGATTATTTTAGGACATCTGTTTGTACACTGTGATGAGCCTCTTCAAGACCCATTAAACTCTCATGATGCAGCACCCACATGTTCCCTTTTATTTCTTGATGAGGCTTCATATCCGCATTCATAATGATCAGACTTTCTGCAGAACCGCTAGCAAGTGGAGAAAACAAAGCCGTCCCTGTTGCTTCATTCCAATTCTTTTCGTAAGAACCTGCTTCATAACGAACTTGAATGTCGTCCTCAAACCTTGCAGCAACTAACGTACTCATATGTTCCTGGTGATGAATCAGTGCTCGTTCCTCAGGTACATAAAAAGTCAGTGCATCCTCACGATCAGGAATGAGCGGCTGCTGGTGAATAAGAAGTTTAAAGGAAGTATGCTGCTCTGATTGATTCTTAATACTTAATGTTCGTACAAATCCGTTGTCATGCTGATTCGTGCGGTCGAATGCAGTGATTAGAAGATGCATTCCGCGATGATACGCATGGCTCACTAACAATTCATTTTTTTGATAATACCCAGGAAATAAATCCCATTCACTTGTTGAAAACCACGAGGTGCCTTTGTCTGTCCAAATTCCAAGTCTTGTTTTTGGAGATAACAAATCCTCTTTATGCGTAAGCATCGTTTGTCGATTCGAGCCAATTTTTAATTGGCCATCCATGCTGAATGTAGACTGATGAAATGGCGAATGAGGAACAGAGCTTTGAGATACTAACCTCTTTTCTTCTGTCCAGAGAAATTGTTCAGATCGTATTGGGTCCATTTGAGACGCTCCTTTTTAGGTAGTAGAAATGACTTGTTCACTCATCACTTCTTTTATTTGTTCTAGTGTATAATCCGCTGTTCGTTTCCAAGAGTATCCTTCTGCAACCAGTGCAGCTTGCTCTGCCATTTTAGTTCTTTCTATCGGTTCCTCAATGAGTCGAACGATCTGCTGGGCTAATTCGTTCACGTTACCAGGTTCAAATAATAAGCCGTTCTCTTTGTGGATAATTAATTCCTTTAATCCACCAACACTTGAGGCAATAACGGGTTTGCCTACACTCATTGCTTCTAGCGCAGAGAGTCCAAATGGCTCGTATAGACTTGGAACTACCACGATGTCCGCTTCCTCAAGTTGTGCTAAACATTCAGTAGCTTGCAAAAATCCTTTAAAAGATACATGCTTTGTCAGTTTAAGTGACTCTGTTAATTGAGATAGTCGATCATAATAAGGTCCTTCTCCAGCGAGCTGCAATTGAATATCATATCCTCTTTTCTTTAATAGCTGCATCGCTTCTAGCAGAAACTGAAACCCTTTCTCTGGAACAAGTCTACCGAAGCTAAAAAGGTTTACAGTTGGACTGCATGCGCGGCTCCCAACTTTCTCTGAAAACCGTGAAGCATTTGGAATGATCGACAACTTTGACTTTACTACTCTATATTGCGAATTCAACTCATGTTTCATTGATTCACTACATACAATGATTCGTTTAGCTTCATGCATTAATCGTTCTTCTTTTGCTTTGATTAAGACTTGCCTTTGATTTAACTTTCCTTTCATTCTCCCTTGCTCGGTTGCATGGATGGTTGCGATTATTGGTATTTGTAGCTTTTGTTTTAAACCAATGGCCGCCACACTGACTAACCAATCATGAGCATGAATCAAATCAATATGATGCCTTTTAGCCAGCTCTTCACCAGCCTTTACCATGGCGAAGTTCAACCCGCCGATCCAATCATGGAAGCTCGGAGCATGAGGCTGCAAGCTTTGAACTCGATGCACGTGGACGCCTTCTACTTTTTCATAAGAAGGTAAGCCATCGACATAACTTGTAACTACATGTACAATGACGTCTTTTTTTGCTAAAGCAACAGCGAGGTTTGATACATGAATGGATAACCCTCCAGCCGTAATTGGTGGGTACTCCCATGTTAAAAGTAAAACAGATGGTAGATTCGTTCTTATGTTCCTGTTTCGATTAACATTCAGCTGGTGCGTTAAAAAAGCATCTCCCTTTAAATTCATTAAAAACGGGTACGCTTTTTCATATCGAGTGACCTCAGCTGGCGTAACGTTGTCAGTTAAAAAAGCTGTAAGCAATTGATTAAAGCGTTTTTCGTGTTCTCTTACACGTGAGATGGCATACTCAGTAGCCGTATCCCCATCTATGATGAACGCCCAATCACTACTTGTGGCTAACATCCACTCACGCTTGAGTTGGTTAAGAGCTCGTTTCTCAAGATCAGTCGCTTCCTCTTGATAGTGACTAACTAACATACATAGCGTTTCTTCCATCTGATGAAAAATTGGATAGACCCAAGAATTTTTCTCGTTGATCCAGACACTGCCATATCCATCTCTTCCCCATGTTGTAAAAGGGATGTCTACTGTCTCCAAATCTCTTACATGTGCTTCTAAGTAAAGCTCTGGTGTGATCCAATTGATTTGATCTTGAGATTGTTTAATCAAACACTCAATCCATGCTGGTCCTTCAAACCACCAATGTCCAAATAACTCTGCATCAAATGGTGTGACCATGATATATGGTGGAAAACATTGCGCTTTATACAGTTCAGCTTGCTCAGTTACTTTTTCAATAAAGTGATTGGCATGAGCAGCGATTCGTTCATCAGCCATCTTAGGGGAGTAAAATGCCTTCGTTTCACTTTGACCGGTCACTCGACTAAATTTAAGCCCAGTATCAAAGCGAATACCTTCAGGGTGCATATGTGGCTTTATGTATGACCACTCCCGCTCATAAGCAATGTCTCGGTAGAACTCTCTATACCATTCATCTCCTGGATATCCTTCTGTCGAGCTCCACACTTGCGCAGATAAGCTTGTATGCCTTGGAAAGAGTGCTACACCTTGTTTACTAAAAACAGGTGCGCCACTCCCCTTCTCAGGACGTGGATTTGCTTCTGTTAATGCATGCTCATCAACAAATGTATACTGAATTCCCTCTTCAGCAAGTACCTTGTCCACTCGATCATTAAAGGCGCACTCGGGTACCCAAAATCCTTTCGGTCTGAATTGAAAATGCTTTTCAAAACAACGTATTCCTTCTTGAATCTGTAGCCTTACCCCTTGCTCTGTTAAGAGATAGGGTAGGAAGGTGTGTGTTGCAGATGACGTAATACACGTTATCAGTCCTCTAAAATGAAGATCTTTAAAAGCTGAAAGTAATTGACCATTCCATTTTTTAATGAATTCTCGAATAAGTGAATATCTATGTTTGTAAAAAGCTAGTAAGTCGTCTGGAACTTGGTGCTGTTTCTGAAAACGAATTTCCTTTTTTAAAAGTCGCTCAACATTTTTTAAATAGCTTACAAATCGTTTCTGTAATAGTGAATCTGCTAACATTTCCATAAGCGGTGGCGAGAGTGAGAGCGTAACAGCATGAGCTTGGTTTGCTTGATCAATCGCATGGACGAGTGGAATATAGGATTCAGTTATCGCTTCAAATAACCAGTTTTGCTCTAAACGGTGATCCTCTTCATGTCTAACGTAAGGTAAGTGGGCATGAAGAATGAGTGAATAATACCCTTTATTCATTGCAGCTCTCCTCTCTATATTATTCGTAGATTGTATAGGCACTAAATTGATCTTGCCATTGGTCTATTCCTAGGTTTACTTGTTTCCAGTCCAGTGAGCTTGGCTCATTTTGAGCTAAGCTACTCCATGTTGGTGTATCAATTGTATTAGTCCGAAAGAGAGGGAGAAATTGATCTTTATTCTCTCCTACGCCAAACTCTGCCAGATAGGAACACCCTGAATCTAATTGATGGAAATGCCAGTTATCAGTCATCTCTGGCACCTCAACTTCGATAAATCGATTCGAATATCCATTAGAAAAGATAAGCTTTGTTACGTCATGTAAACGGATTTTCTTATGGAGCCGCCGCCATGACTCATTAAAATGGAGTGCTACCATATCCCTTGTTTCCTTTTGAATAACCCAATTCATCACAATACTTGTTGGACTTTGTACTAATAAGAAGGCTTGGTCAGAATGAACCCATACATTCGTTCTGTTCTTTGTAAGATCGGACGTCCCTTTACGCTTAAATAGGAAGGGTTTTGTTGTAGACTGTAATGAAAAAGACATAGAGCGTTTAAATTGGCCAGACAAGCGGTTCATCCCCCTTCTTATTTGAAACCGAATCTCGTTAATTGGTAGTTCCTAAATCATATCGCCTGCACGGATTCGGTACAAGAAGGGTAAATTGTCTTAATTTGTCTTACGTGTTGTAAGTAAAGCTAGGTCTATAAAAAAAGAAAAAGACTTTTCATATCTTCATTACTTGCATCATGAATATGTGACATTTCAACTAAATATCACTCTTTTCCTTAAAAAAATCGTTGATTCGATCGAAATGTCTCGAAAACACATGTATAATAAAATACGATTCAATTTAATTAAGGAGGCATTTGTTTAATGACTATGGAATGGACACTGGCGATCCTACTTGGCGTAGCAGTGTTACTTATACTACTTTCATTTTTTCGTAAAGAGAGAAATTCGAAGTATGAACAGCAGATAGAAAACATGTCAATTTCTTTCATGCAGGAAATCTACCAGTTAAAAAAGCAAATACGTACATTAGAATTAGACGCAGAGATTGTAGCGCAGCATACACCTCTCGCTACTCGCTCAGAGACACAGGTTCAAATTATGAGAGATGTTCTTGATTTGCATAAGAGAGGATATTCAAACGAAGGAATTGCGTCTGAAACCGGCTTAAATACGATGGAAGTTGATCAAGTTCTTGCTCCCTTCTTAGACCGCCCTGAAGAAGGCAAGAGGGTGTATACGCATGGCTAATTCGTTAAGAAGCTTCTCCATCGGCTTAATTGTGGCTTCTGTGGCATGTGGCTCTGTTTATTTTACGAACACCTCCAATGAGACAGATGCTGAAGTACAAGCAGAGACATTACTTACTGATGATGAAATGATTGAACAACTAGAGGAGCAAGGTTATTTGGTTCGAAACTCAGAAGAATGGGAAGACGAAGTAAACACAGTGATCGATACGACTCGATTAGAAGTTGAAGCAGAATTTGCTGCCCAAGAGGAAGAAGAATCAGAAGAAGAACCTGAAGAGGAACAGGAAGAAGAGCAAGAACAGGAGCAAGAAACGGAAGAGGTATTCTTGTTGATCATACGTAATGGTATGACAAGCTTTCAAGTGGCGGATGAACTGATTCGTGGAAACATCATTGATAATAAACAAGAATTTGTTGCTCAAGCTGAACAACAGAATCTAGCGGGATTCTTAAAGCCAGGTGCGTATGAAATTACAAGTGGCATGTCAACAGCTGAAATCTTTGCTTTAATTACATGATTAGATCCATTTACGTATAATTCGTCAAACTTTTTAATATTCCTTTAATTCTTTTTTAAAAAAACCAGCGAATTTTTATTCGCTGGTTTTTTACTATTACACAAGGCCGATTGCAACGGCAATGAGTACTAAGATAATACTGAACCCCCACATCCATAAGAACGAATAGCGGATATGTTTACCCATCTCAGCTCCAGCCAGACCAATTCCTAGCCATAGAGCCGGTGCAAATGGACTCACAAAGGTCCCAATAACATTTCCGATAAGCATCGCATACGCTGCTGACGCTGTCTCTACGCCAAACTGTGATGTGATACCATCAACGATTGGTAGTAACGCAAAATAATATGCATCTGTACTTGTAAGAAGATCAAGCGGTACTCCAAGTAGACCCATGATAATATGCAGATTTGGTACAACTGCTGCAGGTAAAACATCAACTAATGATAAAGCAATAGCCTCAAGCATCCCCGTCTCTCTTATGACACCTAAAAATACACCTGCCGCTAAAATAACTGAAGCCATTGAAAGAGCACTTGGCGCATGAACTTTAATTCGCTCCATTTGTAATTTTACATTAGGATAGTTAACAACTAATGCAACACTTAATGCCACCATAAAAATAAGACCTGGTTCCCACGTTGCTTCAAGTAAAGCAGCGACAGTTGAAAGCATGATGATTAAGTTTACAATCATTAGCTTCGGACGAAGTAAACTCTTATCTTCTTCACTAATGGTCGCCGCTTGCTCTTGTAATGCTAAGTTTCCTGAATACGTTTGTTCTGACTCTTTAATTTCACCTTTAGCAAACTTCCGAGCAATTCGACGTTTCTCGCGAATCCCTAAGAAGAAAGCTAAAATAACAACCATAACCAATCCAATAATTTGAATCGGGATAAGAGGTCTCCAGACATCTGCTGGACTCTCTCCTAATATAGAGGCAACACGTCCTGTAGGTCCTGCCCAAGGGACCATATTCATAACTGAAGCACTCGTTGCAATAATAAGAAGCAATAAGTAGCGACTCATGTGCAATTGCTTATAAAGCGGGAGAAGAGCTGGAATAGTAAAAAGGAATGTTGTTGCTCCAGCTCCATCTAGATGAGCAATAGCCCCAACAATCGCCGTACAGGTTGCAACTGTTACTACGTTTCCTTTGGACACCTTTATTAACCCGGAAATTAAAGGATTAAATAACCCCGTATCCTGCATAATCCCAAAAAATAAAATAGCAAAAATAAACATAATCACAACATTCATAACCGTGCCAATACCTGACTCAGTGAATGCCATGATTTCAGATGGATTAAATCCGGCTGCAAAAGCACCAACAATCGGAACAAGTACCATTCCTACAATTGGACTGATTTTCCCCCACATTAACAAACCAACAATTGTAATAATAATTAGAAGTCCTATTACGGTTAACATATAAAATCCTCCTACTCTCATTCTCAGATACACTTTAATGGAAGCGCTTTAATTTATCTTTGTATCACTGTAACCGATTTCATAACCGAATTACAATTTACGCCGATAAAAACCATAAAAGTTATTAACGCCAGGAAAAAGATAGAAAAAAAGAAGCAGACGAGGTGTCTGCTTCTTAAAAATCATTTAAGCTATTATTCTACTTCAGGATCTGTGTCAACGTCTTCTAAGACTGTATCTACGTCTTCAGGTCCTTCACGGTTTTCGTTGATATCGATGTAAGCATTAAGCATTTTTGAACCGATTTGTTGAGCAACATTTGTTTTATAAGATTTAGAGATCCCTGGAACTACCACTGTAAATGCAACCTGAGGGTTGTCAGCAGGCATATAGCCAACAAGCGTTTGGTTATTTCCATCATTTGTTGAATAAATGCTTACCTGTGCCGTTCCAGTTTTAGCAGCCATATCAGGGAATTGATCGTTAAAGTTTACTTTCTCAACGCCATCTCTTCCTTGTCTCATTCTGGATGCAGTTCCATTAGAACCATAAACAACTCTTTCTAATCCATTCTTAACCAACTGAATCTCTTCTCTACTTACATCTACTTGATTTAAAACTTCAGGTTTAAATTGAGTTACAATGGAACCTTCTTCACCACTAGTAGATGGCTCACGGATTTCGGAAACTAAGTGTGGCTTCATCCTTGCACCATCATTTGCGACTGTTGAGATATATTGAGCCATTTGTAAAGGAGTATAGGTATCGTATTGCCCAATAAAGAAATCCATTAGGTTACCACCATTTGTGTTATCCCCTACATATCCAGTTGCTACACTCGGTAAATCAATACCTGGATCTACTCCTAAACCAAATTGATTAAAATTGTAACGAGCTTTCTCATATCCATCTTGAATGTCTGAGATACTTCGAAAAGGTGCATTCTCTTGATACTCGTGGTTTGCGAGTCTCATTGCAATGTAAAACATGTATACGTTTGATGATCTTTCAAGTGCTGATAAATAGTTTACTGGTCCCATGGCACTTACAGACTTTTTAGGTGGTGTTCCTTTTACATTTAATGTTCTATCATTAATAACAGAACTTGGTGTCATTACTCCAGTCTGAAAACCTGTCAAAACTGATGCAGCTTTAACAGATGAACCCATTTCGAACTGAGCGTTTAATACACCTGTATCATTAATATTTGAAGCATCTGGATTATTCGGGTCATCTTTGTACCCAGCCATAGAAATAATCTCTCCGGTTTGAGGATTCATCATAACAGCATACGCTTCTCGATTCTTTAGAAAAGCTCCAAAATTAGACTTAACTGCTGTTTCAAGCGTTTCGCTTAGTTTCTGCTGCATTTCCATATCAATTGTTAACATTAAATCATTTCCGCGACTTCCTTGCTTTTCGTTCACTGTATTTTCTGTTTGAGAGCCATTACGAGTTGAACTGCGATTAATTTCTGCTTTTTGCCCTCTTAATACATCTTCATATTGTGCCTCTAAAAAACTTCTACCAATTAGATCTGAACGATCGTATCCCTTCGCTAAGTATGCATCGATACTCTCCGCTGGTATAGTACTTGTGTTTCCTAAGATACTTCTAAATGTATCACCGTAGGTATAGCTTCGACGAGAATCACGTAATATTTCCACCCCTGGAAGCTTATCCAGGTGTTCAGACACTTTATGTGCCTCTTCTTCACTTATTGCACGCTTAATACGTTGAGGGGATCCTGCATAGCCTCGGGTCATTTCACGGTAGATCGCAATGACCTTTAATTCGTCGTCACTATAATTAATTTGTTCATCCGTAATTTGATCAATAATCGCTTGGTATTCTTCCGCACCACTTAGATCGCCTTCAACGTTCTTAAGTAATTCTTTTCTTTCTTCAGCGGGTGTCGTTTCATACCAATAATCTTTTTTATCTCGTTCTGTAACTTTTTCTGTATCAACATCAATCATTTTTACTAGCTCATTTGCGATTCGAAGCATTTCTTCTGTTTTCTTTGTTGATGATTGTTCACTTGGGTTCGTATATGTAACAGACAGCTCCATCTCGTTATCAACTACTGTATGGCCGAATCTGTCATACATTACTCCACGTGGTGCATCAATTCGAGCGGTTTGATTTGCAGTTTGTGTTAATTCCTTTTCATACTCTTCCCCTTGGACAATTTGAACAACTCCCAGACGAAGAATTAAGGCTGAGAATAGTAGAAAGACAATGATAAACAGAACGTTTAAACGAACTGGAACGTGTTTACGCTTTTTATTCTTTTTCCCCATCGTACCTCTCCTTTTTAGAAACAAATTTCTATGTATACACACCAATAGACACCTCGGTTAGGGTGTCTCTGCGTTCACAAGTTAGTCACAATCATATAAAGTAATTCCCCGCGTAATGCCGTTACTCCCATCGTTCAAGAACCTACTTTTAGCAGGTGGGTGCCCGCAGAGCTTATTTCAGTGTCCAATAAATGGCATACTGTCCAAAGATCAATTTGAGGCTCCCTTTTCTTGATTAAGGTTCAAAACAAAAATGAAGCTCACGGACATGGCAGGTGAATAGATTAATTATAACATACTCAGACTTGGTGTTAAAGGAAGTTCTTAGTTCCTACTTAAGCATTTGATCCTCCTGTACCCCCTTCTTCTTCTGTTTGCGGGGTTAGCCCAGGTGCAGGTTTTAAAGGCTGATTTGAGAACGAGATGGTTCGAACAAACCAATAAATACATGCATGTCCTGCGCCTAATATTAGTAATAGAACAGGAATCGATTTAGCTTCAGGGAAAAAGGAGATAGCCGCAATAAACGCAAGAACCGATACGATCCTGCCACAATTTAAATAAAGCTCACGTACTACCATGTATTCAACACGCATGTCTGCTGCCTTCCATGCTTTCCCTATCACATCATATGTTAGGGACACATAAGGAACGAGCAGGATTGGATAAGCGATTGAAATGATGATTCCGTACGTAATCAATTTTGGAAACGTCACATTAAACAGGATTAAAAAGATCGCTCCGTATAAAAGTAAACCACCCAGCAAAATCGCTTTTTTTCTAAGCTTTTCTTTAATCAATCGACCCGCAGCGTAGTACACCACTAATTGAGTGGCTGATGTCACTAAACCGTACGTACCAAGCGCCAGTTCGCTACTTGTTACGGTATATACCCAAACCACAATGACAAATACAAACGTTCCTTCCCGTAACCCTTGAAAAAAATGAGCATACAGGATTCGGCCCCATGCATGGTTGAGCTTCTTTTCTTTTAAGATACGCCCAACATTAAACTGGCCTTTTGCATGACGTTTTTTTAAGGACATACTTAAAAAAACAGCCACAATAAAAATAAATAAGGAAATACTAAAAATCACGTGGTACCCCGTCGTTTTGTTCATTGCAGTAATGATCACACCAGCGGAAAGCGGGCCAATCATTCCAGCAAATGAAGTGAGTAATCCTAAGAACCCATTAAAGAAATCCCTTGTTTCAGGCTCTGTCACTTCAAATGTTAATACATTAAATGCAAGCCAATAACATCCAAGTCCAAATCCAACAAGTGCACCAAGAAGTAAAATGGCCGGAATTGACCCGCCTCCAATAAAGAGAACAGAAAAATAGAACAGTGACAGTACAGCCACTCCAATTCGAAGAACGTACACACGATCTATTTTTTTGGATAATCGTCCCGCCAAGTAAAAAGCGATTGGCTGGCAAATAACTGCTGCTAAATTATACAAAGCTAAATGGAGAAATTCACCTGACTGCTTCCAAAGGTATACGTTCACAAATGTATTTGAGAGCGCAATGCTTAATGCATACAGTCCACCAATGATCAGAAGCATGACGAGGTCCCGTGTAAGATCAATCTGACCAATAAAACGATTCAGGGTTTTTCTCTGCATGAAGTCACCCCCTCCGAGATAGTTTGTCACTCTCGGTTCGGGTTATGCAGTAAGTTTCTCTTGTCATGAAAAAACCACCGCACAAAGGGTGTGCGGTGGTCTAAAAAACTTATTTCGCTGCTTCGTAGTTCTTCGCAGCAACATCCCAGTTTACTACATTCCAGAAAGCGTTGATGTAGTCAGGACGACGGTTTTGATAATTTAAGTAGTAAGCGTGCTCCCAAACATCTAGTCCGATAACAGGAGACTTCCCTTCCATTACAGGAGTATCTTGGTTTGGTGTGCTTGTAATAGCAAGCTTGCCACCGTCAACGATTAGCCAAGCCCAGCCTGATCCGAAACGGTTAGCTGCTGCATTAGCAAACTCTTCTTTGAACTTGTCAAAGCTGCCAAATTCCTCAGTAATTTTGTCAGCAAGCTCACCAGTTGGAGCTGTGCTTCCGCCTGGAGTTAGAAGCTCCCAGAAGAATGTGTGGTTAGCGTGTCCGCCACCATTGTTACGTACTGCTGTACGAACAGATTCAGGTAGAGCATCAAGATCGCTGATTAGCTCGTCCACTGATTTGCTTGCAAGATCAGAATGACCTTCAAGAGCTGCGTTTAGCTTTGTTACATAAGTATTGTGGTGCTTGTCGTGGTGAATGTTCATTGTTTGCTCATCGATGTGAGGTTCAAGTGCGTTTGCTGCGTAAGGTAATTGTGGTAATTCATATGCCATGTTAATTCTCCTCCTTGAATGAGTACCTAGTGTTAGAACTTTTGAAACATAAATGTTTCTTAAGTCTTCCATTTTAAGTTATCAAATAAGAATGATATATGCAAATGAAACGACTCTGCCTCAAACGAGTTCTAAAGATATAGTTTCCACATGTATTTGAGGACTAAACGTGGAATTCATTTGATTTGGATTCATTTGTAATGAGTGTGAGAGTGATGTTCTTGGTTGACGTGAGATACTTTTTGGTTTGGCTCTTAATGTTCTTGGTGTCAGAAGTTTTTTTCTTAATGTTTAAGGGGCGTGCTTAATATTAAGTTCTTTCTCCTTGCTATCAGCGCCTTATTCTTGGTGGAATATGCTCCGGGCTTGGTGCGCAGCTCGTTTTTCTTGCTAAGGCTCCTCCATACTTGTTAAAGGTTTAATTGTTCTTAATTGCACGCTCTTTGTTCTTGGTATCCATCACTCTCCCTTTGCCGGAGCTAAGGTTCTTGCTTAAGATGAGATTTTTCTTGCTCTCCCCAAATATTTCTTACTGTTAGGGAGTTTGATCTTGATATTGGAAACCCGAGCTTGGTACCAGCTTCTTCTCCCTTGGTATCAGCACCTGTTTCTTGGTGGAATGTGCCCCGGGCTTGGTGCGCAGCTCGTTTTTCTTGTTAAGGCCTCTTCGGGCTTGGTAAAAGTCCAATTGCTCTTGCTTTCAAGTTCTTTGTTCTTAATTCCACTCTACTCTCACACCAAAAAGCACAAAAAAACTCCGAACGACAATGCGTTCGGAGTTTTTCGTTTTTGAAGGAGGAAGAGGGATTCGAACCCCCGCGCGGTTTGACCCGCCTGTCGGTTTTCAAGACCGATCCCTTCAGCCAGACTTGGGTATTCCTCCAGGTTATAAGATAAGTACGGATAAGAGTGGACCCTGTAGGACTCGAACCTACGACCGATCGGTTATGAGCCGAGTGCTCTAACCAACTGAGCTAAGGGTCCAAGATGGGGCGGCTGATGGGAATTGAACCCACGAATGCCGGAATCACAATCCGGTGCGTTAACCACTTCGCCACAACCGCCATGTCAGTCTTCTAATCCAACTTATGTAATTATGGTAGCGGCGGAGGGGATCGAACCCCCGACCTCACGGGTATGAACCGTACGCTCTAGCCAGCTGAGCTACACCGCCATATTATGGCTCCACAGGTAGGACTCGAACCTACGACCGATCGGTTAACAGCCGATTGCTCTACCACTGAGCTACTGTGGAACATTGTGTCCCTCAAGACAAGAACTATCTTATCACGATATTTTAAAGTGTGCAATACTTTTATCGAAAAAAGTTTTTTTATTTAATTGCGGGCAATAAAACCTGCAAGAAATACTTTACCACATGCGTATTTGGTGGACAAGCACATAATAAAAAAGAAAAGTGCTGAGATGAGGAAATCCCCCACTCAGCACAGAGAGAATTTAATATTCTCCAATTACAGCTTCAGCAATGTTCACACTGTGATCACCGATGCGCTCAAGGTTACTTACGATATCAACAAATACGATTCCAGATCCTCCAGAACAGCTTCCATCGTTCATACGAGCGATGTGCTGCTTTCTAAGACGTCTCTCCATCTTATCTATTAATTCTTCTTTTTCAAGTACGCCTTTAGCCTTTTCAACGTCATGGTCTTCAAGTGCGCCAATTGCTGCTTTAAGCGTTTCTTTTGTCAGTTCAAACATTTCATTTAGGTCAGCTATTGCTGTTTCAGACATCGATACTTTGTTCGATTTCTGGAAGTCTTTTAATTCAACAATGTTTTCCATGTGATCACCAATTCGCTCGATATCACGAATGGAATCTAGAAGTGTAGAGTGTTTTTTTGAATCTAAGTCAGATAAAGACTGAGAAGATACTTGGATTAAGTACTCTGTAATTTCTCGGTCTAAGTTATTAATTGCCTGTTCATATTGAACGGTCTTCTCTGCTTGCTTTTTGTCGCCAGATACAAGATACTGCGCCGCTTGGTCAAGTCCTTCGTACGAGTATTCCGCCATACGCAATACCTCCTGCTGTGCTTGTCCCAAAGCGATGGAAGGTGAACTTCCGATAAAACGAGTATCTAGATGTTTCGATTTGAATTCTACAATTGCGTCCTCACCAGGAATGAGCTTTGTTACAATCCAAGCAAGCACACCAATGAAAGGGAATAGCATGATGACATTGGCTACGTTAAAGACACCATGTGCGGTTGCTATTTGCATCATTGGATTCAAGTTAAATGTGACAGCAAGATATTCAATAAATTGCTGGAAAAATCTTAATACAATTAAAACGATGGCCGTACCAAGTAAATTAAAGATTACGTGTGTTAGTGCAGCTCTTCGTGCAGCAACTGTTGCACCAATGGCTGAAATGACGGCCGTAATGGTTGTACCAATGTTATCTCCAAATAAAACAGGTAAAGCTGCTGTAAGGTCAATGGCTCCTTGAGCATAAAGCTGCTGAATGATACCTATGGCAGCAGATGAACTTTGAATAATTACCGTTAAGACAGTTCCGACTAGAACTCCAAGCAATGGATTCTCACTTAATCTCACAGTCCATTCAGCAAATGCTGGCATATCACTTAAAGGCGCTAATCCTTGTCCCATTAATTTTAGTCCATAAAATAAAGCTCCAATACCAAATACAACTTGTCCAATATTGGTAATCTTTGGTGATTTAAAGAAGAACAGCATAAAGGCACCCAAAGCAATGACTGGCAATGCATACTCGGATAAGTTAATACTAATGATAAATGCTGTTGTTGTTGTACCAATGTTGGCACCCATAATTACACCAATCGCTTGTCTAAGCGTCATGAACCCTGCATTTACAAGGCCAATCGTTAGAACCGTTGTTCCTGTACTGCTCTGAATGGCTGCTGTTACAATGATACCAGTTAGCACACCCATAAATGGATTTGATGTAAACTTATCTAACAAATCCCGCAAACGGTCGCCTGCCGCTTTTTGAAGACCATCCCCCATAAACTTTACAGCAAATAGAAAGATCCCTATGCCTCCAAGAAACGTAAATACGAGCGATTGAACATCCACACAATCTCATCCCTTCATCTAACATCATACGTTTATTCGACATGAATCACGCACATACGTGTCTATTATTAAACATATATTAATTATTTGTAAACCACAATTTACAAAACAGTACAAGTTATCTATTTCACAAGCGCTTTTTTGTGAACGTTGTGTGTTGCTATTGCCCAATGAATCCGCTTCCGCTATCATAAAAATAAAAATCACACAGGAGAGGCTTCATGCGTTTTTTTACTTGGTTTTTAAAGAGTTTGTATCATCGTCAATCTATTCTTGCTTCTCGGTTCCGTCAAACCATCCATATATTAGGACATGTCTGTTTTACTATTTTTATTGCTCTTATTCCCTATTGTCTTGTTTTAAGTGTCTCCATTTGGTCAGGAATTACACTTATTGAACAAACGTTAGTCGAAGAAGATATTGATTTTTCAATCACACAAGGAGTCCTTCAAACCTCTGTTGAATCAACTCCTACTGTCTTGGAACTTAACCAGTCTCATCAAATAATTATTGATCCAACGAATGAACTCACCGTGGATCGTTTGGATTACCAAGGGATACTTCTGCAAGAACAATCTGTTGTGTTTCATACAGCAAATGTAAATCAGGCTCTTTCCTATACATTACTTGGAGAAGGCGTATTTACGAAAACGGATATCCTTGAAAAATTGTCCGACATTAAATCATTTCTACCCATTTTGCTGGTCATTATCTCTATCATTGTTTTAAGCGTTATGATTGGTCTAGCCTTTTTAGGAATTTCACTCCTTGCATTTGTAGGTCATTTTCTACAACGGAGAAATCCATCGATTACATATGTACATTTATGGAAAATAGCAGCCCATACGATCACACTTCCTGTCATCCTTTTTGCATGGATTATTGTCATTGGTGATTTTATCCCGCTCCTTCTCTGGATTGGACTAGTCGTTGCTCTATACTGTTATTTCATCATTCGACTTCCACAAAAAAAGAAGAGTAGAAAAACGACTTAACGTTTTTCTACTCTTCTTTCGGTGCTTCTGATTGTTCAACTTTTGCAACTAAGATTCTCGTACCATCAACTGATAACACTTCAATTTCTTTTTCTTGCTCGATCCATTGCCCCCCACTTGTTGCACTGTAAGGCTGGCTTTCAATTACGATCGTGCCTGTTGGTCTAAGTGAACTTAATGTCTTTCCTTTTTTACCAACTAAATCCTTGTAGCTTTCATTAATGGAATTGTAACCTCGATCACTTGTTAATCGATCTTTAAATGTAAGCTTTGCCCACATTTGTCTGCGTGTAAAAACCTTTAAGAAGAATAAAGAGCTAAGAGCACCAAGTATAAAGGCCATCCCCACTAAAATACCATAAACTAAGTTTGGAGCCGGAATTGCGAGTCCCACAACCATTAAAATGACACCAATTAATCCAACCGTCCCATCAGAAAAGAGCTTACCATCCAAGATAATTAGCGCAATTCCAATTAAATAAAGAATGACAACCCAAAATCCCGCATCTCCAGTTAAATGATATAGGAAATAGGCAGCCGTTAATCCTACTCCGAGCAAGGCGAATAATCCACGTGCTTTAACGAGTAATTCACCGAATAAAAACAATGTTCCTAAAAAGATCACGATAAAGCCGATACTTGCGCTATCAAGCCATTCCATTTCGTCATCTCCCCTTTCTCCAATATTCTATACGTATAATCATATCATTCGGTTTCACTTTTTTTAAAATTAAAACGGTATCATTTCGTGAACAAAGTTAGAGAAGGAATACACAATTCCTTCTCTCTTAAAATTATTTAAACCAACCTTTAATGGATTCAATAATTTGATTGATAAAATCTAAAAAGCTACTTAGAAACGATTGTGTTTCATCTTTATTTAAGAATTCACCCAGATTATCGCGAACCTTCGAAATCTGATCTTGTACTTGATCCCAGTTTATATCTAAATCTTTCATACGCATGAACAATGATACAAGTCCATTAAGCTCTTCATCTGAAAGGGTAATTCCAAGTTCACCTGCAACTCGTTGAATTAACGCTCGTAAATCTTCTTCAGATTCAACAGGTTGATCTCCAATTTCCTCTTTGATTCGGTTGATTAACTCAGTCGCTTCGTCAACGCCGATGGATTCGCTCAATTCTGCTGTACGAACCATCTCCTCATTGGCGACTTGCTTCTGTTCTTCAGGTATATCAACACCTGCGGCAACTTCATACGCTTTAATTAATCCAGTTAATCCCGCTGTTCCAGACACTTCAAATGGAGCTGTTACGTAGATATCGGCATCCTCAACTCCGGCTGTTACAAGTGCATTAGCATACATTTTATCTGATACCCATGTAATATTATTTGTTTGTACGTTAATACCTTCACCAGACTGAGTCATTGTAATTTTTGAAGAGGATAACGCACGACTTCCGATGTTTGTCTTACTAATGTAATCTCCTAAATATACATGTTCCTCTTCATTGGTGACTTCTAATGTTTCTACCTCATCTGTGACATCCATTTCTTTAAGCAAGTCCTCTCTCTGTGCAGGAGACAAATCAGCTCCTAGAGTTACGATGACATCACCTGGTACTGCATCCGCCTCTGCAATAGTTGGTATGAACAAGAGAAGAATAAACGTTAGTAACATTGATTTTTTAAGTTTATTAAACAATTTTTATCGACCCCTTTTATGGTTGTAAAACTACATTGCTTTGTAAGGTATCTTCTATTTTTCTAATACCCTTCACATTAGGTAACCTTTTTTACGAATAAATGAAAAGTTACTTTAGACCTAATTTTAGCTCATTTCTATCTTCTTAACACCCTTTTCCTTCCATAAAATAAATACAAGAAACCCTATAATCGCTGTCCCACATATAAACACAAATCGGTATGTCGTCCAATTTGCCATCCATGCTGAGAATAAGATGGGACCACTCGCCACCCCTATAAAGCGAATCATCGATAACCATGAAAGGGCCTTTTCTCTCACTGCTTCCGGTATGAGAAAAACCAATGCACTCGTTGACGCCGGTAGCATCACGCCAGACACTGCTCCAACCACACAAGCACTAACGATTAAAAGTGATGTGTGTATGTAGAAAAAGCTTACAAAAACAGTCACTATAAGAAGTACAAGAACGCCTACTTTTAATAGCAATTGTAGTTGGCTAAATGTCTGCAAAGACGACCTGCCGTAAAGATAGGACATCAGTACTAGAATAGCAAGTGGCAACGAAATGAACAAGGAGCGAATAAACGAATCTTCAACTATAGATGAAATGACAAAAAGAAGTCCATATAAAAAGAACATCACATAAAAACCAATAGACAAGACAGGAAGAAACTCTCGGAAGTATGGTAAAAGCTTTTTTTTAGTGGGAGAATTTTGACCTTCCTCTCTTTGTCTTCCGAGCAAGCTGAATGTTGCAGCTAGTGCAACAAGCGCAATCGCCAAATACCAAACAAAACCTGCTTGCCAGTGGTACGCAACAATCAAGCCGCCAAGAATAGGACCAGCGGTTTTACTTAATCCGTTAACAATTTCTAAGAAGCTAAACACCTTCGCTTGCTGTTCTTTTGGATACCGCTCAGAAGCTAGAATCATGCCCATTGGAGCTGTAGCCCCCGCCCCAATGCCTTGCAGTATCCTTCCTCCTAGTATCATGTCATACGCTTTGGTCGAATCCGTAGTGAATCCAGCTAAAGAAGCAAGAACACATCCTAGAACCAATCCGGATAAGCTTGCAATTAGTACAAATTTCCGTCCATATTTTTCTGATAGCCATCCACTAATTAAAATCATTAGTGCTCCTGCATAGGAGAATACACTTAGTAATAGACTTGTTTGATTTGATGTTAATGCTAATTCTTCTTGAATTGCAGGCATAATTGGAATAAAGAGCCCGTTACCAATAACCATAATCATCGTAAAGGTAGCCAGTCCTATTTTTGTGAGTCCCTCTTGCATGTTCATCTATTTCTCTCCTTCCTTTTCTAAAAATAATAGTCATAAACTAGATAACTCCCGCATAAACTTTTACTATCTAGATTTCCCCGAGGAGGACAAGCTATGAAGCGCTTGTTTATTTGTATTGCTCTAATCCTTGTCATAGCAGGAATTGTTTCGGACCTACGGACAGGGTCTCTGCCTAATCAATCTGTTAAACAAATTAATCAATCCGCACCAACTAAAAAGGTAGAAACACCGGATGATTCACCCTCCCTTGTCTCTCAAGAGGTCATTGTTGAGCCGGGTCATACTGTTTTATCAGTAGTTGAACATTTAAATGAAGGTCCTATTCCTGTTAGCATTGCGCAAATAATAGAAGACTTTAAATCGTTAAACCAATCGCTTGAACCTGATATGATTCAAACAGGTGAGACTTATTTATTCCCAATTTATAAGAAAGAGTGAATTTCCTTGCCAAATCGAGGAGGTCATTGATAAAATAAAGTCGTATCTCTAAATGAGAGACTAGACAACTAGTGAACGTTACTCGTTGAATAAAGGAGCGATTGGTCAATGACCGAAATTACTCATCGTACAAAAACCCGTCCAGTTAAGGTCGGTAATTTAACGATTGGCGGCAATGATGAGGTCGTCATTCAAAGTATGGCAACAACAAAAACACATGATGTCGAAGCGACAGTTGCTGAGATTAATCGACTTGCTGAAGCAGGATGTCAAATTGTTCGTGTAGCTTGTCCAGATATGAAAGCTGCAGAAGCAATTAAAGATATTAAAGCGCAAATTTCAATTCCATTAGTTGTTGATATTCATTTTGATTACAAGCTGGCATTAAAAGCCATTGAAAATGGAGCTGACAAAATTCGCATTAACCCAGGTAACATCGGGCGTCGCGAAAAGGTTGAAGCGGTCGTTAAAGCCGCTAAAGCGAAAGGCATTCCTATTCGTATTGGTGTTAATGCAGGATCGCTTGAACGCAAAATCTTAGAGAAATACGGATACCCTACAGCAGATGGTATGGTTGAAAGTGCACTTCATCATATTAAGATCTTAGAAGACCTTGACTTCCATGACATTATCGTTTCCATGAAGGCGTCTGATGTAAACCTAGCGATTGAAGCCTATGAAAAAGCTGCTAAAGCTTTCGACTACCCTCTTCACCTAGGAATTACAGAGTCTGGAACGCTATTTGCTGGTACAGTAAAGAGTGCAGCAGGACTAGGTGCTATTCTTAATATGGGAATTGGGAATACCGTTCGTATCTCGTTAAGCGCAGACCCAGTTGAGGAAGTAAAGGTTGCTCGTGAGCTTCTTAAATCCTTTGGTCTCGCAGCAAATGCTGCAACGCTTATCTCATGCCCGACATGCGGTCGAATTGAGATTGACTTGATTAGTATTGCCAATGAAGTAGAAGAATACATTGCTTCTATTAAAGCTCCTATTAAAGTCGCTGTACTTGGTTGTGCGGTGAATGGACCTGGTGAAGCTCGTGAAGCAGATATCGGTATTGCTGGAGCACGTGGAGAAGGTCTCCTATTCCGTCACGGAGAAATTGTTCGGAAGGTTCCTGAAGAAACAATGGTTGAAGAACTTAAAAAGGAAATTGATATCATTGCTGAAGAACATTACAAAAAGCAAAAAGCAGCTGAGCTTGAAAGCAGTATGTAAAGAAGGTCCCGTTAGTCAATTAGACTACGGGATCCTTTTTTTGCGCTCTCTGCACAGATCATTACTCGAAGTTAAATAAACGCTGAGAAAAACAATGACGTTAGAATGGACACAATTCCAATTCCAATACCCCAATTACCAATCGATTTTGAAGCACTCTTCCTCGCCACAAAGCCAACAATAATACCTGCCGCACCTAAGAGAATCGGCAAAATAAACAAAGAGAGAATGGATAAAACGACTGAGAAAATTCCCATCGCTCGTCCATTCATCAACTGTTCAACAGGCTCATCAGAGTCACGTTCATCATTGGAAAAGGACATTGGCTCGGAAGTATGAAACTCAGCAGCTGCTTCTTCTTTGTAATCTGCATTACGTTCAGCAAGATCAACGTTTGTATCTGTTACATTCTCTGGATCCACTAAACGTACGGGTTCTTGCTCTGGGTGTTTATCAATCGCCAATTTGAATCCCTCCACTCATTTCCTGCAGAGAGCATTTATAGTGTACCCAAACGATTGTTATTGACCCGTTTACCCATTAGAATGTTGTCTTTGTTTTAAATCCTTCTTTATTAAATGCTACAATAAGGATGAGAGGATGATGATATTGAACACGATTCGAATTGGTTTAGATATTGATGGAACCGTCACCGATCCAGCTGCATTTGTGCCGGCCTTAAATCAATCATTTCAAAAAAATTTAACCTTAGACGATTTAACGTCTTATGACTTAACAGGTGTGCTTGGAATTACTCGCGACGAATTTACTGAATGGATGAAAACGAACGAAGCGACCATCTATGCGAACGTCACTTTGGCGGAGAATGCTAGCCAAGTGTTAGAGAAGTGGCAACGCTCTTTTGAACTTTATTATGTAACAGCTCGGGGCTCTTATCTTGAGGAGATTACTCGCACTTGGTTTCAAACAAACCGTGTTCCTCACCATCACATTGAACTTCTTGGCCAACATAATAAAATTGAGTCAATTAAGGAGCATCAGATTGACCTTTTCTTAGAAGACAAATATGACAATGCTGTAGAGATTGCCACTCATTGTGGTATCCCAGTCCTTCTGATTAATACTCCATACAACCAAGGGGAGGATCCAAAAGGCGTAATTCGAGTGAATGACTGGCTTTCTGCTGAACAATGGGTCGAGAATTGGATTCAAGATAAAAAGAGGTGATCTCGGTTGTTCCGTTGGTTTAAGAAGAAAAACTGTCATTTCTGTCATAAGAGAACCTCTTTTATGCAAACATATATTTCTGATCAAGGCAAACACATAAAGGTTTGTGAGAAATGCCTTGAATATGCTGAGAGGCGCGCACTAAAAAAAGCATGAGCAGACTGCTCATGCTTTTTTTAAAGAACACGATTCGCACGTTCCATACACTTCAAATTTATGTCCTTCTACTTGAAAAGCAGGGAATTGCTTAGCAATCGCTTCCTCACTCACGGGGCATGTGTGAAAATGCTCTGTACGCCCACATGTTAAACAAATAAGATGATGGTGGTGAGAATGTGTTTGACATGTAATCCTGTATCGCTTCTCTCCTTCAAGCTCCGTTTCTTCAAGGATCGTTAATTCTTGGAAGAGAGAAAGATTGCGATAGATTGTATCAAAGCTTAAACCCGGATAATCCTTTTGCATATGCTCCAACACTTCTTTGGCTGAAATATAGCGATCTTCATCGGCAAACAATTGAATCATCATTTCGCGTTTCCCTGTATATTTATAGCCTTCTTTTTTTAGTACATCTAATGCATCAGATACGTTCATCTGCTGACACCCTTCCGTCACACGAGTAAATTGTTCCTTTTATTATAAACGATTCACAACACTTGCGTCACTTACTGTTCGATCATTGAGCTTGGCTTAGGCTTTCGCATCCATTTTATCTTCCGGTTGCGGCCAAACAAAATGGATAGTAGCAACAACACAACTGAGATCATTACGATTGTTCCACCAGGCGCCAAATCGAGTTGGAACGCAGCTATAAGCCCCCCAACCACAGCAATTTCTCCAAGTATAACTGAAAAGAAAAACAACTGCTTAAATCCTTTTGCAAATCTCATCGCACTAGCAACAGGCAGGGTCATTAAAGCTGAAACAAGAAGGATTCCCACCACTCGCATCGCGGCTGCAATGACTAGAGCAACAAGGACAACAAAAATCATATTTACTAACTTTCGATTGACCCCAGAAATAACGGCTTGTTCCTCATCAAATGAGAGGAAAAATAATTCTTTGTAGAAAAGAACAAGAACGACAATAATGACAACGGTAATGATGCTAATTGTAATAAAGTCCGATTGTGTAACAGCAATTACACTACCAAACAAATAATTAAATAAATCATTATTAAATCCATTGGCAAGCGATATGAAAATAACGCCAATCCCTATTCCGGCAGATAATATAATTGGAATGGCAATTTCTTTATAGAACGTGTACACACGGCGTAGCTGTTCAATGAGTAGCGATCCTCCGACAGAGAAAATCATGCCCATATATAATGGATTAAGACCCGCAAAGAATCCAACATATTTGCCCATCAATAGGCTGAATGCTATACCTGATAATGTAATATGAGAAAGAGCATCAGCAATTAAAGACATTCTTCTCACAACTAGAAACACTCCAAGTATCGGCGCTAATAATCCAATCATCATACCCGTATATAATGCATATTGAAGAAAGTCAAACCTTAGAAATGTTTCAATCATACGTGCACTTCCTCATTCACTCGATAAACGTGTAGTAAATCTTGATTTTTTTCAAAGTCAATTGGCTTATGAAAGTGAATCGACTGGTTAAGACATGCTACCTCTGTTACATATTTAGTCATCACACCTGTATCGTGCGTAATTAAGAGAAGGGTTAAGCCTTTTTCTTCATTTAACGTTTTTAGGAGCTCGTAGAATGTTTGTACACTAGCCACGTCTACTCCAACAGTTGGCTCATCTAGGATGAGGAGCTCAGGTTCACTTACTAGGGCTCTTGCGATAAACACGCGCTGCTGCTGACCACCTGACAGTTCACCAATGTTTTGTTTAGTGTATTCCTGCATGCCTACTTGGGAAATCGCTTCATGAACCTTTTGCTTATCTTTCTTTGTCATAAAACGAAACAAACCTAGCTTTCCGCACAAGCCCATGGATACAACTTCAAATACAGTAGCCGGAAAACCTGAGTTAAAGCTACTTGCTTTCTGTGATACAAAACCAACCTTATCCCATCTTTGAAATTGACTCACACGTTCACCAAAGATTTCAACCTCTCCTTGGACCGGTTTAATGAGCCCGAGTAGCAACCTGATAAGTGTAGACTTTCCTGATCCATTTGGGCCTACTAGACCAAGAAATGACCCCTTTTCAAGCTTAAGAGACACATTCTCTAACACGTGCCGATGATCATAATAAAAATGTACTTTTTTTAGTTCCGCTAAAATCGTCTGGTTGGACAAAGACGATCTCTCCTTTTCGTGTGTATTCAACCATCTCTTAAGAATGATTACGATTTATTTGACTTACCCTATTATAAAGCTTTTTATCCATCTGTCCACCCAAGGAGATTATTTCTTAGAAATTACCCAGATCACAAGAATTCATCGTAGAGTAGCTAACAAAAGAAAACCGGGTGAATCCTCACAGAGGCTCATCCGGTTTTCTCGTTTTATTACTCTATTATTGGTTAAATGCTATGGCATCATGCTGCAAAACGCCTTGCTGTATCGTCACAGCATATTCGCTCTTAGCATGGCCGTTCTTTTCAACGTATTTCTTTAAGCCCGTCATTCCACGGTTATAAGCGGTTAACGCATAGTCCCAGTCTTCGTATTCTTCATATAAATAATCTAAATATTCCACAGATAACTGGATTGAATACAGAGGCTCAAACAAATACTCTTGTTTGTATTCAAGGTTTGCTCTGTCCGCAATCCAGGGCGCCGTGTTCGTCATAAATTGTCCCATTCCGTAAGCCACACCAAATCTTGTTTCCGGACCTACTACGGTTGGATCAAAGCTTCCTCCTGTTTCAACTTTAAGAAGCTCGTACACGATATAAGGATCCATTCCCTTTTGTTGAGTAATCTCTCCTAGAAATAAACCCCACTCTCGCTTAAAGCGACCTTCACTCTCTTTGTATAGTTGCTCAGCCAATTCACTTGATTGAATCCATTGTGAGTAACTAGGTGCACTTGATTCTGAGAGTTCTGTATTACTCGAAAGCTCTAACCCATCCTTTTCAATTTCAAGACGAGTTAGTTCATTCTCTTTATCTTTAACAGCTTGCTTTAAGCTGTTGGCTTCAAATGCAAAATAACCGGCTAGCATCATGATTGCGACTAAACTTCCAACTAAAAAACGTCGTAACATTCGTCAACACTCCTTTTTCATAACATAGACTCCAACTAGTGGATTCCCTAAGTTATTGTTTTTAAACGCGTTTTGCGCTAATGAGTGTATCACGAAACGATTTAGCCCAGCTACTAATTGTTGTTTCCTACTGAGGACATATTATCCAGTTGCAGATTCTTCAAGTGGTAGTGAAATTCTCACTTCTGTCCCGACATTGTATTCGCTCGTAATGGTAAAGGTCCCACCATGATCTTCAATAATCTTTTTACAAAGTGGTATTCCAATCCCATTTCCTTTTTCTTTGGTTGTGAAAAACGGCTTGCCTAATTGATTTAATACCTCATCGGGCATTCCTTTTCCGTTGTCCTTAAGAGTCAGAAGAAACTTCTCATCTTCTACTTCTGTTTTAACAATAAACCGTCGATTAAGGTTAGATGAGCCATATGCTTCTACCGAATTTCGTAAAAGATTTAAAATGACTTGCTTAATCATCGATTCATTTACATGAACCGTTACATTGTATTTTGTTGCTGTTAATTGAAGATCAAGACTCACATCGTGCAGCAAACACTCAGACTTTAAAATTTGTACGAGTGATTCAATGATTTGATTAGGAGATTGCCAGCTTCTGGTCATCTTTTTCCTTGATACGGATAGGAAATCTTCGATGATTAAATTCATTCGGTTTAACTCAGATAAAATCGTATCGTAATACTTATGAAAATCGTCCGTAAGCTTAGCCAGCTGAAGAAACCCTTTAATAACGGACAGTGGATTGCGTAATTCATGCGCTACTCCTGCTGCAATATGGGAAACCGCCTCCATCTGATGATGAAAGGTTAACAAATGTTCAAACTTTTTTTGGTATGAAAGGTCCTCAAAGACAATATATTGGCAATTGAAGTACGAATACGGAAAGACACAAACCCGTATTAATGTATCTTCGTCCTCATATAATTGTTCCTCCACCCTCATTGTTAGTGTTGTAACAGCCATCACTTCTTTAGCCAGCTTTAACACGTGATAGTCTTCACTTAAATCTAGAAAGGAGGCGTTTTCAAGTTCTCGTTCATCAATTTGACATGTTTTGATAAACGCTTGATTCCAACCAAGTACGTTATATTGGCAGTCCATTTTAAGGAAAGGGAATCCCAAATCTTCTATGTATGGTCTATGTGGTAGGTTCTGAGAATAATGTGCTGTTGGTAAGGCGAAGGCTGAATTCAGTGCTGAGCTGGAATTAGTCGTCATACTACGGCTCCCTTTTTCAGAGGCTGATTTGTTATCTTGTTGATGATCAAACATAGTAGCCCCTCCTTTAATTTATCGAGTGCTCTGACATCCAACTAAAGTCAAAATGTCTTTTACTCAGGACTTACAGATATTAAACGTATTCGTTATTTGCTACGTATTTCCTTTTTTTCTGCACAAAATCTTCCGCTCTTCATAGGTATAAATAGATAGGCAAAAGTCTTGGGAGGGGTACACATGAACGTTTTTATTCAACAATTAATTAATCAAAAAATTAATTCGTTAACCGTTCCTGAATTAATTAAACAAGCTGACAAAAACAATATTTCACTTACAAATCAACAAGCAGAGCAAGTTGTATCAATCTTAAAAACAGAGAAAATTGATGTAGGGAATGCGGCTCAAGTAGAAAGACTCATTCATAAACTACAAACAGAAACAGATAGCCATGTTGCGAACACGATTGAGCAACTTCTTAAGCAATATAGCCATCTGCTCCCATAATGTATTTAATTCATAATCTTCTCAAGTAATCCCTCATCAAACTGGCCTTCTTTTAGCATCGAAATTTCATGCTTATAAGGAGGTCTCTTATCTTTCTTATCCTCTCCAACATAAGGTGTCTCAAGGATTTTTGGTACAGTCGCTAATTGATCATGTGTAACAATGTAATGAAGTGTGTCAAACCCAATATGGCCAAAGCCAATATTTGCATGTCTGTCTTTTCGTGCACCTTGAACATTTTTACTATCATTAATATGAAGGACTTTAATACGGTCGACTCCTACAATTTTATCAAATTGGTTAAGCACTCCGTCAAAATCCTCGATCAAATTATAACCGGCATCATGCGTATGGCATGTGTCAAAGCAGACGGATAAACGCTCATTATGCGTTACGCCATCAATGATGGCAGCAAGCTCTTCAAAGCTACGACCGCATTCTGTCCCTTTACCAGCCATTGTTTCAAGAGCAATCTGAACATCATTTTTCACTTCAAGCACTTCATTCAGACCTCTAATGATTTGCTCGATTCCCTTTTCTGCACCTGCTCCTACATGTGCACCCGGATGCAAAACAATTTGTTTTGCTCCAAGCGCTTCTGTACGAGCAATTTCAGATTGAAGAAAGTCTACACCTAATTGGTATGTCGCCGGTTTTTCTGTATTTCCAATATTAATGATGTACGGTGCATGGACCACAATATCAGACATACCGTGAGCCTTCATATGCTCCTGACCCGCTTCAATATTTAAATCTTCAATCGCTTTACGCCTCGTGTTTTGTGGCGCTCCTGTATAGATCATAAAGGTATTTGCACCATAACTAGCTGCTTCCTCACTTGCTCCAAGTAGCATCTTGCTTCCACTCATTGAAACATGTGAACCGATCTTTAATGTCATCATTCCACCTCGTTAATCAATCATTATCCTTTTGAGCGTCCCTTAATTCTGCGTTGTCTTTGTTCTTCTTTTGCTGCACGATATCTCGCTTTTTTCTTATACGCAGGCTTTACTTTTTTCGGTTTTGCCACTGCTTTTTTTGAACCAGATGAATCAGACTTACGATGTTGTGAACGTCCAAGACCAAGTGGTGGCTTCTCAAGCTTAATCCACTCACCTTTTTTAAGGTCAACATACGTAAAGGTAATTCCTTTTTTCACTAAACGCTCAATCGCTTGTTGATCTGTTTGAGCATATAATGTAATTGCGTCACCACTCATCCCTGCACGCGCTGTACGACCTGTCCGATGAACGTAAAAGTCTAAGTCTTTTGGCAGGTTATAGTTGATCACATGAGTAATTCCTTTAATATCAATACCTCTCGCTGCGAGATCTGTTGCTACAAGGTATTGAATCTTCATGTCACGAACTTGCTTCATGATTTGTTTACGTTCTCTCGGTTGGAGTCCGCCATGGATTCGTTCAGCGTTTAATCCAGCATCAAGTAAGGCTTGTGAAACTTCATCTGCCTCATCCTTAGTGTTCGTGAAGATAACAGCAAGAAATGGATTAATTGACTCGGCAATTTCCACTACTACCTTTAGTCGATCACGATGCTTAAGAGGAAGAAGCTTGTGTTCAATTAATGTAGCCGTTGCGTGCTCAGGCTCAACCTTCACATGTCTTGGATCATTCATATATTTCTTTAAAAACGGTTGAAGCTTCTCAGGAATGGTCGCTGAAAAGACAAGCATTTGAAGCTCCTCGGCCATTCGGGACGCCGTACGGTCCACATCATCAATAAAGCCCATATCAAGCATTTGATCTGCTTCATCTACAACTAAAATCGTTGCAGAGTATGCTTTTAACGCTTGGTCATTAATAAGATCTGAAATTCTTCCAGCCGTCCCTACAACAATATGAGGCTGGGTTTTGAGTCGATCAATCGCACGACTTTTATCTGTTCCACCAACAAGCAATTGACTAACAATGGGTTGCTCTTCTGAAACGTGCTCAAGAAGCAACTTAAGCTCATCAAATAATTGAGTGGCAAGTTCTCTAGTTGGCGCTGTAATAATCGCTTGTACTTCTTGTTGCTCTGGTTTAATCACTTGTAAGATTGGAAGTAGAAACGACAATGTTTTTCCTGTTCCTGTTTGCGATTGTCCAATGACATCCTTGCCATTAATAATTGCAGGAATTAGTCGTTCCTGTATTTCCGTAGGCTTTTTAAAGCCTTGTGCATCAAGTGCGTCTAATAAAAACGGTTGAAGTCCAAACCGTTTGAAATTCTCTGAAATCATGTTTATTTCCTACTCTCTGAACTTTAGGTATTTACAGTAGCTTATTTTACCACAGAATGACACCAAACACGACGTACTTCGGAAATCCGGGCTCACATCACGTATTCATTTTGCATATAAACAAGTAAATGGACATATATTGAAGGGAGAACGACCATGCAACGAATATTTGGACCTCCAGCTGGTCCAACACCAATTCAACCGTTAGCTAGAAGTCCTTTTATGTTCGGACCTGGCCCCGGAGCCGGGATGGTTCCTCCATCAGCCTTTCTCGGTGGCCCAGGACCCCAAGCTGCATCAGGTTTCATGCAAGGTGCGGGAGGTAGAGTCGGTTTACTTGCAAGACTGTTTGGCGGCGGTGGTGGGGCTAGTGCAGTGAGCGGAGCAGCATTTCCTACAGCAGGTGCCAGTGGTGGTAGCTTTCTTTCAGGCATTAATTTCACTTCGATCCTTCAAAACACACAACGTATCATGGGAATTACTCAACAAGTCATGCCAATGGTACAACAATACGGACCGATTATTCGCAATGCCCCTGCTTTATGGAGAATCATGCGCAGTCAATCAAGCTCAGATACAGAAGAAGTTACTAATGAAATAACTTCACCGAACATACCCATTCAAAACGAGCAAGAAACTAGCCTCACTCCAGAAACGATGTCTCCTGAGGCATTATCTCCACAAGTAAATGTACCTATCCAACCACAGCTAGCAACGATTCAGTCTGTTGCGAGGCCCGTAGGTGGCCCACCCGCTCCTAAATTATATGTTTGATTAAAATCACGAGAAAATACTCGTGATTTTTAATTAAATAGTTGACAAGCTTTATAGTGGAATAGTATAATTTCAAATTTTGCTCCATTTGTGTTATACTAAATACTGACAACTCGAATGGAGGAATGCTCATGTTTAAAGTCGGTGATCATGTTGTTTATCCTTATCATGGGGCTGGAACAATACGAGACATTGAAGAGAAAGACGTTTTAGGTGAAACCCACTCTTATTTTGTTCTTCATTTCCCACTAGTAGATGTGAAATTAATGCTCCCTGAGAGTAAAATTGATAATTCAGGCTTGCGTAAAGTCATTGAGCAAGATGAATTAGACAATGTAATTGAAGCATTGAAAAACGGACCTGAGCTTCCACCTTCTACTAGCCACTTTTCAAAAGAAACGGAAAATCTGTTAAAGAGCGGCAGCATTTTTGATGCAGCTCAACTAATTTCTTCCCTTTCTAAGAAACAGGCTGGTCGTTCAAACGGTCTTCATATACAAGATCGAAACCACCTTCAAAAGGCAAAACAGATGATTGCGAGTGAACTTGTTCTCGTAAACAATATGTCTGAAGAACAGGCTTATGAGTTTATTGATAACAATTTGCTTGAATTGTCATAAGCACAACGATTGTCAACGACCTCCATCTCCATTACAATGATGGTATCAGACTGCTTCTCACCTTTTGTTTGGTTGGGAAGCTTTTCTATAGGAGGACAAGTTACATGAATGTAAAAAAGATCTCGCCACGCGGTTATTGCTATGGCGTTGTAGACGCAATGGTTTTAGCGAGACAGGCAGCGCAAAACCTAGATCTACCACGTCCGGTTTATATACTTGGACAAATTGTTCATAATCAACACGTTACAGATGCATTTGAAACAGATGGAATCATTTCTTTAGATGGACCTAACCGTCTTGATATCTTAAAAGAAATTGATAAGGGAACGGTTATTTTCACTGCACATGGAGTATCACCTGAAGTTCGTACTCTTGCAAAAGAAAAAGGGTTAACCGTTGTTGACGCAACATGCCCAGACGTGACTAGAACACATGATTTAATTAGAGACAAGCATAGCGAAGGCTATGAATTCATCTATGCAGGAAAAAAAGGTCACCCTGAGCCTGAAGGCGCAATAGGAGTCGCACCAGAAGCTGTTCATCTTGTTGAGAATACAGCGGACGTTGAGAGCCTTAACTTAACAACAGATAAGATTATTATTACAAACCAAACCACCATGAGTCAGTGGGATGTATCAGACATTATGAAACGCGCAATGGAGCTTTACCCACACGCGGAAATTCATAATGAAATCTGCCTTGCTACTCAAGTTCGTCAAGAAGCAGTTGCAGAACAAGCTAAGGAATGTGACCTCGTTGTTGTGGTTGGAGATCCAAAAAGCAATAACTCAAACCGACTAGCTCAAGTTTCCGAACAAATTGCAGGAACGACTGCATATCGAATTGGTGATATTACAGAGCTCGATTTGGAATGGTTAAAAGGAGTTGAAGTCGTTGGGGTTACATCTGGCGCTTCTACACCAACACCTATAACAAAAGAGGTTATTAACTACCTTACTCAGTTTGACCAGAATGATCCTACGACATGGCCTCTTAAACGAACAGTAAATCTTGAAAAGCTTTTACCTAAAGTAAAAGTTAAATAAAAATAAAAAAAGATCGCTCCAGTGTGGGCGATCTTTTTTTATTCTATACGTATTGGTAAGGGTCTGTATTGATTTGAGAAGAGATTGTTTCTACAGTGTATCCTGCTTCCGTAAGAAGGTGACTCAGTTTCTTTGCGACGCCTTTCTTCATGATCTTCTCAATATTATGGCCAGGATCCAAAAGAGAAAAACCATCTTCTATTGCGTCAACTGCTGTGTGGTAATAGATATCTCCAGTAATAAACACATCGGCTCCCTTTTTCATCGCCGTTTGAACATATTTGTTCCCATCTCCACCAAGTACAGCCACACGTTTTACTATCTTACTTGGATTCCCTATTAAACGTAGAGTTGGAACATCATATGCTTTTTTAACCAACTCAGCAAGCTCACTTAACGTCACTTGACTGGAAAGCTCGCCAATCCGGCCAAGTCCATAGCTTTCTCCTTTTTGCTCAAGTGGATAGACATCGTAAGCTACCTCTTCATAGGGATGAGCCTTGGTCATTGCACTCACAACGTTCGAAAGCTGTGATGCGCGAACAATCGTTTCAATCTTTGTTTCTTCCACAAATTCTTGAACACCACTTTCACCTATGTACGGATTTGATCCTTTAAGAGGTCTAAACGATCCTATACCCTCTGCATTAAAGGAACAATGGCTATAAGCGCCTATATGCCCAGCTCCTGCTTCTCCTAATGCCTCCCGAAGAATGTCCACATGTGTTCTAGGAACGTAGACAACCAGCTTTTTTAGATCCTCAGCATAGGTTTCTGCAAGTACAGTTACGTTGGTTAATGATAATGCCTCAGCAAGCATGTCATTTACTCCCCCGCGAGCAATATCTAAATTAGTGTGGGCAGCATAAATGGTGATCCCGTGAGACAGTGCCTTATGAATAATTCGTCCATGAGGCGTTTGTAAATCGATCGTTTTAAGCGGACGGAATAACAATGGGTGATGCGCAAGTATAAAGTTAGCCTGGTGTTCTATAGCCTCATCAAGAACAGCCTCTGTCACATCAAGTGCTGTTACGATTCGGTTAACTTGGTTATCAAGGCTCCCTACCATCAACCCAATTCGATCTCCTTCTACAGCTAAGGATGGTGGAGACCATGTTTCAAAGATTCTTACCACTTCATGACCTGTTAAGGCGTTAGACATTTGTTAATACCTCCTGTACAAATTGCAATTTCTTCTCAATCTGTGCTTTACGCTGAATAAGGGACTCTTGTTCCTTACCCTGCTTTAAGGCCTTTAACACGCGCTCCCAGTTTTGTTTTTCACTCGTCCACTTCTCAATAAAGACCTGACTTGGATCTTTAATTAGATGTGGTCCTAGCATAAGCTTCTTCTCTCGGTCTTTCTTATATCTTTCTTGATCGTTGCCAGGTTCTGCCACCAAAATTTCGTAGAATTTCTCATTCTCGATTAAAATGTCTTCGTCAATTAATTTCCAGTTGTTTTCAAGTAGCCAGATACGAACGGACCATGCCGAATTATTTGGTTGAAGGACAAGGCGTTGGACACCCTCTACCTTCTCTTTTCCTTCTTCAAGAATAGACGCAATCAGTGCTCCGCCCATTCCAGCAATTGTAATTCCTTCTACCTCACATGGTTTAATCACTTCTAGTCCAGAACCCTTGCGAACATCAATCCGGCTCTCCAGTTTAGACTCTTTCACCTGTTTTCTAGCTGCTTGGAATGGACCTTCAACAATCTCACCTGCTACCGCGTGAATGGATGGGTTCGTAAGACAAAGATAACTTGGAAGATAGGCATGATCTGATCCAATATCAGCAAAACTTTTTAAGTGGTTAACATAGCCTGCCACGGCCATTAATCGACTTGATAATTTATGTTCATTCATCTTTTTATCACCTTTACATTGTTGGTTTACCGTTACTCATCATATCATATTTCAACCGAACGAAAAAACTTCCTCAAGCGATTTGTCACCGCGAGAGGAAGCTTCATGAGGATTATTCAGAAATCGATAATAAGTACTCAGAAATCGCATCTGCTTCTTCTGGACTATATTGTGTTTGTGGTGGCATAGAGCCAATTCCGTTTTGGATAATATCAGAAATTTCTTCAGCTGAATAATCACCATCAAGACCATTAATCGCAGGTCCTACAGAA
Organism: Alkalicoccobacillus gibsonii; assembly: GCF_016798245.1. Lineage (GTDB taxonomy): Bacteria > Bacillota > Bacilli > Bacillales > Bacillaceae_D > Alkalicoccobacillus > Alkalicoccobacillus gibsonii. The sequence goes on along the minus strand of NZ_JAEUZA010000001.1, from coordinate 293,314 downwards.
CCACCAGCTAAGTCACCACCATGACAGTTGATACAGGATTGCTGTGCAAGCTCTTCTCCTGCAACGATTGGATCATCGATTTCAACTGTTTCCTCTTCGCCTGTCCCATTCTCTTCCTCTTCAAGAGCATTTCGTTCGTTTACTCCGTAAGCTGACATCACTGCCATTAAAACGATACCGATTAAAGCAATAAGTGCAAAAGGTATAAGTGGACTTCCTTTCATAATGCGGACCCTCCCAAAAGATGACGTTTACAATTCTCACTAAGCCTATGTACAATCTTTTCACATGCGTCTCTTATAGTTTACTTGAAAAGCGTATATCTGAAAAGGACAAGTTTTAAAAACTGGTCGTTATTGATAAAAAAAGAAGATGATTATCGCCATCATTAGCATAAAAGCGGCAACTAAATAAAAAATGGTTTGCTTCTTTCTCCAACCGATCCATATCCAGATAGCTGAAAAAAGGAAAATAACAGCTTGTGATGGAATCTCAGTCCACGCTGTAAATGAATAATACAGAAGAAATACAAATAAAATCATTGTTAGCATAAGCGTGTGTATCATTGATTCCATTGCATGGTTCCGTCTTTTAAACCAAGTAAAAAACGTTAAAGAGAATAGAAAAAATAAAAGGGCCATTTGCAAACGACTTTCAAAATCAGTAAAATATAGAATAAAGACGGAGGCCAAAAAACATAATTGAGTAAATAATATGTATAAAACCATCTTTGCTCGTTTCGTTTCCCGCTGTTTAGGGAGTTCATCTTCTCCTTCACTATATAAGGCGAGCAAATAATGACACTGTTGCTCAGGTAAAAGCTTTGTTTTTTGCCAATAGTGGATTTCGTTGATGATAATTTCTCTTCGCTGTTTGTCCATGTTCGCCTCCTACCCATTAAAAAAAGAGCTTACCCCAATTGGAGTAAACCCTTTTTAGATACAGCCTATTCTAAAAAGTCTTTTAGACGTTTGCTTCTGCTTGGGTGACGAAGCTTACGCAGGGCTTTTGCTTCAATTTGACGAATACGCTCACGCGTAACACCAAAGACCTTCCCTACTTCTTCAAGAGTTCTTGTACGACCGTCATCAAGTCCAAAACGTAGACGAAGAACATTCTCTTCTCTGTCTGTTAATGTGTCTAGAACGTCTTCTAACTGTTCTTTTAATAACTCGTATGCAGCAGCATCAGAAGGAGCTAATGCTTCCTGGTCTTCGATGAAATCTCCTAAATGAGAGTCATCTTCTTCACCGATCGGCGTCTCAAGGGAAACGGGCTCTTGAGCAATCTTAAGGATTTCACGCACTTTCTCTGGCGTTAATTCCATTTCTTCCGCTACTTCTTCTGGAGTTGGTTCACGACCAAAGTCCTGTAAAAGCTGTCTTTGAACTCGAATCAACTTGTTAATGGTTTCAACCATATGAACGGGAATTCGAATCGTACGCGCTTGGTCAGCAATTGCACGTGTAATCGCTTGACGGATCCACCACGTAGCATACGTACTAAACTTAAAGCCTTTTTGGAAATCGAACTTCTCAACAGCCTTGATAAGCCCCATATTCCCTTCTTGTATTAAATCCAAGAATAGCATTCCTCGACCAACATAACGTTTGGCAATGGATACAACTAAACGAAGGTTTGCTTCTGCAAGGCGTCTTTTAGCTTCCTCATCACCTTGTTCAATCCGTTTAGCAAGTTCAATTTCTTCAGCTGCTGATAAGAGCTGTACGCGGCCAATTTCTTTTAGGTACATACGTACAGGGTCATTTATTTTAATGCCAGGAGGCACACTAAGATCATTTAGATCAAACTCTTCTTCTTTAGCTGCTTCAGGAGAACTTGGGCCTTCATCGGATTCATTTTGTAAATCAATTCCCTGTTCACCAAGGTATTCAAAAAACTCATCCATTTGTTCAGCGTCTTGTTCAAAGCTCGCCATTTTTTCTGTGATTTCAGCATACGTTAAAACGCCACGTTTTTTGCCTACCTCCACTAATTGTTCTTTCACTTGATCGATGGATAATTCACCTTCCGTAACTGGACGTAATGGTTTATCTGCCATGCGATCCCCTCCTTCCATTGTTCAAAACGTAACATCATTTGTTGGCTCTCTATGAAAGCTCTCTCTTTAGCTGCTGAATTTCAATCAATAACCTGGCCTGCGCAATTGGATCTTGCTCAAGCTTTGATTCAACTTCTTTCTGCTCTATTAATACCCTTTTTGGATAGTTCTCAATCTGTTTGACGTAATCTTCCAATTCCTCATCAGAACAATCAACATTAACGGTCATGGCTGAAAGCTCTGAAGCTAATCGAACGATTCCAGCATCTTCAATACTCTGGAGAAACTCTCTTGGGCTTGCCTCATTACCTTTTCCGTAATAGGCAAGTAAATAAGCGTAAAGGGCTTGATGTTCATCCACATTAAATGCAGAACCTAAACGCTCTTGGATTCGCCAAGCAAGCTCTTCATCATTCATCATGTGGACGAGTAACATTCGCTCTGCATTTTGATAAGCAGGTAACAATTTCTTATGTTTGAGCTGCCTTGGCTTGCGAACAACTTGTTTTTCAAGATTCTCGTTAGCCGTATACGTGGTCTTGGATTCCTTATACATTCGATATTGCTCTTGTTTAAGAACATCTAATGATAAAGAAAATTCGTCAGCAATCTGTCTTAAGTAATGATCACGCTCTATGGCTCGAGGAAGTTTTGCAAGCTCTTGTAGTACTTCTTCGATATAGACCATTCGTTCTCCTTCATCTTGGAGATTTTTCTCCTGACGAAGATACTTCATTTTGAATGCCATGACTGTCTGACCGTTCCCTATTACATCTGTTTGAAACTGCTCGGCACCATAACGTTTGATGTAGTCATCGGGATCAAGACCAACTGGCATGTTCGCTATACTAACTATGCATCCAGCCTGCTCTAAGACGCTAGCAGAACGGAAGGCCGCACTTTGACCAGCCTGATCTGAATCATAGCAAATGAGTACTGTTTCGGCATTTCGCCTAAGGATCTTAGCATGTTCTGGCGTAAGCGCCGTACCGAGTGTTGCTACACCGTTTGTTACTCCTGCACCCCAGGCTGCCACTACATCAGCTGCACCTTCAAATAATACAGCTACATTAGATTTCCGAATCTGTGCTCTTGCTAAATGAAGGCCATAGAGTAGCTTGTTTTTTTGAAAGATGGGTGTTTCTGGACTGTTTAAGTACTTTGGCTTTCCCTCGCCTACTAACCTTCCACTAAATCCAACAACTTTACCCTGTGCATCCCATATGGGGAACATGAGCCTGCTTCTAAACCGATCGTATACCCCGTCGGATTGCTCTCGTTCAGCAAGTAATCCTGCTTCTACCAAGTCCTTAGGGTTAAAGCCTTTTTTCTGTAAAAAGGTTGAAAGGTTTTCCCAGCCTATTGGTGCAAAACCAATTTGGAACTGATCAATTTGATCCTTTGTAAATTCTCGTTTTGCAGCATATTCTCGTCCAGGCTTTCCCTCATCCGTAAGTGTAAAGACTCTGTGATAAAAAACGGCTGCTTCCACATGGCCCTTATAAAGCTGGGTGTTACGGTTCTCCGAAGCTGTTCCGCTGCTTTGATAAACAGTCTCTGGAAGTGGAATACTTGCAAGATCCGCTAGATATTTTACAGAATCAGTAAATGAGTATCCTTCATGCTCTCGTAAAAAGGTAAACACATTGCCACCTGCCCCGCAGCCAAAACAGTGATACACCTGCTTCTCAGGTGACACCGAAAAAGAAGGAGATTTCTCGCCATGGAATGGGCACAACCCTGTATATTGCTTCCCTTGCTTCTTTAGTTGTACATACTGACTGATTACATCGACAATGTCGCTTGATTTACGAATCTGCTCAATCGTTTCATCAGGTATTCGAGTACTCATATACATCACCGTTCATCAATAAAATCGACCACAAGACAATAAGATTCGAGCTTTTTTTCTGTTTTCCTTCTATTTTTGCAAAATAATCTTTAATTCTTTTACAAATCGATCACGATCTTCAGCTGTAAATGGCTTTGGACCTTTCGATCGGATGCCTCTTCTACGTTTTTCGGCAGAGTGATGTCGAACCTGCAACAGAAATTCAATCGTTTCCTCCAGGTACCTATTCCCTCGCGGAGAAAGAGCAATCACTCCTTTTTTAAGTAGAAGAGATGCTAAGGCGTGATCCTGAGTAACACAGACATCACCTTTCTTCACATGATTCATAATATGAAGATCTACTGCTTCTTTGTCCGAATCAACCATGACTTGGCCGACTTCGGGAGGAAGAGTCATCATATGAGCATATGACATCACAAACACAAGCTTGACATCCGGTTCAAATCGATAGGTTAAGATTTCATCTTTTACTGGGCAGGAATCTGCATCAACGTAAAGGTGAGTTGTTGGCATTGTTTGGTCCATACTATGTTCATTCCACACTCCCTTGAAAAATCCTGCTAAGTAAGCAGAAAAAGTTGAATTTCGTCGAAACCTGGAAAAAATGACCTCTTTTTTGGCGTTTTACGTAAAGTATCCCTTACTATCATTACCAAAAAAACTGGAAAAAGTCTTGACTTTTCAAATTTATTTGTTCTCATATAAAAATAGACCATTTATATATGAAATAAACTTTAAATCACAATTCTTTATTATACGTAATAATTGATCATTTGAACAGAGTTTTATCTTAACTGTTATAAAGAGCGTGATAAAGGAAGCTCTTAATGTCCATAAAAACATTAAGAGCTCCCCTTTTTCGAATTTATTTACGTTGAAACATATTAGAGATTAAATTAGCGGTTTCTTCGACGGCCTTGTTTGAAACATCGACTACAGGACATCCTATGCGAGTCATGACCTTTTCAGAATAGGCAAGTTCTTCTTTGATTCGATTAATATTTGCGTAATTGGCTTCTGACTTCAAACCTAAAGCTTTTAATCGTTCCGTACGGATGCTATTTAATTTCTCAGGACTTATCTTTAGTCCAATGCACTTGCTAGGTGAGATTTTAAAAAGCTCCTCTGGCGGTTCAACCTCAGGCACAAGTGGTACATTCGCTACTTTAAGTCGTTTATGAGCTAAGTATTGTGAGAGTGGTGTTTTAGACGTACGAGATACCCCAATTAACACAACATCTGCACGAATGATTCCTCTTGGATCTCGACCATCGTCATATTTCACGGCGAATTCAATTGCTTCAACTTTACGGAAATAATCTTCGTCCAAACGATAGATCACCCCTGGCTCATATCTCGGCTTTTCATTTGTAAGCTCTGAGACTTTTTGAAGCATTGGACCAATGATATCAACGGTTTCCACCTGTTCTTCTTTTGCTCTTTTTAGTAAATAGTCTTTCATATCCGGTACTACCAATGTAAAAGCAATAAGCGCTTTTGCTTCAGCAGCTAAACAGATTACCTCTTCAATTGTACCTTTGTCTTCTACGTAAGGGATGCGTCTTAGCTCAACTCCAGATCCACTAAACTGACTGACAGCGGCTTTTACAACAAGCTCTGCAGTTTCCCCTACTGAATCAGATACCACGTAGACAATCGGTCGGTATGTCATTTCCACATCAGAACCTTTCCTTAACTTAAGTACATCACATGTTGCACTTAAATAGATTCGTTATTCGCAAGGTCTACAAGCAAACTGGTGATATTTGTTTTCGTTATACGACCTGTTACTTCTAGTCCACTTCCACGACCTGTTTTTCTTACAATAGGCAGACCATCAATTTGCTTTGAAATTAGCTTTTTCGCTACATCTATAATAAAGTCATCCTCATAACATACGGTTACATTCGGCATTCTTGTCATAATAATCCCCACAGGAATGGTTTCAAGTGACTTCTGTCCAAGACTTGCTCGAAGCAAATCTTTTCTTGAAACCACTCCCGTTAGGGTTGAATCCTTATCCACTACAAACAATGTCCCAACATCTTCTAAAAACATGGTTGTAATGGCTTCGTACACAGATGAAGATTCATTAACAACCACTGGCCTTGATTTATAATGATCAACCGTAATCGTTTTTACTTTATCAGATAAAATTTCAGCATTCTGCTTTCCAGTATAAAAATACCCAACCCGTGGTCTTGCATCTAAATAGCCTGACATCGTCAAAATGGCTAAATCGGGTCTAAGAGTGGCTCTTGTTAACGAAAGCCTTTCAGCAATATGTTCACCTGTAATTGGGCCATTTTCTTTGACTATACTAAGAATTTGTTCTTGCCTACTAGATAGCTCGATGGGAATTCACCGCCCTTTACCTTAAAAAACTAGCTTATTGAACTGCGCAAAGCCTTCAATTTCGTGAGCCAGCTGTTTCATTAATTGAAGTCTGTTATCTTTTACTTCTTTTTGGTCGGACATAACCATAATGTGTTCAAAATATTGATGAACTACCGGAGCTGTTTGTTCTAGTGCTTGATAGGCATCATCTACTTGGCCTTGTTCTTTTGCTTGCTTTAATAATGCAGATAGCTCAACATATCGATCGTATAATTGAGTTTCCTCTTCTTTTTCAAATAAATCAGGGTTAATTGCAACATTTGCTTCTGCTTTCTTTGCAATATTAGTCACTCGGCTTAATGCTTCTACAACCTTTTTGAATGACTCCTCTTTATGAGCAACGGATAAGAGTTCTGCTTTTTTGAATACCCAAGGAATAGCCTCATGCTCACTAGTTAGTACGGCGTCAATCACATCGTACTCAATTCCTCTATCAGATAATGCGTGTTTCATCCGTAACATGAAGAATTCATACAGCTGGTTTAGCGTCTCTTCTTTATTAGCGATTTTTAATGCTTTTTCCTCAGCTGTTTCAACTGCAAGAGCAAGCAATTGGTCAAAACCTAAGTCAAGCTGCTTTTCTGAGACCATCTGTACTAGACCCAATGCTTGACGTCTAAGTGCATAAGGATCTTGAGAACCCGTTGGAATTAATCCGATAGCAAAACAAGAAACAATGGTATCCAGTTTATCTGCCATACTTACAATTAGGCCAATATCAGACTCAGGTAAGCTGTCTCCGGCAAAACGAGGATAATAATGCTCACGAATTGCTTTTGCTACATCCTTGTTTTCTCCAAGATGCTGTGCATATACTTCCCCCATTAATCCCTGAAGCTCTGGGAACTCACCAACCATTTGTGAAACCAGGTCAAACTTACTAATTTCAGCCGCTCGTTGAACAAGATCATTGGATACATGCTGGAACCCAGGTTGTGCACTAAGCTTCTCTGCAATACTCTTGATTCGCTTCACCTTATCACCAAGAGATCCAAGTTCTTCATGGTACACAATTGAATCAAGCTGTTTAACAGCTGCATCAATATCTATTTTCTGATCTTCTTTGTAGAAGAAGGCAGAATCTGAAAAGCGTGCGCGTAATACTTTTTCATTTCCTCTAGCCACATTTTCTAAATGATTACGATCCCCATTACGAACCGTAATAAAATGCGGTAAAAGTTGACCGTCTTGGTTCTCAACCGGGAAATAGCGTTGGTGTTCCTTCATCGTCGTTAAAAGAACTTCTTTCGGTAAAGTTAAAAATTCTTCTTCGAATCGACCACTTAACGCAGTAGGCCACTCAACAAGATTGGTTACTTCCTCTAGCAGGTCTTCATTAACCGGGATGACCCACCCCTCTTGATCTGCTAGCTCCTTCAACTGCTCACGAATCACTTGTTTTCGTTCAGCTGCATCAACTAAAACAAACTGTTCTCTTAAACGTTCTTGGTAATCACTTGGGTTTGAAATCGTGATGTCCTTACCAAGAAAGCGATGCCCGCGGCTTGTATTTCCTGATTCAATGGAAGTAATCGAAAATGGAACAACTTGTTTGTCATACAAAGCAACAATCCATTGAATTGGGCGAGCAAAACGCATACTGTAATCATGCCATCTCATATTCTTCGGGAAATGAAGAGATGTGATTAACTCTTTTAGTTCAGGAAGTAATTCTATGGTTTTCTTTCCTTCTTGGAACGTTTTTGCAAAAACATATTCCGTCCCTTTCACTTCCTGTGTAAATAAATCATCCGCTGTTACCCCTTGACCGCGAGCAAAACCAAGTGCAGCCTTAGACCAACTTCCATCCTCCGCAACCGCAATTTTTTTAGCCGGTCCACGAGCTTCGCTTTCAAGGTTCGGCTGGCTATCCTCTAAGTCAGTAATCAGGATGGCCAAACGTCTCGGAGTTGCATACCCTTTTACTTCTGAAAAAGCTAAGCGTTGCTCCTTTAACCAATCCTCCATTAATTTTGTAAGCTGGTTGATAGAAGATGTGACGAATCGAGCTGGTAGCTCCTCGAGTCCAATCTCAAGTAGAAAATCATGCTTACTCATGGTTAGACTCCTCCTTTTCTTTTAACAAAGGGAAACCAAGGCGTTCCCTTTCTTCATAGTAAAGTCTTGCTGCACGACGAGCTAATGTACGGACACGTCCGATATATCCTGTACGTTCTGTAACAGAAATTGCTCCTCTTGCATCTAGAAGATTAAAGCTGTGCGAACATTTTAAAATGTAATCATATGCAGGTAGCACAAGCTGTTCATCTAACGCTCTTCCTGCTTCTTTTTCATAGGTTTGGAAAAGAGAAAACAGCATAGACGTGTCTGACACCTCAAATGTATATTTTGAGTGTTCGTATTCAGCTTGGCTAAAGATATCACCGTATGTGAAGCCTTCTACCCACTCTAGATCAAATACGTTTTCTTTGTCTTGAATATAAGAAGCTAAACGCTCTAAACCGTACGTAATCTCAGCTGAAACAGGACTTGCTTCCATCCCGCCAACCTGTTGGAAATACGTAAATTGAGTAATCTCCATACCATCTAGCCATACTTCCCACCCAAGACCCGCGCAGCCAAGTGTAGGGTTTTCCCAGTTGTCTTCCACAAAACGAATATCATGCTCAAGTGGATTAATTCCAATTGCTTTTAAGCTATCTAGATAAAGCTCTTGAATATTTAAAGGAGATGGCTTCATAACCACCTGAAATTGATGATGCTGATACAACCGGTTAGGGTTCTCACCATAACGACCATCTGCTGGACGTCTAGAAGGCTCAACATAAGCCACATTCCATGGCTCTGGACCAATCGTTTTTAGTAACGTAAAGGGACTCATTGTTCCCGCACCCTTTTCTGTATCGTACGCCTGCATAATGATGCAATTTTGCTTTGCCCAATACTCTTGTAACGTTAAAATCATTTGTTGTACATTCATTGTACAGCCTCCAGTCTTTAATTCGCATAAGAACGAGATCCATGCAAAAAGCTCCCGTCCCTACGCTGATATCAGCGTAGGGACGGGAGCTTTCCCGCGGTTCCACCCTACTTATCCGTACACATTTTGTACGAACCACTTTCGTTTTATGTGCTCCGAAATGCCTTTCGCTGCTTACTGAATCCTAGGCTCACACCGCCCCTAGGTCGCTTTATTCAGTGGATAGCAGGTACTTCTTTTCATCACTGCACCAATCTATTAGTAAAATCATACATAAGTTCACACTACGTGTCAATATTTGTTCCAAGATCCATCCGTTCAAGCTGGTCTAGAAAACGTCGAGACTTTAATGTAACGCCTGAATACTCATCGTAATAGGCACGAATAATATCTTTAAGCTGTTGCTTCGTTTCCTTTTTCAAGGAGATTTCTCCAAGCCGGTACAGGTCCATTTCATAAAACAATCGAAGCAAACGACTTGTCTGAGTTGAGCATGGGAATGCGTGCTCGTCCTTATGCAAACAGGATCTGCACAAAAATCCACCATACCGAATGGAAAATGCAGCCGGAGTTTCAGTTGATCCACAAGAAACACATTGATTTAAGTTAGGACTAATACCCGCCACATCCATCATCTTCATCTCAAAGATTCGAGTTAAGACTTCTGGATCTGCCCCTTCTTCCATTTTAAGAAGACTTAGATACAACCAATCAAACAAAAAGAGATAACGCTGATTCTCTTCCGTTAATTTATCGACTAGCTCAGCCATATACATTGCGTATGAAGCCAGAGTCAGATCTTCCCGAATCTTTCGGAATGATTTAATGGGGTCGCCTTGGTTCAATGTTCCAAGTCCACTCCCCTTATAAATCACAAAAGAGCCGTATATAAACGGCTGTGAGACAGCAGTAAGCTGGCTTCTAGGTTTTTTAGCTCCTCTCGCCATTACGCCTACCTTCCCTCTTTCTTTTGTGAGTAAAGTAATAATTTTATTTGTTTCACCGTAGTCTACGGTTCGTATGACAATTGCTTCTACTTTGTCTAACATCATAACCACACCTAGCTGTTTGTTACTGAGAAGTTGAATCAAACGTCAAATCGCTAGTACCAGTATCTTCAGGACCATTCTCCGCTTCTGAGTCGCGCTCAAGCTCCTTAATTAATAAATACGTATCAAGATTTCCTGTGTTGGTAAAAACCTTCCAAGATAAGTCGAGCATGTCAGAATTCACTCCTTTGTCAAAGAATTCGTTCCATCTGTACTCCTAGTTTCACCCGTTAAAGTTAGATCATGATAAGGAAATATTACTAAATGAATGCACTTGACAAGATAATGACTGTTCCAAAACAATTTTCCCCGTGTCTTTTATTTAATGATAAGGCTTTCTCCGCAAAAAAACAATGGCTAGAAACCCAACCATTGTAAAAAAATACGTATTAATATTCATCAGAGCGGAAACCAAAATCTCTTAACTGAGCAGGCTTATTGCGCCAATCCTTCTCCACTTTTACCCATAATTCAAGAAATACTTTTGTACCAAGTAACGCTTCAATATCGGTTCGAGCTTGTTTACCAACTTCTTTAAGCAGTGCGCCACGCTTTCCAATGACAATCCCTTTTTGTGATGAACGCTCCACAACAATTGTTGCTTGAATATCAATCATATCTTTGTGCTCACGACGTTTCATACTTTCTATCCCAACAGCGATAGAATGAGGCACTTCCTCATGTGTCAGCTGAAGAACCTTTTCACGAATCAATTCTGCTACAATAAATCGCTCTGGATGGTCTGTTACTTGATCTGCTGGATAATACTGCGGACCCTCTTCAAGCTTGTCCTTAATTTGTTCAAGCAAAACAGGAACATTATTCCCACTCAACGCTGAGATAGGAATGATCTCTTTAAACTCATGCTTCTGCCTATATGTATCAATAAGTGCTAATAATTCGTCCGGATGAACAAGATCAATTTTATTGATCAACAAAAATGCTGGGGTCTTGGTTTCCTTTAAGCGATTAATAATGTATTGCTCACCTGGTCCAAAGCCTTCATTCGCTTCAACTAGGTATAAGATAATGTCTACTTCCCGTAAGGTGTCCTTTGCAACCTTCATCATGAAGTCACCAAGCTTATGCTTTGGCTTGTGAATACCTGGAGTATCGATGAAAATGATTTGAGCATCGTTATCTGTATATACACCTTGAATTTTGTTACGAGTCGTTTGAGGCTTGTCCGACATAATCGCAACCTTTTGACCAATTACCCGGTTTAACAAGGTTGACTTTCCGACATTCGGTCTTCCGATCAAACAGACAAATCCTGATTTGTGTTCAGTTTCATGTTGATTATTCATTCATATCCCCCGCTTTAAAAGCTCCGGGCAGTAATTCTGCCACTGTTGTTTTAATTATTTTTCCATTTGTACTACCTAAGTATACAGGAACATCTGGTCCGCATAACTCCATCATCACTTGGCGACAAGCACCACACGGTGAGACAGGCTCCTCTGTATTTGCAATAACAGCTACAGCCTGAACTTCACGATTGCCCTCAGAATACGCTTTATATAAAGCGGTCCGCTCAGCGCAATTTGTTAATCCAAACGAGGCATTCTCAATGTTCGCACCATGAAAGATGGTGCCATCAGCCATTAAGAGTGCAGCTCCTACAGGAAACGAAGAGTAAGGAACATATGCGTTCTCTCTGGCTTTTGTTGCTTCTTTCATTAATTGTTCATTCATCAACGTCACTCCTAATGTATTAAAGTAAAAGATCCAGTAGCGGCGGACCAAAGAGAAGCAGCCCAATCACTACAGCAAAAACCCCATATACAAACACAGCAGCTGCCGCCACATCTTTTGCTCTTTTCGCTAGCGGATGAAATTCTTTTGTGTAAAGATCAACAGTTCGCTCAATCGCCGTATTCATAATTTCAAGTGAAAACATCCCACCAATGACGAGTAATAAAACCATCCAATGCATCAATGGAAACTGAAGCCACCATGCTAATGCGATCACTAAAAGAGAACACCCTACATGTATTTGCATATTCTGTTCATATTTCACGACATGTTTTAATCCATGGGTTGCAAAAACAAATGATCGAAGTAACCGTCTGAATCCTTTTTGGTTTCTATCTGACAAGCCCATAACTTGTTAAGATCTCCTCCTGACGGCCAAACATTTCTTTTTCTTCTTGCTCCGTTAGATGATCATAGCCAAGTAAATGAAGAAAACCATGAACCACTAAGAAGCCGAGCTCACGTTCAAAGGAATGACCGTAATCTTCTGCCTGCAATGAAATCCTTGGCACCGAAACAATAATATCTCCAAGAAGATTTGGCATTCCACTAATCGGTGCAACCACCTCATCTTCTCCTTCATTTAATGCAAATGATAAGACATCGGTTCCTTGATCTTTCCCTCTATGCTCATTATTTAGTTCTCTTATTTCTTCATCATCTACAAAGCTAACAGACACTTCGTAATCCCCATCAAGTTCCTGAACCTTTGAAGCATGCGTAATGATGTCTTGTATAAGATCTAGTTGTTTACTTGTTAGTGTGTTCGTCTCGTCCATGGTTTCCACGAGTATCGTCATGTTCTTTCCCACCTTTTTTCATTTCATCCGGATATTCAATTCGTTGATGGAATGTCCCTTTTAACGTCTCGAGCATGGACAATGCAATGTCATTTAACTCTCTTAACGTAATTTCCGATTCATCAAACTGACCGTCTTCCAATTTTTCTTTAATAATCTTATTTACCATTGCTTCAATCTTATCTGGTGTTGGCTTAGACATTGAACGGACAGCAGCTTCCACACTATCAGCAATCGCAACAATACATGCTACCTTATTTTGAGGCTTTGGTCCAGGGTAACGGAATTGCGACTCTGGTAATGGCTGCTCCACATCCTGATTCGCTTTATGATAAAAGTATTTAAGTAAGCTTGTTCCATGGTGCTGTTCGGCGATATCGACTATTTCTTTTGGCATCTTATACTCTCTGAGTAAGTCTGCTCCATCATAAGGATGTGAAATAATAATCGTTGTGCTGAGCTGTGGTGAAATCTTATCATGAGGGTTATCCTGCCTCAATTGGTTTTCAATAAAGAAATGAGGTCGTTTCGTTTTACCGACATCATGATAATACGCACCCACTCTTGCTAACAGCCCATTTTCACCTAACCGCTCACATGCCGCTTCTGCAAGATTCCCAACAACCACACTGTGATGATACGTTCCAGGGGCTTCAGTTAAGATCTTTCGGAGTAACGGATGATTTGGATTGGATAACTCAATGAGCTTTGAAACAGATAAGATTGAAAAACCGGTTTCAAAGAAAGGAAGCAAACCAATCGTTAAAATAGCTGCGGCAATCCCCGAGAAAGCAGCACTAGCTACATGAGATCCTACTTCAATCCAGTTATGCTGTAACCCCTTAATGAAAAGGAGTGTTAACACGGCAATGACATTAATACAAGCTACTAAGAATCCAGCTTTAAGCAACCTTGTAATTCGATTAGATGTGTCTAGAAATAATGCACCTGCAAGCGAACTAACTAAGAGATAAAAGCCATAAGTCACATTAAATGATGATGCTCCATCTTGGCTATAAAGAACCGTTCCTACAATGGCGTACAACACACTTGAAAATAGAGCAATCCTAGTATTTAATAATAGCGTGAGAAGCATCGTTCCAGCCGCAACAGGAACTACATAACCGACACCAGCGATATTTATTAATTCTGTATAACTTGTGACCTTCATCAAACATGTCACAATGACAAAAACAAGAATGAACATAAGAAAGTGAGAATTGTTATTCTTAACCGTCGTATTTGATTCTTGAATAAAGTAAAGCATCATCCCCATGATAATCATCACAAACAATCCAAGACCAATATATGGATAGAAATTAAGAGACTCATCTAGTAACCCAACTAATTTTAGTTGAGCATACATTTCGTTATTAATAACATCTCCTTGCTGCACTAATAATTGGCCTTCTCTAATCATAACGGGTTCAACATTCTCAGAAGCTTCTTCACGTAGTCGTTCAGTAGAGTCTCGATCATACACATAGTTTGGAATAATCGCAAATTGACCCACTTCTACCATGGCATCTCGCAAGCGGTTACTAACAGTCGATATATTGATTAAACCATCTACCTTATCCCTAGCTTCTTGCAGATCGCCTGCTTCAATTTGCTCACTCATTACTTCAAAAACAGTGTTTGATGTTGCCTCTTTAGCTAATACAAGCTGAGATTCAGACGTTTCGAGTAATGTAATAATCGTTTCATCAGATAGTTGATTACTTGTCCCAGATGAGAGCGCATCCTTCACGCTATTTAAACTCTCTTCCAAGCGTTCCTCTTCATCTACTTCTTCTTCATCTTCCTCAGAATCAGACTCCGACGTCGTTTGATCCTTTTTTACCTGAATCACTAATTCAAAAATATCGTTTACACGTCCACCTTGCGTTTCAGCGTAATTTTGCTTTAACACATAATTTGGATCAACATTATCAACAGCTTCACTTTGTAATTGCTCGGTAGCTTGTCTGTTCTCGATCGTGATAGGCGACCTGATATCTTCTTCTGCTGTATCAGAAAGATGAATATCCAATTGCTCAGGAATCACGTTTCCAAGCATCATAACATAAAGAAAGACAGCTGTTAGGAAAACGAGAATGGACTTTATGTATCGGTGTTGCTTAATCTCATTCCACCACGTTTTCACTGATTTTGGCTTCTTTGTCATATGTTCACCTCAACTTCTAATCCGAAAATCAATTAACTATACACAATTCTGTAAGAGAAGCAGACCAATTCATTGGTCTGCTTACTGGTTGTGAGTGGTATGTATGTCCGATCCAAGGCCCTTTAAAGAGATTGACCTGGATCGTTTTGATCGTATGCTTGGATAATTTGTTGGACCAACGTATGCCTCACCACATCTGATTGCTGTAAATAAATCATTCCAATGCCTGAAACATTCTTTAAAATAGCGCTAGCCGTTTCAAGGCCGGATTGTTTTCCTTTTGGCAAATCAATTTGAGTTAAGTCACCGTTAATGACCATTTTCGAGCCGAACCCGAGCCGAGTAATAAACATTTTCATTTGTTCTTTTGTTGTGTTCTGCGCTTCATCTAAAATAACAAACGCATCATCTAATGTTCGACCACGCATATAAGCTAGCGGAGCTACTTCAATCGTCCCGCGTTCCATTAATCGTGTCGTTTGTTCAACTCCAAGCACATCATGCAATGCATCATACAGAGGTCTTAAATATGGATCTACTTTTTCCTTAAGGTCTCCTGGTAAGAAACCAAGACTTTCTCCAGCCTCTACTGCCGGCCTTGTTAGCACAATTCGATGCACCACACCATCTTTAAGTGCGTTAACTGCCATAACAACTGCTAAATAGGTTTTTCCGGTACCCGCTGGGCCAATTCCAAACGTCATGTCTTTTTTACGGATTTGGGTTACGTAATGTTTTTGACCGAGTGTCTTAGCTCGTATCACTTTACCTTTTACTGACGTTGCAATTTTCTCATCGTATAAATCATATAGTTCACTTAATTGACCGTTTTTTGCAAGACCAGCCGCGTAAACAACATCACGCTCAGAAACACTCATTCCAACCCTTAACAAATGTAATAATGATTGGAATAGCTCAGCCGTCTGTTCAATGGCTTCACTGTGACCTGTAACAGAAATCTCTTCTCCTCTTGTCACAATTTGAACATTTAGACTTTCTTCCGCCCTTTTTATATGTGTATCATTCGGACCGAATAAGAGTTGTACTTCATTTGTGTTTTTTGGTTCTAGATGTAGTACTCTGGTTTCTGACAAATCGCCTCAATCTCCTTGAATTATCGGTTTTTCCTTCGCAATATCTTCAATGACTTGATAATGTATCGTTAGGTTCACTTTACCATTGTCAACCGCTTCGTGCAAAAGTTTTCCACTTAAGATTTCAGCATCATCAGGCAATCTTTCTCTTAGTTCGTGTTCTGCCTGTCCCATTCCAACCTGCTTGGCCTCATCCTCAGTGTACGTTCGATTAAACGAATAGGTTTCATGTATTTCCTTATGAGTTAAGGAAATCGGAAACTCCCAACCGAACAGATCAAAGGATTGTTCCTTTTCAAACTCCTGTACCTCAGGATAGTCTGGTTTACCAAATCCCCATATCGGAACACGCCAGTCATTAAAGGTGAGTGCATACCTAGATGAATGTTTTCCAGTTAACGTAGTAAATGAAGCTTCTAATGGAACGCTTACTTTAGAAGTGTACCATATTTCTCCTAAAACTTGTCCTTTTGCTGGCACAGTTTGCATGCGATCTTCTTTCGTACCGATTGTACCTGATACTAAAAGATCTCCTGGCATCACATAGTCATTGACTTTCACTTCAGGATGCCCATGTTCAACAAATAGTTTATGAATGACCGCTTTCTTGGAGGCCACTAAATGCCTGGGACTTAATAGTTCAGCTTCTTCTGGTAATTGATGTTCTACAATCTCAAACTCATAGATCGTTCCTTTTTGTCGAACTCCAATCCAGGTTGCATCCGTAACCCTCTGTTGAATTTCTTGTTGAATCTTCTCTACTGGTGGTAACTGTGCTTGGAACGTTCCTCGCTTGATACCAAGTTCAGTTGCAGCCAATTGAACTTCATTCGCAATTTTTGGGGAGCCCCCTTTTACCTGTATTCCCCAGACCATCTGAGAACATACCAGCATTAAGATAAAGAAACTAACAAGTCCAATGGTAAATCCACTGCGTTTTTTCATTGATAGCAATAAAAAAGGCAAACCGTGCCTTTTCTTAAAATGCACCTTACACTCATATTGTTTGCGTAACGTCTTTAACACCATAATATCTTTTAATGCAATATGAAAGCCAATTCGATCCTCGCTCAGTTTTCGTATCGACCAAATGGCTAGTCCATTATGCAAGCATGCGTTTAACAGACGCTCTGTATAAACGCCTGTTAATTCAACAAAAACGTAGCCCTTCAAGTGTGTCATCCAATGATTTAACATAATATCCCCCTTTATCAACACAATTTATATTAGGAGTGATCATCTGAGTCATTGATGTAGATTACTTGATCAATTCTACCTTCAAGCAATAACTCTTCCGGATAGATGGTTTTGATCACAAATTGGTCCCCTTTGATTAATACTTGGCCCTGCTTTAATAACAGACGTAACTCTGAGGTTGAAAACCTGAGAACTCCTTTATGGTTTTCAATATAAATATGCAACTGACCAATCATTGTAATCCTGGGCAGGTCCATCATGACATCTGCGGGAAGCTGCATATGCTGCATCATCCATTTTCGTACAGGTCCCATCAGTTTTCCCATGCACCATTCCCCCTCCATGTATGCTTATGTTAAAACTAAGTAGGATATCACTTTATTCCGAATCGGAGCGTACGTGAAAATAAAAAAGAACACAGACAAAAGTCAAAAGACTTTCATCTGTGTTCCGAGTCGTATCCATTACTTATGACGCGTTGGCGCAAATGCTTTATGTGGGTTTCTTGAACGAGGCTTGCCAAGAACTTCAGCCCACACAACTGCTTTCATCGCTTCTTGTTTTGATAGGTTACTCACACTTATATCAAGGTGACTTGTAGAACGTGTTCGGTTATCAGACGTAGCACTTACTTGAACCTGCCTAGGCGCCTGCTCCTCTGTTTCACGCTTTCTTCGTTTGTATTCTTCTAGCCTATCATATAATTCATTCCTACCATTTACCGCTTGAGTCGTCTCTTGTTCACGATGTTGAGAGGGAGCGTACTGATCCGTCACCATTTCTGGCTCTTGTTGCTGCCTTGGTTGTGGCTCTGCTTTTACCTCTTCTTGTGTAAAGATATCGCGCCAATTGATTTCTTTTGACTCCTCTTGCTGCTGTTGTGGTTGGTTTTGACCTTGTTGTTGATTTGTTTGTCCCGCGCCTTTAGCCATTCGTCCTAAAAAGCTAATGATAGCTATGATGAAGAAAATCAACAGGGGACTACCGAGCAAGGTAGAAATTAATTCTTCCAATGTGTATCCCTCCTTTTCAAAGGAAAGGCGAATTAGTTACTTTCGTTGTTTGATGAATCGTTGTCATCGGTTGACTTGCTGATTGAATCTCTCATGTCAGTATCTGCCATCAGATTTTGATAGTTCATGTAATCCATTACACCCATACGGCCTGTACGTAGTGCTTCTGACAAAGCAAGTGGTACTTCTGCTTCAGCTTCCACAACTTTTGCACGCATTTCTTCAACACGCGCTCTCATTTCCTGTTCTTGCGCGACAGCCATTGCACGACGTTCCTCTGCTTTTGCTTGAGCAATGTTCTTATCAGCTTCCGCTTGATCCGTTTGTAGCTCTGCACCAATGTTTTTACCGATGTCAATATCAGCAATATCAATCGATAGAATCTCAAAAGCTGTTCCTGAATCTAGCCCTTTAGATAATACAGTTTGAGAAATCATATCAGGATTTTCTAGAACTTTTTTGTGATCTGTTTGCGAACCAATTGTAGATACAATCCCCTCACCAACACGAGCGATAACCGTATCTTCCCCGGCACCCCCGACTAGACGATCAATGTTTGCACGAACTGTAATTCTTGATTTAGCTTTAATTTCAATCCCGTCCATTGCTACACCGGCAATAAAAGGTGTTTCAATGACTTTAGGGTTAACACTCATTTGTACAGCTTCAAGTACGTCGCGACCTGCTAAGTCAATAGCAGCTGCACGTTCGAATGGAAGTTCAATGTTTGCACGTTGTGCAGCAATTAATGCATTTACGACGCGGTCAACATTACCACCTGCTAAATAGTGTCCCTCTAGTCTTGACGTGTCTAAGTCAATCCCTGCTTTTACAGCCTTGATTAATGGGTTTACAACGCGCGCAGGTACAACCCGGCGAAGTCTCATCCCAATTAATTCAAAGATACTGATTTTCACTCCTGCGGCAATGGCCGAAATCCATAGCGCAACTGGAACGAATGTGAATAGTACAGCAAGAAGTATGATTACAACTGCTATAGCGATAAGAATGAAAATCGTTCCTTCATTATCAAATGGCATATCTTATTCCTCCTTTTATTTGTGATCAGCCTGCACTTCGCGAACCACAACACGTGACCCTGATGTATAGACGACCTTCAATAAGCTACCTTGTTCAATATATCCACCCTCTGAAACCACGTCAAGGCGTTCTTCTCCAAATTGAGCAAATCCAGCAGGACTTAGCCTCGTTAAAGCCTTACCATGCTGGGAAAGAAGCTCCGTACGCGTTTCATTAGAAAGATATCCTTCTTCACTAGTTGTTGATGATTCCAAAACCATTTTTTTCCACGGCCCTCGGTCCCCTAAGAAATGGAACAGAAGGATCGCAGCTAAAAGTGAAACAATTAAAGCTACTCCTACTGCAAAGAGCATGGTTGCGGTTGAGAAGGATGCTAAGAAAAGACCACTAATAATGGACGCTATGCCCAGCACCCCAAAAACCCCAAATCCAGGTATAAAAATCTCAATCACAATGAGTATGACACCCACTGAGAAAAGAATAATGGATTCCCATCCTGCAAAGCCTGCAAATAAATGACCAAAAAAGAAGAGTCCTAAAGCTGCAAGTCCAATCATGCCTGGAATACCAAAGCCTGGGGTATATAGCTCTAAAATCAATCCTAGGCTACCGACCGACAAGAGGATCGGAATGACGATCGGGTTTGTCACAAACCGGGCGATTTTCTCAGCAAAGCTGACTTCAGAGTTAATTACTTCTGCATCCGGTAAATTCACAATATCCAACGCAAGTAACTCATCGATCGATCTAGCTGTTCCTTCTGAATACCTAACATCTATGGCATCTTCAGCGCCAAGTGTTAAAAAGGTTCCTTCTGGAGAGTTTAATTCCGGTAGATCATGGTTAGTACTTGCCATAGCAAGTGCAAACTGAGGATCCCTTTTATTTTTCTCTGCAGCATTTTTCATTTGATTCAGCCAATACGATTGCGCTTTTTCTTCTGCCGCATTTCCTGCTCCATCAATGACTCCTGCTGCTCCCATACTTCCTTGTGGATGCATAACAATTTGATCTGCATTTAAAGCAATGTATGCGCCCGCTGAGATCGCATCGGGATTCACATAGGCTGTAATCTTAATATCCGTTTGATCTAAAAGCTGAGCAATGTTTCCAGCTGCATCAACCGCGCCACCCGGTGTGTCAATATCTAGGATGATATGGTCCGCTTGTTCTCTTTCAGCTTCAGCTAGTGCCCGTTCGAGAAACTTCTCTAACCCCCGTTCGACAGTCTGCTCAACAGGAATCACATAAACGCTCGGTTTATCTTCCGCGGTTGAGGCAACCATGTACAGTTGGACAGGTATGAGTAAAAACCCAAGAAACAGAGCTGAAAGTGATAGTAAGAGAATGGCTTTCCTCATACGATTCACACCCTCCCCCCTTCCAAAGATGTATAATATCATGTACGAATGAACAAAGAGATGGTTTCACTTTTTTTCACTCGTTTGATTTTTTCCATTACTTTAAGTGTAGCATGATCTCAATAGGACATTCCAGTTTCGCGGTGACGCTTTCATGACTATTTAATACAATGACAAAAAGCCGATCTCTAAGAGACCGACTTTGAATACATTTTTTATGAAAGCGACTCTAGAACAAGACGATTTATCACAGATCCATCTGCCTTGCCTTTAACCTTAGGCATAATGGCACCCATAACCTTACCCATGTCCGATTTATTCTCGGCACCGGTTTCGGCAATCGTTTCTGCTACAATTTGTCTCACTTCATCTTCAGTAAGCTGCTCGGGCAAGTACTTATGAAGGACAGCAATTTCTTCACGTTGCCGCGTCGCCAGATCTTCACGACCCGCCTGCTCAAACTCGTGGAGGGAATCCTTGCGCTGTTTAAGCTCACGATTCAGCACCGTTAGGCTATCTTCTTCAGATAATTCATGCCCTAGTTTAATCTGCTCATTCTGAATGGAAGCTTTGACCATTCGTATTACAGCTAGTTCTAGTTTATTTTTACTCTTCATCGCTACCTTCATATCCTGGTTTAACCGTTCAAGAAGATTCAGGTGAATTCACCCTTTCAAAAAAGCCTAAATTAGAATTTACGTTTTCTAGCGGCTTCAGATTTCTTTTTACGCTTCACACTAGGCTTTTCGTAGTGCTTACGTTTTTTAACCTCAGCCAACGTTCCCTCTTTAGAGATAGACTTCTTAAAGCGACGAAGTGCAGCATCAATCGATTCGTTTTTGCGAACGCGAGTTTCTGCCATGATATTTCCCTCCCTCCGAAAACAACCAAGCTCAAGACGTAGATATGCTTCATACACGTCTTTAGCTATTATAATATATTTGATTATAATCGGTCAACCGTCTTTCGGCAACCCTAAACTGTTAATTTGTGCGTTTTCATTAAGTTTTCCACATAAAAATTGCACATGAAACGTGCATCTTGTCCATAAGGATGGTATAGAGGTGACGACATGTTCGCAGAAATCAGTACTCGTTTTATCGCCTATCTAGCCATTTTTTTGTTTGGATTAATTGTGATGAGACACGGTCTTTACCAGCTAGCTCAAGCTAGATTACAAGGTTGGCTTACAACGTTAACGGATTCTGCTTGGAAAGGGTTGCTTATTGGCATGTTGATCACAGCCATTCTTCAAAGTAGCACAGCAGTGATGGTTATGCTAGTTGGCCTAGTGGCAGCAAGAATGATTCCTTTTACTCATACGATTGGAGTGATACTCGGAGCGAATATTGGAACAACAATCACCGCTGAATTAATAACGTTTCAGATTGGTTCTTATGCCTTATGGATTCTAGCAGCTGGAATGATCCTTTTAATTTTCCGCCATCGTCTTACTTATTCACTTGGCAGTTTATTTGTTGGACTTGCCTGCTTGTTTTTATCAATGAGTGGCTTCTCTTCTTTGGCGGAGCCTATCGCAGCCTTCCCTGCAGCAAGAGACCTCTTTCACTGGGCTTCCTCTTATTCTGTAAACGGAATGTTTCTAGGTGCGATTTTAGCGGCTATTATTCAATCTAGTACAGCGTGTATAGCCATTGCTATGGGCTTTTTAGAAGACATGAGTATGAGTCTGCCAACAGCCATCGCTATTATGATTGGTTCAAATATCGGAACCTGTTTAACTGCGCTTCTTGCTAGCATAGGAACAAATGGAGCTGCAAAAAAAGTTGCTTTTGCAAACGTTTGGCTAAATACACTCGGAGCGCTTTGTTTTCTTCCCTTTATCGATGAATTAGCTTCAGTTTCCATGATGTTATCCGAGCATTCAAGTATACAGCTTGCTCATGCGAGTGTACTGTTTAACGTCATATGTTCATTGTTACTTTTGCCACTTATAAAGCCGTTCACACGGTTTATTGAGTTCATTCATCCTAAGCTATAAACTCTAAAAAACAGGTACCTGAGCTTCGCTCAAGTACCTGTTTTCTTAATAGCTGGATTCGCCTTGTAACCCTTTCATGATTGCCACACCAGAGCTCGCCCCAATACGGCTTGCACCTGCTTGAATCATTTGTTCGGCGTCCTCTAAGCTCCTTACCCCACCAGAAGCTTTTACTCCTACTTCTGGTCCAACTGTTGTACGCATTAACTCAATATCCGCTACCGTTGCACCACCAGTTGAGAAGCCCGTTGAGGTTTTTACAAAATCTGCACCTGCTTTAACCGCAAGCTCACAAGCTGCTTTTTTCTCCTCATCTGTTAACAGACAGGTCTCAATAATTACTTTTACTAATGCTTGACCCTTTGCTGCTTCAACAACCGCACGAATATCTTCCTCGACAAGCGTATGATTCATTGCTTTAAGCGCTGCAATATTGATCACCATGTCTACTTCATCCGCACCGTCTTTAATCGCTTGAGTGGTCTCAAATGCTTTTGTAGCCGTTTGAGTTGCCCCGAGTGGGAAGCCAATGACTGTGCATACTTTTACCTCATGCGACCCTTCTAAGAGCTCAGAAGCGAGTGGGACCCATGTAGGGTTTACACAAACAGATGCAAATTGGTAGGTACTCGCTTCCTCACAAAGAGTGCGGATTTGTTCTTCTGATGTATCCGGCTTTAGGGCAGTATGATCAATCAGTGCAGCTAAACTTTGTTTAGTCATAATGTGACCTCCGTTTTAATAGTTCACTACTTTTTGGTGGGTTTCTTCATCTTGCATCACGCGAACAAAATCAGCATCGTTAACTGGGTAACCTGGCTTTGTAAGCTTCACTTTTACAATATGCCCAATAAAATCTTCACTTAGCTTAACTCGTACACGAAGATAATTATCTGTGTAGCCTACTAAGAAGTCAGGATGATCTTGATCTACTTCTTCAGGAATCATTTCTAACACTTCGTTATGGAATGTAGATGCGTATTCCTTAGCAAGCTGATCAGATAATTGAATAAGCTTATGTACACGCTCATTCTTAATCGATTCATCCACTTGCTCGTCCATTCTTGCAGCAGGTGTACCTGTGCGTTTAGAGTACGGGAACACATGAAGCTCACTAAATTTGTGCTTCGCGATAAAGTCATACGTTTCCTGGAATTCTTCTTCTGTCTCACCTGGAAAGCCGACAATCACATCGGATGTAACAGCAAGACCAGGTAACGCTTCTTTTAGTCGATCCAAACGCTCTGCAAAGAAGCTCATTGTGTACTTGCGTCTCATTCTCTTTAGAACCGTATCTGAGCCAGATTGTAGTGGGATATGAAGATGACGTACAACTTTTTCCGAATCATTGATCACGGCAATGACTTCATCTGTTAGCTGACTCGCTTCAATAGATGAAATACGAATACGTTTAAGACCTTGGACGTTCTCAAGATCCTGCAATAGACGTGCTAAGCTATAATCTTTTAAATCCTCTCCATAGCCACCTGTATGGATACCAGTTAAGACAATCTCTTTATAACCAGCTTCAACAAGCTGTGTAGCTTGTTTGATGACATCTTCTGGCTGCCTTGATCTCATTAGTCCTCGTGCCCAAGGAATAATACAGAATGTACAGAAATTGTTACAGCCCTCTTGAATTTTTAATGAAGCTCTTGTCCGATCTGTAAAAGCTGGAACATCTAACTCCTCGTAAACACGAGATTTCATAATGTTGCCTACACCATTAATTGGTGTACGTTCTTTTTTAAATTGTTCAATATAACCGATCATTTTTGTACGATCTTGCGTACCAACAACAATATCAACACCAGGAATAGCCATAATTTCTGCTGGTGAGGTTTGTGCGTAGCAGCCTGTTACACAAATGACAGCATCGGGGTTTTTACGAATGGCACGGCGAATAACCTGGCGACTCTTCTTATCCCCCGTATTCGTCACGGTACATGTGTTAATGACATATACATCCGATGCTTGTTCAAACTCTACTTTCTCGTAATTCTCACTTTTAAATAATTGCCAAATCGCTTCTGTTTCATAGTGGTTCACTTTACATCCTAAAGTGTGAAATGCGACCGTAGCCATACTCTTCACCTCATTAATTCATAATGGTACGAAATCGCTGCGAGCGCTGCAAGCGACGCTGTTTCCGTACGTAGTATTCTGGGTCCGAGTCCACAGGACTTGGCACCCGCACGCTCAAATTCCTCTAGTTCCTCGTTTGTTATTCCGCCTTCAGGACCAACAATAACAAGTAATGAATCTCCCGGACTCAGTTCTTGTAACTGTGTTGCAAAAGCCGACGTTTCATTAGCTTTTGCTTTTTCTTCTGCCAACACTACACATGCAGTGAATGTGTTGATCAATTCCGTCAGTTGTTTAGACGAGGAACTAGTGAAGATGGTGGGAACCATTAATCGATAAGATTGCTCAGCTGACTCTTTTGCAATTTTCTCCAGACGTTCCCGTTTCTTTGCGCCCTTCTTAGCGTCCCATTTTACAATCGAACGCGCTGCAGAAAAAGGCAAAAATCCCACTGCTCCTAGCTCTGTTCCTTTTTGCACAATGAAATCGAGCTTATCACCCTTAGGTAAACCTTGAGCAATCGTAACGGAAATAGGAAGCTCTGTATTTGCGAAAAGTTCTTCTTTAATCGAGGCCGTTACTTCATTCAAAGTAACGGATTCGAGTACACATAAAACAGCTCTTTGTTCTTGATTAATGCAAACAATCGTATCCCCCAGCTGCATCCGCATCACCTTTGTAATATGAGCTGCATCATCACTATTAATCGTTACATGCTTGTCCGACATTTGCTCATTTGCTACAAAATATCGTTGCATTACATAGAGTCCTCTGGTTTTACGGCTGTTATGGCTACCCAATCTTCCATTTCTGTGATTTCAGTTATTAAGAACCCAGATGTGGTTAGTGCATCTTTTACATCTTGTTTTTTACGCTGAATAATCCCTGACGTTACGTATGTTCCACCTGGACGAAGAATTGAAAAAACATCATCTGTAAAGGAAGTGATAATCTCAGCTAAAATGTTTGCTACGACTAAGTCATATGACTCAGGCTCCACACCTTTTACTAAGTCGTTTTGCTTCACATTAATGATAGCTGTCGCTTGATTTAGTTCTACATTTCCAATTGCGCTTGTGACTGCCACATCATCTAAATCATAAGCATCTACTTTTTTAGCCGCAAGCTTTGCAGCAGCAATAGCAAGCACACCAGAGCCCGTGCCAACATCTAAGACACGGTCTCCAGCAGTAATTGTTTTTTCGATCGCTTGGATTGACAGGATGGTTGTTGGATGAGTTCCCGTTCCAAATGCCATTCCTGGATCAAGTTCAATAATCATTTCACCCTCATTTGGCGTATACTCTTCCCATGTCGGGATAATGGTAATCTGATTAGAAACTTTTATGGGATGATAATACTTTTTCCAGGCAGTAGCCCAATCTTCTTCATCCACTTCGGATACAATAACCTTATTTTTTCCAAGGTCAATCTGATGAGCGGTTAGGCCGTTTATCTCGCCTTTTGTCTCTTCGATTGTTTCATTAAGAAAGCTGTTCACTGGGAAATAGGCTTTAACGATTACACCTTCTTCAGGATAATCATCTGGAGAAAGCTCATACACCTTCCCATACTCTAGATCCCAATCTTTCACTAAATCACTTGGATCCTCAATGACAACACCACTTGCACCTGATTGGTGAAGAATGTGACATACCGGTTCTACTGCTGCTTGTGTTGTATGAATACTGAACTCTGCCCACTTCAAGCTTAAATCACTCCCATAATTCGTTTCGTACCTAGTTATTCGCCCTTAAATGCTCGTTTCACTTTAGAGAAGAAGGAATCCTGTTCCTCAATTGTATGACTTCCGTTTGTTTCCGCAAACTCTCTCATGATTTCTTTTTCTTTTTCACTTAAGTTTTTCGGCGTAACTACGCGGACGATGACATGCTGATCTCCTTGACCACGACCATGTACATTCGGCACACCTTTACCACGTAGTCTAAAGTTTGTTCCAGTTTGAGTACCTGCAGGGATCTTCAATTTGATTTTCCCATTTAACGTTGGCACTTCAATTTCATCACCTAAAGCTACCTGTGTAAATGTAAGAGGCATTTCACAATGAATGTCTTCCCCATCGCGCTCAAAGAATTCATGTGGTTTCACGTTAAATACCACATATAGATCTCCAGCTGGACCACCGTTCGCACCAGGCTCACCTTGGCCAGATACACGCATTTGTTGACCATGATCAATTCCTGCTGGAACCTTCACATTAATCTTCTTACGCTTACGTACTTTTCCTTTACCGCCACAAGTAGAACACTTATCCTTAATCATTTTACCTGTACCTTCACAGTGGTTACATACTCTGCGATTCACTACGCGGCCAAAAGGAGTATTTTGCTCTACATTTAGCTGACCAGATCCACCACAATGTGAACACGTCTCTGGCTTCGTTCCAGGCTTCGCACCTGAACCAGAACATGTATTACAGTTTTCTTCACGTGGAATCTCAATTTCTGTGTCTTTTCCAAAGACAGCTTCTTTAAACTCTAACGTCATTGTGTATTGAAGGTCCGCTCCTTGACGAGGTCCGTTCGGATTCCGTCTACCGCCGCCACCGCCGAAGAACATGTCAAAGATATCGTTAAATCCACCAAAATCTCCACCAGCTCCACCACCAAAACCTTGGTTCGGATCTGTATGTCCAAATTGATCATATTGAGATTTTTGTTGTGGATCACTTAATACATCATAGGCTTCTTTTACTTCTTTAAATTTCGCTTCAGCATCTTCAGCTTTATTCACGTCTGGATGATAGGTACGCGCTAGCTTTCTGTAGGCTTTTTTTACCTCATCAACAGAAGCGTTTTTATCTACTCCAAGTACTTCATAGTAATCCCGTTTACTCACGTCATCCACTCCCAACCAATTAAAAATGCGCTATTTACTCATAACGTTCATCATACCATCTCTATGCAATAAGGCGCAAGATGCGCTCTAGTCAAAGAAAAAGCCAAAGCCATACATGCTGACTTTGACTTTTCCACATTACTTACTTATCTTTTTTGTCTTGATCTTCGTCTTGAACTTCTTCGTACTCAGCATCAACAACGGAATCATCTTGGGCATTTTCTGCTCCGCCCTCTTGTCCAGCTTGTGCTGCTTGAGCCGCTTGCTCGTACATTTTTGTTGTAAGAGCCATAACGATTTCTTGAAGTTCATCCTTAGCTGTACGAATCTCATCAAGATTATCTGCTTCAATTGCCGCTTTTAGCTTATCTTTTGCAGCTTCTGCTTTTTCTTTCTCTTCTTGTTCAACATTATCGCCTAAGTCTTTAAGCGTTTTGTCTGTAGAGAATACAAGCTGATCTGCTTCGTTGCGAAGTTCTACCTCTTCACGACGTTTTTTGTCTTCTTCAGCATTTGCTTCAGCGTCTTTAACCATTTGTTCTACTTCTTCATCTGATAAACCTGAAGAAGATGTGATTGTGATGGATTGCTCTTTGTTAGTTCCTAGATCTTTTGCTTTTACATTTACGATACCATTGGCATCAATATCAAAAGCAACTTCAATTTGTGGAACACCGCGTGGTGCTGGTGGAATATCCGCTAATTGGAAGCGACCTAGCGTTTTGTTATGAGCAGCCATTTCGCGCTCACCTTGTAATACATGAATATCAACAGATGGCTGATTATCAGCAGCTGTAGAGAACACTTGTGATTTTGATGTTGGAATCGTTGTGTTACGGTCAATTAGCTTTGTGAACACTCCGCCCATTGTTTCAATACCAAGTGATAATGGAGTCACGTCAAGAAGAACAACATCTTTAACATCTCCTGTTAGGACACCAGCTTGAATCGCTGCTCCAAGAGCTACTACTTCATCCGGGTTTACACCTTTATGAGGGTCTTTACCAGTAAGTTGTTTGATTGCTTCTTGTACAGCTGGGATACGAGTTGATCCACCAACTAGAACAATTTTGTCAATTTCACTTGCAGAAAGTCCCGCATCTTGCATCGCACGGCGTGTTGGTGCAAGAGTGCGTTCTACAAGATCAGAAGAGATTTCTTCAAATTTAGCACGGCTTAGTGAGATCTCAAGGTGCTTCGGACCAGTAGAATCAGCTGTGATAAACGGAAGTGAAATCTGAGTTTGTGTAACACCAGAAAGGTCCTTTTTCGCTTTTTCAGCAGCATCTTTCAGACGTTGCATTGCCATTTTATCTTGAGAAAGGTCAATGCCATTATCTTTCTTGAATTGTTCAACAAGGTAGTTAATGATGACTTCATCAAAATCATCCCCACCAAGCTTGTTGTCCCCAGATGTTGCTTTAACTTCGAAGAAACCATCACCTAATTCAAGAATGGATACGTCAAACGTACCGCCACCTAAGTCATAAACAAGGATTGTTTGATCTTCTTCTTTTTCAAGTCCGTATGCAAGTGCAGCTGCTGTTGGCTCATTGACAATACGATCTACTTGAAGACCAGCAATTTTACCAGCATCTTTTGTTGCTTGACGTTGAGAGTCATTAAAGTATGCAGGCACTGTGATTACAGCGTTTGTTACTGTCTCACCTAAGTATGCTTCAGCATCAGATTTAAGCTTCTGAAGGATGATAGCTGAAAGCTCTTGAGGAGTGAACTCAGTTCCTTCGATTGTTTCTTTATAGTCAGTACCCATGTGACGCTTGATAGAGATAACAGTGTTAGGGTTTGTCACCGCTTGACGCTTTGCAACTTCACCTACTAGACGCTCACCATCTTTAAACGCGATAACAGATGGCGTTGTACGGTTACCTTCTGGGTTAGGGATAACAGTTGCTTCCCCACCTTCCATTACTGCTACACATGAATTGGTTGTTCCTAAGTCAATTCCAATAATCTTACTCATATCGGATCTTCCTCCTGATTTATAAATTTAGTTTAGTTTAGGCGTTTACTTTTACCATTGAAGGACGCAATACACGGTCCTTTAACTTATAGCCTTTTTGAAGCTCTTCAACTACTTGATTTGATTCAAACCCTTCCTCTTCCACTTGCATGACTGCTTGGTGTAGATGAGGATCAAATGGTTGACCTACTGTTTCGATGGCCGTTACGCCTTCTTTTTTTAACGCTTCTTGAAGCTGGTTGTAAACCATGTTTAATCCTTGAGCTAAAGATTTTGCTTCCTCACTCTCTGGTTTCACAGAAAGCGCACGCTCGAAATTATCTAAAGCAGGAAGCAATTCTTCGATAAAGCCCTGTGCTCTATATTTAGCAGCCGCTTCCTTCTCCTCACGAGAACGTCTACGGAAGTTATCATAATCAGCCTGAACTCGCAATAGACGGTTGTTTAGATCGGCAACTTCAGCTTGATGAGCCGCTTCAGCAGATTCTTCGTCTGCCACTTCTTGCTCTTCTATCACTTGCCCTTCCATCACATCAGCCATTTCTTGCTCTTGATCTTGCTCTTTTTGTTCAGCTTCTTCTTGTTCTTGCTCATGTTGTTGTTTGTTTTCATTACTCACGTAACATTCACCTCCATAACCCATTAACTATGTATTGATGACTAGAACGAACAAAGGTACGCTCTAGTCACTATTACCAATTCGTGTGTTATTGATACAGCTTTGTCAATAACCTTGTTAAATCTTTTGAAAGGTAGTCAACAACTTTGATGGCTCGATGATATTCCATCCGGGTGGGACCGATAATCCCAATCGTGCCAACATGTTGATTGCCAATTGAATAATCAGCCGTAATCATACTGCAATCATCAAATGCTTCAAGCTGATTTTCGTGGCCGATCTTCACCTGAAGACCCGTGTTCTGCATACGTAATAGCTGATGCATGCTCTGATCTTCCTCTAAAAAATTAAAGAGCAAACGCACTTTATCTACATCTCTAAACTCAGGCTGGTTCAAAATGTTTGTTTTTCCACTATAAAACACCTTATGAGGACGTTCCATAGAAAGGGAAAGCTGCAAACTTTCAAGCAGTGAGTCATAAGCCTTTACATGCTCACGCATGACTTGAGCCATTTCAGTTTGAATTGCAGACTGAAGTTTGTAAAGCGGGATTCCCATTAGTCGTTGGTTCATGATATTAACCAAGCGTTCTAAATCTGATGGATCAATCCTTTCAGATAAATGAAGCATTTGATTTTCAACGTGACCTGTGGTGCTAACGAGAATTAAGATCGCCTTTTCAGAAGACAAAGGCACAATTTGCACATTACGTAATCTTGCATCTTCCATTTCTGGACCAAGCACAATTGAAATATAACTTGTCATTTCTGAAAGAATACGTGCAGACTGCCTAAACATCTCTTCAAGCTCTTGAGCCTGAGATGAAAAAACTGTATGAATACTTTCTTTTTCTTTCACTGTTAGCCTGTGAGGCATTAACAAGTGATCGACATAAAAGCGATATCCCTTTTGAGAGGGAATTCGCCCGGCTGAGCTGTGTGGTTTCTCAAGAAAACCTAGCTCTTCTAAATCAGACATATCATTCCTGATCGTAGCAGGACTAAACGAAATATCATGACGCTTTGAGATGCTACGAGAACCGACCGGCTCCGCAGAACGAATATATTCATCAACTATCGCACTCAAAATGGACAACTGTCTATCTGTCAGCATCCCGAATCACCCCTGTTAGCACTCTCTAATTACGAGTGCTAATTCTATTGATAAGTTATCAAATAGGTCAGAGTTTGTCAATATGAATGCCTCGAGAAAAAACCTGAATCCTAAACTAGATTTTCCTCATCCAGAACAGCTAAAAATGACTCAAATACTTCGTTCCCTAAAAGGAGTCCTTCATCGCTTAGTCGGAGCGATCCGGCTTTGTACTCTAGGAGACCTTTTTGGATATTATCTTCAATTTGCTTCTCATATACATCTTCTAAACGTATACCATATTGAGCATAGAATGACTCAGGGTGAACCCCTTCTCGTTTGCGTAAGCCCAAAAACATCGCTTCCTCTAGCTGCTCTACCTTTGTCACTTGATGAGCATTTAATCTAGGTAGCTCATTCGCTTCCACTGCATCAATGTACTGATTTACAGGCCCAATGTTTTGATATCTCACACCTTCTATATATCCAGACGCTCCAGCTCCAAAACCAAAATACGTGGAATTGTCCCAATAAACTAGATTGTGCTTACTCTCGTACTTTGGTTTTGAGAAATTACTAATTTCATACTGTGTATAGCCTGCATCTCGCGTAATCGCACGAAGGTCGTGATACATTTCTACTTCATACTCCTCTGGCGGCAGATGAAGAGATCCTTTGCGCTGGCGGTTAAAGAAAACTGTTTTTTCTTCAATCTTTAAAGAGTAAGCAGAAATGTGTTCTACTTCTAACTTAGCAGCTTGATGCAGGGTTTCTCTAAACGATTCTGGTGTTTGATGTGGCAGACCAAACATCAAGTCAATGGAAAGGTTTTGGAATCCGACCTCTCGAGCTGTCTTCACAGCTTCGTATACACTATCAGTACGATGCGTTCGTCCAATGGCTTCTAGTAAATGAGGATCAAATGTTTGAACTCCTATACTTAATCGATTTACACCCTCATTATACAAAGCTTGAAGTTTTTCCTTTTCCGCACTGTCTGGATTGACTTCCACGGTCCACTCTTCTACATTCTCCAAAGGAAAAATGTCTTTCATCCCTTTTACGAGGAATGAAAGTTGTTCGGCAGTCAGAGCCGTTGGTGTGCCTCCACCTATATAAATTGTTCGAATTCTCTCTACCTGATGCTTCTGTTGAGCCTTTTTCATTTCATCTAAAAGAGCTTCTAAATACCTTTGAACGGGCTGATTTTTTAAAAATACTTTATTAAAATCACAATAATGACAAATATGTTCGCAAAAAGGAATGTGGACATAGATGGCTTGATGACGATGACTCATAACTTGGTAACACCCTCTTAAACATGGTAAAAAGCCGGCAAAAGCCAGCCTTTACACTTTTATTCATCCATCCGTAAAACAGCCATAAATGCTTCTTGAGGCACTTCAACGTTTCCGACAGACTTCATTCGTTTCTTACCTTCTTTTTGTTTCTCTAGTAGCTTACGCTTACGTGAAATATCTCCACCATAGCATTTCGCGAGTACGTTTTTACGCATCGCTTTGATTGTTGAGCGCGCAATGATTTTCTGTCCGATACTCGCTTGAACAGGAACCTCAAACTGCTGCCTCGGAATTAATTCCTTCAGCTTCTCAACAATGATCTTTCCACGTTCATAAGCAGAATCACGGTGCACAATAATCGATAATGCATCAACCGTTTCTCCATTTAGAAGAATATCCATTTTTACAAGTTTAGATGCTTTGTAGCCAATTAACTCGTAATCAAATGATGCATACCCTTTTGTGTTTGATTTTAATTGATCAAAGAAATCATACACAATCTCAGACAATGGAATCTCGTACACAATTTGAACGCGGTTTGCATCTAAATATTGCATATCGATGAAAATACCACGTTTCTTTTGGCAAAGCTCCATCACCGATCCTACGTAATCATTTGGAACCATCACACTTGCACGTACATATGGCTCTTCTACTTGCTCAATTTTTTGAGCATCCGGCATGTTTGAAGGGTTATCAATTCGGACAGAATCCCCATTTGTCAGTGAAACTGTATAGATAACACTTGGAGCTGTCGTAATAAGAGTAATCCCAAATTCACGTTCAATACGCTCTTGAATAATCTCCATGTGCAATAGACCTAGGAATCCACAACGGAATCCAAATCCTAATGCTTGAGAAGTCTCTGGCTCATATTGAAGCGAGGCATCATTTAACTCAAGACGCTCTAACGCTTCACGTAAATCATTGTATTCCCCCGTATCAACAGGATACAATCCGCAGTACACCATTGGATTCATTCGACGATATCCTGGAAGTGGTTCATCTGTCGGGTTGTCAGCACTTGTTATGGTATCCCCTACTCGTGTGTCTCCAACGTTTTTGATAGCAGCTGTAAGGAACCCTACATCTCCAACCGTTAGCTCATCCTTTTTTGTTGCTTTAGGAGTGAAAACACCAATCTCGTTTACCTCGAACTCTTTACCAGTTGCCATCATCCGAATACGGTCACCTGGTTTGATTGTTCCTTCAACCACACGAATGTAAGCAATGACTCCACGGTATGCATCATACAAAGAATCAAAGATTAATGCTTTAAATGGAGCACTTGGATCTCCAGTAGGTGCCGGTACTTTTTCAACAACCTGCTCAAGAATCTCTTCAATTCCTATTCCATTTTTCGCGGACGCATGAACAGCCTCAGACGTATCAAGGCCAATTACGTCTTCAACTTCCTGCTTCACACGATCTGGTTCCGCGCTCGGTAGATCAATTTTATTAATAACAGGAAGGATCTCAAGATCATTATCAAGAGCAAGATACACATTAGCGAGCGTCTGTGCTTCAATCCCTTGCGCAGCATCTACAATGAGTAGAGCACCTTCACAGGCAGCAAGACTTCGAGAAACTTCGTATGTAAAATCGACGTGTCCCGGTGTATCAATTAAGTGAAAAATGTATTCAACGCCATCCTTCGCTTTATAAGTTAATTGAACAGCGTTTAGCTTTATGGTAATGCCTCGCTCACGCTCTAGGTCCATCGCATCAAGCGTTTGTTCCTTCATTTCACGGTGCGTGAGCGCTCCAGTCAATTCTAGAATCCGATCGGCAAGCGTAGACTTTCCGTGGTCAATATGGGCGATAATGGAGAAGTTACGAATCCTCTCTCGCCTTTCAATACGTTCTTCATTATTCATTCTACAATCACTCCTACAGCTTACGTACAAATACACTATCCTCTATTATAGCAAGCTGCCGGTAGACGTTCAATACAGAGTCTAAAATGTTTTTCAGAGGTCTCTTTATTCTTCCGTCTCACTTTCCTGCGATCGACCATTTAATCCTTCAATCGCTCCGACTAAACTAGATAAACCCTTCCTTGTCAAATTCTCAAGACTATTCGCACCGGCCATCGCTGACTCCGAGAAAAAATTTTGAGGAGTCTCAGTGTTTGTCGCTTCTGATTTTTGAACCAGATCAACAGAAGCGATCACTTTTTGGTTGACCACCTGATCCAATTTTTTCACTTCTTGAACCTCAAGCGGTTTTGGAGAAGAAAGCCCGAGCTGTTCATTTACATATTGAATGCCCCCCATCGCACCGAGTAACAATGCAACACTCACAATACCGACGTAAATTAACAGTTTCTTCATCATGGCTACTCCTCCTTTTGTTGACTCCAATAGTATTCAGATATGACATCTGCTAGAGCTTCAGCTGTATGATACGTTTCCTCAAGTGTATTTTCGACTCCTCCTACCTCTACTAGCATCATTTGAGGAGATAGATCCTGGTTAAACACTCCATTTGTTCTTGCTCCTTCGTTAATCCTTACTCCACGGCTTAACCCTGGATACTTTTTCTCAAGTAACCCATCAATATCTTCGGCCATCTTCAAATTCGTGTCGAAGTTCGGATTATTCCCCCCGACTATAAACCACACTCTTGCATACTCTACACCATTAATCGTAGCGGCCGTGTTATCTCTCCCTGCAGAGTCACGATGTAAGTCAAAAAACAACTCAAATTCTTCCGGACCTGCTACTGCTTCCTCTAAAAAGTCTCGTGCAACCTCATACGAGCGATTATAATTCCAGCCTTTTTGATTCAAACTTTCTTGTACACTGCGCTCTTCCTTCACTGTACCTATTCCGCGTTTTTCGAGTTCTTGTTTTAGCTTTTCACTTGTCTGAGTAATGTTTACTTTACTATTAAACGCTTCTTTTGAGGTTAATTCTGGCAAAAAGGATTCTGTATCATGTGTGTTAATTAAGTAAACAACATTTTTATCTCCAGTGTTTTGCTCTGATTCCATTTGCTTTCGCTTTGCTTCCTCTGCTTCTTTCTCAAGCTGAATGACTTTCTCCAAACTCTCCTCTTTCGCATCTCGTTCAGCAAGCTGCACATCAATGGGAGGACTTGATTCATGAGACAATGTTGTATAATCCGTCCCCTCACCCGCAATATAAATTTTTGAATCAAAGAAAGTGAATCCTGGAAGCTCTCTCCCTAAAAAACTTCGTGGATCCTCAGGATTTAAACTGGTCATTACATGAAAGGCTAAAGGAGCGAGTTGCAAATGTTTCTCCCCCTCAGGCAGCATTTCAGTAAAATGACTATTCTCCATACCCATTACTTGTAAAAGTTGTTCGCTTATAAGACCTACAGACCATTCATGTATGTTATCTGAAGTGACACCTCGTGCTTGTCCAATTGACGTTAAAAGACTGATTAAGATAAACAAACTAATGACACCAAGTACACACGAAATGATTAGTTTCTTTATGCTTGTCCGGTTCACTTTGATCGTTATGCCTCGAAACCCCGCTCGCTTCATTTGATCACTCCTACATCCAATACCAACCTACAGCCATCCTATTCAAGCAAAAGGACATCTAGACCAAAAAAACTGCTCCTTGTCGGATGACAAAGAACAGTTTTAGAAACTAGCGCGTGTATGCACCGATATTTTCTTGATCAACTTGATGGTGGAGAGCTGCATTTAAGCCGCCCGCCAAGACGTGGGCCATATCCTCAATAAAAACATCAATCTCTTTTGGAGTGACCATCAAATTATGTCCTAGCGGAGAGAGAACCTCTGAGATCAGCTGACGTTTTTCATGCTCTGGCAGATTACCAACAATACCGAGAACTGTTTCGCGCTTTTTCTCATCAGGTAAATCCTCTTCCGTAAGCTTTCGTTTTTCTCCAAAGCTCATCCCTGCAGGTACTAGGGATCTA
This sequence comes from Alkalicoccobacillus gibsonii, assembly GCF_016798245.1. GTDB lineage: Bacteria > Bacillota > Bacilli > Bacillales > Bacillaceae_D > Alkalicoccobacillus > Alkalicoccobacillus gibsonii. Next base: position 256,721 of record NZ_JAEUZA010000001.1, on the reverse strand, counting down.
GAAGGAGCTTTGCCCGTTTTCATTTCTCGACCGAAGTGTTTAAGCACGTAATCAATAGTATCGCTTGTAATCGTTACCGCATCCACTACTGTTGGAATGCCAATTGCAATGACAGGTATTCCTAACGTATCCTTACTAATTTCCTTCCGCTTATTCCCCACACCACTACCTGGATGAATCCCGGTGTCTGTGATTTGAATAGTTGTATTCACTCGTTCGATTGATCTTGAGGCGAGTGCATCAATGACAATGACAAAGTCTGGCTTCACTTTATCAATGACTCCAAATAAAATGTCACTGGTTTCAATACCCGTTAGCCCCATTACCCCTGGAGTTAATGCACTTACTGAACGAAATCCATCCTGCACCTCTTCTGGAGCAAGTTCAAACAGATGGCGTGTCACAAGAATTTCCTCAACAGCAATTGGACCCAGTGCATCTGGTGTTACATTCCAGTTACCTAGTCCAATCACTAAACAAGAATCCGTATCTCCAACACCGGTTTCTTTTAAAAATTGATTGAACGAGGAGGCGAATACTTTTTCAAGCGTTGCTTGAAGATCCGTATCCTTTGCCCGTATCCCTTGAGACTCAAAGGTTAAATAATGACCGGCTTTCTTACCTAGCTTCGGCGCAGCCTCCGCGTCTATTTTAACTCGTGTGACAGTAATCCCATCTACATCATCTGAGGTTACCTCTACACCGGAAGAGGACTGCGATGTTTGTTGTTTTTCCTTATATAATTCATTCGCTTCTATCGCTAAATCTGTGCGGATTTCAAAAGATTCCATATCCAAATGTTTATTCATTCTTACCCTCCTGATTGCATTGATTTTCTTATCGTTCCTCTCGGGTTATTATTTCATTCATAACTATTCCAAATCGAGCTATTGCTTTTAGTAAGCGATTTTGATAAAATGCTTGTTGTTATACATGTGATTCTAAACAGCATTTCAATTGCTCTTAACGGTATGTAAAAGGACAATCTTCTTTGAACAAACTAGTTACAAATTGAGAATGGGCTGTTTGCTCAGGAGGTGAAACAAATGGCAAATATTAAATCCGCAATCAAACGTGTGAAAACAAATGACAAGCGTCGTGCTCAAAACGTTGCATATAAGTCAGCTCTACGTACTGCCATCAAAAACTTCGAGAAGAAAGTTGAAGCTGGAGAAACAGAAGGAGCTCAAGTAGCTTTCGCTGAAGCGACTAAAAAGATTGATAAAGCTTCAAGTAAAGGCCTTATCCATAAAAACAACGCTGCACGTACTAAGTCTCGTCTAGCTAAACAGCTTAACGGACTTTCAGCATAATAAAGAAAACGACTCGTATGAGTCGTTTTTTTTATGTATAGGATTTAGCTGAAAGCGAGCCCAGCTTGATTATAAACAGCTCTACAGCAAGCTCCTTATCCTGTCTCCCCGTTTTGATTGCGTAATCCGTATCTGCAGCTGCGACGATACTCGACTTTAATTTTTTTTCTTCAAACCTCGTTACCATCCTAGCAGCTAACTTCACAACATATGGATGTAACTTTAACATCCCAGCCATTTGCTTTTCCGAATAAGACCGTTGCTTTAATTCTTTTACATGCAAGTAGATCCGAAGCTGTCTCACAAGCATGGCTAGGATCATTAATGGTTCTTCTTTTCGTTGCACCATCTCTTTATAAAGCTCAATTGCCGCTGTAATATTCCCACCCATAGACCACTCAATTAAATCAAAAATAGATTGCTCGAGTGTTTTCGCCACTAATTGCTCGACTGCCTCCATTGTGACTTCTCCACCAACGCCAGAATATAGCTGACACTTTACTAATTCTGACCGAAGCTGTAATAGATTGGTCCCGGCTAAGTCAATCAGTCGTCTTTTTACAGGGTCAGGCACATCTATGCCGAGTTCATCGGCTTGCTCTTTAATCCACTTTAACGTCTCTTGATCCGATAGCTCAGATGCTTGAACAACGGTCGCATTGGATTTTAGTTGCTTTGTTACTTTTTTGCGTTCATCTAATTTCTCATAAGGAGCAATAAAGAGTAAAATGGTCTCTGGAAGAGGTTGTTTCAAATAAGGCTCTAATGTTTCAACCTGATGCTCAATAGCTGAGTCATTTTTTTGGCTTGTTGCCAAATAGAAGTCGTATACGATGACTACTTTTTTTGATGCAAAAAACGGTAATGTCTCCGCTTCTTCTATGATAAATTGTAACGGCGTGTCCGCTAAACGAAATCGTTGCACGTTCATTTCCTGATCTTCTTTACTTAACGCATTCGAAATAATCTCCTGAACCATCTCTTCAATGATAAAAGCCTGTGTCCCATATATAAAATAAACAGGACTAATTTGTCCGTTTCGTATGTGTTTCAGTTGCTTCATGTACTCCATCTACTATCCCGTTCCCTCCAAAGCTTCGATAGATGTAGTGTACTAAAAGTCGTACCAAAGATAAAGAGGAGGCAACCAATTAGGCGCCTCCATTTATAATAAACGCAATGAAATAAATCCCGGGTGGTTTATTTCATTGCGTATTTGAAGACCGGTCTCTTTATAAGATATCCTATGCATTCAGCCATTATAGGTGACAACTCTTAACAGCGTAACCAATCCTGCTATGAAAAGGACATTTGATGAAACAAGCATAGTAAAATAGAGCGCTTTCGCTTATACTTAAATGTGAAATGAGAGGAGGATTATGATGAATAAGTTTGAAGAAGACGTTCAAAGCAAACGGAATGATGCCATCGACTCTGGTATTGGGTTTGTCGCATCCTTTGGTTTCTTTGCCACCCTCTTTATTATCGCTTCACTTGTTGATGTGTTTAGTCAGTTTTAAACAAGACCATGCGTTCAACACGGAGAACAGGACTTTAATTCTAAGGTCCTGTTTTGTCTGACTCAAGCATCGTTTCAACGTTAATGTCCCCTTGACTCCATATAAACTGAACAGCCCCATTAAGGTCAGTACGATAAATTTTCATCCTTCGCGCTTCAAACCTTGACATAATTTCTGGATGAGGATGCCCATGACGGTTGTTTCGACCAGCTGAGATCAGAACAACTTTTGGCATAATGTGATCGAGTAACGCCTCTGATGAAGACGTTAAACTTCCATGATGACCTGCCTTAAGGATATCTACCCGTAAGTTAGGATATTGTTCTATAATCCGTCGCTCCCCTTTTTCACCTAAATCTCCTGTGAACAACCACTTAACTCCTTCGATCGATGCTGCAATCACAATCGATCGTTCATTTATATCTTCTTCCTTCTCATCTGAAAATGGGGAGAGAACTACAAAATCGTTGTCACCATAGTCCCAGGAATATCCTGATTCTACAAATGATAGTTTCGTACCTTCATCAAAAAATGAGCGCAGCACCTGATTCTCCCCTTCCTTCGTAATTGGCCCATTCCCATACAAAAGCTCTTTTACAGGTATCTGTCGCACAATTCCTTCTGCTCCCCCAATATGATCATGATCCCCGTGTGTTAATACCAATTGATCGATCGACGAGATCCCTTTCGCTTTTAAATAGGGAACAACAATGTCCTTCCCTGTATCAAACTGATTTTTGCGTTTTTGCCAAGGTTCATTTGAGAACCGAATCACGCCACCAGTATCAATGACAATAACTGCTTTTCTTCGTGGTAGTTCGATCACATAACTATCTCCTTGTCCTACATCAAGCATCGTAACCACAGCTTTTGCATTAAGATATGGTGTCATCTTTAAACTTATCATTACGATGAATATCAATATGAGTGAACGTATCAGCCATCTTTTACGTTGTGATTCCCATATATAAAGGATATAGAGAATCACACCATACATGATAAAGAGCTGCCAACCACTTGGCTTCCCTGGGATATAGGATCCAAGCGGCCATTTATTTATGTACATAAGGGAGGAATGGATAGGTGGCACAATGGTTTGTAGTAGATAGTACGGGAGATTCAAAGCACTAGGGAGGAATAAGTCAAATACACTTGCCAAAAAGGATGAGGGAAGGGCAACCATAGTGATAAAAGGAATGTAAATTAAATTTAACGGGAGACTGATGACATTCCATTCAAAAAAATGATAAAGAATTAAGGGGAGAGTTATAAGCTGCGCTATTAATGTTACAGATATCATCTGTTTAAAATAAGAAGGATACAGCGCGCGAATCGTTGGAGCAGAAATAAGAAGAGAAAAGGAAATAAGAAAAGATAATTGAAAACCGAGTTGTAACAAGGAATAAGGATGAATCATTAGAAAAAGAAAACTTACGATACCAATGCCAAACAAAGGGTGAACTTTCTTCTTTAACCGTAAACAAAAAAGCACAATAAAACTCATAGAAGACGCTCTAATAACCGGCGGCGCAGCCCCTGCAAGAATGGCGTAAAAAGGCAGTCCAATCATTAATAGCTCCATTGCTCTTTCCTTCGTTAACCCAAGTCGAATAAATACATAAAAGAGAAAAGCCGTTAGCATTCCTACATGCATGCCAGAGACAGCTAATAAATGAATGACTCCTAGCTTTTCGTAAGCTGATAATACATCTTGATCAATGAAATATCGATCCCCGTAAGTAAGCGCCACAATCAACCCTGACGTGCTTTCATGATATGTTTCTTGTATCGAGCCAATCCGGTCCATCCGCCAATCATTAAACTGATCTAACCAGGTCCCAAGATCATTTTCGCATGTAGATTGGGAAGGGTTTATTCGGTAAATCCAATGAATCGATTGTTGATAGAGATACTTCCCGTAATCAAATTCAAAAAAGTTCGATGCCACGTTTGGAACTTCAAGTTTTCCTTTTAAAGTACAACGGTCACCAGGTCGGAGCTTGTTCCAAACGTTTTGTTCATCTTCATTAGCTAACATTCCCAAAACCTGAAACCGTTCGCCACTTTCATGTTTAACTTGAAAAGAGATGGAATCACCATTTACTCTAGGAATACCCTTAACAGTTGCTTGAGCAGTTAATTGTCCCTCAGTAAATGATGTTACGTTTGTTTTTTCAGCAATCTCTCCGCGTAGAAAGAAAAGGGAGAATACCGTTAAAGCTAGCAGTATTGCCCATGTTCTTTGTTCTTTTTGTAGTAAGCAGTAAATGATTAAAAGAGCAATGCTCATACATAATGCTAAGTCGATCTCTCGGATAGCAGTTAATAACCCTAGAACAGCCGATATAAGCCCTATAAATAAAAGTCTTATTCCTACCCCTCCTGCCTACATTACGCTTTAGAATAGATCTCACGACTCTTAGAGAGGAATTCTTGTAAAAGCTCAGTCGGCACATCTGCTTTTTCAAGTTCTTTCAGTAAGGATACAGTTAAATTTAATTTCTCTTGGTAACGCCGATCCATTATAGCCTCATCTAACTCAACCGCAATAAACTCAACTCCTGCTGCCTTGAAGATTTGTTCGGCATATGGATCGTTTTTATATTCCTGGGCGTAATATACACGTCGGATACCTGCCTGAATAATTGATTTTGAGCAGTGAACGCACGGAAAGTGGGTTACATAAATCTCTGCTCCTTCTGTTGGAACGCCAAACTTCGAACATTGGAGTAAAGCGTTAATCTCAGCGTGTACGGTTCGAATACAATGATTATCAACAACCATACATCCATCATCCAAGCAATGTGCTTCACCGCTCACAGATCCATTATAGCCCCCGGCAATAATTCGTTTGTCACGAACAATCGTTGCCCCTACCATCAACCTTGGGCATGTACTACGTAAACTTAATAAATGACTTTGCGCCATAAAATATTGATCCCATGAAATACGTTCCATCTTGTGCCTCTCTCCTATCATTCAACCATGAACTCTTGCTTACCTAGTGTAAGGAGGTTGTACAAGTCCGTCAACACCCAGTTACTGAACTGTAATTTCCGACTTAAGCTTCTCAAATGATTTCTCACCTATCCCGCTGACGTTCATTAAATCTTCTATTGTCGCAAATGGTCCATGTTCCTCACGATATGCAATAATACTCGCGGACTTTGAAGGCCCCACCCCGTTTAACGTTTCAAGCTCAGTCTCCAAAGCTGTATTAATATTGACTAATGGTCCATCTGACTGATTCTCTTGCCCGTTCGAAGCAGTCACAACGCTTTGCGTGGGCGTAGCTGATAATTCTTCTCCAACTGCCGGCGCGTAAATTTGCATCTCATCTTGCAGAATCATCGCAAAGTTTAGTTGGTTTGCATCTCCTTCCTCGGACAATCCACCAGCGGCATGAATCGCATCAACCACTCTACTCTGTGGGGCTAGCTCATATATCCCAGGGCTCACGACTGAACCCTTTACATCTACCATAATATTTGGTTCTGGAGTATTCTCTCCATCTTCAGGCTCCTCGGCTAATTCATCACCTTGAAGCCATTCATCTAATGAATTTGGATGATCATCTTGTTGTGAAAAGCTCACAAATAGTAGAACGATGGCGAGAGTAAGAGTTAATACCGAAGCAAGACCTGCAATCACATGAATCCAGTAAGACCTTATGAATTGTTGCAAACCACTCACCTTCTCAATTTTCTAACAGCATATTCTATTGATCAACGCATATAATTTGTGTTAATGACATCGAACAGATTCTTTGTAAAGGGGGAATACTATGACTGAGATTGGAATAATCGGAACTGGAAGTATGGGGACCATGCTTGTCGACGCATTTCTGGAATCGCACGCGCTACAGGAGCAAGAAATAACTATCTTTAATCGAAGCGAACAAAAGGCTTTACGATTAAAGGAATCTTACCCCAAAATACATGTAGCTTCATCTGCAAAAGAAGTAGTAGGTCAATCTAAAATTATTTTTGTTTGTGTAAAGCCGCCGCAAATACCCAGCTTACTTGATGAAATTGCTGATCACTTACAGTCCTCCCATCTCCTTGTATCGATAACAAGTCCTATTACCGTGGAAGCCATTGAAGCAAATGTTCCTTCCAAAGTAGCACGAGCTATACCTAGCTTAATTAACCAAACATTGTCTGGACCTTCTTTACTAAGCTTTGGGAGCAGATGTACTCCTCTCGACAAAGATGTGTTAACTCATTTACTCAGACATATATCCGAACCTCTTGAAATTAACGAAGACATTACTCGAGTTTCTTCTGACATCGCCAGTTGCGGCCCTGCATTTTTCAGCTATTTAACACAAGGGTTCATTGATGCAGCGGTGAGACAAACAAATATTACAGAGGATGAGGCGACAGTCCTTGCAACAAACATGTTAATTGGCCTAGGTAAGTTATTTGAGGAGGAGCGATTTACGTTAACAAGTCTTCAAGAGAGAATTTGTGTCCCTGAGGGTATTACTGGAGAAGGTATTGATGTATTGCGAAACGAAACTGGATTGATGTTTGATCATTTGTTCCAAAGAACTCATCGTAAATACTACATTGAAAAGAAGCATATTGAGGATTCACTTTACAACAAAGGAAGACTTTCTAAATAAAAGTCTTCCTCTTTACTATTCACCATTCATATGTGATGTCCTGCTATAATTTAATCGCTTTGAAAAAAATTCGTTCACTTTTATCCGTTGGCTCGTTTTGAGTAAAGTCAGCAGTAATTGATCCCACCTTAAACCCGGCATGTTCAAGCCATGTACAATACTGATTAATCGAAAACGTCTTTTGCACATGCAACTCATCTGTCCGCTCGTAATGACCGGACTCGGTTTTAGCAAAGAAACTCAACTCGTGCTCCACACTGTTTGGTTCCTCCCCACTAAAAGAGTTCCATATATAAGACACATCTTCGTCAGCATCTGCGAAGGTTTGTCCAACAAACTCTTCATTCACTTTATACTCGGAATGCACATCAAAAAGAAGCAAACCATTTTTTTTAAGTTGTTTAGCAAATCCCGCAAAGGCCAGCTGAACATCATCTGCACTACGTAAATAGTTTAATGAATCACAAAAGACTGTCACAAGATCATACTCATCAAGCTCAGGCAAGTTTGTCATATCTGCTTCTATCAGCAGGGGAGAGAACCCCTCTTCTTCCGCTTTTGCACGAGCAATCGTTAGCATTTCTGGTGAGAGATCTAATCCAGTCCCGTTCATTCCTTGTTTAAGCATTAAAAGTAAGAGTTCGCCGGTGCCGCATCCAACATCTATAAACTTCAGCCCATGTAAAGGTTGACCCTGAACGCTCTCTTTAACAAAATCTAGCCACCCGGCATACGGTGCATCTGCCATCAAATAATCGTAAAGAGAGGCAAAGCCAGTGTAATTCATGATTTATCCTTCAAATAGGTCCAACCATGTCGTTGCTCAATTAGACCATCTTTCAGCAATTTACCTAGAGCTCGTTTGAACGAAGCCTTACTCATTCGAAACGCACCTTGAATGGATTCAGGTGAAGACTTGTCCCCAAACGGCATTGAACCGTCATGAGCTTTTAAATAATCTAGCAAGGTTGTAGCATCGTCTTTTTGGCGTTCACTTCTTAGTGCTTTCATTGTTACATTAATTCGGCCATCTTCTCTAACATATACAACACGCGCACGCACTCGTTCCCCAATACGAAGTTTACCAGTCATTTCATCATCATGCATAAATGCTAAATACCCTTTATCTGTAAAGATTAGAGCACCTTCATCAACATAATGATACACATGACCTGAAACATCTTGATTGAGGACAATTGGATCTGCTTTCACTGAGACATTCTCTAGAGGGAGCCCTCTGACAAGGACACCCATCAAGCGACCCTTCTTATCCCAGCTCAAGGATACCGGCATTTTATCTCCACGAGCTGGCCAATAATCATCATCCTCAGGAAGCTCATCCATTGAAACAAACAAATCACGAGTAATGCCATTATAAAGAAAGATACCATGGCCTTTTTTGACTTGAATACACTCAAGCCAAGCAAATTCATCATTTTTAACAAGTGGTTTTTCCATTGTTGCTGATAGACGATTTTGATGATCATGGTATAGGAACACAAGAAGTGATGCCCCTATCTCATGTTCTCCGCCCGCTTCACGCTTATGAAGCAGTACATCTGTCTCACCATCCGTTAAGAAATAACCAAAATCAGCTTTACGGGCGACCGTTAAAGTAGCTGTTAAACCTGGTTTTAATTCCATTATCCAAGTACCTTCTCAATCTCTACAGTTGGCGCATCTCCCCACAATTTTTCGAGGTTATAATACAACCGATCTTCTTTATGGAACACATGAACGACAACGTCTCCTAAGTCGAGTAGCACCCAACGTGCCTGATCATAGCCTTCTAGCCGTTGAATCTCAATTCCTTTTTCTTGAACCACTTTTTTCAATTCGAACGCAATCGCCTGAACTTGTTTTTCTGAATTACCGTGACAAACGACCACATAATCTGCAATTGGAGAAATCCCTCTCATATCCAATGCAACAATTTGTTCTGCTCGTTTATCATCCACTGTGTTTATCGCTAAAGATAGCAATTGATTATCACTCACTACTTATCAAAACTCCCCTCAGTATGTCTAACAAAATGATTATATGTTTCCAGTGTTAATGGATAAAGTGTCTGTCTTTTGCTTACTAAAAATGTGATTGTGTTCTCAAGCATTTTTAGTATCGCAAGATCAAGATTGGTTTTTGAAAGTTCTCTTACTTCTTCCACTCCAGGCATCTTTCTATTCGGCTCAATATAATCCGCTAAAAAAATAATCTTCTCAAGCAGACTCATGTTTGGTTGACCCGTTGTATGGGAGGCAATCGCGGTTAAAATACCTTGATCTGTAATCCCAATTTCGTGTTCTACGAAATAAGCCCCACACGGAGCGTGAAGCAATTCATCGCTGTAGTCAAGGATATCGCTGCATTCAAGCTTTTCCTTGACGAGCTCTCTCATTTCATTCTTATCCCGGTATTTGGCATAATCATGGAAGATTGCTGCTGTTTCTGCTTTTTTACGATCTTCACCATATTGCTCAGCAAGGAATATCGCCGTCTCCATTACACCCACTGTATGAATGTATCGACCTTCCGTTAAGTGTGGCTTAACGAGTTCTAACGCTTGTTTTTGATCCATAAAGCCCTCCCTCTTGAATATAGGTATCGACTTTATCAGGCACCATATAGCGAATTGGTTTTGATTCTTGGACTCTTTCTCTAATCTTGGTAGAGGAAAAGTCAACTTGTATTAAATCTAGATGTTGGACTCGGTCTTTATAGTGGGGGGAAGCATCAGTATGTCCACCTCGATCCACTCCGATAAACGTCACAAGGCTTAGAATGGTCTCAATATCCTTCCATTCACCAAGTGATTCAATCATATCTCCACCGATAATAAAGAAGAATTCATGCGAAGGATATGTTTCGGCAAAATGTTTGACTGTATCAACCGTATAAGAACGACCAGATCGCTTTAACTCAGCATCAGAGACATAGAACTTCGGCTCATCCTCTATTGCTCTTACAAGCATTTCTAGTCGAGCATATCCTGGTGTTACATCTCTTTCTTTATGTGGAGGAGTCGATACCGGAATAAACCAGATCTCGTCCAGTTTGCATTCATGCAATGCTTCTTGTGCAATAAGCAAATGTCCAAAATGAGGTGGATCAAAGGTTCCCCCAAAAAGACCAATCTTCTTACCTGGCATTTAATTCACTCTTTTCGCTATCTTGGTAAAACCAAGGTAGCATTTTCTTTTGATTCTTTGTAAAGGACAATTGTATTCCCAATCACTTGAACGAGGTGGGCTTTTGTTCCTTTCGTAATGGCAGCTGCCACTTCATCTTTATCATATTCACAATTTTGCAAGACGCTCACCTTAATTAATTCTCGGGCTTCAAGCGCTTCTTTTAATTGCTCAATCATGTTTTCGTTTGTTCCACCTTTTCCAACCTGGAAGATGGCGTTTAAGTGGTGTGCTTTCGAACGTAAAAAACGTTTTTGTTTACCTGTTAGCATTATACTTCTCCTTCAAAATCATTTACTTTTCTTTAATTGACTTAAAACAACTTCTTGCATAGGCAAAATGTCAGGAAAATGGCCTGTCCAATGTTCAATAGATAGGGCCCCTTGTTGTACAAACATTCCTACTCCATTTAACGTATGAGCTTTTTTTTGCTTTGCTTCTTTAAGGAGAACCGTTTCAAGTGGGTTATAAATCAAGTCACTAACCACAGAGCCCTCCGCAAGATTCTTTAGTGAGATCGGTTGATCCGCCACATTCGGACTCATCCCTACTGACGTTGTATTGATAATGATTGAAAAGTCTCCTAACTGTTTTTCAGCCTCTAGTACAGACAAAACTTGAATAGATGCTGAGACATCTTTAAACATGTCAGCTAATATTTGAGCCTTTTCTTCCGTTCGGTTAGCAATGACAATCTTACTTGGCTGATGAGCTGCCATGGCTGATATAACCGCGCGGGCTGCCCCACCAGCACCAATCACTAAAATGTTTTTTTGGGTGAGACTTTCAGTAACAGTAAGTAAAGACTGAATATATCCGCGACCATCTGTATTAAACCCTTTGAGATAGCCATTCACGTTTACAATCGTATTAACCGCCCCAATTTGGCGAGCCTCTTCATCAATTTCATCAAGATAGTTCATGACTTCGACCTTATGAGGGATTGTTACATTACAACCACTAATGCCAAGTGCCCGAATCCCTTTTACCGCCTGTTCTAATTGATCGGGTGCTACATCAAACCCGACATATGTGGCCTCTTTGTTCATGTTTTTGTAAGCCGCTTCGTGCATAATAGGTGACATTGAATGGCCAATTGGATGCCCTAGCAAGCCAAAAACTTTTTTCATCTTTCCACCCCTCAACCTGATGTAATAGATGGTCGAATAGATACACCAACACCTTTAGGAGCGTATGCTTCGATCTTTACATGTTCTCCTCTAACCGTAACCCAGCCTAATCCAGAGAAAACAATATCACTTAACTGATCGGTAATCGTAAATGAATGCTTAATTAACTCCAAAGGTCCCTCTTGATCTGGAGGCACAAGGAGAGTTCCTGCATGCTGCTTGTATAGTTCATCTGCTTTATCAAGCTTTGTACGATGGATCATAAGCTCATTTGATAAGTAACAAACAAATGAGGATCGTTCACCTGCAACAAAATCCATTCTTGCCAAACCACCAAAGAACAGTGTTTGTTCACTATTTAATTGATACACTCTCGGCTTTGATTCCTTTTTAGGGGTTATGGTCTTGAGACCTGCCTCCGAAACATAATGAGCCATTTGATGATGATTAATAATACCAGGAGTGTCAAACATGGTTTGTCCATCATCAAGTGGAATATCAATTACATCTAAGGTTGTACCTGGAAAATGCGAAGTTGTAATTAATTGATCGGTATCCCCCGCAAATTGTTTAATCAATTGATTAATAAAAGATGATTTCCCTACGTTTGTGCAACCAACGATATACACATCTTTTCCTTTACGTAGTTCATCAATCTGAGCTGCAACCTCTAAAACGCCTTCACCTGTTTTTGTACTCATTAAGGAAACAGCCTTAGGTGTTAATCCAAGTTGCTTTGCAGAATATTTCATCCAATTTATTACTTTGTTACGGTTAATTAGTTTTGGTAGCAAATCCACTTTATTTCCAACAAGAAAAACATCATTCCCACCAGCAAATCGATGCAGACCAGGTAGCCAGCTTCCTGTAAAGTCAAATACATCAACTACCTTAACGATTAATGCGTTTTTCTCAGAAATCGTATTTAAAATCTTATAAAAGTCGTCATCTGTTAACGAAACATCCTGCACTTCATTATAATGCGTTAACCGATAACACCTCTGACAAATAACTACTTCACGTTTTAAAGCAGAAGGTGGAGCAAACCCAAGCTCACCTTTCTTTTCTGTTTGAATTTCTACTCCACAGCCCGTGCAATATATCGGTTCTGTGCTTAATCCTGATTCTCCCACTGGATCAATCCTTTCTTTCTCATCCATCTTAAAACAAAGCGCTCCGCGCGTCGATTTAATAATGTAGCTAAGCCGTCCGACTTCGCCACCGGAACAACTAAAATTGTTTGAAGACCTGCACGATTTCCTCCTAATACATCTGTGAAAATCTGGTCACCCACGACTACAGTCTCCTCAGGAGTTACCTCCATTTGTTGACATGCTCGAACAAATGAACGTCTCATCGGCTTTCTAGCACTATGAATGAAAACCATTTCTTCTGGATCAGCAAAGGCCTTCACACGCTTTTCTGTATTATTTGATACAATCGTGACAGCCATATCATGTTCTTTTATCCTTTTTACCCATTCTCTTACTTCTGGGGTAGCCTCTGGTCGGTCCCATTCCACCAATGTATTGTCTAAATCCGTAATAATCGCTCGGATACCTTTTTTCTGCAGTTCACCTAAATTGATTTCATAAATGCTCTGAACATACTGATTAGGTAAAAGGTTTTTGAACATCCCTACACCTCATTATTTTCAAATGTGCTCTCATCGACTTTTCTATCAATGTAAAACTATACCTTCTAACACTCCTTAAATCAATGATTTCCACCAAAAACACTACTTCTTCATAAGATCTCACGATAAATCAAATAATTCTTTCGACAATATTTGTCAATCGACCCTTTTGTGGATAACTTTATACACGATATAAAACCTCACCAAATAAGCAATATTCACTTTTATACACACTATGAACACAGGTTATCCACGTTTGTTTGTGGACAAACGAACGATTGTTCTCCTTTGTAGAACGTGGTAGGATTAAAAAAACAAGAACATGCGTCGCCGAGAGGTTCAGCGTTTACCCATTTTGGACAAACCATCTTTAAAGGGAGGTGACCCTGCTAGCGATTAGGCAGCAGGACAAGATGAAGCATTTATCGGATGATCTTCTCATTGAAACGTATTATAAAGCCATTGAACTTGAATTAAGCAACGAGTTTGTAGAACTCATTAAACTTGAAATCGTAAAACGGTCTCTTGATTCAAAGATCAAGCGTACATCTTAAGAATATACAGTATAAAAGAGGAGTGCCTTATTCAGGCAGCTCCTCTTTTGTTTGTTTAGGACGGATTTTAATGTATTCTCTTGGAGCAAAGTCATCGTTCCAACTTTCATTTACTCCTTGAATGGTTTGACCGTTCCTATCAGCTTGTCTCTTTTCATGATTGATGGATTCTGTAATCCCTCCAGCAACTAAAAGGGTTAAGAAAATACCTCCACAAATCATCGCCTTTGTTCTTGTTTTCATTCAACATACATCCTATTTGTGTCTTACTCTAAATTGTGGGTTGATTAAACCAAAAATATACATATCACATAAAATCCTCTGTTTCATACGTCTTTCTTCATATTTATAAGACCATTCTGAAGGACTGATTTAGCCATATATCTTCCTTTTCTTTTAAGGTATTCTTTGCTAGAGTCGTTATAGAGAACTCAGACGTTTAGTTAAATGTTTTGATCGAGGAGGTTACGTCTTGTCAATTTTACATTGGGCTATACTTACACCGTTTATAGCTGCTATATTTATTCCTTTTTTGTTTCGTTACATAAAAAAAGCCCATACAGGCTGGTTTGTGCTATTTATCCCCTTCATCTTATTTGTGTACTTTCTATCATATTTACCTGTTACATCTGAAGGGAATACGATTTCAAAAACGATTGAATGGGTGCCCTCACTTGGTATCAACTTTACCGCTTATATTGATGGACTTAGTCTTTTATTCGCTTTATTGATATCAGGTATTGGTGCATTAGTCGTTCTTTATTCCATCTTTTATCTAGACAAGACAAAGGAACAACTCAATCAGTTTTATGTATATTTATTAATGTTTATGGGAGCCATGTTCGGTATTGTCTTATCAGATAATTTGATCGTCTTGTACATCTTTTGGGAATTAACAAGTTTAGCTTCTGCGTTATTAATTAGTTACTGGTACAAACGAGACAAGTCGATCTATGGTGCTCAAAAATCGATGTTAATTACCGTGTTCGGTGGATTTTCAATGCTTGCAGGTTTTTGTTTACTTTATGGAATAGCTGAAACGTTTAGTATTCGCGAGTTAATTACACAAGCAGAGTTCATATCTACAAGTGGGATGTTTGTCCCTGCAATGATCTTAATCCTGCTTGGAGCCTTTACAAAATCAGCTCAATTCCCATTCCACATTTGGTTACCAGATGCGATGGAGGCTCCGACACCGGTTAGTGCCTACCTCCATTCAGCAACAATGGTTAAGGCTGGGATTTATCTGGTAGCTAGATTAACTCCTCTTTTCGGCGGCTCTTGGGAATGGTTCTGGATTTTAACGATCGTGGGTCTTATTACATTATGTTGGGGTTCTATTTCAGCCGTAAGACAAAAGGATTTAAAAGGAATTCTTGCCTTCTCCACTATTAGTCAGTTAGGAATGATTATGTCTCTCTTAGGAATAGGCTCAGCAGCTTATTTCTATAACTCAGATCAATCTACCGCTTATTTTGCTGTAGCTACAGTCGCAGGAATTTTCCACCTTTTAAACCATGCTACCTTTAAAGGCGGCTTGTTTATGGCAGCTGGCATTATTGATCATGAAACAGGGACAAGAGATATCAGAAAACTCGGTGGCCTCATGAGCATCATGCCTGTCACCTTTACCATTTCTTTAATTGGTTTGGCTGCAATGGCTGGTATTCCTCCATTTAATGGCTTTATCTCTAAAGAAATGTTTTTCACAGGAACATTACGAGTGACGGAATTGGCCGAGGTCGGCAGTTTAGGCATGCTTATCCCGATTTTCGCTTGGATTGCCAGTATCTTCACCTTTTTATACTGTCTTATGATGTTTGTGCGCACATTCTTCGGAAGCTATAAGCCCGAAGAACATGAAAGAAAGGCACACGAAGCCCCCATTGGCATGCTCATTAGTCCTATTATTTTAGTTAGCCTTGTACTTGTAATTGGTTTGTTTCCAGGTCTCGTTGCAAAACCAATCATTCAACCTGCTGTCACAGCGATATTACCGACACTTGCTACAAATTCAGAATTCACAGTGAAGCTTTCTATGTTTCACGGATGGAATGTAGAATTGTTTATGACGATCGGTGTAGCTATTGGTGCGATCACTTTGTTTTTGCTAAGTAAAAAATGGAGTGAATTAGCGTTGTACAAGCGTGAGCGAGATCCACTGAACACATTATATGACCGTGGATTAGACGGGCTTGTTTCCGGATCTCAAACTGTAACCAGAGCTCAAATGACTGGATTACTTAGAGATTATTTTACTTATATGTGTGTGTTTATAATCGGCATTGTCGCATACACCGCTCTGCGTTCAGACGCATTTTTGTTTTCAATTGAAGAGTCTGCACACGTTCCTTTTTACATGTGGGTATTGACAATCTTGTTCATTCTAGCAACGATTAGTACACTTTTTGTAAAAAAACGTATCACTCTTGTCATTGTCGTTGGATTTGTTGGATTCCTAATGGCGCTACTGTTTGTTGTATTTAGAGCTCCTGATTTAGCATTAACCCAACTTTTAGTTGAAACCGTTTCTGTTCTGTTATTTATGCTCGCTTTTTACCATTTACCTGAGCTACCAAAAGAAACAGCAAAAACTCCTGTTAAAGTAAGAAATATTTTGATCTCAGCTGGTGTTGGAGCATTGGTTACATTGATAGGAATTAGCTCATTTATTATGGGTTCAAATAGTGGATTAGCTTCGATCTCCGAGTATTTTATAGAAAATAGTAAAGAACTCGGTGGCGGGTACAACATGGTGAATGTCATCCTCGTTGATTTCCGTGGACTCGATACGATACTTGAAGGATTGGTACTAGCTATAGCTGCACTTAGTGTGATTGCCATGATTAAATTAAGGTTTAAAGGAGGCGAAGATGTATGAACAAATCAAATGATATCTTACTCCATTACCTAACGCGTATTACCGTGTTCTTCGTCTTTATCTTCTCCATATACTTGTTTTTTGCTGGACATAACCAACCCGGCGGAGGATTTATTGGCGGACTCATGACGGCCTGTACGTTTCTACTATTATTTTTAAATTTTGATCGTGAGAAGATTAAAAAGGCGTTACCTTTTGCTTTTACCTCATTTATAGCTATTGGCTTGCTCCTAGCACTTGGAACTGGAGCATGGAGCATGCTCTTTAATGGTGAACCTTTTCTCACTCACTATTTCGATTACTTTGAGTTACCCTTTTTAGGAGAAACTGAGCTAACATCAGCCCTTCCTTTCGACTTAGGCATTTATTTAATTGTGGTCGGAATAGCTGTAACTATCACGTTAGCGATTGCGGAGGATGATCAATAATGGAAATCTTAATGTCAATCATTGCTGGAGTTCTCTTTATGACAGGGACTTACCTTCTACTCTCCAAAAGTCTCTTGCGAGTGGTTATGGCGCTTGTACTGTTATCGCATGGATCTCATTTGTTACTCCTAACAATGCCTGGTTTAACGAGAGGTGCCGCTCCCCTACTTAACTTAGGTGAGACCACATTCACAGATCCCCTGCCACAAGCCATGATCTTAACGGCCATTGTCATCAGTTTTGGGATCACTGCTTTTTTATTAGTACTTGCTTATCGAACATATAAGGTTCATAACACAGACGACTTAGAAGAATTAAGAGGATCTGCAGATGAATAATTTATTAATCTTACCTGTTTTAATTCCGATGGCGATGGGAGCTCTTTTGATTCTCTTCCAACGCCAGCCAAAGGTTCAACGTGTACTAAGCTCACTTACTGTGCTTGCTCTATTAGCACTTTCTGTGTACTTATTACTCTTCGTTTATCAAAATGGAATTGTCACATTAGAATTCGGAGATTGGTCAGCTCCGTTTGGCATTGTATTTGTAGCTGATCTCTTCTCAGCTTTTATGGTCATCCTTTCATCACTAATCGGAGCCATTTGTTTGTTCTTCGGTTTTGCAACACTCTCAAAAGAAAGAGAGAAATTTTACTATTATCCTTTCTATCTTTTCCTTATGACTGGTGTGAATGGTGCGTTTTTAACTGGAGACCTGTTTAATTTATTCGTCTTTTTTGAAGTAATGTTGATTGCTTCCTATATCTTAATTGTGTTCGGAGGAACAAAGTATCAGCTTCGTGAATCATTTAAATACGTTGTCATTAATGTATTTGGCTCTATTTTATTCCTAGTAGCGATGGCCTATATCTACGGAATTACGGGAACAGTTAATATGGCTCATCTTGCAGTAAGAAATGAAGAGCTTGGACAATCTGGGGCTCTGCAGGTGTCTGCTATCATTTTATTGATTGTTTTCTCAATGAAAGGGGCTTTATTCCCTTTATACTTCTGGTTACCTAAGTCGTACTACGGACCACCTTCAGCAATTGCCGCCTTATTTGGAGCTCTTTTAACGAAGGTTGGCATTTATGCAATCATTCGGATGTTCACCCTTGTCTTTAATCAAGATATTGCATTTACACATACTCTTATCTTAATTATGGCAGGGTTAACGATGTTTTTTGGAGTTCTTGGAGCTGTTTCTCAGTTTGATTTCAAGCGTATCCTTTCTTACCATATTATTAGTCAAGTTGGTTATATGGTTATGGGGCTAGGCTTATTCACAAAGACTGCCATTGCTGGAGCTGTTTATTATATCGCTCACCACATTATCGTAAAAGCAGCTCTCTTTCTTTTTGCCGGTGTCACGCAATGGATTACGGGAACGACCGATTTAAAGAAAATGGGAGGAGTTCTTGGTACACACCCTTTGCTTGGATGGATGTTTTTTATTTCAGCGGTTTCCCTTGCAGGTATACCACCACTCAGTGGCTTTTTCAGTAAATTCCCATTGATTTTAGATAGTTTAACGGGAGGGCACTATATCATTGGAGCAGTTGCCCTAATTGTAGGACTGTTAACATTGTTCTCTATGTTAAAGATTTTCATCTATGTTTTTTGGGGAGAACAAAAACACACCCAAGCACAAGCTGAGATCAAGGTTGGGACCTTGCTACTACCGATTGTCCCTCTTGTTCTATTAACCATCATACTAGGTTTTGCAGCTGAACCGATGTTTACGTTCTCGCTACAAGTTGCAGACCAATTACTTAACCCTAGTGTGTATATTGACGCTGTTTTAGGAGAGTGAGCCATGGCTATACAAATTGTATTAAACCTTATCGCAGCAATAGCGTGGATGTTATTTCAGAACAGTTTCACCTTTGTAGACTTTGTCATTGGCTATATCATTGGAATCATCGCGTTGTATTTTGCTAGACCCTTATTAGGTTATACGTTTTATATGCGCAGAGTTGTTGCTGCGATCAAGTTGTTTTTCCTTTTCCTGAAGGAATTAGTTGTAGCGAATATTGATGTTTTAAAAGTTGTTCTTTCTCCAAAGTTAAATGTTTCATCAAGCATTATTGCCGTTCCCACAAAGCTTGAATCAAAGGGAGAGATTACACTTCTAGCCGTATTAATTACACTTACACCTGGGACACTATCAATGGATTTTTCTGATGATAGCCAAACAATCTATATTCATGCACTGGATGCTCCGGATCGTGAGCAATTTATAAAAGACATTCAGCAAACATTTGAACGTGCCATTATGGAGGTGACCAGATAATGTTTTCAATCGTTTTATTGATTGTTTTAGGCATTCTATCTGTAGCTCTTTGCCTTTGCTTTGTACGAGCCATAATTGGACCGACAACTTCTGACCGAATTGTTGCACTAGACACGTTTGGCTTAATCTTAGTGGGAACCATCGGTACATTAATGATTCAACAAGAAACCATTGCGTACTCAGAAGTATTACTTGTCATCGGAATTTTAGCTTTTGTTGGATCTGTTGCATTATCAAAGTTTCTAGAAAGAGGTGGGTTGTTTGAGCGCGATTGAATGGATCATCTCCATTATCTTATTATTAGGTGCCCTCCTCTGTTTGCTTGCAGCGTTTGGAATCAACCGTCTCCCTGATGTCTATTCTAGACTTCATGCAGCTGGTAAGAGCTCTACTCTTGGTACCGCCTCCCTTTTACTCGCCACGTTTTTGTACTTCTTATTCGTACAGGAGCAATTCGTGGGTAAAATTATGCTGACGATTTTCTTTATCTTTATCACCTCACCAATGGCAGCCTTAATGATTGCGCGCTCTGCTCACCGTGTTGGTGTACCGTTTAGTGACAAGAACGGTCGAGACGACCTGAGGGAAACCTACAAAAAAGACGAACATCCAAAGTGATGTTCGTCTTTTACTTTTATCGGCTGCCTACTTTTTCTCCCATTTTTACTTCTGTTGGCAGTTGGGATTTTGTAAAATGGATCATCTGCTGATCCCATATTAAAACAACAGTAGACCCAAATGAAAAGTAACCAACCTCCTCACCTTTTTCAACGTGCTCTGAGGCATGGGTTAATTCAATTGAATTGATATTCATGGCTCCTACCTTTACCATTGCCATCTTGTGCCCATCTTCTGTGTTAACTTCTGAAATCACACGATAGTTACCAGAAAGGGGCTTCTTTCCGTAAGTCATCCCTAATTGATTCACTGGATACGAGCGTGAACCAAGTGACCATCTCTTTGATACAGTGCCAGAGAGCGGCGCATGAAATCGGTGATAATGACTGGGACTTAGATAAAACACTGCATATTGACCATTCTCGTAAGCTTCAGCCGCTTCTTCTGATCCAAGCATGGCAGAAAGAGAATAGGTTTGACCTTTCACAACGAATGTCTTGCCTGCATCTAGGTGGCCCTGCTCTGCCAATACGCCGTCAACAGGACTAACCACACTACTCGCATCCTGGTCAATTAACCTAGAATTTGGTTTAAGTTCGCGAATAAAAAACGAATGTAAGCTATTAAACTTATGAGTTGGTAAATGTATTTCTTCTTTGTTTATATTAAATGTCCGAATAAATAATGGGATAAAGGGCTTGCTTACTTTCGAGGTGGAAAACCGCTTTAAGCGTTTGGATAAAAAAGGTCCATTTGTTAGCTCCACACACGCACAAAAAAACCAGCGAAAACCTTTCATTACATGTCTCCAATCATTCTTATTTTCTTATTTACTCTGTTTCTCACGTTATTCTCATGATATAATTATAGATTCATACAGTTTTTAGCAGTTTTGTTTGATTAACTGTATTATAAAAGGAGAGTGAACGAAGGTGTTCTTATTACAAAGGCTTGATTCTTCTTTAAAGAAGGTTAAAGGCCAAATTGCTAACGCCTTAACACTAATTAATTTAGGCTTTGGAGCTTTAGCCATTATCTATGTATTTCATGACCAATTAAGAGTGGGATTACTTCTTATTGCTATTGCAGCTGTCTTTGATCGATTAGACGGAGCGGCCGCACGTAAGTTTAATGCAACCTCAGAACTTGGTAAGCAGCTTGACTCATTAAGTGACATTATTTCCTTTGGGGTAGCCCCTGCTATGCTGATGTATCAAGCAGCGTTGGTTGAGTTCGGCATGCCTGGAGCTATCTTTGCGATTATTTACATTATGTGTGGTGCTCTGCGTCTAGCTAGGTTTAACATCACAGAATCCAATCAATATTTTGTTGGTTTACCAATTACGGCTGCTGGTTGTATTCTCACATTTTTAACTCTATTCGTCAATTATATCCCTAATTATGTATTTATGTATGTGATTATTGCTCTTTCTCTTCTTATGGTTAGCCCATTCCGTGTCCGCAAATTTTAACTAAGAATCTTTGATTGTTTTTTGGGAGAGGACGCATAGCAATCACGTTTTCTACGATATCGTATATTTTGCTAAAAAATGATAAAAAAGTCTCTATTGAGCGTTTATTTAACCCAAATCTCTTGACTTAACAAGGATTCATGAGTAAATTTGAAGGGCAGGTTATTAAATACTTGTCGTAAATAAAGATTGTTATGTCGCTAGTTTACTTAATGATCTTTTCTATCTTAAAGGAATGAAAGGGAGTTATCTCAATGAACAAAACTGATTTAATTAACGCAGTATCCGAACAAGCGGATCTATCTAAGAAAGACGCTTCTAAAGCAGTAGACGCTGTATTTGACAGCATTACTTCTTCTCTAGTAGAAGGTGGAAAAGTACAACTTGTTGGTTTTGGTAGCTTTGAAGTACGTGAGCGTTCTGCTCGTAAAGGCCGTAACCCACAAACTGGTGAAGAAATTGAAATCCCAGCTACAAAAAATCCTGCGTTCAAACCAGGTAAACAGCTTAAAGACGCTGTAAACTAATAAAACTGAATGACAGACTAACCACTAGGGGTGCACTATGCTGAGAGAGGCTACGCCTTAACCCTAATTACCTGATCTAGTTAACACTAGCGTAGGAAAGTGGCACGTAATTGTCCATACATAGTAGATCGTATGGTTTATCTGTTCGTTTATGTGCACCGCTTCTTATGAGAAGCGGTGTTTTTTTAGGAGATAATCAATCATTGTCTGATGTCACATATATCAAAGAAATGAGGAATGAAAATGGCTATCCATACAGCATTAACCATCGCAGGTACAGACCCAACCGGTGGCGCTGGGGTACAAGCTGATTTAAAAACATTTCAAGAACGAGAAGTGTTTGGCATGAGCGTGATTACGTCCGTTCTCGCCCAAAATACAACTGGTGTTCAAATGATTAATCATATGCCACTCGACCTAATCCAGGCACAGCTTGATTCGGTTCTAACGGATATCCCCCCTTCTGCAGTAAAAACAGGAATGATCGCCACCCCCGAAATGATGGAGGCGTTAGTGGACCGCTTACAAGCCATTGACGTGCCATACATTTGTGATCCAGTCATGATAGCTAAAAGTGGCGACCCTTTAATGGATGAGCACTCACGCAAATCCTTACGTGAAACCTTAGTACCTCTTGCAACGATTGTGACACCAAACATCCCAGAAGCCAGTGATTTAATTGAGATGAAGATTGAAACAGTTGCTGATATGGAAAAAGCGGCTAAACTCATTGTGAATGAGCTTGGTGCTAAGGCAGCTGTCATCAAAGGTGGCTATCGAACAGATCATTCAACGGATGTCCTGTTCTCAAACCAGACCATGACTCATCTGCATGCAGACAGAACAAATACAAAACATCTGCATGGAACAGGCTGTACCTTCTCGGCTGCCATTACTGCAGAGCTTGCAAAAGGAAAATCCATTGAGGAAGCTGTCTCCATTGGAAAAGCGTTCATTACAGATGCCATCTCTTATACACTTAATCTCGGGTCTGGTAATGGTCCGACAAATCACTGGGGATTTCGTTTAAAAGGTTTACCTGGCAAATAAATAAAGATGGTAAGGAGTGAGAGGATGTCTTTTACAAAGGAATTACGTCAGAAAGCAAACTCAATTTGGACGGCGAATCACGAACATGCTTTTGTTCAAGAAATCGGATCAGGAACACTAGATATTGAAGCTTTTAAGTATTACATGAAGCAAGATTATTTGTATCTTATTGAGTACGCACGAGTGTTTGCACTTGGTGTTGTAAAGGCAAACGATTTGAATACAATGGCAACCTTTGCTGCCTATTTACAGTCCACTCTGCATGAAGAGATGTCCCTCCATCGCTCGTACGCACATCGCTTAGGCATAACAAATGAAGAATTAGAGCATACGATTGCCGCTCCAACAACCATTGCCTATAGCAGCTACATGATCAGTGAAGCACAAAAGGGCTCATTAGCTCATCTCATCGCAGCCATCCTTCCGTGCGCATGGAGTTATTCGGAGATCGGTAAGCGTCTAGCGACCGTTCCAGGAGCGCTTGAACACCCTCAGTATGGAGAGTGGGTTCGCATGTACCAGGACGATGAATTTAAGGCAATTGCTGACTGGTTATGCGCTAAGCTTGATGAACTTGCCATCACTCTAGGAGAAGCTGAACGAAAGCAACTTGAGGACATTTTTCTTACTTCAAGCCGGTTTGAATATTTATTTTGGGACATGTCTTATCAGCAGTCACACTGGGCGTAAAATCGGCATTTAGATTCTAACGTAAAATGAGTACCCCTTTCTCTTGTTACTGCATAGTCTATGTTATGTCTTGGAAAGGTGGTGGCAACATGGGAGAATTTGAATGTGGAAAAGGCGGCGGTTACGCTGGTGGCGGCTTTGCTTTCATCATTGTTTTATTCATTCTGTTAGTAATCATTGGAGCTAGCTACGTATACTAATTCAAAGTGATGCGGAGCCACTTAACAAGTGGCTCTTTTTTCGTTTGAAATGAGTCGTTCGAGGGAATTCGTAGTAGATAAACCGACAGTGATTGGAGTGATTTAAATGGAGCAACCTATAGTGTTGATTGTCGGAGCTGGCCCAACCGGTTTAGCTTTAGCGCATCGATTAACGCATTACAACATTCCTTTTCGAATTATTGATAAACGTCCCGGTCCAGATCATAAATCCAGAGCAATTGGCATTCATGCCCGAACTCTCGAACACTATGATCAATTACAGGTAGCAGATGACGCAGTAAACCTCGGCATTAAAATGCCCGCAGCTCACATACACAAAGAAACAAAAGAAATTGGGTACGTCAACCTCGGTAACTTAGGTAAAGGGTTAAGTCCCTTTCCATTTGTGTTAAGTCTTCCACAAGATGAACATGAGGAATTACTCATACACCAGTTAAAAAGACTAGGAATTACAGTTGATTGGCAAACAGAGCTTCTTTCCTTTAAAGAGACGCCAGATGGAATTGAAGCGATTGTTTCGTGTGATCATCATGAAGAAACCATTCATGTTTCTTATCTGTGTGGATGCGATGGTGCTAGAAGTATGATTCGACAAGCACTTGATATCTCATTTGAAGGCACTACATACAAAGATTTATTTTATATAGCCGATGTTGAAGCCAAGGGACAGGCAACATCTTTTACAGATATTAATTTAGCCCTTTCTAAAAATGGATTTTGTATGGTGTTACCTGTAAAAAGCAAAGGAACCCAACGTCTCGTAGGGATTGTCCCGCGACTTATAGCAGAAAAACCCGACTTAACCTTTTGGGATATTGAGCCTTCCCTTCAATCCTTGCTGAATATTCAAGTTAAGAACGTAAACTGGTTCTCTTCCTTTAAAGTTCATAAACGCGTCGCAGCAACCTTTCGTCGGGGGCATGTCTTCTTGTTAGGAGATGCTGCACATATCCATAGTCCAACAGGCGCCCAAGGAATGAACACGGGAATTGGAGACGCAGTGAACCTCTCTTGGAAATTGGCTTCTGTGATAAAAAAGAATGCAAACCCTACTATTTTACACACATACGGATTGGAAAGAAGGAGATTCGCACGTCAACTAGTCGCAACCACTGATCAAGCGTTTAAAGCGATGGTTAGTCGAAACATTCGCGGAGCACTTCTTAGAAAATTTGTTCTTCCTCGTATCGTTCCATTGGCGAGTCGGTTTACATTCAGTCGTAAGCTAGCATTCCGTTATCTTTCACAAATCCATGTTCGTTACCGTAAAAGTGTATTAAGCGAAGGTCGAGCTGGTACGTTACAAGGTGGAGACCGTCTGCCGTGGCTTCAATCTAATGGAGTAGATAACTATCAATCGCTTCAATCTGGGGATTGGCAGCTTCATGTCTACGGAAAGCCTACTGAGGAACTAGAAAGCTTTTGTAAGGATTATCCTCTACCACTGTTTAACTGGCATTGGCAACAAGATTATAAGAAAGCAAAATTCAGCGAAAATGCGCTTTATCTTGTTCGACCTGATGGGCACTTAGCTTTTGTAGACGGAAACCAAGATGTCGCAAAGCTGTTAAAATACTTAACTGCATTTAATGTATCAGTAATTAATTAAATGTACCTAAAAAGCGAATGCCCGTTTAAAGACGAGCATTCGCTTTTGTATGACTATGCTTGAACCATCGCTTTATTTAACAAATCAAACCACATCTGATACCCCTCATCGTTAGGATGAGTCCCATCATCTAATAAAGAATCTAAGTCAATTCCTTCCTCCTCCATTTGTCTATTCCATGCAGTATAACTATCAAAATAGTCCCATCCTGAATCAATAATGAACTGCTCTGTTTCGTATACATATTCCTCAAACTCTAAGTCAGATGTAACAACAGAATACATTGACTCACTTATAGGATTTGGAGCCATAAAAACCAAGTACGCATTGGGAAGCTCTTCTTTTATTTTATCAGCAGCTAATTTGATTGACTCGTTTGTTTCTTCAATCGGTTCATTGTGATAATAACTATTAATAACACTGGTCTCGAACAGAATTACATCTGGCGAGGATTGAATGAGTTCATCCACATCTCCCTCTTCAATTAAGTCACTCACTTTAAACCCACTAACCGCAAAGTTTGTTACGTTTACGCTTTCCGCTGATTCATTTAAGGATGATTCAAGCAGGGACGGCCATGTTTGATTGTACTCGCTTGCCCCCTGCCCTTCGGCAACACTACTGCCAATAACCGCAATGTCAACAGGTGAATTTTGATCACTTCGAGCACTTAATTCCTCTTGAAAAGAATGCTCTGATTGAGCTTGAATAAATAGACTGTCACTGGAAGTTACTGGACTACTCTCTTCCCTTATCCCAGTCTCGTCTGCATCTAGGTTTAAAGTAAACCCAATGCCTACACCAACCACTGCAACTAGCAGCAATATGAAAATATACCTTTTTTTCATTTTTAACAACTCCTAAAAAGTTAAATCATAAGCATACGCTTTTCTTTCTATACCCTTTTTGTGTTAAAGTGAACTGAATCACAAACTAGGAGGAAATTATAATGCCTAAACAACTGCTTTTTAACGAAAGACCAAACGGATTACCCGACTCTAATACATTCTCTATTGCAGAAGTTGATAAAGGAACTCCTAAAGAAAATGAACTATTAGTAAAAACCCTATACCTCTCCGTCGATCCATATATGCGTGGAAGAATGTCAGATGCTAAATCATACATTGCCCCCTTTGAAATAAACAAGCCAATTGCAGGTGGAGGCATTGCACAAGTAGTCGAATCTAAAAATGATTCAATTAAAGAAGGAACCATTGTAACAGGATTTCTCCCTTTCCAGGAATATACGGTTGTTCCTGCCGATCAAGTACGTGTGCTAGAGATGCACGGTGCCCCAATCTCTGCCGCTTTAGGTGCACTAGGAATGCCTGGTCTAACAGCTTATTTTGGATTAAATGATATCGGACAACCTAAAAAAGGCGAAACCGTTGTAATCTCAGGAGCTGCTGGAGCAGTTGGTTCGATTGCAGGTCAATTGGCTCGACTTAAAGGCTGCCGTGTTGTTGGTATCGTTGGCTCACAAGAAAAAGAAGAGCTTCTCGTGAACAAATTTGGTTTCGACGCAGCTGTAAACTACAAAGACGATCAATATGCTGACCTACTAAAACAAGCCTGCCCAGACGGTATAGACGTGTACTTTGAAAACGTCGGCGGTGAGGTATCTGATCATGTTTGGCCTCTCTTAAACCCGCTTGCTCGTATCCCTGTTTGTGGAGCCATCGCAAGCTATAACCTGAAAAAAGGTGAAACAGATAATGGTCCGCGTATTCAGACCTACCTAATCAAAACCAGAGCGAGAATGCAAGGATTCCTTTATGGTGATTACGCAGATCAATACGAGACAGCTTATCGTGAAATGAGTGAATACGTTAAAAACAAGGATATTGTTTTTAAAGAAACGATCCTTGAAGGATTCGATCAGATCCCTGAGGCCTTTAATGGTTTATTCAGCGGTCAAAATATCGGCAAGCAGCTTGTTAAAGTAGCCGATCCTTCCTAATTAAAATAGCAAAAAGCCATAAGAACATTCGGTTTCCCGATTCTTATGGCTTTTTGTCATGAAAAAAGTCGGTTGCTCCTCTATTGCCTATCCAATGATCTATTAAACCCATTTTATTTTTTCACGGTGAATTCTTGCGCAAATTTATCAAGAAACACTACGTTTTGTTTTGTGACCTTTCGAAACTGACACACATCACGGTGAATATCGGCGGTGTGGACCATCTTACGATACAATGTTGCATCTACAGATTCTCTACAATGAGACACGATGTTTTTTAATGAGTTGTGCAAATGAGGAGGTACAGAATGTTTTTTGATAATGCCTTGATGGATGATTAAAATAAATGAATAAGCTTCAACGTTATACTTCACGACATACACCCTTATCACTATATTATTTCTATATTATGTATTTTATCTAAAAATATTTAGATGATCAAGGAATAACCACTCAAAAATAGGTATTTAGACATGATTTAAATGTAATGGTATTGATTTATTATCCTGACATGATAGTACAAAAAGACTAATCAACTATACATGCCTGTTTCTTTCCTTGTTTATATAAAATTGTTATTGATCAATTAACCAAAAAAGCAAATATTGTTGTATAATGGAATTTAATACCTAGAAGGATGTGAACAATATGACCACATTTAAAGAGCAAGTGGCTCCTCTCGGGAAAACCTATTTACTTGTATATAGTACTCACTTAAAGACACTCCAAAGTCTCTTAGAATCAGACGAAAGCATCCTTACAATTGGTGCCCAGTCCATTCACGGAAATAGGATATTCGCTGTTACTGAAAATCGTTTAATCGTTGTGAAGAGTAAAGAACACCAAACATTTAAACGTGATCAAATTCAAAACATAAGAGTAAAACCTAAAATGCTTAATCATGAAGTTTCATTTAACTACAATGAAGAAAAATATCATTTCCTACCCGAGGAAGGCACCAAGCTTTTCTCTCCTTTAACAGATTCAAAAGTACATAAATAGTAAGGAGCCAAAGCCCTGTTTGTAATTTTAATACAGTTACTAAATCGATCATAAAAAACCCAACCACTATTATAATGTGGTTGGGTTTCATCTTAGCTTTTTTTAAGGAGTACACTTTAAGACGGAGAATGATAAAAGAGTGCTGTGATCAAGGTCTATTTCTTATTAAAAGCTAGGTATGTCTAAGCCCCCTCACCCTTTCCCTTTACTCTGCTTATAAAACTCATGAAACAGCTTCATTAAGGCTCGTTTTTCAATACGCGAGACATAACTTCTGGAAATACCTAATTCCTTTGCAATTTCTCGTTGAGTCCGCTCCTCTTCAAGGCTTAATCCAAATCGACCGACAATCACTTCTTTCTCACGATCATCTAACACATGAATGAATTCGTAGATTTGCTTTTTCTCCATTTTTGTTTGAATGACATCAACAATGTCATCCGCATCTTCTTGCAGTACGTCGATCAGAGTGATTTCATTTCCTTCTTTGTCTGTCCCAATTGGATCATGTAGAGACACATCTTTACGGACTTTTTTAAGCGCACGAAGATGCATCAAGATTTCGTTCTCTATACATCGCGCCGCATACGTAGCAAGCTTTGTGCCTTTTCCTTCTGAGTAGCTTTCAATCGCTTTAATTAAACCAATCGTGCCAATTGAAATGAGATCCTCTGTATCCTCACGTGTATTTTCAAATTTCTTTACGATGTGAGCGACGAGTCTTAAGTTGTGCTCAATAAGTAAGTTTCGGGCCTCCGGATCGCCTTCAGCCATTAACGCTAAGTATTTTCGTTCCTCCTCTTTTTTTAATGGCTGAGGAAAAGCATTGTTCTTTACATATGATACAAACACGACCACTTCTTTAACGAAAAAGGAGATTGCTGCAAGTATCCCCATACGTCACCCCCAAAAAATCTGTTTCTTATGCTTATGCGAGAGTGGGCTTGATCGTGTCTGTACCGTTATAAGATCATAAATGAATTAAAGAGTTTAATTTCTTACTTATCTTTTTACCTTTACAATCCTTTCTCCTCAGCCACAATTTGCTTCACAATGTCGATGGTACAATCTAGATCTTCTTTTGTATGGATAGCGCTCATAAAAAAACGAATTCTCGCTTCTTTTTCTTTTACAGCAGGATGAATGATTGGCATCGCATTGATTCCATGCTCATATAGTTTCTCAGCGAACCACAGAGCTTTCTCGGAATCTCCAACAATGAGGGGGATAATTGGTGAATTCTTGCTTAGACCTGTATCAACTCCTAGTTTAATAAGCTTCTCCAAGAAATACTCGGCATTTTCTAAAAGCTGATTAACAAGCTCAGGCTTTTTTCGTATCATTCGAAGTGAAGCTTGTGCAGCCGCCGCATTAGCCGGAGTCATTCCGACACTGAATACAAATCCAGGAAGATTGTAGCGTAAAAAGGTCACGAGAGATTTGTTTCCTGCGATATATCCCCCACAACTATTCAGTGACTTACTCATCGATCCCATCAGCACATCTACGTTTGTTGGGTTAATGCCGTAGTAGCTTGTTACTCCTCTACCTCCATGACCAATAGTCCCAATCGAATGTGCCTCGTCTACCATTAATAAGCAGCCATATTGTTTTTTCAGTTGAATGAGCTCCGGTAACTTGCATAGATCTCCATCCATGCTATATACGCCTTCAACAATAAGTAAGACGTTTCTATATTTATGTCTAAACCTCTTTAGAAGCTTGTCTAGATGGTTCATATCATTATGCTTAAAGCGAATCATTTTTGAGCCTGAAAGCCGCACCCCTTGCATAATACTGTTATGAACAAGTGCATCACATATCACTAAATCTGATGAGTCTACGAGCTGTGCAATGGTGTTCACATTCGTACTGTGGCCACCCACTTGAACAATGCTGTCTTCTACCCCTAAAAAGCTGGCTATATCGTGCTCAAGTGAGCGATGAAGCGGGATTTCACCACTTAACAATCGACTACTTGAAACGGACGTACCATATTTTTGAATGGCCAGAAGTGCAGCTTCGTTGATTTCATTTGTTCCATTTAACCCAAGATAATTGTACGTTGAATAGTTAATCTTGCTTGTGCCATTCACTTTAATTTTGTTTGATGCCACTCCTTCATTCATTCGAAAGAAAGGAAGCTTGTCCAAGTTCGTGTCCATCTGGTGAAATTGACGAAATCCAGGAATCATTTCTATGCTCATACAATATCATCCTTTCAAGTAAGATATATGTATAAGTTCGATTCCATTCTCTTAAATCCTTTTATATACATAAATTAAGCATTTGTGTAAAAAAAGAGAGCCTCTCCTTCATACGAAGGAGAGGCTCTTAAGTCGTTATTCAGCAACAATGGTTTCAACAAGTAGATCCGTATTATTCACTGAACCAAATGTATGAAAAGCTCCAGCTCGGTAAATAAGCTCTGAGATACTTGTGTTTTCAATTTTTAAATGACCTTGTTTATAGTTTAATATGTGTAAGATCACACGAATACTAAGTCCGTGAGAGACAATGTAGATGTTCTCATGCCCGTTTTTCGCTGCATCTTCTACAATAACGTTTAGGGAATCAAGCAGCCTTTTTGTGTAGACTTCCCACTCTTCTGCTTCCGGATCAAGCTGTGAAACCGCTTGGCAGATCTCATCAATCCCAGCTGTATTGTACATCTCTTCTTTATCTGCAGCTTGTCCATTAGAAAGCTTGTCGCGAACCTCATTCCAAAGTACCGGGTTGGGTCCACCTTCATAATTTCCAAAGTACATTTCTCTTAGCCCTTTGACCGTATTTAATTCAATATCGTTTTTCTCACTATTTTCTTGAATAAGTGTTGCTGTTTCAATGGCTCGACCACTGTCACTTGAATAGATCGCATCAATGCTTCTACCCTTTAAACCCCGTCCTAGGCGTGCTGCGACAGTGCGTCCTGTTTCGGTTAACGGCGTATCTGACCAGCCCTGTACTTTATCCTGAAAGTTAAAGATGGTTTGTCCGTGACGAATAAGGTGCAATTTGATGTCTTTCTCTGTGTGAGTCATAAGCGCCTCCTAATGTGGTTTCTCTACATTAAAAATGATACACTGCCAGGCTAGTTGCTGCAATTTTAAACGTCTTCCTTTGTTGTGATAAAGAAAAAACATCCTAATGCAACGAGACATGTACTAAACAAAATCAAACCCATTGGAACGGCCGAAGCTTCTGCAAGTCCAACAAGCGGTGCGACCATTGCGCCTATTAATAATGGAAACAAACCTAATAAGGCACTTGCAGTCCCGGCACGGTGCGCTTGTTTTTTAATGCCTAATGTATAAGAAGTCGTTAGAATCGTTCCCATGCTTGTCATGTAAATAAAGATTGGAACCACAATCCATACAAGTGGAGCTTCAATGATTGTCATGATAAGCAAGAAGGTTGTTGCACATGTAGCAAGAATCACACCCGACCGTAATAGGACTCGCTCAGCAATTCTCCCTGCAAACCTTCCGACAATCCATGTTCCACTAATAATCGCCAGACCGTTTATTCCAAACAATATACTAAAGGTTTGAGGTGAGACGCCGTATATCCCTTGGTAGACAAAAGGTGTACCTGATACATAAGCAAAGCTTCCTCCATGTACAAAACCAAGTGTTAACGCATATCCAATAAAAGATCGATCTCTAAATAGTTCTCCAAATGTTTTTAAGGTGAATGATAAAGAACTTGGTGTCCTACGCTCGGGAGGATGGCTTTCTTTTAACTTCCATAACACCATGGCAACAATTAACAACCCAACAAATGAAAGAAAGTAGAAGATTGAACTCCAGTTCGTGAATGGAAACCATAAAATCGCTCCGCCAACGATCGGTGCAGCAAGTGGAGCTACTGCATTTATCACCATTAATAGGGCGAAAAATTTTGTAAGCTCTGTTCCACTGAATACGTCTCGAACCACAGCTCGTGAGATTACTACTCCACCAGCAGCTGTAAATCCTTGAAGGAATCGGCCGATGATGAGCCACGTAATATTTGGTGCAAGTGCACATAGTATTGAAGCAAGTGCAAAAAGAAGCACTGATATTATAAGTGGTTTGCGTCTTCCCGTTGAATCACTTATTGGACCAACAACAACCTGTCCAACAGCAAGACCAAACAAACAGGCCGTCAAGCTTAGCTGTACAAGTGATTCTCGTGCTTTTAGATCTGTTGCGATATCAGGAAAGCTCGGCAAATACATATCAATATTCAGGGGACCAAGTACCGCAAGCATACTAAGTAAGAAGGCTAATGCCAGTCGTTCTTTTCCGGTAGGATTATGTGTCATAGATTATTCTCCTCTTTATAAACAACGTTCATACGTTTTTAAGACCAACGTTAGTCTACGTGAGGATGTGCATTCTGTCTAGTCGTAAAGACTTTATTACTTTGTATAACGATTCGCATAGCTACTGGCAACAAATGAATCTGGTTTGATTTTCGGCTCAAGCCCCGACGACTCAATACGTCCTGTCATTTCTCGTACAAATTCCCTTGTACGATTTTTTTTGCCTGCTCCGATGTCAATGTGTCCTTCAATGGAAAAGGTAGCACCATCGTAGATATGAGGGAGAATCAATTGAATAAGTTCATCCTTGTGGTGCTCTGTAAAGAGTGAAGCTATTTCTTCTGTTAGCGAGGTTTCATAGGAGATTCGTTCATGAAGCTGCGTCATTTTACGTTCCACAATCGTTTTTGTTGCACAAGCCCATACACCACGACCCAACCGTTGTATGACGATACCAGTAATAAACCGAGTTAGTCTAGGGTGAACCTGAGAATCCGTTCCGAGCATCAGCTTATAATCCGCGATCGGTTGTTGCTCCATAAATGATTTTATGTTGCGAAAAACGTCCTCAAACAACATCTCCTTATGATGGAGATTGTAAAATGTCCTAGGTTGCATCCACCATTCGCTCCCTTTCATTTCTCTTGTAACCTAGTATATGCAGTAAAAACCATTCTTGATGCACAAGCACAAAAAAAGACGAACACCCATCAATTGATGAGATGCTCGCCTTAAAAAGATATTAAGCTTCTAGTTCCTGTGTATCTAAGCGTCTGTTTGGATCATTATAAACAGAACGATCAATTTGCTTTGTTACCTTACTTGTAAATAAACCAGAAACCATACTTCCGCTTACGTTAAGTGCTGTACGTCCCATATCAATTAATGGTTCAACTGAGATTAAGACACCAGCTAAAGCAATTGGTAAGTCAAGTGCAGAAAGAACAAGGATGGCTGCAAAGGTTGCTCCGCCTCCAACTCCAGCTACACCAAACGAACTAATCGCAACAACGAAGATTAAGAAAATCAAGAAGTCTGGTGCAAGTGGATTAATACCGACAGTCGGTGCGATCATAACAGCTAGCATTGCAGGATAAATACCTGCGCAACCATTCTGTCCAATTGAAAGACCAAACGAACCAGCAAAGTTAGCAATCCCTTCAGGTACACCTAATTGTTTTTGTGTTTGAATGTTCATTGGTAGGGCACCAGCACTCGTTCTTGATGTGAATGCAAAAGCCAGCACCGGAAATGCTTTTTTCAAATATGTAACTGGACTTAAACCAATTACAGCTAAGATAATTAGATGAACTAAGAACATGGCAATAAGTGCAACATAAGAAGCTGCTACAAATTCGCCTAAACTAACAATCGCGTTTAAATCACTTGTTGCTACCGTACGAGTCATAATCGCAAGTACCCCGTATGGAGTTAAGCGAAGAATTAATGTAACAACGCGCATGACAATGGCATACACCGTTTCAGTAATCTTAGCAAAATGCTCTGCTTGTTCAGGCTGCTTACGTTTAATGCCAAGATAAGCTAAACCAAGAAAAGCAGCAAAGATAACAACAGCGATCGTAGATGTTGCACGCTGACCTGTAAAGTCCAGAAACGGATTGGACGGGATTAGCTCAATAATTTGTTGTGGTAAAGTATCCGCTTGAATACCAGCAGATGTTTCCTCAAGCGATGATCCACGGCTTGTTTCTGCTTCACCTTGCGTGATCTGATCTGCATTTAAATCAAATAGCGATGCAGAAGCAATTCCGATTGTCGCAGCTATCGCTGTCGTCGCAATCAATGTTCCTAAAATAAGTGCACTAATTTTCCCCAGGTTACTCGTGAACGTTAGTCGAGTAAAGGCTGAAAGAATCGAGATAAAGACAAGTGGCATGACAATCATTTGTAAGAATCGTACATACCCACTTCCAATAATACTCATCCAATCTGCCGATGTTTCAATAACAAATGAGTCCGGTTCAAACAAAAATTGAAGGGCTAGACCAAACACAATTCCAAGCCCAAGACCTGTGAATACACGCTTGGAGAAGGAGATATGCTTTTTCTGCATATAGAAAAGCAACCCAACAAATCCAAGAAGAACAGCTAAAATAATGACAACATACAAAGTATCCAGTTTTGTTCACTCCTTAAATAATGATAGCTTTGTTATTCTAATCCCGTTATTCATATCTGTCAAGTAGGGATAATTCAATCTATGCATGCTTGCTTAGTTTATGAGTAATGTCTGCTTTTAGTCAAATATAAGACGCTAAAAAAAAGATAAAACGGAGATTGATATTCCGTTCCATCCACAAAGTGCTTAGATACGTTCAATTGTTTGTTCATTATCCATATATTAAACGCTGATATTCATCTGGAATTCCTGACATACGATAAAAATACGTGTTAATCTTATCTCTCCATTCAATTGCATTAGTAAGTTGACTATTTAATTTTTGATTGATATGGGAGTATAGATCGTCCGGCAGGTTTACCTTTTCTTTAGTCCATTCATTAATGATGTGTTTGACATCCTCAACACCTTCAAAATGGGAGTCATAAATATGCTGGATGACTGTTTTTCCTGAATGCAACGGGTGTGTATAAGGAACGTGATGAAAAAAAAGAAGTAGATTATCAGGACAACTATTAAGGTTTCCATACAGCTCGCTAACAGCTTTTGAATACTGTTCAATATAATT
This sequence comes from Alkalicoccobacillus gibsonii, assembly GCF_016798245.1. Taxonomy (GTDB): domain Bacteria; phylum Bacillota; class Bacilli; order Bacillales; family Bacillaceae_D; genus Alkalicoccobacillus; species Alkalicoccobacillus gibsonii. Next base: position 220,992 of record NZ_JAEUZA010000001.1, on the reverse strand, counting down.
ACTTCCACTCTTTGTTCGATCTACACCTAGTCCATTACGATCTGAGAAATGGTACGTTCCCCATGGACTGTATTCATATCCGTTCACATCTGGTCCATAATGATGCCCAGTTTTCACCATCCACCCTACGCCAAGAGGACATGTATATTTTTCATAGATGATCCACGAGCGATTTAACATCTCTTCAATTAATCTTTTTGCAGAATCTTTTACAAAGGGAAACGTGATTTGTACCCAATCTTTCATTAGCTTCTCAGTCTTGAAAGTCGGATCCCAAGAAAGCTTTCCATACCCATAAAGATTTGCTTGAGCAAATTCATGACCCGTCCAATTGTCATCTCTCCCCACATTTACAACCGCAGTTATCCCTGTTTGCAATGATTTGTGTAGATTCCCCGATAGTATCTCTGAAACAGTTGTTCCTTTTCCTTTTAAATGTGTATCGAAATCCAGAACTTCCTTCCATTGAGGCACTAAGTAAAAAAGGTCTATTTGTTGACCTGTGTATTCTTGCGTTACTTGGAACTCCATAACATAATTTGTTTTCTCAAGCGCTCCTATTAAAGGAGAAACCGGCTCTCTGACTTGAAAATCCATTGGTCCATTTTTTATTTGAAGGATTACATTCTCATCGAACAACCCATCAAGCTTTTTAAAATGATCATAGGCTGCTCTCGCTCGATCCGTTGAACGATCACGCCAATCCTGCAAGCAATCATATACAAAGCAACGCCAAAAGACAGTTCCGTTAAAAGGAGCTAAAGCCTTAGCCAGCATGTTTGCGCCATCTGCATGTGTTCTCCCATACGTAAATGGTCCTGGTCGATGCTCAGAATCAGCTTTAACAATAAATCCACCAAAGTCTGGAATTTTTTGATAAATTAATTTCGTTTGTTTTCTCCACCACTCTTCAACAGTTGAATCAAGGGGATCCGCTGTCTTTAGTCCCCCAATTTCGATTGGAGAGGCAAAATTGATACTCAGAAACATCGTTATATAGTTTCCTCTGAAAATTTCTGCTAGATGTTGCAGCTCAATTAACATATCTGCTTCAATTAATCTCGACTCCACTTGATGTACATTCACATTGTTAATACAGATCTTATTAATTCCAACAGAAGAAAGTAAATCCGCATACTGTTGAATGCGATCTTTGTCATAGGATAGTTTATTGTCTTCAAAGAAAATAGAACGACCTGCATACCCTCTCTCAATTGAACCATCCATGTTGTCCCAATGATTTAGCATTCGTATTGTAGTAGCTGGATTCTGGATGACACTCATATCCTCGATTTTCATTCCGAGTTGAAGCTGCTCGATAAAATAAAAAGTCCCATATAGTAATCCTTGATCAGAGTGAGACAAAATATAGGTCTTGCCTTGCTCCTGTCTCAATTCAAACCCATCAACCTGCATATCGTTCGTGCAAGCTTGAGCTGTTGCTTCATAGGTTCCTATAACGATCTCATCTTGGCTATTCAACTCTGTTCCAATATGGGATCCCTCAAATAAATGACTTAAATACGTGTGACAGACTCTTCTTATTACCTCCGCCTTTGAAAGAATAGTGACAATAAGTTTGTTAGAACGCTTCTCCCTCCTGCCATCAGGAAGCCAGCAGGATGTGAAATTCTGATTTTGCATTTCATTCACCTCTCCTTTTTTATGTATTTGTCTGACAAAATTCATTCTCAATTGAACGTAATAATTTTCGACTGTTTAACATGAGAAGATAAGCTAGAAGACTTCCTAAAAAAAGAATAAGAAAATCCGATGTGCTAGCCAGTAGCACCCAAAATAAAAACAAAATGGCCGCATTACCGGTTGTAATTTTTAGTTGCTTAAAGCTGCTGTACATTGCTAACTTAAACAAGTCTTTTGTTTTAAAAGAGAATTTGGCATTAATAATAAATAATTGGATCGTTATCAGGAATAAAAAGAAGAGAAGGATTAACAAAGCCAAAGACATCATCTCATTCATAGTAGATGGCTGTTGTGATAAATATTGAAGATTCACGATGCTGATACTTAGAAACGTTACGATTGGCACCCAAAATTTTAAAGTGTCTTTAAAATTAACTTTGTAAGCATGGATAAAATCTCGAGTTGGAGATTCTTCATTTTCTTGAATATATTTCAGTGTTGAATATAAAAGGGCTGCTAGTGCCGGCCCAAACGGGATTGAAGCAAGATAATAGAGAGAGATATTAGACAGACTTGGTTCAAGGACTAATAGAATAAATAGTAGTGGACTATTTGAAATGATAAACCATAGATTTAGGATGATTAACCAATACACTCGATTCGTAAATTGATACAAAAAACCGCTTCCAAATTCCTGTTGTCTAGGCGAATTCATTTTTTCCACCCTTTCTAGAACAGAAGCTGCCTGCAAGACAGACAGCTTCTATAGCCATTTTATTCGACATTTTCTTTGTAGTTTTGGTACGCTTCATTTGAGAGATCTACAAATTCATCCATACCTCTTCCTCGTAATTCTTCTACATATTGATCAAATTCACTAAGATCTCTTGAACCAAGAATAAATTGCAATGTTGATTGTTCAACAAAGTCTTTTAAAGGTGTACTTAGCAATGTTGCTCTCTCTCTCACTTCGTCAGAATAAGGAACAGGAGGGTTTGGATCTACTCTATCTTTTTCTGACATTACCTCTTGGAATTCGATTTCCTCGTCACTCATAATCGAACGCGTAAGTTCAGTAGCTCCTCCGTAGGCAAATACCCCATTTGCAAATCCAAAATCAACATTAAGAGCCTTCGATCCCTCTGGATTCATTCCAATATAATCAATGTCTTCAGTTAAGGTACGAGTTCCATCCTCTGATTTTGTAAAGGTTTCACCTTCAACTCCCCATTTGGCAAACTCTAATCCTTCATCGCTATACCATAACCAGTCTATAAACTGCATCATCGCTTCAAAATTCTCATTTTCTACTGCTTTGGAAGATATCATGATCCCATTTTCAAATCGACCTCCTCCTTGAACATTTCCGGCAGGCCCTGCAGGTACAGGGATTTTTGAGATGGAGTATTCACCCTCACCTAAGCGATCATCTAAACTGTTACGATACGTCACAATATCTTGTGAATTAGCGTTTATAACAAAGGAGTTGCCTGTTACAAACTTTTGGATAGCCTGTTCATCATCCTGAGTAAAACTCTCACGATCTAACAACCCTTCATCAACCATTGTATGGAAGTAAGTCAGTAACTCCTTATACTCATTTGATGCTGGACTATATTCAAACGCATCGACTTCGTGATTGAATGAGAGTCCTGAAGACAGTCCCCACCCTCCAATCGTGCCAAAAGGTGTAGCCGCTACATTTAACGTACTATTAAAATTATAGCGATCAGAAAATGGTGTGATATCTGGATAAGCTTCTTTCAGTACTCTCAAGGATTCAAGCAGGTCATCCCAGGTTTCTGGAATCTCCAAATTTTGTTCCTCAAAAATGTCCGTTCTAATAGCTAAAGTATAATCAGGTCTTACTTCTTCATGTAATCCTGGCAGCAAGTAGAACTTCCCGTCCTCTTGACGCAATCCATCCAGTTCTTCTTCCATATCCCATTTTTCAACCTTATCTAAAAAATGTGGCATCATATCTACATATTCACTTACCGGTAGAATAGCACCAGATGACACAAATGCTGACTCTTGCCCTGGATAGGTCTTAGGAAGGATTAAAGGTGCGTCTCCTGAACTAACAAGTAAACTACGCTTTTGTTCGTAATCACTCATCGGTACAAGGGTTTCATCAAACGTAATATTCGTGCGTTTCTCAAGCTCTTCAAAGAACAACCAGTCTCGTTTAAACGGATAATTGGGGTGTTCACTATATAATATTGGAAAGGTTATAGGTTCGGTTGCTTTAAACGAATCTCCGACTTTGAATTCATCCATAGCGCCGATAGACGAAACTTCTACTTCTGAATCAGTACTTGTCTCCCCCGTACAAGCGGCCATAAGAACAGCGGATCCCACAATAGCACCAAAAACAGATGTCTTTCTTTTCATATATACTCCCCCTAAAAATGTTATTGTTTTACCGAACCTAACATTATGCCCGATACAAAATATTTTTGGATGTACGGATAGACCATGATAATAGGCAATACTGTTAGTACCATCGTCACTGATTTTATGTTTGATGCTATCTGAGTTAAGTTATCCGCACTAGTTGCTCCAGAAGAAAGACCACCTGTTGCATCTGTAATTAAATTTCGTAAGTAAATCGTTACAGGAAACATTTCTTGCTTATCTAAATATAGAAATGCACTAAACCATGAATTCCAGTTACCTACTGCGTAAAATAATGTCATGGTTGCGAGCACAGCTTTAGATAGTGGTAATACTACTTTTAACAAAATACGGTACGTGCCTAGACCATCAATAGCTGCCGCTTCCTCAAGTTCTTCAGGCATATTTTGAAAAAACGCTTTCATAATCAGTAGGTTAAATACGCTTATGGCACCAGGTACCACAATTGCCCAGATTGTATTACCAAAACCTAAAGTTTGAATGAGCACATAGTTAGGAATTAGTCCCCCATTAAAAAACATGGTGAACACCGCAAATGCCGTAAAGAAGCTTCTTCCCATCAGCCTCTTTTTTGCTAACGCATAGGCGAAGATTGTCGTCATAAACATGGAAATGGCGGTCGCAACAACCGTATAAACCACTGTATTTTTGTAGCTGTTCCAAAACATTGAATCATTCATAACCGTTTTGTATGTTTCTACATTAAAGCCTTTTGGGATTAAATTTACTTCTCCAGCATTTATATACGATTCGCCGCTAAATGACTGAGCAACAACGTTTAAAAATGGATAGAAGGTCAGAAACATGATGATTAGTAAAAAAGTGATATTAAACACTTTAAAGACTTTATACTGCCACGATTCTTTCAATGCGCTGCCTCCTTACCATAAGCTCTGTTCAGTAAGTTTTCTAGAGATGAAATTTGCAGACAAAATGAGTGTTAGACCAATGATCGATTCAAATAATCCAATGGCTGTCGCATAGCTAAAGTTACTTGACTCCAAGCCTACCCTGTATAGATAAGTTGAAATAACATCGGAAGTTGAATAGGTTAACGGATTGTAAAGCAATAATACCTTTTCAAAACCTACCGCTAAAAACGTCCCAATATTCAGAATTAACAATGTAATAATGGTAGGCAGGATTCCCGGTATCGTGATATGAATGGTTTGCTTCCAGCGGTTTGCTCCATCAATTCTTGCGGCTTCATATAATCCATGATCAATATTTGTTAAAGCGGCTAAATAGAGAATGGCGCCCCATCCAAGTGTTTGCCATACCTCTGAGCTAATATAAATGGTACGAAACCAGCCAGCTTCCTGCATAAAATTAATACGTTCACCCGTAAAAAACTCAACAACTGTATTGATGGTTCCATTCATTGAAGTGAGTTGTAAGACCATTCCTGCAATAATGACTATGGATAAGAAGTGAGGTAAGTAGGAAACGGTTTGTACGAATTTCTTGAATTTCTTACTAGTTAATTCATTTAATAGAAGAGCAAAAATGATAGGTAGTGGAAAGCATATAACAAGGCTTAACGTTCCCAAAACAAATGTATTTTTGAAAACATTCCAAAAGGTTGGATCATTGATAAACATCATAATGTATCTTAATCCTACCCACTCTTCACCATAAAGCTTTCCACCAGGTACAAACCGACGGAAAGCTATTATATTCCCGAACATAGGACCGTATTTAAAGATAACAAAATAAACAATTGGAAGAATTAATAAAGAATATAGTTGCCAATCCTTTTGTATACGCTTCCATTTTGAAGGTTTATAGATAATCATTTTAGGTTGTTTACCAGTGGTATTGATGACTACTTTTCCCATGAGCACCCCTCCTTCTTTGTGCTAAACTTCATTTAATTCTTCATAGCTAAAGGAGTCAAAATCAGCATACGTTCTTTTACCCGATGTATCTATACAGTGCATTCCTACGAAAGCTCCTGTAAAAAAGCCACCCTGAGAAATATAATCATCTGATAGTTTATAGCTTTCAAATCGGATAGGAAACTCGGTAAACGTGTTACCATCAAATGAGTATAGGAACATGAATTCTTCTTTACGAACTTCTACTTTTAAATACACATAGTCAGCCGTGTCAGGTACTGTGATCTCAGAAGATTGAATCGGATGATACACTTTAAAATGATCACATTGAACAAGATCAAGGATTCTCCCTTTGTTCTCAGACCAGGTCATTTGAGCGGACACCCAATTTTGAGTATCGTAATAACAAACAAGACCAGCAGATTGTTGAAAACTAGTTGGTTGAAACGCCAAATTCGTTTCCGCATTAAAGTGAAAGCTTTGCCATCTTCTTGCAACTAATGACTGTGTATGTTTGGAATGAAACGACTCACGACCATACAGCCTTAGATGTCCTGGTCTAGCGGTCAAGCTTCCTATTTCTTCGGTAAATGGTATTCTTAGTGTCTGAAAATGATGATTCAACTTTGTTGTATCAAATGGATCAATTGTCGGAAAATCTTGGTCCCATTTATATTCCTCTACTTCGGGTGCTTGTACTTGTTCAGATGGTTCGGGACCGTTTACTACATGTGGCCAGTCATTTTTCCACTCTATCTTTTGAATAGCTGTCTCTCTACCTAATGGACAATACCCTCTCTCTTCTAAGATTTTTTTACCTTTACGCTTAATTGGCCTTGCCATTAGATGCGCCAAGTACCATTCCCCTGACTCCGTTTCAACAATTGAACCATGGCCCGATTTTTGTAAAGGATTTCTTGGATTTGACCAACTAGATAAGATTGGATTTTGAGGATGTACATCATATGGACCCTCGATTGTTTTTGAACGTGCAATTGTTGCTGCATGCTCATACTTTGTCCCACCTTCTGCCGTTAATAAGTAATAGTAACCATTAATAAAATAAAGATGCGGTGCTTCCGTAAGTCCTAGATCAGTTCCTTTAAAAATAATCTTGGCTTCACCTATTAATTTTTTTTCTTGAAAATCAAACTCCTGCATCACGATGCCATAAAACCTGTGGTTATATGTGCGCTGATCCCACATCATGTTCAGAAGATATTTTTTTCCGGATGGGTCATGAAAAAGTGACGGGTCAAATCCAGAACTATTTAGATAAATAGGTTCACTCCAGTCCCCATCGATCTCCTTGGCAGTAACTAAATAGTTATGGCCATCCTTCCAGGTATTTCCCTCCACAACTTTAACATCCGAATAGATTAACCAAAATTGACCATCTTCGTAGCTTAGGCAAGGAGCCCATACCCCACCTGAATCCGGATTGCCTATCATATTCAGTTGACTTACTCGATCTAATGGTCTACTTATCAATCTCCAATTCTTAAGATCTTTGGAATGATGAATTTGAACTCCTGGAAACCATTCAAAAGTAGAAACCGCCATGTAATAATCTTCACCTACTCTACAAATGCTCGGATCTGGATTAAAGCCTTTTAATACTGGATTGTTAATCATTTAAATAACTCCTCCTCTAAAAGATAACGCTTACATTTTATTACCTTTTTAATACATAAATTGATAATAAAGTTTGTTCATTGAATAAACTAACTCTCTGACTTATAGTATAAAGGGTATTAGTAGTTAATCAAGGAATACTGTTCCCCATTTTTCGAGCAATTTTGCTTCGACGTAATTGATATCCCCTTTCATTCATGACATAATCACTAAGGAGACTTATCTCTTAATACAACAACGGAGGAACATCTATGTTAGGAATACAAAAAAGTAAAAATTTAAGTAAATCTAGCTATATTCTTATCTGCACTGCTTTAGTTGGTCTTCTTGGGGCTTGCTCAAATGCCTCTAATCCTACAAATGAATCAGCAAATTCTCTTTGGAGCGACATCCAAGAAAAAGGAACAATTGTTGTCGGCACTTCAGGCACACTTTATCCTACTTCCTATCATGCGGAAGATAGCGATGAGTTAACTGGTTATGAGGTCGAGGTATTACGTGAAATTGCCAATCGACTAGATCTTGAGGTTGAATTTAGTGAAATGGGAATCGACAACCTTCTGACTGCTGTTGATAATGGACGAGTAGATATTGCCGCAAATGATATTGATATTACAGATGAGCGTAAAGAGAAATTCAATTTCTCTGATCCATACAAACATTCTTATGGTTCTGCGATTGTACGTAGCGAAGATCTATCCGGTATTGAAACACTTGATGACTTAGATGGGAAAAAAGCTGGTGGAGCTGCAACAACGATCTACACACAGATTGGAATTGAGCACGGAGCTGAAGAAGTGATTTATGATAACGTGACAAATGATACATATCTACGTGATGTTGAGAACGGACGCTTAGATGTTATCTTAAATGATTACTACTTACAAAGCTTAGCTGTAGAAGCTCTGCCTGAGATTGATGTCGTAGTGCATCCTACTCTTGCTTATTTTCCGAGTAGCCAAGGTATTATTATGAAAAAAGGTGAAGATGAACTTCAAGAGCAAATTAATGGTGTCATTGGGGACATGCTTGAAGATGGGACGATTTCAGACATTTCTCAGCAATTTTTTGGAGGAGCAGATGTGTCAGTAGAGCCTGATATTGACATCGAGGAGTAGGATGTGGGAGTGACATCATGTTTGATTTAGACCTTGCTATTCGCTCGGTTCCATATGTGTTACGTGGCCTTGGTTACACGATGCTCATTGCGTTTGTGAGTATGGGAATTGGGTTAGTTCTAGGATTATTTATTGGACTGGCGAGAAATTCATCTTCCATTTTCCTTCGGTATCCTGCCAGACTTTATATTTCCTTTATTCGAGGCGTCCCTATTCTTGTTATGCTTTTCTTGCTCTATCAGGGACTTCCTACAATAGGTATTCAACTTAGTGCAGTGACTTCTGCCCTTATTGCCTTTACCATGAATGTTGCAGGGTATACCGCTGAAATTAACCGGGCAGCTATTGCTTCTATTGATCGGGGGCAGTGGGAAGCAAGTCGCACACTCGGCTTTACGTACTGGCACACATTAAAACGAATCATCATCCCGCAGGCGACTCTCGTTGCAACGCCTCCCCTTTTTAATGTATTTCTTGATTTAATTAAAGCCACTTCTCTTGCTGCGATGATTACGGTGCCGGAGCTTATGCAAATGGCCAAAATCGTTGGTGGAAGAGAATTCGATTACTTCACCATGTATGTGCTACTAGCATTCATTTATTGGGGACTGTGTACCATTGTCGCCATCCCGCAAAACTATTTAGAGAAAAGATACTCTCGTTATAAGTTAAATGGGTAAAAAAAAAGGATGAAACAAAACTAGAATTTATTTAAAAAATGGCGAATGATTCAATAATTGAATCATTCGCCATTCGTATTTTTAACAAAAATGAGCGGAAGGAGAACCCGAGACTCCTGCGGAAAAATACGTGGTGAAGACACTGTAGCGGCGCCCTTTCCGCGGAAGGGGCTGAGGCCGTATCCGCGGAAAGCGAGGGATTCTCCTGAAGCGGATATATTGCTATATGTTATATCCCACTCTCTGTTCCTCTATTAGTTATTCTTTTTCCACTCATTAAATTCATCTTTAACTTGTTGCAGAAGATCTGGCTTTGTTAACAGGTCATAGCCTGTTAACGCCATAGACTTGGCACCTAGTAGCAACCCTTCAAACCCTTGATCACTTAATGCCGCTTCTCTAAATTCATGTGTGTGATAGTCAGCCCCATTGTCCGTAATCTTTACATAAGGGTGGATTGATGGAACCACTTGGCTCACATTTCCCATGTCTAGGGAACCACCATCTTTTTCTACCTTGATTTGATCCTCACCCACACCAAGCTCAAGCGCATTGGCTGTATAAAGAGAGGATAAGGCATCGTTTGTATTCATATCATCATATGAAAATTCATAGAATGAATGCTCTAATCGTGCGCCAGTAGCAAGGGCTGCCCCTTTTGCACAGTTTTTTACCTTTTCAAGTATCGATGTGAGATCTGCACGCTTTGCAGAACGAACATAGAACTGTGCTTTTGCGTAATCGGGTACAATATTGGCTGCTTGTCCGCCATCTGTTATAATCCCATGAATTCTCACATCTGAAGTGAGGTGTTCACGTAAGGCATTAATACTATTAAATGTTTGAATGACAGCATCAAGTGCATTTACTCCTCTATGAGGGGAATTGGCAGCATGAGAAGCGCGACCAAAGAATTCAAATTGAATGGCATCCATGGCAAGAGATGAGCCACTTGCCATATGCTCTGCAGATGGATGAACCATCATCGCAGCATCCAAGTGTGATAATACTCCTTCATCAGACATGTTGACTTTACCACCCGTTGTTTCCTCAGCTGGTGTCCCGTATACATAAACAGCACCACCTGTCTCATCGATCACTTTACTTAAAGCAATCCCAGCAGCAACAGCCATTGTTCCAATTAAATTATGACCACAAGCATGTCCCAGTTCGGGAAGTGCATCATACTCTGCCATATATCCAATTTTTGGTCCTGGCTTTCCACTATCATATACTGCTTCAAATGCTGTTTTAAGTCCACATGTTCCAAGGCTTACGGAGAATCCTTCTTTTGTTAATTCATCCGTCAACGCTTTAGATGCTTTGAATTCCTCGTGACCGAGCTCGGGGTTATGTCCGATATATTGGCTGATCTGATAATAGCTATCTCTCTTACTCTCAATGATTTCTTTTAACTTCTCTTTCACAAAAATCCCTCCATGTTTCCAAAAGACTAACTTGACTTTTCTATTGTATCCTTTATTCTATAAAAAGACAAAATACATTTCACTGTATAATTATTCTAGATTGGTAAGGTGTTAAAATTGATACAACAAGAGAAACAACTAACTAACAAGAAACGCAAGTGGGAGTTGCCACATACTTATGCAATTTTATCTTTTATGATCGTATTAGCTGCTCTATCAACCTACTTCTTAACGGCAGGGTCTTTTGAGAGGGTAGAAGATAACGGACGCACGATACTGGTTGAGGGAAGCTATCAATCTGTTGAATCAAGCCCAATTACACCATTTGAGATTCTTCAAGCGATTCCACTTGGCATGGAAGATTCTGCACAAATTATCTTTTATATATTTTTAATTGGAGGCACGTTTGGTATCATTACAAAAACTGGTGCCATTGATGCTGCTATATATGGAATCGTTAATCGGCTAAAGCACAAAGGTATTATGTTAATACCTATTATAATGGTTGCTTTTTCAATTCCAGGTGCAACCATTGGAATGTCAGAAGAAGTTATTATCTTTGTCCCAATTGGTATAGCGGTTGCCAGAGCATTAGGATATGACTCAATTACTGGTATGTCTATGCTGAGCCTTGGTGCTGTTTGTGGATTTGTTGGCGGTATGCTGAACCCTTTTACAGTAGGGGTAGCTCAATCCATTGCTGAGGTTCCTTTATTCAGTGGGATTGGTTTCCGTCTTATAATCTACGTGATCTTTCTTATCACAGCTATTGCGCTTGTTATGAGCTATGCGATTAAAGTGAAAAAAGATCCATCTTATAGTTACTTAGCTGATTTACCAAAGCAGGACTCCATTGCATCAAGCAATACGGAACAAATTTCCTTCACACGCAAGCATGCTTTTGTGTTATTAACTGTTGTAGCAGGTTTCACATTAAATGTAGTCGGCATTTTTCAATGGGGATGGTATTTAACCGAAATGACTGGAACATTCCTTGCGATTGGACTTGTAGCAGGAATCATTGGTGGATTACGCATTAATGGTACATTTGACGCATTCACGAATGGAATGAAGGATGTAGTCTACGGTGCTTTAATCGTTGGATTTGCTCGCGCCATTTTAGTCGTAATGGAACAAGGACAAGTGTTAGATACTATTGTCTATCAGCTTTCAGAAATGATCAGTCATATTCCTGGAACATTCGCAGTGGTGGGCATGTTCTTTGTTCAGTTATTTATTAACTTCTTCATCCCATCAGGAAGTGGTCAAGCAGCAACAACCATGCCTATTATGACTCCACTCTCAGACTTACTCGATATTCAGCGTCAGGTAGCTGTTCTCGCATTCCAATACGGAGATGGTGTGATGAGCACAATTAATCCAACAAACGGTGTACTTATGGCGTGTCTCGCTTTAGCAGGGATTCCGTATACGCGTTGGATTAAATACATTTGGAAATTAGTAGTTCTCTGGATTATTATTGCCATCGTCGGACTTCTTGCCGCTGTATGGTTTGGCATTTCCTAACTATTTTAAAAAAGGTCCCTTCATTATAGGGACCTTTTTTCCTTTCAAAGCATTTGGTTTATCTCTTCTGTTACCGATTTTGAAAGGCTTACTACCGGAGTTCGATGGAGAATTGCTCTGTGCATTTTTTTCAGTCTGTGATCAACTAGTTTCTTTTTCTCGTTTGGCAAATAAAGCTGTAAATAATAATACGAATACATACGACGATATTCTAAGAAAAATGGTAGTTGATCCACCCAGTCTCCAAAAACATGAACGCGTTGAAATGTTTGTTCATACCCTTTAAACATTTCTACTAAAAAGAGCTTAAGAAAGTCGTGGCGTTCCGTTTCTCCAACAAATTGCAAGGCGTGATAGATTGAAATAGCCAAATCATAAAAATAATAATTATACTGCACGTCTCCAAAATCAATCGGATATCCTTGGTTTTGGTTAATGAGTAAGTTCTCATGATGCAAGTCATGGTGAATAATTCCAAACGTTTCATTGGATGTCGGCAAACTAGACGAGTACTCAACCATTTCATGAAACGTTTTGAGCATTTGATCATCAAAGCTTTCATGAATCGCTAAATAACTAGGCGTCGTACTCCAATGTGGTAGATCAAACTCTTCATCTGGCTCATTAAATGACGAGGCTACTTGATGCATTCGTCCAAGCGTTCTTCCCCAAATGCGGTAAAAATCCGCATTCCACTCTTTATACGGAATCATTCTTCCATTCACTTTAGAAAAGACTACATAATAATAAGTCTCTTCTATGTCTGTTGTTTGTTGATGCACAGTGTCGCCTGAAATGGTTTTAAGTACATCTGGTACTGCAAGTCCGCCATCTCTTAGTGATTTCATCCAAATTAACTGAGACTGTAGCTGTCTAAGTGAAATGTCTTTAGAATGATATGCTTTTATTATGTACTCTCTCTCTAGGTGTTGAATGACATACACTTGATCTGAAAATCCACCAGCCTTTTTTATGAGCTGTGCTTGGTACTTGACAGCCGCCTCTCTAACAAGGTTTTCCTTCAAGTGCCTCTCCCCCCTAATACTATTACGGACATCTTAAAGGAAGGTTACAGTTTTTTGTTAAAAATATGCAAAATGCATTGTAAAGAAGCTGTATACTCGACCCTAGAAGGAATTATGGCTATACTATAAGAAAAGAACCTATGAATTAAGGAGCGATCCAACATGTTAAAATTTATTGATAACTCGGGGATTACAGATCCAGAATTAAATTTAGCTATTGAAGAATATGCATTAAAAACACTTGATCCAAAAGATACATACTTACTATTTTATGTAAATCGTCCATCCATCATTATTGGTAAAAATCAGAATACATACGAAGAAATTAATCTTGATTATGTAAAGGAAAAAAATCTTTATGTAGTTAGACGCCTTTCTGGTGGTGGTGCAGTGTATCATGATGAAGGGAATCTAAATTTCAGCTTTATCGCTGAAGACGACGGCCATTCCTTTCATAACTTCAAGAAATTCACAGAACCAGTGGTACAGGCGCTTGCAAAGCTTGGTGTTCAAGCAGAGCTAAGCGGTCGTAACGATATCCACGTGGGCGAGCGTAAAATCTCAGGTAATGCACAATTTACAACTAAAGGCCGCATGTTTAGTCATGGAACCTTAATGCTTGACTCAGAAATTGAAAATGTCGTTTCTGCTTTAAATGTGAAGGATGAAAAGATTCGCTCAAAAGGGATTAAATCAATTCGAAGTCGCGTAGCAAATGTAAGTGAATTTTTAGAGAAGCCGATCTCGATGGATGAATTTAAACAACTACTCCTTCAATATATCTTTAATACAGATGGCGAGATTCCAACATACACATTCACAGAGGAAGACTGGGAAGCAATTCATAAGCTCTCAAAAGAACGATACCAGAACTGGGATTGGAACTATGGAAAGTCTCCCGCCTTTGATATGCAACGATCCAAGCGCTTTACAGGTGGAAATGTTGACATACGTTTGAATGTACGTCGCGGTCATATTGAAGCATGCAAAATTTACGGGGACTTCTTCGGTGTAAGAGATGTCAGTGAGCTTGAAGAGTTACTAGTAGGAACGAAATATGACTCCGAGGAGCTTTCTAACACACTTGAAGAAGTTGATATTTCATCCTTCTTTGGCAAGGTCACTAAAGAAGAATTTTTGGACTTACTATATTAAAAAAAAGTGGCGGCTCGCTTAGCGAACCGCCCAATGGGGGAGAGTAGAGAGAACATTTTGGAAGCTAGGTCATTGACCTTTCCTACGTCTTACTTTAATGCAATCAGAGAGCAGAAACAGTAATTTTGTCATATATCCTTACACATTTTCTACGCTCTCACCCATTCACGATTAAGAAGGGATTCATATGAATGATATTCAATTAATTCAATCTATGTTATCTAATCATAAACTTGATAAAAGTCGCGATGCCGCAATCGTCATTCCCCTAGTTCGCGAAGAAGATCAGAGCTTATCCATTTTGTTTGAGGTTCGAGCCATGACGTTGCGAAGCCAGCCAGGTGAGATCTGTTTTCCAGGTGGGCGTATTGATCCAGACGATGTGAATCCACTTGCTGCCGCTTGCCGCGAATTATGCGAGGAGCTTGGGTTATCTCATAACGACTTTGACGTACTTACGGCTTCTGCACTTGAACCCGTAATGAGTCCTAGACGCGGGAAAATCTATCCTTATGTTTGTTTTATTCCGGATCCGAGTGTGATCAGCCCCAATCAAGCAGAAGTGTCTACAACGTTTCGTGTTCCTTTATCCTATTTACTTGAACATCCACCTAGCGAACATAAGACTTCATTTCACTTTGAGTTCTCAGATGATTTTCCGTTTCACAAGATCGCAAATCAATCTGCCTATAAGGGTCAAAAGCAAACGATGACTGAGCACGTATTTGAGTATGATGGTCACGTAATCTGGGGCCTAACAGCCAGATTACTTGTTTCGTTTCTCGCAATCTTAAATGAAGGTCAAGATCAATCATAAAAAGCACAGCCTAGGCTGTGCTTTTTTCTACTTATTCATCATATAGTTTCTTCTTCGCGCGAACAGCCAAACGATTACAAATCACAGCACCAACTAATGATAAGCAGATCGCTGGTATCATAAGCTCTGGTGGTCTAGTCGTTTGTGCTAAGTCCTCTGGGATGACAAGCCCCACGTACAAAAAAGCGGCCAGTGACCAAAGAACATATCCAAACCGATTATAGTCCTCTTGTTTTCCAAGTAGAATCTTCTCTTTTTTTGTTTCCACCAAAACCGCCTCCCTCTTATCTATCAATCATTCTATCATTCTTTCTCTGCTAGAAATGATGTAATAGAAGGGAGTTTAGGAAGGTTTATCCTATTTGTTAGCTAGAGCTTCAACCATTAAGAGTACTTGCTTAGCCGAATTGACTGAAGCTTTTTCAAGAAACTGATCGTAAGACATTTTCGCATCGCTTCCAGCAATATCAGATAGCGAACGAATGATGACAAATGGAATGTCAAATTGCTGACAAACCTGTGCAATCGCTCCTGCTTCCATTTCAGCACAGTACGGTTCATTAAAAAGCTGCTTGATTTCCTCCACACGTGACGCATCACTCATGAACGAGTCACCAGAGACGATTAATCCTTTTTCTGAATGGATTCCGACTTTTTGAGCCGCTTCTTCTGCCACTTGCATTAAATGACTGTCTGGTTGATAAAAAGCTGGCATTTGAGGAACCTGTCCATATTCATAGCCAAACACCGTTGCATCCACGTCATGATAGCGCAATTCTGTTGAAATGACGATATCTCCAACAGAAAGAGACGGATAAAATCCACCTGCCGAACCTGTATTAATGATTCGATCAGGTGAATAAAGTTGAATCAAAAGCGTTGTTCCTATGGCTGCATTCACCTTACCAATACCTGATTTTAATAAGACAACCTTCACTCCATCTATTGTTCCAGTGTTGAATTCACAACCAGCAATCACACGATCCTGTCTGTTTTCAAGCTTACCTCTTAGTAATACAACTTCTTCTTCCATTGCTCCAATAATTCCAATAACCACGACCGAACGTCCTTTCCTTCATAAAACATGAGTAATACGTTCAGTATACACCATTTTTTATGCTCGAAAAATAGATTAGGCTTTTTTACGCGCTGGTGATTTACGTTTAACTGCCGCTTTACGCTTAGGTTTCGTTCGTTCTAATGATAGTTGCAGAGCTTCTGTCAGATCTGTCACATTTGTTGCTGTTTGCTTTTGTGCTGCAGGCGTTACGGTATCTTCTCCAGCTTGCTTTTGTTCAATGAGATTCATAAGATTTTCTCTATACTCATCATGATAAGCAGCTGGATCAAACGTCGTTGTTAGTTGATCAATTAAAAGCAGTGCTGTTTTTAATTGCTTATCATCAACCTCACTCTTCCCTGAAATTGATGGTACCTCATCCACACTTCTTACTTCATCTGGAAAATGAATCGTCTCCATGAGTAAACACTGTCTGTAAACACGTACAATCGCTAGCTGTTCTTTTGATCGAATGATGATTTTTGCTACTCCAATTTTTCCAGACTGCTCGAGTGCTTTATGAAGAAGAGAGTATGCTTTAGAACCCCCATCACCAGGAGCTAAAAAGTAGCTCTTTTCAAAATAAATCGGGTCAATTTCCTCAAGCTTTACGAAATCAAGAATTTCTACAGCTTTTTCTTCATTCTCCTTCCTTAACGCTTCTAAGTCTTCTTCATCTAAAACCACAAATTTGTTCTTGCTGTATTCATATGCTTTCACAATATCCTCTGGTTTCACTTCCTCCTCACAATTTGAACAGGTCTTTTGATATGAGATGGGTGTATGACACTTCTTATGAAGCTGTCTAAGCTTAATATCTTTATTTTCTGTAGCCGTATGGAGCTTGACTGGAATACTGACAAGTCCAAAACTAATGGTCCCTTTCCAAACCGTATGCATTACGTAGCCTCCCTTTTTTGTTACTGTTTGATTGTCGCTCTATTTTTATGTATAGATTCGTTTGGATCACTTAAAATAACAGCAGAAACGGAGGAATGACATGTGACCATTATGAAACCTATGCTTACAACACATACTTCTGAGCTACCTCGTGGAGATCAATGGCTTTATGAACCTAAATACGACGGGTTTAGGTGCTTGCTTATCGTGACCCCTTCTCATGTTCGCCTACAAAGTCGTAATGGTCGAGATATGTCCTCTCAGTTTCCAGAAATCATAGAAGCGATAAACAACCTCTCATTCCCTTATCCATCCTTTACGTTAGACTCTGAGCTCGTTTACCTACGCTCACCATTCTGCAGTGATTTCTCAAAGGTTCATAAGAGGTCAAAGCTTCGCGCAAAACGTACAATTGAAACTCATTCCCTCACATTTCCTTGTTCATTAATTGTGTTCGATCTCATTGAGCGTAACCAAGAATCACTTACTCATTTTCCTTTACGTATTCGGAAAGAGTATCTAGACAACTTTTTCTCAAGTCTATCAGGGAACCACCTCATTCCCATTCAAAGCTTCACACACATAGAACCACTGCTTAGAGAGCTTTCTTTTGAAGCTGGAGAAGGTATTCTTGCTAAAAAGATAACAAGTCAATGGACTGAGGGAAAGCGATCATCTGATTGGTTAAAATGGAAGCTCCCTAAACAAGGAACGGTGATTCTCACTCACTACCAATCAACGAATCAGTATTTTACTGGTCAAGTGTATAAGGATGAATCGCTCATGCCTGTTGTACAAGTAGCGCACGGTTTCTCAGAGGAAAAACGACAAACTCTTATAAGTCTTTTTAAGCAAAAAGGGAAGAAGTATGGAACAGATGGCTGGGTTTTACCACCAGGGATCTGTGCGGACATTTTAAGTATTGGTATAAATGATGAGAACATGCGAGAGCCGAGATTCTCAGATTTTAATTTGACGACTGACCCTTTAGCATGTACATTCAATCAATTAAAAAAAGAGTTAACGTTGCCAAAAGACTATATCGAGCTAACGCACCCAGATAAGCCGATTTGGGACCACGCGGTAAAAGATGATTATCTCTTTTATCTTCAACATATTGCTCCACATCTTCTTCCCTTTTTGCACAATCGTGTTCTTACGGTTATTCGTTTTCCGCACGGAGGTGGAGATGAACGATTCTATCAGAAAAACCGGCCTGAATCAGCACCAGAATATGTGACATCTGTTATACACGAGAACATTGACTACATACTATGCAATGGATATGATACACTGCTCTGGCTCGGAAACCAGCTGGCGCTAGAATTTCATATTCCATTTCAACCACATACCGACGACTGTCCTTGTGAAATGGTAATCGACTTAGACCCTCCTTCTGTTGAAGAATTTCATCTCGCTGTTAAAGCAGCAAAGTTAGCCAAAGAGGCGCTTGATTTCTTTAAACTAACAGCCTTTGTTAAAACGTCAGGTGGGAAAGGGCTACAGCTATATATTTCTCTGCCTTTTAATCAATATTCGTATGACGAAACGCGGTCTTTTCTGCTTTTCTTG
This sequence comes from Alkalicoccobacillus gibsonii, assembly GCF_016798245.1. Classification (GTDB taxonomy): domain Bacteria; phylum Bacillota; class Bacilli; order Bacillales; family Bacillaceae_D; genus Alkalicoccobacillus; species Alkalicoccobacillus gibsonii. The sequence goes on along the minus strand of NZ_JAEUZA010000001.1, from coordinate 202,176 downwards.
TGTGAATTTCTTTGTGAGCAACGTCCAGATCTCTTTACTTTGGAACGACTTAAAAAAAAGAGGAAGGGGCGCTTATATCTTGATTATCTGCAACATGATGCCGGCAAAACGATTGTTGCACCTTACTCTACTCGTGGAGACACTGGTTATGTTGCGACTCCACTCGAGTGGGAAGAGCTTGAAGACGAATCTCTTCATCCATCGCAATTCACTATTTGGACGGTCCTGGAACGCTTAGAGAAAAGACCGGACCCTTTTCGTCGTTTTAATGACGTGCGAGTACAGCAACCATTTCGTGAGGTGTTAGAGCGAATAAATCATCAATAAAAAAGCTTGCTTAAAGAGTAGTACTCTTTAAACAAGCTTTGTTTTATCTGTATGGATTACTTGATAGCTGCTCAGTGGATACCACTTGCCAGCCTTGCCCGTCCTGCCATTCAATTCGAACTCGGTAAGGGTTGCTGTAACTACCTTGATCGTTTTTATCACTGAATGTACCGACTGCAGAGGTTGGTGAACCTCCATTTTCTAATCTCCAGAGAGTCATTTCACTTTGACTAGATAGTCCTTGAGGAGAACCGACTGCCGCTACCATCTCATTCCAATTTTGACTACCTTGGGTAAAGTCAGGCTTAAACTCACCTGTTTGTTCTGTACCGATCGGCTCTTGCTCCTCGTCTTCTTGACCGTCCTCTTCACGATCCTCGTCTTCGGTAGCATCTTCCGTATCTGCATCTGAATCATCATCAGCTGTTGCATCGTCATCATCTTCTGTACGACCATCCGCTACACTGTCTTGGTTTTCATCATCGTCTTCACTTGCAGCATCAATGTCATCATTATCATCAGATGTGGCAGGATCTTTAATCCCTGCACTTCCACTTCCCGTTTGATTCGTTCCATTATCAGTGTTACTTTCATTATTCTGATTAGCGGTCTCATCATTATTTCCATTCAAGAAAATTGAAACTCCTACAATTAGTATAAGTGCAATAACCACACCAATGGCTATATTTAAGATCCGACTCATTTTCTTTCGCCTGCGTGTTTCGTAACGATTTCCTGCCATACTTGAATCATCCCTTCATACTCATTCTCTCTCTATTATACATAGGATTCTATGAATGAAAAGTAATCTTCCTTCTCATTATATCGTCTTCATCTGGAAGTTCAAGAGGTCTTATATAAACAAACTAGTGAAGAAGTACTAGCTAGAATTAAAAAAGCGAAACCTTTTTTCATAGGTTTCGCTTTTGTCGTCTTACTTAATTTCTTTAATTTCGATTTCCATATCTCCACCAGGAGTACTTACTGTCACTCGGTCATTGATTGTTTTACCAAGCAAGCTTTGAGCGAGTGGTGAATCATTTGAGATTTTACCTTCTGAAGGATTAGATTCTGCACTTCCTACAATGATATACTCTTCTTCATCACCATCAGGAAGTTCGATGAAGCGAACCGTTTTCCCTAAAGAAACGATGTTTCCAGGTGCGCTTTCTTCTTCAATAATAATCGCATTGCGAATCATTTTTTCCACTTGTAGGATACGGCCTTCTACAAATGCCTGATCTTCCTTCGCAGAATCATACTCTGAGTTCTCAGACAGATCTCCAAAACTACGAGCAACCTTTATACGTTCAACGACTTCTGCACGTCGTTCTGTTTTTAGAAAATCAAGCTCCTCTTCTAACTTCTTCTTACCATCCAATGTCATATAGTGCTTTTTCTCTTCTGCCACTTGACTCACTCCTCATAAGATACAGGTTATAATAGTTCCTATACTAGATAAGATAAGACAATCGTCCTACTTATTAAGTTAGCAATGATTTAGCCTCAATAATTGCACGAATTTTAGTAACCATTAGATCAATCGCCACTTTATTTTGGCCGCCCTCAGGTACAATCAAATCAGCATAACGTTTCGTTGGTTCAATAAATTGTAGGTGCATCGGTCTAACCACATTTGTATATTGGTCAATAACCGAATCAATGGATCGACCACGATCTTTAATATCACGTGACAATCTACGGATGATGCGAATATCAGCGTCAGTATCAACAAATAGCTTAATATCCATCATATTACGCAGCTTCTCATCTTCAAGAATCAAAATACCCTCAAGGATAATAACATCCTTTGGCTCGATCGGAATAATTTCCTCAGAACGTGTGTGATTTGCATAATCGTACACGGGTTTTTGTACAGCTTCCTGGTTAGTTAATTGTTCTAACTGATGAAGAAGCAGTTCATTATCAAAAGCAAGTGGATGATCGTAGTTTGTTTGTAACCGCTCATCCATACTTAAATGACTTTGATCTTTATAATATGCATCTTGTTCAATTAATACGATGGACTGTTCATTAAACTGCCGAAAAATTTCTTTAGCTACGGTTGTTTTGCCTGAGCCCGTACCGCCCGCAACCCCGATGATAATAGGCTTATGATTCATGTTAAAATCCTCTTTTCAGTAATTAAATCTATTCTTCTAGATTGGTTAGTAAATATCCTTTATTTCTTTATACTCACAGCAAGTCCATCTCCAATTGGAAGAACTCGGGTTAAGAAAGCAGGATGTTCCATCAGGTATTGATTATACGAGTCAATCTTTCCGGCAAGCTTTGAAAGCCGCTTATTCGATAGATCGCTTTTTGCAACCAGCCCCCTGAATAATACATTATCCGAGAACACAATACCACTAGAAGTTATCAGCTCAGTATATAATTCAAAAAAACGTTTGTATTGCCCCTTAGCCGCATCAATAAATAATACATCAAACAATGGCATTTTTTCAAGTATTTCCACTACATCTAGCGCATCCCCTTCGATTAGTTGGATGCGATTTCCTAAGCCTGACTTTTCAATATAGGATCTTGCCATTGCTGCACGCTCAGGATCTCTCTCAATCGTTACAATCTCTGTTTTTGGAAGCGCTGTAGCCATACGAATGGCTGAATAGCCAATCGCTGCGCCAATCTCCAAAATCCTTTTTGGGGGATTTAGCTGCATCAACTGGAGAAGACTCTCTATACCAACCAGATCCATGATTGGGACAGAATGTTCTGCCGCATATTGTTCCATTTCCTCGATTAATTCAGATCGCTTCGGTGTAAGAGCAACTAAATAATCAAGCGTTTCTTGATCAAACATGACGTTCTACTCCTTATGATTAAAAAGAGGAAGGAATGAATAATCCATTCCTTCCATCCTCTATTCTATTTCTTCAACTGCTTATTCTCCCGCATCGATCCATTCCTGACGATATTCTTCTACTACCTGTTGATGGTCTTCGTACGAGCTATTGTAGATCACTTCGCCAGTCACTCGTGCATAGAAGAATAAATAATCCGTTACTCTTGGCTCAAGCGCCGCTTTAATTGAATCCTCACCAGGACTTGCAATAGGACCAACTGGTATTCCTTCATACATGTATGTGTTATAAGGTGAATCAACATCTAGATCATCTAAAGAAGTCATATACAGGTGAGATCCTGCTGCATAAGCTACTGTTGGGTCAACTTGAAGCTTCATATTATCATCTAAACGATTGTATAACACTCCTGAGATCAGGTAGCGGTCTTCAGATGTTTGCGCTTCTCGCTCTATGATTGAAGCAAGAGTCATAATTTCATGCAACGTGTAATTGCTATTTTCTATTTGATCCGAATATTGATCCAGCACAGACTGAGTCCGTTCTAGCATCGTTTCAATAATCGTTTCAATCGAAGCATTTTCGTCTACGAAGTCATATCTTGCAGGGAATAAGTACCCTTCTAATGGATGACGAATCTCACCATCTAATACTTGCTTTCCAAGAATCGGATAGCGATCAACCAGTGATTCTATGTATTCATCATCTTGCATTTTTTCAAGAATTTCGTCCTCGCTATATTGCGTTACTTCTGCTATGCGTTTCACTATATCCTCAAGCCAGAAGCCCTCTGGAATGGTAAAATTAAAGACAGACTCTTGCTCTACTTTGCCATCTTTTAATGCATGAATAATTTCCTCCATCGACATATCCGTTGATAACGCATAGTCGCCAGCTTGAAAATCGGATTCGTTTAAATATCGCACATAGTATTTAAAGATCGTCCCATTTGAAATGAGTCCGGCATCCTCTAGAATTCCACCTATACCACCAGGTGTTGAACCAATCGGTATACTTACTTCAATTTGTTCACCATTATCCTTGTCCATTGGTTCGATTGAACCCTTTAAATAAGCGTATCCACTTACAGCAATTATAGCACCGATTATAATAATCGCAATGAAAGAGATGAATACCCACTTTCGGACAACTTTTGCCTGCGACACGCGTTCTTCGTATAACGTGTTTCGCGGCTTTTCTTTGGAATCAGACATCGTTCTCCTCCCTCCGCCGTTCCCATTATACTAATACATGTGAGAAATGTCAGTATTGAATTGCGGAAATTCAATGTTCATACACATCTTTTAGTATTTCCTTGTTTAAAAAAAGTACACCTGAAGCACTATCTTGTATAACAAGATAAATAACCCTTGCATTACAAGTTAATTCGTTTTATACTTCGGATATACCTTGTAATACAAGATAAAGGGTTGAAAGAAAGTTGGTGCTTGCTTGTCTACAACACAAATGATGAAAGGAATCATTGATGGATGCTTGCTATCTATCATAGGTGAGAATGAGGTGTACGGATATGAGCTAGCCAAAAAGCTTGAAGCGTATGGTTTTGAATCATTTAGCGAGGGAACGATCTACCCATTACTGCTACGAATGCAAAAAGAAGACCTTGTTACTTCTACTCAACGCAAATCAACGGCAGGTCCAAAGCGCAAATACTACTCACTGACGACTAAAGGGGAAAAAGAGCTTCAATTGTTTAAGGAAAGATGGCTCACACTTCAGGAAAATGTGAACCGAGTCATAACTCATAACTCATTAGATAACTAGGAGGGAGAAGTAAATCATGGTACATCCATCATTATCAAAAGAAAGCCAAACCTTTTTAGAGAATTTAAGACTCTATCTATTCTCTAGCGGTAAACACGAGGAAGAAATCAACGAGATTGTTGCGGAACTGGAAGACCATCTTATTGAAGCCGAACACGCTGGCACACCAATAGAACGCATTGTTGGTCATTCTCCTAAAGAGTATATGGAATCTCTTTCAAAGGAAATGAACGTTGATGTGTGGGGATGGATGAAATATGGTGTGATGATTTTAATTGGTGCCTTCTGTATGAACTTAATTCCAGATGTACTAAGAGGAAATTTATCTTATTCTTTATATTATATCCTTTCAAACATAAGTATTATGTTACTCTTTTTATTTGCTACAGCCCTTTGCTTTAGGTATTTAGCTACACACACGGTCTCTACACTAAAACAAATAATTTTACTTGGGACGCTTTCAATGATTCCACTGCTTTTATTTGTGACCGTTCTTTTTACTGACCGTCTTATTGAATCTCCGGTTTTTGTTATGAATACGTTTGGTACAGTGATAGTAGGTTTTATTGCTGCGCTAGCCCTTATTCTTCTTTCCATTTGGGCAAAGACACCGGTTGTTCTTATCATCGTTGCATTCTTGACACTACCAGATTATTTACTACGATTTACTCAGCTGGCTAATGACACGCAACTGATTGTGAGCTCTATTGTCACGTTTGGTGGCATTGCGCTTTATCTACTATTCGTCAATCAATCTGAGAAAAAGAAAGAAAAAGACGCTTGAGTTATCTCTCAAGCGTCTTACTTTTATTATTCTTCTTCGTCCTCTTGCTCTTCAGAAAAAGTATTAAGCATTTCTTCAATTACAGCCCACTCTTCATCAGTTTCAACAGGGAAAAGCGCGATGTCATTTTCTTCGCCTTCACGATCCTCGTAACGGAACGCGAATACTTCTTGCTCTTCATCTTCGTCATCTTCTGTTTCTTCTTCATTTTCCCCTACAGGTACGACGAGAAGATATGAGTTTCCAGTTGTATCAACGGTAAAACGGAATAGCTCATCAAATAAATGCTCAGTTCCGTGCTCGTCTGGAATGATAATACGTTCTTTTTCTTCTTGTGCCATAGTTGGACACCTCTCTATTACAAAGTTTTTCCTGCGCGATCTAGATAACCCTGCAGGATAAGGGTTGCTGCTATTTTATCAATGACTTTTTTACGTTTCTTACGGCTCACATCTGCATCAACAAGGACACGCTTGGCAGCCATTGTTGTTAATCTCTCATCCCACATGACAATATTCGCGTCAATGTACGATGATAAATCATTTGCAAACGCTTGGCAATACTCACCGTTGCCACCGATGGAACCATCCATATTCTTAGGAAGACCGATGACAACCGTACTAACTTCATTTTCTTTCACAAGCTTGGCAATCGCTTCGTAATCCTGCTCAGCTTGTCCTTCTGTTCGTTGCAGCGTTTCTACACCCTGTGCCGTCCAGCCAAATGCATCGCTTAAAGCGACACCTATCGTTTTTGTACCAACATCAAGACCTAATGATTTCATTCGTTCTCCTTACGGTGATGTGTTAAATAAGACTTCACAAGCGCTTCAATTAATTCATCTCGTTCTAACTTTCGAATTAATGTTCTGGCCTCTTGGTGTCTTGGAATGTACGCTGGATCACCAGATAGTAGGTAGCCTACAATCTGATTAATTGGGTTGTACCCTTTTTCCTCAAGGGCAGCATAAACCGTCAGCAGCACCTCCTGGACATCTACATTAACAGAGTCGTCATGAAAATCAAACTGCATTGTTTTGTCCATAGAGCTCATCACATGCACCTCTCTCTAGAAAGTTCCGGACTTAGCTCACGATTGGAGCTTGTTACGTTTATTGTACATCAAAATCATTGAATTAGGAAATTGATTTTACATATTCAGCAACAAATTCAAGCGCGCTATCAAGCTGATCAGGATTTTTCCCGCCTGCTTGTGCCATATCAGGTCGACCTCCGCCGCCTCCGCCACAGCGTGTAGCTACTTCTTTCACGATCTTTCCAGCGTGGAAACCTTGATCAATCAAATCTTTTGTAACTGCTGCAACAATGGATACCTTCCCACCTGTTTCAGCTCCTAAAACAAGAATTCCTGATTCTGTTTCTTGCTTCAGTTTATCCATAATCGTACGCAATGCGTCCATATCACGGGCATTCACCTTTTTAGCAAGCACAGACACGCCGTTCACTTCCACCACAGAATCCGTTAGATTTGAAGCTTCCATGTTCCCAACTTTAGCAGACAATGACTCATTTTCACGTTGAACAGCTTTCATTTGTCCAAGAATGCTATCAATACGTGCTGGAACATCACGCACTGACTTAGCTTTTACTAAAGTCGCTGCTTCTTGCAGTATATCCAACTGCTCTTGGACATATAAGTAAGCAGCTTTTCCAGTTACGGCTTCAATCCGTCTCACTCCTGCACCTATTCCCGTTTCGGATACAATCTTAAACTGGCCAATTTCAGCTGTATTTTGAACATGGATCCCACCGCATAGCTCTAAGCTGTAGTCTCCTACTTGTACAACTCGTACAGTGTCACCATATTTTTCACCAAATAGAGCCATCGCGCCCATTTGCTTTGCTTCATCAAGTTTCTTTTCAGAAATATCTACGGATAAGGCGGACCAAATTTTTTCGTTTACAATAGACTCAATCTGAGTAAGCTCTTCTTGAGTTACCTGACCAAAGTGAGAGAAGTCAAAACGTAAGCGATTCTCTGATACGAGGGAACCGGCTTGATTTACATGTGTTCCTAACGTATCTTTAAGTGCCTGGTGCAAGATATGTGTCGCTGTGTGGTTTTTAATTGTCCCACTACGCTCTGTACGAGTAACGCTCGCTTTTGCGCTTGCTTTACTCGACAGCGTTCCTTCTTTCACTTGAACAGTGTGAAGGTGCTGACCGTTTGGTGCTTTTTTTACATCGATCACTTCAGCCACACCTGTTTCAGTGCGAATGAATCCACCATCAGCAACCTGTCCACCACTTTCTGCATAGAAAGGTGTACGGTCAAGAATCAATTGAGCCTCTTGGCCTTCGCTTGCTACTTCCCCAAGCTCTTGATTCACAATTAATGCTTGAATCGTTGCGTTTGCTTTAAGTGTCTCGTACCCCACAAACTCACTTGGCTCCGTGATTTTACTTAGCAACTCACTTTGAACATTCATTGAACCCGTATCTTGTCTTGCAGCACGAGCACGCTCTCGTTGTTTGTTCATCTCTTCTTCAAATCCAGGACGATCAATAGCTAGTCCTGCTTCTTCTACATACTCCTCAGTTAGGTCAACAGGGAAACCGTATGTATCATACAAACGGAACACGTCTTCCCCACTTACAATTCCTTTTGAAGCAGCTTTCGTTTCAGCTACGATCTTATCTAGAATTGTAAGTCCTTCACTCAACGTTTCGTGGAAACGCTCTTCCTCCGTTCGAATCACACGTTGGATAAAGTCAGCTTTTTCATTTACATCCGGGTAGAAGTCCTTCATAACTTCACCAACAACCGGAACAAGCTCATACATAAATGGACGTTCAATCTGAATTTGTTTAGCAAAACGAACAGCTCTACGAAGAAGTCTTCTTAGAACATAGCCACGCCCTTCATTTGATGGCAGTGCCCCATCGCCAATGGCAAAGGCAACTGTGCGAATATGATCAGCAATGACTTTAAACGCAACATCTGTTTCTACACGATCTGAATAATGAACAGATGTCAGTTTTTCAACAGATTTAATGATCGGCATGAATAAATCTGTTTCAAAGTTTGTTGGTACATTTTGAATAACAGATACCATACGCTCAAGACCCATACCTGTATCGATATTCTTCTTTGGAAGTGGAGTGTACGAGCCATCTGGATTATGGTTAAATTGAGAAAATACCAAGTTCCAAATCTCTAGATAACGATCGTTTTCACCACCTGGGTAAAGCTCAGGATCTTTTGGATCATTCCCGTACTCAGGCCCTCTATCAAAGAAGATTTCAGAGTTTGGTCCACTTGGGCCCTCGCCAATATCCCAGAAGTTCCCCTCTAGTCGGATAATTCGTTCACTAGGAATTCCAATTTCAGTAATCCATAGATCGTATGCTTCATCATCCTCAGGATGGACTGTAACAGATAGCTTTTCAGGATCAAAACCAATCCATTTCTCACTCGTTAGAAATTCCCATGCCCATTCAATGGCTTCTTTTTTAAAATAGTCACCAATCGAGAAATTTCCTAGCATCTCAAAAAACGTATGGTGTCTAGCTGTTTTCCCTACATTCTCAATATCATTCGTACGAATGGATTTTTGGGCATTTGTGATACGAGGATTGGCAGGGATCACACTTCCATCGAAATATTTCTTAAGTGTGGCCACTCCACTATTTATCCAAAGTAAGGTAGGATCTTCAAAAGGAACAAGAGGTGCACTCGGCTCCACATCATGCTCTTTTTCCTTAAAGAAATCCAAGAACATCTGCCTCACTTCAGCAGAGGTTAAATGTTTCATCTTCTACTCATCTCCTTTACAAATTAACCATCCCAACATAACAAAAAAACTCCTCCCTAAAAGAAGGGACGAGATTATCACGCGGTACCACCCTAGTTATGAATCAAATCAATTCATCGCTTAAGTACCTTAACGCGGCAAACGGCAGATGTTTGGCAACTGCACTCCGGAATAGCGTTCTTCGACCCTTCGTTAAACCTCTCACAGCCAAGGAGGTTCTCTCTTAAAACGGACTGTCGCTTACTTGTTCCATCAATGTTTTGGTTATAGTCTTGTCATAGTCATTATAAAAATCATTTTTCTAAAAGTCAATCATTCTGAAAGTGTTGACGCACATGGAGTAAAGTCACTTTTAACACAGCCAAAAGCGGCACCGCTAAAAGAAGACCAATGATTCCTCCAAGCTCCACACCAACAAGAAGAGCCAAAATGATAAATAACGGATGAAGGTGCAGTGTTTTTCCTACAATGAGTGGCGAGAGAACATTTCCTTCAATCTGCTGAATGACAGCAAGAATGATCAATGTATACAATGCTTTGTCCCAAGAGATGAGTAAAGCAGCAATTAGTGCTGGTACCATTCCAATGATTGCACCAAAGTATGGAATAATATTCGTTGCCCCTATAAACAGTCCGAGTAAAGCAGAATAAGGTACACCTATAAACCACAACCCAATGACTGATAACGTAGCAACTCCTGCTGCTACAAGCATTTGCCCTCTTATGTAGCTTCCAAATGTGTGATTAACATCTCGTCCATATAACGCAAGAGGCTTTCTCCATTTTACTGGTGTTAGATACCACACTGTCTTTTTAATTAAAGAAACATCCTTTAGAAAATAAAAGACCAAAAATGGAATGACCACAAGAGATGGAATCGATTTTAGTCCAGCTAATAATCCTGTTTCTAAGCGATCTAACCATTTTTCTGAGGCAATGATCAGTTCGTCTGACCAATCGTCTAAATGGTCTCTTAAAAAGAGTGGCATTCTTTCAACGGAATCTTCCCATGAATGCACTAAGTCCATTACTCGCTCTACTTGACTTGGCAATACCTGCATAACGTCCTGTACTTGGCGTATAAAAATAGGGACTCCATAAATAATGGCTAATGCTAAAACGACTAAAAATAATCCAAACACAAGTAGAATGGCTACTATACGAGGAAGTCTCCACTGATGAAGACCATCTATTAATGGATGAAGAATATATGCAAAAAGACCTGCAAGGAGCAAAGGTGTGATTATCTTCAAAACCACATGTAAGATAGGCAAAAGAAATGGCCACAACACAAAGAACGCATAAAGAATGAGGAGCCAGATGAATAAATGAAGCGTGCGAAAGATAAATGAAAAAGATTGTTTTCTCTCCCTCATAATTCTCCTCCTTATAAAAAGAGAGCCGGAACAAAAGCTTGTTCCGGCAAGTCTATTTAACGAAATGCTTTCATGACTTTTTTTCTTGTTTTTTTCCATTGTTTCTTCGAGATAAGCGGCTCAGACGTTAGCTTTTCAAGCTTATGCAACCACTCATCCTTCATTGAAGTAGACTTAGCCTGATTCATTGAATAGATTGCTGCACCTAACCCCACTAATAGTAATGGCTTCATTGTTCGACGCATTCACTCATCTCCTCGTTTTACTTCTCCATTTGAAGCTGTTCATCTTCAAATAAGTCGTCCAACGAGCTTAACGAACCATCCTCCTCCACTTGATGAAGAGATAGTCTGCCTTGAACGATACTCATTTCAACAAAGCAGCTCCAGCAGTAGTATTGATTTGTTCCAATCTTTCCAATATCTATACTTCGACAATTTGGGCAGCGCATTGCGGGGCCTCCTTTAATTAGAGAGGATGGCTCGCTCCTTACCTACAACTAAATGCTGACCCCGGTACATCTTTTGTCCAGTAGTCAAATCGGCAAGCAAACCGTCCGTCACTTTATACCCCACAATCGTGCCCATTTCCACGCTGAAATATACATCTTCAATCAAACCAAGCATCGCTCCCGATTGAGAAAAGAGCTCCATACCCTTTAGCTTGCATCGTCCAAGAGCAAGTGGAGTATCACCTGTTTTTCCTGGCTGACACGTTTTGATTACTTCCTTTGTTCGAATCATAATGGCCTGATCCCCAATACTTGATACGTGCTCAAGCAGCAAAAAACGATGACGGTTAAACCACCCACGCATATTAATGAGCAATCCAGTGATTCGGTTATTCGAAATCAGTATGTCGATTACTCGCCCACATTCTGTTCCCTGCTCCATCTCAATCACAGGCAAACCTTCAACAAATGCAAATGTTCGCAACGAGTCACCTTCCTTCCGAACGTTTATAGTTTAACCAAAACACTTGCTTGTATGAGGACTGTGACTCGTTTGGTTTATGCGTACACGAAATAAAAAAAGTCGCTGGAAGACTATGCTTCCTGCGACTTTTGCTCTGCAAGTAATAATTGCAGTCGATTCACAAGCTGGGAATGACGCTCAAGGTCCTCTCCACTTGTAATCGTGTATTCAACTGTTCTCTGTTCTCCACACATTAACAAAAACTGCTTTGCTCTTGTAACCGCTGTGTAGAGAAGATTTCTACGAAGCATGCGACTATAGCTACGAACAACAGGGAGGACAACGATTGGAAACTCACTTCCTTGTGCTTTATGAATTGAACAGCAATAAGCATGAGTTAATTGATTTAGCTCTGTCTTGTTATAAACAACCTCTGTCCCATCAAAAGAAACGACAATTTGATCCTTGCGTTCAGCATTTTCTTTCGCATAAAAAATTGCCACAATTTCTCCACGGTCCCCGTTATACACACGTTCTTCCGGATTGTTCACTAATTGAAGAACCACATCTCCAGTCCGATACACTAGATCACCAAATGTAAGTTCACGCACTTTTTCTTTCTTTGGATTAAAAAGCTCCTGCAGCATAACATTTAATTCGGTAATCCCTGCGCCTCCCTTGTACATAGGAGCAAGCACTTGAATGTCTCTAGCATCGTACCCTTTTTTTACTGCATTTTCACAGATCTGCCAAACAACATCCTTTACTTGATCGACTTTACAAGGAAAAAAGCGACGATCCGATTGAGCTTTTGTTAAATCAGGAGGAGCATAGCCATCCTTCATTGCATGCGCAAGCTCAATAATGGATGAGCCTTCTGCTTGACGATAAATGTCCGTTAACGCGACAAGCGGAATCGTTTTTGAATGAATGAGATCCCTGAGCACTTGTCCGGGCCCAACAGATGGTAATTGATTTTCGTCTCCTACGATCACCACTTGCATTCCCTTAGGTATCGCTTTAAATAACGAATTAGCTACCCAACTATCAACCATCGACATTTCATCAATAATAAGCAGTTCACCATTAAGTGGCTCATGCTCTCCTTTATCAAACCCACCAGCTCCACCTTTCCACCCAAGCATACTGTGAATGGTAGCTGACGGAAGACCTGTTGCTTCAGACATTCGTTTGGCAGCACGACCGGTTGGAGCAGTTAGCAGAATTGGAAAAGGATTGCTTGACGTATACGCTCTAGGATCTAAAGAAAGTCCATGCAGGCGTGCATAAACCTCAACAATCCCGCGAATAACAGTCGTTTTACCCGTTCCAGGACCTCCCGTTAAAAGCATGAGCGGTTTTGCAATCGCCTCTTGTATCGCTTGTTTTTGCGAGGAAGCATATTCCAAACCCCACTCTTCTTCAAGCTCCCCTAATGTTTTTAGAAATTCTGCTTCAGGAAATTCATCCTTTACCTCCGCTGAAAGTAATCGACGAATATTTGAAGCAATACCCTTCTCAGCACCGTATAATGACTTTGTATACACCCTTGTTTCTTCAACAACAAGTAAGCCTTCTTCGTTCATTTGAATAAGCTGTTCTTGAATTTCTTCCTGTGTAATTTTTTCATTGGGCGAAGACAGTAATGCAACAGCTTGATTCGTTAACAAATCTGCTTCAATGTACATATGTCCCTCTTGAATACAGAGCTCATGGACTAAAAAAGAACATCCCGCTCGCAGGCGGTCCGGATGATTTCCGGTTAATCCAATCGAAGCCCCTAGTTGGTCCGCTCGCCTAAAGCCTATGCCATCTACATCGTGAATGAGCTGATACGGATTATGTTTAATAATTTCAAGTGCTTGTGTTTTGTAGACCTGGAAAATCTTTAAAGCAAGATCTACACCAAAGCCATGTTCCGATAAGACAATCAGGTCCTGCTCGACGCCTTGCTGTTCATACAAATTTTCATAAAGCTGAGCAGCTTTTTCTTCTTTTAATCCTGGGATATCAAGTAAGACCTTTCGATTTTCAACAATTCTAGAAATTGCTTTGTCTCCGAGCCTCTCCACAATCGCCTCAGCCGTTTTTGTTCCGATCCCCGGAAACCGATCGCTGGCAAGATACTTAATAATACCTTGTTTACTTTGTGGAATATCTCTTCTGCTCTGCTCCACTTTATACTGGATGCCGAACTTAGGATGGTCGGCAATGCTCCCAAAAAAGATAAATGTTTCATCCTGTTCAACATGAGGAAGCACACCAACAACGGTTAGTTTTTTTTCATCGAGGTCTTCGTTCGTTTCTCGAACACGCACAACGGCAACCGTGTAAAAGTTTTCGTCGTTTCTAAACACAACGTGAGAAATCTCTCCTTTTACATATCCTCGTTGTACGTCATTTGTTTGCTCTCCTGATTGTTCCAACGTTCCTCACCCTCAATTTAAGGCTTGTTCAATAATCTTTTTCCCGTTACCCGCGAGTACATGATCTGGCTGTACTTGAAGTGCTTTATCAAAAGAGGCAAGAGCATCTTCTGCTTGGTCCTTGCTTGCGTAAGCAACACCTAGGTTGTAATATGCATCTGCATGATTCGGATCAAGTTCAACTGTTTTCAGAAGATACGGCATTGCTTCATCAAGCTGCTCAAGCTGCGCAAATGTTAAACCGAGCTGGAAATTTGCATCTACATCTGTCTCGTTTAACTCAACAGCACGTTGGAAATTTGCGCATGCATGAGGAAGAGAACCAAGCTGATAGTAGCTCATTCCTAACATAAAATACAAGTCTGCTTCATCAAGCTGTTTCATCAATGCTTGCTTGAACATTTTAACGGCCTCTTCAAATTGATCTTGCTTGTAATAGATTGTACCAGCACCGTAATACGCTGTAGCGGCTTCTTCATCAAGACCGATCGCTCGATCAAAGAAAACCAGCGCACGTTCATTTTCATCTAATAATGAAAGGAGGTTGCCAAAATTAATAAAAGCAGCAGGATCGTTCGGATTTGTTTCAATGGCTTCTGTAAAAGCTTTACCTGCTTCCTCATATTGCTGATTTCTCATATGTTCAATACCTTTTTCGTTTAACGTACTCATTATTCATTCTCCTCACTTGAAAAAAGGGAAAACACCATTCAGGCATTTTCCCAATTTGTTTTCACTACATCAATCGTTCCGCCACCTAGACAACGATCTCCTTCATAAAAGACCACAGCTTGACCTGGTGTAACCGCTCGTTGATCTTCATCAAACGTAACTGTTGCCGTCCCATCAGCATGCGGATGCACAGTAACTGCTTGGTCAGATTGACGATATCGGAATTTAGCTGTACATGTAAATGGCTCGGTTGGCGCCACGTCCATAATCCAATTCATTCCAATCGCTTCAAGACCTGTTGAAAACAATCCGTAATGGTTTGATCCTTGTCCAACTAATAGAACATTTCTCGACAAGTCCTTGCCAACTACAAACCACGGCTCTCCTGCTCCACCGATGCCAAGACCTTGACGTTGTCCTAATGTATGATACATCAGACCGTCATGGGTTCCTTTCACTTCATCCGTTTCAAGCGTACGAATTTCACCTGGCGTAGCCGGAAGATACGTGCTTAAGAATTCCTTAAAGTCACGCTCGCCAATAAAACAAATTCCTGTACTATCTTTCTTAGAAGCTGTGGCAAGATTAGCTGCATGCGCGCGCTCTCTCACTTCTGATTTAGGCATGTCTCCAATCGGGAACATCACCTTTTGCAGCTGTTGTTGACTTAATGCATTTAAGAAATACGTTTGATCTTTGTTGTCATCGACACCGCGAATCAATTGGAATACTCCGTTCACTTCTTCCACTCTCGCATAATGACCCGTTGCCACATAATCTGCACCAAGTGTCATCGCATGGTTAAGGAACGCTTTAAATTTTATTTCTTTATTACACATCACATCCGGATTAGGGGTGCGACCTGCTTTATATTCTTCAAGGAAATAGGTAAATACCTTATCCCAATATTCCTTTTCGAAATTGACCGCATAATACGGAATATCTAATTGGTTACATACACGAATCACGTCATTATAGTCTTCTGTAGCTGTACAGAAGCCTGACTCATCCGTATCATCCCAGTTTTTCATGAACATGCCGATCACGTCATAGCCTTGTTCTTTTAACAATAGCGCTGTGACAGACGAATCCACTCCTCCAGACATCCCAACAACCACACGGGTATCTTCAGGGCGTTTAGTCACCTTGCTCACTCCATTTCTTTATGCTACACAATAAAAGGCTGCTGCTTTTGATAACGTTTCACGATCTTAGCCGTTTCACGTGCAGCTGTCTCTATTTCAAATTCGGAATTACCGATCCCGAAACTATATCGAATAGCTGTTTTTGCCCGTTCATTCTTTTCGCCAAACATGGCTGTTAATACATGAGATGGCTCAATGGAACCTGCAGTACATGCAGATCCACTCGAAGCTTCAATCCCAGCTAAATCCAGATTAACTAGCATAGATTCAACGTTCACTCGGGGAAAACTAATATTTAATATATGAGGAAGAGATTTACTCGGATGGCCGTTAATCGAGAAATCAATTTCTTCCTGCTTAAGAATAGCAGAAAAAAGCTCTTTGTAGGTACGATATTGCTCGTTTTTTTGTATTTGTTCTTTTGAGGCTCTTACAAAACTATCTGCTAGTCCAATAATTCCGGCGATATTCTCAGTTCCTGCACGCCTTTTTCGTTCTTGCTCCCCTCCATAAAATGGAGGAGTGATCGTGATATCTTCACCTACATAAAGAAAACCAATACCCTTTGGCCCGTTCAGCTTATGAGCACTAACAGATAGAAGATCTACATGTAGCTGATGAATGGATAAATCAAGGCTTCCTGCAGCCTGAATCGCATCCGTGTGCAGCGCCGCTTGATGATCTTTTAATTTTAGACCGAGTTCTGGTATCGGCTGTACAGTCCCTACTTCATTATTACCATACATAATTGAAACAAGGATTGTATCCGATCTTAACGCTTGATCAAAATCATCAAGTGATATCATACCAGTCTCATCAACAGGTAAATATGTTACATCAAAGCCTTCCTGTTCAAGCTGTTCACACGTATGCAAGACCGCATGATGTTCAATCTGCGTCGTAATAATGTGGCGACCTTTATGCTGGTTTGCCTTGGCATACCCTATTAAGGCAATATTATCAGCTTCAGTCCCGCCACTCGTAAATAGGATGGTGTTCGGGGTGACATGTAGTTCGGTAGCAATGTGCGCCCGAGCTTCATCTAATGCTTGCCTCGCTCTCCTGCCCGTCCGGTGGATGCTTGAGGCATTACCAAATACCTCTGTTAAATAAGGCATCATTGCCTCGAGTACATCTGGGTGCAGCGGCGAGGTTGCAGCATGATCCAAATAGATTCGTTCCAAAAAAATCACCTACTTTTATAAAAACTGATTTAAATGTAGAACATGTAATATTCTTGTTCGCCCTCTGTTTTAAAGTTCGCTAAATCATCGAGCGTCGTAGAATCAAGCACGTCTTTTACAGCATCACGAATTTTGATCCATAGATCACGTTTTGCAGGCTCTTCGTCTTCAAGTACTTCAACAGGACTAATGGGTCCTTCTAGCACACGAATGATGTCTCCCGCCGTAATTTGTTTAGCCTCTTTGGCTAGCATATAGCCTCCATAAGCCCCACGCACACTTTTAACTAGCATTGCATTTCGCAGAGGTGCGATCAGCTGCTCTAGATAATGCTCAGATAAATCGTATTCCTTAGCAATGGATTTTAACGAAACAGGACCATCACCTGATTTCTTTGCTAGTGCCATCATGATGGTCAACCCGTAACGTCCCTTTGTTGATATCTTCATATTGAATCCCTCTTTCTAAAAATGTTTGAACTAATCGTCTGCCATGCGGTAAGGTAATGCCCACCACGTAGCTAATTCCTATACAGTATAATAGTGTACCCAAGAATACTGGGCCACCTAAAAGCCACCCTACTGTTAATACCGTAATCTCAAGTACGATTCGCACTCGCTGGACACTCCAGCCTGTGCGCTTATTTAATGCAAGCATCAGACTATCCCTTGGTCCAGCACCGAGACCCGGCGCAATATATAATCCAATTCCATATCCATTAATGAAAATACTTGCAAGTAACATCGTCCAGCGTACGGTCGTTTGATCAACAGTTGGTAGAATAAATAAAAATAAGTCGATAAACACACCGACTAAAATCATGTTGACAACTGCCCCGACTTTTGGCCATTCCCTTAACAATAAACCCGAGCCAATCAGAATCGCAACACCAGTTAGGATTGACCAAGAGCCTACAGTTAAACCAAATTGCTGCATCAGTCCAACGTGTAACACTTCCCAAGGAGCAATTCCTAGCTCTGCACGAATCATTAAAGCAATGCCAAATGACATCACCATCAGGCCAAAAAGAAAAAAGAGCCATCGAAGCCCTAGTGTTTGGACTTGACGTCCATTTCGAACATGTGACAAATAATCCCTTCTTCCCGATAATTCCTAGCTATTATATCATGATTCTCTCACTAGATGATACTCATAAGATGGCAATTCACAAACGTTTCTCGATCTACTCTAACATGTTACTCTATTGATTAGTAAGATATCTAAAGGAGAGAAGTTCGTTGAAAAAGCAACCACTTGCTTATCGAATACGACCACAGTCCATTCATGATGTGATCGGACAAGAACAATTACTTGGAGAAGGCGAGCTCCTACGAAGAATGATAGATGCTAACCAGCTTAGTTCCATGATCTTATACGGTCCTCCGGGAACGGGTAAGACGTCGATCGCCAGGGCAATTGCTGGTACGATGAATCTACCATTTAAATTGTTAAACGCGGTGATGCATAACAAAAAAGATATGGAAACCCTTGTTGCTGAGGCAAAAATGCACGGACAAATGATCGCGATCATGGACGAGGTGCATCGGTTAGATAAAACAAAACAAGATTTTTTATTGCCTCACTTAGAAAATGGATTAATTATTATGATTGGTGCTACGACATCGAACCCTTACCATGCGATTAATCCTGCTATACGCAGCCGGTGTCATATCTTTGAATTAACGCCTCTTGAACCAAATGATATAAAAAAAGCGTTATGTCGAGCAGTTCAAGATCCTGTCAACGGTTATGGAAAAGCAGAGCTGGATGTAGAAGATGCAGCACTTGACCACCTGGCAGCAGCTTGTGGAGGTGACGCTCGGTCTGCATTAAATGGTCTAGAAGTAGCCATTCTTTCTACACCTAAGCCAAAAGATGGTCCTAAACGTATTACGAAACATATCGCCGAAAAAAGCATTCAAAAGAAAAGCTATCAGCATGATAAGGATGGCGACGCATATTATGATGTTCTTTCTGCTTTTCAAAAATCAATCCGTGGCAGTGATGTTGACGCGGCCCTCCATTATTTAGCTCGCTTGATTGAAGCGGGCGATCTTGTAAGCATCGCTAGACGGTTACTTGTGATTTCCTACGAAGACATCGGTCTCGCTAGTCCTCAAGCAGGTGAACGAACATTATCTGCAATTGAATCAGCAGAACGATTAGGCTTCCCCGAAGCTCGTATTCCACTTGCTAATGCAGTCATTGAGCTTTGCCTCTCACCAAAGTCCAACAGTGCCATCCAAGCGATTGACCATGCCATTTCTGATTTAAGAAAGGGAGGCGTTGGTGATGTACCCGCTCATTTAAAGGATGCTCACTATAAGGGAGCTCAGGATCTTGGGCGAGGCGTAACCTACAAGTATCCTCATGATTATGAAAATGGCTGGGTTAAACAACAATACCTGCCGACTCCATTAAAAGACCGTTCCTATTATTCCCCTAAACAAACGGGGAAATTTGAAGCAACTCTTGCTCAACTGTATAGCCGCTTAAAAGACACTCGATCATAAGAAAAGGCGAATGTCCATGTAATACATGAACATTCGCCTCCTTTTTTATCTTTCTTGATAGACTGGTAAATGAAAGAAAAATGATGTGCCTTCCCCTTCTTTACTTTCAACCGATAATGAACCATGTAGTTCCTCTGCAATGCGGAAACAGGTCATTAACCCAAGTCCTGTACCATCTGACTTGGTTGTAAAAAATGGTGTACCGATGCGCTCTAATGTCTCTTCGCTCATACCAATCCCATTATCCTTAACAACAATGAGTAATTGATTTGATTCACTTTCCTTCACATGAATCAATAGCTCACCTTGGCTTGCCATTGAATCCATCGCATTTTTCACAAGATTCATCATCACTTGCTTTACCTTATCTGCATCAACCCATGCTACTGGTAAATCGGCAGCATATGTTAATGTGAAGGTAATATTACGCTCATTCGCTTCCGCCAAAAAAATCTGCCTTGTTTGATTAAGGATTTCCAACACATTTGTCTCCACTTTTTGTAGTGGTTCTGGTCTGGCCATGTTCAATAAGTCTTTAATAATATTATTTACACGATCAATTTCTTTTACCATCAACTCAAACTGACTCTTTTTACTTTCCTGACGCTCCTCGCGCTGAAAGATTTGTAAGAATCCTTTAATTGTACTTAAGGGATTACGGATTTCATGTGCAAATCCAGCTGCCAACTCCCCGACCACTTTTGATTTCTCAGAACGAACGAGTTGTTGCTGCATGGCTCGTTTCTCTGTTACATCATTAAATACGATCAATACATCCTGATCCAAGCATACATCCTTGTCCTCAGTTAGTTTAGAAACACTAATGGAGAACGTATGATAAACTCCTGCCAGTGTACAGCTGAACTCGTATCTTCGATTGGCTTCTGGAGCAGAGTTGATATCTAGATCTGCTGATTGCAAAAAGGCTTTGAATCGACGATTAATAATAGCCGCTTCTGTCAAATTAAGACCCACGATCTGATCTCGCTTTATACAAAAAAGCTCCTCACACGCTGCGTTAAACGTTGTAATTACTTGATCCTTTACCCTGTATGCCAAAATTCCATTCTCAGTTGTTTCGAGTATTAGGCTTGATTTCTGGTGAACCCGTTCTCGATTCATTAATTTGGTTGTCATTAAACGAAACGCCCTTGTTAATGTATCCGCTTCTTGATAAAAACCTTGCGTAATCGGATCAACTTTATAATTAAACGTAAAAGTAGTTGTCGCTACAACCAATTGTTCCAATGGTCTTACAATATAATTAGCCAGCTTCAATACAGCGAACAACGTAATAATAAATACACAGCTGAACAAACCAATATAGCTCAGGAGTAAATGATTTTGCGAATTATACAGATCCGTTTGAGGTATAGAAATGGCAACATACCATGTGTCACCAGCGCCATCTAGAGTTGTGATCTCCTGATAGGTTTGGATCATCTCATTGGTTGGATTAAAGTAAAGCTTTCCTTCTTCAACAATCTCTTCAAAACGTTCATCAGTAAAATCATTAGCCTCGAAATAGTTGAATTGATTTGAGATCAAATTATGATCTGGGTGAGCCAACAACTCACCATCCTGAGCAAACATAAACGCATACTCACTTTGTGTATTCTCTGTAAACTGAATACTTGCTTGATTTAACTTATCTTTGATCTTTGTAAAGTCGATACAGGATGCAACCACTCCAAGAACCGTATCATTTTCATCATATACGGCCTGGCTTAATATAAAAGTAGGCTCTTCAAAAACCTCTCTTTCAATTTTCGCCATTCCAATTCCGTTTTGCCGCGCTTGAGTGTACCAGGCAGATTCCTCAGCAGTAAAACTTGAGGTCACACCTTGATTATGTACAGTAATAAATTCATCGTCATTAATAAAAAGTGAATCAAGGAAATACGGATATGCTGTTTCATAAGAAATCAGTTCATTTCGTATGTCTGATGTATTTAAATTAGGATCTTGCAATACCCGGTTTCTAGCCAGATGTTCTAAATTTGACTGTCTCTCCATTAGAAAATCTTCCAAAGCCGCCACTCGGCTTTCTAGCACTCTAACCAACTGATCTTCCATTTGGGATGATAGATCATCTCGTTGATATTGATACATAATTGTACCTATTAATAAAAGAGGCAGAAAAGTTACACAAGAAAAAAACAAAATCAGTTTTGATCGTAACGTTTTAAACATAGGCACCTCATATGTATGTGATCTCTAAGACTAAGACTATAGCCTTAGTTTACACTTTTTTCGACAAAAACAAAAGTAACCGACAAAACCGATCTTTTTATAGCGAATTAAATCAGTCAGACTTTTTTTCTATCACACTGGTATACAACTTGTTCCATTTGGAAAAAGTAGTAGTACCACTCAACTATAACAAACATTAAACACTACCCACCATTGTAGAAGAATGAAAGGATGATTGACTTGAAAATTAGACAAGACGCTTGGTCACACGAGGACGATGTGTTACTAGCAGAAACCGTACTTGCTCACATAAAGGACGGGAGCACTCAGTTAAGAGCTTTTGATGAAGTTGGAGATAAATTAAACCGCACTTCAGCCGCTTGCGGCTTTAGATGGAATGCCGTTGTTAGACAAAAACACCTCAATGCAATTGAAGATTCTAAGAGAGAACGTAAAGAACGTAAAAGAGCAGCAGGTTTTACGTACTATTCTTCTAAGAAACCGGTTTGGGCACCAGCTTCACTTATGTATCCGACCCCAACCCCTGCAATTGAAACTACATTACATGAGGATGGCTCTTTGGAGGAAATCATTCAGGCGTTACATGCGTATGCAGAAAATGCAGGAAAACAAGAAACACATTCCAAAGAAATGCAGTTCGTTCTCGCAGAAAACGAAGAATTAAAAAGACAAAACTATACAATGCAGCAGGAATTACAAAAAATCAAACAAGATAACAGTATTATTGAAGAAGATTACCAATCACTTATTCAGATTATGAATCGAGCAAGACGCATGGCTATTTTAGAAGACGAAGAAGCCCTCTCAAGTGCAGCATTTAAAATGGACAAGAATGGAAATTTAGAAAAAGTGGCGAAATAAAAAAAGATGTTTGCTTATACCCTAAGGTGTAGCAAACATCTTTTTCTTATGAACGATTGATTTGAATACCTTCTAAAAGATTCGTAATGACATGTCCAGCCATAATCAGCCCACAGACAGAAGGAACAAACGCATTTGAGGAAGGCGGCATCTTCGCTTTTCGAATAGATCCACTTTCCGCTTGTTCTGAAACAATCTCTTTCCGAATTTCTTCTCTAATTTGAATGGGTTGTTCATCTGAGAAAACCACTTCAACCCCTTTATAGATCTTTGACTCGCGCAGCTTACGACGAACGACGCGAGCAATGGGGTCATAGGACGTTTTAGATATATCTGTAATCCTTAGCTTGGTCGGATCCATCTTATTGGCCACACCCATGCTTGAAATAATCGGTATCTTGCGGCTGATACATTCTTTCATAAGATGAACTTTATATGATATCGTATCACTAGCATCAATCACATAATCCAATCCATATGCAAAAAACTGTTCATATGTTTCCTCTGTATAAAACATTTTAAGTGCTATAACCTCACAATCGGGGTTAATGTCTCGGATTCGTTCCTCCATTAGTTCTACCTTAGGTCTGCCTACAGTTGAGAGTAAGGCATGAATTTGACGATTCACATTCGTGATGTCTACATCATCCTTATCCACTAATATTAAACGACCCACTCCGGAACGCGCTAATGCTTCAGCTGAAAAAGAACCAACGCCCCCTATACCAAGCACAGCAACCGTGCTTCCTTTTAATTGATTGAGACCATCATGACCAATGGCTAATTCATTGCGTGAAAATTGATGTAACAAGC
The DNA here is from genome assembly GCF_016798245.1 of Alkalicoccobacillus gibsonii. Lineage (GTDB taxonomy): Bacteria > Bacillota > Bacilli > Bacillales > Bacillaceae_D > Alkalicoccobacillus > Alkalicoccobacillus gibsonii. Next base: position 178,565 of record NZ_JAEUZA010000001.1, on the reverse strand, counting down.
GTATTGCCCCTTTCTCCTTACACAACATTTAAGTATATTATCCTCGAATAACTATATCATGAGCTTTTCTTTAGGTAAATCCAATTTAAAGACAACTAAAAAAACGCCTCTAGAAAGGGCGTAACCAAGTACAAAATCATATAGAAAACATAAATCCCGAATATGCCGTAAGTCTATGGTTTTTGAACCTGCGAAGCAGGTGGGTGCCATGTAGTTATATTTTTACGTCCTCTCATCTTACAAGGCTTGTAATCCTACAACTAACGAGCAGGCTCCCTATCAAAAAGTGTTGGCTCAAAAAAGAACAAGAGAATACGAACATCTCAGGATTATGTTTTTGTTGAAATGAGTATATCACGAAAGCATCACTCACGCAATCAATAAGCATACCTTAAACTCGATTAGTTTAGTTCAATTCGTAAATAAGGTATGATACCTATAAGACGATAAACTGTATGGAGGAACGCCATGGAACCACTTGCTATACATCGATGTGTTGAAGTGAAACAAGAGATTGGTTGGATTGAAAAACGTACGGTCGAGACTTCCTTTGACTTACTTTTGTATGAAGATCGGATTGAAGTAAAGGACGCAAGCTACCCTATTAAACATGTTCTTGATATCTCGTATCGTTTGGATGAACGAGATAATAAGATGGGATTCCTTTACCTCCACACAACTGGCGGGATTCGAACATATTATATTAAGACAGAACCGACGGACTTAATTAAAGAATTTAAAGTGCTCATGCCATCAACTAAGTACAATATGTAACAAAAAAGAACGAGGCTGGGACATAACTAAAAATCAATTTGAAAAGGCGAATGATTCGATTTCAGCATCATTCGCCTTTCGTAATTTTATTTGAACAAGCGGGGGGAGAACCCGAGACTCCAACGGAACAGAACGCGGTGAAGACACTTTAGCGGCGCTTTTCCCGCGAAAGGGGCTGAGGCCGTTCCCGTGGAAAGCGAGGGATTCTCCTGTAGCGGATTTGATGCTACCTTCGTGTTTTACTCGCTACATTAATATAATGTCCAGACCTCGTTCCTTTTTTGTCACATTTTACAGCTTCACTTCTTCTGTCCGTTTCTTACCGATGACAGATAAGTTTAAGTCAATTAATTGTTCTACACTTACTTCAGATGGAGCGTTTGTTAGTAGATCGCTTGCGCTGGCTGTTTTTGGGAAAGCAATGGTATCACGTAGATTGCTCTTACCTGCAAGCAGCATTACCATACGGTCAAGCCCAAGTGCAATTCCTCCATGTGGAGGTGTACCGTACTCAAATGCTTCCATTAAGAAACCAAATTCCTCACGTGCAGCTTCCTCTGTAAACCCAAGCGCCTTAAACATTTTTTCCTGAACATCACGCTTGTAAATACGTTGAGACCCTCCACCTAGCTCGTATCCATTTAATACAAGGTCATAGGCTTCAGCACGGACATTTTCAGGCTCCGTTTCAAGAAGATGCAGATCTTCTTTTAATGGACTTGTGAACGGATGATGAGCAGCAACAAAGCGATGAGCATCTTCATCGTACTCAAGCAGTGGGAAGTTCATGACCCATAAGAAGTTAAACGCATTCTGATCGATTAAATCAAATTCTTTGCCGAACTTCATACGAAGAGCTCCAAGACTATTTTGAACAACACTTGCTTTATCTGCTCCGAAGAATAGTAAGTCTCCTGCTTCTGCATCAAGAGCTGATTGAAGGGCTGTCGCTCCCTCTTCGTCAAAGAATTTAGCAATTGGTCCTTTTAACCCATCAGCCTCAACCTTTAACCAAGCAAGTCCTTTGGCTCCGTAAGGCTTCACAAATTCTCCTAAAGCATCAATTTCTTTACGAGATAGCTTTGTGGCGCCACCTTTTAAGTTCAGACCCTTCACCATGCCGCCAGTGTTAAGCGCATTTTGGAAAACCTTAAATTCAGTTGATTTTGCTACTTCATTTAAGTCGATTAACTCCATCCCAAAACGTGTGTCAGGTTTATCGGATCCATAACGGTTCATCGCATCATCGTAAGAAATGCGTTTAAATGGCGTAGGAACATCAACACCCTTTACTTTTTTAAGAAGACTTGACATCATATCTTCCATCATTTTGATTAGTTCTTCCGTACTCATGAATGAAGTCTCAATGTCTACTTGCGTAAACTCCGGCTGACGATCTGCACGTAAGTCTTCATCACGGAAACAACGTACAATTTGATAATAGCGCTCAAATCCAGAAACCATTAAAAGCTGCTTAAAGATCTGTGGAGATTGTGGCAACGCGTAGAAGCTACCATGATGAACACGGCTTGGAACTAAGTAGTCACGCGCTCCCTCTGGTGTACTCTTTGTAAGCATTGGCGTCTCGATCTCATAGAATGTTTGCTCATCTAAGAAGTTACGAATAAACTTTGTTGTTTGATGACGTAATTTAAACACATCTTGCATATCAGGACGACGTAAATCTAAATAACGATATTTTAAGCGAACATCCTCTGATGCATCCGTGTCAGCTTCAATCTGAAACGGTAACGATTTAGATGCATTTAAGATCTCAATCTCAGATACATGTACTTCAATTTCACCTGTTGCTAATTTATCATTAATGGTTTTTTCATTACGTTTTACAACGGTCCCAGTTACAGAAACCACATATTCATTTCTAATTTTCTCAGCGATTGCCAGAGCTTCTTGATTAATCTCTGGGCTGAACACAACCTGAACAATACCTGAACGGTCACGTACATCAAGGAAAATAACTTGTCCTAAATCACGGCGACGTTGTACCCACCCTTTTAATTCAACCTTTGCTCCTTCATGCTGTGCAGTTAATTCTCCGCATTGATGCGTTCTTCCACTCATCCTGCTTGGCCTCCTTTAAGTTCTCTCTTTATATAGTCAACGAATTCAGCTAGTGGCTGTGACACTTGTTCACCGGTCTCCATGTTTTTCACTTCGATACGGTTTTCATTTAATTCGTTTTCACCTAACACAGCAGTAAACTTAGCATTTAAACGATCAGCCGCTTTAAACTGACCTTTCATTTTCTTATCAAGATAATCCTTGTCTGCTACGATGCCAGCTTGTCTGAGCTTATATAGTAACTCGACTGAGGCTGATTTTGCTTCCTCACCTAACGCAACAAGATAACAATCGATAGAAGGCTCCTCCACACTGACTAGGTTCTCTGCTTTAAGAGCCATAATTAGACGTTCAATACTAAAGGCAAACCCAATACCAGGTGTACTTGGTCCTCCTAATTCTTGAACTAAGCCATCATAGCGACCACCACCACATAAGGTTGTAATGGCACCAAAGCCCTCTCCCTCAGCCATTACTTCAAATGCTGTATGGTAGTAATAATCGAGCCCGCGCACAAGAGTTGGATCAATAACATAAGGAAGTCCAATCCGATCAAGGTGAGCCTTCACTTGTTCAAAATAAGCACGTGATTCTTCGTTTAAATAATCTAAGATGGAAGGAGCTGTACTCATTAATGGGTGCTCACGGTCTTTTTTACAATCAAGAATACGTAGAGGATTTTTCTCTAGTCGCATCTGACAATCACCACAAAACTCATGAATGCTTGGCTTAAAGTGATTGATTAACGCTTGACGGTGCGCCTCCCGACTTTCTTTGTCACCTAAGCTATTCAACACAAGCTTTGTATTTGTGATTCCTACCTCTTTATAAATATCCATTACGAGTGCTAGCACTTCGGCATCAATTGCTGGGTCAGCACTACCCATCGCTTCTACACCAAATTGCACAAACTGACGCATTCTACCTGATTGTGGACGCTCGTATCTGAACATCGGTCCATGATAGAACAGCTTAGTTGGCTGAGCAGCTTGCCCAAATAATTTGTGCTGTACGTATGACCTGGCAACAGATGCTGTTCCTTCTGGTCGTAACGTTAAATCCCGATCACCGCGATCCTTAAATGTGTACATTTCTTTTTGAACGATATCTGTTGTATCTCCTACGGTACGAGTAAACACTTCTGTATGTTCAAAGATTGGAGTTCTAATTTCTCTAAAATTATAGCGACGGCACACTTCCTGTGCTTTCGCTTCAATGAATTGCCAAATCTCACTTTCACCAGGCAAAATATCCTGGGTTCCGCGTGGAATTTGTATGTTCATCCTTTTCTCCCCCTGCTTTTTTCAAATAAAAAACTCTCGTCCCTGATGAATGCATGCATTCATCAGGGACGAGAGTTAGATTCCCGTGGTGCCACCCTAGTTAAGACAAATGTATTCCACTTTGTCTTCGCTTGAAAGCAGGTATCGTCTGCTAAACGGCTATTCCTACTCAGTCACATGGACCGTTCAGAAAGCTCCTCTAAGGTGTTCGTTCATTAAGACAGACAGGAGGGCTTACAGCCTTGGCCACTCTTCTCTGGATATCTGTTGTTCTTAATTACTCTGCCTTTTCATCGGACTCATATAGAATTACTAATGCTATCTATCATACGAATGAATAGTCAGGCTGTCAACTACTTAATAATGATCCGATCAATCTTTGCAAGATTTTTTTCATTATGATTGTAGCCAAATTCGGTTTGACAGCGGCCTGATACATAACCTGATTCCTCTGTATGAGTCAGATCCGAAACAGTAAAAATAGGATGATTGCTTACTTCAAAGAACTGTGATAACTTGCCGTTTGTGCGCATACACTCAGCTCCCTAACAAATGATAATAGTAGGGTTACCAGTTTAGGCGCTCATTAAACATGTTCCTTGAATTATTCTCCAGGAACGTCCTCAAGTGGCTGCGCATTTCCGTAAACAGGCTTGGTGCGATTAGATGGCTCCGCCCATTTTACAGCATTTATAATGACTTGTTGAATATCCTTGTTATAGTAGGTTGGATAGGTTTCATGACCAGGTCGGAAATAAAAGATTTTACCCATTCCACGGTGGAACGTGCAGCCACTTCTAAATACCTCTCCACCTTGAAACCAGCTTACAAACACCAGCTCATCTGGAGACGGAATATCAAAGTGCTCACCATACATCTCTTCCTTTTCAAGCTCAATGTACTCACCTACTCCATCTGCAATTGGATGATTCGGTTGTACAACCCATAATCTTTCCTTTTCATTTGCTTCCCTCCACTTTAAATCACAAGAGGTTCCCATCAGCGTTTTGAAAATTTTAGAGAAATGTCCTGAATGGAGAACAATTAATCCCATACCAGCTAATACTCTTTGTTGAACACGTGTGACAATCTCATCAGAGACCTCATGATGGGCAATATGTCCCCACCACACTAACACATCTGTCTGCTCTAGAACCTCCTCAGTAAGACCATGTTCAGGTTCATCTAAAGTTGCTGTTCGTGTATCAACTCCAGCCTTCGTTAGGAAGTCCGCAATGGCAACGTGAATGCCCTTTGGATAAACCTCTTGAACCTTTTCATTAGTTTGTTCATGACGATTTTCATTCCAGACTGTAACTTTCATTATTAAATCGACTCCTTTAAAGTGGTATCGTTCTCATACGCCCAGTGCTAGGCACAAAACTTCATGTGTCTCGCACAATCAATTCCGTTCTTAGCAATTCCGTATGTCCTACAAGAGACAGTTGGTTTGTGAGGATATAAATCATATGCTGCATGCTCTGTTCACCCATTTTTTGAATGGGCTGACGAATGGTCGTTAATCCTGGTGTAATAACATCCGCAATTTGTTGATCATCAAACCCAATGACTGATAAATCATTCGGAACATGGATGCTCGAGTTCCTCGACTCTGAAATAATACCTGTAGCCACTTCATCACTTCCCGTGAAGATAGCATCAGGTCTTTCAGACATTCGTTCTACCTTTCGAAACACATGCCGTCCATCATTAAAATTCGTAGCATTTCGAAACAGCCATTGTTTATTAAACGTAAGCTGATGATCTTGAAGCGCCTTAAGAAAACCTTTTTCACGATCGCTTCCTAGATTGGAACCAATTGTTTCATCTCCGCGACACAATCCAATTTTTGTTTTTCCTTGTTTAATAAAATGGAAAGTCGCTTCATAGCTTGCTTGAAAATGATTAATGCGGAAGGAAGGAATATCCGTCTGATCGGTATATTCATTACATAAAACAATTGGACCATAAGCCAAATAAGGCTTAATGTCTTCCCAATTATTTTCAATTGAAGCAAATATGACACCATCGACCTGTTTTGTTCTTAATAAGTTTAGATACGTCATTTCTCTTTCTTTGCTTCCTCTTGTGTTACATAAAATCAATTGAAAGCCTGCTTCTGTAGCCACCGAATCCATCGCATCAACTAACCCACTAAAGAACGGATTAACGATCCTGGAAATTAAGACAGCGATTGTTTTTGTTTTACTGCCTCTTAGCCGTTGCGCAGATGAATTCGGAACATAACCAAGTTCTTTCATCGCAGCCTTAACACGGATACGCTTTTCTTCGTTCACATATGGGTGATTATTAATGACACGAGATACTGTTGACCTAGATATCCCGGACAACTTGGCCACATCTTTAATCGTAGACAACGAATCAATCCCCCTCCCCTCATATGTAAGCGCTAACATCATATACAGTTTATTATGTCGATTTCAAAAAATCAATCTTTTTTTAAAGAAATGATACCTAAAAAAGGCCGATGGTTTTTCCATCGACCGAATACTTGTTTTTATTTTTCTAAAATTAGCGTTACAGGCCCATCATTAATTAATTCAACATCCATATCTGCACCAAAGCGACCTGTCTCCACTTGCACACCTTTTTCTTTAAAACGTTCATTAAAAGAATTATACAGGTCACTAGCCACATCAGGCTTTGCTGCTTCTGTAAAGCTTGGACGACGACCTTTTCGCGTATCACCATACAATGTAAATTGGGATACTGACAGAATAGCGCCTCCGGTATCGAGCAAGGAGTGATTCATCTTTCCTTGTTCATCTTCGAAAATACGAAGGTTCAAAATCTTATCAACTAGATAGTCCACTTCTTTTAAAGAATCCTCGTGAGTTATTCCAACCAAGAGAACCAGACCGTGAGAAATGGAACCAACTTTTTCTTGATTAATCGTTACACTTGCTTCCTTTGATCGTTGTAAAATGATTCTCAATGTTTACACCTCTTGCCTTAATGCATCATACGTCTTACAGAATAAATGTCTTTTAACTGCTTAATTTTCTCTACTACCTTTTGCAGATGACCGAGATTTTGAATGGAGATACTCATATGAATCGTCGCCATTTTATTCTTTGGATCAGAACGACCAGTTACAGCATTAATCGATGTACGTGATTCTGTCATCGTATGCAGGACTTCATTTAGCAAACCATTACGATCAAAACCGGTAATCTCAATATCAACTGGATATGCTTTATTCTCATGTACTGAGCCTTCCCATTCTACATCAAGAAAACGACTCTTATCCTCGGAGAGAATATTCGGACAGTCGGCACGGTGAATAGAAACCCCACGTCCTTTAGTAATAAAACCAACAATGTTATCACCCGGGACAGGCGTACAGCACCGCGATATGCGAATCAGAAGGTTTTCTACACCTTTTACACGAACACCAGAATTTGTCTTTTTCTTTGGTGTAAAAGTTTTCATATCAGATAATGCGTTGTCGAGTGTTTGATCCTCTTGCTCTTGATCTTTTTTCTTGCGCGCTTTTTCAGTTAACTTATTTACAATTTGTTTTGCACTAATACCGCCGTAGCCTGTTGCAGCAAACATATCTTCTTCGCCAGCAAAACTAAATTTAGATGCTGCCTCAGCTATATTCTCTGCTGTAAGTACTTCTTTAGGATCAAACTCAAGAAGTTTTACTTCTTTCTCAAGCATCTCTCGGCCCTTTTGAACGTTCTCTTCTCGTTTTTCCTTCTTAAACCACTGCTTAATCTTATTTTTTGCATGAGAAGATTGAGTGATTTTTAACCAATCCTGGCTTGGACCATATGAATGCTTAGAGGTCATTACCTCAACAATATCACCTGTTTTCAACTGGTGATCAAGAGGTACCATCTTACTATTGACTTTAGCTCCAATACACCGGTTGCCAATCTCACTATGAATGCGGTACGCAAAATCAAGTGGCACGGAGCCTCTTGGTAATTCAACCACATCACCTTTTGGAGTAAACACAAAGACCATGTCAGAGAACAAGTCCATTTTCATGGATTCCATAAATTCCTGGGCATCATTTGTATCAACCTGTGACTCGATTACATCACGGAACCATGTAAGCTTGTCTTCAAACGAATTTGGATGGTTTGAATTCACCTTACCTTCTTTGTAAGCCCAATGAGCCGCTACCCCAAATTCTGCTACACGGTGCATTTCTTCTGTACGAATCTGCACCTCTAGCGGATCACCATACGGACCAACAACTGTTGTGTGAAGCGATTGGTACATATTTGCTTTAGGCATGGCAATATAATCCTTAAAGCGACCAGGCATTGGACGCCAACAGGTATGAATGACACCTAAAACCGCGTAACAGTCTTTTATATTCTTGACGATAATACGTACTGCCAAAAGATCATAAATCTCATTAAATTGTTTGTTTTGAAGAACCATTTTACGATAAATGCTATAGATATGCTTAGGACGACCAGAAAGCTCACAGGTTACATCCATATCAACAAGCTGTTCATTGATTCGTTCAATGACTTCATCTAGATAACTCTCGCGTTCCGCACGTTTCTTTTTCATCAAATTAACAATTCGATAGTATTGTTGCGGATCTAAATAACGCAAGGCTATATCTTCAAGCTCCCACTTAATCGCTGAGATTCCTAATCTATGTGCAAGAGGCGCAAAAATCTCCAGCGTTTCATTTGAGGTAACCCTCTGTTTAGCTGGAGGCATAAACTTTAGTGTACGCATATTGTGCAGGCGATCAGCTAATTTGATTAAGATCACTCGTATATCTTTAGCCATGGCAACAAGCATCTTTCGGTGATTCTCCGCTTGCTGTTCTTCCTTCGACTTGTACTTAAACTTTTTCAGCTTTGTGACTCCATCTACAAGCATTGCCACTTCTTCATTAAATTCAAGAGTAATATCTTCAATGGTCACGTCTGTATCTTCAACGACATCATGTAAAAAAGCCGCTGCTACTGTATTCGGATCCAGTTGCAAACCGACTATAATTCCAGCTACTTGTATCGGATGGAGAATATAGGGCTCTCCTGACTTTCTATACTGCCCACCGTGATGCTTCTCAGCATATACATACGCCTTTCTTAAAAAGGCTATATCTTCTTCACCTAAATATTCACTTGCCTTTTCAATCACCTGTTCTATGGTCATTCCATCACCTTATTCACGAAACAATATTTCCTACTATTATCCTTGATTTTAACCACCGCTGTAAAGTCATAAACAGAAGAATTTTGACAGAATCACTCAGTTACCGTTGGAACCACCACTTATTTTTGGTTCATAAGGAAAATAAGGGTAAAAAAAAGAATGACCTGCGCAATGCACAGATCATTCTTACGTATAATTAATAGGTCATTAAGCTAAATGTATTGTAGTTCTTCAAACGGTCTCTTCCGTTTAAGTAAGAAAGTTCAATTAAGAAGGCAATACCTACAACAACTCCACCTAGTTCTTCAACCATTTTAATCGTTGCTTCAATCGTTCCACCAGTAGCAAGTAAGTCATCGGTAATTAAGACCTTCTGACCTTTAGTAATGGAATCCTTATGAATGGTTAAGCTATCTTTCCCGTATTCCAAACCATAATCGACAGATAAGACTTCACGAGGTAGCTTACCTGCTTTCCTTACCGGAATGAACCCTTTTCCCATTTCAACAGCGAGTGGACAGCCAACAACAAAGCCACGAGCCTCTGGTCCAACAATTAAGTCAGCATCAAGATCTGCGGCATATTCTCCAAGTGCTTGAATCGCCGCTTTATATGCAGGACCATCTTGCATTAACGTTGTAATATCTTTAAAACGAATTCCTTCTTTAGGGTAGTCCTCTACGATCGTAATATATTGTTTAAAATCCATTATACTTGCTCCTTCACATTTTGATTGGTATCGGCTGTTTTTTGAAATGCGGCTTCAAACCAATGTCTTAATTGATCATACGATGAGTAAACAAACTCGTTTTCTAAGTCTGCTTGCTTTAGCTTACTACGATAGAGTAAGGATTCAGTTAAATCTTTTTTCGATGGCTTCACAACAGGACGGGCTACACCATCTGAGCATTCGATAAATCCAAGCTCCTCAAATACTTCAGCCATGAATTGAACAGTCCCTTGCGACCAGCCTTTGTGATGCTCAATTTGCTTTTGCTGTTTCATATAGGCCACTTGCTTACGCTGCACTATAAACGCATAAAACCATTTAAAGTCATTACGAGTCGGATTTGATGAGAAAAACGTATCCTCCTCTTGATAAAAAATAGAGTAAATGCGACTAGGGCTTCCAGCTAATTGAAATAGCTTTAATAATTGATTTTCTTCTCTTGGGACATCAAGTAACACAAGGTATTTATCGGTCAAGAAATCGCTATTCCAGTCAATTTCCTCGAAATGATGTACAAATGTGCCTGCCATTAGAGATTGACTAGGCTGTCCGCGAAACGCAACACATACTGTTTGGTCTTCAGGAAGCTCGCTCACCCGTTCAGAAATTCTAGGTGGCTTTAAGCTTCTCCAATCAAATAACTGCCACTCGGAAACAGCTAAGTCCTCGATCATTAATTGTGGCTTTACAGTCCCATTCCATTCATTAACGGATAAGGTGCCTAGCGCTTTTATCGCAGCGGATCGTGTAATCTCTTCATGTAAATGACCCATGCGAAAGCCAATCCCATCAAGAGAGGCACCGTGATCCGTTATGCTTAATTTTAAATGAGAGGAATCACTTCCAATACGCCTAATTTGTCCTAATTGGACATTTTCAAACATAATTTTAGGTTTTGGATTCCCCACACCAAACGGCGCTAGCTTTTCTACCTGTTTCACAACTGATAAGGTCGCTTCGTCTACTCGAGCTAATACATCTACCTTTGCAATCGGTTGATAATCCTCTTCTGTTAGCACCTCGTCCGCTTGTTTATGAAGACGAGCTCGAAGTTCATCAACAAGTGCTAGTTCCATTGTTAAACCAGCTGCCATTGGATGACCCCCAAAGTGCGGCAAAATGTCTCGATTCGATGAAAGCTCCATAAACATATTAAAGCCCTCAATACTTCTAGCTGAGCCCTTCGCTTTCCCTTGCTCTGCATCAAAGCTCATCACAATAACCGGACGATAATAACGCTCAACAAGCCTTGAGGCAACAATCCCAATGACCCCTGCATTCCATCCTTCTTTACCAACGATAAGTACGTTATGATCAGCAATTGGATAAGATTTTTCGACCATATCTATTGCTTCTTTTGTCATCTCATTTACTATGGCTTGCCTTTCCTTATTCAGGAGATCAATTGACTCTGCTAAGGCCGTTGCCTCTTCAAGGTCCTCTGCAAGCAATAGGTCTACAGCTGGATCTGCCGAATCCAGTCTACCTGCAGCATTCATTCGTGGCCCAATCGCAAAACCAACATGATCGGCTTCCATTACGTCAGCCCCAAGTCCACAAACCTTCTTCATTGCAATTAAACCGGCTCTCTCCGTTTGTTGTAAGGCAGAGAGACCCATACGAGCAATCAGTCGATTCTCATCCACTAAAGGCACCAAGTCTGCTATTGTACCAATTACAGCGATATCTAGCAAATCAACAGGTACGCGGTCCAAGAGTGCGTGAGCCAGCTTAAAGGCAACCCCAACACCCGCTAATGACTTAAAAGGGTACGTACAGTTCGGCTTCTTAGGATTTAAGATATAGAGCGCGTCAGGTAAGACAGGTGGCGGCTCGTGGTGATCCGTAATAATAAAATCTAATCCAATTTCCTTGGCTACACTCGCTTCATGCACAGCTGAAATTCCCGTATCTACTGTAATCATCAGCGAACATCCTTCTGCCTTTGCACGGCGAAGCGCCGGCTCATTTGGGCCATAGCCTTCTGTAAACCGGTTTGGCACATAATATTCTACGAGAGCTCCTAGCTCTTTGAGCGCATGCATCAACACAGCCGTGCTGCTTACCCCGTCTGCATCATAGTCCCCAAAGACTACTATATGTTCTTGTTGTTTAATCGCTTGATGAATTCGATTGACGGTTTCCTTCATTCCGTCCATTAAATAAGGATCATAATAAGATAACCCGTCTTTATCTAAAAACCGTTGTACATCCTTTTGCTCTTTGATTCCACGGTTTAACAGAAGCTTCGCTACTAATGGCGGTAGCTGACAACTCTCACAAAGAGCGTCAATCTCAGCCTGGTCCTGAGTTTGAACCTGCCATCTTGCTCGTGGCTTTAACATAACTTCACCCCTCGACCCTCCTATTATACAAGAGGGAGCAAGGGGTGACAATGCGAACCTATTTTAACTCGTTTGTTGAATCTGTTACAGGCGCCTTCGGTTTACTATTTGGTGGCGTTGTCGTTGATGGTGTTTCCTTTTTCGTTACTGGAGTTGTTGTTTTAAGTCTCTTGACTTCTGATTGTAATTTGAGGATGCGAACCATTCCCATTGCACCAGCAACGGCAGCCCCTAAAAATACAGATCCTAAAATAACAAGAATTAATGGCCATTCAGACGTACCAAACATGTAATTTACCGGAACCGGATCCACGTTAATCACAGCAAAGATCGCAATAATAATAGCAGCAATAATACCTATAATAAATGCACTTTGACCTCTCATACCACTCTCTCCTTTTAAACGCATTTTACTATACCTTTAGTAATTACCCTTAATCTTCTCTTTTTAAAACTTGCATAGAAAATGAATGAAGTGGACCAGAATATATCCGGTCCACTTTTGATTAAATGATTGGCTCTTCCTCTTTCGGATCAGCTGGTTTTAGTTTTTGTTTCTTAATATGTCTGGCTTTCATTACAAGCCAAAGCTGTGCCGCAAGAAACATGGATGAATAGGTTCCTGCAACAAGACCGATCACAAGAGCAAGTGAGAAGGAGAAGATGGCGTCTCCACCAAAAATTAAAAGTGATAGAGCAGCGAAAACGACCGTAAGCACCGTGTTAATCGAACGTGATAATGTTTGAATTAAACTTGTGTTTACAATTTCCGCTAGATCCTTAAACCCTTCAATGACTTTCGCTTTCTTCACATTTTCCCTAATCCGATCGAAAGTGACGATCGTATCATTAATGGAATACCCAACAACTGTTAATACGGCAGCGATAAATGGTACGTTCACTTCTACCTGCAAAAAGCTAAATAATGCGATGATAAAGAAGGCATCATAGAGTAGAGCAACAATTGCTGCTACACCATATAAAAACTCATATCGAATGGCTAAGTAAATAACAATACCAAGCGAGGCAATTAAGACCGCGTAAATCGCATTCTGAGCCAGCTCCTTCCCTACTTGAGGGGAAACTGTGCTAACGGTTGGCTCTGCATCATAGTTCTCAATGAAATATGCTCGAACCTCTGCGACCTGATCGTTATTTAAAACATCAATAAAACGCGCGGTGGCAATTTCATTATTTTCACCGGCCAACGTAATATTTGGGGCGTAGCTTTCATTTATTGTTGCAAAATCCTCTTGAATTTGTTCGTTTGTAAGAGTCTCGTTTGTATCAATCGTAATGTTAGAACCACTTTCAAAATCTACACCTAAATTTAAACCAAGTGTAAACAGCGAAATAATACCGGCAATGACAAAAATGATAGATACAGCGAAAAATTTATTACGATGCGTAATAAAATCCAGTTTCCATTTTCGATCATTAAAGCTCATCAATATCACGCTCCTTTACACCAAACCAACCTGGTCGTTTGTTCAAGAACTTACTACTTACCCACATGCCAAGTAGTAATCTCGAACCGAGTACGGCGGTTAAGAAGCTTGTTAAAATACTTACAATCAAGACGATTGAGAAGCCTCGAACAGCGCTTGTACCAAAATAAAACATTACACTCGCTGCTAAAATCGTCGTTAAGTTTGAGTCCAAAATCGTCGAAAACGAACGTCTTGTTCCAGCTTTAAATGCAGACATCGTTGACTTGCCAGAGCGCAGTTCCTCTCTAATTCGTTCATACGTAATAATGTTCGCATCTACAGCCATACCAACACCTAGTACCAAAGCTGCAATCCCAGGTAGAGTCATTACTGCATTCATCAAATTCAAGATAACGATAACTAAATACGTATACACGCTAAGTGTAACTACTGCAATAAACCCTGGTAAACGATAATAGAACAACATGAAAACGAAAATTAACGCAATCCCTATTAAACCAGCATAGACGGTTTGTACCATCGATTTTTCACCAAGGGACGCACCAACTGAGTTTGAGAACATCTCATCAAGCTTAACTGGGAGTGATCCAGCATTTAAGATTTCAGAGATATGCTTTGTTTCATCCGGCGTAAAGTTACCGCTAATTTGCACATCTTGACTATTAATCACTTCGCTCACATTAGCCGCTGACAAAAACTTAGGATCGGCACTATTCGCCTCTTCTGCGTACGAATCGCCTTCTTCAAAATCCAACCAGATCACTAACACATTTTCACCAATTGGACGCTGTGAAAGGTCTCTTGTTACTTCAGCAAAGCGTTCAGCATCCTTCAGCTTAAGCGTCACAATCGGACGATTCGTTTGATCAAACTGACCGGCCGCCCCGTTTTGTTGCAGGTCGCTACCATCAAGAAGAATATTGTCATCAACATCTCTAAATGTTAGCTCTGCCTCTGTCGCAAGAAGCTGTCTTGCGGTTTCTTGATCCTCTACACCAGCAAGCTGAACGCGGATGCGGTCATCTCCTTCAATCTGAATAACCGGTTCGGAAACCCCAAGAACATTCACACGTTGGTTTAATGCCGTAACAGTTGCTGATAATGTTTGTTCAGTAATTTCAGTGTCATCAATTGGAGTTACTTCATATAGAACCTCGAAGCCCCCTTGAAGATCAAGCCCTAGCTTTGTTTCCTTCGTTATACTCATCACTGTTGTTGAAATCAATACAGCAAAAGCAAGTACAATGAGAAAAAAAGCAAAGATGCGGCCTTTTTTAACCATGTCTTTCTTTGCCTCCTTATGTATAAAGCACTCTTTCTATCCTACCACAACTTATGTTAAATAAAAAAATAACTAGACAGTTACTTCTCAGACTCCTCAAACTCACGAAACCAATCTTCAGGCTCCTTATAAGAATTCACAGTCAACCAGGTCATGTACACACTCGCTTTTAAGTTAAGCAGTTCATCCGTGAATGAATAAAAAGGCACGTACGTTTTTTTCTTACGCAAACGTTCTGTTACACAACGCCAAATTTCATCTTTGGTTGCTTTATCATACCCAAGCATATGAAACTCTTCCACTTTACTTGTTAGAACTGGTTCCATGTCTTCTTTCCAAACCTCAAATTGCTGCTTCTCATCCATTTGATTTCGCCCTTTCTACTTATCATGCCAGGAAAATAGATTTGATCTCAAACGACTTGTCATGCTTGACCACTCCTTAAGCATATAAATAAACAAACCAAATTTCCATCATTTTTTTGAAAGCAGGGTGACTAATGTCCAAGCAAACATTTCTTAAGGGAACCATTATCCTAATTTTGGCTGGGTTTGTCACCAAAATTTTAGGCTTTATTAATCGTATGGTGATGGCACGCATTATGGGTTCTGAAGGCGTAGGGCTTTACATGATGGCAGTCCCAACAATGCTTCTTATATTAACATTAACTCAAATGGGATTACCCGTCGCGATCTCGAAATTAGTTGCAGAAGCAGAAGCGCATGGAGAAACAAGCAAGATCAAACAAATTCTTGTTGTATCTCTCACGATCACAATTAGTCTAGGCGCTATTTTTACCACGGCTATGATTCTCTTATCACCTTATGTCGCCTCTCATCTACTCACAGATGCCAGAGCGTATTATTCACTTATCGCCGTTGCACCAATTGTTCCCATTGTTGCCGTATCTGCCGTACTTCGAGGCTACTTCCAAGGCAGACAAAATATGAAGCCTACTGCCTATTCGCAAATGCTTGAACAAATTGTGCGTATCACTTTAGTTGCAGTCCTATCAACTGCTTTCTTACCATTAGGTCTCGAATATGCAGCCGCTGGGGCCATGCTTTCTGTCATTGCAGGTGAATTCGCCTCTCTCCTTTACATGCTGTTTTTATTCAAACGAAAGAAAAGCTTTAAACTTCGACGGAAATTCTTTTCATATCTAGGAGAAGGGAAGCAAACGTCGTCTCAACTACTTAAGATTGCATTGCCGACAACAGGAAGTCGCCTGATTGGTACCGTCTCCCTTTTTTTTGAACCAATCATTGTCGCCCAAAGCTTGGCTATTGCAGGAGTAGCGACTGTTGTTGCCACAAAACAATATGGTGAACTAGCCGGGTTTATTATTCCCTTATTGACGCTACCTACCTTTATTACATTCTCATTATCAACCTCTTTGCTACCATCTATTAGCGAAGCCGCAGCAAAGAATCAACAGAATCTTATTCATACAAGACTAGAGCAGGCCATGCGCCTTTCCTTTGTTGCCGGCGGACTAGCCATGGTTGTCTTACTGGTCTATCCTGAGCAAATTATGAACTTTATGTATCATGCTCCAGAAGCGTCAGGCTTTTTAAAAGTAATGGCTCCTTTCTGTCTCTTTTTGTACATCCAAGGCCCATTGCAAGCGGCGCTTCAAGCACTCGATTTAGCAAAGCCCGCCATGTATAACAGCTTAGTTGGAGCTGTTGTCAAAACCGCTGCCATTTTTGTCTTAGCTACCCGGCCCGAATTTGGAATTATGGGAGCCGCACTTGCGATTGTTGTAGGCTTCGTATTAGTGACGCTGCTGCACCTTGCAACCATCGCGAAAAAAGCCGGCTTTAGTATTGAGCTGCGGATGATCTTAAAGCTAGTCGTATTAATCGGCGGAACCATCTATCTAAGTACAATGTTTAAAACCTACGTGCATGTTGTGAGCAACGCCTTAGCTGAACTGTTACTTCAACTCTCTCTGACAGCTGTTTTGTACCTGAGTTTGATGCTTTTGTTGAATCTACTGAAGAAAAGCGAAATTCAGCACTTTCCTCTTTTCAGGAAATTGCAGAAAAGATAACGGGGAACTCTGGCTTGAGGTGGCCAGAGTTTTTTAGTTGATGAGGGTAAAGGGAATACTATTGATGTGAGAAAGGTTCTGGTTTGGAACAAGTTTTATCTTCATTTCATTTGCTTGCTACTTCCCAATGTATTTTAGTTCCTTCGATGTATCTGTGCTCAAGTTCGATGTATCCATAGTTTTCTCGATGTATCTGTGCTCAAGTTCGATGTATCCATAGTTTCCTCGATGTATCTGCGCTTAAGTTCGATGTATTCATGGTTTCCTCGATGTATTTCTGCTCAAGTTCGATGTATCCATAGTTTCCTCGATGTATCTGTGCTTAAGTTCGATGTATTCATGGTTTCCTTGATGTATCTGTGCTTAAGTTCGATGTATTCATGGTTTCCTCGATGTATCTGTGCTCAAGTTCGATGTATTCATAGTTTCCTCGATGTATATCTGCTTAAGTCCGATGTATTTACCGTTTCCTCGATGTATTTCTACTCTAGTCCGATGTATTCTCAGTTTCCTCGATGTTTTAATCGCTTCCTCCAAAACTTCATAGAGGAATACAGTATCAATTCATTGAACTATTATTATTTATAAGGAGGGATTTAAATGCATATCAGCAAACCACGTACTAAACCAGTAAAACTCGCTGCACTTGAAGCATTGATAAGAAGACTTCCTTCAAATCATCCTAAGCGCTCATTCATCAAGCAAGAGCTTAAC
Organism: Alkalicoccobacillus gibsonii; assembly: GCF_016798245.1. Taxonomy (GTDB): domain Bacteria; phylum Bacillota; class Bacilli; order Bacillales; family Bacillaceae_D; genus Alkalicoccobacillus; species Alkalicoccobacillus gibsonii. The sequence goes on along the minus strand of NZ_JAEUZA010000001.1, from coordinate 160,691 downwards.
AAACGTGAGTTAGGCTTCAGAGGGGAACGATCGATTGATTATTATATAGATTCTCTTTCATCTTATGAAGATTTAAGTGTGATTCATGATCTTAGACTGAGAGGAACAAATGGTCACTTTTTTCAAATTGATTCACTTCTCTTGAGTCCGACAGTTCTAATTATTTTAGAGGTTAAAAACTTAAGTGGTTCCCTTTATTTGAATCCACTTACACAACAATTAATTCGAACGAGCTCATCTTCCGAAGAAATTCTGCCTTATCCCCTTTTGCAAACACAAATGCAAAAACATCAGTTGAAAGAATGGCTTATTTCTCATCATTCGCCGCTCTTACCAGTTATTGATTATGTTGTGATTAGTGACCCTTTAACTCGCATTATATCCGACTCTTCTAATCAGCATTTAATGTCAAAAATGATTCACGCTGGACGATTGCCTGAGATGATAAGGAAGCATTTGAACAAGACAAGTACTCCTTTTATGAGTGCACAAAAAATTAATGAATTAGTAACCAAATTAATTCGTAGTAACAAAGAAGTGCTTTTAAACGTTTGTGACGAATACAAAATTCATATCAATGAGTTAGAACGTGGACTTTTTTGCCCTCATTGCTTTTCATTCTCTGTTAAGCGAGACTATGGTTTATGGAAATGCAAACAGTGTGTAAAACCTGTCAACTCCGCCCCACTCCAAGCCCTAAACGACTATTACCTCCTCATCAATCCAACTCTCACAAACCGTGACTTTCGCCATTTCACTAACCTCACTTCTCCTCAGCTTGCTCATTCCATCCTTAAAGAACACTGCCTTGCCTTCACAGGAACGCTTAAAAGCCGTACATACACTATCCCCTTCTCCACACACTAAAAAACCGCAAGAGCATGATACTCTCACGGCCAAACAAGTTTTTCTTACCAAAAGAAGAAAGCTCCTGCTAGTGCTAATCCGGCAATGGCACCAAATGCAAATGGAACAACGTTTGAACCGTATCCACCATAATAGCCATAGCCACCATTATATCCAAAACCACGTCCACCACCGTTACGTCCCATGTCTACATAGACATGTCTGTCATCTACGTCTACAATTCGCCCGTAATAGCTTTGACCGTTCTTGTGTTGGATGTTCACATAACGACCTTTGTAGCTACAGCACTGTTGATATAAAGATGCTCCCATACTTTTCCCTCCTCATTATCAGCGTTCATGAGTAGCATATGGGGGCACAGGCTTAACGGTATACGCACATCCCCTCGGACAACAACCTATTTCTTATCCTTTACATCGATATAAAATAATTGATCGCCTCTGACACTACAATAGGAGATCCGTTTAATGTCTTTAAATCCATGATCTCGTACTTGCCTGCGAAGCCAAAATTCGTTCTGATCAATCTGTTTGAGCTGCGCATGTTGAATTTGCCCGTCCATTATGACAGGCATTGGCACAGAGTTCGTATAAAGAGATTCGCTAGGTTCAAGAGTGGTTTGAGCGCGAACAAGCTTGACCATGATTAGATAAATGAAAGGAAGTAAACTTAAGAGAAGTAAAACAATACTCATCTTAGGTGTATGTACCATTTGTTCAAGGAGTAACAGAATGAATGTAAAACTAAGGATTAACAGCGGTTGAAATTGATTTGTCCGGTTCATTAATTGAAATAAACTAAGGGTACTGAATGTAGCAATCGCTAATGTTAGCTGATGGACCATTTCGATTCACTCCTCACATTCACTACTGTCTCCTAACTGGAATAAAAGCATGTGATGAAGCATCTTCCAACGGTTTATTTACATAAAGTCATTCTAAGCTAAGCCAAGCCCGAATATAGTCATAGCAATAGGTGTGTAAAAGGAGGAGGCTGCTAAATGAATAATCGTCTTTTTTTTCCAGCAGTATTTAGTGGGTTAGTTGTTATCATGGCAGGCGCTATTATGGCTAGTTTGTTGCTAGCTAGCTTTTTAAGTTTGACAAGCTACACCGAAGAATCCATAAAATGGTTGATTCTATTTTTAGCTTTTCTTTGTTTATTTATTGGTGGATTTGTATCTGGTGCAAGGGCAAAAACAAAAGGATGGTTGGCAGGAGGACTTACAGCACTTCTGTTTACAACTGTTGCTTATTTGATCTCCACACTTGGGTACGATGTAGCCTTTACGACCTCACAGTTTTTACTCCATGGAGGATATCTATTAACTGGAGCTGTAGGAGGAATGATTGGAGTAAACTTAATGAAGGCATAATTATAAAAAAGCACAAGCTGAGACATCTCGGCTTGTGCTTTACTCTTTATTAATCTTTAGCAACATCACGAACAGCTGAGCGATCAAACGTTAGCTTACGATTATCGTTTACTAGAAGAATAACCGTATCCTCGTCAATCGCATCAATCGTTCCATGAAGACCTCCGATTGTCACAATCTTATCTCCGCGCTGTAATGCGCTGTGCATTTCACGCACTTGTTTCTGACGTTTTTGTTGAGGTCTAATTAAGAAAAAGTAGAATACAACAATCATCAGCACGATGGAGAGTAGTGGTGCTAGTTCCATTTATATTTCCCCCCTTTCTGGTGTATAAGATGTCAGCTGTTCCAAACAAAGATCGAATAGGCTATCATCTGTTTCACAAATTTCAATTAGAAGTTTTTAGCATCCGCCTTATTGAACCCATACTGCTCAAAAAATTCTTCCTTAAAGTCGAGCAACCTGTCCTCCATAATTGCCTGGCGAACGTCCACCATTAAGTTTAACAGGAAATGCAGGTTATGATAAGTAGTAAGTCTAAATCCGAACGTTTCTTCACATTTAATGAGATGGCGAATGTAGGCTCTTGAGTAATTCTGACAAACGTGGCAGCTACAATTTTCATCAAGTGGACCAAAATCACGAGCATACTTTGCATTACGAACAACAAGTCGTCCATTACTGGTCATACATGTCCCATTACGAGCAATACGTGTTGGTAATACGCAATCAAACATATCAATTCCTCGGATCGCTCCATCAATTAATGAATCTGGTGAACCGACTCCCATAAGATAACGAGGTTTATCAAAAGGAAGTAACGGTGTCGTAAATTCCAATGCGCGGTTCATCACGTCTTTTGGTTCACCTACGGATAACCCACCAATTGCGTAACCAGGAAAATCAAGAGAAACGAGATCACGAGCACTTTGCTTACGTAAATCTTCATATTCTCCACCTTGCACAATTCCAAATAGCCCTTGATCTTGCGGTCTAGCATGCGCTTCTAAGCAACGCTCCGCCCAACGACTTGTCCGTTCCACAGACTTCTTCATGTAATCATGCTCAGCTGGGAAAGGCGGACATTCATCAAATGCCATCATAATATCAGAACCTAGAGCATTTTGAATCTCCATCGCCCCCTCTGGACTAAGGAAAAGCTTCGCACCATTTAAGTGGTTACGGAATTCAACGCCCTCTTCAGTAATCTTACGCAAGTTACTTAAACTAAATACCTGAAAACCGCCAGAATCCGTTAAAATCGGACGATCCCAGTTCATAAATTTGTGTAAGCCACCTGCTTCACGAATAATTTCATGTCCTGGTCGAAGCCATAAATGATACGTGTTGCTTAAAATAATTTGCGCATCCATCCGATGCAAATCCTCTGGACTCATTGTTTTTACTGTTGCAAGTGTTCCAACCGGCATAAACATCGGTGTTTCAAAGGTACCATGTGGTGTATGGACTCTTCCAAGTCTTGCACCGGATTGTTTACATGTTTTTATGTGTTCATATCGAATCGCTGTCATACTTAGTCCCCTCTTGTTACTTAATAAGCATCGCATCGCCGAAGCTGAAGAAGCGATAGTTCTCTTGTACGGCGTGAGCATACGCACGTAAGATGTTTTCACGTCCTCCAAGTGCACTCACAAGCATAACGAGTGTTGATTTAGGAAGATGGAAATTTGTAATTAAGGTATCTACTGCCTTGAAGGTATACCCTGGATAAATAAAGATATCTGTCCAACCTGACGCTTCCTTAAACTCTGCTTGAGCTGATGCAATGGTTTCAAGCGTACGAGCTGAGGTTGTCCCTACTGCTATAATTCGACCCCCACGCTCTCTTGTTGCTTGAAGAATCGCTGCAGTCTCAGCAGTCATTTGATAGAATTCAGAATGCATTTGATGAGTCTCAATCGTATCAACACTAACCGGGCGAAATGTTCCAAGTCCTACATGTAGTGTGATGGGAGCGATACTCACTCCTTTTTGTTTCAATTGATCAAGTAACTCATCTGTAAAATGCAAGCCGGCCGTAGGTGCAGCTGCTGAGCCAATATTTTTAGAATAGACCGTTTGATACCGTTCACGGTCATCCAGCGTTTCTTTAATGTAAGGAGGAAGTGGCATTTCACCAAGCTGATCGAGCACTTCATGAAAGATTCCATTATAGCTCATCTCAAAATCTCGACCACCTTGATCTCCCTCTGATACGCACGTTGCTTTTAGCAAGCCATCTCCAAATTCAACCACGGTACCAACCTTCACTCGTTTCGCAGGTTTCGCTAACGTCTCCCATCGATCACCCTCTACTTGTTTAAGTAGAAGCAATTCAATACCGGCACCAGTATCTTTCTTTGCGCCGCGGAGTCGTGCAGGCATGACACGGGTATCATTAATAACTAATGTGTCACCTGACTCAAACTCGTCAACAATCGAAGAGAACGTACGGTCCTCTGTTTGTCCTGTTTCCTTATTTAAAACAAGCAAACGAGACGCCGTTCGATCAAGAAGCGGCGTCTGCGCAATAAGTTCTTCTGGTAAATCAAAATCAAAATCTTCTACATTCATATCTATGTCACCTTTTTATCTCATCATTCGTTAGTCCTTCATTAGAATAACGGACTTATCTTGTCAAATCAAGCTCTTAGCGTCTAAAGAGAAAGAGCAATAAACTAAGCACAACACTTACAACGATAGACGTCATTAATGGAAAATAAAACGTCATATTCTCGCGTTTAATCACGATATCGCCAGGCAGCTTTCCAATCGGTAGGAACTTACCTCCTACGTACCATAGCAACCCAACAATGACTAAGATGATTCCTGCTATGATAAGGAATTTAGGAGCTTCATTCATTCGCCTGGTACCTCAAGCTTAAAATGTTCGTAACAGGAATGTGTGACAACCCGTCCTCTAGGTGTTCGCTGGATAAATCCAATTTGTAATAGGTAGGGCTCGTAAAGATCTTCAATGGTATCTGATTCTTCTCCAATGGTTGCAGCAATGGTATCCAATCCTACTGGACCACCTCTGAACTTTTCGATCATTCCTCGGAGTAATTTATCATCAATATGATCGAGTCCCAGCTTATCTACTTGAAGCCTTTCAAGTGCACCAGTTGCCAAATCATACGTAATAATGCCTTCACCGTCCACCTGCGCAAAGTCACGTACTCTTTTTAACAACCGGTTGGCGATTCTTGGTGTGCCTCTTGCCCGGCGTGCTAGCTCTTCTGCTGCCCCTTCTTCTAGCTCCGTCACAAAAATATCAGCTGTACGACGGATGATATCCGCTAATTCATTCTCATTATAATACTCTAATCGTTCAACAACCCCGAACCTGTCTCGAAGTGGTGCAGAGATCATCCCTGCCCTGGTCGTCGCACCAACTAAAGTAAACGGCGGCAAATCGAGACGAACAGACCTGGCTGTTGGTCCTTGTCCAATGACGATATCTAAGCAAAAGTCTTCCATCGCCGGATACAACACTTCTTCTACTGAGCGATTCAGTCGGTGTATCTCGTCTATAAACAACACATCACCTGGCTCAAGAGCCGTAAGAATTGCTGCTAAATCTCCCGGTCGCTCAATTGCAGGCCCAGAAGTCGTTCGCATTTGCACGCCCATTTCCGAGGCAATAATGGCTGATAACGTTGTTTTACCTAATCCAGGTGGACCGTGTAACAACACGTGGTCCAAACTTTCCTCGCGCATTTTAGCTGCTTGAATATAGACTTCAAGATTGCGTTTAACCTTTTCTTGGCCAATGTATTGACTAAAGCTCAGGGGCCTAATTCCGCCCTCAATTGAATCCTCAAGCGGTTGGCTTTCGGCTGAAACTAAGCGTTCTTCCATATGCTCACGCTCCTTTCATTAACGTTTAAGCAGAAGTTGAAGCGCCTTTTTAATATACCCATCAATTTCTAACGATTCCTCTTCTAGCTTCGGTCGAATTTTCTTTAATTCTCTATCTACATATCCAAGTGCTTTAAGAGCCTCGAACGCTTCATCTAATGCATCTATTGTTGGCTCAGTATAAGGTGTAAATAAGTTCGGTTCTTTAGAAGGTAGCTCCTCAGTAAAATCAATCAGCTTTCCTTTTAAGTCTAAAATAATCTGCCTAGCTGTCTTTTTACCTACACCAGGAAAGCGGGTAAGTAGGGCTTCATCCTCTTCTTCAATGGCTGCTACCACATGTTCTGGCTGACCTGATGCACAAATTGCCAGTGCTCCTTTTGGCCCAATTCCTGAAACATTTAGAAGCTTCTCAAAAAGCGTACGCTCCTTTCGGCTGGGAAAACCGAATAGACGAATCTGATCTTCTCTCACATAATGATGTGTAAAGATCTGAATCGTCTTATGTAGCTCATGTTGATATATATATGGGTTAGGACAATACAGTTGATAACCAAGCCCATGATGGTCAATCACCACATACTGTGTGTCAATTGCTTCAAGTGTTCCTTTTACATAATCAATCAAAAGTATAACCTCTCCTATGCGAACGTTTATTTCTATTTTAGCACATACCCCTTATTCGGTCACATCGGAATTCGGGTGTGAATTTAGGTGAAACGGGTATGGTAGCATATGGATGAAACGAGAGGAGACTGCTCATGTTTAGAAGAGATATGGAAAACGCCTTAATGACACTCCAGCCTAAGGAACGCTTTTACCGGACATTACTCTTAGTTCCCTTTGTTCTCATTTTAGTTGCACTTATCTTTATTGTGCCAGGAGGAAACTGGAACCTCCCTGTGAAGATCATCGTCTCTGGCGTCATGATTGCATTTGTCATATGGCGTTTAATTGTTAACTACACAAGAGCAAAAGCACAACTCGAACTTGAAAAGGAAGAAAAAAGCAAATAAAAAGCGTCCTCGCTAAAGGACGTTGAAAAGGAAATGCACCTATGGCTTCTCTCTACCAGTATCTACTTTACCTGTAATGCTTACATCTCGAACCGATTTGTTATCAGCAGCATGCACATGGTGAGAGACTCCTGTTGAAATACTGATTAACAAAATGGTCAAACAAAGTGTGCTTGTCCATTTCTTAATCGTTAATCACTCCCTAAGGTAAATTGAAGTACATTCATATCACGAGCTATTTTCATATATTTCAACGCCAATTCAAAATCTCCTCTTTTTTCATAAAAATAGGTGATTTCTTCGCACACTTCTGACGCATCAAAATATAATTCATCGTGAATTAGCATTTGAACGCCTTTATTTACAGACTCTTCATCAGGAGTTACATGAAGATGACGACAAATTAAGCATCTTGCCTGATATTCAATGTTTCCTTGTTCAAACGCTAACTTTTCAGCCTCCAATAGTAAGCTTTCCGCATCCTCTTCTTTTAAACGCAACTTAATAAAAGCTAGGTCCGCTTTTGTCTTTATACTTACAATCGAATCTTGGTGCTCTGGAATGGCAAGCGCCCTTTCCATGTAATTCTTAGCTTCCTCTTGCAGGTTTTGACGTAATCGATTGATGCCAATCCCTCTTATAATAAGTGAATGTGCATATGGGAAATCATAAGAATCTTTCATAATACGTTGGTAACGTATCTCCGCTTCATCATATCGAACAATTTCCGTATCAATCGCCGCTAATACTAGCTCAGCGTATAAGACTTTTTCTCGATAGGATTCATCTTTTATAAATATCGCTAACGCCATCTCTAAATAAGAAACGGCAAAGGTGTATTGATTAATTCGATAATACCCATCACCAATACGTTGATAAAATTCAGCTCGCTCATAATCATCTGTCACGTGTTCAAGCAAGGCCTCAGCCTTTACATATAAACGAATCGCTGATTTAAATCGATTTTGGTAAAATTCGTTTTGACCATTCATAAAATAATACAAAAACTCTAAAAAGGGGTCGGATTGTTGTATGGTCATAACAGAAGAATGCGAGTGAGATTCACTACTCGACTCTTGAAGTAACAGTTGATGTCTGAATTCCAGCAAGGAGTAGTAGGCCAAGACTTTATCACTTTCTTCCATGTCTGATAGCATCATTGTAATTTCTTCTTTTATCGCAATGGATTTATCAATCTCTCTAGCGATCATGAAGCTATACCAATCTGCGCACTTTGCTCCCACCATAGCCGCCGATATTGCTGTTCTCAAACAATCACCTCCCTGCATCTATTATACCGGTAAATTTTTCATATTGACAATCACTAAGTTTTGGAAAAACTTCACTTTTTCATGCGTGTTCATTCTATCTTACAAACCTAACATTCGTTATACTAATGAAGAATCATAGAACGTTCATGTCAGGAGAATTAAAAATGAATACTACTTTAGGACTTGTCATCTTTCTCATTGTGTATGCAGCTATCAATTTTTACATCGGATATAATGGTTGGAAATGGGCCAAATCAACAATAGGGTTTACATGGTTTAAAACCTATTGCGTGGTACTTGCCTTTCTGTCCTCTGCTTATATTTTGGCTATGTTCCTCACTTCAAGAACCCTTGAACTAATAGGGGGCTACTGGCTAATTATCTTTGGATATTTATGTATTCTACTTCCGTTTATTAACCTCGTTTATTTTATAAGTAAAAAGAATAGTGTGTGGAAAAAATGGAGTGGGTTTGTCACGCTGGCATTTCTCGTCTTTGTTATGGTCTACGGTTCGTTTAACGCGTGGAACCCCACCGTTCGAAACTATACGGTTGAGCTAAATAACCCGACGAAAGAAGTTAAAGGGGAAGAAATAAAGCTCTTAATTGCAGCAGACCTACACCTTGGTGAAGTGATTGGCGAACGACACTTAGAACGATTTGTACAGCTCGTTCAAGAAGAACAGCCAGACCTCGTTCTTCTTGCAGGAGATATTATTGAAAACAGTTTTACCCCATATATGGCTAACAACTTAACAGAAACCATGAAGCAATTGGAAGCGCCTCTAGGAGTGTATGTGTCTCCAGGGAACCACGACTACTATGGTGGCGATCTATTCTTATTACGAGATGAATTTAAAGACATTGGCTTTAACTTCTTAATGGATGAAGCTATAACTGTTAATGATGAGTTAACAATCATTGGTCGAAAAGATGAAACGGATGAAAACAGACAATCCATCTCCACCTTAATGGGAAAAGCAGATGAGTCGTTACCAGTTATCGTTATTGATCATCAGCCAAAAGAGATAAGCGAGGCTCACGAGGCTGGAGTAGATCTTATCGTTTCTGGGCATACACATCGAGGCCAGGTATTCCCTGCGAATCTTATTACAAGCATGATTTATGAAAATGATTGGGGCTACCTCCAACGCGATCAACTACATTCCTTTACGACATCTGGATTCGGTTTCTGGGGACCCGCTATTCGAATTGGCAGTCGTTCTGAAGTAATGTCAGTTACATTTCAATATTAAAAAAATCCAACTCTCTTAAACGTCTTGAGAGTTGGATTTACGTTTTCTTGTGTGATAAAACGGACCAAACAAGAAAATAAACTGGATATAACACAGTGATCAAACCATGTATAGCTGTCATTATTAAAGGCATTGCCTCACTCTGATCCACAACCGAATGAAGAAAAGCCTGATTTGCAAATAAGAGACTTAAACTGCCACTGTTCTTTAAGATCAAACTCATTCGCCTACCTTTTGCATACATCACGTGCTTATTTTCCTCAGTAAGTCCAATGTAATTGAGCCGTTCAGGGTGACGCGTGAGTATATGTATAAAAAACCATAACCCAACAGCAAGCATAGGCAATAACCATAACAGCCATTTGCTTTCTGTGTCATTCGATTGAATGGTGATCTCTTGAGGGATTTCAGGCCAATAGCTTAAAAGGATAAAGCAGTGGCCGAAGAACAATAGGGTGCTTAGGATGGCTAGTGACGTTCCGAGAAGATGATCTTTTCTATTTATCATCGATTGTTTTCGAGGCAGCAACGACTTTCTCATATTCTTCTGAACGAATGATGTCAGATAAAAGATTATGTGCTAAGTACCATTCGTAAGTCTTTGTCAGTCCTTCTTTTAGTGTAATTGATGGTAATGGTAATCTATAAGCAGCTAGTTTGTGACTATCGAGTAAATAGGTGAGGTCTCTAAAAGGGAAAAAGGAAGCTAAGCTTATATTTAGTTGATCCATCTTCTCTTGTGAGATCCCCTTCAGGTCAAATTCCTTTTTCACTATTTGCCTAATTGTTTTTATAAGTGTTGGCCATTCAATTATTTCTGGATGCGTTAGATTAAAAGCCTTCCCATCCAATTGAAGATTGTTCATGGTTGCTAACAACACTTTTACCAAGTCTTGAATATGTATAAATTGTACAAAGGTAGCTCCTGATACAGGAATAACAATAGGATATGAGTGCTCTGCTCTATCAAACAAGAAAGACTCTCTTTTTAAATTATTCCCTTCTCCATACACATAGGAAGGTCTAAAGATCACACACGGAAAACCTATCTTATCATAAAGTTCAAGTAGATAATCCTCAGCTAGCTTCTTGTCGTATCCATAATTCTTCCAATTCTCATTAAAGCCCCTATCATCTGATTCTTTTAAATAGGTATCTGATGATAGGTATACAGCTCCAGAGCTTATGAATATGTATCGTTTTAGACGAGTGCGATCCACAGCTTCAATTAGGTTTTCTACATCTTCTTTGGTATAAGCTGACACGTCAAATATATAATCGTATAGTTCATCTTTAAGTAAATTTTTAAGTGCTTCTTTATCTTTTCGATCCGTAATAAAATGTTGATGATACCCATCAAAATCCACACGTTTTAGACCTCTAGTAACAAAGTCTACACAGTACCCTCTTTTTATTAAACTAATAACTACTGCCTTACTTATGAATTCAGTTCCACCCATAACTAAGATTTTGTTCATATAGAACCTCCGATACTACATATTTTAAATAAGGGTGATTAATATGATATTTACTCTCACTTCAGCGGCACTTATCTATAATGACGATGGACATATCCTATTAAAAAAAGATCCCAATCGGGGATGGGAGCTTCCTGGGGGACACATAAATGGAAATGAAAGTCTTAAAAAAGCTGCGATAAGAGAAGTTAAAGAAGAAACAGGCTTTGATGTGAACATTCATTCTTTTTCTGGGATATCTTTTGAACAATCAAAAGCTGTCTTTAATTATTTTTGGACAGGTAAAATAATAGGTGGTAAACCAGCTCTAAACTCAGAGAGCCTAGAGATTAGCTTTTTCAGTTACCAACAAGCTCTTTCAATTATGACTAGCACAGTTTTTAAATATGAATTAATACTTTGTGTTAAAGTACCTGGGTTTTTTATCACATTAAACTAACATAGTGTAATATAGAGAAATGTATAAGATATCATATTAGATTAAAAACAGAGGTGCATGATTATAACCATTTAACAAGATCATAATAAAGATACACATCCTCATTCTTTATCCAGAGTAGAAACCTATCGTACTAAAAGCAAAGCTAAACGAAACAAATGGTTAAGATGGATTGGAGTTTTTCTTTTCTTTTGGTTTGCTGTTGCAGTTTCCTATTATTCTGCAAAATATTTGCCTAAAGAGAGCGGAACCGTCCTTTATTTTACAGGTATATTTATTAGAGGAACACTCACTACACTATTTGGTTTAATGGTATATTTAACCCTCCAAAAGAAATAAGTAATACAATATAAAAATCCTTCTGGTTATTCAAACTCAATCGTTTCTCTTGTCCTATTTGCTGTCTCTTCACCAAGCAGTCTCTCAACAAGATGAAGAGCCATATTCATTCCAGAGGAAACACCAGCGGACGTGATAATTGAGCCATATCCTTTAGAACCGAAATATCTGGATAGGATCTCTCCATTAGTTTTATCGCGGCACGATTCGTTGTCGCTTTTTTCATATCTAGTAAACCTGTTTCAGCTAACACAAGTGCTCCAGTACAAACTGAAGCAATTAAGGTATGTTGGTGTGTTTTAATCCACGCTACTATTTCTTTTATTTTCATAACTGTTTGTATTGTTTTTAAAGTCCCACCAGGAACAATAAGAATATCGAATGTCGGGGCTGTTTTAAAACTAAATTGAGGAGAGATCTCTAAACCATGATTTGCTACGATGCTTTTGCCATCAAATGAAACACTATGTACATTAAAAGGTTTGTGATCGAGATGACTAGTTAAAAGCTTCTTCAAGTCTTTCTCATGAAACGTTGTCATATTAAAGACCTCGTAAGGACCTACAAAATCCAGTGCATCTACTCCATCAAAGAGAAGAATACCAACTTCGTATGTTTTCATTGATTTGCCTCCAGCTATTCATATAGGGTCAGCTTGTTATTTCTCATAACCTACCTTAATTTTCTCCCAATCTATTGCACGTTCCATTCTCTTCTCAGGCTCCTGCAATGGCGTAAATCCAAACTGTTCATATAAGCCATGAGCATCATTTGTCCCTAAGTTAAATCGAGTTCCACTTAGCTTTGGGTGTTCCACGATCACACTGACTAACCATTTACTCAACCCTTTCCCGCGAAATTCTGGAAGAATAAAGACATCACATAACCATGAAAAGCGAACAAGATCTGAGATCACCCTGGCAAAGCCAATTAGTTTAAGATCTCCTACTTTCTCATCATTCACATAAACCCCATAACAAAGAATTGAATTCTGAATGGCCTCAATGATCAATTCCTTTGGTGTATCGTACGCCCACCAGTACGAATCAGTTGTTAGAAAGGTATGAATGACCTCAATATCAAGTTGGCTTTTGTCCGTGGTGATAAGAAATGGACCTTTTGAGTGGATTTGTGGTTTCATCGATTTAACGTCCCTTCAACTAGATATGAATAGAGTTTATCGTCGACTTTGTTTTCAAGGACTAAGTCCATATGTACAACGTCAAGCAATCGACCATCTTTCCCCGGCATTTTTGTATCAACTGCACTATCTTTTGCATAATGAGCCTTACCTAAGTAATAAAAATCTGTTCCTTCATCGTTATCTTTCTTAACAAATAAATGCAAATCAATATTGGTCTTATTTGCTTCCATGATTTCGATTACTTCTTTTGATGCTTTAGTCCGTCTACTTCGTGTACTCCACCTTAAGACTTCTTGGTTTAAGAATTCCTCGTTATAACTAATGCTTTCATCAATATCCTCTTGTTTGTGATACGTCACAAAGATAGGACATGTTTGATGCTTAGTTTTATAGCCATAAATGGTTGAGCTTTCATCATTTTCCCAGTTTAATAGCTTACAGACATCCTTACGCGAATATTTCTCATATAAGGTTAGCGACCGATGATTGGTATACTTTTTATTCTTAATGCGAGCACTACTCAAAATATCATTGATTAATTGGTAAAAATATGAGTTTGTTGATATACAATCATGAACTCTTTTACTAAAGGAATACTCTCCGTTTAAAGTAATAACAACCGGTTCTTCTCCGTATTTTTTACGATACACTTGAGCATGAAATGTTAAATCTAAATGCCTTTTAACAGATTGCAACGTTTGATCATCAGTTTTTAAATCATTTGTGAGAAGTGTCTGTTTAAATTCTGAGTGAGCTACACTTTCATTCTTTAAAAGCAATTCAAGTAGTATCACTTCATGCAACCTTTTTCCATTTAAGATCTCCTGAGAAAGCATCGTCAATACTTCCTTCTCATATTCACTAATAAAAGGTGTGTTTTCCTTCATCCTTGCTAGAAATTCATAGTAATTACTTTTTCCAACTAAAACCTCAGGATCTACAGAATGGTTCTCTAGAAAATCTTTAAGATATGGTATTCTTCCTAAGCGATTTTTTAGTTCAATATATGCTTCTTTTAATATTTTTAAAGTAGATAATTTGCTTGCATCAATCGCTTGAAAGATTTTATTTTTGGCTATAGCCTCAAAATTTATTGAAGATACACCTTTGATGTAGCTTGTGTCTTTGGTCTTCCTTCTTATTGTATCTTTGTTTAAGGACTGATCACCTGACAATGCTATTGGAATGAGATAATTTGTTTTATAATTTCCTATAAAATCAATAATCGTCACGAACTCTTTTGAATGATGTTTTCTAAGTCCTCTTCCAAGCTGTTGGATAAAGATAATGCTAGATTCCGTCTGGCGAAGCATCACCACCTGATTTACACAAGGTATGTCAATTCCCTCATTAAATATATCAACTGTTAGGATATAATCGAGTTCTCCTGCTTCAAGTTCTTTTACTCTTCGTTCGCGCTCGCTTTGAGAATGTTCACCAGTTAGCGCTGCCGTTCTGTACCCAAATGTATTTAACGCACTTGATAAAGAATGCGCTTCCTCTTTACGACTACAGAACATAAGACCATGAAGACGATTCCCTGAATAACCGTAATAATTTATTTTGTTAATTACGTGCTTCACGCGTTCTTCGGTTGTTAATTGATTAATGGCACTTGACTCATCTATGACCAAACCATTAATTTCAAGCTCAGTTACTCCAAAGTAATGAAACGGGCAAAGCATCTCTTCTTCAAGTGCCTCTTGAAGACGAATTTCATACGCTACATTGTAATCAAATAGCGCATAAATGTTATAATCATCACTTCGCTCAGGAGTAGCGGTCATACCCATCAGAAAAGAAGGATTAAAATGATCCATGACTCTCAAATACGAAGAAGCCCCAGCTTTGTGGACCTCATCAATTAAAATATAATCAAAAGTACTAGAAGAAAATTGATTTAACATATCATGCTTTGAGATTGTTTGTATGGTTGCAAACAGATACTTTTTCTCTAAATCTTTTGAATTTCCACTTAAGACACCAAATTCTTCATCAAGCCCACCAAGCACTCGTTTAAAATCTTCTTTTGCTTTATGTAATATTTGTTCTCGATGTACAATAAACAACATTCTCTTTGGAGCAAATCTTCTTACATCAAAGGCTGATAGATAGGTTTTTCCTGTTCCTGTAGCTGAAATAATTAGACCTTTACGTTTGCCTAAGTTTCGCAGTAATTCAATTTCCATTAATGCTGCTTCTTGCATTTTGTTCGGCTCAATACGGAGTGCTTCTTCTAATGGATTTAAGTATTGTCCTGGCATTTCAATAACTTGTTGAATTTCTTGACGCTGTTTTTCTAATGAGTATCTTTTCTCATAATCTTCAATCCAGGACATGGTTAAAGTGTGAGAAACATTCCAAACATCTTCAAATTGATCTTTAAAATGATGAATAATTTCTCCATCTACATGAGAAGTAAGTTTTACATTCCATTCATAATTAACTTTTAACGCATGGGCTGTTAAGTTAGAGCTACCTACAATCAAAGAATAATGACTATCCTTCTCAAAAATATACCCTTTTGCATGAAATCCTTTGAGACTAGTTAACCTCACTTCTATATTTTCAATTTTCATTAGTTCCCTAAATATTTTTGGCTGGTTGAAGGTCAAATAAGTCGATGTTAATATCCTACCTTTTACTCCTTTTTCTTTTAAGTCCCACAAAACAGACTTTAATGTGGCGAGACCACTTTCAGTGATAAAGGCTACGGAAAATATAAATGATTGACTGCTTTCAAGCTCACTAACTAAAGTATCTAGTACGCTTTTACTAACATTAGTATGGTTCACTAACAATTGTGGATGGTAGGTTGTAGCTTTTGTGTGATGCTGATTGACAAACCCTTTATGTAAAGATGCCTCTAGATTCTCTAGGAAATTATACATATTCACCCTGCTTTACTTTGGTTTTAAATTTATGCCATCTTAGCTGTAATCTTTTTAATTGCAGGAATATCGGCTGGTGCCCAATCCAAATCATTCAATTTAGAGGCAGGCAACCATCTGATTTCGTTATGTTCAGTTAAGACAGGCGTCCCCTTTATCAGTTCGCAATAAAATGTTGTTAAATGAACGATTCCAAAGTCATATTCATATACAGTTGTTTCAATTTTATCGTTTATTTTTATTTCACAATTCATTTCTTCTTTAATTTCTCTTGTTAGCGCTTCTTCTGGTGTTTCCCCCTCTTCAATCTTACCTCCAGGAAACTCCCATTTAAATGGTAGTGATTTTGAATCACCTCGTTGTGCACATAAAACAAGATGTTCTTTAACAATAACAGCTCCAACAACATAAATATTTTTCTTCATAATTCACTCTTCCTTTTTTTCAATTTCGTTCACTCATTTTAACATATTAATCCATTCACTATCGCACAGAAAAACAAAAAACGAATGAACCATATGGGGCTCGTTCGTCTTCAAAATGATATGATTTATTTATTCCCAGTCCCAATCATCTTCATCTATATCTTCATCAAATTCGTAATACTCTTCGTCTTCTTCGTAAAATTCATTTTCATAATCATACTCAAATTCATCTTCGTAGTCGTACTCAGCGAAGTCCTCATAGTAATCTTCCTCACTATACTCAACATTCACTCCTTCAAACACACTCTCATCTATCTCCTCATCAAATAAATCATACTCAAGCTCATTCAATTCCTCATCATAGAGAAATTCGTCGTTATCATAGTCAAAGTAATAGTCATCTAATTCATGTTTGTCTTCTTCCCACAGTTGGTCAATGTAATCCCAATCAAGATCTTCATTAAACCCGTAGCTAGAGTAATCAATATCAAACACATTATATTCGCTGAAATCATATAAACCATAATCCATGTAAATAAAGGATTGCAGTGAGTAATTTAACTGAGTCATATCGATGATTGAGAAATCTAAGTAAGGATAAACATAATAAAGGAAATCATTCGTTAGTTCAAAGTGTTCATCATATAAAAGATTGTAATTAAAGGTGTTCATATCAACCTGGGTAAAATCTTGACTCATCGTTATTCCTTGTAATTTCTCAGTTGCTTCTTCATTTTCCTTCGCTTTAACCTTTACCTCTCTTTCAAATGATTTATCATCTTCTAACGTGCTTACTTCAGTATTAGGTTGGCCAATTTGGATTGTACATGCACTAAGAATGAACGCAAGACTTACTATGAAAACAAAACTAGAATACTTAATTACCTTCACTTCGCTCTCTCCTATCTACCTATCAATTTATAAATATATTAAGTATGTTATAAACAACTACTTTAATCAATAATTAAAGGTAATTTATTCAAAAATAATCCTTTTACATACAATATACAGTCTATAAGTCCCTTGTATAAAGAAGGATTATCCTCACAAAAAAAGAGCCTACCTAAGTAGACTCCATCCCATCACGTCCCACAAAATGTTCGATAATCCTTACCTTCATCACCTGGTCCATGCTTATATGCTTCTTGTTCAGAGGTGTATGCAAAGGGATCGTTTAATACATGAACGAGTTTATTTAATACTGAATAGTCCCCATCCTCAACAGCAGCGTCTAATGCTTCCTCCACGCGATGATTCCGTGGAATGATTGCGGGATTGTGCTGCTTCATTAGTTGTAGAACTTCTTCTGTTGTTTGTGGTTGACGAGTCAGTCTTTGTTTCCAATAATTATGCCATTCAGAGAATTCTTTTGAACACGAAAGCGCTGGTTCTTCACTGAGATCATCTAATGTTAAAGCTCTGAATGTGTTTGTGAAGTCAGCCTCTGCTTCTTCCATTATCTTAAGAAGCTGATCAATTAACTCTTGATCACTCTCTTCAATGGTACATAAGCCAAGCTTCTTACTCATACCTTCATACCAATAGTTTAAGTACGTGGTTTTAAATGTAGCTAGCTCTTCTTGAACACTCTCAATTGCTTTATCCTGGTCTTGATTGATAAGTGGAAGAAGTGTTTCAGCGAATCGTGCCAAGTTCCAATTTGCTATATACGGTTGGTTTCCATATGCATATCGTCCTTGAACATCGATTGAGCTAAAGACTGTGTCTGGTTTATACGTATTCATAAACGCACATGGACCATAATCAATCGTTTCTCCACTAATCGTCATGTTATCGGTATTCATGACCCCATGAATAAATCCAACCAGCTGCCACTTGGCAATTAACTCTGCCTGACGCTTTAAAACGCTTCGATAAAAGGTAAGGTAAGGATTCTCTGCTGATTCAAGAGCAGGATCATGACGACGGATGGCATAATCGGCTAGTTTCTTTAGCTCTTCCACGTTTCCTTTTGCTGCTGCGTATTGAAAGGTGCCCACTCTCAAGTGACTGGAGGCGACCCGTGTCATAACAGCTCCTGGTAAGCCAATTTCACGAAGAACCAGCTCACCTGTCGTTACAACAGCAAGGCTCCTGGTAGTAGGAATACCTAAGGAATGCATCGCTTCACTGATCACGTATTCTCTTAGCATTGGTCCAAGAGCAGCCCGCCCATCTCCACCTCTCGAGAAAGCTGTTCGTCCGGACCCTTTGAGCTGAAGATCAAAACGTTCTCCCTCAGGTGTGATTTGTTCACCGATTAATAGAGCTCGTCCATCACCTAACATCGTGAAATTACCGAATTGGTGCCCTGCATACGCTTGAGCAAGTGCGTGGCCACCTTCAGGAATGGCATTACCTGCAAATACATTGACTTGCTTGTCTTCTTTTAATTGATTCGCGTCTAAGCCAAGCCACTCTGCAAGACGCTTATTTAGCACAACTAAATCAGGTTCTTCCACTACATTTGGATTCAATTCACTATAGAAATTTTTTGGTAATTGGATATACGTATTATCAAAATTCCAGCCTACGTGATGCTTAAGATCTTGTTTAGGCATTTAATCCCCTTCTTTTCAATGAGTTACTGTTAGCTTAACAGGTTTCCTCCTTACAATTCACACATTCTGGCTTATTATCCTTAATTGTCTGTTATACTAAAAAGACAAAAATAAACAGAAATAGTAAAAGAAAGCTCCCGCTACCTAGTTCCAACTTTGCACGTGTATATTTTTCATGCTTCCATGAATTAATACCTATTGCAATAAACATAATTGAAAGGCCGAATGAGGTGATATAAGCAACAGGAAATGAATTCTCATCTGCATAACTACTGTAGATAATCAAGATCGTTATAAGTGGTATGCCAACTACTAGTCGAATGATAAGATCTCTTTTACGCCATTGATTCATTTATTTCACACTCCCTTAAACGAACAAATGAATAAAAAACAATAAAAAAGGGTGATACAATGTCTTTAGGTCGAATCTATTTAATTTGTTTAGGTCTAGCTTTGCTTTCAGTCTTTATCGCTCCACCTAGTCGATATGTAACCGAACATATGACAACCATTTCGTACGGCTTCCCCGTTCAGTTTATGGATTATCATAGCTTTGAAGGAGAAGAACCAAAAAGGTGGGAGCTATTTACCTTTCATCGTTTTTCTTTTCAATTAGTTGAATGGCTGCTTTCAGGTGCAGGATACTTTTTAGTCTATGCCATTATTAAATTATTTAGGGATAAGTTCAGAAAGGACAGAGAGGAAACTGTTTAATTAAGTTGATGACAACTTTCCACGTTTTTCTTCAATGAACCGAAACCATTCTCGGTTATCTGTAAAACCTGAAAAGAAGTTCCAGTTAATCATTAGATAATACTTCTGCTGAGTGGTTTGAATGATTAAGGGTTCACCCTTTGTAAAGAAACCTAGCCTTATATCATAATTCGTTGTGAACCTACTAAAATTCTTATCATATGCACATGAGATTGAGACAATATCTTGTAAATGAATATTGACCCAATTTTCTATGAGTAATTGATCTTCACTCCATTCAATTGATCCACTATATTGAAAACGAAAGCTTGGATGGATTCTTCCACCTACCATTTTTGAGAACGTGGTGTTCTGTAAGCTTTCTGCGGTATCACCAAAGTACTCTGCCTTCATTCGTCTCACTCCCAAAAGAATCACCTTCTATGACTACTTACGTATTGTGGAGTGAGAGTGTTTCACTTTTTGAATAGATATTTATTACTACCTGGACTTTGCTTGATCTCGTTCCAGCCTTCGATTGCATCTTCCCGGCTTTTTCCCTTATTCGATGGATCCGAAAAAAAGTCTCGTATGTACTGATTGTATTCAAACTGTGACGAGATTTCTTTTTTGTAAGTTGGATCTTTTTTTCGCTTTTCTTCCTCATACCAACGTTCAACCACATCACGATACGTTTTTCCTGCGTTTGTTTTGAAATATGTTTGGATCGTTGTAGAAAAATGAAAGGAATGAATCACTGATTTAAAGAAAGCTCGCACCTCTTGGCTACACCGGTGATCTTCTGTAATAATCGTATCCAAGCTTAATTCACTTGTGCTCACCGTTGCTTTACTTACACTTGCCTTTCTTTGCGGCTTTAAGATTTCTCCTGTCTTTAAAAAATGTTGAATACGACCTGAGATTTCCTGCTTAGATCCAGAAGCACTTAGCCCATGTTCTCTACAAAGCGTTTGCAACTCTTCCTTGAGCCAATAGTATTGTTTGAATTCTTCTGCTAGACAACCTCTTGTTAATTCAGGTCTCATTGAACCTCTCCTATTCTATTAATCCATTCCCTAATTTTATCATAAGTGGTATAAATAGAGTGAACTCTAAATAGGGAGAGATGCGTGATGTATAAAATTGTTTTCTTTGATGTCGATGGAACATTAACAGATCCTATAGATGGCTCAATCCCTTTAAATACACAACATACGATTCGTGCATTAATTACTAGCGGAATTCAAGTTGTTGCAGCCACCGGACGACCTTTGTCTATGTGCAACGAATTAATTAGCCTAGGCATTCAGACGTTTATCACTGCTAATGGCGCGTACGCAAAACATAAGGAAACAGTAATCCATAAAATTGTGGTGTCCCCTACGATCATAAAAGATGTCTGTGACTATGCAAGAACTCATCATTCTGGTCTATTGTTTTTTACTGAAGGGTTAAGTATGAACGAGATTAAAAATGAAAGAATTCAAACAGCGCTGTATGAGACGTTATTGTTAAAAGACTACCCAGAGCATGATCCAATGATCCACGAAAAAGATGTATACTTAATGTGTTTATATGAAGAACAAACAGGCAGCAAACATTTTGAGGAGAGGTTTCCAGAGCTTACATTTAGTCGTTGGCACCCTACTATTTGTAATGTTCTTCAAGAAGAAGTTGATAAATCAATTGCGATAGAGAAGATTCTTTCTCACTTTGGACTTGATGCGTCTGAGGCCATCGCTTTTGGAGATGGCTCAAACGATATTGAGATGATTAAAACAGTCGGAACCGGCATCGCAATGGGGAATGCTAACGAACAGCTAAAGTCAATTGCTGACTTTGTGACTAAGTCCTCAATAGAAGATGGAATCACCTTCGCTCTACATAAATACAATGTATTACCAGTTTAGGAGGACTATTATGGAAGGTACACTACTAAAGATCACAGAACAATTAAATAAATATAATATAAAATGGGCAGTTGGTGGCTCTCTAATGCTCTCCATTCGAGGTCTTGAAACCACTCCAAATGATATTGATTTGTTAGTATCAGAAAGTGATGCTCCTATCCTTATCCAAGTATTAGAAACACTAGGCACAAAACTATCTTCCAAGTCTAGTCATCCTCACCTTTTTTCTACTCATTTTTCTCAGTTTCATGTGAATGGAGTAGGCGTGGACGTTATGTCTAACTTTGGTGTCAAACATGAAACAGGTATGTATGTTAGTCCCCTGAATGTGGAAACATCAGAACAACTCCCATATCCACTCAGTTCACTTGAAGACTGGTACGTTCTTTATCTGCTTATGCCGAACAGAGAAAGTAAAGCAGCTTTAATTGAAGATTATTTTTACAAGCACGGCGTATCAAAGCCATTTCTATTAAAACAGGCACTGATTCAGCCGTTACCTCCCTTAGCGACAAATAGAATTCATGAAATGCTTACTCTGCCGATGAACTTAAATGCTCGTGAATAAGCTTCCATTTATTATCGGTTAATATAAAAACATTTGTCGCTCTTCCACTACCAGATATAAATTCTCCGTTAAAATGACCCTGGTAGTGGTACGTGTAGATATAACTGGCACTATTTGAATCTTTTGTGAGCCAAACAACATCTTCTGCTCGATACACTTCATCCGGGATCGCCTTCCAACTGCGTTCAAAATACAATTCGATATCTTCTAGGCTAGTACATGTTTGATCACTGAACCAATATACAGCTTCTGGGTGCAAACACTTCGCAACCTCTTGAAAATTGTGCGTATTTGTTGCATCTATGTATTTCATAAGTGCAAATTCAACCACAATTCCTGCCCCCTTTTATGATAACCATAGCTTACTGAAATCAAGATGCCCGTATGAATGATGACTAGCGTTTTTAATAATTGGATCTAATTTTCTCTTTATAACTGGATGGTATAAAAAGACGATGTGAGATCCTTCCTTTAAAAATAATTCAATATCAATAATCGTTTGTTCTCTCACTTGATACGAGGTAGATTCTTCAAATATGTTAATCATATGATGCAGTTTATTTTTTTCTTTTTCTTGGAGGAAGGGCAAGAAAAAAAGTTGCTCATTTTTAAACATACTTAAAAAAGATAAATGCCAATCAGCAGAAAAGACCACTTTCATGAAGAGAAGATCTACCGCACTCATGATCGTGGGTTCGTAGAAGTGCTCATGAGCAATCGGATTTAGAACCAAGTTTATGCCAAATTCCTGTGCTTCCTTTATCAACCACAGTGCTTCTCTTTGAGTTAATTCATTGTTAAGATAGCCCACTTTTAATTCTTCTCCACAATAAGTAGATTGCCTCAACAAATCTGGTATGATCTGATTCTGTTTCACTATCGGCGTTGATCGCAGCTCACTAAATGTACTGGCTTCTTTCACATCAAAGGATAAGTCTGCTGCTAATTTAGAAACATCTAGTAGATGGTAAATAGCCTCTCTCAGAAACGTATTCTGTAGTAAAGAATTTGATTGCTGATTAAATAGTAAACTAACCACACACATATCGTGAACTGAGTACTCTTCAGGCTGGCTCGTCTGCTCAGGAAAATGCTGTAAATAAATACTATTTTCTACAGATTTTGAAATCGTGTGAAAATGCACTTCATCAATTAACGCTCGCTCTTTAAAATAATGCTCGAATGCTTGTAATACTAACTTTGTCCTTGTCCTTTCTTTAAGCATAAAAGGCCCAGATCCTATCCACTCGTACTCATTAAATAAGTTAGTCTCAGGCAATATAACCAGAGTTGGAGTAGATAGCATTTGCAAAAAGAATGCATTCTTTTTCTGCAGATGAAAGCTGACTATAAAAGGTGACTCTGCTTTGACTTCCATTATAGAATCAACAAGCCAAGAATAACGTTTGCTTTCTTGAAGTCTATGAATGGTATATACAACATCTGCACTACTTAACTTTTCCATGTTATGAAAATAAATATTTTTACGAAGATAAAAAGTGTAGTTCAGGCCAGATTGATCTACATGAAAATGGTGCGCCAAATGCGGGACAATCCGGTTCTGCTCTATGTCATAATGAACAAGTGTGTCACCGAGCTGCTTGATTAGGTGTACTTCCAGGGCAATAGCTGAAAGCGATGGATCAAGAGATGTAATTTCACGTGATTTAAAGGTATAAAGAATGTCTTTAGACTCTTCACTTCGCTTAAAGCCTAATAATTTCTGAAAATCTGCAGAAACATCAATGATCCATGTTTTAGGTATAGGCAATCTTAAGATAAAGGCAAGCTGATCCAGATTATTTGTTTGTACACACTTATTTACATAGTGCTCAACTTCCAATCTGAATGATTGATGAAATGTTAATACAGAATAATGTCCCCGACCTTTGCCTGGCATGTATTGAAAGTAACCCTCAGATTCCAGCTGCTTAAGAATACGTTTAACGTTCCTCCTCGTACAAAACCATAAGCCTTCTAACATATCGTGTTTAAAAGGCACGGATAACTGGTCCTCTCGTTCATAAAAAAACGCTCTTAGTTCTAAATACTTCTCCTCCACGTACCTCACCTTCCTAAAAGGGGACATCAAATCCTTATCTCTGGTCTTTTTACCTCTTTTCAAAAAACTGATAATAAAATCAAACAAAAACAGATGATTGGGGAGATGTTAATTGAATAACAAGAACTATATTCTCTATTTCTTTGTAACAATTCTGTTCAAACTAAGTGACAAAATGTATGTTATCGCTATTCCATGGTTAATTTATGACCTTACACAATCCTCTGTTAGCACAGGACTTATGTTTTTTGTACAAACATTACCTCTCATTTTTATTGCTCCGGTTGCCGGCACTCTCGCTGACCGGTTTTCCAGAAAGAAGCTTATGGTCTATAGTGCATTGGTTCAAGGAAGCTTAGTACTTTTCATACCGCTTTTACATCAATTTAACCTTCTACAGGTTGGATTTCTTTATCTTATTGGCTTTCTAATTGCAAGTGCAGGTGCTTGTTTTAATGTGACAAACAGTACAATCATTCCTCAATTATTTAAGAAGGAATCATTAATGCGTGTAAATTCTCTTTTTCAGATCATCGATACCAGTTCTGTTTTATTCGGAAGTATAGCAGCAGGTATTCTTATAAGTGGAATTGGAGTGTATTCATTATTTTTTGTCCTCGGCATAGCCTATCTTCCGATTGTGATCTCGTTGCTTTTGCTTTCGATGCTACATTCATTTAGTCCTAATAGTAAAAAGACAAGCTGGCAATCCCTTAAGGAGGGAGCAAGTTATTTATGGACCCACCCTATTCTACGTTCATTAACCTGGCTAATCTTCATTGTGAATATCGCAAATGGATCGTTAGTTAGTATGCTTGTCTTTTATTCTCGAGATGAAATCGGTGTCACTTCTACTGAATTAGGTTGGATTTACGCAGGTGCTGGAATTGCACAGTTTGTTGGTATCTTATTAATAAATGTTGTGAAGTCTTCAAGAAATACGTTAAATGCAATGGTGGTTGTTTTGTTTGTTAGTGCAATCGGCATTATCCTAACAGCTTTCAGCTGGAATTGGTACAGTTTAATGATCTGCATTTCCATACAAAGTGCACCAGTCATTGTGTTTAATGTGCTTAATAAAACATTTAGACAACAGATCGTTCCTGCTAATCTATTAGGAAGAGTGAACGGTTTAGTAATGATGATTGGACTCGCCTCATTGCCTTTGTCCGGTTTTTTTGTAGGGCTTCTTTCAGAAGTCGTAAATATAAGATGGATATTCTTATTATTAGGTATCTTGTCATTAATAACGGTTATTCAATTTAGAAGAATAGGGAACAAACGAAAAATCAATTCTTCAATTTCTGAATCTAATTGATCATCATAACAATCTAGAGACTTAATGGAGTCATTCATCACCTTAAGTATCTAAGCTGTTTTACCCTTTTCTAGCTTTCACAATAAACGTTGGGGGAAGTATAGCTGCTTTTTGAGTGGCATACCATTTACTTGGATCGCCTTGATTACTCTCTTCAGGAATGTGCACATCATCAATAATCTTTTCTACTTTAAATCCACATTCAATTAAAGTGTTTACATAGGTACTAAGTTTAATGTGATGCGTAATGACGCGGTCAGGCCACGCTTCATTCCACTCAGGTCCTTCCTCGAGATAAGATTTGTGAAGGATATAGTCGCCATCTTTATATGTCACTCGATCGTGCATTGGATGCTCCCAACTAAATATGAATAAGCCGTTTGGTTTCAAATAAGAAAAGATGTTCGTGAGGGTTTGTCTTAAATCAACTGTCCAACCTAGTGCATAGATTGAATACACAATGTCAAAATAATTTGTTGGTACGCCTGGATTTTCTTCCATTGGAGACACAAATAATTGAGAAACCTTTTGTTCCTTTAATACGTCACGAGAGGTTATGATTTGTTTTTCCGATATGTCGAGACCCCACAATTCCTTTGCTCCTTGCTGCGCCATATAATACAAGGAGTGACCACTGCCACAACCAATATCCAACACCTTTTTCCCTTCAATTACATCAAATAAGTGCAATTGATCTTCACGATATGCATGAGGCCCATATTCAGGTAAGGCTGTTCTTCCAAAAAAACGTTCAGCTGACCGTTCCCAACCTGCCTTGTTCACTTCTAATATTTTCTGTGCATTTTCCATCCTTGGCTCTCCCTTAGTTATAGTTTCTTTTCAAATACAACTCGATCACTACCTGCTCCGTCGTAATTTGTATGTACTTCTATCCCATCTATCAATTCATCACCCGAACAAATTGTGAAACCCATTCTTTGATGGTAGGCGATCGAGCCCTTATTTTGTGGCGATGTAATGCAACGTACGATACTCCGCTCTTCTTTTTGAACCTTCTGAAAAAAATGACGATATAGCGTCTGTCCTATTTTTTGCTGGCGATAGTTTGGATGAACACCAACAAAGTGGATATAGGCTTCACATGGGTGAGCTTGGGAAAGAAAACCAACCAGAAACCCTACCATCTCTCCATTTTCTTCTGAGATAAAGCTTGTTTGATTAAAATGGTGGAAGAACAAGGCTCGCAGCATATGCGCCATCTCTCTTCCTCCCCACCACTCGTTTAAAACTGAAATGATAGGTTGTTGATCACTGATTTGTAATGTGCGAATCTTCACTTCCACTTCACCTCATAAAATGGTAATTTCATATTCTTTTCTTAATTGATTTAAACGATCTGTATGTGATTCGGCTTGTTGTGACTTTGACATAGATTGACCTTGAATTAACGGTAAACGGTCATATACTTTTCCTTTTTTGACATGTAGACCTTCAGATGAGCAAATGTCTGACACCTGAATACGACTAGGTTCAAATAATAGTGTATGAATGATATTCTGAGCTTTCTGACTGGGTGATTGTAAAAGCGTAGCGGTCAACTGAGCATCTATTAAAAACGAAACATCATCTGCCACCGATAACTGGTGTAGGTGAACCGCCTCACTAAGTAGCCGATCAACTGCTTTTAACAAAGGAGAATGCATCATTTGATGATCTTTAAGAATAAGGTCAAGAATCCACTCTGCCGTTTGAGCATCCGTTGAGATTCCTTCATCAGTACATGAGAGTTTCGAGAGTAAATCAAATGAACATCCATTTAGCTCACCCATCATATATGAATCTCTAATAAAACTATCTAAATGATCCAAACCTAAGACATCATTTGCTCCAGTTAATGGCGATTGTTTATTTAGTAAGTCGCAAATTTGGTTAGGGGTCGAACCTGCTTTATGTAAAAGTGTTTGGATTTCATCACTTTGAATATAGGTTTCGGTAAGCTCGTGGTGATTGTAGCCAAGCGTTCGCTCTATGGCATGAGAAAAAGGCAAGTGGCCAATGTCATGCAATAATGCTGCCGCTCTGAGTTCATTCCAATCGGGAAAAAAGTGGGCTGTCAGTTTCCAAACACCTAATGTATGTTCCAAACGCGAATGTGTAACAGAAGAAACAAAGGAACCGCCACCATAATGCGCTAAGTGTTTTAATCTTCGCACATAGGATGACTGCATTAAGTCAACTTCCCAATAAAGGGGGGTGACGTCTGGATAAAGCGGTTCATATGAAAGAATCATTTTCATCTCCCTTCGCTATCTTTAAAAATGTAGAAATGCCTCTGAATAAAGGATTTTCTCTATAAATTCAGACTTTTTCGTACGATATTTGTCCATCGGCTGACCGTTGTATGCTTTTTTGAGTTGATTATACTCCTCTTGTATCGTAGGGTTCGCTTTAAAGAATTCAGTTACCTTCCAAAAATGGTCAATCTCTGAATTAATTACGGTTAACTGAACACCGATTGGTAACTCATCTTCGATCTCAAACGCACTGAAGAAAGATGTCTGAGAGCTACCTGTGTTTAACTCATACCTTGATAACAATAAACGTTTGGCTTCAAGAAAGTTCTTTTGCTTCACTCTTATTTGAAGATCAATATCACCTTTTGTTAATGCATTAGGTACAGCCGTACTGCCTACATGATGAATCTCTGCATTCGGTATCAACTGTTGAATCTGAAGCGTATGCTTCTGAACCATACGCTTCAGTATCGTTTGATCTACCGACTTCAGTTTAAAGGTTTCCATTTCATTAACCTCACTTTAATTTCGGTACGTGAAATTTATAATGTTAAGCTCCTGTAAATGAAAATTGAAACTTCATGGGGTCCCCTAATGTCGCTCCAGACGCTTGATCTGTTGGGGCATCTGTTAACCCATAAATTGAATAGATGTCGCCTACATTCGCTCCATCCATCATATAAAACAACGTAATATGATGTTCCGTATACGGCTGAAGATCCCCGTATCCTCTACCGGATCCACTAAACATCTCATTCGCATAAAAAGACTGGCTTCCAGAATCTAACCTTGTATTATCAAGATAAAATAAGACTGAATCCTCACTTGAATTTGTCACAATTGCATCTAATTGAATGTAACCGACGTTTTCTCCTGCAACCCCAGCTAGACTTGGTTCTGTGATCTCTCCACTAATTTTGCTCGCACTCTTTATTTGCACTTGAATAGGACCAGATTGTAGCGTTTGAATATTCTTAAGGGATGCTTCAACGGTAAACGTTCCAGCGTCTGTTTGAACAGTGGAACCGGTTGATCCATCTACGGTTAGTGCACCTCTAGTGTGATGAATGGTTTCATAGGTAGGCTTTTGTTCTGGTTCTGGTTCTGGTTCTTCTTTTGACTCTATTTCTTCCTCAGTTTCACTTTCTTTTTCAACCGCTTCTGAAGTTGAATTCTCTTCAGGTTCTTCCTTTACTTCCTTCTTCGTCGCAACATTCTCTTCAGTCTCTTGTGTACTTTCTACTTCAGTCGCTTCATTGCTTTCTTCTTTGTTTTCTTCCTCTTCATTTCCTGTTTCCTGTAGGTCTAGCGACTCCTTTTGATCCGTAGCGAAGATCTTTGATTCGTAATTGGTAGCAGATAAAGACTCAGCTTCCTGGTCTCCACATGCCGCTAGTATCCCTGCAAAAACGATCAGTGAAATGATCGAACGTTTCTTCACGTTTTCGTCCTCCTTTTATCTATTATAAGAGTAACAAATGATTCCACAATTTCTCAAGAAAGGATTTTCGTTGATTTCACAGTCACCCAACATTCTTAGATCCATTCTTTTGGGAGATAATAGACTGTTCATCTAAATTCATCCTATTTGTTGTTTGTCTAGATAATATGACAAAGTACAAAAAACAGTCCTGCATTCAGAACTGTTCTTTGTACTTTGTCACTTAACAATATATTAGCTATTTAAAAAATAGCATTTGCAATCAATAACAAGATTAATGATGTAACCCAAGCGATCGTTGTAGGTACTGACCAGACAAGAATTTGTTCCTTCGTTTGCTTAATACCAATCGTACGGTTTACTACCCAGAATAAACTATCGTTAAAGTAAGAGAACAACATAGAGCCAAGTGCAGCTGCTTGAGCGGCTAGAACCATATTTACATCAAGACCTGCAAGAATTGGTGCTGAAATGGAAGCAGAAGTAATCATCGCTACGGTTCCACTACCTTGTATTAACCTTACTAAACTAGCGATAACAAAAGGTAGTAAAATTGCCGGAATTCCCGTATTAACAATAATCTCAGCAATATATTCTCCCACACCCGTTTCTCTTAATACAAAGCCTAATGCGCCCCCAGCACCTGTAACTAGTAATACGATACCCGCTTGTTGAATTCCTTCTTCCATGCGATCTAACGCATCTGAGCGACGAACGTGACCAAATAGACCATAAATCGCAACTAACACAGCAATCCCAACAGCAATAAGTGGTGAACCAAAGAACTGAATATACTCAATGACTGGACCCGTCATGTTTAATGCTGCTGTCGTGGTATTTAGAAAGATTAAGATAAGCGGAACAACAATTGGTGCGGCTGATCGGAATAAAGAAGGGAGGTCTTTGCTTTCTTTTTCATTCATCCAATCTTCCACAGTTATTTCTTTCTCTGGACGTACCCAACCTAGTCCATCTTCACTTGGAAGCTGATAAATTCGTTTACCTAACCACTTAGCGTATAACACCATAACAAACACAATAGGAATAGCGAATAACATACCAGATAAAATCATTAAACCAATATCTACATCTAAAATCCCAGCCACACCAAGTGGACCTGGTGTAGGAGGCACTGCACTATGAATAACTACTGCTCCTCCAGCGAGGGCAACGGCAAGTGCAACAATAGATTTTCCACTTTTCTTAGATAACGCTTTTGCGAGTGGACTTAGAATGATATATGCCGAGTCCACGAAGATTGGAATAGCCACAATATACCCTGTTAATGCCATAGCCCACTCTTCTTTTCTCTTCCCTAAAACTTTTACGATGGAATAGGCTAATCGTTCGGCCGCACCTGAAACTTCTAATATACGACCCATCATTACACCAAAACCAATGACAACCGCAATTGATCCAAGTGTGGAGCCAAACCCTTGTGTAATTGCATCAACGACTGCAGGCGGTGCCATTCCTCCCACTAATCCTGTAATAGATGCTGCAATAATAAGTGCTAAAAAGACATGAACTTTTGTTTTGACTACTAGAAAGATGAGGACCGCAATTGCAATCACAAGACCAATAATCATCTGTGTACCCGACACGTCCATTCTACTTTCCCCCTTTAGTAAGCGCTTTATTTTTCCATTTATAACAAAGCCGCATGAGCGGCTTTGTAAAAATACCTATGCATTTATGAAATGTGGTGCATATTTTGCAGCAAGTTTAATCGCTTCTTCCATACTGACAGAGCTTGCAATTCCTTCTCCAGCAATATCAAAGGCTGTTCCGTGGTCTACCGACGTTCTTAGGAAAGGAAGCCCGTTTGTAATGGAGATGGTACGATGGAAATCAGTCATTTTTGCCGCAATATGACCTTGATCATGGTAGAGAGAAAGCACAGCATCATAACGGCCATTTAAAGCTTGATGGAAAACTGAATCCGCTGGAACTGGACCAACTACATCTATTCCATCTGCTTTAGCTAACTCAATTCCAGGTCTAATTTCATCCACTTCTTCGTATCCGAATAGTCCATTCTCTCCACTATGTGGGTTTAATCCAGCAACAGCAAACTTACGATTTTCAACCCCTAGTTGCTTAAGTGCAGCATCACAGCGGATTAGGTAATCATGCACTCGTTCTTTTGTCATTTGACCAATTGCATCCTTTAAGGAAAGATGACGAGTAAGGAAAAAGATACGCATACTTAGAACTTCAAACATTGTTAGTGGATCTGCCACATCTGCGAATCCTGCCAGCATTTCAGTGTGACCAATGTAAGGAACTTCAGCGGCTTTTAATGATTCTTTATTAATTGGAGCTGTTGCCATTGCTTGTGCTTGATTCGATTGGCATAGCTCGACTGCATATTTAATATAGTCAAACGCTGCTTGACCACACTCTCCGTTTACTTGACCAAGCTCAAAATTGTTTAATTCTCCTAGATGGATAACATCGATTGTTCCATATTCCCCAACAGCTTCATGCACTTCATTTATTTGATTAATTTTTAAGTCTGCTTTCTTTACCGGAAGCATCTTTGCTAGTATGTCTGCATTTCCGACAACTACAGGTGTACAAATATCATAAATCTCTTTCTTATCTAATGAACCGACCGTAATTTCAGGTCCAATTCCTGCAGGATCTCCCATTGTAATTGCAATAACTGGCTTTTTCATAAAAAATCTCTCCTTTTTACATGGTTGCTTTTGTTTGTACAAACTTCACACACTCATAGATGGCTTTTTTATCTCCTATTAATCCACCTTTGGTTACAACAGGTAGTCCATCAAAATATCCACCCTCAAAAGTTCCATAAGCTGCAAGCGGCATCACTTCATCTTTCAAGGAAATCCCATTCGCACGTCCGAGAGCACAAACAGAAGCGGTAACATCTCCACCACTAGTGAAGCATCCTGCGAATGTTAACTTTTCATTGGTTAATAGTTTTCGGCTGATCGTTGCTAGACCATCCGTAATGCGCTTAGCCAAAGCATCACTACTTTTACCTTCAAGACGTGCCTTAGCTTTCAGATCGACAAGATCCTGTCCCGGTTTATGACTAGTAACAATTAAAACATGATCAACTAATGCTTGTTTAACTGCTTCCTCCGTTGCTCTCTCCACTTCTAATTCCCAAGTCTCTGTATAGCTTGCTAAGGGCTCTGGATCTACATAAACAGGCGTTGAACCTGTTTTTTCAATTAAATACTCTAATTGTGAACCAGTTAAACTTGTCGCACTTCCTACCGAAACAAGAATCGTCGCCTTTTTCACATGATCCTTTGATAAAGCTCGTGCATAACTCGCCGTTAATGGACCAGGATCTGCACATAAAATTTGTCTTTGAGACTGTGAAAGCGCCTCTGCTATATCTTCAATTTGTTCATTTGTTACAGCATCCACAACAACTAACTTACATTCGTTTGTGATTTGTTCTTGTAAGGAGGAAAGAAAGGATTCTTTCCCATCCATCACAGCACTCAAGCCAATATATCCGACCTTATGTTCTGACTGTGCTGAAATAAGATCTGGTACAAAGGATTTAGTAATGGGAGCAATAGGATCCTTAGAAACATAAGTTTCCTGCAAGGGAACGCCATCAAGTAATAAGTATCCTCCGGTCGTAACCCTACCTGAATCGGGAAAGGAAGGAATAATAATTGAAACGGCATCTTTCTCCATATGGCTAAGCATTTCATCAATTTCCTGTCCAATGTTTCCACGAATCGTACTATCAATTCGCTTTGTAAAAACAGTCGCTCCCCAGTTCTTCAGCTGGTTCATTGCTTTTGATACTCTTTGTCTTGCCATCTCTTTTTCTAGATAGCGACTATCTGTATCCATAATAACCACATCTTGATACCCACTGGCAGGGAGCTGTGCACTGTGAACAATGGTCGTTGCTTGAAAGCCTTGCTTCACTAACTTTACTCCAGATGCATTTGCTCCAGTTAGGTCATCTGCAATTACACCTATTTTCATAAAACGTCCTCCTGATCTACAAAGGTGCCTTCAGTCTAGTTTGATGAAATAAATCTAACTCTTCATCATTCAAACGATCATCTGTCACAATTCCTTCTACTTCATGTAATTCGCACACATGTGCAAAAGATTTTTCATTAAATTTGCTTGTATCACATACTAGCCATGTTTGTTCTGCAGCCTCGATCATCAGTTGTTTCATTTTTGCCTTCTCTAATGTTGGAGCGGTTACCCCTACATTTTGATGAACAGCATGAGCACCCAAAATGAACAAATCAACGTGTATACTGCGCAATAAATCATAAGCATGCGCTCCATACAACGCTCCTACCTTCGACTGCACTTCGCCCCCTGTGACGATACAGCGAGGTTTCGCATCAACGAGTTCAGCTGCGATCTTAATATCATTTGTGATAATCGTTAAATCATCACGATCTTTCAACAACCGAACTAACTCAAAAGTAGTTGTCCCTGAGTCAACTAATATCGTTGCTCCATGTCCAATTAAAGAAAGGGATTCCTTAGCAATCGATCTCTTAGCATGTAATTCTTTTGTTTCTTTGTTTACATAAGGTGTTTCTTTTACTAAAGCTTTTGGCAGAACAGCTCCGCCGTGCGTTCGAATCAATTTTTGTTCTTCTTCTAATAGCGCTAAATCCCGACGCACTGTCATATGAGAAACCTGCAATGCTTCGGTCAGTTGATCAATCTCAACTTTTCCATTTTCTTCAACTATTTGCTGAATCTGATTTCGTCTTGTTTTAGGATCCATGTTCGTTTTTCACATCCTATAGTGTTAATTTACAACACAAATTGACACTAGTCAACAAAATTATGTTTGTTTTGAACAAAATTATGTGTTGTTTGATTTATTTTAACATAAAAATGAGTGAAAACCCTGTGAAATAACAACATTTCACAGGGCCAGTTCTATTTTCAACTATTTCGTTTCCTTTCTTACTTAATAAGAAAAATATTGATTTAGATATCTGATAGCGCATATACATGTCAAATAAACGAAAAACGAGGTGCTGCATGACAAATAAACCAGCTTCGCTAAGTTCTGGCGATACAATCGGAATTGTTACACTCGGAAGTCCACTAGACCCAGCCATTATAAATACACGAGCTGAATATCTACGCACTTTAGGATTTAACGTAGTATTCGGTGATTACGTCTTTGCACAAGATGGATTTCTTGCAGGAACACCTGAACAGCGCGCAGCTGATCTTTTGAGTATGTTTAGTAATCCAGATGTTAAGATGATTTTACCTAGTCGAGGTGGCGTTGGGGTGGCAGGGATTTTACCCTATCTTGATTTTGAGGTGATAAAGGAGAACCCTAAGATTCTAACAGGATATAGTGATATTACGGTCTTACAAAATGTTCTCTATCAATACGCCGATCTTTTAAGCTTCCAAAGCCTTTTACTTATTGATTTTAGACCAACCACACCTACCTACAACTTTGATCAGTTTTATGGAGCTGTTTCTGCACCCGTTCCTAGCAAACTCCTAACGAATCCACCTGATACTCCTTTATTCAGTCTTGTACCGGGTAATGTAACTGGTGAATTGATTGGCGGAAACTTAACTTCTTTTGTAGATACGCTTGGAACAGAATTTGAGATTGACGCAAAGGGAAAAATACTTGTACTTGAAGAAACTCATGAACCAATTAATACAGTCTATCGTTACATGAGTCATTTAAATGCAGCAGGTGTTTTTAATGATGTGGCCGGTATCATCATGGGAGAATGTACAAATTGCGAAGAGGCTTACGGAGTTAGTTACAATGAACTTATTCGTCGTTTTCTTGTTCCGCTCGGAAAGCCTTTAATTACAAATCTTTCATCTGCTCACGGCTACTACAAAGCATGTGTACCCATTGGCGCAAGTGTAAATATGGATGCGGTGAACTCTATTATTACGATTCTAGAGCCGACTGTCACTTAAATTAATTCATCCTCAGTCGGCTGTTTCCATTCAGTCTTTACTAATCCATATAACGTATGATCAACAAACCGATCGTAGAGTTTCTCAGCTTGTCGGATACAGCCTTCGTTCGCAAAACCAAGGCGTTTTGGGATCTTCTGACTTCTAACATTATGAACGGCTACACGAATCTCAACTCTGTTTAGCTCCATCTCGTTAAAGGCATAGTGAATTAATTCTCTTACAACGGCAGTCATCCAGCCCTTCCCTTCATATTCAAACCCTAGCCAATACCCTATTTTTGCAATTTGGTTTGTCCAATCTACCTCATTAAATCCAGCTACACCAATGATGGTATGATTGTACTTAATGGCGCCGATTAAACGTGTTTGTGCCTCACGATCCATGTTGGCAAATTCAATAAATTGTCTTGTGTCCTCCACTCGTTGGATGCGATCAACCCACGGCAACCATTTACGCAAGGACTCGCGAGACTCATCCGTTAATTCAAATAAGGCCTGTGCATCTTCTATAGTAAATGGGGTGACACTTAGTTGATCTGTTATATGTAGCTTCATCTATTTGCTCCTCTCCGTTAAATCTTAAGAATTCCTTCACCATTCTCCGCACAAATTAAGTAAGCTAATGCGTTTACTGCAATAGCCAATGCTTGCTCATCAAAGTCAAATAATCGATGGTGATGTCCTGCTGTGAGCGGTGTCCCGTAAATTAGATATGCCGCTTTTCCTCCTGCTTGTTGAGTAGCTCTCATCATGTAAGTCACATCCTCTGACCCATTTAATTTAAGCTCAGGAAGAATGTTCTTAACTACAGTGCTTTGTGCTAATGCTTTTGGAATCTGTTCAGACCAATAGGAATCTGTTTCTGCTGTTACTCCTTCTCCTACAACCTTTACCTCAGCTTCGACACCGTACATTGAAGCTGCTCCCTGAATCCGACGAATGGCCTCCTCTTTCATATACTGATTTTCAATCGTCGTCGCTCCTCTTGTTTCAAGCTGAAGCGTTGCATCTCCCGGAACGATATTCCTGCCAGTTCCAGCTTTTAAGGAGCCTACGTTTATTCGTGTAGCTCCTTCGCCATGTGGAGCAATTGAATGAAGTGCTAAAGCCATTGATGAAGCAGCAAGGAGCGCATTTTTGCCCTCATGTGGACTCATGCCAGCGTGCGCCGTTTTCCCATTAATCTCTACGTCAAGCTTTGATGTAGCTAATATGCCTGTTGTTCGTGCAACAATGGTCCCTATTGGCAAGGATTTAATTCCTAAATGGCCACTTAAAAAAAGGTTGGCGTCTTTTAGCCATCCTTTAGCAACCATTGCATTCGCACCTCTGCTTCCCTCTTCAGCTGGTTGAAAAAGCAATGTGTACCGACCATTTAATTGGTCCTTATGTTGATGAAGGAACCTTGCTATACCTAAGCCAATTGCCGTATGACCATCATGACCACACGCATGCATCATCCCTTTGTTACGTGAACGGAATCCTTCTTTACTCGGAATATGAGTGTGCTCATTTGCTTCTTCGATTGGAAGCGCATCAATATCAAATCGTAAAACGATATGGTTTCCCTTGCGTCCAGTATCAAGCGTAGCTACTACACCCGTATGGCCACTACGGATTTGATTGAGAAAAGCCTCAGGAACTCCTTGCTCCAATGCCCGCTTTTCATGCTCCTCAAGCGTTTCTTGTGTCGGCACACCAAAACGAGATTTTGTATCCAGTACATCTTTGCCAATATGTAACGTAAAATCAAGTGTTTGTAGTTTCTGATAAACAAAGTAGGTTGTTACATATTCACAAAAACCCACTTCCGCATGTTGATGTAGCTCTCGTCTCCAGGCCTTTAATTCAGGTTCAATCATACCAGTCCATGTGTGTAATATGTGTCTCAAGACCTGTAGTCTCCTTTACTGAGTAAGCTTAGGTTCTTATATAAATGGAAAAATAAAGTCTTTTAATCAGAGTATAGCATGTTTCACAACCATTCGTTTGTTAGCTTTATGAATGTATTCTATTTTCTGATAAAAGGATAAAAAAAACCTGTGAAGGATCTCTCACAGGTTCTCTTATGAAACACTTATTTAGTTAACAAAACCCGCGTGCCATTCTCTGCAGATTCTTTTGCTGCTTCGTTTAGTCTCGTCAACTGAATCATATCATCTTTTGAAATTCTTGGCGTTTGATTGTGCAGAATTTCGCTCACCCATTGCTGCATTGCACTACTTTCTTTTTGAGGCAGCTGAGGAGTTTGCCACCCTCCATCTTCAAGCTCACTTGAGCGGATTCTTAGGGCATGCTCTTCAATTAAGATACTCCCTTTCGTGCCATGCAATTCAAGGATAAATGGACTCCCACTCGCAACAAATCCAGCTTCAATCACGCCAATGGCACCAGATTTGTGACGAGTAATGACGGACGCATGATCATCGACTTCTTTTCCTGTAAAACTCCCCATTTCACACATAACCGATTCAACTTCACCAGCTAAGCGATTCGTTAAGTAGATTGGATGAGCGCCTAAGTCAATTAATGCTCCCCCTCCACATTGCTCTTTATGATAAAAATGCTCAGGTAGCCAGCCATTCGGATTGGCTTCTGTTGCTACAGCACCACCGTGTTCAAGTCTGCATCGAATGGACGTTAACGATCCTAGCAGTCCTTGCTTCAATGCTTCCTCTGCATAAAGATAAGTAGGATCATTTAATCTTGGCAAGGAAAGCATAAGAGACACGCCCTGCTTCTCTACAGCTTCTAATATTTCTTCGCACTCAGCAGTAGTTAAAGCTAACACTTTTTCAGAAAAAACATGCTTGTTCGCTTTAACTGCAGCTATGATGACATCTCGGTGCATATTTGTTGGTGTATCAACTATGACACCCTCAATCTCATCTTTCGCGAGCAGTTCATCTAAATTGGCTATGAAAGGTACGTGAAGCTCATCAGCCCAGCCTTGGCCTCTTTTCGCATCTTCATCCCAAACGGCAGTGATCTCCACATCGTTATTTTCAAGTGCTTCTCTTGCATAGTCATTGGCATGAACATGCCACCTGCTTAACATTGCTACCTTTACCATCGAATCACTCCCAATAAGTAATCGCTTTCAATCTTATCCTAATGAGAATGCATATTTTTTGTCAAGACAAAAATCTGATATTTATTTTAAATCATTTGCATCAAGCTTTTTTCTAAATTGGTAAGGTGAGCTTTTTTTAAACTGTTTAAATTGCTGGATAAAGTAGCTTGTACTAGAATACCCAACCGTTACCGCAATTTCTGTGATCGTTGCATTCGATGTTGATAATAGCTTTTCAGCTTCTGTTATACGTACATAATTTAATAACTCCGTAAATGAACGCCCGGTGATTGATTTTATTTTCCGGGAAAAGTAACTGTAGCTTAGCTTACATTCTTTTGCAGCGTCTCTCGCTGTAATTGGTGATGCATAGTTTTTTTCGATTAGATCAAACACGTCACGCATCAGTGTAAATTCAGTCTCACTGTAAGGGTCCGTTTCACGAACAACCACACCTTGATTACGCCAATGCCTGAGAACTTCCAAGAAAATAGAACAAATATGAATTCGTATTGCAAAATCATAGCCGTATTCTTTCACGTAAAATTCTTTCATCATTTCTTCAATGATAGAGGGAATTCGTGTTGTTGTTGTTTCCTTTTTTGTTAGTAGTGTTTGTGGACTTGTTTTTGCCATTGTAAATGGCAGTACGTATTTAGATTCAAAAATGGAACGAGAGGTTGAGTACAGTACTTCTGGCTCCAACTTAATAACTAGATAACGGGTATCCTCTCCCTCGTCTGCATAGATAGAATGAACCTCGTTTGAGTTGATAATGACTAAATCCCCTTCTTGCATAATAAACGTTTCTCCACTAACAAAGATACGTCCCTTTCCTGAAAATGAATATAACAATTCAATTGCTTCATGAAAATGCGGCTTCGCAATTTGCTGTAATGGTGAGCTGTGCTCCATGTGACATTGAATGGGTTGCTTTAAGGCACTTTCTTTTAAAACGTGTTCATGCTGAACCTCACTTTTAGACATTCATTTCCTCTCCTTTTAAGGGAATGACAAATATCTGATACTTTATAATAGTTTCACTATATCACCTATTCCTTCGTCATGATACATTTTTACTGAAGCAAAGATCAGAAAGGTGTGTCTGAATGAGTAAAATTGGGTTACAGCTTTATTCGTTAAAAGAACGTTGTGCAGAGAATTTAATTGGCACGCTTGCAGATGTCGCAAAAGCTGGGTATGACGGTGTTGAGTTTGCTGGATATTTTGGTGTCCCAAGTAAAGAATTAAAAAAACAACTTGATGCAAATCAGTTGCAGGTGGCTGGTAGCCATGTTGGGATTAATGAGCTTGAATCAAATCTTGATCAAGTCATTCATTATTCGCTTGAAATTGAAAACCCTTTCATTGTTTGTCCAGGTTTACCTGATCATTATCGTAATTCTATCGACGCTTATAAGAAAACAGCTGAGTTATTCTCGCGTATTGGAGAATCATGCAAACGTCATGGCATTTCCTTCGGCTATCATAACCATGACATTGAGCTTGAAACATTTGATGGTCATTATGGACTCGATCTACTCTTCTCTCATAGCGATGCGAATCACGTTCAGATGGAACTTGATACGTATTGGCTTGAAGTAACAGGACTAAAAACAATTGATTGGATTAATCGTTATCAAAATCGTATCCAAGCCCTCCATATAAAAGATATGAACAATATGACTGAAAAACGTAATGTAGAAATTGGATCTGGCGTCATGGATTTTCAATCAATCGTCGCCGCTGCACGCCCCTTCAACATTGATTGGTTTATTGTTGAACAAGAGGAATTTTCAATTGATCAATTAGAATCAATTACTAAAAGTGCTTCATACTTAAAAACCATTTTATAATAAAAGGAGAGTGTTCATAATGGAAAGAGTTGTACGTGTTGGAATGATTGGTTGCGGTGGAATTGCGAATGGGAAACAAATGCCAAGCCTTGCAAAAGTGAAGGAAGTAGAGATGGTGGCGTTTTGCGACATCGTAGAAGAAAAAGCTCAAAAAGCCGCAGCAGATTACGGAACAGAGGATGCAAAAGTATATACAGACTACACGGAACTATTAAAAGATCCTTCAATTGACGTGGTTCATGTCTGCACACCAAACAAATCACACTCTTACATTAGTATCGCTGCTATGGAAGCTGACAAGCACGTTCTTTGCGAGAAACCAATGGCTAAAACAGCAAAAGAAGCTCGTGAAATGGTTGAGGTATCAAAGCGTACAGGTAAAAAGCTTACCATTGGCTATGACAACCGTTACCGTAATGATTCACTTTACCTTAAAGAGTTGGTAGAGCAAGATGAATTAGGTGAAGTGTATTATGCAAAGGCGCACGCTGTTAGACGTAGAGCTGTTCCAACTTGGGGTGTGTTCTTAAATGAAGACGAACAAGGTGGCGGTCCACTTATCGATATTGGTACACATGCAATCGACCTTACGCTTTGGACGATGAATAACTACAAAGTAAAAAGTGTAGTTGGAAATGTATACTATAAGCTTTCTCAAACAGAAAATGCAGCTAACGCCTTTGGACCTTGGGACCCTAAAGAGTTTACAGTAGAAGATTCTGCATTCGCATTTATTACAATGGAGAACGGAGCTACTGTAACACTTGAAGCAAGCTGGGCTCTAAATACATTGGATGTTGACGAAGCAAAAGCAACGCTTTGCGGAACAAAAGCTGGTGCAGATATGAGAGATGGCCTTCGTATTAACGGTGAGAAGTTAAGCAGACTTTACGTGACGAAACCAGACCTGAATGCAGGCGGAGTAGCTTATTACAGTGGAGGCTCAGAAAGCCAGGCTGATCGCGAGGCAAGACTCTGGATTGAGGCCATTCTAGAAGATAAAGAACCATTTGTAAAACCGGAGCAGGCACTCGTTGTCAGTGAAATCTTAGAGGCGATCTACGAATCATCAAAAACGGGGAAAACGATTTATTTTGATCAAAAAGAAGAATCCACTACTTCCATCTAAGGAGTGATGCCGCTTGGCTATGATGAACGTAACTGCTTATAAACGTTCCTTGTATTGCATTGGATTCAGTACAATCTTAATCACTGCCGGCTGTCAAGCTCAAGAGGCTACAGAAGAGATCGAGGCACCCATTACTGTAGAAGGTAAAACAACGGTTTCTTATTGGCATAACCGTACAGGGTCAGGTCTAGAAGCTCTAGAACAAGTTGTTGAAGATTTTAATAGGAGTCAGGATGAAATCTTCGTACAAGCTATTTATAGCGCTTCTTCTGAAGGAGACGATCAACGGTTACTAACGGCTATTGCCGGTGGTAACCCCCCTGATCTTGCTCATTTTGATCGATTCAAGGTGGCTCAATACGCTTCGGAGAACTCACTGGAATCCTTAACACCTTTTATCGAACGTGATCAGTTTGAGATGGAAAAGTATTACGATTATGCATCACTTGAGACTATGTACGAAGATGAATATTATGCCATTCCGCTAACAACTGACTCACGTTTGTTATTCTACAATAAGGATCGCTTTGAAGAAGTTGGCCTTGATCCTGATAATCCCCCAGCATCCATTAGTGAGTTAGAAGATGCGATTGATCGTCTTACTGTTTTTAATGAAAACGGTAACATTAAACAAATGGGTATGGTTCCATGGACAGCTCAAGGATGGTTCTATACATGGGGTTGGGCCTTCGGTGGCGAATTCTATGATGAAGAAACAGGAGAATTAACGCTTACAGATCCTAAAAACGTTGACGCACTTGAATGGTTAGTCAGCTTTGCAGAAAAATATGATGCGGCTACAATTACTAGTTTTGATACTGCTCAAGGAAGTAACGAAATGGACCCCTTTAATCTTGAATTATACAGCATGAAAATTGACGGACCTTTTGCTATCTCAAACATCAAACAATACAATCCTGATTTGAATTTTGGAGTCACTCCAATCCCCACTCCTACTGGTGATCAGTTCTCAACTTGGTCTGGAGGCACCTCATTAATTATGCCAAAAGGAGCTAAGAATAAAGATGAAGCCTGGGAGTTCATGAAGTATTTTGGAAGTGAAGAGGGTCAACGAACAAATAGTGAAATTGATAACCAAATGTCTGTTATCGATACCGTAAATGAGGATTTGTATCGAGATGATCCTATTATGAGCGAATTTATTGATATTCTTCCTCAATCGAATGCGCGCCCTCCCATTGCAAATGGGCAGTTCTTATGGAACCAACTTGACAAAATGGTAGAATACGCAATTCATGGCAGAGGAGAGCCCGAAGAGTTGCTGGAAAAGGTCCACAAACGAGTAAACGAGAGACAATAGTCGTCACTCGCTAATTTTGAGTGGAGGGATTTGAAATGAAAACAGATCAAAAGCTTTCCGTGAATGAAAAAATTGCTCGAGCTCCTAAATCAAAACGTTCAAACGAGACGATAACAGGTTGGTTGTTTGCATCTCCTTGGGTTATAGGGCTTTTATTGTTTTTTGCATATCCGCTAATCTCCTCCATTTACTACAGCTTTACGGATTATAGTATTTTTCAGGCTGGAGATTTTGTTGGTATTAGTAATTATAAAGAGCTTATGACTGATGAATTGTTTTGGATATCTATAGGTAACACCATTTATTTTGCAGTCCTTTTTGTTCCACTTAGCATTATATTTGGCGTTGCTTTAGCTATGGTGTTAAACATGAAAATAAAAGGAATGTCGGTGTATCGGACAATCTTTTTTCTACCTACACTTGTCCCACATGTCGCGCTAGCTATTCTTTGGATATGGTTATTGAATCCAGAGTTTGGACTTATTAATGCAGTCCTTGGATTCATTGGAATTGATGGGCCCGCATGGCTGGGTAGTACATTCTGGGCAAAGCCTTCACTCATTCTTATGTCTTTATGGGGTATGGGCCAAGCGATTATTATTTATCTAGCTGGACTAGGCGATATCTCAGAAGAGTATTATGAAGCTGCAGATGTCGATGGTGCAAGTTTCCTACAAAAAACCTTCA
This sequence comes from Alkalicoccobacillus gibsonii, assembly GCF_016798245.1. Taxonomy (GTDB): domain Bacteria; phylum Bacillota; class Bacilli; order Bacillales; family Bacillaceae_D; genus Alkalicoccobacillus; species Alkalicoccobacillus gibsonii. The sequence continues at coordinate 117,509 of NZ_JAEUZA010000001.1, read as the reverse complement.
AAATTACACTCCCACTCTTAACTCCAGTTATTTTCTTTAATCTTGTCATGGGATTTATCGGAGCATTCCAACAGTTTACTCTACCTTATACAATGACAAATGGTTCAGGCAGTCCCGCCGATTCTCTAACCTTTTATGTAATGTACCTTTATGATAACGCATTCAATTACTTCCGTATGGGATATGCTTCAGCAATGGCTTGGATTCTTTTTATTATCATTATGGGGTTAACAGCTTTTGTCTTCTGGACATCAAAACGTTGGGTACATTACCAAGGAGATTAAAGGAGGTTCGAGAATATGAGTGCTATCACCCAAAAACGAATGAAGACGATTTATGCTCATTCCGTGTTGATCTTAGCTTCCATCCTATTTCTTGTTCCTTTTATATGGATGGTATCAACTTCATTAAAACCTCTCACACAAGTGTTTAGCTTCCCTCCAGAATTTATCCCACGACCTATCCAATGGGAGAATTATGTTGAAGCGACAAAGTATATTCCATTTTGGAAATATACATTTAACACGGCGGTAATCACTATTTTAAGTACGATCGGCGTTATTATTAGTTGCCCTATCGTTGCTTATAGTTTTGCAAAATTAAAGTGGCGCGGACGAAATGTTTTGTTTGTCATTACGATTGGGGTCATGATGATTCCTGCCCAAGTAACGATGATTCCCCTTTTCCTTCTTTTCAACCAGCTTGGATGGGTGGGGACAAACTTACCTTTAATCGTCCCTGCATTTTTTGGTGTACCGTTTTCAATCTTCTTGTTAAGACAATTTTTTAAGGGACTACCGGATACTTTACGAGAAGCTGCTAAGATTGATGGAGCCAGTGAATGGCGAATCTATTGGCAAATTATGTTCCCACTCGCAAGGCCAGCAGTGTTAGCTATCGCTTTATTTCAGTTTATGGCTGCCTGGACTGACTTTCTTGGACCTCTCATTTATTTAACAAATGAAACGTCTTACACACTTTCTTTAGGACTTCAACAATTTCAAAATCAACAAGGGTCACAATGGCATATGATGATGGCTGTATCTACATTAATGACTCTTCCTATCATTATTTTGTTCTTTTTCATGCAAAAAACATTTATACGTGGAATTACCTTCACCGGTATAAAAGGATAAAAAAAATCGATGAGTCACCTCATCGATTTTTCCTATTAACGACGCATTCCTTCAAAAGGACGTTTTGCAGCATCGCCTAAATCTTTCATCATATCGTCCATTGTGTCGCGTACGTTATTAAACGCTTCGCCGTTTCGTAGCTTATCATCAGCAGATTGAACCTTGTTAAAGGCTTCTGAATCGGTTACTACTCGAACATCTTTTCCGTTCGTTAAGTCTTTTACGCCATTTTTGATCTTTTCAGTTACATCTTCTTTGTGTTTTCCGTCTTGCATCACAGCGATAACGACTTGGTCACCATAAGATACAACTCGTGCATCCTTTACGCCGTCCATTTTTGCCACGTGTGCACGGACATTTTCAACCGTTTCGCCATCATAATCATCCGCATAGTTCATGGCATTCGAACGCGCGTTTTGATTATGCATGTTGTCACGGCTTTCTACTCCAAAACGACTGTCTCTAGGAAGTTTTTTCCCATGACCCGTTTCCATACGAGTAGCACCACGGTAAATCATCCCGTTATCATCAATCATTCCGACACGGTCATTACCTGTAATTCCACGCGCAAGACCCTTCATATGGTTGCGGTTCTCGTAGCTTGAACGCTTGACACTTGTTCCGTCCATTTTTAGTCCACGATTTTGGTTTTGACCATAAGCGCCACCACGATCGTTTTGACCGTGCATACCACCTTGATCATTTACACCATTCATCCCGCTATAATTACCTTGACCATACGTCCCACCTTGATAGTTTGTCCCATAACGATTTCCACGCATACCTGCGTATCCATCATCCGGAGTCATCATATCAGTGACCGGACCTTCTGAGTTCATATGAGTACGATTTGAACGGTTCATCCCCTGAGAGTTTACACCTGAATCGTCGTTGTTACCACATGCACCTAAAAGTCCAGTTGATAAAAGTACAGCTGTTGTGACTGTAAGCGTTAATTTCTTCATATTTGTTTTTGCCTCCTTTCGACATTATTTTGTCTAAAGGAGGCCTATATTACACTGTTAGTTCTTGGGCACAATGTAAGGATTAAAGATTAATCCTCATAATCATCCTGCTCTTTGTATTGGTTAATCTGTTCAGGCTGCTGGTATCTAGACATTGGAATCATTTGGCCCTGTGGATTCATCATCATTGGTTCAGTTGGTGCATAGCCAAATCCTTTAGGCTGCTGATATCCATTTTGAAACGGTTCAGGCTGTTGATATGGATTCGGTTGATTACCATACATCGGCATGGATCCCATTGGCCACTGACCATAATGGTTGCCTGGATGATGAGGTCTAGGAGGTGAGCACGGTGCACATCCTGGCATCATCGGGCTGATTGGTGTGTAAGGTGAGTGCCCTTGTTTCGCATCATACTCCATTCCACCCCAAGGCTGATTAGGCATAGGCATACTCTGTTGTGCCATTGGCCATCCTTGATTCGGTTGCATAGATCCCTGTTGTGCCGTTGGCCATCCTTGATTTGGGCTCATAGCTCCTTGCTGTGCCGTTGGCCATCCTTGATTCGGGCTCATCGCTCCTTGCTGCGCTGTTGGCCATCCTTGATTTGGGCTCATCGCTCCCTGCTGCGCTGTTGGCCATCCTTGATTCGGGCTCATCGCTCCTTGTTGCGCTGTTGGCCATCCTTGATTCGGGCTCATCGCTCCTTGTTGCGCTGTTGGTGCACCTTGATTTGGTTTCATTGCTCCCTGCTGTGCCGTTGGCCATCCTTGATTCGGACTCATTGACCCTTGCTGCGCTGTTGGTGCACCTTGATTTGGTTTCATTGCTCCCTGCTGCGCTGTTGGCATACTTTGGTTTGGTTGACTACCCTTTTGTACTGTTGGTTTTACATTTGGTTCTGATGTTCCTTTTGTTTGTACCGGCTTTTGAGCCGTTGGTTTTTCCACTGTCTTTTTAGGGGGAGGCGGTGGTGTATTTGCCGGTTTTTCCTGCATGTAAATATTCATGTTTGCTTGAACATTTTTTGTTGTTTCTTTAACTGGTTTATGTGGCATCATGACTGGTGGAGCTTTAGGCATTGTTGGTTTTTTCGCTTCTTTTTTCGGTGTTGCTTGAGGTTTAACTTGTTCTTTTTTACTTTCCTTAGGTTTCACCGTTTCCTTGGAATAATCCTTCGCGACTCCAGCTTCTTTCTTAACAGCGACAATACCTGAAGGAATTTTAATTTTCATTCCAGGCATGATCATATCAGGATTAGCAAGCTGCGAGTTTGCTTTCTTTAATTCCGTGAAATCAACACCATACGCTTTTGAAAGCTTCCAAAGCGTATCTCCTTTTTGTACGATATGAATTTTCACATGATCAACCCTTTCTTAGTCATCCGTTTATTGTATGCGGGACTTGGGCATATTGACACATTCGCTTAATTTCCTACCGCCAATAGTGTATGTAAGCCTTTTTTAAAATAGACCATGTTATACTAATAAGAGAAGGCTAAGGGGAGCTGTGAAAATGACAAAAGGTGATAAGTTAATTGGCGACACGAGAAGAACAGCTATTTTAAATTGGTTATCTGAGGAGTCAAGTCCCATTACCGGTAGCGAACTTGCAAGACGTTCAAATGTGAGTAGACAAATAATCGTTCAGGATATTTCCATTCTAAAAGCAAAAAAACATGAGATTTTTGCTACAGCTCAAGGGTATATGCTACTTCCAAAACCTAAAACATCTAAAGTAACCCAATTGCTTGCGTGTAAACATGACCTCACACAAACAAAAGAGGAATTATATATCATGGTTGACCATGGACTCATTGTTCGTGATGTGATTGTGGAACACTCATTATATGGAGAATTAACAGCCTCACTGATGATAAAAACACGTACTGATGCGGACTTATTTTACCAACAAATTAGTCAATCAGGCTCTCAGCTTTTATCAGCTCTTACAGAAGGTGTACATTTACACACGGTTGAAGCGGAAAAAGAGTCGCAAATCGAGCAAGCAAAAAAGGTTCTAAGAGAAAAACAAATTTTACTTGAAGAGAATTAAAAAATGGAGAAAGTCCTTTAATAGGACCTTCTCCATTTTTCATGAACGTATTTCCGTTTTTTCCTTTAAATCGGTTAATGAGTAACACGTATAGCTACCTAACAATTCTACCTTGCAACCGAGAACCTCTAGCTCAGAAATCGCACCTGGAATTAATACTTCGTCCATTTTCTGATCAATATCAATGATGAAGTAATAATTCCCAAGGCCTGTTTTTGTTGGTCTTGACTCAATCTTGGATAAATTAAGCTTACGCCATGCAAAAGCAGATAACACCTGATGAAGCGCCCCTGTGTAGTCCTCTGGCAACGTAATCATTAAAGTAGTTCTATCACTAATTTTGTATGGTCCACATACGTCATGTTGCTCATCATTACGTCCAAGAACGAGAAAACGAGTTCGATTGCTACTATAGTCTTGAATGTTTTGATGAACCACTGTTAGTCCATATTCTTTAGCGGCCAGTTCGTTGGCAATACAAGCAACTGGGTCAGCCGGGTTTGATGCAAGCCACGCGGCGGCAGATCCTGTAGAATTCGTGTACTCCACTGTTGCACCAGGGTAAGTCTCTTTTAAAAAGTCATGGCACTGTGCAAGCGCATGTGGATGGGAAAGAACACGTTCAGGCTGATTCCCTTTTTCAAGCTGAACTGGGTGCATCAGAAATTGCTGAGCAATCGTTACCGTTACACCTGCAATAATAGGCAGCCTTTGCTTATGGATTAAATAATCCAACGTAATATTCACAGACCCCTCAATCGTGTTCTCAATAGGAACGACTGTTAAATCCAAGTCATGATTCGCAACCTTGTCCATACTTAAAGGAATGGTTTGACAAGGAATTAATTCTTCTTTAGGGAATAATGCGGTAGCTGCCATCTCTGTAAATGTTCCTTTTGGTCCTAGAAAACCGACTTTCATTTTAAAACTCTTCCTTTCTCAACCTGAACCAGCAAGTTCTACTTTCTCAACAGCCTTCAGTTTTTTCATCTGCTCGAATAACTCATCCAGTTGCATCGTAATTGGAGCTGTATCTATTGATAATGTAATATGAGCTCTTCCCTGGAGGGGAATCGTTTGATTAATGGTCAAAATATTTGCACCTGTATTCGCTACAATCATTAACAATTCTGATAACGTCCCAGACTTGTCCAATAAATTAATTGATAATGTCACAATTTTTTCCTTAGCCATCGCATGAAAAGGAAAAATTCCGTCTTTATATTTATAAAATGCACTTCGGCTTAATCCGACTTTCTGAGCGGCTTCATTAATTTTCTTCGCTTCACCAGACTGTAGCATAGATTTAGCTTCTAGTGTTTTAATCATTGCATCTGTTAAGATATCTTCTCTTATAAGGAAGAACCGTCTCGCTGACATGCCACTTCATCTCCCTGATTTATACACTGTTCACTACGAGTGTACAAAAGTACTCTCCCCTATTATAGGAGGTACACCTTCATTTGACAACCAAAAAAGGAGATGCATGCACCTCCTTTTCTTTTTCTGCTATTCGATAAATTCAAATTCGTAATTTAAGATTCGAACAAGCTCTCCATGTTGAGCACCACGTTCACGTAACGCAGCGTCTACACCCATTTTACGAAGCTGACGAGCAAAACGACGAACTGATTCATCACGTTGGAAATCAGTCATTTTAAAGATTCTCTCAAGTTCCACACCAGCAATATCATACACGCCGTCATCAGCACGCGTAATGACAAATGGTTCTTTTCTTTTTTCATGCTTGTATAATACACGTGTTTCTTCATCATCTTCTTCATATAAAGGAAATTCTGGAGCCTGTTCAAGCTCATCGGCAACTTTTGATAAAAGAGATTTTAATCCATCTTTTGTCAGGGCAGATACTGGGAAGATTGGTGTATCTTCCGTTAGCTGTTCACGAAACATCTCAAGATTATCACTAGCATCTGGCATGTCCATTTTGTTAGCAACGATGACTTTTGGACGTTCTGTCAAACGAAGGTTATATTGCTTTAACTCATCTTGAATGCTTAGGTAATCCTGATAAGGGTCACGTCCCTCAATTGCCGCCATGTCAATTACATGCACAATGACTCTTGTACGCTCAATATGGCGTAGGAATTGATGACCAAGTCCAGTTCCTTCATGTGCTCCTTCAATTAATCCAGGCAGATCCGCCATGACAAAGCTACGGTGGTCTACTGTCTCAACTACACCTAGATTAGGAGCTAGCGTTGTAAAATGATAATCGCCAATTTTAGGCTTGGCAGCTGATACAACCGATAATAATGTTGACTTACCTACACTTGGGAATCCAACTAAACCAACATCTGCTAGTAACTTAAGTTCTAGCGTAACTTCACGCTCTTGTCCAGGCTCTCCGTTCTCCGCTGTATCAGGTGCAGGGTTTGCAGGTGTAGCGAAACGAGTATTTCCGCGTCCACCTCGACCACCTTTTGCGATGACGGCCTTTTGACCGGCTTCCGTCAAATCGGCGATAATTTGACCTGTTAATTCATCCACAACCGTTGTACCCGGTGGAACTTTAACAATCATATCATCTGCGTTTTTTCCGTGCTGGTTCTTAGGACGACCATTCTCTCCTTTAGGAGCTTTAAAATGCCTGTTGTAGCGGAAGTCCATTAACGTACGTAAACCTTCCTCAACTTCAAACACAACACTTGCACCTCGGCCACCGTCTCCACCAGCTGGTCCGCCATCAGGAACATACTTTTCTCTACGATAGGAGACTTGACCGTTCCCGCCATCTCCTCCTTTGGCATAAATCTTTACTTTATCTACGAACATGTTTTTCACCTCTACTACGTATTTAACGCGTTTCACAAATGGTCTAGCTGTTTTACACTTTCTTTATCAATATAGTAATTACGCATTCATACTCATCCTGGTGCAACAAGGCACAAATTAAGCTTGAATCGTTCGCTACTTTTAATAAGTCTTTCCAATCGGCTTCTTTTAACTCTGTTTCCCCAATAAAACGGAATGTTAGTAAGCAATCTTGCTCCGAATAGTCAAACGTTATCATAACACTGTTCTCAGATGTAAAAGAAGACGATTGATCAAATTGTTTCATAATGGAACGAGTCACTAAAAGAAGTGGTTCTCCCCAAGCTTCAAGTGTCCATTGCTCGCCATTTATCTCATAATTTAAATCAACCTTTTGACTACCCCAATTATAACCGATAAGAAATAAGCTTAATTCAGGAACTCCAATCGTACAGAGTTTACTTTCTGAAATGGACTTAAGAGTGGTTTGCTCAATAATTTCTTCAATGCGGTGATAATGACCAAGAGCTAAATTTCCTTTTATCAGTTGTAGAATATTTAACCAATCATGTCGTGTATGTCTAAGTGTCGATAAAAGATCCTCGTGTCGGGTCATTCAAACTCTCCTCGTTTTCACCTTGTATGAACAGAGTGTATAAAGTGTACAAACCATTTTATCACAGAATATCCCGTACAAACAGTAAAGTTCGGAATCTGTGCAAAAGGACTTAGAGGGATCATTTATTGACATCCATTTATTTACTATTCTTATATAGTTTCCTTTCCCCTTTGTCAACCCCTTTTATAAAATTGTCAACTTTTTTTCACAATAAACCTTTACATTGTATCAATTGTTAGCTATACTTTGAAGCGTATTAACAAATCGAAAGGAGCTGAGTACTATGACTAATCTACATCTTGATACACCGATGATGAACATTTCACAAACTGAATATTCATATGCTCACGCCCGTCTGTTTTCGACTAAATTCTACTATTAAAATTCCACTAATCCGATTAGTAGGAGCTTGATATAGTCGCAGGGATGAGATGATCCCTGCGGCTTTTTATATCTTGTAAAATCCGCGGTGCATATGCTGCGGATTTTTTGTGTTCTTTTTTAATAGAAATAATTTGATTAGGAGGAAGATAATGTGACGAACATGATGAAAGGCTCACTCGTATTAGATTGGTACAGACAGGTGAAAGGCTTAACCTGAAGGAATTTTTTTGGACAGGAGGAATGGAACATGAATTTGCACTTTATCTTTTTTACCATTGTGATAAAAAAGCGCGTGTACACAGACGCTGAATTAAAAGAAATCGAACGTCAGCAAAAGCTTTCTGAAGAATTAGAAGCGACACGCACAAAATATCTTATGTATACCCGTTAATTTTGATATACGTAAAAGGCTAGGACCTTTTCGTCCTAGCCTTTTAACTATTGTTCTGAATCCATAATTTCTTTCGCACAAGCTTTACCCTGATCAATACAGTCTGGAAGACCGACTCCCGCGAGTCCAGCTCCTGCTACCTGCAATCCAGGTAAAAACGCTTCAACGTCCTCTTTCATTTTATCTAACTTAAATGTATGCCCCACTTGATATTGGGGATTAGACCAACGACTTACATAATAAAAGTCTGGCTTTTCTTTAATTTCGATTACATGCGCTAAATCATTCAGAACCGTTTGAATGATTTCTTCATCCGACTTACGAACAATGTCACTATGCCCAGGTCGTCCAACATAACAACGAAGAATCACTTTTCCTGCTGGAGTCGTATGGCGCCACTTTTTACTTGTCCATGTACAGGCTGTAATGGTGTACCCGCTTTTTCTAGAGACAACAAAACCCGTTCCTTCTTCAGCTTGAACAACTGCTTCTTCCGGAAAGACCATGGCCACTGTGGCAATTGAAGTCATTTCCATTTGTTTAAAGTAATCAAAGTACGGATAGTGTGATAACAGCTTGGCCGTGACTGGAGGTGGTGTGGTCACGATGACGTAATCAAATACGTCTTCTACCCCATCTTCGTATTGAAGTGTAAAACCGGATCCTGACTTTGTGATACTTTTCACATTTTGATTTAAGTGAATAGATTCTGGATCAAGCTTATCGGCAACTGCTTCAACAAGCGACTCAATTCCATGTTTTAACGTTTGGAACATCCCTTCTTTTTTCTTTGGGACATCCGCTTTTTTAGGAGTTTTTGGACGACTTTTTTTAATTCCTTTGATCAGGCTGCGATTCGTCTCTTCCATCTGTTGAAAGTGAGGAAATGTAGCTTTTAAACTAAGCTTATCCATATCTCCACCATAAATTCCTGATAGGAGAGGTTCGATGAGATGATCCACCACTTCATTCCCTAATCGTTTTCTGAAGAAGTGTCCAAGCGAGATATCTTCATTCGGTCCCATCGTTTTAGGAATAACAAAGTCACCAAGCGCACGAACCTTCCCTAATGGACTAAATAACCCCGTTTTGATGAACGGCGTGATCTCAGTGGGTACACCCATCACAGCTCCTGCAGGGATCGGGTAGAGACTCGTCCCCTTTAAGATGAAGGATTGTCCCGTATCATTGGTAGTCAGATCGTCTTTCAAACCTACTTCTTCAATCAAGGTAGTCATACTTGTTTTTCGTTTTAAATAAGAATCGGGACCTGCCTCTATCACAAAACCATCTCGTCTATGTGTTTGAATTTTCCCTCCAAGTCGGTTTGATCCTTCAATCACTTGGTAGTCCAATTCTGTTTCTCCGCGCTGATTTGATTTTTCAATCTCAAAGGCAGCGGCAAGACCTGTTATGCCGCCACCTATGATTGCTACTCTTTTTTTCACAAAGAGTCCCTTCCTTCTCTTAGCTTTTTCTGAATAACATTGGCTAAACTAGCTAAAAATTCAGGATCAGTATTGGGCATTTTCGGTCTAAAATAATCAACACCCAGCTCATCCGTAACAACCTTACATTCATAATCATTATCAAACAGAACTTCTAAATGATCCGCTATAAACCCTACTGGACAATAAACAAATGCTTTATACCCTTTATCATGATAAAGCGACCGTGTTAAGTCCTGAACATCTGGTCCAATCCATGGATCTGGAGTATTTCCTTCGCTTTGCCAACCAATTTCATAATGTTTGATACCTGTCTTCTCTGCTAAAAGATCTGCTGTCTCTTTTAATTGATCTGGATACGGGTCGCCTGCCGCAATGATTTTTTCTGGAAGACTATGTGCTGAAAAAATGACACAAGTCTCATCAGGATTCGGAACACTGTCCATCGTCATTTGAATTTGTTTAGACCAGTAGTCTAGAAATCCAGGTTCTTTGTACCAGCTCTCCACACTATGAATCGTAAGCCCACCTAAACGCTCCGCCTCTGTTTGCGCACGCTGATTGTACGATTTCACACTAAATGTTGAGTAGTGAGGCGCAAGAACTAAGCTTACCGCTTCGTCTACTCCATCCTGAACCATTTCTGCTACAGCATCTTCTATAAACGGTTCAATGTGCTTTAAACCGAGATACGCCTTTACTTCATACTCATCAAGCGTCTCATTTAGAATGTGTTCTATACCCTCGGCCTGCTCTTCAGTAATGACAGCCAAAGGACTTAAGCCACCAATTGCCTCATAACGATCCATTAAATCTTGTAAGGCTTCTTCACTTGGTTTACGCCCACGACGAATATGAGTGTAATAAGGTTCAACCTCTTCTTTTGAACGCGGAGTTCCGTAAGCCATAATCAAGATTCCTAATTTCTTTTTAGCCATAACAAAACGCTCCCTCTCGTTACCTATGATGTATGTGTTTGCTTATATTGAGCTGAATATTCATGAACAAAAGCTGTCAGTCGTTTTAGTACGGCTGGATCTACTTCAGGAAATACACCATGACCTAAATTAAATACAAAGTGATTGGACTTCAAGCCTTGGTCCAAAATGGTCTTTGCCTTCGCTTCAATGACCTCCCACGGAGCAAGAAGAATGGCAGGATCTAAGTTTCCTTGAACCGTCTTCGTTACACCGAGCTCTCTCGCCTCGTCTACAGAAAGTCTCCAATCAAGCCCGACAACATCAAGAGGCAGTGAATTCCACTCTGTTGCAAGATGACTCGCTCCGACTCCGTGCATGATCAGAGGAACATTCTCGGAACGTAGAGAGTTAAACACACGCTCCATTACCGGCTTAATAAATGTAATGTAATCCTCACGACTCAACGCACCTACCCACGAATCGAATAACTGAATGGCCTGAGCCCCAGCCTTAATTTGAGCCTTAATATAAGAAATGGTAACGTCACCAAGCTTGTCCATTAAAAGAAACCATGCCTTGGGATTCGCGTACATAAACGCCTTTGTGTGGTGATAATTTTTAGAAGGTCCACCTTCAATCATATAGCTTGCTAGAGTAAACGGTGCCCCACCAAAACTGATAAGAGGTACATCGAGTTGTGTTCTAAGCAACTTAATCGTTTCTAACACATAGTCAACATCTTTCTCTGGCTCAATCATTCCAAGACGCTCCACGTCATGTAAAGATGTAATCGGATTATGTATAACCGGACCAATTCCTGACTTAATTTCAACGTCCACTCCAATAGCCGGAAGCGGCGTCATAATATCCTTATATAGGATAGCTGCATCGTTGTTGTACTGATCAACCGGCAGCTTCGTAACATACGCACACAGTTCAGGCTGATGTGTGATTTCAAACAAAGAATACTTTTCTTTTATTTTACGATATTCCGGCTGCGAACGTCCTGCCTGTCTCATGTACCAAACCGGGACGTGCGAATGATCCTCTCCCCTGCACGCCTTTAAAAACGTATCATTAAACTGCTTTTCTCCCATTGTATGTATCCACCCTTCTCTCTTCCTAAAAACCGAACCGTCTTTTATCCACTCTCTAGTTTACTTTATTTCAGTAAGAAAAGCATTCCACGCGAATTATTATCATCTATCATTCACTATAATAACCTGAATAACCTATGTATACACCCACCACCGAACTGTCATAAATTTGATGAAAAGTAGTGGGAAGAGTGAGGTGTCTCAATTTAGCGCTTAAAGGTTTTTGTGCAAGCTCTTTGTTGATTCTATATTCTCTTCGTTGATTCCGCACTCTCTTTGTTGATTCTTAACTCTCTTTGTTAATTCCATCCTCTCTTTGTTGAATTTTCACTATGTCCCTACTCTACTCCTTTAAAATAGTTTAACGCGCCATCCCAAGCGGACGGGATAGGGGCCGACTCCTTAGGGATAAAAGGGCAGGGTTGAAATGAGCTGGCGCAGCCAGATTAGTTCAACGCCCGCCAAAGGATTGCGTGCCCCTATCCAGGTAGCGACAGCCGAAGCTCCCATAAACCTCCTTTCCCCCATCCCCAATTTAAAAAAACTGGAGAGCTCACTCCCCAGTTTAAAATGAAAAACCAATATCAAAATCAGCTTCTGCGATGTTTGATGCTTCTCCTTCGATCCCTGCGTTTTCATCGTAAGGTACGACTTCATATGATTTTGAGGAGAATGGATTTAATCTTGAGTGAGCGTAGCTGCCACCTTGCACATCTGAGGCAATAAGTTCTTTCTCACCCTTGTGTACTTCGTAAATGTTATAGCGGACGCGCTCATCATCTGATGGGGTCCATTCTAAATCTACAGTGAGTAACCCTTTTCCGCCAACTCGCATCGTAGCTTTTAAATCATCAACTACTAATAGGGGAATGGGCGGTGCCAAATCCTCTACATCATCCGGCTTCTCAAATGCTACATTACGCATCTCGTCAGGTAAATCATTGACGATGTTTTTAAACAAGACTGTCGGATAAGAGCTACCTTCTTTTAAGTATTGAGTCTTCGTTGTGGAGTCGTACCCCATCCAAACAGCACCAACAACTGTTGGTGTGTACCCAACAAACCAAGCATCCATTGTTGCTCCTGGTACCGCAGGATATGTCGTAGTCCCTGTTTTTCCTGCAATTGGTGTTTGTGAGGTTCCTGCTTTAGCGGTCCCATCTTTAACAACCGATTGGAGCATTCGTGTCATGTTCCACGCATTTTGCTTTGACATCACCTCTGTTTGAACAGGGCTTGCACCGCCTATCTTTTCGCCACTGCGATCATAGAGTTCTTTTATAAAATAAGGCTCAATGATACGCCCCTCTTCGTTAAAAGCTCGATAGGCTTTTACAAGCTCAAATGGAGTGACACCTTCCTTTAAACCACCTAGAGCAATTGACAATCCTCTATCTGAGATCTTAAACCCAAACTCTCCTATCTTTTGCAACGAACGGTTTACACCAATTTCATTGAGCAACCATACAGCAGGAGCATTTGCCGATTGAACTAAGGCATCATACATGGTCATCTCTCCGCTATATTGATTGTTATAGTTCTTTGGCATGAAATCATTATACGCAAGTCTCTCATCCCTTAGCATGGAATAAGGGCTGTAAGCACCTGATTCAAGCGCAGGAGTATACACGGAAATAGGCTTAAACGTTGATCCAGGCTGACGCATTACATTTACCCGGTTTAGTCCTAATCGGACGTAATTTCTACCGCCTTGAACTGCAAGCACTCCACCTGATTCACTATCCATCATCATAACGGTTGCTTCGGCGTCTTCATTTTCTTCTGGGAAATAGATTGGATCCTGTAGTTTATCATAGGTGGATTGCTGTAATGATTTATTCATCGGCACAACAATTTGATAGCCACCTGTCATTAATTCTTCCTGAGATAAATGATAGCGGTTTTCTGCTTCTTCCATAACCATGTCGATATACGTATACATCGCTTCGTTTTCAATAGTCGTTTGCACATCTAGAGCAATCGTTTTCCCTTTTAATCGCACACTTTCTTCCGCTGTAATAAATCCTTGGTTTTCCATTAACGTTAAGATTAGATCCCGTCGCTCTTTGCTTCGTTCTGGATCATTAATAGGCGAATAACTATTTGGTGCTTTTGGTAGACCTGCGAGCATAGCTCCCTCATCAATGGTCAGCTCACTAACATCTTTATTAAAATACAGCTTAGAGGCTGTTTGAAGACCATACGCACCATGGCCAAAGTAGATTTGATTTAAATACATTTGCAGGATTTCATCTTTACTGTAACGTCGTTCTAAATTTATAGAGATTAAGACTTCCTTCACTTTGCGAAGCCAAGATTTTTCATTTGTTAGAAATACATTTTTCGTTAATTGTTGAGTAATCGTGCTTCCACCTTCTGCTTTACCACCTGATTCAATATTCCTGAAGATAGCTCGTCCAATCGCACGAAAATCAATTCCAGAGTGCTCATAAAAGCGATTATCCTCAACCGCTACAAATGCTTCTTGTACGTGTTCTGGAATCTCATCAATCGAAACAGGCTGACGATTCTCTACATACAATCTGGTGATTAGTTCACCTGATTCATCCACTAAAGAACTAGAATTATTCATGACAAGCTTCTCATTATCAATGACATAATTTCCTGCTAATATGACAATGGCATATACAAGAAGACCGGCTAAGAGTGCAGAGATAGCCAGGACAACATAGGTTACTATTCTCTTGAACACGTATCTTCCCTCCCTCTGATGTGGATGCCATTAGTATATCCCAATATGATCTTATTCCATGTACTGATTTATTTCACCAGCCCATGACGATGTGCATAGATGGCTAGTTGTGTACGATCATCTAAATCTAGCTTGTGCAAAATGTTACTTACATGTGTTTTAACTGTTTTTATTCCAATATATAAATGCTCTGCAATCTCTGAATTTGTTTTTCCATCACCGATTAATAATAGAACGTCGAGCTCTCGCGCCGTTAATTCCTCATGTAAAAGCTTTACTTGATGAGATCTCATCTTATTCATCATCTTTGTAGCTACCTTTGATTCAACAACAGGCTCTCCATTAGCTGCGGCACGAATCGCTTTGGCAATATCGGCTGCAGAGGTTGTTTTCAGTAAATAACTAAAAGCACCAGCTTCAATTACTGGTATCACCATCTCATCGTCTATAAAACTCGTTAGAACAATGATTTTACTCTCTGGCTTTTTCGCCATAATCTTTTTTGTTGCTTCAATTCCATTCATCTTCTCCATTAATAAATCCATCAAAATCACATCTACATCTTTTTCGAGTGCTAGCTTTGAACCGGAATCTCCATCGCTTGCTTCGCCAACAACTTCAATGTCTTTTTGCGTTGAAAGATAGGCACTCACACCCATTCTCACCATTTCATGATCATCAATTAATAGCACTTTAATCATTGATTTCTTCCCTCCATGCGAATGGAACCTTTGCCTCAATTTGAGTGCCTTTGCCAATCGCAGATTTCACTTGAAGGATGCCTCCAATTTCGTTCATGCGTTCCTTCATCGTTTGAAGTCCATATGAGCCTTGGTTGATGGATGTTGGATCAAATCCCTTTCCATTATCAATCACTGAAAGCTTCCATTCTGTCTTGCCAGCCTTTAATCTACATTCAATTTTGGAGGCTTCTGCATGCCTTAATATATTCGAAAAAGCTTCTTGGACCATACGAAAGAGTTGATCTTCAAATCCTTGAGGCATGTTTAGGTCTGCTTCAATATCATGAACAATCTGAATGCCTTGCTTTTCTTTCATTTCATGAAAAAGTTGGTTAAGACCTTCTTGTAGACTTCTTCCTTTTAGCTGAGTAGGTCTTAAATGTAAGAGTAAGCTTCTCATTTCAGACTGCGCTAGATTAGCCATCTTTTCTACACTTTGAAGCTGAGTTAGATTCATCTCCTTGTTTGACTCTGCCCCTTCTTTCACAGCAGCTGTCATCATGGAGATTGCAAAAAGCTGCTGACTGACTGCATCATGGAGTTCTCTCGCCAAACGATGTCTTTCCTCTGTAATAGCAGCGCGTTTTACTGTATCCTGCATCGTTGCATTTCGAGCCGATAGACGTTGCAAGGACGCCACCTGCTCTTCTACATGCTCAGCCATTGAATTCATTTTTGTAACGAGCTCTGTTAGTTCGTCCTCACCTTCTATACGAATTCGGTGAGAAAAGGTTCCACGATCATATAACGTTGCTCCGTGCAGGACGGTTTCCATCCGACGCTTTAGCGGATCCGCTTGAAGGAATCCACTTAAAAATCCAGAGGCAATAATTAAGAGTGCAAGCCAGCCAAGGATTGGAATACCTAAAAGCTGATGATCAAAAATAACAAGAAATCCACGATTCTCATTATTTGTTACGAGTAAAATGACGAGAATGGTAACTAATAATGAATGGACAAGACCATGACCAACAAACTGCCATAAAAAGCTTGAGAATTGTTTCTTCATATCTCACGTACCTTCACAGATCCAACCGCGCTAGAGAGAACAAACTTCACCTTACGAACACCACTTTGATAGTCTGTTGAACGTAGAAGTGTAGTTTGGTTAAATCCACCTTGTTTTGAATGTAGAATGGAGCTATCTCCGATTAGAACATACGATTGAATTGAATACTCAAGATCCTCCGGCATATAAATCTGAACGTCGCCAATAACATTCTCTACGATAATTAGCGTTTCTCCCTCAGGGATAATTGCGTTTGTTAAATCAATGCGTACATCACCAACCCCATTCCAAATTTGCATATCTGTTAATTCAAATGGAGTGGACGTAAAGCGAACCTCACCAACCAAACTTCTTTTAATAAATGTCTGGTCATCACCGAGATTTTGATTGCGCGGTTTCCGGATTTCTTCCATTGGAACTTGGGTTTTAACTTTACGCTTTTCTTTTTTTACTTTTTTATCTTTTTTTTCAGAACGAACTAGCTTTAAGCCAATATAGATAAAAATGAGTGCAAAGACAACAGTAACCAATGATATATGAAATAACTGACTAACAAAAATGATTAAAGCTATCAGCATAAAAATTTTGCCTAATTTTCGTTTCTGACCTCGAACGAAAAATACTCCTAAGGCGAGGAAGATCAACGGCGCCAAAAAGGAGTTTGAAAAGAAAGCAAGAATATTAAACATAATCAGTAAACCAACAATTGCAAAGATACTTCCTATAATGGTTTTCCGCAAGACCTTCCCTCCTCTATGCTGACTGACCTTTAATCGAGTGTAATATCTCCTGACAAGGTGGATATTTCAACCTCAGCCTTTCCATCACCAGCTGAACTTCCATACTCTCTCGCTTTCATTCGAGTTCCCTGATCCATAATTGTTCCACTTAGTGTGTCAAGATCATATTCCGCGTTCCATGTAGGAACCGTTACTCCAACCTTACCTGAAACGGTATCGACCGAAAGATCCCCTTGTTCTGTACCGTATTGGACTGAAACATCTCCTGAAACGGTATCTGCTTGTATTGCAGGGCTTGTGACCTGTACTAAACGAACATTACCTGACACAGAATCAACATCGATTTCATCAGCTTGAAATTCACCTGAATTTACAAATTCTCCAGAAACCATTTCAATCGTTATCTCACCTAGCTCAAGGTCCCCATCAAGTGTAATATCGCCGGAAACGGTGGAAATATCCAGATCCTTTATGAAGCTTTTTGGTAGATACACCGTTGCTTCTCCATTTTTAAATGACCCAGAAAAAGAAGGGAGCCATCGAAATCCCTTTTGTTCCGTTATAACTTTGAGCTGGCTACGTCCTCGCTCCACTTTAAATGGTTTACCTGTTTCACCTTCAGTCATTTCAATACGCATGTCATCATCTTCAACAGGAACAATGGTCCAACGAATGGCTTTACTCTCAAGTGATAGATTATTTATTCCATTAAGTGATTCTCTAACATCGTCCACCTGAGAATTCGCAAAATTTGAAAAGACTAGCGGAAACGTGGTTAGTACTAACAAAACAAGTCCAATAACAATCATAGCAAAACCAATTAGTTTTTTCATACGGCCACCGCCTTTATCTATTAGTCACTATATCTTTTTTCTTTATTTTTCACAAGATCGAAAGCGAGGTTTCCCCCGCTCTCACGCTTGTTAATTATCCTTGTTTTGAAGCTTTTAACTGAGCTAGTTCAGCCTCTATCTCAGCTTTTAAATTGTCGTTTTCGATTTCGAGTGCCGCTTTGCTCCATTGATCAAGTTCTTTTGATTCGTTTGAAGCAAAATGGCTAGTTTGTGAAAACATTTTTTTCAGCTCAGTTCCTGCCTTATCCGCTTCCTTTTGCTGCTCAAGTTCAAGTTTCTGTTCAGCCTTCACTTTTAGAGAGCTCTCAAGCTCTTGAATTTCCGTTTTTAAATCAAGGATGACTTGTTTATTCTGATCAATCAGTGCCTTAAATTTCTGTTGTTCGTTTAATGCCTGTCGCTTATCAATCAATGCCCTTTTTGCAAAATCCTCTTCCTGTTTTTCAATGGCAATTTCAGCTTGCTGTTGTCTTTTATCAGCTAATTTTCCTGCCGTCTCGATGGCACGCTCAAATGTTTGGAACATCCTTTCTTGCTTCGTTACTTGTTCTTTTTTCTTTACAATGGATTGTTTCGTATCACGGATTTCTTGTTTGAGTAAGGCCAATGGATCTTCCATACGCTCTAACCCTTCATGGATTGATGCCTTTACTAGTCGTTCAACTCGAGTGAAAATACTCATTTCAATTCCTCCTGTATGATTATTTATTCATTAAGCTATTAAATTCTTCATCCAATGACTTTTTACTTTTCAAGTCCATTTGATAAGATGGGTAGCTTGTGTCATCGTTTGACTCGTCATCCGACTTAAGATAACGGTAACCAAAAAACAGTAGTAAGCTAGCAATAAAAAATGGGATCAGCGCACCGACACCACTTAAAGCAAACATTCCACCGATAATAAATAGAAAGATACTGCCAACAGACAGGCCTCCTACTCGCTGATACTTTTTAAATCCCCAATACAAAAGTGCTAGACCCAGCGCTAAGGGAACAAGCCCACCTAGATGTACACCTATTAAACCAAGTAGAATGATTACACCTATTGTCATTAATACAATGCCAAGTCCTGAATTCTTATGGTTCTTCATCGCAATCTCTCCTTTCTTTTTGTTATCTTTATTGTAGGAGACTGACGTTTTTATTACGCCGAGCTAGAGCACGGTTTTATCTCCGCCCCAAGGCTGATCTTCTCATCCGCCTCAATCTGTATACGCCTTCATTTTGTCATAGTTATGTGTGCGGTTTTTCGTTATACTAAGAAGAACGTGCCCTACATAGAATGTTAGAATGGCAAGGAAGAAAAGGAGTGAAACATGTGGAGGTTTCAATATGGTTAGCGTTTTTCGCTGGCATGATTTCTTTTTTGTCTCCATGTATTTTTCCATTGGTACCTGCTTACTTAGCTCAGTTAACAGGAGCTTCCATATCAAATGGCCAAGTACAGGCTGAGAGACATTTAATCTTAACAAGAAGCGTCGGGTTCATCCTGGGCTTTACAATTATCTTTGTCTTAATGGGGGCATCGTCTTCGTTCCTCGGACAACTTTTTTCAACAAACCGCACCCTGATTGAACAGCTTGGTGGGATCTTTATCGTATTGTTTGGTTTACAAATGGCTGGCATTATCTCATTACGCTCGCTTTTAACAGAGAAGAAGCTACCGATTAAACCCCGGAAAACAGCCAGCTTCTCTAATTCGTTAATGATTGGTTTTTTATTTGGCGCTGGTTGGATGCCTTGTATCGGTTTGGTTCTAGGCTCCATTTTAATTATTGCCGGCAGCAGCGAAACCATGGGTCTTGGCATTTTATTATTATTTATCTATTCTGCTGGTCTCGGGGTTCCGTTTCTAATTGTCGCCTTTTTTTGGTCCAAGTCTCTTTCAAAATTAAAGATCATGAACCGTTGGCTACCAACGATTCAACGGGTAAGCGGTGTGTTAATGATTATTTTAGGAATTATGCTATTTACAGGATATTTCCGAATTCTATCCGCGTACTTTGCACGTTTTGTTCCATTCTCTATTTAACAATGAAAAAGAGGCGGGTGATCCATATGCGGATCACTCGCCTCTTTTCTCGCTTTTTATTCTGTTGGTTCGTTTAACATACGTATGCGATAACTATTCATGGCCGTGGTTTTGAGAATCTCAAGAAAATGTGAATTAGCTGCAGCACCAACAATGGCACCAAAACCCGGTACAAGCTGAAGCATTTTAGGTAAATCAATAAAGTCTCGATAACTTAATTGAAATGCCTTCCAATCCATCGCAAGTGGATCCTTTGGGTCGTCTGGTAGTTCCTTGGCATAATGATCCCAGTTCTCCACTCGCTCTAATAGCATGGCACGCTCTTCTCCCTCTGAGAAAGCTAACTGAAAGATCGTGAGAATAAAAAATCTCTCTTTAAATGTCTTGCAATCATAGCCATAGGTGATTGCAGTATCAAACAAAAACTTCATCTTAATGCTGAGCAGCAAAGGAAAGTCAGCCAGACCAAGCATGATTCCTCCAGCCCCTGTTCCAATCCCCTCCGCTACAGCGGTGTTTTTGTACGTTCGAAATAGCTCTCGTACTTGATCTTCTCGCTCTTCAAATGTTGTTGTTAGATCCATCTCTTTTTTTGAAACGTATTCTGACCCGCTAAGCGCCCCCTGCACCATATGCTTGACGCTCGCTGTCACTACTGAATGAACTTTTTCTGGAATGAGAGCATTCGCTTTTTTTTGCCACTTTTTCGCAAACCGCCCAGGCATTGATTGACTTTTGCCTAGCTTGCGCTTCCAACGGATCATCTCTTCTTTTGCTTCTTGCTCATAAACAGTTACGATAAGAGTCCCCTCCTATACAGCTTGTTTTTTCCGGCGATGAATCAACGATACACTTCCGACATATGCAAATAGTAAACCGGCAGCTAAGGCAACGACTGCTACAATAGGCTCACTACTTATAAGAAGAACAATGGTTAACACAATGGCCATGACCGATAACAACTTTAAGCTTAAGTGAGTTAATGCTTTTTGTCTTCCGTTTGGTTCAATTGGATAAATATCAACCCACATATTCATATCATAATGGTACCAAATAGTTGAGATCTGCATCATAACCATATGCATAAAGACAAGAAATACCGGAACCTGAATCCAACCAGCTGGAAGAATTGTTAATACAAACGCTCCAACCGCTACAAGCCTAACATATATGCCTAAATAATCATTCGCTCGTACAAACGACCTCGCCATTAAAAAGGAATATACAGATTGGGTTTTCCCAGCTAACAAAGGGATGAGCCAGCTTAAATATCTACGCTCTCTCACTTGATTACGGAGCTTTGGTACGTCTGTAAACGCATTTGCGATCCGGTAGAAGAACATGACCATACTCTCTTCCACTTCAATTAAATGATTCCACTTGATGGAGTATGCCTGACCAAGCTTCCTCCAATACAAAACGTACAGTCCTAGCATGAGCAACAAGAGAATCCCTACAAAGATGACTCCAGCCTGTGAAAAGAGCAGGTAAAGCAATACAGCATTGATTAACCCACGCAGGAGTATATGAGAGATTCGTTCTTGTTTGCTTTGTAATCGTTGTTCTTCCCAGCTAGAAAGAATATTCCACAGCTTTGCTAAAACAAGTACAACGAGTGTTGACCAAAAAACTATCCCCGTGCCAATTCGTAGAACAAATAATGGTCCTAATAGCAAAAGGACAATTAAAATGATACCTACCTGCATAAAAAAAGAATATCGAATGGCCGAACGGAAATAGTCACCCATTTTTGCTTCAAAGGGCAATAAGAAAACAACATCGGCCTGTTTGACAAAGGTACGTACTCTACTTCTCGTCAAGATAAGTAAGAATACAACCGTAAATAACTCAACAGTTGGGAACTCTGCTGGTAGCTGCTCTAAAATTTGTTGATAGTAGTAGCTACCAACAATAAATAGAAAGTAAACAGTAAATAGAAATCCACTGTTACCTATTAACTTCAGGTAACGACCTGCTTCCCTCCAGTATGTTTGGACTCGTTCTTGCCATAAGCTTTGTCCATTCATAGGATTTCTTCCTTAGTCATTTCAATGTAAATATCATCAAGTGTAGCATTCGGCCTTCCAATATGATGCTGCATTTCAGAGAGAGTTCCCTCTAATACTTTTCGACCGTGGTGTAAGATGATAAATCGATCACAGTAGCGCTCTGCCGTAGCTAAGATATGTGTAGACATCAAGATGGCAGACCCTCTTTCCTTCATGTCAGAAATGAAATTTAAGAAAGATTGAATTCCAAGCGGATCTAGACCCACAATCGGTTCATCCACGATGTACACGGGTGGCTCAATTAAGAATGCACTCATAATCATTACTTTCTGACGCATGCCTTTTGAAAAGTGACTAGGATACCACTTTTTCATTTTAGTCATTTTAAATTCCTTTAATAGCTTTTCAGCACGTTCTTCAAAATCCTTGGAATCGAGTCCATACGCAACTTTTGTTAATTCAAGATGCTCCCAAAGAGTTAATTCATCGTATAAAACGGGTGTTTCTGGTATGTACGCATACGATTTTCTATACTGATCAGCATCTTGTTTGAAGCTGACTCCATCTATTGTAATTTCGCCTTTTTGTGGTTGCAAAAGTCCTAATATATGTTTAATCGTTGTACTTTTTCCAGCACCATTTAAACCGATCAGTCCAACAATCTCCTGTTTGTTAACAGAAAGATTCACATCATGTAGAACGGGTTTCTTAGGATGATACCCACCGGTTAATCCGGTGATTTTCAAAAGCTCTGCCATAGTGAACACTCCTTTGTGTATCTATCTTACCAAAATTGCCTAATGAAAAACCAGCAAACGCATGTAATCTTTTAAAAGATAAAAAGACTGCCCGTAGACAGTCTTTAAGTCATGTTATTCCTCATCCGTTACAGGGTCAGTTCCCGCACCGTATTGGTTCTCAATCATTTCTCGGATCTCTTCAATGGATGTTCCATTTTGCCACGCCTCAATGCTATAGGCTGCAGAATCTATACATGCGTTACATCTGGCTCCGTGATCATTCCACGTAATACTCCCGTCCTCTTGCTGCTCGTACACAAAAGCTTGATACAAATGATCAAGATCGCTCGGTTCCCCGTTCACACCATAGCTCGGGAGTTGCTCTAATACTTCACGAAAGTCTGGGATTCCTTTATAGAGATTTCCAATATTATCAGGATAGTATTCCAAGAAACTAGGTAGATTCGCAGCAGATGCTGTTTCTTCATGTACATCTTCTTCTTGAACTTGTTCAGGCTGAGCCTGGCAACCAACTAATACGCTTAACATCAACAAACCCGTTAAAAACAACCGCTTCATTTGTCCACTCCATTCAACTGACCATTCATATAAAAGTATATCATATGCTCTCTGGCTTACTTTTTACAATCTAGCGAATTCTAATTGAAAATCCTTAGGTTAGAGAGTAAGCTAATTGAATAATCTAACTAACCAATCAGAAAGGATGAACCGATATGTCATCATGTATATTTTGTAGCATTGTAGCTGGAGATATTCCTTCAAAGAAAATCTATGAGGATGAGCATACTTATGCATTCTTTGATATTAGTCAAGTGACAAAAGGACATGCTCTTGTTATTCCTAAAAACCATCATGAGAATCTGTTTGACCTACCTGAAACAGAGTTAACAAGCGTTTATCAATCGGTCCAAAAGGTTGCTCATGCATTAAAAGAGGCATTCTCTCCTGCTGGACTAAATTTAGTAAATAATAACGGACAAGCAGCTGGACAAACAGTATTTCACTATCATGTTCATCTCATCCCAAGATATGATGTAACAGACGGATTTGGAGCAAAATGGGAAGAGCATGGATCAGAGTATACCGAAGAGAAGTTTGAAGAAATGCGGGTAGACGTTCTAAAAAAATTGTCTAACTAAACGATTTTAGTTAGGAAACTAAAAAAAAGAAACGGGACCTCAATTCTATGGTAGGATAGAGTTACAATGACACGCACTAAAGTGGTAAAGGGGAGAGTACGTAGATGAGTTCAGTTTATAATTTTAATGCAGGCCCTGCAGCATTACCAAAAGCAGCTCTTGAAGTCGCACAGAAGGAATTGTTAAATTTCAATGATACAGGTATGTCTGTGATGGAGCTTAGTCATCGTAGCAAGGATTACGATGCCGTTCATCAGCAAACGAAACAATTACTGAAAAAGCTACTTTCCATTCCAGACACTTACGATATTCTGTTTCTTCAAGGTGGAGCAAGCCTCCAATTTGCAATGCTTCCTTATAACCTGCTACCCCAAAACAAAGTAGGTCAATATGTTCTAACAGGCTCTTGGTCTGAGAAAGCACTAAAAGAAGCAACACTCATTGGGGAGACAAACGTACTTGCTTCCACAAAGGATTCAAATTATTCAACTATCCCTGATTTAAGGGATGCACCGTTTACTGATAACGATGCCTATGTACATATTACGTCAAACAATACGATTTACGGCACCCAATGGAAGCAATTCCCGAGCATTTCTCATGCTCCGCTTGTTGCAGATATGTCGAGTGACATCCTTTCTAAAAAAATTGATGTGAATCAATTCGGAATGATTTATGCCGGTGCCCAAAAGAACTTAGGTCCTTCTGGAGTTACTGTAGTAATCGTAAAAAAAGAGCTTGTTCAACAAGCACAAGTTGAGCATGTACCAACTATGCTTCGTTATGGCACGTTTGCTAAAAATGATTCTTTGTATAACACTCCACCGACTTTTGGTATCTACTTACTTGGTAAGGTACTCGAGTGGGCTGACTCAATTGGAGGTTTAGAAAAGCTTGAACAGGTGAATGAAGAAAAAGCAAAGATCCTTTATGACACGATTGATTCAAGCGATGGTTTCTATAAAGGACATGCTCATCCTTCTGCTCGTTCATCCATGAACGTTACATTTACCCTGCCGAATGAAGAACTTAGCAAGTCCTTCCTATCTCTAGCAAAAGAACGAGGATTTGTTGGGCTTAACGGACACCGCTCCATTGGCGGATGCAGAGCATCTATCTATAATGCAGTTCCAATAGAGGCTTGTATCGCCCTTCGAGATCTAATGAACGAGTTCAAAAGCAATAACTAACGGAGCATAAGAGCCACGGCACAAGCAAGAAAGAAAACAACCGCTACACTGTAGATTATAAGCAATGGGCGGTGTTTTCTTACATGCTCTGCTTGCAGGATGCAGTAAAGCCCTACAAGGCTAAAAGCAATAAACAACATGATGATTCCTTCAATCATTCGTAACACCCCTTTGATGATGTATATGCAAGGGCTTGATTAACAGACTACATTTAAAGGAGCGTTCAATAATGAATATTAAATCAATTGGAGTTGGTTTACTCGCAGGAACCCTAGTTTCTGGTGTAGCCGTTTTACTTACGGCTCCAACTTCAGGTAAAGAACTTAGAAACTGCTGTCAGAGTTCAATGAATTCCTTACGTCAATCCGCAAAACAATTGTCTAGAGAAGGAATTGAAATTAAAGACCAAGCCGTTGAAACATTTAAAATCAGTGGAGATATTTTAAAAACAGCTAGTAGTGAAATTAAACATTCAATTGATCAATGGCAAGAAGAAACGGCGCCTTCAATTGACCGAATTAAGTCAGAAGTAGAAGACGTTCAAAAGAATGTAGAAGAATTACAAAAGCTAGTCAAAAAAGATTAGGTAGGAATTTTGTATATTCCGAAAATTAGTACTTTATTTCTTACCCATTTCTTGTCATAATAAAAGTATTCAAAAATAATGATAAAGAGATAGACGCAGGAAAGTATTGTGACGGATTATGGATGGAGGAGATTACATGGAACACCAAACGCCGCACTCTTTAAAGCAATCAGTTATGTTTAGTCATCGCCTGGCCCAATTAAGTAAAGCTCTCTGGAAATCAGTTGAAAAGGATTGGCAGGCCTGGATTAAGCCATTCAACTTGAACTTGAACGAACACCACATTCTTTGGATTTCTTATCAATTAGATGGGGCTTCCATTACAGACATAGCTAATTTCGGCGTTATGCATGTCTCCACTGCTTTTAACTTTTCCAAAAAGCTTGAAGCTCGTGGTCTTCTCGCCTTTTCAAAAAAAGAAAATGATAAGCGAAACACGTACATTTATTTAACAGATGAAGGAAAAGAATTATTGCTTGAAACCTTTCGTAGCTATGATGAACATACCTACAGTGTGTACGGTGGCGCATTACCCATTAAAGAGCTATACGGAAAGTTCCCTGAATTCTCTGAGCTTCTTAGTATTGTACGTCATGTGTATGGAAGTGATTTTGTTGATCGGTTTGAGAGTTCCCTTCTCAAGTTTGAAGATTGCCTAAATGAAGAAGATGGGCATCTCTGTATCAAATCATTATCAGATAATGAGCAAGAGGACATATCAAAATCTTCGTAACAAAAACATAGGCTAGAAACAACATGTACAATTGTTTCTAGCCCCTCTATTTAATCCCTGTTTATAAACATTTCTACTTGAATTTCATCACGAGCTAAGTCAAAGTCAATGACTCTAAATGAATATAGATCATCAAAGTGCGCATTTGTTAGTTGCACCTCGATCAACGAATCTGATGGATGAACGACAATCCAATCTGGTAACTCTGTATGACTTTTCATCAGCTGCATGGCTTGTTCAGATGGAATCGTTAAGAATCCGAATGATAGAGAATCTGCGTGCAGGAGTAAATCTCCGTTAGCCGCTACCTCAGGATCAAAATTGATGGTGACCGGGATTGATTGACCTAAAAGACGAAACGTTGACTGAAATTTAACTGTGTCTGATAAAAGCTCAACTGTGTATGGCGTTTCTTCTTGAAATTCACTTGTTGCTTCCAGGATCAGTTCATTTAGTTGTGCTTTTGTTGACCGAATTTCTACGAGGCCTTGCTCATTTGTTCTCTCACTTTCGGTATATGGCACTTCTTCAGCCTCTGGTAAAATGGACCTCAGACTAATAAACAATGTAATAACAGCAATGACGACTATTACAGCTAGAACAACAAACGCTACTTTCCATTTATTTTTTATCATTCCTTCAACCACCCTTCCTCTTTTATGATACGGGTAGTTCGGACACCGTGTAAAGGCTTGTCCATATGCTTTGGGTAATAGAAAACTAGAGAAGTTTGATCGTTTTTCTATCTTTTTCTTAACTTTTTTGATAAAGTTTAAGATAATACAAGGTTAACAGGAGGCAGTCTTATGCTCTTCCCTCTTATAATGTTTGCGGTCTTTATTCTTTACATCATTAACACGATGGCAGATGCATTCTGTGCAAGAAGAGAAGTTCCGACCGAAAAACAGGCGAAAGTGTTTCGCGTAACAAATATATGTCTAACGATTCTTTTGACATCTACGTATGTAAAACTGTTTTTCACTTAAAAAGGTGAGGGGGGCAACCCCTCACCTTTTCTAGATTCTAACTTAGTATACCCAAGAAGCTCCAATGATCACTAAAAGAATAAATAGCACCACGATTAACGCAAAACCATTATTGTAACCAGACATAATGAACGCCTCCTTTATTCTTTAGAAAGCATCATGAAGCAAGTGAACTTCATGCGCTTTGTTAATGTATACTATGCACTACGACAAAATTGGTACTGGGCTAAAGCCTTTTTTGCCCAACGTCGTTTTTTTGGAATGACTTTCTATTCATATCCTCAATATGGTATAGTAAGGGTTGTGTTGATGGCTGATCTACATTGGACAAGTTAGCCATATGTGATGTGATTACAACTTTGAGGAGTGTACGTATGAAAAAAACGATTGTAGCGATTGCAGGATTGGCAAGTATTGCAGTTTTTTCAGCTTGTAATAACGAAGCTGCCCCAGAGGATGCCGTAGTTACGGTGAATGGTACAGATATTACTGAGGCTGAGTTCATTGAATCACTAAAAGAAACGGCCGGCGAACAAAATTTGCTTTCTCTAATCCAGCTTCAACTATTAAATGATAAAGCTGATGAAATTGGCATAACAGAAGAAGAAATTGATCAAGAAATTGATGAGTTTAAAGAAAACTTTGGTGTAGAATCGGATGAGGATTTATTAAATGCTATTACCGCTCAACTTCAAGGCCAAGTAGATCTTGAATCAAAGGAAGATCTAGTTAACGAATTTGTTAAACCTCAGCTTGTCATTGAAAAACTGTCTTCCGAAGGTGTAGAAGTGACTGAGGAAGAGAAGAAACAACTGTATGAAGATCAAGAAGAGAGCTATCCTACACAGGTTCACGCTCGTCACATCTTAGTAGAAGATGAGGATGAAGCGAATGATATTAAGGCACAATTAGATGATGGTGCTGACTTCGCTGAGCTTGCCGAAGAAAAGTCAACAGATTCAGCATCTGCTGTTAGCGGAGGAGATCTTGGCTTTTTCCCAGAAGGTCAGATGGTTCCTGAATTTGACGAAGCAGCTTTCTCGTTAGATATTGATGAAATTAGTGAGCCAATTAAATCAGACTTTGGCTATCACATTATTCAGGTGTTAGAGCGTCGTGATTCATACGAGGATTATGCGGATGACATTGAACAAACGTTGATTCAGCAAAAGTCTAAATCATCTGCTGACGTCTTCTCAGATCTCGTAAAAGAATCTGATATTAAAATTGAAGATTCACGTTTTGAGGATTTGCTGACTCCATTTGAGCAAACCGAAGAAGAGCCAACTGATGAGGAAGAAGAAGCACAAGGATAAATAAAAAAAGGATGCCAATGGCATCCTTTTTTGTTACGATTTACTTTCTTTCTTCTGTCTCGCTTCTTCTAAACGTTCCATATACACATGACCTTCTTGCTCGATCCACGCTTGCTCCTGTCGCTTATCTTCAAGAAGATATTTAAGGCTAAAATATCCACTAATCACAACACCGAGCATAACAGCGTATACCCACCAAGGTTCTTGCGCAAGAATGGATAGCACATCTGTTTGAGTCGCGATAAATACAACCACTAAAACAACTAAAAAAGCGATGGCTAGTCTTTGTTTTAACTGTTCACTCATTTGGCTTTCTCCCCCCGCTTGTCTACTTAATAGATTCTATGAGAGAAGAAATAAAATAGAACTAGCTATTTTCGTCTACTGGAGGCTCTTGAAAGCTGGGCTTGTAGAAGCTACGATTCTCTAGAGGCATCACTCGTTCAGAAAATGTCCCTGGCATCACTCGATCGAGAGCCCGGTCCATCATATTAATCTTTGCATCCACATTATCAATTAGATGTAAGACTTCTGCTTCTCGAATAATTGGAACCTTAGGGCTTCCCCACTCGCCTTTACCATGGTGACTTAAAACCAGATGCTGAAGCACAGTCACTTCTTCGCCTTCAATTTTAAGCTCTCTGGCTGCAGCATCAATTTCATTTGAAACGATAGAAATATGACCTAGCAGCTTACCTTCTAAGGTATAGCTCGTATCAATTGGTCCGGATAATTCGCGAACCTTGCCTAAGTCGTGCAGAATGACACCTGCATATAGTAGATCGGTATCTAAACTTGGATAAAGCTCCGATAGATTTTTTGCTAGTCTTAGCATCGACACCACATGGTAGGCTAGACCCGAAACGAATTCATGATGATTTCTGGTAGCGGCCGGAGATTCTAAGAATTCCTGCTGATACTTCTTAACTAGGTGTCTTGTAATTCGTTGTATATTAGGATTTTTCATTTCAAAGATAAATTGAGTGATTTCTTCATGCATATCCTCAGATGAAATAGGGGCTGAGCGAACAAAATCACTGATCTTCACATTATCAAGTGCTGAAACAGGGCGAATGCTTGATAGTTTCAATTGATTGCGTCCTCGATAATCGATTAGATCTCCTTGCACATAGATTAAAGCTCTACTTGCGTAAGCTGCTTCATCATCAGGTGAGGCACCCCAGAGCTTTGTTTCAATATCACCGGTCTTATCACTCAAAATTAACGTCAAAAAAGGCTTGCTGTTACTTGCAATGCTTTTTGTAGAAGACTTAATTAGAAAATAACTCTCCACCTTTTCTCCGACCTGATAATTTCGTATTCCTTTGCTCATTCCGTCACCTCTTTAACTTGTCATCAACGTCAGTATACCATACCATCTACCACTCATTACACCAAAAATACTAGAAAAGACCAAAGCAACAATGCCTTGGTCTTCTTACTGATCTGACTTTTTCTCTTTTTTACGATCTCTTTTCTTAGGCTTTGTTGCTGAATCCACTAACTCTTCATACGTCTCATTAGGGATGGTAATTACAAAGCGAACACCTTTGTCTGTATTTTCAACCCGAGGTGATCCATGGTGGAGTTCTGCAATCTGTTTCACAATCGCCAATCCAAGTCCAAACTTTCCTTTGTTTCCTTTGTAAAATGGCTTAAACAATTCTTTAATCTCATTGTCATCAATCGGCTCACCGTCGTTCTCGACACTAATGGTAACACCTGTTGTATATGGTTCTGCCGAAATCCAGATGTTGTTATCTGCATAACGCAAAGCATTTTCAACTAAGTTTTCAAGGAGGACTTCAAGCTGATCTAAGTCTCCATTTATTTCGACCTCTGGAGAGACAACATGAATGGTTACATCCTCACGCTGATAACGGAAACGCTCTTCAATCTGATAAGCCAGACTACCGAACGCAAAGTTACTTCGATTCAGTTGATTTTGTTTCATCTGTTCAAGCTTTGTAAAATAGAGCATTTCGATCACTCGTCGCTCCATGCGATTCGCTTCTTCTGTAATGACTTCCATCGTTTGCTCTAGACTTTCCTTAGGCATAATTCCGTCCTTAACGGATTGGGCATAGCTTTTTATCACCATAATTGGTGTTTTTAACTCATGCGACGTATGCTGGATAAATGTCTTCTGTGCTCGGTCATAGCTATTTAAGTTAGATCGCATTCGCTCAAACTGAGTAGACAATCGTTCAAAGTCTTCATCACCTTCAAGTTGAAGAGGCTCCTGCCAATCTCTGTTTGCAATTTGATCAAGGTGATTTCCTAAAATCGTTAAAGGCTGCTGTAAGTAATACTTCAACCAAATTGCTGGTAACAGGGCCAAGACACTCGTTAACATTAATAAATAAAGAAGTCGTTCCCATAAACGATCAACCATCGAATTTCGATATTCATCAAACATATATGAAATTAAATAACCAGACTCATTTGTTTCAGGGTTCTTTACCTGACTAATTACATAAAAGATCGTGGCATCACCAAATTGAATCTCGTATCTGCCACGCTGTGGCTCTTGATTCACAGCATTTGTGACCATTTCCACATATAATTCATTAGGTGGTGGTGAACCATATTGCTGACTAATGGATTCAGGATAAACAAAATGACTTACAGCTCTTGACTGATTTTGTGCGTCAATAAATTCATACTGATTCGCTGGAGGATTAAAATCCGTAGGACTGTTAATATTTTGAGCCTGAATTTGCTCAATCATTCGATAGGTTTCTTCCGTTAACGTTCCTTTTATCGATAATGGATAAACAATCGCAATAGATAGTCCAACCAGCAGAATAAGCGATATAAAGGCAAGCCAAATCCGCTGTGTCAGATTAACTTTTATCATGAGGATAGGATCCTGTACCCGTATCCGTAAAGTGTTTCAAGATGAATTCGATTCATTTTTTTACGAACTCGACGAACGACATCATCAACAGCACGTTCAGAACCGAAGTAATTCTCACCCCAAACAAACTCAATGATCTTCTCACGAGAGAATGCTTTACCAATATCCCCTGTTAAAAGAAGAATTAAGTCCATTTCTTTTGTTGTTAAGTCTACGAGCTCTTCACCAGTAGCTAATGTATCGGTAACCGTACGTCCAATTGGATCAATCAAATATTGATTAAGCTCAATCTTTTTCTGTTCCTGTGTGGACGTGCCATAGATGCGATTAAGAATCTTTTTCGCACGAATAATTAACTCTTGCGGCAAGAATGGTTTAGAAAGATAATCATCACTACCCATTTCAAGTCCTAACACACGATCAAGATCCTGATCACGAGCTGAAATGAAGATAACCGGACGATCCTCTTTTTCTTTAATTGCTTTTAGTAACTGATACCCATCTGTACCAGGTAGCATAATATCTAAAATCCACAAATGAGGCTTGTCCTCAATCGCATCAAGAGCGTCATTTCCGTTATCAAACACCTTTACACTCCAGTTTTCTTTCTCTAAATAAGCTCGAAGTACAGCTGATAAATTTTCTTCATCTTCTACAAGGTACACCAAATATTGTTCCATGTTTATGTCCTCCTTTTTCAACAAACATCATATCATTTAATCATATAATAGCTATATCTACCTATTTTAACCCATTCACCCAATGATCGCGAGTTTCGATGATGTTTTACGTAATTATTCACAACATTTACATGAACCATGCGCGGTTTAGAAGGAAACTCTGGTGTTTCTGCAGAAGAATTTGTTGAAAGGAGGAATGACTGGCTAAATGAATATTAAAACACGAGGAGTCCCCCTGCAGTTATTGGGACTTGAAGCCCTAATGCGAAGGGTAGTTAATCCAAATGAAATGGTTGAGGCTGACCTTAAAAAGTGGAAAAGTGGTTATAGCGGAGAACGCTCGCTTGATTATTATTTAAACCAGCTTGATGATCTTCTGATTCTGCATGATCTAAGGTTATCTACAGACGCTTATACTTACTTTCAACTTGATACGCTTTTACTTTCCAAGTATGGATTGGTGATATTAGAAGTAAAAAATTATCAAGGAAGAATTACGTTTAACGATGAAAATCATCAAGTGTTGCGAACCCTTCATCAAGTGGAAGAGCGAATACCCAATCCGCTCCTGCAGGCCTCGCGTCAAAAAATTGAACTAGAACAATTTCTCATTAGGCAAGGCTGGCCGACTCTCCCCATCAGCTACTTTGTTGTGTACAGCTCACCCCAAACCATTTTGAATACCTCTTCTCACAAAGTGATCCATGCAGAGGCTTTGCCTTCTAAGCTCAGCCAGTATGTACAAAGTACAAGGAAAGAATGTTTGACCAGAATTCAAATGAACCAACTGGCCACTGGACTAAAAAAGTTTCATCAACCACCTCAGCTCAAGCTTTTGCAAAAATATAATGTACATCCAGCTGCCATACGTCCCGGCGTCCACTGCCCCAAATGTAACAAACTTAAAATGGCGCGCGAGCCTCGCTACCGCAAGTGGACCTGCTCACATTGTGCACATCAATCTAACTCCGCACACATTCCCACTCTGCAAGACTATGCCCTGCTCTTTGGCCCCACGATTACAAACGAGCAAGCTCGTTATTTTCTCGGAATTGAAAGTCCTTCTGCTACTAAGTATCACCTTAATCAACTTAACCTGCATACTACTGGTAAAAACAGAGGACATGTGTACCATATCCCTTTGCCCTTTACTTTACTTGATTAAAATTCATGTGCTTTTCACTTTACGATTCCGTCCTCTCTTCGTCGATTCCAACCCCTCTTCGTCGATTCCAACCCCTCTTCGTCGATTCCGCACTCTCTCCGTCGATTCCACCTTCTCTCCATCGATTCCATCCTCTCTTCGTCGATTCCGTCCTCTCTTCGTCGATTCCGCACTCTCTCCGTCGATTCCACCTTCTCTCCATCGATTCCATCCTCTCTTCGTCGATTTCATCCTCTCTCCGTCGATTTCATCCTCTCTTCGTCGATTCCAACTCCTCTCCGTCGATTCCACCTTCTCTCCATCGATTCCATCCTCTCTTCGTCGATTCCGTCCTCTCTTCGTCGATTCCGTCCTCTCTTCGTCGATTCCGCACTCTCTCCGTCGATTCCACCTTCTCTCCATCGATTCCATCCTCTCTCCGTCGATTTCATCCTCTCTTCGTCGATTTCATCCTCTCTCCGTCGATTCCATCCTCTCTTCGTCGATTCCGCACTCTCTCCGTCGATTCCACCTTCTCTCCATCGATTCCATCCTCTCTTCGTTGATTCCCCACTCTCCCCGTCGATTCCAACACTCCCTCTGTTGTTCCGCCTCTCTCACTGAGATTCCTTCCCCACATCTACTCTCCGCCCCCACCCACCACAAAAAAACCAGCCCCCGGCTGGTTTTCCCTTTTCCCATCATCTCTATAAAATAGCCAATGCCGTCAACGCCGCTAGTGGGAATACGAGGCGTCTCCAGCCGTATGGACGTGGGCGTGGATAGTATGGATAATATCCCGGATAGTAAGGCTGATATGGATAGCCATACCGTTCTTGCCCATTCATCATCTGTTGCTGTTGCTGCTCCTGCTGCATTCCGGCCATCACTTCATACATACTCATAAATTGCCCTTGCTCATCTACTGGCACCATCATGTAGACATGGTTGTCATCAACCATTTCAACGACACCTTCATAATTCATTCCATTCGCTTGCATGGTCACGGCTTGATTCATATGTTGCTCACACATTTCTTTCATTTGCTGCTGATAAGTAGCTTGCTGATCCATGGCAATCGCCTCCTTTTTTCTTAGTCTATTCACCCATGCCCAATTGGTGCATTCGAACATACTCAGAAAAAAAACAGTCTCTTATTTGAGACTGTGTCGATCTAGGTTAATGCGAAGCTGCTTTCTGAATACTTCATGTATCATATACGACACCCCATCCTCATCTACAGAGCGCGTAATCCAGTTCGCTTTATCTTTTAGTGGTTTTGGTGCATTTCCCATCGCCACACCAAGTCCTGCCATTTGCATCATTTCAATGTCTTCTTCAAAAGCACCAATTGTAATTAATTCCTCGTTGCTTACACCTTTACGGTGGCAAAGCCATTGAAGAGCTTTTGCTTTTGATACATCAGATGAAACGATGGATAAACGATCTTTACCAAGGCGCTTCACTCGCACGTCCTCGTTTTGTTCAGTTAATAAGTCGAGTGCCTGTTTTCTTTGAATTGAGGATTCAAATTGGATTTGCATCGTTAAAGGTCCTTGACCCTCATCCATTACATAATTATATAACGAATCAACGTACGTTAACGGATAGTATAGTTGATCGGTTGCACCTAATGTCATCTTTGCGATGAGCTGATTCTTTTGCTTTTCTTTACTCGTAACAGCATGTGTTTCATACATTAAATGGGTACGGCAGCGAAAGCGTTCAAGAGCTTCCATCATGTTCATAACACTTGCTTCTGGAATCTCTTTAGACATGAGCTTTTTCTTTTTGGTCTCACTCACATAAGCTCCATCGTGTGCAATTAAGTATCCATCAATTTTTAAGCTCTTAGCAATTTTTTGAGCAGATAGATAAGGTCTAGATGTGACTAAGGCAATGTCTACTCCTTTTTTTGTTAAGTAATCCATCGACTGCCTGGTGGATTTACTTAATTTTGAGTTTGATCTGAGTAGTGCACCATCAATGTTTACTGCTAAAAATGTATACGTCATACATGCCTTCTTCCCCTCTAGTTGTATTCTCCATTGGTGTCTCTTAGGAGGCTCGTCGTATCTGATCTAGCATATGTAGCCCCGTCCCCCGACAGAACTTGAATGTATAGAAAGCACAAAAAATCCCCCCGATTTCTCGGAGGGACCTTTTCTTACTTATTGTTCTGGTGTGCCGTAAATTTCTTCTAATGGCTCTGTGATGACTTTGTTAATGTCTCCGATGATGACGCTAAGCTGTTGCTCAGCTTCCATCAATTTAGAGATTAGTTCGTGCTGTTGAACAAGCTCAAATTGTTGTTGTGCTTTTTGTGCTTCTTCTTCCGTAATTTGAATGCCTTGCATTTGCTTCTGTTGAAGCTCAAGCTGCAGCTGACGGAAGTTGTCCAACATTTTTTTGGCAATCTCATCTTCATTGATTTGATTGTGTAGAGATTGAAGTGATTTAAATTCATCACTCTCTGCTAATGCTTGCTTTAGTTCTTGCGCTTTGTCTTGAAGTTGTGCCACGGTTAATTCCCCCTCTTAATAGTCTACACGACTATAACATGTTCAGAGTGAGAATTCACGGAAAGACACGTAATCCGACTAAAAAAACTTATAAGGAATTGATCAGTAGAACAAATAATCCTTGAAACAATCCCACTACACCACCAATTAAGGCGCCTAAATACGTAATTAATTTTAGCTCTTTGCTAGCAACAGACATCACAAGCTCTTCTAAGTACTTTGTTGAAAAAGCAAGAACTTGATTGCTAATTACCTGTTCAATTTGGAATGCTTTTAGGAAGTGTCCGATCTGCTTGCTCGCAATACCAATGAAACCATCTGTTACATTAGGGATCCACGTTTGTATGATTCGCTCCTCATAATTTGGCATCCATGTATTTAAAGGTGCAGTTATTGACCGGAGTACAGGCGTTTTATCTTTTACAAGCTGACTTAAAAAGTGGCTAAATTTTTCTTCATTAATAAATGCATGAAGTTCCTTCAATGGACGTTCTTTTATTTTATCCCACTCTTTTTCCAGTAACTCACTTAATAATTGGTTCGTTCGCTCATTTTGCAGGAATCGTAGAATCTCAGGCTGCACCTTATCAACGAGTCTTTCATTCCCCATAAACATTGAAATCATGCTACCTAATCGACCTTTATGATCTAAAAACTCTTCGATCATACCACTCAGCTTTTCTTTTCCTTCTGCGCTCGCAAAATAATCGCGAGTCTTAGATAGCACTGCTTGTGAAAGCTCTGGTAAATAGCCTTCTACTCGGTTAACAAGTGCCTCAGGCAGTAATTCAACGACTGTTTTCTCTTCGTTATTTGTTAAGAAACGACTGATTCCTGTTTCAATGATACGATCTGTTCGATGATATAAAACCTCTTCTAGGTTCTGAACGCCAATCGTTTGTGCAACATATACTTCTAATGAATCCTCGCTATTTATCAGTTTTGTTGCTTCTGCCTCCAGCCAATCAGACACTCCCTGTTTAAAGGCAGACTGTTTGATTTGTTTCTCCAGGCCTTCTGCTGTAAGGAGATAGGTTCCAACCATCTCTCCTAATTGAACTGCAATTTCTTTATGTCGTTTTGGAATCAAACCAGGTGTAAATGGGACTTTCCATTTCCCAATGTAGTATGCCTGGTGTGGTTTGAATAACATTCGTATCGCGAGTGCATTGGTGATCCCACCTAATGCCGCTCCAACAATCACCATAAAACTAATAAACATCCATGGTTCCACTGTGTACACTCCTCACTTGCTATAAAACTTCGACTCACCTAGTATAATCGATTTTCTTCCGTGAGCAAAACACTTGTTCAGTCCATATGGAATAGCACCAAAATGTTGAAGCATACTACGAACCAATTCTTAATGAAAGGAGAGGCCAAAATGAAGGAATCAAAGCATCGAAAAGAATCCGACCAAGGAAAAGAGCATTACTTTATGGACGTCGATCGAATGATTAACGAAGGGTTAGGCGGAGGCAGGGTTGCTGGTCACCATGCCGGCCGTATTGAACAAGCACGAGAGCTTGAAAAAGAAGATCCTCCAGCTGTTCAGGATTAATTCTTTACCGACATGTTGGGCAAGCGATATACTGGAACTATTCTACAGTAGTAAGGAGCGCTTGTGTATGATCACGGAATCGTTAAAAAGACAATTCGGATCAGCTATGACAACTAACCCAACTGATTATCATCGCTTAGATGTTCTCTGGTTACAGGATGAACAATCAAAGCCAATTGGTTTTTATAAAGAACAGTTATCACAAAGAGAGCAGCAGCTGCTTATGCTGCTCTTACCTGTCTGGAAGCCCTATCCCGTACCAGAGACTGTATCAGAAAAACAATGGAAGGAATGGCTTTTTCAAGATTCAGCCCAGCCTGTTGCTGCGCCTACTCAAGAAGCCGTTCGCTTTGTACACTTTTCACTATCTGAGAGTATTGATACGTACACTGACTTTCATGAGGCATGGCAAAATCAGCTCCCGGGCTTACATACAATGATTTGGACAGATGCTTTAAACGGTGTGGTGATTGATCGGATCGATGATGAGACAAGTGAGTTCTCCCATTTCGTTCAAGCCATTGCAACTGATTTTTATGTAGATCTCACTCTTTTAATTGGCTCAACCAGGTCGATTGAACAAGCAAGGCCTACCTTTACTTGGGAACAGGCCTGCTTCCGTGCTGCCTTACCACATGTGAATAAGCAGCATATTTTTAAAGAACACGAGGCGATTCCCTATTATCTCATTCAATTTATTCCTGAATCAGAAAACACCTATATTCAGACTCAGGTATTAACAGAAGAGATCTTGCAGGATTCAGATATGATGAAGAGTATTTCAAGTTATCTTCATCACTCCATGAATCTTTCATCGGCTGCAAAGAGCTTACATATGCATCGAAATAGCCTACAATATCGAATTGATAAGTTTATTGAGAAAACTGGCATTGATATTAAACAGTTTCAGCATGCGGCTTATATGCATTTTGTTCTTTTGTTACAGGATCGTTAGTAGGCTTGTGCACCCTGCCCAGAAAAAAGGATGAACTTTGTGCACCATTTCCATATTCTAAATCAATGAAAAGGCTTACAATTCATTTATACTTACAATATGGAGGGGTTAAGCATGGCAGAGATTAGCTTAGATGGTATCTATAAAATTTATGATGGTGATGTTACAGCTGTTACGGATTTCAATTTAAATATTGAAGATAAAGAATTTATCGTATTTGTAGGACCTTCTGGTTGCGGTAAATCAACGACACTTCGAATGATTGCTGGACTTGAAGATATCTCAAAGGGTGATCTTCACATTGGAGACAAACGCATGAACGATGTCGCTCCAAAAGATCGTGATATCGCGATGGTATTCCAAAACTATGCCTTATATCCACATATGAACGTATACGATAATATGGCTTTTGGATTAAAGCTACGTAAGTTTAAAAAGGATGAGATCGACAAGCGAGTTAAGAATGCTGCTCAAATCCTCGGACTAACTGAAATGCTAGATCGTAAACCAAAAGCAATGTCAGGTGGTCAGCGTCAGCGGGTTGCCTTGGGACGTGCCATTGTACGTGATCCACAAGTATTCTTAATGGATGAGCCACTTTCAAACCTTGATGCAAAGCTTCGTGTTCAGATGAGAGCAGAGATCACAAAGCTTCACAAACGTCTTCAAACAACAACAATTTATGTAACGCATGACCAGACAGAGGCTATGACAATGGCCACACGAATTGTCATAATGAAAGATGGACTGATCCAACAGGTTGGTTCACCTAAAGAAGTGTACGATAACCCTGAGAACGTATTCGTTGGCGGGTTCATCGGTTCACCTTCTATGAACTTCCTAACTGGTCGCTTGAACGGAGATCAATTCGTTGTTGGAGATATCTCTCTTAAAGTACCTGAAGGCAAACTTAAAACACTTCGTGAAAAAGGCTATGCTGATAAAGACATCATTCTTGGTGTAAGACCAGAGGATGTACATGATGAATTACTATTCCTTCAGTCTTCACCTGATACAAAGCTTAATGCTGTTATTGATGTGGCTGAGTTAACTGGTGCAGAAACGGTTCTTTACTCAAGCGTAAACGGACAAGAGCTTGTAGCTAGAGTCGATTCTAGAACGGATATCTCTTCTGGTCAGAAGCTTGATCTAGCTCTTGACTTAAACAAATGTCACTTTTTCGATGCGGATAACGAGCAACGTATTCGTTAACTTACACTCTTTAAGACGTTCCAATATGGGGCGTCTTTTTTACATATGAAAAAGGGATGGCGCTAGGCCATCCCCTTATATCCATCATTATTAACGTTGGTATCCACCAAGTTGTTGTTCAGCAGCTTGTACTAAACGTTTAGTGATTTCACCACCAACTGAACCGTTTGCACGAGCAGTTGTATCAGCTCCAAGAGTTACTCCAAACTCAGAAGCGATTTCGTATTTCATTTGATCTAGAGCCTGTTGTACACCAGGTACAAGAAGGTCATTAGAATTGCTGTTGTTGTTAGCCATGTGTTTCACCTCCTCCTTGTGTAATCATAGTGTAGGTTTTTTTTAATTGAAGTATGTATCGATTTTTTTGGTAAAACTTAGTTTTTTTTGAGGGCCGTTGTTTTTGTTCAATCTTCTTATTTTTCCGTGATACACTAAAAGTTGAAACCGAATGATTTGTTTGATCGTAACTAAATAACTGACGTTGATAAGAAAGGATGAAGAAGATGGGATTTATCATTGCAGGAGCTATTATTGTCGTTATTGGACTGTTTTGGATTATGAATTACAACGGCTTAATAAAGTTAAGAGGTTGGAAAGAAGAGGCTTGGTCTCAAATCGATGTTCAGTTAAAAAGAAGATATGATTTAATACCAAACTTGGTTGACACCGCCAAAACGTACATGAAGCATGAAAAAGAAACGTTAGCTGAAATTGTTAAGATGCGAAATCAAATTGTTTCTCCTGACTTAAGTCGCGAAGAGCAGGTTCAAGCCGATAATGAACTATCAGGAACATTAAGACAGTTTTTCTCTTTAACAGAAGCTTATCCCGATTTAAAAGCGAATGAGACTTTTTCTAAGGTTCATGAAGACTTGGTTGCTACTGAAAATAAGGTAGCCTATTCAAAACAGCTATACAATAAAACCGTGATGCAATACAACAACAAAGTTGAATCGTTTCCAAGTAATCTGATCGCTTCTGTACACAACTTCCGTAAGCATGGATACTTAGAAGCCTCAAACGAAGAGCGCCAAGCTGTTCGCGTGGATTTTGATTAAATAAGAGATGAGGGTAGCTCATGCACCTATATCAACAAATCAGTCATAATAAGCGTAAAACCATTTTTATCGTTACTGGATTTGTACTATTTGTTCTTGCAGTTGGGGCTGCCATTACTTACCTATATATTGGCGATTACATTAGTGGTCTCATCTTAGCAGCCCTTGTTGGTGGCGGCTATACTCTTATTATGCTCTTCGGCAGCACAAATGTTGTGATGAGAATGAATCATGCAAGAGAAATACGAAACTCAGATGATCATGCGTATTTGTGGAATACAGTAGACAGTCTTTCCATGGTTGCGCAAATCCCAAAACCGAGAATATTTATTATTAATGATCAAAGTCCAAATGCGTTTGCTACTGGGACCTCTCCTAAAAAAGCGGCTGTTGCAGTGACAACAGGTTTACTTAATCAATTAAACAGAGAAGAACTCGAAGGTGTGATTGCTCACGAAATTGCTCACGTCCGAAATTACGATATCAGGTTAGCCACTGTTGCGATTGCTTTAGTTTCTGCCGTAGCTATTCTGAGCGACATCGGTGCGCGCTCCATGTACTATGGTCGCGCCAGAGGAAATAGAGACAATAAACAAAATGGTATCATCATGATTTTATCTCTCCTCCTAATCATAATATCGCCTCTTGTAGCCACATTGATTCAGCTAGCCATTTCACGAAACCGTGAATTTCTCGCTGATGCCACGGCTGCAGAGTTGACACGAAATCCGAATGCACTGGCAAACGCCTTAAGAAAAATTACAAACTCCTCTACACCAGTAAAAGAAGCATCAAGTACGTCTGCTTCCTTATATTTTGCAGATCCATTAAAAAAGAAAGCAGCAAGTCTTTTTTCCACTCACCCACAACCGGAGGCGCGGATTAAACGATTAGAATCGATGTAAAGAATAAACGGACCTGAGCATGTCGCTCAGGTCCGTTTTTCATTAAATGACCGTTTTTACTTGATCATCTGTATGAGAAAATACATCTGATAATAGATGAATCCCTTTTTTAATCTCTTCGTCTGTTGCATGTGTAAAGTTTAACCGCATCGTATTGGTTTTAGGAACACCTGCATAAAAAGGAGCTCCAGGGACATACGCTACTCCTTTTTTTACGGCTTCGGTTAACATAGAGGTTGTGTTTACACGTTCATCGAGCTCAATCCAAAGGAACATGCCACCTTTTGGCTCAACAAAATGGGCATTCGGCAAATTGGACTGTCTAATACAGTCCACCATCACATCACGTCTTTGCCTATAAAGATTGGTTACTCCTTGAATATGTCCATCAAAGTCAAAGTGTGTACACAGCTGATAGATCGCTTGCTGAGACAGCGAGTTTGAATGTAAGTCATTCGCTTGCTTAGCTTGTGCCATCATGCGAATCACCTGGAACGGACCTACAATCCAGCCTGTTCGAAGCGCAGGGACAGCTGTTTTGGAAAAGGTGCTTGTATATAAGACTCTTGAGCCATCATCTAAAGCAGCGATGGGTGTGTAGGTTTCATTTTGATTAAATTGGATGTCTCCGTACGGATCGTCCTCTAAGATAAGACAGTTATATTTGTGAGCGAGTCTAACAAGCATTCTCCGACGTTCAAGTGACCAAACCTTTCCTGCAGGGTTCGAAAATGTAGGAACAACGTAAATACACTTTGGTCTTAAGTTACGCAGCTTTGCTTCTAAGTCCTCCTCAATCATTCCCTCATCATCCGATTCAACAGCAACAGCTTCTGCTTCGTACGATTGAAACACTTGTAGGGCAGCAAGATAGGTTGGATCCTCTGTTAAAACAATGTCTCCTGGGCTAAACATAACTCTTGAAAATAAATCAATGGCCTGCTGAGAGCCTGTTGTAAGCAAAACATCATTCGCTGTGAATCCTGTAATATCCTTCCGACTCATCCGTTCAACAACAAGTTCACGTAACGGTGCATACCCTTCTGTTTCAATATATTGCAGGGCTTTTGTTCCTGATGCAAAAGCACGTGAAAATGCCTGCTCAATCGCTTCAACTGGAAACAAATCATCAGCTGGAAGTCCTCCAGCAAATGAAATGACATCTCCATTCCCCACGACTTTCAAAATGTCTCGTACTGCAGACGATTGTAAATGTCTTACCCGTTTAGAAAAAGCGTATCTCATCTCTCAACACCTCAGAATGTTCTCTCTATTTAGTCAAATGTAATAGTTTTTATTTTATCTGATTTATCAGTAAAGTCAATCTTTAGATTTTTTGAATGAAACTGAAACATTTTTTACGCCGGGTCGTATATACAGTTAAGAAAGTATTACAGATAAAATAGCCTGTGATAAACTTAGGTTATTAACAATATTAGGAGGGATTTGTATGTTTCGTTTCTTTTCGCGAGTTCGTACCATTGTTTCATCAGAATTAAATTCTTTATTAAATAAAGCTGAGGACCCGGGCAAAATGCTCGACCAGTTTATTTATGACATGGAAAATGATATTCAAGAGGTTGAAGCAGCAGTTGCAAAACAAATTGCCAGCGAAAAGCTATTGAAAAAGCAATTAGATGAATCCTTAGAAGCCGTTACAAAACGTGAAGAACAAGCGATGGTTGCACTTGAATCTGGAGATGAGGATTTAGCTCGCAGGGTTCTTGAGGAGAAATCTAAACAAGAATCTCAGGCTAGTAGCCTACAAATGTCTCATAATGAAGCGACAAAATTGTCATCAGAGCTTAAGGATAAATTACGCGAAATGAAAGACGAGCTTCGTGAGATGACAATGAAGAAAGATTCACTTAAAGCTCGTAATGAAAGTGCTCAGGCACGTGCAAAAGTAAATCGTTCTCTATCTGGAATGAATTCTGGCGCAAAGAGTGGCTTTGATCGTATGGAAGAAAAAGTCATGCGTAGTGAAGCAGAAGCAGAGTCTTCTGAAGAACTTAGAAGCATAAACAAAACGCTTGATGATGACCTTGCTGCACTTACAACTAAAAGTAAGGTAGACAGTGAACTAGAGCAGTTAAAAGCAAAAATGGCCGGAAAACAAACGAACGAATAACAAAAAAAGCTGAGCGCTCTAACGAGTTCTCAGCTTTCTTTTATAAACGTTTTACTATGTCTTCATGAACTACTTTCAGATGAGTTTCCGCCCGGTCCACTTCTCCTGCTTGAAGGGCGCCCAAAAAACGTTGATACGATTCTGGTAATTCAGCGCTTATTCCTTCAAATTGAGCAGCGAGATGGCGTTGTTCTCTAAAGAGCGCCTGAAGCCTAGTTAATCGTTTCTCAAGCTCTATCCGATCACTTTGAAGGTGCTCTAGATCATGCTTAGCCGTAATTGAATCTAAATCCTCAGCCAACACTTCGTTTAACTCTCTTTTTAAATAATTCAGCTTTTGAACAAGATTGTTCAAAGGATAATCTGTTTTTAGAACGTGAGCTTGCAGCTGCTTTTCTATTTCTTCCAGTTGTGCTCGTTCTTCTTTTTCAAGTATAACGACATCTGTATCTTCTTTTTCAAGCTGTTCTAATTCCGTTTTCATTTTATTCAGCTTCTCAAATTCTTCATCCAGTTGGGATTTCGCTCTTGGTAATACCGCCACAATTGATCCATAGGAAGCTCGTGTCACACGCAAGCCATCTAAGTTCTGTTGCGCTTCTTTAACGGCGTGAAGAATGGTGAAAAATCCTTCACTTAATTCCTCAAAGCGTTTTTTTGTTTTACCACGTGTAAGCTTTAATTTATCGGAAGAATCATGATATGGCTGAAGGACCTCTGCCAATAGCTGATCATGTTTCTTAGATAATTCTTCAATCTCTTGCTCTAAAAAACAATTCTTTTTTCTTTGAAGGAACGATTGAACAACCAAAATAATAAGTGCAGCTCCAACTAATGTGATGACAATTTGTATCGTCATGGTGAGCATGTTCTCTCACTCCTCTCTCTCATCTAATGAATACCCGTTTTTACTTACTATACATCCAACCTTTTTTAATTGCTACTTACCATCATATACGTAGGCGTGGTAAAAATGTTGCAAGAAAAACATAAAGAACATAATATGTGGTCGCCATCGTTAATCGGTTCCGCTCCAGTTTCTTCACCACGTACTTTTCCAAAGGAGTGTCTGGTTCACACCTGCTCGTTTTTCT
Source organism: Alkalicoccobacillus gibsonii (assembly GCF_016798245.1). Taxonomy (GTDB): domain Bacteria; phylum Bacillota; class Bacilli; order Bacillales; family Bacillaceae_D; genus Alkalicoccobacillus; species Alkalicoccobacillus gibsonii. Next base: position 72,789 of record NZ_JAEUZA010000001.1, on the reverse strand, counting down.
AAAACACTAAAAGCGGATGATTCATTCGTAGAATCATCCGCCGATTTCTGCTTGATATTTATTTTTATTTCAGCCGGTACCTAGTTACTTTTCCAAGGCTGCGTATTGTGATTTAACAAGATTGTAGTACTTGCCTTCATGATTCATTAATTGTTGGTGTGTTCCCTGTTCGATCACATTTCCTTGTTCTAAGACAATGATCTGATCGGAATCGCGAATGGTTGATAAGCGATGGGCAATCATGATGGCCGTTCGATTATGAAGCAGACGCTTTAACCCTTTCTGGATAATTAATTCGGTTTCTGTATCAATACTTGCCGTAGCCTCATCCAGAATTAAGATACGTGGATCTGCTAGAAGAGCTCTGGCAAATGACAGTAGCTGTCTTTCCCCAACTGACAACACATTTCCTTGTTCTTCTACCTCTGTATGATAGCCTTTTTCCAGCTTTGAGATAAATGTATCTGCACCGATCGCTTTTGCTGCTTCAATGACTTCTTCATCTGTCGCACGAACGTTACCGAAACGGATATTTTCCATAATTGTACCTGCAAAGATAAAGGTATCTTGAAGAACATAACTGACATTTGTGCGGAGCTCGTTTAGTTTTAAATCTTTAAGATCGACTCCGTCAAGCAAAATTCTTCCTTTCGTTGGATCATAGAAACGGCTCATTAAATTAACGATTGTTGATTTTCCTGAACCCGTATGTCCAACTAGGGCAATGGTCTTACCTGCTTCGAATGTGAGATTGATATCATCTAATGCTTTTCGATTCGAATCGTATGCGAACTCAACATGTTCAAAGACAAGCTCACCTTTTACATTTTTAAGTGGCTTTGCATCTGGTTTTTCAGGAACGGATGGTTTTTCATCAAGAAATTCAAAGATTCTCTCAGACGAAGCCATCCCAACTAATAGTTGGTTGTAAACCTGCCCTAGCCTTGAGATCGGCTCCCAGAACATTCCTAAGTAGAAAGCAAATGAAACAAAGACACCAATTGTAATGGCTGGGTCATTTCCCTGAATTAGATAAGCACCGTACCAAATGAGAATCGCGCCACCTAGTGCACTTGCCATTTCAACGAATGGTCTAAACATCGCATTCATTCGTGACGCCTGTCTCCAGCTCTCATAGTTATCTGTATTCACCGCATCAAAGAACTCCATGTTCTCTTTTTCTTGAGCATAGGCTTGTGTTACACGGATTCCTTGAATACTTTCATTTAGATGAGAGTTCAACCTGGATTGGCGAATTCGTACTACTTGCCAAGCTCGACGTATTTTCCGGCGAAGCTTGGTAGAAATAAAAAACATGATCGGTAGCACAATGAGTATGGCTAGTGCTAGCTGCGGACTTAGTGTGAATAGGATGATGACAATCCCTATTAGCATCACAATATCCATTAATAAGTTAACTACACCATTCGTAAACAAATCCTGAAGCGAGTTAATGTCGTTAATGACACGTACAAGAATTGATCCTGCTGAACGCTTATCAAAAAAGCGGTGTGACAGCCTTTGGATATGCTTGAAAAGGTCTGATCGAATGTCATAGATAATATGCTGACCAAGTTCATTCATCCAGCGGATCCGATAATAGTTAGCGACATATGACAAAATGTACATCCCAAAAACAATACCTGCTAGCATAAACATAAACGAAACGTCATTACTTGAAATTCCGTAATCAAGCGCATATACGCCGATAAAAATAGGAATGGCAAGCCGAACAAGCGTCGAAATGAACATGGCAATAATCGTTTTTGGGAGCAGGGTTTTGGCATAAGGCTTCATATAGCCGAATAGTCTTGTCATTTGCATCCAGTTAAATGGCTTTTCAATGATTTGCTCTACCGGATAATGAAACCGTGATTTTTTGGTTGTTTGTTCCAAGTGCCTACCTCCTTACGCCCGTTGCAACACATGTTGCTGGTCCTGATTTTGAATATCATAAATTCTACGGTAGATTCCCTCACGGTTTTGCAGAAGCTCTTCATGCGTTCCACGTTCACTCACTTCACCACTATCAAGTACGATGATTTCATCTGCATGTTTTACAGAGGAAATCCGGTGCGCGATGATAAACGTTGTTCTACCTTTCATCACTTCCTTAAAGGCCTTTTGAATCTTCACTTCCGTTTGCATATCAACCGCGCTTGTTGCGTCATCTAAAATAAGAATACTTGGGTTCATAATAATGGCACGTGCAATGGCAATCCGTTGCTTTTGTCCACCAGATAACCCGAGTCCTTTTTCGCCAAGCACTGTTTCATATCCATTAGGAAGGTTCTCAATAAAGTCATGAGCGTCTGCACGTTTTGCTGCTTCAATGATCTCATCCATTGTTGCATCTGGATTTCCATAAGAGAGATTATCCCGAATGGTCGAAGAGAAAAGGAAGGTTTGTTGAAGTACCACACCAATATTTCTTCTTAATTCCTTTAATGTATATTCTTCAATTGGTTTTCCATCAATTAAGATATCTCCTGATTGCTTTTCATAAAACCGAAGGAGCAATTGAATAATTGTTGATTTCCCTGAGCCTGTTGCACCAACCAATCCAATGGTTTTTCCTTGTGTAGCATTAAAGCTTATATCTGTAACAGCGGGCTTATTTTTTGAATCATATTGAGCTGTCACATGTTTAAATTCAACTTCACCAACTAAACGCTTCGTTTGTTCAGTTCCTGCTCCATCTGGTCTTTCCATTTCATCAAGAACCTCTAGTAAACGCTCACCTGAAGCTTTTGATTGAGAAAATGTATTGATAATAAAACCAAGCCCCATAATTGGACCGGTAATATAGGCAACTAAACTAAAGAATGCAACAAGCTCACCTGGAGTAAGAGATCCTGTAATCGTGAGGTATCCTCCAAATGCTAACAGAATAACAGCAGATAGATTTCCGACTAACTCCATTAGTGGAAAATAGGTACCCCAAATTTTAGCGACATGAAGATGCTTACTGCGGTAATCTTCATTTTTTCCAGAGAAGCGTAAGATTTCTTCGTCTTCCTGTGATAACGCTTTAACTGTTTGCATCCCACTCACATTTTCTTGAACCTTTGTATTCAGTTGCGCAAGAGATTTACGAATGCCTCTAAACGCCGGGTGAACACGCTTGTCAAACCGAATGACCACAAACACAAGAAGTGGAATCATCGCCATAGTAGCTAAAGCTAGAGGAATGGAATAGAAGAACATAACAGCCATACTAAAACCAATCAATAGCACGAGGTTGACAAGCTGCGCACAGCCAAACGAAAGGAAAAAGCGAAATGCCTCTACGTCCGCCGTTAAACGTGACATTAGATCTCCTGTTTTTGCATTGTCATAATATCGGAAAGGTAAAAACTGAAGCTTCTCATAAAGCGAATTTCGGAGACGATACACGGATTTTACACCAAACATATCCCCTAAATATTGATGAATGTAGACAGCTCCCCCTTTTAAAGCCATAATGCCTATAAATCCTAAAGCAAGATATGGAATCATTCCATACTGACCACCAACTACAGCAGTGTCAATTGTGTACTGTAAAATAATTGGATACAACACCGTTAATCCCGAGACAGCAGCTAACGCAATCAATGACCAAATAAATAGTTTTTTATCTGGCAAGTAAAATCGAGACAGTCTTTTAAACGTATCCATGAAACCCCCCATTTCAACCTGTTCAATTATTTAGAGCCACGAAGAATAAAATAGCAAAGTTAATCTTACCTTGATCGCCTCAAACAGTCAATCGTTTCTTCCTAATTATTTTTACATTTCTGACGTTTTGAAAGAGCGCTTTCATTTTATGTGTGAAATACCTTAACTATTCGTTTAAAAAGACAAACGACCTCATTGATCGTTTGTCCCATATCTTTTTTCTTTTCCATCTGTGAACGTAATGGCTAAATCTAACACATCATACGTTCCACCAAAATCAAAAACATAACGAACTTGTTGAAGCACGACTTCCGAGAATGTTTGTGGATCAATCGTTAGTTCGTCAATTTTTTCTTGTAGGTTTTCTTCGGTCACTCCTGCCACGAGATCATTATGATATACCCATTCTTCTTTGTCATTTTGCACATAGTGCACTCGTACCTCCTCACCATTTTCATACACAACTTGCAGGGTGAGTGTTTGAATCGCTTCTTCATAATCTCCCACTGATTGGACCTGTGCAGGAGGTGTTTGTTCTCTTTCTTGATTTTGACAGCTTACGAGAGGTATGACCATTACAATCAGACATATAAACGTAATAATAGTACGCATACTAAGATCTCCTTTTTTTCTTAGTATGTCCTTATGTGTTGTGACGTTATGTAATAGAAAAAAGGCGATCATCCTGTAAAGAGGATTTGTCGCCCTGCATTTGATCGCTAGATGTACTTCCTCTGCATTTTCTTACCGTCAAATAAAAAGCAAATTGGCTTATCATTTATTTGGGACTGCAAATGGATCGGTCTTCCCCAAAGCTGATAAAGGTAAGGCATGACTTTCTCTAAATAAGAAACATCAAGCTCAGTGTCTTCAAAGCTATGAGTAATATAAAGCTCCCCATTTTTTAAATAGTCTCCGTCTGTAATGCTTAAATAAGGAAACCCACCGTTTACCCTGGAAGATGCAAGCTGATCGCGAACAGTTTCCCATTGCTTATCAATGATCTTATATTCACTTCCCTGTTTTTGGAACAAATACATATCCTCGCGCATCACAAGATCTTTTGTTAAGTAATTTCGAATAAAGGATATATCAGACTCGATTTCTCGCACTTCATACATTTTCTCGCGACCGCTTCCAGGTTTTACTCCTTGTCGCTTTTGCATTTCTTCACTAGGATTATCATATTCCTGCTCAATGTTCTCGAAAATCTTTAATCCTAAATAATAGGGATTAATGGATGTTTTTGAAGGTTGAACCACACCTGCATTCAATTTCGCAAACTCAATCGTTTCATCAGTGGTTAAATCCATTTCTCTTAAAATTCGCGCGTGCCAATAAGAAGCCCAACCTTCATTCATAATTTTTGTTTCAAGCTGCGGCCAGAAATAAAGCATTTCTTCTCTCATCATCGTTAGCACGTCACGTTGCCAATCTTCTAGCTCACGGCTGTATTCCTCAATAAATAAGAGAATGTCCTTTTCAGGCTGAGGTGGGAATTGCATTTTTTTCTTGAGATGTGATTCCGGCTCTGCTTTCTTTGTACCGTCTAAATCCCATAAATCATCATATTCACTTCTATTTTTTAATTGCTTTACTTCCTCTTCATTCAGTGACCAATTTAACTTCGGACGCAAAAGACTAGGGTCGATATGTTCCTGAATAGCTAGTACCGCATCTAAAAACGTTTCGACCTCTTCTTTTCCATGCAAGTGTTCGTAATGAGCAATGCGTTCTGATGTGGCACTCATGCTTTCAACCATATCTCGTCTAGTATTAGAAAACCGGACATTATTCTTGAAGAAATCACAGTGTGCTAGAACATGCGCCACAATGAGTTTATTTTGAATCAACGAATTACTGTCGAGTAAGAATGCATAACAAGGATCTGAGTTAATAACAAGCTCATAGATTTTACTTAAACCTAGGTCATATTGGAGCTTACTTTTATGAAATTGTTTTCCAAAGGACCAGTGATTGTAACGTGTTGGCATACCATAGGCTCCAATGGTGTAGATAATTTCTGCAGGACAAATCTCGTAACGCATATCATAAAAGTCCAATCCAAAACCGGTGGCAATTTCCGTAATCTCTGCAATGGCTCGTTCTAAGTCCTTCCAATCGTTTGACACGTACGTTCTCCCCCTCACTTGTTCCTTCTTTTACTATATGAGGTGTTCTCTATAAATTATGAGCGAATTCTCGTACATCACAAAACATCAAAAAAAGCGAGCTCTCCATTAAAGAAAACTCGCTTTCTTTTCTATAGATATTAATCATCGTACCCATTCGGATGAGCTGAATGCCAGCTCCATGCATGCTTAACAATGTCATGTAGCTTTGTAAACTTCGGTTCCCAAGAAAGCTCTGATTTTGCTTTTTCAGGAGAAGCAATTAATACGGCTGGATCTCCCGCACGTCTTGGTGCAACGGCTGCAGGGATCTCACGCTGTGTTACTTCTCGACATACATCAATGACTTGTTTAACGGAGAAACCTTGACCAATCCCAAGATTGTAAATCGAACTTGTTCGATCGTTCATAAGCTTCTTCACTGCTAAAAAGTGAGCATCAGCTAAATCCATTACGTGAATATAATCACGGATACATGAACCATCTTCCGTATCGTAATCATCTCCAAATACTTGAACCTGTTCTCTTTGACCTAAAGCCGTTTGAAGAACAATCGGAATGAGATGTGATTCTGGATCATGATCTTCACCAATTCGTCCTTCTGGATCAGCACCGGCTGCATTAAAGTAGCGCAAGCAAATGGATTTCAGTCCGTACGCTTGGTCAGACCATTTAAGCATCTTTTCGATTGCAAGCTTTGTTTCACCATACGGATTCGTTGGATTCGTTGGCAGTGTCTCAACAATCGGCACCTGTTCAGGCTCTCCATATGTTGCTGCCGTAGAGGAGAACACGATATTTTTCACGTTGTGTTCAACCATCTTTGTAAGAAGCGAATGTGTACCAATTACGTTGTTATGATAATACTTTAACGGCTCTGCAACACTCTCGCCAACCAATGAATCTGCTGCAAAGTGAATCACTGCATCGATTTGCTGCTCTGTGAATACTTTATCAAGAAATTCTCCATCTAAAAGATTTCCTTCATATAAAGTAGCTCCTTGCAATGCATCCAGATGGCCTTTTGTTAGATTATCAACAACTATAACGTCTTCTCCTTTATCTAACAGATGAAGAACGGTATGGCTACCAATATAACCAGCACCACCAGTGACTAAAATTGCCATAATGTCATTCCCACTTTCTTAAATAAATTGATTGACGTAATCCATAACCGCCGTACGCAGTGCAGCTAATTTTTCTTTACTGTCCTCGTCATTCGCCGCATTCACACCAAAGTAGAATTTCACCTTTGGTTCTGTTCCAGATGGACGAATACAGAACCAAGAACCATCCGCAAGCTTATACTTAAGTACATTGGATACAGGCAAAGCAATTGTTTCTTTTTCTCCAGTGACAAGCAACGAGCGTTCGCTTGAATGGTAATCTTCAACTGAATCAATTTGAATACCATTCATTTCTTTTGGAGGGTCCATTCGGAATGATGCTAAAATACTATTAATTTTCTCAGCACCAGCTTTACCTTTTAGTGTAAGTGACTCAAGACCTTCACGATAGAATCCGTACTTTGAGAACACTTCCTGAAGTCCTTCGTAGATCGTCATTCCACGCTCTTTGTAATATAGTGCTAGTTCTGCTCCTAATAAACAAGCCTGAACTGCATCTTTATCTCGTACAAAATCACCAATTAAATAGCCATAGCTTTCTTCGTATCCAAATAGGAACGTATGCTCGCCAGATTCTTCGTATTCCTTAATCTTTTCACCAATAAATTTGAATCCTGTTAATGTATCAAGAGATTTCAACCCAAAGTGCTCTGCAATCTTTGCACCGATCTCAGACGTAACAATGGTTTTTAAAACAATTCCATTCTGTGGAAGCGTTCCGTCTTCTTTCTGTTTCGTTAACAAGTAATCAAGCAATAGGGCACCCGTTTGATTTCCTGTTAATACTTGATAGTTTCCTTCGTGATCTTTTACAGCAAGTCCTACTCTGTCAGCATCAGGGTCCGTAGCTAAAAGTAGATCAGCCTCTTTCTCTTCTCCAAGCTTCATTGCATACTCAAATGCAGCATGCTCCTCAGGGTTGGGAGATTTCACCGTAGAGAAGTTTGGATCTGGAAGCTCTTGTTCTGGAACCACAGTTACATTTGTAAAACCAGCATCTGCAAGTACTCGTCTAACCGGAACATTCGCCGTTCCATGTAGTGGTGTAAAAACGATATGAACGGTTGAGCCTTGTTCACGCACTAATTCAGGCTGAACCAAGATGGTTTTAAGTTGTTCATTGTAAGCGTCATCCACGTCTTGTGGAACAATTTGATAGAGAAGCTCACTTTTTAGCTGGGTTTCTTCTCCTACTTCAATAAGAAGTTCATTTTGAATCGCATCAACATAGCTTACAAGTTCATCAGCTGGACCTGGAGGAAGCTGGCCACCGTCTGGACCATAAACCTTAAAGCCATTGTATTCAGGTGGATTATGACTTGCAGTGATAACGATTCCCGCATAAGCTCCTAGGTGCCTTACTGCAAAAGAGAGCTCTGGCGTCGGACGAAGATCATTAAAAACGTAAGCTGTGATTCCTTGCTTACCAAGCGTTAATGCAGCCTCTCTAGCAAATTGTGGAGATTTATGACGAGAATCATATGCAATCACAACACCACGTTTCTTTGCATCTTCTCCTTTGCTTTCTAAATAATCAGCAAGACCTTTAGCTGCGCGACGAACTGTGTATGTATTCATTCGATTTGGACCAGGACCAATTTCTCCACGCATTCCGCCTGTTCCGAATTCAAGATTCTTGTAGAAGCAATCCTCAAGAGTTGTTTCATTCTCTTTTATTGCATCTAACTCAGATTTTACGTCTTGCTCTAGTGTTGCAAACGTTGACCATCTTGTGTAGCTATCGTTCCAGTTCAAAAAATCTCCTCCTACTATATATCAGCTCACTGTTTATAACGTTACTATTTTACTACTATTTACCTATTCCGGCTACTCTTTGTTTTTTGTATCAGATAGACTATGTTTTGCTAGTTCTTTGTCTAATTCGTCCTGCCAATGCATACTTTCCTGTTCATCCCACTGAAAGCGATCCTGCATATAACGAAAAATTGGATTCATCCATTTCTCCATTAGCGGGCGGTTAAAATAAAGTGCATGCGTGCGGCGTACTAAAAAGTCTAATGGTGAAACAACCATTTCTTCTTCAATCGCATACGTTAATTGAGCAAATAAAATAGGAGGTAAGCCAGATTCTGCTGCTCGTCTTCTACTCGTCCGAACTCTTGACCATATATTTGTAATATTAGAACCATATAAGATAGACAGTGCATAGGCTTCGTCATAGGTAAGTCCAAGAGCTTCCCCTTCTTCAGCCTTTGTTTTCAGGAAGTCTTCAAATCGGTCTAAACCACCGACTTGCCCTCCAGAAAGAGTGATGGAATCTGTCTGACTTCCAAAGGAACGACTATGCTCTTTCTCAATGGAATCAATGACTCGCTCTGCCACCACTCGATAGCCGGCTGTATGATGACAGTAAACCGACCTTAGCCCTGAGGATGAAATCACAATCTCTTCTGTTTTGTTGAGTTTTTGATTAGTCATACTACGTTCTGTGTCTATCCAAAACGATTCAATCTGTTTTGACATTAACGGAGTCGCTTGAAACGTATGGTTTAATGAATCCAAAAGGGTCTGAATGGCTTGTGACACACCATCTTTTGAAGAGCGGTCAACATATGCAGATCCAACGTAGATTTTTTCACCAAATGGGATGGCGTAAAGCATTTGACCATCCTTACTTTCAAAATAAATTCCTTGCTGGATAGGTAGTGACTTACGATCGATCACAACATGAAGCTTTTCGTTCGTTTTATCCACCACTTCATCAAGTGAGCGATCTTGCTCTCTCAGGTGGTTCATGTTGGAGCCAGCTGCATTCACAATATAGTTTGCAAATATTTTATGCGCTTCACCTGTTAGCTGATCGACTGCCATCACACCAACCACTTTTCCTTGCTCGTATAAAAAGGATTCTGCCTTTAAGTAATTAGCAGCAACAGCGCCTCTCGTTGTCGCAACCTTTAAGACTTCAATCGTTAACCGCGCATCATTTAATTGATACTCCGTGTATAGTCCGCCCCCTTTTAAGTTATCTGTTCGTAAGAGGGGCTCTTGCTTTTGAATCTGTTTCTTATTTAACATATGTCTTCGATCTTTTTTGTTTAATTCAACCCAACGATCGTAAATACGCAAACTTAATGAAGCTTGAATTCGACCAAATGCTCCTTTTTTATAGACTGGCATTAGCATGCTTATAGGTGAAACAAGATGCGGAGCGTTGTCTAGTATGACCGCTCTCTCTCTTCCAAGCTCAGCGAAGGCCTTTACATCGAGATGTTTAAGCTCACTTAGACCACCTTGTATTAGCTTATTCGAGCGACTCGATGATCCTCCTGAAAAATCATGTTGATCAATGATTCCTGTATTAAAACCTCTTACTCTGGCATCAAGTGCAATCCCTGCACCTGTAATTCCCCCACCAATCACCAATACTTCAAGCCCTTTTTCTTTTAGCTCTTCAATATGGTTTGCTCGATTCTCCCCTGAAAACGTTCTACTCACCGGGTCCACTCCCCCCTACATCCCTATTGCCAGTTCTATACGGAATTCAACAGGTTAATGTTTCAGCCTTGTTTCCTTTTCTTGTAGTATACATCAAACAACTCTTTCATTCTATTTTCTATATTCACCTAATTGTATTTTTTCTGCTCCAGGTTGTACATAGATGGTGTAAGGAAATTCATTTTGATATTTACCGTTTGAAACGGTTACACTTCCTTGCCACTGTCCTGATTCTTTAAATGATAGTTCTGTTTGATATAAACCATCTTCTATGTGATGCATCCAATGGTGCTCATTCATTCCTGATTGAGAGTTCAGCTCCAACTTGACCTGTTCCCCCTTAGCAGGTTCCCCTTCGCCATTTTGTAGAAATAACTGAACGGATTCTGTTTTAAATGGTCGATAGCCCTCAGCAACATGAACTACATGTATATTCCAATGCTCTTCCTTTTCCATTTTAAACATTGGATTCACAATGCTCATGTAAAAGAGAGAGCCAAAAAGAAGCACCAATCCTACTAATGGTACATACACTCTTGGTTGTAATCGTTCAATCATACAAATCCCTACCAGTCTTTTTCTTAACAGCTTCGCCTAATATGAACCGGCACAAACATATAAAAAGAAGTCGGGGACTAAACATTAAAGTAGCGAGTAAAACACGAAAGGCGAATGATTCTACAATTGAACCATTCGCCTTTTCAAAGTGATTTTTAGTTTTGTCTCAGACTCTTTGCCTTATTAAGGCTGCTTATATGAGATGTGGTAAACATCATGGCGACGGTCGCGAAGCTGATTGACACTACCGGAACGTCTGTGACGACGTAGAATTTCAAGGTCAACATCTCCCACGACCACCGTTTCAATGTTAGGATTACACTCTCCTACAATGCCATCACGTGCAAATGTGAAATCAGACGGACTAAAGATTCCAGACTGAGCATATTGAATGTCCATGTTCTCAACATCAGGAAGATTTCCGACTGTACCAGAGATAACCGTATATAGCTGATTTTCAATGGCACGTGCTTGAGAACAATAACGAACACGCAGGTAGCCTTGACGATCATCAGTACAGAACGGCGTAAAAATAATGTTCGCTCCTTTATCGACAGCAATTCGTGCTAGCTCTGGGAATTCAATATCATAACAGATTTGAATGGCAATCTTTCCGCAATCTGTATCAAATACCTTCACTTCATCTCCACCGGAAATACCCCAGAATAATCGTTCGTTTGGAGTCACATGGATCTTGTATTGCTTCTCAATCGTTCCATCTCTTCTAAAGAGGTATGAAATGTTGTAAATCTTTCCTTCCTCTTCAACGAAGTGAGAGCCTCCAACAATATTAATATTGTAACGAACTGCAAGTGTTGTGAAGAGTTCAATATAGTCCTCCGTAAATTCTGTTAAACGTCGGATGGCTCGACTCGGACTCTTCTCTGGTAAGAAGGAAAGAAGCTGCAACGTGAAGATCTCTGGGAAAATGGCAAAGTCCGAATTAAATCCAGCAGCAACATCTGTATAATATTCGCACTGTACTGCAAATTCTTCAAAGGAAGCAATCTTCTTCATTTCATATTGAATCGTTGTGATTCGAACCGGGAACGATGTCTTAAATTTACGTTTAGGAATCGTTGGTCTATAGTCAATATTATTCCACTCCATAAGCGTTGCATAACGCATGGAGGCTTTGTCATCATCTAAATAATTGGAGTTTACTCGTTTTAACGTAAATCCATTCACAACCTGGAAGGTCAGAACTGGATCATACAGATTATGCATTGTCACTTCTTCTACATACTGACGTGGTGTAAGTTCTGCCGCATGCTTCGAATAGTTTGGTATACGTCCACCAATAATTATGCTTTTAAGATTCAGCTCACGTGCCAGATCCTTACGCGCTTCATACAATCTACGACCGATCTTCATTCTACGATAGTTCGGATGAACCATTACTTCGATTCCATAGAGATTGTATCCTTCTGAATCATGGTTTGTAATATACCCTTCATCTGTAATCTCATCCCAAGTGTGCTGGTCGTCATATTCATCAAAGTTAATAATTAAACTTGAACAGGAACCGATTATTTCTCCGTCATACTCAACGCAAAATTGGCCTTCAGGAAAGATTTCAATATGGCTACGAAGCTGGTCGTATCTCCAAGGCTCCATATTTTTAAAGCATAATTTCGACATTGCTATAATATCATCGAAGTCACCCGCCTCGATGTTTCGAATAATCATCTTTTTCTCAAATTTTGAAACATCAATTTCTTTCATAATCGTCCACTCCTTCCAGATCTCAACACAGAGATTACGATAGGTAGTTTACCCTTTTTTCAAACGTTTGAATAGTATTTTCACCTAATTGTTCATAGAGTTATGATGATCAAGAAATGGAGCCTGCACATAAGACAAAACTAATTACGAAAAAGTGAACAATACATCCATACGCTTAATGAGAATCCCCTCGACTGGTCAATTAAAAACGAAGCTGAGACAAAACTAAAAATCAATTAGAAAATGGCGAATGATTCGATCGTAGAATCATTCGCCATTCGTGTTTTTTGAAAAATCGAGCGGAAGGAGAACCCGAGACTCCTGCGGAAAAACACGTGTCTGAAGACTCAGGAGTGGTGTTCTTCCACGGATGAGGCTGAAGCCGTGTCCGCGGAAAGCGAGGGTTTCTCCTGCAGCGGAATTTTTGCTATATTTCGCGTTTTACTCGCTACTTTAATGTTTTGTCCCAGCCTCGTACCAATCTGCTCATATTTTGCTTCTTAAATGCTAAGTGTTTCCTCAACAACCTGGAAAGATATGTGAATATCTATGGAGCCAACCGTTGTTTCTAGTGATAAAGTTAAATACTTTTCGGATGAATGAAAAATGGATGACCCTTCATTTGTAACTGGTGGAGTGACATCAATAATACAGTTCTCATTTGATAACTCTGTTGCAGTCGTGCCTGCGATCCAGTTTCCAAATTCCTTAACAGCACTCCAACTCATTTCATCAAGTTCCGTGATAGACATTCCACCCATCATCTTCCCTACAATCTGTAAGGCAGTGTCTTTTTTAAAGCTACATATAATCTGGCCCGCTAACTGCCCCTTTACACCAAGAATCACAGAGATTTCACTACTTGTGACGCTTCCTGTTCCAACCTTTGGTGTAAGAGAAGTTACTTCGGCTCCTAAATGTGTGGTTAAAATTCCTTTTGTTGCTCTTACAATCGCATTTACATATCTAGCGTCCATAGTTCCCCCTAGTGTTTCATTGTTTATCTTAACGTTCTACAATCCAAGACTGACAATGTTTTGTTATCTATTTATCGACTGTTGTGAATAAATTCTGAAGGATTTAAAGCATGAGAAAGTTGTTTTTTTAGAAAGCTGAGATATCGAGGAATAGAAAACGGTTACATAGACATACGTATCAATACATAATCACTTCATAACAATGTGCGTGAGAAAAAAAGGGGGAGTTATGTGAACTCTATGGTGAATTGTGTCGCTATGATCTTAGCAGGGGGTGCAGGTACAAGACTAGGTGCTTTAACAAGAAATGAATCGAAACCAGCCGTCTCTTTTGGAGGCAATCATCGCATTATTGACTACACAATTAGCAATTGCATCCATTCAGGTATCAAACATGCAGGTGTTTTAACACAGTATAAACCTGAAACCCTTCATTCTCATCTAGAGAATAGTGAGTCCTATGGACTTTCTATTGATTGCTTACCAGCAACCAATTCAACATACGAGGGAACAGCAGATGCCGTCTACAAAAATGTACAGTATCTTGAAGAACGCGAGCCAACTCATGTCCTTATTCTTTCAGGTGATCATATTTATCAGATGAATTACGAGGAACTGTTAACGTTCCACCAACAGAAGGATGCCGATGTAACGGTCGCTACATTAACGGTTCCAAAGGAAGAAGCGAGTCGCTTTGGCATTTTACGTGTTGACGACACGAATAGGGTGCTCAAATTTGAAGAGAAACCTGAGCATCCTAAAAGCCAAACCGCTTCAATGGGCATCTATCTGTTTAATTGGTCTTACTTAAAAGAATGTCTATTAGACGACTCTGTGAATCCAGCATCAAGTCATGATTTTGGCAAAGACATTCTTCCATGTCTTGTTCACGAGGCAAAGCTTTACGCATTTCCTTATGATCAATATTGGAGAGACGTAGGTACGATCCAAACTTACTGGGAGACGCAAATGGATCTTATTAAAGGGACCTCACCATTTCTTCTGACAGATCAAGAATGGCCATTGTTTACAACACCTCTCACGTCTGCCTTTACTCCAATATCTATTCAGTCAGTAAAGGAAGCAAAGGAACGAAAGATTGCTGAATCCGTTATTTCTCCTACTGCTTATATTTCAGAAGGAGTAGCGGTTTATCAGTCTGTAATTCTACCTGGTGCATCAGTTGGAAAAAACGTTTACTTACATCGAGTGATCGTGGCTGAGAATACTCATATCCCAGATCATATGTCATTCGCCTCAGACAACGAAATTATGCTCATTACTCCTTCTGTTGTACATCGACTTTCAAAGACAAAACCAGCTCACGCAATGATTAGTAACCATCTGCTCAAGAATATTAAGTAAAAGGAGTAACCCTGTATGACTGAAAACCATTTAGATATCCTCCATGTAGCAACAGAATGTACACCTTTTTTTAAAACAGGTGGGTTAGCCGATGTGATTGGCTCGCTCCCGCAGGCATTATCTATGCCTCGCGGAGCGGTTACTGTTATCCTCCCTAAGCATCAGTCACTCGCGAGTGATTGGGCCAACAAACTAAACTGGGTCACTACTCTTTCTGTCTGGGTCCGTTGGCGCGAGCAAGCCTGTCATGTCTTTGAGCTAGAACATCAAGGAATTCGCTATCTTTTCTTTGAAAATGAATACTATTTCAACCGTCCGCTCTTGTACGGTTGTCATGACGATGGAGAACGGTATGCGTTTTTTTGCCATGCCGTTTTAGAATGGATCAGTTCTAGGGAACAAAAACCGAATATCCTTCACTGTCACGATTGGCAAACGGGGTTACTCCCTGCTTATATTCGAGCTAAACAATGGAATCATCAAATTAAAACGGTATTGACCATTCACAACCTTGCCTATCAAGGACAATTTCCAGCTTCGATTTTTGAAGAATTACTTCATTTTGATGATCAAGCATTCTCCATTCTGGAAATGGATGGTCAAATCAACTATTTAAAAGCAGGGATTGCCGAGGCGGATAAAATAACAACCGTTAGCCCTACCTACTCTCTTGAAATTCAGGAACCAGCCTTTGGCTATAAGCTGGATCGCTTACTTAAAGAACGAGCGAATGATCTTATTGGAATTGTGAATGGAATTGACTTAGACGAATATAATCCACAGACAGATAAGGAGCTTATCGCCCCTTACACAAATCGGTCTAGCGCTTCAGATATTAATAAACGCAGTTTACAAGCTGAAGCTGGGTTGTCACTTTCTATTTCTACCCCGCTGCTTGCAGTCGTTTCAAGGCTTGTTCCTGAGAAAGGGATTCAACTTTTAATCGAAACCTTACATGACATGCTTGCTCATGAGCGAATGCAAGTCGTTGTTTTAGGAAATGGTTCCCCGGAACTTGAGAACGGACTGAACGATTTGCAGCATCGTTACCCAACTAAGCTCTGTTTCTTCCAAGGATTTGATGAAGGAAGAGCACGACGTATCTATGCAGGCTCCGATCTCCTTTTAATGCCTTCTTTATTTGAACCGTGTGGATTAAGTCAGCTTATCGCCTTGCGTTATGGCTGTGTACCGATTGTCAGGGAAACAGGAGGATTAAAAGATACGATTCAAGCCTATCAGCCTCACACTGGAACGGGTAATGGCTTTACTTTCTTTAACCAGACTCCTGGTGAGCTACGTTTAACCATTCAAAGGGCTCTCTCCCACTTTCACCATAAGCATCAGTGGAACAAACTAGTAGCTGGATGCGCTCGAACTGAGCTCGGATGGCGAAAATCAGCCTTAGAGTACCAGCATGTATACGACGGGCTTCGTGAGCAAAAAGGAGTGTTTGATCAAGATGACAATCAACAAAGACAGATTCAAAAAAGCCTTATCGAAGCAATTAGTTAATGCAGAACCGCGCACACCACAACATGCGCTTACCACGATTGCTTCGTTGGTCAAAGAATTTTCTGAGAACAATGAATCCAAATCACCTCAAACGAAGCAGGTATTTTATTTCTCAATGGAATTCCTCCCTGGCCGCTTTATTGAAACAAATCTTCTAAACTTAGACCTGCTTGATTCCTGCAAGGAGGTCTTAGAGTCGTTTCAATATGAGCCAACCGAGGTGTTTCAAAGTGAGCTAGACGCCGCGCTTGGTAACGGTGGTTTAGGAAGGCTCGCTGCCTGCTTCTTAGATTCACTAGCCGCACTGGGATACTCCGGTCACGGGATGGGCTTACGCTATCAATACGGGCTATTTAAGCAAAAAATTAATAACCAGCAACAGGTTGAGCTACCTGATCAATGGGTCAGTGATTCGGGCTACGCCTGGGAAGCACAAAAACCTGGCCAAGCGATTGTTGTTCGTTTTGGTGGCTCCGTACATATGAGCCAGCATAACGACCGTCTAACATTCCACCTTCACAATCCTGAAGAGATCATAGCGGTTCCTTATCAAATACCTATTTTTGGTTACAAAAATAATCAAGTAAACGACCTAACCATCTGGCGAGCCGAATCTACACCTGCTGCATCGGACAGTACATTTGAAGCCTACGCATCAACGAAACGAAAAGCTGAGGAGATTACTGAATTTCTGTATCCAGATGATTCTCATTATGATGGTAAGGTTCTAAGATTACGCCAACAGTACTTTCTTGTGTCCGCGGGTATTCAATCTATTTTATTTGATTACCTACAAAGTGGAGGTACACTTCAGGAGATCCCCTCCAAGCTTGCTATTCAAATAAACGATACACACCCTACTCTAATCATCCCGGAGTTCATGAGATTACTAGTAGATGAGCATGACCTCTCATGGGAAGAAGCTTGGAGCATCGTGTTGTCGACTGTGTCCTACACAAATCATACGTTGATGAATGAAGCATTAGAGAAGTGGCCTGTGTTCCTAGTGAAAGAGCAGCTCCCACGCATTTTTTTAATTATTGAAGAGATCAATCGAAGACATTGCCTAGATGTTGAATATCGGGGGCTTGAGGAATGGGAAAGTCTTAATGACCTTTCCATTATCACAGATGATGTGATTCATATGGCAAGACTCGCTGTGATAGGGAGTCACACGATTAACGGTGTAGCAAAACTGCACTCAACCATTTTGAAAGACGAACTTTTGAAATCGTTTTCGATTCGATTTCCCGAGAGATTTACAAATAAAACAAACGGAATTAGTCACAGACAGTGGCTCCTAAATGCAAATCCTTTGTTAACGAATTTTATTACCAGATTAATTGGGGAGTCGTGGAAAGAAAAGCCGGATGATCTCACAAAATTACTAAAGTACACAGATGATGATGCCGTTCTTGATGAGCTTCACGCTATTAAACAACAAAATAAACAAAGGCTAGCCAATAAAATCTTTGATAAAACAGGACATCAAATAATGGAACATTCAATTTTTGATGTGCACATCAAAAGACTACATGGCTACAAACGTCAGCTATTAAATTTGTTACATGTCATGTATCTTTGGGACCTGTGTCACGATAAGCCGGATTCTATCAAAGTACCACGGACCTTTATCTTTGGAGCAAAAGCTGCCCCTGGCTATCTTTATGCTAAACGAATCATTTCTTTAATTACATCAGTGGCAAGTCAGATCAATGAAGATTCTTTAACAAAAGGTAAAATTCAAGTTCTTTTTCTCCCGAATTATAACGTCTCACAGGCGGAGCTTATTATTCCTGCTGCAGATGTAAGCGAACAAATATCAACGGCTTCAAAGGAAGCGTCTGGCACTGGAAATATGAAGATGATGATGAACGGGGCATTAACGATTGGTACGATGGACGGGGCAAACATTGAAATGACTGATTTAGTTTCTACAGATCATTTCTTTGATTTTGGTCTTCGAGCTCAAGAGGTTTTGGCCTATGAACAGAATGGTCAATACGATCCTCGTGAGGTATTCCATCAGGATCGCAGGCTGCAAAAGGTCCTGCATCGACTAGTAAACGGTTCACTTAAAGGCGATCAAGTTGCGTTTCAAGACATCTATTATTCATTAGTTGAAAATGGAGATGAGTATTTCCTTTTAAAAGACTTTGGAAGCTATGTGCAAGCACAAAACCAGGTACAGGAGCTATACCTCACCCCACGTACCTGGCAGAAAAAATGCTTAATTAATATTAGTCACTCTGGTTACTTTTCAAGTGACCGAACCATTGCTGAGTATGCAAAAGAGATTTGGCATTTATAAGCGTTTGAACTCTTTACGAACAGCTAAGGCTAGGTCAGGGTAATCCGTAAAAATCCCTTCACATCCCCATGTAAAGAATTGGTTCATTTGATCCACAGTATTTACGGTATACGGTCTGAGATGATAGCCTTTCTCTTGTAGCTCAGCAACCTCATCCATTAACAAAGTTGAAGCCTTAAAATGAATCCCTTCGACACCTAGCGTTACTAAATATTCACTTGGATTCATCATTGCTTGATGGATTAAAGCCGCTGACTCAATATGCGGCTTTTTCTGCTTCGCAGCGTATAGTGCCTTATGATCAAATGAGGAGAGGATCGTCCGCTCTTCTACACCATATTTCGCAAGTAAAGGTAAAATAAGCTGCGGTATTTCCCCTCGATCCTTTAATTCTGTCTTCAATTCAACATTCAAATAGACTGAATGAGGCTCGACCCAGTGAAGAAATTCCTCAAAGGTAGGAATACGCTCCGACGAATCCTCTTTCATCCGAAGTTTTTGAAGCTCCGCTAGAGAGAAATCACAGACAAATCCTTTCCCATCAGTCATACGGTTCACAGTTCGATCATGAATGATAACGGGGACATGATCCTGGGTGAATTGAACATCCAATTCAATTCCGTCTGCGCCTGCTTTTACAGCCTCTTTAAAAGCGGTCATCGTGTTTTCAGGATAATTCCCGGAAAAGCCTCTATGAGCAAAAATCTTTGTTTGTACCATGGAACCTCCTACTTATTGAATGCTACGGTAAAGCTACCCTTTTCCTCTTCGCCCCAAAAAAGGGTAAACACATCGCCATCTGAAATTGGACCAACACCTTCTGGAGTGCCCGTGAAAATAACGTCTCCTTCAACTAGACCAAATGCCTGCTCACACTCATCTACTAGCTGTTGAAAGTTAAACAGCATTTGTGTGCTATTTCCGTACTGAACAGTTTCCCCATTTTTTTTAAGAGTGAATGTTGTGTGCTCAATGTCTTCAACAGATGAAAACGACCAAAATGGCGTGAGGATGGCTGAATTGCGGAATCCCTTTGCTCGCTCCCAAGGGTGACCTTTTTTCTTAAGTGTTGATTGTAGGTCACGTAACGTCAAGTCAATTCCTAGCGCCATCTCAACTACTCGATCATTGACAGACTGTGCATCTGATGACTTGCCTATCTTCAAAACAATTTCTAATTCATGGTGTATGTCTCCCTGATCACTCGGGTAGTTTAACGTCTGTCCATCTGCTGTGGCAAGAGCATTGGTTGGTTTTGTAAAAAGGATCGGCGTGTCTGGTACTTCATTACCTAACTCCTTTGCATGCTCCGCATAATTACGTCCAACACAAAAAATATTTTGCACATCTTGTAATGTCATCATTCTCTCTCCCTTTGATCAAATTTTAAAATACGTTAAGCTTCTCAATCCGTTTAATGGCTTCTCTCAGCTCTTCTTCTTCACAAAGCAATCCAAGTCTTACAAAGCCTTCACCGTGTTCACCAAATCCATTTCCAGGTGCAACGACCACTCTTGCTTCATATAGTAGAAGATCAGCAAAGGCTTCAGAGGAATAGCCATCTGGGACAGGGAACCATGCAAAGAATGATCCAGCAGGTGCTTGACCATTCCATCCAATTCGCGACGCTTCTTCCACTAACACGTTTCGCCTGGACTCATACGTTTTCACTAACTCACTTACGCATGTCTGATCCGCCGTTAGTGCATGCGCTGCAGCCTCTTGAATCCCTCCAAATAAACTACAATAGTAGTGATCTTGAATTAAGTTAATAGCCGCAATGATTTCTTTATTCCCTACGGCAAATCCAACTCTCCAGCCAGCCATATTGTACGTTTTAGAGAGTGTCATCATCTCAATCCCTATATCCTTCGCGCCAGGTGTTTCAAGAAAGCTTATCGGTCGTTCTCCATCAAATCCGATGGCTCCATATGCGTAATCGTGAACAATATGAATGGAGTGTTCCTGACCAAGCCCTACCACTTGTTGAAAGAACTCCTCACTTGCAACGGCACCTGTCGGGTTATTTGGATAATTTAAAAACACCAGCTTCGCGTTTGTTAAGATATCCTTTGAGATCTTTTGGAAATCAGGCAAAAAATCATTTTCAGGTAAAAGTGGCATCCCTACCATCTCTGCCCCTGCTAGCGCAATACCTGACCAATAATCTGGATAGCCTGGATCTGGCACAAGTGCTGTATCCCCTGGATTCAACAAGCATTGACTCACTTCAACTAGTCCTGTTTTTGTCCCGGACATAATTGCTACTTCTGTCTCAGGATCGATGGTCACATTGCATTCACGTAAGTAATAATCAGCGACCGCTTGTTTCAAAAAAGGGAACCCTGAAAACGGAGCATACTTGTGATAAAGAGGATTTGAAGATGCATCCTTCATTTTTTCAATGATGTGCGCGGGTGTTGGTTGATCTGGATTCCCCTGACCTAAATTAATGACATCATCATGGTTCTGTTTTACGTCAATTGTCTTACGAACTAATTCAGCAAAAAATTGATCTGGTAATCGTTTGAGCGCATCACTTTTCATCGTATGTACAGATTCCCCTATCCCCAAGTATTTTCTTCTCTTTATAAATCAGTTAAAAACCCTTGTCTCTTTAAAAATTCGTTCATGTGCGGCCGATTAGGCTTACCCATATAGTTCGCCATTTGTTCAGACCATGTTTGCTGTTTCGCATTTGTCTGGCGAGAGCCATAATACGTGTGCATCGTATCATTGTATTCCGTTAAAGCTTGATCAACGACTTCCACATCATACTGTTCGGTAAAAACAGATGCTTGTTTTGGCAATCTAGGCTTCTGTGCAATGTCTTGGTCCGGATAGCCTAAGCATAACCCCATCACAGGGAATGTGGCTTTAGGAAGCTTTAATAGAGAGGCTACCTCTACAGGATTATTGCGAATCCCTCCGATCATCACTCCTCCTAAACCGATGGACTCTGCTGCCGTTAATAGATTTTGAGCTACGAGCGCCGCATCTACTGCACCAACAAGCAGTTGCTCTGCCCCTCCAATTTCAAGAGACTGTTCATGTCGCTTGGTTGCTTCACCGATCCGATGATAGTCCGCACAAATCACTAAAAAAACAGGACAATCTGCAACCCATTGCTGTCCGCCGGTTAATGTTTTTAGTGTTTCTTTTTTCTCTTGATTGCGAATAACAATGATACTGTACGCTTGAACATGGTGAGAGCTCGGTGCCCATCTAGCTGTATCAGTGAGCATTTCCACTTGTTCAGTGCTTACATCCTGATTTGTAAATTTGCGAATAGAACGGTGAGCGCCCATTGTTTGAATCACTTGATTTGTCATCTTAATCATCCTCTTTCATGAAATATTCTAACTCTTTATCTTGTAGATAATCATCACACATTTGGATGATTTTGGTGTAAACTTGAATTTGGTGGTTTCTACCCTCTACTTTATCATGTCAAAGTAAAGATCGAAACCGTGAGCACTTTATTTATATATAGAAAAGAGGAGTTGAAGAAATGAGTCAACGTTCCAACCCGACCTTAGAAGGGGATCGGATCATTACGCTCGATATGCTACGAGGGTTTGCTTTACTTGGAATTATTTTGGCAAACAGCCTTCATTTTCAATACGGCTTAATGTATGAATCGAGTCTGTTTAATCAGTATCCTAATGGAGGAATCGACAAATTTGCTGAGAGCGTAATATTTATTTTTGTTCAAGCGAGTTTTTATCCATTATTCTCATTTTTATTTGGATACGGAATGGCATTACAAAAGCACCGATTACTAGAGAAGGGATTAAATTTCAACGGTGTGTTTTGGCGCCGTACTATTCTTTTAGGAATTTTCGGTTACTTACATGCTATTTATTTGTGGAATGGAGATATCTTACTTCCATATGCACTTGCTTCTGTTTTATTATTCTTCGCTCTTATGATGCCTGCAAGAGGACTTGTAATAACTGGGTTAATTATGGTGGGACTTCTTGGTTCGTGCGCTTTAGTACCGGATTCTCTCTACGAATTTGGTATGGAGAATTATACCGAAGAACAAATAAGAGAGATGAATCCTGCGATTGAATTCAATGAAAATGAATTTGATGTTTTAGAGAACGGCTCTTATTCTGAAGTCGTCGAATTTAGACAAACTGAAAACCCAGTATTCCCTGGAATCTTAGGAACGATTATGTTTACAGCGACTCAAGCCATTGGTGTAATTGGTCTGATATTACTCGGTGCATATATTATGAGAAAAGGTTGGATAAAAGACCCTATTACTCACAAACGCAAGTGGAAAACCATGTTATGGATTGGACTTCTCGTTGCCCTTTTAACAAAAACTCCTGTAATATTTGCAACAGAAAGCATGCAATTAGGTAAATTACAATCACTATTTGGTGGTCCCTTCCTTACGATGTTTTTCGTATCTGCTTTTGTATTAGCTGCTACAACGGATAGAGGAAGGAAAATCCTTCAACCTCTCTCTTACGCAGGTCGTATGGCTTTTACCAATTATTTATTTCAATCACTTATTATGACTACCATTTTCTATAACTATGGTTTCGGATTATTTAATTCCGTCGGTGTCTTTGTAGGTGCGCTTATTGCCATCGCCGTCTTTATCGTTCAGCTTATTTTAAGTAAAGTTTGGTTAACTTTCTTTAGAATGGGCCCACTTGAATGGCTCTGGCGTGCTGGCACGTATCTGCAGCTACCAAAACTTAAAAAGTAATAAAAAAAAACAGGATGCAAGATGCGTCCTGTTTTTCTAAATATAGGAAGGGTTACGTTGTGACAAAATCTCCACCATTTACATGGATGGTCTGTCCAGTCATATACGAAGATTCATGAGAAGCAAGAAGAACATATACTCCAACATGTTCAACCGGCTGACCTGGACGACCCATAGGATTGCTTTGACCAAATTCAGCTACCACATCTTCCTCAAATGATGCTGGAATTAATGGTGTCCAAATTGGACCCGGTGCTACGCCGTTTACACGAATATTTTCTTTTACTAGTGATTGCGACATGGAACGGGTAAACGCGTTGATCGCCCCTTTTGTACTCGTGTAATCAATTAACTGTGGATTTCCACGGTACGGATTAATAGAAGACGTGTTAATAATCGAGCTTCCTGGTTTTAGATAATCAAGTGCTGCTTTTGTAAAATACACATATGAATAGAAGTTTGTTGCAAATGTGCGTTGAAGCTGTTCAGCAGAAAGCTCCTTTAAGCTATTTACAGGATGTTGCTCAGCTGCGTTATTGACAAGAATATCTAAACCACCTAGCTCATTAACCGTACGTTGCACGGATTCAATACAGAACGTTTCGTCAGCTACATCCCCAGAAATGGTAATGCACTTAACCCCTTCCTGTTCTACTCGTTGCTTTGTTGCTTCTGCATCCTCGTGTTCATCCAAGTATACGATGGCTACATGAGCGCCTTCTTTCGCATAACCAACTGCAACAGCACGACCTATACCTGAGTCTCCTCCAGTAATGAGAGCGACTTTATCCTTTAACTTACCTGATCCTTGGTAATCCTCATATTCATAGATCGGAAGAGGGTTCATCTCATGTTCATTACCTGGCTGCTTCTCTTGTTTCTGTTTCGGAATTCCATTTGTTAACTGTTCATTTATATTCATTGTTACAGGCCTCCAATAATTTAACTCTAGTTATTGGGTACCCACATTAAAGTCTACGTTAAACATAAAAAAAGAGAAGAAGGATAACCCTCTTCTACCAGCTCGCTTTTTTCACGCCAGGAATTTGACCTTGATGAGCCATTTCACGGAACTTGATTCGCGATAATTTAAACTTGCGAATGACCCCACGCGGTCGTCCTGTCACTTCACAACGAGTCGTTAATCTTGTTGGCGCTGAGTCGCGAGGTAGCTTTCTTAGGGCTGCATAATCTCCTTTTGCTTTTAGCTCCTTGCGTAACTCGGCATATCTAGCAACAAGCTCCTGTCTTTTCCGTTCTTTTGCGATTTTAGATTTCTTTGCCATGATTCATTCCTCCAATTATGTGGTTTGTTCAGCTCTTGATACTTGCCACGGATATGGATCCACAAATTGACTCCAATCCTGGTTCATTTCTTCATCTGTTAAAAGACAACCATCCAATTCACGAGTGATCCGTTCTTTATCTAGTTCAATTCCAATAAAGACTACTTCTGTTTTCCGGTCTCCCCATTTCTCGTCCCAATCAGAAAGAGTATCTGGATTCATTTGTTTATAGTAGACCTGTTCAGCTTTAGGCAAGGAAGCTACCCAGTAGGCAACAGGCTCAAGTGTTGCTTGCGGACCAGCTTGTGAGAGCATAAGTGCAAGATCATTCCGAGTTGCGCACCAAACCGTACCTTTTGCACGAATTACTTCTTTAGGAAAATAATCAGACCATGCTTCAAATCGTTCAGAATGAAATGGACGTCTACGCTTATACACAAACGAACCAATTCCATATTCCTCTGTTTCGGGTGTATGCTCTTCCGCCTCAAGCTCCTTGATCCAACCAACTTCAGTGCTCGCAGATTCAAAGTTAAACAGTCCTGTGTTTAAAATTTGCTTCGGATCAACGACACCATAATTTGTTTCAATTATACGAGCTTCAGGTTGAAGTTTTTTTAGTACCCCTTTTAAGAGGTTCAATTGCTTCTGCTCAAGCATGTCTGTTTTATTTAGAATAAGGACATCACAGAACTCAATTTGATCGATAAGTAAATCAACAATATCTCGATCATCAGCTTCACTTATCGCTTGTTTGCGATCAAGCAAGGACTCGCCCGAATGAAAATCGTGCCAAAACCGATTCGCATCCACAACCGTCACCATCGTATCTAGATGGCAATACTCTCCAAGGTTAATTCCCGTCTCCTCATCAATATAAGAGAACGTTTGTGCAACAGGCACCGGCTCTGAAATTCCAGTTGACTCAATTAAAATATGATCAATGTTTCCTTGCTTCGCTAAACGCTCAACCTCAATTAACAAATCCTCTCTCAACGTGCAGCATATGCAGCCATTTGACATCTCAACCAGCTTCTCCTCCGTACGATTAAAGCCACCCTGTTCAATCAAATCAGCATCCACATTGATCTCACTCATATCATTTACAATGACTGCAACCCGAAGTCCCTCTCTGTTCGATAACACATGGTTCATCAAAGTTGTCTTTCCCGCACCTAAGTATCCACTCAACACAGTAACAGGTATCGTTGACACAAGCATTCCCCCTCTCACAATCTCAAATCGTAACAATTACGAATTATACACCCGGATTATTAAGATGTAAAGCGTAATTATTACGATTTAATCCTTTGACGAATTCTGTGAGGATAAATTTCCGATAAATCATTGCGCTCTTAATCGATTCTTTCAGCCTCTTTGTTGATTTCATCCTCTCTTTGTTGATTCCGCCTTCTCTTCGTCGATTTCATCCTCTCTTCGTCGATTCCGCCTTCCCTTCGTCGATTCCATCCTCTCTTTGTTGATTCCGTCCTCTCATTGTTGATTCCGTCCTCTCTTCGTCGATTCCGTCCTCTCTTCGTCGATTCCGTCCTCTCTTCGTCGATTCCACCTTCTCTTCGTCGATTCCAACCCCTCTTTGTTGATTCCGTCCTCCCTTCGTCGATTCCGCCTTCTCTTCGTCGATTCAGCCCTCTCTTCGTCGATTCCAACCCCTCTTTGTTGATTCCGTCCTCCCTTCGTCGATTCCGCCTTCTCTTCGTCGATTCAGCC
>NZ_JAEUZA010000001.1:0-46125 GCF_016798245.1 Alkalicoccobacillus gibsonii | reverse complement strand
CAGCCCTCTCTTCGTCGATTCCCTTCAGCTCCGCATTAACTTTACAAAAAATTAATCCTCCCCAATCGAAATAAAGCGCTTACAAAATTCGCCAAAAGGGTATACAATGGAGGTGGTTCAAATAAATGACGTTGGAGGGATTTCTTATGGTTTATATGCAGCCTGGAACGACCGACTCTGTGGTGACGTTTAAAGAACAGTATGACAATTTTATCGGTGGAAAATGGACAGCCCCTGCGAATGGTCGATACTTCGACAATGTGTCTCCCGTTAATGGAGAAGTATTTTGTAAGGTGGCCAGGTCTACTTCTGAAGACATTGAGTTAGCACTTGATGCCGCACATGAAGCGAAGTCAAGCTGGGGGAAAACCACTCCAACTGAACGTGCGATTCTATTAAACAAAATCGCAGATCGAATTGAAGAGAATCTTGAAAAACTAGCCGTTGCTGAAACCTGGGATAACGGAAAAGCCGTACGAGAAACACTGAATGCGGATATTCCTTTAGCAGTGGATCATTTTCGTTATTTTGCCGGGGTGATTCGTGCACAAGAAGGGTCTCTCAGCCAAATTGATGAGCAGACGGTCGCCTATCATTTTCATGAGCCACTTGGTGTGGTTGGTCAAATTATTCCTTGGAATTTCCCTATTCTTATGGCTGTCTGGAAGCTTGCACCAGCACTCGCTGCTGGAAACTGCGTGGTGTTAAAACCAGCTGAGCAAACGCCAGCATCCATCCTTGTATTAATGGAACTAATTGTGGATCTTCTTCCGGCTGGAGTAGTTAACATTGTAAACGGCTTTGGAGAAGAAGCCGGAAAACCTCTCGCTTCTAACAAACGAATTGCCAAAATTGCCTTTACTGGAGAAACAACAACGGGACGTCTGATCATGCAATATGCCTCAGAGAACCTCATTCCAGTCACCCTAGAGCTTGGTGGTAAATCTCCAAACATCTTCTTTAAAGACGTCATGGATCAAGATGATGCGTATCTTGATAAGGCGATTGAAGGGTTTGTGATGTTTGCGTTAAACCAAGGGGAAGTTTGCACGTGCCCATCACGAACACTCATACATGAATCCATATACGATCAATTTATAGAAAGAGCGCTTAAGCGAGTGAAGGAAATTACATCTGGAAATCCACTCGATCCAAATACAATGATTGGAGCTCAAGCCTCACAAGAGCAGCTTGAGAAAATCACATCCTACCTTGAAATCGGGAAAAACGAAGGAGCCGAATGTCTCATTGGGGGCGGTACACGCCAGGTTGATGGCATGGAAAAAGGTTTCTACGTTGAGCCAACCATTTTTAAAGGGAACAACGAGATGAGAATTTTCCAAGAAGAAATTTTTGGTCCCGTTTTATCTGTCACGACCTTTACGGATGAAGATGAAGCACTAGCCATTGCAAACGATACACTCTATGGACTTGGAGCTGGAATTTGGTCTCGTAACATCAATACTGCCTACAAATTTGGAAGAGAAATTCAAGCAGGACGAGTCTGGACAAACTGCTACCACGTCTATCCGGCACATGCAGCCTTCGGAGGATACAAGCAATCTGGAATCGGCCGTGAGAATCATAAAATGATGCTTGAACACTATCAACAAACAAAAAATCTACTCGTTAGCTATAGTGAAGACGCACAAGGATTCTTCTAAACGAGATCAAAAAGACAACATCTTATACTCAGATGTTGTCTTTTTTTAGTCTTCTATTCTTTATGATTCTGTAGATAATATAGATGGCTAGTCCGGATATAATCACGTAGACAATAGGCATCGTATATTGCTTGAAGATTGGACCTGCCTGTTCCCAATTCTCCCCCAATGTAAAACCTATATATACATATAAAGCAGTTATAGGTAGGATGGCAATAAACGTGTACACACAAAACTTAATTACATTCATTTCACTTATTCCGCAGGGAACAGATATGGCGGTACGAACAACAGGTAAAAATCGTCCAAAAAAGGCTACTCCTGCACCGTATTTGTCAAAGAATCGATCAGATGCATCGATTTGTTTTTTTGAAACTAAAAAATATTTCCCGTATTTTATGACCATTGGGCGACCACCCCACTTACCTAGATAGTAAAGGGTCAGCGGACCAATCGTTCCTCCTACTGCTCCCGCTATAACAACTAGATAGTAGTTAAAATCCCCTTCATACACCCAAAATCCCGCTAAAGGCAAAACCACTTCTGCCGGAACAAATTCAAAACATAGCGCTAGCATAATACCAAAATAAGAAAATCCTTTTAAGAATTCTACAAATGCCATAATATACTCTGTTAGCATGAATGAGCCCTTCCTTTTCTCTCTCTCAAAACGATTGTCATTCGCATTTCATCAGTGACAATCCTCCTTAACACTTAATTTTAAATTATATACAACGATTATTAATTTAATGTAAATTGTTTATGTGACTTTACGGAGTTTCATAACGAACGAGATCATCAAAGCTACCCACAGCGTCATAGACACATAAGCCAACCAAGTGTTTAAGTTGAAAAACTGACTATTCATCTGATTGTCAAAACCTTGTGTAATATCAAGAATATATTGATCATCCCTAGATCCATAGTATGCTTCTAAATGATTACCGAGCATCTCCCGATAGCTATCTAGCGAATATACCTGCCACAAAATAGCCGCAACTATATGAATTGGTAAAAGAACAAGAAACCATTTACTCCATTTATGAAATAAAGCACTACCTAGTAACCTTACCCATCCATAAACAATTACACCTGTAATCGGCACAAGCATACCAACAAAAAAGATCGCTACATTACCCATCGACGAATAAGGCGGCCTCGGGTTCGCAAGCATATGACAAAACGTAAAGCCGATTGCAGATAATAGAAGACCACTTCCAAGAAATATGCGCGCGATCCTCAGTCTCATGGCTCAATCACAGGCCGCACCACCGATCCCATAAACAAAATCGTTTCTGTTTCTTCATCAATAATGGAGAATAAAAACGGCCGATCAACAATAAAACGCTTTTCAACGAGAGTAGCTGATTCATTCAATGCAGCACCAGTAACAGCCGCAGCCTCTGTTCCTTCTTCATCTACGTTGATATACGTTTTCTGAAGCACTTCATCAATTTCATGAGTGGACCCTTCACCAAATAGCGTGGACGTATCCAAGCCTTGATTGAATAACACTCCCATGCCCATCTCTGTTAAACGATCTTCTAAATCATACTCACTTTTAAACGTAAAAGCGGGCAATTGAAGGTCCATTTCTGTACGACTCCAATCTCCGTTTACAAACATTGAAAAATCCAAATCGAATGCTACTTCTTCATATGCACCCGTGTCAGGTAACACTACAATCATTGATAAACCCTCATCTTGATAAGGTAGCTTGACCGCTTCAAACGAAGATTCCTCCATATATTGAAAAGTCTCTGTTTGCTTCATCATCGGATGTTGAATGTCTTCCCCATCTAATAAATAAAATGAACCTGGAATCGTAAGGTGTTTCTCAAAAGGCTTCTCCCAATCTGCATCTAGATAAACGGCATTTATAAGATATGCAATTACGTTGGATGGAACTTCTTCTACAAGCTTCTCAATGAGTCCATTTGTTTTCTCATGAACCCAATCATTTAACTCCTCAGCTGGATTCAGTTCTCTTAGCTCATGCGCTTCGCCGTTATAATAGGTGCCAATCATTTCTTTAAAGTCTTCCTCTACGGCTAAATGGTCTCGATGCCAAATTGAATTCGCGGTCTTTACATCTGAAAAAGGTAAATCGTCAAAGGATTGAATGGTTTGTTGAACAGACTGATTAAGTGCTTCTAAATCAATGGCATTTACATGTAACGCCTCAAGAAGCTCCTCACGATTTGAATCACCAAGTCCATTCGCTAACATATACAAAAGCACCTGCAAACTGTAAGGGGAAATCAACACATTTTGATCCGAATGTTCTTGAATGATCGCCTTAAAAAACGCATCCGATGTTGCGAAATGGGCTGAAGATATTTCAGAATCAATATTTACTGAGTCTCTAGGCGGACTAGCTGCTGGAGATGTTGGATCGTCATTCTGACTTGACCCACCACAACCAGAAAGCAGTACAACCATTACACCGATTCCAAAGGGTAAAACTCTCGACATGTATCGCACCTCCTCATTACCATACTTTCTACAGACAATCGTCGTTCCCCTACAATCTTTATTCTTTTTTTAGAAAGAACTAGTAGAATAGGAAAATACCATGAGAAGGGGTGAGTATTTGATTCAACAATTGAAAAAGTGGCTGTTTGATTTGACAATCTATATCATTTGTTTGCTTTTTTTAGTGACGAGCATAAACTATTTATGGAATTCCTTCATTCCTTTTTCAATTAATGCGCCCTTACAACTGTTTGTATTACCTTTTTTCTTTTTAATCGCATATGTTTTAACGAGACTGCTTCGTGATTGGATAAGGTTCTAATAAACTACCAAATGGTAACGATCATTGCTTTCCTCTGTCTAAAAATATCTGCAAGGCTCACTTGATTAATCTTTGTCTCTTCAACAAATGCCTCATTCCGTTCATCATAATAGTCACTGAGTTGATGTTCTTGATGCCAAAGTACTCTACCTTCCTTCACATGAGCGATAAAATAATCTACACCATTGTATGTAAAATCAATCTCTCTGCCTTGATGTAATAAGAACATGAGATGATCATAACTAATGTTTTCATTTTGTTTTAGATTGTCAGTCAAGCGGTTAAAGTAATCAGAATCTCTATAATCTGCCATCATCTCATCCCCTTTAACTTCTATAGATATTCTACGCACTGCTTTTATGACCTTTTTCTTTGATAGTTCTGGGTGATTTTCACTTACCTGCTCAATACACTCCACACTATTTTTCTCATGTAAAAGTTGCTTAATTTCGTACTCAATGCTAGGATCTAACTCATCTTTTACTTCTTCATTTCCAGGTAATGTATTGATAAAATGGCCTGCAAGAGCATGAACGATTACAATCAAAACCATAATTAAAATGGAGAGATTTATAGTAGTAAAGTAAGAATGTACTAAGATTAAAACCCCTAGGCTAACAAGTAAATCTAAACAGGATGACAAGATCTTTGGAGCCTTCAAATCGAATACATCACCTAAAACATCGATTATTCCATCAACAATGATACTTATAACAAAACTTACAACGTAAAATATCAGTAGCAAGAGGAAAAGCTTTGTCACGCTAAAAACAGACCCGCTAAGCAAATAAATAATTAATACGTCTATGATGATGAGTGGCGATAAAAGGATCATTAAAAAGATTGTTATAGCGATTGAAGACTTTAGTTTTCGTATCAAAGTTCATGCACCTTCTACTTTTTTTATCAAATGTACGTTACACTACACACAACCTATAGTTTGGAGGTCTGTATGTCTTTCTTTAAGAGATTATCTATTTTCGGTATTGGACTTTATTTGGTCTGGTTCTTAGTCTGGCTCATTAAAGATCATCTTTTCTTGATGATGTTACTTTGGGTTTCGTCTATTACATTCACCATTTGTTTTGTAGTTTACAATATTTACTTGTTCATGCATAGGAGACAAAGAAACTAACACAAAAAACCCGGCCAAAGCCGGGTCCCCTCCTATACACTCACTTCTTCGTATTCCTTTTTGAAAAATTCCTTCATCGCATGATACACGTCGCCTTGTTCTTTTAAGATGTAGTGTCTAAAGCGTGGGTCGTCGATGTTTTTGTAAGCGCTCATGAGAGTCGAATGGCGAGAGTATTGATTCACCTCACCATATCCAAACATACTGGATACATCCATAAGTTGATTCACTAGCTTCACGCAGCGGGCATTGTCGCTTGTGAGATTGTCTCCGTCTGAAAAATGAAATGGATAAATATTATAGCGGCTCGGATCATATTTGGAGTCAATGATCTCGAGAGCTTTACGATAGGCAGAGGAGCAAATGGTTCCTCCACTTTCTCCTTTTGAGAAAAAGTCTTCTTCTGTTACTTGTTTAGCCTCGGTATGGTGCGCAATGAACTCAATATCAACCGTTTCATATTTGGTCCGCAAAAATCTTGACATCCAAAAGAAAAAGCTTCGTGCCATGTATTTTTCAAATCGACCCATCGATCCACTTGTATCCATCATCGCGATCACAACGGCTTTGGATTCTGGCCTTGTGACTTCTGTCCACGTTTTAAAGCGGAGGTCGTCGTTCGAAATCGGATTAATCCCTGGTTTTCCACTAAGAGCGTTTCGTTTAATGGCTGAAAGAATCGTTCTGCGCTTATCGACGTTACCCATTAATCCTTTTTTACGGATGTCATTAAATGAGATGTCTTCAATAATGATTTCGTCTTCTTCTTTTTTCTGTAAGTTAGGAAGCTCAAGTTCAGAGAATAAAAGATCCTGCAGCTCGGCTATTGAGACTTCTGCTTCATAATAGTCTTCACCAGCTTTGTCACCCGCTCCTTGACCCTTCCCGGCTCCTGCTTGCTTTTGCGCATTAGGATCCTTCGCGACAACATCTCCAACTTTTGAATCGCCTTGCCCTTGACCGACATGTTTGTTTTTATCATAGTTATAACGAATTTTGTATTCATCTAATGAACGAATGGGAATACGAATGACATCTTTCCCATTTGACATCACGATGCTTTCTTCACTTACTAGATCAGGCAGATTACGTTTAATGGCTTCCTGCACCTTTTCTTGGTGTCTTCGTTGATCCTGATAGCCTTTTCGGTGGAGGGACCAATTCTCCTGAGACACAGCGAACCCTTGATAGTCATCTTTTTTCACATGTTTCCCTCCTTAAATATATCAATAAACAGATCTGCCTTTTTATGCACACATTCAGGCGTTTCAGCATATAGTAAGATGGAATCAGTCCAAAGTTTAAAAGTAGGTCATTTTTTTAGTGATTACCTTATCTTATGCAGACAAGTGAAAGAGTTGCCAAAAAATTCTGATCAACCTAAAAAAGCCTTATCCATCCTTTCTTCCATTTAAAAAGGGACGACCCTCATCATCTAAGGATCGTCCCTTTTGTTGTGTTATGAATTTGTTCCAAGTCTTCGCTCCAGTTCTTCAACTAAACCAACAATTTCAGCGGTTCGTGCTTCTTTTTCAGCAAGGTCCTCTGCTTTTTGGATTCGTTCAAGCGTTTTCTCATCAAGATTCGAAAGACGCTCTTCTTCGTGACGCTTAAACGCTGCATAATCAGCCAAAACCTCTGCTCCTTGACCCACAATCTCAGCTGCGCAGTTTCCTTCTAAGATAATCGTTTCAATATGATCTGGAAAAAGACACTCTTCAATCACCGGCGCTGATTCATGAATGTGTATCGCACAATGTCCACCTTCTGTAATGGTTGTCCGAGATACACGAGGGGTGCTTTCTCCCGTTATTTCGATTTGTGCGAGTCCATGTCCTACAATTGTACACTGTTCAACTTGTCCTTTTGCATGCTCCAAAAACCAAACTGCATTCGATGGACTTTCTGAAATGGTGCACTGTTTAAAGTGAGGATCAGCACCCTCTCGTACAATCACTTGGGGGAACTCAGCTCCATGACGGTACACTTCGCAATGAGAAATGAGCCCTTTGCTTTCTTCAAGAAAATGCATTCCATTCTCATAGCCTTCGTACACTGAGCTAGTATCCATCTCTAAATAGCTCTGTTCTGCTACAACCACTTGAATTTGCTGGTGGCCATAGATGTTTGATTGAACAATATTTGCTGAGGATTGCTCGGTTAACCAAACTCCATAATGCTCTCCATGATGTATGGAGGAACGCTCGATTCTTGCATGCCCTTGTTCAGAGACGCAGATTTGAGGAAGAAAATGATCGGCAATTTCACTATCAGCAATATCTGCTTCTCCGCATTCTGTAACCAGGATGGCGTTACTTTTTCCACCTCGAATAGAGCAGTGGTTCGCATGAAGGGCACCACCGCTTACGTGAAGCTGGGCTTGCAGATGAGCGGTAAGCTGCGATTGCTCAAGCTGAAGAGTGGAGCCGTTAGAGACCACACAACCTATATCTGCGCTATGTATAGACGAATGGCTAATCGTTGCTGTGCTGTCTTCAAGCTTAACTTGCGTGCCTACATTTCGATACAGTTCCACATCATTTAAAAGTAGACGGCCTCCTTGAGCATCAAGTCCCCCACTAGTGCCCTCATATATTCGACTGGACTTAATATGGAGCTCTGCATCCTTTTGCACACGAACTTGAGCGTACTCACCAGAATGACCAAAGATGGAACAATCCTCAAGCGTACCATTTGTTTGCCCCTTTAAAAGAATGGCTTCCTTTTTCCCTTGAAGAATATGTGTATGCTTTGATTTTAAGTTAGCACCTGGGTAGAGAATGACCTGGGTGGCTTGTTGATTTGATAGCGCACAAAAATGCATCTGCACCTTCCCTTGGGAAAGAATAGCGTGCTGATTATTTTGGATAATCACATCACGTAATGTAGCATGGCTCCCTTTCTTCACCATAAGGGCTGTTTCACTCATGCGATTGATATCACAGTTTTCAAGTGTAAGAGAGCCCTCCTGGACAAATACACCAACTTCATCATCCTGGAGCGTCATATTTTTAATTGTCACCCGAGCACCATCTTTTATGACAAAGGACCCTTCTAGAACAACGGAATCCTTCGCATGTGCACCGCAAATCGTTACTGATTTATGTATAAAAAACTTTCCTTTATAAGTTGCTTTATCCAGGTGAATCGTTCCACCCTCTTCAACAAGCTCAAGTGCTTGTTTGACATTTTTATATTTTGACAGGATTTTTTGAGACACGGTTATGGCTTCCATACAATCCACCTCGCTTAGCCTTCATTATAAGGCAAATACCTTTTTGCTGTCCAAATTGAAATGTTTAAAGAAATGAATTCCAATTAAGCAAAATTAGTTGTATAAGAACTTACGTTCGCATATAATTTGCTAAAGGAGGTGATGACGTGTATACGTCTCAGCTAACAAAAATGTGTTTAACTAAAACACGTATTGCGCTTATATACCACTCAAAGTCAAATGAAATCAGTCATCGAGTCATCACACCAGAATCCATTTCAAATGGTATTCTCTCTGGGTATTGCCATCAAAAGAAGCAAATGAGGCGTTTTTCCTTAGACCGCATTCTTTCCTACGCACCAGTTACACAACGTTACTCAAAATCAGGATAAACATGCAAAAAGCTGGCTATCCTTATGTAGCTGGCTTTTGAACAAATAAGCCATGTGGTATACTCTCATATATAGATGAAAGAAACTAAGTTAGGCAGGTATGTACTTATGAAGAAGAATAAATGGTTATTCATTGTCGCACTAAGTACGATTATGGTTAGTGCGTGCCAACAGGATGACCAGCAGTCGTCACCTGACGATTCAAACCCATCAAATGAACAACAAGAACAAACAGAAGATCAATCAGCACCTGATGATTCGAATCAAGCCGAGAATGAAGATGAACCGGCTGAAGAAGAGGAAGAACCGTTTGACGAAGAAACCATGTCTCTTCCTACTGAATATTTTAATGAAATTGAAGAAGTTGATGGACAAGCAATCATTCAAAACCCTGATAATATATTGACCTTCGTAAATCACGACTTTTTGTTACCTAGTGACTACGAGCCAGAGGATCTTGTGATTCCTGATGTGAAATTCTCTTATGGTCATCAGGATATTCCTAAGAGCTATATGCGCGAAGAAGCAGCCGGTGCGCTTGAAGCATTGTTCGCAGCTGCTAATGAGGAAGATATTGAACTAGCTGCCGTTTCCGGGTATCGTTCCTATGATCGTCAACAGGAGCTGTATGATCAAGCAGTGTCTAAGTCTGGCCCTGATCAAGAGTTTGTTGCAAACCCTGGAAGCAGTGAACATCAATCAGGCCTTGCGATGGATGTTTCAAGTGCAAGTGTGAACTATAGTCTTGTTCAAGAATATGAAGATACAGAAGAAGGTCAATGGCTTTCAGAGAATGCGCATCATTTTGGGTTTATTATTCGATACCAAAAGGATAAAGAAGATATTACCGGTTACGGATATGAGCCTTGGCATCTTCGATATGTAGGGGAAGCAGCTATTGAGATTTACGAGAATCAATTGGCTCTTGAGGAATTTTTTGATTTAGTAAAAGAAATCTAACCTGTGTGGCTCGCTTGACGCGAGCCTTTACTCATTAGGAGGGCGTGCTCATTTGAAACAGCTCATCTTAGCGATCATTCGGTTTTATCGGCGGTTTATCTCCCGCTACACTCCACCAACGTGCCGGTTTTACCCCACTTGCTCGCAATACGGGGCAACGGTTGTGACAAGGTTTGGTGCAGCCAAAGGTTCATGGCTCCTCCTAAAACGTTTGGCGAAATGTCATCCTTTTCACCCTGGTGGAATTGACATGCCTCCTGGTGAGGAAGAGGAACCAGCTTCCAGAAATTGTCAGCACCATCATTAAAAAAGCCGGAATCTTAGGAGATTCCGGCTTTTGCTTATTTATTTCCCATAAATGAAAACTCAGGTAATGGCCAAAAACGTAAATCAACCTTCCCAACAATTTGATCTTCACTTACTGGCCCAATCCTGCGACTATCGAGGCTACTTGGACGATTGTCTCCCATCACAAAAACATGTCCCTCAGGTACAACAATCTCATCAAAGTCCTCTGTATACTTTCCAGGTCCTGGTTTAACTTCATCTAAATAAGGCTCCGCTACTTCTTCACCATTAATATAGAGGATGTCATTCTCCACCCGAATTGTGTCACCTGGCAAACCAATCACACGTTTAATGTAATCTTCCTCTTCTGTCGCATGAAAAACAATTAAATCATCATGCTTCGGTTCGCCAAATTGATAATTTAACTTATTCACAATAAACAGCTCTCCTTCATGAGCCGTTGGAAGCATTGATTCACCTCTTACTTCGTAACTCGTGAATAAGAAGGCACGTATGATCACTGCTAGTAGAATTGCAATAATGATCGCTTTTACCCAGCCAAAGATCTCACTTTTCGTTGTACTCACACTGTTCCTCCGCCATTCTTTTCTTTTCAATTTACCACTTTTAAACAAAGACGACAACCTTACTGTACCGCTTATCTTGCCTTTATGTATACCAGCACGAGCGGTCAACACCCTTAAACCAAGCTTCATTCAAGCATTTGTAAAATTAACGTTTTTTATCGTACTTTCTGCACCAAAAAGAACCGATGAGCCAGATGCTTCATCGGTTCCATGCGTTTAACGATTCAACAAGCTACCTACATAACGTAGAAGTTCGTTGGCCGAGGTAGAATTGTATCCATGCTCATCAATTAAACGGGCAATGACCTCGTTCACCTTCTTAAGCTGGGATTCATCCGGTGTTTTAACAGATGTAGTGATTTTAACAATGTCTTTTAAGTCAGCAAATAGCTTCTTCTGAATCGCTTCGCGCAGGCGTTCGTGAGAGTTGTAGTCAAACTTTTTGCCTTTCCTTGCATAGGCCGAGATGCGAATTAGGATCTCTTCCCTGAATGCTTTTTTTGCATTTTCAGAAATTCCGATCTGCTCTTCAATTGAACGCATAAGCTTCTCATCTGGCGTCATCTCTTCACCAGTTAAAGGATCGCGTAATTTATTCTTATTGCAGTACGCTTCCACATTATCTAAATAATTGTCCATAAGTGTTTTGGCAGACTCATCATATGAATACACAAATGCCTTTTGGACTTCTTTTTTCGCAATCGTATCGTATTCTTTTCGTGCAATGGAGATAAAGTCCATATAGCGCTCTCGTTCTTCCTTCGAGATCGATGCATGCGCATCCAAGCCTTCTTTAATAGAACGCAGGACATCTAATGCATTAATAGACGTTAACTGCTTACGAATAATGGCCGAAGAAATTCGGTTAATGACATATCGTGGATCAATTCCGCTCATTCCCTCATCTGTGTGCTCGTTTTTCAGTTCAGCCAAATCCTGTGAGTTAAAGCCCTCTACACTTTCTCCATCATACAAGCGCAGCTTTTTAATCAAATCGACACCAGACTTCGTTGTATCCTTTAATCTAGTAAGGATCGTAAAGATCGCTGCTACTTTAAGAGCATGCGGGGCGATGTGGACGTGTGATAGATCACTATCATCAATCATCTTTTTATAAATGCGCTCTTCTTCACTAACCTTCAAATTATATGGAATCTTCATCACGATGATCCGTGAGTGAAGCGCCTCGTTTTTCTTGTTGGATATAAAGGTTTTGTACTCTGATTCGTTGGTATGGGCTACGATTAGCTCATCCGCTGAGATGAGAGCAAATCTTCCTGCTTTAAAATTCCCCTCCTGCGTAAGAGACAGAAGATGCCACAAGAATTTCTCATCACACTTCAGCATCTCTTGGAACTCCATCATTCCACGGTTTGCTTTATTTAATTCTCCATCAAAACGATAGGCACGAGGGTCTGATTCAGAGCCATACTCGGCAATCGTTGAAAAGTCGATGCTTCCAGTGAGATCAGCGATATCCTGTGACTTAGGATCTGATGGACTGAATGTTCCAATCCCGGTCCGCTTATCCTCGGAGAAGAAAATACGCTCAATGAGTACATCTTCTATTCTTCCTCCATACTCTTCCTGAAGTCGCATCATATTTAATGGAGATAGGTGACCTTCAACCTTTACACCGTATTCTTCTTGAAACTCGGCACGAAGGTGTTGAGGAATCAAATGAAGCGGGTCCTCATGCATTGGGCAGCCTTTAATGGCATAAACGGCTCCACGATCTGTTCTGGAATATTGCTCCAATCCTCTTTTTAACATCGTGACAAGAGTCGATTTACCTCCACTTACTGGTCCCATGAGTAACAGAATTCGCTTTCGTACATCCAATCGTTTTGCCGCCGAGTGAAAGTACTCTTCTACTAACTGTTCAATTGACTCTTCTAACCCATAGATTTGCTCTTTAAAAAAGGAAAATGTCTTTTTGCCGTCTTTCTCCTCCACTCCAGCATCTTCAATCATATTAAACACTCTGGAATGAGCGGTCTGCGTCACATAAGGTTTTTCTTTAATTAGCTCTAAATAATCTTCAAATGTTCCTTCCCACTTCAACCGTTCTTCTTCTTCACGAAAGCGCTCAATCTTTTTTAGTATACTCATAATACCCCTCCATCCTCGTGAATCCGAGATTAATGTATTCTATGCATTAGCCTAGTTGAACATGCCCCTTTTTCGTAAACCCACTCATAAAACGAACCCATATAAAGTCGCAGTAAATTCGCCTAGTGAACTGTAAATTCCATCAAATCAATGGTATACTTTAGCAAAAGTAGACTTAAAGAAAGTGAGATTAGTATGAGACAAAGTACAGGCTGGATTATCATCGTCGTACTGTGTGCTTCATTTGTCCTGCTGTTAACCCGCGTTGGTGCAGAAGTAAATGAAGTAGAAACACTATCAGAGGCGTTTGATACGAATATCGAATTAGGTGAGTTGTTTCTTTCATCTAATAGCTACATCCTTGATTCTGAAGGTCGCTTAGTGTCTGAGATCTATAAGGATACCAACCGAATTTATAAACCATTTGATCAGATTCCTCAGTTATTTATTGATTCATTTGTATCAACCGAAGATCGTCGTTTTTATGAACACGAAGGGTATGATACGGCTGGGATCGCTCGTGCATTTGTAGCGAACACATCTAGTAGCGAAACAGAGCAAGGCGGAAGTACCATTACGCAGCAGCTGGTTCGTAACATTTACTTAAGCCATGAACAAACGTATCAACGAAAGTTAAGCGAGATCTTGTACTCGCGTGAGCTTGAAAAACGTTATACGAAAGATGATATTCTTGAACTCTACTTAAATTCCATTTTTTTTGGTCATCAGGCCTATGGTATTGAAGCAGCAAGCCAATATTATTTTAGTAAAAGCAGCAATGACCTCTCCCTTGCACAGGTTGCTTTTATTACAGCCATTCCAAATAACCCAAGCTTCTATGATCCCGTTAACCACCAGGATCGTACGGAAGAGCGAAAACAGTGGGTATTAAAAAAGATGCTTGAAGAAGAAACCATCACAGAAGAAGAATACATTGAAGCGACCGAGGAAACGATCGAACTAGCCGTTCAGACTCGGACCGATATGTTTCCGGATTATGTGACATATGTGCGTGATGAATTTAGAGATCTTGTAGCTGAGAAAGAGGGCTTTGCGGATCAACTGAAGAATGCAACAACACCAGAACAAAAAGAAGACATTAACGCGGAGCTGGATGCACGGATTCAGAGACTTTACGAAGAAGGCATCGCTATTCATACGGCCTTAAAGCCTTTAATGCAGAAAAAAGCTGTCCAATCAGTAGTTAGCCGCATTCCCAACGAGGACATTCAAGGATCTCTTGCAGTTATCGATAATGAGTCGAACAAGCTTATCGCCATAACAGGTGGAAAAGGCTATGAGAAATTTAACTTTAACCGAGGCTATCAAGATTTTAGACAGCCAGGATCATCCATTAAGCCGTTACTTTCCTTCGCCCCGTATATTGACACAACCGGGGTTGGACCATCTGCAAAAATCGATTCTAAGAATAAGTGTTACCCTGATGGAACGAGTGAAGGATATTGTCCTAAAAACTATAACGATAAAGAAATTGGCTCTGTCACGTTAAACCAAGCATTGGCAAGCTCGTATAATACGACGGCAGTAGCATTACTAAATAGTGTAGGGTTAGAAAAAGCGTATTCTTATCTTGATGCGTTCCAATTTGAAAAGGTCGAGGATTCAGATAGAAATTACTTGCCTACCGCATTAGGAGGGTTTAGTAAAGGGGTCTCCCCTCTTGAGTTAACCCGTGCCTACACGACCTTTGCACATAATGGAGTATACTCTCCTGCACATGGAATCACTGAAGTCGTAGACGGTGGTGGAAATGTGTTGTATAGCTGGGACGAGTCGGAAACGCAAGTATGGAGTCAATCGACAAATGATAAGATGAGACAAATGCTTGCCAATGTTGTTAAAAGCGGAACGGGGCGTACGATTAATGTCAATGCTCCATATGTTGGAGGTAAGACCGGTACTTCAAATAGCTACCATGAGATTTGGTTTGTTGGTTTAACCGATCAATATACAGCGGGTATTTTAATTGGCCGCGATCAGGGGCAGGAAGGACCTAAAAGCATTGAAAGCTTCGCAAAGTCAAATCCTCATCAACGAATTTTTAATGATATTATGAACTAAAAAATGGCGAGCGCTCCATTAGATTGGAACGCTCGCCACTTTCTTTCATGCCTTTACTTTTTGTGAGGGTTACTATCGTAGCCCGCTGTGAAGATTGCCACTAAAAAAACGGCACATACACCTAAAATTAATGCTGTTCCCATGTTTTTCTTCCTCCTTAACGGAAAACCCATTGCTTACGGTTTATTATACTGAATTCTGGGAGGATTGAAAAGGCTTACTCTATCAAACATGTTATACCGCGTCAGCCAAAGGAAAGATTATCTTGCCTAATACTACCAATCTCTGTACAATCTAAACTAGATAAGATTCGATTTACAGCGTATAGAACAGGAGTTTTTTACTAATGTCAAACCGATATTTAACAGGGCACTTTGCACTAATCTCTATCATTTTGTTTAGTTTATCTTTGTCTTTTTATGCCCAATCCTTTGTTTTAGATCAACTTGAGGACTTAGGTGTGTATGAAGGAATGCTTGAGTTTTTTACTGAAGGTGGAATCAAACTTGCCATTCTATTTGTCTTTTTACTAATCTTCTTCATGGTTTTTTCTGCTCTTAAACTCATTTCTGATACTACCGTTCAGCTCTCCATGCTTTTTTTCTCGAAGGACGAAGATGGATCTGAATTAAATAAAGTCCGAGCAGGATCGTGGATTTTCCTCGTGGCCAGTTTACTTTCTCTTTTACTGATGCAGGAGATCTTTTTTATCGCTGTTCTCTTTATTGCAGCCTGCCTCGTTTATTTTATGTTCTTTATCTACAAAATCTATGATTCTCTTAGTGTATTAAGCTTAATAGGATTTATCTTCTTCCATGTTGTGTTCTGGGGAGCCTTTATTTTATTAGTAGGCTATACGAGCTTACGCTTATACAATAGTTTTATTCAAAGTATACCGTTTTAATTGTACATATGATTAAAGCCTAATGACTCCGTTTAGAGTCATTAGGCTTTTTACATACACTAAAACCGGAGCCATTAAATCCCCTTAAACCCTTGTTGTCTAATGGCTTCATAGATAACAATAGCCGCAGTGTTTGATAAGTTTAACGATCTCACTTTATCTGTTTGCGGAATCCGCAAGCAGTTATCTTTGTACGCTTCAATAATGTCATCTGGCAAACCAGTTGTTTCACGTCCGAATACAAAGAAGATCTCTTCATCAACATCTGAGTAATCATAATCACAATAATTCTTTGTGCCAACCGTTTCAATTAAATATACGGATGCCTCTGGAAAGCGATCAGTCAGTTCCTTAAATGAATCATAGTAATGGATCTTAACATTTGGCCAGTAATCACAGCCCGCCCGTTTAAGCATGCGGTCATCTGTTGAAAAACCTAACGGACGAATTAAATGCAGGGATGTATTCGTACCAGCACATGTTCTAGCAATATTCCCTGTGTTTGCAGGAATTTCAGGTTGATATAAAACAATATTTAAGCCCAATTGGTACACCTCGTTCTGATAAGTTCAGATTGTAGTATACCACGAATCATCGGTTTTCCTAAATAACGACAATCTTAAAAAACTTATATTTAATCTCCGGTGTCCAGGCCGTTGAATCCTCATAGGTCCAATAACGCATTCGACTGTTCACCGTTTGTGCATTCACAAGTGGTTCGTTGTTTTCATCTTTTGCTACAACAATGGTTGTGTGCTGCCACCGTCCATCTCCAGTAAAGTCATAACAAATGACATCACCTGGTTCAAGCTCTGAAGCTGT
Organism: Alkalicoccobacillus gibsonii; assembly: GCF_016798245.1. Lineage (GTDB taxonomy): Bacteria > Bacillota > Bacilli > Bacillales > Bacillaceae_D > Alkalicoccobacillus > Alkalicoccobacillus gibsonii. The sequence continues at coordinate 29,168 of NZ_JAEUZA010000001.1, read as the reverse complement.
CTCCTTCTCTTCTCCTTTAAGGCCTTTTGAAGATCCGCTTAAATACCACCTCAAGGAATGAGCGACGGTCCAGCTTAAGCTCCAGCTTGCCCCATCTGTCCACCATCCCTTACTCTTCTGTCCCGTTCTATTCATGGGTGCTCCTCCCGCGTAAAGACACTGGGAAATGAAGTTTGTACAATTGTCTGTGAACCGGTTGTACTCAGGATTATAGTCATTCCACCAACGCTCGGCATAACGAACGGCTGTTCGGCGATTGTAACGACTCTTTTGTCTGGACTCATCCAGTTCCTCCACTACGTTAGGCAGGAGTGGACTTGTAGGCTCAAGCTCTTGTTCATCTAGCATCATCTCTTCATCTATTTCTACATCTCCCGCGCGTAGTTGAGCTCTTCTTCTCTCCTGTCTTTCCTCTACGTAAAGCTGATCCTTTTGTTTAATTAACCATTCGTACTGTACAACGTAATCAACGATGGTTTGATCAGCAATGCGCTGCACCCTTACGATGTCTCCAGCAGCCTTTGAATGAACTAGCCTGACTTGGCGACGGTCAAGCGCATCCCTCCCTCTCATTAAATCTGTAGGCTGATACAAAGCCGGATCAATAAACGATTGATTTCGATTTTTTGCCAGTTGATGAATGGCGTTTACAATAGATTGGTCCATTCGCACCCTCCTCCTATATCTTATACAGGCTATTCGAGAAAGGCTTGACTCATTCAGTAGAGATAACGTATATTAATACATATAATATTATAAATATACAAAGAGGTGTCTTTGATGACTTTTACCTTTCAACTTGCGACCATCGAGAATGCGCAAGCCATGTGCCAGCTCATGCATGAAGCGTTTTCTATTTACACGGATCCACCGTCAAGTGCATTGCTTGAAACCGAAGACACCTTAAAAAAGGCACTTCAGACAGGAGAATATGCCGCTTTACTTTTTGATCAGAATCAACAATTACTTGCTATGTGCAGGTTTATAGAAAATGAAAGCAGCTTATACTTTTTCCGATTTGCGGTTAAATCAGACTTGCAGGGCACAGGTCTTGGCAGTGTATTCCTTCAAAGGCTTGAAGCCTACGCACTTGAGAGAGGCTTAACGCATACGACGTGTAAGGTTAGAAAGAATCTCCAGCAAAACATCTCTTTTTATCAAAAAAACGGGTATCAAATGGATCAACAGTTTATCCCTGATCAAAACCATTCCACACCCGTTCTTCTGTTAGAAAAAGAGCTTGTAAAAATGGACAAAAAAAAGACGAGCATTGCCTCTTTTGTCCTGAGGTGATGCTGTCTAATCTACTTAAAGTGCTAACACTTCTTCTCTTGAACCTTCATGAATTAATAACATTTCCTTTTTATCAAGTCCTCCACCATAACCGACCATTGAACCGTTACTACCAATTACACGATGACACGGCACTATAATAGGAACGGGGTTACGGTTATTCGCGCCTCCTATTGCCCGTACGGCCTTCGGTGCGCCAATTGCTTCAGCAATCTCCTTATAGGACCTTGTTTGCCCAAATTCAATCACACTTAATTCTTTCCAAACTCGCTTTTGAAATTGTGTCCCACATAAGTCAAGGGGCAGATCAAACGCTTGACGTTTACCGGAAAAATACTCGGACAACTGTTCAATTGCAGATGATAACGTATCTGAACACTGCTGCCATTCCCCGCTCATTCCAAGTTTCAAGAGCTTTGCTCTAAGGGTTGAGTGGATACTTTCAATGGTTCCAAAGTGGAGATGACATACTCCTTGCTCGGATGCAACAATCGTTAATGGGCCAATGGGACTTGTCATTTCGTCTACAAAACAAGCTGAGCGTTGGTTCATATCAGATTCCTCCTCTCACTTTCCTTAGGTCCCTATCATTCTAACCCAGGTTCCCAAGACAAGCTAGTTCCTTGTTACGTTTGTTTCCAACAAATCCAGACCTTTCTTGATCTCGTTCAACACATCTTCATCTTTTTCGAGTTTTTCTGCATGTTTCAGGATCATTTCTTCTTCATCCGTCCGACCGATTTTGCCGATTGCCCATGCTGCTGTTCCCCGAATCACTGGGCGAGGATCAGAGGTAAGCAATGTTTTTAAAACAGGTAGTGCACTTTCTTCTTTAAAATGAGCTAGAGCAATAATCGCATTTCGTTGGATAGGTTTCTTTCCACGCCATGAGCCTGAAATATCGCCAAATCTCTCTTTAAATTCACGATTACTCATCGTCAGTAAAGGAATCAGCCGTGGTTTAGCGATTTCCGGATCCGGCTCCATCTCAGGATGATTATGCACATCGATCCCTTTATTTTTAGGGCAAACCTGCTGGCACGTATCACAGCCATAAATGCGATTTCCAAGCTTCTTGCGATATTGTTCAGGCAGAAATCCTTTTGTTTGCGTTAAAAAGGCGATACACTTGTGCGAATCAAGCTGACCACCTTGAATTAAGGCGCCAGTTGGACAGGCATCTACGCATTTATTACATGTACCGCATTGATCTGTGATTGGCGTATCCGGTTCAAATGGCAATGTAGTAAGCAAATCGCCTAAGTACACATAACTGCCAAATTCCGGTGTAATGATGGCACAGTTCTTGGCACTCCAGCCAATACCGGCTCTCTCTGCAACGGCCCTGTCCGAAAGAGCACCCGTATCAACCATTGATAGTGTCTTTGCTTCTGGGACCTTTTCATTTAAAAAATCCTCTAGCTTTTTTAGGCGATCTCTTAGAATATGGTGATAATCTTTACCCCATGAAGCCCGGCAGAAAACGCCTCTTCGGTCCCCTTTTGTACTTTTGGGCGGATCCTTCATGCGCGACGGATAAGCAAGCGCGATTGAGATAATAGATCTTGCTTTGGGTAAGCTAAGTTCTGGATTCACTCGTTTATCTATATCTGGTTCTTCAAAGCCCGATTGGTATCCGAGCTCCTGTTGAACTAAAAGTCGATCCTTTAATGTTAAGAATGCATCCGCCGAAGCGAACCCAATTTTATCGATTCCAATTGTTTTACTGTATGCGATCAGTTCTTCTTTTAACTGGGCGTACGTCATGCCCTACTCACCTTTTCCTACACTTTTTTCATAGTGCATTTCAGTTAATATCCAACAATAATCATGCTATGCTTTATTCTTAAAGGAGGGTTTGTCCCGTGCTAGAAGCTACAATTGACTCAACTATTACAAATACATATCCAACCTTAACATTTGGAATCATATCCTACAAATCAATTGCCATAAGTACTTCACCTCAAATGATACAAGGTCGTATTAGGTATTTTCAAGAGGTACTTTCTGTTTCTTTAGAAGAGGGTGACCTAACTGACATTGAAGGCATCGCTGCTTGGCGAGAAGTGTTTAAAGCATTTGGCATTCCGGCTTCTCGGTATCGTCCTTCGCATGAAGCACTTTACCGTCGGGTGAAAAAAGGAGAATTTCTTGAAGCTCCTCATTCCGCCATTGATCTCAATAACTTTTTTTCATTAGAATATCAGATTCCTGTTGGCATTTATGATGCGTCTAAGTTGTCTGGTCCGATAAGCTTTCGTTTAGGAAAAGCAGGAGAAACGTACGAAGGATTAAATGGACGAGTGTTCCAAGTTGAAGGAAAGTTAATCAGCGCTGATCAGCAAGGTCCGTTTGGAAGTCCAATTGTTGATTCCGTGCAGTCTTCTGTACAGACAACAACAACTGAAGCAATCCAGATTTTTTATTTAAATCCTGCGTTATCCGCTGACGAAGCAGGGCAGCTTTTAAGTCGTGCTGCTCAAATGTTCACTCAGGTTCACGGTGGAGAAGCTGAGTGGATCATAGTCCAATGAGATAGACATTAAGTTTAAAAAACGCGTTTTGAGGGAAACTATTATAGAGAAATCATAATAGGAGGCCATCATCATGTCACAAGAAAAAATTGCACACATTCTAAACAATCAAGTATCGAACTGGAGCGTTCTTTTTACCAAACTTCATAACTATCACTGGTATGTAAAAGGACCTCAATTCTTTACTCTACATGAAAAATTCGAGGAATTATATAATGAAGCGTCTGGCTATATTGATGAACTAGCTGAGCGTTTACTCGCTCTAAAAGGAAAACCACTTGCAACAATGAAAGAACATCTTGAAACAGCAACAGTGAAGGAAGCTGAAAATGATCTGTCTGCAGAATCAATGGTAGAAGATATCGTTCACGATTTTACGATCTTAATTGATGAGCTGAAGGAAGGTATGGAAGCGGCCGAGAACCTTGGCGACCAAACAACTGCTGACATGCTGCTTGCGATTCACCAATCGCTTGAGAAGCACAACTGGATGCTTCGTTCATTCTTACGTTAATGACACAAAAGCTGACCCGCACAAGCGGGCCAGCTTTTTTAGATCACTAATTTGGATTGAACATAATGATAAAGCAGAGTTCCTGTATGATCTAAGGAATCTCGATGAGTACGCTCATACGCGTGCGAGGAATCAATACCTGGTCCCACCAGTCCATGGACGATATCATGACCGGAACGGATGGCAGCAGATGCATCTGAACCGTAGTATGGATAAATATCAAGCTTATAGTCAATTCCATGTGTTTCGGCTAACCTAACAAGATGCTTACGTAGCAAATAATGATATGGCCCACTTGCATCCTTCACACAGATCGAGGCGGAGTATTCATCGGTTGATTGACCATCTCCCATTGCTCCCATATCCACCGCAAGATATTCGACCGTCTCCGGTGAAATGCTTGCATTTCCTCCATATCCGATTTCCTCATTGTTTGAAATTAAGAAATGAGTTGTGTAAGGAAGGGTAAGACCTTCTTCTTTTACTCGTTTCATTAACTGAAGCAACAGAGCAACGCTTGCTTTGTCATCAAGATGTCTCGATTTAATATAGCCACTTTCTGTTTCCTCTACACGAGGGTCAAATGAAATAAAGTCCCCCACTTCAATCCCTAGTTTTCGTACATCATCAGCTGAGTGAACACGTTCATCTAAACGAATTTCCATATTCTTTTGATTGCGCTCAGCTGTACCTGCTTCCTTGTAGACGTGAACGGAAGTCTGGTGCATGAGAATGGTTCCTGTAAACGTCTCCCCTGATGAGGTCTCAATTTGACAGTACTCTCCTTCAATGGCGTTATAGCGAAAGCCTCCGATCAAATCCATACGTAAGCGTCCACTCGGCTTAATCTCTTTTACGATCGCACCTAATGTATCGACATGCGCTGTAAGCATCCGATGCTGGCTTGTATCCTCTCCAGGGATTGTTGCCAAAAGTCCACCTTTACGATTAAGCTTATTATGGATCCCTAATTCGTCTAAATATGATTTTACAAATTGAATGACTTCATATGTATTCCCTGTTGGGCTTGGGATCTGCACAAGCTCTTTAATTAACTTTACTGTTTCCGTGACACGATCTTCCGTCATATTCATTCCCCCTGTATGGACATATGTATACGATACCGCTTTAAAAAAGAAGTTTCAACTATCACAAAAAATACTCCAAAGCGACTAAGCTTTGGAGTACACTCTCTTACGTTAGTTTCACAGACACATATTTGGTTTCAAGATATTCTTCAATTCCTTGATGACCACCTTCGCGTCCAAGTCCACTTTCTTTCCAGCCACCAAATGGTGCTTGAGCAGCAGATGGACCGCCATCGTTTACGCCCACAATTCCGTAGTCGAGCTTTTCAGCTAGTTTAATTGCTCTTGTTAAGTTCTGAGTAAATAAATAAGCAGCAAGTCCGTATGGCGTTGCATTCGCACGTTCAATCGCTTCGTCTTCTGTTTTAAATGTTGAGATTGGAGCAAGTGGTCCAAACGTTTCTTCCTTCATGCAAACCATATTGTCTGTTACACCAGAGATCACTGTTGGCTCAATAAATTGCCCATCTTTGCGATTACCGCCAACTACAACTTTTGCCCCTTTTTCGGTTGCATCTTTAATATGCTCCATGACTTTCTCAACAGCGTCTTCATCGATTAATGGTCCAATATCTGTCTCTTCATTTAATCCCTCACCTACAACAAGCTTGGAAACAGCATCCGCGAATTTCTCTGTGAAGGCTTCTTCAATTTCTTCGGCTACAAAGATACGATTAGCACATACGCACGTTTGTCCACCATTTCTAAACTTAGAAGCAACGGCCTGTTCCGCAGCGAGATCTAGATCAGCATCACTCGTCACAATTAACGGTGCATGTCCACCAAGTTCAAGCGACAGCTTCTTCATTGTTTCAGATGCTCCACTCATCAGCTGCTTTCCGATTTCGGTGGAACCGGTGAATGTCAGCTTGCGAACTCGACTATCTGATTGCCACGCTTCAGAAATTTCACTTGAACTTCCCGTTACGACATTTATCACACCCTTAGGGATACCAGCTTGCTCAGCTAACTCAACAAGCTTTAATGCTGTAAGTGGTGTTTGGCTTGATGGCTTTAGCACTGTTGTACATCCTACTGCAAGGGCTGGTGCTATCTTTCGAGTAATCATTGCCGCCGGGAAGTTCCATGGCGTAATCGCTGCGACCACTCCGACTGGCTGCTTGATGACAAATAATCGTTTGTCTGTAGCTGATGCAGGAATCGTTTCTCCGTATACACGCTTGCCTTCCTCTGCATACCACTTAATAAAGGAATTAGAGTAGGCGATCTCTCCAGACGCTTCTTTTAATGGCTTCCCTTGCTCCTCAGTCATCGTACGTGCAAGCTCATCTTGATGCTCTTCAATTAAGGCATACCATTTCTCTAACAGCTCACTGCGTTCATACGCCGTTTTTGCTGCCCAGTCAGGGAATGCTCCGTGCGCCGCATCAACGGCCGCCCTTGCTTCGCGCTCTCCGCCCTTCGGTACCTGGTCTACTACCTCTCCCGTAGCAGGATTATAGACATCTGTCTTTTCAAGCTCTTCTCCGATCCATTCACCGTTTATATAAAAGTTCATTTGATGTTGCCTCCTTTGTTCATCTCTACCTCACTACCTCACTATTCCTGTTTCAGTGAGATCTTAAACAAAGGTTAATAGATCATTTCGCCGAGTGGACCATCCTCTCGAATGATGGATTGCAGGTCATAAACAGAAATCGGAAAATAGGTGAACCCATACACGTAAGCTTGCAGCTCATATAGATCAAAAAACAGGACAAGTGATTTATCTGCAATGTACCACTTTTGATTTTTGGTAATACCCGTGAATGGATTTAAGAGATCAAGATCTCTCATTTTGATTTGCGCTTCAATGATACGATTTAATGTCGACTCATAGGAAGAACCAGGTTTAAACAAGTCACTAAGTGTATAGATTTGTCCTGTATCAATATTCATAGTTAATGTTTCTTGAACCGTCATGCCATGGGCGCCACCACTATAATAATACAACCGGTTCATTAGGCTTAAAATAGTGCGTTGATTGTTTTTCATTTCATACCCTCCGGTCAATGTCGTATCTCTTGGAGGATCGTTATATCCTGAATCATGGATCATTTGGTGCACTTGTTGGTTAACAGCTTGATTCAGCTCATGCTGCAAACGTGGGGTTGGTAATTGAATAATCTCAGGATAATAGATATCCAGCCTACTAGATAGCATATGCCGCGTAACCACTTGAGCAGGGAGAACAGATGTATTCATGCATTCACTTCCTTTTATGTTTTTAGAAGTGTATGCAAAGAAACCCGCTGATAGCAGCGGGTTTCTAAAATCTTCTTATTCAGGTGAAGTCACAAGTTGCTCACGAGCTTGTTTGGCAGCAGCTACCATTACTCTTAGTGCTTCAACTGTTTCCTTCTCTTTGCGTGTTTTGAGTCCGCAGTCTGGATTAATCCAGAATAACGTTGGATCAAGTACAGAAAGGGCGCGACTAATGTTGCGGTCAATTTCTTCTTGAGCCGGAACACGTGGGCTATGAATGTCATATACACCAAGGCCAATTCCTTTATTGTACGTAAAGTCTTCAAATGCGGAGATTAGCTCTCCATGACTTCTTGATGTTTCAATTGAGATGACATCTGCATCTAATGCATCAATTGATTCAATGATTGCCTCGAAATCCGAGTAGCACATATGCGTGTGAATTTGCGTCTCTGGTTGAACCGTAATCGTAGATAAACGGAACGCCTCTACTGACTGTTTAAGATACGCTTCTGTTTTTTCCTTTTTCAAAGGAAGTCCTTCACGGATCGCTGGCTCATCCACTTGGATTAGGTTAATTCCTTCCTTCTCGAGTTCTTCCACTTCTTTGCGAAGAGCCAGAGCAATTTGATTAACAACCTGACCTTCAGAAATATCAGTACGCGGGAAGGACCAGTTAAAGATCGTCACCGGACCTGTAAGCATTCCTTTAACAGGGCGGTTTGTCTGTCTTTGTGCATATGCCGTTTCCTTCACAGTCATTGGCTCAATAAATGCAACATCTCCATAAATTACTGGTGGCTTTACGCAACGTGAGCCGTACGATTGTACCCAGCCAAATTTGGTGAATTGAAAACCAGCAAGCTTTTCACCAAAGAACTCAACCATATCCGTACGCTCAAACTCACCGTGAACAAGAACATCGATATCAAGATCCTCTTGAATCTTAATCCACTTATCAATTTCATCACGAATAAACTGTTCGTACTGAGCTGATTCAAGCTCTCCTTTTCTCCACTTCAAGCGCTTTTGACGCACTTCTTTTGTTTGTGGAAAGCTCCCAATTGTTGTTGTTGGAAGTAGCGGGAATTGATACTTCTCTTGTTGTAAGCGCAGACGCTCAGTTGCCTCCACCGCACGAGTTGGCACAGAAGCTCCAATTTCTTCAAGCAATGCGCGTACGTCTTCGTTGTTACGGCTTGAAGACTCGTTAAGTGTTCTTACAGCTTCAGCACTTGCTTCAAGGATCTCTTCATCACGTACATCATTCGCCACATCAGCTAAAGCAACAAGCTCCTCAAGCTTTTCATCCGCAAAGGAAATTCCAGCTTTTAAGAACTCAGGAAGCTCTTCTTCTAATGACACAGTTACCGGTACATGAAGTAAGCTACATGATGGTTGAAGAATCAGTTGCCCTTCACCAACTAATACACTCAGCTGATCAACAATGTGCTTCACTTCTTGAAGATCTGCCTTCCAGATATTACGTCCATCAATAATACCAGCAGCTAGAATTTTACCAGACGGTAATCCGTACTTTGCTACTTGCTGTAGGGACTTTCCTTCGTCATGTACAAAATCTAAGCCAATTCCTTGTACTGGTAAATTAACGATGGCTTCATAATCATCTACTGCTTCAAAATAGGTTTGGAGCAACAAATTCACCTTAGGTGCTGCTACATCAAGCTGTGCATATACTTCTTGCAACAAGTCCAGGTCTGTATCTGTCACTTCACCATTTAAAAATGGCTCATCTACTTGAACCCAAGCTACATGACTTGCCTCAAGTTCTTTCAATAATTCTGCATACAAAGGTACAAATGAGCGAATTAAGTCTTTTTCAGATAGTCCCGTTTGGTTTTTTGATAATTTTACAAAGCTAACAGGACCTAAGATGACTGGTTTTGTTTCAATATCAAGCTCTGCTTTTGCTTCGTTATATAATTCCAAAACACGGTTATGTACGAGTGTTGTCGGTGCCTTTGTGATCTCAGGAACGATGTAATGGTAGTTCGTGTTGTACCATTTTGTCATTTCAGAGGCAACAGCCGAATCCGTACCACGTGCCACTGCAAAGTATGTGTCGAGATCTACCTTACCACCGTTATACTCAAAACGATCAGGAACTAAGCCAAATGAAACTGCAGTGTCTAGAACGTGATCATATAAACTGAAATCTCCCACAGGAATCAAATCAATCCCTGCATCCTTCTGCTTTTGAATATTTGTTAGACGAATTTCTTTCAGAGACGCTAGTAGTTCTTCTTGGGAAGTGGTATTCGCCCAATAGCTTTCAAGACTTTTTTTCCATTCTCTCTTTTCCCCAATTCTCGGATATCCAATGTTTGAACTTCTCACCTTTGGCATCTTCGCTCACTCCTCTTTTTTGTCTCTCAACCTAACAAACTCTAATTACAAACCATCTAAGCAGATCACTCCAAGGGAATAAAAAATGCCTCCTTCTAATAAAAGAAAGAGGCATTGAATATCTCAATAAACGTTCCCCTTATCTTTCAAAGTGTTTCCACCTTGCTGGATTTAGCACCTTTTCAATTCAGAATGGTTGCTGAAGCTTCGCCGGGCCAGTCCCTCCGCTTCTCGTTATAAGAGCATTTCATTATGTTATGTTGAATTGAATTTACTTTAGCACGAGAAAAGTAAACTGTCAAAACAATTTTGAAAGTTTGCGATTATTCGTCAATATTTGCATTAGAGGAATGATGTGTGGGAAAATTATCTTGATTGTCTATTAATCTTTGAAAGGTGTGAACATATGACTGAGGAACAAACGGTTGAACCGACTTATCCGAAGAGAGCTATCGTTGGAATTATTTTAGGACCTTTGCTATTTTTATTGGCCTATTTTCTCATTCCATCAAGCCAATTGGACCATGCACCAAGATTTGTACTTGCAATCACACTTTTGATTGCAACCTTCTGGGTGACAGAAGCCATTCCGATGGCTGTGACCTCCCTTATTCCATTGGTAGTCATACCACTGGTTGGGGCAGCTGATATTGATACGATTGCCGCATCGTACAGTAGTCCAACCATTTTTATGTATGGTGGAGGTTTTGTCATTGCGATCGCTTTACAGAAATGGAATCTACATAGAAGAATTGCGCTTAATATCATTGATATGATTGGAACAGAAAGTCAGCGAATTGTGCTCGGAATTATTATTTCAACAGCATTTTTATCCCTCTTTGTTTCAAATGCTGCAACCGCTTTAATGATGTTACCGGTGGCGCTAGCCTTGATTTCAGAGGTAAAGGAAAAAGAAATTCTTAAAGGAAAAAGCTTAAGCCATTTCTCAAAAAGTATTTTATTAGCCGTTGCATATGCCGCAACCATCGGTGGTCTAGCAACGCTTGTCGCTGCTGTACCAAATGCCGTGTTTGCTGAAATTGCTAGAACACAGCTAGATCGAACGGTTGCCTTTTATGAATGGCTACTGTTTGCCGGCCCGGTTGCTCTTCTTATTCTAGTATTTCTTTATTTCTATTTAACAAAAATGAAATTTAAAGTAGAAACTGAAAATCAGGATCAAACCATTAATTTCATAAAGGAAGATAAGAAAAAATTAGGCAAGATGTCTCGTGATGAGATCTGGGTTGCAATTATCTTTGGAATCACTGTCTTCCTATGGGTCTTTAAATCACTCGTATTCCCTGATAATATCGCAGCGAATATGCATGATGGTGCAATCTCTGTCTTTGGAGCCGTATCACTCTTCTTTATTCCTAGTAGTAAAAAGGGTGAACGCATCTTAGAATGGAGAGATCTTAAAGAGCTACCTTGGAATGTCTTGATTTTATTTGGTGGAGGACTCGCCCTTGCCTCAAGCTTTGGAGCATCTGGGTTAAACGACTGGATTGGCGAAACATTACAATTGTTAGAGGCCTTTACTCCATTCATTATTATCTTGCTTCTAGTTGTTATTGTTCTATCTATTACTGAAATTCTATCGAATACTGCTGTTGCGAATCTGGTTCTTCCACTCTGTGTGGGACTTGGAATTGCTGTAGGTATGGATCCGCTTCTATTGATGGCAGCAGCTGCTTTATCTGCTGGTTCATGCTACATGTTACCTGTTGCAACTCCGCCTAATACAGCGGTATTTAGTGCAGGCGTATTAGATGTAGCAGACATGGCCAAAGCAGGTGTATGGCTGAATCTTTTTTCTATCATTGTTATTACACTTGCCGTTTACTTTTGGATGCCGATTGTTTTTGGATTATAATAAAAAATGGCGAACGTCCCTTCCAACGGGTAGCGTTCGCCATTTCATTTTATTCTTGTACTGGAATCTCATGCTGCTGATGCAGACTCGCAAAATAGTGTAGGTGGTGTACCATGGTTTGGACTTGATTCATCGTGAATTCATGCTTGTGTCCTTCCGCTTCAATAAATGATGGACCTGGACCTGCCTCTCCTAACCAGTACGCCGCTGTAGCTGGTGGAATCGTTAATCCGATGTGAGAGAGTCCAAATACAATGGATGAAATAGCATTTTTAGCCCCATCCTCATTTCCTGTTACAACGACTCCTCCCACCTTGTTATATAAAAATGGTTGTCCCTTTTCATTAGTAATACCTGTGCTTCCGTATAATCGCTCCATCACCTTCGTAGCAATGCTCGATTTCTCTCCTAGCCAAAGCGGTGTTCCAATCACAACAATGTCTGCTGCTTTTATCTTCTCAATAATCGTTGGCCACTGATCGCCATCTCCAGCATCATCAACGATTCCATAGCCTATTTGATAATCTGCTATCCTTACCACTTCCGTTGTGACCTTCTTTTCTTCAAGTCGACTTGATACTTCTTTGATTAATGCTTCAGTATTCGACTCGTCCTCGCTACTCTTTTTTAAAGAGCAATTTAAAAATAATGCGTGAATAGACATATTCAGGTCTCCTTTTGTTTGACTAGTCTTCTATTACCATTCAAAAGGAACCTAAAACATCGTTTAAATAAAACAAGACCCCTTATGCGGCTAAATCACCACGTAAGAGGTCTTAAACTCTATTTCTTTACCAGGCTGCAACTTCTCCATCGGATCGATGCTCGGTTCCTCCTGATAAAACGCCGGTTACTGGATCCCGCCAAATAATCTGACCTCGTCCAAACCCACCTTCATCAACGGCAATTTCCACTTGATGTCCTTTCGCTGCAAGTGCTCTAGTCATCTCAATAGGAAAGCTCGCTTCCACTTGTACCGTTTTCTCCTTCGTCCAAAGCCACCTAGGAGCATCAAGTGCAGCCTGTGGATTTAATCCAAAATCAATCGTATTCATCACAACCTGAACATGCCCTTGAGGCTGCATGAAACCACCCATTACACCAAATGGACCAACTGCTTCATCGCCCTTCGTTAAGAATCCAGGAATAATCGTATGATACGTTCTCCGACCTGGTTTTAAATAATTATGATGCTTCTCATCTAGTGAGAAGTTATGTCCCCTATTTTGCATAGCAATTCCTGTTCCAGGAACCACAATTCCTGATCCAAAGCCCATATAGTTACTTTGGATAAATGAAACCATGTTGCCATCCCCATCAGCTGCAGCCAAATAAACCGTTCCACCAGAAGGCGGTGTTCCTGGCTCAGGCATGATCGCTTCCTCACCAATTAATGCTCTTCTCTGTGCTGCGTATTCATCGGATAAAAGCTCTTCCTTAGATACCTGCATTTCTCTTGAATCTGTAATAAATGCCATACCGTCAACAAAAGCCAGCTTCATTGCTTCAATTTGTTTATGATACGTATCGACTGAATCTTTGACTGCAAAATCAAACCCTTTTAAAATATTAAGAGCTTCTAGAGCAATCAGACCTTGACCATTTGGCGGGATCTCCCATACATCGTAGCCTCGATACTCTGACTTAATAGGCTCAACCCATTCAGGCTGGTAGGCTTGTAGATCCTCTTTCGTTAAGTGTCCGTTATGCTTGGCGAAAAAGGCATCAATTTTATCGGCAATTTCCCCAGTATAAAAGGACTCCGCGTTTGTCTCTGCAATTTGACGTAAGGTTTCAGCATGACCAGGAGACTTCCAAACCTCTCCTTCACGAGGGGCACGACCGTCTGGTGTAAAGGTTTCAAACCAATGCTTAAACTCGTCGCCTGTTAGCTTTGTGCGGAAGCTTTTTGCCGCCTTTGCCCAATACTTAGCAAGTGTAGGTGAGACAGGATAGCCATTTTCCGCGTAATCAATTGCTGGCTTTAATACCTCTTTCAGTGATAGCTTACCAAATTTTTTAGAGAGCTCAGCCCAACCGCGTGGCGTTCCTGGAACTGTTACTGGTAATACTCCGTAAGTTGGAAGCTCTTCCGTATACCCCGCTGCCTTCACAGCTTCTGGTGTTAACCCCATCGGCGCTTGCCCACTTGCATTCAGCCCGTGAAGCTTACCGTCTGTCCATACGAGAGCGAATGCATCTGAGCCGATTCCATTCGACGTTGGCTCTACCACTGTTAAACAGGCAGCTGTCGCAATCGCTGCATCAATTGCGTTCCCTCCTGCTTTAATGATATCAAGACCTGCCTGAGCGGCTAAAGGCTGAGATGTTGCTACCATCCCTTTTTTTCCATATACAACATTTCGTTTTGATGCGTAAGGATAAGCTAAATCTGTCACGTTCTTCACTCCAATAGATTAATTGATTCTAATAGTATGTATCTTTTAAGTATAGTGGTAAATCGGACATTTGTCCAAATTGCGAAACAGTTCCGATTAAAAAGAAAACCAGCAGCAATAGCCACTGGTTTATTTCCATTACATATTTTTTAGTGCTCCAGGTAATACTCTGTTTAGTGCGACCAGGCGGCTGCTTGATAAAGCGAGAAGAATTGAGCATGCCAGAAGAACAAGATCTAATTCAAACCCACCTAAAAATCCTCCATCCGCTTTCACTTGAAAAATCGCCGTTACCATAATAGCAGCAAAGATGATGCTTACAACACGGGTGAACAACCCAAGAATTAACGCAAGTCCGCCTAAAATTTCAGCAAAAGTGACAAGGTAAGCTAGAAATCCAGGGAACCCCATTCCTTCAAACATCGTGACAGTCCCATCAATTCCACCGTTAAATTTGTCCATTCCATGAATTAGAAATGTAATACCTACTACCACTCGTAAAATGAGTAAACCTATTTCTGTTTTCATTATCCACATTCCTTTCTAGCAATAATATCTGCTAGTTTCCTATATTGAGCTACAAATGAAAAGTACGCACCTTTGTGTAACATAGTATAGATTTGATACTAATTGATAATATTAGGCTTACATAGTCAGTCAGAAATCTTTACATAATTTTTATAGAATTTTAGTAGATATCACTTCAAATTTTGATACCATTATACGAGAGACAGATAGAATTTCTATTTGTCTACTATAATAAAACCCAATGGAGGTAGTTTATGGATAGCGCATTATCTTGGCGAATTCCAAGAGTCTTTTCAATGGTTGCTGTGTTGTTTCTTCTTTTTTCTTTTTTGAATCAAGCGCAGGCAAACGAAGAAATTGATTTAACCATTCTACATACCAACGATATTCATGCAACGTTTGATGAATATGCAAAGGTTTCAGCCTATGTTAAGGAGCAACGTGCAGTGGCTGATCATCTTCTTTATTTAGATGCTGGAGATGCAGTGAGTGGGAATCCGGTTGTTGACTTAAATCTAGGAAAGCCAATTTACGAAGTTTTCAACCTAGCAGGAGTTGATGCCTTAGCAATTGGGAATCACGAATTTGATTTTGGACAAGAAGCAATAATTGAAAATATGAATATTTCTGAGTTCCCTTGGTTAGCAGCTAACCTTGATGTTGGTGATACCGGGGTCGAACAAACGAAGCCATACGAAATTTTTGATGTAGATGGACTTTCTGTTGCTGTCTTTACAGTTACGCAAGCACCACCTGCAACGGCTCCAGCAAATACGGTTGGAATGACGTTTGACGGGAACTACGCAGAGGTTGCTAAAAGCTATCAAACTGAACTTGAAGAACAAGCAGATATCATTATTGCTATGACTCACATTGGATTTGATAATGACAGACGTCTTGCAGAACAAGTAGATTACTTTGATCTTATTGTTGGGGCACATTCACATACAACGTTAAATGCACCAAACATAGTGAATGGTACACCAATCGTTCAAACAGGCTCAAATTTAAATAATGTTGGGAAAGTAACGCTTACGTACGACGAAGCTACTGACTCTGTTGTAAATACAACAGGTGGCCTTGTTTCTGTTTCCTCATTAACAGCTGTTGACGCGGAAGTTCAAGCTGTAATTGATGGATATAATGCAGAAATGGAAGATTTATTAGGAGAAGTTATTGGTACGTCTAACAATGGCTTAACACGAGATGGACGCTTTAACGGAGATGCACCACTTGGTAATTTCTGGACAGACGCCATGCGTGATATGGCAGACAGTGATTTTGCTTTCACAAACAATGGCGGGATCCGTGCAAGCATTGGAGCTGGAGAAGTAACACTCGGAGATATCTATCAAATTGAGCCATTTGCCAATGAGGTTATGGTTATTGAAATGACGGGACAAGCAATTAAAGATGTACTTGCTTATTCTTATTCGCGCGACAACCGTAATGAAATTGACTTACAGGTATCTGGTTTACATTACAACATCTTAACTGGCCCTACAGGTAGTTATCAAGATGTCACACTTACAAAAGATAATCAACCACTTAATTTAGAAGAAACGTATACTGTTGCTGTTGCCGATTATATTGGAACGGGTGGTTCTGGATATAACTTTGAAGGAACGGTCCTTTCTGAAACCGTTGGACTTATGACAGAAGCAATGAAAAATTTTGCTTATAAGCTTACTGCTGAAGGAAAAACGCTTGATTATGCAAGAGAAGGTCGCATTAAGCTTTCAGTTGACCCTACTGCACCTGTGCCAGGTGAAATTATCGGATCAACTGAAACTGGACTTTACTCTGCAAACAAAAACAGAAACGACGTTGGAATAGGGAATCTTTACACTGACTCTATTCGCGCAAAAGCAGGAACAGATATCGGTCTTCTTAATGGATCATCTGTAACTGGAGAGATTCAACCTGGACCCATTACCGATCAACAAATCGAATCTTTAGATGGATTTGGAAACGTCATTGTCTCCGTTGAAACAACTGGATCAAAAATTAAGGATGTTATTTTAGAGCAAGCAAAATACCGTCGTGGTGTAGATGTTCAAGTCTCTGGACTCGCTTATAACCTAGTTACTAACGAAAGTGGAGCGATCACTGACGTTGAAATCACACATGAAAATGGCGATGCATTTGACGTAAATGCTAGTTACACTGTGGCTTATAACGATTACATGCATGGTGCAGCATTCTATAATCTGAATTCAGAAACAATTGAATCAGATTTAGGTCCTGTCTGGACTTCAGTCGTAGACTATGTTGCAGCACAAGAAGCACCGATTAACCATGAAGAAGGAAGTCGTGTAACAATTAATGGTAAAGGTTCTGAGGATGATCCATCTGGATTGCGAACAGTAGCACAAGCCATTGCAAACAATAGTGGAACAGCGAAAGTAAAAGGCTATATCGTTGGATCGATCGTGAACTCTTCTCCTGTTCTTGGAGAAGGTACACACGCACCTTCGAACCTTCTACTAGCTGATTCGCCTGATGAAACCGATCGTTCAAAAATGCTTCCTGTACAGCTTGTGAATGGAACGGCTGTCCGTAACGGATTAAACCTGCCTTCACATCCAGAGAACCTTGGAAAACTAATTACAGTAACAGGTTCACTTGAAGCATACTTTTCAACACCTGGAATGAGAGCTCCAACAACATTTACGTTTGAAGAAGAGCCTGAACCTGAAGAGCCTGAAGTTCCGGAAGAACCTGAAGTTCCAGGTGAACCCGAAGAGCCAGAGGTTCCTGAAGAGCCTGAAGCGCCCGCTTGTGAATTTGCAGCATGGGATGCAGCGAAAACATATGTAGCCGGTGATAAAGTAGAACATAATGGTGATTTCTACGTAGCACAATGGTGGACTCAAAACCAGAACCCTGCAGACAACTCAGGAAACTGGGAAGTTTGGCAAAAGGTAATGGATTGCTACGAGATTCCAGACGGTCCACAAGAATGGAATGCGAACACGATTTACGACACTGGCCATCAAGTCATTGTTGATGGTCAAGTGTACGAAGCGAAATGGTGGACGCAAGGACAAAATCCAGCTGATCACTCTGGTCAGTGGGATGTTTGGAAAAAGATTAACGATTCAGAGCCAGAAGGCCCCCAAGAGTGGAATGCTGAAGCCGTTTATACAGAAGGTGACAGAGTAACACACAAAGGAAAGCTTTACGAAGCCAAATGGTGGACTCAAAACCAAAGCCCACACAACAACTCAGGGAACTGGGACGTGTGGAAAAAGATTAAGTAGTAAAACGAAAAGCCAGCACATGAAAGTAAAATGTGCTGGCTTTTATTTATTAATCCATTCTTCGAGAATTGTGTTAAATTCATCTGGCTTTGCAAGTGGGAAACCATGTTTGACATTAGGAATTGATCTGAGCTCAGACTGAGATACTGCCTGTTGAATTTTTTGAACAGAGTTTGCGAGAAGCTTCTCCTCCTTCTCTCCTATCGTAATCAAGAATTTCCCCTTATACCGATCCAACCCATCCGGAAGATCATAGCTTAGATTTTCATTCATAATCAGTTGTAGTTCAGCATTTGTTACGTTTTTAGCCCCAGCAAAATACGCTTCAAAATGTTCATCAGGAATATATAACTCTTTCGCCTGCTTTTGCGAGAATGCTCTGCTTTTAGGGAGGATATTAAATAATAGCATAAGCGGCACAACCATTTTTCTAAGAAAGCGTCTCGGTTCTATATATCCACTATTAAACATGACAAGATGGAACCAATCTGGCTTACGAGCACACATTTCAAGCGCGATCTGTGACCCCATAGAGAACCCGATAAGAATCACGTGTTGATCCTTTTGCATGCGTTCTTGTAACTCAGTAAGAAAAAGGTCTGCCCACTCATTTACTAATTGATCTTTTGAGAAGGTGTAAGTAGGCACAAAACAATCAAATGACTGGCTAAAATGGTCCACCTGCTTATCCCACATCCATCCACCTACCCCAGCTCCATGGATAAATACAATTAAAGCTTGTTTCGATTCCATATGTCACCGCGCCTTCATATCATTTACTACTTTTATTATAACGAATAAAAAAGATTTGTTAGATTTACTTGGGAAAATAAATAATTTATTAATTTCATCATAGGACAACCATACTTTTGGAAAAGCTACAAATACGCACGTATTTCATAAGAAAGGAGGGACTCTTATGAAGTTTTACATTAAAAAGGAGGATGGTAGTTCAAATCGTAAAAAAGAAACAATGATCGAAATACCTGCTCCATTTATCATTGCTGTAGCTGCTGCGGCAACCAGTGTTGTAACAGTATTATTAAACCTTTAACTTTATGAACAACGTTACCTAAAAAAGAAGAGCCACTTTCATAAGTGAGCTCTTCCAACTTATTATTCAAAATGCTTTTCATTATACTCGTTTATTTCGTCAGCCGTTAATAAACGTGTGGCTTTCCCTACCGTTCCGTTTTGTAGCTTCCAAATGGAGTTATGATCTGCTACTGCGTTTGAAAAGTCACCATCGTTCCAATAAGTAAGAATTGATACATATAAGGAACCTTCCTTGTAAGAACTCTCTTTCTGCTCTGCAACCTGTAGCAGTCGTTCTAACCGGTCTTCTGTAATCTCAATCTTTCCCCACTTCTGTTCCGCGTAGATGAGCCCATGTGCCATGTGATGGATCGTCGTTTGCATAGTAGACTCCGTCATTGAGTCTGGAAATAACTCTTCCAAATCTTCATTCGCTGTTTCTTTTAATATAACTTCAGGTACATCAATATCATCAACCTCTTCAGCCTCAACCTGGTCAACTTCCTCTGCCTCAGCGGTTTTCGTGTTAACCGGTTTATTTGCAAATTCAAGTAAACCAAAAACCAGAGCCGCAGTCAGAGCTAAAGTACCGACCGTAATTCCACTGATCGTAAGTAGCTTCTTCATTTAAGAATCCTCTCTTTTCGTTAGACGTTGCATGTCTTGAATCAGTTCAGGTGTCTCCGTGAATACGTAAATTTGATAGCGTTGATTGTGCTTATTCCTCATCGTATGTAAAAAGTCATGCCCACATTTAATTAGATCGATGGCAAGAGATTTCTTATAAATATTCTTCTTTCCAGGGGACTTTACACCTAATTCATTCGCTGATTTACCGTACATTCCACATCACACCTTTTCCAATCTTTGAAGCTATGTAAGTCAAACAAGGGACTTTAAACACCCATTATATCTAGGTCATTAGCAGGTTTCTGTCAGTTTGTGTCGAGTGAATGTGTGAAAGTGTGTGATTAGGTTAATGAGCTACGATATATCGGGCTGGGCCTTTAAATACTTCTTTTACATGCCAATGTAGATAGAATTCGTTTGACTGATAGTGCGGGTCGATTGGAGACTTTATTTTTTTCCATGATATCTCAAGAGCCAGTCGTGGAAGCCATGAGTACCATGAGCTAACGTCGAAACAAGAATCTCTTTCTGGTCAGAAAAAGTGAACACCCCTTGATCAAATAACTTGTGGTGCATCGTACAGAGTGCTAGCCCGTTCTCTTCAATATCGGGTCCCCCTGCTTGATGCCACTTTATGTGAGCTGCTTCTACTCCAACTAATCGATGTCCATGGCGCACATTAAATCCGCAAATAGCACAGCTATACTCATAAGCCTGCAGGATTCTCTCTCTTAATCTAGGATCCCTTTGCTTTCGTTTCACATAAAGAGAAGTTAAACCTACAGCCTGTAAGATATCTTCATGTAGAGACTCAGCAAAGTGCTCATGCAAAAGAAAATCAGATACTTGCTGTATTAAGTAATGATTTGAATTAAAAAGATTGATAATATCCTTTTTAAATCCACCTTTAATATCATGCTTAAGTAATAAACTACTTGTAAATTGATTCTTCTCGAAAGGAAGTGTTATATCCCAGATCCCATCATTTGAAAGTCGAACAAATGGTTGTTCTGGATGGTATGACTTACGTTGGGGACCAAACTCCCTTAAAAGATTCGTTAGATCCGTTTTTACCTGACTATATGGAAGCAATTGAGTTTGACTTGTTTGAAGCTGGCCTAATGCATATAAAATCAAGAGCGGCTTATGCGGTGCTCTTACATTCCCTTGTTTCCAGATGGTTAGTCGTTTGATCTTTTCGAGTAGTTCATCTTGATTCATAGACGTATCCTCTCAGTTCTAGCGCAAAATACAATTGTATTTTAATCATTTCGGTTTATTCGCGCTTGTAACACCTATAACAACGCCCGTTGCTAAAGCTTTGTATTTTCATTCTATTTGTAATATGAGATTGCTGCTTGTGCCACTTCCTTGTCGTCAAAGTGAATGGTTTCATCTTTAAAAATTTGATACGTCTCATGCCCTTTTCCTGCTATTAAAACGACGTCATTCTGCTTTGATACGTTTTTATAAGTGCCATCATGAATACAATGACCTAAAAATTTAATAGGATACTCGTTCTTGTTTTTAATTTGATTAATATTAGGGTTACATGGTACGAGATTATATAGACTATTTATATTAAAGTCATCCGGAAGTCCTAAAATATTTATTATTTCTTTCAACCTTTGTTCACTTGTTGCTTCGGGTATAATATGATCTATATGCATCTTATTAAACCTTAAAGTCTTTCCCTCATAAAAGCATTCCCCTTTGTATTCTAAAAATAATGCTGCTCTAATTAAATTATCTTGTTTATTATAAGATTCCAAAGTAATCTCCCTCCTAAAATTTTTTTCGACTTATGAAAGTTATGGATCTAGGATGAATTCATACTAAACTTATCAACCTGTATCAAAATAAATTAAAAGATATTTATTTAATAAGGATTTGTGAGAGTGACGTGTTGTGCAAAGAAGTAATAATAAGCAAATCTTTCAAGCACAGGTGAAGTGTTCGTTTTTCATCTGCTTCATAAATGATTATTTTAACATTAGAGTAAGTTCATTTATCCAATCATTTAATTGGGTGTCATTAAATTCGGCTTTATTTTCAAGAACGTCATTTTTAAGTCTGGTTAACCTGTCAAATAATTGTGGACCGCAGTTCTGTTGTAGTTCATTTAATAACTGATCTAACTTCAAACTCTTTCTTCGATTCTCAATTAATAAAAAATTCCTTTCAGTGTCATCCGTTATATCAAAATAAATTTGGTATTGAGAATAGTCCCATAGAAGAGTTAAAAATATATCTACATTTTCATAAGAGTATTCATTTGGAGATACTAGAACCTTAATTTTTTCCTCAAAACAGTCTAATTGCTGCTGATTAATCACAATTGGAAGAGGTTGAAGGAAATTATCAGCAGTTAAATCCTTGCCATTCACAATACTTTCCTTGAGATGTTTTAAGTAAGGTATAGAAACTCTTAAACCATTGCCAACAATTTCAAAATTACTATTTAGAAAAATTAATTCAATATAATGTACATCTGATCCTAATACATCAGTTAAATTAGTAATATTAAAAATCAATTTCCCCATTTCAGCTTCATTATTAACATCAACATTAGTCACACCAAGAGGTAAGTAATTCATATTGTTCTCACAATAAAAACTTTTTGTATTCAAAAAACTAAAATTACTCTCGTCAGCTATTTTTTTTATTCTATTAATGATTTTTCTCATTTTAGCAATTTCTTTTTCCTTGTTCCATTCTTTAATAGCCGAACGAGTAAAGCCTCCTTCTCTTGGCAAGTGGTTCAAGTAAAATTCATTCATATTTATCAATCTATCTAACCACAAAGTTTCTTGTTCCTCGATTTCATCTAGGTCAAAATAACATGTTGTACGATCGAAAATATGACGAAATCCTAGTTGCATCTCACGTAATTTGTATTTAGCATCTCTTAAATTATACATAGCTATATCATTAGCGTTGTTCTCTTTTTTCCTACTTATAACATTTAGATAATTTACTATATAATTTCTTATTCCGACGAAATATCCTTGCTGTACCTTAGAAATATCCTTCTTTAGGAATATAGGATTTTCAAAAGGTCTATTCTCTTGAGGAAATAATTTTTCTTTTAGCAATGATTGAAGTATCTCCATTCTAACTTTATCTATCATTCTGACTTCTGGAGTTAACTTAGTTTGTTTAAGAACATATTCTAAAACACGACTATTTAATTTTATAAAAGTAATTATGCTGGAACGAATATTCATCCAGTGTTCCTGCCACTCATAAATAGACGGAAACTCATAATGTGATAAAATACTTTTTTTCCATAACACAGTCAGGTCTGTGTTGAATCCTAATTTTATATTATCAATAGGCATAGCTTTATTGGATTCATCAGGAAAATTAAACCCACTATATAACTCTATTTCTGGTTTAATACCAGTAGTAATGTATTTGTCATAAATAGGCAAAAAACGACAAACTTCGTTAATGCGCTTCACGCTATAGTCATTAGCTTTACCTACATCTTGAGGTAGTAGAATGTATTCAATACACAAATCCCCTTCCAACTCAAAAATTTTGATTGAATTTGTTTTTACTTTTAAAAATCTAAATATTGAATCCTTGTTCTTTTCTATAAATTCTTTGTACTTATACGGATCAAGAGAATGAAATTCATGCATTAATAAAGATAGTTCATCTAAATTCCATTTCTCTCTGTTCATCCAAATTTCCTCATAATTCAGTGAGGTCACGATATCAAACTTCTTATTTAATCGAGACAGCCAACTAGCTAGAATACTATAACTGCTTATATCCCTTTTTAGAATTCCACTATTTAATTCATTAAATAGATAATAAGCGTATATATATAAATCAGATTTTTCTATATCAAGTTTTTTGATTTCCTCGGCCATGTTCAGTAAATACTTGATATTTTCATTTTCCGGCACTATCTCGTTCATTCTTTTTAATGTTTTAAGTTCAAAATCTATTTCACTTCTAGAATTCCACGGGCCGATTTCCATTAAAAAAAGTACTAAACCACCACGTTCATTTGCATTATCAAAGTATGTTTTATTTTCTTTAAAATATTTTAATACTGAGCCAGAAAGTAAACCTTCTATAGTACTTACAATAAAGGCATAAGATTTAAGTTTCATTTTCTTAGATAATGAAGAATAAAACTCATCTTGTTCTATATCTACATGAAGTGGAATTTGCGAAAAAAGTTTTGCTATATAACTTTCATCTACGATGCTTAATAATTTGGAAAGTGTCCTTGAAGTCGGTAAATATACGTGAAGCATATCCGATATATGTTGAGATCGTACTGGATGCAAACCTTCAACATAAGATCCTACCTCCGCTTTTAAGAAAAATTCATTTTCTAAGCTTTCGAGAATTCCATTTGTATCGGCATTAAAGCCTGCTTCGCTAGTAATTTCATTTATTAATTTATCACTTCGTAATGGAATACCTATAACATCGGCTAATGAAATTAGCCTTAATACTTCTAGTTTAATATTGGATTTATCAGTAATTATGTTTTTCAATTGTTGAGAAAGACGGTCTTCTAACATTTCACCATGTGTTAACAGATAAATATATTCAATTAAAATTTGTTTCTCCTCAACTAGCTCCCAAGCAGATTGCCAATTTCTTATCTCATCATGTATTTTATTTCTTTCTTTTAAATTTTTATATATTTTTTTTGCCTGGTCTCTGTTTAAGCTTATATTTATTATTTTTAATTTTACTAAGTTACTTTGGTCACCAGCGAATGTGTACCAATCATCTTCTCTTGTAGTAACTAATAAACGATAGTTTAAAGTAATCTTTTCTTCTAACAGTTGGGCAAGTTTGTTCCACTCTTTTAAATCAACATCTAAATTGTCGAGAACAATTAATGTTTTCTCCCCAAGCTTTGACCTTGAATTTATAAATTCAATAATATTATCAATCTCTTTAGTTTCCTTACACCAATTCAGTTTATAGACTGTAAATTCTTTAGATAAATTATATGCTGCTTGCCAAGCTAGAGTGGTTTTTCCTTGACCACTAGATGATTTTATTACCGTAATTTTATTTTCTAAAATAGACTCTTCTATTTCTTTTTCTAAATTTTCTCTTCTAATAGGCAAACCATTTATAATATCAGCAGGAGATGCTTTTTTCCCCTCGTAATATTCCATATTTTCCTTTGCTGCTTTTAATTTATTAAAGTCTATCTTTTCAAACCAATGAAAGGCTGGATTTTGGAACCCTTTTGCTACATCATCTTTTACGCTTTGAACAATTTCACATAACACTGGATACGTTATCTTTCTTCTATTCTTTGCATTTTGGAATATACTGTAAAACAAAGAGTTTATAAATAGCTGTTCATTACCTGTGCTAATTTTATATTTATCAATCATAAGACAGATAATTTTTTGTTCTAGTTCATTCTGTGTTACTTTCTCAAATTTTAATTGATTACAAAAAACTTGAAAATTAAAATTGTTCCAATCCCATTGGGGATTCTCTCCTTTAATTTTATCAATTTTTTTTGTCCAGAATTGGATGACTGTTTCATCTAACTTGTTAGCTATTAACTTTGAAAGATTACCTTTTGCAATTTGCATGTCATATACTAATTTAAAATATCTATTAGTATTATGTTTATCTGTTAAATAAACCTCTAAAAAATTCGATAAGATACTATCAAAAAAACTAGCATCTTGCTTTTCTTTTGAATGCTTTAATTGTACATGTTCAACAATCAATTGGTCATTAAGCATTGAGCTAAAAGTATCCACATCCTCAATGCCCTCTAGTTTTAAACTCTTTTCTTCATTATCCAAAAATTCTAAAGCTCTATAGCAAGAATAAACTAATTGATAATCATATCCCAATAAAGCTATTTGTCCACCTGTTCTTGCTCTTTCTATCTCTGCTCCTGTTCTTCTTTTCTTATTCTGTTTCTTTTTTGTCTTCCTTGCCATTCTATTACCTCACTATCAAGTTTGTGATATTTTTTCCTTCTTTGCTCTTATCCTATCTTCTTCTTCCTTTTTAATATTCTCTGCTTTTAATCTCTCAAACCCTTTTGGGTTTAATTCACAATGCACTCTTACATTATCCTGATAGAACACACATTTCTATTAAATAAATAATTAAGTAAATTAGACTTAATTGATTTTAACTTATTATAAAATAACTATAGAATGATGAAAAAGAAACAATTAATTCATACTATAAATAGAAAAAGCTCATAAATCTTAACATATCAAGAATTACAAGCAAAAAAATTAAAAAACAACTACACTTAGCAATCTAATACCGATGGAAAGGTCAAAACGGACCTTTAGAAAGGATATTGCAACTTTTTAAGATTTTAACACAAAGTACGGTATCAGCTTTTGCATTATCTCATTAGTTGGCCGTACTTCTTTATAAATATATTTTCGATCTTCGTTGGTACGAGTGAATTCTGCAACTAAATAGGAAGTAGTGCTAAGGAGTGTTGCTATATCTGTGTTAGTTATTGAGATAATACCTTCATTTCTTAATCTAACTATAAAAGCTATTCTACCTTTTAGTTTTTCTTCTTCCGATAAATAAAATGGGTTAAATTTTTCTAAAATAATACCTATATCGTCAGGTATGAGAGGTGGAACATCATTATATGTCTGCCCCTTTTTTATACTACTAATATTTGATGGAGTCATACCATAATGTTCTGCAATCTTAGCTTGACTACATCTAATTACACCTTTTTCAAGAAGTGATAATACATACTTTGCATTACCTGCACGTGTGCGATCTTCATTATAAGCATTAGAATGAAATTGTTTGATAATCTCGTTTATACTTTCTGGTATTGTTGGTTCGACTTCTCTATAATGTCCCTCATTTGCAATGTGCCAAACAGTAGAACTACTCATTAAGAAGAAATTGGCGAGTTCGCTTAAACTAACGTTAATAACTTTTTTTTCTAAAAGGAAGAGTAAATACTTTAAATTTGCTACAATTTCGGTATCAGTTGCTTTTATTCCACCTGGAAGTATATTTGTTAGCAGATCACCTTCTTCTCTATATTTTAATATAAGGCCTTTTTCCATCGCTAAAGCAGCTTCTTCAGTTAAATTTTCTTGGACTATTCGGACATCCCATTTATAATCTTTTTTTATTTGTTCACAGGCAGCATTTCGAGTATCTTTCCAAGCACGTTTAGTAGCACCTTTTCCAACATAAAACACATCTCCTGAATCTGTAATGTAATACTCATATACATAAAAGAAGTCAGATCTAAGTTCTAAAGGCTCCTGCTGGTTAGTAGTTTGAGAAAGATTCATATTTATTCTCCTATCATAAAGCTTTATGTATTTCTTTAATATAGATTATTAACAATAAAGAAACGATATTAGCTAAATTCATTTTCACTCACGCTCTTTTTAACTATTCTTCCAGTTTAATAATAACAGAATCTAACAGTCACTATTACAAAATCTTACCACAGAAACATTAAAAAATATCTTTTATATTTTGTAACCATTAGATCACTTCGCAGTCTCAAGCATCAACACAATGATTGTGTAATCCCTATTCCCTGTAAAAGTTCTTAAATCTGATTGTTTGAACAGCTTCATTAACTGATCTTTAGTAAAGGTAGCTATTATAGTTTTGCGATCTTTAAATAGCTTATTGTTTTCAAAAGGCTTTTTAGCGATTTATTTCTGTTTATATAAAAAATTTAAAGTGAACACGATTTGAAGTTAAAATGTCATGTGAATATAAGTCATTAAAACAATAAAAAACGCCCTCCTACAAAACTGTAGAAAGACGTTAAACGCTGATAATATTTAATTCTTCTGTAATTGACGTTTTAAAAAATAAATACCGGTGGCCGGGGTCGAACCGGCACTCCAGAAGGAACACGATTTTGAGTCGTGCGCGTCTGCCAATTCCGCCACACCGGCAAATGGCACGCCCGAGAGGACTCGAACCTCTAACCTCTTGATTCGTAGTCAAGTACTCTATCCAATTGAGCTACGGGCGCATGAGACATTTAAAATTAAGTTGATGCCGAGGGCCGGACTTGAACCGGCACGGTAATCACTTACCGCAGGATTTTAAGTCCTGTGTGTCTGCCAATTCCACCACCCCGGCAGGCAGATAAAAAACAAAAAAAAGGCGGTACCCGGATTTGAACCGGGGATAAGGGTTTTGCAGACCCGTGCCTTACCACTTGGCTATACCGCCGTAGAAAAGCGGAAGACGAGATTCGAACTCGCGACCCCCACCTTGGCAAGGTGGTGTTCTACCACTGAACTACTTCCGCAAATAATGGCTGGGCTACCTGGGATCGAACCAGGGAATGACGGAATCAAAATCCGTTGCCTTACCGCTTGGCTATAGCCCAAAAAGGGCGGCTGATGGGAATTGAACCCACGAATGCCGGAATCACAATCCGGTGCGTTAACCACTTCGCCACAACCGCCATATTTTGCAAATCGTTTAAGTTTTAAATTGGCAGGGGCAGTAGGAATTGAACCCACACCGGAGGTTTTGGAGACCTCTGTTCTACCTTTAAACTATGCCCCTAAATGGTGGAGGGGGGCAGATTCGAACTGCCGAACCCGTAGGGAGCGGATTTACAGTCCGCCGCGTTTAGCCACTTCGCTACCCCTCCAAAGCAATAACAATGATACACAATTCCATTCTGTTAGTCAACAGCCACTTTTCAAAGAATAAGTGGTGCCGGCCAGAGGACTTGAACCCCCAACCTACTGATTACAAGTCAGTTGCTCTACCAATTGAGCTAGGCCGGCAAATGGTGGCTCAGGACAGAATCGAACTGCCGACACACGGATTTTCAGTCCGTTGCTCTACCAACTGAGCTACTGAGCCATATTGCTTTAAAAATATAATGGCGGTCTGGACGGGACTCGAACCCGCGACCTCCTGCGTGACAGGCAGGCATTCTAACCAACTGAACTACCAGACCAATGGTAATTGCGGGAGGAGGATTTGAACCTCCGACCTTCGGGTTATGAGCCCGACGAGCTACCAGACTGCTCCATCCCGCGACGTTATCAAATTTCTTAAATGGTGGAGGATGACGGGCTCGAACCGCCGACCCTCTGCTTGTAAGGCAGATGCTCTCCCAGCTGAGCTAATCCTCCTGGGTAATAATTATGTATGAAATCAATGGTGACCCGTACGGGACTCGAACCCGTGATACCGCCGTGAAAGGGCGGTGTCTTAACCGCTTGACCAACGGGCCATTTATATAAGTAAGAGATTAGCTGGCGGAGAGCGAGGGATTCGAACCCTCGAGACGGTTCTACACCGCCTACACGATTTCCAATCGTGCTCCTTCGGCCAAACTCGGACAGCTCTCCAGAATAATGGCTCCACAGGTAGGACTCGAACCTACGACCGATCGGTTAACAGCCGATTGCTCTACCACTGAGCTACTGTGGAA
>NZ_JAEUZA010000019.1 GCF_016798245.1 Alkalicoccobacillus gibsonii | reverse complement strand
CGTTTCGCCGTTCGTCGCGTCCTTCTTCGGCTCCTAGTGCCAAGGCATTCACCGTGCGCCCTTCATAACTTAACCAAGTTGATTTCAGATCATCGTAAGATGTCATTCATCAAGTATGGTGTATATAGACTCGCTTTCATCTAACGATGATTGCGTTGTGTGTGTTTTGCATTGCACGATTTAGTTTTCAAAGAACCATGCCGACAGGATGTCGGTCTTCGTTTGAATGAATAAGTTCATTCAAAACCGAACAAAAGCCAAAGCGTATTCACATCAGATAAACTGTGTGATCGACTAGA
>NZ_JAEUZA010000018.1 GCF_016798245.1 Alkalicoccobacillus gibsonii | reverse complement strand
TAGGTCTGGAGTGGAAGTGTGGCGACACATGGAGCGGACAGATACTAATCGGTCGAGGACTTATCCAATTTGGTGTATGACAATGTGTGGCACGATTTAGTTTTGAAGGAATCATTTCTTTCAAGTAGACAACAAGCATCAAGTGATTCGAGGACACAAGGATTGGAATGAAGGAGCGTATTTACATACGTGACTGAGTGACAAGACGCGGTGGACGAAGAAGCGCGCAGATGATTGGCAGTCTAATAGTCCGGTGGCAATAGCGAAGAGGTCACACCCGTTCCCATGCCGAACACGGCCGTTAAGCTCTT
>NZ_JAEUZA010000017.1 GCF_016798245.1 Alkalicoccobacillus gibsonii | reverse complement strand
GTGGAAGTGTGGCGACACATGGAGCGGACAGATACTAATCGGTCGAGGACTTATCCAATGTGGTGTATGACAGTGTGGAGCACGATTTAGTTTTGAAGGAATCATTTTCTTTCAACTAGACAACAAGCATCAAGTGATTCGAGGACACAAGGAGTGGAACGAAGGAGCGTATGTCTATACGTGACTGAGTGACATGACGTAGTGGACGAAGAAGCGCGCAGATGATTGGAAGTCTAAATAGTCCGGTGGCAATAGCGAAGAGGTCACACCCGTTCCCATGCCGAACACGGCCGTTAAGCTCTTCTGCGTCAA
>NZ_JAEUZA010000016.1 GCF_016798245.1 Alkalicoccobacillus gibsonii | reverse complement strand
TGGGGCCTTAGCTCAGCTGGGAGAGCGCCTGCCTTGCACGCAGGAGGTCAGCGGTTCGATCCCGCTAGGCTCCACCAAAACTTTTGAAAAAAGTTTTTGTAAAGATTGTTGACAAACATTAGAGGGTTTGTTAAGATAATTAAGTCGCCAAATGAGCGGCAAACAAGTTCTTTGAAAACTGAACAAAAGCCAAGCGTACGAAGAGATACATGATATCTCATAAGTATAAAAAAGTCGTAGCGTAAGCTACGCAACTGGAAAGTTGATGGAGACATCAACGCCAGCAGTTGAGCAATCAACTCACCACTTTTATGGAGAGTTTGATCCTGGCT
>NZ_JAEUZA010000015.1 GCF_016798245.1 Alkalicoccobacillus gibsonii | reverse complement strand
TGGAAGTGTGGCGACACATGGAGCGGACAGATACTAATCGGTCGAGGACTTATCCAATGTGGTGTATGACAGTGTGAGTCGCATGAACGCAGGAGAAGACGTAGCATCAGCTGCCTCCTCTCCTGTGTGGAGCACGATTTAGTTTTGAAGGAATCATTTCCTTTCAGATTGACAACAAGCATCAAGTGATTCGAGGACACAAGGAATGGAACGAAGGAGCGTATTTACATACGTGACTGAGTGACATGACGCAGTGGACGAAGAAGCGCGCAGATGATTGGAAGTCAAATAGTCCGGTGGCAATAGCGAAGAGGTCACACCCGTTCCCATGCCGAACACGGCCGTTAAGCTCTT
>NZ_JAEUZA010000014.1 GCF_016798245.1 Alkalicoccobacillus gibsonii | reverse complement strand
GCCTTAGCTCAGCTGGGAGAGCGCCTGCCTTGCACGCAGGAGGTCAGCGGTTCGATCCCGCTAGGCTCCACCATTATCTCTTTAGAACAAAATAAGAGTCATTGAACGTCTTTTTTTGTGTCTTGGAGTTGGTTCTTTGAAAACTAAATCGTGCAATGCAAAACACACACAACGCAATCATCAATCGATGAGAGCGAGTCTATATACACCAGTATATTTGACGAAAAGGAACAAGTAGATCGAGAACATGAGTTTTCGAAAGAGGGCACGTACATGCGTACGTAACCGATTGAGAATAACGATATGGACGATGAGATACGAAGTTCATTTGAAGTCAAATTTGGTTAAGTTATGAAGGGCGCACGGTGAATGCCTTGGCACTAGGAGCCGAAGAAGGACGCGACGAACGGCGAA
>NZ_JAEUZA010000013.1 GCF_016798245.1 Alkalicoccobacillus gibsonii | reverse complement strand
TTGGTTAAGTTATGAAGGGCGCACGGTGAATGCCTTGGCACTAGGAGCCGAAGAAGGACGCGACGAACGGCGAAACGCCTCGGGGAGCTGTAAGTGAGCTTTGATCCGAGGATATCCGAATGGGGGAACCCACCATTTTTAATCGAATGGTACCCGTATCTGAATACATAGGATACGAGGAGGCAGACCCGGGGAACTGAAACATCTAAGTACCCGGAGGAAGAGAAAGAAAAATCGATTTCCTGAGTAGCGGCGAGCGAAACGGAAACAGCCCAAACCTGAAGGCTTGCCTTCAGGGGTTGTAGGACATTCCATTGGAGTTACAAAGAAACGGAGTAGGTGAAGCATCTGGAAAGATGCGTCAAAGAGGGTAACAACCCCGTAGCCGAAACTTCGTTTCCTCCGGAGTGTATCCTGAGTACGGCGGGACACGTGAAACCCCGTCGGAATCCGGGAGGACCATCTCCCAAGGCTAAATACTCCCTAGTGACCGATAGTGAACCAGTACCGTGAGGGAAAGGTGAAAAGCACCCCGGAAGGGGAGTGAAAGAGATCCTGAAACCGTGTGCCTACAACTAGTCAGAGCCCATTAACGGGTGATGGCGTGCCTTTTGTAGAATGAACCGGCGAGTTACGATGTCGTGCAAGGTTAAGCTGATGAGGCGGAGCCGTAGCGAAAGCGAGTCTGAATAGGGCGAAT
>NZ_JAEUZA010000011.1 GCF_016798245.1 Alkalicoccobacillus gibsonii | reverse complement strand
ATTGGATAAGTCCTCGACCGATTAGTATCTGTCCGCTCCATGTGTCGCCACACTTCCACTCCAGACCTATCAACCTCATCATCTCTAAGGGGTCTTACTAGCTTACGCTATGGGAAATCTCATCTTGAGGGGGGCTTCATGCTTAGATGCTTTCAGCACTTATCCCGTCCACACGTAGCTACCCAGCGATGCTCCTGGCGGAACAACTGGTACACCAGCGGTGTGTCCATCCCGGTCCTCTCGTACTAAGGACAGCTCCTCTCAAATTTCCTGCGCCCGCGACGGATAGGGACCGAACTGTCTCACGACGTTCTGAACCCAGCTCGCGTGCCGCTTTAATGGGCGAACAGCCCAACCCTTGGGACCTACTTCAGCCCCAGGATGCGACGAGCCGACATCGAGGTGCCAAACCTCCCCGTCGATATGGACTCTTGGGGGAGATAAGCCTGTTATCCCCAGGGTAGCTTTTATCCGTTGAGCGACGGCCCTTCCATTCGGCACCGCCGGATCACTAAGCCCGACTTTCGTCCCTGCTCGACTTGTAGGTCTCGCAGTCAAGCTCCCTTATGCCTTTGCACTCTTCGAATGATTTCCAACCATTCTGAGGGAACCTTTGGGCGCCTCCGTTACTGTTTAGGAGGCGACCGCCCCAGTCAAACTGCCCACCTGACAATGTCCCTGACCCGGATCACGGGTCGAGGTTAGAATGTCAGCACCGTCAGGGTAGTATCCCACCAATGCCTCCACCGAAGCTGGCGCTCCGGTTTCAAAGGCTCCTACCTATCCTGTACAAACGATACCAACATCCACTATCAGGCTACAGTAAAGCTCCATGGGGTCTTTCCGTCCTGTCGCGGGTAACCTGCATCTTCACAGGTACTATAATTTCACCGGGTCTCTCGTTGAGACAGTATCCAAATCGTTACACCATTCGTGCGGGTCGGAACTTACCCGACAAGGAATTTCGCTACCTTAGGACCGTTATAGTTACGGCCGCCGTTTACTGGGGCTTCAATTCAGAGCTTCTCCTAAAAGGATAACCCCTCCTCTTAACCTTCCAGCACCGGGCAGGTGTCAGCCCCTATACTTCGCCTTGCGGCTTCGCAGAGACCTGTGTTTTTGCTAAACAGTCGCTTGGATCTTTTCACTGCGGCTCTCTCGGGCTTGCACCCTAATAGAGCACCCCTTCTCCCGAAGTTACGGGGTCATTTTGCCGAGTTCCTTAACGAGAGTTCTCCCGCGCGTCTTAGAATTCTCTTCTCGCCTACCTGTGTCGGTTTGCGGTACGGGCACCTTCCACCTCGCTAGAGGCTTTTCTAGGCAGCGGAGGATCAGGGACTTCGGTACTACATTTCCCTCGCTATCACTGCTCAGCCGAACGGAAAGCGGATTTGCCTACTTTCCAGCCTAACAGCTTAGACGCGCATATCCATCAGCGCGCTCACCCTACCTTTCTGCGTCCCCCCATTACTCAAACGGTGGAGAGGTGGTACAGGAATATCAACCTGTTGTCCATCGCCTACGCTTTTCAGCCTCGGCTTAGGTCCCGACTGACCCTGAGCGGACGAGCCTTCCTCAGGAAACCTTGGGCTTTCGACGGAGGGGATTCTCACCCCTCTTTTCGCTACTCATACCGGCATTCTCACTTCCAAGCACTCCACTAGTCCTCACGATCTAGCTTCGCTGTCCTTGGAACGCTCCCCTACCACGAACACCTAAGGTGTTCATCCATAGCTTCGGTGATACGTTTAGCCCCGTTACATTTTCGGCGCAGAGTCACTCGACCAGTGAGCTATTACGCACTCTTTAAATGGTGGCTGCTTCTAAGCCAACATCCTGGTTGTCTGGGCAACTCCACATCCTTTGCCACTTAACGTATACTTTGGGACCTTAGCTGATGGTCTGGGCTGTTTCCCTCTTGACTACGGATCTTAGCACTCGCAGTCTGACTCCCGAGGATAAGTACTTGGCATTCGGAGTTTGACTGAATTCGGTAATCCTGTGGGGACCCCTCGTCCAATCAGTGCTCTACCTCCAAGACTCTTCCCTCGAGGCTAGCCCTAAAGCTATTTCGGGGAGAACCAGCTATTTCCGAGTTCGATTGGCATTTCACCCCTACCCACACCTCATCCCCGCATTTTTCAACATGCGTGGGTTCGGGCCTCCATTCAGTGTTACCTGAACTTCACCCTGGACATGGGTAGATCACTCGGTTTCGGGTCTACGACGGCGTACT
>NZ_JAEUZA010000010.1 GCF_016798245.1 Alkalicoccobacillus gibsonii | reverse complement strand
AACACGGCCGTTAAGCTCTTCTGCGTCAATGGTAGTTGGGGGCTTCCCCCTGCGAGAGTAGAACGTTGCCGGGCACTAATTAAAAACCTTTCATCTTTGGATGGAAGGTTTTTTTGTTTTATAAAGAGTAGGTAACTCTGGACCTTTTACCAAGCAAAACGAAGAAAGCACCAAGCCCCCAGCGTGTTCAATTAAGAACCCACCTCCAATACCAAGAGGCAAACGAACACTATTAAGAAGGAAACTTCTTGTACCAAGAAGCACACCTTTTAGAAAGGAGAAGAAACACCTCATTAAGATGGAAAACCTCCTTATCAAGAAAAACAGAGGCCTAAGGATATTGAGAATCTAAATAAAGTAAATCCATCCCCCTATCGAGTTACTAAATAAAAAACAACTAAAGCCTAAGCACCCTCCATAAAAAGATAACACCCCTGAATTCTCCAACCCACTAAGCCCAAGTACGTCGCTATAGCAAATAAAAGTCCAAACTTATCTCATCTCTCATTAATCGAAAAAAGATAGTGTTCAAATAGAAGAGGTAGTTTCTTTGTAGTTGATGTGAGGAACTGTTTAATAAAAGGTAGATCATCTCCTTCAAAGGTATGGTGCAGCTCTCCCCACCACTCGGCTTCATATCGACAGATCATACTGAGGTTATAAAGGAGGAGATAATGAATCGATAATTCAGGGAGGGAGCAGTGGTCTTCTCTTTTTCTCAACATAAAAATGTCTCCATCACATGTAGATAACCAAGGAGCACTTTGGTAACGAGTAGGTGCAGCATGCAGGGGTATAGTAATTTGTTGTTTTAATGTAGTGACTCCTTTTTGTCGATGAAACCAGCTTTTACTATTTGGAGACTGTTCAAGAAATAAGCTAAATCGATTAGCCGTCATATGTAAGTCATCTAAAATGGAATCAGAAATTGTATAGGACTGTGTTCTTTGAGTGACTGCAATGCTAATGTCTTGGTTATGCATGGTGCTGTACAGGGGATGCATATCTGCTACTTGTTTAAGTAAGAAGTTCATTTTATATTTTTCATCAGGCATTTGTTTCACATGAAACATTTTGTCGAGAAAGTGAAGAAAAAGCCCGTTTTTCTGTACTTTAATTTCGTCGTCTAAAAACCGGTATCCTTGTTTCTTTCTTTTCCTAGCTGTGACTCCGTGGGCAAGGACGGTAGAGTTTTCCGGATAAAATGGATCAACGGTTAAGACACAGGCTTTTAACATCTGGACAATACCATAGAAAAGAAGCATAGGCTTAATCTCAATAGGAGCCTGTGCAGCTTGCTGCAGATAAAGTCTACCTTGTTGAAGGTGGTAAATAAATGAATAGCTGGTATGATAGCTAACGGTTTTAGCATTGGCAAAGGATTGACGCTCATAACAATCCGCTAGAAACCGCTTCGTGTAGCTAATTGATTCAAAAGGAATGAATGGGTCACTCAAAGGGATCACTCTCTCAGTATTATCGTTAGTATATTCAGAAAAGTAGTACTTAACGCCTTTTCTTGACAGTAGTTTACCCAATTGATACGCTACTAATAATATTCTGAGGTACTTTACTATTTTATTGTGGGAGGATGATTCACATCATGTGGGAAAACAAATTTCAAAAAGAAGGTTTAACGTTCGATGATGTACTATTGATCCCTGCTAAATCAGAGGTCTTGCCGCGTGATGTGTCAGTGCAGACACAGCTTTCAGAAAATCTGAAGCTTAATATTCCAATTATTAGTGCGGGAATGGACACAGTAACAGAATACCAGATGGCAATCGCAATTGCTCGTGAGGGTGGTCTTGGGATTATCCATAAAAACATGTCCATTGAAGAGCAAGCAGAACAGATTGATAAGGTTAAACGTTCTGAGAGTGGAGTCATTACGAATCCATTCTACTTAACGCCAGATCGTCAAGTTTTTGATGCTGAGCATTTAATGGGTAAATACCGTATTTCTGGTGTACCAATTGTAGATGAGAATCGTAAATTAGTTGGGATTCTGACAAACCGTGATTTACGTTTTATTGAAGACTATTCGATTCAAATTGATGATGTTATGACTAAAGAAGATCTAGTTACAGCTCCTGTAGGTACAACTCTTCAAGAAGCAGAGAAAATTCTTCAGCAGTACAAGATTGAGAAGCTTCCACTTGTAGATGATGAGGGAATTCTTAAAGGTCTTATTACAATTAAAGATATTGAAAAAGTGATTGAGTTCCCGAACTCAGCTAAAGATGCTCAAGGACGTTTAGTTGTTGGAGCAGCTATCGGTGTGTCAGCGGATGCTGAAATCCGTATTGCAGCCGTTGTCGAAGCTGGAGTAGATGCAATCGTAATTGATACGGCTCACGGTCATTCTAAAGGGGTTCTAGACCGTATTTCACAAATTCGAAATCAATACCCTAACCTAACGATTATTGCAGGGAACGTCGCGACAGCAGAGGGTACACGTGACCTGATTGCAGCTGGGGTAGATGTAGTAAAAGTAGGAATTGGTCCTGGTTCAATTTGTACCACTCGTGTTGTAGCTGGAATTGGTGTTCCTCAGGTTACAGCTATTTATGACTGTGCAACCGAAGCACGTAAGCACGGTGTGCCAATCATCGCTGATGGTGGAATTAAGTACTCTGGTGATATTGTAAAAGCTCTTGCTGCAGGTGGACATGCTGTAATGCTAGGAAGCTTACTTGCTGGTACGTCTGAGAGTCCTGGTGAGCGTGAGATTTACCAAGGTCGTCAGTTTAAAGTGTATCGTGGCATGGGGTCACTTGGTGCAATGGAAAAAGGAAGTAAGGATCGTTATTTCCAGGAAAATAATCAAAAGCTTGTTCCAGAAGGTATTGAGGGAAGAACACCGTACAAAGGACCTCTTAGCGATACGATTCATCAATTAGTAGGTGGAATTCGTGCAGGTATGGGTTACACTGGTACGCCAACGATCTCAGATCTTCGTGAAACAGGAGAATTTATTAAGATCAGTGGTGCAGGTTTAAGAGAGAGTCATCCGCATGACGTTCATATTACGAAAGAAGCACCAAACTATTCAGTCTAACTTAATTGACGCTAAATTGTAATGTATTTCAAATAGATAGAGTCTAACTCTATCTATTTTTTTATACAGGCATATGATAAAATTACCTCTGTGTTAAAAATAGCGGAGGTGGAAGGTTTTGAGTAAGCCAGCAAAACGTAAAGTAATACTTGGAATGATGGCAGCATCGCTGGCATTAACAATTGGATTAAATCCTCAGCAAGCAGATGCAGCTGTTGATATTAATGCATCAGCATCAATTTTAGTAGATGCCGACTCAGGAAAAATTTTATTCGCAGATAACATAGATGATCAACTACCTATTGCAAGTATGACTAAAATGATGAGTGAGTACTTAATTCTTGAAGCGATTGACCAAGGAAAAATTAGCTGGGATGATGAAGTAAGTATAAGTGACCCAGTACGTACATTATCTTTACAAACTGAATTATCTAATGTTCCATTAAGACAAGATTATTCTTACACAGTAAAAAATCTTTATCAGTCCATGGCTATCTATTCAGCTAATGCCTCGACCATTGCTTTGGCAGAACACGTTGCCGGAAGTGAAGCTGATTTTGTTCAAATGATGAATGATAAAGCAGGTGAGCTTGGACTTGAGAGTTATAACTTTGTTAATTCAAGTGGCTTAAATAACAGTGATTTAGCTGGTAGCCATCCTGAAGGAACAGATGCTAATGCAGAAAATGAATTATCTGCAAAATCTGTTGCTCAGCTTGCTTTCCACCTAATTAATGACTATCCAGAAGTTCTTGATACGGCGAGTATTCCAGAGCTTGAATTTCAGGCTGGAGAAGATGAAACCATTCAAATGCAAAACTGGAACTGGATGATCCCTGGTGTGAATCCACAGCACGAGTACGAAGGGGCAGATGGTCTTAAAACGGGATTCACTTCTGCGGCAGGTAACTCGTTTACTGGAACTGCTCTACGTGATGATATGCGTCTAATTACAGTTGTAATGGGAGCCAATACACGAGATGATCGTTTTAATGAAACAGAGAAGCTGCTTGATTATGGCTTTGATAACTTCCATGAGGCGGAGCTATTACCAGAAGGGTACAAGCCTGATGGGGAAGATGTGATTCCGGTAACAGGTGGTAAAGAGAATGAAGTATCGATCTCAACATCTAGCGCGCTTCGTTCAGTCATTAAAAATGATGAGGAAGATCTATATGTTCCAGAGGTTTCATTAGCTTCAGAGCTCCTAAATGAAGATGGAGAGTTTGTTGCTCCTCTTGAAGAAGGGCAAGAAGTAGGTCAGGTTCAATTGACTTATGAGGGTGAAGAGGATGTGGAATATCTATACGATAACCAATCTTCTTCAACACCTCTTGTTGCTGATCAGGCTGTAGAGAAAGCTAGCTGGTTTACAATGAGCATGAGAGGCATTGGTAGCTTTTTCTCTGGAATTTGGACGTCTGTTTCTGACACAGTGACAGGGTGGTTTTAATACTGGAATCTAAGATTCAATATAGATAGACAACACAAGATTGAAAGAAAATTTAATTTGTGGGGGATGTTAAGATGAGTCAAACAGGTACAGATCTAGTGAAGCGTGGTATGGCTGAAATGCAAAAAGGCGGAGTGATCATGGACGTGGTGAACGCCGAACAAGCAAAAATTGCGGAAGCTGCAGGAGCGGTTGCTGTTATGGCGCTTGAACGTGTTCCTTCTGATATTCGCGCAGCCGGTGGGGTAGCAAGAATGGCTGATCTACAAATTGTAGAGGATGTTATGAATGCTGTTTCCATACCAGTCATGGCGAAAGCACGTATTGGTCATATTGTAGAAGCTCGTGTTCTTGAATCAATGGGAGTTGACTACATTGATGAAAGTGAAGTATTAACACCTGCTGATGAAGTCTTCCATCTCTATAAACGTGATTACACCGTTCCATTTGTATGTGGAGCGCGTGATTTAGGTGAAGCTGCTCGCCGCATTGGTGAAGGCGCATCAATGATTCGTACGAAGGGTGAGCCTGGTACAGGGAACATTGTTGAGGCTGTCCGTCATATGCGTATGATGCAGGCACAAATTAAAACGGTGGCTAATATGTCTACTGATGAATTAATGACTGAAGCGAAAAACCTAGGTGCTTCTTATGAGCTTCTGTTAGAAATCAAAGAAACTGGAAAGCTTCCTGTTGTTAACTTTGCAGCAGGTGGAGTAGCGACTCCAGCTGATGCTGCTCTTATGATGCAGCTTGGAGCGGACGGTGTCTTTGTGGGATCTGGTGTCTTTAAATCAGATAATCCTGAAAAGTTTGCTCGCGCGATTGTAGAGGCAACAACTCATTACACAGATTATGAATTAATTGCTAAGGTATCTAAAGGACTTGGGTCTGCTATGAAAGGTTTGGAGATCTCAACACTTGCTCCTGGCGATCGTATGCAAGAGCGCGGCTGGTAAGATGGTTAAGATTGGTGTACTTGCTTTGCAGGGAGCTGTGCGGGAGCATGTGCGCAGCCTTCAGGCGGAGGATACAGAAGTTGTAATCATTAAAAAAGCAGCACAGTTAGAGGAAGTGGACGGTCTCGTCTTTCCTGGTGGAGAGAGTACAACGATGCGTCGTCTGATCAATCAATTTGATTTCTTTGAACCATTAAAAGCATTTGGTCAAAGCGGGAAGCCGATTTTTGGTACATGTGCTGGTCTTATTTTAATGGCAAGTGAGATCACTGGTGAAGACTCCGCGCATCTTGAACTGATGAATATGAAGGTTCAGAGGAATGCATTTGGTCGTCAGAGGGAAAGCTTTGAAACAACGCTTGATGTAAAAGGTGTGGCCGAAGATCTGAGAGCTGTATTTATTCGGGCTCCATTAATTGAAGAGGTTGGAGAACAAGTAGAGGTCCTCTCTACATATAATGGAGAGATCGTCGCAGCGAGAGAAGGACATTATTTAACCTGTTCCTTTCACCCAGAGTTAACAGATGATTTCCGTTTGCATCGTTTTTTTGTTACAATGGTAAAAGAAGCAACTCAAAACAGAGTGAGATAAGAAAACGTGATGATAGGGACTAGTAAAGTACGATGGATTGTATCAGAGAGCCGGTGGTTGGTGAGAACCGGAACAACCCGTACTTGAATCCCCCCTTGAGTGAATGGTGGAATCTTAGTATACCGTTCCGTCTTGCCTACGTTACAGGCCTTGAGTGGTTCCGTATAATGCGGGGCTATAAGGGTGGCAACGCGGGTTCTCTCGTCCCTTCCATACACGATGTATGGAGGGGTCGAGAGTTTTTTTGTTTCAGTCGATGTATTAAATAAAAGGAGGATCTAACATGTTAGATGTGAAGCAATTACGAAAAGAATTAGATACAGTGAAGGAAAGATTAGCTACACGTGGTGGAGAGCAAAAAGGATTAAATCAATTTGAACAACTAGATAGTGAGCGCCGTGCGCTAATCGTAGAGACGGAGGAATTAAAAAGCCGTCGTAACCAGGTATCACAAGAGGTAGCGAAGATTAAGCGTGAGAAGGGCGATGCAGATGCGCTTATTCAAGAAATGAAGCAAGTATCTGACAACATTAAGGCGCTTGATGAAAAGCTTTTTCAGGTAGATGAGCAATTAGATGACATTCTATCTACATTGCCAAACCTCCCTCACGAAAGTGTACCAGTTGGTGCCACGGAGGAAGAAAATGAAGAGTTAAGAAGATGGGGCGATATTCGCGAGTTCTCATTTGATCCCAAACCACACTGGGACCTGGGAACAGAACTTGGAATCGTTGACTTTGAGCGAGCAGCAAAGGTAACTGGTAGCCGCTTTGTTTACTATCGTGGAATGGGCGCACGACTTGAACGTGCACTCATTAACTTCATGATGGATCTTCATGCAGATGAACACGGCTATGAAGAAATTCTCCCTCCTTATATGGTAAATCGTGATAGCATGTTTGCAACAGGACAGCTTCCAAAGTTCGAGGAGGATGCATTTAAAATTCGTGAAGAAGATTACTTCCTCATTCCAACGGCAGAAGTACCGGTAACAAACTTATACCGTGATGAAATCATTGCAGGGGATACATTGCCACTTCGTTACGCTGCATACAGTGCCTGCTTCCGTTCTGAAGCAGGATCTGCTGGGCGTGACACTCGTGGATTAATTCGTCAGCATCAATTTAATAAGGTGGAAATGCTTCACTTCTGTAAGCCGGAAGATTCTTATGCTGAACTTGAAAAAATGACGGAGAATGCAGAGAGAGTGCTGCAGCTTCTAGATCTTCCATATCGTGTATTAACACTATGTACGGGAGACATGGGTTTCACTGCTGCGAAGACGTATGATCTTGAAGTGTGGCTACCGAGCTACGGGGAATATCGTGAAATCTCTTCTTGTAGTAATGTTGAAGGATTCCAGGCACGCCGTGCAAACATCCGCTTTAGACGTGAAGCGAAAGGGAAAGCAGAGCACGTTCATACATTAAACGGTTCTGGTCTTGCAGTGGGACGTACGGTTGCAGCGATCCTTGAAAATTACCAGCAAGAAGATGGCACCATCGCGATTCCAGAAGTCTTGCAGCCGTATATGGGTGGAAAAACAATAATCTAATAGAGGGGAAGGTTTTAAGATGAACTATGCGATTTGTCAAATTGCGCTTGTACCAGGTAACCCGCAGGCTAATTATTCTCAGGTTGAGCAATGGGTTCATGCAGTCATGATGACAGAGGAAAAGCCAGACATTCTCGTGCTTCCTGAGATGTGGACGACGGGCTACACGTTGCCTGATTTACCACAGCTTGCAGAGCATCATCTTGAAACTACTCTTCCGTTTTTACAGCGTTTAGCCAAGCAACACAGTGTTCATGTGATAGGTGGGTCTGTCGCTAATCAAAGAGATGGCGGTATCTATAATACAGCCCTGGTCGTGAATAAAAAGGGTGAACTTGTTTATGAATATGATAAGGCTCATTTAGTTCCCATGCTAAATGAGCCAGCTTATCTTACAGAAGGTCGCTCGATTGGCCATGTGTTTGAGCTTGATGGAATTAAAATGGGGGTTATGATTTGCTACGACCTACGTTTTCCGGAGATAGCCAGGTCTCTGGCATTAGAAGGAGCTCAGGTTCTGCATATTGTTGCAGAATGGCCAGAAGCGAGGACAACACATTGGCAGGCACTTCAAGTGGCAAGAGC
Organism: Alkalicoccobacillus gibsonii; assembly: GCF_016798245.1. Lineage (GTDB taxonomy): Bacteria > Bacillota > Bacilli > Bacillales > Bacillaceae_D > Alkalicoccobacillus > Alkalicoccobacillus gibsonii. The sequence continues at coordinate 15,807 of NZ_JAEUZA010000010.1, read as the reverse complement.
GATTGAAAATCAGTGCTACGTTGTATCAAGTAACGTCATAGGAACGTATGATGGAGTGGAATTTGCAGGCTCTTCCATGGTTATTGACCCTTGGGGAGATATTCTGGCGCAGGCTGGTAAAGATAAAGAGGAAACCCTTCTGATCTCCTTAGAGCTTAATCAGGTTCCAAAGGTGAGAAAAGATGTCCCGGTTTTCTCAAGTCGTAGGTCAGATCTTTACTAGATATAATAATAAGAATTAAGCTTTTTGAAAAGAGGGATATGTATGTCAAACCATTCGCTGCCTCAGACACCTATGAGTGAACGTGAGCGCAAGAAATTTCTACGAGGTGCGATCTTTTTAATGGCTACATCCTCTATTGGACCAGCCTTTTTAACGCAAACGTCCTTGTTTACTCAACAATTTATGGCGAGCTTTGCCTTTGCGATAGTAGCTTCAATTATCATTGATATTGGTGCTCAGCTAAACATTTGGCGCGTGATTTCGGTATCTGGCTTGCGTGGTCAAGAAATAGCTGGCAAGGTATTGCCGGGTCTCGGTATATTTGTCGCCATTCTTATGGTTTTTGGGGGATTTGCCTTCAATATCGGGAACGTTGCCGGAGCGGGTTTAGGTATTAATGTGCTATTTGGCTTACCAGTTGAGGTAGGTGCCATTATCACTGCTGTGCTGGCAATTGTAATCTTTTTAGTCCGAAATGCGATGCGCGTTGTGGACTGGGTGATGCAGGTTCTTGGAATTATTATGATTGTCATGGTCGGGTATGTAATGTTTAGTACAAGCCCACCACTGCAAGAGGTTCTAGTTAAAGCTGTTTTACCTGATAACTTTAATGCGCTGTTGCTACCAATCGTCACGTTAGTAGGTGGAACGGTGGGAGGATATATCTCGTTTGCCGGAGGGCACCGATTAATTGATGCTGGGGTTGTTGGTCGGGAGAACGTAGGATTTGTTAGCCGTGCAGCAAACTACGGCATCCTAACAACCGGATTAATGCGGGTCTTTCTGTTTCTAGCTGTTCTTGGTGTAGTGACACTTGGTTACACGTTAGATGAAGGAAATCCTGCAGCAACGGTGTTTCAAGTAGCACTTGGAGACATTGGATATAAAATGTTTGGGATTGTTCTATTCGCTGCAGCCATTAGCTCTGTTATTGGTTGTGCGTATACAAGCATCTCCTTTCTACGGTCGTTTCACCCATTTTTTGAGAAATACAACAGTGCGATTATCGCCGTTTTTATTGCAATATCTACGGTCATCTTTGTTTTCATCGGACGTCCAGTTGCGTTGTTAGTCATTGCTGGTGCTCTAAATGCACTCATTTTACCTGTTGTATTAACAACAATCTTAATTGCGTCGCGTAAAAAATCAATTGTGGGCGATTATCGCCATCCAAGTTGGTTGATTGTATTTGGTATCATTGCCATTATCGTCACGATAGGTGCAGGATATATCTCATTTGGTGCTTTACTTGAATTATGGACAGGCTGATAAGCAAAGAAAAAGGATGCCACAAGGGCATCCTTTTTTTATGTGTAAGCTGGTTCGCGTTTTCCTTGTTCGATCTCTTCCATGTAGTGACATGCAGCCATATGACCATCTTTTAGATAATCTGTTGTGCGTAGTTCAGGCGTTTCTGTACGACACTTGTCTGTTGCAAACGGGCAACGAGTGTGGAAACGGCAGCCTGCAGGCGGATCGATTGGAGATGGTACATCCCCTTTTAGGATAATGCGGTTTGGTTTATTTGTTGGATCTGGAACTGGAATCGCAGAAAGTAAGGCTTTTGTGTAAGGATGCTGGGATTGATCAAACACAGACTTCTTATCACCAATCTCTACAATTCGTCCAAGATACATAACGATGACGCGATCTGAAATGTGGCGTACCACACCTAGATCATGCGAAATGAAAAGGTACGTTAGCTTGAGCTCACGCTGAAGCTTCTTCAACAGGTTAATAACCTGTGCTTGAATGGATACATCCAATGCAGATACGGCTTCATCACATACAATTAGTTTTGGATCTACAGATAACGCGCGTGCAATACCGATACGCTGTCTTTGTCCACCACTAAACTCATGCGGATAGCGATCAATTTGGTGTGGTCCTAAACCTACTGTATCCATCAATTCTTTAATACGGTTCTCACGGTCTTTCTTAGGAACAGCATTTTGAATTTCCATAGCCTCTTCAAGAATTTGTCTAACTGTTTGACGCGGGTTAATGGATGCATATGGATCCTGGAAGATGATCTGTAGATCTTTACGCATCTTACGCATCTCAGATTTGCTAATGGAAAGAAGGTCTTTGCCTTGGAATTCAATTTCTCCACTTGTTGGTTCATCTAGACGGAGGATCGCACGACCCGTTGTCGATTTACCACAACCAGACTCACCAACAATACTAACGGTTTCTCCTTCTTTAATTGCAAAGGATACTCCATCTACTGCTTTAACATGGTTAACTGTTCGACCAAGCATTCCTCCTTTAATAGGGAAGTGCTGCTTAAGATCATTAACCTTGAGTAGTTCTTGTGCCATGAACCTTCACCTCCGGATCGCCGTCCCACTTATCAGAGTAGATCCAGCAGCGTATTTGATTTCCGTTTTCGTCTACTTCTAAGTCTGGTAACGTGTTGCAAATCTCGCTCGCATGTGGGCAACGTGGTGCAAAACGGCAACCAGTCGGCATGTTTGCCGGACTTGGAACAGATCCTTTAATAACGGAAAGATCTTCACCTTCTACATCAACGTCGTGACGCGGAAGGGATTCAAGTAATCCAACAGTATATGGATGGCGAGGATTTGCAAAAAGCTCCTCCACGCTTGCATATTCAACAACTTTACCGCAATACATAACGGCTACATAATCACAGGTTTCTGCTACTACACCAAGATCATGTGTGATCATGATGATTGACATACCAAGACGATTTTGCAGGTCCTTCATGAGTTCAAGAATTTGTGCTTGAATCGTTACATCAAGTGCAGTTGTCGGTTCATCAGCAATTAATAGATCAGGATTACAGGCAAGAGCCATAGCGATCATTACACGCTGACGCATTCCACCTGATAATTCAAACGGGTATTGATGAACACGTTTTTCTGGTGATGGGATACCAACCAGCTTTAACATTTCTATTGATTTCTTGATGGCTTCTTTTTTACCTAGCTTCTCGTGAATACGGAAAGACTCGCCAATTTGCTGTCCTACTGTATAAACGGGATTAAGTGATGTCATTGGTTCTTGGAAAATCATCGAGATTTCATTTCCACGAATTTTACGCATAGCACTTTCACTTTTGCTTGTTAAATCCTCGCCTTTAAACTCAATTTCCCCACCAACAATTTTCCCTGGGTTTTGAATTAATCGTAGAATCGACATAGCTGAGATACTTTTACCAGAGCCTGATTCACCAACAATACCAAGGGTTTTGCCTTTTGGTACATCAAAGGTCACACCATCAACAGCACGGACCTCCATACCTTGAGTGAAAAACGAGGTGCGAAGATCACGGATTTTAATTATAGATTCATTACCCATGAGAATTCACACACCTTTCATTAAGAGTAATTAATACGATCAGTCGACGTCGACTCGTTTGTTTAACACTTTGTATGCTATATCAACAAGTAAGTTTACAAGAACAAATAATAGAGAAACAACAAGAACAGTTCCTTGTACAATCGGGAAGTCACGTGCACGAATTGAGTCAATGATTAAACGACCCATTCCGTTGATAGCGAAAACCGACTCAGCGAGTACCGTTCCTCCAAGTAGTGAACCAAATTGAAGTCCTACTACTGTAACAACAGGAATCATTGCATTTTTAAGTGCGTGTTGATAAATAACATAACGTTCTTTAACCCCTTTAGCTCGGGCCGTACGTATGTAATCCTGTCCAATGACTTCAAGCATACTTGAACGTGTCATACGGGCTATGATTGCAGCACCGGTTGTTCCAAGTGTGACGACTGGTAGAACAATTTGTTGCCATGTTCCCCAACCAGAGGAGGCGAACCATCCTAGATTAATAGAGAAGTATTGAATGAGCATAAGACCCATCCAGAAGTTAGGCATAGACAGACCAAATAAAGCGATAATCATGATCCCGGTATCTGCGAAGCTGTAACGCTTTGTAGCAGAGATGATTCCGGCAATCATACCTAAGATAATACTAAAGATCGTACTATATAATGCAAGCTCTACGGTTACCCAAAACCTGGCACCAATCTCATCGCCAACCGGTCTTCCGTTACGAATCGATGTACCAAAATCTAGAGTGACAACATCTTTTAAATAATTAAAATATTGTGTAGGCAATGGTTGATTTAAGCCTAAACGTTCTCTCATTTGTTCAACTTGGTCTCCTGATGCTGCTTCTCCGGCAAGAATTTGCGCGGGGTCACCAGGGATTAGATGAATTAAACTAAATGTAATGATCGTTACGCCAAGTAAAACAGGAATCGTTTGAATGAGACGTCTGATGATGAAGGTTAACATGTAATCGGCTCTCCTTTCTAATCTCTAAGCTTTGGATCAAGCGCGTCACGTAATCCATCACCAAATATATTAAATGCTAAAACAACAAGAACAATCGCTAAACCAGGGAAGAGCGCTACGTGGCCAGCATCGTACATGTAGTTTCGTCCATCTGCAAGCATGGCTCCCCATTCAGGAGTAGGAGGCTGGGCACCAAGTCCAAGGAATGAAAGTCCAGCAGCTGTTAGGATTGCTGTTGCAATACTTAAGGTTGCTTGAACAATGAGTGGTGATGTGATGTTCGGTAAAATATGTTTAAAGATAATTCGGAAATCACTTGCACCTAAGGCTTTTACTGCATCAACATATTCAAGCTTACGAACAGTTAAGGCAGAGCCTCGGGCAATTCTAGCGAATACAGGTACAGAGAACAACGCAACCGCAATGATTACATTATTCATAGATGGTCCTAGTACAGAAACAATCGCAAGTGCTAGTAAGATTCCTGGGAATGCAAGTAGGACATCTGTAATACGCATGATCAGCGTATCAAGTCGACCACCATAATAACCAGATATCACACCAAAGATTGTTCCAACAATGGAGCCAAGTGCAACAGATGAGAACCCTACATAAAAGGTTAAGCTCATTCCGTGTATGATACGTGTAAAGATGTCGCGACCATGGTGGTCAGTACCTAACCAATGATCAGCGGATGGTCCTTCTAATTTTACAGAGTAGTCTTGAGCATTTGGTTCAAGCGTTGTAAAGTATGGACCAATTAATGCTACGATCATTAAAAAGACAATTAAGAAAGCTCCAACCATAGCCGGTTTATTACGAGCTAAACGCTTGAAAAAGCTCTTCATGCTTTTAACCCGAGGGTTTTCGACAGGAGCCGGCGCATACTGATTGGGTGGTTGTTGTTCTTGCATAGCTTCTAACTTCCTTTCTTTAGGAGAATCAAAGTAACGTGTAAAAGCCTTATCCAGCCTGTACTCACGTTGATAGATTATACCATGATCAGCCCATAAAAAAACAAAAAAACTATTAATGAAAAATAATCTTACAAATTATTTCGACTAAAATGCCAGATTCTGTCGTCCGCAATTACACATGAGCGCTGATGTGTCAGTACTAAAGAGAAAGTTTAGGTACAAAGTCCTGATTGGAAGCATTGTCAAGAAAAGTATTGAATATTAAAGTAGTTTTAAGGTATAGTGATTAAGAAATTTTCTGAATAAACACAAAAGTGAGAGGGGTAAAAAAACTTGGAAAATTTAAAAAAGAGAACTTTCTTTAGTTTGTTACTAGCGCTTTCTGTTTTTATGGCTGCATGTGCAAGTGAGCCAACTGGTAATGAAGGAGAATCTACTGGAGACGGAGAAGGAACGTCAGAGAATGAAGGATCAGAGGGCGGCGATCTTATCATTTCTCTAGCATCTGATGCTGTCTCACTAGACCTCCACAAATCAAACGATACATATTCAAGTAACGTGGCATCAAATATTTATGAAACTCTTGTTTACCACGACAAAGATCTTAACCTTAAGGAAGGTCTAGCTGAAAGCTTTGAACAGTTAGATGAAAATACATGGGAATTTAAATTACGCGAAGGTATTAAGTTCCACGATGATTCAGATTTTAATGCTGAAGTTGTAAAAGCAAACCTGGATCGTATTCTTGATCCGGAAGTGGCATCACAGCGTGCTTTTCTTTATGACATGGTCGAAGAAGTAAAGGTTGTTGATGATTACACAGTTCATATCGTCACTGAGTACCCATTTGCACCACTTCCTGCTCACCTAGCACATACGGGTGGTGGAATGATGAGTGCCGAGAAGATTGCTGAAGACTATGAAGCAATGGAAAATGGTGAAGAGCCAGGTTCTGTATTAAATAATGAGCCGACTGGAACAGGTTACTTTGAGTTTGAAAGCTGGGCTCCAGGTAATGAAATCAAATTAACGAAAAACGAAAACTATTGGGGAGATCCTGCGAAGGTTGACTCAGTTACGTTCCGAGTGGTACCTGAGGATGGAACGCGTATTGCTGATCTAAATACAGGAGCAGCTCACATTGCTGATCCACTAAGCCCAAGTGATGTTTCTCAAATTGAAGCAACAGATGGAATGCATGTAGATTCTACTGAGAGTGTAGCCATGATGTATATCGGATTTAACTCTCAGAAGGAACCATTTGATGATCCAAACGTACGTAAGGCGTTATCAATGGCTATTAATAAGGATAGTATTATTCAAGGAATCTACGATGGACATGGACTAGAAGCAAAAAGTCCACTTGCTCCTAAGGTATATGGTTATAGTGAAGACATTGATGTGATTGAATACGATCCTGAAGAAGCAAAGGCTCTTTTAGAGGAAGCTGGATATGGTGAAGGAGAACTTTCAATTACATTTAACACAAGTGATCACCGTGAGCGTCAGAATATTGCTGAGAACGTACAACAGGCACTAACTGAAATTGGCGTAAACGTAAGCATCGAAATGGAAGAATGGGCATCATTCCTAGAGTCAACAGCTAATGGCGAACAAGAAATGTTTGTACTGAGCTGGTCTACAGTGACTGGTGATGGGGACTATGGTCTGTTCCCACTATTCCATGAGTCACAATTTGGTTCTGCAGGTAACCGTACATTTACAGATAATGCAGAGCTGAACGAGCTGCTTATGTCTGCTCGTCAAAACGAAGATCAGGAAGCACGTCTAGGTCAATATGAAGAAGCGCAAAACATCATTGCTAATGAAGCAATTGTATATCCATTGTTCCATGAAGACTATCTACTTGGTGTAAGTGATAGTGTAGAAGGACTGTGGCAGCATCCAACAAGAAGATTAATGCTTCAGGATGTTACGCTTAACTAAATAAGGATAGAAAACGAAGCGGATGTTCACAACCAGTGGACATCCGCTTTTTTGATGCAGGCAAATACCAGCTTATAACGGCATAAATCCCTTATATTGTTATTGTCTGATAATATAAAAAATACTGAATACGCTTTCTTGAAATAGGGTCTCAACCCTTGGTGGTGTTTGATAAATCAGATAATACAAACATGTGCAAAAATAAAAAGTAAACTAAAATTATTGTCCAACTATTTAAAATCATGTATAGTGTATAAAGATTAATACATCAATATAATGTTTAAGGGGGAAATACAATGAAGTTAGGGAAAAAACATCTATCAATGTGGATGCTTATTCTTTTATTAAGCTTTGGTTTAGCAGCATGTGCTAGTGAGCCTGATGCCAACTCTGGATCAAGTGATGACGCAGCTGCTGGAAATGAAGAAGGTACTGGTGGCGATCTAGTCATCGATACGAAGTCTGAACTTGTTTCACTTGATCCACACGGAGTAAATGACGTACCTTCTAGTAATGTTCAATCAAACATCTACGAAACACTTGTTTTCTTTGATGAGAACATGGACATTCAAAACGGTCTTGCTGAAGACTGGAAGCAAGTAGATGAGAACACGCTTGAATTCAAGCTACGTGAAGGCATTACATTTACAGATGGCGAGCCATTTAACGCTGAAGCTGTAAAAGCAAATATCGACCGTATTACGGATGAAGACATTGCATCACAACGTGCATTCTTATTCGCGGATATTTCAGAAATTAAGGTTGTAGACGACTATACTATTCAATTTATTACGGAAGAACCTTCTGCTTCATTGATTTTCAGCTTTGCACATAACGGTGGTAGCATGATTAGTCCGAAATCAATTGAAGAAGACTATGCGGCTATGGAAAATGGTGAAAAATCCGGTTCTGTTATTGGGACAAACCCAGTTGGAACAGGTATCTTTAAACTAGATGAATGGAAGTCCGGTGACAGCGTTCGTCTTGTGAAGAATGAAGATTATTGGGATGGGGAAGCGAAGCTTGACTCTGTTACATTCCAAGTCGTTTCAGAGGATAACACTCGTTTAGCTAACATCGAAACTGGAAGTGCGCATATTTCTGAGCCAACTGCACCTAGTGATGTAAACCGTGTAGAAAACTCTGATGTAATGGATATTGTTCAATCAGATAGCTTAAACGTTTCATATATTGGTTTCAACACAGAGAGAGAACCATTTGATGATGTGCGCGTTCGTCGTGCAATCTCTATGGCTATCAATAACGAAGATGTAGTAAACAACCTATACAATGGTTATGGTACACCTGCAAAAGGTCCAATTGCTCCAGGAGTTATTGGTTATGATGATAGCATCGAGCCAATTGAATACAATCCAGAAGAAGCAAAGAAATTGCTTGAAGAAGCTGGAATTGAAGATGGATTCAAAATTACAATCTCTACAAACGATACAACTGAGCGTCAAGACTTAGCTACATTTGTTCAAGCTGAGCTTGGAAAAGTTGGTCTAGATGTAAGTATTGACATCGTTGAGTGGGGTGCTTACCTAGAGCAAACAGCTAAAGGTGACACAGATATGTTTGTTCTTGGATGGAGCTCGGCTACTGGAGATGCAGACTATGCACTTGAGCCATTATTCCACTCTAAAAACAAAGGTAACGCAGGTAACCGTTCTTTCTACGAGAACGAAGAAGTAGATGCATTACTTGATGAAGCGAAAAACGAACTAGATACAACAAAACGTAACGAGCTTTATAGCCAAGTACAAGAAATTCTAATTGAAGAAGCGCCACTTTTATACACTCACCATAAGGTTGAGTTAAATGCGGTTGCTAATACTGTTCATAATTTCTACCGTCACCCAACTGGAGACTTCTGGTTGAAAGACGTTTACGTTGACTAATACGTACTACTTGAAAGTAGGCCCTCTCACTGAGGGGCCTACTTTTTATTTTGAAAAAAATGTCGATTAACTATGAGTAAAGACTTATTTTATGAAAAAAGGTGAAAAAACAGTCGTAAATTGTCTGAATATAAGCTATATTAATTCGATAATAGATGTTTGAATCTTTTAAATACTATCAAGAGTTTGAAAGGATGCATATTTATGAAAAAGTCTTATTTACTACTTGGTTTACTAACAGTGGGGTTAGCGGCATGTGCGAGTGAGCCACAAGCTTCCGGATCAGCAGATGAGGCTTCCACAGATGGTCAGGGCGGAGATCTAGTCATTGATATGGGCGCTGAGGCAGTGACACTTGATCCTCATTTAGCGAATGATGTTCCATCTGGAAACGTAGCATCTAATATTTATGACAAGCTTGTAAACTTTGATGGAGATATGAATATAGAAGAAAACCTCGCAAAGAAATGGGAACAGGTGGACGATCTAACACTCCGCTTTGAGCTTGAAGAAGGAGTGACATTCCACGACGGAGAACCATTTAATGCTGAAGCTGTTAAAGCGAATATTGACCGTGTAACGGATCCTGATATTGCGTCACCAAGAGGATACCTATTTGATAATATATCAGATGTAAATATTGTGGATGATTATACAGTAGAGATTATAACTGAGGAGCCATTTGCACCATTAATTTATAGCTTTGCTCATAATGGTGGTTCAATGATTAGTCCAAAGGCAATTGAAGAAGACTATGAAGCAATGGAAGCTGGAGAAAAACCAGGAAGTGTTATTAATAATCATCCAGTCGGTTCTGGCTACTTTGAGTTTGAATCGTGGAACGTAGGACAAGAGATCAAATTAGTAAACAATGAAGATTACTGGGGAGAACCTGCTAAGCTAGATTCGGTTACGTTTAAAACTGTGCCAGAGGATGGTACTCGTTTAGCAGATCTAGAGACAGGAAGTGCTCATGTCTCCGATCCGTTTAGCCCTTCAGATGTAGAGCGAGTGAAGGCAACAGACGGTTTGGATGTTATTGAGTCGAATAGCATGGGTATTGAATACATTGGATTTAACACAAAGAAAGAGCCATTTGATGACAAGCGTGTTCGTCAGGCCATTTCCATGGCGATTGATAACGAAGCAGTCATTGAAAATCTATTAAATGGATACGGAATCCCGGCAATTGGTCCAATGTCTCCACAAATTATTGGCTTTGATGATTCAGTTGAACCTTTAGGCTATGATATTGAAAAGGCGAAAGAATTATTAGCTGAAGCGGGTTATCCGGACGGATTTGAAACAACGATTTGGACAAATGATAAGCGTGAGCGTGTGGATTTAGTAACATATGTACAACAGGAACTAAAACAACTAGGGATTGATGTAAAGACAGAGACAATGGAATGGGGCTCTTACTTAGACCGTACGAATTCTGGAGATCATGATATGTTTGTTTTAGGATGGAGTGCATCAACTGGGGATGCTGATTATGCATTGTCACCATTATTCCATTCAATGAACCATGGAGCAGCTGGTAACAAGTCATTCTTTGATAACGAAGAGGTTGATCAATTGTTAGAAGATGCTCAGCATGAGATGGATGAAGAGAAACGTATGGCTATGTATAAAGAGGTACAGGACATCTTAATTGATGAAGCACCACTTCTTTACACACACCACAAGCAAGAGGTAAATGCTATTAGCGATTCAGTTAAGAATCTATGGCGTCACCAAAGTGGAGACTTTAAGCTTCACGATGTATATATTGAAGAGTAATGTCTCTGACCTGGTAGCAAAATACAGCTGCCAGGTTTTTTAATGCGCTCATTGCAGTGTGACTAAGTCATCTGCTACGATACATAGAGATTAAGTCGGAGGCGAGTAGGATGTCCACTCTCATAGTAGAAGAACAAAATCATGAATATTGGATGCGGCAAGCAATCAGAGAGGCCGAAAAAGCAGAGGTGTTAGGGGAAGTACCAATCGGAGCCGTTATTGTAAAAGACGGGGAAGTGGTTGCTCGTGCTCATAATTTGCGGGAAGAGTTACGCAGTGCTACGGCGCACGCTGAGTTACTTGCTATCCAAGAGGCATGTAAAACGCTTGAAGCTTGGCGACTGGAAGAGTGTACGCTTTATGTGACACTCGAGCCATGTCCGATGTGTGCTGGTGCTATCGTACAATCCAGAATTCCAACGGTTGTATATGGGGCTTCTGACCCTAAAGCAGGTTGCGCAGGGACGCTCATGAATCTACTAGATGAATCTCGCTTTAATCATCGAAGTACAGTGATAGCGGGCTGCTTAGAAGTGGAATGTGCGTCGCAGCTTACAACGTTTTTCCGAAAATTACGAGCAGAGAAGAAGAGAAGGAAGACTGAATCAGATGGTAACCTTGCATAAAGTGAGATTTTGCCGTATACTGAGTTTTGCATCACTCATTGATGCCTAACGATATTATCAACTTTGCCGTGCTAGGTGGGGAGGTAGCGGTGCCCTGTCACTCGCAATCCGCTAGAGCGAGACTGAATCCCTTTCCTAGGTTATATCATCTTTTGGCCTGCCCTAAGTAAGTAGTGTTGACGTTTGGGTTCTGCGCAACGGAAACTCATGAATCCTGTCAGGTCCGGAAGGAAGCAGCAGTAAGTGAATCCTTTCGTGTGCCGCAGAGTTGCCTGGACCGAGCCAACTGCTTAGGTAACGCATGGGATGGTATGATCAAAGAAAGGTGCACGGTATATATACATAGAACTCAAGCAATTGCGCATGTCGCAGTTGCTTTTTTTCTTATCTATTCTCCATAAACTATGAATTACGTTTGGAAATGTCTATAATAGAAGAAAGAGAAAAAGAAGGGACGGGATATCAGCATGGGTTACCAGGCATTGTATCGAGTATGGCGCCCACAACTGCTGAAGGATGTGGTTGGCCAAACACATCTAACAAAAACCTTGCAAAATGCGCTTGTTCAAAATAAGTTTTCGCATGCTTATTTGTTTTCAGGACCAAGAGGAACGGGAAAAACGAGTGCTGCTAAAATTATTGCAAAAGCGATCAATTGTGAGAAAGCACCGGTAGCGGAACCGTGTAATGAATGCGCAGCGTGCGTAGGAATTTCAAATGGATCGATTGTTGATGTGATGGAGATTGACGCGGCTTCCAACAATGGAGTCGATGAAATAAGAGATATTCGTGATAAGGTAAAGTTCGCACCAAGTGAAGTTCGATATAAAGTGTATATTATTGATGAGGTTCATATGCTTTCAACTGGAGCCTTTAACGCTTTGTTAAAAACCCTTGAGGAACCGCCTGAACACGCGATTTTTATATTGGCAACAACAGAGCCTCATAAAATTCCGCTAACGATTATCTCTCGTTGTCAGCGCTTTGATTTTAAACCAATTTCTCAGAGCGCAATGATAGGTCGTATGAAGGAAATTGTTGAAGCGGATGATGTTCAAGTAGAAGACGAGGCTTTGCAGCTTATTGTACAGGCAGCTGATGGTGGGATGCGTGACGCGTTAAGTCTTCTAGATCAATCCATATCATTTTCTGATGATACGGTCCAGGCGGAAGCGGTTCGGTTAATAACAGGTGCTGTTTCACGAGAGGCACTAGCGAATGTAGTGGGGAGTCTTCATAACGGACAAGCATCAGAACTCCTTTCACTCATCGATCAAGTATTAAAGGACGGGAAGGATCCGAAACGTTTTGTTGAGGACCTACTTTATTATTTCCGAGATGTTCTCTTATATAAAACGTCACCAGATTCTGCCCACTTAATGGAGCGGGCGGTTGTTGATGAACCATTTAAGAAGCTTTCAGAAGAGTTAAGCTTTGAATGGCTTTATCATAGCATTGAGACGATGAATAATACTCAGCAGGAAATGAAGTGGTCTACTCATCCTAAGATGATGATTGAGCTTGCCGTTATACAGCTTATGAACAAGTCGAACGTTCATTCGCCTGTTGTTCAAGCTGAATCATCTGCTGACACCTCTGCGCTAGAGGACAAAGTAAAGAAGCTTGAAAGTATGCTGAGTCAATTGCAAAAGCAAGGAATTCAAAGTAAGCCAGAAGAGAAGTCTCAACCTCAACAGAAGCGTACAAGGAAGGTTCCGCAACAAACAAGGCTGGCAACTGGACAGGTAAAAGAGTTACTTGCTAAAGCAGAAAAGCAAAAGCTCCAGCAGGTTACTTCGCAATGGCCGGATGTTACGGCGCGTATGAAAGTAAAAAGTGTACCTGGATCAGCTTGGCTAAATGACAGTCGACCGGTTGCGGCGGCTCCGGATGGGATCCTATTAGCATTTCAAAATGAGATGCATCGTGATATGATGGATACGAAGTTTAGAGAGACCTTGCTTGAAGTGCTGCAAGAAGTGCTTGGAGAAGGGATGACGTTCATTACCCTTCTACATTCTCAGTGGACCAAGTTAAAGGATGAGTTCGTTCAAGAACAGAAAAGCAGTGATGCGACATCTCATTCTTCTGGGGATCAGGAAACAACAGACCCCCTTATTGATGAAGCCGTCAAACTCGTCGGCGAGGATTTAATTGAATGGGCAGACCAAAATTGAATGGAGGATTTATACAATGAAAAACATGGGTAATATGATGAAGCAAATGCAAAAGATGCAAAAGCAAATGGCTAAAGCACAAGAAGAGTTAAAGGAAAAAACAGTCGAAGCAACAGCTGGTGGCGGAATGGTTACAGTAACGGCTAGTGGAGACAAACGTATTTTAGATATTAAGATTTCTGAGGATGTTGTAGATCCGGATGATATTGATATGCTTCAAGATCTAGTGATCGCTGCAACAAATGAAGCTCTTAAGCTAGTGGATGAGCTTGTTGAACAAGATATGGGTAAATTCACTAAGGGAATGAATATTCCAGGAATGTTCTAGGAGGGTAGCCGTTGCAATATCCTGAACCGATAGCCAAATTAATCGATGGATTTATGAGATTACCGGGGATTGGTCCTAAAACAGCGAGTCGTCTTGCATTTTATGTATTAGATATGAAGGAAGACGATGTACTTGATTTTGCTAAGGCACTTGTCAATGCGAAGCGGAACTTAACATATTGTTCCGTCTGTCACAATATTACGGATCAAGACCCATGTTATATATGTAACGACAAATCACGTGATCAATCCATGGTCTGTGTTGTCCAGGAATCCCGGGATGTCATGGCAATGGAGAAGATGCGTGAATACCCTGGTCAGTACCACGTGTTACACGGAGCTATCTCTCCAATGGAGGGTATTGGTCCGGAGGATATTAAGGTACCTGAGCTTATTAAACGATTGCAGGATGACACGATTCAAGAAGTCATCATTGCGACGAACCCCACAATTGAAGGGGAAGCCACAGCTATGTATATTTCGCGACTAGTCAAACCTACAGGAATTAAGGTAACGAGAATTGCTCATGGACTTCCTGTTGGTGGAGACTTGGAGTATGCAGATGAAGTAACATTATCAAGAGCGATTGAAGGAAGACGAGAATTGTAAGGCAGGCGAGGTCATTGTTTTTTCGTAAAAAAGGAAGGCTAAGAATGGAAGAGAATGAACGACTGCTGAACCACATAGAAGTCACGAAGGAACGCTATGATAATCAAAGGCAGCTTTTAGAACATAGTGTGGATCCATCTGAAGATGTGATTGCACGGATGAAACTGACGGAAGCGAAGTATTCTTTTCTAATAAGGGAAGCTAGAATCCGTCATGCGAGAAGGGACAAACTGTAAGACAGTTTGTTCTTTTTTTGTGGGCTTGGACATACATTGAACCAAGAACATGCTGAGTAGGGGGAAAGAGATGGATCCAATCATTCTTTATGCATTGTTAGGGGGAGCGGTCATCTTATTGCTGACTGTCGGAGCACCAATGAGGCCCATTCGACTCGTTGGAAATGTCGCTGTTAAACTCGTGATAGGTTTGTTACTTCTATTTCTATTAAATGCAGCTGGAGGGTGGACAGGTATTCATATACCGATTAATCCTATTACTGCAACAATTACAGGGTTGCTTGGTGTTCCTGGTCTTGTATTATTAGTGGTTGTGAAGCAATTCATTTTATAAGGAAATAACAAACCCTCATTCATAGCTGTTATGAATGAGGGTTTGTGTGTAATAAAAAGATTTCACTTTTCTTAAGGAAAGTAGTTGCCTTTTGTTTGTGTACGTGGTAAATTATATCTTGCTGTCAGATAAGTAGTAAAACAACTTCAAAAAAAGTTCTTTACTTTCTGATCAGATGTATGTTATATTAGTTAAGTCGCCAACGCGACACTAAGTTCTTTGAAAACTGAACAAAAGCCAAGCGTACGAAGAGATACACGATATCTCATAAGTATAAAAAGTCGCAAATGATAACTTGTTTTCAAGTTAGAAGATGCGCAATTAACACTTTGTTTGATTTTAGACACATTTTGTGTCGATCAACAAAGCCAGCAGTTGAGCAATCAACTCACCACTTTTATGGAGAGTTTGATCCTGGCTCAGGACGAACGCTGGCGGCGTGCC